>NZ_CP138621.1:2530000-2727500 GCF_045784335.1 Priestia sp. HNGD-A6 | reverse complement strand
TGAGTAATGGGGGGACGCAGTAGGATAGGGTAAGCGCGCTGCTGGATATGCGCGTTCAAGCAGTTAGGCTGATGAGTAGGCAAATCCGCTCATCATGAAAGCTGAGCTGTGATGACGAGGGAATTATAGTACCGAAGTTCCTGATTCCACACTGCCAAGAAAAGCCTCTAGCGAGGCGGGAGGTGCCCGTACCGCAAACCGACACAGGTAGGCGAGGAGAGAATCCTAAGGTGATCGAGAGAACTCTCGTTAAGGAACTCGGCAAAATGACCCCGTAACTTCGGGAGAAGGGGTGCTCTGGTAGGGTGTATAGCCCGAGAGAGCCGCAGTGAATAGGCCCAGGCGACTGTTTAGCAAAAACACAGGTCTCTGCGAAGCCGCAAGGCGAAGTATAGGGGCTGACGCCTGCCCGGTGCTGGAAGGTTAAGAGGAGGGGTTATCCTTTGGGAGAAGCTCTGAATCGAAGCCCCAGTAAACGGCGGCCGTAACTATAACGGTCCTAAGGTAGCGAAATTCCTTGTCGGGTAAGTTCCGACCCGCACGAAAGGCGTAACGATCTGGGCACTGTCTCAACGAGAGACTCGGTGAAATTATAGTACCTGTGAAGATGCAGGTTACCCGCGACAGGACGGAAAGACCCCGTGGAGCTTTACTGTAGCCTGATATTGAATTTTGGTACAGCTTGTACAGGATAGGTAGGAGCCTGAGAAGCCGGAGCGCTAGCTTCGGTGGAGGCGTCGGTGGGATACTACCCTGGCTGTATTGAAATTCTAACCCGCGGCCCTGATCGGGCCGGGAGACAGTGTCAGGTGGGCAGTTTGACTGGGGCGGTCGCCTCCTAAAATGTAACGGAGGCGCCCAAAGGTTCCCTCAGAATGGTTGGAAATCATTCGTAGAGTGTAAAGGCACAAGGGAGCTTGACTGCGAGACCTACAAGTCGAGCAGGGACGAAAGTCGGGCTTAGTGATCCGGTGGTTCCGCATGGAAGGGCCATCGCTCAACGGATAAAAGCTACCCCGGGGATAACAGGCTTATCTCCCCCAAGAGTCCACATCGACGGGGAGGTTTGGCACCTCGATGTCGGCTCATCGCATCCTGGGGCTGTAGTCGGTCCCAAGGGTTGGGCTGTTCGCCCATTAAAGCGGTACGCGAGCTGGGTTCAGAACGTCGTGAGACAGTTCGGTCCCTATCCGTCGTGGGCGTAGGAAATTTGAGAGGAGCTGTCCTTAGTACGAGAGGACCGGGATGGACACACCGCTGGTGTACCAGTTGTCTTGCCAAAGGCATCGCTGGGTAGCTATGTGTGGACGGGATAAGTGCTGAAAGCATCTAAGCATGAAGCCCCCCTCAAGATGAGATTTCCCATAGCGCAAGCTAGTAAGATCCCTGAAAGATGATCAGGTTGATAGGTCAGAGGTGGAAGCGTGGCGACATGTGTAGCTGACTGATACTAATCGATCGAGGACTTAACCAAACTTTTAAAAGCGTAAGCTTTACTCAGCAAACTGTTACCTAGTTTTGAGAGAACAATCTCTTGTCTGGTGGCGATAGCGAAGAGGTCACACCCGTTCCCATACCGAACACGGAAGTTAAGCTCTTTAGCGCCAATGGTAGTTGGGACTTTGTCCCTGTGAGAGTAGGACGTTGCCAGGCACTTGAAAAAAGACTAGCTATTTTAGCTAGTCTTTTTTTATTATTCACAAAGTATAAGCTATCTACATAAAATGGGGTAAATGAACTGCATAAAGAAGTTACATCTTGTCGATACTTATTTAGTGGAGGTGGAGAGTAATGGAAAAACAAATTAAAACATGTTCCGTTTGTCATGAACAGCATACAAAGGGTATTGAAGTGTTTTCCAGCTTTATATGCCAACACTGCGAGGTAGAGATTGTAGAGGTGGATTCATCTCATTTTCGTTATCAATTGTTAGTAAATCAATTAAAGAGAATATCAGGAGCGTTTTCTTACTAAAAGCCCTTTTTTATAAGGGCTTCTTTATATGGCTCAAAAAAATCATCTAAGTTTGTTATAATGAAAGAAAAATGAATTTTGATAGGAAAAATGCTTACATATTCTTTTATCAAGTTAACAATGTTATATTTACAAAAAGTAAGGAATGGATGTATGGATACATATTTACCTTTATATAACCGTTTAGTAAGGCATAGCGAAAAGAGGTCACTCTCTTACCACGTGCCCGGCCATAAAAATGGTCAAATTCTACCTTCACATATTCAGTCTTCTTACGCAGATTTTTTGCAATACGATCTAACGGAAATTAGCGGATTAGATGATTTACATGAAGCAGAATCTGTTATTAAAGAAGCACAAGAGTTAACGGCAAAGTTGTATGGAGTAGATGAAAGCTTTTTTTTAGTTAATGGTTCTACTGTAGGCAACCTCTCAGCAATTTTATCTCTTTGTCAAGAAGGAGATAAAATTGCTGTTCAAAGAGATTCTCATAAATCTATTTTTAATGCTATTACTTTATCAAAGGCATCACCTATTTTTTTAGCTCCTGAAATAGATTCAAAAACACATCTTAGTACAGGTGTATCCATTAAAACAATTAAAGCGGCTTTAGAGCGTTCTGAGGATATAAAAGCATTTGTATTAACAAATCCTACTTACTACGGGGTAGCACGAGATTTAAAGGAGACCATTGACTTTATTCATAGCTACAATATTCCTATAGTTATTGATGAAGCTCATGGAGCCCATTTTATTTTAGGCAATCCTTTTCCGTCGTCAGCTGTTACGTATGGAGCTGACCTTGTCGTTCAGTCAGCACATAAAACGCTACCAGCTATGACAATGGGTTCTTATTTACATATGCAGGGAACATTAGTGAATAAGCAAGCGGTGCGCCATTACCTACAAGTACTTCAGTCAAGCAGTCCTTCATACCCTATTATGGCTTCTCTCGATTTGGCACGGTATTATCTGCAGCAGTTTACACAGCATGATATCGATAGAATGACTGACAATATTCATTCGTTTGTTGAAAAGATTAATAAGATTGATACACTTTCAACTATTAATGTGGAAACAGATCAAACTGCTACCGACCTTTTGAAAATGACATTGACTTGTTCGGCGGCAACAGGATATGATTTGCAAAAGGAACTGGAAAAACAAGATATTTATACAGAACTAGCTGACGTTAACTATGTATTGTTTGTTCTACCGTTAAGCAGCAGTTGGGACTTTAATGATACAATTAAGCGGGTTAGACAAGCAGTAGCAAATATACAGCGTAAGTCGTATGAAAAACCACTAATCAAACCATTTCGTTTTTCAAGGGCAACGGTTCTCCTGTCTATGGAAGAAAGAAAATTAAGGACAAAGCATATGTGTTCGTTTGAAGAAGCGATTGGGTGTGTAAGCGCACAATCTATTATTCCATATCCTCCTGGAATTCCTATTTTAATGGAGGGAGAAACGATTACGAGCAATCATATTGACTATATTTTGCATATTCAAAGGTTAAATGGTCATATTCAAGGCGGCTCTTGTATGGAAGAAGGAAAGATAGAAGTATTTAAATAGAGAAAGGAATTTATACATGTCAGGAACGTTTATTACATTCGAAGGGCCAGAGGGTGCTGGTAAGACGACCATCATCCATATGGTTCAACAAAAATTAATACAAGATGGCTATAACATTGTATTAACAAGAGAGCCTGGAGGCATACGAATTGCTGAACAAATTCGTGAAATCATCTTAAATCCATCTAACACGGAAATGGATGCCAGAACAGAAGCACTTCTTTACGCTGCGGCTAGGAGACAACATCTTGTAGAAAAAGTGATTCCTGAGCTAAATAAAGGGAATATAGTATTATGTGACCGTTTTATTGATAGCTCACTTGCTTATCAAGGAAATGCGCGGGGGATAGGTGTAGAAGATATTTTTGCTATCAATCAATTTGCTATTGAGCAAACGATGCCACAGGCCACTTTATATTTTGATATTGAGCCTGAGGTAGGATTAGAAAGAATTAATAAAGGTCGAAAAGATGAGATTAATCGATTAGATTTAGAATCCTTAGACTTTCATTACAAAGTACGAGATGGATATCTATCTCTTTTGAGTCAATTTCCAGAGCGTATTCGCCGAATTGATGCAAATCAATCCATTGAAAAGGTCTGTGAAGAAGCTTATAAACAGATACAATTGATTTTAAAATAAATACAGATGATTGTTATTCTTGCTATACTATTCTTAACAATAAAGTAAAATGAGGTGTTATTCATGAAATTAGTAATGGCCGTTATTCAAGATTCAGATAGCTCAAAGCTTTTAAATGCACTTGTAGAAAGAGGATTTCGTTCAACCAAATTATCAAGTACGGGCGGATTTTTAAAATCAGGGAATACAACAATTATGATTGGTACAGATGATCATAAAGTAGATGAAGTACTTGATATTATTAAGGGCCAATGTGAAAACCGCAGACAGATGATTTCTCCTGTGGCACCGATGGGTGGTAATGCAGATTCATACATTCCGTATCCTGTTGAAGTTGAAGTGGGCGGAGCTACAGTATTCGTACTACCAGTAGATCAATTTCATCAATTTTAAGAGAGAAGATTTTAAATAGAAAGTGATGATTGAATGGGAAATACATGGGAACAGCTTGAAGCTCTTCAGCCGAACGTATTAAAGATTTTGCAAAACAGCTTACTTAAAGAGCGAGTTGCTCATGCTTATTTATTTGAAGGAAGCAAAGGAACAGGTAAAAAACAAATTAGTTTTTTGTTTGCTAAAGCACTGTTTTGCCAAAATCCAGTTAATCATAGGCCATGCCATGAGTGCAGTAACTGCCGGCGAATTGATTCAGGTAATCATCCAGATATTCACTTGATTGAGCCAGCTGGTTTATCGATTAAAAAAGAGCAAATTCAATTCTTGCAATCAGAATTCACAAAAACCGGTGTTGAATCTAATAAAAAGTTATATATTGTGAATCATGTTGATAAAATGACAGTAAGCGCAGCAAATAGTTTACTGAAATTTTTAGAAGAGCCTGGCAACGGAACTTATGCAATTTTATTAACAGAAAATATACAGCGCTTATTAGATACGATTATCTCACGTTGCCAAGTAATATCATTTCGATCTCTTACACCAGAACAGTTAGCTGAAAAACTAGTAGAAAATGGCCTTTCCGCAGTAGATGCGTCCATCTTGTCTAATTTAACAAACAGCATTGATGAAGCAATTGAATTAAGTAAAGATGAATGGTTTGGACTTGCAATAAAGTTAGTGATACAATTATATGAAGTGTTAACAACGAGACCTCAACAAGCTCTGCTTTTTATTCATGAAAAGTGGGTAACACATTTTAAAGAAAAAGAACAAGCTCATATTGGTTTAACTTTATTGATGCTTCTTTACCGTGATTTGTTGACGCTGCAAGTTGGACAAGAGTCTAAAATCGTCTATCGTCATAAAATAGAAGAATTAAAACAGCAAGCTCTTCAGACAACGCAGGAAAAAGCGATTTATCGCTTAGAGGTTATCTTGAAGGCCAAAAATAAATTAAATTCAAATATGAATCTACAGTTATTAATGGAACAGCTGGTGTTGGATTTGCAGGAGGGATAAAAGCTTGTATGATGTAGTAGGCGTTCGCTTTAAAAAAGCGGGAAAAATATATTATTTTGACCCTGGAGAACTTACAATTCCAGATGGTGAGTTTGTTATTGTAGAAACAGTTCGTGGTGTTGAATTTGGCAGAGTGGTTATTAACAAAAAGCAAGTAAGTGAACATGATGTCGTGCTTCCTTTGAAAAAAGTAATCCGCATTGCTGAACAAAAAGACAGGCTGATTGTGGATGAAAATAAACAAGCTGCTAGAGAAGCGTATGACGTATGCGTGCAAAAAATTCAATCACACGATTTAGATATGAAGTTAGTAGATGTAGAATATACGTTTGATCGTAATAAAGTCATTTTTTATTTTACAGCAGACGGCCGTATTGATTTTAGAGAGCTAGTTAAAGATTTAGCTGCTATTTTCCGTACGCGAATTGAGCTTCGTCAAATTGGTGTACGAGACGAGGCAAAACTGTTGGGTGGGATAGGTCCTTGTGGACGTATGCTATGTTGCTCAACGTTTTTAGGTGATTTTGAGCCGGTTTCTATTAAGATGGCCAAAGACCAAAACCTATCGCTTAATCCAACGAAAATTTCTGGTTTATGCGGACGTTTGATGTGTTGTTTAAAATATGAAAATGATGAGTATGAAACGGCAAAAGAACAGCTTCCTGATATAGGCTCAACAATTAAAACTTCAGATGGTTCAGGACGTGTAGTAGGTTTGAATATTTTGGAAAGAATTATTCAAGTGGAACTGTCAGATCACGAACAAATTTTAGAGTATACTCTGGATGAGATCAATAATGAAGGTGCTGTTTCGTTTCAAGCCACAGATTAACGAGGTGGGCAAAGGTGGATAAAAAAGAGATTTTTGATTCGGTGACAAACATGGAGGAACAAATTGGTCATTTATATAAGCAGTTAGGTGAGTTGAAAGAGCATCTTGCTGAGCTAATTGAAGAAAATCATCATCTGCAAATAGAAAATGATCATTTGCGCCGTCGCCTTGACCAGACAAACTTCGAAACGAAGCTGAAAAATAGACATTCAAAAGCAAGCGCTCAAACAAAAGAGCAAAAACAAATTGATATCGGAGAAGGATATGACAATTTGGCTCGCCTTTACCAAGAGGGTTTTCATATTTGTAACATTCATTATGGAAGTGTGCGTAAAGATGGAGACTGTTTGTTTTGCTTGTCATTTTTAAATAAAAAGTAACAACACCTCTCCCTTTTGGAGAGGTTCTTTTTATGAGTAAAAGATGTAAATAATAGATGTACAAGGAGAAGAACGATTATGGTTGAGTTATATGGAGATGAACGTTTAGATTATCTATTAGCCGATGAGGAAATGCGCATTATTCAAAGTCCATCTGTCTTTTCCTTTTCATTGGATGCTGTGCTTTTATCTCACTTTGCTTATGTCCCAATTCGTAAAGGCAACTTGGTTGATTTATGTTCAGGAAACGGTGTAATCCCACTGTTTTTATCTAAACGAACAAAGGGAAAAATTATTGGTGTAGAAATTCAAGAGCGGCTACATAGTATGGCACAAAGAAGTATTGCGTATAATCAGCTGGATGGGCAGATTAAAATGATACATGGTGATTTAAAAAATGCACCTCAAGAACTGGGTTATGGAAAATATGATGTTGTAACATGTAATCCTCCTTATTTCACCACATCCAATAAAGAAGAAATAAATGAAAACGAACACTTTGCAATCGCTCGCCACGAAATTCATTGTTCGTTGGAAGATGTGATTAGAGCCAGTAGTCAACTAGTTAAGCAAGGCGGAAAAGTAGCATTGGTTCACCGTCCAGGGAGACTATTAGATATCGTTACGTTAATGAGGCAATACCGTTTAGAGCCAAAGAGACTTCAGTTTGTCTATCCTAAAGATGGGAAAGAAGCAAATACACTTTTAATTGAAGGTACGAAGGATGGAAGTCCAGATTTAAAGATTCTTCCTCCGCTGGTGGTCTACCAAGATAATGATGAATACACGGACGAATTAAAAAGGATTTTATATGGAACAGAATAATCATTATTTTTATGTAGTTGAATGCAAGGACTGTACGTATTACGCTGGTTACACGAATAATTTGCAAAAACGTATTTCTGTCCATAATGAAGGGAAAGGGGCAAAATATACGAGAGCAAGAAGGCCTGTTTCATTAATTTGGCATGAGGTGTTTACTTCTAAAACAGAAGCTATGCAAAAAGAGTATTGGTTCAAACAGTTAAGCAGAGTGCAAAAACAGGCTTACATTCGAAGGGAGCAAGAAAAGCAGAATGAAATCACAAAAAAGTTATGATGTATCGAATGAACGAGGCGTTTTATATTTAGTTCCCACTCCTATTGGAAACTTAGAGGATATGACATTTCGTGCGATTCGAATTTTAAAAGAAGTTGATTATATTGCCGCAGAAGATACGAGACAAACGAAAAAACTATGTAACCACTTTGAAATCGATACGCCTATTACAAGTTATCATGAACATAATAAACATACAAAAAGTGAACAGCTGTTAAGCGACTTGGACAGTGAAAAAAATATTGCTTTAGTAAGCGACGCGGGTATGCCCTGTATTTCAGATCCTGGTTATGAGTTAGTGGTAGCTGCCGTTAAAGAAGGATATACGGTTGTTCCGCTGCCGGGGCCTAACGCAGCATTAACAGCTTTAATTGCTTCTGGTCTACCTACAGGGCAGTTTTATTTCTATGGATTTTTAAACAGAAATAAAAAACAGCGTAAAGAACAGCTTCAAGAGCTTCAGTATATTAAAGAAAGCATGATATTTTATGAAGCCCCTCATCGATTAAAAGAAACGCTAAAGAGTATAGAAGAAATTTTAGGGAACCGATCTATTGTGTTATGTAGAGAGTTAACCAAACGCTATGAAGAATTTTTAAGAGGAAGCGTATTAGAAGCAATTGAATGGACAAATGCCACAGATATTAGAGGGGAATTCTGCTTAATTCTTGAAGGGACAAATGAAGAAGCGCCAGATGAAAGTAATCTATGGTGGGAACAGCTCACCATTATCGAGCACGTTGATCACTATGTAGAAGAAGGACTTTCAAACAAAGAAGCGATTAAGCAAGTGGCAAAAGACCGAGATGTATCAAAACGAGACATTTATAGTGAATATCACGTACATTAAAAAAAGCTGTCTATCATAGACAGCTTTTCGTTTTATTTAGAAGCTTGTAAAGAATCTTGAAGTTCTTTCATGATTTGTTCTGCACCTTCACGGCTTAGAATTAATTTGCCGCTAGCAAGTTGAATGTTATCATCAGATACTTCACCTGTTACTTGGCAAGTCATGTTTGGTTTATATTTTTTTAAGATGATGCGCTCTTCATCTACATAGATTTCTAGAGCATCTTTCTCTGCAATTCCTAATGTACGACGTAATTCAATTGGAATTACTACGCGTCCTAATTCATCAACTTTACGAACAATACCTGTAGATTTCATGTTAATCGTTCTCCTCTCAATGATCATTTTTCTATGTTATTACTTTCGTCATTATTCGACAATTTCAACGTACTTTCATAATACCAGCGTTTCCAAAACTAGTCAATCATTTTATATGTAAAAAAATGTAGCTGGGAAAAAATTTTTTCCCCGACTCGTTTAGAAGCTAATTGTGACCGTCAGTCAAGGAATGACAAGGGGTTTCATTGGAAAAAAGATTAATCGCCTAAATAGCTTGATATTAACTATTTTGAAGATAGGGTAAATATAATTCGACATAAAACGACAAAATTAGACCTATTTGTCGTTTTTATCAAAGTGACTTTTTGAATGGGGGTATATTTTATATAAAAATAGGGCGAAGCTGATACAATTAACAGGATTATTTTTTGGGAAAATAACGATTATTTAAAAATGAAGTGAATCCGTCATATTCCCGTGTATATAGGAAGAGAATGTTTTGAAATTATCATGTAAAATAGTATGATAGATAGTAGAATAAGAAGACAGGGTTTATATGATTACATCCATATAAATCAAAATGTTGAAATGGAATGTTGGAGGTTATGAACATGGCAGATGGAAATAATACATTTTACATTACTACGCCGATTTATTATCCGAGTGGTAAATTACATATAGGGCACGCATACACGACGGTAGCGGGAGATGCAATGGCTCGTTATAAACGTTTGAGAGGGTTTGACGTACGTTATTTAACAGGTACGGATGAACATGGTCAAAAAATTCAGCGAAAAGCAGAAGAGAAAAACGTGACACCTCAGCAATACGTAGATGATATTGTCTCTGGAATCAAAGAGCTGTGGGATAAGATGGATATTTCGTATGACGATTTTATCCGTACAACAGAACCAAGACATAAAGAAATCGTGGAAAAGATTTTCGCGCGCCTTTTAGAACAAGGTGATATTTATCTTGATGAGTATGAAGGTTGGTATTCAGTTCCCGATGAGACGTACTATACAGAGCATCAACTAGTAGATCCAATCGTTGAAAATGGAAAAGTTGTAGGTGGGAAAAGCCCGGATAGCGGACACCCTGTAGAGCTCGTTCGAGAAGAGTCCTATTTCTTTAAAATGGGGAAATACGTAGATCGTTTACTAGCTTTTTATGAAGAGAACCCTTCATTTATTCAACCGGAGTCTCGTAAAAACGAAATGATCAATAATTTTATTAAGCCGGGTCTTGAAGACTTAGCTGTTTCTCGTACGACGTTTGATTGGGGGGTAAAAGTTCCAGGTAACCCAAAACACGTTATTTACGTATGGATTGATGCGCTTTCTAACTATATCACCTCTCTTGGGTATGATACTGAGAATGATGAAAACTATCGAAAATACTGGCCGGCTAACGTACATTTAGTAGGAAAAGAAATCGTACGTTTCCATACCATTTATTGGCCAATCATGTTGATGGCACTTGATTTGCCACTTCCTAAGAAAGTATTTGCTCACGGCTGGTTATTAATGAAAGATGGAAAGATGTCGAAGTCAAAAGGGAATGTAGTGGACCCAGTGACATTGATTGACCGCTATGGGTTAGATGCCCTTCGTTACTACTTGCTTCGTGAAGTTCCATTCGGTTCAGACGGTGTATTCACACCAGAAGCGTTTGTTGAACGTATTAACTTTGACTTAGCAAATGACCTTGGCAACCTAGTTAACCGTACAGTGGCGATGATTAATAAGTATTTTGATGGTGTTATTCCGACTTATGAAGGAAATGTAACCGAGTTTGATGCACTTATCGTACAAGCTCAAAAAGATACAGTGAATAAATATGAAGAAGCGATGGAGGATATGGAGTTTTCAGTGGCTCTTGCTTCTATCTGGCAATATGTAAGCCGCACGAATAAATACATTGATGAAACGCAGCCTTGGGCGTTAGCAAAAGATGAGAATAAGCGTGCAGAACTTGCTTCCGTTATGACACATCTAGCTGAATCAATTCGTCACATTGCGGTATTACTACAGCCATTCTTAACACGTACACCTGAGAAAATTTTTGCTCAGATCGGTGTAAAAGAAGATGTGTTAAAAACGTGGGAAAGCACGACGCGCTTTAATATGCTTAAAGAAGGCACAAAAGTAGAAAAAGGTGAGCCAATGTTCCCTCGTCTAGATCGAGAAGAAGAGGTAGCGTTTATTAAAGAGCAGATGCAAGGAAGTGCTCCGAAGGAAGAAAAACCTGTTGTGAAGGAAGAGCCTTCTGAAGAGATTACGATTGATGATTTCATGAAAGTAGAGCTTCGTGTAGCGCAAGTTACGCAAGTAGAACCAGTTAAGAAGGCAGATAAACTATTAAAGCTGCAGCTTGATCTTGGCTATGAAAAACGCCAAGTTGTATCAGGTATTGCCAAGTTTTATAAGCCTGAAGAATTAGTAGGTCGCAAAGTAATTTGTGTAACCAACTTAAAACCTGTAAAATTGCGCGGCGAACTATCACAAGGAATGATTTTAGCTGGTGAAGATGAGAATGGTCTTTCACTAGCAAGCGTAGATCAAAACTTAGCAAACGGCACGAAGATAAAATAAGTATAGGTAAAAGGGGTGTTTCACGTGTAACATGCGAGGACCCCCTTTTATTCATGGAAAGGATCGATTAGATGTTATTTGATACACATGTTCATTTAAACGCAGAACAGTATGAAGACGATTTGCAAGAAGTAATTAATCGCGCGTTAGAAAAAGGTGTTCAAAACATGGTGGTTGTTGGATTTGATGAACCTACCATTAAAAAAGCTATTCAAATAGCTGAAACGTACGACTTTATCTATGCTAGTGTAGGCTGGCATCCAGTAGATGCAATTGATATGACGGATGAGCATTTAGCTTGGATTGAAGAGTTAGCTCAGCATCCGAAAGTTGTGGCTTTAGGAGAGATGGGATTAGACTATCATTGGGATAAATCACCTAAAGAGGTTCAAAAGGACGTATTTCGCCGTCAAATTCGCTTAGCGCGCAAAGTGAATTTACCTATCATTATTCATAATCGTGATGCAACAGAAGACGTGGTAACCATTTTAAAAGAAGAGCACGTAGAAGAAGTAGGCGGGATTATGCATTGCTTCACGGGCAGTATTGAAGTAGCGAAGCAGTGTATGGATATGAATATGTATATTTCTTTTGGTGGACCTGTTACTTTTAAAAATGCAAAAAAACCAAAAGAAGTTGCTGCAGAACTTCCTTTAGATAAACTATTAATTGAAACAGACTGTCCTTATCTAACTCCCCATCCATTCCGCGGCAAGCGCAATGAACCTGGTTATGTGTCATACGTAGCGGAGCAAATTGCAGAGTTAAAAGGCATAACGTATGAAGAGTTGGCTGATATTACAACAGCTAACGCTAAAAAGCTATTTGGCATTAATGATTAAAACTTTTTCTCATATAACAATCATTTTCGTGTTAAAGTAAAGATAGGCGCAGAGGAGAATGTTATCCTCTGCCTTTTTCAGTTAAAATAACAGATAGATGCTTTTTAATTTAGTTGATAATAAGATAAAACGTTGATTTCATAGAAGAAAAATGATGTGAGTAACGAGCATTTCATTTTTACTGAAAAGCAAATGAACAAAACTGAATGTTTTGGAGGAAGAAATGAAGATTAAAGAAATTATTGTAGTAGAAGGTCGGGACGATACCGTAGCGATTAAACGTGCAGTGGATGCGGATACCATCGAGACAAATGGATCAGCTGTAAATGAAGAAACCATTGAAAAAGTAAAATTAGCTCAAAAAACAAGAGGCGTAATTATTTTTACAGATCCAGATTATCCAGGACAGCGAATTCGAAATATTGTTTCAGAACGTGTTCCAGGATGTAAACATGCATTTTTAGATAAAGAAGAGGCTCGCCCTAAAAACGGCAAAGGTATTGGAGTTGAACATGCTTCTATTGCGTCTATTCAAAAAGCACTAAAAGATGTAAAGCAAGAGTGGGTAGAAGCAGATATGGAGATTTCTCAAGAGGATTTAATCGTAGCTCGTTTGGTAGGAGATAGTAAAGCCAAGTCTCGACGTGAAAGAATAGGAAAGTTATTAAAAATAGGCTATGCCAATGGAAAGCAGCTTCATAAACGATTACAGATGTTCCAAATTTCAAAAGAGGAGTTTATCAAAGCTGTTGAGCAGATAAATAAGGAGGAAAAGGAATCGTGTTAAAAGATATTGCAACGCCTAATCGAACCAAGGAAATTTTAAAGAAATACGGTTTTACATTTAAAAAGAGTTTGGGACAAAATTTTTTAATTGATACGAACATTTTACATCGCATTGTTGATCATGCAGAAATAACAGAAGAAACGGGAGCAATTGAAATTGGACCCGGTATCGGAGCGTTAACTGAACAGCTAGCAAAGCGCGCAAAAAAAGTACTGGCATTTGAAATCGACCAGCGTCTGCTTCCGATTTTAGCCGACACTCTTTCTCCTTACCCAAATGCAAAAGTTATTCATCAAGATGTGTTAAAAGCAGATTTAAAAGAGACGCTCGAACAAGAATTCGAAAACATAGAAGATTTAATGGTCGTTGCGAATTTACCGTATTACGTGACGACACCCATTTTGATGAAATTATTAGAAGAGCAAATTCCGGTACGGGGAATCGTTGTTATGCTTCAAAAAGAAGTTGCCGACCGTATAGCAGCTAAACCGGGAACAAAGGAGTACGGTTCACTTTCTATTGCGATTCAATACTATACAGAGGCTGAGACGGTTATGATTGTGCCTAAAACAGTATTTAATCCGCAGCCTAATGTAGATTCAGCTGTTATTCGGCTGCTGAGAAGACCGAAGCCAGCGGTAGAAGTACAAGATGAAGCATTCTTCTTCCAAGTTGTACGAGCAAGTTTTGGACAGCGCCGAAAAACCATTTTAAACAATCTAGTGAACAACTTGCCAAATGGGAAACAGAAAAAAGCGGACATTGAGCAAGCACTTGCAACTGCTGAAATTGATCCGAAACGAAGAGGCGAAACGTTATCTATTCAAGAATTCGGATCGTTAAGTGACCAACTTTTAAAATCATTTCGCTAAATCATCACATTTTTATCATGAAGTCATAGGCTATGAAGAGAATTTATTTTTGAAGTAGCAAAGACGGAGTGAAGCATATGAACATCAAAATTGGTGATATAGTTACACGACCTTCTTATCAAAGAGATTTGCTTTTTCGTGTTATAGCTATTAATGACAGCGAAGCGGGGAAATATGCGACTTTAATAGGAGAAGACGTTCGGTTGATTGCCGACGCTCCTTGTACAGATTTAGAGGTTGTGGATGCTAAAGAACAGGATCAAAGAAAAAAACAAGAAGAAGAACTTTTAGAAAGATCCTTGGAGCTTATTCAACAGGATTATCGGCTCGTTCGAGAGAAAACTGAATATAGCATGACTAATGGATACAGCCATTCACATCGCTTGTTTCAAATTCCTGGAAAGGTCCTGCACGTAGACGGAGACCCTAATTATTTACGTAAATGTTTGTTGGTTTACGAAAAAATTGGTGTTCCTGTTTATGGTGTTCATTGCGTAGAGTCAGAGATGCCGGAGAAAGTTGGAAAGTTAATTGAGGATGTAAGGCCTGATATTCTGGTGCTGACAGGGCATGATGCTTATTCCAAAGGAAAAGGAAATAAGGATGATCTTCTTGCTTATAGACATTCCAAACACTATATTCGAACAGTCCAAGAAGCAAGAAAAAGAGTTGGTAATTTAGATCAGCTGGTGATTTTTGCAGGTGCCTGTCAATCGCATTTTGAATTATTGATTCAAGCTGGAGCAAACTTTGCTAGTTCACCTTCGCGTGTAAATATTCATGCGCTTGACCCCGTGTATGTAGTAGCAAAACTAAGTTTTACTCCTTTCACGGATCGTATTAATGTATGGGACGTCTTACGTAATACATTAACGGGTGCTAAAGGTTTAGGAGGAGTAGAAACAAAAGGGCTGCTTCGCACGGGCATGCCTTATGAAAGCGATGAGTAGAAATAAAAACAACTGGTTACAGCATGTACACGCATGATGTGCAACCAGTTGTTTTTTTGTATGAAGCCAAAGTATACGCTGAATTTCACAAAATCATTTTCAATATTTGCTAAAGATATACATATTTCGTTAAAAAACGAGCATACTAACAGCGAAATGTAGATTCATGTTGAAAATTATTTATTGACACAATTAGAGATAGATTGTTATAATTTTATGTTTTTGACTATTTTTCTAACATGTGTTACACTATACATAGTGAGGTGGACCAATATGGCGAAAACTTTGTCTGATATTAAGCAAGCGCTGGATTTGCACCTAGGCCAACGATTAACTTTAAAAGCAAACGGTGGTCGTAGAAAAACAGTAGAACGTTCAGGTGTATTAACAGAAACGTACCCATCTGTTTTTATCGTTGAATTAGATCAAGAGGAAAACTCTTTGGAGCGCGTTTCGTATAGTTACGCAGATGTGTTAACGGAAACAGTGCAACTAAAATTTTTCTAAGAATGACATAGGCAATATAGCAAGTGGTGATGAGCAGTGGACATTGGTTTACTGCTTTTTTATTGGTCTTTTTTTCAAATTATATATACATTATTTTTTATACATACTATACATATCGTCCTCGCATTTTCATGTATAAAGAGCGAGGAGGTTCAGGTTGAAATTTCATTTTATACGTAAAGGAGCCATGTGCAATGTCAAGGCGTAGAGGGATTATGTCATCGAAGCTGAAAGAAGAACTGGCTAAAGAACTTGGTTTTTACGATACTGTACAAGCAGAAGGTTGGGGCGCTATTCGGGCAAAAGACGCAGGCAATATGGTGAAGCGAGCAGTGGAGCTTGCACAGCAGCAGCTAAGGCAATAGTGAAAATCAATGCTTATGCGATTATTTAAAGTGAAATGAGGAAAACCGAAGTGTATAACCGCTTCGGTTTTTTTGTCCCAAAATGAAAGATAAAACAGAGGATTAAACAAAGATGTTTAAATGAACAGCTATATCTTGTTCATTTTATGATAAAATAGCGTTAAACTCGATAAGATGAAGTAGGTGAAGTAAGTTGAAATTAATGGTGAAAGCACCGGCTAAAATAAATTTGTCACTTGATGTGTTACATAAACGCCCAGATGGTTACCATGAAGTTAAGATGATTATGACAACAATTGATTTAGCGGACAGAATTGAACTTTCTGATCGTGAAGATGGACGAATTGTTATTTATTCTCATAATCGCTTTGTTCCAGATGACCAGCGAAATCTCGCTTATCAGGCAGCGCAGATTTTGAAGCGACGTTATAACATTTCAAAAGGTGTAAATATATTAATTGATAAACATATTCCAGTAGCTGCTGGATTAGCTGGAGGCAGCAGTGACGCGGCTGCTACATTACGCGGTTTAAATACGTTATGGGAATTAGGGTTATCATTAGACACACTTGCAGAAATAGGGGCTGAGATTGGCTCTGACGTATCTTTTTGCGTGTACGGAGGGACAGCTCTTGCTACAGGGCGCGGAGAGATTGTAGAGCATATTGAGGCACCTCCAAGCTGCTGGGTGATTTTGGCTAAGCCTGAAATAGGTGTTTCTACAGCAGATGTATATCGAAACTTAAAAATTGAGGAAATGGATCATCCTAAAGTAGATGAGATGGTTCACGCCATACAATCAGGAAATTATGATCAAATGTGTAGCCTTGTCGGAAATGTATTGGAAGCAGTAACGCTGAAAATGCATCCGGAAGTAGCTCTCATTAAAGAACAAATAAAGCGTTTTGGCGCCGATGCTGTACTCATGAGTGGCAGTGGGCCAACTGTATTTGGACTTGTACAGCATGATTCACGTATGCATCGCATTTATAATGGATTACGTGGCTTTTGTGATAAAGTTTATGCAGTTAGGTTACTAGGTGAACGAATAACGCTTGAATAAATCCGTATGTTAATGTTATATTTACATTACAATATTCGGATTTTCAGGAGGATGTTATGAAGTTTCGACGTAGTGGACGATTAATTGATATGACCAACTATTTCATTCAAAACCCTCAGCGCCTTATCCCTCTTACGTATTTTGCAGATAAATATGATTCCGCAAAATCATCTATTAGCGAAGATATGGCGATTATTAAACAAACTTTTGAACAGCAGGGTATCGGAACTTTGGTTACGCTACCAGGGGCTGCCGGCGGAGTTAAATTCATTCCAAAGATGACGAATGAAGAAGCCGGTCAGCTTGTTCAAGAATTATGTGGGTTGATTGAAAAACCTGAGCGTTTATTGCCAGGTGGATATTTATATTTAACTGATATTTTAGGGAACCCCCGCGTTGTGAATAAAATCGGTCGCTTGTATGCATCGCTTTTTGCTAACCGCAAAATCGATGTGGTGATGACTGTAGCAACAAAAGGTATTCCTATTGCGTATGCGGTTGCTCAGTATTTAGACGTGCCCGTTGTTATTGTGCGCAGAGACAGTAAAGTAACTGAAGGATCGACCGTTAGTATTAACTACGTGTCAGGTTCATCTAAGCGCATTCAAACGATGCTGTTAGCTAAGAGAAGTTTAGCGGTGGGGTCAAATGTACTCATCATTGATGACTTCATGAAAGCCGGCGGTACGGTAAATGGAATGGTTAGTTTGCTTGAAGAGTTTGATGCAACTGTTGCTGGTATTGGAGTTTTAGTAGAATCAGAAGATATTGAAGAACGTTTAGTGGATGAGTATGTGTCTCTTGTACAATTAACAGATGTAAATATTAAAGATAAACAAATTCGTGTACAGGAAGGCAATTACTTAAAATATATTTGATCAAGTAAGGGAGAGGAACATATGTTACAGGTTCAAACAAAAAATGCACCGCAAGCTATTGGTCCATATTCACAGGGAATTGTTGTGAATAACTTGTTTTACAGTTCAGGTCAAATTCCACTTCGTCCAGATGGTACGTTGGTCGAAGGCGATGTTCAAGTACAAGCTACTCAAGTATTTGAAAATCTAAAAGCAGTTCTTGAAGAAGCAGGAGCTTCTCTAAATACAGTTGTAAAGGCAACCGTGTTCATTAAAGATATGAACGACTTCGCAGCATTAAATGAAGTCTATGGTGACTACTTCGGCGACCATAAGCCGGCACGTTCATGTGTAGAAGTAGCGAGACTACCTAAAGATGTACTTGTTGAAATTGAAGTTATTGCGCTTGTTAAAGGGTAATTAAATTAACAAATTTCTAACAAAAAGCAAGTAACTTCCAATTGTTCACTTTTTTTGCGAAAATTTTCTAAAAATTTTTTCTGAATAGCAGGAAAACACAAAATTCTGTGGAATTAAGTATGTAAAGCTTCGCATAGAAAAAGGTGGTGAACAAGATGGAAGTAACTGACGTAAGATTACGCCGCGTGAACACTGAAGGACGTATGAGAGCGATTGCTTCAATCACATTAGATGGTGAATTTGTTGTTCATGATATTCGTGTGATTGATGGTAATAATGGCTTATTTGTAGCCATGCCAAGTAAACGTACACCGGATGGTGAGTTCCGTGATATTGCACATCCAATCAATTCAAATACTCGCGGAAAGATTCAAGATGCTGTTTTAGCAGAATATCATCGTTTAGGTGAGGTAGAAGTTGAATTCGAAGAAGCGGGTGCTTCGTAAACATATGATACATTAAGAGTCTACTGAAAAGTAGGCTCTTTTCTTTTTGATTACCGCTTATATAATTTCACACCTTTGTAAAACTTTAGCATTACCAAAAAATAAAATTCATGACTTATAAATGATTCCTTGAAATGCTGTCATTTTTGATATAATATTCTTAATGGATAAAAAGGTAAAATTGGAGGCCTGTTATGTCAAAAAGATATGCAGTCATATTGGCAGCTGGTCAGGGTACACGTATGAAGTCATCTTTATATAAAGTGTTACACCCTGTGTGTGGCAAACCGATGGTGCAACACGTAATTGATCAGTTATCACGCTTAGATTTAACAAATTTAATTACAGTTGTAGGTCACGGTGCCGAAAAAGTGAAATCACATGTTGGAGATAAAAGCTTATTTGCTTTACAAGAAGAGCAGTTAGGAACAGCTCATGCAGTAATGCAAGCAGAATCTTTACTTGCACATGAAAAAGGTACGACAATTGTTGTATGTGGAGATACTCCGCTTATTACAGCTGAAACAATTGAATCTTTATTAAAGCATCATGAAGCAACAAATGCAATGGCAACTATTTTAACGGCTCATGCAGAAGATCCAACAGGATATGGACGCATCATTCGAAATGAACAAGGCTCTGTTGAAAAGATTGTTGAGCATAAAGATGCCACAGAACAAGAGCGTCTTGTACAGGAAATTAATACTGGTACGTACTGTTTTGATAATGAGAAATTATTTGAGACACTTTCAAAAGTTTCAAATGATAATGTACAGGGAGAGTACTATTTACCTGATGTTATCGAAATTCTAAAAAATGAAGGTCAAATTATTTCTGCATATCAAACATCCGATTTTGCTGAAACATTGGGCGTTAATGATCGATTTGCTCTGTCTCAAGCAGAAGAAACAATGAAAAAGCGTATCAACAAGCAGCATATGTTAAATGGAGTGACGATTGTGGATCCTTCTAACACGTACATTTCAGCAGATGCTGTCATTGGCAGAGATACGGTTATTTATCCTGGTACGGTTATTCAAGGAACAGTTGTAATTGGAGAGAACTGTGAAGTAGGACCTAACAGTGAAATTAAAGACTGCAAAATAGGTAATAATACTTCTATTCGCCATTCTGTTGCTCACGATAGTGAAATTGGTCACGAAGTCACAATTGGCCCATTTGCACATATTCGTCCTCAATCATTAATTGGAGATGAAGTGCGCGTAGGAAACTTTGTAGAAATTAAAAAAGCATCTTTTGGCAAAGGTAGCAAAGCTTCTCATTTAAGTTATATTGGAGACGCAGAGGTCGGAAAAGGTGTAAACTTAGGGTGCGGATCTATTACAGTTAACTACGATGGGAAAAATAAATTTTTAACAAAGATTGAAGATGGGGCATTCGTAGGATGTAACTCAAACTTAATTGCACCTGTAACAATTGGTGAAGGCGCCTATGTTGCAGCTGGTTCAACCGTAACGGATGATGTGCCAGGAAAAGCATTATCAATTGCTCGTGCGAAACAAGTAAATAAAGAAAACTATGCTGAAAAGCTTGATATTAATAAAAAATCCTGACGGAGGTTTCACAATAAAATGTCAAATGTATATGCTGATGAAAATTTAAAGTTATTTACGCTAAATTCAAACAAGGCTTTAGCTGAAGAGATCGCAAAAGTAATTGGTGTGGAATTAGGTAAATGTTCGGTTGATCGTTTCAGTGACGGTGAAATTCAAATTAACATTGAAGAAAGTATCCGTGGTTGTGATGTATTTATCATTCAATCAACAAGTGCTCCAGTTAACGAACACTTAATGGAATTATTAATTATGATTGATGCATTAAAACGTGCATCAGCTAAAACAATTAACATCGTTATGCCTTACTATGGCTATGCTCGTCAGGATCGTAAAGCTCGTGCACGTGAACCAATCACTGCCAAATTAGCAGCAAATATCATTGAAAAAGCGGGAGCTACTCGTATTATCACATTAGATTTACATGCTCCTCAAATTCAAGGTTTCTTCGATATTCCAATTGACCATTTAGTAGGTGTTCCAATTTTAGGTGAATACTTCAAGAGTAAAAACCTTGATGACGTTGTTGTTGTATCTCCGGACCACGGTGGCGTAACGCGTGCTCGCCGTTTAGCGGAACGTCTAAAAGCGCCGATCGCTATCATTGACAAACGTCGCCCACGTCCAAACGTAGCAGAAGTTATGAACATTGTTGGACAAGTGGAAGGGAAAACAGCAATCTTGATTGATGACATGATTGATACAGCTGGTACAATTACAATTGGTGCAAGTGCATTAATTGAAGCAGGTGCAAAAGAAGTATATGCTTGTTGTACACACCCAGTTCTTTCAGGCCCTGCGATTGAGCGTATTCAAAACTCTACAATCAAAGAGCTAGCTGTAACAAACTCTATTGCTTTAACAGAAGATAAGAAAATTGGTAAAGTAACAGAACTTTCAGTAGCTCCGTTAATTGGTGAAGCGATTATTCGTGTTCACGAAGAGCAATCAGTTAGTACGTTATTTGATTGATAAACAGAACCTCTTTCCATTTGGAAAGAGGTTTTTTTGAAAAAAATTAAATGGGCTAATCCTTGGTTTTAAAGGGATTTGAACGGGATGAGCAAAGATATATTGCTGATTGAAACGAGTTTTATGTTTAGCAGCCTTCTAAAAAGGGTACATTTTAAGTAGAAAACATACTGGAAGGTGAATAAAATGAGTATTTCAATTCAAGCAAATAAAAGAACGGATTTCAAAAATTCTACAAATAGAAAAATTCGCGACGAAGGAAACTTCCCAGCGGTTGTTTACGGAAATAAAACAGAATCCACGCCTATTTACTTAAACAGTGCTGATTTTATTAAGACTATTCGTGAAGCAGGACGCAATGGAGTGTTAACATTACAAGTGGACAAGCAAAAATATTCCGTAATGTTACATGATATTCAAACCGATCCATTAAAAAACGAAATTGTCCACGCCGATTTCCAAGTGGTCGACATGAAGAAAGAAATTGATACTGAAGTTTCTTTATCTCTAGTAGGAGAAGCAAAAGGAACAAAAGAAGGCGGCGTATTACAGCAGTCTCTATATGAAATTTCATTAAAAGGCTTGCCGCAAGATATCCCATCATCTATTGATGTAGATGTATCAGATTTGGGAATTAACGATACAATTACAGTAGGGGATATTAAGGTAGATAAAAAGCTAGAAATTACGCATGATGCAGAAGATACAGTTGCTTCTGTACTACCTCCTCAACAGGAAGAAGAGCCGGATAGCGGCGAAGTTCAGGATGCTGAAGGCGACGTTGAAGCAACAAAAGAAAAAGATAGCGAAGAATAATATAAAAAGACGTAACCAAAAGGTTACGTCTTTTTGTGTGAATTGATTATAATAAAAGTGATACTATATAGTAATGTAAAACATTAAAGACATTTACCTATTATGTACAACTTACATAGAGTGGAAAGGAGTATCTATTTTGAAATTAATCGTTGGTTTAGGGAATCCTGGAAAAGAATATGACCGTACTCGTCATAACATAGGATTTATGGCAATTGATAAAATTGCCGAACAGTTTATGATTTCATTAGATAAAACAAAGTTTAACGGAATATATGGAACAGGTATAATAAGAGGAGAAAAAGTCATATTATTAAAGCCTCTAACATATATGAATTTATCAGGAGAAAGTATTCGCCCGTTAATGGACTATTTTGATATAGACGTCGAAGACTTGCTTGTTATTTACGATGACTTAGATTTACCGTGCGGAAAAGTAAGATTGCGTACAAAAGGAAGTCCAGGCGGCCATAACGGAATAAAATCAATTATTCAGCATTTAAAAACCCAAGAGTTTAACCGAATTCGTATTGGGATTGATCGTCCGAAAAACGGTATGAAAGTAGTTGACTATGTACTAGGGCGCTTTACAGAAGATGAAATGGTTCATATGGAAGAAGCGATGAAAACGTCTGTGCACGCGAGTGAAGACTTTTTAGGTCAAACGTTCTTAGAAGTAATGAATCGCTATAATTAAGCAGAATAAAATTTCTCTCAATCGTCCATACTAACACTAAAAGATTTGGGAGGATTTGTATGTCTATTCATTATTTCTGTAGACATTGTGGCGCAAAAGTCGGTATGATAGAAAAGACAGCTCACAATACAGAAGCACTCGGTTTTAATCACCTGACCGCAGATGAACGAAAAGACTTTATTCACTACCATAATAGTGGAGACATCGTGGTTAAAATTATTTGTGAAGACTGTCAAGAAGCGCTAGAACGAAATCCAGACTATCATCAGTACGAAACATTTATACAATAAAAAGCTTTGGTCTCAAACCAAAGCGTTTTTCTGTTTAGTTTAGACATATCATGGGAGGAGGGAATTCCTTTGCGAGGGATTAGACAGCAATTTGAAGAAAATAAAGAAATTGGAGCTGTTGTCAGCAGTTTAGAAGAAGGTTTGAAAGAACAGTTAGTAACGGGAATTTCCGGTTCAGCTCGATCTGTATTAATGGCACTCTTAAATGAGGATAAAAAATACCCCTTATTAGTAGTGACTCATAATTTATATCAAGCCCAAAAAGTGTATGAAGACCTTTTGCACCTTTTACCGGAAAAAGACGTTTTCTTATACCCTGTTAACGATTTAGTTGCTACAGAAGTGGGGATTGCAAGTCCAGAATTAAAGGCTCAGCGAATTGAAGTACTCAATTATTGGAGTCAACATACAGGTGGAGTAGTTGTAACCCCGCTTGCAGGAATTCGAAAGCTGCTGCCTCCTAAAGCAAGATGGGAGCAAACGCAGCTGCCGTTTCAAATGGGAATTGACATCGACGTTGATCATTATTTAAAAAGGTTAGTTGAGTTGGGTTATGAGCGGGCATCGATGGTTTCAGCTCCGGGTGAGTTTAGTGTGCGCGGAGGAATCATTGATATTTATCCGTTAACAGAAGAGCTACCTGTCCGAATTGAACTATTTGATACCGAGATCGATTCCATTCGTACTTTTACAATTGAGGATCAACGCTCTCAAGAACAGTTAAAAGAAATTTCAATCGGCCCTGCTACGGAAATCATTGTGAACCAAAATGAAGTGGCCCAAGGAATTGAAGAACTAGAAGCACAGCTGGCTTCGACGCTGCAGCAAGTGAAAAACGCAGCGCTAAAAGCTACCTTAACAGAAAATATTAAAGGTGAAATTGAACAGCTGCGTCAAGGTCAACTTCTTGAAAATATGTTCAAGTATTTATCATTCTTTTACGAATCGCCTGCTAGTTTACTAGATTATTTACCAGAAGGTGGCCTTGTTATCTTTGATGAAACAACTCGAATTCAAGAGACGTCTGATCAGCTTGAAACAGAGGAAGCTGAATGGATAACAGAATTATTAGGACAGGGGCAAATTGTTCGAGATGTTCAATTATCTCATAAGCTCCCATCTCTTATTCAGCGAGCAAAACATCAGTTTTTATACTTATCGTTATTTTTGAAGCACGTATCGTATACGAGTCCGCAAAATATTATTAATATTTCATGTAAGCAGATGCAGCAGTTTTACGGGCAAATGAACTTATTAAAAAGTGAAATTGAACGTTGGAAAAATGCTAATTATACGGTAGTCCTCTTAGGAGCAGATAAAGAGCGCGTGAAAAAACTCGAAGGTGTGCTAGCAGATTATGATATTGATTCATCTATTTTAGATGGAAATGGTCAGCTTGTGCCAGGTCTTGTTCAAATTATTGAAGGCGATTTACAAATGGGCTTTGAACTGCCGATGCAAAAATTAGCAGTTTTAACCGAGGAAGAATTGTTTAAAAAGCGGATCAAGAAATCAAAGCGTCGTCAAAAGCTTTCCAATGCAGAGCGTATTAAAAGCTATTCAGAGTTAAACGTAGGTGACTATGTCGTTCACGTGAACCACGGTATTGGCCGTTATTTAGGAATGGAAACGTTAGAGATTAACGGTAATCATAAAGATTATATCCATATCAAATATGAAGGCTCTGACAAGCTGTATGTTCCTGTTGAACAGATTGATCAAGTACAAAAATATGTAGGCTCTGAAGGGAAAGAGCCGAAAGTATATAAACTTGGCGGAAATGACTGGAAGAAAGTGAAACGAAAAGTTGAGTCTTCTGTTCAAGACATCGCTGATGACTTAATTAAACTGTATGCAGAGCGCGAAGCAAGTAAAGGTTATGCATTTTCCCCGGATGGCGATTTACAGAGAGAATTTGAAACAGCTTTCCCTTATCAAGAAACCGAAGATCAGCTTCGTTCTGTACAAGAAATTAAAAAGGATATGGAACATGAAAGACCAATGGATCGTCTGCTTTGTGGAGACGTTGGATACGGAAAAACAGAAGTAGCCATTCGTGCTGCGTTTAAAGCTGTGACAGATGGAAAACAAGTGGCTATTTTAGTACCAACCACTATTTTAGCTCAGCAGCATTATGAAACCATCCGTGAGCGTTTTCAAGACTACCCAATTAATATTGGGCTATTGAGCCGCTTTCGCAGCCGTAAACAGCAGCAGGAAACAATTAAAGGGCTAAAAAACGGGACCGTAGATGTAGTGATTGGTACACATCGTTTACTATCTAAAGATGTGATTTATAAGGATTTAGGGTTGTTAGTTATCGATGAAGAGCAACGTTTTGGTGTAACGCACAAGGAAAAAATCAAGCAAATGAAAGCAAACGTTGATGTCCTTACACTTACAGCAACACCTATTCCACGAACATTACATATGTCTATGTTGGGCGTAAGGGATTTGTCTGTTATTGAAACGCCGCCTGAAAATCGTTTTCCGGTTCAAACATATGTAGTGGAGTATAATCCGGTTCTAGTTCGTGAAGCGATTGAGCGTGAGTTAGCGCGTGATGGCCAAGTTTACTTTTTATATAATCGCGTAGAAGATATTGAACGAAAAGCAGAAGAAATTTCGATGCTCGTGCCTGATGCTAGGGTAACGTATGCCCACGGAAAAATGAATGAAACAGAACTCGAAGCGGTTATCTTAAGCTTTTTAGAAGGCGAATATGACGTGATTGTGAGTACAACTATTATCGAAACAGGAGTAGATATTCCAAATGTAAATACGCTCATTGTCAACAATGCTGATAAGATGGGATTATCACAACTGTATCAATTAAGAGGACGCGTAGGTCGTTCAAATCGCGTGGCATATGCGTACTTTACGTATCATAAAGACAAAGTACTGACAGAAGTAGCTGAAAAGCGTCTGCAAGCTATTAAAGAATTCACCGAATTAGGTTCTGGTTTTAAAATTGCTATGCGTGATCTTTCAATACGTGGCGCCGGAAACCTACTGGGTGCTCAGCAGCATGGATTTATCGATTCTGTCGGTTTCGATCTCTACTCACAAATGCTTAAAGAAGCGATAGAAGAAAGACGCGGGTCTGACGGAGAAAGTGTGAAATTTAATGTGGAAATGAATCTGGACTTAGACGCGTATATCCCTGATCAGTACATTACAGACGGCCGCTTGAAAATTGAGATGTATAAGCGCTTTAGAGGAATTGAAGCACTAGAGGATATTCAAGAATTGCAAGATGAAATGATTGATCGTTTTGGGGAGTATCCGGCTGAGGTTGAGTATTTGTTTAAAGTAGCTGAAACAAAAGTATATGCAACGCAGAACTTAGTAGAATCTATTCTTCAGTCAAAACAAGAAATTTCTATTCTGCTTTCTGAAGAAGCGAGCTCAACGATAGACGGCCAAAAATTATTCATGCTAGGTGATCAATTTGGCAGAATGGTCAGCTTAGGTATGGAAGGCAAGAAAGTAAAATTAGTGGTTAACGTAAAAGGACTTGCTCAAAAAGAATGGCTCAATATTGTGTATCAGTTAGTAAAAGGAGTAGCCACTGTTAAAAAAGAACAAGTTACGAATTAAAAAGAAGGCTCATTTTTGAGCCTTCTTTTTATATAGCCGAAATAAAAATGTCCAAATCCCCATGTTTTGACGGTTTTTTGGACATTTTTTTAATAAAAGCACACTTTTTAACAAAAAAAGAGATGGTTGGTGAATAGAAGTTGTAGAGTGAAGAATACTAACCTCAACAAAGGTGAACCTTTTATCATATAGCCATCAGTGATATTCACCAACTATTTTAATCATCATATGAAAGAGAGGCTTCAATGAATGAAAGCAACAGGTATTGTTCGTCGTATTGATGATTTGGGTCGCGTTGTGATTCCAAAAGAAATTAGAAGAACACTTCGCATCCGAGAGGGAGACCCGCTAGAGATTTTCGTCGATCGCGATGGAGAAGTTATTTTAAAGAAATATTCGCCAATTAGTGAATTAGGAGATTTTGCAAAAGAGTATGGCGAAGCGCTATACGATAGCTTAGGTCATCCTGTACTTATTTGTGACCGCGATGTATTTATTGCGGTAGCAGGAAGCTCTAAAAAAGAATACTTAAATAAAAACATTAGTTCTTTAGTAGAATCTGTTATGGAAAGCCGCAGTTCTTCTTTAGTAACTGATGGGAAAAACCTTGAATTTGTCGATGGATACGAAGAAAATATTTCTTCTTACACAATCGGTCCGATTATTGCAAATGGAGATCCGATTGGAGCTGTTGTCATCTTCTCAAAAGAGAAGTCTCTTGGTGAAGTAGAGCATAAAGCAGCCGAAACGGCAGCTAGCTTCTTATCTCGTCAAATGGAGCAGTAAGCGTAATTATCTTTATTTTACATTATTTACTGAAAAGGTAGCAGTTTCTGCTACCTTTTTTCATGCTGTCTTACCTTAGAAATAAAGAGAACATGATATAATGGTACGGTATTTTATTTATTGGAAAGTGCAGGATGTTTTATAAGAACAAAGCGCTATTCTTCTACAGTTAGCGGCTCATAAAAAGCGTTGTTCACATAATTACAAGCTGCAGGTGAAAGGTGTAGGAATGCAGAAACAATCAAAGCTCTATTCTATTTTTAACGGCGCGATTATTTTAACGCTCGCAGGTTTATTTACGAAAATCTTAAGTGCTACTTACCGTATTCCATATCACCATATTGCGGGAGATATAGGGTTTTATATCTATCAGCAAGTTTATCCGCTATATGGAATTGCGCTACAGCTAGGTACATACGGTTTCCCTGTAATTATTTCAAAGTTAGTAGCCGATTATGTGGCAACAAATCGGAGAAAGGAAATCCGAGGAATACTTCAAGTTTCATTTGCTTTTTTGTTTGTAGTAGGCTGCATAATGTTTTCCCTCCAATATATCTTTGCAGAAACGATTGCCGGGTGGATGGGAGATCGTCAGTTAACGCTTCTCATTCAAATTATTTCATTTTCGTTTTTACTTATTCCGTTTATTGCTGTCATTCGTGGTTATTATCAAGGATTATATAATATGTTTCCTACTGCGTTGTCTCAAATCGCAGAACAAATTGTTCGAGTAGGGACTATTTTGTGCCTATCTATTTTCTTTATCCACCATGGGTATGGTCCTTATACTGCAGGAGCAGGAGCTATTTTTGGTTCCATAACAGGCGGTATAACATCTCTTATTATTTTATGTTTATTTGTTTTTAGAACAAAGACAAATTCTAAGGGAGTATTTCAACGCATAAAAAAAGCAGACATCAAAAAAGTAGTGAAAATCCTTATTATTCAAGGTTTATTAATTTGTATCAGCGCTATGGGTCTGCTGTTTATTCAGCTTATTGATTCCTTTACATTATATTCCGGTCTGACGGCGCATGGCATGGCTGAACAGGCAGCAAAAGTTTCAAAAGGTATTTATGACCGTGGACTTCCGTTGATTCAATTAGGTACAGTAGTAGGTACAGCTTTTTCACTTTCACTTGTACCCGTTATTTCTTCAGCCATTGCGAAAAAGAACTTGTCATTTGTGCTTGAAAAAGTTCAGCTGTCTCTCCGACTATCGCTTGTAGTCGGAGTTGGAGCAGCCTTTGGCTTGATTGCGCTGATGAAACCCATTAATATGCTTTTATATAGTAACTCCGACGGAACGGACGTTTTACAAATTTTGAGCTTGTTAGTTATATTTACAACCGTAGCAGCAACTGCTGGAGCTGTGCTTCAGGGGATGGGAGCTGTTTTCGCACCTGTAATAGCCGTCATCGCTGGCATGACGGTTAAACTGATATTGAATCTTTGGCTAATACCAGATTTTCAAACCATAGGAGCAGCCATTGCTTCCTCAGCTGGATTCGCTATTGTTGCAGCAATCAATCTATTTTGTCTGTATAAAAAGCTAGCTGTATCGCTCGTTCCGAAAAAGGCGAGTGGAGGTATTTTTATAACGGGCATAGCAATGGTCATTCTTTTGCAAAGCTATTTATTTTGTTTACATCACTTTGTATGGTCTAATGGTTTAGATACAAGCAAACAAGTGGTTGAAACAGGATCTGGTGTTTTAATAGGCGGTTTGTTTTATTTGTTTATCATTATGAAACAACATATTTTTACCGAAGAGGAATTACGTTTACTTCCAATGGGAAGTGTTTTAGCTAAATACGTATTAAAAAATAAATAAGAAGGTGAAGCAATGACAGGTAAAGTAACAGTTATTGGTTTAGGAGCAGGCGATTTAGAGCAGCTACCCGTAGGCATCTATCGCTTGCTGCAGCAGGAAAAGCATATTTATATGCGCACAAAAGAACATCCTGTAATCAAAGAATTAGAAAGTGAAGGCTTGACGTACGTATCCTATGATGACGTATACGAATCTTATGATGGATTTGAAGAGGTATATGAACATATATCAAATGATTTAATCGATAAAGCTTCAGTAGAAGAAGTGGTGTATGCCGTTCCCGGGCATCCTTTAGTGGCAGAACGTACGGTTCAATTACTTTTACAAAAAGGAAAAGAACGCAGCATTCCTGTTGAAATTAAAGGGGGACAAAGCTTCTTAGATCCAATTTTTGGCGCACTAAAGATCGATCCTATTGAAGGATTTCAGCTGCTAGACGGAACAGACTTAAAGCGAAGCGAAATAGAGTTAACGGGTCATGTTCTAATTGCTCAAGTGTACGATCAGTTCGTTGCTTCAGAGGTAAAACTAACGCTGATGGAACACGTTCCTGATGATTACCTCGTTTACATTGTAACGGCAGCGGGAAGCAGTGAAGAAAAAATCCAGCCGGTCAAGCTGTATGAATTAGATAGAGAAATGTCGCTCAATAACTTAACGACTATTTATGTCCCTCCAGTAGCGGACGAAACGGTTTTATACCATCAATTTGACTCATTCAGAAGGATTATTGCCACGCTCAGAGGGCCAAACGGATGTCCTTGGGATCAAAAACAAACGCATGAATCGCTCAAGCGCTATTTGCTAGAAGAGTCTTATGAGTTATTAGATGCTATTGACCGTCAAGATGACGATAATATGATTGAAGAGCTCGGTGATGTATTGCTGCAGGTATTGCTTCATGCACAAATCGGTGAAGATGAAGGAATGTTTTCAATTGATGACGTCATTCGCAGTGTTTCAGAGAAAATGGTAAGACGCCATCCGCATGTATTTGGGGAAGTGAGCGTGAATGATGCAGATGAGGTCTTAAAAAATTGGGATGAAATCAAAAAAGAAGAAAAAGGAGAGGAGCCTTCTTCTCTGTTAGCTTCTGTACCTGGGGCTATGCCTTCTTTAATGAAAGCGCACGGATACCAAAAACAAGCTGCAAAAGTTGGTTTCGATTGGTCAGAAGTTGAACCTATGTGGGAAAAAGTACAAGAAGAACTTGCTGAATTCCAAGATGAAGTACAGCATGCTGATAAAGAAAAAATGAGCGATGAATTTGGAGATATTTTATTTGCTTTAGTGAATATTGCAAGATTTTATAAAATCGACTCTGAAGCTGCATTAGCTAAAACGAATACAAAATTTTTAAATCGATTTCAATATATTGAAGAAAAAGTGAGAGCTTCTGAAAAACCATTTGAATCTTTTTCGTTAAAAGAGTTAGATGAATTTTGGGAAGAAGCCAAAAAAACAGGTTTGTAAAACAGAAAGGTGAGGGAATTATGAGGTTAGATAAATTTTTAAAAGTATCACGTTTAATTAAGCGCCGTACATTGGCAAAAGAAGTATCAGACAAGGGCCGTATTACGATTAATGGTATCGTTGCAAAAGCAAGCACAAATGTGAAAGTAGGAGATGAATTAGCCATCACATTTGGCACGAAGAAAATTACCGTTAAAATAGAGGCTCTTCAAGAAGCAGCTAAAAAAGAAGAAGCAGCTAATTTGTACTCAATTGTCAAAGAAGAGCGTATTTCATCTGAAGTATAACTGATGAAGGCTTGTTCTAAATCACCTTTCTCATTCATATGTTTTAAACAACAGATAACAAGAGCGAATGCTCTTAATGAATGAGGTGGGGATGAAGATATGAGCCAATTTTATGAAACAAGCAATTCAAACAAAGACCATACTCCAAATCATGATTTAGTGATGAAGGGTCGGCGTCTCTTAGATATCACGGGTGTGAAGCAGGTAGAGAGCTTTGACAATGAGGAATTTTTACTTGAAACAGTGATGGGTTTCTTGTCAGTTAGAGGGCAAAATCTGCAAATGAAAAATTTAGACGTTGATCAAGGAATTGTATCGATAAAAGGAAAAATCTTTGATATAGTTTACTTAGATGAGAACCAATCGGAGAAGGCTAAAGGATTCTTTAGTAAGTTGTTTCGATGAGTTTAAACATTCAGCTCTATACAATGCTTGCGATGGTATCGATGGGAAGCGGTTTAGGTGCTTCTCTCGATACTTATCGTTACTTTGTTAATCGCTCTAAATCACGCCCATGGTTTGTATTTGTAAATGACGTATTGTTTTGGATGGTGCAAGCTCTTCTCATTTTTTATGTGTTGTTTTTAGTGAATGAAGGAGAACTGCGTTTGTATGCGTTTCTTGCTTTGTTTTGCGGCTTTGCCGCGTATCAAAGCTTATTTCAATCACTGTATTTAAAAGTATTAACATTTACTGTCTCGAGCGTATTAAGTTTATATCGAGGTGTTTTAACGCTTAGTAATATTTTTTTGGTCAAGCCTATCCGCTTCTTTATTCATATTCTACTTGTAGTCGCTTTAGGGATCTACCGAGCTGTTCATAAGCTGCTCGTATTCTGTCTAAAGCTTATTTACTTACCGACTAGGTGGGTTCTTTTCGTATTTTGGAGAATGATGCCTAAACCTGTAAAACGATTTTTACATATGGGTTTTCGGTATATAGAAGGAATTTACAATCGTGCAAAGAATATGATAATGAGAGTCGTTGCATGGGTGAACACTTTAAAAAACAAGGGGGACGACTAATTCAATGAGTGCGGTACGAAAAAAAAAGGTCGCGAAGTTAAATACTGATTATAGCCATAAACAAGAACAAATTAAACAAAATACAGATCGAAAGCGTATCGGTTTAATTAGGCGTTTGACTGTTTTCGGAGTGTTGGCCTTAATCATTGGTGGATTGATGGTATCAGCTTTAATTACGCAAACCTCAGCTATTGAGAACAAAAAAGCTGAGAAGGTAAAATTAGAACAGCAGCTGACAAAATTACAAAGCAAGCAAAAACAGTTAAAAGGTGAAATCGTCAAGTTGAATGACGATGATTATATTAAAAAGATTGCCCGGAGAGATTATTTTTTATCAGAAGACGGGGAAATTATCTTTAATGTAAAAAAAGACTAAACGTATGGTTCGTTGACAGTGTATTTTTGCTTTTTGTATAATATAATAAATTGATTTCTTTTATCATTTAAGGAGGAGCATTTTTTTTATGTCAATCGAAGTAGGCAGCAAGTTACAGGGAAAGGTAACAGGTATTACGAACTTTGGAGCTTTTGTTGAGTTACCAGGAGGTTCAACAGGCTTGGTTCATATCAGTGAAGTAGCTGATAATTACGTAAAGGACATTAACGACCATTTAAAAGTGGGCGACGAAGTTGAAGTCAAAGTAATTAACGTTGAGAAAGATGGTAAAATTGGTCTTTCAATTAAGAAAGCGGTAGACAAACCAGAACGTCCAGAAAGACCAGAGCGTCCTGCAAGAGCGCCACGCTCAGACCGTCCACGTGATTCACGCCCACAACGTAATAACAATCGTGGTGGCGGTAATGATTTCCGTACAAAAGAAACATTCGAACAAAAAATGAATCGTTTCTTAAAAGACAGTGAAGAACGTTTATCTTCCCTAAAACGCCATACCGAATCAAAACGCGGTGGACGCGGTGCAAAACGCGGTTAACTTGCTGCTTATATCAAATAGATAGCGAGTTTTTGGAAAGTACCTTTTATCTAAAAGGTGCTTTTTTTATATGTAAAAAAGAGTAGAAAAAAAGCATGTACTTGTTGTACATGCTTTTTGATGACCCGTACGGGATTCGAACCCGTGTTACCGCCGTGAAAGGGCGGTGTCTTAACCGCTTGACCAACGGGCCGTTATTCGAGTAGCGGCGGAGGGGATCGAACCCCCGACCTCACGGGTATGAACCGTACGCTCTAGCCAGCTGAGCTACACCGCCATTATACGTTCTCTAAAAGACATTTATAATAATATAAAAAAGCAGGGTTATTGTCAATAACTTTTTTGTTATTTTTATAGACTTTTATTTGCTTTTAAAAAAGAATGATGAGCATAGGCTTTCTCTGGGGCGAACAGTATCTCTCATATTTTTTAAATCTCCATGTAAGATTGTACATCTTTTTGTATAGTTTTCAATATAATACTAGAAAATAGTCGAACGATTATAGGTATTTTGCTAGTCCGTTTGACAAAATTTCACCTTTCGCCGCGATATAATAACGAATAAGTATAATTAGCGGGTGGTGGGAGAATGCAAAAGACGGAAAGAGATTTTGCAAGTCCAACAACAGAGGCGGTATTTAACCGAACTAGATTAGAAATGTCCCGTGTATTTACAAAGGCGGGTATGAAAACGGAAAAGGTGTTATTTCAATGGGGATTATTGCTGCTAGTCGTAGGTTTCTTATTAGGACGAGCGTTAATTTTAATGAAAATCATGCCATTTGCTTTGCCATTCTTTGCAGCCGTAATGGCTATAAAGAAAGAAAAAGCACCGTTAGCAAGTTTAGCCGTATTGGCAGGGGCATTTAGTGTTTCCATTCAAAATGGAGGTACCGTATTTGCTACACTATTTGTTTTCTTACTAATTCATCGATTTAGCGGCATACTGACAATGGATCCGTTAAAGAAACTGCCGTTCACTGTATTTAGCGCGATGTTACTTACAAAACTAACTATTTTTTATGTGTTTACCAAGGAATTCACCATGTATGATTTTACATTTGTGGCAGTAGAAGCAGGGTTGAGCTTTATCTTAACAATGATTTTCCTACAAAGCGTGCCTTTAATTTCATATCGAAAGCGAAAACAATCATTAAAAACAGAAGAAGTGATTTCTCTTATTATTTTGTTGGCATCTGTTATGACAGGGACAATAGGGTGGATGATTTACGGCCTTTCGGCTGAACATATATTATCTCGTTACTTAGTACTAGTTTTTGCGTTTGTATCTGGCCCTACGATAGGAGCTACGGTCGGGGTCGTAACCGGTTTAATTTTAAGTTTCGCGAATGTTTCTAGTTTGTACGAAATGAGTTTACTCGCTTTTTCTGGCTTGCTTGGAGGACTTTTAAAAGACGGTAAAAAGCTAGGGGCAGCTCTAGGGCTGGTTGTTGGTTCATTGCTAATTGGCCTATATGCTCAGGCAAATCAAGGATTGACGACTAATTTGTATGAATCACTGACGGCCGTTGTCCTATTTTTATTAACCCCATCTTTTGTTTTGAAAAACTTAAGTAAACTAGTACCAGGGACATCTGAAAATATGCTTGAACAACAGCAGTACGTGCGTAAGATCCGAGATGTAACAGCAAATCGCGTAGAACAGTTTTCAAATGTTTTTCAAGCACTTTCCAAAAGCTTTACGCAAAATGGATTTTACGATGAAAAGCCAAGCGCTGATAAAGAAGTTGATTATTTCTTAAGCAGCGTTACCGAAAGGACGTGCCAATTTTGTTTTAAAAAAGAACAATGCTGGGCACAGCAGTTTGATACAACCTATGAATATATGAAGGAAATTATGCTTGAAGTTGATAATGGCACTCTTGAACAAAATCCAAGGCTAATTCGAGAAATGGACAAACATTGCGTGAAATCGAAAAAAGTCATCGATGTGATTGAGCATGAACTTACGTATTTTAAAGCCAATCAGCACTTAAAAGCACAAATTCAAGAAAGTAGAAGGATTGTAGCAGAACAGCTTCACGGTGTCTCTGAAGTCATGGGGAATTTTGCAAAAGAAATTAAGCGAGAGCGCGAAAATTTAAATGTACAAGAAGAACAGATTTTAGAAGCTCTTCGTAACTTTGGGATGGAAATCAATCAAATCGAAATTTATAGCTTAGAACCTGGAAATGTAGATATTGAAATGTGGGTGCCATATTGTCACGGAAGAGGAGAATGCGAGAAAATTATTGCGCCAATGCTTACGGATATTTTAGGTGAAAGTATTGTAGTAAAGAACGAAGAATGTGCTAAATATCCTCAAGGCTATTGCCACGTTTCATTTGGCTGTACGAAAGCATACGTTGTTGATACAGGCGTAGCACATGCTGCTAAAGGCGGAGGGTTTGTATCCGGTGACAGCTATTCCATGATTGAGCTAAACGCCGGTAAATATGCACTAGCTATTAGTGATGGCATGGGAAATGGAGAGCGTGCCCACTATGAAAGCAGCGAAACGCTTCAGCTGTTAAAACAAATTTTACAAACAGGAATAGAAGAGACAATTGCAATTAAATCGATTAACTCTATTTTATCCCTGCGTACAAACGATGAGATCTTTTCGACCTTAGATTTAGCGATGATTGATTTACAAGATGCCAATGTAAACTTCTTGAAAATCGGTTCTACGCCAAGCTTCATCAAACGCGGAGATAAGGTTATTAAAATACAGGCAAGCAATTTGCCAATGGGCATTATTGAAGAATTTGAAGTGGATGTTGTGAATGAACAAATGAAGGCGGAAGACTTGTTAATTATGATGAGTGACGGTGTATTTGAAGGACCGAAACACGTTGAGAACTACGAAATGTGGATGAAGCGAAAAATTGGCGAGCTTCAAACAAACGATCCACAAGAAATTGCAGACTTAATTATGGAAGAAGTTATTCGAACAAAATCAGGTTTAATTGAAGATGATATGACGGTAGTTGTGGCAAAACTTCAGCACAATACCCCGAAATGGTCATCGATTCCTTCTTACGCTTATCGTAAAAAAGCACAATAGTTAGATAGAAGTATATTTTATCTCCTCCTCGTCTATCATGTTAATACTGATAATGAGGAGGGGATTTTTTTATGAAAAAAGGTACATTGAAACAGATGTTGGTCATTACGGACGGTGGTTCGAATACAGGTGAAGATCCGGTAGCAATGGCTGCACTAGCTAAAGAACAAGGAATTAGTGTAAACGTTATTGGTGTGATGGAAGAGGATACAATTGATGAGCAAAGCACGAATGAAATAGAAGGCATTGCCATGTCAGGCGGTGGCGTGAGTCAAATTGTTTACGTAAAACAGCTGTCTCAAACTGTTCAAATGGTTACAAGGCAGGCAATGACGCAAACACTTCAAGGCGTTGTAAATAAAGAACTTCAGCAAATTCTAGGTTCCTCTAATTCAAGATTAGAAGAGTTATCTCCTGAGAAGCGAGGAGAAATCATGGAAGTGGTTGATGAACTTGGGGAAACGGTTGACTTAGAGATTCTTATTTTAGTTGACATGAGCGGAAGTATGAAAAATAAGCTCCCTACTGTAAAGGAGTCGCTGTTAGATTTATCGTTAAGCTTGAATGCTCGCATGGGGCACAATCAATTTTCAATCTTTTTATTTCCTGGGAAAAAGAAAGATGTAGAGAAGCTAATGGACTGGAATCCAAGATTAGAGTCGCTTTCAACGATTTTCCCAAAACTAACAGCAGGAGGTATTACGCCTACTGGACCGGCTATCAAAGAGGCTACTCATTATTTCACCAAAAAGCGCTCATTGAGAGGGTTGTTAAAAAATAATGAACAATACATTGAAGAATCAGGTATGTAACCTATCTCCGGGAACAGAAATTCAAGGGAAATGGCATCACGTCCATTATAAAATTCTTGAGAAATTAGGCGTGGGAGCAACTGGAGTTGTCTACTTAGTCCAATTAGTAAACGGAACGCTAGCGGCGTTAAAAATAAGCTTTTCCAACATGTCCGTTACAGCAGAAGTGAATGTATTAAAAAAGTTGTCTCAAGTCAAAGACAAAGTGCTAGGACCGCGTTTACTTGATGTAGATGATTGGAGCTATGGTTCTCACGCTCTTTCTTTCTATGTAATGGAGTATGTGAAAGGGCAGCCTCTCCTTTCTTTTATCTCAACAAGAGGGACAGAATGGTTGCAAGTGTTTGCAAGTCAGCTCTTAACAGACTTAGAAAACCTTCATGAAGAAGGGTGGGTATTTGGCGATTTAAAACCCGAAAACCTGGTCGTAACATCTAACCCTGTAAAAGTTCGATGGATCGACGTGGGAGGAACAACTCTGCAAGGGCGGTCAATAAAAGAATTTACCGACTTTTATGATCGAGCGCACTGGGGGCTTGGCTCCCGAAAAGCAGAACCGACCTATGATTTGTTTGCCGTATCTATGGTTTTGATTCACGCGGCTTATGGCAAGCGAATTAATAAAACAGACAAACCGGCTGAACAATTAAAACAATTTATATTAACAACAAAGCAGTTGGAACCTTTCGGAGACGTTTTGTATCAAGCGGTTACGGGAAAGTATAAGTCAGCTAAAGAAATGAAAACAGAGGTGTTATCGGTCGAAAAAAGAAGAGGGGCAAAAAGTAGAGGAACAAAGCCTCAAAACGTTCGTCAACCGTCTGCCCCTCGTGTTAAAGTAAAGAAGAAGCGTTCTCACGTGTTAGAGACGCTACTACTTTGTACGTCTGTAATGTTGATTTATATTTTGTATCTATTTATTCAAGTGCTATAAAGTTTGGAGAAATTGTGAAACTTTCCTTATAGTCATTCGTATAAAGTAAATTAATGATACATTATTGCGTGTACATTATAAGGATGAGTCATTCCTATGGAAAAGCAAGTGAACAATTTTATGACAAAACATCAGTTATTATCCGCAGGCTCTACGGTGGTTGTAGGTATTTCTGGTGGTCCTGATTCTTTAGCGCTGCTGCATTTCTTATGGAGTCTGAAAGAGCAAAAATCTCTTACGATTATTGCTGCTCATGTTGATCATATGTTCCGGGGCCAAGAGTCACAGCAAGACATGGAATATGTGCAGAACTACTGCAAACAATTGAATATTAAATGTGAGGCGAAGCAGATTGATGTTACTGCCTATCAGAAGGAAAGAAAGCTATCTTCTCAAGTAGCTGCCAGAGAATGCCGCTATGCATTTTTTACTCATGTTATGAAGAAGCACAAAGCAAACCTTCTTGCATTAGGACATCACGGAGATGATCAGATTGAAACGATGTTAATGCGAATGGTTCGAGGTAGTACGATGAATGGATACGCAGGGATGCAGCCCAAGCGGCCATATGGGCATGGATTTATTATTAGGCCTTTCCTAGCCGTAACGAAAGAAGAAATCAATCGCTACTGTAAGCTACATGGGCTTACACCTCGAATTGATCCGAGTAATGAGAAAGACTCGTACACGAGAAACCGGTTTCGTCATTACGTTTTGCCATTTTTAAAGCAAGAAAACGTCGCTGTACATGAAAAATTTCAACAATTTAGCGAGAACTTGCATGAAGATCAAGCATACTTAGAGGAATTAACGACCGATGTGATGAATAAAGTAATGAGAAAGAAATTGCAAAATGAAATTCTCATTGATAGAGATTGTTTTCTAAGGATACGCAAGCCTTTACAAAGGCGTGGTATTCAACTAATATTAAACTATCTCTATAAAGAAATTCCTCCAACCCTTTCCTCAGCGCATGTTGACACGTTAGTAGGATTTTGTGAAAGTGAAAAACCGTCTGGGACGCTTGACTTTCCAAATGGTTTACGCATTATCCGATCTTACAACGACTGTCTTTTCACCTTTAATGAGGGGAACATCGAGCCATATGAATTTATTGTTCCGATTCCAGGGGTCGTTGAGCTTCCAAATGGTCACCAGCTTATTTGTGAAATACATAATAAAGTCGAAGATATAAAAGGAAACGATGTTTTTCTTTTAGATGAAGCTCACGATTTACAATCATTAAAGGTAAGGACACGAAAAAATGGCGATAAAATGCGAGTAAAGGGCATGAAGGGACATAAAAAAGTAAAGGATATTTTTATCGATGAAAAAATCCCTTTACACTTCAGAGATCATTGGCCGGTAGTGGAAGATAGCCAAGGAACTATTTTGTGGCTACCTGGTTTGAAAAAATCTGCTTATGAACTGCATACACATAAGTCCAGATATGTTATTTTATACTATAAGTAGCGAAAACTTCTAGGAGGCAAGTAAGGAATGAAGCAGGATATTCAAGAAATTTTGATTTCAGAAGAAGAAATACAACAGAAAGTAAAAGAATTGGGTAAGCTATTATCTGAGGAATACGCTGACCGTTTTCCTTTGGTAATCGGTGTACTAAAAGGCGCTATGCCTTTTATGTCTGATCTAATTAAGCGTGTTGATACATATTTAGAAATGGATTTTATGGATGTATCAAGTTATGGCAATGCGATGGTTTCTTCTGGTGAAGTAAAAATCCTAAAAGATTTAGATACATCAGTTGAAGGTCGAGACATTCTTATCTTAGAGGATATTATCGACAGCGGCTTAACACTTAGCTATCTTGTAGAGTTATTCAAGTACCGTAAAGCTAAGTCAATTAAGATTGTCACACTCTTAGACAAACCAACAGGTCGTAAAGCAGCTATTAAAGCAGATTACGTTGGATTTGAAGTACCTGATGCGTTCGTAGTAGGGTATGGATTGGATTATCAAGAAAAATATCGTAACCTGCCGTATATTGGGGTTCTTAAACCGCAAGTATACAGCAATTAAGAAGCACATATCCAAGTGCAATTTATTGGATAGGATAAATGTTCTATGTTAGTATTGAATACAGTATTTGTTTATCGTGGGAGGAGGTAAGAAATGAATCGGATCTTCCGTAATACCATCTTTTATTTACTTATATTTTTAGTCATTATTGGCGTGGTAAGCTTCTTTAGTGGCTCTAATCAAAAAGCAGAACCAATGAGATACGATACATTTGTTCAACACTTAGACAAAGGTGATGTGAAATCACTCTCTATGAAGCCTGAAAGAGGCGTGTATGTTGTGCAAGGAAAGTTAGATTCTTATAAAAAGGATCAAACGTTCCAAACTTACATCGTAGATGGTGACAAAGCACTTGATCGTATTGACGCTGCTTCAGAAAATAATCAAGTAGAAGTTGATTTTAAACCTGCTGATGAAACAAGCGGCTGGGTAACGTTCTTTACGTCAATCATTCCGTTTGTTATTATTTTCATCCTATTCTTCTTCTTACTGAACCAAGCTCAGGGCGGCGGAAGTCGTGTTATGAACTTCGGTAAGAGTAAGGCTAAGCTTTACAGCGAAGAAAAGAAAAAGGTTAAATTTAAAGACGTAGCTGGTGCAGACGAAGAAAAGCAAGAACTTGTGGAAGTTGTTGAGTTCTTAAAAGATCCTCGTAAATTCGCAGAGCTAGGTGCAAGAATTCCGAAGGGTGTCTTACTTGTGGGACCTCCTGGTACTGGTAAAACATTATTAGCAAGAGCTGTTGCTGGTGAAGCAGGCGTTCCTTTCTTCTCTATCAGTGGTTCGGACTTTGTTGAAATGTTTGTTGGGGTCGGTGCTTCTCGTGTTCGTGATTTATTCGAAAATGCGAAGAAGAATGCTCCATGTATTATCTTTATTGATGAAATCGATGCTGTAGGTCGTCAACGTGGCGCAGGTCTTGGTGGTGGACACGATGAGCGTGAACAAACATTGAACCAGTTGCTTGTTGAGATGGATGGTTTTGGTGCTAACGAAGGTATCATTATTATTGCAGCAACAAACCGCCCGGATATTTTAGATCCAGCGTTATTACGTCCAGGCCGCTTCGACCGTCAAATTACGGTAGATCGTCCAGATGTAAATGGCCGTGAAGCAGTGCTTAAAGTACATGCTCGCAATAAGCCTTTAGATGAATCAGTAAACTTAAAAGCAATTGCTATGCGTACGCCAGGTTTCTCAGGTGCAGATTTAGAAAACTTGTTAAACGAAGCTGCCTTAGTAGCTGCTAGACAGGACAAAAAGAAAATTGAAATGGTCGATATTGACGAAGCAACAGACCGCGTAATTGCAGGTCCAGCTAAGAAAAGTCGAGTTATTTCTAAAAAAGAACGCAATATTGTTGCTTATCATGAAGCAGGACATACAATTATCGGTGTCGTATTAGACGAAGCTGATATGGTACATAAAGTAACCATTGTTCCACGTGGGCAAGCTGGTGGATATGCTGTTATGTTACCAAAAGAAGATCGCTACTTTATGACGAAGCCAGAGCTGCTGGATAAAATTGTTGGATTGCTTGGTGGTCGCGTAGCTGAGGAAATTATTTTCGGCGAAGTGAGTACAGGTGCTCACAATGACTTCCAGCGTGCAACAAGCATCGCTCGTAAAATGGTAACAGAATACGGTATGAGTGAAAAGTTAGGACCAATGCAATTCGGTCAATCACAACAAGGCCAAGTATTCTTAGGTCGTGATTTACACAGTGAACAAAACTACAGTGATGCGATTGCTCATGAAATTGATAATGAAATCCAACGTTTCATTAAAGAAAGCTATGAGCGTGCGAAGCAGATCTTAACGGAAAACCGTGACAAGTTAGAGCTTGTAGCTCAAACATTGTTAGAAGTAGAAACGTTAGACGCTGAGCAGATCAACCACTTAGTAGATCATGGAACTCTTCCAGACCGTTCTAGTCACGTAACAGATGAAGATGTTAAAGTAAACATCCAAACAAAGACAGACGATGAAGAGCCAAAAGCATAAGATCAAAAAAGATCAGTGGAGACAGTCTCCACTGATCTTTTTTATTGGGTAGAAGTTAGGTTTGGCAAAAAGTTTTTCATATATAGTGGATAAGTAGGATATCTACTAGAGAATTGTGTCATTATATTCCTATTTTATCTAGAATATACACGTCTATTTACCAGTTATGGTATGATGGTTTCAGTGTGAATACTGAATTTAAATAAAGTGGTGATTGAAATGATTTTTGTATTAGATGTTGGAAATACCAATACGGTATTAGGTGTATACGATGGAGATGAATTAAAGTACCATTGGCGTGTAGAAACAAGCCGTAATAAAACAGAAGACGAGTATGGCATGACAATCAAAGCCTTGCTTGAGCACGTTAGTTTATCTTTTAAAGATATTCATGGTATTATTATTTCCTCTGTTGTTCCTCCTATTATGTTTGCATTGGAGAGAATGTGTCAAAAGTATTTTCATTTAAAGCCGCTTGTTGTTGGTCCTGGAATTAAGACGGGTTTAAATATTAAATATGAAAATCCACGTGAAGTGGGAGCAGACCGTATTGTCAATGCTGTTGCTGGAATTCAGCTGTACGGAAGCCCTTTAATTATCGTTGATTTTGGTACCGCAACCACATATTGCTACATTGATGAAAATAAGCAATATATGGGTGGTGCAATTGCCCCTGGTATTAATATTTCGACAGAAGCTCTTTATTCAAGAGCATCTAAGCTTCCGCGTATTGAAATTGCGCGACCAAATAGCATTGTTGGGAAAAATACAGTATCTGCGATGCAAGCAGGTATTTTATATGGATACGTTGGACAAGTAGAAGGAATTGTAGCAAGAATGAAAGAGCAAGCAACAGTAAATCCTAAAGTTATTGCTACTGGAGGACTCGCAACATTGATTGCTAAAGAGTCGGATATTATTGATATTGTGGATCCATTTTTGACTTTAAAAGGATTACAAATAATCTATACAAAAAATATGGAGTAAGAGGTGTATATTATGGGCGACTATTTAGTAAAAGCACTAGCTTACAATAGTCAAGTTCGCGCTTATGCGGTAAAAACAACGGATACAGTTGGAGAAGCGCAGCGCCGTCACTATACATGGCCTACAGCCTCTGCAGCATTGGGACGTTCAATGACTGCGGGAGTTATGATGGGGGCTATGCTAAAAGGTGAGCAAAAGCTAACAATTAAAATTGAAGGCCGCGGCCCAATTGGTGTTATCTTAGTAGACAGCAATGCCAAGGGTGAAGTGCGTGGATATGTAACGAACCCGCAAACGCACTTCGATTTAAATCAGCATGGAAAATTAGATGTAGCACGTGCTGTAGGTACAGATGGTACGCTGAGTGTTGTAAAAGATATCGGGATGCGTGATCAATTTAATGGACAAGTACCTATCGTATCGGGAGAATTAGGAGAGGATTTCACGTATTATTTTGTGACATCTGAGCAAGTTCCATCTTCAGTAGGTGTAGGTGTACTTGTTAACCCTGATAACACAATCTTAGCTGCGGGTGGATTTATCATTCAGCTTATGCCAGGAACAGATGATCAAACGATTACAGCTATTGAACAACGTTTACAAACGATTGAACCCATTTCAAAACTGATTCAAAAAGGTCTTTCTCCTGAGGAAATCTTAGAAGAAGTTCTGGGAAAAGAAAACGTAAAGTTTCTAGAGACAATGCCTGTAGAGTTCAAATGTCAGTGCTCAGAAGAAAGAATTGCTAATGCCATTATCAGCTTAGGAAAAGAAGAGATTCAATCGATGATTGAGGAAGACGGCCAAGCTGAAGCACAGTGTCATTTTTGTAATGAAACCTATCGTTTTGATAAAAAGCAGCTAGAAGAAATGAAAGAACAAGCAATTTAAATGAAATAAAAGATTCTTTAAAGGCGTCATTTTATAAATGAACGCCTTTTTTTATAAGTGTTAAGTCCTATTTATGTATATATTGATCTAAAAATATAACAAAAATAGGTAAATGGAAAGACAAAATGATTGACAATTTAGAAAACATCTGATAAATTGTATACAAAATCAATAAAATTAGTTGGTATTAGGAGTGGTCATATGGCACGTATTGCAAATTCAATTACAGAGTTAATTGGTCAAACACCAATCGTAAAACTAAACCGTCTAGTTGAAGAAGATATGGCGGATGTATATTTAAAATTAGAATTTATGAACCCAGGAAGCAGCGTAAAAGATCGTATCGCATTAGCAATGATCGAAGATGCTGAAGCAAAAGGTGTATTAAAGCCTGGAGACACCATCATTGAACCAACAAGCGGTAACACAGGAATTGGCTTAGCAATGGTAGCTGCAGCAAAAGGATACCGTGCTATTTTAACAATGCCTGAAACGATGAGTATTGAGCGTCGTAATCTGCTTCGTGCGTACGGTGCAGAGTTAGTGTTAACACCAGGTCCAGAAGGAATGAAAGGTGCGGTTAATAAAGCAACTGAGCTTGCAAAAGAGCACGGCTACTTTATTCCTCAGCAGTTCCAAAATGAAGCTAACCCAGAAGTGCATCGTCAAACAACGGCTAAAGAGATCATCGAGCAGTTTGGCGATCAGCTAGATGGATTTGTGGCAGGTATCGGTACTGGCGGTACTATTACAGGTGCTGGCGAAGTATTAAAAGAAAAGTATCCAAACATCAAAATTTATGCGGTAGAGCCAGCTGATTCTCCGATCTTAAGTGGTGGTCAACCAGGACCTCATAAAATTCAAGGAATCGGTGCAAACTTTGTTCCGGATACGCTTAACACGGAAGTATATGACGAAGTTGTCGCTGTTCAAAACGACCAAGCTTTTGAATATGCACGTAAAGTAGCAAAAACAGAAGGCGTACTAGTAGGTATCTCTTCTGGGGCTGCGATTTATGCTGCGTTAAAAGCTGCAAAACAGCTAGGAAAAGGTAAAAAAGTGTTAGCGATTATTCCAAGTAACGGTGAGCGTTACTTAAGTACTCCATTGTTCCAATTCGAGGAACAAACACAAGCATAAAAACCATAAAAGAACAGCTTCTATATGAAGCTGTTTTTTTTCATCTGAGAATCATGTAAAATGAAAGCAGGTGATTTATTTTTAGGAGAGTGAACAAATGCAGCAAAGAATGACTTGGGGCGAATCTATTTCTATCTCTAAAAACCAATGGTTCAAAAAATATCAAGAGTTGTCAAAAGAGGAACCGAATCATATCCTGCTTGAAAGCGGTCGAGGCGGAAAGTTTCAAATGATGGGATTAAAACCTGTAGCCATTTTGCGAGGCGAACAAAACGAGCTTCATATCAAAACGGATGGCCAAGCTACTGTTCAAAAAGGTAATCCGCTTCATCTTATGCGAGACTGGATGAAGAAGTTTGAAGCAGAGGTGAATCCAGATCTTCCTCCTTTTCAAGGTGGAGCAATTGGCTTTATTAGCTATGATTATATCCGCTATGTAGAAACCATACCTGATCTTGCTGAAGATTCATTGAAAACGCCGGACGTTTATTTCCTTATTTTCGATGACGTATTTGTATATGATCAAGAAAAGGAAAAGCTCTGGATTATCGTTAACGATGAAGCAGATTGTAAAGAGCAGGCACATAAGCGTATTGATCAATACAAAAAGGACTGGATGGAGGCAAGTGCTGAAGGGCTCTCATATGAGCGTATTCATCGTGTTGCCGAAAAGAGTGAGGTTTCAATGTCTGAAGCTGCTTTTTCAGATGCCACAACTCGCGTACATGAGTACATCGGGCAAGGCGATGTGTTTCAAGTGAACTTATCTGTTCGACAGTCTCAACAGCTTCAAACTCATCCTATGCATATCTACGAACAGGTACGAAAAATCAACCCGTCTCCTTATATGTCTTATATGCAGACAGAAGAATTTCACATTGTGAGCTGTTCACCAGAACTATTAGTGAAAAAAGCCGGTGACGAAATCAGTACGAGACCAATTGCGGGAACGCGCTCTCGCGGTAAGGATGATCAAGAAGACCAACAGTTAGCGGATGAGCTTATTCATAACGAAAAAGAGCGTGCAGAGCATGTGATGCTTGTTGATTTGGAGCGTAATGACCTTGGTAGAGTAAGCGACTATGGTACCGTTCATGTTGACGAGTTTATGGTTATTGAAAAGTATTCACATGTGATGCATATTGTGTCTAATGTAAAAGGCAAGCTCGCGCGCAATAAAGATTTTGTAGATATTGTAGATGCGGTTTTTCCTGGAGGAACGATTACTGGAGCGCCTAAAGTTCGTACAATGGAAATCATTGAAGAACTTGAACCTGTAAGGCGAGGAATTTATACAGGATCGATTGGTTGGATTGGGTTTAATGGAGATATGGAATTAAATATTGCGATTCGCACTATGATTATTCAAGACGGCCAAGCTTATGTGCAGGCTGGTGCGGGTGTTGTAATTGATTCAAATCCGAAACACGAATATAAAGAATCACTGAAAAAAGCAATTGCACTATGGAAAGCAAAAGAGCAGAGCGAAAATGAGCTGAGTGAGGGTGAGTAAAGATGATATTAATGATTGATAATTATGATTCTTTTACGTTTAATTTAGTACAGTATTTAGGTGAGCTAGGGCATGAGCTTCTTGTAAAAAGAAATGATGAAATTACACTTTCTGAAATTGAAGTGCTAAATCCAGATTTCTTGATGATTTCCCCGGGACCTTGTAGTCCTAACGAAGCGGGAATCAGTTTAGAAGCCATCGAGTATTTTGCAGGTAAGATTCCAATATTCGGCGTATGCTTAGGGCATCAGTCGATTGGGCAAGCTTTTGGAGGGAATGTGATTCGTGCGGATAAATTAATGCACGGTAAAACATCTGAAATGCATCATGATGGCCGTACTATCTTTAAAGGTCTTGATAATCCGTTCACGGCAACTCGATATCATTCTTTGATTGTAGAAAAAAGTTCACTGCCGGATTGCTTTGAGATTTCAGCGTGGACAGCAGAAGATGAAATTATGGCGATTCGCCATAAATCATTACCTATTGAAGGGGTACAGTTCCACCCTGAATCTATCATGACTTCTTACGGTAAAGAAATGCTGAAGAATTTTATTGAAACTTACGAAAAAAAGCGAGTGTAATGATATGTATATATACGTAAATGGTGAAGTAAAGCCTGCGTCTGAAGCCACTATTTCTCCGTTTGATCACGGATATATGTATGGTCTAGGGCTATTTGAAACGCTACGAGTTTATGATGGTCATCCATTTTTAGTGGAAGACCATCTGGATCGACTGCGTAGCAGCTTACGTGAATTAAATATTGTATGGGACTACTCCACACAGGACGTGTTGGCAATTATTAATAGTCTGTTAATGAAAAACAATGAGAGAAATGCGTATGTTCGATTAAATGTTTCAGCAGGAAATGGCGGAATTGGACTGCAAGTGGAAGAATACGACAAGCCATCTACAATTGTATACATGAAATCAATGCCTCATCCATCGAGCCCCCTTGTAAAAGAGGGGCTTATTCTTGAGACAAAGCGAAATACGCCCGAAGGAACCGTGAGGTTGAAGTCTCATCATTATTTAAACAATGTACTGGCTAAGCGAGAAGTTGGTTCAGACTTAAATAAAGAGGGTATTTTTTTAACAAAAGAAGGGTTCTTAGCCGAAGGTATTGTGTCCAATTTATTTTTTGTAAAAGATGATTGTGTATATACACCGTCTCTTGAAACAGGTATCTTAAATGGAATTACGAGACAGTTTATCTTTACGCTTTTAAAAAAGAAAAACATAGAAGTTGTAGAAGGTTTATTTACGGCGGAACAGCTTTTGGAGAGTGATGAAGCTTTCGTTACAAATTCCATTCAAGAAATCGTACCTCTTCGAAGTATAAAGGATAAGAAGTTTTCAGTCGGAGACCATACGTTAATAGCTCAGTTGCAAAAAGAGTATCGCTCTTACACGATGTCGCTAATGAGTCGACGCGAGCTACATGTATAAAAGCGAAAGGAGAGGCTAAAGATGGATAAAATTTATGTGAATGATATGCGTTTCTATGGATATCATGGTGTATTTCCAGAAGAAAATAAATTAGGGCAGCGTTTTCACGTGGATTTAACTGTAGAACTAGATTTAAAACAAGCTGGTACTACGGACAATTTAGAATACTCGGTGAGCTATGCAGATTTATACCAAACATGCCAGGAAGTTGTAGAGAAGCGCACGTTCAAGTTAGTTGAAACGGTGGCCGAAACGATTGCATCTGAATTGCTTGCTAATTACGAACTCGTGCAGGCTTGTACAGTAAAGGTATATAAGCCTGATCCGCCAATTCCCGGTTATTATCAATCGGTAGCTATTGAAATTAAAAGGAGCCGTTGAATGACAACAGAAGCATATATTGCATTAGGATCAAATATTGAAAATCGAATGGAACATTTGAAGTCGGGAGTTACTGGCTTGATGAAACATTCTGAGGTTAAGGTAGTGGCTGTTTCATCTGTTTATGAAACGGCCCCGGTCGGGTATACGAATCAAGCAAGCTTTTTAAACATGGTAGTAAAAATACAAACAACGTATTCGTCAGAGCAACTTTTAGATTGTTTGCAAGCCATTGAACAAGCGGCAGGTCGAAAAAGAGAGATTGTATGGGGACCTAGAACCCTTGATTTGGATATCTTACTTTATAGTAATGAAATCATTCATACGGATAGGCTGAACGTCCCTCATCCCCGAATGTTTGAACGGGCGTTTGTGATGGTTCCTCTAAACGAACTAGCTCCATCTCTTATTCTCCCTGTAGCAGAAGAAAAAGTTGAAACCATCACAAAACGGTTATCGGATTTAAAAGATGTAAAATTATTTCGAGAGCAAACAACTGATATACTAGATATGTTCGAAAATAATAGGAATGATTTACATAAGTAAAAATGAATCTTATTAGTTGATTCATTTTCATATTGGCGTAAAGTAGAGTTCACAGTGAAAACTTTAAGGTTTGGGTTCGCAGGTTGTTGGTTTATTCGGTAGCTTGTTAGAGAAATCGAAGAAAAAGAGAAGCGAAGCAAGAATAAAGCGATTTGACATAGAGAAACGACTGAACCTATAATAATTTTAAAGAAACGTAGTAGTTGCCAGTAAACATGCTGGCCTTTTTTCTGTTTCGGAAAACTTAATTATACGATGGAGATGAGTAAACGATGAGTCATGAAGAATTAAATGATCAATTTCTCGTTCGTCGCGAAAAAATGAGCAACCTACGAGATCAGGGTATTGATCCGTTTGGTCAACGTTTTGAACGTACACATACATCACAGCAATTAATTAGTGAGTATGACGAGTTAACAAAAGAACAGTTAGAAGAAAATGAAGTGCCTGTGTCACTAGCTGGTCGTATTATGACAAAGCGTGGAAAAGGAAAAGCAGGTTTCGCTCACGTTCAAGATTTAACAGGACAAATTCAGCTTTATGTACGTAAAGATGCAATTGGCGAAGAACAGTACGAAATCTTCAGCAGCGTAGATATCGGTGACTTGGTAGGGGTTGAAGGTGTTTTATTCAAAACAAAAGTTGGCGAACTTTCTATTAAAGTAAAAGATTTCACGTTACTAACAAAAGCGCTTCGTCCACTTCCAGATAAATATCATGGTTTAAAAGATATTGAACAGCGCTACCGTCAACGTTACTTAGATTTAATTACAAACCCAGAAAGTAAACAAACATTTATCTCAAGAAGCCGCATTATTCAATCGATGCGCCGTTACTTAGATAATCATGGATACTTAGAAGTTGAAACACCGATGATGCATTCAATCGCAGGTGGAGCAGCAGCTCGTCCGTTTGTGACACACCACAATGCGCTTGATATGGAACTTTATATGCGTATTGCGATTGAACTTCATTTAAAACGTTTAATCGTAGGTGGATTAGAAAAAGTATATGAAATTGGCCGTGTATTCCGTAATGAAGGTGTATCTACACGTCACAATCCTGAATTTACAATGATCGAATTGTACGAAGCGTATGCGGACTACAAAGATATCATGGCTTTAACGGAGAACTTAATTGCACACATTGCGCAAGAAGTACTTGGCACAACAAAGATTCAGTATGGTGATCAAGAGGTAGACCTAACGCCAGAATGGACAAGACTTCATATGGTCGATGCTATTAAACAATATACGGGCGTAGACTTCTGGGGAGAAACATCTGTTGAAGAAGCTCGTGCTTTAGCAAAAGAACACGGGGTAGAAATTACTGAACATATGCAATATGGACATATTGTAAATGAATTCTTTGAACAAAAAGTAGAAGAGCAGTTAATTCAACCGACGTTCATTTACGGACATCCTGTAGAAATCTCTCCACTTGCTAAGAAAAATGCGGAAGATCCGCGTTTTACTGACCGTTTTGAGCTGTTTATCGTTGCGCGTGAACACGCGAACGCATTTACAGAGCTAAATGATCCAATTGACCAACGTGAGCGCTTTGAAGCTCAGTTGAAAGAGAAAGAACAAGGAAACGATGAAGCACATGAGATGGATGATGACTTCATTGAGGCATTAGAATACGGTATGCCACCTACAGGTGGTCTAGGAATCGGTATTGACCGCCTTGTTATGTTACTAACAAATGCACCGTCAATCCGTGATGTACTATTATTCCCACATATGCGTCAACGCTAAAAAAAGAGATGGCTACGGCCATCTTTTTTTAGGTATTAATATTAGAAAATTTAAACTTTTAATTTACCTCTTGTTTTTATGAAATTGATTTGGTATATTTATATCTGTTGCTAACGCAGACAAGCGAAAACAACAAAAAGAAATAAAAAAGTTGTTGACATTACGTTGATAACTTGATAAGATAGTAAAGTCGCTTAAGAGCGGCGGTTGAACTTTGAAAACTGAACAAAGCGACAAACGTCAACGTTAATTTTTATTTTTTAAATGAGCAAGTCAAACATTTCTTCGGAGAGTTTGATCCTGGCTCAGGATGAACGCTGGCGGCGTGCCTAATACATGCAAGTCGAGCGAACTGATTAGAAGCTTGCTTCTATGACGTTAGCGGCGGACGGGTGAGTAACACGTGGGCAACCTGCCTGTAAGACTGGGATAACTTCGGGAAACCGAAGCTAATACCGGATAGGACCTTCTCCTTCATGGGAGATGATTGAAAGATGGTTTCGGCTATCACTTACAGATGGGCCCGCGGTGCATTAGCTAGTTGGTGAGGTAACGGCTCACCAAGGCAACGATGCATAGCCGACCTGAGAGGGTGATCGGCCACACTGGGACTGAGACACGGCCCAGACTCCTACGGGAGGCAGCAGTAGGGAATCTTCCGCAATGGACGAAAGTCTGACGGAGCAACGCCGCGTGAGTGATGAAGGCTTTCGGGTCGTAAAACTCTGTTGTTAGGGAAGAACAAGTACGAGAGTAACTGCTCGTGCCTTGACGGTACCTAACCAGAAAGCCACGGCTAACTACGTGCCAGCAGCCGCGGTAATACGTAGGTGGCAAGCGTTATCCGGAATTATTGGGCGTAAAGCGCGCGCAGGCGGTTTCTTAAGTCTGATGTGAAAGCCCACGGCTCAACCGTGGAGGGTCATTGGAAACTGGGGAACTTGAGTGCAGAAGAGAAAAGCGGAATTCCACGTGTAGCGGTGAAATGCGTAGAGATGTGGAGGAACACCAGTGGCGAAGGCGGCTTTTTGGTCTGTAACTGACGCTGAGGCGCGAAAGCGTGGGGAGCAAACAGGATTAGATACCCTGGTAGTCCACGCCGTAAACGATGAGTGCTAAGTGTTAGAGGGTTTCCGCCCTTTAGTGCTGCAGCTAACGCATTAAGCACTCCGCCTGGGGAGTACGGTCGCAAGACTGAAACTCAAAGGAATTGACGGGGGCCCGCACAAGCGGTGGAGCATGTGGTTTAATTCGAAGCAACGCGAAGAACCTTACCAGGTCTTGACATCCTCTGACAACTCTAGAGATAGAGCGTTCCCCTTCGGGGGACAGAGTGACAGGTGGTGCATGGTTGTCGTCAGCTCGTGTCGTGAGATGTTGGGTTAAGTCCCGCAACGAGCGCAACCCTTGATCTTAGTTGCCAGCATTTAGTTGGGCACTCTAAGGTGACTGCCGGTGACAAACCGGAGGAAGGTGGGGATGACGTCAAATCATCATGCCCCTTATGACCTGGGCTACACACGTGCTACAATGGATGGTACAAAGGGCTGCAAGACCGCGAGGTCAAGCCAATCCCATAAAACCATTCTCAGTTCGGATTGTAGGCTGCAACTCGCCTACATGAAGCTGGAATCGCTAGTAATCGCGGATCAGCATGCCGCGGTGAATACGTTCCCGGGCCTTGTACACACCGCCCGTCACACCACGAGAGTTTGTAACACCCGAAGTCGGTGGAGTAACCGTAAGGAGCTAGCCGCCTAAGGTGGGACAGATGATTGGGGTGAAGTCGTAACAAGGTAGCCGTATCGGAAGGTGCGGCTGGATCACCTCCTTTCTAAGGATTTTTACATGACGTACGTTTTGACACTTTGTTCAGTTTTGAGAGTTCAATCTCTCAATTATAGAAAGCATACTACTTTCTTCTTATTAGATAAGAAGAATTTTGGTTGCGATTGTTCTTTGAAAACTAGATAACAGTAATTGCTGAGGAAAAGTGAAACTTTTCTTTAATCAAACCAATAAATAACACAACAATATGTTGTACCATTTATTCGCTAATGGTTAAGTTAGAAAGGGCGCACGGTGAATGCCTTGGCACTAGGAGCCGATGAAGGACGGGACTAACACCGATATGCTTCGGGGAGCTGTAAGTGAGCTTTGATCCGGAGATTTCCGAATGGGGAAACCCACTGTTCGTAATGGAACAGTATCTTTATCTGAATACATAGGATATTGAAGGCAGACCCGGGGAACTGAAACATCTAAGTACCCGGAGGAAGAGAAAGCAAATGCGATTTCCTGAGTAGCGGCGAGCGAAACGGAATTAGCCCAAACCAAGAGGCTTGCCTCTTGGGGTTGTAGGACACTCTATACGGAGTTACAAAGGAACGAAGTAAATGAAGCGACCTGGAAAGGTCCGTCGAAGAAGGTAACAACCCTGTAGTTGAAACTTCGTTCCCTCTTGAGTGGATCCTGAGTACGGCGGAACACGTGAAATTCCGTCGGAAGCTGGGAGGACCATCTCCCAAGGCTAAATACTACCTAGTGACCGATAGTGAACCAGTACCGTGAGGGAAAGGTGAAAAGCACCCCGGAAGGGGAGTGAAAGAGATCCTGAAACCGTGTGCCTACAAGTAGTCAGAGCCCGTTAACGGGTGATGGCGTGCCTTTTGTAGAATGAACCGGCGAGTTACGATCCCATGCAAGGTTAAGCTGATAAGGCGGAGCCGTAGCGAAAGCGAGTCTGAATAGGGCGTTTAGTATGTGGTTGTAGACCCGAAACCAGGTGATCTACCCATGTCCAGGGTGAAGTTCAGGTAACACTGAATGGAGGCCCGAACCCACGCACGTTGAAAAGTGCGGGGATGAGGTGTGGGTAGCGGAGAAATTCCAATCGAACCTGGAGATAGCTGGTTCTCTCCGAAATAGCTTTAGGGCTAGCCTCATGTTGTGAGAGTCTTGGAGGTAGAGCACTGATTGGACTAGGGGCCCCCAACGGGTTACCGAATTCAGTCAAACTCCGAATGCCAAAGACTTATCCATGGGAGTCAGACTGCGAGTGATAAGATCCGTAGTCAAAAGGGAAACAGCCCAGACCACCAGCTAAGGTCCCCAAGTATACGTTAAGTGGAAAAGGATGTGGAGTTGCTTAGACAACCAGGATGTTGGCTTAGAAGCAGCCACCATTTAAAGAGTGCGTAATAGCTCACTGGTCGAGTGACTCTGCGCCGAAAATGTACCGGGGCTAAACGTATCACCGAAGCTGTGGATTGACATCTTTGATGTCAGTGGTAGGAGAGCGTTCTAAGTGCTGTGAAGTCAGACCGTAAGGACTGGTGGAGCGCTTAGAAGTGAGAATGCCGGTATGAGTAGCGAAAGACAAGTGAGAATCTTGTCCACCGAATGCCTAAGGTTTCCTGAGGAAGGCTCGTCCGCTCAGGGTTAGTCGGGACCTAAGCCGAGGCTGAAAAGCGTAGGCGATGGCCAACAGGTTGATATTCCTGTACCACCTCCCCGCCGTTTGAGTAATGGGGGGACGCAGTAGGATAGGGTAAGCGCGCTGCTGGATATGCGCGTTCAAGCAGTTAGGCTGATGAGTAGGCAAATCCGCTCATCATGAAAGCTGAGCTGTGATGACGAGGGAATTATAGTACCGAAGTTCCTGATTCCACACTGCCAAGAAAAGCCTCTAGCGAGGCGGGAGGTGCCCGTACCGCAAACCGACACAGGTAGGCGAGGAGAGAATCCTAAGGTGATCGAGAGAACTCTCGTTAAGGAACTCGGCAAAATGACCCCGTAACTTCGGGAGAAGGGGTGCTCTGGTAGGGTGTATAGCCCGAGAGAGCCGCAGTGAATAGGCCCAGGCGACTGTTTAGCAAAAACACAGGTCTCTGCGAAGCCGCAAGGCGAAGTATAGGGGCTGACGCCTGCCCGGTGCTGGAAGGTTAAGAGGAGGGGTTATCCTTTGGGAGAAGCTCTGAATCGAAGCCCCAGTAAACGGCGGCCGTAACTATAACGGTCCTAAGGTAGCGAAATTCCTTGTCGGGTAAGTTCCGACCCGCACGAAAGGCGTAACGATCTGGGCACTGTCTCAACGAGAGACTCGGTGAAATTATAGTACCTGTGAAGATGCAGGTTACCCGCGACAGGACGGAAAGACCCCGTGGAGCTTTACTGTAGCCTGATATTGAATTTTGGTACAGCTTGTACAGGATAGGTAGGAGCCTGAGAAGCCGGAGCGCTAGCTTCGGTGGAGGCGTCGGTGGGATACTACCCTGGCTGTATTGAAATTCTAACCCGCGGCCCTGATCGGGCCGGGAGACAGTGTCAGGTGGGCAGTTTGACTGGGGCGGTCGCCTCCTAAAATGTAACGGAGGCGCCCAAAGGTTCCCTCAGAATGGTTGGAAATCATTCGTAGAGTGTAAAGGCACAAGGGAGCTTGACTGCGAGACCTACAAGTCGAGCAGGGACGAAAGTCGGGCTTAGTGATCCGGTGGTTCCGCATGGAAGGGCCATCGCTCAACGGATAAAAGCTACCCCGGGGATAACAGGCTTATCTCCCCCAAGAGTCCACATCGACGGGGAGGTTTGGCACCTCGATGTCGGCTCATCGCATCCTGGGGCTGTAGTCGGTCCCAAGGGTTGGGCTGTTCGCCCATTAAAGCGGTACGCGAGCTGGGTTCAGAACGTCGTGAGACAGTTCGGTCCCTATCCGTCGTGGGCGTAGGAAATTTGAGAGGAGCTGTCCTTAGTACGAGAGGACCGGGATGGACACACCGCTGGTGTACCAGTTGTCTTGCCAAAGGCATCGCTGGGTAGCTATGTGTGGACGGGATAAGTGCTGAAAGCATCTAAGCATGAAGCCCCCCTCAAGATGAGATTTCCCATAGCGCAAGCTAGTAAGATCCCTGAAAGATGATCAGGTTGATAGGTCAGAGGTGGAAGCGTGGCGACATGTGTAGCTGACTGATACTAATCGATCGAGGACTTAACCAAACTTTTAAAAGCGTAAGCTTTACTCAGCAAACTGTTACCTAGTTTTGAGAGAGCAATCTCTTGTCTGGTGGCGATAGCGAAGAGGTCACACCCGTTCCCATACCGAACACGGAAGTTAAGCTCTTTAGCGCCAATGGTAGTTGGGACTTTGTCCCTGTGAGAGTAGGACGTTGCCAGGCACCTGAAAAAGGACTAGCTATTTTAGCTAGTCCTTTTTTGTTTACAATTTATTTGTTTTATGAAAAAGTATAGTAAGAACAATAAAATTCGCGATTTGCAGGTTTTGAAATAAATTTTAGTGGCAACGATAAAAGTAAAGAATAAACTTTAATAGTACATAGTTGAAAATTTTTTCGTTTCCTTTTATATTTAAATTAAGGTCAAATATAGTCAAAGTCAGAAGGAGGGGGCAGCGTGCCAAATATCTCTGACATTATCGAACAGTATTTAAAACAAGTACTTGAATTAAGTGAAAGAGAAATTGTTGAAATAAGGCGCAGTGAGATTGCTGATAAATTTCAATGCGTTCCGTCGCAAATTAATTACGTTATCAATACCCGCTTTACGGTTGAGAGAGGTTATCTTGTAGAAAGTAAGCGAGGCGGCGGCGGATTTATTCGTATTGCAAAAGTAAAAATGCATGATGCAGCGGATTTGTTTCAGCAAGTGATTGAGATGATTCAAAATGAAATTTCACAAGTAAGTGCTGAAAATGTCATTATTAGGTTAGTTGAAGAAAAAGTCATCACAGAACGAGAAGCAAAAATCATGTTGAGCGTTATCAATCGTTCAGTTATTAATATTGAACTTCCTTATCGTGATGAGCTAAGAGCCAATCTTTTAAAAGCAATGCTTAATTCATTACGCTACCGATAAGCTCATGATCTATTTTATTTAGAACAGGGAGTGATGACAGGATGATTTGTCAGCAATGTGAAACGAGACCTGCAACTCTTCACTTCACAAAAATTATTAATGGTGAAAAGACGGAGATGCACGTATGTGAACAATGCGCTTCAGAAAATGGAGATGCATTTTCTTTTTCAAATCAGCAAGGTTTTTCAATCAATAACTTACTAGCTGGCCTACTTAACCTAGACCCAGCAGTAACTGAAAATTATAAGAAACAAAGTCAGGACGTTCTTTCTTGTCCTACTTGTGGCATGACATATCAAAAATTTGCTAAAATCGGCAGGTTTGGATGTGCAGATTGCTACAAAACATTTGAGCGACCTCTTATTCCTTTCGTGAAGAGGCTGCATGGAGGTAATTATCTACATCATGGAAAAATACCAGCAAGAATTGCAAGTAATCTTCATTTAAAAAAGGAATTACAGGCATTAAGATTGAACTTAAAAGAGTATATCGAAAAAGAGGAGTTTGAGAAAGCAGCCGAACTCCGAGATCACATTCGATTACTAGAAAAGAAGATGAACGAATCGAGAGAGGAGGAAGCGTAATTCATGTCCCAGGATTTGTTCTTTTCCCAGCCTGTTAGCTCTTGGATGCGTCAAGAAGCTTCGAATTCAGATATTGTGCTAAGCAGTCGAATCAGGCTGGCTCGAAATTTAACTCATTATCTTTTTCCAACTCTCTTTTCTAAAGAACAAGCAGTTGAAGTGGTTCGAGTATTTGAGCAAGTTTTTCAAAAAAGTGAGAACACCAATCAGTGGAATTTGCATTTACTAAAGATGAACGAATTACAGCCTCTTCAAAAGCAAGTGTTGGTTGAGAAGCATCTTATCAGTCCTAACTTGGCTGAAGGAGACAACAACGGAGCTTGTTTTTTATCAGAAAAAGAAGATTTGAGTATTATGGTTAATGAAGAAGATCATTTACGCATACAATGTTTATTTCCAGGCCTTCAATTATCTGAAGCTTTAAGCACAGCGAATAAAGTAGATAATTGGATTGAGAAATACGTAGATTATGCGTTTGATGAAAATAGAGGGTATTTAACCAGCTGTCCCACAAATGTGGGTACTGGGCTACGTGCATCTGTGATGATGCATCTGCCGGCTTTAGTGATGACCCGTCAAATTCATCGTATTATTCCCGCTATTAACCAGCTTGGCTTAGTGGTGAGAGGAATTTATGGAGAAGGTAGCGAAGCTTTAGGGAATATCTTTCAAATTTCTAATCAGATAACCTTAGGGAAATCTGAAGAAGATATTGTGGCAGATTTAAATAGTGTCGTACAGCAGTTAATTACACAAGAGCACTCTGCAAGAGACGCACTGTTTAAAACATCTCATGTAGAGTTAGAAGATCGAGTGTATCGTTCATATGGAGTATTGGCCAATAGCCGTATTATTGAGTCCAAAGAAGCTTCACAATGTTTATCAGATGTTCGATTAGGAATCGATTTAGGGTATATAAAAGGACTGAGTCAAAATATATTGAATGAACTTATCATTATGACGCAGCCAGGCTTTTTACAAAAGTATTCGGGAGGGCCCCTAAAGCCTCAGGAACGTGACATTAAAAGAGCCACCTTAATTCGAGAACGTCTCACTATAAATAAAAACACAAATTAAACGTGGAGGGTGACGATTATATGATGTTTGGTAGATTTACAGAGCGCGCACAAAAAGTATTAGCTTTAGCACAGGAAGAAGCACTACGCCTAGGTCACAACAACATTGGAACGGAGCACATTTTATTAGGTATCGTTCGTGAAGGTGAAGGAATTGCAGCAAAAGCTCTTTCTGCTCTAGGCCTAAGCACTGAAAAAATTCAAAAAGAAGTGGAAGCATTAATTGGCAGAGGCCAAGAATTAACGCAGACCATTCATTATACACCTCGAGCGAAAAAAGTCATTGAACTTTCAATGGATGAAGCCCGAAAGCTTGGTCATTCTTACGTAGGAACAGAACATATCTTACTAGGCTTAATTCGTGAAGGTGAAGGCGTTGCAGCACGCGTTTTAAATAATCTAGGTGTCAGCCTAAATAAAGCTCGTCAGCAAGTACTTCATTTATTAGGTAGCAATGAAGCTGCTTCAAGCCATCAAGGCGGAGGTTCTTCAAATGCCAATACACCTACGCTAGACAGCTTAGCACGCGATTTAACAGTTGTAGCGCGCGAAGGAAGCTTAGACCCTGTTATCGGACGTGGGAAAGAAATTCAGCGTGTTATTGAAGTGTTAAGCCGACGTACAAAAAACAATCCTGTATTAATTGGGGAGCCAGGTGTCGGTAAAACGGCAATCGCTGAAGGTTTGGCTCAGCAAATCGTCAACAATGAAGTTCCAGAAATTTTACGTGACAAACGCGTTATGACTTTGGATATGGGAACGGTCGTGGCTGGTACAAAATATCGCGGAGAATTTGAAGATCGCCTGAAGAAAGTAATGGATGAAATTCGTCAAGCAGGTAATATCATTCTCTTTATCGATGAGTTACACACATTAATTGGCGCTGGTGGTGCAGAAGGTGCTATCGATGCTTCTAATATTTTAAAACCGTCTCTTGCTCGTGGAGAACTTCAGTGTATCGGTGCTACGACTTTAGATGAATACAGAAAATATATTGAAAAAGATGCAGCGTTAGAGCGTCGCTTCCAGCCAATTCAAGTGGATGAACCAACGTTGGAAGAGTCTATTCAAATCTTAAAAGGGCTTCGTGACCGTTATGAAGCGCATCACCGAGTATCTATTTCTGATGAGGCAATCGAGCAAGCGGTGAAACTATCAGATCGCTACATTTCAGATCGTTTCTTACCGGATAAAGCAATCGATTTAATTGATGAAGCTGGTTCAAAAGTGCGTTTACGTTCATTTACAACGCCGCCAAATTTAAAGGAATTAGAGCAAAAATTAGAATCAGTACGCAATGAAAAAGATGCGTCTGTTCAAAGTCAAGAATTTGAAAAAGCAGCATCTTTACGCGACACAGAACAACGCCTACGCGAAGAATTAGAAGACACAAAGAAAATTTGGAAAGAGCAGCAAGGTAAAGAAAACTCAGCTGTAACCGTAGAAGATATTGCGATGGTGGTATCTAGCTGGACGGGTGTACCGGTCTCTAAACTGGCACAGGAAGAGACAGAAAGACTGCTAAACATGGAAGAGATTCTTCACTCTCGTGTAATTGGGCAAGAAGAAGCGGTAAAAGCAGTTGCAAAAGCTGTGCGCCGTGCTAGAGCAGGCTTGAAAGATCCAAAACGCCCAATTGGTTCATTCATTTTCTTAGGACCAACAGGGGTTGGTAAAACAGAGCTTGCACGCGCATTAGCGGAGTCAATCTTTGGCGACGAAGACGCAATGATTCGTATCGATATGTCTGAGTACATGGAGAAACATTCTACTTCACGCTTAGTAGGTTCACCTCCAGGATATGTTGGATACGAAGAAGGCGGCCAGTTAACGGAAAAAGTAAGAAGAAAACCTTACTCAGTTGTTCTTTTAGACGAAATTGAAAAAGCACATCCGGATGTATTTAACATTTTATTACAAGTGTTAGAAGATGGACGCTTAACAGATTCAAAAGGCCGTACAGTTGATTTCCGTAATACGATTTTAATTATGACATCAAACGTAGGTGCGGACACATTAAAACGAAGCAAGCACTTAGGGTTCACAGTAGAAGCAGAAGGCCAAGACTACAAAGATATGAAAGGAAAAGTAATGGCGGAAATGAAGCGCGCATTCCGTCCGGAGTTCCTAAACCGTATCGATGAAATTATCGTCTTCCATTCATTGGAGAAACCTCACTTAGCTGAAATCGTTAAATTAATGGCGGACCAGTTAACAAAACGCTTAAAAGAGCAAGAAATTGATCTTGAATTAACAAAAGAAGCAATTGATAAGATTGCAGAGGAAGGTTTTGACCCAGAATACGGCGCTCGTCCACTTCGTAGAGCAATTCAAAAACATATTGAAGACCGTTTATCTGAAGAGCTGCTAAAAGGGGTTGTTCAAAAAGGTCAGAAAGTGACGCTAGATGTAGACAAAGGAGAATTTGTTGTTAAATCCTCCGCTCCAAGCAGCATCAGCTAAATTTACTCAAACCAAGACGAGGCATACGAAAAAACACGTATGCCTCCCTTTTTATTTTAGCTTAGGAAATAGTGTACAATGGAGATAGAAATCGATTGAATGAACGGAGAGATTGATAACATAATGGCGAAACGAAAAACAAAATTTGCATGTCAGCATTGCGGATATGAATCCGCAAAATGGATGGGGAAATGTCCTGGATGCGGAAGCTGGAATTCGATGGTGGAAGAAATGGAAGAAACGAAATCATCACGCCGAGGAGCTTTTTCCGGAGCTACTGCTTCTAAAGTTCAAAAACCTCAGTCAATTACAGCGATTGAATCTACAACAGAACCACGGATTTTTACACCTTCTGCAGAGTTAAACCGTGTATTAGGAGGCGGTATTGTCAGAGGGTCACTCGTTTTAATAGGGGGAGATCCGGGTATCGGAAAGTCTACTTTACTTTTGCAAACCTCCGCGCAGTTAGCAATGAAACAAAATAAAGTACTATATATTTCGGGAGAGGAATCAACCAAACAAACGAAGTTAAGAGCGGACAGGCTAGGTGTAAAAGCTGAAGAGCTTTATGTTCACGCAGAAACAAACTTAGAATTAATACTAGAGGCCATCTCAAGCATGCAGCCTGATTTTGTGGTGATTGATTCAATTCAAACCATTTACCATGCTGATGTGACATCAGCGCCAGGAAGCGTCTCACAGGTGCGAGAGTGTACGGCTGAACTAATGCGTGTTGCTAAAACGAATGGCATTGCCATCTTTATTGTGGGTCATGTAACGAAAGAAGGGGCCATTGCGGGTCCAAGACTTCTTGAACATATGGTAGATACGGTTCTTTATTTTGAAGGAGAGCGCCATCATACGTATCGTATATTAAGAGCGGTTAAGAACCGATTTGGATCTACAAATGAAATGGGCATTTTTGAAATGAAAGAAAGTGGGCTAGAAGAAGTATTGAATCCATCTGAAATCTTTCTAGAAGAACGGTCTCAGGGAGCAGCAGGTTCGGTTGTTGTCGCTTCAATGGAAGGGACAAGACCCGTATTAGTAGAGCTGCAGGCGCTAATCAGTCCAACGAGCTTTGGAAACCCTAGAAGAATGGCGACAGGAGTAGATCATAATCGCGTTTCGCTTATCATGGCTGTCTTAGAAAAGCGTGTAGGAATGCTGCTGCAGAATCAAGATGCTTATTTAAAAGTAGCAGGTGGAGTGAAATTAGATGAACCAGCAATCGATTTAGCTGTAGCCGTTAGCATTGCTTCAAGCTTCCGAGATGCTGCTTCTAGCGCTACAGATGTTATTGTAGGAGAGGTAGGATTAACAGGCGAAGTACGCCGAGTGTCTAGAATTGAACAGCGCGTTCAAGAAGCGGTAAAATTAGGGTTCCAACGAATTATTATTCCGGAGAAAAATTTAGGAGGATGGAAAGTCCCAGATGGTATTGATGTGATTGGGGTATCAACAGTAGCGGAGGCTCTGCAATATACATTAGGAGGATAAGCAGTGGAAGGAGAAAAAACAACAGTTAGTCAAAAACAAATATCAGAAATTCTGCAGTTTGTAGCACCAGGAACCCCTATTCGTGACGGTATCGATAACGTCTTGCGGGCAAAGACGGGCGGCTTAATTGTTATGGGCTACAATGAACAAGTCAAAAAGATGGTAGATGGAGGATTTTCGATTAATTGTGCATTTACACCTGCGCATTTATACGAGTTAGCCAAAATGGATGGAGCGCTTATTTTAAACGACAGCGGAAGCAAGATATTGTTTGCTAATGCTCAGCTCATGCCAGATCCCTCTACCCCTTCTTCACAGACAGGAATGCGTCACCGTACAGCGGAGCGCGTAGCTAAGCAGTCAGGTGTATTGGTGATAGCCATTTCACAAAGACGGAATGTGATTACGCTTTACAAAGGGTCTCTGCAGTATGTATTGAAAGACATTAGCGTTATTTTAGCAAAAGCGAATCAAGCGCTTGGAACCCTTGAAAAGTACAAGGCGGTATTAGATGAATCGATTACAAGTCTCAGTGCATTAGAGTTTGAAGAGCAAGTAACTCATACAGATGTGCTGCAGTCGCTTCATCGTACAGAAATGGTTTTGCGTATTAAAAATGAAATTTTGAGCTATATTAGCGAGTTAGGAACAGAAGGAAGGCTAATTCGTCTCCAAATGAATGAACTGCTTTCTCACTTAGAGGAAGAAGCAACTTTATTAATCAAAGATTATATGTATGACCTCAGCTTTGACCCTTACCGAGTAATTGAACGCATGCAGCAGCCGTCAAATAATGTTCTTCTCGATGACCAAACGCTCCTTCGCTTAATGGGATATCCTATGTATACAAGCTTTGAAGACAGCGTTATTCCTAGAGGGTATCGAATGCTTCATAAAATTCCAAGACTTCCATCGATTATTATTGAAAATCTCATTGATGAATTAGGGGATTTAAAAACGATAGCAGATGCGTCGGTAGAAGAATTGGATGAGGTAGAAGGCATCGGTGAAATTCGAGCACGGAAAATTAGAGAAGGCCTAAAAAGACTAAAAGAGCAGCATCTTACAAACCGTCAGCTATAGGATATTAATTGACATTAAATGTTTGATTCATTAAGATATTGTGAAAATACAAAAAAAGTGACAGTTTGTTTACAAATTCTGTTTTTTGGTTAAATAACAGGTTTCAATCATTGTAAACTGTTTATAATGATAAAGGGAGGTGAAGGCGTGTTAAAACGTTTTGTACAGTTATTTTTTATTATTACAGGTGGTACATTGGGCGTCTTTTTTATACCTGAACTTATTCAATTATTAAATCTGCAAGATGTAGCATTTCTAGAAAAACCTTACGTCGATGCAATACTGGGAGCTATTTTGTTTTTCCTTGTCACGTTTTGGATTGTTGATTATATAGTTGAATTAATTCGCCGAGTGGAAGAGGCGTTGCTGAAGGCGCCTGTAACGGATGTACTTTTTGGTAGCTTAGGATTGATTTTAGGGCTTATTGTAGCCTACTTGGTCGGAGCTTTTTTAGGCAGAATTCAACTTCAAGTAGTAAGTACCATTTTACCAATCTTTCTAAGTATTCTTTTAGGTTACTTAGGGTTTCAAGTCGGGTTTAAAAAACGTGATGAGCTTGTGAACGTGTTTTCCATGCCATCTCGAATTGGGAAGAAAAAAGGGCAAGAAGAAGAAGCAGATAATGAAGAATCACTAAAGTCTCTTAAAATTTTAGATACAAGCGTTATTATTGACGGTCGTATCGCAGATATTTGTCAAACAGGATTTTTAGACGGAACGATTGTTATTCCGCGCTTTGTGCTTGAGGAACTTCAGCATATTGCTGATTCGTCGGATGTTCTAAAACGAAACAGAGGTAGACGAGGTCTAGATATTCTAAACCGTATTCAAAAGGAACTGGCAATGAAGGTAGAAATTTATGAAGGCGATTTCGAAGACATTCAAGAAGTGGACAGTAAGCTGGTCAAATTGGCAAAGCTGACTTCTGGGTTGGTCGTTACAAACGACTTTAATTTAAATAAAGTATGTGAACTTCAAAATGTCGGCGTCTTAAATATTAATGACTTAGCAAATGCCGTTAAGCCAATTGTGCTTCCGGGAGAAGAAATGAATGTGTTGGTTATAAAAGACGGTAAAGAGCATAATCAAGGTATTGCCTATCTTGATGACGGTACAATGATCGTGGTAGAAGAAGGAAGAAATTACATTGGAAAGCAAATTGATGTACTGGTGACGAGCGTACTCCAAACCTCAGCAGGCCGTATGATTTTTGCGAAACCCAAGTTATTAGAAAAAGCACTGTGACGTAACAGGTAAAGGGAGTATACCTATGAAGTATGAAATTATCGTTTTAGCTGCAGGGCAGGGGAAGCGAATGAAAGCGGGGCGGAACAAACAATTTTTAACTATTCAAAACGTTCCGCTTATCATTCATACGCTGCAAAAATTCGAACAAGATCCTTGGTGCAGTGGAATTGTACTAGTTGTAAACGAAAAAGAAGTGGCGATTTTTGAAGAGTTATTAGCTGAATATCCAATTCAAAAGGTTCAATCATTGACAGTTGGAGGCGATGAACGCCAACATAGCGTTTATAACGGCCTTAAAAGTCTAAAGCAGGCTCAGATGGTATTAATTCATGATGGCGCTCGACCATTTGTTCAACAAAACACAATCCATGAGTTAGTAGAAAAAGCTGCTAGTGATAAGGCTGCTGTACTGGCTGTTCCAGTAAAAGACACAATTAAGCGTGTGGAACAGGGGACTGTCATTGAAACAGTTGAGCGCTCTAGCTTGTGGGCTATTCAAACGCCGCAGGCTTTTCTTTTTGATGTAGTAATAGATGCACACGAAAAAGCAAAAACAAATGAATACTTAGGCACCGATGATGCAAGCTTAGTAGAAAAAGCAGGACAAAAAGTATCGATTGTAGAGGGAAATTACGATAATATAAAACTAACAACACCAGAAGATTTGTTATATGCAGAAGCTATATTAACAAAGCTAAACAGGACTGAAGGAGTGGAAAAATGAACATTCGAGTAGGACAAGGTTTCGACGTACATGAATTTGCAGAAGGAAGACCTTTAATCATCGGCGGTTTAGAAATTCCGTATGAAAAAGGATTATTAGGCCACTCAGATGCAGATGTGCTGTTACATACAATCGCAGATGCCTTATTAGGAGCGGCGGCTAAAGGAGATATCGGAAAGCATTTTCCGGATACAGACCCTGAATTTAAAGATGCTGATTCAGCAAAGCTTCTTCAACACGTATGGAAACTACTAAAAGATGAAGGTTATGAATTAAGCAATGTAGATTGCACGATTATCGCGCAAAAACCTAAAATGGCTCCTTACATTGAACCAATGAGAGAGCGTATTGCGCAGCTGTTAGAAGCAAGCATTTCTCAAATTAACGTCAAGGCAACAACAACAGAAAAGTTAGGTTTTACGGGACGTGAAGAAGGAATCGCTGCCCAAGCAGCCGTTTTAGTTTATCAAAAATAAAAACAGTTGACTTTGACAGATACCTATTTGGTGATAAAATTAGAACATGTCTAAAACATATAAATACATACTATAAGTAATATTAAATTGGAGGTCATCTTAGTTATGTCAAGCGAAGTAAGAGTTCGTTATGCCCCGAGTCCAACTGGACATCTTCATATAGGGAATGCAAGAACAGCACTATTTAATTATTTATTTGCACGAAATCAAAACGGTAAATTTATTATCCGTATTGAAGATACAGATCAAAAGCGTAATATCGAAGGCGGCGAAGAAAGTCAGCTGCGCTATTTAAAATGGTTAGGTATTGAATGGGATGAAAGTATCGACGTAGGCGGGGAGTACGGTCCTTACCGCCAGTCTGAACGTACGGAAATCTATCAAAAATATACGGAAGAACTTCTTGAAAAAGGATTAGCTTATCACTGTTACTGTACGTCAGAAGAGCTTGAAAAAGAGCGTGAAGAACAGCAGGCGAACAGTCAAATGCCGCGCTATTCAGGTAAGTGCCGTAACTTAACAGCTGAACAGCGTGCTGAACTAGAAGCAGAAGGCCGTGAGCCGAGCATTCGCTTCCGTGTTCCTAGTAACACAGAAATTAAGTGGAATGATATTGTCAAAGATGAAGTATCGTTTGAGTCTGAAGGCATTGGTGATTTCGTTATTGTGAAAAAAGACGGTACACCAACATATAACTACGCTGTAGCCATTGATGATTATCTAATGAAGATGACACATGTTCTACGCGGAGATGACCATATTTCCAATACACCGAAGCAAATTCTTGTGTATGAAGCTTTAGGCTGGACGCCTCCTGTATTTGGTCATATGACGTTAATCGTAAATGAAAATCGTCGCAAGCTAAGTAAACGTGATGAGTCAATCATTCAGTTTATCGAGCAATATAAAGAATTAGGCTACTTGCCAGAAGCACTATTTAATTTTATTACAATGCTTGGCTGGTCACCTGTGGGGGAAGAAGAAATTTTCTCTAAAGAACAGTTTATTGAAATTTTTGACCCAGCTCGTTTATCAAAATCTCCAGCACTATTTGATACAAGCAAATTACGTTGGATGAACAACCAATACATGAAACAATTGGATTTAGACGAGGTAGTAGCTTTATCAGTTCCTCACTTAGTGAAAGCTGGAAAAGTTGAAGAAACGCGCGATGCAGAAACAGAACAATGGGTACGTGACTTAGTCGCTCTATACCAAGAACAAATGAGCTTTGGCGCTGAGATTGTTGAACTTACTGAAATGTTCTTTAAGAAAGAAATTGATTACAGTGAAGAAGCAAAAGCAGTACTTGCTGAAGAACAAGTACCGGAAGTGTTAAAAGCATTTGCTGAAGAGATTTCTTCCTTAGAAGAATTCAGCGCTGATGAAATTAAGGCAGCAACAAAGGCTGTACAAAAAGCAACAGGTCAAAAAGGTAAAAAACTATTTATGCCAATTCGTGTAGCAACAACAGGCGAAACACACGGTCCCGAGCTTCCAAAAGCTATTTCTCTTTTAGGGAAAGAAACAGTTTTAGCTCGTCTAGAAAGCATTTATAGTTAACAAATTTCTATTTTGCCCATATGATAAAATAATCAAATATGGATATCGTTGAGAAGGAAGAGTAGGCAAGTTCATTGCATATCAGAGAGGGTTATCACCGGCTGAAAGTAACCTATGACAAAACTTGTTGAAGTGCGCCTTTGAGTCTTTTGTTGAATGCTACTAAGTAAGTAGGCAAAAGCGGTTACTTTCACGTTATGAGAGAAGAGTTGGGATTGTTTGTTGATCCAAACAGAGTGGAACCGCGTATATACGTCTCTGTGTCATTTGACATAGGGGCGTTTTTTTATACAATCAATGAGTAGATAGAGGAATAGCGGAATTGGGGTGAGATGATGCTAAAGTTGTTAAAGGAAGACATTGAGGCCATATTTGAACAAGATCCTGCAGCAAGAAGTTATATTGAAGTGATATTAACCTATTCAGGGTTGCATGCTATTTGGGCACATAGATTCGCTCACGGGCTTTTTAAAAGAAAGTGGTTTTTTCTGGCACGTGTAATCTCACAAATTAGCCGATTCTTCACAGGGATTGAAATTCATCCGGGTGCGAAAATTGGCCGCCGCTTTTTTATTGACCACGGAATGGGAATTGTTATTGGGGAAACGTGCGAAATTGGAGATAATGTAACAGTATATCAAGGAGTAACACTCGGAGGAACAGGGAAAGAAAAAGGAAAGCGTCACCCGACGATTGAAGACAATGTCTTAATTGCAACAGGTGCTAAAGTGCTAGGATCGATTACGATTCATGCGCACTCCAAAATTGGAGCAGGCTCAGTTGTGTTAAATGACGTCCCAGAAAACTCAACGGTTGTTGGTATCCCTGGCCGAGTCGTCATTCAAAATGGCGTCCGGATTCCAAAAGATTTGAATCATCAAGATTTGCCAGATCCAGATGCAGAGCGTTTCAAACAGCTAGAGAAAGAAATTTTACACCTGCAAAATCAATTAAAGGAATTAAAAGAAGGGAAGATTCACCATGGCAATTAAGCTATATAACACGTTAACACGTCAAAAAGAGACGTTTGTACCGCTAGAAGAAAACAAAGTCAAAATGTACGTGTGCGGACCGACCGTGTATAACTATATTCATATTGGAAATGCACGTCCTGCGATCGTATTTGATACGGTGCGCCGCTATTTAGAATTTAGAGGCTACGACGTGGAGTATGTCTCAAACTTCACAGATGTGGATGATAAATTAATTAAGGCAGCAAAAGAGTTAGGAGAAGATGTTCCAACGATCGCAAACCGCTTTATCGATGCCTACTTTGAAGATACGTCAGCCCTTGGATGCAAGCATGCCGATGTGCATCCACGCGTAACTGAAAATATGGATATCATTATTGAATTCATTGATGAACTGGTGAAAAAAGGCTGTGCGTATGAGTCAGAGGGCGACGTATACTATCGTACGCGTAAATTTGAAGGATACGGAAAATTATCACATCAGTCCATTGATGAATTGCAATCCGGTGCTCGTATCGAAGTTGGAGAAAAGAAAGAAGATCCATTAGACTTTACTCTTTGGAAAGCAACCAAAGATGGAGAGATTGCATGGGATAGCCCTTGGGGTCAAGGAAGACCAGGCTGGCATATTGAATGCTCGGCGATGGCACGCAAGTATTTAGGTGATACAATTGATATCCACGCAGGCGGCCAGGATTTAGCTTTCCCTCATCACGAAAATGAAATTGCTCAATCAGAAGCGCTCACTGGGAAATCGTTTGCGAAATACTGGCTTCATAACGGATATATCAATATTGATAATGAAAAGATGTCTAAATCACTAGGGAATTTCGTGTTAGTTCATGACATTATTAAAAAGCATGATCCTTCTCTACTTCGATTCTTTATTTTATCTGTTCACTATCGTCACCCAATTAACTATAACGAAGAAATCTTAGAGAATACGCGCAAAGGGTTTGAGCGTCTGCAAACAGCTTACGGCAACTTAACTCACCGTCTAGAGGCAGCAACAAATCTTCAAGAAGATGCTTCAGAATGGTTCGAAAAGCTAAAAGAGCTCCGCGAAACCTTTGTTGAAGAGATGGATGATGATTTTAATACGGCAAATGCCATTTCTGTTCTGTTCGAGCTAGCAAAGCAAGCTAACTTGTATTTATTAGAACAAACAACGTCTACAGATGTAATTGAAGCCTTTATTAAAGAGTTTAAAGAACTAGGTGCTGCAATAGGCATTGCGTTTGGAGAAGCTGAACTTCTAGACGAAGAAATTGATCAATTGATCCAAGATCGTATTCAAGCTCGTAAAGATCGTAATTTCCAATTAGCAGATCAAATTCGAGATGAATTAAAGGCTAAAAATATTATTTTAGAAGATACGGCGCAAGGAACAAGATGGAAAAGAGGATAATAGTGTTATGAGCAGCAGTAAATTAGATGTAAAACAGCTAAATAGCTTAGCTCTTGCTTATATGGGTGATGCGGTGTTTGATTTACATGTTCGCCGCCACCTGCTGGTGTTAGGGACAGTACGCCCTAACCAGCTTCATAATAAAGCTAAAAAATACGTATCAGCAAAAGCACAAGCACAAATCGTATATTATTTTAAAAATGAAAACTTTTTTACTGAAGAAGAAGAAGGTGTACTGCGCCGAGGACGCAATGCAAAGTCTGGTACAGTCCCTAAAAACACAGATGTGCAAACGTATCGCTACAGTACAGCATTTGAAGCGGTCGTAGGCTATTTGTATCTTTTAGGTGAAGAAGAAAGAATGATGGAACTTATTACTAAAGCTATCTCTTTCGTCGATGAAGGAGAGGGAGGAATGAATCATGGAACATGAATTTATCATTGGACGTAATCCGGTCCTAGAAGCCCTAAAGTCTGGGCGTGACATTAACAAACTATGGATTGCCGAAGGATCGCAAGGCGGTTCTATGGGGCAAATCACGCAGTTAGCAAAACGTAATGGTGTATTGGTGCAGTTTGTACCGAAAAAGAAAATTGAGCAAATGGTAGACGGTATTCATCAAGGAGTAGCTGCACAAGTTGCTGCTTATCAGTATGCAGAGTTAGATGATTTATTTAACTTAGCGGAAAAACGTAATGAAAGTCCGTTTTTCCTTCTGTTAGATGAGCTCGAAGATCCCCATAATTTAGGTTCTATTATGCGAACAGCCGATGCCGTTGGCGCACACGGTATCATTATTCCAAAGCGCCGTTCAGTTGGATTAACGGCCACTGTAGCAAAGGCGTCTACAGGAGCGATTGAACATATTCCTGTAGCAAGGGTAACAAACCTATCAAGGACGATTGATGAATTAAAAGATCGAGGCGTATGGATTGTTGGAACGGATGCGAAAGAAAGTGACGATTACCGCAACTTAGATGGAGGTATGCCGCTTACGTTAGTGATTGGAAGTGAAGGAAAAGGCATGAGTCGTTTGATTCGTGAAAAATGCGACTTTCTTGTACAGCTTCCAATGGTTGGGCATGTTACATCGTTAAATGCATCTGTAGCAGCTAGTCTTCTCATGTATGAGGTTTACCGAAAACGCCATCCTCTAGGTGAATAAAAATGGATATTCTACTGGTGGATGGTTATAACATGATAGGTGCGTGGCCCGACCTAAGAAAGCTTAGAGATAATGATTTAGCGGGTGCTCGAGACCTGTTAATTGAAAAGATGGCAGAGTATCAAGCATATATGGGGTATCGTGTCATTATTGTCTTCGATGCTCATATGGTCGAAGGAATTGAAAAGAAGGCAAAAAATCATAAGGTTGACGTTGTATTTACACGAGAAAATGAAACAGCGGATGAGTACATTGAAAAGCTGGCTCAAGAGCTAAACAATGTAAAGACACAGATTCATGTTGCTACATCTGATTTTACGGAGCAGTGGGCAATCTTTGGACAAGGTGCGCTTAGAATTTCTGCTCGAGAATTGTACAACGAAATTGAGCAAATTGAGAAACATATTAATCTTGATGTGAAGTCTATTCAAAATCAAAAGCCAGCGGCACGCATTCAACTTTCCAATCAAGTAGCCGAAATTTTCGAAAAATGGCGCCGGGGACAGCGGTGAGGTTATTGACGGTACGGAATTAGCTACTGTATAATATTTCTATCTACTGTGCGGTCGGGGGGATCGATATGGGCGATACTTATGGGAGAAAACTGCATGCTCATTTCGAACAACAAGAGGATGAAACAGTTGTCGATCTTGTGCATAAAGGCGATATTGACGCATTAGAGTATTTGATTCATAAATACAAAAACTTTGTGCGAGCAAAGGCGCGGTCGTATTTTTTAATTGGGGCAGACCGTGAAGATATTGTACAAGAAGGTATGATAGGGTTATACAAGGCAATTAGAGATTTTAGAGAAGATAAGCTAACTTCGTTTAAAGCTTTTGCTGAACTTTGCATTACCAGGCAAATTATTACCGCTATTAAAACCGCAACAAGGCAAAAACATATTCCATTAAACTCTTATGTATCATTGGACAAGCCAATATATGATGAAGAGTCCGACCGAACCTTAATGGATGTTATTTCGGGGACAAAAGTAGCAAATCCAGAAGAGTTGCTCATTAATCGAGAGAAGTTTGATGATATTGAATTAAAGATGGCTGAACTGTTAAGTGATCTTGAGCGAAAAGTTCTCGTTCTTTATTTAGATGGTCAATCTTATCAAGAGATTTCAGAAGAGTTAAACCGCCACGTCAAATCCATCGATAATGCACTTCAGCGTGTGAAGAGGAAATTAGAGCGCTACCTCGAGATTCGTGAAATCACAATGTAGCCTTCTATCCTCATATTGACATGCTAAGAAAGTCTGTGATACTTTTTTATAGACATTATCACTCTATAGGTGGTTGACATTATGCGTAAAAAAGTTGTACTTGCGTGTGTGCAATGCGCTAGTCGTAACTATACGACTATGAAAAACACACAGCAAAACGAAGAGCGTTTAGAAATGAAGAAGTTTTGCAAAACGTGTAACGCACATACGATTCATCGTGAAACAAAGTAGATCAATAATCTGCACAGACTAATACCCCTTTTAATTTATTGGAGGTTACAAACATGAACCGTGTAGGAAATTTCTTGCGTGATGTTGGGCGTGAGATGAAGAAGGTAAGTTGGCCTAAAAAAAATGAGCTAACTCGTTATACAATTACTGTTATTTCTACAGTTGTATTTATGACACTCTTTTTTGTAGTAGTTGATTACGGAATTTCGTCACTTATTCGTTTAATCCCTTGAATAAATTGACTTAAATCATGGTATAATAAAGCTAAATTATGTTTTTTTCAGAAAAGCCCGGAGACGGGTTTTTTAATTTGCTTTAAGAATGATTGTGCTAGGAGTCAACTATTTTCCTAGTGCGTTGTCTGTGCAATAGATTAGGACATCTTATTTTATAGTGAGCTGGGAGGGAAGGACGTATAGTCCTCAGAAATGGAGAAAAATTGGTATGTAGTCCATACTTATTCTGGATATGAAAATAAAGTAAAAACAAATTTAGAAAAGCGCGTAGAAACAATGGGTATGCAAGATAAAATTTTCCGCGTTGTTGTTCCTGAAGAAGAAGAAAGAGAAATTAAGAACAACAAAGAAAAGATTACAAAGAAAAAAGTATTCCCAGGGTACGTGTTAGTTGAAATCATCATGACAGATGATTCATGGTATGTAGTTCGTAATACACCTGGCGTTACGGGCTTTGTAGGTTCAGCAGGTTCCGGATCAAAGCCAACTGCTCTTCTACCAGAAGAAGTAGAAATGATCTTAAAACAAATGGGCATGGACGAGCATCATGCTGACTTTGACTTTGAACTAAAAGAAACAGTATTGGTTCAAGAAGGTCCGTTTGCAAACTTCGAAGGTACCATTGAAGAAATCGATACAGATAAACGTAAAGTTAAGGTTCATGTCGATATGTTCGGAAGACAAACGCCAGTAGAGCTAGACTTTACACAAATTGAAAAAATATAATCTGTAAGACCTTGCAATTCATGAAGTTTAATGTTAATATTTCATAAGTCAGTATGTCTCAAAACTAGAGACTAAAACAACTATTTCTTTATTTTATATATAAAGAACATTGAGTGGGAGGGCATCGCCCTATTACCACATCACGGACTTAAGGAGGTGTGTCTCGTGGCTAAAAAAGTAATTAAACTTGTTAAGTTACAAATTCCTGCAGGTAAAGCAAATCCAGCGCCACCAGTTGGTCCTGCATTAGGTCAAGCCGGTGTTAACATCATGGGTTTCTGTAAGGAGTTTAACGCTCGCACAGCTGATCAAGCTGGTCTTATCATTCCTGTTGAAATCACGGTATTTGAAGACCGTTCATTTACATTTATTACGAAAACTCCACCTGCTGCTGTACTACTTAAGAAAGCGGCTGGTATTGAGTCTGGTTCTGGTGAACCAAACCGTAATAAAGTTGCAACAGTCAAGCGTGACAAAGTGCGTGAGATTGCTGAAACTAAAATGCCTGACTTAAACGCTGCTAGCGTTGAATCTGCAATGCGCATGGTAGAAGGTACAGCGCGCAGTATGGGAATCGTAGTTGAAGACTAATTCCATTTGATTGGGTGTTAGAAGGTTGCGAGAAATGGAAGTTTTCCTATGCTCGCAACCTTTATTAGTGGGAGGTTATTCCGTTAAAACCACATAAGGAGGAAACAAAAATGGCTAAAAAAGGTAAAAAGTACGTTGAAGCTGCTAAGCTTGTAGACCGTACACAAACTTATTCAGTACAAGAAGCGATTGAATTAGTAAAGAAAACAAACACAACTAAATTTGATGCAACTGTAGAAGTAGCATTCCGTTTAGGAGTTGACCCTAAGAAAGCTGACCAACAAATTCGTGGTGCAGTAGTACTACCAAACGGTACAGGTAAAACTCAACGTGTATTAGTATTCGCTAAAGGCGAAAAAGCTAAAGAAGCTGAAGCTGCAGGCGCTGACTACGTTGGCGATGCTGACTACATCAACAAAATCCAACAAGGTTGGTTCGAGTTCGATGTAATCGTAGCTACTCCAGACATGATGGGTGAAGTTGGTAAACTTGGTCGTGTATTAGGACCTAAAGGTTTAATGCCAAACCCTAAAACTGGTACAGTAACATTTGATGTTCAAAAAGCAGTTAACGAAATCAAAGCTGGTAAAGTAGAATACCGTGTTGATAAAGCTGGTAACATCCACGTACCAATCGGTAAAGTATCTTTCGAAGAGAGCAAGTTAGTTGAAAACTTCACTACAATCTTCGAAACTATGGTAAAAGCTAAGCCGGCAGCAGCAAAAGGCACATACATGAAGAACGTAGCTGTTACTTCAACAATGGGCCCTGGTATCAAAGTTGATACTGCTTCATTCTCTGCTTAATAAATTTGGAAATAAATCGGTGTTGACTTTTTGAAAGTCCCTGATTATAATAGATAATGTTGTTAAAAAGAATAACATTTGTACCGTAGACAGTAGGTGCTGCAAAGCTTAATTTCCTACCGAGGTGTGTGAGATAAATTAGTGAAACGTTATGGTTCGCTTACTACACCTCCATGTCTTTATTGTCATGGAGGTTTTTTATTGCACCTTGTCTGAGTGTACGGAAGGAAATCTACAGGAGGTGTAAAGATGAGCAACGTAATTGAACAAAAGAAACAAGTCGTAGACGAAATTGCTGAAAAACTTCAAGCGAGTAACTCAATAGTTGTCGTTGACTACCGTGGTTTGAATGTTGCTGAAGTTACTGAACTTCGTAAGCAATTACGTGAAGCAGGCATTGAGTTCAAAGTTTACAAAAACACTTTAACTCGCCGTGCTGTAGAAAAACTTGAACTAACAGATCTTAATGATGCGTTAGTAGGTCCAAATGCAATCGCATTTGGTGGAGAAGATGTTGTTGCTCCAGCTAAAATTTTAAACAACTTCGCTAAAGAACACGAAGCGTTAGAAATCAAAGCTGGTGTAATTGAAGGTAATGTTGCATCTGTTGAAGAAATTAAAGCACTTGCAGAACTACCATCTCGCGAAGGCTTACTTTCTATGTTGCTTAGCGTGCTTCAAGCTCCAATTCGCAACCTTGCTCTTGCTACAAAAGCTGTGGCAGATCAAAAAGAAGAACAAGGTGCATAATCTAGTCTGTTATATATAACACAATCACAAGGAGGAAATTAACAATGACTCAAGAACAAATCATTGAAGCAGTTAAAAATATGACTGTTTTAGAACTTAACGATTTAGTAAAAGCAATCGAAGAAGAATTTGGCGTAACTGCTGCTGCTCCTGTAGCTGTAGCTGGCGGTGCTGCTGGTGAAGCTGCTGCTGAGAAAACTGAATTTGACCTAGTACTTGAAAGTGCTGGCGGACAAAAAATCAAAGTTATCAAAGTAGTACGTGAAATCACTGGTCTTGGCTTAAAAGAAGCTAAAGAAATCGTTGATAACGCTCCAAAAGCTCTTAAAGAAGGTATTTCTAAAGAAGAAGCTGAAGAAGCAAAAGCTAAACTTGAAGAAGTTGGCGCTTCTGTAGAAGTTAAGTAATTATTGCTTAACAACTGATATAAAAAAGCTCGCTTGTACAAGCGAGCTTTTTTGCTTCTGTCATCCTTTTCATTTATAGTAAAGAAGAACATATTGATTAGGAGGTTCTATTTTGACAGAACATTATTTTTCTAATACACCATCGTCTGCAAGTAATGAAGAGCGCTTTTCATTTGAATTGAGAGGAACCTCTTTTTCATTTACGAGTGACAGCGGTGTTTTTTCAAAAAAAGAGATCGATTTTGGATCGCGCCTGTTAATTGAAACGTTTCAAATGCCTGAGAGTCCCGGCCCGCTTCTGGATGTTGGGTGCGGATATGGCCCGATTGGGTTGGCTCTTGCAAAAGAGGATAGCCAAAGAAACGTTCATATGGTCGATGTTAATGAACGTGCATTAGCACTAGCTCAAAAAAATGCTGAAGTTAATTCAGTATCAAATGTTTCAATCTATCAAAGCTCTTGCTATGAAAATGTGAAGGAAACGAATTTTGCAGCTATTCTTAGTAATCCGCCGATCCGTGCGGGTAAAAAAGTTGTTCATGAAATTCTAGAAAAGTCATTAGATCACCTTGCTGACCAAGGAGAACTTTGGATTGTGATTCAGAAAAAGCAAGGAGCGCCATCTGCTCTTGCGAAATTAGAATCTCTATTTAATGAAGTAGAAGTAGTAGAAAAGAAAAAAGGGTATTATATCATATGTGCTAAAAAATGTTGACTAATATTTTTTAGTATGTTAGCATTATAAAATGCCAATATATAAATATTCCATATAAGCTCGGGTTATACATAAAATAAAAGGTATAATTTTGAATTATATGGGAAAAACTAATAAAATCAATAGTACGTTTTTATGAAATTGTGGTTTTCTATTTAAAGAGACCATTTTTCTTTTGTTCAATAATAAACATATGGTTTATTATATATTTTGAATAATAACGCTTGATTTGAGGGGTGAATCAGTTGACAGGTCAACTAGTTCAGTATGGACGCCACCGCCAACGCAGAAGTTATGCTCGTATTAGTGAAGTTTTAGAGTTACCGAACTTAATCGAGATTCAAACGGCTTCATACCAATGGTTTTTAGATGAAGGTTTACGAGAAATGTTCCAAGATATTTCTCCAATTGATGATTTTACAGGTAACTTATCACTAGAATTTATTGATTACAGCTTAGGTGAGCCAAAGTATTCAGTAGGAGAGTCTAAAGAACGTGATGTAACTTATGCAGCACCTCTTCGTGTTAAGGTGCGGTTAATTAATAAAGAAACAGGTGAAGTAAAAGACCAAGATGTGTTCATGGGAGATTTCCCATTGATGACCGAAACAGGTACCTTTGTAATTAATGGTGCTGAGCGTGTTATCGTATCACAGTTGGTTCGTTCACCAAGTGTTTACTATAGTGGAAAGCTTGATAAAAACGGTAAAAAAGGATATACAGCAACTGTTATCCCTAACCGTGGTGCATGGCTAGAATATGAAACTGATGCAAAAGATGTAGTATACGTGCGTATTGATCGTACTCGTAAACTGCCAGTAACAGTGCTGTTACGCGCGCTAGGTTTCGGTTCTGACCAAGAGATTATCGATTTAATCGGTGATAATGAATACATCCGTAATACGCTTGAAAAAGATAATACGGAAACAACGGAAAAAGCGCTATTAGAAATCTATGAGCGTTTACGTCCGGGTGAACCACCGACAGTTGAGAATGCGAAGTCTCTATTAGTATCTCGCTTCTTTGATCCAAAACGATATGACTTAGCGAACGTAGGTCGCTATAAAATTAATAAAAAGCTTCATATCAAACATCGCTTATTTAATCAAAAGCTAGCTGAAACATTAGTTGATCCTGAAACAGGTGAAATTATTGCAGAAAAAGGCGCAATGATTGATCGCCGTCTGCTAGATCGCTTGATTCCGATGCTTGAAGGTGGAGTAAACTTCAAAACTTATAGTCCGGTTGGTGGAGTAGTAGAAGACGATGTTACATTACAATCTATTAAGATTTATGCGCCAAATGATCCAGAAGGTGAAAAAGTCATCACCGTATCAGGCAACGCTTATGTAACAGAAGAAGTTAAAAATATCACACCTGCTGATATTTTAGCATCAATCAGTTACTTCTTTAACTTGCTTCATCAAGTAGGAGACACAGATGATATCGACCACTTAGGTAACCGTCGTCTGCGTTCTGTAGGTGAATTGTTACAAAACCAATTCCGTATCGGTTTATCTCGTATGGAACGTGTTGTTCGTGAAAGAATGTCAATTCAAGACACGAATACAATCACACCTCAACAATTAATTAATATTCGTCCAGTTATTGCGGCGATTAAAGAGTTCTTTGGAAGTTCTCAATTATCACAGTTCATGGATCAAACGAATCCATTAGGCGAATTGACGCACAAACGTCGTCTTTCAGCTCTAGGACCTGGTGGTTTAACGCGTGAACGCGCTGGTTTCGAAGTGCGTGACGTTCACTACTCCCACTATGGCCGTATGTGTCCGATTGAAACGCCAGAGGGTCCGAATATCGGGTTAATCAACTCACTTTCTTCTTATGCAAAAGTAAACAAATTCGGTTTCATCGAAACACCTTACCGTCGTATCGATCCTGAAACAGGTAAAGTGACAGAGCGAATTGACTACTTAACAGCTGATGAAGAAGATAACTATGTTGTAGCCCAAGCGAACGCTCGTCTAGGTGATGATGGTTCATTCTTAGATGAAAATGTCGTTGCACGTTTCCGTGGAGAAAACACGGTTATCCGTCGCGATCGTTTAGACTATATGGATGTATCACCAAAACAAGTTGTATCTGCCGCTACAGCATGTATCCCATTCTTAGAGAACGATGATTCTAACCGTGCATTAATGGGTGCGAACATGCAACGTCAAGCAGTACCTTTATTAAATCCTGAAGCACCAATCGTAGGTACAGGTATGGAATATGTATCTGGTAAAGACTCTGGTGCAGCCGTGATTTGTAAATACCCTGGCGTTGTAGAGCGCGTAGAAGCAAAACAAATTTTTGTTCGCCGCTATGAAGAAGTAGACGGACAAAAAGTTAAAGGTAACTTAGATCAATACAAATTATTAAAATTCGTTCGTTCTAACCAAGGTACTTGTTACAACCAGCGTCCAATTGTTTCAGTTGGCGACGAAGTAGTAAAAGGTGAGATCTTAGCCGACGGTCCTTCAATGGAAAAAGGTGAGCTTGCTTTAGGACGAAACGTAATGGTTGGTTTCATGACATGGGATGGTTACAACTATGAGGATGCCATCATCATGAGTGAACGCCTTGTGAAAGACGATGTATATACGTCTGTTCATATTGAAGAATATGAATCTGAGTCTCGTGATACGAAACTTGGACCTGAAGAAATTACGCGTGACATTCCAAACGTAGGTGAAGATGCGCTTCGCAACTTAGATGAGCGTGGAATCATCCGCATTGGTGCAGAAGTAAAAGATGGAGATCTTTTAGTTGGTAAAGTAACGCCAAAAGGTGTAACAGAACTAACAGCTGAAGAACGTCTTCTACACGCTATTTTCGGTGAAAAAGCGCGTGAAGTTCGTGATACTTCTCTTCGTGTACCGCACGGCGGCGGTGGAATTATCCTTGATGTTAAAGTCTTCAACCGTGAAGATGGCGACGAATTACCACCAGGTGTAAACCAATTAGTCCGTGTATACATTGTTCAGAAGCGTAAAATTTCTGAAGGTGACAAAATGGCCGGTCGTCACGGTAACAAAGGTGTAATTTCACGTATTTTACCGGAAGAAGATATGCCTTACCTACCAGACGGTACGCCAATTGACATCATGTTAAACCCATTAGGGGTACCATCTCGTATGAACATCGGTCAGGTGCTAGAGCTTCATTTAGGTATGGCTGCTCGTAAGCTTGGCATTCACGTTGCGTCTCCAGTATTTGATGGTGCGCGTGAGGAAGATGTTTGGGCAACAATCGAAGAAGCTGGCATGTCTCGTGATGCTAAAACAGTTCTATATGATGGTCGAACAGGTGAACCATTCGATAACCGTGTATCAGTAGGAATCATGTACATGATCAAACTTGCTCACATGGTAGACGATAAACTTCACGCTCGTTCTACTGGACCATACTCACTTGTTACACAACAACCACTTGGTGGTAAAGCGCAGTTCGGTGGACAGCGTTTTGGTGAGATGGAAGTATGGGCACTTGAAGCATACGGTGCTGCTTATACATTACAAGAGATCTTAACAGTGAAATCAGACGACGTAGTAGGTCGTGTGAAAACATACGAAGCAATTGTTAAAGGTGAAAACATTCCAGAACCTGGCATACCTGAATCGTTCAAAGTATTAATCAAAGAACTACAAAGTTTAGGTATGGATGTGAAGATGCTTTCTGCTGACGAGCAAGAAATTGATATCATGGACTCAGAAGAGGACCATGAGCAACCAACAGAATCAATTATTGCAGATAACGAAGAAAGCCTTTCTGAAGGACAAAAAGATCCTGTCACAAAAGAGTAAGGAATTACTTTCATATAAACGTTAAGGGAAAAAACCTGTAGATTAAAAGGGAGGTAGGCTCCTTGCTAGATGTAAATAACTTTGAGTATATGAAAATCGGTCTAGCTTCGCCAGATAAAATTCGTTCTTGGTCGTACGGTGAGGTAAAAAAACCTGAAACGATCAACTATCGTACGTTAAAACCTGAAAAAGACGGCTTATTCTGTGAGCGTATTTTTGGTCCACAAAAGGACTGGGAATGTCACTGCGGAAAATATAAGCGCGTTCGTTATAAAGGTGTTGTATGTGATCGTTGTGGCGTAGAAGTTACGCGCGCAAAAGTTCGTCGTGAACGCATGGGTCACATCGAACTAGCTGCACCTGTTTCACATATTTGGTACTTCAAAGGTATTCCTAGCCGCATGGGACTTGTCTTAGACATGTCCCCTCGTGCGCTAGAGGAAATCATTTATTTTGCTTCTTATGTAGTAACAGATGCTGGTGATACACCACTTGAAAAGAAACAGCTTTTATCAGAGAAAGAATACCGTGCGTATCGTGAGAAGTACGGACAAACTTTCCATGCAGCAATGGGTGCTGAAGCTGTTAAAAAATTATTGCATGACATCGATCTTGATAAAGAAGTAGATGCTTTGAAAGAAGAATTGAAAACTGCTCAAGGTCAACGTCGTACACGTGCTATTAAGCGTTTAGAGGTACTAGAGGCTTTCCGTCATTCTGGTAACGAACCTTCTTGGATGATTTTAGACGTTCTACCGGTTATTCCGCCAGAACTTCGTCCAATGGTTCAATTAGATGGTGGACGCTTTGCTACGTCTGATCTAAATGATTTATATCGCCGTGTAATTAACCGTAACAACCGCTTAAAGCGTTTATTAGACCTTGGAGCTCCTAGCATTATCGTTCAAAACGAAAAGCGTATGCTTCAAGAAGCTGTAGATGCATTAATCGATAATGGTCGTCGTGGCCGTCCGGTAACAGGACCAGGTAACCGTCCATTAAAATCTCTTTCTCACATGTTAAAAGGTAAGCAAGGTCGCTTCCGTCAAAACTTATTAGGTAAACGTGTTGACTACTCTGGCCGTTCGGTAATCGTTGTAGGTCCGAACTTAAAGATGTATCAATGTGGTCTTCCAAAAGAAATGGCGTTAGAGCTTTTCAAACCTTTCGTAATGAAAGAGCTTGTTGAACGCGGTTTAGCTCATAACATCAAGAGTGCAAAACGTAAAATTGAACGTGTGCAACCTGAAGTATGGGACGTATTAGAATCGGTTATTAAAGAGCATCCAGTTCTTTTAAACCGTGCACCAACGCTACACAGACTAGGTATTCAAGCATTTGAACCTACGCTTGTAGAAGGTCGCGCTATTCGTCTTCATCCGCTTGTATGTACAGCATATAACGCTGACTTTGACGGTGACCAAATGGCGGTTCACGTTCCATTATCTGCGGAAGCACAAGCAGAAGCACGTATCTTAATGCTTGCTGCTCAAAATATCTTGAACCCTAAAGATGGTAAACCAGTTGTTACACCTTCACAGGATATGGTATTAGGTAACTACTACTTAACGCTTGAGCGTGAAGAGGCAGTTGGAGAAGGCATGGTGTTCAAGGATACAAATGAAGCACTATTAGCGTACCAAAACGGTTATGTGCATCTTCATACACGTGTAGGTGTGTATGCAGGTTCTTTAAACAACGAAACGTTTACAGAAGCACAAAATCAACAGTTGCTTGTTACAACGGTTGGTAAATTAGTTTTCAACGAAATTTTACCAAAATCGTTCCCATACATTAACGAACCAACAAGAGAAAACTTAGAAGTGAAAACTCCTGAGAAGTACTTTGTTGAAAAAGGTGCAGATGTGAAGGAATTCATCAAGAATCAACCGGCTATCGCACCGTTTAAGAAAAAAATCTTAGGTAATATTATCGCTGAAGTATTTAAACGTTTCAAAATTACTGAGACTTCTAAAATGCTTGACCGTATGAAAGACCTAGGTTTCAAATATTCTACTAAAGCTGGTATTACAGTTGGTGTAGCTGATATCGTGGTTTTAGGAGAAAAAGAAGTTATCTTAACAGAAGCGCAAGCTAAAGTAGATAACGTACTAAAACAATTCCGTCGCGGTTTAATTACTGAAGATGAGCGTTATGAGCGTGTTATCTCTGTATGGAGTAGCGCGAAAGACGTTATCCAAGGTAAATTAATGGCGTCATTGGACAAACGCAACCCAATCTTCATGATGAGTGACTCTGGTGCCCGTGGTAACGCATCTAACTTCACTCAGCTTGCAGGTATGCGTGGACTAATGGCCAACCCGTCCGGTCGTATCATTGAGTTACCAATCAAATCTAGTTTCCGTGAAGGTTTAACAGTATTAGAGTACTTTATCTCTACCCATGGTGCACGTAAAGGTCTTGCCGATACGGCTCTTAAAACAGCTGACTCAGGTTACCTTACTCGTCGTCTGGTTGACGTGGCACAAGACGTTATCGTACGTGATGACGACTGTGGTACAGACCGCGGTATTCTGGCTGTTGCAATCAAAGAAGGAACAGAAGAAATTGAGAAACTTGATGAGCGTCTAATTGGACGTTATGCAAGAAAAACACTACTTCACCCAGGAACAAACGAAGTGTTAGTGAAAGAAAACGAATTAATTACAGAAGACCTAGCTGAAACAATTGTGGATGCTGGTGTTGAAGAAGTATGGATTCGTTCTGCATTCACATGTAACACTCGCCACGGTGTATGTAAAAAATGTTACGGTCGTAACCTTGCAACTGGTTCAGAAGTTGAAGTGGGTGAGGCAGTTGGTATCATCGCTGCTCAATCTATCGGTGAGCCAGGTACACAGTTAACGATGCGTACATTCCATACAGGTGGGGTTGCTGGAGACGATATCACTCAAGGTTTACCGCGTATCCAAGAGATCTTCGAAGCGCGTAACCCTAAAGGTCAAGCCGTTATTTCTGAAATTGAAGGTACAATTGCCGGCATTTCTGAAGGACGCGATCGTCAGCACGAAATTACTGTTCAAGGAGAGATTGAAACTCGTTCTTACACAGCTCCGTACAGTGCACGCCTGAAAGTTATTGAAGGACAGCGCATTGCACGTGGTCAAGAATTAACGGAAGGTTCAATTGATCCTAAAGAATTACTAAAAGTAAAAGACATCACGGCTGTACAAGAGTACTTGCTTCGTGAGGTGCAAAAAGTATACCGTATGCAAGGGGTAGAAATTGGAGATAAACACGTAGAGGTAATGGTTCGCCAAATGCTTCGTAAAGTGCGCGTAATGGATTCAGGAGATACAGATGTATTACCAGGTTCATTACTTGATATTCACCAATTCACTGATGCTAATGAAAAAGTATTACTTGAAGGCAATCGTCCAGCGACAGGCCGTCCTGTATTACTTGGTATTACAAAAGCATCTCTTGAAACTGATTCCTTCTTATCTGCTGCATCATTCCAAGAAACAACGCGTGTTCTTACAGATGCTGCAATCAAAGGAAAACGTGATGAGTTGCTTGGACTTAAAGAGAATGTTATCATTGGTAAGCTAGTTCCGGCTGGTACAGGTATGACGAGATATCGTAATGCTGAACCAATCAAAAACCAAGCTGAAGAAACGGTAACAATCGACTAATTATAAAATCATCACTCTAGAATGGATGTTTTTTAAAAAAACTACGAAACGTTAGTTGACATCCATTCTAGGGAATGATACTATATCAAAGGTGCTCCTATAAACTACCTGTTACTTTGGAGGATATGATAATGTCTTATGAAAAAGTATTACAGGCTGATCATATTATTGTAGGAACAAAGCAGACGGTGAAAGCATTAAAAAAAGGTACAGTAAAGGAAGTCATCATTGCTGAAGACGCTGATTTTTATGTCACATCCATTGTGGCAAAAACGGCACAGCAAGAAAACGTTCCGTATACGTATGTCCCTTCTATGCGAAAGCTTGGTCAAGCTTGTAGGATAGAAGTTAACGCTGCAACTGTTGCAATTATTAGTTAACACGTTTTTGAACTTTTAGTTTCAAAGACTTTGTTTTTTGCTAAAAAATGAACCACCTGGATGTGTGGTCTTACAAAAGGCGAAAGGAGGAAAAATTAAATGCCTACTATTAACCAATTAATCCGTAATGGTCGTGTGAGTAAAGGTAAAAAATCTGACTCACCTGCTTTAAACAGAGGTTACAACAGCTTCAAGAAAGCTCAAACTAACCAATCTTCTCCACAAAAACGTGGTGTATGTACACGTGTGGGTACTATGACACCGAAGAAACCGAACTCGGCTCTTCGTAAATATGCTCGTGTACGTTTAACAAACGGTATCGAGGTAACAGCTTATATCCCAGGTATTGGTCACAACTTACAAGAACACAGCGTGGTACTTATCCGCGGTGGACGTGTAAAAGATTTACCAGGGGTACGTTACCATATCGTACGTGGTGCACTTGATACTGCTGGTGTGGATGGCCGTATGCAAGGTCGTTCTAAATATGGTACTAAGCGACCAAAAGCAGCTAAAAAATAATAGCTTAACAATTAATAGATAAACTTTTAAAAGTGAAAGGAGGAAGTAGAATGCCACGTAAGGGACCTGTTGCAAAAAGAGACGTATTACCAGATCCGATTTACAATTCTAAGCTTGTATCTCGCTTAATCAACAAAATGATGCTTGATGGAAAGCGCGGTAAGTCACAAGCTATTCTTTATAGAGCATTCGATTTAGTACAAGAGCGCAGTGGTAAAGAAGCTATGGAAGTATTCGACCAAGCTCTTAAAAACATCATGCCTGTACTAGAAGTTAGAGCACGCCGTGTAGGGGGTTCTAACTACCAAGTTCCTGTAGAAGTACGTCCAGAGCGTCGTACTACTTTAGGTCTTCGTTGGTTAGTAAACTATGCTCGTCTTCGTGGAGAAAAAACGATGGAAGAGCGTTTAGCTAACGAAATCCTTGACGCAGCTAACAACACTGGTGCTGCAGTTAAGAAACGTGAAGATACTCACAAAATGGCAGAAGCTAATAAAGCATTTGCTCATTACCGTTGGTAATCTTTTAACGAAACTTTTAAAAAAACAAATTATAATATGGAAGGAGAAATACCTAAGATGGCAAGAGAGTTCTCCTTAGAAAACACTCGTAATATTGGGATCATGGCTCACATTGATGCTGGTAAAACAACAACAACTGAGCGTGTTCTTTATTATACTGGCCGTATCCATAAAATTGGTGAAACTCATGAAGGAGCTTCACAAATGGACTGGATGGAGCAAGAGCAAGAACGTGGTATCACTATCACGTCTGCTGCGACAACTGCTTCTTGGAAAGGTCACCGCGTTAACATCATCGATACTCCTGGACACGTAGACTTCACTGTTGAAGTTGAGCGTTCATTACGTGTACTTGATGGCGCTGTGGCAGTTCTTGATGCTCAATCTGGTGTTGAGCCTCAAACAGAAACAGTATGGCGTCAGGCGACTACGTACGGTGTTCCCCGTGTCGTATTCGTTAACAAAATGGACAAAATTGGTGCTGACTTCTTGTACTCTGTAAAAACGATCCACGATCGTTTAGGTGCAAATGCTCACCCAATTCAGTTGCCAATCGGTGCTGAAGATGACTTCGAAGCAATCATTGACCTTGTGGAAATGAAAGCATACTTCTACGAAGATGACTTAGGTACTCGTTCAGAATCTCGTGAAATTCCTGAGGAATACAAAGAGCAAGCTGAAGAATACCGTGCAAGCCTAGTAGAAGCTGTTGCAGAACTTGACGAAGAATTAATGATGAAGTACTTAGACGAAGGCGAGCTTACAGTTGAAGAACTAAAAGCTGGTATCCGTAAAGGTACTTGTGACGTTGAATTCTACCCAGTAATCTGTGGTTCAGCATTCAAAAACAAAGGTGTACAATTAATGCTAGATGCGGTAATTGATTACCTACCATCTCCAGTTGATGTACCAGCAATCCAAGGTATCGTACCTGACACAGAAGAAGAAGTTACGCGTGAGTCTAGCGACAACGCTCCTTTCTCAGCATTAGCGTTCAAAGTTATGACGGACCCTTATGTTGGTAAATTAACGTTCTTCCGTGTGTACTCTGGTGTACTAAGCTCTGGTTCATACATCAAAAACTCTACAAAAGGTAAGCGTGAGCGTGTAGGTCGTATCCTACAAATGCATGCTAACTCTCGTGAAGAGATTTCTGAAGTATACGCTGGAGATATCGCGGCAGCTGTAGGATTAAAAGATACTTCTACTGGTGATACTCTATGTGACGAAAAGAGTCTTGTAATTCTTGAGTCTATGGAATTCCCAGAGCCAGTTATCTCTTTATCTGTTGAGCCAAAATCAAAAGCTGACCAAGATAAAATGACGACAGCTCTTCAAAAGTTACAAGAAGAAGATCCAACTTTCCGTGCGGAAACTAATACAGAGACTGGTCAAATCATCATCTCTGGTATGGGTGAGCTTCACCTTGATATCATCGTTGACCGTATGCGTCGCGAATTCAAAGTAGAAGCAAACGTTGGTGCTCCTCAAGTAGCTTACCGTGAAACTTTCCGCGCTGGTGCGAAAGTTGAAGGTAAATTCGCTCGTCAATCTGGTGGTCGTGGACAATTCGGTCACGTTTGGATTGAGTTCGAACCTAACGAAGAAGGAAAAGGCTTTGAATTTGAGAACAAAATCGTTGGTGGTGTAGTTCCACGTGAATACATCCCTGCAGTTCAAGCTGGTCTTGAAGATGCATTACAAAACGGTGTTCTTGCTGGTTATCCATTAATCGATATCAAAGCTGCTTTAGTTGATGGATCTTACCATGACGTTGACTCAAGTGAGATGGCGTTTAAAATTGCCGCTTCTATGGCTCTTAAAAACGCAGTATCAAAATGTAACCCAGCTATCCTTGAACCAATGATGAAGGTTGAAGTTGTTATCCCTGACGAATACTTAGGAGATATCATGGGTGACGTTACGTCTCGTCGTGGACGTGTAGAAGGTATGGAAGCACGCGGTAACGCTCAAGTTGTACGTGCATTCGTTCCACTTTCTGAAATGTTTGGTTATGCAACTGCATTACGTTCAAACACTCAAGGTCGCGGAACATATTCTATGCACTTCGATCACTACGAAGAAGTTCCTAAATCAATTTCAGAAGAAATTATTAAAAAAAATAAAGGTGAATAATTGATTTTCACTCTTTATTGAAGTATAACTACTTATGTACGCTGTGAAAGTGGAGCTCATTCCCTTTCACGGCCTCATAAACCATAAACTACATGAATTTTAAGGAGGATTTTCGAATGGCTAAGGAAAAATTCGACCGTTCAAAAACACATGCCAATATCGGTACAATTGGTCACGTTGACCATGGTAAAACAACTTTAACAGCTGCTATCACTACTGTTCTTGCTAAGAAAAGTGGTAAAGGTGCAGCAATGGCTTACGACATGATCGACGCTGCTCCAGAAGAGCGCGAGCGTGGAATCACAATCTCAACTGCACACGTTGAGTATGAAACTGACACTCGTCACTATGCACACGTTGACTGCCCAGGACATGCTGACTATGTTAAAAACATGATCACTGGTGCTGCTCAAATGGATGGCGGTATCTTAGTAGTATCTGCTGCTGATGGTCCAATGCCACAAACTCGTGAGCACATCCTTCTTTCTCGTCAAGTAGGTGTACCTTACCTAGTTGTATTCTTAAACAAATGTGACATGGTAGACGACGAAGAGCTACTTGAATTAGTAGAAATGGAAGTACGTGACCTTCTTTCTGAATACGACTTCCCTGGTGACGATGTACCAGTAATCAAAGGTTCTGCTCTTAAAGCTCTTGAAGGCGAAGCTGATTGGGAAGCTAAAATCATCGAGCTTATGGACGCTGTTGATGAGTACATCCCAACTCCAGAACGTGACACTGAAAAACCATTCATGATGCCAGTTGAGGACGTATTCTCAATCACTGGTCGTGGTACAGTTGCTACAGGTCGTGTAGAGCGTGGACAAGTTAAAGTTGGTGACGTTATCGACATCATCGGTTTAACTGAAGAGCCAAAATCTACTACTGTAACAGGTGTAGAAATGTTCCGTAAGCTTCTTGACTATGCTGAAGCTGGCGACAACATCGGTGCTTTACTTCGTGGTGTAGCACGTGAAGAAATCCAACGTGGACAAGTATTAGCTAAACCAGGCTCAATCACTCCACACACTAAATTTACTGCTGAAGTATACGTTCTTTCTAAAGACGAAGGTGGACGTCACACTCCATTCTTCACAAACTACCGTCCACAGTTCTACTTCCGTACAACTGATGTAACTGGTATTTGTAACTTACCTGAAGGCGTAGAAATGGTAATGCCTGGCGACAACATCGAAATGACTGTTGAACTTATCGCTCCAATCGCGATTGAAGAAGGTACTAAATTCTCAATCCGTGAAGGTGGACGTACAGTAGGCGCTGGCGTTGTAGCTAAAATCAGCGAGTAATTTCTCGTTTCAGTAAAGGGAGTAGGGTAACCTACTCCTTTTTTATTTGGTGATAAAAGGTAAAGATAGTTTTTACTATTACACTTGCAAAATGATCTCCTTTTATATATAATGAAAAAAGTGTGCGACACATAAAAAAGTTTTTTAACTTTATTGTTGCAATATGAACCCATTTTTAGTATAATAAAAATGTTGGTCTTTGACTGCGATGATGCGGAAGGTTGCCGACACACCCGGCCGCTTTGCCATGGCGAGTGTGGGGAAATTTCCGCGGAGAATGTCTATTGTAAAATAGGCGAAAAAGGAGGGAAAATAATGGCAAAAGAAAAAATTCGCATTCGTTTAAAAGCATATGATCACAGAATTCTTGATCAATCTGCTGAGAAAATCGTAGAAACTGCAAAACGTTCTGGTGCGGCTGTATCTGGTCCGATTCCATTACCGACTGAAAAATCAATTTATACAATTCTACGTGCAGTACACAAATATAAAGATTCTCGTGAGCAGTTCGAAATGCGCACGCATAAACGCTTAATTGATATCGTGAATCCAACACCACAAACTGTTGATTCATTAATGCGTTTAGACTTACCATCTGGTGTAGATATCGAAATTAAACTTTAATTTAAAATAAAGAATGAAAAGATACTTAGGAGGTGTGACTAATGGCCAAAGGAATCTTAGGAAGAAAGATCGGTATGACTCAAGTATTTGCTGAAAATGGTGACTTGATCCCAGTAACAGTAATTGAAGCTTCTGCTAACGTAGTTCTTCAAGTTAAAAACGCTGAGACAGACGGTTACGAAGCAATCCAATTAGGTTTCGAAGATATCCGTGAAAAACTATCTAACAAACCTGCAAAAGGACATGCTACTAAAGCTAATACTGCTCCTAAGCGCTTCATCCGTGAGTTACGCGGTGTGGACGCTTCAGCATATGAAGTTGGTCAAGAAGTCAAGGTTGATATTTTCGCAGAAGGCGATGTAATTGATGTAACAGGAATCTCAAAAGGTAAAGGTTTCCAAGGTGCTATTAAACGCCACGGACAATCTCGCGGACCTATGTCTCATGGTTCTCGCTACCACCGTCGCCCAGGTTCAATGGGTCCTGTAGCTCCAAACCGCGTATTTAAAGGTAAATTATTACCAGGACGCATGGGTGGAGAGCGCATCACTGTGCAAAACTTATCAATCGTTAAAGTTGACGCAGAACGCAATCTTTTATTAGTAAAAGGTAACGTGCCAGGAGCTAGAAAATCTCTAGTTACTGTTAAATCTGCAGTTAAATCTAAATAATAATTCTTCGAGAAAGGAGGAATAACCAATGCCAAAAGTAGCATTGTTTAACCAAAACGGTGAAAACGTTGGAGAGATCGAACTTCAAGATGCCGTTTTCGGTATCGAACCAAACAACAAAGTACTTTTCGACGCGATCGTAATGCAACGCGCATCTCAACGTCAAGGTACTTCTAAAGTTAAAAATCGTTCTGAAGTAAGAGGCGGTGGCCGTAAGCCATGGCGTCAAAAAGGTACTGGTCGTGCTCGTCAAGGATCTATCCGTTCTCCACAATGGCGTGGTGGTGGCGTAGTATTTGGTCCAGTTCCAAGAAGCTATAGCTACAAATTACCTAAAAAAGTTCGTCGTTTAGCAATTAAGTCTGCATTATCAACTAAAGCTCAAGATAACAGCATCGTTGTTCTTGAAGCTCTTTCTTTTGACGCTCCAAAAACAAAAGAAATGGTAGCAGTTCTTAAAAACCTAACAGTAGAACGCAAAGCATTAGTAGTAACTGCTGATCTTAACGAAAATGTTGCACTTTCAGCACGTAATATTCCTGGTGTAACAGTTGTTGCAGCTAATGGTTTAAGCGTATTAGACGTTATGAACCATGATAAGCTTGTAATCACTAAAGACGCAGTTGAAAAAGTAGAGGAGGTGCTTGCATAATGAAAGATCCTCGTGATATTATTAAGCGCCCCGTAATTACAGAACGTTCAACAGACTTAATGGCTGAGAAAAAATATACGTTTGATGTTGATGTAAAAGCTAATAAAACTGAGGTTAAAGATGCTATCGAAAAAATCTTTGACGTAAAAGTTGAAAAAGTAAACATCATGAACTACAAAGGTAAATTCAAGCGTGTAGGTCGCTACAGTGGTCTTACTAACCGTCGTCGTAAAGCGGTAGTAACACTAACTCAAGAGAGCAACGAAATCGAATTCTTCGAAGCTTAAGATTACTAGAGAAGGAGGGAAATTGAGATGGCGATTAAAAAGTATAAACCAACCTCAAATGGTCGTCGTGGTATGTCAGTTTCTGATTTCGCTGAAATTACTACTGACAAACCAGAAAAATCGTTACTTGCACCTGTCAAGAGAAAAGGTGGTCGTAACAACCAAGGTAAATTGACTGTTCGTCACCAAGGTGGTGGGCACAAGCGTCAATACCGTATCATCGATTTTAAACGCGATAAAGATGGAATACCTGGACGCGTTGCTACAATCGAATATGATCCAAACCGTTCAGCTAACATCGCATTAATTCATTATGCTGATGGTGAAAAACGTTACATCCTTGCTCCTAAAAACCTAAAAGTAGGTTTAGAAGTTATGTCAGGTCCTGAAGCTGACATTAAAGTAGGTAACGCGCTTCCTTTAGCTAACATCCCTGTTGGTACAGTAGTACACAACATCGAATTGAAACCTGGTAAAGGTGGACAATTAGTTCGTTCTGCAGGTACATCTGCTCAAGTACTTGGTAAAGAAGGTAAATACGTATTAGTACGTTTAACTTCTGGTGAAGTACGCATGATCCTTGCAACTTGTCGTGCAACTGTAGGTCAAGTTGGTAACGAACAACACGAGTTAATCAACATCGGTAAAGCCGGTCGTTCTCGTTGGTTAGGTATTCGTCCAACTGTACGTGGTTCTGTAATGAACCCTAACGATCACCCACACGGTGGTGGTGAAGGACGTTCTCCAATCGGACGTAAGTCTCCAATGAGTCCATGGGGTAAACCAACACTTGGTTACAAAACTCGTAAGAAGAAAAACAAATCCGATAAATTTATCGTTCGTCGTCGTAAAAAATAACGGGATTGAGCTACGGTTCAAACGAACCGTAGGACAATCACGAAGGGAGGTTCATTTATGGGTCGCAGCTTAAAGAAAGGACCTTTTGTAGATGACCATTTAATCAACAAAATTGAGAAGTTAAACGAAACTGACAGCAAGCAAGTAGTAAAAACTTGGTCTCGTCGTTCAACTATCTTCCCTCAGTTCATTGGTCATACAATTGCTGTATATGACGGTCGTAAACATGTACCAGTTTATGTTACTGAAGACATGGTAGGTCACAAACTTGGTGAATTCGCACCATCTCGTACTTACAAAGGTCACGCAAGTGATGATAAGAAAACAAGACGCTAATATGAGAGGAGGCTTTTAAATGCAAGCTAAAGCTGTCGCGAGAACAGTACGTATTGCTCCTCGTAAAGTTCGTTTAGTTGTAGATTTAATTCGAGGTAAGCAAGTGGGTGAAGCGCTAGCAGTGCTACTTCACACGCCAAAGGCTGCTTCTCCAGTCGTTGAGAAAGTATTAAAATCTGCTATTGCCAATGCAGAACACAATTATGAAATGGACGCTAACAATTTAGTTATTACTGACGCTTTTGTTAACGAAGGTCCAACTTTAAAACGTTTCCGTCCACGCGCTATGGGACGTGCAAGCCAAATTAACAAGCGCACAAGCCACATCACAATCGTGGTATCAGAAAAGAAGGAGGGATAATTCATGGGTCAAAAGGTAAATCCGGTCGGTCTTCGCGTCGGTGTCATCCGTGATTGGGAATCAAGATGGTTCGCTGGCAAAGACTACGCTGACTTATTACATGAAGACTTAAAAGTACGTGAATATATCGCTAAACGTTTAAACGATGCAGCTGTTTCTAAAGTTGAAATCGAACGCGCTGCTAACCGCTTAAACGTAACGATCCACACTGCAAAACCTGGTATGGTAATTGGTAAAGGTGGTACTGAAGTAGAATCACTTCGTAAAGCTCTTAACCAATTAACAGGCAAGCGTGTACACATTAACATCCTTGAAATTAAACGAGCAGATTTAGATGCTAAACTAGTAGCTGAAAACATCGCTCGCCAACTTGAGAACCGTGTATCATTCCGTCGTGCTCAAAAGCAAGCTATCCAACGTAGTATGCGTGCTGGCGCACAAGGTATCAAAACAATGGTATCTGGTCGTTTAGGCGGAGCTGATATTGCTCGTTCTGAATATTACAGTGAAGGTACAGTTCCACTTCATACACTTCGCGCTGATATTGACTATGCTCACGCTGAAGCAGATACTACTTATGGTAAACTTGGTGTGAAAGTATGGATCTATCGTGGAGAGGTTCTTCCTACTAAAAAGAAAACTGAGGAAGGAGGAAAATAATTATGTTATTACCAAAACGCGTTAAATATCGTCGCGAACATCGCGGAAAAATGCGTGGACGCGCTAAAGGTGGTACGGAAGTACATTTCGGTGAATTCGGTTTACAAGCTACTGAAGCTTCTTGGATTACAAACCGTCAAATCGAAGCTGCTCGTATCGCAATGACTCGTTACATGAAACGTGGCGGTAAAGTATGGATTAAAATTTTCCCTTCTAAACCTTATACTGCTAAGCCTCTAGAAGTCCGAATGGGTTCTGGTAAAGGTGCTCCTGAAGGTTGGGTAGCAGTTGTTAAACCTGGAAAAGTAATGTTTGAAATTTCAGGTGTATCTGAAGAGGTTGCACGTGAAGCTTTACGTTTAGCTGCACACAAGCTACCTGTAAAATGTAAGTTTGTAAAACGTGAAGAAATTGGTGGTGATTCTAATGAAAGCTAATGAAATTCGTGACCTTACCACTGCTGAAATTGAACAAAAAGTTAAGGCTTTAAAAGAAGAGTTGTTTAACCTTCGTTTCCAATTAGCGACTGGACAATTAGAGAATACTACTCGTATTCGCGAAGTGCGCAAATCGATCGCTCGTATGAAAACTGTAGTTCGTGAAAGAGAGATTGCTGCTAATAAATAATTAAGTCTGAGAGGAGGCTTTCAGAATGAGTGAACGCAACCAACGTAAAGTTTACACTGGCCGCGTAGTTTCTGACAAAATGGATAAGACTGTTACTGTTCTTGTTGAAACTTACAAAAAGCATTCGCTTTATGGCAAGCGTGTAAAATACTCAAAGAAATTCAAAGCTCACGATGAAAACAATACAGCTCAACTAGGCGATATCGTGAAGATCATGGAAACTCGTCCGTTATCAGCTACTAAACGTTTCCGTCTAGTAGAAGTTGTAGAAAAAGCTGTTATCATCTAATAGTTAAGATAGATCGGATAAGAATGATTCATCCGAAGGGAGGTTTCGTACATGATTCAACAAGAATCTCGTTTAAAAGTTGCAGACAACTCTGGTGCACGTGAGGTACTTACTATTAAAGTACTTGGTGGTTCAGGTCGTAAGACAGCAAACATTGGTGATGTTATCGTTTGTACGGTGAAACAAGCAACACCAGGAGGCGTTGTTAAAAAAGGTGACGTTGTTAAAGCTGTTGTTGTACGTACAAAAAGTGGTGTTCGCCGTACTGACGGTTCTTACATCCGTTTCGACGAAAATGCTTGCGTAATCATCCGTGACGACAAAGGACCACGTGGTACTCGTATCTTCGGACCAGTTGCTCGTGAATTACGTGATAACAACTTCATGAAGATCGTATCATTGGCTCCAGAAGTTATCTAATTGATATATAGAACAAATACAAAATGCCTTTTAAGGAGGTGCGAATAGGATGCATGTTAAAAAGGGCGACAAAGTAGTGGTTATCTCTGGTAAAGACAAAGGTAAGCAAGGTGAAGTACTTGCAGCTTTCCCAAAGAAAGACCGTGTACTTGTTGAAGGCGTGAACGTTGTGAAAAAACACTCTAAACCTTCTCAAGTAAATCCACAAGGTGGAATCGTTAGCCAAGAGGCACCTATCCACGTATCAAACGTAATGCCGTTGGATCCTAAATCTGGTGAGCCAACTCGTGTTGGGTACCAAGTTATCGATGGCAAAAAGGTACGTGTAGCAAAAAAATCTGGTGAAACTTTAGATAAATAATTAATGAAATGTGAAGGGAGGTTTAGTTCACATGAACCGTCTTAAAGAGAAATTTACAAAAGAGATTACTCCTGCTCTAGTTAGCAAGTTTAATTATGAATCTGTAATGCAAGTGCCAAAAATCGACAAGATCGTAATCAACATGGGTATCGGTGATGCTGTTTCTAACTCAAAAGCTTTAGATAACGCTGTTGAAGAACTAGCTGAAATCACTGGTCAAAAACCTGTTGTAACTCGTGCGAAAAAATCTATCGCTGGTTTCCGTCTTCGTGAAGGTATGCCAATCGGTGCGAAAGTTACTTTACGCGGCGAGCGTATGTACGAATTCTTCGATAAATTAGTATCAGTATCACTTCCACGTGTGCGCGATTTCCGTGGTGTATCTAAAAAAGCATTTGATGGTCGTGGAAACTACACGTTAGGTGTTAAAGAACAATTGATCTTCCCAGAGATCGATTATGATAAAGTAACTAAAGTTCGTGGTATGGATATCGTTATTGTTACAACAGCAAACACTGATGAAGAAGCTCGTGAGCTTTTAACTCAGTTCGGTATGCCATTCCAGAAGTAATAACTGCCAACGTTAAGCAGAGGAGGCGAAAATGTGGCTAAAAAATCAATGATTGCGAAGCAAAAACGCCAGCAAAAATTCCAAGTACAAGAGTATACACGTTGCGAACGTTGTGGACGTCCACACTCAGTACTACGTAAATTCAAGCTTTGCCGTATTTGTTTCCGTGAGCTTGCTTATAAAGGTCAAATTCCTGGTGTTAAAAAAGCTAGTTGGTAAAACCCAAGTTTGGGAAGGAGGTAAATTAATATGGTAATGACTGATCCTATTGCAGATTTACTAACTCGTATCCGCAATGCGAACATGGTTCGTCATGAGAAAATTGAAGTTCCTGCTTCTAACATTAAGAAGCAAATTGCAGAAATCCTTAAGCGTGAGGGTTTCGTACGTGATGTAGAATACATCGAAGACAACAAACAAGGTATTATCCGTATCTTCTTAAAATACGGTTCAAATAACGAACGTGTAATTACAGGCTTAAAACGTATCAGTAAACCTGGTCTACGTGTTTATGCAAAAACTAACGAAGTACCACGTGTACTTAACGGTTTAGGTATCGCAATCGTTTCTACTTCTCAAGGTGTTTTAACTGACAAAGAAGCTCGTCAAAAGCAAACTGGTGGAGAAGTATTAGCGTACGTTTGGTAATAAGTTTTAAATGTGAATGGAGGTGTAACTATGTCACGTGTTGGTAAAAAGCCTTTAGAACTTCCAGCAGGTGTTACAGTTACGAACGAGAGCAACACTGTAACTGTAAAAGGACCAAAGGGTGAATTAACTCGTACATTCCACCCTGAAATCGAAATTAAAGTTGAAGACAACGTATTAGTTGTTAATCGTCCTAGTGACAATAAAGAGCACCGCGCTCTTCATGGAACTACTCGTAGCCTTTTAGGTAACATGGTTGAAGGTGTTACTAAAGGATTCGAACGTGGTTTAGAATTAGTCGGTGTAGGTTACCGTGCACAAAAATCTGGTAGCAAATTAGTATTGAGCGTTGGATACTCTCACCCAGTTGAGATTACTCCTGAAACAGGAATCGAAATCGAAGTTCCTTCTCAAACTAAGATCGTTATTAAAGGTATTGATAAAGAACGCGTAGGTGCATTAGCTGCAAATATTCGTGACGTTCGTCCACCAGAGCCTTACAAAGGTAAAGGTATTCGTTACGAAGGCGAATATGTACGTCGTAAAGAAGGTAAAACTGCTAAGAAGTAATGCCGGTTAGGTAAAAGAAAGGAGTGCCCGAAATGATCACGAAGCTTGATAAAAACAAAGTTCGTAAAAAAAGACATGCTCGTGTTCGTGCGAAGTTATCTGGAACTGCAACTCGTCCGCGTTTAAACGTGTTCCGTTCTAATCAACATATTTACGCACAAGTTATCGACGATTTAAATTCAGTAACAATCGCAAGTGCTTCAACGTTAGATAAAGACCTGACTTTAGAAAGCACTGGTAACACTGAAGCTGCTATCAAAGTTGGCGAATTAGTCGCTAAACGCGCAGTAGAAAAAGGTGTAAACGAAGTAGTATTCGACCGTGGCGGTTATTTATATCATGGCCGTGTTAAAGCATTAGCTGACGCTGCTCGTGAAGCTGGATTACAATTCTAATTGTAAAAGGAGGGAAAATCATGCGTCGTATTGATCCAAATAAATTAGAGCTTGAAGAACGTGTTGTTACCGTTAACCGCGTAGCTAAAGTTGTGAAAGGTGGACGTCGTTTCCGCTTCGCTGCATTAGTTGTAGTTGGTGACAAAAACGGTCACGTTGGATTCGGTACTGGTAAAGCACAAGAGGTACCAGATGCAATCCGTAAAGCAATTGAAGATGCGAAGAAAAACTTAATTACTGTACCTATGGTTGGTACAACTATTCCACACGAAATCCTTGGACAATTTGGTGCAGGTCAAATTTTCTTAAAACCTGCTTCTGAAGGTACAGGAGTTATCGCTGGTGGCCCAGTTCGTGCGGTACTAGAATTGGGTGGAGTAAGTGATATTCTATCTAAATCTTTAGGTTCAAACACTCCAATCAACATGGTACGTGCAACTCTTAACGGTTTAGCTAACCTAAAACGTGCTGAAGATGTTGCAAAACTACGTGGCAAGACTGTAGAAGAACTGTTAGGATAAGGGAGGGATATGGAATGGCAAACAAACTAGCAATTACCCTTACTCGTAGCGTAATTGGTCGTCCAGAAGATCAACGTGTAACTGTTCGTACACTTGGCCTACGTAAGTTAAATCAAACTGTCGTTCAAGACGATAATCCTGCAATTCGCGGAATGATTAACAAAGTAGCTCACCTTGTTACAGTAAAAGAGCAATAAGTATAAATTGTCACTCTAAGGAGGTGCTCCGGAATGAAACTTCATGAATTGAAACCAGCTGAAGGTTCACGTAAAGTACGTAACCGTGTAGGTCGTGGTACTGGTTCAGGTAACGGAAAGACTTCAGGTAAAGGTCACAAAGGGCAAAACGCTCGCTCTGGCGGTGGCGTAAGACCTGGCTTCGAAGGTGGTCAAACTCCTTTATTCCGTCGTCTTCCAAAACGTGGGTTCACTAATATCAATCGCAAAGAATACGCGATCGTTAATTTAGAAGCTCTTAACCGTTTTGAAGATGGAACTGAAGTAACACCAGAATTATTAATCGAAACTGGTTTAGTAAGCAAAGCAAAAGCTGGCGTTAAAGTACTAGGAAACGGTACATTAAACTCTAAGCTAACTGTTAAAGCTGCTAAATTCTCTTCAACTGCTAAAGAAGCTATCGAAGCTGCTGGCGGTACAGTTGAGGTGATCTAATGTTTCAAACAATCTCCAATTTAATGCGCGTGCGTGAAATAAGACAAAAAATCTTTTTCACTTTGTTAATGTTAATTGTCTTCCGAATTGGTACATTTATTCCTGTACCAAGTGTTAATACGGATGTACTAAAATTGCAAGATGGGTTAAATGTATTCGGAGTTCTGAATACATTTGGCGGCGGCGCGTTAAAAAACTTTTCCATTCTTGCTATGGGCATTATGCCTTATATTACAGCATCCATCATCGTCCAATTATTGCAGATGGATGTTGTACCTAAGTTTACAGAATGGTCAAAGCAGGGAGATGTTGGGCGCCGTAAATTAGCTCAAGTAACTCGTTATGGAACAATTGTGCTTGGATTTATCCAGGCTTTAGGTATGTCTATAGGATTCAACAATATTTCGGGCGGACAATTGATCGCTAATCCAGGAATTTCTACGTATCTTCTAATTGCTACAGTGTTAACGGCAGGTACTGCCTTCTTAATGTGGTTAGGAGAACAGATTACTGCAAAAGGCGTAGGTAATGGTATTTCTATCATTATCTTTGCTGGGATTGCAGCTGGTATTCCGACAACATTAAATCAAATTTATGCACAGCAATTTGAAGACGTTGGGGATCAATTATTCATTCGTATCGTAACGGTAGTTTTAATTGCGATTGCAGTTTTAGCTATTATTGTTGGGGTTATTTACTTCCAACAAGCGCTACGAAAAATTCCTATTCAATATGCAAAGGGTTCAGCTGGTCGTAATCCTGTTGGAGGTCAATCCACTCATTTACCGTTAAAAGTAAATGCTGCTGGGGTTATTCCTGTTATCTTTGCAGTTTCATTTATTATCACACCACCAACAATTGCATCATTTTTCGGTCCAAATGATGTAACGACGTGGATTCAGAATACATTTGACTATACTAAGCCAATTGGTATGATAGTGTATGTAGCGTTAATCATTGCTTTTTGTTACTTCTATACATTTGTTCAAGTTAACCCTGAACAAGTAGCAGAGAACTTGAAAAAGCAAGGTGGCTACATCCCAGGCATTCGTCCTGGTAAAAGCACACAAGCTTATTTAACGAAAGTGTTATATCGTCTGACATTAATCGGTTCGATATTCCTTGCGTTAATTGCTGTGTTGCCGGTTCTGTTCATCAAAATTGCAAACCTACCCTCATCTGCTCAGATCGGTGGTACTAGTTTGTTAATTGTTGTCGGTGTAGCTCTTGAGACAATGAAACAGCTTGAGAGTCAATTAGTGAAACGCCATTATAAGGGATTTATTAAGTAAAGCTGTTTAGTGGGAGGCAGGCTGCTTTCCCATTAAACGGATAAGATACTGAGGGGGAAGCAAGAAATGAATTTAGTGTTAATGGGCCTTCCTGGTGCTGGGAAAGGTACTCAAGCAGAAAAAATCGTTGAGCATTACGATATCCCTCATATCTCAACAGGAGATATGTTCCGAGCTGCAATTAAAGAAGGAACGCAACTAGGTTTAAAAGCTAAATCATTTATGGACCAAGGTAACCTTGTTCCTGATGAAGTAACAATTGGAATTGTGCGCGAGCGTTTAAACAAACAAGATTGTGAAAACGGCTTTTTACTTGATGGCTTCCCGAGAACAGTAGCCCAAGCAGAAGCTCTTGAAACAATTACAAAAGAACTAAACAAGCAAATTGATTATGTGATTAATATTGATGTAGATCAAAGCATTTTAATGGAGCGTCTTACTGGACGCCGCATTTGTAAAGATTGCGGAGCTACTTACCACTTAGTATTCAATCCTCCTGCGAAAGAAGGAGTTTGTGACAAATGTGGCGGAGAGCTTTATCAACGTGCAGATGACAATGCTGAGACGGTTTCAACTAGACTTTCAGTTAATGTTAAACAATCTCAACCTCTACTTGATTTCTATCAAGAAAAAGGTTATCTACGCAATATTAATGGTAATCAAGATATTAACATTGTGTTTGAGGATGTTCGTCAATTACTTGCTGGGGTTAAGCAATGATCATTTGCAAGACACCAGAGGAAATTGAGGTCATGCGTGAAGCTGGACGAATCGTGGCTTTAACTCATCAAGAGTTGAAAAAACATATCGTTCCAGGTATAACGACTATAGAATTGGATGCAATTGCTGAAAATTTTATTCGTCAACATGATGCAATTCCGTCTTTTAAAGGGTATAATGGTTTTCGCGGCAGTGTATGTGCTTCTGTAAATGAAGAATTAGTTCATGGTATTCCGGGAGAACGCAAGCTTAATGAAGGGGATATCATCAGTTTGGACATCGGAGCTAAATTCGGTGGCTATCACGGTGACTCAGCTTGGACATATGGAGTAGGAAAGATTTCATTAGAAAATCAAGAGCTGCTTGATGTGACTGAGCAATCTCTCTACAAAGGATTAGCAGAAGCGAAGCCGGGTGAGCGTTTGTCGAATATTTCACATGCTATTCAACAGTACGCAGAATCACGTAACTTTTCGATTGTAAGAGAATATGTTGGCCATGGTGTCGGCAAAGACTTACATGAAGATCCGCAAGTACCTCATTATGGTCCACCGAATAAAGGACCGCGTCTACGTCCAGGCATGGTATTGGCAGTTGAGCCAATGGTGAATGCTGGTATGCGATATGTAAAAACATTACCTGATAACTGGACAGTTGTGACAGTGGATGGTAAAATGTGTGCGCACTTCGAACATACTATTGCAATTACTGAGACGGGATATGAAATTCTGACAGCATTGTAATGTTAAAGGATGTTATCTCTATCCATTCCTCGCTAGATGCACTGGACAGTAAACAGTAATTATCTAAATTCACGATGATCGTTTTTCGTCTGAATTGCTGTTAAAATGGTAAAGATGTATATTAGCGTCAATCATCTTGAATTTAATGATTACGATCTCCGGATGTTCAGAACAGGTTCTTTTTAAGTCGTTTAATGATAGCTTGTTACTGTTTCAAAGAAAGGAGAGCACTTTAATGGCAAAAGACGATGTAATTGAAGTTGAAGGTACAGTTGCTGAGACTTTACCTAACGCTATGTTCAAGGTAGAATTAGAAAATGGTCATACAGTACTTGCTCACGTATCAGGAAAAATTCGCATGCATTTCATTCGAATCTTACCTGGTGATAAAGTAACTGTAGAATTGTCACCATACGATTTAACTCGCGGTAGAATTACGTACCGTTTCAAATAAAACCTATGCACTCCGTACTATCAAGGAGGTATGAAACATGAAAGTCAGACCATCAGTTAAACCAATCTGCGAAAAATGTAAAGTTATCCGTAGAAAAGGTAAAGTAATGGTAATTTGTGAAAACCCTAAGCATAAACAAAAACAAGGTTAATCAATAAGGAGGTGCACTATTCATATGGCACGTATTGCTGGTGTTGATATTCCTCGTGACAAGCGTGTAGTAATTTCATTAACATACATTTTCGGTATTGGTCGTCCAACTGCTGAAAAAGTTCTAGCTGAAGCTGGAGTTTCTGAAGATACTCGCGTTCGTGACTTAACAGAAGAAGAATTAGGTAAAATTCGTGATATTTTAGATAGCTATAAAGTAGAAGGCGATCTTCGTCGTGAAGTTTCTTTAAACATCAAACGTTTAATTGAGATTGGTTCATACCGTGGTATCCGCCACCGTCGTAGTTTACCAGTTCGTGGTCAAAACAGTAAAAACAATGCTCGTACACGTAAAGGCCCACGCCGTACTGTAGCGAACAAGAAGAAATAATTAGTAAGGGAGGTCATTAACAGATGGCACGTAAAACTAATACACGTAAACGTCGCGTGAAAAAGAATATTGAAGCTGGTGTAGCTCATATTCGCTCAACGTTTAATAACACTATTGTAACAATTACAGATGTTCACGGTAATGCGATTGCTTGGTCTAGTGCAGGCGCACTTGGCTTCAGAGGTTCTCGTAAATCCACTCCATTTGCTGCGCAAATGGCTGCTGAAGCTGCTGCAAAAGTTTCTATGGATAACGGAATGAAAACTCTTGAAGTTACAGTTAAAGGCCCTGGTGCTGGTCGTGAAGCAGCTATCCGTGCTCTTCAAGCTGCAGGTTTAGAAGTAACAGCTATTAGAGATGTTACTCCTGTACCTCACAACGGATGCCGCCCACCAAAACGTCGTCGTGTATAATTAATATGTATAGATTCTATTTCGTTGTCTATAATGATGATGGTGTAGAATTTATTCATGCAACGAAATGTTTTCCATTTGTTGTGCACATTCGGGAACTGTCTAATAGGGAATTTCGGTTAGGCATTTGAGAAATCAGCCGTCTAGCCGAGGTTTCGACGTTTTGAAGGAGGGTTTATATTGATAGAGATTGAAAAGCCAAAAATCGAAACGGTAGAAATCAGCGATGATAGAAAGTACGGTAAATTCGTCGTCGAACCACTTGAGCGTGGATATGGTACTACTTTGGGTAACTCCTTACGTCGTATCCTATTATCCTCACTCCCTGGTGCAGCTGTAACATCTATTCAAATTGAAGGTGTATTACATGAATTTTCAACAGTTCCTGGAGTTGTTGAAGATGTAACAAACATCATTTTAAACGTTAAAAAGTTAGCGTTAAAGATTTACTCTGATGAAGAGAAAACACTTGAGATCGATGTTAAAGGTCCTGGTACAGTAACGGCTGCTGACATTCAAGCAGACAGTGATATCGAAGTTCTAAATCCGGATCTTCATATTGCAACACTTGAGTCAGATGCTCATTTCCGTATGAGACTTACTGCTCGCACAGGTCGAGGTTATAATCCTGCCGATGCTAACAAGCGTGAAGACCAACCAATTGGTGTACTTCCAATTGACTCAATCTATACGCCTGTTACTCGCGTATCGTATTATGTAGAAAATACTCGTGTTGGTCAAATGACAAATTACGATAAGTTAACGTTGGATGTTTGGACTGACGGTAGCATCGAGCCAGAAAAAGCTGTTGCTTTAGGTGCAAAGATTCTAACGGAACACTTAAATATCTTCGTTAACTTAACAGATGAAGCTCAAAAAGCAGAGATCATGGTAGAAAAAGAAGAAGACCAGAAAGAAAAAGTTCTAGAGATGACGATCGAGGAACTGGATTTATCTGTTCGTTCTTACAACTGCTTAAAACGAGCAGGCATCAATACTGTACAAGAGCTTGCTAATAAAACAGAAGAAGATATGATGAAAGTTCGTAACTTAGGCCGTAAATCTTTAGAAGAAGTTAAAGCTAAACTTGAAGAATTAGGTTTGGGTCTACGTAAGGACGACTGATTATATCTACCTGTTTAACTACTTAACAAAGGAGGGGACCTCACATGTCTTACCGTAAATTAGGTCGTACAAGCGCACAACGCAAGGCGCTTCTTCGTGATTTAACAACTGATTTAATCATCAGTGAACGCATTGAGACAACTGAAGCTCGTGCAAAAGAATTACGTTCAACTGTTGAAAAAATGATTACTTTAGGTAAACGTGGAGATCTACACGCTCGTCGTCAAGCTGCATCTTACATCCGTAATGAAGTAGCTAACGAGGAAGCTGGTCAAAGCGCTTTACAAAAACTATTCAGCGATATCGCTACTCGCTACGAAGATCGCCAAGGCGGTTACACTCGTATCTTAAAAGTTGGACCTCGCCGTGGTGACGGTGCTCCAATGGTTATCATTGAATTAGTTTAATATTTTTAATACAGATAGAAAAGGGCGAGACAGTGTGTAACTAGTCGTTGCCCTTTTTTTATACCTTAAACCGGGTAAATAGCGTAAAAAACCAATGTAGGCAATGCTGCAATAGAAAAAGCTGAGAGGAAGATAGCGTTGAAAGAAATGTCTTTAGAGGTAAAAGATTTATGCTTTCGATACGATCCTGAAGCAGACCTAACATTAGATCACCTTTCTCTCTCTGCTTATAAAGGTGAATGGTTAGCGATAGCTGGACATAATGGATCTGGGAAATCGACGCTGGCACGAATTCTAAACGGCCTTTTGCTACCTGAAAAAGGAACGGTTCGAGTGGGCGATACTCTTTTATCTGAAGAAACAATATGGGATGTGCGCAAGCAGATTGGAATGGTGTTTCAAAACCCAGATAATCAATTTGTTGGCTCAACCGTTCAAGATGATATTGCGTTTGGGCTTGAAAACAACGGGATTCCATTTGAAATTATGGAAAAACGTATACCTGAAGCAATCGAAATGGTCAATATGAGTGCTTTTCTGGATCAAGAGCCTCATCAGCTATCAGGTGGACAAAAACAGCGTGTGGCCATTGCGGGTATAATTGCCGTACAGCCATCTGTTATCATTCTAGATGAAGCAACATCTATGTTAGATCCTATTGGACGAACTGAAGTACTTGAAACTGTTAGAAAATTAAAAGAAGAAAAACAACTGACGGTTATTTCAATTACCCACGATTTAGATGAAGTAGCAATGGCTGACAGAGTCGTTGTGATGAACAAAGGGAAGATCTATGCAACAGGTACTCCACGCGAAGTATTTGCATTAGGTTCCAAGTTAACGGATATTGGACTAGACTTGCCGTTTTCCGTTAAACTAAGCCATCGTTTTGCTTCCGTAGGAATTCCTTTATCAAAAATTCATTTAACAGATGAGGACTTGGTGGACGAACTATGGACATTATATTCAAAGAAGTAGAGCATCGTTATCAAGTTAATACACCATTTGAACGAATTGCTCTGCATGACTTAAATTTAAGCATTCAATCAGGTACATTTTTGGCTGTTATTGGCCATACTGGTTCTGGGAAATCAACAATCATACAGCATCTGAATGCCTTATTGAAGCCAACTGCTGGTGAAATTCAAATCGGTGAGCGCACTATTAAAGCCAATCGAAAAGAAAAGAATTTAAAAGCTATTCGTCAGCAAGTAGGCGTGGTGTTTCAATTTCCAGAACATCAGCTTTTTGAAGAAACGGTGGAAAAAGATATAGCTTTTGGACCAATGAATTATGGCATTTCGGAAGAAGAAGCAAAGCAAAAAGCACGAGAGCTTATCAAGTTAGTGGGGTTGCCAGAAGACATTCTCACCAGATCTCCTTTTGATTTGAGTGGTGGACAAATGCGTCGTGTAGCGATAGCAGGTATTCTAGCGATGAATCCTAATGTGCTAATTTTAGATGAGCCAACTGCTGGATTGGACCCTAGAGGCCGTCAAGAAATTATGAATATGATTTATCGTCTTCATAAAGAAAAAGGCTTGACGACGATTCTCGTGACTCACAGCATGGAAGATGCAGCTATGTACGCTGATGAGCTAATTGTAATGAATAAAGGAACGATTGCGATGAAAGGGTCACCTAGAGAAGTTTTCGGTCAGGATACGCAGCTAAAAGAATATGGATTGGATGTTCCAGAATCGCTTCGCTTTATGCTGAAGCTGCAAGAGAAATTTCAGCTTGAAGCATCGGATACGGTTATTACCTTTTCTGAAGTGGTAGAGAAAGTGCAGCACCTTATGCAGCAAGGTGAACGAATATGATGAACTCAATCATTATTGGTAAGTATGTCCCGGGTCATTCTGTTGTCCATCGAATGGATCCTCGGGCCAAGCTGCTTCTCGTATTTGCGTATGTATTAATTGTGTTTTTAGCAAATAACCCTATCGGCTATTCTTTTTTAGGTGTGTATACCCTTGTGATAGTGGCCATGAGTAAAGTGCCCGTTTCCTTTATTTTAAGAGGGTTAAAGCCCGTTCTATTTATTATTATCATCACGTTTCTTTTGCACATTTTTATGACGAAGGAAGGTCCTCTTTTGTTTGAATGGGGATGGTTTTCTGTCTATAAAGGCGGCCTTATTCAAGGTGTTTTAATTTCCTTGCGCTTCTTGTTCTTAATTTTAATTACGACGATGCTAACGTTAACGACTACGCCCATTGAAGTAACAGATGGAATGGAAAGCTTGTTGAATCCATTTAAAAAGCTCAAGCTTCCTGTTCATGAATTAGCTTTAATGATGTCCATTTCTCTTCGCTTTATTCCTACATTGATGGAAGAGACAGATAAAATTATTAAAGCGCAGACAGCACGAGGAGTGGACTTTAGCAGCGGTCCTGTTACGGATCGGTTGAAAGCTGTCGTTCCTTTGCTTGTTCCTTTATTTATAGGTTCATTTAAGCGTGCTGAAGAGCTAGCTATTGCCATGGAGGCAAGAGGATATAAAGGCGGAGAAGGGCGTACAAAGTATCGTCAATTAAAATGGGGAAGCATAGATACAATTATGCTTTTACTTCTGCTGGCAGTAGCAGTTGTTTTAGTGCTGATTAGAACGTAAAGATTGTTTGGTGAAAAGATGAAACGTTTAAAATGTATAGTTGCATACGACGGCACACACTTTTCAGGTTATCAAGTTCAGCCCAATAAGCGAACAGTTCAACTGGAGATTGAAGCCGTTTTAGAGAAAATGCATAACAAAAAAGTTCCGATTTACGCCTCTGGACGAACGGACACAAATGTTCATGCACAGGGGCAAGTCATTCATTTTGACACAAACCTAAATATTCCATGTGATAAGTGGAAAAAAGCATTGAATTCAATGCTACCAGATGATATTGTAATGAAGAATGTATGTGAAGTTGATGCACATTTTCACGCCCGGTATGACGTTACTTCAAAAGAGTATCGCTATCATATTTTGCGCGGCGAAGATCGAAATCCTTTCACTCGTTCTTATGCATACCATTACCCTTATCCATTAGACTACTCAAAAATGAAAAAAGCCATCACATATTTACTCGGTACACACGACTTTACAAGCTTTTGTTCAGCGAGGACAGAAGTGGAAGATAAGATTCGTACGATTTACAAGATTGATATGTATGAAGAGAATAGTCAGCTTGTGTTTAGATTCGTTGGAAGTGGCTTTCTGTATAATATGGTTCGTATTCTTGTTGGAACGCTTTTAGAAGTAGGACAAGGCCGTATTGAACCAGATGCTATAAAAGATATTCTAGAAAGCAAATCACGTCCTCGTGCAGGGAAAACTGCGCCTTCGCAAGGACTATATTTATGGCGCGTTTTCTATGACAACTAAACCTGGTGTAACATTTTCTTGACATTAGTAGCTTAAAGATATAATATATCATATGGTATGTATTTTAACCCCACGGTTAGCCCCGGAAATTAATCGTGTTGAAATAGAAGGTTGAAATAATTTTATAATTGATGATGAAAATTAGGAGGGAAACTCATGCGTACAACTTTCATGGCGAAAGCAAACGAAGTAGAGCGTAAATGGTATGTTGTCGATGCTGAAGGTAAAACTTTAGGTCGTTTAGCAAGTGAAGTAGCATCAATCTTACGCGGTAAACATAAACCAACTTTTACACCACATGTTGATACTGGTGATCACGTGATCCTTATCAATGCGTCAAAAATCGAATTAACAGGTAAAAAATTAACTGATAAAATTTATTACCGTCACAGCATGCACCCAGGTGGTTTGAAACAACGTACAGCATTAGAAATGCGTACTAACTACTCTGAGAAAATGCTTGAATTAGGAATCAAAGGCATGCTTCCAAAAGGTAGCCTAGGCCGTCAAATGTTCAAAAAATTACATGTGTATGCTGGTGAAACACATCCACATGAAGCACAAAAACCAGAAGTTTACGAACTTCGCGGATAATTAATAAGAGGAGGTTATTATCTTGGCACAGGTACAATATTACGGAACTGGTCGTCGTAAAAGCTCTGTTGCTCGTGTACGTTTAGTACCAGGTAACGGTCGCGTAACAATCAACGGTCGTGAAATCGAAGAATACATTCCATTTGCTGCACTACGTGAAGTAGTAAAACAACCACTTGCTTTAACTGAAACTGTAGGTAACTATGACGTATTTGTAAACGTTAATGGTGGAGGTTATGCAGGTCAAGCTGGCGCTATTCGTCACGGAATCTCTCGTGCTTTATTAGAAGCAGACCCTGAATACCGTGGAACATTAAAACGTGCTGGTCTATTAACTCGTGACGCTCGTGCGAAAGAACGTAAAAAATACGGTCTTAAAGGCGCTCGTCGTGCACCACAATTCTCAAAACGTTAATTTTATATTACGTTTCAAGCCTTGGTCTTTGGACCAAGGCTTTTTTTATTTGTTGTTTGCGTATGAGACGAAGGCTTGTGCAGACAATATGTAAAAAAGGGAGGCGTTATCGTGAACGAGGTTACATATTTAAAAGAAAAACGTTATGAAAAAGAAATGAAATATGAACGCAAAGTCCTAAGGGAACTATCGTTTGATTTGCTTCAAGAGAGGCTGCGCCGTTATTTTCATCCAATGTTTCAGTGGAATATGCTAGGAGACGAACATGTGGAGGAGTACTGTCTTGACATTGCTATCGAATCATTTTTATTAGGTGCCCGGTTGAGTAAACGTGGTAAAGGCTACGAAGATGTTCAGAAGCACAGTAAGCAAGAAGAGTCTCTTTTAATTGATACATTGTACGGAGCCGTCAGCATGTCTGTAACAGATCTTTATCAAGATGGTCTGTATTATTTGTGTCAAGGATATGTGCAAGACTGGTGGAAAGAAGGTTATCGAACCGCAGAAAAAAGACGCCGTTTACGTTTGCATTAAAAAGTACTCATAATTCCCGTTCTTGTCCCATATAGAAATAAATAGGTGAGGCAAGAAGGGAAGGGATAAAATGTCTAAAGTAAAAATAATGAGCACAATTATAGCGCTTCTTGTTCTTTTTGTCATTGTACAATATCAAATAGATCATAGAACATCATCCGGTTCGCTTTCACTTCCTCTTAGCGGGAAAGTTATTGTACTAGATCCTGGACATGGCGGTGTTGATGGAGGAGCGGTAGGAGAGGATGAGGTGCTTGAAAAAGAAATAACTCTTAAAATTTCGTTAATGCTTCGAGACTATCTGCAAGAGCAAGGGGCACTTGTTATTATGACGAGAGAAAAAGACGAAGACCTAGCGGCCAAAGATACAAGAGGATACAGTCGCAGAAAAGTAGAAGACTTAAAAAATCGCTTAACGATGATTAATAAATCCAACGCTGATTTGTACTTAAGTATTCACTTGAATGCTATTCCATCCTCTGCGTGGAGAGGGGCTCAAACTTTCTATTACGGATCCCTAAAAGAAAACGAGCAAGTGGCCAAACTCATTCAACAAGAGCTAAGAAATAATCTGGACAATACGACCCGTGAAGCAAAAGCTATTCAAACTCTTTACCTTCTTAAGCATTCTAAGCCACCCGGTGCTTTGGTTGAAGTAGGATTCTTGTCAAATCCTACAGAACGTAAAATGCTTCAATCGAAACGCTATCAAAAAAAGTTAGCTGAATCCATTTATGAAGGAGTCAGCCGGTATTTTACTGGAGAAAAGCCTAAATAAAAAGCATAGCACCCTTCTATTCAGAAAAATCTAATATGTATGATATACTTGATAGTATAAATAAATAGATTTTAACATGGTGGTGGGAGTATGCTAACGGAAAAGCAAGTAAAAGAAGTAGTAGGGGAAATTACAGATCCATTTTTAAATAAAAAACTATCAGAAACAGATGCGATTAAAGAAATAACAATCAAAGCTGAAAAACAGCATATAAGCCTGAAGATTGCTGTTGCAAAAACAGGTACGAGTGAACAGTTGAGCCTGCAAGGCACAATTGTAGAAGAATTAAAAAAAGCAGGTGTACAGTCGGTTGGACTGCGATTTGTTGAGTTTACGCCTGAGGAACTTCAGCAGTACCGAGCTGAGCAGCCGAATACTGGCAACTTACTAACTAGTCCGAATGCACCTGAATTTATTGCTATTGCCAGCGGTAAAGGAGGCGTTGGTAAATCAACAGTCTCTGTTAACTTAGCCGTTTCTCTAGCTCGTTTAGGAAAAAAAGTTGGTTTAATTGATGCTGACATTTATGGATTCAGCGTCCCAGACATGATGGGAATCACACAACGTCCTGTAGTAGAAGGTGAAAAGATTATTCCAGTTGATCGTTTCGGAGTAAAAGTTATTTCCATGGGCTTCTTTGTAGAAGATAATTCACCTGTTATCTGGCGAGGACCTATGCTCGGAAAAATGTTGACGAGCTTCTTTACAGAAGTTGAATGGGGAGAATTAGATTATCTTTTACTAGACTTACCCCCAGGAACAGGTGATGTCGCATTAGACGTTCACTCCATGCTTCCTGCTTGTAAAGAAGTGATTATTACAACACCACATCCTACAGCGGCATTTGTTGCAGCTAGAGCGGGTGCTATGGCTTTGAAAACCGATCATGAGGTCATTGGAGTTGTAGAAAATATGGCTTACTTTGAAAGCCAGCTAACAGGGGAAAAAGAGTATGTATTTGGTAAAGGCGGGGGTCCAAAACTGGCTGAGGAACTTCAGACAGAGCTGTTAGGACAGCTTCCGTTAAGTCAGCCTGATTGGAATGAAGAAGATTTTGCACCTTCCATTTACGACGAATCGCATCGTTTAGGTCAAATATATGGAGAGATTGCAAGCAAGATTGCATTTATTTGCGAAAATGAAAAAGCAGCAACAGGAAAATAATAAAAAGCACGCGCTGTTCGAGCGCGTGCTTTTTATTATTATACAGAGAGTTCAATCTGCGTCTTTTTTAAATCAAATGCGAGGTTTTGTTTTAAGAGAGCTAAAAATGTTTTTCCAGCTGTACTTACGGTGTGAGACTGGTGCTTTAAAATGCCGATTGCAGGCCCCTCATGTAAGTCATGAATCGTTTTAACCACCACTTGATCCGGCGGAAGAGTTGCGCTTATTTGTGGAACAACGGCTATTCCTAAGTTTTCTTTTACAAAATGCTGAAGTGTGCTAATAGTGCCTAACTGGACTTTAGCAGGCAGCTGTCCTGTTCGTTCAAAGATTAGCTGCTCAATTTTCTTTTGAACGGAAGATTGCCCAGCTGTAATCAGCGTTTCGTGTATTAAATCTTTTGCAAAGATTGTTTTTCTTTTTGTTAGCGCATGATTGAATGGTAGTAGCAGCACAAGTTTTTCCGTTAGCAATGCCTCAAACTCTATATCTCTGAACGATTCTGATACAGTGCCAATCGCGAAATCAATTTCTTGATTGCGTATATGTTGATGAAGGTGCTTTTCGTCTGCAACGAGTAAGCTAATTTCTGTGTTGGGATATCTTTTTTTAAATAATGAGAGAATGGAAGGCAGTCGACTGCTTGCTGTAGGCTCTGCAGCACCTATACGGATCGTGCCAGCTTCGCCTGTTGAATAATCCTTTAAGGTATTATTTAGATATTCATATTCCTTTAGTAAAATATTTGCCCGTTCGTAAAAGATTTTACCTGCTTCAGTAAGTTTAATGCTTTTTCCTCGTTCTAAAAGCTTAAATCCTAGTTCGGATTCTAACTTTTGAATGTGCAGTGTAATGGTAGGCTGAGAGTACTTTAAATATTCAGCGGCTAATTGAAAGCTTCCTAAACGAACAATGGTTTGAAACGTTTTAATAACGCGAAATTCCATCGAATTCCCTCCTTTTGCTATAAAACGATTGTGTTAATTTCTAATATTTTACCATAAAGCTAAGAATTAAAGTTTACAATTCCAATAAAAATACTAAGTATTAAAAAATATAAAGAAGTCATTTAGGTTTTTTAATAAAAATAAATGACATAATTAAATACGCATCTCATGTGAGATGCGTATTTAATCACTGCTGTTGCTGTTCTCCGCCTGAGTCAGATCCAGCGGAAGAAGAACCGCCATCGTCGCTGCTTTGTTTTTGTCCACCTTGTGTTTCTTCAGCGGCTTTCAAAAGAATGTCTTGAATTTTAGATTGATAAAGAGGGCTATCAAACGTTTCGGTCATAATCTTTTGTAAATAAGTGCGATATTCTTTACTCTTTAAAACAGTCAGTACTTCTTTTTCCATAGCCGGATCCTTTAAAACATCTTGAAGCATTCCTTGATATTCAGGATCTTTCATTAGTTGTTTGATGACCGTCTTATTTTCTTTTTCCAAACTTTTAGCAAAGCTTTCAGCAAACTTCGGATCATCCATGGCTTTTTTCCAAAATTCCACGCCCTTATCTGATACTAAGGTTTGAGAAATTGTATCTTTTATCGCGTTTTGATCCATTAAAATATCTTGTCTAACAGAAGGGTCTTTCATAATTGCCTCGACTGCTTTTTTTCCTTCATCTGTTTTTAAAATATCAACAACCATTTTCTTTGTTTGATCATAATCCATACCATTGTTCTCTTCATCTTGCGGTGCACAGGCTGTAGCTAAAAGCATACACATTCCTATATAAATGAGGAGCATGAGTCGCTTTTTCATAGTAATGAGCTCCTTTCCTAATATGCTTACGCTTAATATGAGATAATCAAGGTTTTTTATTCATAAAAGAGCTCTAGATTTTTCAAAACGTGATTGGTACAATTTATGAAAAGGTACAATTTTGTAACTTATGGGGGAGATGGAAGTGAATAGTCGAAATTGGGTTCGTCTATTTCTAACCACGTTAGCTGTTGGGGGTATAAGTACAGCTGTTGTTGGGTTTGCGGTGCGCTGGGGGGAATACGGTCACTTATTTCAACAAGGAAAGATAGGAGAAATTGTTGCTGTTTTAACATGGCTCGTAGGCGTAGGGTTTATTTTTAGTTTAATTAGCCAAATGGGGTTCTTTGCATATTTAACTATTCACCGATTTGGGTTGGGAATTTTTAAATCTGCATCTCTTTGGAAATCGGTTCAAATTGTATTTGTTTTATTTGTATTATTTGACGTTGCTTATTTTCGATATAAGTTCTTTAAACAAGCGGGAGAAGGCATAGGTAAGTATATTTTGTTAAGCGTTTTCTTGTTAGCGGTGGGGTTGTTAGTGGCGTATGCAAAGAAAAAGCAGACGAATAAAGAGGCTTTTGTACCAGCGCTGTTTTTTATGATTGTTGTAACGACAATTGAATGGTTCCCCGCGCTGCGAACGAATGAAGAAAGCTGGCTTTACCTTATGTTGTTTCCACTTCTAATTTGTAATATGTATCAACTTCTTATTTTGCCGAAATTTCTTACGCACGCAAGAATAGCAAAAGCAGACAAATAGTATATTTGTCTGCTTTTGCTTTCCATATACAGTGGGAATAAATCTTAGCGGATATCTTTTACTTGGGTTTTTGAATTTGAAATTAATGTTGAAATACTTACGTTTGAGACTTTTTTATTTTGTAATGAATTCTTGATATATGGAATAGCCTTTGCTGTTTGTTGAGCGGAGTCAGACGCGTGCAGCAATATAATATCTCCCCCGTTTAAAGGCTTTGTAACATTCGAGACAATTTTTTCAACCCCTGGATTTGTCCAGTCTTTAGAATCAATGCTCCAGTGAACAGTAGTATATCCTATATCTGCTGTTAATTTTAAGATGTCTTTATTAAATTGCCCGTTAGGAGGACGAAGAAGGTGAACATCTTTAAGGCCTAGAGAATCAAAGACTTTCTTTGATTTTGCAAGATCCTGTCTAATCTCATTAGGTTTTAGGCTTGTATAAGAAGTATAGTCATAGCCCATTGTGCCAATTTCGTGACCTTCTTTCTTAATGCGCTCTACAATATCTGGGTGACGTTCAGCCCATGAAGCAGATAAAAAGAAAGTAGCATGTTCAATATGCTGTCTTTTTAGTTCATTCAGAATGGGAATAGCTCTTTCATCTCCCCAGCTGATGTTAAAGGTCAGAGCAACTTCCGGATTTTTATCATCCGCCTTATAAACAGCTCTTGGACCGTTATCCGTTGAAAACACGGGAAAGTGAAACGTCTGCTGAGCATAGAGAAAAAAACTTGTAAAAAACGCAGCAACTACGATAAGCATGGTCTGTTTGATTCTTTTGGCTCGAATAGTATAAAACATATTCATTTTGTCACCTCATTTAATAAGTAGTACTTGTCTAATTTGTATGCGTTTTGTCTACAATTAATAACAGGTAAGGAAAAGAACAACTGATTTTATTTTGATGTGTGAGAATCAATGTCGCAAAAAGCAGGTGAATCAATGAAAATTTGTTTATTTAATCAGGTGGAGTGTTTAGAGTTAGAAGCACTACTTAGAGAAGAAATAAAGAGATCAAACGTTGCTTTTCAACAAAGTTTGAATCATGTAGTTCTTGAACGAAACATTCAAGAAAAGTATCAAATCCTTTCAAAGATCTTGCTAAGATTCGGCGAAAGCAGGGAAGTAAATAAGATTTTTTGATAAAACGAAAAAAACTTTTCAAAAAGTGTTGACTTTTATACAGCACAGATGTTAAATTATTAAATGTCGCTGATGAGTGATTGGAAAACAATCGCAATTCATCAGAAATAAAATATTAAAAAGTTGTTGACAAATGAAAGACAACTTGTTAATATAAGAAAGTCGCTCAAGAGCGGCGGTTGAACTTTGAAAACTGAACAAAGCGACAAACGTCAACGTTAATTTTTATTTTTTAAATGAGCAAGTCAAACATTTCTTCGGAGAGTTTGATCCTGGCTCAGGATGAACGCTGGCGGCGTGCCTAATACATGCAAGTCGAGCGAACTGATTAGAAGCTTGCTTCTATGACGTTAGCGGCGGACGGGTGAGTAACACGTGGGCAACCTGCCTGTAAGACTGGGATAACTTCGGGAAACCGAAGCTAATACCGGATAGGATCTTCTCCTTCATGGGAGATGATTGAAAGATGGTTTCGGCTATCACTTACAGATGGGCCCGCGGTGCATTAGCTAGTTGGTGAGGTAACGGCTCACCAAGGCAACGATGCATAGCCGACCTGAGAGGGTGATCGGCCACACTGGGACTGAGACACGGCCCAGACTCCTACGGGAGGCAGCAGTAGGGAATCTTCCGCAATGGACGAAAGTCTGACGGAGCAACGCCGCGTGAGTGATGAAGGCTTTCGGGTCGTAAAACTCTGTTGTTAGGGAAGAACAAGTACGAGAGTAACTGCTCGTACCTTGACGGTACCTAACCAGAAAGCCACGGCTAACTACGTGCCAGCAGCCGCGGTAATACGTAGGTGGCAAGCGTTATCCGGAATTATTGGGCGTAAAGCGCGCGCAGGCGGTTTCTTAAGTCTGATGTGAAAGCCCACGGCTCAACCGTGGAGGGTCATTGGAAACTGGGGAACTTGAGTGCAGAAGAGAAAAGCGGAATTCCACGTGTAGCGGTGAAATGCGTAGAGATGTGGAGGAACACCAGTGGCGAAGGCGGCTTTTTGGTCTGTAACTGACGCTGAGGCGCGAAAGCGTGGGGAGCAAACAGGATTAGATACCCTGGTAGTCCACGCCGTAAACGATGAGTGCTAAGTGTTAGAGGGTTTCCGCCCTTTAGTGCTGCAGCTAACGCATTAAGCACTCCGCCTGGGGAGTACGGTCGCAAGACTGAAACTCAAAGGAATTGACGGGGGCCCGCACAAGCGGTGGAGCATGTGGTTTAATTCGAAGCAACGCGAAGAACCTTACCAGGTCTTGACATCCTCTGACAACTCTAGAGATAGAGCGTTCCCCTTCGGGGGACAGAGTGACAGGTGGTGCATGGTTGTCGTCAGCTCGTGTCGTGAGATGTTGGGTTAAGTCCCGCAACGAGCGCAACCCTTGATCTTAGTTGCCAGCATTTAGTTGGGCACTCTAAGGTGACTGCCGGTGACAAACCGGAGGAAGGTGGGGATGACGTCAAATCATCATGCCCCTTATGACCTGGGCTACACACGTGCTACAATGGATGGTACAAAGGGCTGCAAGACCGCGAGGTCAAGCCAATCCCATAAAACCATTCTCAGTTCGGATTGTAGGCTGCAACTCGCCTACATGAAGCTGGAATCGCTAGTAATCGCGGATCAGCATGCCGCGGTGAATACGTTCCCGGGCCTTGTACACACCGCCCGTCACACCACGAGAGTTTGTAACACCCGAAGTCGGTGGAGTAACCGTAAGGAGCTAGCCGCCTAAGGTGGGACAGATGATTGGGGTGAAGTCGTAACAAGGTAGCCGTATCGGAAGGTGCGGCTGGATCACCTCCTTTCTAAGGATTTTTACATGACGTACGTTTTGACACTTTGTTCAGTTTTGAGAGTTCAATCTCTCAATTATAGAAAGCATACTACTTTCTTCTTACTAGATAAGAAGAATTTTGGTTGCGATTGTTCTTTGAAAACTAGATAACAGTAATTGCTGAGGAAAAGTGAAACTTTTCTTTAATCAAACCAATAAATAACACAACATTATGTTGTACCATTTATTCGCTAATGGTTAAGTTAGAAAGGGCGCACGGTGAATGCCTTGGCACTAGGAGCCGATGAAGGACGGGACTAACACCGATATGCTTCGGGGAGCTGTAAGTGAGCTTTGATCCGGAGATTTCCGAATGGGGAAACCCACTGTTCGTAATGGAACAGTATCTTTATCTGAATACATAGGATATTGAAGGCAGACCCGGGGAACTGAAACATCTAAGTACCCGGAGGAAGAGAAAGCAAATGCGATTTCCTGAGTAGCGGCGAGCGAAACGGAATTAGCCCAAACCAAGAGGCTTGCCTCTTGGGGTTGTAGGACACTCTATACGGAGTTACAAAGGAACGAAGTAAATGAAGCGACCTGGAAAGGTCCGTCGAAGAAGGTAACAACCCTGTAGTTGAAACTTCGTTCCCTCTTGAGTGGATCCTGAGTACGGCGGAACACGTGAAATTCCGTCGGAAGCTGGGAGGACCATCTCCCAAGGCTAAATACTACCTAGTGACCGATAGTGAACCAGTACCGTGAGGGAAAGGTGAAAAGCACCCCGGAAGGGGAGTGAAAGAGATCCTGAAACCGTGTGCCTACAAGTAGTCAGAGCCCGTTAACGGGTGATGGCGTGCCTTTTGTAGAATGAACCGGCGAGTTACGATCCCATGCAAGGTTAAGCTGATAAGGCGGAGCCGTAGCGAAAGCGAGTCTGAATAGGGCGTTTAGTATGTGGTTGTAGACCCGAAACCAGGTGATCTACCCATGTCCAGGGTGAAGTTCAGGTAACACTGAATGGAGGCCCGAACCCACGCACGTTGAAAAGTGCGGGGATGAGGTGTGGGTAGCGGAGAAATTCCAATCGAACCTGGAGATAGCTGGTTCTCTCCGAAATAGCTTTAGGGCTAGCCTCATGTTGTGAGAGTCTTGGAGGTAGAGCACTGATTGGACTAGGGGCCCCCAACGGGTTACCGAATTCAGTCAAACTCCGAATGCCAAAGACTTATCCATGGGAGTCAGACTGCGAGTGATAAGATCCGTAGTCAAAAGGGAAACAGCCCAGACCACCAGCTAAGGTCCCCAAGTATACGTTAAGTGGAAAAGGATGTGGAGTTGCTTAGACAACCAGGATGTTGGCTTAGAAGCAGCCACCATTTAAAGAGTGCGTAATAGCTCACTGGTCGAGTGACTCTGCGCCGAAAATGTACCGGGGCTAAACGTATCACCGAAGCTGTGGATTGACATCTTAGATGTCAGTGGTAGGAGAGCGTTCTAAGTGCTGTGAAGTCAGACCGTAAGGACTGGTGGAGCGCTTAGAAGTGAGAATGCCGGTATGAGTAGCGAAAGACAAGTGAGAATCTTGTCCACCGAATGCCTAAGGTTTCCTGAGGAAGGCTCGTCCGCTCAGGGTTAGTCGGGACCTAAGCCGAGGCTGAAAAGCGTAGGCGATGGCCAACAGGTTGATATTCCTGTACCACCTCCCCGCCGTTTGAGTAATGGGGGGACGCAGTAGGATAGGGTAAGCGCGCTGCTGGATATGCGCGTTCAAGCAGTTAGGCTGATGAGTAGGCAAATCCGCTCATCATAAAGGCTGAGCTGTGATGACGAGGGAATTATAGTACCGAAGTTCCTGATTCCACACTGCCAAGAAAAGCCTCTAGCGAGGCGGGAGGTGCCCGTACCGCAAACCGACACAGGTAGGCGAGGAGAGAATCCTAAGGTGATCGAGAGAACTCTCGTTAAGGAACTCGGCAAAATGACCCCGTAACTTCGGGAGAAGGGGTGCTCTGGTAGGGTGTATAGCCCGAGAGAGCCGCAGTGAATAGGCCCAGGCGACTGTTTAGCAAAAACACAGGTCTCTGCGAAGCCGCAAGGCGAAGTATAGGGGCTGACGCCTGCCCGGTGCTGGAAGGTTAAGAGGAGGGGTTATCCTTTGGGAGAAGCTCTGAATCGAAGCCCCAGTAAACGGCGGCCGTAACTATAACGGTCCTAAGGTAGCGAAATTCCTTGTCGGGTAAGTTCCGACCCGCACGAAAGGCGTAACGATCTGGGCACTGTCTCAACGAGAGACTCGGTGAAATTATAGTACCTGTGAAGATGCAGGTTACCCGCGACAGGACGGAAAGACCCCGTGGAGCTTTACTGTAGCCTGATATTGAATTTTGGTACAGCTTGTACAGGATAGGTAGGAGCCTGAGAAGCCGGAGCGCTAGCTTCGGTGGAGGCGTCGGTGGGATACTACCCTGGCTGTATTGAAATTCTAACCCGCGGCCCTGATCGGGCCGGGAGACAGTGTCAGGTGGGCAGTTTGACTGGGGCGGTCGCCTCCTAAAATGTAACGGAGGCGCCCAAAGGTTCCCTCAGAATGGTTGGAAATCATTCGTAGAGTGTAAAGGCACAAGGGAGCTTGACTGCGAGACCTACAAGTCGAGCAGGGACGAAAGTCGGGCTTAGTGATCCGGTGGTTCCGCATGGAAGGGCCATCGCTCAACGGATAAAAGCTACCCCGGGGATAACAGGCTTATCTCCCCCAAGAGTCCACATCGACGGGGAGGTTTGGCACCTCGATGTCGGCTCATCGCATCCTGGGGCTGTAGTCGGTCCCAAGGGTTGGGCTGTTCGCCCATTAAAGCGGTACGCGAGCTGGGTTCAGAACGTCGTGAGACAGTTCGGTCCCTATCCGTCGTGGGCGTAGGAAATTTGAGAGGAGCTGTCCTTAGTACGAGAGGACCGGGATGGACACACCGCTGGTGTACCAGTTGTCTTGCCAAAGGCATCGCTGGGTAGCTATGTGTGGACGGGATAAGTGCTGAAAGCATCTAAGCATGAAGCCCCCCTCAAGATGAGATTTCCCATAGCGCAAGCTAGTAAGATCCCTGAAAGATGATCAGGTTGATAGGTCAGAGGTGGAAGCGTGGCGACATGTGTAGCTGACTGATACTAATCGATCGAGGACTTAACCAAACTTTAAAAGCGTAAGCTTTACTCAGCAAACAGTTATCTAGTTTTGAGAGAACAAAACTTTTTCAAAAAAGTCTTGCTTTCTTTATCAAATCATGTATAATATAATTTGTCTGGTGGCGATAGCGAAGAGGTCACACCCGTTCCCATACCGAACACGGAAGTTAAGCTCTTTAGCGCCGATGGTAGTTGGGACTTTGTCCCTGTGAGAGTAGGACGTTGCCAGGCTATTATTATTCCACAGTAGCTCAGTGGTAGAGCTATCGGCTGTTAACCGATCGGTCGTAGGTTCGAGTCCTACCTGTGGAGCCAACTGGCCCGTTGGTCAAGCGGTTAAGACACCGCCCTTTCACGGCGGTAACACGGGTTCGAATCCCGTACGGGTCACCATTTATTTTTATCTACATAATAGTGGAGGATTAGCTCAGCTGGGAGAGCACCTGCCTTACAAGCAGGGGGTCGGCGGTTCGATCCCGTCATCCTCCACCACCGTGCCGGTGTAGCTCAACTGGTAGAGCAACTGACTTGTAATCAGTAGGTTGGGGGTTCAAGTCCTCTTGCCGGCACCATTTATATCGGAGGGGTAGCGAAGTGGCTAAACGCGGCGGACTGTAAATCCGCTCCTTCGGGTTCGGCAGTTCGAATCTGCCCCCCTCCACCATTTTTATTGGGCTATCGCCAAGCGGTAAGGCAACGGATTTTGATTCCGTCATGCGTTGGTTCGAATCCAGCTAGCCCAGCCATAGAGAGCCATTAGCTCAGTTGGTAGAGCATCTGACTTTTAATCAGAGGGTCGAAGGTTCGAGTCCTTCATGGCTCATTTTAATAAGCGGAAGTAGTTCAGTGGTAGAACACCACCTTGCCAAGGTGGGGGTCGCGAGTTCGAACCTCGTCTTCCGCTCCATTTCTATATAAAAAAACATATTGGGGCCTTAGCTCAGCTGGGAGAGCGCCTGCCTTGCACGCAGGAGGTCAGCGGTTCGATCCCGCTAGGCTCCACCATACATATAAACGTACAACCTTTAAGCAATTTGCTTAAAGGTTTTTTTGTGTAGTTTCTACAAATTAGAATTGTATATATATTCAAAAAAGTGTCGAGTTGAGCCATCGCTCATTTAGCCGTTACAATAAGAGAGTAGCAACATTTGTGATGGGGGGAAATATTATGAATAAGCTTTCAATTATTGGAGTACCAATGGATTTAGGTCAAACTCGCCGAGGGGTCGATATGGGGCCAAGTGCGATACGATATGCAGGTGTTATGGAACGCATCGAGAATATTGGATATAGTGTAGAAGATAAAGGGAATATTGAAATTGCCTTAGCTGAACGAGTACATAGTGATGAAAATACAAACTTAAAGAATTTAAAAGCTGTAGCGGATGCTAGCGAAAGACTTGCTCAGACCGTAAGTGATGTTATTGCAAATAAAAGGTTTCCTTTAGTGCTAGGGGGAGATCACAGCATCGCTATCGGAACACTAGCAGGAGTAAGTCGTCATTATAAAAATTTAGGCGTAATTTGGTATGATGCACACGGAGATTTAAATACAGCAGATACGTCTCCTTCCGGAAATATTCACGGTATGCCATTGGCGGCAAGTATAGGTATAGGAGACGAAGCATTGACTCGAATTGGTGGCTATGCCCCTAAAGTCAAGCCCGAGAATATTGTGATTATCGGAGCCCGTTCTTTAGATGAAGGAGAAAAAGAGCTAATAAAGGAAAAAGGAATTAAAGTGTATACGATGCATGAGATAGATCGAATGGGTATGACAAAAGTAATGGAAGAAACAATTTTATATTTGCGTGATAAAACAGATGGCGTTCATCTATCACTCGATTTAGATGGACTGGATCCACATGATGCACCTGGAGTAGGAACGCCAGTTATCGGTGGAATAAGCTACAGAGAAAGTCATTTAGCTATGGAGATGTTGGCAGAATCTCAGCTAATCACTTCTGCCGAGTTTGTGGAAGTGAATCCTATTTTAGATGAGCGGAATAAAACAGCTACCGTAGCTGTTGCATTAATGGGCTCACTTTTAGGAGAAAAATTAGTATAAAACATTATTGCCTACCAAAAGGTACATGAAACATATGTGAAGATAAAAAAAAGAAGCTCTTAGTTCAGATTCTAGAGCTTCTTTATATAGAGAAAAACTTTTCATATTCATTTAATAGACCATCTAGCTCTGAGCTTACTCTCACCACTGTTAGTGAGGATAAAGGATTTTCTGCTGCAAGAGTGACCATGTTATTTCTACATTCTTCAATTTGATTCAAAAGGTTTTCTTTTGTATGAGTCAAGCTTTCCACTCCTCTTCTTTTCATCTATACTAATTACATAACCTACGTACGATCTTTTTAAACGTATTTGACAAATTTTTGTTAAAATAATTAAGCATAAGTGAAACTTTATGATAAAGTACACGTATATATACTATCCCGCAATGGGCGGAGGTAACCGTTACATGGATTTATTATTAAAAAGAAAAATAAAAAAAGTAAAAAAAGGTGACCAGGATGCGTTTGCTGACATAGTAGAATATCACAAGGATAAACTTTTTCATCTATGTTATCGAATGCTAGGAAACCGGGAAGAAGCGCAAGACGCTGCACAAGAAGCGTTTATTCGAGCCTATGTAAATATTCATAGCTATGACACGAGTAAAAAGTTTTCCACCTGGCTATATCGAATTGCTACAAATCTTTGTATTGATCGAATTCGTAAAAAAAAGCCAGACTATTATTTAGATGCAGAAGTAGCCGGGACCGACGGGTTAAATATGTACTCTCAAATAGCTGCCGATCAGGCCTTACCAGAGGAAGAGCTAGAGCAAGTAGAATTGCAAGAATTCATTCAGTCGGAAATATTAAAGCTACCTGAGAAATATCGAACTGTCATTGTCCTAAAATATATAGATGAGCTGTCGTTAAAAGAAATCAGCGATATTTTAGACCTGCCTCTTGGTACGGTAAAGACTAGAATTCACAGAGGACGTGAAGCTTTAAGAAATCGACTTCGCCACTTGTAAGGAGTGAACTAAGAATGAAATGTCCAAAAATGTATGTAAACCTCATTCATGAGCATTTAGATGGAGATATTACAAAAGAAAATGAACTGTTATTAAAAGAGCATTTGCACCAATGCAAAGGTTGTCAGCAGCATATGCATCAGTTAAAAAGAACGATTGCATTTGTGCAAAGCACTTCTCATATAGAATTACCTATGAACTTTACAGCAGGTGTTATGGCCGGGTTACCACGTGAGAAGAATCGAATTCGAATGAATAGATGGTTTACAAACCATCCGATTCTTAGTGCAGCTGCTGTATTTGTGCTGTTAATGTCCGGCACGGTGTTTTCAGCTTGGGAAACGGATGAAGACTTTTCTGTTTCAAAGCAGCCGAACCTGGTCATTCACGATAAAACAGTCGTTGTACCAAAAGGTGAGACCGTCAAAGGTGATATTACTGTGAGAAATGGCGATATTAAAATTGAAGGAAAAGTAGATGGAAACGTTACTGTTATACATGGTGATAAGTATCTAGCTTCTGCAGGAGAAGTGACAGGCAATATTGAAGAGTTAGACAAGATTTTTGACTGGGTATGGTATAACGTCAAAACTCATGCCAAGCAAGCTGTTGACTTTTAATAGTTAAACATAAAACCGTCCGCTTATCTTGTTAGAGAGGAACAGTGGACGGTTTTATTTATATAAAAAGAAGGCTACATTATATAGGAACAAGGATTTAAAAATAAGATGTAATTTACAGTGTAATTTTGTTTTATGGTATAATAAAACGGTTATGTTATCTTTATTACATATATAGAGGAAGTGAGAAGATGCCTATTGGAGACCTGCCAATCCTCTCATATTTAGGAAAAATTGTTGATGTTCTCCTGGTATGGTTCGTCATATATAAATTAATTATGGTCATAAGAGGTACAAAAGCAGTACAGCTTTTAAAAGGAATCACGGTAATTTTAGTTGTCCGCTTTATAAGTAACTTCCTTGGACTAAATACGTTGCAATGGTTAATGGACCAAGCGTTAACGTATGGATTTTTAGCTATTATTATTATCTTCCAGCCAGAGCTGCGCCGAGCGCTTGAACAGCTTGGGAGAGGACGTTTGTTTTCACGCAGTAATTTGCCTGAAGAAGATGAACGTACCGTTACGATTGAGGCGATTATAAAAGCAACGCATTATATGGCTAAAAGACGCATAGGTGCATTGATCTCAATTGAAAGAGAGACGGGTATGGGTGATTATATTGAAACAGGTATACCGCTCAACTCTAATATTTCTTCTGAATTATTAATCAACTTATTTATACCGAATACACCACTTCATGATGGAGCGGTTATTTTACAGCGGGATCAAGTAGCCGCTGCAGCATGTTACTTACCTTTATCTGAAAGTCCTTTTATTTCAAAAGAATTAGGTACTCGCCATCGTGCTGCTGTAGGAATAAGTGAAGTAACAGATAGTGTGACTGTCATTGTATCTGAAGAAACTGGAGGCATTTCCGTTACCAAAAACGGTGAATTGTATCGTGAATTGACCATTGATACATTAAGAGAAATGCTAGAAAAAGAATTAGTCACAACTTCTAAAGCAACTTCTTCCACTCGTTGGCAATGGAGGTTGAAGAAGAATGGATAAATTGATGAATCGATCGTGGGTTATGAAAATTATCGCGTTGCTGTTAGCCTTCATGTTATATTTATCTGTTAATTTAGATGATGGTGCCAGTTCATCAAATAAAATTCTGAACCGAAGCAGTTCTGCCAACACTGGAGTAGAAACATTAACAGATGTTCCGGTTCAAGTATCCTACAATGAGAAGAACAGAATTGTAAGAGGTGTTCCGGATACGGTCATTATGACACTGGAAGGTCCTAAAAATATTTTGGCTCAAACAAAGCTACAAAAAGATTATCAAGCTTATATTGACCTTGATAATTTAAGCTTAGGGCAGCATAGAGTCAAGGTTCAGTATCGAAATATCTCTGATAATTTAAACGTAGTGGTTAAGCCTGATATTGTAAATGTAACAATTGAAGAACGCGATTCAAAACAGTTTTCAGTAGAGGCAAGCTATGATAAAAATAAGGTCAAAAATGGGTATGAAGCAGGGGAAGCAACCGTTAGCCCAAGAGCCGTCACGGTAACGGGCGCATCAAGTCAATTAGACCAAGTTGCTTATGTAAAAGCTATTATTGATTTAGATAATGCTTCAAAAACAGTGACGAAACAAGCAACTGTTGTCGCATTAGACAAGAATTTAAATAAATTGAATGTAACAGTTCAACCAGAAACGGTCAATGTAACAATCCCGGTGAAAAATATTAGTAAAAAAGTGCCGATCGATGTGATTCAAGAAGGCACGCCAGGCGACGGTGTCAACATTACGAAGCTAGAGCCTAAAACAGATACCGTGAAAATTATCGGTCCATCTGATTCTTTAGAAAAAATCGATAAAATTGATAATATTCCAGTCGATGTTACCGGTATTACGAAATCTAAAGATATTAAGGTGAATGTCCCTGTTCCAGACGGAATAGATAGTGTAAGTCCTAAACAAATTACCGTTCATGTGGAAGTAGACAAACAAGGTGATGAGAAAGACGCAGAAGAAACGGACGCAAGTGCAGCTGAGACTAAGTCATTTAAGAATTTGCCGGTTTCTTTAACTGGTCAATCCTCAAAGTACACGTATGAACTGCTTTCTCCTACTTCAGTAGATGCGGATGTAAAAGGACCAAAATCTGATTTAGATAAGTTAACGAAAAGTGGCATTAGCTTGTCAGCGAATGTAGGGAATTTATCTGCTGGGGAGCACACGGTTCCTATTATAATAAATAGTCCTGACTCTGTTACATCAACACTATCGACTAAACAGGCAAAAGTTCGTGTAACAGCGAAAAAACAATCAGGGACAAATGATGAGCAAACGGATAAAGAAACAAGTGGAAGCACGAGCGATAAAGAAACAAAGCCAGACACGGGAACTGGATCAGGATCAGGAACAAATCCTGGGACGGGAAATTCAGGTGATTCAACTGATAAACCAAGCGAAGAGACTGATACACCTGAAGACAATACAGATACACCAACAGATAATACAGAAACTGGTGACGATAGTAGTAATCAAAGTGATGAAAATTCTACACCCGTAGATGGACAGACAGATAATACATCAGGAAACTAAATGTTTTGACATGAAGGAGAGAAAATTAATGGGTAAGTATTTTGGAACAGACGGAGTACGAGGAGTTGCCAATAGTGAATTAACTCCTGAGCTTGCTTTTAAAATTGGACGCTTAGGTGGTTACGTTCTAACAAAAGATGCAGAGCGACCAAAGGTATTAATCGGACGCGATACACGCGTTTCTGGTCATATGTTAGAAGGAGCGCTTGTTGCAGGCTTGCTTTCAATTGGTGCAGAAGTTATGCGATTAGGCGTTATTTCAACTCCAGGGGTAGCGTATTTAACAAAAGCACTTGGCGCACAAGCAGGAGTCATGATCTCTGCTTCACATAACCCAGTTCAAGATAACGGAATTAAATTCTTTGGTCCAGATGGATTTAAACTGTCAGATGCACAAGAGAATGAAATTGAAGCGTTAATGGATAGTGAAACAGATCAATTACCAAGACCTGTTGGGGGAGATTTAGGTCAGGTAAATGACTACTTCGAAGGTGGACAAAAATATCTTCAATACTTAAAACAAACGGTTGATGAAGACTTCTCAGGTATTCATGTTGCATTAGACTGTGCGCACGGAGCAACGTCATCGTTAGCAGCACATTTATTTGCAGATTTAGATGCGGATATCTCTACAATGGGGGCATCACCAAACGGATTAAACATCAATGACGGTGTAGGATCTACACATCCGGAAGCATTAAGTGCCTTCTTAAAAGAAAAAGGAGCGGATGTTGGGTTAGCATTTGATGGAGACGGAGATCGTTTAATCGCAATCGATGAAAAAGGCGAGATTGTAGACGGTGATCAAATCATGTTCATTTGTGCAAAGTACTTATATGAACAAGGACGTTTAAAGAAAAATACGCTTGTTTCTACCGTTATGAGTAACTTAGGCTTCTATAAAGCACTAGAAGCTAGCGGAATTGAAAGTGCACAAACTGGTGTAGGCGACCGTTATGTAGTAGAAGAAATGAAAGCTAATCAATATAACCTAGGTGGAGAACAGTCAGGTCATATTATTTTCTTAGATTACAACACAACAGGTGACGGTATGCTTTCAGCTATTCAGCTTGTAAACATTATGCAAGCAACGAAAAAGCCTTTATCAGAATTAGCAGCTGAAATGAAGAAGTATCCTCAGCTTCTTGTAAATGTAAAAGTAACGGATAAGCATCATGTTACAGATAATGAGAAGGTAAAAGTGGTTATTGAAGAAGTGGAAAAAGAAATGAACGGTAATGGCCGAGTACTTGTACGCCCTTCAGGAACAGAGCCGTTAGTACGTGTTATGGTTGAAGCACAAACACAAGAAGAGTGTGAAACTTATGTAACGCGTATCGTAGAAGTAGTAAAAGAAGAAATGGGCTTAGAGTAATTCATTAATTATATGCATAAGCGGTGACGTTTCGAGCTGCTTATGCATATTTTTATATTGTTGAGAAAAATTCTTGGAAATTATCTGATGCTAAAGGCTGTTTTTACAGATAGTAAAGAAGATAATTGACGTTTTCTCACTTCTTATTGTAATATTAAATCTGTTCGTCTCTTAATTTATGTAAAGGAGTGAACAATCTATTTTAAAAGTGAATACAAAGCGCCTGAACTAAGTAAAGGGACGGAAACGACTTAGTTGACGAGGAGGAGGTTTATCGAAGTATCGGCGGATGCCTCCCGGTTGTTGATTATCACGGCCGAAAACTTGATGTGAAAAACAATGAGGTGACTTATTGGACAAAAGCATTGAGATGATAATCATTGATGATGAAAAGAGACTCTCTTTTCATACATGAAGGAGGATTTTATCTATGTGCGGAATTGTAGGATATATTGGAACAGAAGATTCGAAAGAAATTTTATTACGTGGTCTTGAAAAGTTAGAATATCGTGGCTATGACTCAGCAGGTATTGCAGTTGTTAACAATGAAGGCGTACACGTATTCAAAGAAAAAGGTCGTATTGCAGAATTGCGTCAGGCAGTAGATAACAGTGTTGTAGCACCAGCAGGTATCGGTCATACGCGTTGGGCAACTCATGGTGTACCAAGCCAAGAAAATGCTCACCCGCATCAAAGTACATCTGGACGCTTCACGCTTGTGCATAATGGTGTAATTGAAAACTACGCTATTTTAAAACGTGAATATTTACAAGATGTAACGTTCAAAAGCGAAACGGATACAGAAGTAATCGTTCAGTTAATTGAAAAAATCGCAGCAGAAGGCTTAGATGTAGAAGAAGCGTTCCGCAAGACAGTAAGCTTGCTTCACGGTTCTTATGCACTAGCTCTTGTTGATAACGAAGATAAAAATACAATCTACGTAGCTAAAAACAAAAGCCCGCTTCTTGTAGGTGTTGGCGAAGGATTTAACGTTGTAGCAAGCGATGCTATGGCAATGCTTCAAGTAACAGATCAGTACGTAGAATTAATGGATAAAGAAACAGTAATTGTTACAAAAGAAGGCGTAACAATTAAAACGCTTGATGGTGAAGTGGTAGAAAGAGCACCTTACACAGCAGAGCTTGATGCAAGTGATATTGAAAAAGGTACGTACCCTCACTATATGTTAAAAGAAATTGATGAGCAGCCTTTAGTTGTTCGTAAAATCATTCAAGAGTATCAAAATGAAAACAATGAACTGCACATTGATGCAGACATTTTAGGAGCAATGGATGAAGCAGACCGCATCTATATCGTAGCATGTGGAACAAGCTATCATGCAGGCCTAGTAGGTAAACAATTCATTGAAACGTGGGCGAAGGTTCCGGTAGAAGTGCACGTAGCAAGTGAATTCTCTTACAACATGCCGCTTTTATCTGAAAAGCCACTGTTTATCTTTATTTCTCAAAGTGGAGAAACAGCTGACAGCCGTGCAGTATTAGTTCAAATTAAAGAACTAGGTTACAAAGCGTTAACAATCACAAACGTTCCGGGATCAACATTATCTCGTGAATCTGATTATACGTTATTACTTCATGCAGGTCCGGAAATTGCTGTAGCATCAACAAAGGCTTATACAGCTCAATTAGCAGTCCTATCAATTCTAGCGGCTGTAACAGCAAAAACACGCGGCATTGAATTAGAATTTGATTTAGTTCAAGAGTTAGCAATCGTAGCAAACACAATGGAAGTACTTTGCGACGACAAAGAAGAAATGGAAAGCATTGCTCTTCAATTCTTAGCAACAACTCGCAACGCATTCTTTATTGGACGTTCTGTTGATTATTATGTAGGTTTAGAAGGCGCGTTAAAACTAAAAGAAATCTCTTACATTCAAGCAGAAGGATTTGCTGGAGGAGAGCTTAAGCACGGAACAATCGCTTTAATTGAAAACAATACGCCAATTATTGCATTAGCAACACAAGAACATGTAAACTTAAGCATCCGTGGTAACGTAAAAGAAGTAGTAGCACGTGGAGCTAATCCTTGTATCATTTCAATGAAAGGATTAGAAACAGAAGAAGATCGCTACGTGATTCCGAAAGTTCACGAAACACTTTCACCACTAGCAGCGGTTATTCCTTTACAATTAATCTCTTACTACGCTGCATTGCACCGCGATTGCGATGTAGATAAACCACGTAACTTAGCAAAATCAGTTACTGTAGAATAATAAGGTTCTAGACACCCTTCTATTGTAGAAGGGTGTTTTTGTATATAATTCTCATTGAGCTAAAAAATATATTTGCTTGCTTCATTTATTTTATATAATAGAGTAGGTAAATGAATGAAACTTATTTATAAAAAAGGAAGTGAAAAGTATTAGTGGAGTAGCTCAAAGTATAAAGTACGTGTTGCGAGGCATCTTTTTTGTCTTGTATTTTCCCTTTTATTTTGTATTTCAAATTTTGTGTAAGATATGGATATATTTTATCGCTAAGCCCCTCATATGGATAGGAACAAGAATTATTCAACCTGTCATTGATTTCATTTGGAGATACATTATACGTTTTTTATTCGTTTATCCTATTTCTTGGCTATGGAGTGTCCTCATCTATCCTTTTATTCTCTTCGTTTGGAAACGATGTTTTTTGCCTATAACTAGATTTATATGGAAGTATGTTTTATACCCTGTTTTATACATGGTTTGTTACCCTTGTTATCTTCTATGGAAATATGTTGTGCTGCCATTTTACAATGAAATTGTTATTCCCGTGGTTTCATTTTGTCAGCGTATATTCTTCTGTTTTTGGAAAGGAGTTAAGTGGATCATAATTCATATGATCTACTATCCCCTACGGTGGATTTGGGTGAGATGTATATACAAACCGCTGAAAAAGGTATATACAAAAATCATTCAGCCTGTTATCAAATGGTTTTCTCATTTATTTAGTTAACGAAATATACCAAAAGATTGCTTGTCTTTTTTAGGTATTAAACTCGAAAGATAAGAGGGAATTGATGTATAATAAAAACGGATATATCATTGCCTATTTATTTTATTAGATTCAATTTTGAAAGAGAGTGAAACAATATGGGCCGTAAGTGGAACAATATTAAAGAAAAGAAAGCGTCAAAAGATGCTAATACAAGTCGTATATATGCCAAGTTTGGCCGTGAGATTTATGTGGCTGCAAAACAAGGTGAGCCAGATCCAGAATCAAACCAAGCGTTAAAAGTTGTATTAGAACGCGCGAAAACATACAATGTGCCAAAAGCAATTATTGACCGTGCCATTGAAAAAGCAAAGGGCGGTTCAGAAGAAAATTACGATAATCTTCGTTACGAAGGTTTTGGACCAAATGGCTCAATGGTTATCGTAGATGCTCTTACGAATAACGTAAACAGAACAGCTTCAGACGTGCGTGCTGCCTTTGGTAAAAACGGCGGTAATATGGGAGTAAGCGGATCAGTAGCGTATATGTTTGATCCAACAGCTGTTATTGGTGTAGAAGGTAAAGATGAAGAAGAGACGCTAGAACTGTTAATGGAAGCAGACGTAGACGTGCGTGACATTTTAGAAGAAGAAGATTCTGTAATTGTTTATGCTGATCCGGATCAATTCCATGCGGTACAAAAAGCGTTCAATGATGCTGGTATTACGGAATTTACAGTAGCTGAGCAAACGATGCTTGCTCAAAATGATGTAACTCTTCCTGAAGATGCACAAGCTCAGTTTGAAAAAATGATTGATGCATTAGAGGACTTAGAAGATGTGCAGCAAGTATATCACAACGTTGATTTAGGATAATAGTGAAAGAGGCAGACCTATCAAAGAGGTCTGTCTTTTTTTATAGGCCGTGTGAAAAGCATCTATTGACCCTTTCCCTTCGTTTGGAATATGGTAAGATAATGAATTAAGAATAGAAAATAGTAGAATTTTATAAGGAATAAATGGAGGGAAAGCAGTTGAAAAAATTAATGGTGGGGATGGCGTTAACAGCTACGCTTGCAACGGCTGTAACGCCTGGCTTTGGCTCAATTGGGGGAAATCAAGAAAAGGCATATGCAGCAACAGTTACATATAAAGTAACGGCAAGCAAGCTAAATGTGAGAAGCGGAGCGGGAACGAATTACGGGATTATCGGCAGCGTAGTAAAAGATCAAACACTATCCGTGGTGAGCAAAAGCGGAAGCTGGTACAAAATTAACTATAACGGCCGCACAGGCTATGTAAGCAGCGATTATGTACAGTCATCAGGAACAACAGCGCCACCAGCAGAAAGCACAACGTATACAGTAACGGCAAGCACGCTGAATGTAAGAAGCGGAGCGGGCACCAACTACGCATCTATAGGAAGTGTGACAAAAGGCCAGAAGCTGTCTGTGATGAGCAAAAGCGGAAGCTGGTACAAAATTAACTACAACGGCCGCACGGGCTACGTAAGCAGCGATTATGTACAAGCATCGGGAACAACAACGGCCCCAACAATGCCACCAGCAGAAAGCACAACGTACACAGTAACGGCGAGCACGCTGAACGTAAGAAGCGGAGCAGGCACCAACTACGCATCTATAGGAAGTGTGACAAAAGGCCAGAAGCTGTCTGTGGTGAGCAAAAGCGGAAGCTGGTACAAAATTAACTATAACGGCCGCACAGGCTATGTAAGCAGTGACTATGTACAGGCTTCAGCTACAGCGTCTCCAAAGCTCGTAGTCGATTCTTTTAAAACGTTAGGCAACGCTCAGCAAGTCATCTTGGTTACAGCAGATAACTACGATACGAAGTCTGCTAAAATTCAAACATTTGAAAAAGTTGATGGAAAATGGAAGCAAGTTTTAACTGCGAACGGTGTACTTGGACAAAAAGGATTCGCTTTAGCGAAAAAAGAAGGAGATATGGAGTCTCCGACAGGGAAATATACAATTGGCACAGCATTCGGACGCTATGCAAATCCTGGAACTAAGCTTCCATATCGAAAGATTACATCAAATGATGTGTGGGTAGACGATTCAAAAAGCTCTCTGTATAATACGTGGCAGCAAAAGCCAGCGAATGGCCGCTGGACGAGCGCTGAGAACATGGATATCCCGGCTTATGATTATGGGTTTGTCATTAATTATAATGAATCTAGAACCCCAGGAAAGGGAAGTGCAATCTTCTTTCATGTAGGAACAAATTATACAGCAGGATGTACGGCCACTTCTAAAGAACAAGTTGTCTCTATTTTAAAATGGTTAAATCCAGAGAAAAATCCAGTTATTATTCAATCTCCTGTAAGTGAATTAGATAAATATTAAGTTAGAAAGCAGCTGAATTCGTGTAATTCAGCTGCTTTTTTATGTAATTAAAAGCTTTGTCCGTCTGTGGTACGACAAAGTTAGTTTTCCTATTCATTGAATGAAAGCGTTTAATCTCTTACGATTAAAGTATCACCACGTAGAGAAAGGAAGAGAGCAAATGGCTCAATCTAATATAAAAGTAGCTGTACAAAAATTTGGGAACTTTCTAAGTTCAATGGTTATGCCAAATATCGGAGCATTTATTGCATGGGGACTTATTACTGCTTTATTTATTCCAACAGGCTTTTTTCCAAATGAAAGCCTTGCCAAACTAGTGGATCCAATGGTCAAGTATTTGCTTCCGCTGCTAATCGGCTACACAGGAGGAAAGCTTGTACACGATCAGCGCGGAGGCGTTGTAGGTGCTATCGCGACCATGGGCGTCATTGTTGGATCTGATATTCCGATGTTTCTAGGCGCTATGATTATGGGGCCGCTGGGCGGCTATATCATCAAGAAGTTTGACCAGTTTATTGAAGGTAAAGTCAAAACAGGATTTGAGATGTTAATTAATAATTTCTCAGCAGGTATTCTTGGAGGAATTCTAGCGATTCTAGCCTTTTTAGGAGTTAGCCCAGCTGTGGACGGATTTACAGGTGCACTTGTAGTGGGTGTAGATTGGATGGTTGCACATGGCCTTCTTCCTCTTACAAGTATTTTAATTGAACCAGCTAAAATTTTATTTTTAAACAATGCCATTAATCACGGCATTTTATCTCCGATTGGCGCAGAACAAATTCGAACAAACGGACAGTCCATTCTATTGTTACTAGAAACAAATCCTGGTCCGGGATTAGGAATTCTGTTAGCGTATTGCTTCTTTGGAAAAGGAACAGCAAAACAGTCAGCACCGGGAGCGGCCATCATTCATTTTATTGGCGGAATTCACGAAATTTACTTCCCTTACGTTTTAATGCGTCCTCTTCTAATCATTGCGGCTATTTTAGGAGGAATGAGCGGAGTATTTACATTTGTTCTTTTAGGAGGAGGCTTACAAGCCGTTGCTTCACCAGGAAGTATTTTGGCTATTTTAGCTGCTACACCAGGTAATGCAGGCAGCTATGTTGCAAATATCTCAGGTGTTCTTGTTGCAGCCATCGTATCGTTTATTGTAGGTTCGTTAATTTTAAAAACGGGCAAGCAAACAGAAGATTTGGACGAAGCAGCTCGCAAAATGCAAGAGATGAAGGGCAAGAAGAGCTCTGTAGCAGGAAGCTTTACAAAACAGCAAGGCGACGTACCAGCAAGCGTTCAAAAAATTGTTTTTGCCTGTGACGCAGGTATGGGATCGAGTGCAATGGGCGCCTCTCTTCTTCGCAAGAAAGTTAAACAAGCAGATTTAAATATTTCGGTAACAAATACAGCTATCAGTAATATTCCAAGTGATGCTCAAATCGTTATTACACAGGAAGAGCTAACGCCAAGAGCTCAAAACAAAGTTCCAGATGCGTATCATATCTCGGTGGATAACTTTCTATCTAGCCCGGAATATGACAAACTAATTGATCAACTAAAAAATGATCATACTACTTCTAAGGCGGAAGAAGAAAAGAACGTATCTGCAGAAAACTATACAGATAGTAATGATGGTTTATTAAAAGAAGAAAACGTTTTCTTGAATCAGCACTTTTCTTCTAAGGAAGAAGCAATTCGATTTGCAGGAAGTGTGTTAGTAAAAGGCGGATATGTAGAAGAAAACTATGTTGAAGCGATGATTGAGCGAGACAATATGACTTCTACTTATATGGGAAATGACGTAGCGATTCCGCACGGTACGGAAGAAGCGAAAAAGAACGTTTTAAGATCAGGTTTTACAGTAATTCAAGTTCCAGAAGGCGTTGATTTTGATGGTGAGAAAGTTCGTTTGATTTTCGGAATTGCCGGAAAAGACGGCACCCATTTAGAAATTTTATCTGGTATTGCGATTACATGTTCTGATATGAACAATATTGAAAAGATGGTTCATGCCAAATCAGCTAAAGAATTAATGGCTATTATTCAAAGTAACTAACGGGATAGAAAGGCATGAAGATGCCTTTTTATCCTTTGTTTATAAATAAGAAAAGAGTTGATGTTCTTGTTTATTACTTCAAGAGAAAAATCAATCATTGAGTTAATTATTAAAACGGCAGGAAAGCATACAGCACTTACACTTGCTACTTTTTTGAATGTAAGTGTAAGAACCGTTCACCGAGATTTGAAGGCAATTGAATCAATACTTGAAAAATTTGATTTAAAGCTGATTCGTACACAAGATGAAGGACTAATGATTGAAGGTAAAAATGAACAAATTTTTCGTCTTATCCAAGAGCTGATGAAGATTAAAACGACGGATCAGTCTCCACAGGAAAGAAAATTAATTCTTTTAATTCTTCTTCTAGAAGAAGGAGATTCATTTAAATTACAAACGCTGGCTAAAGACTTAGAAGTAAGTATTACTACACTAACTGCTTATCTAGATGAATTAACAGAGTGGTTAACCACATTTGACGTTTTCCTTCATCGAAAGAGAGGGGTCGGAGTAGAGGTTCAAGCTACTGAAGCCAATAAACGGAACGCATTAGCCAATTATTTTCTTGTCCACTTTAATGAAGAGTTAATTGAATGTTTGTTTCTAGTAGAAAATCACCAGCATACGGATGAAACGATTTTGCATTATTTTTATCCGAATTATTTAGCAGAAGTAGACCGAATTGTACATCAAGCGATTAATCAGTATCATTCTAAGCTGGCTGACAGCGATTATATAGGGCTCATTGTTCATATTTGCATTATGATACAGCGAACGAAAAAGCAAATGTATCTAGAAGACGACGGCGGCCAAACGGAAGAGCTGGCGAGTGAACTGTTCTTAATGAAGGATATTTGCCGCGAAATTGAACGGGTATTTTCTCTTTCTTTCACGGAAAAAGATATTCATTTCTTAGCAGTACGGCTGCGTGCAGCTAAGTTCCAAACTACTAGAGACGTATATTACGACAGCGTAGTGGTTGGGCAGATTATTAAGAATATGATTTCTCATGTTTCTGTTCAGCTTAACACCGACTTGACCGGTGACTTTTCCCTTTACCAAGGGCTGCTTGCTCATATGGAACCGGCAATTTTTCGTCTTAAGCAAAAAATGGAGCTTTTTAATCCATTAACGGAAGAGATTAAGAAAAAGTACCCTGTTTTATTTATGGCTGTGAGAAACAGTATCGATCAAGAGCTGCCGGATTTAGTTTTTCCAGATGATGAAGTGGCATATCTTGTTTTGCATTTCGGTTCAACGCTAGTGCTAAAAGAAGAAGTCATGGAAATTCAGGCACTGATTGTCTGTCCAACTGGAATCGGCACTTCGAAAATGTTAGCTAGCCGTATTCGTAAAGAGATTCCGGAGATTAATTCAGTTGTCATTAAATCGGTAAAAGAAATCAAAGAAGCGGCGCTTGAAGGGTATGACGTAGTGATTTCAACAGTAAGACTTCCTTTTTTAAATGTCGATTACATTTTAGTCAATCCACTCTTAACCGAAGAGGATATTCAGTCCGTTCAGAATTTTTTACAGAAAAACATTCAAAAGTTAACCAAAGATAAGGGCTATCGTTCGTTCCAATATAAAAATAAGACCGTCTCTACACAAAAACCGTCTTTTGAGGAAACGATGAAGCAAATTAAAGATGTGCATGGAAGTATCGAATCAATTCTTCAAAACCTTAGAATGTATCGATTTTCGGATGCAGTGAGTCATGATCAAGTGATTTCGCACGTAGTAAAAGCAGCTGAAAAAGACCGTTTAATAACCAATGCCAGCTGCGTTATTGATCAGCTTAAGGAACGAGAAAACAAAGGCGGTTTAGGTATTCCGCAAACGAGTATGGCACTGTTCCATTGCCGTGAACATCACGTAAAAGAGCTGATTTTTCAAGTTTCACATTTAGAACAGCCTTGCACAGTTAAAGGTATGGACGGAACAAACATGCAGGCGCGTAACCTTCTATTAATGCTAGCACCTGAGGAGTTAAGTGAAGTACAGCAAGAAATCTTAAGTTTAATTAGTACAAGTTTAATTGAAGATCATGAAGCAATGATGGTTTTTTCGTCTTCGAACGAAGAGATAATTCGCACAAGGCTAGAGGATACGTTTCATGAGTACCTTCGAAATAATTTGATAAAGGAATGATTTTTGTGAAACAAGCAGTTCATTTTGGAGCAGGTAATATTGGGCGAGGATTTATTGGGGCATTATTTTCTCAAAGCAACTATCACGTTACATTCGTAGATATTGCTGAAAAGATTATTAATCAGTTAAACACAGATGAAGGGTATAACGTAATAACAGCCGCAGAGCACCCAGAGACATTAGCTGTTCAAAACGTATCTGGTTTAAATAATCTGACGCAAGAACAAGCAGTCATTAAAGCGATTAAAGAAGCAACGTACATTACGACAGCCATCGGACCGAACGTTCTGCCTCGCATTGCTCCTTTAATTGCTAAAGGTTTGGCTGAGCGTGTGAAAACAAGCGACGAAAAGGTATATATTATTGCATGTGAAAATCAAATCTCTGCGACAGATTTATTAAAAGGCTATATTTTTGATGCGCTGGATGAAGAGACAAAAGCTCATATGGTAAATAAGGTCTTTTTCTTCAATTCAGCTGTAGATCGTATCGTACCTCTTCAACACAACCAAGGTTCGCTTGATGTTTTAGTAGAATCCTATTATGAATGGGTAGTAGAGGCACCTGAAAATATTCCTTTTGTAGAAGGAATGACGATTGTGCCTGACCTTGCTCCTTTTATTGAAAGAAAGCTATTTACAGTAAATACAGGACATGCGGTGATTGCATATTTTGGTTATTTAAAAGGAAAAGAAACGATTGATCAAACGTTAAGAGATTCAGATATTTACCAACAAGTACAGCAAACGCTACGAGAAACAGGAGACTATCTAATTAAAAGATATGACTTAGATAGAGAGGAACACGAAGCCTACATCGTAAAAATTATTGAGCGCTTTAAGAATCCTCATTTAAATGATTCAGTTAAACGGGTAGGAAGAGCGCCAATTCGCAAGCTTGGACCTCAGGATCGTTTGATTCGTCCAGCGCTAGAAGCAAAAAAAGCGGGCCTTTCTTATACCCACTTAGCGAAGGCCATCGCTGCTGCGCTTCTATTTGACCCGCAAGAAGATAAAGAGGCTATAAAGCTTCAAGCGAATATTCATGATTATGGTATTGAGTATGTGTTAAAAGAGATCAGTGGGTTAGAGGCAAGTAATAATTTAACAAAAGAAATCATTGCTCAATATCATGCTTTAAAATCGTAAATGACTCTAATACGTGTAAACAGTCCATTTTAAATGGGCTGTTTTTCTTTTTGTAGAAAGGGAATGTTTGTGTATAGGAGGATGATAAAATGGTAGCTATTACTCACGTTGGATTAGCTGTACCTGATGTAGAAGAAGCCGTCCAGTGGTATGGGGAAGTTTTAGGTTTTAAGCTGATTGCCGGTCCTTATACGTTTAATGCGGAGGAAGAAAAAGCTGAAAATATGACTCAAGATTTACTAGGGTCTCATATTAAAAAAATGAAAAATGCTCACATGACAGCTGATAACCAGGTAGGCATTGAACTGTTTGAATTTAATAAGCCGCAAATGCCTCTTGTATTAAAAGACAGCGATGAGCAGTATCAAAGTTATTTTCACATGTGTTTAATAGTCGATGACGTGGAAAAATTAGCGGATAAAATCGAACAATCAGGCGGTAAAAAGCGTAGCCAAGTATGGAATACAAGACCTGGAAAACCTTATTACTTAATTTATTGCGAAGATCCGTTTGGGAATATTATTGAGCTATATTCACATAGTACGGAGCTCATGTATGGGAATAAAGAAGAATAAAAGCTTATCCACATTTTTTGGATAAGCTTTTATTTTCCACAGCTGTCCGTAGCCATATACCTTTGCCAGCTCTTCGAAGGTTTTTGATGAATACGTAATAGTTACAGATGTTCCTACTGCTACTTTATCGAATAGTTCTTCCACATCCGCATTGTGCATCCGTACGCAGCCGTGGCTTACATATTTGCCAATGCTAGCTTCTGAGTTATTCCCATGAATACCGTATGTGTCGCCGGTTGTTCCGTTTGCATTAAGCCCTAGCCAGCGAGAGCCAAGAGGATTATTAGGAGCGCCTCCTGCAATGTGCCCTGTATAGTAAGGGCGATTTTTAATTTTGTTAACAATCTTGAAAAAGCCTACCGGCGTATCGCTCCATGTTTTTCCCGTAGCTACTGAATACGTCTTTTCTAACTTTCCGTTATGAAAATAAGCAAGCTGATTTGTTTTTTTATTAATAATAATTAAATCTTTACTTGCTGTGTTTTCACTTGCGTCCGCCGTGCTTGCTGTATAAGAAATACTGATAATAGCTGCGAGACACAAAGCCGCTGCTCGCAGTAGAATTTTTCTCACGTTCTAGCCATCTCCTCTATTGTTCGATTACATATTTGATGAATTACATGCTATTAGTGTATAAAAGAAAAATGGACTGAACATGAACCTTACCTGAATGAAAACTGAAAGTGCGTTTTTACATGCGAATATAAAGTGAAAATATGGGCAGAAATACAACTAAAGGTCTGGTACATATCTCATGAAAAAGAGAAAAATGAAAATGCACCTTGTCTGTTTAATTTAGGATGTATTATCATGAAAGTTTGAAATGAAGGGCAGGAGGTGGAATAAACAGATGCTTAAAGAATTTAAAGAGTTTGCTTTGCGAGGAAATGTATTAGATTTAGCTGTCGGTGTTATTATTGGAGCTGCATTTGGAAAAATTGTCACGTCTCTTGTAAATGATATTATTATGCCGCTGATTGGTTTGTTGTTAGCAGGGATAGACTTTAAAGATTTATCCTTTACGGTTGGAGATGCTACGGTATTATATGGATCTTTTATTCAAACAATTGTTGATTTCTTAATTGTTGCATTCTCGATTTTCTTATTTATTCGTTTCTTTAATCGTTTTAAGAGAAAAGAAGAAGAGAAAGTAGAGGAAGAAGTGGCTGTTCTGTCAAAAGAAGAAGAGATCTTAACAGAAATTCGTGATCTGCTAAAAGCAGAAGCAGTGAAAGAGCGTTCATAACAGCAATTTTTACATACGTATAAAACGGCTAAGAGGCCCGTCTTTTCATCAGAAAAGCGGGATTTTTTTTGTGAAATTTCGCGGGAAATGTTATTGATGTGATTTTGAGAAAATTAGGCGTGAAGGCGAGAGAGATAGGAATGTTAAAATCATATTAAAAGTGTTAAGATATTGTAAATAGGAGGCTTAAGGTTATGTTTAAACATTTGTATCGTTCTTTGCCAATGCTGGTGGCGTATGGGCTGCTTAGCGTTTTTTTATACAGTGTTGTTATGCTTAATATATCAAATGACACAAAGATATTGTTTGACTGGGCCCAAATCCATACAGCTGGGTTCGTCGTATTAATAGGGGGATGCTCACTTGTCTTATGGGCGCTCACTTTCTATTTGCTGCTTCGATTTAATCAGATAGAGAGAATACAAGGTTCGCAGTGGTACGCCATTTTTACGGCAATTGTGTTTTCAATTGCGGTAGCAGCCGTTTCTGCTATGGTTTTTGTTATCTATCATATTGATATACATAATCCAGGCAAAACAATAGAGTGGATGCAAGCATACCCTGAACGCTATCTTTTTACGGTATTTTTACTTTCGCTGTTAACACTAGCGATCATTATGCTAGTAGGGGAAGCTTATTTAGGGGCTGGGATTACCTTTGTTCTGTATTTCATTTTAGCTCTTGTAAACTATTATAAAAAAATCTTTCGAAATGAACCATTGTTCCCGAACGATTTTATTCAGGCGAGTCAGTTAAAAGAAGTTATTCCGATGATTAAAGATTCCATTTCAATTCCTATTGTCATAGGAGTTATTGGATCTATTGTCGTACTGATTGCTCTTTGGTTTTTCTTGCCGAAAATTAAAATTCGATGGTTTCTTCGAATTATTATGATTCTGCCGCTTATCTTTTTAATGAAATCATTTTTATTCTTTGAACACTCGTTTGCTCAAAAATATTATGATCAATATGCTGCGCTGATGCCTTGGAATCAGCAAAATAATTATTACTATAATGGACCGGTTATTGGCATGATTTCAAATGTTAAAACAGATGTGCTGCAAGAGCCGGATGACTACTCACAGGAAGTAATGGCCAAAGTGGCAAAGCGCATTCATTCAAAGGAAGAGAAAACACAAGAAAGCAAGGCTGAAGTCAAACCAAACGTCGTGTTTGTAATGAATGAAACGTTTTGGGACCCAACAAAGCTTAACGTGACGTTCTCTGAAGATCCAATGAAAAATACAAGAGAACTTCAAAAGAAATATCCTTCTGGGTGGTCTTTAAGTCCTTCATTTGGCGGGGAGACAGCTAATGTAGAGTTTGAAGCATTGACGAGCTACTCTTTGTCTTTCTTTAACCCTGGAGGTCTTCCTTATCAGCATGTATTGAGTAAAAAAGAATATCCGTCTTTTGTTTCTTATTTAGAAAAACAAGGCTATGCTACAACAGCTATGCATCCAAACAGCGGTATGCTTTATATGAGGCAAAATGTGTATCCAAATTTGGGATTTGATCAAGTGAAGTTTATTGATGAAATGAAGCATACGCAAAAAGATAACAAAGAATTTGTTTCCGATGAAGCGGTAGTTGATGAAGTGCTCGATACGCTTCGTCAGTCGAAAAAGCCTGCATTTGTGCATGCTGTAACGATTGCAAATCATCTTCCTTATTCTGCGGATAAGTATAATGGTCAGGAAACCATTAAAGTAACCGGTAAAGGGTTATCACCAGAAATGCAAAAGGAAATTGAAATTTATGCTGAAGGAATTAAACGTTCAGATGCTGCTTTAAAACGATTGAGCGATGAAATTCAAAAGCTGGACGAGCCGACCATTGTAGTATTTTGGGGAGATCATTTGCCAGCACTTGGACAAAACCTTCAAGCTTACAAAGAAACGGGTTTTGGAAACGAGAAGACGCAGCAAACATCTCAAAAATTTTATGAGACGCCGCTCTTATTTTTATCTAATTACGATACAAAAATAGATAAAAATCTCGGTACGATGAGTCCTATTTATATTGCTCCGACGCTTGTTCAATCTCTTGGTTACAAAAGTAATCTGTTCTACGATCAGCTGAATCAAATGAAAACAGAAGTGCCGGCTTTTCGTTCAAATATGTATATAGATTCAAAAGGAAAGCTAGTGGATGATCCGGCAGCGCTCTCTAATAAAGCTGCAAAAGACCTTCAAGATTACCATGAAGTTGAGTTTGATACATTATCCGGGAAACAGTACGAAACGCATAGGTTGTATAAATAAAAATAAAAACTCCTTTTAAATAAAAGGAGTTTTTATTTTTTAAGTGTTTAAGGTTGTACTAAAAAATAATTCATGTATAATATTTTAAGGTTAAAAGTAAACTTTAAGTTAAGTAAAACAAAACTTGAGTTTGGAACAGCATGAACAATTATTCATGCTGTTTGCTAATTTTAAATACAGTTGAGGATCGAGAGTATGGAAATAGGAAAGAAAATTAAGAATTTACGATTAAAAAAAGGCTTAACACAAGAAGAGCTAGGAGAACGTACTGATTTAAGCAAAGGCTATATTTCGCAGCTAGAGCGCGATTTAAGTTCGCCGTCTTTAGAAACATTTTTTAGTATTTTGGAAGTGCTGGGGTGCGAACCGAAAGAATTCTTCGAAATTGATACGCATGTTCAAAAGGTTGTATATAAAGAGGAAGACTACACGAGTTATTGCGAAGATGAAAAAGGTTACCATATTCAGTGGCTTGTACATGAATCAAATGAAAAGGAAATGGAGCCAATTCGTCTTATTCTTCATGAAAAAGGTGCATTTAAGAGATTTGAACCTTCTCTTTCAGAAACGTTTGGCTACATTTTGCGCGGGTGTGTGAAGGTGAAGCTTGGAGGCAGAATATATGAGGCTAAACAAGGGGAAACCATCTATTTTCAAGCTTCTGAAGAACATCAGATTTTAAATGCTCATGACGGAATAACAGAGTTAATTATCGTGGCGACAGAGTCTTATTTATAGAACAAAAGAGGTGAAGTGAAATGACATCTACGAATACAATTATTCAATTTGAAAATGTGACCAAGCAATATGATAATGATTCAGTTGTATTGGATCATGTAAGCTTTGAAATTGAAAAAGGGAAGTTTTATACCCTTTTAGGTCCATCGGGATGTGGAAAGACAACGATTTTACGATTAATTGCAGGCTTTACGGAGGCCTCGAGCGGAACGATTTATTTTAATGGAAAAAGAATTAATGATGTCCCGGCTAACAAACGTCAGGTTAATACGGTTTTTCAAGACTACGCGCTTTTCCCGCATTTGAATGTATTTGAAAATGTAGCATTTGGTCTTCGAATCAAGAAGATGAAAAATGCTGATATTGGGATAAAAGTTAAAGAAGCCCTTCGCTTTGTTAACCTAGAAGGATATGAAAAGAGAGAAATAAAGGAAATGTCGGGCGGTCAAAGACAGCGCGTAGCCATTGCACGAGCAATTGTAAATCAGCCCGAAGTCATTCTGCTGGACGAGCCGCTTTCAGCTCTTGATCTAAAATTGCGTACGGAAATGCAATACGAGTTAAGAGAATTACAGCGCCGTCTAGGTATTACGTTCATTTTTGTTACGCACGATCAAGAAGAAGCGCTTGCGATGTCCGATGAAATCTTTGTTTTGAATAAAGGAAGAATTCAGCAGAGCGGGGAACCTACAGATATTTATGATGAGCCAATTAATCGTTTTGTTGCCGATTTTATTGGTGAATCAAATATTGTACCAGGTAAAATGATTGCTGACTTTTTAGTGGAGTTTGGCGGCCAGCAATTTGAATGTGTCGATCAAGGGTTAAACCGAAATGAGCAGGTTGAAATTGTGATTCGCCCTGAAGATTTAGCCATTACAAGCTCCGATCAAGGAAAGCTGCAGGTTCGTGTAGATTCACAGCTGTTTAGAGGAGTCCATTATGAAATTTTAGGCTATGACCATGCAGGGAATGAGTGGCTCGTCCACTCTACAAAAAAGGCAACGGTTGGCGAAGAAATTGGTTTATATTTTGAACCTGAAGCTATTCACGTTATGCGATTTAATGAAACGGAAGAAGAATTCGATAAGCGACTCGAAGGTTATGAAGAGGATTACCATGCAAACTAAATCAAGAAATATTTATTTAGTCCCGTATGTGTTATGGATTTTGCTTTTTGTAGTTGCTCCCATTGTATTAGTTGTCTATTATTCTTTTTTCAGCATTGATAATGAGCTGACGCTTGAAAACTATAAGAAATTTTTTACCCCTGTTTATTTACAGATGACGCTGAGCTCATTTTGGTATGCCTTTTTAATTACGTTATTTTCCTTGGTTTTTTCTTATCCAACAGCTTATTTACTAACGAAGCTTAAGCATAAGCAGCTTTGGCTTCTACTGATTATTTTACCGACGTGGATTAACCTATTATTAAAAGCTTATGCTTTTTTAGGCATATTCGGCACGTACGGTACGGTTAATAAATTTACTGAATTTCTGGGATTTGGTACTCATCAAATTTTATTTACTGACTTTAGTTTTGTATTTGTATCAGTGTATATTTTTATCCCCTTTATGATTTTGCCGATCTTTAACTCTTTAGAAGAACTTAATCCCTCGCTTATCTACGCTTCGCGAGACTTGGGGGCATCTTCATGGGTGACATTTAAGCGCGTGGTATTTCCGCTAACGCTAGAAGGGGTTAAATCAGGTTGTCAGGCTGTTTTTATTCCAGCACTGTCACTCTTTATGATTACGCGTTTAATTGCTGGAAACCGCGTCATTACACTGGGAACGGCGATTGAACAACATTTTTTAGTGACGCAGGATTGGGGCATGGGAGCCACAATTGCTGTCTTTTTAATTATTGCGATGGCCGTTATGATGCTCATAACAGGCACTGGAAAGAGAGGTGTGTAAAATGAAGAGAAAGTGGAAGTTCAGCCACCTTTATTTATTTTTTGTCTTTTTCATTTTATACGCGCCCATTTTTTATTTAATGTATTACTCTTTTAACAGCGGAGGAAACATGCGAGAGTTTGAAGGGTTTACGTTAGATTGGTACAAAGAAGTGTTTCAAGACACACGTTTGCTCATTATTGTCTTGAATACCTTAATTATTGCTCTATTGTCTTCGGTTATTTCAACGATTATTGGCGTGATAGGAGCACTTGCTATCGTATACGTGAAGCGCAGACGTGTTCAAAATACACTGTTAACATTTAATAATGTGTTAATTGTGAGTCCAGATGTTATTATTGGCGCATCTTTTTTAATTCTATTTACCATTATCGGTGTAAAGCTCGGGTTTATATCGGTATTATTAGCGCATATTGCATTCAGTGTACCGATTGTGGTCATCATGGTTCTGCCTAAGCTGCAGGAAATGAGTCCGACACTGCTCGATGCAGCCCGTGATTTGGGAGCAAGTCGCTTTGAAGTACTTTCGAAAGTGGTATTGCCATTTATTCGTCCGGGTATCTTTGCAGGCTTTTTTATGGCTTTAACTTACTCTTTGGATGACTTTGCGGTTACGTTCTTTGTGACCGGGAATGGTTTTTCCACGCTTTCAGTAGAAATTTACTCGTTAGCAAGAAGAGGGGTCTCGCTGAAAATCAATGCTCTTTCTACTCTTATTTTCATGTTTACCGTGCTGATTGTAATTGGTTATTACTTTATCAGTCAGCGATATAGCAATAAAGCGAAAGGGGTGGCGACTGGAAAATGAAGCAATTAGCAAAGCCGTTTATCTTCATCGTCATCCTTTCTTTCGTTCTTATGTATGTGGTTCATCATTTGAACAATGCCGAAGGATACTCTGGAGGAGATACGCTGACCGTCTATAATTGGGGAGATTATATTGATCCTGATTTAGTGAATCAGTTTGAAAAAGAAACCGGAATTAAAGTCATTTATCAGACCTTTGATTCGAATGAAGCAATGATGACAAAAATTGAACAAGGCGGTACGACATTTGATATTGCTGTTCCTTCTGAATACGCGATTAGCAAGATGCGTGAAGAAAATTTACTATTGCCAATTGATCATTCGAAGCTGCCTAATTTAAAATACATTAATCCGCGTTTTTTAGACCTATCTTTTGATCCTGGCAATAAGTACTCTATTCCTTATTTTTGGGGAACTGTGGGTATTGTTTATAACTCTGATATGATTCATGGTAAGAAGATAAAGAGTTGGAATGATTTATGGGATCCTAAGCTAAAAAATCAAATTTTACTTGCAGATGGCGCTAGAGAAGTGATGGGAATGGGGCTAAATAGCTTAAATTATTCATTAAATGATACGAATAAAGCTCATCTTCAAGAAGCAAAAAGAAAGCTTGATACATTAACACCAAACGTAAAAGCCATTGTAGGAGACGAGATTAAGATGCTCCTAGCAAATGAAGAAGCGGCAGTTGGCGTTGTTTGGTCAGGTGATGCTTCTGAAATTATGAGTGAAAACGATAAGCTGAATTACGTTGTTCCAGAAGAAGGTTCGAATTTATGGTTCGATAACATGGTTATTCCAAAAACGGCTAAAAACGTAGAAGGTGCACATAAATTCATGAATTTTATGCTAGATCCTAAACACGCTGCTCAAAATGCAGAATATGTAGGGTATTCTACGCCTAATAAAAAAGCGTTAGATTATTTGCCGAAAGAAGTAGCGAAAGATGAACGTTTTTATCCGGATGAAGAACTAACCAATAAGCTTGAAGTATATAATAACTTAGGCAAACGAATGCTTGCTTATTACAATGAATTATTTTTAGAATTCAAAATGCACCGTAAATAGAAGGTACTTAGTTAGGCCTTTATACTCAAGTTCTTTATTGTTTTTGTAAATTCAGTTGCGTGATAGCAAGAGGAAAGATAAAATACAAACGAGTAAAGCTAATAACATTTATTTTATGTTATTAGCTTTTTTATTTGTAAAACGGGAAAGATAAGAAAAAATTGAATGTTCTATTATTCATCTAGAATGTATATTTCACATTATATAGGAGAGAAAAAGTGAAGCAAAAACAAAAGCAGCATATTCAATCCATTTATTTTTTACGATTATTCGCTATGATGATGGTTGTGCTCGTACATGTAACAGCAGCGTATGCAACGGTACTGCCATTTGCAAGTGAAGCTTATCAGAAATATCATTTCCTTAACCGAATTGTTCGAATTGAAGCAGGGATCTTCATTGTGATCACAGGTTTAGTTTTCTTTTATAGTTACATTAACAAGCCGTTAACAAAGACTTTATGGAAAACGTATTATGCTCGAAGAGTGACATATATTTTAGTCCCCTATGTTATTTGGGCACTTATTTATGAATTTTATTCGTACTATGTGGGAGCAACAGAGTTAAATGCAGCTGATATTGTGAAACGTATTTTACGCGGAGAGTCCTACTATCAGCTTCATTTTATCTTTTTAATTGTACAAGTGTATCTCGTGCTGCCGGTTTTTGTATGGCTAGCACAAAAAGTAACCATTTTTAAAAAATACATGTGGCTGTTTGGTATTATCATTCAGCTTGGTTATTTAATGCTTAACAATACGTATCATATCACTTCATTTAATTTATTTTTAAATACGATGGCTACGTTTTTACTCGGCGGTTGGATTGGTATTTATTATCGCGAACAAGTGGATAAAAAGTACAGTCGTTCAAATATTGTATTATTTCTGATGACGCTCGGATCGGGAATAGCTATTTCACTGTTAAATTATCACTTATACACAATGAAGACGATTCACATTTCAGGCTTTACGTATGAGGCTGTTAATACGCTTTATTTGGTCGTGGGAAGTTATTTCTTCTTCCGAATTGCAGAGATATTAGCTGAAAAGCTTTCTGTGAAGTCCGTGACGGTCGTTAAAAATATTGCCATGTACTCGTTTGGATTTTACTTGATTCATCCAATGGTTTTAAACTTTGTGGCAAAAGCAGTACCAATACAAGGCAACTATATGTTTCACGTGGAAATCTTGGCACGTTATATTTTGACATTAGCGGGCTGTTACCTCATTATTTGGGGATGTCATCGTCTTTTACCGTTTGCTAGCTTTTTGTTTGGTAAACTGCCAAAAGAAGCGGTGTTCATTTACCGACGTCCTGATCATAAATAGCGTTTAGTTAAAAGTTATGCCTGCTTGCAGGCATAACTTTTTTTATAAAGTATAAGAGATGATAACGCGCTAGTTTTAAAATATTTTTAAAAGTGACATGCTAAGATAATGATTATTTAGGTAATCACAAAAGGGGGAATTTGATATGCGTGTACTTGTGGTAGAAGATGATGCTTCATTATTACACGGTATCGTAGAAGGCTTAAAAGAAGAAGGATATGAAGTTGATTGTGCGTCTGATGGAGATGAAGGTTTGTTTTTAGCAGAGCAGAATATTTATGATGCCTTAATTTTAGATATTATGCTGCCGAGTATGACAGGGCTTGACATACTAAAAAAACTAAGAAAACAAAAGGTGTTGACCAAAGTTATTTTTCTTACTGCAAAAGATAGTGTAGAAGATCGAGTGAAAGGACTCGACTATGGAGCCGATGATTATTTGGTTAAGCCTTTTGCCATGGCTGAACTTTTTGCGAGGTTAAGGGTAATGCTTAGGGACTTGCAGGCAGAAGAAGGTATGATTTCATATGGTCCCATTTCTATACGAGAAGCCAATCATGAAGTAGTGATTAATGGAAGTGTCCTCACGTTAACGATTAAAGAATTTCAGCTTTTGGAATATTTTATTCGAAATAAAGAACAAATCCTTATTCGAGATCAAATTTTTAATCGGGTATGGGGTTTTACATCCGATGTAGGAGTGGGCGTAGTTGATGTTTATGTTCACCATTTAAGAAAGAAGCTTCAGCCTTTTAATTGTGACAATTATGTACGTACAGTCAGAGGCGTAGGCTTTATGTTAAAAGGGGAAGAGCATGTTTAAAAAGACGAGAATCAGGCTTGTGTTATTTAACACAATGGTGCTGATGGTTATCTTGAGCATTTTTAGTGTGGTTTTATATTTTTACATGCAGCATCTTATTTTTTTAAACCCGGACAATCGGCTAAGTGAGATGAGCGAGCAGGTTAAAAAAAGAAATTTACATGAAATTCAGGAAAACAATGAGAGAGAAACAGAACGTCGCGTTGCGTTTTTACTTTGGAGCAGTGATAAAAAATTAATCAAAATTACACCTAAAAAAGGGTTATATACAAACGATATTGACGACTTTAAGCCTGCGCTCTCAGAAGGGAAAATCAAAACGTCGCAAGAGGTAAACGGTCATGCTTATCGAGTGATGAATGTGAAAAATGAAGGATATATAAAAGATCGAGACGTTTCAACAATTCAACTTGTCTTAAACGTAGATCCAGAAACTCAAACCTTAGAGCACCTTGCTTTTCTTCTTGTCATTTCAGCTTTTATTGGACTGCTTCTTTCCCTTGTAGCTGGCTTGTTTTTAGCCAATCGAGCGCTTGTACCTATTCAAAAATCTTGGAACAAACAAGTCGAATTTATTGCAGATGCTTCCCATGAGTTAAGGACGCCTCTTTCCGTGATGCAAACGCATCTCGAGCTATTGTTTAGACGACCAAATCATACGATTGAGCAAGAAAGCGAAAACATTTATCAAAGCTTAAACGAAGTAAAGCGGATGACGAAGCTGGTGGGCAACTTACTAACACTCGCTAGATCTGATTCAAGTGCACAGCTGCTAAACAAAACGGTCTTTAATATGGGTGAGCTAGTTGATAAAGTAGCTAATCAGTTTGAGCCTATATTTGAACTAAAGGAGCTGCATTTCACAAGGGAAATTGAATCGTTAATGTTCGGAGGAGATCAAGAACGACTTCATCAGCTATGTATGATTTTGTTAGACAACGCTTTTAAGTACACCCCACCTCGAGAAAGCATTCATATTAGTCTAAAGAAACATCATCACTCTATGACGCTAATTGTCAAAGACACAGGCATTGGAATTGAAGCGAAAGATCTTCCGTATGTGTTTGATCGCTTTTATCGAAGTGATAAGAGTCGGGCGCGTGCCGAAGGAGGATCAGGTTTAGGGCTCGCGATTGCCAAATGGATTGTACAAGCTCATGACGGAGAAATTAAGGTTTTTAGTCAAAAAAACGTGGGTACGGAATTTTATGTGAAAATTCCGCTATGAAAAAAGCTGCCTGTCATTAGGCAGCTTTTTTTGTCACTTTTTTGTTTGCAGTCTTCCATGCTTTCCATGCATTAGCAAGTAACAGGCCGATTAATAAATAGGCAAGGCCGCCAAAAACTAAGTAATCTACGGCGCTAATCGCCCCTGCAAGCATCCCAAATTTTATTTGGTCTTTATACTTCGCAGGAGAAGTTGGCGGATCCGTCACCATAAAGAAGGCTAAAAATAAAGCGGAATTAACAAAAGGAGCTCGTAAAGCATCCGCTACATCACCTACTCCTATTAACGACATAATCGTAAAAATAGCAAAATACACGCCTAAAAACGCAAATACTTGAGGGAATTTATTTACTTTGCTCGTCACAAGGTACCCTGTCACAAACACGAATACAATGAGCCAGACGGGTAGTAAAGATAAGCTTCCCCACCAGCTTTGGCCGCTTGAAAAGACAATAAGTGAAAAGAGAAGACCAAAAGCGGCAGGGTTAAAAATAGGCTTCTTTTTTACTTTTACTAAGTGCTTCGATAAAATAGCAACAGCTACAGTGCAAAATGTGACCCAAGCAGGTGTAGAGGTGCTGAGCACTAAGGCAATAATTAATCCAGTAATAATTCCGCCGTCAGGAAGCTGAATTTTCTTTTTATAAGCAAAAGAAAATCCTAAATCTAAGGCGGCCGCCGAGCATACGGCGAGTAGTAGGTGTCCTAATCCTTGAAAGGCAGAAGAGTTGAATTCACCTAATAAGGTTAAAAGCAGCAGCATAGCCATCACGTATCTTTTAGGTGTTTTAACTAGCTGCCCCCACCGACTTATTTCTTTTGGTTTGTTTTCATCTACAATAATATAACCTTTGGGTGTACTAATATATTTAACACCGCTTCTTCGTTCAGAACGTGTGGTCATCATTCATTAATTCCTCCATATCTGATGTGAAAAAAGGAGTGAAACTAGAATCGAAGAGTACGCCGCGTACGTCGGCATCATTCAATAAATTTACTCCTTTTTCCGCTCCTAAAATAAAAGCTGATGTAGATAATGCATCGGCCAGCATGGCAGAAGGAGCAATAGCTGTACAACTCATTAGACTGCTTCTAGTAGATGGAGATAAGGGATTAACCAAATGATGCATGAATGGTTGCGTCTTATTTTTTCTAGCATAATTTCCTGATGTGCAGACAGCCGTATCTGTTACACGCAAGGTCAGTAATGACTGCGTTTGAATCTGAGGGTGCTGAATCCCGACTTTCCACAAATCTCCGTGTTGATTGAGTCCTTTAACTAGGATGTCTCCTCCGGCATTAATCATAAAATGCTGATAAGGAAGGGAGTGGGCAGCCAAATCAATAGCTAATCCTTTGGCGACCGCTCCAAGATCTATAATCATCGGTTTTTGTAAGAGAACCGTTTTTTTATGTGTATTCAATACGATGTCTTTATAACTTCCAGACTCGACTGCTTCGTTCACTTGTACGGGCTTTCCATCTAAATAATGTTCGTTAAAACCACGTTTTTCTAATTGTTTTCCTACCGTTGGGTCAAAGATTCCATGCGTTTCATCTGCTACTAAGATAGCGAAATGAAGGGCTTCAAATAATAGGGGGCTAACAGCAACAGGTTCTTTGATATGTCTAATTAGCTTCATAACTTCGCTTTTGGCATCAAATCGACTGCATGTCGTTTCGACGGTCTTAAAAATAGTAAATGCCTTTGAGATATGGTGAAGGACATTTGCTTCCTCCGATTGGGGAGCAATTACTTGAATGGACACGGTTGTTCCCATACATAAGACAGAGCGGCTATACGTTTTTATGGACATCATTCGTTTCTCCTTTATGCATTCATTGCTTGCTGAAGGGCGTCATCCACGGCATTTTGAAAATCTTCCGTGCTAAGCGTTGCTCCGCTCACGACGTCGACATCTGAGCTTTGTCTTTGTACGACTTGAGACGGAAGATCCTCAATGTAACTCTCAGAATAGTGAGTATCCGCTTCTGTAATTTCAACTGTATCAATTCGGTCGTTTTTAATGGTCACAGATACGTAAACAGTTCCGATACGGTTGCTTCCTTGACCAGAATACGTTCCATCTTTGTATTTTGTTTTAGGAGCAGAACTTTCGGTACTCGCTGATGAAGGGTGCTTATTAGAAGAAGCGATATCTTCTCCCCAGTTATCATTAACAATCGTTTGATTGTCTGTCTGATCTCTCGTTTTTTTCTGATGATGAGCCGGTGTGACTTGAACAGCTTGCGCGTCAGATAGAGTGTTTATATAACCAGTTGCATAAATACTTCCAATGGCTACGCTGCATGCAGCAATCATCGTTTTTCCCATTTTACTCATATTTGTTGAACCTCCTGATTTATACCAGAACTATAGTTTCGATTATTGATGGTGATCTTTAGCATAAATAAACTTTATAAATAAACTTTTAAAAAAGATTTAAAATCAAAAAAGTTTTTTTAAAAATAAATGATTCAAGTGAAAAGGTCATTTTAAATAATGAAAGGAGAAGCTGGAATTTCTTTCACAAGCCTAGCTATTTTGACATACGTAATAATAGTTAATATTTCTGTTTACTATCTAAACGTGCATGATAAAATAGAAAAGATGAATATGTGTTAGGAGGAACATCAGTGAAAATTAAGCTTGGCCTTTTATACGGAGGAAAATCCGCTGAACATAAAGTATCTTTACAAACAGCTCTAGCAGTTTCAAAAGCAATTAATCACGATAAATATGAAGTGCATCCAATTTACATTACAGAAACAGGAAAATGGATTCGCGGCACACAGCTGACTGGTCCGCTTGAAACAGTTGCTCAATTAGAAATTCAAGATAACGGAACAGCTATTTCACCAGTTTCATTGAATACAGAAATGTTTGCATTAACAGATTCAAAAACAGATGATCAACTAGATGTTATTTTCCCACTTCTTCATGGTCCAAATGGAGAAGATGGTACGGTACAAGGATTATTAGAATTATTGAATATTCCTTATGTTGGAAACGGCGTATTAGCTTCAGCAGCTGGTATGGATAAAGTTGTAATGAAGCAGCTGTTTGCACAGGCAGGTCTGCCTCAAGTGGAGTACGTATCATTTATCCGCCGCGAGTGGGAAGCAGATCGAACGGCTGCTTATGAAAAAGTAGAAACACTTGGATACCCTTGCTTTGTTAAACCAGCAAACTTAGGTTCAAGTGTTGGGATTAGCAAATGTGATAACCGCGAAGAGTTAGAAGCGGCATTTGTTGAAGCCTTCTTATTTGATCGAAAAATCATTGTAGAAGCAGCAGCAGTTGGTCGTGAAGTTGAAATTGGTGTGTTAGGGAATGATGAAGCAGCTTGTTCAGTAGTTGGAGAAATCTTACCTAAAAAAGCGTTTTACGATTACAAAGCAAAATATGAAGACGGCGATACAGGTCTTATTATTCCAGCTGAAATTACAGAAGAACAGCATCAAGAAATGTCAGCACTAGCAATCAAAGCATTTAAAGCAATTGATGGATCTGGTCTTGTACGTGCGGATTTCTTCTTAACACCAGAAGGTAAATTCATTATTAATGAAGTGAATACGATGCCTGGTTTTACACCTTTCAGTATGTTCCCGTTATTGTGGAAACACGCAGGTGTTGAATATCCAGATTTAATTGAAAAACTTGTATCACTAGCAATTGAACGTCATACCGAAAAGCAGCAAATTAAACACACAATGTAACTCACACAACACTATTCATCATGAATAGTGTTTCTGTGTTTAGTTTCAATTAAATAGTATCCATAGTTTACTTTATATCGAGAGGAGCAAAACAACAATGATTAAACGTACGCTTAAACAGCTAGCTGCAATGATTCCAGGAAGTGTATTTCATAGCGGGAACGAAGCAACTGTAATTGAGGGAGTCTCAATTGATACGAGAACTATTCAGCAAGGCAATTTATATATCCCAATTAAAGGGGAACGTTTTAACGGGCATGTATTTGTCGATAAAGCAATTGAAAACGGAGCGGTCGCTACTCTGTGGAACAAAGATGAAGAAAACCCACCGACAGACATTAGCGTTATTTTAGTCGATGATACGCTAGAAGCTCTTCAGCAATTAGCGAAATCCTATCGTCACGAGTTAGATATTAAAGTAGTGGGCATTACAGGAAGTAACGGAAAAACAACGGCAAAAGACATGGTGAAAGCTGTGCTTGATACAACTTACCGTGTTCTGAAAACAGATGGAAACTTTAATAATCATATTGGCATGCCGCTTACTATTTTGCGTTTAGATGAAACTCATGATATTGCCGTTTTAGAAATGGGCATGAGCAGCCGAGGAGAGATTGAGTTTCTTTCTAATTTAGCGGAGCCTGATGTGGCCATTATTACAAATATCGGAGAATCGCACCTTCAAGACTTAGGAAGTCGTGATGGGATTGCGGAGGCAAAATTAGAAATTACAAGCGGCTTAGCACCAACAGGTCAGCTTGTCTATAATGGTGATGAGCCACTTTTAACGTCGCGCGTAGTTAATCCAGCATTTGAAACGGTGACATTTGGCAGCTCAGAACAAAACGATTTGTATCCAAGTGCTATTTCAGCCGAAGAGTTAGGAACAACATTCACTGTTTCACGTGAAACAACATATTCATTCTTTATCCCGGTATTAGGTAAACATAATGTTCACAATGCGCTTTCTGCTATTGCGGTAGGTCATTATTTTGGACTAGACAACGAAACAATCGCTAAGGGATTAAAAGAATTAAAGCTAACAAATATGCGTATGGAGCTTGTAAAACGAACAGATGGCCTGACCTTCATTAACGACGCATATAACGCAAGTCCAACGTCCGTTAAAGCTGCTATCACGTTGATGCATGATTTAGAAGGCTATAAGCAAAAAATTCTTGTTCTCGGGGATATGCTTGAATTAGGCGATCAGGAAAAAGAGTTCCACAAAGAAGTGGGAGAGTTTATTCAAGCAGAAAAAATTGATTATGTTCTAACATACGGTCCTTTATCTGTTGAAATTGAGCAAGGAGCAAAAAATAATTTTGCAGAAGATAAGGTAATACACTTTGAGGAGAAAGATGAGCTTGTTGAAAAATTAACAGCGATTACAACAAGAGAAGATGTGGTTTTAGTGAAAGCATCTCGAGGGATGAAGCTTGAGGAAGTTATCTCAAAAATGATGCATAAATTACCGTGATATTAAAAAGAGTATAAGTAAGCTCTATTGCAAACGGAAAGCCATAGTGTTATGATGTAGTCTGAGTGTCTTGAGGCGCTTATACTCTAAACGTTGAATTTATTGAAGTAGTCGTTTAGAGCATTTTCCGTTTCCTCGGAGAATGCTTTTTTTTGTAAAATATAGATAGTCTAAATATAAAAGGAGTTTGAAAAACTTGGCATTATTTCAAGATTTAGGATTAAGTCAACAGCTTAACAAAGCTGTGAGTAAAATGGGTTTTGAAGAAGCAACACCAATTCAATCAGAAACTATCCCATTAGCACTAGAAGGTCACGATTTGATCGGACAAGCACAAACAGGAACAGGGAAAACAGCGGCATTTGGTATTCCTCTTATTGAAAAAGTTGATGTAAACGTAGATGCAATTCAAGGGTTAATTATTGCTCCTACTCGTGAACTTGCTGTACAGGTATCTGAAGAACTTTACAAAATTGGTCAAACAAAGCGCGTACGCGTGCTATCAATTTATGGTGGTCAAGATATCAGTCGTCAAATTCGTGCATTGAAAAAGCACCCTCATATCATCGTAGGGACACCAGGACGTATGCTAGATCATATTAATCGTCGTACACTTCGTCTACAAGACGTTCATACAGTTATTTTAGATGAAGCAGATGAAATGTTAAACATGGGATTCATCGAAGACATTGAAAAAATCTTATCAAACGTACCTGAGAACCACCAAACACTTTTATTCTCAGCAACAATGCCTACTCCAATCCGTCGCATTGCTGAAAAATTCATGAACGAACCAAAAGTGGTAAAAGTAAAAGCAAAAGAAGTAACGATGCCAAACATTACGCAGTATTATTTAGAAGTACAAGAAAAGCGTAAATTTGATATCCTTACTCGTCTTTTAGATATGCAATCACCTGAACTAGCTATCATTTTTGGTCGTACAAAGCGCCGTGTTGATGAGTTATCAGAAGCATTAAATATGCGTGGTTATTCTGCACAAGGTATCCATGGTGACTTGACACAATCGAAACGTCTATCTGTACTACGTCAATTTAAAGAAGGTTCTATTGATGTATTAGTTGCGACAGACGTAGCTGCACGCGGACTTGATATTTCTGGTGTTACTCATGTATACAACTTTGATATCCCTCAAGATCCGGAGAGCTATGTACACCGTATCGGACGTACAGGACGTGCTGGTAAAATGGGTGCTGCTATGACATTTGTAACGCCAAGAGAAACTGGACAGTTACACAATATTGAGCGTACAACAAAACGTAAAATGGAGCGTATGACTGCTCCAACGCTTGATGAAGCAATGGAAGGTCAACAGCGTATTGCAGCTGACAAATTAACGGAATCTGTGACACAAGGCAACTTATCTTACTACAAACAGTTGGCAGAAGAGTTACTTGAAGAGCACGATTCAGTTTCATTAGTGGCAGCGGCAATCAAATTATTTACAAAAGAACCAAATGAATCACCAATTCAATTAACTGCTGAACCACCGGTAATTGCAAAAGGTGATAAAAACAAACGTGGAAATGGCGGAGGTCGTTCACGTTCTAACTCTAAAAACTACTCACAGCAAAATCGTCGTGGAAACTCAAAGCGTTTTGGTGACAAGCGTCGCGGTGGAAGCAACGGCAGTGATAATAGAAATCGCAATAGCAGCAGTAATCGTAAAGATTCTCGCAGCAAAGCGTAAAATAAAAACGAGCCTTAACAGGCTCGTTTTTTTTATGTGTTAATTGCTATTTTATTGGTGCACACTATGAGTAAAATAAAATGGGGTGTTCACTGATGTCGACCATTGTTCGGTTAGGTTATGTGGCGATGAGCGTTCATTTGGAAAATAGTTCTCCTTCTCAAACAATGACTTTTGCACAATTTCAGCGTGTGAAAGACCATGAAGCGGCCATTCGCAAGCTCGAACGTATTGCAATATCCAACTTAGAAAACTGCTTACGGTTATTAAAACATAATGCGTGGAGTGAAATTGAGTTTTTTCGATTCAGTTCTAAGTTAATTCCATTAGCTAACCATGAGGCACTAAAAGAGTGGAACTACATAGCTCCTTTAAAAGATGCTCTTCAGCGTATTTCTGTATTTTTGAAGGAACATCCAATGCGAGTAGATTTTCACCCGGATCATTTTGTTGTTTTAAACTCAACGGATAAAGAGGTTTTTAAGCATTCTATCCAAACTCTTCGCATGCATCAAAAGTTGCTGAAAGGAATGGATATTCCGCTTCAAAATCGCTGTGTTTTACATGTTGGAGGAGCTTATAATGATAAAGAAAAAGCACTGGAGCAGTTTATTCATAATTGGGGGCTTGTACCTCAATCCCTTCAGCAAATGATTATGTTGGAAAACGACGATACAACCTTTCATATAAAAGACGTCTTGTATTTATGTGAAAAACTAAATGTCCCAATCATTTTTGATCTTCATCATCATCAGGCGAACAACGATGAAACTTCATGGCAAGAGCATTGGGACCGTATCATTAGAACATGGGAACATGAAACACTCCCTCTAAAAATGCATATATCTAGTCCTAAAAGTGATAAAGAATTTAGAGCCCATGCAGATTATATCGATGTTAATGGATTTTACAGCTTTTTAAAAGAAGTAAATGGAACGATACCGCAAATTGATTGCATGATTGAAGCTAAGAAAAAAGATGAAGCGCTCTTTCAGTTAGTAAGAGATTTGAAGACTTATGAAGATGTGGAATTTATTAACTCATCCACTTTTTATATTAAATCCTAAAGCAGGCCTCATATCTGTGGCTTGTTTTTCTGCTTGAACGTAAAAAAAGCGAGAAGAAATCCAGCAATACCTCCAGCGAAATGAGCTGTATTGTTGGTTCCTGGCGTTAGCAGACCTGAAAGTAATCCAATAATTAAAAAGACGACAATGATTTGCTGGTTGCTTTTAGAAAGCATATGCTTTTGTTTTATGACAAGATAGAGGTAAAATCCGAGCAGTCCGAAAATGGCACCGGATGCACCCACATGGCTGTAAAAAGAAGATTGGATTAGAAATGTAACGATATTTCCAAGCAATCCACACGTAAGGTAGAATAGAAGAAACTTATAAGAAGAAAGAATACGCTCAGCGCCTGGTCCTAACAAGAACAATGAAAATGAGTTAAAAAGAAGATGTGAAAAGCTTAGATGTAAAAAGATAGGTGTGAAAAGCCGCCAGTAGTCTCCTTGGGAAATTAAACTATTCACACCAATAAGCTGATGTATAAAAGATTCTGCAAGGTGTGAGGGAAGAGCGGCAAGTAACCATAGCGCAATGTGGATGCAGATAAGCGTGAAGGTAACAGGATAAAAACGTTTAAATTCAGTTACATTTTCTGTGCGTACGAACATATTTGTCACTCCTTTTTATAAAGGCATTTTTATATACTATTCTGTAAGAGAGGATTAAATGAAAATGATTATAGGAACTGGAATTGATATTACAGAGTTAGAGCGGATTGAAAAAATGGTGCAGCGTCAAAGCGCTTTTATTACTCGGATTTTAACAAAAAATGAAAGAGAACGCTATGAAAAGCTATCAAGCCGACGTAAGGTCGAATTTTTAGCAGGAAGATTTGCTGTGAAGGAAGCATATTCGAAAGCTCTTGGAACAGGAATAGGGAAAGATTTTAGCTTCCAAGATATCGAAATCGTGAATGATGAAAGAGGGAAACCCCACATTGTTACAAAACAACCACTGGAAGCGTCTGTACACGTATCTATTTCCCACAGTGCGCACTATGCGATTGCTCAAGTAATTATTGAACGCTTGTCAAGCTAGTCTGCATATTCACTATTTCTTGTTCATATATTCATAGTGTGGATAGGGGAGACAAGATATGTTCTTGCTTCTCCGTTTAGCTGTGAATATACGAAACAAAGGAGTTGGGGAAATGCATAAAAAATGGGTTGGCTTATTTGTTTGCGCCTTTTTTCTCTTAGCCTTATCAGCATGCGGTGAAAAAAGTCAGCAGGATGTAACAGATGCATTGGATGCTAAGGTACAAGAAATGGCGGGGTATAAATCAGATGCTAAGATGACATTGAATACAGGGAAAGATGCTCAAGTATACGATGTAGAGATTTGGCATAGTAAGCCTATGTACTATCGAGTGAATTTGAAAAATACAAAGAAAGATCAAAGCCAAATGATTTTGCGTAATGATGAAGGGGTTTTTGTTTTAACGCCTGCCTTAAATAAAAGCTTTCGTTTTCAAAGTGACTGGCCGCAAAATAGCAGTCAAGCTTATTTGTATGAATCCCTTGTCCAAGATATTGTGAAGGATGAAAAGGCAAGTTTTAAATCAACGGATAAACATTATATTTTTGAAACAAAAACGAACTATCAAAATAGCACAATGCTTCCTAAACAAGAAATTACGCTGAACAAAAGTGACTTAGCGCCTGTGTCGGTTAAAATTATGGATACGGATAATAAAGTGTTAATAAAAGTTGATTTCTCTAAGGTGAAATTCGATTCTAAGTTTGATAAAGGGGCTTTTGATACAAAAAGAAACATGACAAGTGCAAAGATTGACATTCCGACATTAGCTCAGCACAAATCATTTAGCGTTCTTTATCCTAAGGACGTTCCAAAAGGTACAAAGCTTTCCAAGGAAAAGAAAATTGAGACGGAAAATGGTGAGAGAGTCGTTTTAATGTACAAAGGAGAAAAGCCGTTTACGCTTGTACAAGAAAAAGCGCAAGTAGCTAAAACAGCAACATCTACAGTTACTGCCGGAGAGCCATTTGATTTAGGTTTTACTGTGGGAGCTTTAACGGATAAAAGTCTATCTTGGACATATAATGGAGTAGACTTTATGCTGGCTTCTGATCAGCTGACACCAGATGAATTGAGTACAGTTGCTAGATCTGTGCAAAGTCAGATGGGAAAATAAGAGAAGCTTACAAGCCTGCATATATGTAGGCTTGTTCTTGCTTAATTTGAATAAAGATCGAGATGAAGTTTGGCTATAGATGTATTATACTAACAGAGGAAAGTACGTTTAGAATGGTTCTGAAAAAAGGAAGTGTCGTAGTAATGGATGCATTTTATAGAGAAACATGGGCAGAAATTGATGTAGAAGCCATTTTTCAAAATGTGAATCATGTAAGAGAACTGATACCGGGGCATAAAACGTTAATGGCCGTAGTAAAAGCGAATGCGTACGGGCATGGAGATAAAGAAGTAGCAGAGATTGCGCTTCAAGCTGGCGCTGATATGCTAGCTGTAGCTTTTTTGGATGAAGCTATTGCTCTTCGAAAAAAAGGAATAAAGGAATCCATTTTAGTATTAGGAGCCGTGCCTCCCTTACACATTCAAACTGCATTGAAGTGGGATGTAACGGTCACTGCTTATAGCAAAGCTTGGATTGAAGAAGCGGCGTCCATTCTAGGTGCAAACAGTCAGTTGCATATGCATTTAAAAATAGATACAGGCATGGGTCGCTTAGGAATTAGAACAAAAGAAGAATTACACGAAACGATGAATATCATCACTTCTCATTCAGGATTCGCGCTGGATGGAGTGTTTACACACTTTGCAACAGCAGACGAGCTAAATTCGTCTTATTTTGAAAAACAATACACATTCTTTGAAGAAATGGTTCGAATTGTGAAAGAACATAATTTTACACCTCCGATGATTCACTGTGCAAATAGCGCAGCTTTGCTTCGTCGTCCGAGCGATATCTTTAATGGCGTACGCTTAGGTATCTCTATGTATGGCTTGAGTCCTTCAGAGGAATTAAAAGAAGTCTTGCCAATTCCGTTAAAACAAGCTTTTTCGCTGCACAGCCGTATTGTGCATGTTAAAAAAGTCAAAAAGGGGAGTCATATCAGTTACGGAGCTACTTATGAAGCTAAAGAAGATGAATGGATTGCTACTATTCCAGTAGGATACGCAGACGGCTGGATTCGTAAATTAAGTAATTTTGAAGTGTTAGTAGATGGAGTTAAAGTGCCAATTGTTGGTAGGATATGCATGGATCAATTGATGATTAAATTGCCTAAAATGTATAAAATGGGTACAAAAGTAACATTTATTGGAAAACAACAAGGTGCTGAAATTACAATTGATGAAGTAGCAAAGCATCTTGAAACAATTAATTATGAAATCCCTTGCATGATTGCAGCAAGGGTTCCGAGGGTTTATACAAGAGATTCTCAGCACATTCATGTTAATAATTATATCTTGCGCTGAATATACATCTTCCTGAGTCAACATAAAAAGCCTGCGAACAAAAGACAATAAAATAATAACTTCCATGCATAAAAGAGGGTATCAATTGACGATAATAGTGTAGAAATTGACAGAATTAACTTTCCATTAAAGCTAATCAATGTTATGATAAGGAAAGATGAGACTATTGGTGTGTGTATTGATGTTGGAGGTGTATGTTTGTGTCTGAAGCGAGCGCAACTACAGAAATCCTAGTAAGATTACCGAAAAATTTAGTATCGGAGCTCGATCTTATGGTTAAACAAGAAAATGGCAACCGAAGTGATTTTATTCACCAAGCAACAAAATTGTACCTTCGTGAGCGAAAAAAACGCCATATTCGCGAATCAATGAGACGTGGATATATGGAGATGGCAAAGATAAACTTAAATATTGCTTCCGAGGCTTTTCTAGCAGAGTATGAAGCTGATCATACTGTGGATCGTTTAGTAAGCGGGGGGTAATGACTTGGTAGTCAAACGTGGCGACGTTTATTTTGCTGACCTATCTCCTGTTGTTGGCTCAGAACAAGGAGGCGTTCGCCCTGTACTTGTCATTCAAAATGATATAGGCAATCGTTTTAGCCCAACTGTTATTGTAGCTGCGATCACTGCTCAAATTCAAAAGGCAAAGTTACCTACGCATGTTGAAATTGATGCAAAGCGCTATGGATTTGAGCGAGATTCAGTTATTTTACTAGAACAAATTCGTACTATTGATAAACAGAGGCTAACAGACAAGATTACCCATTTAGATGATGAAATGATGGACAGAGTGGATGAAGCCTTGCAAATCAGTGTAGGACTTATCGACTTTTAGAATTATACTTCCATTTATGCTAAGTTGCTCCTTTATGAGCAACTTTTTTAATTTGACTAGGAATAATCAGTAAACGTATATTGTAATAAGAAACGTTTTAAAAATGATAATATATATATAGATATAAATGAGTGTATTGACTCACAAGGAGGACCTCATGAATCAAGATTTATTCAATTATATACAAAATCATAAATCAGAAATTTTTGATCGATGGCTAGTGTTAATGAATGATGTGGAAACAGAGCGGATTAAAAACATTGTATCCGAGCAAGTGTACGTAAATGTAAGCTCTGATTTTGTAAATTTACTTTTGGCAAAAGCATTCCGTGATCAGGAAAATTTTGCAGAGGAACTAGAGGAAGTAGTAGGACGAGTTGTGAGTTTAGGATGGCCTCTTGCTTATTTGACACAGGGTGTACGTAACTTGGGTCATGTAGTGGTTGAAGGGTATGTAAACAGTGAACATGTAAAGGCTGATCAAACTCATTCTGAATTATTCTATCGGTTTGACAAGTGGTTAAGCCCTATTTATAACAAAATAGTAGAACAATACTCCAACTCGTGGGAAAATACAGTTATGTTGCAAAAAGTTGCACTTCAAGAATTGTCTGCTCCATTAATACCGGTATTTGATAAAATTACGGTAATGCCGCTTGTGGGAACAATTGACACCGATCGTGCAAAGAAAATTATGGAAAACTTACTGCAAGGTGTCGTAAAGCACCGATCAGAGGTCGTATTAATAGATATTACCGGAGTACCAGTAGTGGATACGATGGTTGCCCATCATATCATTCAAGCTGCTGAAGCCGTACGTTTGGTTGGAGCCAAGTGTTTGTTAGTAGGAATTCGTCCGGAAATTGCTCAGACTATTGTGAACTTAGGTATTAACTTAAATGAAATTATTACGAAAAACTCATTAAAAAAAGGTGTAGAGTTTGCGTTAGAAATGACTGAGCGGAAAATAGTTGATATAGAATCGGAGGAATAAACGTGAGAATACCCATTTTGAAATTGTACGACTACTTATTGGTATCCATTCAATGGGAGCTGGATGATCAAACGGCTATTCAATTCCAAGAAGATTTGCTAAGTAAAATTCATCAAACTGGAGCAAAAGGAGTGGTAATCGATTTAACTTCAATTGATATGATCGATTCATTCATCGCAAAAGTGTTAGGTGACGTGGTTAGCATGTCTAATTTGATGGGGGCCAGAGTAGTATTAACAGGTATCCAGCCTGCAGTAGCTATTACACTTGTTGAGTTAGGGATTGGCCTAAACGATGTTCTTACTGCACTCGATTTAGAAAAAGGTCTTGAGAAACTCCAATCGGAATTGGGGGATTAGTATATGGAATTCCAATCCAGCGTAAAAATCGTAACAGAATGGGACATCGTAGCGGCACGCCAATTAGGTAGAAATGTGTCGAAAGAGCTAGGGTTTGGAACAGTTGACCAAGCTCGTATTACAACCGCCATTTCTGAATTAGCTCGTAATATTTACCTATATGCGGGTAAGGGTCAAATCTATATTGAGAAATTAAATCGTGGAGGAAAAAACGGTCTTCTTGTCGTAGCAACAGATGAAGGGCCAGGTATCCCCGACGTTCGCAAAGTAATGGAAGATGGATACTCAACATCGGGTGGACTAGGAGCTGGGCTTCCTGGGGTAAAACGATTGATGGATGAGTTTGACATCGAAACAAATGTCGGAGAAGGTACTGAGATTAAAGCAGTTAAGTGGCTCCGGTAGGAGGAAATAGATAATGTCTTTTGATAAAGAGATGAGAGATTTATACAAAGATATTTTGGGGAACTATATCCAAACACAAAATGAACAAATTTTGTATCAAGGACAAAAACTAAGTAGAAAATCTTTAGAGAATGAAATATCGCCAGAAGATATTGTGAGCATTCATAAAGAAGTGATTGAAGAAATTTATTCTGATATTCCAGAAAAAGTGCTGCATTCTCTGGACTTTTTACTTGAGGTAATGATTAGCTACGGTCTTGCTCTTCGTGAGCATCAAACATTAAAAAATAAGCAGCGGGAACTTCGTTCTGAAATCGAAGTTGCCGCTAACGTCCAGCAGACGCTGTTAGGGACAAAGGTTCCGGCTAGTTCAACTTTAGAAATTGGCGCGATTAGCGTACCTGCTAAACAGATGAACGGAGATTATTTTCACTTTGTAGAAGAAGAGCACGGTGGGTTAAGTATTGCCATTGCCGATGTGATTGGAAAAGGAATTCCAGCTGCAATGTGTATGTCTATGATCAAGTATGCAATGGACAGCTTACCGGACTCAAGAAAAAATCCAAGTTACGTATTGGAGAACTTGAATAATATTGTAGAGAGAAACGTAGATCCAAGTATGTTTATTACGATGTTCTACGGAAGTTATAATCCCGAGACAAACTTATTTGATTATGCATCTGCAGGGCATGAGCCAGGCTTTTATTATGATGCCAAAGCTGATTCATTTGAAGATTTGGAAGCAAAAGGACTCGTGCTAGGAGTCGATCGCCATGTGAAATATCTTCAGTACGAGCAGCAGCTTTCAAAAGGCGATATGATTGTTCTGTTAACAGATGGTGTAACAGAATGCAGAACTGAAGAAGGATTTATCGAAAGATTGGACATCATAAAATTAATTCGAAAATACATGCATTTGTCTCCTCAAGAAATTGTAGAATCTGTATATAAAGAGCTGGAAAAATTACAGCATTTTCAATTGAGGGATGACTTTACATTGATTATTTTGAAGAGTTTAGTTTAAGTATTCTAAATAAGGGTACAGAAAAGATAGCACAAAATTAGAGGGGGTCTACTAATACGATGAATTTAAAAATAGATATACAAAAGGACGGTCAAGCATATCGTATTAAGCTGGCTGGAGAGATTGACGCATATACAGCACCTAAGCTAAAAGAAAAGTTCATGGAAATTACTGAACATAACGAACCAGAAATTATAGTTGATTTAACCGATGTATCATACATGGATAGTACAGGACTAGGTGTATTTATTGCATTGTTAAAAGCTAATAAGAAAAATAACGGCTCTTTGAAATTTGTTGGTGTATCAGAGCGCATCAAGCGCTTATTTGATATTACGGGCCTCACAGACATTTTAAACGTGAATTCACAAGTAGAAGGTGGCGTAAAATGAAACAGCCTTATGACTTTGTTGAGATGAAGATTCCTGCTAAGCCAGACTACGTAGCGATTATTCGACTGACGCTGTCTGGTGTAGCGAATCGGATGGGTTTTTCTTATGATGAAATTGAAGATATGAAAATTGCTGTGAGTGAGGCATGTACAAATGCCGTACAGCATGCTTACAAGAATGAAGAAAATGGTGAAGTGAGAGTAGGTTTTGGTTTATTTGATGACCGTTTAGAAATCATGGTGGTCGATAAAGGCGAAAGCTTTAATTTTGAAGAGCTTAAGGAACATATAGGACCTTATGAAACATCAAAAGAAGTTGAATTTCTTCCTGAAGGTGGACTTGGTTTATATTTAATTGAAACACTAATGGACGAAGTGAAAATGGTCAATTCAAAAGGTGTAACGCTAATGATGACTAAGTATGTGCAAAGAGAGCAGGTGGAGAGTGATGAAAACACAGTCTCAACCTATGAAATTAACTAAAGAACAGGTTCAGGAACGAATTGAGCGCTTTCAAAAAACGCAGGATGAAGAAGCACAAAGTGATCTAGTAGTACATTACAAGAACCTTGTTGAATCTATTGCACGTCGTTATTCAAAAGGCAGAAGCTTACATGAAGATATTGTGCAGGTAGGGATGCTAGGACTGTTAGGAGCTATTAGAAGGTATGATGCTTCATTTGGAAGAAGTTTTGAATCGTTTGCTGTTCCTACAATCATTGGAGAGATTAAGCGATTTTTACGCGATAAAACGTGGAGTGTTCACGTACCGCGCCGCATCAAAGAATTAGGTCCTAAAATTAAAGCAGCTGTCGAAGAGCTAACAACCCGTTTACAGCGATCTCCTCAAGTAAAAGAAATTGCTGATCATATCGGAGTGACAGAGGAAGAAATTTTAGAAACGATGGAGATGGGGCAAAGTTATCAAGCGTTGTCTGTTGATCATTCTATTGAAGCAGACTCTGATGGAAGTACTGTTACAATCCTTGATTTAGTAGGTGAACAAGAGTCGGGTTATGAGAAAACTGATCAGCGCTTAGTGTTAGAAAAGATTCTTCATGTATTAAGCGATAGAGAAAAAGAAGTAATTCGCTATACATTTATTGAAAATCTGAGTCAAAAAGATGCCGGTGAGAAATTAGGGATTTCTCAAATGCATGTATCTCGACTGCAAAGAAGAGCGCTTGATAAGCTAAGGACTGCAGCTCGCTCAGATTCTAACGATTCGGAGTATATGTCGTGATGACAGTAGACCCGAATACAAAGTCGATTCAAACTCATATATATCAAGAGCCAAAGCAAGGGAACGTGTGTTGTGGAGATAGTTACTATGTCAAAGAAACGGATGATTATTTTCTATGTGCAGTGGCAGATGGATTAGGAAGCGGTGAACAAGCCAGAGCCGCTTCTGTAGCTGTTACGGATGTAGCGAAAGCTCATCATCATCTAGATGTAGATGAGATTATTTCTAAGTGCAACAAGGCTACTCGACATACAAGAGGCGCAGCAGTAGCTATTTTGAAAATTGATAAAAAACATAACGAATTTCATTACACAAATGTAGGTAATATCCGCTTTTATCTGTATTCTCCGGAGGGGAAATTAACGTACCCTCTGCCAATTCAAGGTTTTTTATCAGGGAAAATTCAAAAGTTCCGCACACAAACCTTCCCATATGACTCCGGTTCTAAATTTTTGATTCATACAGATGGCTTAGAATTAAAAGAGATTAAATCTGTTTTTGCTAACTCGATGAATGTCGATCAATTGTCGACACGCCTACAGGCAGCAATTCGATCTCATAATGACGATATTACGTATATCGCTGGTCATCTTCCAACTGCATAGCCTTTCTTTTTAGCTCACATGTGTTATTGCATGTGAGTTTTGTTACAATAGAGACAAAGTTTCATTTAGGTAGGAGGATAAGCTGTGTCTGTTGCAACGAAATTAGATAATCAAATTGTTCAACGTGTAAGTAAAGAGGTAGAGATTTCACACAAGCAAGTACAAAACGTAATTGCTTTAGTAGAAGATGGTAATACAGTTCCCTTTATTGCTCGATATAGAAAAGAACAAACTGGTGCTTTGGATGAAGTCCAAATCCGGAATATTTTAGATTCCTGGAACTACTTAATGAATTTAGAGGAGCGTAAAGAGGAAGTTCACCGATTAATTGAAGAGCAAGGGAAATTAACTGAGGAACTGGCTGCTCAAATTCATCAAGCGAAGAAATTGCAGCAAGTAGAAGATTTATACCGCCCTTTTAAGCAAAAACGACGTACAAAAGCAACTGTAGCAAAAGAAAAAGGTCTTGAACCATTAGCACAGTGGCTACTAAGTTTCCCGAATTCTGACGTAAACATTGAAGCGCAAACATACATAAATGAAGAAGCAGGAGTTCAATCTTCTGACGAAGCTATTCAGGGAGCCCTAGACATTGTAGCGGAACAAATTTCTGACGAAGCATCTTACCGTCAATGGATTCGTACGACCACTGTAAAAGATGGCATAATTGTTACTTCAGTCAAAGATCCGGAAAAAGATGAAAAAAATATCTATGAAATGTACTATGAATATACAGAAGCGGTAAAGCGAATCGTTCCTCACCGTATTTTAGCTATGAATAGAGGAGAAAAAGACGGTATTTTAAAAGTGAGTATTGACGCGCCTACAGATCGTATTCTTTCATATTTACATAAAGAAGTAATCAAGAAAAGGGATTCTTCAGCTGAAGGTTATATCATCTCAGCTATAGAAGATGCTTATAAACGCTTAATAGAACCATCTATTGAACGCGAAATTCGTAAAGACCTATCAGAAAAAGCGGAAGAAAGAGCCATTCACATCTTTTCTGAAAACTTACGAAAACTTCTTCTCCAACCTCCATTGAAAGGTAAAGTGGTATTAGGAGTAGATCCAGCTTTTCGAACAGGCTGCAAATTAGCTGTAGTCGATGAAACAGGCAAGGTATTAAAAATTGATGTTATTTATCCACATCCTCCTGTGAGAAAAGCAGCTGAAGCACAAAATAAATTAAAGAAAATGTTCGCTGAATACCCTATTGAAGTAGTGGCAATTGGAAATGGAACGGCATCTCGCGAAACGGAGCAATTTGTAGCGGATGTTCTTAAAGAAATTGAAAACCCAGTTTATTATTTGATTGTGAATGAAGCGGGAGCAAGCGTATATTCGGCTTCTGATGTTGCTAGAGAAGAATTCCCTGATTTTCAAGTAGAAGAGCGAAGCGCTGTATCGATTGCCAGAAGGCTGCAAGATCCGCTGGCTGAGCTTGTGAAAATCGATCCTAAGTCGGTAGGGGTAGGGCAATATCAGCATGATGTGTCTCAAAAGCAATTAAATGATTCACTGACTTTTATTGTAGAGACAGTAGTAAACCAAGTAGGAGTGAATGCAAACACGGCTTCTGCTTCGCTTCTACAATACGTTGCTGGTCTAAATAAGACAGTTGCTCAAAACATTGTAAAATATCGGGATGAAAACGGAAAATTCTCTAACCGAAAACAGTTGAAGAAAATTCCGCGTCTAGGGGCTAAAACATATGAGCAGTGTATTGGGTTTTTACGTATTATAGAAGGTGAAGAACCTTTAGACAGAACGGGTATCCATCCTGAAACATATGGAGACGTTAAAAAGCTTTTAAAGAAAGCGGAAGTGAAAGAGACTGAACTTGGAACGGAGAAAGTAAAAGAAGCATTAAAACATATTTCTTTACCCGAAATATCAGAAGAACTAAGTATAGGGGAGCTTACTTTAAAAGACATTATAGAAGCGCTCGTAAGACCGGAAAGAGATCCTCGTGATGAACTGCCAAAACCTTTGCTCCGTCAGGATATTTTGAAGCTAGAGGATCTAGCAAAAGGTATTCAGCTTGAAGGAACGGTGCGAAACGTCGTAGACTTCGGAGCGTTCATCGATATAGGAGTTAAGCAAGACGGTCTAGTCCATATTTCTAAATTAACGAATCGGTACGTTAAGCATCCCCTCGATGTCGTTTCAGTAGGAGATTTGGTGAATGTGTGGGTAGAAGACGTAGATATGAAAAAAGGAAGAGTTGCACTGACGATGATTCCGCCCCATCAATAATAAAATTGCCTTTTCAGATTTTCTGAAAAGGCAATTTTATTTGTAAAAAGAAGTGATTTAAGAAGCGGAATTATTTTTTTGATAAAAAAACCAACATTGGTTGAGCAATTTTATTTGTGCGCGGTCTTTTTCAGAATAAGCGCGCCTCATTTGTTTTTGTAGCCACATTGGCATAAGGACAATCACTCCTTTTCATTTATGATAAGGTGAATAGTGAGTATGTAATGAAGTGTATGCCCAAAGAGCTAGTCAGGTGATTTCATACAGTAGAGGAGTATATAAGATGAATGATAAGGATTTACAAATACTTGTAGAAGAAATTTCATTGAAGCTGTTTCACAAACCATTTCGTCATGAAGCCACTTTTAATTCTCGGTTACGTACGACAGGCGGAAGGTATTTGTTACGTACATCTAATATAGAAGTAAACTACAAATACTTTGAACAATATGGCACACAAGAAATAGTAGAAATTATTAAACATGAGCTCTGTCACTATCATTTGCATATTGAGGGGAAAGGGTATAAGCATGGAGATCAAGACTTTAAAAGGTTAATGAAAGAAGTAGACGCACCTCGATTTTGTCAGGCATTGAAAAAAGAAAGTGATGGAAAGAAAAAAGAGCACATATATGTATGTATGCAGTGTGATCAAAAATATGTTCGAAAAAGAAAAGTGAACACAGTTAAATATGTTTGTGGGAAGTGTAAAGGTAAATTAAAAAAAATGTAGAAGATGCTTGACTAAAATAGATTCATTATGGTAAATTAATAAAGCCGTCTCAAATAAACGGCAAAGAAATTACAAAAACTTATTGACATTACATATAATGTCGATTACAATGTAAGAAGTCTGATAAATATTATTCCACAGTAGCTCAGTGGTAGAGCTATCGGCTGTTAACCGATCGGTCGTAGGTTCGAGTCCTACCTGTGGAGCCATATGGAGAAGTACTCAAGTGGCTGAAGAGGCGCCCCTGCTAAGGGTGTAGGTCGTGTAAGCGGCGCGAGGGTTCAAATCCCTCCTTCTCCGCCATTTTATAATGGCCCGTTGGTCAAGCGGTTAAGACACCGCCCTTTCACGGCGGTAACACGGGTTCGAATCCCGTACGGGTCACCATTGATTTTTATTTACATATCCTGTGGAGGATTAGCTCAGCTGGGAGAGCACCTGCCTTACAAGCAGGGGGTCGGCGGTTCGATCCCGTCATCCTCCACCATTTTGACTGTTTTATACATAATTTTGGATGGTCCCGTGGTGTAGCGGTTAACATGCCTGCCTGTCACGCAGGAGATCGCGGGTTCGATTCCCGTCGGGACCGCCATTTTAAATTATTGGGCTATCGCCAAGCGGTAAGGCAACGGATTTTGATTCCGTCATGCGTTGGTTCGAATCCAGCTAGCCCAGCCATAAAGAGCCATTAGCTCAGTTGGTAGAGCATCTGACTTTTAATCAGAGGGTCGAAGGTTCGAGTCCTTCATGGCTCATTTTCATTTCTTGCGGGTGTGGCGGAATTGGCAGACGCGCTAGACTTAGGATCTAGTGTCTTTACGACGTGGGGGTTCAAGTCCCTTCACCCGCATCTTATTCATTTTATGTATTTAGCGGTCGTGGCGGAATGGCAGACGCGCTAGGTTGAGGGCCTAGTGGGGGCGACCCCGTGGAGGTTCAAGTCCTCTCGGCCGCACCAAAAAAACTTTTTAAAAAAGTGTTGACATAAGAAAATAGAAATGATATTATAATAAAGTCGCCAAAACAACGGCGGTAAATATCATAAGAAGCGCCCGTAGCTCAATTGGATAGAGCGTTTGACTACGGATCAAAAGGTTAGGGGTTCGACTCCTCTCGGGCGCGCCATATTGCGGGTGTAGTTTAGTGGTAAAACCTCAGCCTTCCAAGCTGATGTCGTGAGTTCGATTCTCATCACCCGCTCCAAATATATTGAACTTTGAAAACTGAACAAAGCGACAAACGTCAACGTTAATTTTTATTTTTTAAATGAGCAAGTCAAACATTTCTTCGGAGAGTTTGATCCTGGCTCAGGATGAACGCTGGCGGCGTGCCTAATACATGCAAGTCGAGCGAACTGATTAGAAGCTTGCTTCTATGACGTTAGCGGCGGACGGGTGAGTAACACGTGGGCAACCTGCCTGTAAGACTGGGATAACTTCGGGAAACCGAAGCTAATACCGGATAGGATCTTCTCCTTCATGGGAGATGATTGAAAGATGGTTTCGGCTATCACTTACAGATGGGCCCGCGGTGCATTAGCTAGTTGGTGAGGTAACGGCTCACCAAGGCAACGATGCATAGCCGACCTGAGAGGGTGATCGGCCACACTGGGACTGAGACACGGCCCAGACTCCTACGGGAGGCAGCAGTAGGGAATCTTCCGCAATGGACGAAAGTCTGACGGAGCAACGCCGCGTGAGTGATGAAGGCTTTCGGGTCGTAAAACTCTGTTGTTAGGGAAGAACAAGTACAAGAGTAACTGCTCGTACCTTGACGGTACCTAACCAGAAAGCCACGGCTAACTACGTGCCAGCAGCCGCGGTAATACGTAGGTGGCAAGCGTTATCCGGAATTATTGGGCGTAAAGCGCGCGCAGGCGGTTTCTTAAGTCTGATGTGAAAGCCCACGGCTCAACCGTGGAGGGTCATTGGAAACTGGGCAACTTGAGTGCAGAAGAGAAAAGCGGAATTCCACGTGTAGCGGTGAAATGCGTAGAGATGTGGAGGAACACCAGTGGCGAAGGCGGCTTTTTGGTCTGTAACTGACGCTGAGGCGCGAAAGCGTGGGGAGCAAACAGGATTAGATACCCTGGTAGTCCACGCCGTAAACGATGAGTGCTAAGTGTTAGAGGGTTTCCGCCCTTTAGTGCTGCAGCTAACGCATTAAGCACTCCGCCTGGGGAGTACGGTCGCAAGACTGAAACTCAAAGGAATTGACGGGGGCCCGCACAAGCGGTGGAGCATGTGGTTTAATTCGAAGCAACGCGAAGAACCTTACCAGGTCTTGACATCCTCTGACAACTCTAGAGATAGAGCGTTCCCCTTCGGGGGACAGAGTGACAGGTGGTGCATGGTTGTCGTCAGCTCGTGTCGTGAGATGTTGGGTTAAGTCCCGCAACGAGCGCAACCCTTGATCTTAGTTGCCAGCATTTAGTTGGGCACTCTAAGGTGACTGCCGGTGACAAACCGGAGGAAGGTGGGGATGACGTCAAATCATCATGCCCCTTATGACCTGGGCTACACACGTGCTACAATGGATGGTACAAAGGGCTGCAAGACCGCGAGGTCAAGCCAATCCCATAAAACCATTCTCAGTTCGGATTGTAGGCTGCAACTCGCCTACATGAAGCTGGAATCGCTAGTAATCGCGGATCAGCATGCCGCGGTGAATACGTTCCCGGGCCTTGTACACACCGCCCGTCACACCACGAGAGTTTGTAACACCCGAAGTCGGTGGAGTAACCGTAAGGAGCTAGCCGCCTAAGGTGGGACAGATGATTGGGGTGAAGTCGTAACAAGGTAGCCGTATCGGAAGGTGCGGCTGGATCACCTCCTTTCTAAGGATTTTTACATGACGTACGTTTTGACACTTTGTTCAGTTTTGAGAGTTCAATCTCTCAATTATAGAAAGCATACTACTTTCTTCTTACTAGATAAGAAGAATTTTGGTTGCGATTGTTCTTTGAAAACTAGATAACAGTAATTGCTGAGGAAAAGTGAAACTTTTCTTTAATCAAACCAATAAATAACACAACATTATGTTGTACCATTTATTCGCTAATGGTTAAGTTAGAAAGGGCGCACGGTGAATGCCTTGGCACTAGGAGCCGATGAAGGACGGGACTAACACCGATATGCTTCGGGGAGCTGTAAGTGAGCTTTGATCCGGAGATTTCCGAATGGGGAAACCCACTGTTCGTAATGGAACAGTATCTTTATCTGAATACATAGGATATTGAAGGCAGACCCGGGGAACTGAAACATCTAAGTACCCGGAGGAAGAGAAAGCAAATGCGATTTCCTGAGTAGCGGCGAGCGAAACGGAATTAGCCCAAACCAAGAGGCTTGCCTCTTGGGGTTGTAGGACACTCTATACGGAGTTACAAAGGAACGAAGTAAATGAAGCGACCTGGAAAGGTCCGTCGAAGAAGGTAACAACCCTGTAGTTGAAACTTCGTTCCCTCTTGAGTGGATCCTGAGTACGGCGGAACACGTGAAATTCCGTCGGAAGCTGGGAGGACCATCTCCCAAGGCTAAATACTACCTAGTGACCGATAGTGAACCAGTACCGTGAGGGAAAGGTGAAAAGCACCCCGGAAGGGGAGTGAAAGAGATCCTGAAACCGTGTGCCTACAAGTAGTCAGAGCCCGTTAACGGGTGATGGCGTGCCTTTTGTAGAATGAACCGGCGAGTTACGATCCCATGCAAGGTTAAGCTGATAAGGCGGAGCCGTAGCGAAAGCGAGTCTGAATAGGGCGTTTAGTATGTGGTTGTAGACCCGAAACCAGGTGATCTACCCATGTCCAGGGTGAAGTTCAGGTAACACTGAATGGAGGCCCGAACCCACGCACGTTGAAAAGTGCGGGGATGAGGTGTGGGTAGCGGAGAAATTCCAATCGAACCTGGAGATAGCTGGTTCTCTCCGAAATAGCTTTAGGGCTAGCCTCATGTTGTGAGAGTCTTGGAGGTAGAGCACTGATTGGACTAGGGGCCCCCAACGGGTTACCGAATTCAGTCAAACTCCGAATGCCAAAGACTTATCCATGGGAGTCAGACTGCGAGTGATAAGATCCGTAGTCAAAAGGGAAACAGCCCAGACCACCAGCTAAGGTCCCCAAGTATACGTTAAGTGGAAAAGGATGTGGAGTTGCTTAGACAACCAGGATGTTGGCTTAGAAGCAGCCACCATTTAAAGAGTGCGTAATAGCTCACTGGTCGAGTGACTCTGCGCCGAAAATGTACCGGGGCTAAACGTATCACCGAAGCTGTGGATTGACATCTTAGATGTCAGTGGTAGGAGAGCGTTCTAAGTGCTGTGAAGTCAGACCGTAAGGACTGGTGGAGCGCTTAGAAGTGAGAATGCCGGTATGAGTAGCGAAAGACAAGTGAGAATCTTGTCCACCGAATGCCTAAGGTTTCCTGAGGAAGGCTCGTCCGCTCAGGGTTAGTCGGGACCTAAGCCGAGGCTGAAAAGCGTAGGCGATGGCCAACAGGTTGATATTCCTGTACCACCTCCCCGCCGTTTGAGTAATGGGGGGACGCAGTAGGATAGGGTAAGCGCGCTGCTGGATATGCGCGTTCAAGCAGTTAGGCTGATGAGTAGGCAAATCCGCTCATCATAAAGGCTGAGCTGTGATGACGAGGGAATTATAGTACCGAAGTTCCTGATTCCACACTGCCAAGAAAAGCCTCTAGCGAGGCGGGAGGTGCCCGTACCGCAAACCGACACAGGTAGGCGAGGAGAGAATCCTAAGGTGATCGAGAGAACTCTCGTTAAGGAACTCGGCAAAATGACCCCGTAACTTCGGGAGAAGGGGTGCTCTGGTAGGGTGTATAGCCCGAGAGAGCCGCAGTGAATAGGCCCAGGCGACTGTTTAGCAAAAACACAGGTCTCTGCGAAGCCGCAAGGCGAAGTATAGGGGCTGACGCCTGCCCGGTGCTGGAAGGTTAAGAGGAGGGGTTATCCTTTGGGAGAAGCTCTGAATCGAAGCCCCAGTAAACGGCGGCCGTAACTATAACGGTCCTAAGGTAGCGAAATTCCTTGTCGGGTAAGTTCCGACCCGCACGAAAGGCGTAACGATCTGGGCACTGTCTCAACGAGAGACTCGGTGAAATTATAGTACCTGTGAAGATGCAGGTTACCCGCGACAGGACGGAAAGACCCCGTGGAGCTTTACTGTAGCCTGATATTGAATTTTGGTACAGCTTGTACAGGATAGGTAGGAGCCTGAGAAGCCGGAGCGCTAGCTTCGGTGGAGGCGTCGGTGGGATACTACCCTGGCTGTATTGAAATTCTAACCCGCGGCCCTGATCGGGCCGGGAGACAGTGTCAGGTGGGCAGTTTGACTGGGGCGGTCGCCTCCTAAAATGTAACGGAGGCGCCCAAAGGTTCCCTCAGAATGGTTGGAAATCATTCGTAGAGTGTAAAGGCACAAGGGAGCTTGACTGCGAGACCTACAAGTCGAGCAGGGACGAAAGTCGGGCTTAGTGATCCGGTGGTTCCGCATGGAAGGGCCATCGCTCAACGGATAAAAGCTACCCCGGGGATAACAGGCTTATCTCCCCCAAGAGTCCACATCGACGGGGAGGTTTGGCACCTCGATGTCGGCTCATCGCATCCTGGGGCTGTAGTCGGTCCCAAGGGTTGGGCTGTTCGCCCATTAAAGCGGTACGCGAGCTGGGTTCAGAACGTCGTGAGACAGTTCGGTCCCTATCCGTCGTGGGCGTAGGAAATTTGAGAGGAGCTGTCCTTAGTACGAGAGGACCGGGATGGACACACCGCTGGTGTACCAGTTGTCTTGCCAAAGGCATCGCTGGGTAGCTATGTGTGGACGGGATAAGTGCTGAAAGCATCTAAGCATGAAGCCCCCCTCAAGATGAGATTTCCCATAGCGCAAGCTAGTAAGATCCCTGAAAGATGATCAGGTTGATAGGTCAGAGGTGGAAGCGTGGCGACATGTGTAGCTGACTGATACTAATCGATCGAGGACTTAACCAAACTTTAAAAGCGTAAGCTTTACTCAGCAATCTGTTACCTAGTTTTGAGAGAATAATCTCATATAAATGTCTAGTGATAATGGCAAAGAGGTCACACCCGTTCCCATACCGAACACGGAAGTTAAGCTCTTTAGCGCCGATGGTAGTTGGGACTTTGTCCCTGTGAGAGTAGGACATCGCTAGGCATTTTTATTTTGCTTTTTTATCATCGCGGGGTGGAGCAGTTCGGTAGCTCGTCGGGCTCATAACCCGAAGGTCGCAGGTTCAAATCCTGTCCCCGCAACCAACATGGTCCCGTGGTGTAGCGGTTAACATGCCTGCCTGTCACGCAGGAGATCGCGGGTTCGATTCCCGTCGGGACCGCCATGTTTTAGAAACGAAACAATGTGTTTCGTCTTTTTTATTGTTTGAACCATTTTTATATAAAACTTTACCGTCCTTAGGAGCAATCCTAAGGAATTTTTTATATACAAAGAAATTTCTTTGTAGAATTGCGATGTTAAAGATTGTTGGATTTCTTACTGGATATGTATAGTCCACAACGTTTACAATATATATATACAGATTGAAATGAGGTTCTGAATGAATGACAGAGATTAATGAATTTACGTTTATGTCTACGTCTCCTGATGAAACTAATCAGCTGGCTGCTCGTCTAGCAACTTTATTAGAAGCTGGTGACGTGCTGCTGCTTGAAGGTGATTTGGGAGCTGGAAAGACAACATTCACAAAAAGTTTAGCTAAAGGCTTAGGAATTGAACGCAATGTGAATAGCCCGACATTTACTATCATTAAAGAATACAAAAGCGGTCGCCTTCCTCTTTACCATATGGATGTGTACCGTCTAGGGGATGAATTTGAAGACCTAGGGTTCGATGAGTATTTTGAAGGAGATGGCGTGACGGTCGTGGAGTGGGCTCACCTGATTGAAGAGCAGCTTCCTAATGAATATATTCAAATCAATATTTACCATGAAAACGAAACGACTCGTAAAATCCTTGTAAAAGCGATAGGCAGTCGGTACGTTGAAATATGTAAGGAGCTTTTTAAAAGATGAAAATGTTAGCCATTGATACATCCAATTTTGTCATGGGTGTTGCTGTCGTTGAAGAAAACAAAGTAATTGGAGAAATTATTACGAATCTAAAAAAGAATCACTCTGTTCGTGTGATGAACGCTGTGGAATCTTTGTTAAAAGATTGTGATATTGCGCCAAGCGAGCTAGACCGTATTGTAGTGGCACACGGTCCCGGGTCCTATACCGGTGTACGCATTGGTGTTACCATTGCCAAGACACTTGCTTGGACTTTAAATATTCCTTTAATAGGTGTATCTAGCCTTGAGGCACTAGCAGCAAACGGTCGTTATTTTGATGGATATATTGCTCCGTTATTTGATGCGCGCCGTCAGCAGCTTTATACAGGACTATATGAATGGAATAACGAACGAGGTCTTGTAGAAGTTGAAAGTGATCGACTTGTTATTAATAAGGACTGGGCGGAACATTTAAAGTCATACAACAAACCTATTTTATTCATAGGCAATGATCTTTCCATGCATGAAGAGGCGTTAAAAGAAGTGTTGAGTGAACAAGCTGTATTTGCCCATGTTCAGCAGTTTAACCCAAGACCAAGTGAATTGGCTTTCTTAGGAATGAAGAAAGAGCCGCAGTCTGTGCATACTTTTGTTCCGAACTACATTCGTTTAGCTGAAGCAGAAGCCAACTGGCTTGCTTCACAGCAAAAAGGATAAAAGAAGGTATAACATGAAACTAACAATTAAGTTTCGTTTAATGGAAGTTAAAGATATTGATCAAGTAGTGAAAATCGAAGAGAAGTCTTTTACGACACCTTGGAGTGCAGAAGCATTTCAAAATGAGTTAACCAATAATCAATTTTCAACCTACATTGTGATGGAAGAAGGGGAAAATATTATTGGTTATTGCGGAACGTGGATTGTTATTGACGAAGCACATGTAACCAACATTGCGCTATTGCCAGACTACCGAGGCAAGGGACTCGGTGAATTGCTGCTGCGCAACGTGATGGACGTTCTTCGAAAACTAGGTGCTACGTCAATGACATTAGAAGTTAGGGTATCTAATCATATTGCACAATCATTGTATCAAAAGCTAGGTTTTAAACCTGGAGGTATTCGTAAGAATTATTATTCTGATAACAATGAGGATGCATTAGTTATGTGGGTGAATTTATGAATGAAAATCAATTAATTTTAGCATTAGAAACAAGCTGTGATGAGACAGCAGCAGCTGTGATTCGAAACGGTCATGAAATTGTAGCCAATGTGGTGGCCTCTCAAATAGAAAGCCATAAACGATTTGGCGGTGTCGTACCGGAAATTGCATCTCGTCATCATGTAGAACAAATTACAGTAGTAGTTGAAGAAACTTTAAATCAAGCGAACTTGACGTTTGCAGATATAGATGCAATAGCTGTAACGGAAGGACCAGGGCTTGTGGGAGCACTTCTTATTGGCGTAAATGCAGCCAAAGCGCTAGCATTTGCACATCAAAAGCCATTAATTGGTGTTCATCATATTGCAGGACATATTTATGCAAATCAGCTAATCAAAAAACTAGAATTCCCGCTCTTATCGCTAGTTGTATCTGGCGGGCATACGGAGCTTGTATACATGGAAAGTCACGGTCATTTTAAAGTAATCGGTGAAACAAGAGATGATGCAGCAGGAGAAGCCTACGATAAAGTAGCCCGCACGTTAAACCTTCCATATCCAGGCGGACCTCATATTGACCGCCTTGCACATGAAGGAGAGCCATTAATTGATTTGCCGCGTGCTTGGCTAGAAGAAGGATCCTATGATTTTAGTTTCAGTGGATTAAAATCAGCAGTTATTAACACTGTCCACAATGCGAAGCAAAAAGGTGAAGAGATTCTTCCACAAACACTTGCTGCTAGCTTTCAAGCGAGTGTCATTGATGTGTTAGTAACTAAAACGATTAAAGCTGCAAAGGAATATAACGTTAAGCAAGTTTTATTAGCAGGAGGAGTTGCTGCTAATAAAGGGCTTAGAGCAGCGCTAGAAGAGGCATTTGAACCCCTATCAAATATTGAGCTTATTATCCCGCCGCTATCTCTATGTACGGATAATGCCGCAATGATTGGAGCAGCAGCAAGCGTACGATTTGCTCAAGGAAAACGTTCAGATATGTCATTAAATGCAAACCCCGGTTTGGACTTGGAAGAGTAAGTGACGAATGAGATTTATTTCTCATTCGTCTTTTTTTGTGGATAAAAATGATTTATCAACAATATTCAATAAATTTAGAATTGACTGTGGATAATTATGTGGAAAAGTCCGTGCACTCAGTACACGGACCTGTTATCAACAAGTTTTAATTATGAAAATCAGACAGATATCCACTATTTATTCACAGAGTGGATAAAGCTTGCTCTTAAGCGCATGAACAAGTAAATAGGATGAATAGATACGCAAAAATATAGGCTACTCTTCTAGAAGCAGCTGCAATTCTTCCCACTCTTCCATTAATGTGGATAACTGTGAAGAAATTTTTTCATTTTCACCGTTTAATCTTGATACTTCTTCGTGATTTTGATAAATTTCAGGGTCACAAAGAAGTTCTTCATTCGCCGCTTGGGCGGCTTCTAATTTGTTTACTTCAGTTTCAATTTCTTCAATGCGGCGCGTTCGCTGTCTCATCAATTTCTTTTGTTCTTTATCTTGTTTATAGGACTGTTTATCTACTTTTACCGTACGTTCTTCGTTTGCTTTTATATTTTCTAATTCTTTGATTTCCTCTATTTCTGCTTTCTTTTCTACATAATAGTCATAATCTCCAAGAAATTCTTCTACTCCTTCAGGAGATAGCTCTGCTATTTTATTGGCAATACGATTAATAAAATAACGGTCATGTGAAACAAATAATAGAGTCCCTGGGTAATCAATTAACGCATTCTCGAGTACTTGTTTGCTATCTAAATCAAGATGGTTAGTAGGTTCATCCAAAATTAAGAAGTTAGCTTTTTGAAGCATAAGCTTCGCAAGAGCCAAACGTGCTTTTTCACCACCGCTGAGCGTGGAAACGATTTTCAGTACATCATCACCTGAAAACAGAAAATTTCCAAGCGCTGTACGGATTTCTTTTTCAGGTTTGGCTGGGTAGTCATCCCAAAGTTCATTTAAAACGGTTTTATTAGACGTTAAATTGGCTTGCTCTTGGTCGTAATAACCAACCATTACATTTGAGCCAAAGGAAATGGTTCCAGTCTTGAAGCTGAGTTTATCCACAATGCCTTTTAATAAAGTTGATTTCCCCACGCCATTAGGACCAACCAACGCAAGGCTTTCCCCTTTTTTAATGCGAAGGTTTGCCTCTTGGACGACATAGTTGTGTTCATCATATCCGATAGACACATCTTCCAGATTTAAGACTTCATTTCCGCTTTGACGTTCAATTTCAAACGAAAAACTAGCTGATTTTTCGCCTTCGTTAGGTCGATTTATTAACTCCATTCGATCGAGCTGTTTACGTCTGCTTTGCGCACGTTTTGTAGTCGATGCGCGGGCGATGTTTCGCTGAATAAAATCATTCAGCTTTGCGACTTCATCTTGCTGCTTTTCGTACTGACGCAACTCTTTTTCATATCGCTCTGCTTTTTGTACAAGGTATTTAGAGTAGTTGCCCGTGTACTTCACCGTTGTTTTTTGTACGACTTCATACACTTGATTTACGACTTTATCAAGGAAGTAACGATCATGTGAAACGATTAAAATAGCTCCTTCATACCCTTGCAGAAACTGTTCCAGCCATGCTAAAGTTTCAATATCTAAGTGGTTGGTAGGCTCATCCAGAATAAGCAAATCAGGCTTTGTTAAAAGCAGTTTTGCAAGAGCCAGGCGCGTTTTTTGTCCACCGCTTAAGGAGGAAATAGGGGTGCTGTAGTCAAAGTTTGAAAAACGGAAACCGTGAAGAATAGATCGTGTATCCGCTTCATATTGATAGCCGCCTAAATCTTTAAACGTTACTTGAAGCTGATCATACTCTTTGGTTAGTTTTTCGTATTGAACTGAATCATTAAAAATGTCTGGATCACCCATCTTCGTTTCAAGCGTACGTAATTCTTTTTCCATCTTCTTTAATGGAGCAAAGACAGTCATCATTTCTTCCCATATGGAGAGTGTTGACTCAAGAACTGTATCTTGTCCCATATAATCAATGGAAACACCCTTAGGTTTAATAATTTCTCCGCTGTCATAGGAAAGCTGCTCAGCAATAATTTTTAATAAAGTTGATTTACCAGCACCGTTTCGTCCCACTAGGGCAATGCGGTCTTTTGATTGTACTTCTAACTTTATATTCGATAAAATGGGTTCTGCCCCATAGTATTTTGTAATACCGTTCAATTGTAGAATAATCATTTTTTCACCTCTAGTAGTATATCCATAGTGTATTTTAACATATTTTTAACTACAAGTTCTTCCTACAAGCGTTTGTAATTTGTAGAGGGACAAGGACAAATGATGAAGCGAATGTTTTGATTCATGAAATAAAATGATTTTACCTGCACATTTTATACAGGATACTATGTTAAAATAAGAGATAAGTGCATCTCTGAACTTATCTATGATGGATGTGAAAAAATCCGTCATGACTAACAAACCGATCCTTTGAAGGGCTAATTGCTTCGTTCTACATACCGACTTTAAGGAGTGCTGAATAGACAAAAGCCGTCGAGGTGTGAAGCGGAGTATATATAAAGCAAGAGAAAAGAGAGAGAATTGGAAGCGCTACCTCAAAGCGGTTGATGCTTTGTGAAAGGTAATGCAATATGACTTGAAAATGTTAGTAATGACATACATGAACTGAGGGGGTACAACGTGAACACTGAACAATTAAAAATACCACAAGCAACGGCTAAGCGATTGCCGCTTTATTATCGTTTTTTGAAAAATTTGCATGCTTCTGGTAAACAGCGTGTGTCGTCAGCGGAGTTAAGTGAGGCAGTGAAAGTGGATTCTGCTACTATTCGTCGGGACTTTTCTTACTTTGGTGCATTAGGAAAAAAGGGATACGGCTACAATGTGAATTATTTACTTACATTTTTCCGTAAAACGTTAGACCAAGATGAAGTAACGAAAGTAGCACTGATTGGCGTAGGGAATCTAGGAACGGCCTTTTTAAATTATAATTTTATTAAAAATAATAACACCAAAATTGAGTGCGCTTTTGATGTGATAGAAGATAAAGTAGGTACGAAAGTAGGCGACGTGCCGGTCTATCATCTTGACCAATTGGAAGATTATATGAGTGATGACATCTCAGTAGCGATTTTAACCGTTCCTGCCACTGTTGCTCAGCAAATTACTGATCGTTTAGTGAGTTGCGGAATTAAAGGAATTTTAAACTTTACTCCTGCACGCTTAAACGTACCGGATGAGATTCGACTCCATCATATTGATCTTGCTGTAGAATTACAGTCGCTCGTCTACTTTTTGAAAAATTATCCTGTTGAATAAGGCGGACTGTGTTACGATTTCCTTAAGTCTAAATTAATAAGGAGAGTGGGAATATGGGGATTGGAGCAGGCAGTTGGATTATTATTGCGATTGTAGCACTGCTTATTTTTGGACCGAAACGGTTACCGGAGCTAGGAAGATCAGTGGGCCAAACGCTTAGAGAGTTTAAGCATGCCGCTAGCGGTGCATCAGAAGATCGTGAAAAAGATAAACAGCGTCAAGTAGATGACAAAGAGTAAAAGGGTGATCATAGTATGACCGAACAAGAAATGTCAATATATGATCATATAGGAGAGCTGCGAAAACGCATTTTAATTGTTTTATTTTTCTTTGTGATTGCCACAATTGGCGGCTTTTTTATAGCGGATAAGGTTATTGTCTATTTACAGCATGCTGATGAGGCAAAGAATTTAACGATGAATGCATTTCGGTTAACAGATCCAGTTAAGATTTATATGCAATTTGCTGTTATTATCGGCTGTGTACTTGCAGCTCCTGTTGCACTGTATCAACTTTGGGCATTTATTAGTCCTGGTTTATATGAAAAAGAGCGTAAGGTAACGCTTGGATATATTCCTGTTTCCATTTTTCTCTTTATCGGCGGTGTCTCTTTTTCTTATTTTGTGTTGTTTCCATTTGTCGTTGATTTTATGACGCGCGTTTCTGATGAGCTGAATGTAAACCAAGTGATTGGCATTAATGAATACTTTTCTTTTTTAATGCAGCTCACACTGCCTTTTGGCTTGTTGTTTCAGCTTCCTGTCGTCGTTATGTTTTTGACGCGTTTAGGAATTATAACGCCTATGTTTTTATCTCAAATTCGAAAATATGCCTATTTCGTACTGCTAGTTATTGCCGCACTTATTACACCACCGGAATTGCTCTCGCACATGATGGTGACAGTGCCGCTCTTAATTTTGTATGAAATCAGCATCATTATTTCCCGCATTTCGTATCGCAAAGTGTTAAAGGCAAGGGCAGAGCAAGAAAGAGAAGATGTTAGTATGTAAAAAAAACCACTGAAACAGTGGTTTTTTTATTTGGATGAATCATCTTGATTTTTATATTGCTGCTGCAATTTTTTAATTTTGTAGTGCAAGATAAAGATGCGAACCGCAAACCTGAAATCGAATGCGGCTACGAGTGCAAATAAGATTGTGGGGAAATTCCAGACGGTTTCCTGGGCATTTTGAATTGCCAAGTAGGTGAATAAAATCCCCATAATAATATAAATAAACCCTCGTGTTAAAGGGATATTCTTCATAAAAACATGCCTCCAAAAATGAACTGCATTTGTTCTGCTTGTTTTTGCATTTCTATAATTTTATCTGCAAAAATAGTTTGAGATAAAATAACGATTGTATTCATCAAAACATGAGCAATAATAGGTACAACAATTAGTCTCGTCCTTGCATAAAGGAATGCAAATACAAATCCCATAGCTGTATACACAAGTAAATGTTTAAAATCCCAGTGTACCGCAGCGAAAATAAGGGAACTAATAAATGCAGAGATAAAGAAATTGTATCGTTTGTGAAGAGAACCAAAAATAATCTTTCGGAAAATAATCTCTTCTAGTATTGGTCCAATAACAGACGTAACGACAATAAGGAACGGCGTTGCTTTAACAAGATTAACAATATTTTGTGTGTTTTCAGATACTTGGGTAATGCCAAGAGCGTGCTCAATCATACCTGCTACAGCTTGACCAGCCATAGCGAGAAACACCCCAAGGACTGACCAGACAACAGCAATCGTTTTTCCAGCATGTTCTATACGCATGGACATGTCACGGCGCAGCAGCAGTAAGACAATAAGTAAACCAAGGATAAAGCTAATGATAGTCCAATAAGTCAAAAGCATGACATTCGCTGTTCGAACTGGATAGTCATCAAACATTCCTGTTAATTTTAACAGCGGTATACCAACAACTCCTGAAAACTGCATAAGGATGTAAGTGAGGATAACATACCAATAACGTTTTTCCAATCTTCTATACTCCTTTAAAAGGTTTTTATGTATATATGTCGAAGAAGTACTGTAAAGTTAGTAATTTCTTCTTGCTCGTATTGTAACATACATATTATTGAACAGAGAAAAGAATGCTTTATTTCTCAAAATCGTCGAAATCTAAGACTATTATATGTAGTTGTCGTAAATTTTAAATTTTTTTTGTTTAATACTTGCAAAAAAAACCCACTTTGTTTTAATATAATAATTGTGTTAGCACTCGTTGAGGTTGAGTGCTAATAAAAATGCAAACATATTATTTGAGGAGGTTGTTTCACTTGTTAAAGCCATTAGGTGATCGCGTAGTGATTGAACTTGTAAAATCTGAGGAAAAAACAGCAAGCGGTATCGTGTTACCGGACAGTGCAAAAGAAAAGCCACAAGAGGGTAAAATTGTTGCTGTAGGTACAGGCCGAGTATTAGAAAGCGGTGAGCGTGTAGCTTTAGAAGTAGCTGCGGGCGATCGTATCATCTTCTCAAAATATGCGGGTACTGAAGTAAAATACGAAGGTACTGAATACTTAATTTTACGCGAAAGCGATATTTTAGCTGTAATCGGCTAATTTTAACCACAAACTTATCATACGTAAAAAATAGATTATTAAGAACATCTTGAGGAGGTCAAAGAACATGGCAAAAGACATTAAATTTAGCGAAGAAGCACGTCGCGCAATGCTACGTGGTGTAGATACATTAGCAAATGCTGTAAAAGTAACGCTTGGACCAAAAGGTCGTAACGTTGTATTGGAAAAGAAATTCGGTTCACCGCTTATTACAAATGACGGTGTAACAATTGCAAAAGAAATCGAATTAGAAGACGCATTTGAAAATATGGGTGCTAAATTAGTAGCCGAAGTTGCTAGCAAAACAAACGACGTTGCTGGTGACGGTACAACTACTGCAACAGTTTTAGCGCAAGCAATGATCAGAGAAGGTCTTAAAAACGTAACGGCTGGTGCTAACCCAATGGGTATCCGTAAAGGTATGGAAAAAGCAGTAGCTGTAGCGGTTGAAGAACTAAAAGCAATCTCTAAACCAATTCAAGGTAAAGATTCAATTGCTCAAGTAGCGGCTATCTCAGCAGCTGACGAAGAAGTAGGTCAATTAATTGCTGAAGCAATGGAGCGCGTTGGTAACGACGGCGTTATCACACTTGAAGAATCAAAAGGTTTCACAACTGAATTAGAAGTGGTAGAAGGTATGCAGTTTGACCGTGGATATGCATCTCCTTACATGGTAACTGATTCAGATAAAATGGAAGCTGTATTAGATGATCCATACATCTTAATCACAGACAAAAAAATCGGTAACATTCAAGAAATCTTACCGGTATTAGAGCAAGTTGTTCAACAAGGCAAGCCGCTATTAATCATCGCTGAAGACGTAGAAGGCGAAGCTTTAGCAACATTAGTTGTGAACAAACTTCGTGGTACATTTACAGCTGTAGCTGTTAAAGCTCCTGGTTTTGGTGATCGTCGTAAAGCAATGCTACAAGACGTTGCGATCCTAACAGGCGGAGAAGTAATCACTGAAGAGCTTGGTCTTGACTTAAAAACAGCAGGCATCGATCAATTAGGTCGCGCTTCTAAAATTGTTGTAACAAAAGAAAATACAACAGTTGTAAACGGTGCAGGAAACGCAGAAGATATCCTAGCACGCGTAAACCAAATCAAAGCTCAGCTTGAAGAAACAACTTCAGAGTTTGACCGTGAAAAATTACAAGAGCGCTTAGCAAAACTTGCTGGTGGCGTAGCTGTAATCAAAGTTGGTGCGGCAACTGAAACTGAGTTAAAAGAACGTAAATTACGTATTGAAGATGCATTAAACTCTACGCGTGCTGCGGTTGAAGAAGGTATCGTAGCTGGTGGTGGTACTGCATTAGTAAATATCTATAATAAAGTAGCAAGCATCGAAGCTGACGGTGACACTGCTACAGGTATCAACATCGTATTGCGTGCGATTGAAGAGCCTGTACGTCAAATCGCTCACAACGCTGGTTTAGAAGGATCAGTAATCGTTGAGCGTCTAAAAGGCGAAGCAGTTGGAACTGGATTCAACGCTGCAACTGGCGAGTGGGTAAATATGCTAGACACTGGTATCGTTGACCCAACAAAAGTAACGCGTTCAGCTCTTCAAAATGCTTCTTCTGTAGCGGCTATGTTCTTAACAACTGAAGCAGTTGTTGCTGACAAGCCAGAAGAAGGCGGAGCTCCTGCAATGCCTGACATGGGCGGCATGGGTGGAATGGGCGGCATGATGTAATCACTGCCCTACTTAAAAAAGCGACCAAGTACTCACTTGGTCGCTTTTTTGTGTGCGTTAATATTTTCAGATTTTTTTAAAATTTGTTAAGATAGTACTATGTTTATTGGAAAACTTACTAAACTCAAGGCTTAACTGAGTTTTAAGGGGGAGCGTCGTTGATTCAGCTGGATCATATTAATAATAAATTAAACCAAGTATTAGAAAACATCGATCAAATTGTGATTGGAAAACGTCAGGTATCTGAGCTTAGTTTGGTTGCTTTACTTGCAGGAGGACATGTTTTGCTTGAAGATGTTCCGGGTGTGGGGAAAACGATGCTTGTGAAGGCACTGGCCAAATCGATTGATGCAGAATTTAAACGAATTCAATTCACGCCTGATTTGCTGCCGTCCGACGTAACAGGTGTTTCTATTTACAGTCCAAAAGACATGGAATTTCATTTTCGTCCAGGTCCTATCATGAGCCACATAGTACTCGCTGATGAGATTAACAGGACTTCTCCTAAAACACAATCGGCGCTTTTAGAAGCAATGGCTGAGCATCATGTAACAACCGATGGTATCACCCGGGAAATTCCGGCGCCTTTTTTTGTGATGGCTACTCAAAATCCCGTTGATTTTGATGGGACCTATCATTTGCCGGAAGCGCAGCTGGATCGTTTTTTATTCAAACTAAGCATGGGGTATCCTACGCAAGAAGAGGAGCTTCAAATTTTAAATGGCGTATCGACTCAAGTTAATCTTGAAGATGTCAAACCTGTTATGAGCGTTCCAGAATTAGTACAGGCTCAAAAAGCTGTAAGCAGTATTTATGTAGATGATACGATCAAGAACTATATCATTGAAATTATTCGCAAAACTCGCTCTCATCCACATGTTTCATTAGGTATTAGTCCTCGTGGCACGGTTTCCTTTATGAAGGCTATTCAAGCATATGCGTTAGTAAAGGGAAGAGATTACTCTCTTCCTGATGATGTTCAAGAGCTTGCTTCGTATGTGTGTGCACATCGCTTAACGCTAAGACCTGATACTCAGTACAGCGGTTTAACAGCGAGTGATGTGATGAAGCAAATTATGGCTGATACGAAAGTACCTGTTAAAAGGTAAGAGGATAATTTATGAAACAGTATATAAAAGTGATATGGAACAAAGGTAGAGACTGGTTCGTTTTATTCTGCATCTTTACCGCTACGTTTTCTTACGCCATGTTTCAAGGAGGCTTTGTCAGCTGGTTTTTATTTTATAGCTTCTTACCTTTTGGATTATATGCGGTAGCCGTGTTGCTCTATCCGTTGAAGAAGTGGAATGTTGCTCGTGATGTGAAGCTACAGCCTCGATTCGCTGGAGATCATCTTTCTTATGACATTCACATTACACGCTCCTCGGCTTTTCCTGTTTATATGGCAGCGGTGAAAGAGGAGAGTAACCTTTTAGATCAAGAAGAAAGAACAATTTATCCGCTTTTTCAACGAAACGCTGTTATTCCGTATGAAAGATCGTTTGTAGAAAGAGGAGAATATGAATTTTTTACGATTTCAATTGAAATTAGTGATTTATTAGGCATCGTAAAAAAGAAGGCATATTTTCTACTGCAGCAGCGATTTATCGTTTATCCTCAGATTCATAAGATAGATATCCCGTTTCTTTTAGCGGGAATAGAAGAAGGGAAAAATGAAGTTTCTACGGGAAATCAATCTACTACGTTAGTGACAGGCATTAGAGAATATCAGCCGGGTGACCGATTAGGATCTATCGATTGGAAGGCGACCGCTCGTAAAGCTACGTTGATTTCTAAAGAGTTTGGTCATTATCATGAACGGAGTATAATTATCATTGCAGATGTTATGGGCCCTCTATACTTTGAAGAGCGAATGAGCTTTCTGGCATCCATGCTCATTCATGAAGAAACCAAGCGTAAAAAAGTCGATTTTCTTTTAGCTGGAGATGCCCTTTTTTCGCAGAAAACCTCTGAACAAAGGGAGGCTGATAACCTGTTGCATCACTTAGCACGTGCACAGCCTATTAGCAATCGAGCATTCGAAACAGAATTTCAGAATATTGCTATTCAAAAGCAGCATTCTTTTATGGTCATTGTCAGTCAAGTTACAGGGACTCTTATTGGCCAGATTCAATCCAAGCTGAGCCCTCATGCTAAGGCTTCACTCATTGTCGTTAAAAATGAAGGAGCGGGGCTTAGTGAGGAAGAGACAGTTATTGTAAATGGCATACAATCTTCTGCTTTAACAATTGAAGTCGTTCATATTGATCTTCCTCTATCACTAAAGGAAGTGAGGGCGGAAATAAGTGAATAAATCAGCTTGGTATGTAAAAAACGTCTTATTATACGCGGGAGCTTTCTTTTTATTAGTGGAATGGCTTCTCCCTTTAAATGAAGTCACTGATACGAATCAAATTCAATACTTTATCCTGTTTGTCGCTTACTGTTTTTTGAGCTTAACGTTTCGATTGCCGTTTATTGTGATGACGTTAGGGAGCATGTTGTTTATTTTGTTTTCACTTCACAGTCTCTATTTCCAAGGTGCCTTCTTTTCTTCAGAATGGCTTCCAAGACTTTTGGAAATTCTTCAGTCAGATGTACAAAGTATCATGGAGTGGAATATAGCGAATTTATCCTTTGAAATGAGGAGCACTTTATTTTTTATCCTGCTTTGGATTATGGCTTATTTAATTCGATATTGGATCTTTTATCAAAAAAGAATTTTCTTCTTTTTCTTCTTAACCATTTTGTATATTACCGTATTGGATACCTTTTCTACTTACGATGCCGGAGCTGCTATTATTCGCGTGACGATTATCGGATTTTTATTAGTAGCCATGCTTCGCATCAATCCTGAACGTATAAAAGGTGCTAGCACCGAGCGTTTAGAAAATAGAAAACGATCGTTTCTTTTTCTAGGCAGTTTTTTAGCCATTGTCATTGTGCTGGCTTATCTCGCCCCTAAACCAGGTCCGCAGTGGCCAGATCCGGTCCCTTTTATTGCAGCTCACACAACACATCAAGGACAGGGAGAATCTGCAAGCGGTCAACGAATTGGCTATGATATGGACGATTCTAAATTGGGGGGATCCTTTGTCAATGATGATACGGTTGTGTTTACAGCTAAAGTAGAGGATGAGCACTATTGGCGTATTGAAACGAAGGATGTGTATACAGGTAAGGGCTGGGAGCTGTCTAAAGAGGAAGAAAAAGTGCCTTTCAAAGGAAATGAAAACTTACTCCCTCAATATGATTCAAGTGTTGCAGGAGAAGTAAGAAAAGCAGAAGTTACCTATTCGCAGCCTTCTGTTCATCTTATGCATGTTCCTCAACTGCTGTCTCTAACCTTAAAAAATGGCATTCAAACCGATGTTACACCGACAAATGAAAAATTATATCCTTATCAAAATGACAAACTTGTTACTGTTCAATCGTATGAGCTAACGTATAAATATCCTGTGTTTGATACCGGGCTTCTTCAGCAAGCAGAGGAGAAAAAGTCAGAGAGTCTAGAGAATAATAATGAATTTATAGCAAGGTATACACAGCTTCCTGCTAATTTGCCAAAACGAGTAAAGGATTTAGCTCGTACGATAACAAAAAATAAAAACAATCGCTATGAAAAAGCGAAAGCCGTTGAAGAATACTTCCGATCCAATCCATATGTATATGATACTGAAAATGTTTCAATTCCTACGAAGAATAAAGATTATGTGGATCAATTTTTATTTGATACAAAAAGAGGATACTGTGATAACTTCTCTACTTCTATGGTCGTGCTGCTTCGTTCATTAGATATTCCTGCTCGGTGGGTAAAGGGCTATACAGAAGGTGATGCCACCGTTATTTCAGGAAGTAGTAAGTGGACAACCTATGAAATTACACAAAATAATGCTCATTCTTGGGTCGAAGTCTATTTTCCAGGAGCGGGCTGGGTACCTTTTGAACCAACAAAAAGTTTTTCTAATCCTTATGATTTTGTAGATAGCCAACCTAACAACTCTAGTGAAAATAGTCAAAGGGAAGAAGAGAAACAAGAAACGCAAGTCAAGGAGCAGCCTAAGAAGAAAGAGCTTCCGGCACAAGAGAAAAGAGAGAAAGAAAAAACAGCTTCTCTTCAAAATGCTAAGTTGTCTATGAAATGGAAAGTGCTTTTCTACGGACTGATTGTAGTTATGTTAATAGTAATATATCTCAATCGATTTAAATGGTTTTTACCTTTTTATATCTCTTTTTATAAAAAGAAAGAGAGTGTGGAAACCTTTGAATCAGCGTATGCTTTTTTACTTAAAAGACTCGCTGCAAATGGACTAAAACGGCAAGAAAATCAAACGCTGCGCGACTTTGCAGGAGAAGTAGACGAAAAATTAAATACGGTAAATATGCTAAAATTAACGGAAAAATACGAGCGGGTTTTATATCGAAATGCAGATTCCATAAAAGAATGGAAAGAGTCGATTGAATTGTGGGAAAATTTAATCAAAAAAACGAGTTCTTGACCATTGTTTCGCGGATTGATAGAATATTCTCGAACTTACTATAAATGTTTCGTATACCTTCATATATCCTCGATAATATGGTTCGAGAGTCTCTACCGGGTCACCTTAAACGATCTGACTATGAAGGCAGAACAGTCTATTTGACGATAAACGTCGTGCTCAACTAGACTTCTGCCTTTGTTTTTTGAGGGAGAAGTCTAGTTTTTTTTATATTTTAGGGCATAATAACAAGTGATTATTTACACATTCGGAGAGGTGAACAAGATGGAAGGCATGATTGTTGTATTAGATTTTGGTAGTCAATATAACCAACTGATTACGCGTCGCATTCGCGAGTTCGGAGTATATAGTGAATTGCATCCGCACACAATTACAGCAGAAGAGATTAAAGCATTAAATCCAAAGGGAATTATTTTCTCTGGAGGCCCAAACAGTGTGTACGGTGAAAACGCATTTCACTGCGATGAAAACATTTTTGAATTAGGTATTCCTGTTTTAGGTATTTGTTATGGAATGCAATTAATGACTCATCATTTTGGCGGGAAGGTAGAAGGTGCTAGCCATCGTGAATATGGTAAAGCAGCGATTAACGTACAAAACGATTCATTAATGTACCATGAGTTGCCAAAAGAACAAGTTGTTTGGATGAGTCACGGTGATTTAGTTGTAGAAACACCAGCTGGTTTTGAAGTGGACGCAACTAGCCCATCTTGTCCAATTGCCGCAATGAGTAACAAAGAAAAGAATATGTACGGAGTGCAGTTCCATCCAGAAGTTCGCCATTCAGTGCACGGTAACCATATCTTAAAGAACTTCGTGTTTGAAGTATGTCATGCTGAAGCAAACTGGTCAATTGAGAACTTCATTGAAGTTGAAATGGATAAAATCCGTGAAACAGTTGGAGATAGAAAAGTACTTTGCGCACTTAGCGGCGGAGTAGACTCTTCGGTAGTAGCTGTATTAATTCACAAAGCAATTGGTGATCAGTTAACATGTATGTTCGTAGATCACGGTTTATTACGTAAAGGTGAAGCTGAAAGCGTAATGGAAACATTTAGCGAAGGCTTTAATATGAACGTAATTAAAATCGATGCAAAAGATCGCTTCTTAGAAAAATTAAGCGGTGTATCAGATCCTGAACAAAAGCGTAAAATCATCGGTAATGAATTTATTTATGTATTCGATGACGAAGCTGCTAAATTAAAAGGGTTTGATTTCCTAGCTCAAGGTACGCTATACACAGATATTATCGAGAGTGGGACAGCTACAGCTCAAACGATTAAATCTCACCATAATGTAGGTGGATTACCGGAAGATATGCAGTTCAAACTAATCGAACCGTTAAACACGCTATTCAAAGATGAAGTACGTGCATTAGGTTCTGAATTAGGTATTCCTGATAACATCGTTTGGCGTCAGCCTTTCCCAGGGCCAGGTCTAGGTATTCGTGTACTTGGTGCAATTACGGAAGAGAAGTTAGAAATTGTACGTGAGTCGGATGCTATTTTACGTGAAGAGATTGCAAAAGCAGACTTAGAGCGCGATATCTGGCAATACTTTACGGTTCTTCCTGACATCCGCAGTGTAGGTGTAATGGGAGATGCTCGTACGTATGATTACACAATCGGTATTCGTGCTGTTACATCGATTGATGGTATGACTTCTGACTGGGCGCGTATTCCTTGGGATGTGCTTGAAGTTATCTCAACGCGTATTGTAAACGAAGTTAAGCATATTAACCGCGTAGTGTATGATATTACAAGTAAGCCACCTGCAACAATTGAATGGGAATAATATGTAAGAAAACCGAACAAACGAACATTCTTTTATAAGAATGTTCGTTTTTTGTTGACTTTTTTAAAAAGTTAATGGTAGGATAGTAACATAAAACAGCGAGATATAGCTTTAATGTCGTATAATCTTGGGGATAAGGCCCAAAAGTTTCTACCGAGCTACCGTAAATGGCTTGACTACGAGAAAGTAATACATGTATGTATAAAAATCTTTTGTTTTTTGCTCATACATTTCTCTTTTAGTCGATTTTATGCCTTTACGCGCCATAGCGTAGAGGCATTTTTTTATGGCCTGTCTAAGTGCATGCGGCTTCTATAAAGGGAGGAAAAAACGTGAAGAAGTATTTTCGTTTTGAAGAGCTGGGTACTAGCTACCGAAAAGAGTTTATAGCTGGCCTTACAACTTTTCTATCTATGGCTTACATTTTATTTGTTAATCCATCTGTGCTATCACTAAGTGATGTAAAGGATCTACCTGACAGTATGAGAATGGACCAAGGGGCTGTATTTACAGCTACTGCTTTAGCGGCAGCTTTGGGATCAATTGTTATGGGAGTGCTTGGTAGATATCCAATTTCATTAGCTCCAGGTATGGGATTAAACGCATTTTTTGCTTATACAGTTGTTCTGACGATGGGAATTCCATGGCAGACGGCTTTAACGGGTGTTATGATATCAGGTGTTATTTTTATTCTTTTAACATTAACAAGCCTGCGAGAAAAAATTATTAATTCTATTCCTATTGAATTAAAAATGGCTGTTGGAGCAGGTATTGGTTTATTTATTAGTTTTATTGGTATGAAAGGTGCGGGAATCATCGTCAAAGATGATGCCACATTCGTTGGACTGGGTGATTTGACGAACCCAACAACATTACTTGCGGTTTTTGGTATTGTCATTACTATTGTATTAATGGTGCTTCGAGTAAATGCAGCTGTATTTATCGGTATGATTGTAACGGCTGTAGCAGGTATGGCTTTTGGATTAATTGATACACCTAAAGCAGTGGTTTCATCGGTTCCTAGTCTTGACCCAACGTTTGGGGCAGCTTTCCAAAATATCGGTGATATCTTTACTGTAAAGATGCTAGTCGTCATTTTAACTTTCTTATTCGTTGATTTCTTCGATACAGCAGGTACGATGGTTGCTGTAGCGAGTCAAGCTGGGCTTATGAAAGATAATAAGCTTCCGCGAGCGGGCAGAGCGTTATTGGCAGATTCTAGTGCGATTGTAGTTGGTGCTGTTCTTGGTACCTCATCAACAACAGCTTACGTAGAGTCTACGGCTGGAGTAGCAGCGGGCGGACGTTCAGGATTTACTGCAATTGTAACGGCGGCGTTTTTCTTAGTTGCACTGTTCTTTTCTCCGTTGTTAGCGGTCGTAACACCAGCTGTTACTGCGCCAGCTTTAATTACGGTAGGAGCTCTGATGGTGTCAAACTTAGGAGAAATCAATTGGAAAGAGTTCGAAGTGGCAGTTCCGGCATTTTTCACGGTGATCATGATGCCATTAACGTACAGTATTGCAACAGGCATTGCGGTTGGCTTTATCTTTTATCCTATTACAATGTTATGCAGCAAGCGTGGAAAAGAAGTGCATCCCATTATGTATGCTCTCTGTATCATCTTCATACTCTATTTCGCGTTCTTAGCAGAATAGTTTAAATAAAAAAGCTCAGTTTAATGACTGGGCTTTTTTTTTATGGTAAGATAAGAAAACTGCATAGCGGCTAGATTGCTATTGTAATAGAGGTTAATTGGTTACTTTACTGAAGGTTTACTTCATTAACTTTTTTATTTATAAAGTTTTTTAGAAAAACGATTGACTCTATATATTATATATGGTAAATTATTAAATGTCGCTGATGAACAGCGCAGTTGAGAGAAACATCTTAAAAAAGATGTTGACATCAAAATAATAGAATGTTATACTAATAAAGTTGCTTCAGAGCAACGGTTGAACTTTGAAAACTGAACAAAGCGACAAACGTCAACGTTAATTTTTATTTTTTAAATGAGCAAGTCAAACATTTCTTCGGAGAGTTTGATCCTGGCTCAGGATGAACGCTGGCGGCGTGCCTAATACATGCAAGTCGAGCGAACTGATTAGAAGCTTGCTTCTATGACGTTAGCGGCGGACGGGTGAGTAACACGTGGGCAACCTGCCTGTAAGACTGGGATAACTTCGGGAAACCGAAGCTAATACCGGATAGGATCTTCTCCTTCATGGGAGATGATTGAAAGATGGTTTCGGCTATCACTTACAGATGGGCCCGCGGTGCATTAGCTAGTTGGTGAGGTAACGGCTCACCAAGGCAACGATGCATAGCCGACCTGAGAGGGTGATCGGCCACACTGGGACTGAGACACGGCCCAGACTCCTACGGGAGGCAGCAGTAGGGAATCTTCCGCAATGGACGAAAGTCTGACGGAGCAACGCCGCGTGAGTGATGAAGGCTTTCGGGTCGTAAAACTCTGTTGTTAGGGAAGAACAAGTACAAGAGTAACTGCTTGTACCTTGACGGTACCTAACCAGAAAGCCACGGCTAACTACGTGCCAGCAGCCGCGGTAATACGTAGGTGGCAAGCGTTATCCGGAATTATTGGGCGTAAAGCGCGCGCAGGCGGTTTCTTAAGTCTGATGTGAAAGCCCACGGCTCAACCGTGGAGGGTCATTGGAAACTGGGGAACTTGAGTGCAGAAGAGAAAAGCGGAATTCCACGTGTAGCGGTGAAATGCGTAGAGATGTGGAGGAACACCAGTGGCGAAGGCGGCTTTTTGGTCTGTAACTGACGCTGAGGCGCGAAAGCGTGGGGAGCAAACAGGATTAGATACCCTGGTAGTCCACGCCGTAAACGATGAGTGCTAAGTGTTAGAGGGTTTCCGCCCTTTAGTGCTGCAGCTAACGCATTAAGCACTCCGCCTGGGCAGTACGGTCGCAAGACTGAAACTCAAAGGAATTGACGGGGGCCCGCACAAGCGGTGGAGCATGTGGTTTAATTCGAAGCAACGCGAAGAACCTTACCAGGTCTTGACATCCTCTGACAACTCTAGAGATAGAGCGTTCCCCTTCGGGGGACAGAGTGACAGGTGGTGCATGGTTGTCGTCAGCTCGTGTCGTGAGATGTTGGGTTAAGTCCCGCAACGAGCGCAACCCTTGATCTTAGTTGCCAGCATTTAGTTGGGCACTCTAAGGTGACTGCCGGTGACAAACCGGAGGAAGGTGGGGATGACGTCAAATCATCATGCCCCTTATGACCTGGGCTACACACGTGCTACAATGGATGGTACAAAGGGCTGCAAGACCGCGAGGTCAAGCCAATCCCATAAAACCATTCTCAGTTCGGATTGTAGGCTGCAACTCGCCTACATGAAGCTGGAATCGCTAGTAATCGCGGATCAGCATGCCGCGGTGAATACGTTCCCGGGCCTTGTACACACCGCCCGTCACACCACGAGAGTTTGTAACACCCGAAGTCGGTGGAGTAACCGTAAGGAGCTAGCCGCCTAAGGTGGGACAGATGATTGGGGTGAAGTCGTAACAAGGTAGCCGTATCGGAAGGTGCGGCTGGATCACCTCCTTTCTAAGGATTTTTACATGACGTACGTTTTGACACTTTGTTCAGTTTTGAGAGTTCAATCTCTCAATTATAGAAAGCATACTACTTTCTTCTTATCTAATAAGAAGAATTTTGGTTGCGATTGTTCTTTGAAAACTAGATAACAGTAATTGCTGAGGAAAAGTGAAACTTTTCTTTAATCAAACCAATAAATAACACAACTTTATGTTGTACCATTTATTCGCTAATGGTTAAGTTAGAAAGGGCGCACGGTGAATGCCTTGGCACTAGGAGCCGATGAAGGACGGGACTAACACCGATATGCTTCGGGGAGCTGTAAGTGAGCTTTGATCCGGAGATTTCCGAATGGGGAAACCCACTGTTCGTAATGGAACAGTATCTTTATCTGAATACATAGGATATTGAAGGCAGACCCGGGGAACTGAAACATCTAAGTACCCGGAGGAAGAGAAAGCAAATGCGATTTCCTGAGTAGCGGCGAGCGAAACGGAATTAGCCCAAACCAAGAGGCTTGCCTCTTGGGGTTGTAGGACACTCTATACGGAGTTACAAAGGAACGAAGTAAATGAAGCGACCTGGAAAGGTCCGTCGAAGAAGGTAACAACCCTGTAGTTGAAACTTCGTTCCCTCTTGAGTGGATCCTGAGTACGGCGGAACACGTGAAATTCCGTCGGAAGCTGGGAGGACCATCTCCCAAGGCTAAATACTACCTAGTGACCGATAGTGAACCAGTACCGTGAGGGAAAGGTGAAAAGCACCCCGGAAGGGGAGTGAAAGAGATCCTGAAACCGTGTGCCTACAAGTAGTCAGAGCCCGTTAACGGGTGATGGCGTGCCTTTTGTAGAATGAACCGGCGAGTTACGATCC
>NZ_CP138621.1:2365000-2520000 GCF_045784335.1 Priestia sp. HNGD-A6 | reverse complement strand
CGTGAGGGAAAGGTGAAAAGCACCCCGGAAGGGGAGTGAAAGAGATCCTGAAACCGTGTGCCTACAAGTAGTCAGAGCCCGTTAATGGGTGATGGCGTGCCTTTTGTAGAATGAACCGGCGAGTTACGATCCCATGCAAGGTTAAGCTGATAAGGCGGAGCCGTAGCGAAAGCGAGTCTGAATAGGGCGTTTAGTATGTGGTTGTAGACCCGAAACCAGGTGATCTACCCATGTCCAGGGTGAAGTTCAGGTAACACTGAATGGAGGCCCGAACCCACGCACGTTGAAAAGTGCGGGGATGAGGTGTGGGTAGCGGAGAAATTCCAATCGAACCTGGAGATAGCTGGTTCTCTCCGAAATAGCTTTAGGGCTAGCCTCATGTTGTAAGAGTCTTGGAGGTAGAGCACTGATTGGACTAGGGGCCCCCAACGGGTTACCGAATTCAGTCAAACTCCGAATGCCAAAGACTTATCCATGGGAGTCAGACTGCGAGTGATAAGATCCGTAGTCAAAAGGGAAACAGCCCAGACCACCAGCTAAGGTCCCCAAGTATACGTTAAGTGGAAAAGGATGTGGAGTTGCTTAGACAACCAGGATGTTGGCTTAGAAGCAGCCACCATTTAAAGAGTGCGTAATAGCTCACTGGTCGAGTGACTCTGCGCCGAAAATGTACCGGGGCTAAACGTATCACCGAAGCTGTGGATTGACATCTTTGATGTCAGTGGTAGGAGAGCGTTCTAAGTGCAGCGAAGTCAGACCGTAAGGACTGGTGGAGCGCTTAGAAGTGAGAATGCCGGTATGAGTAGCGAAAGACAAGTGAGAATCTTGTCCACCGAATGCCTAAGGTTTCCTGAGGAAGGCTCGTCCGCTCAGGGTTAGTCGGGACCTAAGCCGAGGCTGAAAAGCGTAGGCGATGGCCAACAGGTTGATATTCCTGTACCACCTCCCCGCCGTTTGAGTAATGGGGGGACGCAGTAGGATAGGGTAAGCGCGCTGCTGGATATGCGCGTTCAAGCAGTTAGGCTGATGAGTAGGCAAATCCGCTCATCATAAAGGCTGAGCTGTGATGACGAGGGAACTATAGTACCGAAGTTCCTGATTCCACACTGCCAAGAAAAGCCTCTAGCGAGGCGGGAGGTGCCCGTACCGCAAACCGACACAGGTAGGCGAGGAGAGAATCCTAAGGTGATCGAGAGAACTCTCGTTAAGGAACTCGGCAAAATGACCCCGTAACTTCGGGAGAAGGGGTGCTCTGGTAGGGTGTATAGCCCGAGAGAGCCGCAGTGAATAGGCCCAGGCGACTGTTTAGCAAAAACACAGGTCTCTGCGAAGCCGCAAGGCGAAGTATAGGGGCTGACGCCTGCCCGGTGCTGGAAGGTTAAGAGGAGGGGTTATCCTTTGGGAGAAGCTCTGAATCGAAGCCCCAGTAAACGGCGGCCGTAACTATAACGGTCCTAAGGTAGCGAAATTCCTTGTCGGGTAAGTTCCGACCCGCACGAAAGGCGTAACGATCTGGGCACTGTCTCAACGAGAGACTCGGTGAAATTATAGTACCTGTGAAGATGCAGGTTACCCGCGACAGGACGGAAAGACCCCGTGGAGCTTTACTGTAGCCTGATATTGAATTTTGGTACAGCTTGTACAGGATAGGTAGGAGCCTGAGAAGCCGGAGCGCTAGCTTCGGTGGAGGCGTCGGTGGGATACTACCCTGGCTGTATTGAAATTCTAACCCGCGGCCCTGATCGGGCCGGGAGACAGTGTCAGGTGGGCAGTTTGACTGGGGCGGTCGCCTCCTAAAATGTAACGGAGGCGCCCAAAGGTTCCCTCAGAATGGTTGGAAATCATTCGTAGAGTGTAAAGGCACAAGGGAGCTTGACTGCGAGACCTACAAGTCGAGCAGGGACGAAAGTCGGGCTTAGTGATCCGGTGGTTCCGCATGGAAGGGCCATCGCTCAACGGATAAAAGCTACCCCGGGGATAACAGGCTTATCTCCCCCAAGAGTCCACATCGACGGGGAGGTTTGGCACCTCGATGTCGGCTCATCGCATCCTGGGGCTGTAGTCGGTCCCAAGGGTTGGGCTGTTCGCCCATTAAAGCGGTACGCGAGCTGGGTTCAGAACGTCGTGAGACAGTTCGGTCCCTATCCGTCGTGGGCGTAGGAAATTTGAGAGGAGCTGTCCTTAGTACGAGAGGACCGGGATGGACACACCGCTGGTGTACCAGTTGTCTTGCCAAAGGCATCGCTGGGTAGCTATGTGTGGACGGGATAAGTGCTGAAAGCATCTAAGCATGAAGCCCCCCTCAAGATGAGATTTCCCATAGCGCAAGCTAGTAAGATCCCTGAAAGATGATCAGGTTGATAGGTCAGAGGTGGAAGCGTGGCGACATGTGTAGCTGACTGATACTAATCGATCGAGGACTTAACCAAATTTTTAAAAGCGTAAGCTTTACTCAGCAAACAGTTATCTAGTTTTGAGAGAACAATCTCTTGTCTGGTGGCGATAGCGAAGAGGTCACACCCGTTCCCATACCGAACACGGAAGTTAAGCTCTTTAGCGCCAATGGTAGTTGGGACTTTGTCCCTGTGAGAGTAGGACGTTGCCAGGCCAATAAAAAGACTAGTCATTCAATGACTAGTCTTTTTTGTTTCTAAAAATTACAGCATGAATTTAACTTTTAAATTATGTTACACTATAGTGGATTCATTTAATTTTTTATTATAAAAGTTCTTTTTGACGTTGTAAGAAACTTCTTTCAAACTGGAGGCTGCATTTTGGGTAAGAAATCAAAAAAAGTACTATACGAATTACAGGAAAATGAAACAATCGCAAGTTGTTTAGATCGGATGAAAAAAGATGGGTATATGCCCGTTCGACGAATGGAAAAGCCTATCTTTGAAGAAAAAGAAATAAATGGTAAAAAAGAGTATGTTCCGGTAAAGCAACAAATTGTTTTCGAAGGGAAAAGTCTCTAAATACGAACATTTTAATGATAAAAATAGTAAACATTCGATTTTTGGGTTGACTTTTTTCTGGTTTGGCTGTTATTATTAAGTTGTCAAATGAGATATCCGAAACCTCATATAATAGTGGGAATATGGCCCACGAGTTTCTACCCGATGACCGTAAATCATTGGACTATGAGGAGAGTACAATTACTAAATAGGTAAACATGATTCCTTTTCAAAAGGAATATTGATACATGAAACCTAGGGTAGTTGTGGCTTTCCTTTAGTGAGCCATAACATACCCTAGGTTTTTTTATAACGTGAAAAAGGAGCTTTTATTCATGAATGTAAAAGTTGCTGTTGTAATGGGCAGTCAGTCAGACTGGAGCACTATGAAATATGCGTGTGACATTTTAGATGAATTAAATATTGAATATGAAAAGAAAGTTGTATCAGCACATCGAACGCCGGATTATATGTTTGAGTATGCTGAAACTGCTAAAGAACGAGGGATTAAAGTTATTATTGCTGGCGCTGGGGGCGCTGCTCACTTACCTGGTATGATTGCCGCAAAAACAATTTTACCTGTAATAGGAGTACCCGTTAAATCAAGTAACTTAAACGGTTTAGATTCACTTTTATCGATTGTTCAAATGCCAGGCGGCGTACCGGTAGCTACAGTAGCTATTGGGAAAGCTGGTTCTACGAACGCTGGCCTGCTAGCAGCACAAATCTTAGCAACACAGGATCCAACGTTAAGTGATCAACTTGAAAATCGTAGAGAGTCTATTAAATCATCCGTGTTAGAAAGTAGTGATCAACTTGTCTAATTTACTTATACCTCCTGGTAAAACAATTGGAATCGTAGGCGGTGGACAGCTAGGAAGAATGATTGCACTATCTGCTAAAGAAATGGGTTATTACATTGCAGTGCTTGAACCAACAGAAGATTCTCCTTGCGGTCAAGTAGCAGATATTAAAGTCATTGGCAACTATGATGATAGAAAAGCGGTTGAACAGCTTGCTGAAGTGTCAGATGTCATCACCTATGAATTTGAAAACGTTGATGTTGAGATGATGAAATGGCTAGAAACAAAATGCTACGTGCCACAAGGCAGTCATTTACTAGCCGTTACACAAAATCGTCGTTTAGAAAAAGAAATGATTACAAAGCTTAATCTAGACGTTCCTGATTACGCAATCGTTACGACTGAAGAAGAACTTTTAAAAGCTGTCGAAACAATTGGTTATCCATGTGTCGTAAAAACTTGCCGAGGCGGATATGACGGTAAAGGGCAAGTTCTAGTGAAAAATGAGAATAATATTCGTGAAGCAGCTGAGCTATTAGCACAGTCGGAATGCATTGTAGAACAGTGGATGAACTTAGATAAAGAAGTATCAGTTATTGTACACCGCAATGCAAAAGGCGAAACGGTATGTTTACCAGTAGCTGAGAACATTCATAAGCATCATATTTTGCACCAAACGATTGTTCCGGCACGTATTACAGCAGATCAAGAAGCGAAAGCTCTTCAATATGCGCAAGAAATAGCAAAAGGATTAGATTTAGTTGGTACATTAGCAGTTGAGATGTTTCTAACTGAAGAAGGTCAGCTTTATATAAATGAAATGGCACCTAGACCTCATAATTCAGGTCATTATTCAATCAATGCTTGTGATCTTTCTCAATTTCAGCAGCATGTAAGAGCCATTTGTAACTGGACCCTAGCACAGCCGACTTTATTAAAACCTGCTGTTATGGTTAACCTATTAGGGGAACATATTGAGAACACAATGGCAAAAATCGAATGTTTAGATGATATGCACTTGCATTTGTACGGAAAAAAAGTTGCAAAAGAGAAGAGAAAAATGGGACATATCACGGTATTAGCTGATAAGATAGATGAGGCGATAGAAAAAGCCGAATCTCTAGGAATTTGGGAAAGAACGGAGGAAGTAACAACATGATTGAACGTTATACAAGACCAGAAATGGCAGCTATTTGGACAGAAGAAAATAAATTTAAAGCTTGGTTAGAAGTTGAAATTCTAGCTTGCGAAGCATGGTCAGAATTAGGACATATTCCGAAAGAAGATGTGAAGTTAATTCGTCAAAATGCATCTTTTGATATTAACCGCATCAATGAAATTGAATTAGAAACGCGTCATGACGTAGTAGCTTTCACTCGTGCAGTATCTGAAACGCTTGGTGAAGAGCGCAAGTGGGTACACTACGGTTTGACTTCAACTGACGTAGTTGATACAGCTCTATCTTATTTATTAAAGCAAGCTAATGAAATCTTGCTAAGTGACGTAGAGCGCTTTGTAGAAGTACTAAAGGAAAAAGCTCAAGAACATAAGTATACGGTTATGATGGGACGTACGCACGGTGTACACGCTGAGCCAACGACATTTGGTTTGAAAATGGGATTATGGTACGAAGAAATGAAGCGTAACCTAGAGCGTTTAAAACGTGCTGCAGCTGAAGTGGAATTCGGTAAAATGTCAGGAGCAGTTGGAACGTTCGCTAACATCGATCCTTTCGTTGAAAAATACGTATGTGAGAAGTTAGGAATTTCACCAGCACCAATCTCTACGCAAACATTACAGCGTGACCGTCATGCACACTATATGTCAGTACTAGCGTTAATTGCGACATCTATTGAGAAATTTGCAGTAGAAGTTCGCGGTCTTCAAAAGAGTGAAACACGTGAGGTTGAAGAGTACTTTGCAAAAGGTCAAAAAGGATCATCTGCAATGCCTCATAAACGTAATCCAATCGGTTCTGAGAACGTAACGGGACTTGCTCGCTTAATTCGTGGCTATATGGTTACAGCTTATGATAATGTACCGCTTTGGCATGAGCGTGACATCTCTCATTCATCAGCAGAGCGTGTCATCTTACCTGATGCAACGATTGCTTTAAATTACATGTTAAATCGTTTTGCAAACATTGTTAAAAACTTAACAGTATTCCCTGACAATATGAAGCGCAACATGGATCGTACACTAGGATTAATTTACTCACAGCGTGTACTGTTAACACTAATCAATAAAGGCATGGTACGCGAAGAAGCATACGACTTAGTACAGCCAAAAGCAATGGAAGCATGGGAAACGCAAGTTCCTTTCCGTTCTTTAATTGAAGGCGAAGAGCGCATTACTCGCCACTTATCACCAGAAGAGATTGAAGATTGCTTCGATCATAAGCACCATTTAAAAAATGTAGATATGATCTTTGAACGTTTAGGTCTTTAATAAAAAAGGCAAGGCACGTCCTTGCCTTTATCTAAGAAAGTGTATCTGAATATTCTGTATGTAGAGGTGACAGCATGGAAAAGCAAGAGTTACTTTATGAAGGAAAAGCGAAAAAAATTTACGCTACTGATGAGCAAGATGTATTGTGGGTTGCTTATAAAAATGAAGCTACAGCATTCAACGGTCAGAAAAAAGCGGAGATTAGCGGAAAAGCACAGTTGAACAATCAAATTAGTAGTTTACTATTTTCAATGTTACATGAGCAAGGGATTACAACTCACTTTGTGAAGCAGCTTTCAGATCATGAACAAGCGGTTAAGAAAGTAGAAATTGTCCCGCTTGAAGTTGTTGTACGAAATGCTACAGCAGGAAGCCTTGCGAAGCGAATTGGCGTAGAAGAAGGTATTCGTTTTGAACAGCCAATCGTTGAACTTTATTACAAAGACGATGCGCTTGGTGATCCATTAATTCTTGCAGAACATGCGATTTTCCTTAAGGCTGCAACTCAAGAAGAGATTGATAGTTTAAAGGCACAAGCACTTCAAATCAACGAAATATTATCGAAATTTTTCAAAGATAAAGATATTTTCTTAGTAGATTTTAAATTAGAATTCGGCCGTACTTCTCAAGGCGACATTATTTTAGCGGATGAAATTTCACCTGACACTTGCCGCTTCTGGGATGTTCATACGAACGAAAAATTAGATAAAGATGTATTCCGCAGAGATTTAGGCGGTTTAACAGAAGCATACGAAAAAATCTTACAGCGAATCGGAGGATAACCCAACCATGTATAAAGTAAAAGTATTTGTCACATTAAGAGAAAGTGTATTAGACCCTCAAGGAGTAGCCGTTAAAAATTCATTGCACCGTATGTCTTATGAAGAAGTTCAAGAAGTACGCATCGGTAAATTTTTAGAGCTAACAATCGACAGCACAGATTCATTAGATGAACGCGTAAAAGAAATGTGTGAAAAGCTTTTAGTTAATACAGTAATTGAAGATTACCGTTACGAGGTTGAGGAGGTTGTCGTACAGTGAAATTTGCTGTAATTGTTTTTCCAGGATCAAACTGTGACGTAGATATGTATCATGCTATCAAAGATGAGCTTGGTGAAGAAGTAGATTACGTTTGGCACGATACAGAATCATTAGATCAATATGATGGTATCTTGCTTCCAGGTGGTTTCTCATATGGAGATTACCTTCGTTCAGGTGCTATCGCTCGCTTCTCAAATGTAATGGATGCTGTAAAAAAAGCAGCAAGCCAAGGAAAGCCAGTACTAGGTGTATGTAATGGATTCCAAATTTTATTAGAAGCAGGATTACTGCCAGGTGCTATGCGCCGTAATGAAAACTTAAAATTCATCTGTAAAACAGTGAATTTGAAAGTAGCTAATAACGAAACAATGTTTACAAATGCTTATGGCAAAGATGAAGTAATTGCTATTCCAGTGGCACACGGTGAAGGCAACTACTATTGTGATGAACATACGTTACAAAAATTGATTGAAAACAACCAGATTCTTTTCCAATACGCAGGTGATAATCCAAACGGAAGTCTTCAAGATATTGCAGGGATTACGAACGAAACAGGCAACGTATTAGGAATGATGCCTCACCCAGAAAGAGCGGTAAGCGATCTTTTAGGAAGCGCGGACGGACTTAAATTATTTCAATCAATCGTAAAGCAGTGGAGGGAACAAAATGTCGTTACTTCTTGAACCAAATGTAGAGCAAATTAAAGAACAAAAGTTATATCGAGATATGGGATTAACAGACGAAGAGTTTGCGAATGTAGAGCAACTGCTTGGTCGTACTCCTAACTATACAGAAACAGGCTTATTCTCTGTTATGTGGTCAGAGCACTGTAGCTATAAAAACTCTAAGCCTGTACTGAAAAAATTCCCTATCACGGGTGAAAAAGTATTACAAGGTCCTGGTGAAGGAGCTGGTATCGTTGATATTGGTGATAACCAAGCCGTTGTATTTAAAATCGAAAGTCATAACCATCCATCAGCGATTGAACCTTATCAAGGAGCAGCAACTGGTGTAGGTGGCATCATTCGTGACGTCTTTTCAATGGGAGCAAGACCGATTGCACTTTTAAACTCTTTACGTTTTGGTGAATTAACATCTCCAAAGGTTCGTCATTTGTTTGAGGAAGTAGTAGCGGGAATCGCAGGTTACGGTAACTGTGTAGGAATCCCAACAGTAGGTGGAGAAATTCAGTTTGAAGCTTCATATGAAGGAAATCCGCTTGTTAACGCTATGTGTGTTGGTTTAATTAACCACGAAGATATTCAAAAAGGTCAAGCTAAAGGCGTTGGCAACACGGTTATGTACGTAGGAGCAAAAACGGGACGCGACGGTATCCACGGCGCTACATTTGCTTCTGAAGAGCTATCTGATCAGTCAGATGAAAAACGTCCTGCTGTACAAGTAGGAGATCCATTTATGGAAAAACTTCTTCTTGAAGCTTGCTTAGAGCTTATCAAGTGTGACGCTTTAGTAGGTATTCAAGATATGGGTGCTGCGGGCTTAACAAGTTCTTCGGCAGAGATGGCAAGTAAAGCAGGTTCTGGTATTGAAATGAACCTTGATCTTGTACCTCAGCGTGAAACGGGTATGACACCATATGAAATGATGCTTTCAGAATCTCAAGAGCGCATGCTCATCGTTGTTGAAAAAGGCCGTGAAAATGAAATCGTCGAAATCGTTGAAAAATACGGATTAGAAGCTGTTTCAGTCGGTCACGTAACCGACGATAAGCGCCTTCGTTTAACTCATAACGGAGAAGTAGTAGCAGATGTTCCTGTAGATGCATTAGCAGAAGATGCACCGGTATACCACAAACCATCTCAAGAACCAGCATACTATCGTGAGTTCCAAGAGCAGTCAGCATACGCTCCTACTGTTGAAAATCACAGTGATATGTTAGTAACGCTTTTAAAACAGCCTACGATTGCAAACAAAGAGTGGGTTTACAACCAATATGACTACCAAGTACGTACAAACACAGTTGTATCTCCTGGATCTGACGCGGCGGTTGTTCGTGTACGTGATACAAATAAAGCATTAGCGATGACAACAGACTGTAACTCTCGCTATTTATACCTAGACCCGGAAGTAGGCGGCCGTATCGCAGTGGCAGAAGCTGCTCGTAACCTTGTATGTTCAGGTGCACAGCCTCTTGCGATTACAGACTGCTTAAACTTCGGTAACCCTGAAAAGCCAGAAATCTTCTGGCAAATTGAAAAAGCAACAGACGGTATGAGCGACGCTTGCCGTGAGCTATCGACTCCGGTTATCGGCGGTAACGTATCTCTGTACAATGAGACAAAAGGTGAAGCAATTTACCCAACTCCTGTTATTGGAATGGTTGGTCTAATCGACGATATCAACCATATTACAACTCAATATGCGAAGCAAAAAGATGACTTAATCTATGTTATTGGTAAAGCTGAAGCAGAATTCGCAGGTACTGAGCTTCAAAAAGTACTAGAAAACGGTACGGTATTCGGCCAGTCACCTAAATTAGATTTAGCGGTTGAAAAAACACGTCAAGATCAGCTTCTTCAAGCAATTCGTGAAGGCGCAGTTCAATCTGCTCACGATATTGCAGAAGGAGGATTCGCGGTAGCCCTAGCTGAAAAAGTGATGAACGGCAGCGGGTTAGGCGTAAACGTAACGGTAGACGGTGAAGCAACAGCAGAGCTATTCAGTGAAACACAATCACGCTTTGTCGTAACGGTTTCACCAGAGAATAAAGAAAAATTCGAAATGCTTGTACAAGATGCAACATTAGTAGGACGCGTAACAGAAGACGCAACATTAACTGTTAAACATCAAGAAAATGTTCTTGTTCAATCATCAGTTGAAGAATTAACTACTGCTTGGAAAGGAGCGCTTCCATGCTTGCTGAAATCAAAGGCTTAAACGAAGAATGTGGCGTATTCGGTGTATGGGGACATGAAAATGCAAGCCAGATTGCTTATTACGGTTTGCATAGCTTGCAACACCGCGGACAAGAAGGCGCTGGTATTGCTGTAACAGACGGAGAAAAAGTGACAGTGATGAAAGGCGTCGGTCTTGTTAACGAAGTATTTGGCCACGGAGAGTTAGAGCAACTAAACGGTAAAGCAGCAATTGGACACGTTCGTTATGCAACAGCTGGAGGCGGAGGGTTTGAAAATGTTCAACCCCTTCACTTCCGCTCTCATAGCGGAAGCCTTGCGTTAGCTCATAATGGAAACTTGGTTAATGCAAATGCATTAAAGCATCAGCTGGAAAACCAAGGGAGTATTTTCCAATCAACATCTGATACAGAAGTACTTGCTCATTTAATTAAACGAAGCGGCTATGAAGATATGAAAGATAAAGTGAAAAATGCTTTATCCATGGTTAAAGGCGCATACGCATTCGTTATTTTAACGGAAGATACGATGATGGTTGCACTTGATCCTCACGGACTGCGTCCATTATCAATTGGACGATTAGGTGATGCCTATGTAGTAGCTTCTGAAACATGTGCGTTTGATATTGTTGGAGCGGTTCATGAGCGTGATGTAGAGCCTGGTGAGTTACTTATTATTAATGATGAAGGTATTCAATCAGAGCGATTCACACTAAACGTAAACCGTGCTATTTGCAGTATGGAATATATTTATTTCTCAAGACCAGATAGTAATATTGATGGAATCAATGTTCACTCTGCTCGTAAAAACCTTGGGAAACAACTTGCAGTTGAGTCACCGATTGAAGCAGACGTTGTAACAGGCGTTCCGGATTCAAGTATTTCAGCAGCGATTGGTTTTGCAGAACAGTCAGGGATTCCATACGAATTAGGTTTAATTAAGAATCGATACGTAGGCCGTACATTCATTCAGCCTTCACAAGAATTGCGTGAACAAGGTGTAAAAATGAAGCTGTCTCCTGTACGTAAAATTGTAGAGGGTAAACGTGTTGTCATGGTAGATGATTCTATCGTTCGCGGCACAACAAGCCGTCGCATTGTTCGTATGCTTCGAGAAGCAGGAGCAACTGAAGTACATGTACGCATCAGTTCACCTCCTATTAAAAATCCATGTTTTTATGGAATTGACACATCGTCATCCTCTGAGTTAATTGCTGCTACGCGCTCTGTTGAAGAAATTCGTGAATTGATTGAAGCTGATTCACTTGTTTTCTTAAGCAACGAAGGTTTAGTAGACGCAATCGGCAGACAGTATGAAGGCAACGGCGGACAGTGTATGGCATGTTTTACTGGAAAGTATCCAACTGAAATTTATCCAGATACTGTACACCCTCATGAAAAGGTAACTTGTTAGTTTTAACGTAAAAAAGGAGTGACAACATGTCATATTCATATAAACAAGCTGGAGTTGACTTAGAAGCAGGATATGAAGCTGTTTCACGTATTAAAAAGCACGTAGAACGAACTGCTCGTGCAGGTATTATGGGAACAGTCGGCGGCTTTGGCGGAATGTTCGATTTATCTACATTGAATTTAAAAGAGCCTGTTCTTGTTTCTGGTACAGATGGAGTAGGAACAAAATTGAAACTTGCTTTTCAAATGGATAAGCATGACACAATCGGTGTGGATGCAGTGGCCATGTGTGTAAACGACGTTTTAGCACAAGGAGCAGAGCCTCTCTACTTCTTAGATTATATTGCTTGCGGGAAAGCAGTTCCTGAAAAAATTGAATCGATTGTAAAAGGAATTGCAGACGGCTGTGAACAGTCCAACTGTGCGTTAATTGGCGGAGAAACAGCTGAAATGCCAGGTTTATACGAAGAAGATGAATATGATCTTGCAGGGTTTACAGTAGGAGCGGTAGAAAAGTCAGAAATTATTACTGGAGATGAGATTAAAGCTGGACAGCTGTTGATCGGTATCTCATCTAGCGGTATTCACAGCAACGGCTACTCTCTTGTACGTAAAATTGTTGATGATCAAGGGTTAAATCTTCACGAAACTTACGCTGGTTTTAATGAAAAGCTCGGAGTTGAGTTATTAACGCCAACAAAAATATACGTGAAGCCGGTCCTAAAAGCATTACATGCAGCTAAGATTGCAGGTATGGCTCATATTACTGGAGGCGGATTTGTTGAAAATATCCCTCGTATGCTTCCTGAAGGTTTAGGTGTAGAAATCGATTACGGTTCTTGGCCAATTCCATACGTGTTTGATTTCCTTGAAGAGCAAGGCAAGCTAGACCGTAAAGAAATGTTCGAAGTATTCAATATGGGAATCGGATTTGTTTTAGCTGTTGAACCTGAAGATATGAATAAAGTCATTGAAGCAATTGAAAACGAAGGCGAAAAAGCATTTGTTATCGGACGTGTCAAAGAAGGAACAGGTGTTGAATTTGCTGGAGGGACGTTTGCATGATAAATATTGCAGTGTTTGCTTCTGGAAACGGCAGTAACTTTCAATCCATCTACGAAGCAACTCAGTCAGGTCGATTAAAAGCAAATATTGCGCTTGTTGTTTGTAATAAACCGGATGCATACGTAATTGAACGAGCAAAAGCATGTGGAATACCATGCTTTGTTTGTTCGCCTAAAAACTATGAAAATAAAGAAGCGTATGAAGCAGCAATTCTTGCAGAGCTTACATCAGCTAAAGTAGAATTTCTTGTTTTAGCAGGATATATGCGATTAGTTGGTTCGACGTTGCTTAAGCCATACAAAAATCGTATTGTTAATATCCACCCTTCGCTTTTACCTGCATTTCCTGGGATTGATGCTATTGGTCAAGCTTTTGATGCAGGAGTAAAAGTGATTGGAATTACCGTGCATTTTGTAGATGAAGGCATGGATACAGGACCAATTATTGACCAGCAGGCTATTCGCATTGAAAAAGGCGATACAAGAGAAACAGTTGAGGCCCGTATTCATGAAATTGAACATCAATTTTATCCCGCGGTACTGAATGAATTATTTGAACAAGCCGCAGTCAAATAAATAGGATGTAACCTTGTCAAAAAAGTTTTAATCCTTTACTATGGTAGAGTAGTAGTGGAAGAAAGATTTTAAATGAGAGATCGGATCAGGAGGAGTTTACAAAATGACAGCAAAACGCGCGCTTATTAGCGTATCTGATAAAGAAGGTATTGTTTCATTTGCACAAGAATTAAAGGACTTAGGAGTAGAAATTATTTCAACTGGCGGTACAAAGCGTACCCTAGAAGAAAACGGCATTGACGTTATCGGAATCTCTGAAGTAACTGGTTTCCCAGAAATTTTAGACGGCCGTTTAAAAACATTGCATCCTAACGTTCACGGTGCTTTATTAGCGTTACGCGATAATGAAGAGCATCAAGCTCAAATGAAAGAGCATAATATCTCGCCAATCGACTTTGTAGTTGTAAACTTATATCCATTTAAAAAGACAATTGAAAAAGAGGATGTAACGCTTGCTGAAGCGATTGAGAATATTGACATCGGTGGACCTACAATGCTTCGTTCAGCTGCGAAAAACTATCGTTCTGTCTCAGTTGTAGTAGATCCAAGCGATTACGCAACCGTAGTAGAGGAGTTAAAAGCGGATGGCAATGTTTCATTTGAAACCAACCAACGATTGGCAGCAAAAGTATTCCGTCATACGGCAGCTTATGATGCATTAATCGCTGAATACTTAACAAACATTACAGGTGAAACAACTCCTGAGAAATTAACAGTAACGTATGAGCGCGTTCAAGGCTTACGATACGGAGAAAACCCTCACCAACAAGCTTCTTTTTATAAAAAGCCGTTAACACAAAAAGGTTCTATTGCAACAGCTACGCAGCTGCATGGAAAAGAGTTATCATACAATAATATCAACGATGCAAACGCAGCTCTTCAAATCGTAAAAGAATTCAAAGAGCCGGCTATCGTAGCGATCAAACATATGAACCCTTGCGGTGTAGGTGTGGGTGAAACAATTGCTCAAGCTTATCAAAAAGCATATGAAGCGGATCCTACATCTATCTTTGGCGGCATCGTAGCAGCTAACCGTCCTATCGACCGTGAAACGGCTATTCAGTTAAAAGAAATTTTCTTAGAAATTATCATTGCTCCTGCGTTCGATCAAGAAGCATTAGATGTATTAACAGCTAAGAAAAACCTTCGTTTACTAACGATAGAGCTTGATGAAAAAGCAGAAAAAGAAGCTTTCTTAACGTCTGTAAAAGGCGGCGTGCTTGTTCAGGATGAAGACGTATTCGGATTTGATGATGCAACGATTACTGTTCCAACGAAACGCGAGCCAACAGAAAAAGAGTGGGCAGATTTAAAATTAGCATGGAAAGTTGTTAAAAATGTTAAGTCTAATGCTATTGTACTTGCAAAAGATGACATGACAATTGGCGTAGGTGCTGGTCAAATGAATCGCGTGGGCGCTGCAAAAATTGCAATTGAACAAGCTGGTGAAAAAGCACAAGGTTCAGCTTTAGGTTCAGATGCTTTCTTCCCAATGGGCGATACAGTAGAAGCAGCAGCTAAAGCAGGAATCACAGCTATTATTCAGCCAGGCGGATCAATTCGTGATGAAGAGTCAATTGCAAAAGCAGATGAATACGGCATTGCAATGGTATTTACAGGCGTAAGACATTTTAAACATTAATGAGGTGAAGAACGTGAATGTTTTAGTTATTGGAAAAGGCGGAAGAGAGCATACAATTGCATGGAAAGCTTCAAAAAGTCCACTTGTTAACGAAGTGTTTGTAGCACCAGGAAACCCAGGCATGAGAGATGTGGCAACGATTGTACCAATCGATGAAAGCAGCCAAGAAGAGCTTGTGCAGTTTGCAAAAGAAAATAAGATTGGATTAACAATTGTTGGACCAGAAAATCCGCTAATTGAAGGCATTGTTGATCGATTCGAACAAGAAGGTCTTCCGGTCTTTGGACCGCGCAAACAAGCAGCGATGATTGAAGGAAGCAAAAGCTTTGCAAAAGAGCTCATGAAAAAGTATGATATTCCAACCGCAGCGTATGAAACATTTACGTCTTACGAGGAAGCAAAAGCATATGTGGAAAAGCAAGGCGCTCCAATTGTTATTAAAGCAGACGGCTTAGCAGCTGGTAAAGGTGTAACTGTTGCTTTAACAGTAGAAGAAGCTGTAGATACATTACGTGATTTTCTAGTTGACCAAAAATTTAAAGAAGCAAGTGCCAAAGTAGTTGTAGAAGAATTTTTGGATGGTGAAGAATTTTCATTAATGGCATTCGTACGCGGGACAAATGTGTATCCAATGGTAATTGCACAAGATCATAAGCGTGCTTTTGACGGCGATCAAGGTCCGAACACAGGAGGCATGGGAGCTTACTCTCCTGTTCCGCAAATTAGTGATGCAGAAGTACAAGAGGCTGTAGAAAACATCTTACTTCCAATGGCTAAAGGATTAGCTGAAGAAGGCTGTGAGTATACGGGAATTCTATATGCTGGTCTGATTCAAACACAAAAAGGACCAAAAGTGATTGAATTTAATGCGCGTTTTGGAGATCCTGAAACACAGGTTGTACTGCCCCGTATGAAAAGCGATTTAGTCGATGTGCTTCTTCGCATTTTGAAAGAAGAAAAAGTAGAAATTGAATGGGATAACGAAGCAGCTATTGGAATTGTATTAGCAGCAGCGGGTTACCCAGAAGATTATCAAAAGGGTGCGCCAATTAACGGATTGGATGCGATCAGTGAAGACGCGCTTGTTTTCCACGCTGGTACGGCTTTAGAAAACGACACATACGTTTCGAACGGCGGCCGCGTTCTATTAGTAGGTGCCAAAGGAGCAACTCTTCAAGAAGCGCAGCAAGAAGTATACAAACAAATGGCTCATATCGATGTAGAAAAAGGCTTTTTCTATCGCAAAGACATCGGCCATCGTGCATTAGCAAAAGCAGCTTTAAAATAAAAAAGGAGAGCTCCGGCTCTCCTTTTTACCTTATGAAGGATTATACGTTTCTTCGTTTCCATTTGGATGGTGTTCATGTTCATCGTGTTTTTGACACGAATCATATGCGTACGTAAGGGGGCAAAAACGCGTGATGCCTTCTGCAACTTTTAAAGCTCCCATTAACCCTAAGAAGATGTATGAATCTTTGTACGGTCTGCGAGATAAACGAGATGTTGTCCAAGAAAGAAGGGTAAAGCCCAGTGTAAGTCGAATTAATGCGTTAACAATACCGATATTTGGTTTCATGTTTTATCACCTTTATTCATAAAATTAATAACAGTTTCTGAATGCGTTTACATCACGGATGTGTTACGATAAAAATACATAGTAAATTAGGGGGAATTTAGCATGCCGGAACAGAGATACCGCTGGAAAAGCAAACATATTAGACAGCAGCTTTTAGTATTAAACGGTCAAAAAGCACCAACTATTGTCTTAAAAGATGCAACATATTTGAACGCTCGAATGAAGCAGTGGAAAAAAGCACATATTTGGGTTTACCAAGATCGTATTGTATACGTTGGCTCAGAGATGCCTAAGCACACAGACGCTTCTACAGAGATTATAGACTGCAGTGAGAAATATGTGGTTCCTGGGTATATTGAGCCGCATGTTCACCCGTTTCAGTTATATAATCCCCAGACTTTTTCCCAATATGCAGCCAAGCACGGAACAACCACTTTATTTAATGATAATTTAATTCTCGCTTTACAGCTTGAACAAAAAACGGCATTTTCATTGATTGAAGAAATGAAAACGTTACCACAGTCACTGTATTGGTGGTGCAGATTTGATTCGCAGACAGAAATTGATGAAGAGGCTGATATCTTCTCACATACAAACATTACTTCTTGGCTACAAAATGAAGCTGTCTTACAAGGAGGCGAACTGACAAGTTGGCCGAAGCTTTTAGACGGAGATGATTTAATGCTTCACTGGGTTCAAGAGACAAAGCGGATGAGGAAGCATATTGAAGGACATTTCCCGGGGGCGTCAGCATTTACCTTAGCAAAAATGAAATTGCTCGGGGCAGACAGCGATCATGAGTCTATGACAGGGGAAGATGTTGTTGCTCGGTTAACGCAAGGCTATGACGTTGCTTTGCGCCACTCTTCCATTCGGCCAGATTTGCCAAAACTGCTGCAGGAGTTAAAAGAGCTGCAGGTAGATTATTTTGACCATATCACGATGAATACAGACGGTTCTCCGCCTTCTTTTTACCAAAACGGCGTGTCAGATATGTTAATTACATTAGCTATTTCAGAAGGAGTTCCCGTGTTAGATGCTTATAATATGGTGTCTGTAAATATTGCCCGCTATTACAACATGGAACATTTGCACGGGCATGTAGCAACAGGCTGTGTGGCTAATATTAATATTTTAGAAGATCCTATGCGGCCTACTCCGGTATCTGTCTTAGCAAAAGGAAAGTGGATGAAAAAAGAAGGCAAAGAACAAGCATTAGCCTCGGTAGAATTTCCTTGGGGAAAGTTTGGTTTTTCACCGTTAAAGTTAGACTTTGATTTAACGATGGACGATTTTCAATTTTCAATGCCAGTAGGCGTGAAAATGAAAAATGCTGTTATTATGGAGCCGTATTCAATTCACTTAAATGTGAGCGGAGATGTATTAGCCTCTGATCATGATGAAAGCTTTTTAGTGCTGGTGGACCGAGAAGGCAAGTGGCGCATCAATACGCTGTTAAAAGGATTTGCGACAAATGTATCGGGAATGGCGAGTTCGTTTTCAAATACAGGTGATTTTATTTTAATTGGAAAATCGAAAAAAGATATGATGTGTGCATTCAAACGTATGAAAGAAATTGGCGGCGGTATTGTTATTACAGAAGGTGAGAAAGTAGTATATGAACTGGATCTTCCGTTAAAAGGAGTCATGTCGAATCTGCCGATGGAAGAGCTAAGTAAACGAGAGGTGGAACTCAAGAAAGTGCTGGGTGAGCGAGGATACAAACACGATGATCCTGTCTATTCACTGCTGTTCTTTTCGTCTACACATTTGCCTTATATTCGTATCACGCCAGTAGGAATTTATGACGTTATGAATAAAAAAGTACTTTTTCCGTCTATAATGCGTTAAAATATAAAAGTATCAAAGGAATTTGAAATTTGTATGAAATTGGCTGTCTTCATACAGAATGAATGTATGTGCAAATAAATATAGAAACTGTATTTTATAGATAGAAACAACCAGTAAAGAAAGCCAATGATAAAGGAGTTCGATACGATGCAAATCAACAAACTACGAGGAAAAGAATTAGATCAGCTATTTCAAGCGATTTTATCATTAGAAAACATTGAAGAATGCTATCAATTTTTTGATGACCTATGTACAGTTAATGAAATTCAATCATTAGCACAGCGCTTAGAAGTAGCAAGAATGCTAAGAGAAGGCAACACGTACCATAAAATTGAGACGGAAACTGGAGCAAGCACAGCGACTATTTCCCGTGTTAAACGCTGCTTGAATTATGGAAGCGATGCGTATCAAATGGTGTTAGAACGCCTTCAAGAAGATTCAAATCAAAAGTAAAGCGTATGGCTGAAGCAGCCATACGCTTATTTTTTAAATTAAAATTGAGTTGCTTCTTCAATGATATTTTTCAGGTCGCTAATTGCTACACGTTTTTGTTCCATTGTGTCGCGGTTACGAATTGTTACTTGATTGTCTTCTAATGAATCGAAGTCGAATGTAATACAGAAAGGCGTACCGATTTCATCATGGCGACGGTAACGTTTACCGATTGAACCAGCATCATCGTAGTCAATCATAAAGTGTTTTGCTAAATCTTCAAAGACAGCGCGCGCTTCGTTAGAAAGCTTTTTAGAAAGTGGCAATACAGCAGCTTTAAATGGTGCTAAAGCAGGGTGAAGCTGCATTACTGTACGAGATGAGCCGTCTTCTAACGTTTCTTCTTCATATGCATCAATCATATAAGCCAATGTTACACGGTCAGCACCTAAAGAAGGCTCGATGCAGTAAGGTACATAGCGTTCGTTTGTTTCTTGATCAACGTATTGGAAGTCTTCTCCAGAGTGTTCCATATGCTGCTTTAAGTCATAGTCTGTACGAGAAGCTACGCCCCATAGTTCGCCCCAGCCGAATGGGAATTTGTATTCAAAGTCTGTTGTTGCATTACTGTAGTGAGAAAGTTCATCATCATCATGGTCGCGAAGACGAACGTTTTCTTCTTTCATGCCAAGAGAAAGAAGCCATTTGTTACATGTTTCTTTCCAGTAGTTAAACCATTCTAATTCAGTGCCTGGTTTACAGAAGAATTCAAGCTCCATTTGTTCAAATTCACGTGTACGGAATGTGAAGTTACCAGGTGTAATTTCGTTACGGAAGCTTTTACCCACTTGGCCGATACCGAATGGAAGCTTTTTACGCATTGAGCGCTGAACGTTTTTAAAGTTTACGAAAATACCTTGAGCTGTTTCAGGACGAAGGTAAATTTCATTTGTTGATGTTTCAGTTACACCTTGGTGCGTTTTGAACATTAAGTTAAATTGACGAATTTCAGTGAAGTTAGCTGAACCACACTCAGGACATGTAATTTCATGTTCTTTAATTAAGTCAGCCATTGCATCAAATGAAAGGCCGTCTACGATCATTTCAATGCCTTTTTCTTGAAGCTTTTCTTCAATTAATTTATCAGCACGGTGACGAGCTTTACAATCCTTACAGTCGATCATTGGGTCATTAAAGTTTCCTAAGTGACCAGAAGCTTCCCATGTTTTTGGATTCATTAAAATCGCAGCGTCTAAACCAACGTTGTATGGAGATTCTTGAATGAATTTTTTCCACCATGCTTTTTTAATATTGTTTTTTAATTCTACGCCAAGCGGGCCGTAATCCCATGTATTTGCAAGACCGCCGTAAATTTCAGAACCTTGAAATACAAAGCCGCGATGTTTGGCGTGAGATACGATTTGATCCATTGTTTTTGACATTCTAATTCCTCCTGTAAATGGTAGTAATTCAAGCGAAACAAAAAGAGCGGGTACAAAAAAACTCTCGTCCCTGGGCATATCAACAATATGCCCAGGGACGAGAGTTTTTCCCGCGGTTCCACCCTGGTTGATACAAAATGTATCCACCTTCGTCTGTATATACTCCAGATTGCCTTTTCCTTAAACCATTCTCTAGGCTCCCACCGTCCCTAGTTCGCTTTGTGAAGAGGATTTAAGTACTATTGATCCTTCAGCGTATATCATATGAATTTTAGTAGCTATATATTAGCATATCCTATGCAGAGAAACAATAACCTTGTGCAAAATGGGCTTTTTTTGTGATGTTTTCTTCCGGAATTTGAGGATAAAACCATATCTTTTATCCATATTTTTTGAAAACAAAAAACGTGATGAAAAGTTCGGTTTTCCTTTCATTTCACCCTCTTAGTTTTGTTATAATGAACAAATGGACGAGCGCGAACTTTTAAGTGTAAAGAAATGGAGGAACCTATATGTATGATATTAAAGAGTGGAGACATGTCTTTAAATTAGATCCTAATAAAGAAATTTCAGATGCAGATTTAGAAAAAATTTGCGAATCCGGCACGGATTCGGTTCTTGTTGGAGGATCAGACGGAGTAACTTTAGACAATGTGCTGCAGCTGTTAATGCGTATTCGCCGCTACACGGTGCCGTGTGCGCTAGAAGTATCAACAATTGACTCTGTAACGCCTGGTTTTGATTCTTATTTCATTCCGACCGTTTTAAACAGCAAGGATCCAAAGTGGATTGTTGACTTACATCATGCGGCGATGAAGGAATACGGTGAAATCATGGACTGGGATGAAATTTTTGTAGAAGGATACTGCGTACTTAACCCCGAAGCAAAAGTAGCTGCGCTGACGGAAGCGAAAACCGATTTGGATGCAGAAGATGTTGTAGCGTATGCTCGCATGGCTGAACGCATGTTTCATTTGCCCGTTTTCTATCTAGAATACAGTGGAACATATGGAGACCCTGCATTAGTGGCAGAAGTGAAAAATTCGCTAAATGAGACGAAGTTATTTTACGGCGGCGGTATTGAGACAAAAGAGCAAGCAAGTGAGATGGGAGAGCTAGCTGATACAGTTATTGTAGGAAATGTTATTTATACAAATTTATCGGAAGCATTAAAAACGGTAAAAGCGGTAAAAAAGAATATTGCACAGTGAAAAATAAATAAAGTAGAATAGAGAATATATGTTCGATATAGGCGGTGAAAACGTGAATTTTTTAAGTGAAAAATTATTAACAGGATTAAACCCTCAGCAGCAAGAGGCAGTTAAAACAACAGACGGACCATTATTACTTATGGCTGGTGCAGGAAGTGGGAAAACACGCGTATTAACGCATCGAATTGCGTTTTTAATGGCGGAAAAAGAAGTTGCACCTTGGAATATTTTAGCTATTACCTTCACAAACAAAGCAGCTCGTGAAATGAGAGAGCGTGTGGCAAGTATCGTTGGCGGAGTGGCAGAAGATATCTGGATTTCAACGTTCCACTCGATGTGCGTACGTATTTTACGAAGAGATATTGATCGTATTGGCTTTAATCGCAACTTTACGATTTTAGATTCAACGGATCAGCTGTCCGTTATTAAAAACATTTTAAAAGATCAAAACATCGACCCAAAAAAATTCGATCCGCGCTCGCTATTAGGAAGCATTAGTTCAGCTAAAAATGAACTGAAAGTAGCGGAAGAATTTGATAAAACAGCAGCAGGACCATATGAAGAAGTTGTAAGTAAAGTCTATAAAGAGTATGAAAAGCGTTTAAAGAAAAACCAAGCGCTCGATTTTGATGATTTGATTATGACAACGATTCAGTTATTTAAACGAGTTCCTGAAGTGTTAACGTACTATCAGCGCAAGTTTCAATATATTCATGTGGACGAGTATCAAGATACAAACCATGCACAATATATGCTGGTTCGCTTGCTAGCCGCACGATTTGAAAATGTATGCGTAGTAGGGGATTCAGATCAGTCTATTTACCGCTGGCGCGGGGCTGATATTACAAATATCTTGTCATTTGAAAAAGATTACCCAAAAGCCAAAACCATTTTGCTTGAACAAAATTATCGTTCAACGAAAACGATTTTGGCTGCGGCAAACGGCGTCATTGCAAACAATATGAACCGTAAAGTGAAAAACTTATGGACGGAAAACGATGAAGGCCAGAAGATTTATCATTACCAAGCAATGAGTGAGCATGATGAGGCACAGTTTGTAGCACGTAAAATCAAAGAAGCAGTAGACAGCGGCAAACGTAAATATAGCGATTTTGCCATTTTGTATCGTACAAATGCACAGTCGCGTGTAATGGAGGAAGTACTGCTAAAATCCAATATTAACTATACAATTGTCGGCGGGATTAAGTTCTACGACCGCAAAGAGATTAAAGATTTGCTTGCGTACTTGCGCTTAATTGCCAACCAAGATGATGACATTAGCTTAGCTCGTATTGTGAACGTTCCAAAACGCGGAGTTGGAGCTACTTCAGTCGATAAAGTAGCCAATTACGGAAACGTTCATGACATTTCTATTTTCAAAGCGCTTGATGAAGTAGAATTGATGGGGTTAACGGGTAAAGCAACAAAGGCACTTCGTGATTTCCAATCAATGATTTCAAACTTAGCTCAAATGCAAGACTATATGTCTGTAACAGAGCTTGTGGAACAAGTATTAGAAAGAACAGGGTACCGTGAAGCGCTTAAAGTGGAAAAAACAATTGAAGCACAAAGTCGCTTAGAGAATATTGATGAGTTTTTATCTGTTACAAAAACGTTTGAAGAAGCAAGTGAAGATAAGAGCTTAGTAGCATTTTTAACCGATTTAGCGCTTGTTGCTGATATCGATAAGCTTGACGACGAGGAAGAAGAAGAGAACGAACAAGTGATTCTGATGACGCTTCACTCAGCAAAAGGTCTAGAGTTCCCGGTTGTTTTCCTAATGGGTATGGAAGAAGGCGTATTCCCTCATAGCCGATCGTTATTCGAAGATAATGAAATGGAAGAAGAACGACGCTTAGCCTACGTAGGGATTACACGTGCTGAACAAGAATTGTATTTATTAAATGCTCAAATGCGTACACTATTTGGTAAAACAAACGTTAATCCAAAATCGCGCTTCATTGGAGAAATCCCAAGCGAGCTTGTGGAATCTTTAAATGAAACGATGCGCAAGCCTGCTGCTGGTCGTTCAGGGGCTTCAGCTTCGCCGTTTGCAGCGCGCCGACAAGCGGCCGTGGCAAAAACGAAGCTTGTATCAACGGGCAGTGAATCGATTGGATGGAGCGTTGGAGATAAGGCCGAGCATAAAAAATGGGGAATTGGTACAGTTGTAAGTGTAAAAGGAGAAGGAGACTCAAAAGAATTAGACATTGCTTTTCCTAGTCCTACAGGTGTAAAAAGACTGCTTGCTAAATTTGCCCCGGTTACGAAAGTGTAATCGTGAAAAGGAGCTAGAATATGGAGTTTGAGACAGCAAAATCACGCGTTCAAGAATTACGTGACTTATTAAATCAATATGGTTATGAATATTATGTGTTAGATCAGCCATCTGTTCCAGATGCAGAATACGATAAATCAATGAATGAGTTAATTGAAATAGAAGAATCGTTTCCAGAATTAAAAACAGCTGACTCACCTACTCAGCGCATCGGCGGCCAAGTGCTCGATGCGTTTGAGAAGGTTCAGCATCAAACGTCTATGCTAAGTTTAGGAAATGCATTTAATGAAGAAGACCTTCGAGATTTTGATCGCCGAGTGCGCCAAGCCGTTGAAGACGAGTTTTCTTATGTATGCGAACTTAAAATTGACGGCCTTGCTGTATCTCTTCGCTATGAAGATGGATACTTAGTGCTGGGTGCTACGCGCGGAGATGGTACGACTGGTGAAAATATTACTGAAAACTTAAAAACAATTCGCTCGATTCCACTGCGAATTAAAGAACCGTTATCAATGGAAGTTCGCGGAGAAGCATTTATGCCGAGGAAATCATTCGAAGCACTTAATGAAGCAAAAATGGAAAGAGATGAAGTTCCGTTTGCTAACCCCCGTAACGCAGCTGCTGGCTCACTGCGTCAGCTAGATCCTAAAATTGCGGCAAAACGTAATTTAGATATCTTTGTCTATGCCATGACTGATACAGGAGAATTAGAAATCGACTCTCACAGCGAAAGTTTGAATTTACTCGATGATCTTGGCTTTAAAACAAATAAAGAAAGACAGACGTGTGAAACCATTGATGATGTGATTGCTTATATCGAAAGCTGGCAAACGAAACGTCCAGAACTATCTTATGATATTGATGGCATTGTTGTAAAAGTAGATTCATTTGATCAGCAGGCTGAGCTTGGAACAACGGCCAAGAGTCCACGCTGGGCTATTGCTTATAAGTTTCCTGCTGAAGAAGTTGTAACCAAGCTTGTAAATATTGAGCTGACGGTAGGCCGGACAGGTGTCATTACGCCAACAGCTATTTTGGAGCCGGTTCAAGTAGCAGGTACGACGGTACAGCGTGCGTCTCTTCATAATGAAGATTTGATTCGTGAAAAGGACATTCGCATCGGAGATTATGTCGTGGTGAAAAAAGCAGGAGATATTATTCCTGAAGTAGTGAATGTGATTGAAGAGAAGCGAACGGGAGAAGAGCAAGAGTTTACGATGCCTACTCACTGCCCTGAATGTGAAAGTGAACTGGTGCGTTTAGAAGGAGAAGTTGCGCTTCGCTGCATTAATCCAAGCTGTCCTGCTCAAATTCGTGAAGGACTTATTCATTTCGTGTCCCGCAATGCGATGAACATTGATGGACTTGGTGAAAAAGTTATATCACAATTATTTCGTGAACAGTTAATTAAAGATGTAGCAGATATTTATACGCTGACAAAACAGCAGTTAATCGAGCTTGAGCGCATGGGTGAGAAATCTGCGGATAATTTGATTGCGGCCATCGAAGCTTCTAAAGAAAATTCACTTGAGCGTTTGCTTTTTGGTTTGGGCATTCGCCACGTTGGAGCAAAAGCTGCAAAGACGTTAGCTCAGCACTTTGAAACCATAGACAAGTTAACAAAAGCAACGTATGATGAATTAGTGGCAATTAATGAAATTGGTGCCAAAATGGCTGATGCTATTGTCGCTTACTTTACACAAGAAGAGGTTCAAGAACTTATACATGAATTAAAAGAGTATGGAGTAAACCTTACATACAAAGGACCCAAGCTTGTAAGTGTAGAAAATGTAGATTCTGTTTTTGCTGGTAAAACCGTTGTATTAACAGGTAAGCTTGAACAGCTATCTCGCAATGAGGCAAAAGCACAAATTGAAGCACTTGGCGGTAAAGTCACAGGAAGCGTAAGTAAAAAGACAGACCTTGTTGTGGCAGGGGAAGAGGCTGGTTCCAAACTGACAAAAGCTAACGAGCTTGAAATTGAAGTATGGGATGAAGCAAGGCTACTTACGGAATTAAATAAATAAGAGGTGTGTGTAGTTGAAAAAGATATTGTTACTTTCTCTTGCGGTCATGCTTGTAACTTCAGCGTGTGCACCGAACCTTTCGGACGATAAAGAGACTGTTCAACAAACCAACAACAAGAAAGAAAAAGCAGTTATTCCGAAGTATAGTATTTCAGATGATTATTACCGAACAATTCTTCCATTTAAAGCGGGAGTGGCAAGAGGCTTAGTCGCAGCAAACTTAAACAATCGCTTGGATGCGCAAGAATTTGAAACAGGCTTAATGCGCTTATCGACAGATAGCTATTCTCCGAAAAAATATGTGTATCAAGAAGGCCAGTACCTTGATAAAGATACCATTCGCTCATGGTTAAGCCGTAAGCTGAGTGATAAACAGTTTAAAGATCTTCAAAGCAAAGCAAAAGATGATACGGCGAAAAAGAAGCTTAAAAACACTGGGTTAAACCCAATTGATACAGAAAAAGGCGATTTGAAAACTCGTAACGAAACAAGTCCAATGTACTTAGCGAACATTACTGAGCAAGATTACCTTATCCAAGACGGAGATGACAAGGTAAAACTTGGAGGCGTCACAATTGGTCTGGCGATGAATTCTGTTCATTATTATACAGAGGAAAATGGTTATGCCCGTGAAAAACAACTAACCGATAAAAATATTGAAGAGCAAGGCAAAAAGATGGCCGATGAAATTGTGCAGCGTATGCGTAATATCAAGGGCTTAGAAAACGTTCCAATTCGAGTAGCACTATTCAAACAAAGTGCTAAGGCTTCTTTAACGCCAGGTAACTTCATGGCTGTCGGAAATGCAGGTTCAAATGATACGGCTGTTGGCAGCTGGGATAATTTAGATGAGAAATATTATTTATTCCCATCATCAGATGCAACAAAAGACCATCGAGACGATGCGATGAAATTTGATGAGTTTAAAGCGCAAATCGAAGACTACTTCCCGAACTTTACAAGCGTAGTAGGGAAAGGGTATTACAAAGATGGACAGCTTCAAAAAATGACGATTGATATTCCCGTACAATTTTACGGAAAAGGTGAAATTGTAGGATTTACTCAGTACGTTGCTGGTTTAATGCTTGATCATTTCCCTTCATATATGGAAACGAGTATCTCTATTAACTCAGTAAGCGGACCGGAAGCTCTCATTGTTAGAAAAGCAGATGAAGACAAGCCGTTCGTTCATATTTACGAAGAGTAAGCAAAAAGGACACTGCGAAAGCAGTGTCTTTTTCTAATTCTATGAAATTGCCTTTTATGAAGGAATGGCATGAGAATTTTGTCTCGTAAACTTAGCAAGATAATAAGCAGCAAATGCAAACGCATCTTGTTCGGTTGTCCGCTCTTCATACGGGCGTTTTTTATCCAGCTCAAATTCTTTCTGATAATAAGGGATGTGATCTTGAATATAGTGACGCAACTCGTGAAAGATGGTTTCAACAAGCGGAAGGTAGTCATCAAATTTAAAAATAAATATAATGCCGACTTCTCGCCAGTAAACACCTGAGGCAAACTGCAGGTATTCTGCTTCTTCTTCTCCAAGAGCGGAGACAATTTTATTGGCTTCACATGAATCACAAAAAATGATAGGAATATGAAAGGCTTTATTTAAACAAGCAAAAACATCTTTTTGCAAGGTGGACAAATCCCACTTGAATTCTTCATCTAATACAAACCATCTTCCGCTTTGCTGATACACAGGGCGCTGGTGGATGACTGACTGTATAAGTATTTTATTCAATTTTTATAGCACCTCTTTTACGGTAAAGTAGTTATTCGTTTTCTTTACTTTCCCAAAGACTAGTGAAATTAAAACATGGTGGTGTGTTCATCTGAAGCATGTTTCTCTTTCTATCTATCTTTTCTAAAAAGAAGGTTATTTTATACCTATGCAAGAGAGAAATATTTTATGACGAAGGAAAAGTATGGAATGTTGTTTGAATGAAAGAGATTTGGTATAAAATAGAAGTGATAAATGTAAGCCCTGTCTTGTCTGGCGGGGTTTTTAATATTTTAGGAACTAGTCTCAGAAATGTTGCCTGTTGCTAGTGAAGTTTGGTATTATCAGTATATTGTAGTGGGACGAATATTCGGAGGTGAAGGAACATGTCAAGAATTTCTGTTGATCAAGTAAAACACGTTGCAAACTTAGCGAGACTTGCGGTGACGGATGACGAAGCAGAACTATTTACAAAACAATTAGATGCTATTATTACATATGCAGAACAATTAGATGAGCTAGATACTACAAATGTAAAACCAACTTCTCACGTATTGGATATGAAAAACGTGATGCGTGAAGATAAGCCAGCTAAAGGCTTACCAATTGAAGACGTAGTAAAAAACGCGCCAGACCACAAGGATGGCTACATTCGAGTACCAACTATTTTAGAATAAGGAAGGAGGCTTTACGATGTCTTTATTCAATCGTAAACTTTCAGAACTACATAGCCTTTTACACAAGAAAGAAGTACGTGTACAAGATTTAGTAGACGAATCATACAAACGTATTAATGAAGTAGATGATAAAGTAGGTGCGTTCTTAGCGCTTAATGAAGACAATGCTCGTGCTTATGCAAAAGAGCTAGATGAAGCATTACAAACAAAAGATGAATTTGGCCTATTATTTGGTATGCCGATCGGTGTAAAAGATAATATTGTCACAAAAGATTTACGTACAACTTGCTCTAGTAAAATTCTAGCAAACTTTGATCCGATTTATGATGCAACAGTTGTTCAAAAACTGCAGGCAGCTGAAGCGGTAACAATCGGTAAATTAAATATGGATGAATTCGCAATGGGTTCTTCAACTGAAAACTCAGGTCTTCAGTTAACGCGCAACCCATGGAATTTAGATTACGTACCGGGTGGATCTAGCGGTGGTTCAGCTGCAGCTGTAGCAGCAGGAGAAGTTCCGTTCTCTTTAGGTTCTGATACAGGTGGTTCAATTCGTCAGCCAGCTGCTTATTGCGGTGTTGTTGGATTAAAACCAACGTATGGTCGCGTATCTCGTTACGGATTAGTGGCATTTGCATCTTCTTTAGATCAAATCGGACCAATCACAAATTCTGTTGAAGATAATGCATACTTACTTCAAGCAATTTCAGGCGTAGACCCAATGGATTCTACTTCTGCTAATGTTGATGTACCGGATTATGTATCTGCTTTAACAGGTGACGTAAAAGGCCTTAAAATTGCTGTTCCAAAAGAATACTTAGGCGAAGGTGTGGGCGAAGAAGCTCGCCAGTCTGTTTTAGATGCACTAAAAGTGTTAGAAGGACTAGGCGCAACTTGGGAAGAAGTATCGCTTCCACACTCTAAATACGCATTAGCTACGTATTATCTATTATCTTCTTCTGAAGCGTCTGCTAACTTATCACGTTTTGACGGCGTTCGCTACGGATACCGTACAGATAATGCTGAGAACTTAATCGAAATGTACAAGCAGTCTCGAAGCGAAGGCTTTGGAAACGAAGTAAAACGCCGTATCATGCTTGGGACATTTGCGTTAAGCTCTGGTTATTATGATGCTTACTACAAAAAAGCACAGCAAGTACGTACGTTAATTAAGCAAGACTTTGAGTCTGTATTTGAAAACTATGACGTTATCATTGGACCAACTACACCAACTCCATCATTCAAAATTGGTGAGAAAACAGATGATCCATTAACAATGTATGCAAACGATATTTTAACAATCCCAGTAAACCTTGCTGGAGTACCTGGTATTTCTGTGCCTTGCGGCTTATCAAATGGATTGCCATTAGGGTTACAAATTATCGGTAAGCATTTCGACGAAAGCACAATCTATCGTGTTGCTCATGCATTCGAACAAGCAACTGAGCATCATAAAGCGAAACCAGCACTGTAAGGGGTGAGATAAAGATGAACTTTGAAACGATTATTGGTCTTGAAGTACACGTTGAGCTTAAGACAAAATCTAAAATTTTCTCAGCAAGTCCAAACGCATTTGGTGCGGCTCCAAATGCTAACACAAGTGTAATTGACTTAGGTTATCCTGGCGTACTACCTGTGTTAAACAAAGAAGCAGTTGATTTTGCAATGAAAGCGGCGCTTGCGCTAAACTGTGAAATCGCAACAGATACAAAGTTTGATCGTAAAAACTATTTCTATCCGGATAACCCAAAAGCTTATCAAATCTCTCAATTTGATAAACCAATTGGCGAGAACGGTTGGATTGAAGTAGAAGTTAAAGGTGAAACGAAGCGCATTCGTATCAACCGACTTCATTTAGAAGAAGATGCTGGTAAGTTAACGCATACAGGCGATGGCTATTCACTAGTAGACTTCAACCGTCAAGGTACACCTCTAATTGAGATTGTATCGGAAGCAGATATGCGTTCTCCTGAAGAAGCATATGCTTATTTAGAAAAACTAAAATCAATCATTCAATATACAGGCGTATCTGACTGTAAAATGGAAGAAGGTTCACTTCGCTGTGATGCCAATATTTCTTTACGTCCAGTTGGACAAGAAGAGTTTGGTACAAAAGCTGAGCTAAAGAACTTAAACTCATTTAACTATGTGCGCCGCGGTCTTGAACACGAAGAAATTCGTCAAGAAAAAGTGTTATTGTCTGGTGGCCTAATCGAGCAGGAAACACGCCGTTTTGATGAGTCTACGGGTGAAACAATTCTGATGCGTGTAAAAGAAGGATCTGACGACTACCGCTACTTCCCAGAGCCTGACTTATTAGAATTACACATCGACGAAGAGTGGAAAGAACGCGTTCGTGCTTCGATTCCTGAACTTCCAGATGCTCGTAAAAAGCGCTATGTAGAAGAGCTTGGCTTACCTGCTTATGATGCAATGGTATTAACGCTAACAAAAGAAATGTCTGATTTCTTTGAAGCAACACTTGCTGCAGGCGGAGATGCTAAGCTATCTTCTAACTGGTTAATGGGTGAAGTTTCTGCTTACTTAAACTCAAATCAAAAAGAACTTTCAGATGTAGCATTAACACCTGAAGGTCTAGCTGGTATGATTCAATTAATTCAAGAAGGTACAATTTCGTCTAAAATTGCGAAAAAAGTATTCAAAGAATTAATTGAAAATGGCGGAGATGCAAAGAAAATTGTAAAAGAAAAAGGTCTTGTACAAATTTCTGATGATGCAACTTTACGTAAATTCGTAACAGATGCATTAGATGCAAACCCTCAATCTATTGAAGATTTCAAAAACGGTAAGGATCGTGCAATCGGCTTCTTAGTTGGTCAAATTATGAAAGCTTCAAAAGGTCAAGCGAACCCACCGATGGTTAATAAAATTCTTTTAGAAGAAATTAATAAACGCTAAATTTGATAACTAAATGTGAGGTGGGTATCCATCTCACATTTATTATGAGTAAGGGCGATCGCGCTGAAGGTATGAATAAAAACCGAAACGTGAATATTGTATATCAAGGTTAATTTCTTTATAATATGTTTGTTCATGCCCCCTCTTGTTGATGATGTAATGTGAGGGGGCATTCTTTCACTGATAAAAGTAGGCAAAGATTTGTGACAAATTATCATTATTAGGATGATGAATATGAAAAGAGCGAGAATTATTTATAACCCGACATCGGGCCGTGAAATTTTTAAGAAAAACTTACCGGAAGTTTTGCAAAAGCTAGAGCAAGCAGGCTACGAAACATCTTGTCATGCTACAACTTGCGCTGGCGATGCAACAGAAGCTGCCAAAGTAGCAGTAGAGCGCCGCTTTGACGTTGTAATCGCAGCCGGTGGAGACGGTACCATCAATGAAGTCGTAAACGGTATTGCCGGACAAGACTATCGTCCGCAGCTAGGTATTATTCCTGTTGGAACAACCAATGACTTTGCTCGTGCCATTAATGTCCCGCGTACAATTGAAGGCGCTGTTGATGTTATTGTAGAAGGTGTAACGAAGCCAATTGATTTAGGCTGTGTAACAAACGACGGAGAAACGCATTACTTTGTAAATATCGCCGGGGGCGGCCGTTTAACTGAATTAACGTATGAAGTGCCAAGCAAGTTAAAAACAATGCTTGGACAGCTAGCTTACTATTTAAAAGGCATGGAAATGCTTCCTTCTATTAAACCAACATCCGTTGAAATTGAGTATGACGGAAAATTCTTTGGCGGCGAGATTATGTTCTTCCTCGTTTCCTTAACGAACTCAGTCGGCGGTTTTGAAAAGCTGGCACCAGACTCTTCTTTAGATGACGGCATGTTTGATTTAATTATTTTAAAGAAAGCAAATTTAGCTGAGTTTATTCGAATTGCGACACTTGCGCTGCGAGGAGAACATATCAATGATCCTCATATTATTTATACAAAAGCGAACCGTGTTAAAATTCATACGAATGATAAAATGCAGCTAAATCTAGATGGCGAGTACGGTGGGTTATTGCCTGGGGAATTTGTAAACTTATATCGCCATGTAGAAATCTTTGTTCCAAAAGCAACAGCTGAATTGATGGAAAAAAATGAGATCGCCTAATTGCGATCTTTTTTCATGCTTTCCTTTGTTTGGCTTTCGCTCTTATGGTACAATCAGTTCAGCATTTTCAAATGACTAAAAGGATGTAACGATAAATGGAAAAATTAAAACCACCTGTAGAAAAAAATGAATATATAGATGTTGCGTTTGAAGATTTAACGCATGACGGAGCGGGTGTAGCGAAAGTGAACGGATTTCCTATTTTCGTTCAAAATGCGCTGCCCGGCGAAAGCGGCCAAGTAAAAGTCATTAAAGTAAAAAAAGGCTATGCGTTTGGCAAGCTTATCAAGCACCATACAATTAGTGAGCAGCGTGTTGAAGCACCCTGTCCGGTATACAAGCAGTGCGGAGGCTGTCAGCTGCAGCATGTAAGCTATGAAGGACAGCTGCAATTTAAACAAAAGCAAGTAAAAGACGTCATGGCGCGAATTGGCCATTTACCTGACGTTCCGGTACATTCGACGCTAGGAATGAACGATCCTTGGCGCTATCGAAACAAAGCTCAAGTTCCCGTAGCAGAGCGAGAAGGCGGTTTGGTCGCTGGATTTTATCAGCAGCGAAGCCACGATATCATTAACATGGATGCCTGTTTGATTCAGCAGCAGGCAAATGATGATGTTGTTCAAGCTGTCAAATCAATCTGTGAAAAGCATGGGGTTTCTGCTTACCAAGAACAAAAGCATAAAGGCTCGCTTCGTCATATCATGGCGCGCTACGGACTTGTAACGGGTGAAATTATGGTTGTAATTGTGACTCGTACAGCTGAGTTGCCAAACAAAAAGCGTATTATAGAAGACATTATCGAAGCCGTGCCGAACGTGAAATCAATTGTTCAAAACGTCAACAGCAAGCGCACGAACGTCATTTTAGGGAACCAAACGAACGTACTTTGGGGAGAAGAATATATTTACGACTATATCGGCGACGTTAAATTTGCCATTTCAGCAAAATCATTCTATCAAGTAAACCCTGAGCAAACGAAAGTGCTTTATGACAAAGCGCTCGAGTATGCAGATTTAACAGGAGAAGAAACGGTCATTGACGCCTACTGTGGAATCGGAACAATCTCGTTATTTCTCGCTCAAAAAGCGAAAAAAGTATATGGCGTTGAAATCGTGCCTGAAGCGATTGAAGATGCAAAGCGCAACGCTGAGCTAAACGGTATTCACAACGCTGAATTTGAAGTAGGCGAAGCAGAGGTCGTCATTCCAAACTGGTACAAACAAGGCATTAAAGCGGACGTCATCGTCGTAGATCCGCCGCGAAAAGGATGCGACGAAGCCCTTTTAAATACCATCATCGAGATGAAGCCGAAAAAAGTTGTCTATGTTTCATGCGGACCAGCAACTCTTGCGCGTGATCTAGCTATTCTAGAAAAAGGCGGCTATGAGACGGTTGAAGTTCAGCCTGTTGATATGTTCCCGCATACGACGCATGTGGAGAATGTGGCGGTGCTTACATTAAAATAAGAGGATAAATACGTAGATCGCTATCAATGAAATGATAGCGATCTTTTATTTTCCTTATAAATAAAAGGTATAAGTAAACAATTTTATAGTTCTTTTGTCGTAAAATGTCTAAAATTAAATAGTTATATTTTCTTAAAATTCTGATATTATAGGTCTGTAGTATTATTTTTGGAATATTAATAAGGGGGGCCTATATGAAAAAGTCTTTAAGTGCTTTATTGGGAGTAAGTTTATTAGTATCTGGATTAACGCTAGGAGCGGAGTCAAGTTATGCAGAGTCAGGTACTTCTAATGTAAAAAAGGCTACGCAGCAGTTGAATCCTACTATCCAAATTCCTGCTAGTAAAGTGAAGGAAAAAGAAAAAAATTTATTTAGCAGCAGCTCTACAAAGGAAACTAGAAGAGGAAAGATAACTGAAGCGGATGCAAAAAGAGGATACATAAAAGACGAAATTATAGTTAAGTTTAAAACGAATAAGTCTCTTAGTAGTCTAGGAGATAAAACAAAGGTAAAAGGGTTAAAGTTAAATAAAACGTTAGATAAGAAACTAGGAATTCAAACGTTAAAGTTTGATACGAATGTATCAACTATGAAAGAAATCTTAAAAAGCTTAAATGCTTCCAACGCTGTGGAATATGCTGAACCTAACTATATTTATAAACCAGCCGCTGTTTCAGAGCCATATTATCAATATATGTGGGGATTGAAAAATACAGGTCAATATATAGATGGAGTGGCAGGAAAAAAAGGCATTGATATAAATGCTGAAAGTGCTTGGATGAAAACAAAAGGAAGCGCTAGCACTACAGTAGCTGTAATTGATACGGGAGTAGATATTTATCATCCAGATTTAAAGGATAATATTTGGAAAAATACTGGAGAGATTCCTGGTGACGGAGTAGATAATGATCATAATGGTTATGTAGACGATGTGAACGGCTGGAATTTTTATGATGGAAACGAAGATGTTTATTATGACGAAACAGAAGATGATCATGGTACTCATGTAGCTGGAACAATCGCCGCTAAGGAAAATTCAGTAGGTGTAATGGGTGTAGCACCTAACGTTAAAGTCATGCCTTTAAAATTTATTGGTCCCGATGGCGGTAGTACAGATGATGCCATTGCTGCAATCAATTATGCAAAATCAAAAGGTATTAAAATATCTAATAATTCGTGGGGAGGCGGACAGTACTCTCAGGCTTTATATGATGTTATTAAAAACTCAAACTCTACGTTTATAGCGGCGGCTGGAAACGATGGTGACAATATTGATTATTATGCCGCTTATCCAGCTGCTTTTGACTTACCTAATATCGTTTCTGTAGCAGCGGTAGATAACCAAGGTAATTTAGGCTACTTTTCGAATTATGGGAGTAAAAATGTAGATATAGCTGCACCGGGTGTTTCTATTTTGAGCACGCTTCCTGAGAATAGTTATGGCTATTTCAGTGGAACATCTATGGCAACTCCGCATGTAACGGGTGTAGCATCATTGGTTTTAGCAGCAAATCCATCTTTCAGTTCCGCACAGCTAAAAGATACATTGATGAAAAGTACCACAAAACTGTCATCTTTAACAGGAAAAGTTGCAAGCGGCGGTCTAGTTAACGCTGGATTAGCGGTATCAGCTGATATCGATGGAGAAATACCTGGAGTGTCTTTAAATGGAAATAGCATAAGTTCTACCTTGAACGCCTCCACGGATAAAGATGATGTATATTCAGTAAAGTTAACAAAAGGCGAAAAGTTTACAGTTTCGTTATCAGGAGCTGCGGGGACAGATTTCGATTTGTATTTGTATAATCAAAATGCAAAAACTGTAAACTCTAGCGATGGTATCGTAGCTTACTCAGAAAAGTTGAATACTTCAAGTGAAACTTTAACTTTTGTAGCATCAGCTGACGGAGTTTATTATTTAGATGTATACGCTTATAAAGGAAGCGGAAGCTATAAAGTAGATGTGAAGTACGGAGCAACTGCCGGGGTATACGAAGATACTAGTACAAATTTGGCTTATACAGGAAACTGGAGTAAAGTGTCAAACAGCAGTTCATCAGGAGGATCATACAAAGCTGTAAATGAAGCAAATGCTGGAATGCAGTTTGTATTTAATGGAACTGAGGTATCTTTAAATACGCTTAAGGATAATACCCAAGGGCAAGCAAAAGTAACGCTAGACGGCACCGCTTATTGGGTTGATTTGTACGCTGATAAGCCACAGTATAAAGCTACAGTGTTTAACAAAAAAGGATTAAAAGCAGGAAAACATACTCTCAAAGTTGAATGGTCTGGAAAAGTTCACCCTGGAGCTAAAAAGACTGTAACAAAAATTACGATAGATTCTATTACAGTTAAATAATAATCTAAATATGCTTGTTGAGTAAGGGCAGCTTTCATTTGAGGATGCTGCCTCTTTTTAAGTGAAAAAGAGGAGAAATATTTCATGGAAAAGCAATACTTTAATTTAATGTCATTCTTTAACGGTTATGTACGGAGCTATCGAAGAATGAATTTATCAAGTCTACATAACCGATCCATGTTCACAAAACGAGAAATTGATTATTTTGCTCATGTAGGGGAGCTGTTAGGTTTTGATGCCTTTATTGAAGACTCTAAGTTTGATTGCTTGAAAGGTCGTTCTAGACCAATGGATTTATCTTGGTGGAAATGGGATGCTCGATTTAATGATAAATACTTTTTGTATCTGGCCTTACACTTAGAACGAGAAAATGTTTGGGCAAAAGATGTCGACACCATTCAAAAGTTATTTTCACAAACGACAGAAGAATATATTCCTCATAATGTAATAGGAATTCAGTTCGTAGAGTCTTTTGAAAGGATAAAATATTTAAACGAATTGATTCTTCAAAAAAATGCTATTCAAAAGTCTAATGTTTTAATGATTTATCGATATTACGATGGTGAGATTAATTCAGAAAGAATTTATGCGTGCAGCTTTACTTCAAAAGGGATGAGTGAAGTAAGAAAAGCTATTTGTGCTCAAGATCAGACGGGATATTGGTTTATGGTATTTGAAGAAGAATATCAACAAGCTGGTTTTGATAATGAGAAAATTAGGATAGAAAAATGAATGAAAAAATTTTTCATATAGAAAGTTAACTGATTTGAATTTAAAGTGAAAGAGGAAACTGCTAAGTTTTTTTCTTTCGCTTTTTTACATTTGTCCACCCCACCAACACAGCAAATTTCTGAATATACTTTTTTTAAGGTTTTCAATATTTTAGGAATTATAATAAAGAAGCAATAAATGAAAACATTATATTTGTGGTAAGAGGTGAAGGGACATCATGTATAGAGCAATTGCTATTATAGCAGGTTCTGTGTTAATTGGATTTGCATACAATTGGTTTTTAATCCCCCATAAAGTGCTAAGCAGTGGTATTAGCGGTATTGCTATGATTATAGGAATTTTAACGCCTGCAAGCACGGGAACAATGAATTTTTTGTTGAATTTACCCCTTTTAATTATTGGTTTTATGAAGTTAGGAAAGCGGTTTGTCTTACATACGCTGCTGTCCGTTGTGGCTTTATCAATTGCTTTATACGTGATTCCCTTGAGAGCTGTTAGTACAGATCCTATTCTGTCAGCTGTTTTTGGAGGAGTTTTAACTGGAATTGGCGTAGGGTTTGTTTTTCGTCAATCGGCTTCGACAGGTGGATTTGATATTATTGCGATGCTTCTTACGCATAAAAAAGAATTTCCTCTTGGCGCTATATTATCAGCGATGAATGCCGTAGTTGTATTTGTTTCAGGTTTCTTTGTGAATTGGGACGCAGCTTTATATACGATGCTTTCGATTTTCGTCACAGGAAAAGTAGTGGATGCGATTCATACTCGCCACATTAAGCTCACGTTAACCATTATTACGAGAAAAGGCGAAGAAATGAAGCAGCAGCTTCTTACCAATTTAGTGCGCGGCGTGACGTTAATGAACGGTGAAGGAGCTTATTCAAGAGAAGACCGTAAAATATTAATGACGGTGATTTCACGCTATGAGCTTGCAAACCTCAAGCAGTTAATTCAATCGGTTGATCCTGAAGCTTTCGTAAATATTACAGAAACGGTAGAAGTAATGGGGCTGTTTCGACGGGATGCTTATTAATATATTTGTTATTTCAGCGCCGATTTATGATAAATAGCCATTTTTATAGTATAAAAGTTATAAAAAAAGCCTTAAGAGTAGTTCTTGAGGCTTTTTTTGCGTAAAATATGAGTAAGAAAATATCGTGTATGAAAAGTATAAAAAAGGGAATTTGATAGAGTACATAAAATATTGACATCAAAAAGGAGAGACTATATGACGGTAGAATATCAGTTAACGAAAAAGAAATATTACGAAACGTTTATGCAAGAAAATGAAAATCAGCCGCCTGTAAAAGTCCTTGGACAAGTTTATTACGAAGAGCAGCAAAAAGAGTGGTACGACTTATCGCTCATTCGCTTAGCTCAGGGAGAAGTGTACTTCCACAATCAAGATTTTGAATCCGCGATTTTTAAGTGGGAGAATGTAAATGGCGAGTTTAAGCTGTGGGCGAAGAAAAATACAGCCGACGCGCATTATGAATTGGGGTTGTCTACGCTCGCTGAAGAGCTTTACCTATCCATCGAAACGGATTCAAAAGTATTAAAAGCTGAAATAGCGCTCAAGCTGTTTTCGCTTTATACGGACCATAACAATATTGAACGAGCTTATGAAGTTATTAACGAGCTGGTTGCTTCTCAGCCGGATTATCCAAACGTCACGGCGATTGCGCGAAGATTTTATGAAGAGCAAGAAGACTTTAACAGCGCAGTAGAGCTTGCGGTAGATGAGTGTATTCGAACAGAATCGTTAAATTGGTTTGCGGTATTAAAGACTTACGTAGATAAAGGATATACAGCAAACTTTATCCCTAACTATTTTTATCAAGTGATGATTTCATTTTACAAAGTGGACCAAGTATATTTCAAACAGCTTGTCTCAGCTTTATGGAAACAATATAAGAGTCAGCCCCCTTATCTTGCTTGGATTAAAACTATCAATGATATTTTCTTGAATATTGAAGTGGGTCTCTATGATTATTGGCAAGAGATTTCAACTCTTTATCAAGAGACGTACACTGACTTAATGGAAAGTGATCATTCTGTAAAAGAATTGCATGAAGTCATTCCGAACGTATTAACAAACTGGCTTAAAATTACTAATAAGTCACGTGCGTTATTTCCGTCTGCGGCCGTGCTTTCATGGAATGAAAAGTTTCCGTCAACTATTGATACCATTACAATCGAAAATGCAGGCAGATTAATTTTTGAGGCGCGTAATGACATTGATGGTCTTGAATATCACTACAAGCTTTGCCATGGCATTATTAAATGGGCTAATGAAAATGGTTTAGAAGTGGGGCACACCTTTAAATGGTGGGTAGACTTTTTATTAGATGCTCATACGACACACTTATTAATTACAGGAACAAATGCTGCAACGTCTTCATTTGTGGGATCGATTACAGAAGAAAAGGTACTGCAAAATCACGAAACAACCTTTGTGTTCATTCATGATGAAGAAGAATCTATCCAGCAAATCGCTGATCAAGAAATCATTCCGATGGAAACGATTGACGGAGCGGAGCAATCTTCTCACCAAGCGCTTGTAGAAGTGAAAAAACCTTTTGCGTTCCTTGATACGCATAATTGTTCATGCATTGTTACGCCAAGCTTTACAGAACAAGAGGCGCGTGAGCAGGATGCATTTAAATATGCTCCTTTAGCAGATGGTTTACTGTTTGTGCTTGATGCAAAAGAATCGCTGCTTGATGAAGAAAGAGAATTATTGCTGGAGATTAAAGAATATGCGCCAAATACGCCAGTTCATTTTGTCATCAACAATATGGACAGTCTTTATAATCAAGCAACGATTGAGCGAATTACAAAAGAATTTGAAGCAAGCATTGGAGCGGATTTCCCGCAGGCTCATGTATTAGCCTATACGCCTCACTACGTATCGAGTCAGCACCACGGAGACTTGGCTCAGTTTATTAAAGCTAATTTCTATTACGATCCAAACGACGTTGGAGTAGAAGAGCGTGCGCGCAGACTGCTGTTCTTCATTCAAAATATGCTAAAGAGCTTAGTGGAAAAGAGAAATCACACAGAAAATCATTTGATTGAAAGTATTAAATGGAACGAAGATATGCTTGTGCGATTAAATGGCTTCTTGCATCGAGTGGATGACTTAGAACAAGAAAAAGCGAGTAGTATTGTTTCAGCTTATCATGGCATTAAAGAGGATATCAGCAAAAAGCTAAAAAATAAAATTCCTCGTTTACTCAAAAAGTCTTCAGAATTAGTGAAGGAAGACAGTGATTTTAGTACAGTTCATATTGAACTGAATAAACAAATGAATATGCGCGTGGAAGAGCACTTGCAGCAAGATGTTCTACCTAAGTTCCGCATTTCTTTAAAGGACTGGATTGCTACATCAAATGAAGAGCTGATTGCGAGTCAAGTAGATATTGAAGAAGTAGCAGAGTCATTAAATAAGATGTACAATGAGCAAAAATTAACGTTAGCCTGCGATTTTAAAGTGTTGGACGACTGGCGCCGCGACGTTAATCGTATGGCTAATCGGGTTCAGCTGGATGAAGAAAATATTTTACTTCGCGTTAATCCAACGCAGCTTTTGTTAAAAGGAGCAGGAAAACTGTTTTCTTCCATTCTTCAAAATCAAACGCTACTTTATAATCAATATAAAAAGTACATTGAAAGTCAAGACTATCAAGATATCACAGAATCTATGCTGGCAAAGTTTTTTATGCAATTTAATTTATTTGAGAAAAATTTAGAAGTTGATATTGAACTATTCTTTGAAAAGCCAAAAGAGGTTCTAAAAGAAACGATTGAAGAAACACAGGCACATATTAATGAAAATCAAGACGTATTAAGTCATATGAAAGCCAATCCTGAAGCTTACTATGATCCGTTAACATTATTTCAGCTTCGCTTGCGTCAGTATGAGTTAATGGTTAAAGCTACAGAAGAAGTACACTATAACGTCTAAAAGGTGGAGCAGGATGTATTTAACGATAAAAGAAGCAGCAGAGTATCTATCTTTTCCTGAAGAATATGTACAGAAATTGATTCAAGAAGGAAAAGTAAGGGCTATATTTGATGGTGAAAACTACTTATTAAATAAAGAGCAGTTTAACACCCATTTAGAGCAAATGGAAAAGTACAAAAAACAAATTGAAGAATACCTAAATGAGCCAATCCCTGAAGATATGGACGTAAAAGATGAAGATTGAAGGCCGAAGCAGAAAACAGATGTTTTCTGCTTTTTCTTTTGGAGTGAAAGTGTTAAAAAAGGTAAGATATGAAAGAAATGTCGAAAAAAGTTGGAATTTCGTTAAAGATGTAGTCTTTTTAGATGCTTTTTTTATATAATGAAAGTATGCTAAACAAAAAGGAGAAGGTTTATGCAACGATCAAGACAGTTAAGGCTGATTTTATTGCTTGCCCTGATTGTTGTCGCTTCGTTTTTAATTATTATTATTTCGAAAACACAAGGGATTATAAGTCAGCAAACGACAAAAAAAGTAGAAAACACAAGCGTTGCAATTCTCACCTCTGATGTACTGACAGATCAAAGCTGGGGCAGTCTGGCTTATAAAGGGAAAATCAACATCGAGCAGAAGTACCCCGTTTCGGCTCAAGTTATTAGCGAAGTAAATACGAACCAAAAAATGAAGGAAGCTGCTGAAAAAGTTATTCAAAATGGAACAAAAGTCGTAATTGGACATGGAAGAGAATTTTCTACCGTTTTTACAGAACTCGCTCCTAAGTATCCTCATGTTCATTTCGTCACCATTCACGGTACTTCACGTTATAAAAACCAAACTGTATATACATTTGATCAAACAAAAATAGAGTATCTGGCAGGCACGGCAGCTGCCATGAAGACACGAACGAAAAAAATTGGATTAATTGATGCATTTGAAGCACGCGAAAAAAATCCAGGGTTTGAAAAAGGCCTAAAAGCGTCTGATTCCTCAATTGCTTTTTATTATCGAGTGGTAAACAGCCGAGACGATGGAGCAAAAGCAGTAAAGCTGCTCCGTGAGTTAAAAGATGAAGGCATCGATATCGTCTATGCTAAAGGAAATTCATATAATCAAGAAGTTATTCAAGAAGCGAAAACACAAGGAATGTACGTAATAGGATATTTAGATGATCAGGCGTATATGGGGAGGTCTGTTATTTTAACAAGTGTGATAAATGATGTTCCTCAAGCTTACAACGCGATTATGAAGAACTATTTTAGTAAAAAGGGCCTTCCATCTGGAGAAGTCAAACTTGACGCCCGGGATGGTGTTTATAAGCTTGCGCCTTTTGGACCAATGTACAGTAAACAAGAAAAACAAATATTATATTCGAAAGTTAGAATGTCTACACAGCCGAAGTAACTATGAAAAAGAAAGAGATGATTATGAATCAATTATTTCGCAACATGTCATTCCGTAGCCAAATATTAACGATTCTTCTTTTGATTACATTCATGTTAAGCGGGTTCTCTTTAGTTTTAGTGCATGCCATTGATAAAATGAATCATGTAAGCAACGAAATTAAAGATGAAGATGTTCCTCAAATGGTATGGCTTTCTTATTGGGAAGAGCAGCTGAACATAAAAGAATACATTGTGAAAAATAATCTAAAGAACCCCACTGTCTCTTTGATAGAAGAATATCAATCATATGATACACGAGTTATTGAAGACAATGAAAAGTATAAGCAGCCTGTACCAAAATTGCTGATTCCATTAAAGGAAAAAATTGAGCTGCTGGATTTTAAGATTTCTAATAACGTGCAGGGACTACTGAAGTACGGAGATGTAGAGGGAGCACAAGAGTATCTTAAGGGAAATTATTTGCCGGATCTGCATCAGATAAAAAAAGATATTAATAGTTCAAAAGAAGAGACGGTTGATTCACTTGATACACTATCAGATACACTGTCTGTTATTATTAAAGATTCATTAATTTTACTATTGATTTTAACAGTAAGTGCTATTGTCGCTTCTCTTTATGTTTCGTATCGTATGAGTGCGAGCCTCACGAAACCAATTGAACAAATGATTGAAAAAGTAAATGACATTGCAGACGGAGAATACGGTCTTGTTCTTCAAGACACAAAGCAAATCGAGCTGAAGCAACTTTCGGCTTCTATCAATCAAATGTCGGTTAGTTTAGAAGATTCATTTTGGAAAATCATTAAAGATAAAGCATATCGCCAGCAGATCTTAAATTCACTGCCTGTTGGAATTATCACAATAGAAGATGAGACAAATAGTATATTTGCTAATACCTCAGCAAAACAGTTTTTAGATCTCGATGAAAAGGATATTTGCGGGTATATGAAGGAATGTCCTGAATATAATACTGAATTTTGGAGCATGTTGAATTCGGGAGAAATTCACGAAAATAAAAAAGTATTATTTGGAACGAAAGAGACGTGCTATTGCTTTTTAGCCTCTCAAACGCAGCTGTTTAATGAGAAGAACGAAAGCATTGGAAGGATTTTTTATTTCATTGATATATCGGATACCGAAGAATTAGAAAAGCGAATGCATCAGTCTGAGAAACTTGCCTTGGTTGGAGAAGTGGCAGCCGGAGCTGCTCATGAGATTCGTAATCCTCTTGCCGTGATTCATGGATTTATATCTCTTATGAATCAGTCTCTTTCTGATGAGGAGAAAAAGCGTTTTTACCTGCCTCTGCTTATGAAAGAGCTAGAGAGGATTAATTACATCATTGAAGAAATGCTGTTGTTATCAAAACCTGGGACTCCGGTGATGAAAAAAGTCAGCATGCAGGATATTATTAATGAGTTATTGCCTTTGATTACTCACTCAAGCAAATTTACAGAAAAAGATAAGCTTATTTTCGATGTGAAATTGCAGCCGCATGTATTAAAGGTAGATGAAAAACAAATCAAACAAGTTCTTCATAATTTAATTCGAAACAGTATGGAAGCCATGGATGGAGAAGGAGTCATTACAATCTACTCGCAGGTTCATGAAGATAGCTACTGTCTATACATTGAAGATACTGGAAAAGGTATTCCGGTTCATATGCAGCAGTCGCTGTACCAGCCTTTTTCCACTTCGAAGGATAGCGGCACAGGTCTTGGTCTGCCCATTGCTCAGCGTATTCTAGAAAGCCACGGAGGACAGATTAAATTATTATCTACTTCTTCCCGCGGCACAGTTTTTGTTATTAAATTTCCTCTACATTAAGAAAACAGCCTCAAAAGGGCTGTTTTTTAATGTGCTGTTAAAATAAGAGGACCGTTTTTCGTAATCGCAAGCGTATGTTCAAATTGAGCGGATAATTTACCGTCTGTTGTACGAGCAGTCCAACCGTTTTTATCCATTTTAGAATGCCATGTACCAGCGTTTACCATTGGCTCAATTGTAATAACCATACCTTCTTTTAAACGTGTACCTTTGCCAGCTTTTCCGTAGTGAAGAATTGTAGGCGCTTCGTGCATGGTATTTCCAATTCCATGTCCTGTGAAGTCGCGTACGACAGAGAATTTTTCGCCTTCTACATAGCTTTGAATAGCGTGGCCGATGTCACCTGTACGGTTTCCTGGCTGTGCTTGCTCGATTCCTTTTAAAAGCGCTTCGTATGTAACATCTACTAGACGCTGTGCTTCGTCTGAAATGTCTCCAACGGTATGAGTCCATGCGGAATCTGCTAAGCCTCCGTTTAAATTTACAACCATATCAATGGTTACAATATCCCCGTCTTTTAACGGTTTAGTTGTTGGGAAACCGTGGCAAATTTCATCATTTAAAGAAGCGCACGTTGCATATTGATATCCTTTGTATCCTTTTTGTTCCGGCGTTGCTCCGTGCTTTGCTAAGTACTCTTCAACAAATTTATCAATTTGCATTGTTGTTATGCCTGGTTTGATCATTTTAGCGATTTCTTTATGACAAGAAGCTAATAGTTTACCTGCTTCGTGCATTAAATTAATTTCGCGTTCACTTTTTAATGTGATCATTGTTGTTCACTCCTTTTTTGATGTAACTTTACGAAAAAAGTTGAGCAGCGGTTATAGCGATGAAAGTCGACTATTCATCAGTCGATTCTTCTTTATTTGAAAATCTAAGAAATACAGGAACCGTCTGCTATTGGGCGATATAAAATCATCCTTAATCATAACGCCCAATAGTAGGAAAATGCAAGATGCAGGCTTAAAAAGGAAGGGTTTGACGCTAGGCATGTAGGGAAAACTGATAAATGAACGTTGAATTGGAGCATTCTCTATAACAAATGCGGTATGATATAGTAAAATAAATGAAACAAAACAATTCTTTAGGAGGGGTATAGGAAAATGAGTGAACATGGAAAATTTATTGGATTTGCAGGTACATATACAAAAGCAGGCAGTGAAGGTGTCTATACATTTACGTTAGATACAAAGGCTAAAAAAATTGTAGAAGTAAAAGCCGTGGCTAAAATTGAAAATCCTACATACTTAAATGCGAGCAAAGACAATGAACATCTTTATACAGTTATTAAAGAAGGAGAAAAAGGCGGCGTAGCTGCTTTTAAGATTGATCCAAACACAGGGCAATTGAAATTTGTAAACAAACAGCTGCTAGACGGCGCGCCTCCTTGCTACGTTTCAGTGAATGAAGATAATACGCTTGTTTTATCTGCTAACTTTCATAAAGGGAGCGTTGAGACGTATTCTGTTAATGAAGAAACAGGAGAAATTGAATATGTAGCATCCGTAGTGGAACATCCTCATTCAGACCTTAAAAAAGGACAACAAGGAAAACCACACGTACACTATGCCGATTTTACTCCTGGAGAAAAGCACGTGGCGGTTGTAGACCTAGGTATTGATGAAATTGTGACATATGAAGTGGAAGAGAATAAATTGAAGGAAGTCAACAGCCTTTCTACATCTGTTGGTTCGGGTCCTAGACATTTAACGTTCCATCCAAATGGCCGCTATGCGTATGCAATGACAGAATTCAGCTCCGAAGTTTTATTTTTAACGTATGACGAAAGCACAGGAAGCTTTACTCAACAACAAGCTACTTTAGCAATTCCGGCTGATTTTACAGAAAATAATCAAGGGAGTGCGATCCACATTTCTTCAGACGGCCGCTTTGTCTATGCAGGAAACCGCGGACATAACTCGATTGCAACATTCAAAGTAGACCAGGATTCTGGACAGTTAACATTCGTAGAATGGACAGGCACTGAAGGCGACTGGCCGCGCGATTTTGTTTTAGATCCAACGGAACAATTTATTGTGGCGTCTAATCAAGAGACAGGAAACTTGGTGCTGTTTGAAAGAGACCAAGAAAATGGAAAGCTAACGCTTCTTCAATCTAACGTTACGGTTCCAGAAGCTGTATGCGTAAAGTTCCTCCACTATAAGTAATCGATGTAGAAAGCCAGACCTGATCCAAAAACAATCAGGTCTGGCTTTCTAAACCTAAGCGGCTGTCACTCCCCTTTCGGGGTTAGTGCCATCCGCATAGGTGAACCTTTGAGGGAATAGTCAGGTAGTGCGCATTCCTAAGCGTCATTTATGATCCCAATTTTTGAAATGAGCATAATCTATATATGGAAGAAAAGCCCTTTTGGAGGGCTTTTTTTTTCTGGTTTTGTAGTAGAATGAAGAGAGAACGCATGAAGGGCTGAGGTGATAAGTGTGGAAAATATATGTGAGTATCCAATTGTACAAGCTCCTATGGCAGGAGGAGTTTCGACGCCTAAACTAGCTGCAGCTGTATCTAATAGCGGAGGGCTAGGGTTTTTAGCCGCAGGATATAAAAGTGCGCGTGAATTGGAGCAGGAAATTATAGAGATGCACTCACTTACGAAAAAACCTTTTGGAGTAAATCTGTTTGTTCCGACAAATGAAAAAGTAGCAGTTGATGCACTTGATTGTTATCAAAAAGAATTGTCAAAAGCCGCTGGATATTTGGAGTGTCAAGTTGGCATACCAAAGAATGATGATGATGAATGGAGTGCCAAGCTCGACATCATTCAAAAACATCGAGTACCTGCTGTGAGCTTTACATTTGGGTGCCCGGATCGAGAGATTGTAGCAAGCTTAAAGGGAATTGGAAGTCATATTTTCGTTACGATTACAACACCTCAAGAAGCCGAAGTGGCTTTGAGAGCAGGAGCAGATGCGCTGTGCTTGCAAGGAATTGAAGCCGGCGGCCATCGGTCTACTTTTTTAGAGAGTTCGGTGGACTTTTCGCTTATAAATTTGCTAAAAGAAGTCCGTCTAATCACTAAAAAGCCATTAATTGCTGCGGGAGGCTTGATGACGGGGTCTGACATTAAACGCGTGTTACAGGAAGGTGCTTCTGCTGCGCAGTTAGGTACGGCTTTTATTTGTTGTCCAGAAAGCGGAGCGAGTGCTCTTCATAAAGAAAGCATTCTTCAAAAGCGTTTTAATGAAACAGGTGTTACAAGAGCTTTTACAGGGAAACGTGCTAGAGGATTTGTGAATGCTTTTTTTATTTCCTATGATAAATCAGCACCATCCGCTTATCCTCATATTCATTACATGACAAAGCCTATTCGAACAAAAGCTACACAAATGAATAATCCAGAGTACACTTCTTTGTGGGCAGGAACTGGATTTACGCTGGCAAAAGAACTGCCTGCACATCTTATTGTGGAAGAGCTTGTACAAGAACTAAATGAACGATGAGAATTACGGTGTTGCTTGCTTTAAGTGCAAGCAGCTTTACATAAAGAAGGTGAACTTATAGTGCAAAACAAATTTACGATTGGGCAAATGGCCAGACTGCACGATATTCCAATTAAAACACTTCGCTATTATGATGAAATTGGCCTGTTCGAGCCTTATGAAGTTGATCCGCAAACTGGATATCGTTATTATACGTTAGAACAATTTAAGAAATTAGATATCATTGTCTATTTAAAGCTGATGGGGGTTCCGTTAAAAGAAATTAAAAGAAAAATGGAGCACAGCAGCTTGGACGAATTTATTGAAACCTTAGCGGAATATCAGAAGGTAACAAAAGAAAAAATTCGTCACCTTCAAAGAGTGAATGCGCAGTTAATAACTCGAATGAAGGAATTAGAACAGACGAGACATATTAACCAAATAGGAGCCCCGTTCATCAAACACCTTCCTTCTCGTGAAGTTGTGCAAGTAAAAGCAGAGGTAGGTACGTTAGACGGAACTGAAAGTGTTCTGCGTGATTTAAAAAAGAAAATCAGTCATATTACCCCGATTATGATTGGGAAAGTAGGGTTTATACTATCTGTAGAAAACACAAAAAAACAACAATTTACAGATTACGATGGCATTTTTTTATTGGTCGAAAGCGATGTTTCTTTTAAGCATGAACTCGTTACGTTAATACCTGAAGGCGATTACGCATCTATTTATATGAGAGAAAAGAGAGATACCACAGGAGTCTATTACGATACGTTACTGAACTTTATTAAAGCCGAAGGATACAAAGCAGAAGGGCCTTTTTTAATTCGGCGAATTGTAGATTCATTTATTTCTCATCATGAAGAAGAGCGGCTGACGGAAATTCAAATTCGAATTACGTCTTGACTATCCAGTTGCTGGAGGGTTTAAGATGAGACTATTGTAAAACTGCTGAAGGGAGAGACAACAATAGATGAATCAGCAAAGTATTTCCCAAGGAATGTCTTTAAGCCGAGGAAATCGCATTTTATTTATTTTAATTTTGGGTTCACTAAGCGCATTTGGACCGTTATCAATCGATATGTATTTGCCAGCGCTGCCGACTCTTGCTAAAGAACTGCATACGTCAGCTTCTTTAGCCCAGGTCAGTCTGACAGCTTGCTTATTAGGCTTGGCATTTGGGCAAGTGGTAATGGGGCCATTCAGTGATATCCGGGGAAGGAAAAAGCCGCTTGTAGCAGCATTAATCACCTATGCAGTTGCCTCTGTGTTATGCGTGTTTGCGCCTTCTATTTGGATTTTTATCGTTTTACGATTTATTCAAGGTATGGCGGGAGCAGCAGGAATGGTTATTTCAAGAGCAAGCGTGCGAGACTTGTTTTCAGGTTCGGATTTAACAAAGTTTTTCTCCATGCTCATGCTCGTAAATGGTTTAGCTCCCATTTTGGCTCCGGTTGCCGGCGGACAGCTGCTGACGGTTATGTCGTGGCGCGGAGTATTTGGTGTGTTAGCCGTAATTGGTGCACTAATGTTTTTTGCCGTTTTATTTGGCTTGAAAGAAACGCTGCCGGCTGAACGCCGTAAAGAAGGTGGATTAACAGAAGTACTGCGTACATTTAGCGTATTGCTAAAAGATAGTGTCTTCGTGGGATATGCACTGGCGCAAGGTTTTATTATGAGTGCTATGTTTGCTTATATTTCAGGCTCTACATTTGTCCTTCAAGACATTTACGGGCTGTCTCCGCAGATGTTCAGCTTTGTTTTTGCTATTAACGGTTTTGGTCTCATTATAGCTACTCAAGTGACAGGACGTTTAGCTGGTAAAGTAAAAGAAGCCACTCTTCTCATGTATGGATTGCTTCAAGCAGCCGTTGGAAGCGTGCTTTTAGTGGCTGTAATTGCTACTCACACGTCCGTTATTTTGGTCTGCATCTTGCTTTTCTTTGTTGTATCAAGCGTAGGAATTGTGAACACCACCGTTTTTTCACTTGCTATGCAAAATCAAGCTTCCAATGCGGGAAGTGCTTCAGCGCTTCTTGGATTGCTGCCGTTCTTGCTCGGAGCAGCCGTAGCTCCTCTTGTGGGACTTGGAGGAGGGCAAAATGCTCTGCCGATGGGCATTGTGATTATGGTCTGTGATTTATTAGCATTAGGTGTATACATGGCATTAGTGAAACGGAAAAATGAATCATAAAAAAGCTACTTGGCTCTCAACAGCCAAGTAGCTTTTTTTAGTTATTGAACTTTGTGCTCGTTCTTTTCAAACGGCATTGTGACACCGAGTTTTTGAATTTCTTTTTTTGCATTTTCTAAAATGGTTTCGGCCTTAGCTTTTGTTTCAGCATCTAAACCATTTAGAAAATCTTTCTTTTTAGCAGGAAGATCTACGCCAAGTTCTTTTAATTTGGCTTCAGCTTGTTCCTTAGTCAGGGTGCCGTCGCGAAGCTGATCCATAATAGCTTTGGCTTTTTTCTTAGTGGCTGCATCTAGATTGCTAAAAGGACCACCTTTATGTTCAGGGAAGTCTACGCCAAGTTCTTTTAATTTGGCTTCAGCTTGTTCCTTAGTCAGGGTGCCGTCGCGAAGCTGATCCATAATAGCTTTGGCTTTTTTCTTAGTGGCTGCATCTAGATTGCTAAAAGGACCGCCTTTATGTTCAGGAAAGTCTACGCCAAGTTCTTTTAATTTGGCTTCAGCTTGTTCCTTAGTCAGGGTACCGTCGCGAAGCTGATCCATAATAGCTTTCGCTTTTGCCTTTGTACCAGCATCTAAATTGCTAAAGGGGCCTTCTTTATGATGCTGAGGTAAGCTTACGCCGAGTTTCTGTAATTTTTCCTGTGCTTTTTTCATAATATCATCAACTTTTTGTTGTGTTGCATCACTCGTAGTTGTTGTATTGCCATTTGTTCGCTCTACAACCGTTGAAGAGCTTGTTTCATCTTTGCTTGCTGCAAATGCCGTGGAGTTTGCAGCGGCCATAACTCCTAGTGTTAAACCGCTTGCCATGATATAACCGAATAGTTTCTTTTTCATGCTGTTGTCACTCCTTAAAAGTTATAGGGGTGTGGTACAGAGCTGTCCACAATTGTTAATGTAACCACCAATAGTGAAAAAATGGTGAAAATAGATAAAAAACGAAAAAATATAGACGTTTGTTGAACACTACAGCTCTTTTATTGGATAACAAAATGAAATTCGATATGATTTTATCTAAGTAACAGCAAAAAAGAATGGAGACTTTATATAGATGAACGTTCTTAAAAAATTGGCAATAGCTTTGATAGTTGTGATAGCGGTAAGCCTGTTATTTTTGTTTCGCGATGAGTTAAAGCCAGGTCCAACGTTAAAAGATTTTTCAGGAGCAGCTGAGTTGCATCCTGTCGTAGAAGAAAAGAAAAATAAACTTGTTCAACAAGCAAACGACCAAGGAATCTCGATTGTCATTACGGAAGGTTTCCGTTCAAAAGAAGAACAAGATAAGCTTTATGCAAAAGGCAGGACGGAAGAAGGCAACATTGTTACCTATTCAAAGGGCGGCCAGTCTTATCATAACTATGGACTAGCTATTGATTTTGCTATTGGGTTAAAAGACGGACAAGTTATTTGGGACATGAAATATGACGGTAATAACAATAATCGGTCTGATTGGATGGAGGTTGTAGATATCGCAAAAAGTTTAGGGTTTGAATGGGGAGGAGATTGGCAAGGTTTTAAAGACTATCCGCATTTTCAAATGAGTCCGGAAAATATAAAAGGCCACACACGCTAATAAAGCGTGTGTTTTTTAGAGAAATAATATAATTTTACTATATTTATGTCAGAACCTCTAACATGAATGGAAGCTTGTATTTACTTTTTTTATTAATTTATTGCTAAGAGAATTATATATATTAATATAATAAAATGATAGACAGATAATTAGAAAAAGGGCTGATTAGAGAGAACTGCCCTAGAAAAATGAAAGACAATTCGTATAAAGATATGCGTTAACTAATATAATCTATTGATTAAGCTGATACAAGTACCTTCAGCCTAGCGAACGTATGCTTACATATCGGCAAATGCCAACAAAACCTTTTATTTTTCTAGCATATTTTATTTGAAGATAGTTCATTTTGATTACAAAAAAGAGATAATTTGTCAACTGTTGACTTTGCTTTAAGGGTAAGAATATAATTTTTAACATATTTTAAATATTTTAAAAATTTAAATATTTATCATTGTTCGTAGATTAGGAGGAGGAAAATGATTGTTTTTGACGGAGTGAACAAATATTACGGTGATTTTCACGTATTAAAAGATATCAATTTAACGATTAAAAAAGGTGAAGTTGTCGTCGTAATTGGACCTTCGGGTTCGGGTAAAAGCACGATGCTGCGATGCATAAATTATTTAGAAACAATATCTAACGGACAATTGACGGTAAATAATATATTGGTTGCAGATAAAAAAACAAATATTAACAAACTGCGCCGCAATATAGGTATGGTTTTTCAGCATTTTTATTTATATCCGCACAAAACGGTTTTAGAAAATATCACCTTAGCGCCTATGAAAGTACTGGGACAGTCGTCAGAAGAAGCTAAGAAAACAGCTCTATACTATTTGGATAAAGTAGGAATCGGTGAAAAAGCCAACGCCTACCCATCCCAGCTTTCAGGTGGCCAGCAGCAGCGTGTAGCCATTGCGAGGGGACTTGCGATGAAACCAGAGATTATGCTTTTTGATGAGCCTACCTCTGCTCTTGATCCAGAAATGATTGGAGAAGTGCTGGATGTCATGAAAACATTGGCTAAAGAAGGAATGACGATGGTAGTTGTAACTCATGAAATGGGGTTTGCTAAAGAAGTAGCAGACCGCATTGTATTTATGGATCAAGGAAAAATCTTAGAAGAGGCAACTCCGGCTGAGTTTTATGAAAACCCGCAAGAAGAAAGGGCACGTTTATTTCTTAGCCGTATTTTAAATCATTAATTGTTTAATAGGGGGAGTAATATGAAGAAATCAAAAACGTTTTTAAAGGCAGCCGTGCTTTCATTAGCAGCGGCTATGATGTTAGCGGCTTGTGGAGGAAAAAGTGAAGAAACGAGTGGATCATCAGCTAAAAAAGATGCGCTCATTGAAATTAAAGACAGAGGGAAAATTATCATTGGAGTTAAAAATGATACGCGCTTATTTGGCTTAAAGAATCCAAAGACGGGTGAAGTAGAAGGTTTTGATGTTGATATTTCTAAGCAGCTGGCTAAAGAGATTTTAGGAGATGAAAACAAGGTAGAATTTAAAGAAGTTACGTCCAAGACAAGGGTTCCTCTTCTTCAAAAAGGAGATATTGACGCTGTTGTTGCAACAATGACCATCACAGATGAGCGTAAAAAAGAAGTGGATTTTACGGATGTGTATTTTCAAGCTGGCCAGTCTCTTCTTGTGAAAAAAGGCAGTAAAATTAAAAGCGTTGATGATTTGAAGAAAGGTACTAAAGTGTTGGCTGTTAAAGGATCAACTTCAGCTATTAATATTCGCGAAAAAGCACCGGAGACAACGGTATTAGAGTTTGAAAACTATGCAGAAGCATTTACCGCTTTAAAATCTAAGCAAGGAGATGCTTTAACAACTGATGATGCTATTCTTTATGGAATGGCTGATGAAGATCCTTCTTATGAATTAGTAGGAAAGCCGTTCACAGAAGAGCCTTATGGCATTGCTGTGAAAAAAGGAAACAAAGAGCTTGTAGATGCATTAAACGATGCGCTTAAAAAGATGAAAGACTCTGGAAAATATGATGAAATTCACGACAAGTGGATCAAACAATAAGCGTACAGTTTTCTTTTCTCAGGATGAGCAGCATTATGCTCATCCTGCTTGTTTAGTTGAAAGGAGGAAGAAAATTGCTGGATTTTTCAATTCTGACGAACAATATGGATCTTTATTTAGAAGGTTTTAAGTACACCATTATCGCCAGTCTGATTGCTTTAGTGGCCAGTTTTGTACTTGGTACAATCATTGCGGTAATGCGAATAGCCCCTCTCAAAATAGTAAATGTAATTGGCACTGTCTACGTAGAGTTTATTCGAAATATTCCACTTGTGGTTATCGTCTTTTTTATTTTTATTGTGGCAGGAATCAGCGGTACAGCAGCCGGAGTGCTGGGATTAACTATTTATACGGCAGCTTTTATAGCCGAAGCCATACGAGCGGGAATTATGGCAGTTCCAAAAGGGCAGCTTGAAGCGGCGCGTTCATCCGGCCTTACGTACGGTCAGGCTATGCGATTCATTATATTGCCTCAAGCCATTAAAATTGTCATTCCTCCTCTTGGGAATCAATTTATTAATTTAGTGAAAAACTCATCCGTGTTAGGGATTGTTGCTGGTTTTGATTTAATGTATCAGGCAGATCTTGTTTCCTCTCAAACTTATGTAGTGTTTGATGTGTATATTTTTGTTGCTCTGTTTTATTTAGTTCTAACCATTCCGTTGAGTTTAGGAGTTGGTTATCTTGAGAAACGTCTTGGTAAAACAAGCTGAAAGGAGTGAAAGTGATGGATTTTATGGGTGCTTATTCTCCTGATCACCTTTCCTTCTTAATGGAAGGATTTTGGGTCACTTTAAAAGTGGCATTCATTTCGATTGTGTTAAGTTTTCTTATTGGAAGTATAGTAGGTATTTTAAGGTATGCCCGCATTCCAGTTCTGTCTCATGTACTCGCTTTTGTCGTAGAAATTATCCGGAATTTGCCGCTTCTTTTAATCATCTTTTTTACATACTTTGCTTTACCTGAAATCGGAATTGATATGGAAATTACGTCAGCAGCGATTGTGGCCCTCACTGTATTTGAATCTGCTATGATTTCAGAAATTATCCGAAGCGGATTAAAATCAATTGAAAAAGGACAAATTGAAGCGGCACGTTCATCAGGTTTAAACTATTACCAAACGCTTCGTTTTATTGTATTGCCACAAGCTTTGCGACGAATGGTACCTCCTTTAGTTAGTCAATTTATTTCCTTATTAAAAGATACGTCGCTTGCAGTAGTGATCGCACTTCCTGATTTGCTGCATAACGCTCAAATCATTTACGGACAGAAACAAAGTTACGTAGTCCCAATGTTTTTGATCATCGCGATGATGTATTTTATTGTAAACTATGCTTTATCCATCATTGCAAGAAGACTAGAAGTCAAAAGGGTGTAGATACTCTTTTGACTTTATTTTTGGAAAATAAATAACATTGACAATGTATTAATTCAACGCATAAAATGACTAAAGTAACAGTGGTAAAATCAGATCATTTTCATTCAACATAGAGAAGAAAAACAGTGTTGGTTCACCCCCTACTGAATATCCGGTAGGGGTTTTTGCGCAAGAAGTGATTTGGTTAAACTAACACGTAAAATGAACAGAAGGGACGGGCATCATGGAAAAACAAGATCAAAATTTAAAAAAAGGTCTGTTGCCTCGTCATGTGCAGCTCATTGCGCTTGCCGGTATGATTGGGACAGGTATTTTTAAAGGTAGTGCTGATACGCTAGGTATTGCAGGACCAAGTGTGGTACTGGCGTATTTATTTGGCGGTCTTATCTTATTTATTGTAATGACAGCATTGGCGGAGATGGCAATTGTCTATCCGAATATGAACGTACAAAATTTAGTGCATAAGGCATTCGGTACGCAAACCTCTTTTATTGTAGGGTGGCTGTATTGGGTGAACTGGATTGTCGTGACAGTTGTTGAACTGCTTGCGGGAGGAAGCTTTTTGAAGTTTTGGTTCCCTTCTGTACCTCTTTGGCTCTTAAGCTTTCTCTGTGCAGTGCTGATTGTAGGGATGAATTTATTTCAAGTTAAGTATTACGGAGAAATTGAGTTTTGGTTTGCCGGTATTAAAGTAATTGCTCTTACCGCTTTTATCATTTTGGGAGCTTTCATTTTATTCGGTGTGATTCCAAGTGATGTGCAAAACCCCTGGGCAAATTATACGGCTCATGGAGGCTTTTTCCCTCACGGCATGAGTGGTGTGCTGAGTGCCTTTTTAATTGTGATGTTCTCTTACGGCGGAGCTGAATTAATTGGTGTGGCCGTAACGGAAACAAAAGATGTGAAAAACGTGTTACCGAAAGTGATCAAAGGCACAGTATGGCGGGTGATTGGCTTTTATATTTTGCCTATTTTAATTATTTGCGGCCTTATGCCCTGGAATTCTGTATCAGGACAAGACAGTCCATTTGTGCAAGTGTTTAGTATCACCGGACTGCCGGGTGCGGCTCATATTATGAACTTCGTTTTATTAACGGCTGTTTTATCAGCAGCGAATTCAGGGATGTATGCAACTTCGCGTACGCTCTATGCTATGGCTCAAAGCGGAGAAGCATCAAAGCGCTTCTTGAAAGTTTCGAAAAACGGTATTCCGATTAATGGTTTGATGATTACGGCTGTTTGTATTTTAATGGGTGTGTTTTTAGCTTATAAAACACCGGATAATGTAATTAGTTATTTAATGACCATTCCCGGCTTCACGATTATTCTTATTTGGGTAAGTATTTGTTTAGCTCAATTAAAGCTGCGTAAAGGGTATAAAGAAAAGCCGTTTTTCGCATTAAAGTGGTTTCCTTATACAACGCTCTTTGCAACAGCAGCACTGCTTGTTATTTTTGTATCATTTATGTTTAACAAAAACAATGTGATTGGATCCAGTGTATGTGCGGTTATCTTGGTCGTACTCCTCATTTTTTCATTTATTAATAAAAGTCGAAAAGAAAAAAAGTTTGAAGTATAGCAAAAAGGCAATATACTAGAAAGACGAGGGTAAAAGCTTGTCTTTCTTTTTTTGCGAAAATTTCTGTATCACGTTACATATTTCTAGATGAAATGTTTAGTTAAATAAATAAAGGATGAGGACTACAATGGAATCAAATAATGTATTTACAACAAATCCAAAGAAGAAATCAAAGCACTTAGCCACGATTTCTTTGGCGATTATGGGAGTGGGCTTCGTTGCCACCATGCCTTTTGGTGATTCAATTTGGGGTCGGTTGCTTCAAGGTGGGTTCGAAGCTGGATTAGTCGGCGGATTAGCGGATTGGTTTGCCGTTACGGCTCTTTTTCGTCACCCTTTAGGCATTCCTATTCCACACACTGCGCTGCTTCCTAAAAACAGACAGCGTATTACAAGAGGGCTAGTCTCAACCCTTGAAAACGACTGGCTGTCAAAAGAAAGTATTCAAGAAAAAGTAAAAAGAATTGCGTTTACACAGCGTTTGCTTCCGATTGTTCGAAAAGGTGTTCATTCGGAAACGATTCAACAAAAAGGAACCGCACTGCTTGTTGATGCGATTAATCGTGTGGATACAGAGAAAGTCGTTCCTATTATTGAAAAAGAGCTCAAATCATCGCTTTCAGCAATAGAGTTAAAGCCTATTGTGCATTCGATTGTTGGAGAAGTGGTGAAAAATCAGTATGATGAAAAAGCGCTTGATGTTCTTTTAAATAAAGGGGAGAGCTGGATTAAAAAAGAAGAAACGCAGTATCAGCTCGGAAGTATTGCTAAAAATGCGCTTGATAATATTGAGCTTGATGGTATTTTACAATTTGCTCTCAAATCATTTCAAAGCATGATTAATGAAGAGAAGCTAGGGTCTATTTTGCAAAATTTATTGCTTTCTATTACAGGGCGTCTTCGTAACGAAGAGGATGAATACCGCCTTGCTTTGGTAAACGGAATTAGAAAAGAGCTGCAAGGCTTGGAGCACAATGAAGAGCTTCTTGAGAAATTAGAAGCATGGAAACAAAAAACGATTAATGAATTAAATGTAACGAATAAATTAACAGAAATCGTCGATAAAATGAAAGCGAAAGTGGCGGCATTTATTGAAAGCCCTGAATTTATGAAAAGCTACGCCGTTCCTTACGTAGAGAGCTGGCTGGATGCTCTTGAAGGGGATGCACAGCGTCAAGAAGCAATTGATACGGCTATTCAAAAGCAAATCATGAGTTTTGTAGACGAGAATCATTCAAAAATTGGGCAGCTTGTTCAAGAAAACTTAGATAAATTAGATGATGAAACGCTTGTGGATATGATGGAAAACAATGTCGGAAAAGATTTGCAGTGGATTCGAGTGAACGGAGCTCTATGTGGATTCTTGATTGGTATTGTGTTAACGGTTATTAAATTAGCGGTATAAAAAAGAAGCACGCTCCTTTTGGAGCGTGCTTTTTCTATTAATCATCTATTTCTACACTGATTACGTCGCCGTTTTTGGCATCTACTGAAACAGTTGCTTCACGTTTATCGGCTGTGTCAATTTCGATTTCATATACTAAACGGTTGTTTTCTTGGTCTAAATCCGTTTCGTTAACGGTTCCTTTAGCACTCTTTAAAGCTGTTTTTATCGCTTGATCTAATGAAATAGCAGGGGAAGCGTTTTGGAGATTCTCTTCTTTCTTATCTTCATCGTCTTTTTGGTCTTCATCAAATTCAATGATTTTACCACTGCTGCTGTCAATATCTACATCGTATTCTTTATTACCTTTTGTGATATCTACTTCATATTGTTTAACGCCGTCATCTACGGCTAATTGGATATTTGTAATGTCACCGCCGTCTGTTTTTTGAAGAGCAATGTCTTTTGCCTTTGCTTCTTCAATCGTTTTGGTTTGCTTCTTGTCATTGCTTTTGGACTGATCCGTCATGGCATATGCACTTGCACCTAATCCACCGACTAATACTGCACTGGCTAAAACGGTTGTAATAACTTTCATATATTACGGCCTCCTTGATTTGTTGTTAAGACTATCTTAGCCCATGAACTTTAAAGGAAAAGAAGAAGAAGTTTAAAATTTTCTTAGAAATAAATAAAGGTGTATAAAAAAAGCACAGCTTTCCGCTGTACTTTTAGTCGTCGTCATTTTCGTAGGTGATGGAATCTACATGCCCAGAGTAAGCGTTTATCATTACTTTAGCTTCTCTTGTTTTAGACTGATCAATTTCGACTTCGTAGAAGGTTTGGCCTTCTTCCTCTTCTATTTCAACTGAGGAAAACGTTCCTTTTACTTTTTGTAAAGCAATATCTCTTGCTTGTTCCATTGAAATGAGAGGCTCGTCGGATGTAGGAGAAACGGGTGGCTGCTCGCTCTTTTTTTGTTCTTTTTCTGTATTATTTTTAGTTTGAGTAGACGTTTGTTTCTCTACTTTTTGTTTGATTAATGACTGGACTTCTCCATTTTCTCCATTTACTGTGATGTGGTATGGAATATCATCTTTAAGCAAAGTAATTAGATAAATCGGTTCATCATCTTTTTGAGAAAAGCTTGCATTTTCAATTGTGCCGCCATATTTCTGCTGAATCATACGGCTGATTTCAGACTCGGATAAAATGGTATCAGATCGATTCATTGCTTTTGCTATTCCGTAAAAGCAAGCTGAACCAACGGCAAGAAAAATAAGTATAAAAAGCACCGTTTTCTTCATACATTCACCTCCAGTATTATGAAAAATAGTATAGCAGGCAATTCTTAAAAATCTCTAAGAAACGGTGAGAAATCAAAGAGGAAAGCAAACCGTTACGGATGTCCCTTTTCCTTCATCGCTGCTAATCTCAATACGTCCGCTATGGGCTTCTACAATCTTTCGAGCAATGGATAATCCAAGCCCTGAACCACCGGTTTCTCGATTTCTTGCTTTATCTACGCGAAAAAAGCGTTCGTACACGTTTGATAAGTCTTCTTTTGGGATACCAATTCCTTGATCTGTGACCGTAATCATAAAGCTTTCGCTTCTTGCTATAGTTACTTCTACTGCTTTTTCACTATATTTAATGGCATTATCTAAGAGGATGTACAGCAGCTGCTTTAAGCGTTTTTCATCCGCTGTTACGACGGGATGATCCGTTTTTATATTTAAATAAATGGTTCGTTCAAAAGCTTGTTCTAGATGCTTGATTGTTTGGTTACAGACGGCCGCCGCATCTACGTGTTCCATGTGAAGCTCCCGCTGCGACTCATCTTTCGCAAGCACCAGCATTTGAGATGTAAGCTGTTTCATGCGTAAAGACTCAGAGTGAATGGCTTCGATGGCTTCTTCTAAAATATCTGGACGCTTCATCCCCCATCGTTTTAGCATATTGGCATAGCTTTCTACAACGGTCAGCGGTGTTTTTAATTCATGAGAAGCATCGGATACGAACTGCTCTTGCTTTTTATAGTTTTCCTCTAATAAATCCATCATATTATTGAAGGTATTGGCCATTTGATCTAACTCATCTTTAGAAGAAGAAGAGAGGTCAATTTTTTTAAATGTGCGAGACACTTGAATTTCTTCCATAGTATGAATAAGAGATTTGATAGGCCGCAAAATAATTTTACTTAAAAGCCGTCCGGCAAATATGGTCGGAATTAATATAACAAGAGAGGCAATGAGCAAGATAAATTTTAATGTCTGCAGAGATTGTTCCACATCTGCCAGCTGTTCTGTGACTTCCAAAGAAACAACTTCGCCGTCCGTCCAAATGACGGGAGTATGCGAAATTGCGTATAGGTGGCCGTCGTCTTCTTTGATGGTTGTTTGTTCATTTGAATAATAAGAATAAGGTAAGTCCTGAAGTTCTTTGGTTTGATCAGTAACCGATACAACTAAAGGACTCCCTGATTTAGGCAAAATGCGAATCATCCCGTTAGGAGGCAAATAGGCACGAAGCAAATTGGCTTGTTTAACTGTCGCACTCGTTTGTTTTAGCCCATTTGTTACGTTGCTTGTTTCTGCTTGCAAACGTTCAATTGCGTTGTCTTCCATGGTTTTCTTGAAAATGAAGTAAATCGAACTGTTTGCAATTACTAAGAGAATAAAAAGCAGGGCAGTTGATGTAAGGATAATCTTTGTTTGCAGTTTCATAAGCTACTCCTTAAGCATATAGCCAACGCCGCGCACTGTTTGAATGTAGGGTGTTGAAAATGGAGCATCAATTTTTTTGCGCAAATAACGAATGTATACGTATACAATATTCGTGTCTCCGTAGTAATCGAATCCCCATACGTTTGTAAGAAGCTGTTCAAAGCTTAGCACTTGATTGTTGTTTTGAAGCATATAGACAAGTAAATCATATTCTTTAGGAGTCAGCTCAATAGCTTCATTTTCACGCGTGACTTCTCGCGTTTTTTCATTAACAACTAAAGTTCCTAGCTGCAGAGTATCTGCTTCTTTTTCAGCAGGAGATGCTGATGCAGGATGGCGAAGCCAGACGCGGATACGTGCAAAAAGCTCCTCAATTTGAAAAGGCTTTGTAATGTAATCGTTCGCTCCTAAATCTAGTCCGCTTACCTTATCAGGAAGGGCGTCTCGAGCGGTTAATAAGATAACGGGCGTCTGATCATCGTTTGCTCGAATGCGACGAAGTACTTCAAGTCCGCTCAGTTCAGGAAGCATCACATCTAAAAGCAGCAAATCCCAATTGTGTTCTTGAAACTCTGCCAATCCTTCTGTCCCTGTATAAGCCATGCCCGTTTCGTACCCTTCGTGTTCAAGCTCTAGCTGAATTAAACGAGCAATTTTGCGCTCATCTTCTACAATTAAAATTCTGCCTTTACTCAAAAAAATTCCCCCTTGTGTCTATGTATAGTTGCGTACATTATAGCATGGAGAGATTCGGGGTGTATAAATGATAAGGAAATCAATGGTTATTTACTAAATATATCAATAATAGCCCGAGAAATAATGTTCATTTTCTTCAGAAACTGATAAGATAGCTAATGACATTTAAAAATAAGAAAGGATTTCGATTATGTTATCAGCTATTAATTCAGTAGACTATACCATTTTCCATGCGGTGAATCAGTACGCCTCGCATGTGAAGTTTGTAGATTCGCTGATGGTATTCTTTGCAGATTATGCCCAGTATGTACTTATTGTTTTACTCGGCTTGTTTTTACTTATTAATAAAAACGGCAGCCGTGTTGTAGCATTCCAAGCTTTATGTGCTTGTGCCACAGGAGTCATTATCAATAAAGTGATTAGTTTATTTGCTTATCGAGATCGTCCATTTATCTCTCACCACGTGAATCAGCTTATTGATCACGCCGCGAATTCTTCATTTCCAAGCGATCATGCTACGTCTGCATTAGTTATCACTTTTACCATTTGGCTACATTTCAAACGTTCAGGGCGCATGTGGGTTGTAATGGGTGCACTCATTGCATTTTCACGCGTATGGGTTGGCGTTCACTATCCATTCGATGTGTTAACAGGAGCTATTCTAGGCTGCGTGCTCGCGTTGTTTATTCATTATGTTATTTTTAATACCAAAATTATGAGAGCTATTACCAATCTGTCTATTTTTCGAAAATCAGCTTATGACGGGCAGTCTCAATATTATTAAGAAAAAGCCGCAAATACGCGGCTTTTTTTATTGGGAAATTTTTAATGCATTTAATACTTGTTTTTTAAAATTAAATTGTGTACAATTAAATTACAGAAACGATAAACAAAAAACTTTTAATAAAATTACTAAAAAAGAGGAGAGATTTATACATGAAAGCTTTATATGAAACAACAGTCGTTAACACAGGTGGAAGAACAGGAGAAGTTCATTCTTTAGATAATATCTTTAATTTAGATGTTGCAACACCTCCAGCACTTGGTGGAGAAGCAACAACAGCAACAAACCCAGAGCAGCTATTTGCAGCTGGATACAGTGCTTGTTTCAACAGTGCGTTAGAATTTATGTTGAAAAAACATAACGTAGAAATCAAAAGCAGTGAAGTAAAAGCTACTGTTCAGCTGCTTCCAGATAAAGCTGATCAAGGAGTAAAAATTGCTGTAGCGCTTGAAGCTCATATCGAAGGCTTAGATTTAGAAACAGCGAAAAAATATGTAGACCTAGCCCACTCATACTGCCCGTATTCAAAAGCAATCAGCGGTAACGTAGACGTAACGGTAGAAGTAATTTAATTGCTTTAAAAATCCCTGCTAAGCATGTAAAGCTTAGCAGGGATTTTTTATTTGAATTTTCTCTATTCATTTGTAAGCGGTACTAGTATAATGAGGAAGAAAATGAATTATTCGCACAGTTTAGGTGCTCTTACATAGCGTAAGAGGTAACAGGGAATCGAGTGCAAATCTCGAGCGGTCCAGCCACTGTAAGCAGGGAGTTTTCTATCTTATCGTCACTCAAAACGGGGAAGGCGGTAGAAAATGATGATCTCAAGCCAGGAGACCTACCTATTCTGTACACTTGACTCTTCTAGGAAAGAGGCGGTGTATCAAGGTACGCAGTGAGCAATTGCTGTTTATTTTCATATGCCGACACATCCTCAATTTCTATAGAATTGAGGCTTTTTTACGTTTTATTTTAAAAAAAGGAGTGTAGGAAATGGAAGGTTTATCAGTTTTTTTACTTGTCTTTTTATTAGGAATCAGGCACGGATTGGATGCAGATCACTTAGCTTTTATTGATGGCCAGACCCGATATAATTGGCGAATGGGGAGCCGTTTTGCCCCGTGGGTCGGCACGCTGTTTTCACTAGGTCACGGAGGAATGGTGGCCGTCACGGCCGGGGTGCTTGGCGTGGTGATGAAGAATTTTACGTTTCCATCGTATTTCGATCATTTTGCATCCTGGGTATCCATTATCTCCCTCTTTCTAATCGGGACATTAAACACATATCATTTGCTTCGAACTAAAAACAAAGAAGAAGAGTTTCAGGTGAGCGGGTTAAAAGGGAAGTTTATTCCGAAAATCGCAAAAGGAACAACGAATCCTTTTTTAATTATTCTTGTAGGAGCGCTGTTTGCCCTAGCGGCTGAAACGGTCAGTCAAACGGCCGTGTGGTCTCTAGCTGTAGGGAACGCAGGCAAATATACGCCGCTTTTATTAGGACTAGTATTTATGTTTGGTATGATGCTGACAGATACAATCGATTCACTGATTGTACATAAAATGGTGAATGAATCGAGTAAGTTTGGGCAATCTGCTTCCCGCTTGATGGGCTGGGTTATTGTTATCCTCGCATACGGGGTGTCCTTCTACTTAGCATTCACTTTCTTTAATCCATGGGCCGAAGTAAACTTTGAAATGGTTGGCGTTATTTTGTTTGTTTTTTTAGTGTCTATGTTTGTTTTTGTAAGTGTGAAGTCAAAAGGGAAAAATATTAAAATAAATGTCAATTAGTCAAACGAAAGCTTTAATCTGTTGAAGATTGAAGCTTTTTTGTATGAATTTGTTGAAGTTTATGGCTATTTTCGGTCGGTTATGAATAAGTTAAAGTATTATCTATATTTAAAGGATGGAAAATTGTCTGAAAACCATTATAATTAAGGATAATTTAAGGTCGTTATGTGAAACGTAGAACATAGTTATACGTACGATAAATAAAAGCATTTAATGCAAGCAGCAGGGGTTGTTTGGAGGAGGAATTGATTTGAGTCAGGTAATGGTAGAACAAAGTGTATTTAGTTATTTAAAAGAACACGAACAAGAGATGCTTGAAGATTTAGTTGGATTTGTGAAAAAAGAATCACCGTCCTACAGTAAAGAGTTAGTAGATCAGTGTGGAATGTATTTAACGGAGCTGTTTCAAAAGCGTTTAGGAGTAGGCTACGAAATTATAGAAGAAAAAGAAGTAGGAAACCATTTGAAATTTACGATTGGAGAAGGAGAAAAGCAGCTTTTAATTATCGGTCACTTTGACACGGTATGGGAAAAGGGAAGGCTAAGTCTAAGAACAGAGGGAAACAAGCTGTACGGTCCGGGAATTTTAGACATGAAAGGCGGCATTGTGCAATCTATATGGGCGATTAAAGCGATTCAAGAGCTTGGCTTATCGCTCGATAAAAAAATTGTGTTTTTCTGCAATTCGGATGAAGAGATTGGGTCAATTTCTTCTAAAAAATACATTGAAGAAGAAGCACAAAGAAGTGAAGCAGTGCTAGTAGCAGAACCGGCGGTGGCGGGTTCAGGTGCGTTAAAAACGTCGCGCAAAGGAGCGGGAATTTTCACCGTAAAAGTATGGGGACGAGCAGCACACGCGGGTAATCACCACAAAGAAGGAATCAATGCGATTGAAGAGCTTGCGCGCCAAGTGATTTTCTTGCAGGGCTTAACAGATTATGAAAAAGGTACAACGGTGAACGTTGGAACATTTACGGGAGGCAGCGGTACAAATGTAGTGCCTGAATATGCAGAAGCACACGTAGATTTACGTGTTTCTACAGAAGAAGAAGCGAAACGTATGACGGATATTATTTTGAACTTAACACCCATCTTAAAAGGGATAAAGCTCGAAGTAACGGGAGGCATGAACCGTCCTCCGATGGTGAAGTCTAAACAAACGGAAGAGTTATTTGAATGCGCTCAGTCAATCGCGGCCAAACTGGGTATGAAATTAGAAGAAGCGGCTGTTGGCGGCGGAAGTGATGGCAATTTTACAGCGGCCATTGGTGTTCCCACGTTGGATGGATTAGGAGCATGCGGAAAAGGAATACATGCGGAATATGAACATATTCAAATTGATACGTTGTCCGAGCGCTCTTCTTTATTTGCGAATTTACTGCTTCAAATATAAAAAAAGCCCGCCTCAAACGGCGGGACTAACCTGAAAGCTTATATTGGGAGAGTATAAGCTTTCTTTTTTATTTACTGCTTTCTTCTTGAAGAGAAAAAGCAGTTTCTTTCTTTTTAAATACCACTTTATCAAGAGCAAGGAACTGGCTTCCTGCAAGAAATAGGTGAGCAGACATTGCAATTAAGGCGATATCAAACTCAAATCCGCCAACAAATCCGCTTTTAAGCTTGGCTGTGAAAATAGCGCCGAGCATTACTGCTATAAATAAAGCGCCTATGACTCTTGTTGCTAAACCAAGGATAATAAGAATACCACCTACAAGTTCAATTGTTGCCACAATATATGCCATGAAACCAGGGATTCCTAAGCTATCGAAGAACCCTACTGTATTTTCAATCCCGCCTTGCCATTTTTGAAAGCCGTGTACTAAAAATGTAAAACCTAATACTAAACGAATAATAAGTGAACCAATTTCGACGTTTTTATTCACTTTACTTCCTCCTTTAAGTGTATTTGAAAAACACTACATTATGTAGTGTGAAAGCCCGAAAAAAGAAATGTAGCAATTAAATCAGAAAGTCTTTCTTATTTGGATAATTTTACAACATTATGAACACTACACTACACATTGTAGTGTGGTGTTTGTCCCCAGTCAAGTGAAAATATAAAATTAGACAATTTGGCATACAAAAAATTTCTGAAGGGCACTTGAAAAATCCTTTAATTATGTACAATTTAGTTCCTTATTTTCAATCTTATTCTCCAACATGCTATACTGATGGCGGAGGTGTTACGATGCGCTTAGAAAATAAAAGAGTTATTGCGCTTGTTAGTGCAGACTTTGAAGATCTAGAACTATGGTATCCAGTGATGCGTCTTCGCGAAGAAGGAGCAGAAGTACATTTAGTTGGAGAAAAAGCAAACGAAACGTACATGGGGAAATACGGTGTTCCAGCCGTATCGGACTACGCATTTAAAGATGTTGATCCAGCTGAATATGACGCTATTTTAGTACCTGGAGGCTGGGCGCCGGATAAACTGCGCCGCTACCCTGAAGTAATTGAAATGGTTCGTCATATGGATGAACAGCAAAAGCCAATCGGCCAAATCTGCCATGCAGGATGGGTATTAATCTCTGCAAAAATCTTAGATGGCCGAAACGTAACAAGTACGCCAGGAATCAAAGATGATATGGAAAATGCGGGAGCTATTTGGCATGATGAAGCAGTCGTAATCGACGGCCACATCATTTCAAGTCGCCGTCCGCCAGACCTTCCTCCTTATGCAAAAGCATTTGCTGATGTACTAGCAGAGCAATAAGAAAAAAGCCGAAACCATATTGGTTTTGGCTTTTTTATAAGATTCCCTAAAAAAAGAAATGATAAAGTAAATAAAAAATCATCATTAAAAAAGCGAGCAGATGCATCTGCTCGCTTTCGTTCGTGTTTCTTATCAGTAACTTGCTTTTTGCAAGTGTAAAAACAAAATGATTACTTTCTTTATAAAATCCATGATTACGGTTTTTGTATGTTTCGTTGTTGTTAGGGCACAATTAGCATTGATTGTGCTTGCATGGATTTCATCCATTGCCGCGGTTTGTTTTTCCACATGATCGATTAACCTAAACGACGCAAGCCCTACCTCTCTTGCATCCTTACGGCTCCGAAGCCGATCCAGTGTGAATAAGTTTTGTTCAAAGACATGTGTCGAATGCCAGTATTTTTACCTTGCATTGTACGATACATCCTCTCAAGTTACTTTCACTATGTCTAGCTCTTAAAGAAAAGCCAGAAATCTAAATATAACACCCTGGTTAACCAATGTCAAATAGAAAATATGATTTTTTCACGTGAAACAATTGCAGTTAAAACAAGGTTAAGTAAAGGGATATCTTTTTTATATGGAAGAGTTTTTTGGTACGATAAGTTAGAGGAATCCTGGAGGAGGATGAAAAATGAACAAAAATGAACAGTTTCGAAATGATGTATTGAACAGTGTAGAATCATTAACATACGAACAATTAAATCAGCAGCCAGCATCTAATACATGGAGCGTTATGCAAGTATTAGAACATTTATATTTGATGGAGCGCATGATTGTTTCACGTGTAAAGGATCAGTTAGAAAACGGTGTAGATCAGCCCACTGAAGATAAGCCGTTTCATTTAGCGGTAGACCGTTCGCGAAAAGTAGATGCACCGGCTCAAGTTACGCCTTCTAATGAAAAGCAGACATTAGAAGAAATGAAGAGTAAGCTGGCAGAATCAAGAGAGGCTTTAGCAGAGTTAGAAGAAACAGCAAGTGAAGATAAGCTAAAGCAAAAATCATTTCCACACCCTGTATTTGGGTTAATGGATTTAAAGCAATGGATTGACTTTATTGGTTATCACGAAAAGCGTCATCAAGAACAAATAGAAGAAATCAAAGCAGCAATCGGTGCATAAAAAAACAGGCTTTCCGCCTGTTTTTTATTTTTGGACCAAAATAGGATAATCCGACATCATCCAAATGCCAACACTGTACGTTTGGGGATTATGGTTCCCTACGGTAGAACCTGTTTGAATGGTAAATGAGAGTTGAAGAGGGTCTTGATCGTAATAAATTGTTTGCTTGGTGGAAGGGGAATAGAGTCGCTTCGGAGGGATTTTAGGAACCGTATCCGTCGTGTTAACAAAGCAGCGGCTATTTGAAACAAGATTTGTGTATGTTTGAACGAATTGAGGATCACCTACTCGAGGAGCTCCGTAGTTGTACATTGTAACCTCTGGAAAAGATGCGTTTGTGGCGACATCTAAGGCATGAAGAGCAGCGAGTGCACCACCTAGGCTATGACCCGTTATATAAATGGGCTTGGTGGGAAGGGATTTATATGTTTCAAAAATTTCATCACGGCATGATTCGTAAACAGCTAAAAAACCTTCGTGGACGAGACCCGCTTGTTGATTGTATGGATAAGGGCGCTGCCGAATGCGAGCATCAGCAATCCAGTCTGCCTCAGATTGAGTTCCTCGAAAGGCAATCACAATGGCTTCATCAGATTCTAAAATAAAACCAAACCATTCTTGCACCCCTACGGCAGAAGCTTTAAACGATTTAATAAGCCGGTAGCCTTCAGGTACATCAAATGTGCCTCCCTGTGCGTATTGCTTATAAGCTAAGACGCACGCATAAAGAAGGTCTAGAGCTAAAGGACGATAAAATAAAGGCTCTATTCTCATCATTGTTTTTCACACCTTCTAATAGAAAATAACTCCTATAGCCTATGTGTTCCTGATAAGAAAGGTGCAGATATCTCTCTTTTGAAAGCGATAATTACGGAATGTAAACGGTTCATCGTTGGATGTTTTTGAGGATTTTATAAGTTTTTTTGTGTATTTTAACTAAAAAAAAGTTTTAATTTAGAGTTTTATTGTTAAAATTTATAATTTAACTTATAATTTAAAATAGTCTGAATAAAAAAATAAGGGGGTTATCTTTTGGAGCAATTTGTAACGAGTTTGAATAATGTGCTATGGAGCACGCCTGTTATTTATGGATGTCTTGCGATTGGCCTGTTTTTCTCAATTTTAACGAGGTTTTTGCAGGTAAGACACTTAAAAGACATGGTTATGCTTATGTTTCAGGGTAAAAGCTCAGAAGCAGGAGTTTCTTCCTTCCAAGCCCTGTCTTTAGCGCTGTCGGGACGAGTCGGAACAGGAAACATTGCTGGAGTGGCAACAGCTATCGCTTTTGGAGGTCCAGGAGCTGTATTTTGGATGTGGGCAGTTGCTTTTATTGGTGCTTCTAGTGCATTCATCGAATCAACACTTGCTCAAATTTATAAAGTTAAACAAGATGGCCAATATCGAGGTGGTCCAGCGTACTATATTGAAAAAGGAACAGGTATGAAATGGTATGGCATTTTATTTGCTATTGCAGCACTTGTTGCGATGAGTATCCTAATGCCGGGCGTTCAGTCTAACTCCATCGCGCTTGGCATCGACAATGCATTTGGCGTTAGTCCAACGGTTACAGCAGTAGGATTAGTTATTATTCTTGCTTTTATTATCTTTGGAGGCGTTAAGCGTATTGCAGGGGTGGCCCAATTCGTTGTACCTTTTATGGCACTTGGGTATATTATTTTAGCTCTTATCATTATTGCCATGAACATTTCCGAGTTGCCGGGAGTTATCGCTCTTATTTTTAAAAGTGCTTTTGCATTAGATTCTGCTTTTGGAGGAATTGTTGGTTTAGCTGTTTCTTGGGGAGTGAAGCGGGGCATTTATTCAAATGAAGCAGGACAAGGAACAGGGGCGCACGCAGCAGCTGCAGCAGAAGTTTCGCATCCTGCGAAACAAGGACTTGTACAAGCTTTTTCGGTTTATATTGACACCCTGTTCGTTTGTTCAGCAACGGCTTTTATGATTTTATTCACAGGCATGTACAATACGGAAGGACCAGGCGGTTCATTTATTATTTCGAATTTACCGGGTGTAGAAGCAGGACCTGGATTTACACAAGCTGCTATTGAAACAGTGTTACCTGGATTTGGGGCTGGTTTCGTGGCAGTTGCTCTATTTTTCTTCGCATTTACAACGATTATGGCTTATTATTACATCGCCGAGACAAATATTGCTTATCTAACTCGCGGAAAGAACGGAAAGTGGGCTATGTTTGCATTAAAGCTTGTCCTTCTAGGAGCTACGTTCTACGGGTCAGTTAAACAAGCATCACTAGCTTGGGCGCTAGGTGATGTGGGGCTTGGTATCATGGTATGGCTAAATTTAATTGCTATCTTAATTTTAGCTAAGCCTGCGTTAGTTGCATTAAAAGACTATGAAACTCAGAAAAAACAGGGGCTAGACCCTGTGTTTGATCCTGTTAAGCTAGGAATTAAAAATGCGGACTACTGGGAGAAAGAATATAAGAAAGATGAGTCACAAGTTTCGTAAACAAGAAAATCCTCACATATGTGAGGATTTTTTTATGAAGAAAGTGAGACAGGCGAATTGTTTAAGTTATAGCGTTCCTTCAAACAATGAATACGGTGTAGTTCTTCAAGCAGGTGATGAATCGCAAGAAGTTCGTACAGCATGGTTGTTTCTGTTGAAAAAGGCTGATCCACTCTGTTTTCTTCCTGCTTATGTGTCCAAAACCTTTGTTTTAAAGTCAAAACAAGCGTTTGATGCTGCAAAGAGCTTTTATATTGTTCATTTTGTAAGACGTTATGAAAGGAAGTGAAAGTGTCCCAAATCACTTGATGTTTTGCACTTTGAAGCTGGTGAGCAGGCAAATAAATTAAATTACCAATATGGTAGACAAGCTGCCTCATAAGTGAAAGTTTCTTATATTCATAGTGGAATTTTCTCATAGCTGTACGAGTGAAATGATGAAACTTCCATTCTTTTCGCTGATACTCACAAAGCGTTTCAATTTTTTCAATTTCAGCAGAAAGCTGCTGAAATTGAAGCTTTGTTTGTTTATGACAAGCGTGTACTTGAGAAAGTTCGCTTCCTCTTTGCTGTAAGACGCTACTCATTTGTTTTGAGAGATTTTGAATTTTCCTCGTAATAATCGGTGTATAATTAGGAGGAAGAACAATGATATTTACAAGTGAAGAAGTAAGCAGCCCAATACTAGTGGTCGCTAGGCGAATTAAAAATGATATGAAATAATGGTCGTGCACAATCGTCAGCATAGCCACTCCTGTTAGCGTTGCAACGAGTGTTCCGGCATGTAAACGCAATTTATAACAGGATATAATAGTAGAAACAGCAACAAGCATATAGGTAAGCGGCGTTACGCCTAAAAGAAATGTGTAAATCATGGCAAAAGCAGCTCCAATTGCTGAAGCAGGAAAGCGAATGAACGCTTTTTTGATAGAATCGGCAGCGGTTGGTTCAATCGTAACAATGGCTGTAATAACAGCGAGCATATACGGCCAGCCAACGGACTGACAAATGAGTGCAGTCAAAAAAACGGCAATGCCTGTTTTAATAATACGACCGCCTAAAAAATTAAATTTTTTTACGTTAATCATTATGCATACCTTCTTTAAAACAGTTAGTAGTTTAATTATAAGGCATATTAAGGTGATAGGAAAACACGTCTTAAAAACTAGCTTTCAAAAAACGAATAAATATACTATAATTTGTTTAAATATTTAAAAGAGGAGTACAACTAATGAAACAATTAATAAATGAAACAATTAATAAATTACAGGATACATTTTATGATGTAAGCAAATATATTGGACAAAATCCTGAGCTTGGCCATGAAGAATTTAAGGCTTGCAAAGCATTAACAGATGTTTTAAAAGAACAAGGGTTCACAGTTGAAATTGGTACATGTGACTTGCCAACGGCTTTTACCGCTGTTTATGACAGTCAAAAGCCAGGTCCATCGATTGGGTTTATGGCAGAGTACGATGCTTTGCCGGATCTCGGACACGCATGCGGACATAACTTAATTGGAACCATGTCAATTGCCGCTGGTATTGGTCTGAGTAAAGCAGTCGCAGAAACGGGCGGTAAAATATACGTATACGGAACGCCTGCAGAGGAAACACGAGGCGGCAAAGTAACGATGGCTGAACAAGGTATTTTTAATCATTTAGACGTAGCTATGATGGTGCACCCTTATTACTGTCATCAAAAAAGCGGGCGTTCTCTTGCGATGGATGCGATTCAGTTTGAGTTCTTCGGAAAATCTGCACATGCAGCCGCTGCCCCTCATGAAGGAATCAATGCGCTAGACGGTGTATTACAAACGTTCAATAGCATTAATGCGCTTCGCCAGCATGTGAAGCCGGATGTACGTATTCATGGAGTGATTACAGAGGGTGGCAAGGCGGCCAACGTTGTACCGGATTATGCAGTAGCGCAATTTTATGTTCGCGCTTCAACTCGTGCATATGTAGATGAAGTAACAGATAAGGTGAAGGCATGTGCACATGGTGCTGCTTTAGCGACGGGAACAAAATTAAAAATCTCAAACTATGAGTTTTCTTATGATGATATGCAAACGAATCAAACATTATCCGACGTCTATACAAATAATCTCATCTCATTAGGTGTGAGCGAGCAAAGCATTACGGAAGACCAAGGCGATCATGGATCTTTAGATATGGGGAATGTGAGTCAGGTTGTTCCGGCTATTCATCCGTATATTCAAATTTGTGATGATTATTTTGTTTGTCATACGCACGAATTTAGAGAAGCAGCTTTAAGTGAGCAAGGAAGAGAAGCAATGATACTTGGTGCAAAAACAATGGCATTAACAGGGTATGACGTATTAACAAATCAAACGCTGCTCCAAAAAATTAAAGAAGAATTTAATGCTACAAAGTAAGAGATAATAATAAAACCATACTAAATAATACGCTTGCAGTGGCAAGCGTATTATTTAGTATGAGAAGTGGGACTGAATGGTTCGAAAAATTTGACCGTGGCGCTGTTCATCTCTCGCAGCTCGAACAATACGGCTTTGAATTCGAGCATTTGTGATTCTTCTAGCGATTGATTGATAAAATGGAACGGTTTCTACTTCATCTTTAATGGATTCAGAGACCCCTTCTTGAAAAGTATTTGGCAGTTTTATGTTTAATGAAATCTGTGGGTAGCTGCCTGATAAATCATAATAGGCTTTAGAAAACCAGTCAAAGTGTTTAATTTCATCCTGCCGAATACCTAATATAGCTTGTTGAAACTGATCATTAGGAGCCAGCTCTGCTAGGCGTGTATAGTAGTGAATAGCAGAAAACTCATCGTTTACAGCTTTGTTTATATCTCTTAAAAGCTGTTCGTCTAGTCTTGTATCATCTTCCCAATATTCTTCATGCCGGGAGTAAAATTCATACATATGGATATACCTCCTCACCGTTTTGTTCTCTTGTCGTCACCATCATCGTATGTATAGACAAGAAAAGGCGTACATTAAAAGAAAAAAGTTTAACAAAATGGTAAAAAGGGTATGTGCAGAGAATAGTATCAAAAAAGACAGAGGTTATCTTATGATTAAAATTGTAGCTAAAACCAAAGAAGGGGCTATTAAAGAGATAGAAATGAATGAGATTCGTTCAAGCCATGACTTTCAATGGTATTGGGTTGATTTTTACAATCCCACCGAGGAAGAAAAAAAGCAGCTTGAACAATTTAATTTTCATCCTTTAGCAGTTGAGGACTGTTTGAATCAAGGTCAGCGGGCTAAATTTGAGTTGTATGATGAGCATTATTTTTTAGTGTATTATGCACTTCATAAAGAAGAGCTTGAGCACTTAGAAGTATCTGCATTTGTGGGGGATAACTTTTTAGTCACTTACCACTTGGACAAGCTAACGAGCGTGGCTAGAGTGTGGGAGCTTATCAAAAAAGACCCTGAGGCTACCGAAGATGGAACATGGGATATCATGTATGAACTCTTAGATCATACCGTTGATGAATACTTCCCTGTGCTTTATAAATTTGAAGATCACATAGACGACATTGAAGACAATGCAAAAGACGAACCTATGGATGAACTAATGAGGCAGCTTTATGACATCCGAAGTGATTTGTCACGAATGCGCCGGATTTTAAACCCCATGAGAGATTTAATGTATCGTATTATGTCAACCAATGCGTTAAAAGCAAAAGAGCAGGTTCGCTATTTTAATGATATTTATGACCACCTATTAAATATGATTGAAATTATGCAAGCAAGCAGGGATTTGTCAAATGATATTCGAGAAAGCTTTATGTCCATCAACTCGGATCGTATGAATTCAATCATGTTTACGCTAACGCTGATGTCAGCTATTTTCTTACCGTTGACGTTTATTGCTGGCCTCTATGGCATGAACTTTTCATATATGCCGGAACTGACGGGAAAATATAATTATTTTATTGTACTGGGCATTATGATTGGGCTTGTAGGCGTAATGGTCTTTGCCTTTTATAAAATGGGATGGTTCAAATATCGAAAAGGACCTAAACTATAAAGTAGATTGTTAACCTTCCTGTATAAATGTTCATCAACTCAGTAAAAATGAAATTAAATAAGCGAAGATCTTATCTGCCTCTAGATAAGATCTTTTTCTTGTGCTATAAACAAGGAAAGCAGGGAAGCGAGGGAAGAATGTGAAACACGGAAGAATGGGGCTGCGAAGCATCACGGTGCTGCTTGTATGCATGGTGGTAATTCTATCGCTATTGTTAACGGATTTATTAGTTAGCAATTCAATTGGAAAAAACATCCGAGATCAACAGGCTGAAAAAGCTCGGACTATTGCTACAATTATTTCAGAATCAACGAACGTGAAAAAAGGACTAGAGACAAAAACACCTCAGTCAATTCAGGAATTTACTGAACGAATTCGTAAAAAATCAAGCGTCTTGTTTATCGTTGTTATAGATATGAATGGAATCCGCCAATCTCACCCAGATCCTAAAAAGATAGGAAAGAGGTTTGCCGGAGGCGATGAGCAAAAATCATTGCACGGGAAATCTTATGTATCTGTATCAAAAGGAACGCTTGATAAATCTCTGCGCGCTTTTGCACCTATTTATAATGAAAAAAATCAACAAATTGGCGCAGTGGCTGTGGGGATTTCTTTGAATAATGTAAATGAAGCGATTAGAGATGGGCATCGTCGAATTGTTTTAGGTTCATTAATTGGCTTACTTGTAGGCGTTCTTGGTGCTATTTTATTAGCGAATTACATAAAGAAAATTTTATTTGGCTTGGAACCTTCTGAAATTGCTAAAATTCTAGAAGAGAGAAGCACCATGCTGCAGTCGGTTCGTGAAGGAGTGATAGCTGTTGATAAAGAAGGTAATATTACACTTGCTAATCGTTCTGCACGCCGCTTATTTGTTAAAGCAGGGTTAGCACCAGAGCCAATCGGTTTGTCTATTCGAGAATATATGCCCACCTCCAGATTGGACGACGTTTTGTCTACGGGGGAATCTCATTATGATGAAGAGCAAGTCATAAATGGAGTAGCCATTGTAGTTAATAGGGTTCCGCTAGTGGTAAACGAAGAGATTGTAGGAGCACTTTCTACGTTTCGGGATAAAACAGAAGTTAATATCTTAGCAGAACAGCTAACAGGTGTTAAAATGTATGTGGAAGCGCTTCGAGCACAATCGCATGAATTTATGAATAAACTTCATGTGATTTTAGGAATGGTGCAGATGAATTATTATGATGAGCTAAAAACGTATATTCATCAGCTTGTTAATCATCGTGTCGATGAATCTAGTTCAGTGACTAAATCTATTAAAGATCATGCGTTGGCAGGGTTTCTCATGGGCAAAATGAGTTATGCTAGAGAGGAAAGCGTAGAACTGACGTTTTCCGCTGATGAAGTTATTCCAGAACCTTCAGATCCACACGTTACTCATCATCTTATTACCATTATTGGAAATTTAATTGATAATGCAATTGATTCAGTTTGTCATCAAGCCTCTAAAAAAGTGTCCGTTATGCTTGTGTATAAAAACAATAAGCTTACGATTCAAGTTACGGATACAGGCTGCGGCATTCCTTCCGATACAATGAATCAGATTTTCAAGAAAGGCTTTTCTACAAAAGGAACGAGCAGAGGGTTTGGGCTGCATTTAGTGAAGCAAACGATTGATGAACTAGGTGGCCAAATCGTTATTGACTCATTTATAAATAGCGGTACCACATTCTATATTGATATTCCGTACGAAACAAGGAGAGATCAAGTTGATTAAAGTATTAATTGTTGAAGATGACCCAATGGTTGCTCAGTTTAATCAAAAGTACATTGAAGAGATAGAGGGGTTTACAGTGGTCGCTGTTGCTCATTCGGGTCATGAAGCCTTAGTGAAGGTAAATGAATATCAAGTTGATTTAGTACTGCTTGATATCTTTATGCCTGGGCAAAATGGTTTGAGAGTTTTACAAGAGATTCGAACAAAGCAAGAGGAAATAGACGTCATTTTTATCACCGCTGCTTCGGATGCCCAAACGATTCAGCAAGCTTTACGCTATGGAGCGATTGATTATTTGATTAAGCCTTTTACATTTGAACGCTTTTATCAAGCACTTTCGGCTTATAAACAAACATTTCGTACGTTAAAACAGCAACCTCAGCTTAATCAACAGGAATTAGACGGGCTGCTGTCTAATAAAAAAATAAAAGAAGCTCCGGTAGAGCCGTTGCCTAAGGGTCTAACGACAGGAACATTAGAAGTCATCGTAGAAGCCATTGTGCATCTTAAAGATCACCCTTTTTCGACCGATGATGTGGCTGAAAAAACGGGAATTTCTAGAGTGTCTATTCGAAAATATTTAAAATTTCTAACAGATATAGGTCTTCTTGGAGAAAGAATGACTTACGGCACAATAGGACGTCCTGTGTATGCGTACTTATACAATGAACAAAACCGTCACTTGCTGCATCACTACCTCGTTGACTTTGAAAAATAAAAAGATTTACCTGTCAGAGACGTCCGGTGCTATTTTGTCGGTGTGAGAATATTTTACTGTAGAGTGCCGGTGAGTTAAGTGGTATGGTTGATAATAACAAAGGAAAAAAACAAGTCGTTTGACTGAAAAAGAGGTGGTTTCTTGATTGAAAGCATAGAACGCTTGACTGAATTACTGTTATCAGGGAATCAAGATGAAGTTTGGAATATTGTGTGGAAAAAAAGACAGCAGGGTTTCGACACATTTTATATTTTTCAGCAATTCATTTCAGTGTCAATGGCTCAAATCGGTATGATGTGGGAAGAAGATGAAATTTCAGTGGCTGATGAACATTTAGCTACTACTACCTGTGACTATGTTTTGTCACGCTATCAATTGTGTATAAGACAAGAAGTTATTAAAAGTGAAAAAAAAGGTCTGTTTTTGTGTATAGAAAATGAACAGCATTTTTTAGGTTTAAAAATGATTTCCATTCTCTTTGAAGAGCACGGATGGCAGACGAAACTTTTAGGAGCAGATTCTCCGCTTTTACATGCAACGCACGCTGTTGAACAATGGAAACCTGATTTAGTAGGAATCTCGTTCAGTTTAACTCATCATATAGAAAAAGCAAACGAATATATAGAAGGATTAAAAAAGACAAAACATCAGCCGCTTATTTTAGTTGGAGGCCGAGTAGTTTCAAACTATAAGTTTCCTCTTGTTCAAACAAATCAAGTTCGATTTATTGCACAGCTAGAGGAGTTGAAAGAGCTTTTTCATTATCAATCAATTAGGGGGATTAAGGTTGTCGACTATTAAATATGCTCCGCTTCCTGCTTTTATTATGGATGAGGAAATGAATATTCTAGCGCAATCTGATGAAGCAGCCGCTTTATTCGGAGAGGTTCAACATTTTTTAGAAATTGTTGATGAAGATAGTCAGAACAAAGCTAGAAAACGATTAGGAAAGAAGGAAAAAATAAAAACAGAATTAGTCATGCATTCGCGTAAAGCTAAGATGTCTCTTTATACTGTGAATTGCAAATGGGAGCAAGATAAGGCGCATGTAATATGTGTAGAGGAAGATTCTCAAATTAGAATTCTCTCAGAAAAAATCGAACAGCATACAGCGCGTTTATCTGAAACAGACTTAGAACTGCTGCTGCAAAAAGAACGATTAGAAAAGGCCATGAACCGAGTTATAGAGCTGTCGGGACCGTTTATTCATTTATCGAACAACATGGTGCTTATACCTCTGTTTGGCGATTTATTTGAGGAAGTCATCATGAAAAATGAACATCGGCTGCTCAGACAAATAGATGAGGAAACGGTTGATCGAGTTATCATTGATTTTAATGGAATCGGTCAAATTGATGAACGAGGTGTTGCAGCCCTAGAACATTTAATATGGGAATTTCAGCTAATGGGCGTACAGATTTATTTAACAGGTGTGACACCCGATCACAGTCAATGGCTTCACCAGTATCATTTTCAAGCAAATGTAAAATCTATTAGTAACCTAGGTCAGGCCATTCATCAATTTTTTACAACGGCATGAAATGGCTACAAAAAGTGAACACTTCATATAAAGGCAATAAGACAGGGGATCAATACGGATAAACAGGTGATTAAAATTTGGTGAAACACGCGCGTAAAGTAGCTTTAAGAATTTCAATTATATATATCATTATTGGCGCTGTATGGATCTTGATATCTGATAATATATCTAGAACATTAGCGCAAGGTCGTTTTGAAGTATATATTTTTTTTCAACAATACAAAGGTTGGTTTTTTATTTTAGCTACGGGCATTATTTTGTATGGGTTGGTATATAGGAGAGCTTATAAACTAGTGGAGTCCCAGCAAGAGCTCGTAGTGAAAGAACACGAACTTCAAACGAGCAATCAGCACTATCAATCTTTGTTCAAACATAATCCTGATGGTGTTTTTGAAATAAGTAAAACGGGTGAAGTACTTCTTGCTAACCCGGAAGGTGAAGCAATCGTTGGATACTCCAGTGAAGAACTGCAAAAGATGAAACCTTCAGCTCTTATCGCAGCTGAAGAGTTTGATATGTGTAAAGAGTATTTTAAAGAAGTGCTGAATGGAAAAGGTGCTAAGTTCGAAATGAATGTGATCAATAGAAAGCGAGAAAGACGGTTGCTTAGGTGTTCTTTGCTTCCCATTATTGTTCATAAGCAGGTAGTAGGTGTATTTATGATTGCACGCGATATTACTACATACCGTCAAGATGAAGAGCTTATGATAACCTCGGAAAAAATGTCGGTTATTGGACAAATGGCAGGTGCCGTAGCACATGAAATTAGAAACCCCCTTACTTCTTTAAAAGGTTTTGTACAGGTTATGCAAGCCTCTAAGGAAACAAATGACACATATTTAGATATCATGATGTCTGAAATCGACCGCATCAACTTAATCTCCAGTGAAATGCTCATTCTTGGAAAAAAGCAGCATGTATCTTTTGAAAAGACCAATTTATGCGAGATTTTAAAACAAGTTATTACGCTAATGGAAGCGCAGGCCAATTTAAATAATGTTTCTATTTTATTGAAAGAAACAGCAAAAAGGCCTATTTATGTTTCGGCTGATGCAAATCAGTTGAAACAAGTGTTCATCAATGTGATCAAAAACGGTGTAGAAGCTATTATTGAGAAAGGCCATATTACAATAACAGTTGAAGAAAAAGATACACGAGCATTGATTCACTTCGAAGACAATGGAATCGGAATGAGTCAAGAGAGGATTGAACAAGTAGGGACGCCGTTTTATTCTACAAAAGAAGCTGGAACGGGCTTAGGGCTGGCCGTGTGTTACAAAATCATGGAGCGTCATCAAGGTACCATGCATTTTAAAAGCGGTAAAGGAAAAGGGACAACGGTTACTATTGATATGCCAATTACAGAACGAAACAGCCGCCTTTCGTAGTTCAGAGAGGCGGTTGTTTTCTTGAAAAAGAGGAAGTAAGCAGCTGAGCCTTTTGCATTCGGATCCATATAGGACATAAAACCTCCTTCTTATACAAGTTTTCGTCCATAATAAAGAGGATCATATTGTTTTCTATAGAAGCAATAGTGTATCATAGTTGAAGCTATGTATATCGATGTAGAAAAGTTAAGGCAACAATCGACTTTTCTACTGACGGATTGACAGGGTCCCTTGGGATAAGGAAGGTTTATTTATAAATAGAAATTAAGGTCAGTATTAACGCACATGGCCACTGATACATTCGTTTAATTGAAATAAAAAAATCGTTTATAATATCGAGAAAAGCATGGAAAAGGAGATAGATATGAGTCAGTTTATAGAGACTTTACAGCCTTTTTTACAAGAGGCGTGGAAAAAAGCAGGGTTCAATGAGCCTACTGCCATTCAAACGAAAGCTATTTCAGAGATTTTAGCTAATAAAGATGTAATAGGAGAATCCCCAACGGGAACAGGAAAGACACTGGCATATTTGTTGCCTGTCTTACATCGCATTCAGCCGGGACCATCTCATGTTCAAGCGGTTATTTTAGCATCTTCCCATGAATTAGTTATGCAAATTCATGGTGAAATTCAAACTTGGTCGCAGGGAAGCGGTATTTCAAGCGCTGCGTTTATTGGCGGAGCAAATATGAAACGGCAATTAGAAAAACTCAAAAAGCGCCCTAATATCATTGTTGGTACCCCAGGACGTTTGAACGAATTAATTAAAATGAAGAAATTAAAAATGCACGAAGTCAAAACAATTGTGATTGATGAAGCGGATCAATTGTTTGTACCTGAGCATGTTCAAACGGTTCAACAGATTGTAAAAATGGCGTTAAGTGATCGTCAAATCCTAGTCTTCTCAGCTACTGTATCAGAACGTACCAAATCGCTAGCGAAAGACATGATGAACCAGCCTCTTGAAATAGAGGTAGGAAGAGATGAACTCCCAGCTTCGAAGGTAGAGCATGTATACATCAAAAGTGAAGCTAGAGATAAAGTGGACGTGCTTAGAAAACTAGTTCGTCAAGAACAAATGAAAGCTTTAGCCTTTTTTAAAGGGATTGATACTCTGATCGAGTTTGAAGAAAAATTAACATTTAAGCGTGTAGAAGCAGGCTCTTTACACAGTGAAACGAAAAAAGAAGATCGTGCTACGACGATTAAAGGGTTTCGAAAAGGAGATTTCCCTGTCTTATTAGCAACGGATGTCGCAGCTAGAGGATTAGACATTAAGGGATTGACGCATGTAATTCATATCGATGTTCCTCAAGATGCAGATCAATACGTACATCGCTCAGGTAGAACAGGCAGATCGGGAGCAGAAGGTACAGTCATTTCTCTTGTCACTGAACGAGAAGAGCGAAATTTAAAACAAATCGCACGTGAACTTCAACTTTCATTAGCGAAAAAAGAGCTTTATATGGGCGAAATCGTCGATGAAGGTACAAAAGAGCAGTCCCGTACAGCTAAAAAACCTTCAAAAAAGCCATTTAACAAGAAAAAGAAACAAAAAGGTCGGATGTAAACTAGGTATTCTTCCTTTTTATAACAGCAGTGTCACAACCTAAAAAGCAACGTCTACTGCTTTATTACAGCAGCCTGGCGTTGTTTATTTTCTCTATTTCCCCTGTATAAATAAGTAAAAAAAGAGAAATGTAGATATTTTTTCCTAGGTATGAAAATAGTTTGAATGATGGATTTTGTTTTTTGTAACCTTATTTTAACATTACTTTAAGAGACTTCTAATAAAAGAGGAAGAAGGACGTGGGGACATTTTATGGATGCAATTGATGATCTCTTTGACGACATAGAGCGAAGAAGAAAAAGCAAAGAATATAGTCGAGATGCAGATCAATTAGAATCATATTTACATGAAGTTCAACATATCATGGAATTTCTTGAAGAAGGTATCTATCTGTTTCAAAATTCGCACCAACAATATGCGTCAGATTGGTCAGGGCGTTCTAAGAGCTCATATGAGGATATTTATAATGATATTACGCAATCCACTTTTCATCTGTACGACGTAAGGGATGAATTGTTTCAAACTTTACGCTTAGAAATTTCACGATTAAGAGAGCTAGCATCGGCGTAATAAATAACATTATCGACTCACTCTTTTAGAAAGTGAGTCTTTCCGTATAGGCTTAAAAAATGTTTGGATGATGACTGAAGGCTTACAAGAGATAGGGGGACGGACATACATGGAGATAAAAGTAAATCCAGAGGTGCTGCAGACATTTGCAGAGCGAATTCAACAGTCTCATTCACAGACGGCTGATGCACTTCAAAAACTAAGCTGGGAAGCTACAAATCTACATTTCTTGTCTGTTGCAGATATTGATAAAGTGCTGGACTTGCAGGAAGAGTTACAGCATATGATTCGCAAACTTGATTCGCTAACGGAAAATGCACATTTATTAGTAAAAGACACTGCGGAGCAAATGAGAAAAGCAGATGGAGAGCTAGAAGGCTCTTCAGGCTGGACGGAGTTTTGGTCGAGCGTATGGAGCGATGGGAGCGCCCATTCGCAAGATACGTGGAATGACATAAAGAACTTAAAAGAATGGAACACGTATGACAATATGCATAGAACGATTGAAAAACCTCTAGGTACTCTTAATGTTATGTGGAGTTCGCTTTCTATGTCTTGGGAAGAAAAAGTAGTGAATGGTTCTACATGCAGTCGAACGGAATTTTTTACTTATGGGGTTATTCAAATGGGATTGGGCATTTTAAGTCAGGAGATGAATCCTTCAAACATTATGTTTAGTGACAGCACAGAGGAAGTGAAGAGAGAATGAATGAAGTATATGATGGCGCTGGAAGTGAAATGGTACAGTTCCTTACAGGATTGTCTCAGCAATGAAGTATACATTTAACTTATTAGAAAAATCGTTAATTGAAGCAATGAAAGATAATAAAAAAATTGCTCAATTTTATAAAACTTTAATGAATAGCAATTTATGGCTAGTTGTTAGCTCAGAACATGTAGCATCAGATATATTAATTGCAGAGCACTACGTTCAGACGATGAAAAGTGCAGCGTATCGATATTTACCTGTTTTTTCGTCAAAATATCCGATTGAACAGATGCTAAAAGATGAAAAGACCGTATGTGTATCATTTAAGGATATGCTGCCTGTATTAAATGAAGAAATAGCCATATTACTTAATCCTGACACGCCTCTCTCAAAATTATTCATCCCGGAAGAAATAAGAATGTTAAAAGAAGATCAAAATTATTTTAAGCAGTAGCCAAGGCGATAACAAGCACATGTCCTTTTTTCAAGCATGTCTGAGTCTTAAATAAATAGGATATATATATATAGGCAGGGCCTTAAACAGGCTGCTGCTTTTTTATTACTAGTAAATAGTTCTATAGATAATAAATAGAAATGTAATTTAATAGTCTTATAGTTTTTATTTTCCTTTAAATAGGTACCTATAGATTAGATGGAAAAGGTTTAAATGAGAACAAAATCTTGGTTTTTAAGGTTTTATTTGCATTTTTTAGGGGTATTTGTAGATACATATTCTCATTTTTGGAGGCTTTTGCAAGTAACCTTTGACCTTATCACTAGAGTTTCTTACAATAATAGTAAATATATAAACCGAAGGAGAGATATGTATGTCAGGAATTATTCGCGTAACACCAGCAGAGCTTCGCGACATGTCAGGTCGCTATACTAACGAAAGCGGTCAAGTTCAAGAACTAGTAAGCCGTCTTGATACAATGAAAAATCAACTTCAAGATATGTGGGAAGGTGCTTCAAGCGAAGCGTTTGCTGCTCAATACGAAGAATTAAAACCTTCTTTCGTTGAAATGTCTAACCTACTTACAAAAATTGCTAAGCAATTAGACGACTCTGCAAATGTTCTTGAAGATACAGATAACCAAATCGCTAGCCAAATCCGCGGTTAACTTCATCTAATAATCTAAGTGAAGTAATAAAAGGAGCGCCCCATTCTCAAAAGATGAAGGCGCTTTTTCTATGTTTTGAGGTGATGAAACCCTATGTATATAGAAGTAACAGTAGACTTAAAGCACTATACAGGTGATCGGTTCGATTTGCGACTATCAAACTATCATTCAATCAAAAAAGTAGTCGAGATCGTTTGGCAAGCTAAAAAGATTACTCAATCACCAAAGGACGGTGCGTGGATACGTGTTTCAAATAAAAATCTTATTTTCTCGGGAAATGAGACGATGATTAACTGCGGAATTACCACAGGTGATTGTATCGAAATTCTCTAAAGGAGTCTATTAGAATGTCAGAGAAGAAACCGACTTACTTAGAAGAGCAGCTCGAAGCTGTAATGACACGTCATAATAATGAATATACATTTGTTTTTCAAAAAGAAAAAATTCGACTTGATCGTTCTGTTGAAATTGAAATGTTAAAGGATGTAAACACGGCTTTTCAAAAAGAAATCATGATGAGCGATGATGAACTTAAAATAACAATTAAGCCTACCTCTGAATTTCAACCTTTTACAGCATTAAGGGGAAAAGAAGAACAGCAAAAGTGGCTGTTTGCAGATCAGCTTATCAAAAAGGTAAAGCAGCATTCTTTTTCAAGGCTGCATTTGTTGATTTGTCCAGAAAATATCATTTTTGATAAAAGTTTAAGTCCTGCTTTTTTACATTATGGAGTGAAAGAAAGTTTACCTCCTTATGAGCCTAACGAGGAACAAAGCTTTCAGGAGTTAAAGGCTACGATAGCGGCGGCCGTTGACTCATCGCATACATTTGAACAGTATTTTAAGTTATACGAGACCTTGCAATTAAAAGAAGACGCTAAAAAAATAATGCATATCAGCAATGAGGAAGAGTTGAGTCAATTTGTTCAGCATAAGCTAACCCAAATTGAAAAACATCAAAAGACACTTGTTCAACTTCCTCAAAAACGCTGGACCATTTTTAAGTTTTCATCTGTCGGTATACTTGTCTTATTAATTCCAGCTCTTATTTATACTTTTTATTCTTATTTTTTTGCTCAGCCGAAACAAGAAGCATTTGTAGAAAGCAACGAATACTTTCTTGAAAAAAACTACAGCAAAGTAGTCGACACACTTGAAGATTACGATATTGAAAGTATGCCTAAAATTGTGCAATACGAAATAGCAACCTCCTATCTTGTTAATGAAAAGTTGGGAGAGGAGCAAAAGGCAAATGCTTTAAAGACTATTACGCTTCAGTCAGATCCTCAGTACTTTGCCTATTGGTTTTACATTGGCCGAGGAGACAACAAAAAAGCTTTAGAAGTGAGCCGGTTGTTAGAAGAACGTTCGTTAATTATCTATGCATTAATGAAATACGAAGGTCAGCTAAAGACAGACAACGATTTAGCGGCTGATAAAAAGCAAGAAGAGCTTGATAAAGTAGCGAATGAACTGGAAGAATTCAAGAAAGAAAATGATCAGCAAGAAGCGGAAGCAGCCAAGCAGCAAGAAGAGAAACAGGCTGAGGAAGCACAGGCGGCCAAGCAGCAGGAAGAAGAACAGAAAGCTGCAGAAGCCGAGAAAAAGAAACAAGAAGAGCAGAAAAAACAGCAGGAAGATCAATCGAAGTAGGGAGGTAGTTGTATGAATATGCTTTGGATAGTTAGTGGGCAAACGTATCAGCAGCTGCCTATAGATTTTAAAACCTTTCGCCAAGCAACGGTTGGAAACACTCAGCATCAAACGTTTACTTTTTCCTATCCGTTTGAGAAAGGGCAAATGACGCTGTCATCTGAAAAGAACGGCCGGCTCTTGATTTCCTATGGAGAAGAAAGGATAGCAGAGCTATCTGTTTCTGAGTCGTTTGTATGGCGAGAACAAGGACAGGCTTTAACCTTTGCCCTTACAGAGACGGCTGTTAAAGAAGCTGTCTATTATATTGATTACGGATCAGAAGTCTCGTTTTCCACAAGTGATGAAGCAGCTGATGTGTATCAGCAGAAAGAAAAGTATGTAGTAGAGCCAAAAGAAGGATTTTACTTATCAAAGATAAACGGGAAGTGGAAGGTCTTTTATAACCAAGAACGGCTTTATCTTAATGGACACCGAATAGAAGAGAATAGGAACCTTCAGCCCGGAGATCTTATTTTATGGTCTTCTATGACGATTCAATTAATCGAAAAAGATTTGCTGAAGATTCAAAGCTACTATGATTATGCATCTAAGCTTCCGGCTACGGCGCAACCTATTTCTGAAATGAAAAAGAAGTACCCGGTTTATAGACGGACACCGCGCATGATATATGATTTGCCTAATGATAAGGTGAGCTTGTCCTTTCCGTCTCAAGACAATGATGAAAATAACCGAAGCTTATGGCTTACCATTTTACCCCCATTAGTCATGCTTTTAGTCATGGGTACGGTATCGATTATTCAGCCCAGGGGAATTTTTATTATTATATCTGTCATGATGTTTACGACCACGCTGATTGTATCTACCGTTCAATATTTCAAAGATAAAAAACAGCGCAAGAAGCGCCAAGAGCGTCGTCGTCGAATTTATACAAAGTACTTAGAGAACAAGCGCGAGGAATTACAAGAACTAGCATCAGTTCAACAAGATGTATTATCTTATCATTTTCCAACGTTTGAACGAATGAAATATTTAACAGAACAGATTTCCGATCGAATTTGGGAACGAACTGTGGAAAGCAGTGATTTCTTACAGGTGCGTCTTGGAAAAGGAACAGTTCCTGGAAGCTACCAAATTTCTTTAAATAGCGGAGATATGGCTAATCGAGAAATTGATGATTTGCTTGAGCAGTCTCAGCACATGGAAAAAGTCTATCGAGAAGTCAAAAATGCGCCTGTTACCGCTCACTTAGGTTTAGGCTCTATCGGTCTGGTAGGAAAGATGAAGACGGTGAAGAATGAACTGCATCAGCTTGTAGGACAGCTGGCATTCTCCCACAGTTATCATGATGTGAGATTCGTATTCATTTTTGATGAAGAAGAATATAAAGAGTGGGAATGGATGAAATGGCTCCCTCATTTTCAGCTGCCTCATTCTTTTGCGAAAGGCTTCATTTATAATGAACAAACGAGAGATCAGCTTTTATCTTCTATTTACGAAATGCTGAGAGAACGCGACTTAGATGAAGCAAAAGGAGAAGGGGTTTTCTTGCCTCACTTTGTTTTTATTATTACGAATCAGCAGCTAATTGCAGATCACGTTATCTTAGAGTATTTAGAAGGGTATCACCCTCATCTGGGGTTCTCTACGATATTTGCGGCAGAGACGAAAGAAAGCTTAACGGAGCATGTTCACACACTCGTTCGTTATATTAACGAATCCGAGGGGGATATATTAATTCAAAAGCAAAAAGCTGTGAATATTCCATTTCAGCTTGATAAACACACGCTTGATTATAATGAAAGATTTGCAAGGATGCTGCGGACATTGGATCACCAAGTTGGCATGACCAACTCAATTCCAAATAGCGTTTCATTCTTAGAATTATTTAAAGCAAGAGAAATTGGTGAGCTGGATATCGTGCAAAGGTGGCACACCAATGAATCAGCTAAGTCGCTAGCGGTTCCAATTGGTTTAAAAGGAAAAGAGGATATTGTTGAACTAAATCTTCATGAAAAAGCTCACGGCCCTCATGGATTACTTGCAGGTACGACGGGGTCAGGGAAAAGTGAATTTTTACAAACGTACATTCTTTCTCTAGCGGTGAATTTCCACCCCCATGAAGTCGCATTTTTATTGATTGACTATAAGGGCGGAGGAATGGCTCAGCCGTTTAAAAACATGCCTCACCTGCTTGGAACCATTACAAATATTGAAGGAAGTAAGAATTTTAGTACAAGAGCCTTAGCTTCTATTAAAAGTGAATTAAAGCGACGCCAACGCTTGTTTGATAGATATGAAGTCAATCATATTAATGATTATACAGATTTATATAAGCAAGGTATGGCAGAAGAACCTCTGCCTCACTTATTCTTAATCTCGGATGAATTTGCTGAGTTAAAAAGTGAAGAACCAGAGTTCATTCGCGAATTAGTCAGCGCGGCGCGAATTGGACGTAGTCTAGGCGTTCATTTAATTTTAGCAACACAAAAGCCAGGCGGTGTTATTGACGATCAAATTTGGAGTAATGCGCGCTTTAAAGTAGCGTTAAAAGTCCAAGATGCCGCTGATAGTAAAGAAATCTTAAAAAATGCAGACGCTGCTTCTATTACGGTGACGGGTCGAGGCTATCTGCAGGTTGGAAATAATGAAGTGTATGAACTGTTTCAGTCAGCCTGGAGCGGCGCGCCGTACATGGAAGATACGTATGGGGCTGAAGATGAAGTAGCCATTGTCACAGATCTCGGGTTGATTCCTTTATCTGATGTATCTACTCAGCAGACGTCATCCAAACAAGCGGAAGCAGAAATTGATGTTGTGGTGCAAAAAATCGAACAAACGCAGCAGGAATTAGGTATCAAAAAATTAAATAGTCCATGGCTGCCGCCTCTTAAAGAGAGATTGCTTCGCAGTGAGTACAAAGAGAAGCGAGACGGCGTATTCCCAATTGGCTTAATTGATGAACCTGAAAAGCAAAGTCAAACGGTATATAACTATCAGCTAATGGACGATGGAAACATTGGTATATTTGGTTCGTCAGGATACGGTAAATCGTTTACAGTCATGATGTTGCTTCTTAGTCTAGCTGAAAGACAGAGCCCAGAGCAGCTTCATTATTACATTTTTGACTTTGGGAACGGTACGCTGCTGCCGCTTCGTCAGCTGCCTCATACGGCGGATTATTTCTTAATGGATCAAATGCGTAAAATTGAAAAATTCATGACGATTATCAAACAAGAAATCGCAAGGCGAAAGCAGTTATTTCAACAGCAGGAAGTTAGCAATATCAAAATGTATAATGCTTTAAGTTCAGAAGAGCTTCCTCTAATTTTTATCACGATTGATAATTTTGATCTTGTCAAAGAAGAAATGCAAGATCTAGAAATGCAGTTCACGCAGCTTGTGCGTGACGGCCAGTCTTTAGGAATTTATATGATCTTTACCGCAACGCGCGTGAATTCTATTCGTCAGTCACTTATGAATAACTTGAAAACGAAGGTGGTTCATTACTTAATGGATCATTCAGAAGCGTATTCTATTTTAGGGCGTACGCCGTATGCGCTAGAGTCTATTCCAGGCCGGGCTATTATCAAAACGGATCAACCTTATTTTGCACAGCTGTTTTTACCTGCGGAAGGAAAAGATGATTTTGAAATTTTTGATGCAGTTAAGCTGCACATTCAACGATTAAAGAATCAATACGCTGATGCTATTCTTCCGGAGCCGGTGCCAATGCTGTCATCGAAACTTGTACTTGCCGAATTTATGACGGACAGAAGAGTTATTCGCGAAAAAGGAGTTATTCCTCTTGGGTTAGATGAAGAGTTTGTTCGACCGGTGCATATGAACTTTACGAAAAATAAGCATTGTATCGTCATGGGACAGACGCAAAAAGGAAAGACCAATGTAGTGAAAGTCATACTGCAAACAGCGCTTGAACAAGGCGTGAAGCAAATCGGACTATTTGATTCGGTTGACCGTGGTTTATCAAGCTATGCAGCTGAAGAGCAAGTTGTTTACATGGAAACAAAAGAACAGATCGTCGACTGGCTTGACCTAACCGAAGAACGATTGCAGCGACGTGAAAATAAGTATTTGGAAGCAGTGCAGGAAGGAACCGTACACGGCCTTTCATTTGCCCCGATCATGCTTGTAGTAGACGGATTTGTACGATTCCAGCAAAACTTAGACAGTGTCTTGCAGGATCGTATTACAAAATTGATGAAAAATTATAGCCACCTGGGCTTTAACTTGATTGTTGCAGGGAACAACAATGAGTTTTCAAAAGGATTTGACGCGTTAACAACAGAAGTGAAGCAAATTGGCCAAGCTGTGTTGTTGATGAAGAAAACAGAGCAAAGCTTATTTACACTTCCTTATGACCGAAAAGAAGCCGACGTTAACCCTGGCTTCGGTTATTATATTAAAAGTGGAAAAGAAACAAGAATTCAAATCCCGCTATGTGTAAGTGAAAGGAAGATCTTAACATGACCGAACAGCGTAAGTATACACTTAAAGTCATATTAGCTGTTGTTTTAATTTTGGCTCTTCCTTCTTTCTTTTTCCAGTATATTGGAGACAACCCGCTACAAGTCACAGAAAACTCAACAAGAACGATTGCGGTTGTTAACGAAGATAATGGAGTAAAAGAAAACAATGAAAAAGCGATAGAATTTGGAGAAAAAGTGACTCCTCTTTTACAGGAGGGGTCGGATTATCAATGGACCGTGCTTGGACGAAGCGCAGCTACAAGCGGTTTACAGAATGGGAAATATGATGCGGTTATTTATATTCCCTCGACTTTCTCACAAAATATTTTATCGTATCAGGAAAAAAAGCCAGAAAAAGCTACTTTGGAATACAAAGTTCAAAGTCAGCTTAACGCAGTTAATAAGGAAAAAGTAGTAGGGGAATTAGAAGATGCTACTACAAAGGTTAATAATGAAATGTCCTCTTTGTACTGGAGTTATGTATCACAGGAAGTGGATAAGGTACGCGGACAGTTCGATAAAATTCTAAATAAAGAAATCGCCTTTCAAAAAACAATGGTCGCTTTTTATAAACCGAATTCAAAAGATTTAGCAGGTGAATTAAATGATCAAAAGAAAATTCTTCAGCAAATCCAAGATAATGTAAATAAAGCAGAAAAAGGTTCTAGCGACAGACAAGGCGACGTAGAACAGGTTGAAAAGAATTTAAACAGCTTCATTGAATATGTAAATCAATATCAAACATATCAAGAAACACAGAAACAAATGCTTGAAAAAACGCAGGCTCAAAGCGTCGCTGCGATTCAACAAGGGTTGTCTTCCCTTGAATCTAATCAGCCAAGCTCTAAGCAAAATTTTAATGAGCAGGCCAATCAAGTGTTTATTGGCTTATCTTCCATTCAACAGCAGCTGGATGAAAATCAAAAAGCCGTTGGAGAACTTGGAGATCAACAAGCAGATAACGTCAGTGAACAAGAAAAAGCTCTGCAAGATTTGAACGGCCAAATCATCAGTTCATACAAACAGCAGTCTGAGCAAACAACCCTAAATCAAATTGAAAGCAAGCTAAAGCCGCTTCGTGCGCAGCTAGAGACAGCTTCATCAAATGATGGCGGCGGGGGCTCAACGGATCCAGGGGAAAGTGATGGAACTCAGCCAGATCCTAATCAAGACGGAGAGACGCCAACGGACCCTGGAGAAGGTGACGGAACTCAGCCAGATCCTAATCAAGGTGGAGAGACGCCGACGGATCCTGGAGAAGATGATGGAACTCAGCCAGATTCCGGTCAAGGCGAAGGAACGTCAGAACCAATTCAAGTGGATTTATCTCAGCAAACAGCAAAGCTTGATGATATATCAAAAGGGCTTGATGATTTAGAACAGCAGCTTCAAGGCATGACGAGTGAAACACCCGAAGCGCCTGAAGCACCTGAGACACCTGAGGGCACGGAAACGCCTGGAACGCCTGAAACACCAGATACACCGGATACACCTGATACATCAGGCACATCCGATGCTGTGAAAAGTGCGCTTGAAAAAGTGGCTAATCTAAAAACACAGGTACAGGCAGTCAAAGATGAGCTGCAAAATGTAACCGTTCAGCCTGAAACTTCAGGAGAAAATACGGATGCGCTGAAGCAGAAAATTGCCAGTTTGGAAGCAGACGTTAAGTCTTTGACAGCACAGAAAAACAAAGCAGAGAAAGACTTAGAAGAAGCAACCAAGTCGTCGAGCAGTCAAATTGCTAAGCTTCAAGAAGAAAATGAACGATTAAAAAAAGAGAATGAAAAGTTGAAAGAAGACGGCAAAAAACCTTCTAAAGGCAGTGCGGATGTTGATGGTCTCATTACGATGATTAAAAACAAAGAAGATAAAATCTTATCTTCTCCAAACCTTTCAGCTTCTCGAAAGGAAAAGCTGAGCAATACATTCTCAGGTAAGATTAAAAGCAGCAGTGCCGAAGATCTGTTAAAGTACTACGGTGATTTATCGCAGTATGATTTGACTTTAGCTCAAGTAGGAAATACAGACATACAGAACAGCGTCCTTAACAATGACTCTATTAAAGGAAGTTTGCAGCAGGCGTTAGCTGGAACCGTTTCTTCTCAAGACGCGCGTAAGCAAATTCAACAAAACCTGTCTCTAACAAAAGAAGAGTTAGCACAGTTCCAAAGTTCAGTGCAAGATTTTGCTGATCAATATGGACAAACAGTTGATGCTGAACAAGCATCGATTATGGAAGAGCTATCAGCTATTCAAGAAAAAGCAAATGCAATGAATCAAGAGCTTCAATCTAGCGCAGGTGAAGATCAAGCATTAGAAAAGAAAGAAGCTCCGGACGTAACAGGCTTAATGACGCTGCAGCAAAGCATGGGTCAAGAGTTGAAGGGAATGAACGAACTCATTTCATCTTTAGGTGAAAGACAAGCTAATGTTGTCACGTACACAGATGAATTGCAGAAGCGTGTAAATGAAGTTCAGGATAAGGCTGACACGCTTAACAGCAAGTGGGCCCAAAACGTGGATTCAACGAAGTTGGTGCGAGGCCAGGTATACCGCTTGTTAAATAATACATTAGTAGATGGACAGAATAACGATTACGTTTATCATTATTTAGCAAATCCTCTTCAAGTAAGCGGTGAAGTGCCGGCTGAAAAAGTAAAAGAGGTTCCACCGGTTGTCATTTTGGTTATTATCTTAATCAGCAGCCTACTAATTGGCTATTTCAGTCAATACTACCGACATGCACCGATGCTTGTAAAAGGTACGCTCTTTGGATTATTGAATTTGATTGTAGGGTTAATGGTAAGTATCTTTAGCCTTAATATTTATTCGTTATCGGGAGACCGGGCAATGGAATGGTCAATCTTTACGATCGTCTTATTGCTTGCTTCATCTACACTTGTGCGTATTGCTTTCTTATTAGGAAGCTTCGCTGGATGGGTGACGACAGTAGGGTTGATTTTATTTTATATTACCCCACTTCTTAACTTATCTATGCCAAACTTTAATTACGAAGATCCAGTATCTAAAGTGTACATGTCCATTCAATATGATACGCAGTCTCTGTTTGGACAGGCGCTTATTGTATTACTGGGAATGACTGCCGTTTTAAGTGTTCTGCCATCTATTATTCGTGCTTTAAAGACGACTAAAGAGGTTGAAAATGATGAAACCTATAGTGCTTAGTAAGAAGATTGGAAGTGTTGTTCTTATTTTTTCACTTTTTTGTTTCCCTATAGCAGCAGCGGCTGAAGCTGATGATGGAAACGTTGAAGAGATTAAACCAAATGTATATAAAGATGATCCCATTAACTTAGACCCCGAATCTTTGCTAGAAAATAAAAAAGAAGTAGGAAATATTCCGGAGGAAATAAAGGATCTTACATTTGAAAAAGAGGAAGATGCAGAGAAAGAGAGTTTAAAAGAAAGTCTTTTTGCGAACGCATCAGCTGAAGATAATACGATTTCTGCGAAAGCAAAAGAATATAACTTGTTTTCTTCTAAAAACACTTCCTACAAGAAAGATCGGACAGAACAAACGGCTTCTGAAAAGTCATCAGATCTACAATGGTTTTATTTATTATTGATTGGTGTGGGGGTTGTTGTATTATTTGTGGTTTTAATACCGCGCATTAGCCCTCAGCCTTCTGTGAAAAAATGAAAAAACCTCGCTGTTAATCAACAGCGAGGTTTTTGCGTATAGACGTAAATTTACAGGCGGCGGAAGCCTTCTTCAAACAAATAATCTTCTGCTTCTTCGTAAGATAAAAATGCTGCCTCTAAATTCAAGCCAGAATAAATATTCCACAGGTCATCTTCATGAACAAGTAAAAGCGTTGCATTGTCTGGGCCGTTCCAGCGCTGTTCATTTCCATTCCCTACAATAGCTTCTTCTCTAGCTGTATCAGGAAGGGTAGACAAAGATTCAATAGAAGCTTCAATAATTGATCGAAGATCTTCTTCAGTGTAATCACGGATATTCACAAGACCTTTGTCATTTGTTTCATATCCTTTTAAAAAACCTGCATATACAAATCCATTTCCGTTAGGATGCAGATGATGCACAACAACCGTTTTATCGTACACGCTTTCTTCATAATGAAAATTCACGCGTCCTAAAGATACATCTTTTCGATGCAGCTCTGGAAACGATGAAATAATAGCTAATTTTTCGTCAAAACTAAGCATAGACAATCCTCATTTCTATTTAAATCATTTCATTTTCTGAAATGGTATAAGCTCTTTTACGATTCGGTTGATTATACCATATATAAAGAAAGACACATAATGCTTTTTCCAGTGTGGACTTTTAAAAATATAACCCTTCGCATAAAGCAGCCGCCACTGTAAAGAAGAACACATCTTTTTCACTATAAAACTTAACAAAAAACAGGCAGGGAATTCACAGTGAAAAAATAATATAAAGAGGTGGAAGGAAACGAGTTTTTAAACCTATCATAAGGAGGAATAAAAAAGTGAGATTACATGCTCTGTGTAAAAAAACATGGGTAATGTCCCTGCTTGTTTTTGCTCTTGTAGTGAGCTTAACTCCTGTTAGTCAAGCAGCGGCATCTTTATCTGTGTCACAAGCTCTTGAAAATCAAAACAATAGTGTACAAGCTGTTAAAGGATATGTAGTAGGTCAACCTACAGGCACATCTACAGTTATTACGAGCAATTACCCAAACGATTATGCACTTGCTCTCGCTGACAGTGCAAATGAAACCAACACAGACAAGATGGTATACGTTCAAATTCCTTCAAATTTGCGAAGTACATTTGGACTTCAAAGTCGCTCGGAGTTAAAAGGGAAAAGTCTTACTGTTACGGGCACACTCACCCCTTACTTTTCACACCCGGGAATAAAATCAGTTACTTCTATCAGTACAGAAACAGGAGGAACTGATCCGACTCCAGACCCCACAGAGCCAACTGTTCCAGTAGAAGACTATTATCGTACCGCAGCTGGAAAAACAGGAAACACCTTAAAAACAGAGCTTCATAACATTATTGACCATCACACAGAACTTTCGTATTCAGCCGTATGGGAAGCTTTAAAGAAAACGGATGAAGATCCAGCTAATGCAAATAACGTTATTTTGCTCTATACGGGGCGTTCACAGAGTAAGAGTACAAATGGAGGTGGAGTGGACGATTGGAATCGTGAGCACGTCTGGGCAAAGTCTCACGGGGACTTTGGAACAGCTATGGGTCCTGGAACAGACCTTCATCATTTACGTCCAACCGATGTGTCTGTAAATGGTACGAGAGGAAACTTAGATTTTGATAACGGAGGGACGGAACATAGCGAGGCACTCGGAAATTATTTTGACAGTGATTCATGGGAACCTCGAGATGAAGTAAAAGGTGATGTGGCTCGTATGTTGTTTTATATGGCCGTACGCTATGAAGGCGATGTAAGTGATGAGCCTGACTTAGAACTTAATAACACAGTGAATAATGGCACTGCTCCTTATCATGGGAAATTATCTGTGCTTCTTCAATGGAACGCAGAAGATCCAGTAGATGATCGAGAACGACGCAGAAATGATATTATTTATTCAGACTATCAGCATAACCGCAATCCGTTTATTGACCATCCTGAATGGGTGAATGAGATTTGGAACTAATGTAGGAGGCGTCCTGGCGGGGCGTCTTTTTTTATAAAAGAAAAAGGAAAAAACTAAAATCCGCCGAATACCTATAGGTGATTTTGAAAAAATGGAGGGAAGCTATGAAACAGCTATGTAAAAAAGGATTGGCTTTTATTTTGGTGCTCATTTTTGTTAACGCTTTCATTTTGAATCCACTTAATGGAGCGGCTGCCGTAGATGGAAAATCAATGAATCCTGGTTACAAAACCTACTTAATGGCGCCTTTAAAAAAGGTAACAGACTATACAACATGGGAAGCGTTTGAGAACGATTTACGCAAAGCGAAACAAAATGGATTTTATGCGGTGACAGTAGACTTCTGGTGGGGAGATATGGAGAAGAACGGCGATCAGCAGTTTGATTTTTCCTATGCTCAGCGCTTTGCTCAAGCTGCTCGTAATGCAGGTATAAAGATCGTTCCTATTATTTCTACTCATCAGTGCGGCGGTAATGTTGGAGATGATTGTAACGTTCCGCTTCCGTCTTGGGTATGGAACTTAAAAAGTGATGACAGCCTTTACTTTAAATCTGAAACAGGTACGACAAATAAAGAAACGCTAAGCCCGCTGGCAACTGACGTTATTTCTAAGCAATACGGAGAGCTCTATACGGCATTTGCGCAAGCGTTAGCACCTTATAAAGACGTGATTGCTAAAATCTATTTATCCGGAGGCCCTGCAGGTGAAATTCGTTATCCGTCCTATACAGCAGCAGACGGAACCGGCTATCCTTCTAGAGGAAAATTTCAAGTGTATACGAACTTCGCCAAAAGCAAGTTTCAATCATATGCTTTGACTAAATACGGTTCACTCGCCGGCGTCAATCAGGCATGGGGAACCAATTTAACCTCTGCATCGCAAATTTTACCGCCATCAGATGGCTATCAGTTCTTAAAAGATGGTTATTCAACAGCTTATGGAAAAGATTTCTTAGCATGGTATCAAGGAGCTTTGGAAGATCACACAAAACGTATTGGACAGTTAGCTCATCAGGCTTTTGATGCCACCTTTAACGTACCAATCGGTGCAAAAGTGGCGGGAATTCATTGGCAGTATAATAATCCGACGATTCCTCATGCTGCAGAAAAACCTGCTGGATATAATGATTACAATGCGCTTTTAGACGCTTTTAAAACAGCTAAATTAGATATAACGTTTACGTGCTTAGAAATGACGGACAGCGGAAGTTATCCCGAATATTCTATGCCAAAGACGCTTGTACGCCAAGTAGCAGGTATTGCGAATGCAAAAGGAATTGTTTTAAACGGGGAAAATGCTCTAACTATAGGCAGTGAAGATCAATATAAAAAAGCAGCTGAAATGGCCTTTAACTATAATTTTGCAGGATTTACTTTGCTTCGTTTCTACGATGTCATTAACAATGATACGCTGATGGGGCAATTTAAAAATACGCTGGGCGTTACACCAGTTGCGCAAACGGTTGTAGTAAAAAATGCGCCAACTGCGGTAGGAGAAACGGTTTATATTGTTGGAGACAGAGCTGAGCTAGGTCAGTGGGATACGTCCCTTTATCCAATTAAATTAACATATAATTCATCTACAGCCGATTGGAGAGGCACCGTCTATTTTCCTGCGAGTCAAAATGTTCAATTTAAAGCAATTGTGAAGAGAGCTGATGGCTCGTTAAAAGCATGGCAGCCTTCGCAGCAATATTGGAGCGTGCCGTCAACAACAGCAACTTATACAGATAATTGGTAAACAAAGCCGCATAGCAAATGCTATGCGGCTTTGTTTCGAACATGAGAATTATTTCCAGTTCGCTTGAATAAACTCATCTCGACCAGACTTAGCGCGGTCTTCTTTATAATGCTTTGGATTTTTCTTGTGGAAATCTTGGTGATACTCTTCCGCTTCATAAAACGCAGAGGCAGGAAGGATGCTTGTCACGATTGGTTTTTTAAAACGTCCGCTTTTTGCGACCTCTAGCTTTGTCTCTTCAGCTTCCTGCTTTTGGCTATCGTTATGGTAAAAAATTGCTGTTCGATACTGCGAGCCTCGATCTTGGAATTGACCTCCATCATCTGTTGGATCAATTTGCGGCCAATAAAGATCTAACAAACGTTTATACGGAAACACTTCAGGGTCAAATGTGATTTGAACCACTTCGTAATAACCGCTTGTGCCAGATTTTACTTGCTCATAGGTAGGGTTATCCACAGTTCCCCCCATATATCCTGATACAATGCCGTGAATACCTTCTAGCTCTTCAAATGGTGTAACCATACACCAGAAACATCCACCTGCAAATGTAGCTTTTTCCATACGTAATCCCTCACTTAATCCGTTGTTATGAAGGGTATTATAACAAATTTATATTGAAACAGCTAGAAAAGGGTTTGTAGGTTGTGTAAAAGCTGTGGATAAAGATAAATATCCACAGCTTTTACACAATAAACTCGGCTATGTTGAAGATTGAAAAATGCAGGAGAGAAGAAAGAAAAAATGATAGAATAGATGAGGTGTATATATCGATGTAGCAGAGATTAGGCGGCAGAAGCAGGATCTATGCGGCATCTAGATAAATAAAGTTAGTACGTTAGTAACAAGAGGTAAGAAACAGCATATTCGCGCTGTTAAATAAATATACAAAGATAATAGGAGAGTTGAATATGTTACAAGATAATCTCATCCTAGAGCACTATGGATTAAATGAATTAAATTTTGATACGATCAAAAGCTACCGGGATCGATTTGCTGAAGTAAAACCAGCTCATCCTTGGAATGCGCTTGAAACAAAAGAGTTTTTATACAAAGTAGGAGCATGGGGAAAGGTAAGAGATACCCATAAAGAAGGAGTTACGCTCGCAGGCCTGCTTTTATTCAGTGAAGAACGGATTATCACAGAAGTTTTACCACAATACTTTTTAGAATACCGGGAAAGTAAAGGGAATGAAGAATGGACAGAGCGTTTTACCTCTCAAGACGGGACGTGGTCAGGAAATATTTTCGATTTTTATTTCCATATTCATGAAATTGTTCGCAATAGCGAACCCCAGTCGTCAATCGCTTCCTCTTTAACAGAAGTTTTAATCAATATGCTTATTCATGCAGATTATAATGGCGAGGGCGGCGTTATTTTAGAAAAGCAACCTTCTCATTACGTTTTTTCTAATCCAGGTCTTTTGTTAGTACCTACAGATTCAGTTTTTAGTAAAACCGTTAGTCAGCTTCGAAACCCGAATATCGTTAAGCTATTCAGTTTACTAGGGCTATGTGAACGTTCGGGCTCTGGCTTGAAAAAAGTGAAGCAAAACTGGAGCTTGCATCATTATAAAAAGCCTTCTGTTGATCAAGATGTTTCTATGCATCGTACGGTAGTCACGTTATCTCTGTCCACTCAAGAAAGACAGATTAGTTCTTCTGAAAAAGACACTTATCATACGTCTGTAACTGATTTGGGAAATAATTTTAAAAGTGTCGAAAAATATCAAAACATACCTGAAAACAATGTCGAAAATAACTCCTATAATAAAAATAAAGACTCTTATAATAAAGATTTATTAGAGGAGTTAAACTCATGTAATAACGACAATAACTCCTATAATAAAGAAGAAAACTACTATAATAGTGAACTTAACTCATATAATAAAGATGATTACTCCTATAATATTTATCAAAGCTCCTATAATAAAGAATCGGAAGATGGTTCTTCTAATTCAGGGAATGGTGAGGATATTGATACGAAGCTATGGGATATTGCAGCGCTGGCTCGTGAAAAAAAACGGCTTTCGCCTAATCAGATGGAGCATATTATTCTTGAATTATGCAAAGAAAAACCGCTCATGCTTAAAGAGTTTGCTTATTTACTAGAAAGAACGCCGGATGGAGTACGTAATAATTATTTAACAAAGCTATTACGAAAAGGACAATTACAGTTGAAATATCCAAATCAGCCAAACCATCCAAAGCAGGCATATTTATTCCATAAGAAAGATACAGGGAAGTAAATCAAGCAACCGCTAGAACAAATAAAGATTAGGCTGAAAAAATTGATAAGGGAGAGTTTGCTGAAAGCTACAGATCTAAGGGAGAAATTCACCATAAAGTTGCCAAGCTGCCAGACTCTCTTTATATGAGTTCTGGCTCGTATAAAGGAGGAAATAGAGTGTGAAAAGCAAGTGCGTTCTTATTTTTCTGGTGGTTGTATGGCTGTTTAATATGGGGAAAGGAACAGGATGTGGATCAAAGGTGAATGCAGAGATGAATATACCGCTGTCGACGTGGGTGTGGGATACAAAGAAATGGATGTTGGACCAAGAAGCTATTCGTGAAAAACTTCAAGAAAAAAAGGTGACAAAGGTTTATTTACAAATTGACGCTCATCTTTCACCTTCTGTATATAGGCATTTTATCCAACAAGCGCAAGTCCAGGGTATAGATGTCTACGCACTTGACGGCGCTCCTTCTTGGATAGGGCCTTCTGGTATAGAAGAGCAAGACGCATTTTTTAATTGGATAACAGCTTACCAAGCAGAAGCGGAAGAACAACAGCAATTTTCAGGGGTTCATTTAGATATAGAGCCGTATTTGTATAAAAGCTGGAAAAATAATCGAGCGAAAAGTATTCTGCAGTATCAATATGTTATTTCTCAAGCTGCAGTACAGTCTCGTCAGTTACACTTGCCGCTTGCTGTAGATATACCGTTTTGGTTTGACGAAGTTCCATTCAAAAATAGCAACGGTTCCGGTTCGCTGGGGCATTGGATTATTCAGTACGCTGATGAAGTCACAATTATGTCGTACCGAAACCATGCGGATAAAGAAGACGGTATTGCTGACATAACGCAAAATGAACGCAAGTGGGGACGTGTACTATCCACTCCGATTGAAATAGGGGTAGAAACGATGGCTTCAGATGAAGGGGAATACATTTCTTTTTCTGCTAAAGGAGAAGAAAAGATGATGCAAGAGCTGGGTAAGTTGCTTACGAAGTGTCAAGCTAAAAACCCTCCAAGCAGTATAGCTGTTCATCATTTTGATAGCTGGCTACAGATGAAACCATGACAACGAAAAGACCGCTGCATCACTGCAGCGGTCTTTTTGGGTTTAGGGAGTATAGATACAATATAGCCATTTTATTAAAGGACTATACATAAAAAAAGTAACCATTTAAAAAATGGCTACTCACACAAAGGGGGGGAACTTAATCTTATCATTCCCACTTTTTCTAAAAGATATGCCTCTTTTAACCCGTTTTTTTAAAATAATTTAGTCGTCCAAGATTCGCAGTTCCACACGTCTGTGACTACATCTTGATAAAATTCAGGTTCGTGACAAATAATTAAGATACTTCCTTTGTATTCTTTTAAAGCTCGTTTTAATTCATCTTTCGCATCTACATCCAAGTGGTTTGTAGGCTCATCCAGTACAAGAATGTTGGTTTCATTGTTAATCAGCTTACATAGACGGACTTTTGCTTTTTCTCCACCGCTTAGAACTTCTACTTTACTTTCAATATGTTTGGTTGTTAAGCCACATTTAGCTAACGCTGCACGAATTTCATATTGGGTAAAGTGAGGAAACTCGTTCCATGCTTCTTCAATACACGTATTGTAGTTAGCTGATTTAACTTCTTGTTCGAAATAGCCAATATGCTGGTAATCGCCTTTTTCTACAGAGCCTGAAATCGGTTTGATTTCTCCTAGAATACTTTTTAAAAGAGTTGTTTTCCCGATTCCATTTGCTCCTACAAGGGCAATCTTTTGACCTCGCTCCATTTTTAGATTCAGTGGCTTAGAAAGCGGCTCTTCGTATCCAATGACTAAATCAGATGTTTCAAAAATTAATTTGCTTGAAGTACGAGCACTCTTAAAGTTAAACTCTGGTTTTGGACGCTCTTGAGCTAGTTCAATTACTTCCATTTTATCCAGCTTTTTTTGACGGGACATGGCCATATTTCGTGTCGACACGCGCGCTTTGTTTCTCGCTACGAAATCTTTTAAATCTGCCATTTCTTGCTGTTGTTTTTTATAAGCTGCTTCAAGCTGCTGTTTTTTCATCTCATATACTTTCATAAAATCGTGGTAGTCTCCTACATAGCGATTTAACTCTTGGTTTTCCATATGATAAATTAAATTGATCACGCTATTTAAAAATGGAAGATCGTGAGAAATTAAAATAAAGGCATTTTCATATTCTTGCAAGTAGCGTCGTAGCCACTCAATATGCTGTTCATCCAAGTAGTTTGTAGGCTCATCAAGTAAAAGAATTTCTGGTTTTTCAAGCAATAGTTTGGCTAGCAATACTTTTGTACGCTGTCCGCCACTTAAATCCTGTACGTCACGATCTAAGCCGATATCTTCTAATCCTAATCCGCGCGCAATTTCTTCGACTTTTGCATCGATAACGTAAAAGTCATTGTTTGTTAAGAGGTCTTGAAGCGTACCGACTTCTTCTAATAGTTTTTCGAGTTCTTCTGGTGATACATCCGCCATTTTCTCATAGAGGCCATTCATTTGAGCTTCTAAATCAAATAAATATTGAAAAGCACTTTTTAGTACATCACGAATAGAAAGGCCGCGCTCTAATGCCGTGTGCTGATCTAAATAGCCAACGCGCACTTTTTTAGACCATTCTACTTTTCCCGCATCCGGTTCTAGCTTGCCTGTAATGATGTTCATAAATGTTGATTTACCTTCGCCGTTTGCTCCAATCAAGCCGACGTGTTCACCTTTTAACAATCGAAATGATACATCGTTAAAAATCGCACGGTCACCAAAACCATGGCTTAGATTTTTTACGTTTAATACACTCATGCTGACACACCTTTTCTTTTAAAATATCTATCGTACGTTTCGTTATAAACAAATTGATTCATAACGATTATAGCGAACTTATATACATAAATCCATATGAGTTTTCCAGCCTTGAAAGTCATATAAAATTCACTCGCGTCTTCCTTTCACTTGATTCATACTATATATATCAATGTAGAAAATCCTTCATGACGAAGGGACGGTTATATCGAATCATTCAAATAGAGTATATAGAAGAATAAAAAGGCAGGGGGAAAAGAAATGAACATTTATACGATACTAGTGGCAGGAAGAATGCATAAGGAGCTGGAGGAGATAATCAAACAAAAGCAGCTGTCTCAGACGTTTCGATTTATGGAAGAGCAAGACGTTACAATGGAAGATTTAAACTGGGCTGACGCGCTTTTATCCTTCGGTCCAACGAATTACTTTAAAGACCATAGCTTCAAATGGATTCATTCTCTCGGTGCAGGAGTTGATCGGTTCTTAGAAAGTGGGGATTGGAAAAAGAGCGTGATGTTAACACGTACGGTTTGTTCATTTGGTCAGCGGATCAGTGAATATTGTCTTAGCTATATGCTAGCTGAACTTCAGCACCACGCACAGTTTCAGCATCAGCAAAAACAAAAGCAGTGGAAAGCGGTAGAGCCTCAGCAGCTTTCTGCTCAAACGGTCATCATTTATGGAACAGGTGAAATCGGAGGACGTCTTGCAACCGTTTTAAAATCTTTTGGTGTACGAGTGATAGGAGTATCTAAAAGTGGAAATGAAAAGCCGTCATTTGATCAAGTAGTCTCGATTTCAAATGAGAGAGACTTGCTAAAAGAAGCTGATTGGATTATTAGTACAATGCCGCTAACGAATGAAACAAAAAGCTACTTTGATTCAAAATGGATGAATGTAGTTGAAAATGCATACTTTATAAATGTTGGACGAGGTGCAACTGTAGATGAAAATGCGTTAGTAGAGGCTATTGAGCAAAAGCGTATTCGAAAAGCATACATAGACGTATTTGAACGTGAGCCGTTAACGAAAGAATCTTTTTGGTGGAATCATTCACATATCATCATAACACCTCATATTTCGGCGGTGACTACGCCTGCAGAAGCCGTAGAGTGCTTTGTTGAAACGCTGCAAAAAGTTGAGCAAGGCGAATTGCCTTCTAACTTGGTTAATATTGAAAGAGGTTATTAAAGCATTATGATGCGCGTTTCCGCTATGAGAATGGTATACTGAAACTTGCTTTTCGTGGACGAAAAGAATGAAATCTGTTCTTCTAGGGGGGAACAAACGTTGAAGCAAGAAGAATTATTTGAACAAGCACGTGTATTTATAGAGACGTGCTACGCTGAACTTGAAAAAAGCGAAGTGGAAAAAAACAAGCGATTAAAAGAAATTCATCAGCAAATTATGTCACTCGGACATTATGATCATACATTTGAAGAGTTAGAGCACGGAGCTCGCATGGCTTGGAGAAACAGCAATAAATGTATCGGACGACTATTTTGGCAATCGCTCAATGTATTTGATAAGCGAGAGGTGAGCACAGTTGAAGAGGTAAGAGACGCTCTGTTTCATCATATTGAATATGCAACAAATGACGGGAAAATCCGGCCTACTATTACGGTGTTTAAACCGAAAATGCAAGCAAAAGAACCGGTTAGAATCTGGAATCATCAGCTAATCCGCTATGCTGGGTACGAGACGGAATATGGTGTGATAGGAGATCCTGATTCTGTTGCGTTCACGGAGGTTTGCCAAAAGCTAGGGTGGGAAGGTGAGAAAACTCACTTTGATGTTCTTCCTCTGGTCCTGCAAGTTAATGAAGCGTCACCTCGATGGTTTGAGATTCCAAAACATTTAGTGAAAGAAGTAGCTATTACGCATCCGGAACTTCCTGAATTTGAAGACTTACAGTTAAAATGGTACGCTGTCCCGATGATTTCAGATATGAAGCTAGAAATTGGAGGGATTGATTACGTCGCAGCACCATTTAATGGATGGTACATGGGGACTGAAATTGGTGCCCGAAATTTGGCGGATACGTATCGCTATAATCAACTTCCAAAAATAGCTTCTATGATGGGATTGAACATGGATTACAACGCGACGCTTTGGAAGGACAAAGCTATTATTGAATTAAACGTTGCGGTGCTTTCTTCTTTCAAACGAGAAGGTGTTAGCATTGTAGATCATCATACGGCTGCTCAGCAATTTCACTTGTTTGAAGAAAGAGAACAAAAAAATGGCCGGGAAGTGACTGGGAACTGGACATGGTTAATCCCACCGGTTTCACCAGCTACCACACATATTTTTCATAAGCCTTATAAAAATAAAGTATTATCACCAAATTATTTTTATCAAGACGCAGCTTATTAAATGAACAAAAAAGAGAGTACAAATTTGTACTCTCTTTTTACACGTTAATTAATTTTTGTGTTTATCAAGCAAGTTAGCAAGTACATATGTTTTGTACTTTTCCACTTTGCGGCCTTCATGGTTGCGAACTCCTCGTTTTTTAAGTTCCTCAACATACCAACCTTTGCTTCCTACGTGCATACTCAAACACCCTTTCGTCATTTTTTTAGGATGAACAGAATGAGGTTCATTGTCTGCTCGAATGGAGACATCTTGTCTTTCCAATACGTGCCTCATTGTAACATCTTTTATTTTATGATGAAAGGGAAAAAGGTCAAAAAAACGAGAATGATTTCAGGTGAATTTTAGTTTGTTCATTCCTCGTTTTTTTGAGATAGGAGGAGGAGGTTTAATTCGTCTTTATTTTGGATTAGATCTTCTAATGTATACTGATCTAACACTTTAATGAAGGCTTGCATGGCTTCATGCAAAACACTTTTTAACTTGCAGACGGGGCTAATAATGCAGAAGTTTCCTTCACGGTCAAAACATTCAACAATATGAAAATCTTCTTCAGTTTGACGTACCACTTTGCCAATATTAATGTCTTTTGGAAGCTGAGCTAAACGAATACCGCCGTTTCGTCCTCGTATCGTTTCAATTAAGCCAAGTTTTCCAAGTTCGTGAATGATTTTCATAAGATGGTTCTTTGAAATATTATACGCTTCAGCAATTTCTTTTATATTGCTTAGTTTATTATTATCGCGAACGCCTAAATATAATAAAACTCGCAGTGAGTAATCTGTATATTGTGTGAGCCTCATCTTTTTACCTCTTCTCTTATCAGCAGCTGATATATCTATAATAGCATGTCTATATCTAAGAAATACAGAAAGAATGCTCACATTTTTGACAGGGTGAATTTGTGAACATTTCTTTAAATGTGTATATAAAATATATCTTTTTAAGTAGGATATGAGTATCATAAAGATGTATTAAAAATATATCTTTTAAAAATGAATCTTTCGGAGGCGAAAGTTATGAAACAAACAACTATTTCTATTGTAAAAAGTACAGTTCCTGTTTTAGAAAAGCATGGGCAAGCAATCACAACTCGTTTTTATGAAATGCTTTTTGAACAGTATCCTTCTTTAAAAAATGTATTCAACCAAACAAATCAAAAAACAGGACGTCAGCAAATGGCGTTAGCTAATACAGTTTATGCCGCTGCGCAGTACATCGATCGGCTTGAAACGCTGCTTCCAGTTGTGAAGCAAATCGCCCATAAACATCGCAGTATCGGCGTGAAAGCAGAGCACTATCCAATTGTCGGCGAGTTCTTATTAAAGGCAATTAAAGATGTTTTAAAAGAAGCTGCGACCGATGAGATTATGGAAGCTTGGAAAGAAGCTTACGGTGCCATTGCAGACGTATTCATAAGTGTGGAGCAAGAGTTATATGAAGAAGCTGAAAAAAAAGGATGGAAAGATTATAAAAAACTAATGGTTCATAAAAAAGTAAAAGAAGCAGAAGGCGTGTACTCGTTTTATTTAGTATCACCTGATCAAAAAGCACTGCCTGCTTTTCTGCCAGGTCAGTACGTGAGTGTACGAATTCCTGGTCAAGAATATTTATCCATTCGCCAGTACAGCTTATCTGGCTATCCAAACCAACCATACTATAAAATTACGGTGAAAAAAGAAAAACAAATGGAAGACGGGGTCGTGTCAACGTATTTACATGATCAATTGAAAGAAGGAGACTTGCTTGAAGTCAGCGTTCCAGCAGGAGATTTTGTCTTAAAAGAAAATAATAAATCAGTATTTATCAGCGGAGGTGTAGGAATTACTCCAATGATGTCAATGCTTCATCAAGCATTGGAAAACAATCAAGAAGTAACATTTATTCACAGTGCTAAAAATGAGCAGTTTCATGCAATGAAACGAGAGCTTCAATCGTTGTCAGAGACATATACGTTTGAACAGCACGTTTTCTATAGTCAAGCGCAAACAGATCAGCATGATGAAAACATAACGTATGGTCGCTTAACTAAAAAAGAGCTAGCTAAATATGTCGGCGATAGACATGCATATTATTATGTTTGTGGATCTTCTTCATTTACACAAATGGTGTTAGAAGGCCTAGATGAAATGGGCATTTCCCAAGAAAATATCATGTATGAATCGTTTGGCCCGAAAATGAGTATGACTCCTTCCGCATAAATGTATGGAAAAAGGGTAAAAAGCTAACAGTAGACAATACTGTTAGCTTTTTTTATGAAAGGGAGTTTAAAGATGACAAATAAGCAGTATGACATGGTGGGAATAGGAATAGGCCCTTTTAATTTAGGCTTAGCGGCCCTTGCTGAGCCTCTTGATGAAATTGATGCAGTCTTCTTTGATAAAGAAGAGAAATTTGAATGGCATCCGGGCATGTTAATTGACGGCACGGACTTGCAGATTCCGTTTCTAGCAGACTTAGTTACATTTGCAGATCCAACAAGCCCCTATTCTTTTCTAAATTATATTCACAAGCAAAAGCGCTTGTATCCGTTCTTTTTCTTTAATCGTTTTGACATTCCGCGTCAAGAATACAACGAGTACGCGAAATGGGTAGCGGAGCAGCTATCTTCCTGCCACTTTTCTTCAAAAGTTGTGGATGTGATACCAAAAAATGAAGAAGAGTATTATGAAGTAAAGGTAGAAACACCTGAGGGAATTCAAACGGTAAATGCTAAACACGTTGTAATGGGAACAGGAAGCATTCCACTTGTGCCTCCGGCTTTTGAAGAAAAGCTAAATGAGCATATTTTACACAGCAGCGGCTATTTACATAAAAAAGAAGAGATTCAAAAAGGAAAGCATGTAACGATCGTTGGTTCAGGGCAAAGTGCTGCCGAGATTTTTCTGGATTTACTAGAAGAACAGACTGAACATCATTACCACCTTACATGGTTTACAAGATCCTCTAATTTTTTTCAGCTTGATCAATCCAAGCTTGCTCAAGAGTTATTTTCGCCAGACTATGTAGATTACTTTCATTCGCTGTCTTTTGAGGAACGTACAAGCACGGTAGAAGATTTAAACCCCCTACGTCACGGAATTGAATCTTCTACCTTAACGAAAATCTATGATTTACTCTATCATCGTTCACTTAAAGGAAGAGTACCCGTTACGATTCAAGCTTCGACTGAAGTAAGTGACATTCATAAAAAAGCAAATGGATATGAGCTGGAGTGTAAACAATTAAAGGCTGATCGCTCTTTTCAATACGAAGCGGATCGTTTGATATTATCCACGGGCTATAAGCCAAAGATTTCGCCGTTCATCGAACGAATAAAAGATGATATCGAATGGGAAGATGACAAGCGTTTCAACGTCACAAAAGATTACCGGCTTGTCTTTAAACAACCCCGTAACCACCACTTTTTTACGTTAACTAACATTGAACATTCACACGGATCTGGCGCAACAAATCTTGGTTTATCCGTTCAGCGTAATCAGCGTATTCTGAACGTAATTGCAGGTAGAGATGTGTATCCAGTTCCAGAAGAGACGACGTTTCAGACATTTAATTTGTTTTGAATGTCTGATTTATAAAAACCTACACTGTGTTTTTAGATTATTGTAGAAAAGTTTTTTACTCATAAACCATGTTTAAAAGAATAGTGTACGGGTATTTTATTTATAGAACATTAGTACACAAATCAATTAAGGAGTTGCTTAGAATGAGTAAGAAAATTGCAGTATTAGTAACAGATTTATTTGAAGATGTGGAATATACAGATCCAGCCAAAGCCTTTGAAGAAGAAGGCCATACGCTAACAAAAATCGATGTGAAAACAGGCGAAGTAACAGGTAAACAAGGCGAAACAACATTAACAATTGATAAAGCAATTGCCGATGTAAAACCAGAAGATTTTGACGCATTGTTTTTACCCGGAGGCTTCTCACCAGATATCTTGCGTGCGGACGATCAAGTCGTAGCTTTTACAAAATCATTTATGGATGAAGGCAAACCGGTTATGGCTATTTGTCACGGGCCACAGCTGCTAATCAATGCTGAAACATTAAAAGGACGTGACGTAACTGGTTTCAAATCAATTGCTATTGATTTGAAAAATGCAGGCGCAAACTTCCATGATAAAGAAGTTGTGGTATGCGGTAATCAACTAGTTACAAGCCGTACACCAGATGATATGGAAGCATTCGTACGTGAATCAGTAAACGTCTTAAAATAAGTAAATAATATTAGTAAAACTTTCTGTAAAAGGCGATAACAGGGTGATTTACCACTCTGCTGTCGCCTTTTTTGTATGTAACGTTTTTGACGAGGAATTTACAGTTATATTACCGCATTGGATGGAGCTGTTTCTCAAAGTATATGAAAACCTTTTACTATCAATAGATGGAAGCCGCGTAATATAATCGAAATATTTTTTACATAAGTGTGAGTATAATTTTGGTAGCTTAAAAGGCGTTGCGAGTTTCATAGTTTTCATGCAACAATGAGGGTGCATCACGAGATTGGCTTGCTACAAGCTTAGATGCGTTGCGGTTTTACAAAAAACTTTATTATCACATAGGAGGATTTCAAACATGAAGAAAAGGTTTCGTATTGCCACTGTCGCAGGTGCCGTATCATTAGGATTACTAACAGCAGGACAAGCAAATGCAGCAGCTCCTGATTGCAACACTCCAAAACAAATTACCATTAAAGATGCTCAAGCAGCACAAAATATAAATGTAGATGAGCTATTAAAGAAATTTAACGCTCAAGGACAATCTGCTCAAGCAGAAGCTCCACAACAAGAAACACAAACACCAGAGCAAGCTGAAGCAGCTCCACAGGAACAAGCAAAAGCACCAGAGCAAAGTGAAGAGGCAAAAGCTCCTGAGCAAACACAGCAAAACACAAAAGCTCAACAATCAGAAAATACTGATAAAGCAGAACAAACAAAAGATGCTAGTCAATTTGAACAAAAAGTAGTAGATTTAGTAAACCAAGAACGTCAAAAACAAGGTTTAAAGCCTTTAACACTTAACAAAGAATTAAGTGACGTTGCACGCACTAAATCAAAAGATATGATGGATAAAGGTTACTTTGACCACAATTCACCAACGTATGGTTCACCATTTGATATGATGAAACAATTTGGCATTGAATATACAACTGCAGGTGAAAATATTGCAAAAGGTCAGCAATCTCCTGAGGATGTAATGAATGCTTGGATGAATAGTGACGGTCACCGCAAAAACATTCTAAACCCTGATTTTACTGAAATTGGTGTTGGATACGTAAAAGGTGATACTACGTACTGGACTCAACAATTTATCGGTAAGTAATACAAAAAGAGCAGGATATACCTGCTCTTTTTTGCGTTTTTAGCTGTCCAATTTGGGTATAGTAAAGTAAGAACACGTAAAGGAGTGCCTTAAATTGGGACGTATAGTAAAAAAAATTCTAGTCGCTGTTTTTCCTATCCTGTTAAAAGAAGGATATCGTCATTATAAAAATCGTAAAACTCGAACTACTCCGTCTAAAGGGTATAAATAAAAAGGACTCGAAAGAGTCCTTTTTATTTTATGCTTGAACAGGGATATGCTTAAATTCTTTTACGTTAAATAATCCTTTGTCGGTTAATTTTAGACATGGAATAACAGGTAAGCTCAAGAAAGATAAAGTCAGCAACGGATTGAATTTCTGTGAGATATCGAGATCATGAAGAGCTCCGTGAAGCTGCTTAAGTAAGCTGTTCACTTCATTGTAAGGATGAGGTGACATTAATCCTCCGATGGAAAGAGGGAGGGAGCCAATCACTTCATTGCCTTTTACAATAACAATACCTCCGCCGATTTCTTCAATTGCCGCAATTGCTTTTGCTAAATCCTCGTCATTTGTTCCTACCGCTACGATGTTATGTGAATCGTGAGCAATCGTAGTAGCAATCGCTCCGTCTTTTAACTGAAAGCCTTTTACGATCCCCAGACCAATATTCCCTGTTAAATGATGGCGCTCAACAACAGCCATTTTCAGCTGATCGTTTTCTACAGAAGGCTGAAATTCGTTTTGCTTCACTTGAACTTCTTCTACAATATGATTTGTAAGCAGGCTGTTTGGATTAATTTCAATAATATTAGCCCGATTGTGCTGAAGTGGTATCGTAAGTTTGTTAATAGAGAACTCTTTCAAATGAACAGAATTCATTAGTTCTGTCGGAAGATCAATTTGTTCTTCTTGAACAGACAGCATCTCTCCATTTTCAGCAATGAGCTCTCCGTTTTGATAAACATGTGCTGCAGATATATCGGTTAAGTCTTCCAGCAGAATAAAATCGGCTTTGTAACCAGGAGCAACCGCACCTCTATCTTTTAACCCGTAGCATTCAGCGGCATTTAATGAAGCCATTTGAATCGCAATTAACGGATCCAGCCCGAGTTCAATAGCAAAACGAACATTATAATCAATAGAACCTTCCGTTAATAAATCATCTAGGTGTTTGTCATCTGTACAGAATAAAAATCTGCGTGCGTTGCGTTCATTTACAGCGGGTAATAATTGCTTCAAATCTTTAGCGACAGAACCTTGGCGGATCAGAACATACATCCCGCGCTGAATACGTTCAATTGCTTCTTCTGCTGTTACGCATTCATGATCTGTTGAAATGTTAGCGGTACGATAAATATTAACGCCCGTAGCATCTAACCCTGAGCCGTGCCCATCAATTACACCATTTGCATCGTTAGCTGCTTGTAATTTATCGAGCATATCGTTATCTCCATCTCGCACAGCAGGGAAATCCATCACTTCTGCTAATCCAAGCACGCGAGGGTGAGAGAAAAATGGCGCTAAGTCAGCTGCTTTTAAGACGGCTCCAGAGCTTTCAAAAGGAGTTGCTGGAACGCTTGAAGGTAAATTCACAAATACGTCTAAAGGAATGGAATCCGAGTTTTGAAGCATAAATTCAATGCCAGATTTCCCTGAAACATTCGCAATTTCATGAGGGTCCGTTACGACAGTTGTGACGCCTCTAGGTACAAGAAGTTTTGAGAACTCTTTAGGTGTAACCATTGATGATTCAATGTGAACGTGTCCATCAATGAATGTAGGAGAAATGTATTTTCCTTTTGCATCCACGACGTTATTCCCATCGTATTGACCTATTCCAACAATCACTCCATCTGCAATCGCAATATCGGCTTCGATGATGGAAAGCGTAAAGACATCGATAATTTTCCCGTTTTTCACTACAAGATCTGCAGGTATTTTTTTATTGGCAACAGCAAGCTGTTTTTTTAAGGTTGTTTTTGTATTTGACATGAATGTGACTCCTCTCATTGTATAACTGAATAACAATGAAGGACTATGTAAGGGAGAACATAAAGAAGAATAAAAATGCAGTATGAATGATGTTCAACCCTCGTAGTCCAACTATTTACGGTAGTTCGGTAGAAACTCTTGGACCCTATTTCCAAGACTATACGAGCTTTAGGTATTTCGATACATTCTATAGACAAATAATAAAAACGTCAATTCCTAATAAAAAAGAAAGATTTTTGGGAATATTTCATCTATGTGTATGTAAACGATTTAACTCTTATTTGCTCGCTAAAAGGTGCAGCATTCATGTATAGAAAAAAATGTAGAAAAAACCGTCAATGGCTATTAGTCATTGACGGAGTTGTCATTAAGCTTGTTTACGCAGTGTACCTAATTCTTCCGCGATCGCTTGCATTTCACTTGGGCTAAAAGAATCTTTTCTCATTACCATATCGTATAAGTACTTTAAGTCTTCATACATTTCTTCGTCAAAAGCTTCAGCTTTAATTGCTCCGATATTTAGCATGCGCAATTTTTCACTAATGCTATCGACCATATGTTTAATATTCTCTGGAGATTTTACTGATAAATCCACTTTGTTCATCCTTCCAGTTGCGTTTTTTTTATTGTAACATGTTTTTATCGTGTGAACACTTTTATGTCAGGTTCTTATCCACAGAAGAGTGGAAACGATATAAATAAAAGAAAACTATTTTTTAGTTTAAAAATGATTGTATATAATGTTTGTAATAAGGGAAAGGAGTCGAGACTATGATTAACGTATTATTCGTTTGTTTGGGAAATATTTGTCGTTCACCGATGGCAGAAGCGGTTTTTAAAGATATGGTGAAGAAAAAAGGGCTAGAAGGACAAATTCACGTAGATTCTGCAGGCACAGGAGGCTGGCACAAAGGCAATCCTCCTCATGAAGGGACGCAGTCTATTTTAACGAAAAACAACATTGATTTTAAAGGGCAAACAGCAAGACAAGTGATTCAAGAGGATGTAGCTAAATTCCATTATATTATTGGAATGGATATCGAAAATGTAGGAAATCTGAGAAGGATGGCTGGACATACTAAAACAGGTTATATTGCAAGACTTTTGGATTTTGTGCCCGATTTACATATTGAAGATGTGCCTGATCCTTATTTCACGGGAAATTTTGACGAAGTATATGACTTAGTTCAAGAAGGATGCAAGGCTCTTTTAGACGAAATTATAGAGAAGCATTTCTCAGAATAAGTGATACTTAAAAAATAAAAAACGGAGGAGAAACGACAAATGGGTAAACGAAATAAGCTAGTAGAAGGTATGGTCATTGGAGCAATTATAGGAGGAGCTGTTTCTTTATTTGATAAAGAAACCAGACGTTCCGTCATTCAAGGAAGTAAAAAACTGAAAGACAAAACAAAAACTCTTATTCAGCATCCTGAACTTGTGACGGATACTGTGAAAGAGAAATATGAAACGATCCGTACGACCATTGAGCAAGTTTCTGAAGATGTATCATTTGTAGCGGGAAAAGTAGAAAAGTTAAAAGAAACAACCCCTCAGGTGATGGAAATTGTAAACGATACAAAAGAAGCATTTGTAGAGAAGTATGGTGATGAACAAAAATAAATAAGGAGGCACATATGGCTGGAATATACATAAATAACATCGTAAAGTTTGGAAAAGAACTGATGGGCCGCATTCATCGAGATGAGCTGCCCAGCTTATCAGCTGAATTGGCTTATTATTTGCTGCTCTCGCTATTTCCTTTTTTAATTTTCTTAATTACGCTGATTGGATTTTTGCCATTGGAATCAACAGATCTGCTTGACTTGGTCGAAAATGTAGCGCCACAGCAAACGCTGCACATGATTGAAAGCAACGTTTCTCATATCATTGGTTCTCATAATGAAAAACTATTGTCCTTTGGTATCATTGCCACGATGTGGTCTGCTTCAAATGGAATTAATGCGATCGTAAGGGCATTTAACCGAGCGTATCACGTACAAGAAAATCGGCCGTTTTTAGTGGCGAGAGGCATGGCAGTTCTCCTTACTTTTGCGATGATATTTGTTATTATTGTAGCGCTTTTACTTCCTGTTTTTGGTCATATGATTGGTCTTTATTTATCGTCTACGTTTGGATTTTCAGAAACTTTTCTCGCTTTATGGTCTGCTTCCCGCTGGATTATCAGCGGTCTCATTTTGTTTACTGTTTTTACGGGGTTGTATTACTTTGCTCCTAATAAAAAGCTGCTGATTCGAAATGTTGTAAAAGGAGCGGCTTTTGCTACGGTCGGATGGACAGTGGTATCGATGCTATTTGCGTACTATGTAAATCATTTCAATAACTATACGGCTACATATGGAAGCTTGGGCGGAATTATTATCTTGCTTATTTGGCTGTACCTATCGGGTATGATTATCGTTATTGGAGGAGAAATTAACGCTATTTTCTACGACCGCCGAGTCAAATCTTCATAGTCACAAATTGGGATGAAATCATTCGCAAGATATGAGCATACTAACAAAGTGAAAGGGAGGTTTTACATCATGACAAAGCATACAAAAAAAGATGGAAGCAATACAAAACAAAATAAAAAGAGCCAGCCAAAGCATAAAACAAGCAACAGCCAAAATGGACAAAACGGTTACCATTAAGGCATTGATTTCCATAATAAAAAGCCTAACAAATACGTTAGGCTTATTTTCGTTAAGATTTTAGCAAGCGAAGGCCGTTTAAGATAACTAAAATGGTGCTGCCTTCGTGACCAATAACACCAAATGGCATATCAAGCACTTGGAAAAAATTCGAACAAATTAATAAAAAGATGACGGCAATAGAAAAAATAACATTTTGCTTCACAATTGAGTTCATTCGTCTGGAAAGAGCTACTGCATCCGAAATTTTTGATAAATCATTTTTCATTAAAACGATATCTGCCGTTTCAAGTGCCACATCCGTTCCTTCTCCCATAGCTACTCCAACGTTAGCAGTAGCGAGAGCAGGTGCATCGTTAATACCATCTCCCACCATTGAAACGGTAGGGAATTTTTCTTTTAACGCTTTAATTTTATCTACTTTCGCTTCAGGCAAGCATTCTGCAATGTATTCATCGACGGCACATTCTTTTGAAATGGCCTCGGCTGTTTTTTCGCTGTCTCCTGTAATCATGACGGTATGAATACCCTGCTCTTTAAGAGATTTAACAGCTTCTACAGCTTCTGTTCGTACAACGTCTTTTAGCGCAAGCAATCCCACAATACCATGCTGGTCTTTTGCGTACACAATCGTTTTTCCTTCACTGGCAAGCGTAGATGAAATCCCATTTTCAAATTCAGCTGCTTCTTCTTTACCTACAAAATCTGCTTTTCCTATCTTCCACGTATCTCCTTGAAGAGACCCAATCACACCGTATCCGGGAACGTCTTCAAGTGAATCTGGCTGAACGAGCGTCAATTCCTGCTTGTTTTTCACAAAGTCAACAATGGATTGAGCAAGCGGATGATTAGACTGACGTTCAATTGATGCTATTTTAATAAGAAATTCCTGTTCGTTTATATCAGAACGTACAATAACATTTGTCACTTCTGGCTTTCCTTTTGTTAACGTGCCTGTTTTGTCAAAAGCAATTGCGCTTAAATGGCTTAACCTTTCCAAATGCACGCCGCCTTTGAACAAAATTCCTTTTTTTGCTCCGTTTGAAATAGCAGACAGCGAAGCAGGGGTGATAGATGCAACTAGGGCGCAAGGAGACGCTACAACTAAGAGAATCATTGCTCGATAAAATGTCTCGGTCCAGCTCCATCCAAGCACATAGTGGGGGAGAAACAGCATAACTGCCACAACCGATAGAACAATTTTTACGTATGTGCCTTCAAATCGTTCGATAAACAATTGAGAAGGAGACTTTTCACTTTGAGCCGTTTGAACAAGTTGAATGATCTTTTGAAACAGCGTCTCAGCACTTGGCTTTGTCATTTTAATGGTAATGGCGCCTTTCACATTCACCGTGCCCGCGAATACTTCATCATCGAGCTGTTTTAGTACGGGAACAGATTCACCCGTAATAGCCGCCTGATCAATCGTTGTTTGACCTGAGACAACAATACCATCGGATGGCACTCGTTCACCCGGCTTAACTAACAGCAAGTCTCCGATTTGTAAATCTGAAATGGAGACAATTTCTTCTTGGTCTCCAATCAGCCGCGTTGCTTCTTGCGGCTGCAAATTCATTAAGGCGCTAATTTCTCGGTTGCTTTTATTCATGGTGTACGTTTCTAATGCACCGCTTAGTGCAAAAATGAAAATAAGCATAGCACCTTCTGTCCAGTAGCCAATTACAGCCGCTCCAATGGCAGCAATAATCATTAGCATTTCGACGTTTAATTCTTTATTTTCAATCGTTTCTTCAATGCCTTCTTTTGCTTTAGCAAATCCACCTATCACATAAGCTAATACAAAGAGCGTAATAGATACAGCTGTATCCTGCTGTTTTGAAATCAGCCAGCCGGCTAAAATAAGGACTCCGCTCAACAGTGCAGCAATGAGTTCACCATGTGTTTTTAATACGTTGACAGCAGAAGATGTTTGCGGCGTTTGTTCTTGTTTTTTAGGTAACGCATTTTCCATACAAATCCTCCTTGAACGATAATTGAGAAAAATAATCACAATCATTACCCCTAAAAAAGCACGAAAGCTGCCATCTCAGCGATAGCAGCAAACTTTTTCCATTTATTATCTTTTGAATTGGGATATTTAGTATAGTATAGCACGGAACAAGCAAGGAGGTAACAACTAATGCTTAAAAAATAAAAACAGAATGCAGCTGGACGTCTGCATTCTGTAAAAAACGTACTACATATCTAAATGCTCTTCATAATATTTATAAGCGGAAGTGTAAATGTGCTCGATATCGGCATCCGTCATGTACATTAAGGTTTCACGGTCAATCCCCTTCATTGTTTCAATAAATGTAATCATGTTTTTACGTTCTTGTCTGCTCATTTATTATTCTCCTCTCCATCTGTTTTAATACAGTTTATTATATTTAATTGTATTATATAACAGAAAAAGTATTTTGTGTGGATTTTTTTTAAAAATAGGCAAAAAAATTTTGAAAGACGTAAATAATTGACTATAGAGAAAAAGGTACTTTATAATTTATATATGAACATATGCTCATATACTTGCATATAATGAACGGAGAGATGTTATGAAAAAAGATGAACATTCGTTTTTATCACCTCAAACAGTAGAAGAAGCATCAAGAATACTAAAAGCTATTTCAGATCCTACGAGAATGAAGATTCTCTATTTGCTATTTCAAGAAGAATGTTCAGTCGGTCATATGGTTGAAGTGCTTGGTGTTTCACAATCAGCTATTTCACATCAGTTAACTCACTTGCGTCATTTACGTTTAGTAAAATATCGCCGTGAAGGGAATACGTATTTCTATACGTACGACGATGAACACGTGGTTGGAATACTGCATCAAGTGATTCAGCACGTAGAATGCGCACATAACGATTAGAAGGAGGGGCTTTGCATGAGTCATGATCATCACCACCATCATCATCATGGTCATCATCACCATTTTGATACACAGCGTGAAGGCAACAAAAAAGGTCTGTTAATTGCACTAATTATCACCGCGGGTATTATGGTTCTTGAGTTTGTTGGAGGGCTTTTTACAAATAGTTTAGCGCTATTATCCGATAGCGGACACATGCTGTCTGATACAAGCTCACTTGCTCTTAGCCTCGTAGCCATATGGTTTGCTAACCGAGCTGCTTCGGCTAAAAAAACGTACGGTTATTATCGTTTTGAAATATTAGCGGCTCTTTTTAACGGAGTGGCACTGTTTGTAATAGCAGGGTTTATCATTTATGAAGCCTATCAGCGCGTACTGGAGCCGCAGTCTGTAGCAAGCGGCAGCATGATGCTGATTGCTGCTGTTGGTTTACTCGCTAATTTAATCAGCGCATGGTCACTTATGAGACAAGGCGATGTAAAAGGAAATGTAAATTTGCGCAGCGCTTACTTACACGTATTGGGAGATGCTTTAGGGTCTATTGGAGCTATTGTAGCGGGACTTCTTATGATGCTGTTTGGATGGTATATTGCTGATCCGATTATTTCTGTAGTTGTGTCTGTATTAATTTTAAAAAGCGCTTGGGGCGTGCTTGCTCATAGCGTTCATATTTTGATGGAAGGCTCTCCTGAAGGAGTGGATCACAGTGAAATAAAAAACCTTCTTGAAAACATTGAAGGAGTCAAAGATGTGCATGATTTACACATTTGGACGATTACTTCAGGACTGGACTCATTGAGCTGTCATATGCGCGTAGAAGATGAAAAAGATTGTCAGCAGATTTTGCAAAAAGCCATTGATTTAGTACACGATCACTGTGGCATTGAGCATACGACGATACAAATTGAAAAATCAGCTCTTCAGCACCGAACGCTAAAAGTTTAAAAACAAGCGAGAACTTATAAGTTCTCGCTTGTTTTTTGCTGCATAGGCATTTTTTGTCCGAATACAAAAAGAATGATAAAAATAAAGCCAAGCATCCCGCTAATAATATTAAAAAAGCTGACATGATGAAAGAACTGAATAAAAGTACCGCCTATGTAAGGACCGGCAAGGCTTCCGATACTAAAAGCAATGCCGCATAGTAAATTACCTGTAGGAAGCAGACGGGTAGGAATCAAATCCGTCATATAGCTGATTCCTAAACTAAACGTAGAACCTACAACCATGCCTGCTATAAATAAACACGCTACTAATGGAATAGCGGTGTCTTCCAAGAGACTTGCTGTAAAAAAAGTCACGGCTCCAATTGATAAAATCCATCCTAATACCAATTTCCGTCCGAATTTATCGCTCAGTATGCCAAGAGGAAGCTGAAACACAATAGCTCCAACTGCAAAGGAAGTCAGCAGCAGTGAAATAAACTCTACTTGCAATCCAATTCGTAAACCGTATACAGGAAAGCTGCCGTTCAGTGATGACTCTAAAAAACCATATCCAAAAGGCGGTAAAAAAGCAATCCAAGCATATTTAGCCGCTTTAGAAAATCGCTTAGCCGTTTCTTTTAATGAATTAACCTCAACTCCCTGAAGGGGAAATTCATTTTTTATCAAAAATAAAAATACCCACGTTAGAAGACATAGAGCAGAAGAAATCATAAAAGGCAGCGCTTGATTAATTTCAATTAACGGCGTCATTAAAGGACCAACAGCAAAACCAATACCAAAAAAGAGCCCATACAGTGAAATGTTTCTACCTCTTTTATCAGCAGGGGAAGACGATGTAATCCACGTTTGAGTTCCAAAGTGCAGCGCGTGATCTCCTATTCCAATAAATAAACGGAGCACAAACCAAAATACAACAGATTTCCACAGGGGAAACAAAGCTAAAGATACAATAACTAAAAGTCCTCCTGCTGCGATAATTGGCTTGTATCCGTATCTGCGAAGCGGCGCTTCCATGAAAGGAGAAATAAATAAGATGCCCAGGTACAATCCAGTTGCGTTTAATCCGTTTATAGTAGAGGAAAGACCATCTTTCTCAAAAATAATAGCAATTAAAGGAAGCAGCATGCCTTGGCTGAATCCAGAAATGGCGACAAGGCTAACTAAAATCCAGAAACGTTGTTGATGAGTAACACCCATAGCATTTAACCTCTTTTTATCTATATTTTGTCAATCCAACTGTTTAATCGTACAAGGAAAACGCTTTATTGACAAGGATATAAACAGGCCGTGCTGTCCATTTGACATCTTTATGTAAGGGGAGTAGAATAAAACGTGTAAATATTTACATGTTTTTATTTACAATTAAGAGGTGATTGCTATGATAGAACCAGGGCTGAAGAAAATAGCAACATTCACAATTAATGCTGGTACACCCGTCGTTATTGGTCATACAGGATTAGGAAAAAAACAGTTTATTCCCATTAAGTCAGGTACTGCAGACGGGGAAATAAAAGGCTTAATTCTTCCAAGTGGAGCGGATTCTCAAATTATTCGTTGGGATGGCCGCGTCGATTTATCTGCACGATATGTCATTCAAACAGAAGATGATGAACTTATTTATATTGAAAACAATGGAATACGTCAGGTTAGTGAAGAGTTTAGAGAACAGGCTGCTGAAGGTGAAATTATACCTCCAGAGTACGTTTACTTTCGTACGATTCCTGTCTTTGAAACTGGAAGTGCAAAGTATAAGTGGTTACAGGACCGCATGTTTATAGGCGCTGCTGTAAGAAACCCAGAAAGCGTTGTGCTAGACATATACGAAGTTTTATAAATCAAATCAAAGGAGAGGTATAGACATGGAAAAATTTATTGGAAATCATATGATTTACACATACGAAAACGGATGGGAATATGAAATCTATATTAAAAACGAAAATACAATCGATTATCGTATTCATAGCGGAATGGTGGCAGGACGATGGGTTCGTGACCAAAAAGTAGATATTGTGAAATTAACAGAAGGTGTATATAAAGTATCTTGGACTGAACCAACGGGGACAGATGTATCTTTGAACTTTATGCCTAATGAAAAACGCATGCACGGAATTATTTTCTTCCCAAAATGGGTACATGAACATCCTGAAATTACCGTGTGCTATCAAAATGATTATCTTGATTTAATGCATGAATCCCGTGAAAAATACGAAACATATCCGAAATACGTGGTTCCCGAATTTGCTGACATTACATTCATCAAAAATGTCGGAGTAAACAATGAGGAAGTTATCGCTCAAGCGCCTTACGAAGGAATGACGGATGATATTCGCGCTGGAAAATTAATTTAATACGGAGTCATACAAAAGGCTAGGACAAAAGTATATTAGTTGAAGGAAGATCCGAACGAAGTTGATTCTTGATCAAGAATCAACTTCGTTCGGATTTTTTTATTGTGATGGTGCCCGGAAATAAACCGCGGTGTAACAAGTGATCTATAGTGAGAGTAGTTGGTTATATAAAAAACGGTTTATAATGAAGGAAAGGAGTGAAGAAAATGGAATTTAACATGAAAAAAGAGGCGGGGTTTACGACAGATTTTCCTTATGGAGAGCTACATATCGCCGGAGATGAAGAGCATGGCTTTCGTCCGTATCAGCTAATGACATCATCCATTGCCGTGTGCAGCGGAGGCGTGTTAAGAAAGATTCTAGAGAAAAAAAGAATCGCTTTTTCCGATTTACGCATCCAAGCTGATGTAACGCGCAATGATGAAAAAGCGGGGCGAATCGAAAAAATTCATTTGCACTATATCATCACGGGAAAAGACCTGCCATTAGACAAAATTGAAAAATCGATTGAGCTAGCCCGAAAAAATTGTTCAATGCTACAGTCGGTTATTGACAGTATAGAAGTTACAGAAACCTTCGAAATAAAATAAAAGTGGACATTGTCCACTTTTATATTTCTTTTGGTTTGCTTCCGGCTTTATCAAAATAGCGCATGCGTTCAGGAGTCAGCTGAAGAAGCAAAAAATTTGGGTCATCTGGACTTTTAATCCACTCTTTTAACTTTTCATTCCAAAATTTCTTTTTTAACTCTTCGTTTGTTTCTACATTTACTTTGGCTTCTACCTCTACATACGGATCACTCCAACCTTGCCCATCATAGCCTAACAAAATATGAACGTAAGGGTTTTTTTCTAGTTCTTCGACTTTGTGGGTATCTTTATTGGTGGCGGTGTAAAGCACAAGATCTTCATGAAAAAACATCATAAAGCGTGAATAAGGTTTTCCATCTTGAATCGTAGCTAACGTTCCGATTGTATAGTCATCCAGTACCGATAAAATTTGATTTTTTACATCATTACTCATTTTTTCACTCCTCATTCTATCTCATTATCCTTGGTAGTTTGGCTGATTTTTAAATATCTTAATCAAAAATCAATTAGAGGTTTATCATTTATAAAGATAGGTTAAAAATACTAACATTGACGGTGAGTCTATACAAATTCCATTAATTTGATATGATTGATTTTGTTGTCAAAAAATGAATAAGGTAGGTGTACATATCGATGATCAATCGGATTTTTCTGATAGCGGTTATTCTTGGGGTGCCGTTATCTGTTATTGGGCACATGATGCACTGGTCAGATGTTCTTATGTTTATTATTTACTGTTTAACAATCATTGCCCTCGCAGCTTTTATGGGAAGAGCTACAGAGAGCTTAGCTGTTGTAGCTGGTCCTCGAATAGGCGGTCTATTGAATGCTACCTTTGGTAACGCTGTAGAATTAATTATTTCGATTTTTGCTTTAAAAGAAGGCCTTACAGCCGTGGTGCTTGCATCGTTAACCGGTTCTGTATTAGGAAATCTCCTTCTTGTAGGCGGTCTTTCATTCTTTATCGGGGGACTTAAATTTAAGCGTCAAGAATTTAATGTCTATGATGCAAGACATAATTCTGGATTATTGATCTTTGCCGTTATCGTTGCGTTTGTTATTCCTGAAGTGTTTGCTAGCGAAATGGACGAAGCGAAGACCATGTCTCTAAGTGTCGGAATTTCCATTATTCTCATCATCTTATACTTAGCGGCGTTATTCTTTAAGCTGGTCACGCATCGAGGCGTGTATCAGCATAAAAGTGAAGAAGTGGAAGAACATGAGGAGCCAGAGTGGTCAATGTGGAAAGCGATTGCGGTTCTCTTTTTGTCTACGTTAGCGGTGGCTTATGTATCCGAAAGCTTGGTAAGTACAATCGAAATTGTCTCGGAAAGCTTTGGCTGGAGTGAGCTGTTTATCGGGGTCATCATTGTAGCAATTGTTGGGAACGCGGCAGAGCATGCTTCCGCTATTATTATGGCCGTTAAAAATCGCATGGGTGTAGCTGTTGAAATTGCTGTTGGATCAACTTTACAAGTAGCGATGTTTGTAGCACCAATATTAGTACTTGTTTCGCTAATGTTCGAAAGCCAAATGTCTCTTGTTTTTACTTGGCCTGAGTTGATTGCGATGGTAACAGCCGTATTTTTAACAATTGCGATTTCTAATGACGGAGATACAAACTGGTTTGAAGGCGCAACTCTTTTAGGTGCTTATATTATTATGGGAATTGGTTTTTATCTTATTTAAAAAAGAAACGTTCACTTTATGTGGACGTTTCTTTTTTGTGAGTGAATAGAAGAATTTCCCTTTTGGTATTCAGGATAAAACAGGGGATGTTTGAAAAAACTATGGTTGCATTCATTAACGATGTTGAAAGGAGTTTCTAGATGTTACGTAAATTGCTTTTATTTGTGTTTACCATCATTATTTCGTTTTCATGTTCAACGAAGATCGCCATTGCAAAAACAGCTCAGCCTACCATCAACGTGCCTTCTTCAGCTTTAAATATTTCAAAAGAAAATACGTATCCAAATGCTAGTCAAGACACGCCTTATTTGCAGCCGAGTGAGTTCACAAAAGAGCTCATTGAAACGTCAAATGTAAAAATTGAAAACCCTGATTTAATTCGTATATTAAATGAATCAAACATTTCTAAAACTCCATGGGCAATTGGATTTAGAGCAACCATTTTTTTAGGACAGTGGCCGTTAAATTATGAATCAACAGAAACAAACGTTAACTGGCAGCACCAGCGAATCAATACGAATCATTATGATAACAGAGCAGGAAAAACTCAGTACAAAATGATGTACAGTCAGGAAAATCAAAGCCATGTAAAAGGCGGATTAACGGCAAAAGTGCCTCAGCCTGATCATGTTAAACAAATGATGCTAATTGAAGCAGCTAAAAAAACAAAGCTCACTTTATCATTTCAAACGTTTGTAGGTGCCGGAACGAAAAAAGACCAGGTGTATAACGTAGCTCCTAAAAAAGTAGGTTATCTCTATGCGTACACGCCTGCTGTAAGTGAAAAGGGAAAAGTAACGTATGGGGAAGTATATGTAACGGTAAAAGGCAGCAAGCGTTCAATTGTGGTGAGAAATGTAACGTCTCAAGGAATTGGAGCATGGATTCCAGTACAAGATTATGTCTCCTTAAGTTTCGGGGCTTACGATCAGCCGAGATAACAAAAAAGAGATTCCAGTGGTGGAATCTCTTTTTGTTATTTTGTAATGTTCGCTTGGAGTTTGCTAAAATCAGTATCTTGATAATAGCTGTTTTTTACCAAAATATTAGGTCCCAAACAAGAGACCGCTGAACAATGGCAGCTAAGTTCTTTAGAAATTGTGCTTTGCTGCCACGTATCAAAAGCGTCTGTAAGCTTTGTATCTTGAATGTTGCCAAGAGGAGGCGTATCACCAAAATCAGTTACGATAATATCTCCGTCGAAAATATTTACATTTAGGCGAGAACGTCCGTCTGGATCGTTTCGAACGGTTACATTTTTACTGCTATACAAGCGCTGTAAAAGCGTTAAGTCTTCCTCGTTATTACTGCATGCATAAAACGGCAGCGTGCCGAATAGCATCCACACATTTTCATCTCGAATATCAAGAAGGTGATGAATCGCTTGACGCATTTCAGGAAGAGATAATGTCTCTAAGGTGCTGGCAAAGTCACTTAGATACATAGGGTGTACTTCGTGACGCTGACAAAGCATTTCATCCACAATTTGACGATGAATTTTTTCCATATGAGGAAGCGTACGTTTATTTAACATCGTTTCAGCTGATACCGTTACACCTGCTTTTACAAGCGCGCGGCTGTTTTCAATCATACGGTCGAAATATTTGGCGCGCTGCTCATAAGTAGGCTTTCGCTCCATCATTGCAAAGCCAGCTTCCACAAAATCGTCCATCGTTCCCCAGTTGTGAGAAATATGTAAAACATCTAAATAAGGAATGATTTGTTCGTAACGAGCAAGATCTAATGTTAAATTTGAATTAATCTGTGTACGGACACCACGTTCATGTGCATACTTTAATAAAGGCACCACATAATTTTTCACAGAAGATAGGGACATCATAGGCTCTCCGCCCGTAATGCTTAACGCCCGAAGAGTTGGAATTTCATCGAGACGTTTTAAAACTAAATCAAGAGGCAGTGCGTTTGGGTCTTTTGGCTGCAGCGTATATCCAACTGCGCAGTGCTCACATCGCATATTACAAAGCGTCGTTGTTGTAAATTCAACGTTTGTGAGCGTCGGTTTGCCATATTGTTTCATATCTAAATACGCTTCCCACGGATCGAACTCCGGGGTAATTCGTTGTAAAGTGGCCATAAAAAAACTCCTTTTATTTTTCCGTAAAGTGAAATGATGATGAAAACATCTCACGGTCCGTCCTGCTAGACTAAATTATACGTCCCATTCAAAACGGACACCAGTGACTATTATGGATTTTATTGCTTTTAGTTGTCAAATATGAAAGTATTCGTTAGGATATAAGGAAATAAGAATGAAAAGCTACATCAGGAGGGTTTAAAATGGGAAACGCCGTTCGAGATAAAGATTCACAAGTACGTTATTTAAAAGATCGTTTAAATATGTTTGTACATGTATTAGACTCTATGGAGCCTGAAAACACAGATCTAGAAGATATTGACCGTTTGATTACAATGATTGATGACCTAGAAGCAAAATGTGAGCAGTTTAAAAAAGATAAAGAATGAAGAAGAAAAAAGCGCTAGAAAAACTAGCGCTTTTTTGCTTGAAGTAGAAATCCTCCTATAAAGGTCTTTCGAAACAATTTTTGAAGGAGTATAATAAATTTTGAAAGTTGTACGACAGATAGATAAATACATACATTAGCGGGATATGGGAGGAATTAAGTGATGATTGAAGCTTTAAAACAAAGCATGTACGATTTAATTGTTGAAACATCTACAAAATTGCCAAAAGACGTTCGACGTGCTATCGCAAAGGCAAAAGCGCGTGAAAATGCAGGAACGCGTGCAGCAATGTCTTTAGCGACCATTACCAATAATATTAAAATGGCGGATGATAACTTATCGCCAATTTGTCAAGATACAGGTATGCCAACATTTAAAATTAAAACCCCTGTAGGAGTGAATCAGCTTCAAATTAAAGAAGCGATTTATTGGGCAATTGAAGAAGCAACAAAGCACGGAAAGCTTCGCCCTAATTCTGTAGATTCGTTAACGGGAGAAAACAGCGGTAATAATTTAGGCGGAGGCACGCCGGTTATTAAGTTTGAACAGTGGGAAAATGACTATATTGATGCGCGTCTTATTTTAAAAGGCGGCGGCTGTGAAAATAAAAACATTCAGTATAGCCTGCCTTGTGAAGTAGAAGGGTTAGGCCGAGCTGGCCGTGATTTAGACGGTATTCGTAAATGTGTGATGCACTCAGTATACCAAGCGCAAGGCCAAGGCTGTAGCGCCGGCGTCATTGGTGTTGGAATCGGTGGCGACCGTACAACAGGCTATGAATTAGCAAAAGAGCAGCTGTTCCGAAACTTAGATGACGAAAATCCAAACGCTCAGCTGAAAGAATTAGAAGAGTATGTAATGGAGAATGCTAATAAGCTAGGAATCGGTACAATGGGCTTTGGCGGAGAAACGACATTACTTGGCTGTAAAGTCGGCGTAATCAATCGTATTCCTGCTAGCTTCTATGTGTCAGTTGCGTATAACTGCTGGGCTTACCGTCGCTTAGGTATTAAAATCAACGCTGATACAGGAAGCGTTCAAGAGTGGCTGTATCAAGAAGGCGAAGAAGTAGATTTTAATAAAAATGCAGGTGCAGAAGAGAAACAAAATGCGGATGAAACAAAAGAAGTTGTATTACAAGCACCTATTACAGAAGAGCAAATTCGTGAATTAAAAGTTGGTGACGTAGTGCGCATCAACGGTATGATCTACACAGGACGCGACGCTATTCATAAACATTTAACAGACCACGATGCGCCAATTGATTTAAATGGACAAATCATTTATCACTGTGGCCCGGTTATGTTAAAAGACGAAGATGAAAAATGGCACGTAACCGCTGCAGGACCAACAACAAGTATCCGTGAAGAACCTTACCAAGGAGATATTATGAAGAAATTTGGTATCCGCGCGGTTATCGGTAAAGGCGGTATGGGTCCTAAAACGCTTGCTGCTCTTCAAGAGCACGGGGGCGTATACTTAAATGCTATCGGCGGAGCTGCGCAGTACTATGCTGATTGTATCAAGAGCGTAGAAGGCGTTGATTTGATGCAGTTCGGTATTCCTGAAGCAATGTGGCATTTAAAAGTAGAAGGTTTTACAGCTGTAGTGACGATGGATTCACACGGAAACAGCTTGCATGCAGATGTAGACAAGTCTTCATTTGAAAAGCTTGAGCAATTTAAAGAACCGGTATTTAAATAAACATACTTCGGGAACGTATGGTAAAAAGTAACGTTCATGAACGAGAAAATTGAGTGGATACTAAGCGTAAAATGACTTCCGAAAGGAGCTTCTTATGCGCCGGTTCACCTTTTTTCTCGTTTTTTTATTCGTGATGTCAACAGGCATAGCATCTGTTGAAGCACAAATGTATCCAAACACTCCGATCAGCTGGGGATTTCAAAAAAGTAAAAATCACAAGCCTGCATCCGCAGGTACAGCTTATGAACACATTCTTGCTAAGTATGATGCGTTTTACCTCGGCGATACAACTAAAAAAAACATTTATTTAACGTTTGATAACGGTTATGAAAATGGCTATACACCGCAGGTATTAGACGTGCTCAAAAAAAGAAAGGTTCCTGCGACGTTTTTTGTAACAGGACACTATTTAAAAGAAGAGCCTAAGCTAATTAAGCGAATGGTAAAAGAAGGGCATATTGTCGGCAATCATTCATGGCATCACCCTGACTTAACTCAAGTGGATGATGCACGTTTTAAAGAAGAGCTGCAAAAAGTAAAAGATGAATACAAGAATATTACCGGTCGTGATGAAATGAAGTATCTCCGCTCACCTAGAGGTGTATTTAGCGAACGAACGCTAGCTCTTTCAAAGCAAGAAGGCTATACGAATGTATTTTGGTCACTAGCATTTGTTGACTGGAAAGTGAATGAACAAAAAGGCTGGCGCTACTCATACGACAATATGATGACTCAAATACATCCAGGTGCGATCATGCTTCTGCATACCGTTTCAAAGGATAACGCAGATGCGTTAGATCAAGCGATTGTGGATTTAAAAAAGCAGGGCTATACGTTTAAAAGCATTGATGATTTAATGAACGAACGTAAACAATTGAAGAAAAGTCCTTCTAAAACGAAATAAAGATAAAAACCGACGGGAATATTTCTTCTGTCGGTTTTTTGCTGTTGAAGTGTTATAATATGCGTTGATGTCTTTTTTAAAGCGATACGGTCCAATAGGTTTTAAGCAGCTAAAGACCGTTAATAACTATATAAAGAATTTAAACTAATCGGAGTTGGTCTCATGAATAAACCAAAAACTGAAATGAAAGTTCAAAAAGGACAAACGTTTCCGTTGACGATAAAAAGACTCGGTATTAATGGAGAAGGCGTAGGCTATTTTAAGCGCCAAGTCGTCTTTGTACCGGGAGCATTACCGAATGAAGAAGTGGTTGTAGAAGCAACAAATGTTCAGCATAAGTTTGCCGAAGGGAAAATCAAGCGAATTCGCAAAAAATCTCCTCATCGCGTAGAAGCACCCTGTCCGATTTACGACCAGTGCGGAGGCTGCCAGCTTCAGCACTTATCTTATGAAGGTCAGCTAGAATCCAAGCGAGATATTGTTCTGCAAGCGTTCGAACGTCACAGTTCATTAAAAAAAGTAGAGGAAAAAACTCGCCAAACGATTGGTATGGAAGATCCGTGGCGCTACCGTAATAAATCTCAGTTTCAAGTCGGCGTGGACAAACAAAAAGTCATTGCGGGTTTGTATGGACTGAATTCTCACCGCTTGATTGATATTGAAAACTGTCCCATTCAGCATAAAGCTACAAATCACGTGACAAAAGAAATAAAACAAATTTTACAAGACCTTCAAATTCCTATCTACAATGAGCGTAAACGCCGTGGAATTGTGCGTACCATTGTATCTCGAGTAGGGTTTGAAACGGGTGAAGTTCAAATTGTCTTGATTACAGCTAAAAAAGAAATTCCGAAAAAAGAGCTGCTGATGAAAGAAATTCAGCGCCGCCTGCCGGAAGTGAAATCACTCGTACAAAACGTAAACGGTCAAAAAACATCGCTTATTTTTGGAGACGAAACGTTTACACTTGCTGGAAAGTCGGTGATTCAAGAAACGTTAGGTGATATCTCATTCGAACTTTCAGCGCGTGCATTTTTCCAGCTGAATCCTCTCCAAACGGTGAAGCTATATGAAGAAGTAAAAAAAGCAGCTGCGCTAACAGGCAGTGAAAAAATCGTAGATGCTTACTGCGGAGTAGGGACAATTGGCTTATGGCTTGCTAAAGATGTCAAAGAAATTCGCGGAATGGACACGATTGAAGAATCCATTGTAGACGCGCGAAAAAATGCCAAAGATCATGGATTTGAACATGCCACGTATGTAACAGGTCCGGCTGAAAAATGGATGCCGCAGTGGGTAAAAGAAGGCTGGAAGCCAGACGTTATCGTCGTTGACCCGCCGCGAACAGGCTGTGATGACAAGCTTCTAAAAACAATTTTACAAGTAAAGCCAAAGAAAGTGGTTTACGTATCTTGTAATCCATCCACATTAGCCAAAGATGTGCAGCAGCTGTCGAAGGCTTATAACGTTGATTACATTCAGCCTGTTGATATGTTCCCTCATACAGCGCATGTGGAGAATGTAGTGAGTTTGACGTTAAAGAAATGAATAGAAAAAGAGTAAAAGAGCAGATTTGATTCTGCTCTTTTTTCTTTGTAATAAGGAGGTCTTTATCACAAGTAAAGGAACAAGGTTTTTATGTAGTATCATATTTCAAATAAGGAAAATAAATGAAACTAATTTCTCCTATTGACAAAGCATCCATCTGGTATTAGAATAAACAACTATTCGACAGTCATTATCTTGATTGAAAAATTTAATACGTAGAAAGCTATGATTGCTATGGATCACACTATAGCAGGAGCAGCTTCTGGAGAGATCGCGATAGTTTCGCGACGCCGAAGGGTTCACAATCTCAGGCAAAAGGACAGAAGAGTACCGGATATTTATTTGGCATGTTACTAATTGGTAGCATGTACCATAATATTTGTTATTCTTATGACCATGAGATTGGAGCGCATCCAATCTCTTTTTTTATTGGGCTTTATTTTGTAGTCCGCACGATCGCATCAAAGGTTTTATTGTTAGGAGGAGTTAGAGTTGGAACAACGAGAATTAAAGAGGGATTTATCCAATCGTCATGTTCAGCTAATCGCGATTGGAGGAACCATTGGGACGGGATTATTTTTAGGTTCTGGTAAAGCCATACAGCTTGCAGGTCCCTCTATCATCTTTGCTTATTTAATTGTGGGTATTTCGCTTTTCTTTGTGATGAGAGCGCTAGGAGAACTACTGCTGTCTAAAGCAGGTTATCAATCGTTAACAGATATTGCTGAAGAGTATCTTGGACCATGGGCTTCATTTGTCACAGGGTGGACGTACTGGTTTTGCTGGATCATGACAGCTATGGCTGATGTGATTGCCGTTGGCGTATATGTGAAATATTGGTTCAATATTCCTCAGTGGATTCCTGCACTTATTTGTGTAATCATTTTATTAGGACTTAACTTATTAACCGTAAAATTATTTGGAGAATTAGAGTTTTGGTTTGCTTTAATAAAGGTTATTACGATTCTTGCGTTAATTGTTATTGGCGTTATTTTACTGGTAATCGGATTTAAAACAGATGCAGGATCCGTTACGGTTCAAAATCTTTGGAGTCATGGAGGACTGTTTCCAAACGGTGTTTCAGGTTTCTTACTTTCATTCCAAATGGTTATTTTCGCATACGTCGGGGTTGAATTGGTAGGGGTATCGGCAGCGGAAACATCAAATCCCCAAAAAAATATTCCATCGGCCATTAATAAAATTCCGCTGCGAATCTTATTTTTCTATGTTGGAGCGCTTATCGTCCTTTTATTTATTAACCCGTGGATGGAATTGAATGCAGCAGAAAGCCCATTTGTTAAAACCTTTAGTTTAGTCGGAATTCCGCTTGCTGCTGGAATTATTAATTTTGTTGTATTAACTTCAGCCGCTTCTGCTTGTAATAGCGGAATGTTTTCAACAAGCCGTATCTTATATAACTTAAGTAAAAATGACCAAGGGCCATCTACGTTTGCAAAACTGAACAAAAACCACGTACCAAGCAACGGATTGTTTGTATCTACGCTGGTTATCTCGGCGGGAGCTTTGTTAAGCAAACTGATACCAGATCAAGCTTTTGGCATCGTAACAACCATCAGCGCTATTTGTTTCATTTGGGTGTGGAGTATCATTTTGATTTGCCATCTAAGATATAAAAAAACACGTCCACAGCTACATGCAGCATCAACATTCAAAGCACCGTTAACACCATTTATAAACTATGTTGTGCTAGCGTTGTTTGCAGTGATTCTTATTATTATGCTGTTTTCTGATGCGACGCGCCCAGCCTTATTGTTGACACCCGTTTGGTTTATTCTCTTATTTGGTTTTTACGGGGCTAGAAGGAAGAAGAAATAGTAAATGGGTGACCTCATCATTTCGTGATGGGGTCTTTTTATTGGAAGATAAATAATTGATTTCTACTGTATGAAGAAAATGCAGTAAGCAAAGTTTATATAAGAACCCTAAAAAAGTTTTAGCAGAAAATACAGTGAAAAAGCTCATAGTTTTCTGATAGTAATGTAGAACCAAATGCTTTTCTTCTATGTCTAAAGGTGGAATTCTATCATTTACATGGAAAAGTTTTCATTTTGCAGTACAATGGAGGTAGACTTCATTGAATTAAGGTGAACAAACATGAAATGGTTTAAATCTCATACGTTTTGGAAAATCTTCACGATTAATGTGCTTCTTATTTGTACCGTACTGACGCTAATGTTTATAGTTTCAAGAGTGATGCTGCCTAATATTTCTCAAGATCAATATCGACAGGTAACTGATAAAACCGTCAAGAGAATGAAAGAGCAAATTAACATCGTTATTAAAGATATTTGGAGCTTGGGCGACGAGGTACAGCAAGATCCTATTTTTTTATCAGATGATGAACAAGAGATAGACAAAGAACTGCAGAAAATAGTTAATATTTCACCGTATATCGATAGCGGAACCATTTTTAATACAAAAGGGTATGTGGAGCATTATTACCCAGATGATTTAAAGAGTATGAAGCACGTGAACTTAAGTAAAAGAAAATATTTTCAAGAAGCGCTGCGAACTAAAAAAATATATTTAAGCGATGTCGTTTCAGCAGACACAAAGCATTACATTGTGGTGATGGCAATTCCTATTTTGGATGAGCAGCAAAATGTAAAAAAAGTTATAAATTTAGCGCTGCGCATTGAAGAAAATAAAAGCTTTCAATCCATTTTTCAAACGTTCGATATAGGAGAGAACGGCTATACGTTTATTGTAGACCGCAATGGTAGAATTATTTCACACCCTGAGAAACAGAGAATCGGTGAAAATGCCAGGGAAAATGAAATCGTTCAGGAAACGATGAATCATAAATCAGGATATCAGCGCGTTGTGAACACCGAAGGTAAGTACTTCTTTGCGTCATTTGAATATATTCCTGTTTTGGATTGGGGAATTGTCGCTGAATTACCCGTTGAAGAAATTTACAGGCCTTATGAAACGTTTGAAAAAACGCTTTGGACCGTTTCAGGTATTACAATTTTACTGCTTTCTTTTTTTACTGCGTTATATGCAAGGCAAATTGTGAATCCTATTCGTAAACTATATGAATTGGCGGGACAAGTAGCGCGCGGGAATTTTAATCAAAAAATTCCGGAACGAGAAATTGAGCGGGGGGAAATCGGTACTTTATCTAAACAGTTTAATGAAATGATTAGCTATATACGCCATTCTAAAGCAAATTTACAGCAAAAAGAAAATCAGCTGCAGGAACAAAAAACGTTTTTAAGACAAGTCATTGACATTAATCCAAGCTATATTTATGCCATTAATCAAAAAAGGGAGTTCATTCTTGTTAATGAATCTTTTGCGATGCTGCTAGGTGAAAAATCTGATGACTTGATTGGACAACCAATTGATAAATATCAATTCAACCTTCAATCAGATCTTTTATATAAAGGGACGTTTTCAAACTGTACGCAAAAAGGGATGGTATTAGAAGAACAGTTTAAAGATTCGAAAGGAAACCGGCGCTGGGTCGAAACAGCAAAACTTCCTATTATGAATGAAAAACAGGAAGTGATTCAAATGCTGTGCGTATCGACAGATATTACGGAGCGTAAAAAAGCAGAAGAGAAGCTTAGAACTTCTGAGAAGCTTGCCGTTGTAGGAGAACTTGCAGCTGGAGTTGCTCACGAGATCAAAAATCCTTTGACTTCTTTAAAAGGTTTTGTTCACTTATTAAAAGAACAAAATCCCAAAGATGCTTTGTATATAGATATCATGGAAACTGAATTAGAACGAATGAATGGAATCGTAGAAGAATTTTTGATGTTAGGAAAACCTCAGGTTATGAATGTTGAACCCTTGAATATGCAAGCGCTTGTTCAAGAAGTGTGCTCGCTTCTTGAACCTGAAGCAGTAGAAAAAAAGGTAGCTTTCATATTTGAAAGGGATGAGCAATTACCGCAGGTATATGGAGATAAAAATCAGTTAAAACAAGTATTTATTAATATTATTAAAAACTCTATCGAAGCAATGCCTGAAGGAGGGGGCATTCATATTACGATTAAAGCAAAAGAAAACCACCTTTGGCTGCAGCTTGCTGATGAAGGGCAAGGTATTCCTCCTGAACGGTTAGCGAAGATAGGTGAGCCTTTTTATAGTACAAAAGAAAAAGGTACAGGTTTAGGGCTGATGGTTAGCTATCGGATTATTAAAGCTCATCATGCGCAGATGACATTTTCTAGTCAGTTAAATCAAGGAACAAGTGTGGATATATTGTTTCCAATCATAAAAAAGTAGGGGAAGTTCCCCTACTTTTTATTATTATACTTATAATATATCAAAAGCTTTCATGCTACTAAAACAAACGAAAGCGCTAAAGAAGATATCCACAGGTTAACAAGAAGTTAACTGCTGAATTGTATAGGATATTCACAACTTTATCCACATTATTCACATTTTTTCAGAAAATTTACATAAAAATTACCCACTGTCATTTCAAGTTATGAAAGCGGTAATATACATATCCGATAAAGTTATGCACATTATCCACATAATTGTGGGTAAACTTTGTGGATATAGTAGATTATTAAAAAAACGTAAATCATACGCATGAAATCTTCGTGTTATTATCTTTACATAATATAAAACGTCCTTCCGATACACAGTGTACAGAAAGGACGTTGGGATGATCAAGCGTTGGATAGAGATGTTTTGCCTCACTTATTTTTTCGTGTAGCCGCCTGCACGATCCGCTTTTTTAAACTCGCGGCCGTAATAGATTTCTTGAGCGCTACTTAACGTATTTTTTGCGTTTTCTTTTCGTTTCTTTTCAGACATAAAAAAACCTCCAATTAACGTTTTTCGATCATGCTACTTATTTTTTCCAGAATCTCTCGTTTTTAATCATAAAAAAAAGCTCTCCGTGTAACGGAGAGACTCTTACGCTTCTTTAAGCTGGTGATCTTCTTGAACGTCTTGTTCGTGACGCAGGTAGTATAATGTATACAAGTCTTTTGGAATTTCGTATAAATCATATACGTCTTCATGTTGATTAATTTCATCGTATAAAGCTTTGTGTGTTTCATTTGCAAGTACTGCATAAGGCAGTTTTTCGGCAGCCTTAATAGACCTGATATTGATTTTACGAATTCGCATAAAAATTCGCTCTATATTTAACTCAAAGAACAGTTCATTAAAGAACGCTTCTTTTGCAATTTGATTATATCCTTTTCCATGAAACGGTTTGCCAAGCCAAGTGCCTAAAAAACCGGCTTGATCCTGTACATCAAATAAATTAATGGTGCCGATAGGGTTACCCCATTCATCTAAAATCGTGCGAGAAATAATTTCTCCATGATCTTCTGCTTCCATCGTTTGTTTAGTCACAAATAAAAATTCTTCATAGGAATGGGCTTTATGACGAACAAAAGGGAAGACATCAGGATGTACCATGAGTTCGTATAGAGATTGACAGTCATTTAGGTCACGTTTTTTTAACATAACTTTTCCCTCCTGATCGAGGGTATATACAGACTCCAATCAAGTCCCCACCCTCGAAATTTTTTAATAATTAAAAAAATTTCGGGGTGGGAATCGAACCCACTAGAACCAGTTACCTGGTGGCGCACCATTTGCCTTCCCATTACAAGTCAACAAACATAAAAAGTCAACGTGTGATGTTTATGCTTTTGTGAAATTCACATGCTTCTAAACGTATCATACTAAAAAAAATAAAAAAAGAAAATAGGTAAAATGTTAATTTTTTTTAAATAATATTTTACCATCTATCATGGTGAAAATAGGCTTTGCTAAGTAGTGAAAGGGATGATGGCTCCATAGCACTAAATCAGCGTCTTTTCCTGCTTCGATACTGCCGATTCGATGATCAATACGGAGATTCCGAGCAGCAGTAATCGTGATGCCTTCTAATGCTTTTTGCTCTTCGAGTCCTTCACGTACGGCAATGGATGCGCAAATATTTAAATACTGAATAGGCGTATAAGGATGGTCCGTTGTAATGGAAACTTCTACTCCTTCATTGCAAAGAGCTTGATAGGTTTTCCACGTTTTATTCTTAAGTTCAACCTTTGAGCGGCGTGTTAAAGTTGGACCTACGCTCACTTTTAAATTTCTTCCACCCAGCTCTTTAGCAATTAAATGGCCTTCTGTACAGTGCTCAATACGGACGTCTAAATGAAATTCATCTGCTAAGCGAAGAGCTGATAGAATATCATCGGCTCTATGAGCATGAATCCGAACTGGAATTTCTCTATTCAGTGCTTGAGTGAGAGGTTTGATGCGCAAATCATCTTTGTTGTCACTGCTTGCTGCGTGATAAAAGGCTTCTCGCAGCATCCCCATAATACCCATTCGCGTAATCGATTCTTTATTGCCGTGGCTGTGAATTCGTTTTGGATTTTCTCCTAGCGCAATCTTAAGTCCAGCTGTCTCTTGAATTAACATTTGAGAAATGCTTGTTCCAGCTGTTTTAATAACGGAAGTTGTGCCTCCAATCACATTTGCACTTCCTGGCATAATGTGTACAGACGTAATACCCGCTTCAATGGCATCTTTAAACCCAGGATCTAAAGGATGTACACTGTCAAAAGCTCGGATATGTGGAGTCATAGGTTCAATGGTTTCGTTAGCATCATTCCCGGCCCAGCCGGTTCCTTCATCATATAATCCTAGATGTGTATGAACATCAATAAATCCAGGGAATAAATAACGCTGTTTGCAGTCAATGACTTCTACTCGAAGAGGTGGCTGCAAGTTTGGCCCAATTAAAACAATTTTTCCATCTTGAATGAGCACATCACTATTATAAATAGGTTTTGACGTAATAGGATAGAGCGTTGCATTTTTCAAGAGAATGGTTTTCATAAAGTTACTCCTATCTATCGGCAGCTTAGTCACCTGTTTTAGGGAAATAACAGAAAATAACTAGAGTAAATCTCGCAATGCATCTTCTAATACAGTATATGTAAAAATGTAATTCTGTTGAATCAATTTTTCAGGTAAAACGCGCTGTCCCTTTAAAATAATCATACTCATTTCTCCCATCAGCAGCTGAAGGCCAAAGCTAGGTACGGGCATCCAATGAGGACGATTCAACACTTTTCCAATCGTCTTTCCAAACTCTTTCATTTGAACGGGATTTGGGGCAGTGACGTTAACAGCTCCCTCTATTTGTTCGGTATGAATACAATAATCAATGATCTTCACGACGTCTTGAAGATGCACCCAAGACATCCACTGTTCTCCGGAACCGACTGTTCCTCCTGCAAATAATTTATAAGGAAGGGCCGTAGAAGGAAGTGCTCCACCATCTTTTCCTAATATAACGCCGAATCTTGTTAAGACAGTACGAATATTGAGTTCCATCACTTTTAGCGCTTCATTTTCCCACTTTTTTACCGTTTCAGCCAAAAAGTCTGTCCCGATCGATGGAGAAGCTTCTGTGAACGTTTCTTTCGTTGATGTCCCGTAATAACCAACGGCGCTTGCATTTACATAAAGTGACGGTTTTTCGGGTAAAGAAGCCATAATGCGAAGAATTTCTTGAGTAGAAGAAAGGCGACTTTCCACGATGGCTTTTTTGCGTTCGTCCGTCCAGCGGCCGCTGTTAAGTGAAACGCCAGCTAAATTGATAAAAATGTCTGCTCCTTCTACATGCTCTTCAGGTTGGCTGTTTTCTTGCATCCACTCTACATATTTAAGTTTCGGATCTCTTGCAGCTTTATCTGCATTGCGTGTTAAAATATATACATAATGTTTTTGTGTTAAAAAATGTTTTGTTAAAGCTTTACCTACGAATCCAGTTCCTCCAGCAATAACAATTTTCATACGAACTTCCTCCTTTATTGAGATAAATAAAAATGTGTATGATACGTTTGGCGGTTCTTCAGCCATCAATTTAATAAGAAATATGAGGTGAAGGTTAATGCCTGTTGTCACAAAGATCACAACGCAAAAGAATAGCGGTGAACGTTATAATGTGTATTTAGATTACGGTAAAGGTGAAGAGTTTGGTTTTGGTGTTGACGAAAATGTCCTCATCAAATATGACTTAAAAAAAGGTCGTGAGCTTGATGAATTTGAATTAACGGAAATTCAGTATGCAGATGATGAGAAAAAAGCTTATAATTTAGCGATCATTTACTTATCTTATCGAATGCGCTCTGAAAAAGAGGTACATGATTATTTAAAGAAAAAAGAAATTAACTCTACTATTATTCAACAAGTTATTCAGAAACTAGTCAGCCACCGTTATTTAAATGATGAAGAGTTTGCCAAAGCATTTGTGTTAACTCAGATGAACACGACATCAAAAGGACCAAATGTGATTCAAAGAGAATTAAAAGAAAAGGGGATTTCTGATTCCATTATTACCCTTAGTTTATGTGAATACCCTGAAGAACAGCAAATTCAAACTGCTGTAAAATTAATTGAAAAGTTAAAAGGGAAATATAAAAAATTATCTCAAGTAATGATGAAACAAAAAATGGAACAAGCATTGGCAGTGAAGGGCTATTCGTTTTCTGTTATTCAAGAAGCATTTCAGCGAACGGATACAGAAAAAGAAAGCGATGAGGTTTGGGAAGCTCTGCAATATCAAGGAATGAAAGCTCATCGTCGTTTTTCAAAGTATGAAGGCTGGGAATATCAGCAAAAAATGAAGCAGGCTCTTTATAGAAAAGGATTTTCCATTGAACAAATTCAATCATTTCTAGATTCTATTGAAGAGGAATAGAGCCAGGAAAAAAGTATGTTAGTTGAAGGAAGATCCGAACGATGAATCGAGATTCTTGATAGAGAATCCAACTCGTTCGGATTTTTTTATTGTGATGCTTCAATCTTTTTAAAACAAAATATCTTCTGAGTCATTCTGCTGTTTATAAATAATCTCAGCGATTTCTGAAGCTGAGCGCAAGCGGCTTTTATCTTTAATGTGGTTGTTGTGATCCCAAAAAGGAGTATTCATGCCTCCCATATAAGCTGCCGTCACATGAAGGTTGGTATCTTGGTACTCCACTTTTAAACTTTCTGTAAATCCCCTTACGCCAAATTTACTTGCCACATAGACGCTTTCATTGGCTTTCCCTCGAAGTCCTGCAGTTGAAATGATATTCATAACTTTAGGTTCAGGTCTCGTCAAGAGATGAGGCATAAGCGCTTGCGTTAAAAAAATAGTTCCTTTTACATTTGTATCGATGACTTCATCGATTGCTTGTTTTGTATAATCTGTCAAAGGACCAAAATGTCCAATGCCTGCGTTGTTGATAAGGATATCTACTGAATGCTGCATCAGCAGTTTTTCTACAGATTTTCCTACTTCTTCATACTGTGTAATATCTACAGACATCGTATATACGTTTTCTCCTAGCTCATGCTGCGCCTCAGTTAATTTCTGTTGATTGCGTCCAGCTAGAATGACGTTGCAGTCTTTTGCGTAAAGTTTTGCGAGTTCTTTTCCAAGACCCGTCGCACCGCCTGTGATTAGCACTGTTTTCATTCCCAAAACTCCCTTTTCATAGTCTCCCTTTAGTTATACCTTTTGTTATAATAAAATGAAAGCAAACAAGGGGGAAAACAGCATGTCTGAAAAACGTTACAGTGATATGACGACGTATGAACTTCAACAAGAAATTGGGTCTCTTCAAGAAAAAGCACGAAAAGCTGAACAGCTTGGCATGGTCAATGAGTATGCAGTATTAGAAAGAAAAGTAACAATGGCTAGATCGTACTTATTGGATCCTGAAACGTTTCAAGCAGGGGAAGTATATGAAATTCAAGGAGATCCGGGTTCATATTTTAAAATTGATTATATGAACGGAGTTTTTGCATGGGGGTTTAGACTTGGCTCACCGCAAAACGAAGAGGCATTGCCTATTTCCATGTTGAAAAAATAAAGGGACGAACAAGCAGCACGAAGTGTGCTGCTTGTTTGATATCTATATTCGCTTTACTTTTAAACAAATAAGCAAAGCAAGCGGTTATTCTTCGCGCTCATTAGAAGCATGCATACGTTCTTGCGGATGCGTATTGATCGTTCCATTTGCACGTTTTGAAGCGTATTCTGCTTTTGCTCGAGGTTCGCCTTCAAACTTAGTATGATGTTGGTTTGTAAAATCTTTTGCTTTATTGCGCATCGATACCTCTCCTTTTACAACAGAAAGCGTTGCGGTTATGATATAGTACATGAGGGAGTGAATAACTCCGCATTTATAGTGTAAGTTAAAAGTGCAAACATACTCATAAAGAATTTTGGTAATCGAGGTGTTCTTATGAACGATATATTCGAAAGATTAACGAATCAGCTATTAAGCAAAAATAGTTCGCTTTCATACGCTCAAGCCCGTACATGGGTCGAACTTTTCTGGGAAGATTTTGAGTCATCTTACGCAAAAGCAGGATATGATTATAAAGGGAAAGAAGCGACGGAAAAGGTTGTTACGATGTACATCAACAGCTACGGTGACAAACTTCATGAAATCGCGGTTAAAAACCCTAAATATCAGCATTTATTAAATAACGATGACTATTTAAAACATTAAATAAAAACGAACCGTCTTCTCAAGACGGTTCGTTTTTGGGTTTCATATTTGTTCTTGTTATGATTAGTGCGGGAGGTAATCAAGCTTTTTACGCAATTTTTTCTCACTGAAAATCCAACCAGTGTACGAACAAATAATATTTAAATCGTAATCAAGCTGGACCACGGCTACAAATGGATAGTAGTCTTTGCTGCGGTAGCGTAAATCAATAAAGCGCACTTCAATGTGGTCGTTATATTCGTCCAGTTCCCACCTATAAATAGGTGAAAAGGAAAGAAAAGCAGATAAATTTTCATCTTTTTTCGCTACTTCAATTACGGCCGATTCAGGAATTGGAACTTTATCAAACGTATCATAAATAAAAATTTCTTCTCCGATTGCTCTTCCTACATGAAAGTACTTTTCGGTCGTCACGGCTAAGTGCCAGTGAGTGAAACGCAGCGTAGGAGAGATATTGAGCTTGATAACATCAGGAAACTGTTTTCGAAGCTTCTTGGCGATTTGGTGGCGCATATAAAAGCGCAGTCCATAGTAAAACGCCAATAACACATATAGCGTAATGAATGTTGGTCCTGGCTCTGCTCCAATAAACCAGATTAAAATTGCGAGCACGTGGGCTGAGAAAATCACGTAATCAAACGTGTTGATTACGCCAAGCGCAATCCATTTATTTGTGAAAGGCCGTAAAGCCTGCGTGCCATAAGCGTTAAAGATATCAACAAAAACGTGAATAATGACGCCTGCAAAGGTCCACATCCATAGGTGCAGCAAGTTAGCTCCTGGCAGCAGAAGCGAAAGAATGAGCACGATAAGCAAAGGCCATAAAATAACAGCCGGGATAGAATGTGTAATTCCACGGTGATTGCGGATATACTGTGCATTGTTTCGCAGCTTTAAAACAGTGTCTAAATCAGGTGCTAATGACCCGGCCATTACGCCAATCATCACAGCATCCATTGTGGCTGTATTCGCAGATACAGTGGGGTCTAATGTTGCAAGGCCGCCCAGAGCGATTCCCATTGCAATGTGTGTACCAGTATCCAGAGCGAACTCCTCCTTTGTAAGATGATGACGATCTTAGATTATTCTAATTCAGCATGAAAGCTTGATTTAAAGCAAAAAATCTCATTTTATTATTAACGCAGCAAATCGGCTGTTTTTATTCATTATTTGAACAATTCATTTTACTATTCATATTTGTAGTTGTTATAAGGTTATCATAAAGTTACTAAGATTCAAAAAGCAACACATTGTATATGTATAGTTAATACCTCGGAGGCTATGACGTGAAACAAAGTAAAGATATTGTACAAAATTTTGATATTCAAGCATTTCAAAATGACTTAATCTCTTGGTTTGAGCAGGAACAGCGCATTTTACCTTGGCGTCAAGATCAGGACCCTTATAAGGTGTGGGTATCTGAAATTATGCTTCAACAAACGAGAGTAGATACGGTCATTCCTTATTTTAATAATTTTATTAGCAAATTTCCCACTATCAAAGACTTAGCTTATGCGAATGAAGATGATGTGTTAAAAGCGTGGGAAGGATTAGGCTATTATTCTCGTGCCCGTAATTTGCAAAATGCGGTTCGAGAAGTTCACGAACAATACGGGGGAGAAGTTCCAAATACGCCAGCAGAAATCTCCAAACTAAAAGGAGTGGGTCCTTATACAACAGGGGCCATTTTAAGTATTGCATACGGAGTGCCGCAGCCTGCTGTAGATGGAAATGTCATGCGTGTGCTATCGCGCATTTTATCCGTTTGGGATGATATTGCAAAACCAAAAACAAGAAAGTTGTTTGAAGAAATCGTGCATGAAATTATTTCAACAGATAATCCTTCCTATTTCAATCAAGGTATGATGGAACTTGGTGCCATTGTCTGTACACCAACTTCTCCTTCCTGTTTGTTATGTCCAGTTCGCGAACACTGCCGCGCTTTTGAAGAAGGAGTGCAGAATGAGCTTCCCGTTAAATCAAAGAAAAAAGCGCCGCGTGCTCTTCAGCTTGCTGCAGCGGTGATTAAAGACGGTGAAGGAAATTATCTAATTCATAAACGTCCAAGCAAAGGACTTTTAGCTAATCTATGGGAATTTCCAAATATAGAAGTAGATCTTAGTATAGCGCCAGATCATCAGCAGCTTCAGGCATTTATTCAAAACGAGTACGGAGCTGATATTAAAATTCATGCGCCGTTTACCACAATTCAGCACGTGTTTTCTCATATCGTCTGGAACATCACAGTATATGAAGCAGAGCTTGCAAGTGATATCAGTGCATTAAAAAATTTGAAAGTAGTTTCTGAAAAAGACTTAGAACAATATGCATTTCCGGTTTCCCATCAAAAAATCTTAAAAGAATATTTGCTTGTTAAATAAAAGAAGCGTGGATAAACTCCGCGCTTCTTTTTATTTAATCATATGATACGTGCGTGCCGTGTGTATAATCTGCTTCGTGGTGCTGTAACCCGCCTCGTGCTTCAATTTCTTTAATAATTTGCTGATGAATACTTTGTCCTTCAGCATTTAAATACGGCGTCATTTGCTGTAAAGAGTGATGGAAAAACGCAAGCTCGCTGTCTTTCCACTCGCTTTTAGAAATCATTGAAAGAGCCGTCATGTCTCGACCTACATACATTCTATTCACCTCGTTCATTTTATCAAGTTTTATCTATTTTCCCTATATTACTTGTTTCTTATGCGATAAAATCAGTACAATGTAAAGATAATATGATACATAAGGGAGATGACATCATGTCACAAAAGGTAGCACTAGTTACGGGAAGCAGCAGAGGTATTGGTAAAGAGATTGCCTTACGTCTTGCTAAAGAAGGATACGATATTGTATTAAACTATGCACGAAGCAAAAGTGCAGCGCAGGAAGTAGCCGAAGAAATCAAAGCATTAGGCAGAGAAGCATTAGTTGTTAAAGCAAACGTAGGAAAAGTAGAGAAAATTAAAGAAATGTTTGAGCAAATTGATGACGCATTCGGTCGCTTAGACGTATTTGTAAGTAATGCAGCTTCAGGAGTTTTACGTCCTATTATGGAATTAGAAGAAACTCACTGGAATTGGACAATGGACATCAATAGCAAAGGATATTTATTCTGTGCACAAGAAGCGGCTAAACGTATGGAAAAAGTAGGCGGAGGAAAGATTGTTACCATCAGTTCGCTCGGTTCTATTCGCTATTTGGAAAATTATACAACAGTAGGCGTGTCAAAAGCTGCTGTAGAAGCATTGACCCGCTATTTAGCAGTGGAGCTTGCTCCAAAAAATATTGTGGTAAATGCTGTATCTGGAGGTGCTGTGGATACAGAAGCATTAAAGCACTTCCCAAATCGTGATGAACTGTTAGATGATGCGCGCAAACATACTCCAGCTGGTCGTATGGTGGAGCCAAAAGATATGGTAGATGCAGTGATGTTCTTAGTCTCCGATCAAGCAAATATGATTTGCGGTCAAACGCTTATTATTGACGGAGGGCGTTCACTTTTAATGTAAGGTAAATGTATTTTGTGCTTGCGCTTTAAAATACTGAAAAAAGTTTGCATACCCTATTTACCTCCCGGGCATATTAATTTTCGTGGAGGTGATTACAATGGCAAAACAAACTAACAAAACAGCATCTGGTACAAGCACACAACACGTGAAAAACCAAAATGCTCAAGCATCTAAAAACAATTTCGGTACTGAATTTGCTAGCGAAACAAGTGCTCAAGAAGTGAGACAACAAAACGCACAAGCTGAAGCAAAGAAAAACCAAAACTCTGGTAAATACCAAGGTTAATATCAAAAGCGAACTTAACGTCTTTCATACGGCGATGTTAAGTTCGCTTTTTCTTATATAAAAAGCAACAAAGTATGACAAAACTTCTTGAAACTTTACACAACTCGTCAAAGGAATCTGGATCACCTAAACAGAATGTTAACAGAAGTGCCGCGTGTATGGTTAAAGCAAATAGAGAGGAGCTATCGTATGAAAAAATTTGATCAGCTAGTAACTCAACAATTGGAGACCATGGATCAACTTCTGTTTTTGCAGTCTGAGATTGAGCGCTGTCAGGAAATCGAAGGTGAACTAATAAAACTTCATGAAGAAGCAAAACTTCATTCTGTGCAAGATGAAATTAGTGAAATGAAGCTAAAATTAAAAGAGATTCAATTGACGTTTGAAGCACAAACCGAAGACATTATTCGTACATATAAAAGTGAAGGGGCTTGCTCTACACTTGCTTAATGAACATTGATGTGTCACTTCCTCTCTTTTTTAAGGCTGCCAAGCAAAGGAAAAGTAGGGGGAGTGACTTTTTTGAACTCAAGAAGGTTAGCACATTTGTGTTAAAATGAGAGAGAAACCGTTATAATAAACATAAGACAAATGGAGACGTTATATGAATTTTTTTAAGTGCTAAAATGAAAGTAGGTATTGGAGATGGGAATTCCGGTGGAAGGAGAAACAATTCAAATACACAGCTACAAGCATAATGGACATATTCATCGCGTGTGGGATCGGACAACCGTATTAAAAGCAACCAATAACTTAGTGATTGGAGGAAATGATCGTACAGTCGTTACAGAATCAGATGGACGAACATGGGTCACAAGAGAGCCGGCAATTTGTTATTTTCATGCTCAGCAGTGGTTTAACGTCATTGGGATGATCCGTGAAGATGGAATTTATTATTACTGCAATATCAGTTCGCCGTTCATTTATGATGACAATGAAGCGCTCAAATATATTGATTATGATTTAGATATTAAAGTCTATCCAGATATGACATACACCCTTCTTGATGAAGATGAATATGAGAAGCATCGAAAAGAAATGAATTATCCAGAAGTGATTGACCGTATTTTACATAATCACGTCGAGGAGTTAAAAGGTTGGATTCGACAGCGAAAAGGCCCGTTTGCTCCAGATTTCATTGACATTTGGTATGAACGTTTTTTAACATATCGGCATTCTTGATGAATGAGCTAGAGAACATTATGTTAGGCCGTCTAAAGCTGACTGTTTGATATAATGTTCTTTTTGGCGTTATGGTCGCCATCTTTTAGAAGAGATAAAAGCACTAAAAAATCGACGCGTGTACATATACTAAGGAAGCTTGCCCTCATAGATAGAAAGGGGAGATTTTATGGGAAGTATAAGACGCTACATGAAGTTTGTACAGCCATACAAATGGCAAATTGTCGGCACTGTCTTAATTGGTATTATTAAATTTGCTATTCCTTTATTAATTCCGCTGCTTTTGAAATATGTTTTGGACGATATCGTAAATGGACATGGCATGTCTTCCTCTGAAAAAGTTCATAAAATGGTGACGATTATGGGGATTTCGTTTGTTATATTTTTAGTGTTAAGACCTCCCATTGAATATTACAGGCAGTATTATGCTCAGTGGGTATCGAGCAAAGTATTATATGATATTCGGGATCAGCTGTTTAGCCATATTCAAAAGCTTAGCTTGCGTTACTATGCAAACACGCGAGCGGGTGAAGTGATTTCACGAGTCATTAATGATGTAGAGCAAACAAAAAACTTTGTTATCACAGGCTTAATGAACGTATGGCTTGATATGATGACGATTGTAATAGCCATTGTGATTATGTTTACGATGAATGTACCTTTAACACTGGTATCTATTATTTTGCTGCCGGTTTATGCGTTCTCTGTAAAATATTTTTACAGTCGTCTGCGCCATTTAACGCGAGTCCGTTCGCAGGCTTTAGCCGAAGTACAGGGTCACTTGCATGAAAGGGTTCAAGGAATCTCTGTTATTCGCAGCTTTGCTATTGAGCCTCATGAGCAGAAACAATTTGATAAGCAAAATTCAAATTTTCTACAAAAAGCAATCAATCATACGAATTGGAATGCCAAAACATTTGCAGTAGTGAACACCATTACCGATTTGGCACCTTTAATCGTGATTACATTTGCTGGATATCAAGTCATCACAGAAAGTCTTAGCGTAGGAACGATGGTAGCATTTGTGGCCTATATTGACCGCTTGTATAATCCGCTTCGCCGCTTGGTCAATTCATCGACTACGCTCACGCAGTCTGTTGCATCTATGGACCGGGTGTTTGAGTTCATTGATGAAGAATACGATATTACAGACAAGAAAGATGCAAAAGAATGTACTGAGCTTCATGGAAAGGTGCAGTTTGAGCACGTTTCATTTGCTTATGAAGAAGAAGAAAAACCTGTGATTCATGATATTAATTTAGATGTAGAAAAAGGAAAATCCGTTGCGTTTGTTGGAATGAGCGGAGGAGGGAAATCCACGCTTATCAGCTTAATTCCGCGCTTTTATGATGTGACAGAGGGGAAAATTCTCATTGATGACATTGATATCAAAACCTATAAAGTACGCAGCCTGCGAGATAAGATTGGAATCGTCCTGCAGGATACGGTGTTGTTTAGTGACACGGTTAAAAACAATATACTGCTTGGAAAGCCAGGAGCGACAGATGAAGAAGTAATTGCTGCGGCAAAAGCCGCAAATGCCCACGATTTTATTATGAATTTGCCCGAAGGATATGATACAAAAGTGGGAGAGCGGGGAATGAAGCTATCAGGGGGACAGAAGCAGCGTATTTCCATTTCGCGCGTATTTTTAAAAAATCCAGCTATTCTTATTTTTGATGAAGCCACTTCAGCTCTAGATTTGGAAAGTGAGCACTATATTCAAGAAGCATTAGCTGAACTAGCAAAAGACCGTACGACTTTCATTGTAGCCCATCGTTTATCTACAATTACTCATGTTGATGAAATTGTACTTTTAGAAAATGGAAGAGTAGTCGAACGAGGTTCTCATGAGGAGTTAATTAAGAAAAAAGGTCATTACTATCAGCTCTTTAACGTTCAGCAGCTTGATACAATTTAAAAACACCACCTATTGTCTAACAATAGGTGGTGTTTTTAATCTTCTTGTCGCTGATGATTAATATCAAATGAGTTAGCATCCTTGTGATAGTTTTGGAACGTATCAATCAGCTTATCAAGATGCTCTAACTCTTCACTATACTCAATGATGACAGAAATTAAAGGGAAGATATGATAAATAACCTTATTCTCTTCATCATTATCGTATATTTTGTACTGCATAAATTTATCGATTAAAGCTCGTTTTCCAACGCAGGCTTCGTTTGGTACAGTAGTGGTTGGCTGTACGCGTAATTTCCCAATGAATTTTAATAATACTTGCTCATGATACATTAACAGGCACTCAACTTCAGATTTGATTAAATCTTGAAATTGCTGCGGCATGACTTGAAGATCATTTTCCACTCTGTGAAGTAGTTTCAAGGTTGTAAGAGCTCGTGTTGTTACGGTAATCATTTGACGAAATAAAACGAGCTTGCGTGACTTAACAAAACGTTTTTTGGTTGAATAAGTGCGTTCTTCTTTGTAAAAATCAAAGATTTGATTCATTTTAGCCACATTGTCTTTCATTTTTTCAATGTCTTCTTTTAACAATGTGTGCTCAGATGCGTGATAAAGATTCATGCGAATCCATTTAATAATTTCTTCCGTTGTGCTTACAATTTTATAATACAGCTTTGTTTCATACTTTGGCGGAATAAAAATAAGATTGACAATAAATGCTGAGAATACCCCAAGTAACACTGTACCAAAGCGTATAAGCGCATATTCAACGAAATTATCTCCTGGATTTTCCATGATTGCAATTACTGTCACAAGCGCAAGCCCAATTGTATTATTAATACGTAATTTTAAGTTGACTGCAATGACAACAACAGCGGTAAAACCAATAATGATGGGATGGGTACCAAAAATAAGTCCAAAACAAACTGCAGAAGCAGCTCCAATCACATTCGCCTGTATTTGCTCCAATATCGTTAAATAAGATCTGTAAATAGACGGTTGAATTGCAAAAACTGCCGCAATTGCCGCAAATATTGGAGATGGTAAACTTAGAAATTCACCTAATAACAATGAAAGTGTAATGGCAATTCCCGTTTTTAAGATGCGGGCACCAAGTTTCATGTGCGTTCGTAGTTCCTTTCTGTAAAAAAGTTTTTTCGTTATGAAGAATGTTCCCCAAAACAAATGATAAATTGCAAAAATCAATCCTTCTTTATTACATAACCTGTTGGAAATAATATAAACAATAACATACTATACAAGGTTTAAGAATGGATATCAAGAGAAAACAAGCAGAAAAATAAGGGTATTTCTCGGGATTTTTCGACAGGATGACAAAAAGGAGATGACGCGTAAGAAATGGTTATGAAAGGTGGGAATGTTCTATAAGGAAACCCAAAGGCAAGATAAAAAAGCACTCATTTTCAAACGAGTGCTTTAGAGTAAAAATTAGCGTTCTTCACTTAACTGTTTAAATGCTTTTTCTACAGCTTCTAAAGTGTCGGTAATATCTTTTTCTGTATGAGCTGTAGTAAGGAACCATGCTTCATATTTCGAAGGAGCTAAGTTGACGCCTTGGTGGAGCATTAGTTTAAAGAAGCGTGCGAATAATTCGCCGTCTGTATTTTCTGCTTGTTCATAGTTTTTAACTGTTTCTGTTGTAAAGTAGAGAGTAAGAGCGCCTTTTAATCGATTGATCGTAATAGGCATGTTATATGTACGAGCATGTTTTAAAATACCTTCTTCGAGCATCGCCCCTAGCTTATCCAGCTGTTCATAAACGCCTTCTTGCTTTAGTACTTCCAGGCAAGCAATCCCAGAAAGAATAGAAGCTGGGTTTCCTGCCATTGTACCTGCTTGATAAGCGGGCCCAAGTGGTGCCACTTTTTCCATGATTTCTTTCTTACCGCCATAGGCTCCGATTGGAAGACCGCCCCCGATGATTTTTCCAAATGCAGTGAGGTCAGGTTTTACACCAAGCAAATCTTGAGCTCCACCGTACATAAAGCGAAACGCTGTAATAACTTCATCGTAAATAACAAGCGCTCCAGCTTCGTGAGTTAATTCGTTAACTTGTTCTAAAAAGCCGGGTTCGGGCTCAACAATTCCGAAGTTTCCAACGATCGGTTCTACTAAAACAGCCGCAATCTGATCGCCCCATTTTTCTAATGCTTCCTTGTAAGGCTCGATATCGTTAAAAGGAACCGTGATGACTTCATTAGCGATACTTTTTGGTACACCAGCAGAGTCAGGAGTTCCGAGTGTAGAAGGACCAGATCCAGCTGCTACCAATACAAGGTCAGAATGGCCGTGGTAGCAACCTGCAAATTTAATGATTTTATCGCGTCCAGTATAAGCTCGTGCTACACGGATTGTTGTCATAACTGCTTCTGTTCCAGAGTTGACGAAGCGCACTTTATCTAATGCGGGCATCGCTTCTTTGAGCATTTTAGCAAATGTGACTTCATGAGCAGTTGGAGTACCGTAAAGAACACCCGTTTCAGCTGCTTTTGTAATAGCTTTCGTGATATGAGGATGAGCGTGTCCTGTAATAATAGGACCGTAAGCTGCTAAATAGTCAATATATTTATTTCCATCGACGTCCCAGAAATAAGCTCCGCTTGCCTTTTCCATTGCAACAGGTGCTCCGCCTCCTACGGCTTTATATGAACGTGAAGGGCTGTTAACGCCGCCTACAATATGTTCGAGCGCTTCAGCGTGTAATTGTTCTGATTTTGTAAATTGCATGTTATGCCTCCTAATGAAAAGTTCAACTTCTTTATTCTATCAAACTTATTTGTTTCTTGAAAAACATTCGAGAACGTGTATGATAGAAATTTGTGAGCTAACTGCTAGAAAATAGTTCCTCGTCTCTTGGAGGAGTTGCTAGCAAGGGCGCCGGAAACAATAAAAGAAACCACTAATACGTCGACGTAACGGAGGGAATACAATGAAAAATGCTATTGAGGTGAATCAACTTCGGAAAGAATTTAAAGCCTATTCTAGCCGCTCTGGCCTTAAAGGGGCATTCCGGGATTTATTTACCCGTAATTATAGAGTTATGAAAGCTGTGAACGATATTTCGTTTACCGTAAAACAAGGGGAAATGGTAGGTTATATAGGAGAAAACGGAGCGGGGAAATCGACCACAATCAAAATGCTGACAGGAATCTTAACTCCTACTTCAGGCGAGATTACCGTAAATGGAATGAACCCTCATAAAGAAAGGGAGAAGTTTGCCCAAACGATTGGAGTTGTTTTTGGTCAACGCTCTCAGCTGTGGTGGGATATTGCCGTACAAGAATCTTTTCGCTTGTTAAAAAAAGTATACAAAGTGTCAGATGAAGATTATAACGCTCATATGGAACATGTTATTCAAACGTTAGATATTGGACCGCTGCTAGATAAGCCGGTGCGAAAGCTTTCTCTAGGTCAAAGAATGCGCTGTGAGCTGGCTGCTGCTCTTATTCATAATCCGCCGCTTCTATTTTTAGATGAACCGACGATCGGTTTAGATGTGCTGGTTAAATTAAAAATCCGCCAATTTTTAAAAGAAATTAATGAAAAATATAATACGACGATTTTGCTTACGACACATGATTTAGCAGATATTGAAGCTTTATGTGAACGCGTTGTAATGCTCGATGAAGGCAGTATTATTTATGACGGATCACTGCAAAAGCTGCGTTCGAATTGGGGAGACCTTAAACAAGTCACGTTTGAATTTGGAACCGCGCCAAATAAAGAGCAGTTGAAGCTATTGACGCAAGGGATGCCTGTTAACTGGATTGAAGGTGATCAAAAATATTTGTGGACAGCACAGCTTCAAAATAAAGGGGACTTAATGTCACAGCTGATTGCTAAAGTGGTGGCAAAGCATGAAATCAATGATATTAACATTGAAGAAATTTCAACGGAAGAAATCATCCGCAACATTTATGAAGAAGGTGTTGTGAATGGATAAATATATAGAGATGATACGCATTCGCTTTTTAATGATGCTGGCGTATCGGACGAATTATTACAGCGGAATATTGATTTATGCGATTAATATTGGTGCTTACTACTTTTTATGGTCCGCTATTTATGGTGGAAAAGAGAATATTCAAGGCTTATCCATTATTCAAATGACAACGTATGTAGCCGTTTCATGGATGGCAAGAGCCTTTTATTTTAATAACATTGACCGTGAAATGGCAATGGAAATTAAAGATGGCAAAGTGGCAGTAGAGTTAATTAAGCCTTATAGCTACCTTGGTATGAAAACGATGCAAGGACTGGGAGAAGGGATTTTTCGGCTGCTGTTTTTCTCAGTGCCCGGTATGATTATTGTCGCGTTTTTATTTCCCGTACAGTTCTCAGCAAATGCCGCAACATGGCTTTATTTTGGACTGTCTTTGATTTTTAGTTTCATTATTAATACACAAATTAATTTATTAACGGGTATCACGACTTTCTTTCTCTTTAACAATGACGGACTCATTCGAGCGAAGCGCGTTGTTATTGATTTGTTTTCAGGACTTCTTCTGCCCATCAGTTTCTATCCTTTATGGGCGCAACATATTATGAGCTATTTCCCTTTTCAGGCCATTAGTTATATTCCGAGCATGATTTTCACAAATGGATTTAAAGGGCAGGAAGTAATAAATGCTCTTATTACACAAGCAGTTTGGTCAGGGCTTCTATTTATTCCTATTGCGTGTTTGTGGAACATAGCGAAGAAAAAAATGGTTATTCAAGGAGGGTAGTCTATGAAAATGTTTTATTTTTCGATTTTCTTTCAGTACATTAGTCAATATATGAAAACAAGGCTTCAGTATCGCACCGACATGGTGGTTGAAATCATTTCAGACTTATTGTTTCAAACAGTTAATTTGATTTTTATTTTAGTTGTATTTGGACATACTCAGTCGCTGCACGGATGGTCACGAGAGGAAATTATCTTTATTTATGGTTTCTTTTTGGTCCCTTTTGCTATTTTTTCGTCTTTCTTTAACATTTGGGATTTCAACGAGCGCTACATTGTCAAAGGTGAAATGGACCGAATTTTAACGCGGCCGATTCACAGTTTGTTTCAAGTTATTTTAGAGCGGATGGAACTGGAATCATTGTTTGGTGGTATCACAGGGATTGCCGTAATGGCTTACGCTGCGTCTTCTTTACACCTTCATTTCCAGTGGTATGATGTTTTTATTTTTCTATTGTTTATTTTAGGAGGAGCGCTTGTATACGCAGGAATTTTCATCGCCTTAGCAAGCATAGGCTTCTGGTCGGATGCCAGAACCTCTATTATGCCTACTATTTATAATATTGGAAACTACGGAAGGTATCCTGTAGATATTTATAATAATGTCATCCGATATGTTTTAACATGGATTCTTCCTTTTGCATTTGTAGGCGTATATCCAGCTGCTTATTTCTTAGGAAGGTCAGAATGGTACGGATATGCATTTTTAACCCCGGTGATGGGAATCGTCTTTTTTGTAATCTCTATTTTCTTATGGAATACAGGTGTCAAAAAATACAGAGGAGCAGGCAATTAAATGCCTGCTCTTTTTCGTGGCTTCTGAGTAGTAATGAATGGACAAGGATGCGCGTATAGTGGTAGTAGAGTATAAATTAAAGGAGTAGAATGATGGTTATTTTTCTAATCCTCGTTATCATTGTTTTTGTAATCGGTAGTATGAAGTTTCTTTTTGAAAAAGAACTTGGAGAATTTCATTTTTTCTCAATTGGTCATTTCTTTGTCTTGTTTTATTCATATATCACAGTTTTATTGGGGTTTAGCCTTATTTATACAGTGTGTGAGATGGGAAGTATTCCAGTGTTAAGCGGAGGGTTTGAACATGAAGGTCATTACTTTTATACGCTGTTTAACAGCATGTATTTCAGCGCAGCGACGTTATTTTCAGTAGGATACGGAGATATGTATCCGGTTGGAATCGGGAAATTATTTGCAACTTTTGAAGCGTTTATCGGCTACATTATGCCTGCAATCTTTGTGATGCGAACTGTTACCCGCACTTAAACTTGTCATCTTATCTAATATTGGGTACGCTATTCAAAGAAAATGAAAAGCGTAAAGGAGCAGATAAATATGACAGCTGTAGTTGGAGAAAAAGCACCCGATTTTGTATTAATGTCTACAAATGGAGAACAAGTATCACTCGCTTCGATGAAAGGAAAAAACGTTGTGCTGTATTTTTATCCGAAAGATATGACGCCAGGCTGTACAACGGAAGCTTGTGATTTCAGAGATCAGCATGAAAGTTTTGAAGAGCTAGATGCGGTGATTCTAGGAGTGAGCCCGGATCCAATCGACAAACACCATAAGTTTATTGATAAGCACGGTCTTCCATTCTTGCTTTTAGCTGACGAAGATCACAGCGTAGCTGAAGAGTATGGAGTATGGAAACTGAAAAAAAACTTTGGAAAAGAATATATGGGCATTGAACGCTCCACTTTTATCATTGATAAAGAAGGAATGCTCGTAAAAGAGTATCGCAAGGTTCGAGTAAAAGGGCATGTGGAAGAAGCTTTATCTTTTATTAAAGAAAAAATGGCATAAAAACAGGCAGATAACTAGAGCAGTTTTAGTCTTTGAACATACAATATCAGTGTAGGGCATACCTCCTCAGATGTTAATATATTTAAAAGTGTGGATTGATTTCCACACTTCTTTTTTTGCATAACATATATGAATAATCTCTACTTATTACATAAAATAGGAATAGGCATCAAGTTGACAAAACGTGGGTAAAACATGTAGACTAATTATAAGAATTATAAAGTAATAATACTTATAGAAGAGGGGTGCATGACGTGTCAAATCATTTACAAGAAGCCCTTGAAACGTTAAAAGGTACTGGCGTTCGTATTACACCACAACGTCATGCTATTTTAGAGTATTTAATCAATTCTATGACACACCCAACAGCAGATGATATTTATAAAGCGCTGGAAGGTAAGTTTCCAAATATGAGTGTAGCAACCGTTTACAATAATTTAAGAGTATTTCGCGAAGTAGGTATTGTAAAGGAACTAACATACGGTGATGCATCAAGCCGGTTTGATTATGTTACAACAGAGCATTACCATGTGATTTGCGAAAGCTGCGGAAAAATTGTGGATTTTCATTATCCTGGTTTAGACGAAGTAGAAAAGCTGGCTGCTCATATTACTGACTTTGATATTAGTCACCACCGAATGGAAATTTACGGAACGTGTCCTGATTGTACGGCTAAAAAAGCGCATTAATAAGCTGATAGTAGTGATACTATCAGCTTTCTTTTTGTTTTTTTCTATTATACTTTTCATCGAATTGTTTTCCTTCAAGAGACCGGTCAAGCGTAAGCGGCTCGTTGCAATACATACACATATCTACGCGCCCTAGCATTTTGGTTTGCTTTTGACATGTAGGGCAGGTTACTTGAACTGCTTTTGTAGAAAGCATGCCAATCCAGAAATAAACGCCGGTACTAGCTACGATGCACAGTAAACCTAAAAGCATAAAAATAGTCATTAGCCAGACTGAAGACCGAAAGAAAATTCCCCCATACATAACAATGAAACCAACAAAGATCAGGCTGAGTGCAAACGTGCGAATCTTGTTAATTTTATTTGAATACTTTATCCCCATCAGTATCCCCCCTGTTACCAATATATCATAGAGTGAGACAGTGAATAGTAATAAAAATTGAATCTTCGGAAAATTATCCGTAGTTTTTGAGCTTTCTGAATGATTTCCATAATTCTGAGTGGGATATCCGTTATACATCGTATATAATAAAAAAAGAAATCTTAGTCCATAGCCTTTAAAATTTTGAAAAATATTTGTCTATTACAGTTAGGAGAGCTCAAAATGGAAGATGTTTTACGGCCAATATATCAAGAAAGAGCTAGCAATAAAGACACACTCGGTATTTTACTGATTGAAAAAAAGAAATCAGAATCTCCAGTGACGGATAATTTGGATGCTATCTTATTTATTGTGACCAAAACCACAGAAAATTCTCTTTTTATTAAACAATACGAATATGAAAATGAGCGTGCTGCACTTTATATGGCTTCTGAACAGCAAATGAGTGAATGGATTATGAATGGGACGAACCGCCGTATTATTGATTGGATCTTAAATGGTAAAGTGCTATTTGATCGAAACGAATATATGGAAAACTTAAAGAAACGCTTAATTGATTTCCCAAGAGAAGATCGGACAAAGAGAATAGGTGTCGAGTTTGCTAAGTTGATTCGCCGATTTAAAGAAGGAAAAGACTTTTATGCGTCTAATCATTATTTAGATGCATTCAATCATGTCATTCATGCTCTTCATCATTTAGCACGACTGTCTGTGTTGGAAAATGGATTTCACCCAGAAGTGACAGTGTGGAACCAAGTGAAAAAAATAGAACCTGAAAT
>NZ_CP138621.1:0-2360000 GCF_045784335.1 Priestia sp. HNGD-A6 | reverse complement strand
CGGTCCCAAGGGTTGGGCTGTTCGCCCATTAAAGCGGTACGCGAGCTGGGTTCAGAACGTCGTGAGACAGTTCGGTCCCTATCCGTCGTGGGCGTAGGAAATTTGAGAGGAGCTGTCCTTAGTACGAGAGGACCGGGATGGACACACCGCTGGTGTACCAGTTGTCTTGCCAAAGGCATCGCTGGGTAGCTATGTGTGGACGGGATAAGTGCTGAAAGCATCTAAGCATGAAGCCCCCCTCAAGATGAGATTTCCCATAGCGCAAGCTAGTAAGATCCCTGAAAGATGATCAGGTTGATAGGTCAGAGGTGGAAGCGTGGCGACATGTGTAGCTGACTGATACTAATCGATCGAGGACTTAACCAAACTTTTAAAAGCGTAAGCTTTACTCAGCAACCTGTTATCTAGTTTTGAAAGAACAAAACTTTTTCAAAAAAAGTCTTGCTTTCTTTTTTAAATCATGTATAATATAATATGTCTGGTGGCGATAGCGAAGAGGTCACACCCGTTCCCATACCGAACACGGAAGTTAAGCTCTTTAGCGCCAATGGTAGTTGGGACTTTGTCCCTGTGAGAGTAGGACGTTGCCAGGCTGTTATTATTCCACAGTAGCTCAGTGGTAGAGCTATCGGCTGTTAACCGATCGGTCGTAGGTTCGAGTCCTACCTGTGGAGCCATTTGGAGAGCTGTCCGAGTGGCCGAAGGAGCACGATTGGAAATCGTGTAGGCGGTTAACGCTGTCTCAAGGGTTCAAATCCCTTGCTCTCCGCCATTTTTATTTAATTAGCACAGTGGCCCGTTGGTCAAGCGGTTAAGACACCGCCCTTTCACGGCGGTAACACGGGTTCGAATCCCGTACGGGTCACCATTTATTTTTATATACATAATAGTGGAGGATTAGCTCAGCTGGGAGAGCACCTGCCTTACAAGCAGGGGGTCGGCGGTTCGATCCCGTCATCCTCCACCATATATTATCATCGCGGGGTGGAGCAGTTCGGTAGCTCGTCGGGCTCATAACCCGAAGGTCGCAGGTTCAAATCCTGTCCCCGCAACCAAGTGGTCCCGTGGTGTAGCGGTTAACATGCCTGCCTGTCACGCAGGAGATCGCGGGTTCGATTCCCGTCGGGACCGCCATTTTAAATTTAATAAGGCTCGGTAGCTCAGTTGGTAGAGCAAAGGACTGAAAATCCTTGTGTCGGCGGTTCGATTCCGTCCCGAGCCACCATTTTAAAAACATTTGTTTTTAAAATGCCGGTGTAGCTCAACTGGTAGAGCAACTGACTTGTAATCAGTAGGTTGGGGGTTCAAGTCCTCTTGCCGGCACCACAGTTATTGTGGAGGGGTAGCGAAGTGGCTAAACGCGGCGGACTGTAAATCCGCTCCTTCGGGTTCGGCAGTTCGAATCTGCCCCCCTCCACCATTTACAGGGGCATAGTTTAAAGGTAGAACTACGGTCTCCAAAACCGTCAGTGTGGGTTCGATTCCTACTGCCCCTGCCAATTATAAAATTAACATTGCATATATACGTGGCGATTGTGGCGAAGTGGTTAACGCACCGGATTGTGGTTCCGGCATTCGTGGGTTCGATTCCCATCAGTCGCCCCATTTATAAACGATATGCATATTCCAATATTGGGCTATCGCCAAGCGGTAAGGCAACGGATTTTGATTCCGTCATGCGTTGGTTCGAATCCAGCTAGCCCAGCCATATTTGCGGAAGTAGTTCAGTGGTAGAACACCACCTTGCCAAGGTGGGGGTCGCGAGTTCGAACCTCGTCTTCCGCTCCAATTTAATTTTAATAAAGTTATTTAGTCTTGAGTAAATGGCGGCATAGCCAAGTGGTAAGGCAGAGGTCTGCAAAACCTTTATCACCGGTTCAAATCCGGTTGCCGCCTCCATTTATTTACAAGCTGCCGGGGTGGTGGAATTGGCAGACACACAGGACTTAAAATCCTGCGGTAGGTGACTACCGTGCCGGTTCAAGTCCGGCCCTCGGCACCATTTATAATTTTAACTTGCCTTTTTTATTTTGCCGATGTGGCGGAATTGGCAGACGCGCACGACTCAAAATCGTGTTCCTTCGGGAGTGTCGGTTCGACCCCGACCATCGGTACTTTTGCTTTACTTGACAGGATGATTCCTGTTTTTATTTTTACTTATTGGTCGACAAATTTTGATAATATTTGCGGGTGTAGTTTAGTGGTAAAACCTCAGCCTTCCAAGCTGATGTCGTGAGTTCGATTCTCATCACCCGCTCCATACATATTGTTATCACAACGCAGTGTCTCGCTTTCAAAGCTGAGATGTTGCGTTTTTTATTTTTAGCGTAAATATAGCGTCTATCTTGAAAAGATAGACGCTATATTTACGTACATCAGTTAATGACTTGATAGGTTGCTTCGCCGCCGTGAATTTGAATGAACATGTCACTTAAGGATTTAGTTAGTTTATAAGCCTGTTCTTCTGAAAGTGAAGGTTTTAAATAGATGAACTGTACAGCTTGTGTTGTCTTTTCAGTTACGTACGCTCGGTTAGAATCGACATAAGGGCTTCCGAAAGCTCCTAGGGCATCTTTTGAAATGATTTTATTTTCTAAAGAAATGTTACGTTCATTTAGAGCTTCGTAAGACTCTTCTTTTTTACCGATAGTAAATTCAACGTGGCCCTCTATATTAGAAGAATCATAAATTCCAATTGGTACTTCATATTGCAATGAAAAAAAGTTATTAATGTCCACAGCAGAATTGATAGAAGGAAGATACGTTTGTTTTCCTATCCGTCGAATTAAAGCTTCTATAGAAGGACGGTATTTACTTGGGTCCGTTCCAAATGTTTTGAAAAGCTTTCTCCACTCGCTAACACCTTCAAATTCTGTTACTTTTTTTGACTCAAGGTCAAAATAAATGGATTCTTGAAAAAGGCGCAGACGTCCTTTTAGCATTTGAGGAGAATCGCCAACTTCAATATTTTTATACTGAATGATTCCCATTTTAAAAGAAGGGCAAAGCTGTTTAATAGCGGGTGATAATGTAAAGTTCATTTTTTTGATCCTTTCTATTATAATTAGTATTTGTTCGTTTATAGATACCATCCTATCATTTCATTGAGTGAGAAAACAGTTCAATGCATGAATATATAGAATTTCTTAGAAAGGAGGCTATTACTCACTATGAATGCGTATCAGTTGAAGGAAGAAATTATTTCATACAGCAAAGAGATTGGAATCGATAAGATTGGGTTTGCGAGTGCTTCTATGTTTGATGAGTTAAAGAATCGATTGTTAGCACAGCAAGAGTTAGGTTATGCTTCAGGCTTTGAGGAACCTGATATTGAAAAAAGAGTAGATCCCACATTAGTTGTTCCAAAAGCTAGATCCATTATTTCAATTGCACTTGCGTATCCTTCTAAATTAAAGGATGCACCAAAGAGCACAAAGGAAGATCGCCGAGGGATCTTTTGCCGTGCTTCTTGGGGACAAGATTATCATACGGTTTTACGTGATAGGCTTCAAAAGCTTGAAGCTTTCATAAAAGAAAAAGTACCTGCAGCTATCCTTCAATCGATGGTAGATACAGGTGAGCTGTCGGACCGAGCTGTAGCAGAAAGAGCTGGTATTGGCTGGAGCGGTAAGAACTGTGCCATTATCACACCTGAATTCGGTTCCTACGTGTATTTAGGGGAAATGATTACAGATATCCCGTTTCCTCCTGATAAACCGATAGAAGACGGCTGTGGTACTTGTAATAAGTGCGTGGATGTGTGCCCTACCGGTGCGCTTGTAACAGGCGGTCAGCTGAATTCGCAGCGATGTATTGCCTTTTTAACCCAAACAAAAGGATTTTTAGCTGAAGAATTTCGAAGTAAATTAGGCAATCGTTTATATGGCTGTGATACATGTCAAACTGTGTGTCCTGAAAATAAAGGCAAAGACTTTCATTTTCACCCTGAGATGGAGCCTGACCCAGAACTTGCGAAGCCTAAATTAAAACCGCTTTTAACGATGAGTAATCGTGAGTTCAAAGAGAAATTTGGACATGTTTCAGGGTCATGGAGAGGGAAAAAGCCAATTCAGCGTAATGCCATTATTGCACTTGCCCATTTTAAAGATCAAACCGCTGTTCCAGATTTAATTGAGTTAATTAAAAATGACGTTCGCCCTGTCATTAGAGGAACGGCGGCATGGGCGTTAGGCAAAATTGGTGATAAAGAAGCATTAGATACACTTATGAACTTAAGAGAAAAAGAAAAGGACCAAGAAGTAATTGAAGAAATGTCAAAAGGTATAGAGATGCTTCAAGAGATCTAAACCGTATTTTTATTGATAAAGTTAGCTAATGAGTCATAGCGTATAATAAACGCTTAGAAAAGTGGTGACATTATGCTAACAAAAAGGAATGTATTATATACTTTAATTAAAGCGCGTGCGGACAGCTATGTAAAAGGTGAGCTTCATGAAGACTTTAAGCCTTTCATTGAACAGCAGTGTGAGCTAAAGCGGTCTCTTGTAAAAAAAAGAGAAGTTGATGTTTTAAAATGTAATATGAAAGGTTCTATTCAATCTGCTCATACGGATCAGGAAGAAACAAGAGTATTATATAAGGTGCACATTCAGGCATTTTTAAAACAAAACGATTTTTTCTATATAGAAGAAGAAATTGAAGATCGTTTAGCTCTTTTTTATAAAGATACACTTATTCAAGATGAGCTGCTGGTAAAGGATTTTTCTGAAGATGAGGTTGAAATGGATGTAGAAGAAGTAGAGGAAGACGAAGAAAGAGCCTCTTATTATGATCGTCTTGCAGCTGTTCAGTATGCAGAAAAACATTGGGATAAACCTAATGAAAGTTATAAGCAGTTTGAGGTAAACTGCACCAACTATATCTCACAGTGTTTGCATGCAGGAAAGGCGCCGATGCGGGGGTATCCTAAAAAAGCAAACGGATGGTGGATGAGAGGGAACGCCTGGAGCTATAGCTGGGCCGTTGCTCATTCCATGCACAGCTATTTAAGTAACTCCAAATCAGGACTTCGGGCTGTGAGGAAATCCTCAGCAAGCGAACTTGTCCCGGGAGACGTTATCTGCTACGATTTTGAAGGAGATGGAAGATGGAATCATACGACGATTGTTGTAGCAAAAGACGGTCACGGTATGCCTCTTGTGAATGCGAACACGTATAATAGTCGAATGAGATATTGGGCTTATGAAGATTCAACGGCTTACACGCCAAAGATTAAGTATGATTTTTTCCATATCGTTGATCGGTAAGTCTTTCGTTTTAGCAAGTTAGTGGTATAATGATGAATAGATTTGTTAGCAGAGGTGAAAATTTGTGGGAGTACACGTAGTGTTATTTCAACCAGAAATTCCAGCAAATACAGGAAATATTGCGCGAACATGTGCAGCAACAAATACGACGCTGCATTTAGTTCGGCCGTTAGGCTTTTCAACAGATGATAAAATGTTAAAGCGAGCTGGATTGGATTACTGGGAATTTGTAAATGTGGTGTATCATGATTCATTAGAAGAAGTATTTGAAAAGTATCCTGAAGCAGGCTTTTACTTCATCACAAAATTTGGTCAACAGCCACATACAACATTTGATTATAGTGACTTAGAGCAGGATCATTTCTTCGTATTTGGGAGAGAAACAAAGGGTCTGCCAAAGCACATTATTGAAGAGAACATGGAAAGATGTCTTCGTTTACCGATGACAGAAAATGTTCGTTCTTTAAATTTATCTAATACAGCAGCTATTTTAATCTATGAAGCGCTGCGTCAACAAAATTACGCTGGTTTATCTTAAATAAAAAGCGAGGTTCAATAAAATTTGAACCTCGCTTTTTTATTTATGTCGACGATGATATGTAGTGGTTATTTTTTAACGCCCGGTTTATCATTGTATCCCGCTCTGAAGATGGATGCTAAAAAAGCAATTGTTACTCCTAATACTAAAAGTAAGCGCATTGATTTTCCTCCTCAATCTAATTAAAAGGATTATACAGCTACTGCAGTTAAAACCGACTTCCCATATCTCATGATGATAATAATGACAAAATAACTCTTCTAGAGACGTAAGTTCTCTAATAAAATTTAACCGTTCCTTCTTACTCTTTTATTATAGCTAATAAATACTTCACTGTGAATGCCTAGCAAGGACAAATTTCTGAATTTTACAATTTAAAAAGCATGTTCAAACATTTTGCTGCATAGATTGTATTAATCTTGTTCACTAGCACCATAACTAGTAGGGGAGGTCCTTTAATGGATATATTAAAGAAAGTTGAAAGATACCGCGAAGAAGAGAATCGTCTTAAGTGGGAAGGGACATTTGAAGAGTACCTAAAGCTGATTAAAGATGAGCCTTTAATTGCTCAGCCTGCACACTCTAGAGTATACAACATGATAAAGGATGCAGGAATTGAAGAGGTAAATGGTAAAAGACATTATAAATTTTTCAGTGGACAAATGTTTGGACTTGAAGATTCGCTAGAACGCTTGGTGGAAGAATATTTTCACCCAGCTGCAAAGCGTTTAGATGTTCGTAAACGTATTTTACTTTTAATGGGTCCAGTAAGTGGTGGTAAATCGACGCTAGTGACCATGTTAAAAAGAGGGCTTGAAGCTTATTCGCTTACTGATCGAGGAGCTGTTTACGCTATTAAAGGATGCCCAATGCATGAAGATCCGCTGCATTTAATTCCACATCATTTACGTAAAGACTTCTTTGAAGAGTATGGTATCCGAATTGAAGGAAACTTATCTCCTTTAAATACAATGCGATTAGAGGAAGAGTATGGCGGCAGAATTGAAGACGTCATCATCGAACGCATTTTCTTCTCAGAGGACAAACGAACTGGAATTGGAACGTTCAGTCCTTCTGATCCGAAATCTCAAGACATTGCTGACCTAACAGGAAGCATTGACTTTTCAACAATTGCAGAGTATGGATCTGAGTCAGATCCGCGCGCTTACCGCTTTGACGGAGAGCTTAATAAAGCAAACCGGGGAATGATGGAGTTCCAGGAGATGTTAAAATGTGACGAGAAATTTTTATGGCATTTACTCTCTTTAACCCAAGAAGGAAACTTTAAAGCAGGAAGATTTGCTTTAATTAGTGCAGATGAATTAATTGTAGCTCATACAAATGAAACAGAGTATCGCTCGTTTATTTCCAATAAGAAAAATGAAGCTTTGCATTCACGAATTATTGTAATGCCTGTTCCATATAACTTAAAAGTGAGTGATGAGGAAAAAATTTATGACAAAATGATTCGTGAAAGTGACGTATCAGATGTTCATATTGCCCCTCATACACTACGTATTGCGTCTATTTTTACTACGTTAACAAGATTAAAAGAGCCTAAAAAAGGCGATATCGATTTGTTAAAGAAAATGCGCTTATACGACGGTCAATCTGTAGAAGGCTATAATGATGCAGACGTAGAAGAGTTACAAAAAGAATATACGGATGAAGGAATGAGCGGTATTGATCCTCGTTATGTCATTAACCGCATTTCATCTACCATCATTCGAAAAGATATTAAATCAATCAATGCATTAGATGTACTGCGTTCATTGAAGGAAGGATTAGCACAGCATGCGTCTATTTCTGCTGAGGACCGAGAGCGTTACCTGAATTATATTTCTCTGGCGCGTAAAGAATATGATGAAATTGCTAAAAAAGAAGTGCAAAAAGCGTTCGTTTATTCTTACGAAGAGTCTGCTAAAACATTAATGGATAATTATTTAGATAATGTCGAAGCATACTGCAACAAAAATAAGCTTCGTGATCCGCTAACAGGAGAAGAGCTAAATCCAGATGATAAATTAATGCGTTCAATTGAAGAACAAATTGGTATTTCAGAAAATGCGAAAAAAGCATTCCGCGAAGAAATCTTAATTCGTATTTCCGCTTATGCACGTAAAGGAAAACGATTTGACTATAATTCTCATGAACGCTTACGTGAAGCGATTCAGAAAAAACTGTTTGCAGATTTAAAAGACGTAGTGAAAATTACAACGTCCACTAAAACACCAGATGAGCAGCAGCTGAAGAAAGTAAATGAAGTAGTGGCTCGATTGATTGATGAGCATGGATACAATTCAGTATCTGCTAATGAACTGCTGCGCTATGTAGGAAGTTTGTTAAATCGATAACTCAGTACTAACAAGAAAACATGGCACTTCCGATCTGTGCCATGTTTTTCTTATCTCTTAAAATAAACTCTGTATAATTAGGCTAGTGTGTAGTACGCATTGCACTTAACCATCATATGATAAGTCATAAACATATACATGACACTAGACACTATAAAATGAATAGTTAATAGTAAAAGAATTAGTTAGCAAGTATACCATTCTTGCGCATAGGATAAGAGTAACCAACCTTTGAACTAAAGGTATTTGTCAGAAACTTTCGGTATAGCTTATGCATGCCGAGTAAAAACGTGCAGGTGTTTTTTAAATAAGGAGGGGAATAGCGTGGGAAAAGAAGTAGATAAAAGTTTTGCTGTCTCAAAAGAAGACTGGTCCCTCCATCGTAAAGGCCACGATGATCAAAAAAGACATCAAGAAAAAATTAAAGAAGCCATTAAAAATAATTTACCGGACTTAATTACAGAAGAAAATATCGTGATGTCCAATGGAAGAGAAGTTGTTAAAATCCCGATCAAATCATTGGATGAATATCGAATTCGGTACAATTATGATAAAAACAAACATGTGGGTCAAGGTGATGGAGACAGTAAAGTTGGGGATGTAGTAGCACGTGACGGATCTGCTGGAGATGGTCAAAAAGGAGCAGGAAAAGGTCAAGGAGCAGGTGACCAGGCTGGAGAAGACTACTTTGAAGCGGAAGTGTCCCTCATGGAACTTCAAGAGGCTTTATTTGCTCAATTAGAACTGCCTAATCTTCAGCGAAAAGAATCTGATCAAATTGTTGTGGAACACATTGAATTTAATGATATACGACGTACAGGTTTGATGGGGAATATTGATAAAAAACGAACGATGATGAGCGCTTATAAGCGAAACGCAATGACAGGAAAGCCTGCTTTTCATCCTATTTATCCGGAGGATTTAAAATTTAAAACGTGGAATGAAGTTATAAAGCCAGAATCGAAAGCAGTCGTTTTAGCTATGATGGATACGAGCGGTTCGATGGGCATATGGGAAAAATACATGGCACGAAGCTTTTTCTTTTGGATGACACGCTTTTTACGTACGAAATACGAAACGGTGGAAATTGAATTTATTGCGCATCATACAGAGGCAAAAGTAGTGTCAGAAGAAGACTTCTTCTCCAAAGGAGAAAGTGGAGGAACCATCTGCTCATCTGCTTACCGAAAAGCGCTTGAATTAATTAACCAAAAGTATGATCCGAGCCGTTATAATATTTACCCGTTTCATTTTTCAGATGGTGATAACTTAACTTCAGATAACGCAAGGTGTGTAAAGTTAGTAAATGAATTAATGAAAGTGTCAAATATGTTTGGGTATGGGGAAGTGAATCAGTACAATCGACATTCCACTTTAATGTCTGCGTACAAAAACATTCAAGACGAAAGCTTTAGACACTTTATTTTAAAACAAAAATCAGACGTTTTTCATGCGATGAAAAGCTTTTTTAGAAAAGAGACCGAAGACCAAAAATATGCATAACCTAAAAGGCCTAGACTTGTTATCTAGGTCTTTTTTATGCGGTTTATTCAGCGCTTCTTTGGAGATAGTAAAAGTACGACCTTATCCAAAAGGAGAATAAGTGAATGAACGAAAATATAAAGAGTGAAATGCAAAAACATCAACAAAATCAGCGGTTGAATGCAGCCGAGTTAGGTTACTTATGGGCGCAATATTTAGGCGATACGCTGTATGTATGCGTTCTTGGATATTTTCTATCTGTTGTAAAAGATCCAGAGATTAAGGAACTTTTAAAAAAAGCACATCAGTTTTCACAAACTCATGTAGACGAATTGACGGAATTATTCAGTTCAGAAAAAATTCCAATTCCAGTAGGGTTTGGGGAACAAGATGTGAACAAAGGAGTTCCTGCTTTATTCGATGATATTTTTATGGCTATTTATGTAAACGAAATGGCCATTGGAGGTATGAAGAAATATGCCAGAGCGCTAAGCGCAGTGAGAAGGCAAGATATTTATGACCACCTATCTCGATGTGTAAAAGAAAGCGACATTCTTTTAGAGAATTCTAACCACGTTATTTTAAGAAAAAGCATGCTGATGAGACCTCCGGTTATTCCTTATCCTGTAAAAGTGAATTTTGTGGACGAAAAAACATTTATATCACCATTTTTCTCTCAAATGCATCCTTTAACTTCTTTAGAGGTTACCGCTATTCAAGAAATTGTTAATACAAATGTATTAGGTAAAACGCTGATGCTGGCCTTTAGTCAAGTAGCTACCACACAAAAATTACGCTCTTATTTTTTTGATGGAGTCAAGCTTGCAAGTAAGCAAATCAAGCACTTCACCGAGTTACTGTCTGAAGCTGATTTACCAAGTCCGAGGCTGCTTGATGCATATGTAACCAACTCAACGATTTCACCGTTTTCAGATAAGCTGATGATGTATCATACTTCTACAGCGGTGACGATCGCTATTGATAACTGCGGTGCTGGTTTGTCTATGGCCTTCCGTTCGGATGTCGCAGTAGAATTTTCTCAGCTAATTGGGCGTATAGGGAAGTACGGAAAAGATGGAATTCGAATTATGATTGAGCAAGGGTGGATGGAAGAACCTCCAATGGCAACTGATCGTAAGAAGTTGGCAGAGAAATAAGAAAGATATGTTGTGGATTATCAGTAATTTTGCGGTGCTGAAACATATATAGCTAAATGAAAATAGGTTGCTCTAGACCCACTTGAATGAACAGTGATAAGATAAAAAAGCTGATTTTTCAAGAAGTAAGTCGAGGTGTGCAAATGAATAATAGTATAAGGGAGTCCATTGCGAAAAAAGTAGCATGGATTAGCGTATGGAGCAATATTGCCCTTACGCTAGGAAAAGTAATAGTAGGATGGATTGGAAATAGTGATGCCGTATTTGCTGATGGTATTCACTCTGCAGCGGACGTATTTGCCTCTATTATTGTCTTGTTGGTTATACGAGTAGCAAATAAGCCAGCAGATGATGATCATCCATACGGGCATGGAAAAGCAGAAGTAATTGTCTCAGGAATTGTAGGAATTATTTTATTGCTTGTATCATTTTATGTGGTATTTGAAGGAGTCGTTGGTTTATTCCATCCGGTTGAATCTCCAAATATTTTAGCCATGTGGATTGCTGTTATTTCATACATAGCAAAGGTATTATTGTACCGTTATTCTTTAAACGTAGCCAAGCAGCACCACAGTAAGGCAATTGAGGCAATTGCGTTTGATCATAAAGCAGATATTGTTGCTTCTATTGCAGCGGCAATTGGTGTTTTATTATCCATTATTGGTGATAAAATGGATGTTCAACTGCTGTTATACGGAGATAAAATAGCAAGTATCTTTGTTGCTTATTTAATTTTTAACATTGCCAGACAAATGATGGGAGAGTCTTTTCAAATCTTAATGGAAGGCAATATTGATGAAGAGCTACTGAAAGAACTTGAAGAAAGTATTTATGAATTTGAAGATGTGAAGCGGATTGATCGCGTTCGAGCAAGAGAACATGGCCATTACATATTAGTGGATGTACGTATTTCAATTGACCACTTTAAAACAATTAAGGAAGGTCATGATTTAGGACGAGAAATCAAAGCTACACTTATGAAAAAGCATGATAATATTCAGGAAGTATTAATCCATTTGAATCCTTATTATCCAGATTAAATAAGAAGCAGCGAAGTGTTACTCGCTGCTTCTTATTATTTATATATGTAGAAATTAATGAAATGAGTAGCATAAAATAATGAGGGTTTTTATTTATAAAGAATCAAGTTTAATAAAATTGTATAAAGGGAATTGTATTTATTTATTGATGTGATAGGATAAAAAAGCATATAAATGCATTCACTACGAATGAAAGCAGTGGACGGGTACATATAGATAATAATAAATGGTTTTGGGAGTCAAAGAAGGTGATGTTGAAGTGAATGTAAGCATCGGGTCAATTGTTAAAAAAGTCATGTTCACTCTATTTATTGCGTATACGGCAGTGGTCATTTACGCTACGCTCATACGGGAAAACGAACATGTTTACGGAAAAGCAATGAACTTGGATTTATTTAGTACAATCCGTCTGATGTGGGACAGCGGTAATATAATGCTCACTCTGACAAATATACTGGGAAATATCGTGATGTTTGCGCCGCTTGGAATGTTTATTCCGTTGTTTATGAAGTGGTTTGACGGTTTTATTCAAGTCTTTACGACGGGTTTCTTAATCAGTTTTCTGATTGAAATTTTACAGTACAAGCTAACGGAACGAGTATTTGATATTGATGATATCTTTTTGAATACGCTAGGTACATTTATAGGCTGGGTTATTATTAAAATACTATATTGGATTAAGAACATGCTGAAAGCACGTTTCAAAAAAAGATGAAAGGACTTCTTTACGAAGTCCTTTTTGCATCTTGTTGATAGAAACACTTAATGCAGCGTCTTACGGAAGAATGTGAGGATTCAACGATAATGTGCTGACAATTTTGCTGAACAAATAATAACTTTCCTTCAAGCTGCTTAATTTGTTTTTTAAGCTGTTCTACTTCATTATTGATAGATATTTGAACCACTGTTAACAAACTCTTTAGCTTTTTCTTTCATTCCTTCTTTTCTTACTTCGTTTACATCTTTTTCATTTTCTTGAGCCATGTTACGAATATCTTGAGAAATACGCATCGAACAGAATTTAGGTCCACACATTGAACAGAAATGGGCTGTTTTAGCACCTTCAGCGGGAAGTGTTTCATCGTGATATTCTTTTGCGCGCTCTGGATCTAGTGACAGGTTAAATTGATCATTCCATCTAAATTCAAATCTTGCTTTAGACAGAGCATCATCGCGTTTTTGTGCTCCTGGATGGCCTTTTGCTAGGTCAGCAGCATGCGCAGCAATTTTATAGGTGATAACGCCTTCGCGAACGTCTTCTTTATTTGGGAGTCCTAAATGTTCTTTTGGCGTTACGTAGCAAAGCATAGCTGTCCCAAACCAGCCAATCATTGCAGCACCAATACCTGATGTAATATGGTCATAGCCTGGAGCGATGTCGGTTGTAAGCGGTCCAAGAGTATAGAAGGGAGCTTCCTGGCATATTTCCATTTGTTTATCTACGTTTTCTTTGATGAGATGCATTGGAACATGTCCAGGACCTTCAATCATAACTTGAACATCGTGTTTCCAAGCAATTTTAGTTAATTCACCAAGCGTTTCTAATTCACCGAACTGTGCCTCATCATTAGCATCTGCAATGGAACCAGGACGTAGCCCATCGCCAAGCGAAATAGCAATATCGTATGCTTTACAGATTTCACAGATTTCTTCAAAGCGAGTATATAAAAAGTTCTCTTCATGATGAGCTAAACACCACTGCGCCAAGATGGATCCTCCGCGTGAAACAATACCTGTCGTACGTTTCGCTGTCAGAGGAATATAACGTAAAAGAACACCTGCGTGAATAGTAAAGTAATCAACACCTTGTTCTGCTTGTTCAATTAATGTATCGCGGTATGCTTCCCACGTTAGATCTTCTGCTACGCCTTTTACTTTTTCAAGCGCTTGGTAAATAGGAACGGTCCCTACAGGAACAGGCGAGTTGCGGATAATCCATTCGCGTGTTGTGTGAATATCCTTTCCCGTTGATAGATCCATAATTGTATCGGCTCCCCAACGCGTTGCCCATGTCATTTTTTCTACTTCATCTTCAATAGCTGAACGAATAGCTGAATTTCCGATATTAGCATTAATTTTCACATGGAATTTGCGGCCGATAATCATCGGTTCGCTCTCAGGGTGATTGATATTATTAGGGATAATTGCACGTCCTCTTGCTACTTCTTCACGCACAACTTCAGGATCCATCTGTTCGCGAATAGCGATAAATTCCATTTCGGGCGTGATGATTCCTTTTTTCGCATAGTGCATTTGCGTTACATTTTGATTTTTTTTCGCGCGCAAAGGTAAACGATTAATAATAAAGCGCTCGTACTGATCTCTTGGATCACCATCATAATAACCGTTATCCTGTGGCTGAACCGTACGGCCTTGATATGTTTCTACATCGTTTCGTTCTGCAATCCACTTTTCGCGCAGAGCCGGTAATCCTTTTTGTAAATTAATTTCATAAGAGGGATCTGTATAAACACCGCTCGTGTCGTATACACGTACGGGACTATTTTCTTCTTCACCAAAAGACCCTGTAGTAGGAGACTGATGAATTTCACGCATAGGTACTTTAAGGTCTTGTCTGGATCCTTGGACATATACTTTGTGACTGTTTGGAAAAGGCTTTTTCATAGAAACTGATACATTTTGTTTTGACATTACATATTCCTCCGGTTTCGCATAAAGTGTAGCTATACCGAACCATAAAAAAAATCGGGTTCTGTGATAGACAGAACCCGATGGAATAGGCAAAAAAAGAATAAACATATACTATTCTTTTCAAGACTACTTCCCTCCGCTGGTATAACCCAAATCAGGTTCAAAGGGTTAAAGAGTTTTATTGCACTCTTCTCTCAGTCTGAGCTATCAGACACCCCTAGTAGAAATAACATTCAAATTATTCAATTTACGGCTTAAGTTTACCATCATTCGGTAAAAAATCAACCCTTAAATAAAAAAAGCTAGATAATTAGCGTTGTCTAGCAGCATCGATTGCAATCACAATAGCTGTAATAATATGCATGATAAATCCCAAAAATGGAATCCAAGCAACCAGTGAGGTAACAAGCCCTAGTATGTTTCCATAAGCAGATAACCCTCGTCTATTAGCTAAAATGAGTGTAATAGCATGAAGAATAAATCCAATAAAAAGAGGAGTATAGCTAAAGCCCATAACAATCCCCGCGCCAATTAAAGGAATTCCCAGCAAGGCTTCATACCCAGCAGTGACCCATTTCATTGTACGTACATTTCCATTCATAGTAAAAAGCCTCCTAAAAAAGATACTACTATATACGAGAAAAGAGAGAAAAAAGTTTCAAATTACTTAGGGGATATGTCGTATAAGTCAGCCCTATTGGATTAAAATGATAGATGACAGTAAAGGGGGATGGAAAAAACATAATGATTTAGTCATTTTTTCACACTAAAGAAAAATAGTCTAGATGATTCATTTTTAGCTAAGGGACCAGAATTTATACCGAACATAGTGACTGCTTTTTAAAATAAATAAAAGCTGATATCGTGTTTTTTGGTTGTAGCATGTAAGCTTTTTATTACAAATTATTAAAGATTCTTATCTTTTTGCAAATACACATTGTATTTCATAGTTTTAACAATTATGATAAAAAAGCAAGTGTCAAAATAGGAAAATAGTTGAGCATGTAAAACGAAGCGATAAGCTTATTAATTTGAAAGAAAGGCAAGGTACATAGCTTTATGTGGGAAATTATTGTAGCAATCATTTTAGGGATTGTAGAAGGTTTAACAGAGTTTGCTCCTGTTTCGTCAACTGGGCATATGATTATTGTGGATGACCTGTGGTTAAATTCAAAAGAATTATTTTCATCTCCAGTAGCTAATACATTTAAGATTGTTATTCAGCTAGGGTCGATCTTAGCAGTAGTTGTTATTTTTAAAGATCGTTTTATTAATTTATTAGGATTGGGAAAAAAACCAGCTGCTGCAATTGGACCGACAAATCGCTTAAATTTAATGCAGGTAATTGTTGGTTTGTTACCCGCAGGAGTGTTAGGACTTTTGTTTGATGATTACATTGATGAACATTTGTTTTCTTTAAATACGGTGCTAATTGGCTTAGTGGTCGGAGCTGTATTAATGATTCTAGCAGATTTGTTTGGACCTAAACGTCCGCGTGTAGAGACGGTGGACCAAATGTCTTATGGACAAGCACTAGGTATAGGACTGTTTCAATGTATTGCTCTTTGGCCAGGTTTTTCTCGTTCAGGCTCAACGATTTCAGGAGGGGTTCTTCTTGGAATGAGCCATAAGGCAGCCGCAGATTTTACATTTATTATGGCAGTGCCAATTATGGCAGGAGCAAGTGGACTTTCATTGGTTAAAAACTGGCAATATTTCACATCAGATGCACTACCGTTTTTTATTGCTGGTTTTATCAGCGCCTTTATTTTTGCGCTTATATCGATTCGCTTCTTCTTAAAATTAATCAACCGCATTAAATTAGTTCCGTTTGCCATTTATCGAATTGTCTTAGCGGCTATTCTATATTTTGTATTTTTATAAAATAAATAAGCGTATTTTATAGCCATTTAAACTTCTGATAAAGACTTAAAAAGCAAGAAAAAGCTATTGCAACATTGCAATAGCTTTTTTGCATAAATATATATTATTGTCTTTTGAAAGCGTTTTATAAACATGGGTATTGACAAAACGTGTCGAAAAATAGTAAATTAATATTTGTGCAGTATAAAGTTAAGTAAAAGTAAGACTTCTGTTTAGTTTTATTGACTGTAAAAAACGTATGACAACGTATAGATCGTTTTAATTTTATAAAAATTGAATAATAAGCTTAATCGTATAGAGCGGGGGAATCATTATCGGCAGTAAAGCTGCCTTGGGGTGAATCCTTACAAAAGGTAGGAAACTCTCAATTCCGAATCCGACAGTTAACCTCGTTTGCTTTATTGAGAGAAAGAGCCCAAAATAGCGTAAGTAAAAGGCTGTTCTTTCTTAAGAATAGTCTTTTTTGTTTTTTCAGAAAAGTATATACAAATGTCATACATCTTTGGGGAGGTACATCTATGAAAAAAATTCGTTTTGGTTTGGCTACGCAGATTTTTACCGGTTTAATCCTCGGTGTTCTTGTAGGAGTAATTTGGTTTAACGATCCGCGTGTAGTAACATACCTACAGCCGCTAGGAGACCTATTTTTAAGATTAATTAAGATGATTGTTATTCCAATTGTTATCTCAAGCTTAGTCGTTGGAGTTGCAGGAGCAGGAAGCGGTAAACAGGTCGGAAAGCTCGGCGTTAAAACCATTCTCTATTTTGAAATTATTACGACTTTTGCAATTATAATCGGTGTATTGGTTGCTAATATTTTTCATCCTGGGCAAGGTGTAGACATTCATTCAGCACAGAAGAGTGATATTTCACAATACGTTGAAACATCCAAACAGCAAGAAGGAAAGTCAGTGGCTGAAACATTCTTACACATTGTTCCGACAAACTTTTTCCAGTCAATTGTTGAAGGGGACATGCTAGCAATTATCTTCTTTACAGTATTGTTCGCACTTGGAGTAGCGGCAATTGGAGAAAGAGGAAAGCCTGTTGTTCAATTCTTTGACGGCGTTTCTCACGCAATGTTTCACGTGGTAAACCTAGTAATGAAAGTGGCTCCGATTGGAGTATTTGCTTTAATTGGTGTCACAGTTTCGAAATTCGGTTTAGAGTCACTCCTTTCATTAGGAAAGCTTGTTATCTTAGTTTACTTAGCGTTAATTTTCTTCCTACTTGTTGTATTAGGAGGAATTGCGAAATGGGCAGGAATTAACATTTTCCACTTATTCCGCTATATGAAAGATGAACTGTTGTTAGCATACAGTACATCTAGTTCTGAGACAGTTCTTCCGCGTATTATGGAAAAGCTTGAAAAGATGGGCTGTCCAAAAGCTATCGTATCGTTCGTTGTACCAATTGGTTATACATTTAACCTAGATGGTTCTGTTCTTTATCAAGCGATTGCAGCGTTATTCTTAGCGCAAGTGTATGGTATTGATTTAACGATCGTTCAACAGCTGACGCTCATTCTTGTATTGATGGTTACATCTAAAGGAATGGCTGCAGTGCCAGGAACATCATTTGTTGTATTACTAGCTACTCTTGGAACAATCGGCGTTCCGGCAGAAGGATTAGCCTTCATTGCGGGAGTAGACAGAATCATGGATATGGCACGTACGGTTGTTAACTTAGTAGGAAACACACTAGCAGCAATTGTGATGTCTAAATCTGAAGGTAAATTTGACCCTAAAAAAGGTACAGAGGTCATGAGAGCCGGCTAATTTATAAATTAAAAAGCTACTTATTCTATTCAAAAAATTAGAATAAGTAGCTTTTTTCATAATAATTCCTTTATTATTATGGAAATTGAACCTATAATATGTAACATCAGGTATAAATATATCCAAATTTTATTCTTACATAAAAGCAGTCACTGGTTCCTTTCTTTATCAATAAATATAGAGATAGCTTAGCTAGTTGGGGGATAGTAGAGTATGTGGAAAAAGCGAATATGGGTCATCGCCTCGATAGTAATCGTATGTTTGTTAATCCCTTACAGTTTACCGATTGTGTTTGCTTTATTAACAGCATTAGCACTTGAGGGTATTGTTCAAAAATTATATCAATCTTTTAAAATGAAGAGAGTCTATGCAGTGCTTATGACCTTCATTTTATATGTTGTTTCGCTCATACTTATTGGATTTTTTATTGTTCGGACAATCGTTACGCAAGTGGTAGCTCTTTCAAAAATAGCGCCTTCATTTGTAAAAGAAATCTATGAAACCGCAATTTATCCAACTATTATTAAGTGGAAGTACTATTCAAACGCTCTTCCTACGGAAGTGATTTCTTCTATCGAGCGCACGCTTGAAAAAACCGTAAATTCATTAGATTCTCTATTAAAAAGTACGGTAGAAATCATCATTAGCTTTGCCGCTACTGTTCCTGGGTTTCTATTAGAGTTTCTTATTTATTTAGTAGCGCTTGTATTTATCAGCCTTGAGCTGCCTGCTATTAAAAATAAAATTAAGTCATTTTTAACAGAAGAAACGAAATATAAGCTACAAGTTGTCATCACTCAGCTTATCCAAGCGGGGGTTGGTTTTATTAAGGCACAAATTATTTTAAGTGTCATGACGTTTGTAATGGCTTATGTAGGGCTTTGGCTATTAGATGTTCCGTATACCGCGCTGCTTAGTTTATTAATTGTAATTGTCGATATCTTACCAATCCTTGGGACAGGCTCGGTGCTCGTTCCATGGGGGATTTTTGCTCTTACGCAAGGACATGACTCATTAGCAATCGGCTTATTTATTCTATTTGGAGTCATTACGGTAGTAAGACGTGTAGTAGAACCAAAAGTATTTTCTACAAATATGGGTATTTCACCTTTGGCTGCATTAGTTAGTTTGTACATTGGATTTAAACTTTTAGGTTTTGTCGGGTTGTTTTTAGGACCGGCTTTAGTTATTTTATACGATGCTCTTCGTAAAGTAGGTATTATTCAAATTAACTTTAAACTATAAAAGCGCTGGATAAAACTAGCGCTTTTTTTTATTGAAACTTTTGTAGTACGTCATACGTAAAGAGGGAAAGGAAAAAACTATGTCGCGTTGGTTTTTATCTATCAATCGGCTAAATTATAGTTTTGCAGTCTTAGATTTAATGACATGAGGAGGAGAATTTTTGTTAGAGTCGGTTTTACTTTCTTTAATTGAAGCGCTAAAACAGCTCTCTTATTTTGGCGTAATTTTAGCATTAACGTTTGAGTTTGTCCCCGCAGAGCTTGTTTTACCTTTAGTAGGGTATTGGGTGTACCAAGGTGATATGAACTTGTATCTGGCTATCCTTGCAGGTACAGTAGGCGGTGTGTGTGGACCGTTGACTCTTTATGCACTGGGACGTTACGGTGGACGACCGCTAGTTTTAAAATATGGAAAATATTTTTTGGTGAAAGAAAAAGAAATTGACGCTGCCGATCGCTTTTTTAATAAGTACGGCAGCGGGGTCGCTTTTTTTGGACGGTTTATTCCAGGAGTGCGTACGGCTATCTCTTTTCCATGCGGGATGGCAAAAATGAATGTATGGCTGTTTTCTATTTACACATTTGTTGCGATGCTTCCAGTAACGGCTATTTACGTATATTTAGGATATAAGTTAGGACCTAAGTGGAAAGAGGTGGGTCCGATTGTGTCTCAATACATGCAGCCTATTGGAATCGGAATTGTTGTTTTAATTGCGTTGTTTTTTATCATTAAATATGTGCGGAATAAACAAGTAGGACAGAGCTGATAAATCGAGGAAAAGAGTGAGGATATGTCAGAGCATGAACAATTGAGAATAGAATTACGAAAAATTGAAAAGTGGGAGAAAGACCAAAAAGGACTTTTTTTCTGGGAGCGGCTGGCTCGCTTGCCTTTTTCAGCTTTAGATAAAGTAACGCCAAAGTTCATTCATCAAAAAATAGAAAAATTATTAGATGAAATTGCTAAGTATGTTGATAATGGAGGCCAGTATTTAGCTAATACGTCTGCCACGCTAGAGAAAGCATCAGCCCAATTACAAGAAAATAAGCAGCTGTCAATAGAGGATGTTCAGCATTTATCTCTGCAGGAAATGGATGAGTTGGCGGAGTATTTTATTGAAGTCCGAAAAAAGAATGCGCAGCTGCAAGGAGCTACAACCGGAGTAGGTGGAATTTTCACACTGGCGATTGATATTCCTTTTGTATTGGGACTTACGCTTAAGACACTGCAAGAAGTGGCTGTTTCTTATGGTTACGATCCCACTGAGCAAGAGGAACGCATTTTTATGGTCAAATGCATGCAGTTTTCATCCTCTGATATTGTAGGAAAGCGTGCGATTTTAGAAGAATTAGCAAGCGGCAATCGAACGCAGAGCTTGCAGCAGCTCCAAGGTTGGAGAGAAGTGTTTCTAACCTATAGAGACAACTTGGGATGGAAAAAGCTATTTCAAATGATTCCTATAGCAGGGATGGTGTTTGGGGCGTATATTAACAAACAAGCGATTAGCGATATAGGAGAAGTTGGAATGATGCTTTACCGTAAAAGACGCATTTTAGAAAAAGTCTCACAATCTAAAAAATAAAAATAGGCTGGTATGAAAGTATTTTAGTTGAAGAAAAATCCGAACGAGTTTGATTCTTAGTTGAGAATCAAATACGTTCGGATTTTTTTATTGATATAGTAAATGTAGCTTTCATGTATTTAGTTGCCTCTAGGTGTTGATTGGAGGCAAGGCGAAGACTCCTGCGGAAAAAGCGGAACAGATGAGACCCCGCAGGAGCGCAAGCGACGAGGAGGCTCAACGGCCGCCCGAGGAAAGCGAAGCCTTGCACGGAAATCAACAGCGGTGTAACGAGCGATTCATATTAGATCGTTTACCTTTTTGTGCGTGTGTAGATGGGATTGATTTGTTTATGTCTCGATTACTTTTTTTCGACATTATTTCTGGGGAAATATGTCGAGGTGTGTTAAGCCTATTTCCTTAATCAAAATGAAAAGTAGGAATGGTAATAGTATTTTTTCGTCTGGCAATCAGTAAATAAATAATTCCAATTATACTCCATACAATACCGATAAATAAGGATGTTTTTTCTAAGTTAAGCCACATAAAAAATAAAAATAAACTGCCGAGTAAAGGCATAAGTACATATGAAATATATCCACTGAGAGATCGTTTGTTTTGTTGAATAAAATAATGGATAAAAACCGCTATGTTAACTGAACTGAACGCAATTAAAGCACCAAAATTAATTAAAGAGGTAGCTTTTTCAAGAGACAGACTTAGTGAAATTAAAGAGAGACCACCAATAATGACTACGTTCCAAACAGGCGTCTTTGTTTTAGGGTGAATATAGCCAAAAATTCTCCGTGGCAGATAACCATCTTTCCCAATTGCGTAGAGAAGTCTTGATGCACTCATATGTGAGACAAGTCCAGAAGCAATAGTTGATGTTAAGGCTGCTGCTACAAAAATAGATTGAAACAGCTGGCCGCCAATTTTATAAGCGATTTCAGCCGATGCACCTTCTAAATCATGAAACAAAGAGGCTGAAGGGAAAAGAAGCTGAGCAAAGTAAGAAACCGTAATAAATAAGGCGCCTCCCGTACATGCAATAATGAGAATCCCTTTGGGAATGGTTTTCTCAGGCTTAAGTGTTTCTTCAGCCATGGTGGTTACAGCATCAAACCCTAAAAAAGAAAAGCATAAAATAGCTGCTCCGTTTAATAAAAGAGATATAGAAGCCGATTCACTTATAAACGGTTTAAATGATAGCTCTTGCCCTTGAGTTGTAGCACTTAAAATAATAAAGATGATAGCTACTAAAATTTGAAAAGCAACTAATAGCGTACCAAAAGAAACGGTTAAATGAACGCTAAAAATATTCATTATGGTCATGATGACCACAAAGCTGATAATCCATACGGCTTTTGGAACACCTGGAAACAGAGAGCTTAGGTAAATATTTGTCAAAAGTGCATTAATCATCGGTAGAAATAGATAATCAAGAAGAGCCGTCCATCCTACCAAAAAACCAATGCTTGGATTCATTACTTGCTGTGCGTATGTATAAGAAGAACCAGCTCCAGGAAAAGCTTTTACCATTTTTCCATAACTAATGGCTGTGAATAAAATAGCAATCAACGTGAATGCATAAGCACCTGAAACATGTCCATCTGTGGATTCAGTTACAATGCCAAATGTATCGAAAACGGCCATGGGTGCCATGTAGCCTAATCCTATCACGACGATATGCCATAATTTTAGTTGTTTAAGAAGAGAAGGTCCATGATTCATATTTGTCATCCTTTCTGTGTATAATCATTCTGCAATATTTATTATTATACTATATTGTTAGATTTGTCATCTTTTTTTGAAAAAGAAGAGAAAATTGCGCGCTAAGAGATAAAGAGCGTTTAGTTAATTACTAGATAAAGCAAAAAAATGCTTTTTTTCACTTTGATTTTTACCATTGAGTCTAGAAAGCATTTTACATAAAATGAAAGAAAGTAAAAAAGCTTTCGATTAGTATGATCTACTTGTAATAAATACGAAAACAAACTTTTGAATGCGGTTACATTTTTGCAGGTGTATAAACTTATAATGATGATAAAGGAGATGAAGGAAGTGATTGCTACACCCTATATAAACTTGGAGATAAACAAGGGACCAGGTGTGCATGTTGTATTGGATGAAACAAAAAAAGATGGTGTTTATTTTATTAAATTAACGGTCAAGTCGATTAAAAAAAGAAGTCTTCCAAAAATGGCGTTAAAATGGAGCGTTCCGTTGTTAGATATCCAGCTATATAAATCTATACAAACTAGTCAGGGAGATGTGAGTACCTCTTCTGTTCATTGTTTTATGAATAAAAATGGCTCTAACCGCTACACTATTGCATGTTCAGACATACTTCACCCTATTCGGTGTGCCCCCAATTGGAAGGAAATGTGTCTAGATGTGGAGATGAACTTATTTAGTGAAAGCACTTGGTCTCTTCATAGCTACGAAACTGAACTGCGAGTAGATACAAGAATGATTGAAACAGAAGAGTTATTCAAAGATTTAGCGAAATGGTATGAAAGAAAAGAGATTAATCTAGCATCTGCTGTTGAGCATGCAACGGCAATAGATGAAAAAGGAAATGTCTCGTTAGATATTTGATGGTGAGGAGAGAGATAGAGTGGGGATCTTATTTAATGAACGTACAAAGGAGTTTCACCTGCAGGGCCGCGATGTAAGTTATATCTTTTCAGTGTTGAGAAACGAGCAGCTTGGTCACTTGTACTATGGAAAAAAGCTTAAGCACCGTCCGTCTTTTCAGCATTTTTTACGTGTGGAAACAAGAGGAGCTAGCGCTTCGGTCTATGAAGGAGAACTAGCATTTTCTCTTGAAACAATCAAACAAGAGTATCCTTCTTATGGGACAACAGACTTCAGAGAGCCAGCCTACCAACTTCTTCAGCAAAACGGAAGCCGAGTCACCAATTTTGAATACGATAACCATAAAATTTACAAGGGCAAGAAGCCATTAAACGGCTTACCTGCTACATACGTAGAAGAAGAGAGTGAAGCCACGAGTGTAGAAGTTGAACTGATTGATAAATTGCTCAATGCATCACTTATTTTAACGTATACCGTTTACGAAGACCGAAATATTATTACGCGTCACGCACGATTTGAACATAGAGGAGAAGAACCAGTCGATATTTTGCGTATCATGAGCGGCAGCATTGATTTGCCCACATCAAACTATGAAATGGTTCAGCTTTCCGGTGCTTGGATTCGAGAGAGACACGTGAAAACAAGAATGCTTCAGCCGGGTATTCAAAGTATTTCTAGTGCGAGAGGTACAAGCAGCAGTCAGCAAAACCCGTTTTTAATTTTAAAGAATCCAGCTGCAACTGAACACAGTGGAGAAGCGTATGGTTTTAGTCTTGTATACAGCGGAAACTTTCTTGGACAAGTGGAAGTAGATCACTATAATGTATCAAGAATAACGATGGGTATTCATCCTTTTGATTTTCAGTGGCGACTAGAAAGTGGACAAACTTTTCAATCACCAGAACTAGTATTGGCTTATTCAAATAACGGGCTAAACGGTCTTAGCCAAGAGTATCATAAGCTTTATCGCAAGCGTCTCGCTAGAGGAAAATGGCGGGATTTAGAGCGACCAGTTTTAATTAATAACTGGGAAGCGACGTATTTTGATTTTAACGAAGAGAAAATTGTACACATTGCCAAAGAAGCACAAAAGCTGGGCGTTGAACTTTTTGTATTGGATGACGGCTGGTTTGGTAAACGTAATGATGATACAACTTCTCTTGGAGACTGGTTTGTAGATGAAAATAAGCTTCCGGGCGGTATGAAATCATTGGCTCAAAAAGTAACGGATTTAGGTATGGACTTTGGATTATGGTTTGAACCTGAAATGATTTCAAAGCAAAGCAACTTGTATGAAAAGCATCCAGATTGGTTGATTCATGTGCCAAATCGTCATCAGTCTCATGGACGAAATCAATATGTGCTTGATTTTTCACGAGAAGAAGTAGTGAATTATATTTATGAACGAATGGAAGCTATTTTAAGTGAAGCACCTATCTCGTATATAAAATGGGATATGAACCGAAATATAACGGAGATTGGATCTGTTGGGCTACCCGCGAATCGCCAGTTTGAAGTAGTACATCGCTACATTTTAGGAGTATATGATTTGTATGAGCGACTAACAAAGAAGTTTCCGGATATTTTATTTGAATCGTGTGCAAGCGGGGGCGCTAGATTTGATCCGGGAATGCTTTATTATGCTCCTCAAGCTTGGACGAGCGATAACACGGACGCGATTGAACGTCTGAAAATTCAGTACGGCACGTCTTTTGCTTATCCAATCAGTTCAATGGGAGCACACGTATCAGCCGTACCAAATCATCAAGTACGCAGAGTAACAAGTCTAGAAACAAGAGGAGACGTTGCGTATTTTGGCGCATTCGGTTATGAGTTAGATGTTACGCTGATGACAGAAGATGAAAAAGAAACGGTAAAAAAACAAATTCAGTATTATAAAAAATACCGATCTCTTATTCAAAATGGAAGATTCTATCGATTAAAAAGTCCGTTTGAACAAGATGGAAATGTGACGAGCTGGATGGTTGTTTCATCCGATCAAAAGCAGGCAATCATCGGTTATTATCAAGTATTAGCTAGATCAAATCCTTCTTATGAACGCATTGAGCTAAAAGGGCTTCATCCTGATTATGAATATACAGTGATGGAAACAGACCAAACAGCTTATGGAGATGAGCTCATGTACGCAGGAATTGCTCTAACTCATGAATATCCGGGTGTTGAAGCATACGATAAAAAATCTGGAGACTTTGTATCGGTTATTTACACACTGCAAGCGCAATAAGCAAAGAGGCTGGGACATAACGAACTAAATCCAATCGAAAGATGAACAAATGAGATACATGAGCTGGACTGCTTATGACACCGCAATTGATTTCCGTGCAAGGCTTCGCTTTCGCTCCTGCGGGGTCTCACCTGTTCCGCTTTTCCCGCAGGAGTCTTCGCCTTGCCCTCCAATCAACTTCTAGAAGGAACGAAACAAATAAAACGATATGCATCATCAAAAAAAAACGAACCACTCATCAAACAGGTTGATGAATGGTTCGTTTTTTACTTGGGCTCAACTACTTTTGTCCCAGCCTCTTTAAGTTAACTATTATTTATGAAGTGTTGACATAAAAGGCGTGATAATGGTAACTTTTAGTTATAATTGTTAACTTTATATTTTTTTAGTTTACTAAAGTGGAGGGGAATCGATGGAAACCACAAGTTTAAGAGATTGGAAAGCACTTGCTCAGTCTATTATTAAAGGGAAAGAAATTACATACAAAGAAGCGCTTCAACTTCTTTATGTACCGGATGAAGAAGTGTTAGAGGTCATGAATGCCGCGTACTTAATTCGTCATCATCATTATGGAAAAAAAGTAAAGCTTAATATGATTATTAATACTAAATCGGGTTTATGCCCAGAAGACTGTGGATATTGTTCGCAGTCGATTGTATCAGAAGCGCCGATTGATAAGTATGCGTGGTTAACAAAAGAGAAAATTGTAGAAGGTGCTTTTGAAGCTCAAAAAAGAAAAGCAGGTACATATTGTATCGTAGCGTCAGGCCGCCGCCCTACTGATAAAGAAGTAGCGCACGTAGTGGGAGCGGTAAAGGAAATTCGTCAAAAGACAGACTTGAAAATCTGTGCCTGTCTAGGATTTTTAACAGATGATCAAGCACACGAACTAGTCGAGGCGGGTGTTCATCGCTATAATCATAATTTAAATACTCACGCTGATAACTATGACAATATTTGTTCTACGCATGGCTATGAAGATCGAGTCGATACGGTTACTACATCTAAAAAAGCAGGTTTGTCACCTTGTTCCGGTGCAATTTTTGGAATGGGCGAGACAAATGAACAAGCCGTTGAATTAGCTTTTCAAATTAAAAAGTTAGATGCAGATTCTATTCCATGCAATTTTCTTGTTGCCGTTCCAGGAACGCCTCTAGAAGACAAAAAGGCGTTAAAGCCAATGCAATGCTTAAAGCTGTTAGCGATGATGCGTTTTGTAAATCCAACCAAAGAAATTCGAATTTCAGGAGGCAGAGAAGTTAACCTCAGATCACTTCAGCCGCTTGGTTTGTTTGCTGCAAACTCAATTTTTGTAGGCGATTATTTAACGACTCAAGGTCAAGAACCTACAGCTGACTGGGGATTAATTGAAGATTTAGGATTTGAAATCGAAGAATGTGCACTGTGAAGCCGTTGAGAAATCAACGGCTTTTTTTATCTTCAGCAGATTTACAGGAACTATACGTTTACTTTACAAAACTCAACAGCTTCTTTATATTGCCTTCACAAATAACCATTATTATAAAACATGTGAACGATAAGTGAATAGTTACTAAGGTTATGAAATTGAGAAACCACAAAAAACAATAGGTCTATATAAACATCCTATGCGTTTTTTGTGGTTTTTTTATAAATGAAAGGAAGGAATCGTTTTGAATAAGGAAGCAGATTTCTTACAACAGCTTGGACAAGATCGTTTAATTGCATCCATTAAAAGTCCGAAAAATTTAGAGCAATTTTTAGAAACAGAGATCCAGGCCGCCTTTTTATTAACGGGAAACATCAGTGTAATTAAACGCTATGTAGATTTACTCAAACAGCATAATCGAACGGTTTTCTTACACATTGAAAAAATTCCGGGAATTAGCTATGACCGGGAAGGGCTTAAATTTCTCGCTAAGTTTGTAAAGCCCACAGGTATCGTAACCACTAAAAGTTCACTCATTAATTACGCAAAACAGGAAGGGCTGGTTGCTATTCAGCGGCTGTTTTTAGTGGATACAGACGCAGTAGCACAGGGGTTAAAAACCGTTCAAGATATTAAACCGGATGCATTAGAACTAATGCCAGGATTGATTCCGGAGATGATAGAGAAAATCGTTAAAAAAACAAGTATCCCTATTATTACAGGTGGACTCATTCAAAATGAAAGCCATATCCAAGCTGCTTTAAAAGCAGGGGCTACGGCAGTTTCTACAGGAAAATCATGGCTATGGAAAAAATATGAATGAGCGAGAAAGGAGCGTTTTTAATGAAAAAAGTAGAGTTAGTTAACGTTGGAAAGTCATACGATCAAAAAACAAATGTCATTCAAGATATTAATGTCACAATTGAACCTGGAGAATTCTTCGTATTAGTAGGTCCTTCAGGGTGCGGGAAAAGTACAATGCTGCGAATGATTGCCGGATTAGAAGAAGTCACACAGGGAGAGTTGCTAATCGGGGATGTAAAAGCAAATAAACTGCTTCCAAGTCAGCGCGATTTGTCCATGGTGTTTCAAAACTATGCTTTATATCCGCATTTGACAGTAGAACAAAATATTCTTTTTGGTCTGCATACAAAGAAGATTTCAAAGCAAGAACAGCACAAGCGCTGCAGGGAAGCAGCAGAAATGCTTGGTTTAAGTGAATATTTAAAACGAAAGCCTAGACAGCTTTCGGGAGGACAGCGTCAGCGTGTAGCACTCGCACGTGCTATAGTTACTCATTCACCTATTTGCCTGATGGATGAGCCGTTATCCAACTTGGATGCGAAGCTGCGAGCAAAGATGAGATCAGAAATTCGCCAGATTCAGCGTAAGTTAGGTATTACGATGATTTATGTCACGCATGATCAAACGGAAGCGATGACGATGGCGGATCGAATGATGATTTTAAATGGAGGTAATATTCAGCAGGTTGGGCGTCCGCTCGATATTTACAATGCACCGGCAAACACGTTCGTAGCGTCGTTTATAGGTTCTCCCCCTATGAACTTATCAAACGTTTCTATAGAAAATAACTTACTCGTTTTTGAAGATAGAAGAGCTATTTCTATGAGTGCATCATACAACAACCTTAGCGGTAAAAAGGAAGTTGTGGTTGGAGTAAGACCTGAGCACGTTCAGCTTGCGACAAACGACAACACCAGCTTTATCGTAGAGGTAGATAATGTCGAAATTCTAGGAACGGAAACACTGCTTACATTTCAAATGGGAGACAAACAGTGGATGGCTAAGTGGAACGGTCAATGGAATATAAAAGTGGGAGAGCGCGTCCCTATTTTTATCGATCCAAAACACCTGTTTTTATTTGATAGTGATACAGGTTCATGCTTGCACTATGAACCATCAACGGAAGATTTAACTGTAAAGGGGGCATTTGTATGAGTGCTGTTACCAAAACAGCAAACTCGCCTGTTTCTGTTTCATCAAATCCACAAGAAAAGAAGTCAATGCCTAACCTATTGGTAGGATTATCTTACTTGCTGCCATCATTATTGTTATTTGGTGTATTTCTTTTCTACCCAATGATTAAGACCTTATATTTAAGTCTTTTTATTACAGACACACAGGGAAATCCCTTGAAATTTGTAGGATTACAAAATTTCTTTTATCTATTTACAGATCCAAACTTTTTACAAAGTATGAAAGCCACTTTTTTATTTGTACTATACACGGTGCCTATTGGCTTAATTATTGCATTATTCCTAGCGCTAATCGCAAATGAAAAGCTAAAAGGAATTGGTTTTTTCAGAACAATGTTTTCATCTACGATGGGAATGAGCGTAGCGGCTTCTTCTGTAATTTGGATGTTTATGTATAACCCGACAATCGGTGTTATTAATAAAGTATTAAATCTTGTAGGCATTCATGATGTGCAGTGGTTATTAGATCCTAAGTATGCGCTGATTGCTGTGTCCATCTCTACGATTTGGATGAACATTGGGTTTACCTTTTTAATTTTACTTGGCGGGTTACAAAATATTGATGAAAAGCTGTATGAAAACGCGCGTATTGCTGGAGTTAGTTATTGGTATCAGCTCCGTAAAATTACGCTTCCTATGCTTTCGCCAACGCTGTTTTTTATTATCACCGTTTCGTTTATTAACGCGTTTCAAACGTTTGGACAAATTGACATTTTAACAAAAGGCGGGCCTACAGATTCTACAAATGTCATTGTTTATTCAATCTACAAAGATGCATTTGTAAACTATAATGTTGGCTCTGCAAGTGCTCAAGCTACAATTTTATTTTTCTGTATTCTACTGGTTACCGCTCTTCAATTCAAGCTTGGAGAAAGGAAGGTACATTATCAATGAGCATCACGAGAAAATGGACAACTTATTTGTTACTCATTGCAGCTACTTTAGTATTGATGTTTCCTATTCTATACGCTTTTTCCATTAGTTTTATGAGTGGAGCGGAAGTGTTAGAAGGGAAGATTTGGCCGTCATCTTTTTCATTTGAAAACTATCGGGATGCTTTTGAAAAAGTTCCGCTGCTTCATTATTTAATTAACAGTTTTGCAGTATCTATTTTTGTCATGGCTGGGCAGCTGTTAGTTTCAAGTTTGGCCGCTTTTGCATTTGTATTTATTAAATTTAAAGGAAGAGATACTATTTTCTTTCTCTTTATTTCTACGATGATGATTCCATGGGAAGCAACGATGGTTCCTAACTTTTTAACAGCACAAAAGCTAGGATGGATTAACAATTATTTAGGATTAACGATTCCTTTTTTTGCTTTAGCATTTGGAACCTTTTTATTGCGTCAACAGTTTAAAACCATTCCAAATGAGTTATATGAAGCTTCTCAAGTTGCAGGGATCAGCCGCTTTCGTTTCTTTTGGAACGTGGTGCTTCCTGTGTCTAAAACAAGCTTAGTTACGCTTGGCGTATATAGCTTTTTAACAACATGGAATATGTATTTATGGCCACTATTAGTGACAAATACAGAGGATGTTCGTACCGTTCAGATTGGTTTAAAGCAAATGCAAACGCAGGAGATTTCAACTGATTGGGGAGTGGTTATGGCCGCTGTCGTTGTTGTGATCTTACCGACATTATTACTATTATTCCTAGGTCAAAAACGTCTTCAAAAAGGATTAACACAAGGTGCAATTAAATAGGAGAGTGAATGTGATGAAAAAGATATTGGCTATCGTAACGGCATGCTTGCTAGTCGTTCTAGGTGCTTGCTCAAATTCAACTGGTTCTTCGGAAGCGCAAGAAACTAAAAAAACAGCATCAGGTAAAACAGAAGTCGTTTTTTGGCACGCTATGAGCGGTGACCTTGAAAAATCACTCAATAAAATTGTCGATGAGTACAATAAATCTCAGGACAAAGTGGAAGTAAAGCCCGTTTTTCAAGGAACGTATGAGGAAGCACAAACAAAATTTAATACAGTAGCAGGAACAAAGGATGCACCGGCTATTATGCAGACGTTCGAAGTAGGAACAAAATTCATGATAGACAGTGGTAAGATCCAGCCTGTTCAAAAGTTTATTGATGAAGACCACTACGATACTTCGCAGTGGGAGAAAAACATTTCAAGCTATTACCAAGTAGATGGAAAGCAATATTCAATGCCGTTTAACTCTTCAACACCTGTGTTAGTTTACAACAAAGATGCCTTTAAAAAGGCAGGATTAGATCCTGAAAATCCTCCAAAAACGTATGATGAATTAAAGGCAGCTGCAAAAAAATTAACAGAGAAACAAGGAAATAAAACATCACAATACGGCTTTTCAATTCTAAATTACGGATGGTTCTTTGAAGAGCTAGTTGCTTCTCAAGGCGGTTTGTATGTAGATCACGAAAACGGCCGTAAAGGTGATGCTGAGAAGGCAGTATTTAATGGAAAAGAAGGACAAAACGCATTTAATTTAATCAATGATATGTACAAAGAAGGTACATTCTACAACGTAGGACAAAACTGGGACGATATGCGCGCAGCATTTCAATCTAAAAAAATTGCAATGTTCCTAGACTCATCAGCAGGTATTAAAACACTAGTAGACAATGCGCCATTTGATGTAGGCGTATCAGATCTTCCTGTTCCAAAAGAAGAGGATCGCCAAGGAGTAGCTATCGGGGGAGCATCTTTATGGATGTCTAAAGGAATTAGTGATGAAACATCAAAAGCGGCGTGGGACTTCATGAAATATTTAGCAACACCAGAAGTTCAGGCAAAATGGCACGTAGAAAGCGGCTATTTTGCGGTTAATCCTAAAGCATATGACCAAGACATTGTAAAGAAAGAGTGGGAAAAATACCCGCAGTTAAAAGTGACGGTTGATCAGCTTCATAAAACTAAATCAACTCCGGCAACACAAGGCGCTTTGATTTCGGTATTTCCTGAATCACGTCAAAAGGTAGTAACAGGAATGGAAAGTCTGTATCAAGGAGTAAAGCCGAAAGAAGCACTTGATCAAGCTGCAAAAGAAACAAATAGAGCATTAGAAGTAGCGAATCAAAAATAACCTATGATTACGAAGCTCGTCTTTCAAGTTATTTTGAGGACGAGCTTTTTATTTAGTGAATAACTAGTTAGGGGAGATAGAAGACAATGAACACTTCAATTGATCTTTATGCGCATCGCGGCTTTAGCGGACGGTATCCTGAAAATACAATGATTGCATTTGAAGAAGCAAGAAAAATGCGAGTTTCAGGTATTGAATTGGATGTACAACTAACCAAAGACGGAGAAATAGTAGTGATTCACGATGAACGAATTGACAGAACGACGAATGGAATGGGATATGTTCAAGAATTTTCATATAAACAGCTGCGGTTATTCGATGCTGGAAGCTGGTATGATTCTCGTTTTTCTAAACAATCAATTCCCACGTTAATAGAAGTGTTTGAGTGGATGATGGACAAAAAGACAGAAATGACCGTGAACATTGAATTAAAAAATGACCAAATTTACTATCCAAAACTTGAGGAAAAAGTTCTTCGTCTAATCGATGAGTTTGATTTAGAAGATCAAGTTATTTTGTCATCTTTTAACTATGATAGCTTGGCTAAAGTGAGATCTCTCCATTCATATATCCCAACAGGATTTTTATTTGAAGGGGTGAGTGAAGATGCGATTGGAAAAGCAAAATCGATAGGTGCGCACCTGCACTGTGATATGTCGTTTGCTCTTTCTTCGTACGGGAAAAAAGCAAAGCAAGAAGGATTAGACTTACGAGTATATACAATTAATGAACTGAATGACTTTTTGAAACTCCAGCAGGCTTCAGTAAAAGTAGTGATGACAGATTACCCTAACCGTTTTTCCTCTACAATGTTCAAAGGATGACGCAGAAAGGCCGTATGTATTCGTACGGCCTTTTTTATAGGGTAAATATTATTTTATTCTGAATAGTATAAAAGTTATATTGTGAAATTGTTTTATAGATGATATATTGAGAATAGATTATAATGTTCCTTATGAAAGCGAATACATGTTGCGTAGCTCCGCAAACGTTCATTTGCCGGTCCCTAGCATCGTCTGTTATCTCTTTTAGGAGGAATAAAAAATCATGTATGATCAAGATACTATCTATATTATTGGAGATGCCAAAGCTCCTCAAAGCAATCCGATTACTAAAAAGTTCAATCAGTATTTTCTAGGATTGGTAGTTGATAAAACAAATGGAAAAATTATTGATGTGGAATGCTCAGCGACGATTGAGTTAACCGTTCGATTTGTTCAATCAATTTTTATTGGACGTCATATAAGTGATCCCACCCTTATAGACGACATTAACAGCCGCTACTTCGGGTCTTCCCAAAAAGCGCTGGTGGTAGCGTTTCATGATGCACAGAAAAAATATCAGCAAATAACAGCTGCTTTGTCTACATAGACCTAGACGAAATCCAGCCTGACGTTTTCAAACGTTGGGCTGGATTTTGTTTTGCATAAAAACATTTTCGGGGAGATGAAGGGGGAAGAATAAATGATTCAAGATGGATTTATGTATGTGAGTGTGTTAACTGCCTTTGCTGCGCTCATGGTAGGGATTGAAAAACGATTTAAAGGCAATGGATTTTTTAAGTTTATTCCAGGTATTGTACTTATTTATATAGGAGCGGCTCTTATGCAAACGGCAGGATTATTTGGGGATAGCGAGTCAAATGCCGCCATGTATGCAGGCGTTAAAAATGCACTTCTTCCTGCTATGCTGATGCTTATGCTGTTAAAGTGTGATGTTCGAAGTGTAATTAAACTTGGTCCAAGAATGCTGGGAGGATTCATCGTTGCGGTTTTTAGTATAATGATAGGCTTTATCCTCGTCTATGCCATCTTTAAGAATTTCTATGTAGAGGATACGTGGAAAGCTTTTGGTGCTTTATCAGGAAGTTGGACCGGGGGGTCAGCTAACATGGTTGCCCTTCAAGGGATTTTGGATGTTCCAGAAAATATATTTGGCTACGCTCTTATGATGGATACGATTAACTATGCCGTATGGGTTATGTTTATGTTTTGGCTTGTACCATTTGCATCTAAATTTAATAAATGGACAAAAGCAGACGTCAGCTTTATTGAGAATAGTATAGATGAAGTCGCAGCAACATCTGAAAGCGAAAAAGAAGGTCCTCAGTTTCAGCATCTTCTTTATTTGCTTGGGCTAGGTTTGTTCGTTTCGGCATTGTCTACATTTATCGGAGGGCGTTTGCCTGAAGTGGGAGCCGTTATTAATGCAACGAGCTGGACGATTATGATTGCTTCTGTCGTTGGTTTAGTGCTTGCTGTAACTCCAGCGGCAAAAATTCCAGGTACGCTCGATGTATCAAACGTTATGTTATACATCGTTGTAGCGTTAATTGCTTCTCAATCAGATTTTTCAAATTTAGTTCAGGCTCCTATTTACTTAGTATCTGGTTTTCTCATTATGTTCGTCCACTTAGTGATCATGCTGTTGCTAGCTAAACTATTTAAATATGATTTATTTACGCTCGGGGTAGCCAGTTTAGCTAATATTGGCGGAATGGCGTCTGCTCCAATGCTTGCAGCTGCTTATAACCGTGCACTGATTCCGGTAGGAGTCATTATGGCTCTAATGGGTTCCTTCTTAGGTACTTATTTTGGTATGATGATCGCCAAAATTTTAGGGGCGATCTAAGAATAAACCAAAATAGGTATAAAAGAATATGTGTGCTGAATCGAAAGGAAGCGATTGAAATGATAATTAAAGACATAACTGTAAAGCATCAAACCGTTCCACTGCTCGTTCCGTTTAAAACAGCGCTTCGAACAGCAACAGAGATAGACAGCATAAGTGTAGAGATTCAGTTAGAAAACGGAATAAAAGGAAAAGGAGCGGCTTCGCCAACATATGTTATTACAGGCGATTCTTTAGAAGGCATTCAAGCTGCACTTCAAGGACCTATTAAACTAGCGCTAATAGGGGAGGATATACGTCAGTTTCAAAAACTCTTAAAAAAAATTCAAAGCTGCTGTATTCACAATTCAAGTGCTAAAGCGGCTGCTGATATCGCTTTGCATGATGCTTATACAAAGTTTCTCAACATTCCTTTATATGCTTTCTTGGGCGATAAGCAGCCTATCTCTACGTGTATGACGATAAGTGTCGATACACCTGAAAAAATGGCTGAAGACGCACAAAAAAGTGCAGCGGACGGATTTGACATTTTAAAAGTGAAGGTAGGTTCAATTCCTGAGCTAGACCTTGAGCGTATTAAACATATTCGATCTGTCATTCCGGATCATGTAAAACTTCGGTTGGATGCAAATCAAGGATGGACTCCAAAACAAGCAGTGCAATTAATTAATGAAATGGAAGCTCTCAATTTCGGTATTGAACTGGTAGAACAGCCTGTCGCTGCTCATGATTGGGAAGGGTTAAAGTTTGTGACTGAACGAGTAAACGTACCCATTATGGCAGATGAGAGTCTATTTTCTGCCAAAGATGCATTAAGGCTTGTAAGCGGGCGGTACGTGGATCTTTTAAATATTAAGCTAATGAAGTGCGGAGGCATTAATGAAGCAAGAAAAATCGCGAGTATTGCTGAGGCGAACGGTGTTGCGTGTATGATTGGAAGCATGATGGAACCATCACTTTCCGTGGGAGCAGCTGCTCATCTGGCAGCCGCTCATCCAAATATCACGTATTTTGACTTAGATGCTCCTCTTTGGCTTTCAACTGAACTGGATGTGTTAAAGTACAGCGGTCAAGAGGTTTTCTTATCAGATCTTCCTGGAATAGGAGAAATCACCGTTCCTATCTCAAAATAAAAAGATAGTAATATAGTAGAAGGAGAGAGACGATGAATATAAAACGTTGGGTTTTAACGGTAACAACAGTTGTTTTAGCTACATTTGGAGTCAGTGCAGTTCCTTCTGTTCATGCTTCTGAAGAAAAAGAAACTGCTTATATAGATGTCGCAGCAGCTACTCTTTGGACAGCACCAAACATCTTGCGTGAAGTGGACGCTCCGTCAGCTACTAATCCTGTAGATATGAAGAAGTGGACCACATCGATGAATTTGAAACAGAAGCAGCAGTTATCTAGTGACGGGATGCTTGAGACACAAGCGTTATATGGAAACAAAGTAACGGTTTTAGAGAGACAAGGAGATTGGGTCAAAGTAGCTGTAGACGGACAGCCTACTTCTCGAAATGAATTAGGATATCCCGGGTGGATGCCTACTAAACAATTAACCTATAGCAAAAGGTACGAACAGTATGCAAAGAAGCCTTTTGTAATGGTGACGGCTCCGACTACTTATTTATATCATTCGCCTTCTTTGAAAAAGAAAGGTATTGAAGTTAGCTATAATACGCGCTTACCTCTTTTGGTAAAATCAAAGAGTGCATATAAAGTATTAAAACCAAATGGAAAGACAGCATGGGTTTCTGCAAAAGCAGGAAAAATCTACGCTTCTCAAAAAGATATTCCTGTACCAACTGGCACGGAGCTTGTTGAAAGCGGAAAGGCATTTTTAAATCTTCCATATTTATGGGCTGGCATGAGTGGTTTTGGATTTGACTGCTCTGGATTTACGTTTACGATGTACCAGTCCCATGGTATTACAATTCCACGTGACTCAGGCCCACAGTCTAGAGCAGGGAAACCAGTAGAGATGAACAATCTTCAACCCGGAGACTTATTATTCTTTGCCTATAACCAAGGGAAAGGAAGCGTCCACCATGTAGCAATGTATGCGGGAGATGGTATGATGATTCATTCGCCGAACTCCGAGCGGACAGTAGAGATGATTCCTTTAAACACGAAGGGGTATATTGAAGAGTATGCAGGTGCACGTCGTTATTTACCTTAATTAGTAAGATAAGAAAGAAGCTCTTTTTGTGAAGGGCTTCTTTTTTAATATAGGTATAAATAAAAATTAGAAAATTTAGATTATTTACGTTTAACTACTTCTCAGTAGGGGAAGAAGTAAAGTAAGAAAAAAACATTTTTCTTCTCGAAACATATTGACTTTATGTGCAGGGCGTTATATTATTATAAAGCGTCGTTGAGACATAACAGTAACAACGAAGCTGAAAAAAGAATTTTAAAAAGTTGTTGACATTACGTCGGTAACTTGATAAAATAATAAAGTCGCTTAAGAGCGGCGGTTGAACTTTGAAAACTGAACAAAGCGACAAACGTCAACGTTAATTTTTATTTTTTAATTGAGCAAGTCAAACATTTCTTCGGAGAGTTTGATCCTGGCTCAGGATGAACGCTGGCGGCGTGCCTAATACATGCAAGTCGAGCGAACTGATTAGAAGCTTGCTTCTATGACGTTAGCGGCGGACGGGTGAGTAACACGTGGGCAACCTGCCTGTAAGACTGGGATAACTTCGGGAAACCGAAGCTAATACCGGATAGGATCTTCTCCTTCATGGGAGATGATTGAAAGATGGTTTCGGCTATCACTTACAGATGGGCCCGCGGTGCATTAGCTAGTTGGTGAGGTAACGGCTCACCAAGGCAACGATGCATAGCCGACCTGAGAGGGTGATCGGCCACACTGGGACTGAGACACGGCCCAGACTCCTACGGGAGGCAGCAGTAGGGAATCTTCCGCAATGGACGAAAGTCTGACGGAGCAACGCCGCGTGAGTGATGAAGGCTTTCGGGTCGTAAAACTCTGTTGTTAGGGAAGAACAAGTACGAGAGTAACTGCTCGTACCTTGACGGTACCTAACCAGAAAGCCACGGCTAACTACGTGCCAGCAGCCGCGGTAATACGTAGGTGGCAAGCGTTATCCGGAATTATTGGGCGTAAAGCGCGCGCAGGCGGTTTCTTAAGTCTGATGTGAAAGCCCACGGCTCAACCGTGGAGGGTCATTGGAAACTGGGGAACTTGAGTGCAGAAGAGAAAAGCGGAATTCCACGTGTAGCGGTGAAATGCGTAGAGATGTGGAGGAACACCAGTGGCGAAGGCGGCTTTTTGGTCTGTAACTGACGCTGAGGCGCGAAAGCGTGGGGAGCAAACAGGATTAGATACCCTGGTAGTCCACGCCGTAAACGATGAGTGCTAAGTGTTAGAGGGTTTCCGCCCTTTAGTGCTGCAGCTAACGCATTAAGCACTCCGCCTGGGGAGTACGGTCGCAAGACTGAAACTCAAAGGAATTGACGGGGGCCCGCACAAGCGGTGGAGCATGTGGTTTAATTCGAAGCAACGCGAAGAACCTTACCAGGTCTTGACATCCTCTGACAACTCTAGAGATAGAGCGTTCCCCTTCGGGGGACAGAGTGACAGGTGGTGCATGGTTGTCGTCAGCTCGTGTCGTGAGATGTTGGGTTAAGTCCCGCAACGAGCGCAACCCTTGATCTTAGTTGCCAGCATTTAGTTGGGCACTCTAAGGTGACTGCCGGTGACAAACCGGAGGAAGGTGGGGATGACGTCAAATCATCATGCCCCTTATGACCTGGGCTACACACGTGCTACAATGGATGGTACAAAGGGCTGCAAGACCGCGAGGTCAAGCCAATCCCATAAAACCATTCTCAGTTCGGATTGTAGGCTGCAACTCGCCTACATGAAGCTGGAATCGCTAGTAATCGCGGATCAGCATGCCGCGGTGAATACGTTCCCGGGCCTTGTACACACCGCCCGTCACACCACGAGAGTTTGTAACACCCGAAGTCGGTGGAGTAACCGTAAGGAGCTAGCCGCCTAAGGTGGGACAGATGATTGGGGTGAAGTCGTAACAAGGTAGCCGTATCGGAAGGTGCGGCTGGATCACCTCCTTTCTAAGGATTTTTACATGACGTACGTTTTGACACTTTGTTCAGTTTTGAGAGTTCAATCTCTCAATTATAGAAAGCATACTACTTTCTTCTTATTAGATAAGAAGAATTTTGGTTGCGATTGTTCTTTGAAAACTAGATAACAGTAATTGCTGAGGAAAAGTGAAACTTTTCTTTAATCAAACCAATAAATAACACAACAATATGTTGTACCATTTATTCGCTAATGGTTAAGTTAGAAAGGGCGCACGGTGAATGCCTTGGCACTAGGAGCCGATGAAGGACGGGACTAACACCGATATGCTTCGGGGAGCTGTAAGTGAGCTTTGATCCGGAGATTTCCGAATGGGGAAACCCACTGTTCGTAATGGAACAGTATCTTTATCTGAATACATAGGATATTGAAGGCAGACCCGGGGAACTGAAACATCTAAGTACCCGGAGGAAGAGAAAGCAAATGCGATTTCCTGAGTAGCGGCGAGCGAAACGGAATTAGCCCAAACCAAGAGGCTTGCCTCTTGGGGTTGTAGGACACTCTATACGGAGTTACAAAGGAACGAAGTAAATGAAGCGACCTGGAAAGGTCCGTCGAAGAAGGTAACAACCCTGTAGTTGAAACTTCGTTCCCTCTTGAGTGGATCCTGAGTACGGCGGAACACGTGAAATTCCGTCGGAAGCTGGGAGGACCATCTCCCAAGGCTAAATACTACCTAGTGACCGATAGTGAACCAGTACCGTGAGGGAAAGGTGAAAAGCACCCCGGAAGGGGAGTGAAAGAGATCCTGAAACCGTGTGCCTACAAGTAGTCAGAGCCCGTTAACGGGTGATGGCGTGCCTTTTGTAGAATGAACCGGCGAGTTACGATCCCATGCAAGGTTAAGCTGATAAGGCGGAGCCGTAGCGAAAGCGAGTCTGAATAGGGCGTTTAGTATGTGGTTGTAGACCCGAAACCAGGTGATCTACCCATGTCCAGGGTGAAGTTCAGGTAACACTGAATGGAGGCCCGAACCCACGCACGTTGAAAAGTGCGGGGATGAGGTGTGGGTAGCGGAGAAATTCCAATCGAACCTGGAGATAGCTGGTTCTCTCCGAAATAGCTTTAGGGCTAGCCTCATGTTGTGAGAGTCTTGGAGGTAGAGCACTGATTGGACTAGGGGCCCCCAACGGGTTACCGAATTCAGTCAAACTCCGAATGCCAAAGACTTATCCATGGGAGTCAGACTGCGAGTGATAAGATCCGTAGTCAAAGGGGAAACAGCCCAGACCACCAGCTAAGGTCCCCAAGTATACGTTAAGTGGAAAAGGATGTGGAGTTGCTTAGACAACCAGGATGTTGGCTTAGAAGCAGCCACCATTTAAAGAGTGCGTAATAGCTCACTGGTCGAGTGACTCTGCGCCGAAAATGTACCGGGGCTAAACGTATCACCGAAGCTGTGGATTGACATCTTTGATGTCAGTGGTAGGAGAGCGTTCTAAGTGCAGCGAAGTCAGACCGTAAGGACTGGTGGAGCGCTTAGAAGTGAGAATGCCGGTATGAGTAGCGAAAGACAAGTGAGAATCTTGTCCACCGAATGCCTAAGGTTTCCTGAGGAAGGCTCGTCCGCTCAGGGTTAGTCGGGACCTAAGCCGAGGCTGAAAAGCGTAGGCGATGGCCAACAGGTTGATATTCCTGTACCACCTCCCCGCCGTTTGAGTAATGGGGGGACGCAGTAGGATAGGGTAAGCGCGCTGCTGGATATGCGCGTTCAAGCAGTTAGGCTGATGAGTAGGCAAATCCGCTCATCATAAAGGCTGAGCTGTGATGACGAGGGAATTATAGTACCGAAGTTCCTGATTCCACACTGCCAAGAAAAGCCTCTAGCGAGGCGGGAGGTGCCCGTACCGCAAACCGACACAGGTAGGCGAGGAGAGAATCCTAAGGTGATCGAGAGAACTCTCGTTAAGGAACTCGGCAAAATGACCCCGTAACTTCGGGAGAAGGGGTGCTCTGGTAGGGTGTATAGCCCGAGAGAGCCGCAGTGAATAGGCCCAGGCGACTGTTTAGCAAAAACACAGGTCTCTGCGAAGCCGCAAGGCGAAGTATAGGGGCTGACGCCTGCCCGGTGCTGGAAGGTTAAGAGGAGGGGTTATCCTTTGGGAGAAGCTCTGAATCGAAGCCCCAGTAAACGGCGGCCGTAACTATAACGGTCCTAAGGTAGCGAAATTCCTTGTCGGGTAAGTTCCGACCCGCACGAAAGGCGTAACGATCTGGGCACTGTCTCAACGAGAGACTCGGTGAAATTATAGTACCTGTGAAGATGCAGGTTACCCGCGACAGGACGGAAAGACCCCGTGGAGCTTTACTGTAGCCTGATATTGAATTTTGGTACAGCTTGTACAGGATAGGTAGGAGCCTGAGAAGCCGGAGCGCTAGCTTCGGTGGAGGCGTCGGTGGGATACTACCCTGGCTGTATTGAAATTCTAACCCGCGGCCCTGATCGGGCCGGGAGACAGTGTCAGGTGGGCAGTTTGACTGGGGCGGTCGCCTCCTAAAATGTAACGGAGGCGCCCAAAGGTTCCCTCAGAATGGTTGGAAATCATTCGTAGAGTGTAAAGGCACAAGGGAGCTTGACTGCGAGACCTACAAGTCGAGCAGGGACGAAAGTCGGGCTTAGTGATCCGGTGGTTCCGCATGGAAGGGCCATCGCTCAACGGATAAAAGCTACCCCGGGGATAACAGGCTTATCTCCCCCAAGAGTCCACATCGACGGGGAGGTTTGGCACCTCGATGTCGGCTCATCGCATCCTGGGGCTGTAGTCGGTCCCAAGGGTTGGGCTGTTCGCCCATTAAAGCGGTACGCGAGCTGGGTTCAGAACGTCGTGAGACAGTTCGGTCCCTATCCGTCGTGGGCGTAGGAAATTTGAGAGGAGCTGTCCTTAGTACGAGAGGACCGGGATGGACACACCGCTGGTGTACCAGTTGTCTTGCCAAAGGCATCGCTGGGTAGCTATGTGTGGACGGGATAAGTGCTGAAAGCATCTAAGCATGAAGCCCCCCTCAAGATGAGATTTCCCATAGCGCAAGCTAGTAAGATCCCTGAAAGATGATCAGGTTGATAGGTCAGAGGTGGAAGCGTGGCGACATGTGTAGCTGACTGATACTAATCGATCGAGGACTTAACCAAACTTTAAAAGCGTAAGCTTTACTCAGCAACCTGTTACCTAGTTTTGAGAGAGCAATCTCTTGTCTGGTGGCGATAGCGAAGAGGTCACACCCGTTCCCATACCGAACACGGAAGTTAAGCTCTTTAGCGCCAATGGTAGTTGGGACTTTGTCCCTGTGAGAGTAGGACGTTGCCAGGCATTTTTATTATCGCGGGGTGGAGCAGTTCGGTAGCTCGTCGGGCTCATAACCCGAAGGTCGCAGGTTCAAATCCTGTCCCCGCAACCAAATTATCTTTTATACATACTTGAATATATTATTACTATCCTTAGGCATAGCCTAAGGATTTTTTGTTTGGCTATATTTATAAACACTTGTTTAGGTTATGATATAAGATAGTGATGCAGATTAATCAGGAGGTTTTTTATGTTACAAAGTAATATTCAAACTTATATTGAAAAAGAAATGAACGTTCAAGGTCAATCTTTATCTCTATATCAAGAAGAAAAGGAATATGCGTTGCAAAAAGAGTTGGTGCCGCAAAACCTGATGATAGAAGAAAAAGAGGCATCTTCACGTTTTAAAGATTCTTATATCGAAAGAGTAGACAAAGAAACGGACGAGCTGATCGCAGAAGAATCTCCTCTTTCGTTTTTAGATACTCCTCTTTCTTACTTGAAAGAACACAGAAGTGAATTTCTATATGTAGAATCAAAATGGTTTGAATTTATTAAGCTTGATGGATGTTCTTTTGAAGTGGATGATGTGTTTGGCACATATAAAGTATTAACGGGGTTACATATGCAAAAAAAATTCGGTTCTGTACTAAAACAATTTTTTGCTAAAGAGCTTAATGACGGCCCAACAAGCGTCCAGCTTTTATTTAATGATAAAGATGGATTATGGGATGTGAATATTGAGTTAGATGCTATAAAAGAGTTTGATGAAAAAATGTCAATAGGTGAAGCTCTTGTTCTTACATATCGCTTTTTCTTTCATCTAGTGGAGTATGTAGAGAACGAAAAAGCTTAAAAATGATGATTACTTTTACTATAAAGATGCTGGGACAAAAGCAGTTTAGTTAGCGTTGAACACGAACTATCTATCAAAAATAGATAGTTCGTGTTTTTTAATGGTCATGGTGAACGTAGGTTTCAGTAGGAGGTGCTTCTAGCTGTTGGTTGGAGGGCAAGGCTCCATCGCCCGCTCGCGGAAAGCGAAGCCTTGCACGTAAAGCAACAGCGGCGGAACAAGCATCCCAGGTTATTTATCCGGGTTGTTCGTCTTTAGATTGCATTCATTTCGTTATGGCCCAATCTCTTTTTTGATAGGTGATACATAATGAATGCTAAGTGAAGCTGGAAATATATTTACATCTCTATGTTTTTATGGAATGATAAAGAGTATCTTTACATATATGACTGATATGGGTGAAGAACAACTATCAGGAATCTTTCTAGTTTTTTGAGAAAGCAGCCTACATATTAGCTGTTAATAGTACTCCGAGCAAGAAAGCTTCCGTAGGATGAAGTATAATATATACATACAGGAACTATTTTTAACTCTATAAAAAATGTCTGCTGACGTATGGGATTATAAATAAAGAGGGGATGTTCATGTTATTAAGAAAAATAAAGTCTGAAGAATTGGCAGAAGTCTATCAAATGGGATATGCGGCATGGCCTAAAGGCAGGACGTACAAAGAGTATGTTAGAGATAATCAAAAAGAAGAAACATATGGAATTCGGTATGTATATGTAAATGAAGAGAATCAAATTATTGGTTCATTTATTTTGCTTCTTTTACAAACTCCTCGATTAAAGTTTGCTTTGCATGGTATTGGGTCCGTTGTTGTTCATCAGCTTTATCAACGAATGGGCTATGGCCGAGATATGCTTGAAGACTTTTTTAAAAAGATGAAGATAGAGAAGCGCAGCGCTATTTTTATGCTTTATAGCGATATTCTTCCTGAATATTATCATCAGTTTGGGTTTAAGGAGCTCCCTTCTCATTTACAGCGTTATCCTCAATCCATTGCTATGGTAAATTGCAGCGAGTCACAATATGAATACTTAAGTAAGCAATCCATAGAAGACATACCGGTCTATTTTTAAAAGGTATGTCTTTTTTATAGTATTTATCGACACAATCGTTTACAATTTTATGTAAGCGTTTTCTTTATTTGGAGATGAATGTTTTTATTTGTCCTCATACCTGTAGGCAAATCGCGCAGTCAATATAAATTTTATTACATAAAACCTTGCTATCATCTTACTAGTAACTCTTATTCATTTCCATACCATACCGATATGTACGTTTGCTGCTAAGTATAACCATATCAATATAAGGAGGAAGCAGGAAGATGAAACGATTATTTATAGCAGGGATGATTTTTATGCTTTTTTTATCTTTAGGTGCTGTATCTTCTTCAGCCGCAGGAAGTTTTACCTCTAAAACATATAACGGAAGAACATACAAACTGTACGTACCTAGCAGTTATCAGGGAGGTGCTGCCTTACCTCTAGTAGTTATGCTACATGGCTGTACTCAAGACCCTGATCAATTTGCAGCAGGAACACAAATGAATGCACTGGCAGAAACAGAGAAGTTCTTTGTCCTCTATCCAGAACAGCCCTCTTCTGCTAATTCAAATAAGTGTTGGAACTGGTTTGATACTGCTCATCAATCAAGGGGAAGCGGTGAACCAGCGTTAATTGCTGGAATGGTTAATCAAATAAAAAGCAGTTATTCAATAGATGCCGACCAAGTCTTTGTTGGAGGGCTATCTGCTGGTGCAGCTATGAGTGTTATTATGGGAGCTACTTATCCAGACATATTTGCGGCTATCAGCGTTGGGGCGGGCTTAGAATATAAAGCAGCCACTAGTGTAACAGGTGCTTATACAGCAATGAGCAGTGGAGGTCCTAATCCTATCCAACAAGGAGATTTAGCCTATTCAGCCATGGGAGAGCATAAGCGAGTGGTTCCGGTTATTTTGTTTCATGGGACAGCTGACTACACTGTTGCCCCTATAAATGCGCATCAAATACTATCGCAATGGGCTCAAACAAATGATAGAGCGTCTGATGGACTGGATAATAATAATATTGATGATACGGCAGATCAAACTTTACCAGGTACAGTATCTGGTGGAAGAAGCTATACGCACTATATTTACAAAGATACAGCAGGAAAAACAGTAATGGAAAAGTACATGATAGAAGGAATGGGACATGCTTGGTCAGGGGGAAGTACATCCGGTTCTTATACAGATCCTAAAGGGCCAAATGCAACTAAATTAAGTTGGAACTTTTTTAAAAATCATCCGAAGAATGGTGACGCTCCTAATCCAGGAGATATATCCCCGCCGGTTACAGCTGCTTCACCAGCGGGAGGAACGTATGGAAGTTCTGTTTCTGTCACATTATCACCCAATGAACCTGCCACCACTTACTATACATTAGATGGAAGTACACCAACTGTTAATTCTCTAAAGTATTCTGAGCCTATTAGCATCAACTCTAGCAAAACAATAAAATTTTTTAGTGTAGACGCTGCGGGTAATCAAGAGGGAGTAAAGACGGAAGTTTATCAAATTTCTGGAACTTCAGAGAAATCCTCAGTATTTTCTTCGCTTGCTGCTGAAGATGGATTTATCGGAAATTTATCAGCTGACGGTATGAGTAGTTCCATTCATAAAATTGGGGATAAGGGAATGTACAATACCGACACATACCGAACCATTTTATCTTTTGATACAAGCTCTTTACCTGATGATGCAAGTATTACGGATGTATCTTTGAAAATTTATCGCAAATCTTCAACTGGTAATATTTCATCTTTGAAAGGCGATATTAAAAGCGGTGTATTTGGAACTAGCAGTGCTTTAGAACAAATAGATTACCAGGCCTCACCATCTATTTCAGCGGACTTCCAAATGTCAGTGCCTTCACTCGATAATGGATATACAACTATTCAACTTCCTTCCTCACTTTTGGGATATATGAATAGGAACGGCAAAACTCAGTTTCGCTTGTCAAGCTCAGGTTCAGCGGACTTTTTAAGTGACGTAGTTGAAATTTATGGGGGCGACAATCATGCATATGCTCCAACTTTAACTGTTTCATATAAGTAAAAAAACCTTCTAAAAGCAGTTAGCTTTTAGAAGGTTTTTTTTTGCTGATAAGTTACTTTTATCACCGAATACAACTCCAACTTTTTATAGAGTTTTCTTCAAATTTTGACATGATTTTGATGAAATTTAATCATTATTCAAAAATGAATTGTCAGAAATATTACAAGAAAATGTTTAAAATTAATTAAATCCGTAATAAAAGTAAAATATTCCTGTAATGGAAGTGAAATGAACAGGTGGTATCATTCAGTCATTGAGTAAATAAGGAGGTATTCGGAAAATGAAGAAATTTGTATTTACTCTAGGGACAACGGCAATTCTTTCAGCAGGATTTGTAGGTGCAGCATCTGCCTCTACAAGCGGAACGTATGAAGTGCAAAAAGGTGACACTTTATGGAAAATCGCTCAAAATCATAATGTGAGCGTAGACGAGCTAAAAGATGCTAATAACTTAACATCAACACTAATTTATCCAAATCAGACACTAAACTTATCTAGCATAAAAGAAATCGTACATACTGTAAAACGTGGTGACACTTTGTGGTCAATCGGTCAACATTATGGCGTAACAGTAGAAGAAATTAAAGAATGGAACGGTTTAACATCAGACTTAGTTTTCCCTGGAGAACAATTTAAAATTAAAGCGGCACAAGCAGCTCAATCTCAAACAGCTAGTGCGCCAGTAGCAAAGGCAGCTCCACAAGTGCAGCAGTCTCAAACGGCACAAGCTCAGCAAGAACAAGCAGCCCAAGAACAAACACAAAAAGAACAAGAGCAAGCTCAAGTAGCAGCACAAGAGCAAGCACAAAAAGAACAAGAGCAAGCTCAAGTAGCAGCACAAGAGCAAGCACAAAAAGAACAAGAGCAAGCTCAAGTAGCAGCACAAGAACAAGCACAAAAAGAACAAGAGCAAGCTCAAGTAGCAGCCCAAGAACAAGCACAAAAAGAACAAGAGCAAGCTCAAGTAGCAGCCCAAGAACAAGCACAAAAAGAACAAGAGCAAGCTCAAGTAGCAGCCCAAGAACAAGCACAAAAAGAACAAGAGCAAGCTCAAGCAGCAGCACAAGCACAGGCAGCCCAAGAGCAAGCACAAAAAGAACAAGAGCAAGCTCAAGCAGCAGCACAAGCACAGGCAGCCCAAGAGCAAGCACAAAAAGAACAAGAGCAAGCTCAAGCAGCAGCCCAAGAGCAGGCACAAAAAGAACAAGCAGCTCAACAGCAACAACAACAAGCTCAACAGCAACAGCAGTCTCAACAGCAAGCTAGCGGCAAGTCTATGACTGTTGAAGCAACAGCTTATACAGCTAACTGTGCTGGATGCAGTGGTACGACAGCTACTGGAGTAAATTTAAAATCAAATCCAAATCAACGAGTAATTGCGGTTGATCCTAGCGTTATTCCATTAGGTTCAAAAGTATACGTTGAAGGTTATGGTCAAGCTGTAGCGGCAGATACGGGTGGCGCAATTAAAGGAAATCGAATTGACGTATTCGTTTCTTCAGATAGTGCTGCACAAGACTGGGGCAGAAGATCAGTTAAAATTACAGTTATCGACTAATACTAGTATTATAGAATAGAAGTAAGAAGAGATGTCTTTTAGAAGACATCTCTTTTTTTATGCTTAAAATAAACGTTTGAAAAAAATAGGTCGGGGCATACTGAAATTTATAGTAGGAATTAGTTTGTTATATTAGTAATTATTTCTTAATTTATATACAATGTTTGAGTGTCTTAAAAAGCTTAAATTATGTCAGGAGTATAGAAATATGAAATTTTATAAAAAAATAGCATTACTAATAGTGCTGGGTGTGATCGCAGGATTCTCGTATCTAGGCTATCAGGGATTATTTCGGCACGACGATCATTTGAACACGTCTGATCATAATCCTTTATCTTCTTCTAAACAGAAGCAAAATAGCATAGAAGTTGTTGGGAACCCCGAATCCATTTCCGTGCTAGTAAATAAACAAAATCTTCTTCCTGATCACTATGAACCCGCTGACCTTGTATACCCGGACGTTCGGTTTATATTTAAAGAAAAAATTGAAAAGCGACAAATGCGTACAGAAGCAGCAAAAGCGTTAGAAAGAATGTTTTCAGCTGCTGAACGAGAAGGGATTTACCTAGCCGGTGTTTCCGCTTATCGTTCTCAAATTCGCCAGGAATCTCTTTATCAAGCGTACATAAAGCAAGATGGAGAAGCGGCAGCCAGTCATTATAGCGCCCATCCAGGCAGCAGTGAGCATCAGACTGGTTTAAGTATAGATGTATCAAGCAGCACAGGTAAGTGTGCGGCCCAAGATTGTTTTAAAGATACTCCTGAAGCCAAATGGATTGAAAGAAATTCATATAAATATGGATACATTGTTCGCTATCCAGAGGGAAAGCAGCAGATTACAGGTTATAAATATGAGCCGTGGCATATACGATTTGTCGGAAAAGAACTTGCCTCTAAAGTGTATAAAAAAGGAATTACGTTAGAAGAATATTATAATGACTACATGCAAGTTGATAATCCAGTTCAGTAAAAAAGAAGAGTTATATAAACTCTTCTTTTTTTGTATTGCTGGAATATACCCTTACTTTAAAAGTTGGAACGAGGGAAAGATGTAGAGATGAACCACGGGATGCTATATCCTATGCCTTACTAGTAAAAGAGTTAACGCTTATAAATTATAATGAATTTTGTGATAAAGAATACTCATGTTCGTTTTCATTTCCCTTCACATATTCTACAAAAAAGGGAGGTGAAAGAAAATGAGTTTTTACGGAGGTTATGGTTATGGTTATGGATACGGAGCAGGTCACGGAAGTAGCTTTGCGTTAATCGTTGTGCTATTTATTTTACTAATCATCATCGGTGCTTCATGGGCAGGGCACTATTAATAAGGTGTCCATAAATAAACTCCCTTGAAATAATTCAAGGGAGTTATCTATTTTTATCTATAACTAGGTAACTGTAAGTACGAAGTGCTTACATATCCTTTAAAGCCGTTGTATTCTACAAAAGCCCAATCAAATGAAAGCTTGTTATCTTTTGAGTAGCCCCAAGCTAAGAAGCTGACGCTTTTTCCTTTAGGAACAGTTGTTACAACTTTGTTGCTTGTGCTAGGCCCTGTGCGTAAATTAAGGTTAGCAGCTGTATGAACAGTAGTAGGGACTTTCATTAAATAGGAAGTACTGATATATCCGGTGCCGCCAATTATTTTAATGGCAGCCCAGTCTGCATTTACAAACTTGACTACTTCAATTTGATCTTTTTTTCTTAATGTATCAAGAATTTTTCCCTGAGTGCTAGGTTTTGAACGTATATTGAGTACGTTTGCTGTCACTTCATATACGCTGAACGGTGCGTTTATTTTTTCTGCTGCACTTGCTGTTTGCTCGTGAGTGAATGGCAGTGTTCCAGATAGAGATGAAAAAGTAAAGCCAGCTGCTAATGCAAAAACCGATATAGATTTTGTAATTGTCTTCATGCGAATATCCAACTCCTTAGTGAAATAGGTTATATCTTTTTCTATAACACTAAGAATAAAGAATACTTGTTTCTAAATTGTTACCAACATGCATCCTAGTTGTAAATTTACGAAAGGTCTGTAAAAAGGTTTATTTCACAGACCTTTTAATAGCGCTATTGTTACTCATCCTCGGGATCTTCCGTTGATTTATGAAAAGAAAAATATACAAAAATTGATAATACTGTCCCATAAATACTCCACAAAGCTAAAGCAAAAATAAATTCTTTCTGCAGGCAATAAATAATGGTTAAAGCAACTAGTGCAATAAAACTTATTAAAATGGTCTTTTTCATAAGCACCCCGCCTATTTAGTTTAATTACTCTATACGCTTTTTGATCGTGCTTTACCCTATAATTATTCGGTCATTGCGCTAAAGATGAAAGGAAAAAGTTAAACAAAGCCGAACTTATAATAAAAAGAGAGATGCAGGAGGATACGTATGTTAAAACAACATGTACTAGAAGATATACAAAAGCTACAGTCTATTTGCCAACAAGAAGAAAAAATAGAGCTGAAGCTGAATTTTGACATGTTACGAAGTCGAAAACAAAATGAAGTTAACGATTTTTTTTATTATGAAAATAATCAGCTTGTTGGATTTATTGGTCTTTATGGGTTTGGGAATACAGTAGAAATATGCGGAATGGTCGATCCTAGCTATCGCCGAAAAAAGATTTTTTCAAAGCTGTTTTCTCAAGCTTTACATATGTGTAAGAAGCGTGAGTATACAGAGATTTTATTAAATGCTCCTGGCGATTCGATTTCAGGCAGGGAGTTCTTAAAGAAGATTCCATGTTCATTTACTTTTTCAGAATATCAAATGAAGTGGGTGAAAAAAGAATTAGAAGATGATAATCCCTTTGTTACACTTCGCTCTTCCCTATTAGATACCGATATGAAAATGGAAATGCAAGTTGATATGGAATGCTTTGGTATGTCTTTAACAGAAGCAGCTGCTTATTATGAGCAAATGAAAACGGAAGAACAGCAAAATCATTTTATCGTAGAGTACAATAGTCAGGCGGTTGGAAAGTTAAGGGTATCTTATGATAAAAGCGAAGCATGGATTTATGGATTTGGTATTTTACCTTCCTATCAAAAATTAGGAATAGGAAAGGCTGCTTTAAAACAAGTCGTTTTACAGCAGCATCAGCTAGGATATGATGTATTTCTTGAGGTTGAAGCAAAAAACAAACGCGCTTTGCAACTTTACGAAACATGCGGCTTCGATTCATATCACGTGCAGGATTATTACGTATACAGCTTGTAGATAAAAAACACGGAAATCTTAGATTTTCGTGTTTTTTATTTACATATTAGATGATATGTGCATTTTTGAGTAAATAATGAGAAAGTAGAGAAAAAGTGATATGCCCGTTGATAAAAACAGGGAAGGCCATACAAATAAGATCGGAGCACTGCAAGCAAGGATACACGTAAGAATACCTCCAATAAATGCTTTTCTAAATAATTGATAAGCCGTATACCCCAGGCTAATACTGACAAATACATTGATGAGGCTAAGAAAAATAAACGAAAAAAACAAATTATCTCCCCCCTTGTTTTTAATACACAATAAAAAGAAATATTTCACATTTTTAGTGTAGCAAAAAAGAAAAAACAATAAAATTTGGATCCTAAAGATGAAAAAGAAAGCCATCTGTGTTATGTATAGTAAAGTGAATGAGAACGTTAAAAAAGGGAATGAGTTAATAAAGTGATGTAGTAGAAAGAAAGGAGTAAAAGGATGGAATTTGCCCATATCTTTACACTAAGTGTATCTGTTGTAACAGCTATTAATATTTTATTAGCCGGTATTCTTATTTTCATTGAACGAAGAGATATAGGATCTACATGGGCGTGGCTTCTTATTTTATTTTTTATACCAATTGTCGGTTTTATTGTATATCTTTTCTTTGGAAGACAGCTAAAACAGAAAAACTTTTATAAATTGTCATCTGATGAGCGGGAATATTTAAGATCTTCAGTGGAAGAGCAATTAAAAGAACTTAAAGCGACCCATGAATATCGAAATGATTTATTAATCCAACATAATAAACTGCTGTTCACTAATTTAAATTCTTCTAAGTCACTTGTGCGCATCGACAACGAAATTGATATCTTCAGTGACGGTAATCAAAAATTTGAGGCATTGTTTGAGGATATTCGAAATGCTAAAAAAGAAATTAATATTCAATATTATATTATTCAACGAGATAATCTTGGGAAAAAATTAAGAGATGAGCTAACAAAAAAAGCAAAAGGAGGCATAAAGGTTCGCGTTCTTTATGATGAAGTAGGATCTAGAAAAATGACGCCATCATTCTTTAAGGAGCTTATTTCATATGGCGGCGAAGCACAGGCATTTTTCCCTTCAATTCTTCGCTTAATTAATTTTCGGATTAACAATCGAAATCATCGAAAGCTTTGTATTATCGATGGTGAAGTAGCATACATAGGAGGATTTAACGTAGGAGATGAATATTTAGGGTTAGATCCAAAAATGGGTTATTGGAGAGACACTCATTTTCGCATTAAAGGAGAGTCAGTGAACGATATTCAAGGGCGATTCATTTTAGATTGGCATCAAGCAACAAAGCAGCCAATTGAACTGGAACAATTTTTGCATCGTACAGAAACTCATTCTGGAACAGTTCCTGTACAAATTGTAGCAAGCGGTCCCAATTCGACTACCCAGCACCTGAAAAACATGTATATCTCATTGATTATGTCGGCCAAAGAAAGTGTATACCTTCAAACGCCTTACTTTATTCCTGACGCAAGCTTTATGGATGCTTGTAAAATTGCTTTATTATCTGGAGTAGAGATTCATATTATGATTCCAAACAAACCTGATCATCCTTTTGTTTATTGGGCTACGTGGTCTCATGTAGGGGAACTGCTGGCATACGGTGCGAATATTTATCTCTATGAAAAAGGCTTTTTGCATGCTAAAACGATTGTAGTAGATAATGAAGTGTCTTCTGTAGGAACGACGAATATCGATCCGCGAAGTTTCAGCCTTAATTTTGAAGTGAATGCAGTTGTATATGACCAGCCTATTTCCAAAAAGTTGCAGAACCTGTTTCTTGAAGATGTGCAATGCAGTTCAAAATTAACGTTTGAACGATATAAAGAGCGCTCTCTTCTTATAAAATTTAAAGAAGCGGTATCTCGCTTACTGTCACCAATTTTATAATAAAAATCATTGATATCATGAAACAGACTTGAATTTTTAGATTCAGGTCTGTTGTTTTATTGGTTTCTCCTTGTAAGGAGAGCTAGAGATAAAGTTAAAAAGTTTTACCAAAAAATCCAAGGGTATTAATACTATAACAAGCTAAAAAATGATAATACCTAGGAGGAATAGAAAATGACAAAAAATGTAGTAGGTACGTATGATTCAGAAGAGGCCGTTATTACAGCGATTCGAAATTTAAAAACACAGGGATATCCGGACAGTGCACTTTCTGTTTTGACAAACAGTGGTCCGCATCATGAAAATACAGAAGTGATTGAGCGTTCTGCAGGAATCGATGTGCAAACAGTTGATACAGATCAACACTCAAAGCACCATCAATCCTTTATGGAGAAAATAAAAAATGCTTTTACTTCGTCTGAAGAAAAAATGGATCAAGATGTTAATCGAATCGAAAATCAATTAACCGAATATGGTGTACCTGCTGCGGAAGCTTCCTCGTATGTATCTGATCTTAAAAACGGAAAAGTTTTGCTGATGGTAGACGCAGTTGAGCATGATAAACACAATTCAGCTCTAGGACAAACCGTGACACCTGCTGAAAAATCAGCTGACCCAATGAATGAAAAAATGTTATACGGCAATCACGAAAATAAAATAAGGTAATGTTGAAGGAACTAAATAAGATAATAAAAGACTGCGTTCTTAAATAAAAGCTAGTTAACGAAAGGAAGGGGACCGATGAGAAATCTAGAAAAAACGGAATATGAACTTGACTATTTAAAACAGCAGCAAGAAGTTAATCAAGAGCTCATCAAAGTTTCACAGTCTCTTGTCGCTACGTTAAAACAGTATGAAGAAGAACCGACCAATACAGAAGTGTTAGCTGTAATCGCTGATTTAGAAGGTCAGCAAGAACAGCTCAAAGCAAAGACCGAAAAGATATCTGAAGAGCTTGCACATTTATAAAGTGAGATAAAAGAAGTTCCTATAAAAGGAACTTCTTTTTATGTTTTATTATACACAGTCTATTGTGAGAGAAAGAGAATCTTATATAACCGGATGTGAACGTTATGGGGGTAGTGATTTTGTTTTAGATACATATAGATGAGAAGAAACGCGATAAGACATTATATAAAAATGGGAAAAAGGAAGAACGGTCATTCGCTCTTCCTCCAGCCGTATTGCTTATGATAGTGATTTAGAAACGTCCGCCGCCAAGTTGCTGTTCAGCCATTTGCACAAGGCGTTTTGTGATTTCTCCGCCTACTGAGCCGTTTGCGCGTGCAGTTGTGTCAGGACCAAGAGTTACGCCAAATTCGCTAGCGATCTCATACTTCATTTGATCGATTGCTTGTTGAGCACCGTGTACTGCTAATTCGTTGCTGCTCTTATTTCTGCTGTTTGCCATCATAATCAACTCCTTTTATAAGGTTAAGATTATGATTTGATTAATAGATAGTTTTTATACATAAAATAAAAAAATTTTTTCAAGGACTTATAGAATATGCTTATTGGAATATAGTTACAAAGTTTTCCACTAGGTAACGGAAAATAATTATGTGTAGAAAGAGAGAGAGGTCACGTAAAATAGAACACAAGTAAGTAAGCGGTTACATATTATTCGAAATAGAATGAGAATGTTAATATTCCTATTCTATTTATAAAGAATCACTGATGGCACTAATTCAAGAATATGTTGCTAAAAATCCTGATATTGATCCCAATAGAATCTATATCGGAGGAGCATCTAACGGCGGATATATGACTATGCTTATGATTCGTGATTATCCAAACTATTTTGCAGCAGCATTTCCAGTATGTGAAGGACTAAATGATAGATTAATTACGGATCAAGATCTTGAAAAGATGAAAGAAACGCCTATTTGGTTCGTAGCCGCTAAAAATGATACGGTTCTTCCACCAACGATTAACACTCTTCCAACTTATGAACGGTTGGTGAAAAGCCATGCAAATAATGCTTATTTATCACTATTTGAAGATGTGCATGACACCACGGGTTTATACAAAAATAATGATGGTTCGCCCTATCAGTATAACGGGCATTCATCTTGGATATATCTGTATAATAATGAACCCAACGCTAAAATAAATGGAGCTACAACAACCATAATGAAATGGATGAGCAAGCAATCGTTGAACAACAATTAATCATTTATAAAAAAGCTGTTTCAAGTAGAGCAGCTTTTTTATGTCTCTTTTAAAGCTAAAGCATATATCTAAAATAAACGATTGAATACTTTCGTGATAAAATAAGGAAAGAGATCACGAAGAAAGGAACAGTGAAAGTGAAACCAACCATTTACGATGTTGCGAAAAAAGCAGGGGTATCGATAGCCACTGTATCCAAAGTAATCAATCAGACAGGCCGTATTAGTGAAAAAACGATAAAAAAAGTAAATGAAGTAATGATGGAATTAGATTATCAGCCTAGCAGTGTTGCAGCTGCGTTAACTGGGAAAAAGACATACACAATTGGCGTGCTAGTTCCTGACATCTCTAATCCTTTTTTCGCAGAGGTAGCAAGAGCTTTTGAGAATAGTGCCAGAGCAGCGGGATACACGCTTTTTTTATGCAGTACGGATCATCAAACAGAACGTGAGCATGAATACATAGATCTTTTATTCAAAAAGCAAGTAGATGGAATTATTATCGCAACCGAACTAAATGATACGAAGCTCGTAAAGAAAATTGTGAAGCATGATGTACCACTTGTATTGTTTTCAGTTGATCATCCTTCTATCTCAACGCATGTAGTGACAATTGATAACGTTCGCGGAGGATATATCGCAGGTACGTATTTAATAGAAAAAGGTCATCAATCGGTAACGATTATCACTGAAAAAGATAGAAAAAGCAGTGAGGGGCGATTAGCAGGATTTAAACAAGCGCTCACAGAGGCAAATTTATCACTAGAAAATCAGTCCATTATCAGCTGTTATTCAACAGTAGAAGATAGCAGAAGAGCAAGTAAACAGCTGCTTTCTTTGCCTAATAGGCCGACAGCAGTCTTTGCATGTACGGACTTAATTGGAATATCCCTCATAAATGAGGCAAGAAAGCAGGGGCTTTCAATTCCAGGAGATCTGTCGGTAATTGGATTTGATAATACAATTTATGCCGATATTGCTGAGCCTGGTTTGACAACGATTGAACAACCTATTTCGCAGATGGCAACTAGTACGTTCGAACAGCTGTTAAAGTCTATGAAAAAAGAAGAGCATGCAAAGCAGCGAATAACAATTATTCCAGAACTAGTAGAACGTGCGTCGGTAAAAAAGCTATAAAACAGAGAAAAGAAAAAGCTGCATGTGCCCAGGCACATGCAGCTTTTTTACTTAATAATATTTATAGAGAGACCGGATTTTTGACTTCGTTTATTGTTTCGCCTTTGACTGTTGTTTCTGTTGGAATTGTAAGGAAACCCGTTAAAAAAGCTCCAAAGAAATATAGGCAAGCAAAGATCCAGATTACGCCGCCCGTGCCTAAAAGACCTATGAAAATAGTTACAATTAAAGGGCCTACAAAAGCAGAAAGTCCAGATCCTAAATTCAATACGGACATCGCAGCTCCTTTATTCTCCGGAGCTAAGGAAGGCACTAACGCTGTAAGAGGGACATATCCTGCCAGTGTTGCACCGTAACAGCATGCGACAATCATCATTACCCAATAATTATGTCCTACGAATTGAGGTACATAGTAAAGAGCGAGTGTTACAATTCCGCATCCTACTCCACCAAACCATTTGATTGTATTTACCCAGCCAAATTTATCTCCAACAATACCAAAAATAATATTAAAAGCCATATTCACAAAAAACAGAGTGCCCCAGATTTGAAGCCATTCGCTCATTGTGAAATCGTGTTTCATCATATAGGTTGGCAAGAAGACAACAAATCCAAATTGAGCAGCGGAGTTAATAATCTTTACAACTCCACCGATTCCTACTTTAGGGTTCTCAAATGCAATTGTAATCCCTTTCATTAATTCTTTTGTTTTGTTATCGCTTACTTTTTGAACGGTAAATCTGTCTTTATTCATGATAATTGAAAAGATTCCGCCGATCAAAACAAAAAGTAAACCACTCCACAAGGTAGCAATTTCGCCGATTTTAGGAACCATGTAACTGGAATAAAAAGCTCCGATTACGCTTAAACCAAGCTGGAAGACAAACCAAAACCACCCTACTGCTTTTGAAAGCATTTCCTGGGGCGTGCGGTAAGACACCCAGACCAAGAATGAGTAAGCAAATAAAGGGTAGCCAAATCCTCTAAGAGCATAACAAATTAATATAATTGTGTAATTCATAATATGAAGTCCTATACCTATAAATCCAATTGAACCAATAATAAAGGATATCAAGCCGAATGCCATTGCTTTTCTAGGACCCCACAGCTGAACCAGTACGCCGGAGAACCAGGAAGAAATAGAGACCGTAATACCGTAAACGGTAAAAAGTAAAGCAGCATGTTCAATGGTTAAACCTCTTTCTACAAGATAAGGAGATAACCATCCTTGTTCTAAGCCATCGCCAATCATAAAAACAATAATACCTATGTATCCCCACGTTAAATGAGAAGGGATCCCAATCCTGTCAAGAGCTGTTTTTCTGGAAATAAATTCATTCATTTTTCCACACCACCAGATCGATTATTTTGTTGAAAACATCAAACTAATTTGGTTAAGCGCTTAATCTATTTGATAAAAAGTATACGCTTACATTTTTTAAACGTCAATTAAAATTTTAAATATATCTAATTTTCAATTAAATGATTTCGACAGTGGAAATAATAGTAGATAAGATTATAATAACTTTCCCTTATTATAAGAATACTTAAATATAGAGAATTCCCTTAATTTTAAGCATAAATAGATAAAAATAAGGTTTTTCATACTGTACAATCAGATGAATAAAAAACAAATATTCTAAATAATCTATAAAAAATGTTGCATTTCAAAAAACAGTATGTATAATTGGAAATAGGAAAGCGCTTAACCTAAAAATAGGTTTGAGCGAATGTTTTCTTAACTTTTAATTAAAGGGGAAAATAAGATGGGGATTCTTACAATTGGAATAATTGGTGCTGGACGAATAGGTAAATTACATGTTGATAATTTAAAATTAATGCCGCAAATAAAAATTAAAGCGGTTTCAGACGTAGTGGTAGATCATTTGCACGAGTGGGCTGCAAGTAAAGGAATTTCAACGTTAACAACAAATTATCAAGATTTATTAGCAGATTCAGAAATTGATGCCGTTTTCATTTGTTCGCCAACGAATACGCACGCATCGATTATTGAAGAAGCTGCTCGAGCGAAAAAGCATATTTTCTGTGAAAAGCCCGTTAGTTTTTCAGTAGAAGAAACAATCCAAGCGTTAGAAGTAGTAAAAGAACACGGCGTACAGCTTCAAGTTGGCTTTAACCGACGATTTGATCCCAACTTTAAAAAAGTGCATGATCTTGTACGGCAAGGAGAAGTAGGACAGCCGCACATTTTAAAAATCACCTCCAGAGATCCTCAGCCTCCGAGTCCAGAATACGTCCGCGCTTCAGGAGGATTGTTCATGGATATGATGATTCATGATTTTGATATGGCTCGTTATGTAATGGACAGTGAAGTAATTGAAGTATCGGCTTACGGGACGACGCTCATCGATCCTGCTATTGAAGAAGCAGGGGATATAGATACGGCAATTGTGTCATTAAAATTTGCAAACGGAGCTTTAGGCGTGATTGATAACAGTCGTCAAGCTGTCTACGGTTACGACCAGCGCCTTGAAGTTTTTGGTGAAAAAGGTTCCGCTACTGCTGATAATTGCCGTCCAACTACAGTAGAAATATCAACAGGCGAAAGTGTAGTGAAAGAGAAGCCGCTATATTTCTTCCTTGAACGCTATACACAAGCATATATAGATGAAGTAACACAGTTTGCAAGAGCAATTATGGAAAATCAAAGCGTAATTTGTACAGGTAACGATGGATTACAGGCAGAACGAATTGCTAAAGCAGCAAAAAAATCTTTACTATCAGGGCAGCCAGTGAAGATTGAACATAAAAAATACGCAGTGAATTAATGATAGAAATGTGGGCTGAAAGAGAATATCTTGCTCTTTTCGCCTTTTTAGGAAAGCGCTTAACTAAGGAGGAGTAAAGATGAATCCGCTTGTTTTTAAAGAAAATCGTGAGTTAGATTTTATCGCTATCGGTCGCTTATGTATTGATTTAAATGCAAATGAAACACAGCGTCCAATGGAAGAGACTAAAACATTCACTAAATATGTAGGAGGCTCTCCAGCTAATATTGCGATTGGAGCAGCAAGGCTAGGCTTAAAAACCGGTTTTATCGGAAAAGTATCAGATGATCAAATGGGCCGCTTCATTACTGGGTATCTTCAAAAAAATAAGATTAATACAGATAGTATTGCTGTCGATAAAACAGGGGCTGTAACGGGGCTTGCTTTTACGGAAATCAAGAGCCCTACAGATTGCAGCATCTTAATGTATCGAGATAACGTAGCGGATTTAAAACTAGATCCTACAGAAGTATCAGAAGAATATATTAAGAAGTCAAAGGCTCTTTTAATATCTGGAACCGCTCTTGCACAAAGTCCTTCTCGTGAAGCTGTATTTCTAGCATTAGAATACGCACGCAAGCATGAAGTTGTAGTGTTTTTTGATATTGACTATCGTCCATATACATGGGAATCGGAAGCTGAAACGGCAGTCTATTTTAATTTAGCTGCTGAAAAATCAGATGTGATTATTGGTACGCGAGAAGAGTTTGACATGATGGAAAAACTTTTAAATTATGAAGAATCTAATGATCAAGTAACAGCAGAGCGCTGGTTTTCTCACCATGCTCAAATCGTCGTGATTAAGCATGGTGGAGAAGGATCTATTGCCTATACAAGAGATAGTAAGTCTCACCGTGGAGGAATATTTAAAACAAAAGTTCTGAAAACGTTTGGTGCTGGTGATTCCTATGCTTCAGCCTTTATTTATGGATTGATGCAAGGACTGGAAATTCCACAGGCAATGCGATTGGGGGGTGCCTCCGCTTCGATTGTCATTTCAAGACACAGCTGTTCAGATGCTATGCCGACAAGCGTTGAGCTCTTCAACTTTATGGAGACAGCAACTGAAGTTTTGCAGGAAGCCTAATAAACAAAGGGAAAATCTTGAGAGATTAAAGGAATAGAAGCTTATTAAAATCAGATAAAGGGAGAGATATTCTATGACGCAAACAGCAGTAAAAACAGTAAAAAACTATATTGGTGGACAATGGATTGAATCAGCTGCATCAAAAACGGAACCTGTGTATAACCCAGCAACAGGTGAATTAATCGCACAGGTACCTCTTTCTACAAAAGAAGACGTAGATCAAGCGGTGCAAGCAGCAAATGAAGCGTTCAAAGGGTGGGCAAAAACAGCTGTGCCTAAACGTGCACGAATTTTATTCAAGTATCAGCAGCTATTAGTAGATAACTGGGATGAATTAGCAAAGTTAGTGACAGTTGAAAACGGAAAAAGCTTTAACGAAGCGCGAGGTGAAGTGCAGCGTGGAATTGAATGCGTAGAATTCGCGGCAGGAGCTCCTACGTTAATGATGGGGAAACAGCTTCCTGATATTGCAACAGATATTGAGTCTGGCATGTACCGTTATCCAATTGGCGTCATTGGAGGAATTACACCGTTCAATTTTCCAATGATGGTTCCTTGCTGGATGTTCCCGCTTGCGATTGCTTGCGGCAATACATTTGTGTTAAAGCCTTCTGAGCGTACGCCGCTGTTAGCTGCAAGATTAGCTGAGCTGTTTGAAGAAGCAGGTTTGCCAAAAGGTGTATTAAATATTGTAAACGGCGCGCATGATGTGGTAAACGGTCTTCTTGAACATAAATTAGTGAAAGCTATTTCGTTTGTAGGTTCCCAGCCTGTAGCTGAGTACGTGTACAAAAAAGGTACGGAAAACTTAAAGCGTGTTCAAGCTTTAGCCGGTGCTAAAAACCATTCAATTGTATTAAATGATGCAGATTTGAACGTAGCAACAAAACAAATTATCGGAGCCGCTTTTGGTTCAGCAGGTGAACGCTGTATGGCAGCATCTGTTGTTACTGTACAAGAAGAAATTGCGGATCAGCTAATTGAAAGATTAGTAGAGGAAGCAAATGATATTGTAATTGGCGACGGCTTAGAAGAAAACGTCTTCTTAGGACCAGTCATTCGTGAAAATCATAAAGAGCGTACGCTCAGCTATATTGAATCAGGCGTGCAAGAAGGAGCGGAGCTTATTCGTGACGGTCGCACAGATGCAGCAGTAACTGGCAAGGGCTACTTTGTCGGACCAACGATTTTTGATCATGTTACGCAAGAAATGAAAATTTGGCAAGATGAAATTTTTGCACCTGTGCTGTCTATTGTACGTGTGAAAACATTAGAAGAAGCTATTGAAGTAGCTAATAACTCTCGATTTGCAAACGGTGCTTGTATTTATACAGATAGCGGCGCAAGCGTACGTGAGTTCCGTGAAAATATTGAATCTGGTATGTTAGGAGTAAATGTAGGGGTACCGGCACCTATGGCATTCTTCCCATTCTCTGGCTGGAAAGATTCTTTTTACGGTGATCTTCATGCAAATGGTACGGACGGCGTGGAGTTTTATACAAGAAAGAAAATGGTAACAACGCGCTGGTAAGTGATTCATTAAAAATCGCATTCCATTTTAAAAGGAGGTATCAGGAATTAAAGATATTCCTTATGCTTCCTTTTTTAAAATCGCAATCTAGTATTAGAAGGGAGAAAGAAGCATGGAAACAGTTAGAATGACGACGGCACAAGCATTAGTGAAGTTTTTAAATCAGCAGTATGTTGAATTTGATGGAAAGCAGCATCAGTTTATTAAAGGGATTTTTACAATTTTCGGGCACGGAAATGTAGTAGGTCTTGGGCAAGCTTTGGAAGAAGAACCAGGAAATCTAGATGTATATCAAGGACGTAATGAACAAGGAATGGCCAATGCAGCGATGGCTTTTGCAAAACAAAAACATCGAAAGCAGATTATGGCTTGCACATCTTCAGTAGGACCAGGTTCGGCAAATATGGTTACAACGGCAGCAACAGCTTCAGCTAATAACATTCCAGTTTTGTTGCTTCCCGGCGATGTATTTGCAACTAGACAGCCTGATCCTGTTTTGCAGCAAATTGAACAGTCATATGATTTATCTATTTCTACAAACGATGCTTTCCGTCCAGTGAGTAAGTACTGGGATCGCGTAAGCCGCCCTGAACAATTGATGACAGCTATGATTAATGCGATACGTGTGTTAACGAATCCTGCAGATACGGGAGCTGTAACTATTTGTTTGCCTCAAGATGTGCAGGGAGAAGCATGGGACTTTCCAGCTTATTTCTTCCAAAAGCGCGTTCACCGCATTGAGCGTCGCCTTCCGACTAGGGACAGTCTAGCAGATGCAATTCAAGCAATAAAAACAAAGAAAAAGCCAATCATCATTTGCGGAGGAGGCGTTCGGTATTCAGAAGCTGCAAAAGAGTTAAAACAATTTGCTAGTGAGTTCCATATTCCATTTGGAGAAACTCAAGCTGGGAAAAGTGCCGTTGAAAGCGACTATCGCTATAATCTTGGCGGAATAGGTGTAACAGGAAACTCAGCTGCTAATACAATCGCTAAAGATGCGGATTTAGTAATTGGAGTAGGCACTCGATTTACTGATTTTACAACAGCATCTAAACAGCTTTTTCAACATCCCGACGTGCAATTTCTTACTATTAACACGTCTGAATTTCATGCAAATAAACTGGATGCCGTGAAGCTTGTAGCTGATGCAAAAGAAGGGTTGTTTGCTCTTAGGAAAGAGCTCATGTCAATTGGCTATCAGTCTGGTTACACGACAGAAATTGCAAGTGCAAAAGACGCATGGGAAGCAGAATTAGAGCGTCTACATAGCATACGTTTTACAGGGGCAGATTTTATTCCAGAAATAAAAGGTCATTTAGATGAAAGCTTAGCTGAATATGCAGAATCACTTGGTACTCAATTAACGCAAACAGAAGTAATTGGAGAGGTGAATAAGCTCCTTGATGACAACTCCGTCATTGTTGGTGCAGCTGGAAGTCTTCCAGGTGACTTACAGAGAATGTGGAAGTCTAATAAACCCAATACCTATCATATGGAATATGGATATTCATGTATGGGATATGAAGTATCAGGTGCACTTGGAGTTAAGCTGGCTGAACCAGCTAAAGAAGTGTATGCGATGGTTGGAGATGGAAGCTATCAAATGCTGCATTCAGAGCTCATTACAAGCCTTCAAGAAAGAAAAAAGATAAATATTTTACTGTTTGATAACTCCGGATTTGGATGTATTAATAATCTTCAAATGTCAAATGGAATGGGGAGTTTTGGAACAGAGTTTCGCTATCGAAACGATGAAACAGGAAAATTAAACGGAAACGTGATGAAAATTGATTTTGCAGCCAGCGCCGCAGGCTACGGTGTAAAAACATATCGTGTAAGCTCTCTTGAAGAACTAAAAACGGCAATGAAAGATGCACAAAAACAAGAGACTTCTACATTAATTGATATTAAAGTGCTACCCAAAACTATGACAAACGGTTATGAATCGTGGTGGCATGTAGGAGTAGCAGAGGTATCTGAAAATCACCAAGTACAAGAAGCCTATAAGGATAAAGTGAAAAATCTTGAAATGGCCAGAGGTTATTAACAAGCAAGAGAAATGGCCGATGTTGAGGGGAAACATTCGGTGAATATAATAGCGTTCTCAATTTGATATAGGGGAGAGGAAGACATGTTCAAGGAAAACACGGTTAAACTGGGGATTGCTCCAATCGCTTGGACAAATGATGACATGCCTGAACTAGGAGCTGAAAATACATTTGAACAGTGTATCAGTGAGATGGCTTTAACCGGTTTTAAAGGAAGTGAGGTAGGAAACAAATATCCGCGAAATGTTTCGATTTTAAGGAAGGCATTATCACTTCGGAATTTAGAAATTGCAAGCGCATGGTTTAGTACATTTTTAACGACAAAGCCGCTGGAAGAAACGGTGACGCCATTTATTGAACATCGCGATTTTTTATACGAAATGGGAGCAAAAGTAATTGTTGTATCTGAACAAGGACACAGCATTCAAGGGATGATGGATGTACCTTTATTCAAAGAAAAGCCCGTGTTCACGCCAACAGAGTGGAGCAGCCTTATAGAAGGCCTGCACTATCTTGGGAAACTAGCAAGAGAGAAAGATATGCATATTGTCTATCATCATCACATGGGAACAGGCGTCCAAACAACAGAAGAAATTGAGCAGCTAATGGAGCTTACCAATCCAGAGCTTGTTTCGCTCCTATTTGATACCGGTCATCTTGTTTTTTCAGGCGAAGAACCTCTTTATATCTTAAAAAAATATCTTCATCGTATTAAACATGTTCATTTAAAAGATATTCGCCAAGAAGTAGTTGATCGAGTCAAACAACAAGACCTGAGCTTCTTGCAAGCGGTAAAAGAAGGAGCCTTTACTGTTCCAGGCGACGGAGTTATTGAATTTGATGAAGTATTTACTATGCTTGCCGCTTCTGATTATAACGGCTGGTTTGTCGTAGAAGCAGAACAGGATCCAGCGCTTGCTAATCCTTTTGAATATGCGTTAAAAGCAAGAAACTTTATTAAAGAAAAAAGCGGTCTTTAATTTCTATTGTAAAAGGTTTTACGCCTTTTATATGTTTATGAAAGGAAAGGAGGAGATGAAATGAAGCCAACCATCTATAGTGTGGCTGAAGAAGCAGGTGTATCAATTTCCACCGTATCAAAAGTTATCAATCAAACCGGTCACATTAGTGAAAGAACAAGACAAAAAGTAATTGAGGTTATGGGGCAGTTGAATTACCATCCAAGCGTCGTAGCATCTGCTTTAACAGGAAAGCCTACTAAAACGATTGGGCTTCTCGTACCCGACATCTCCAACCCTTTTTTTGCCGATTTGGCAAGAAGCATAGAAGACCGAAGTCATGAGCGAGGTTTCCATGTTGTAATGTGTAATACCGATAACAATGCGGAAAAAGAGAAAAAATATCTATCGCTGTTAATTCGTCAGAGAATCGACGGTTTAATTGTAGCATCTGCTTTTCGCAATGCTAATCTTTTAAAAAATATGCTGAAGCAAGATATACCCATTAGCGTTATTGCTTCAGAAATCCCTCACATATCTGTTAATACAGTGACAGTGGATGACTATAAGGGAAGCTATTTGGCGACTGATTATTTGCTATCTTTGCATCATAAAAAAATTGCGATTATTACAGAAAATGCAAAAAGTAATCACGCCCGTTTAGATGCTTTTCGAGATGCCATGCAAGAAAATGGAATCACTGTGTTACCTCAACACGTTATTACGACCGAAGCAAGTATTCAAAAAGGATATGAAAGTGCTAAGCAAATTTTTTTAATGAAGGAGAAAGTGACGGCTATTTTTGCTTGTAACGATTTACTGGCTATTGGCGTCATACAAGCGGCAAAAGAATTCAACATTGATGTGCCGAATGACTTATCAGTGATTGGCTTTGATAATACCGTTCTTTCTACTACCATCACGCCCATGTTGACGACGGTAGCACAACCGACAAAAGAAATGGCTGTAAACGTAGTGGATTTGCTGGTTAGAGAAATGGAATACTCAACGATGCATAAAGAACATTTACTTCTTGAGCCGAAATTGATTGTCCGGAAATCGACGGCTCCGTTACGAAGAAACGCCACAGCATCTGCAAATAATTGAATACAATCAAGAGTATTGCTGTTAATAAAAACTCTTCACAGTCACATATTCAAAAGAATGTATAAAGTCTATGAAGAAAAAATGAGTGATTAGTAAATTCTGATTGCGCTACTACATAAAGGAGGAAGTTAAACATGCTAGGTAAATTAGGTGAATTAAATAAAGGATACAACGTACTTACAGAAATGGCCGGTCAGCACAAAGATATGCTGATGGATATTGGGATTTATAATATGTCTCAAGGAAAAGAGGAAACTTTACTAGACAGCAGCAATGAAACGGCTATTCTTTTACTAGAAGGAAAGGTAAAGCTAGAGTGGGAAGGACATTCGAAAGAAATTCAGCGTGAGTCTCTTTTTGAAGAAGAGCCTTGGTGTTTGCACGTTTCGAAAAATGTGGAGGTTAAAATTACCGCGCTTGCCAATAGTGAAGTACTAGTTCAAAAAACGGATAATGAAAAAGAATTTTCATCAAAATTATATACGCCTGAAGACTGTCAAAATACAGTAGCTGGTGAAGGAGTATGGGAAGGTACCGCTCAGCGTGTCATTCGGACAATCTTTGATTATAATAACGCTCCTTATTCTAACCTTGTTATTGGAGAAGTTATTTCTTATCCAGGAAGATGGTCGAGCTATCCGCCTCATCATCATGATCAGCCTGAAGTATATTACTATCGTTTTGACAAGCCGCAAGGATTTGGCTGTGCAATGGTTGGAGAAGATGCATACCGTGTAGTTGATAATAGTTTTATTACAATTCCAGGTGAATTAGATCATCCTCAAGCAACGGCTCCCGGCTATGCGATGTACTTCTGCTGGATGATTCGCCATCTTGACAATAATCCATGGACAGACCGTATTATGGAAGAAGAGCATAAGTGGTTATTAGAGCCGGATGCAAAAATTTGGCCTGAAAAATAAATAAAACTCTTTATACGAAATGGGTTTCAAATGTTGAAAAACCTCGAATGAAAAATAATTATGCGTAAAATAATAGTTTATTTTTGTAAAATTTGTTTTTATATGTTAAAGTATAGCTTGTATTAATATTCAGGCGATGATATCGCTCTTTTTGGCAGATTCCTTTTTTAGGAGTCTCTTTTTTTCTAAACAGAAGCAAGAGATCGTATGTCAATCAAAAAAAAGGAGATAAGCGTAGCCGCTTATCTCCTTTTCTTTTTAGCATTATCTAACGCTAAGTTCTTTTTCACTACTTTTTCTAAAGCAACTTCCACGTGAACATTTTTTTCATCGATGTCATTCACAAGCACGACGGTTCCTTTTCGTCCCTTAATCTTTAAATCATCACCCGTAGAAGGAATGTTTTCCCTCAGCTGGCTTAATAGAAGCTTTCTGTTTTCAAAAAAGTGGACAGCCACCATTTTATCTCACCTAATTTCATATGATATGTGTGATACAAAGATGTGTATATGAAATCCTTCCTATACGTTATGTCGTCAGGGGTGGTTTTAGAACACGTTGAATAGACAATTGTTGCATCGATATATGAAATAAATAGGGTGGCATAGTTATAAATCTTCTATTCTTGGACATACTTATACTACTAATCTAAAAAGGGATGTGGATGAAAATGAAGGTGGCTATCGGATTAAGTGTATTTACGGTCGTTACAGGAGCAATTGCGTTAGGGTCAGTTTACTTTTTAGCAGGGATCTTTTCGTTTTTCTTAACGGTTTTTTCATAAAAAAATCCACCAAGAGGTGGATTTTTTTATTTAGCAGCGGCTTTTGTTTCATGAGGCGAATTGCCGATAAATCCAAATTTTCCGCCGACAACTTCTTTTACTTCGTGGATGACAATAAAAGAATTCGGGTCAATTTGCTGGATTTTCTTTTTAATTTTTAATAACTCGTTCTTTTTAATAACAACGTAGATAATGCGTTTATCTTTGTTGGCGTAGTAGCCATATCCATAAAAGATGGTAGCTGCATTTCCAAATTCACTGGTGATAACTTGCGCAATGTCTTTGTACTGATCAGACATAATCGTCATTGCTTTTTTGTTGTGGAAACCTTCGATAACAACATCGACGATTTTAGCACAAAGATAGACGAATATAAAAGTATAGAGGGTATTGTTGACGCCAATAGCAAAAACCGATGCTAAAATAATGACGCTGTCCATGTAGAACATGCTTTTCGAGATATTGTAGCCTTTTGTGTAGTTTAATAAGTAAGCTAAAAGAGTTGTGCCGCCGGTAGATCCATCCGCGATAAAAATGAGTGCCAGTCCTGTTCCCATTAGTAAAGCCCCGAATACAATTCCTAAAATCATGTCGTGAACGTGAAAAGGAATATAGCTGACTAGACCTAAGAAAACGGACGTCATGACAGCTCCTAGAATCGTATAGAGAATGGTTTTTTTAGTTAGAAATTTATAAGCTAAGGCAATGAATACAAGGTTCACAAGAAATGTGCTGATACTTGTAGGGATATGAAATAAATAATATAAAACAAGAGCAATACCAACCGTACTTCCGTCACCTAATTTATTTGGAATGACGAAAAAATCAATGGATGCAGCAACTAAAAGCGCTCCGGCAATAATTAAAATGATGTCTTTATAGATTGTTTTCAATATGCAAACCTCCCTGATCATTAGGATATTTTCACGTGGAATTTTGTTTTTACTAGTGTTTCACAAATGATAAAATAAAAAACGTCTTAGAAATTGTCTAGTTATAAAACTGATCAACTTCTAAGACGAAGAATTACGATACGTGTATAATGTCTTGAGTCTGCTTTTCTATGCTTCGATGTCACCGATTATATAAACCTCTGACCGCTATGTCAACGCTATGAGAGATGTTCAACTTTTCAAAAAATAGAAGGCGGTTTCCTATATAAAAAAAGAATCCTTTGCGACGGCGCAAAGGATTTTCAAATTTATTGGAATAGGGGGAATACGTTATTAGGATTACCATTTTCATAAATTAATATACCTTTATTTTTAAAAAAAATTTATTTGTTAATGACGATTGAAAGTTTGTAATTCACATGCTGATTTAGCTCTGTCAAAAAATCATTTAGTTCTTCATTTGAATGAAATTTGCATTCTAGTAAGTAGCAGCCATCGCCGCTAATTTTAAAGTTGTTGATAACGTACTTCTTCTGACTTTCTACAAATGTAAGGTAGGGGTGGTGATGAATGCTCTGCGTATAGATATTTAAAAATGCATGGACGGTGTAGCCAAGTTTTCGTTCATCAATGTTAATTGTATAGCCTTTGATAATGCCTTCATCTTCTAACTTTAATACTCTAGCAGAAGCGGCTTGTCCGGTTAAATGCACTTTTTCTCCTAATTCTTTCATCTTCATACGTCCATTTTTTGATAGCTCTTCTAGTATGCGCTTATCTGTATTATCTAACATCGCTACAAATCCTTTCGTATTTCAAATCAAAAGGGTTAACTACTTTATGTCACCTATGTATACGGATACGTCTTCTATTTTATACTAAAGAAAAGTAAGAAAAAAGAGCAGTCAATATGGAAGACATGAAAGCAGCAGTAGTTTGCAAACAGCTAGATTGACGAAAGCTTGAGCTTGCTGTATGATTCTTTGAGTGTTTACGTGGTTCGTAACCATCCCACGTTAAAAAACTAAGGAGAGAATAGTAAGATGAATATAAGAACACTTTGCGTCAACGGTCTTTTAGCAGCTATGTATATTGCTGTTAGCATGTTAATTCAGCCGTTTGGCTTCACCAATATCCAATTTCGTATATCAGAAATGTTCAATCATTTGATTGTATTTAATAAAAAGTACGTGTACGGCATTGTACTAGGGGTATTTCTGACGAATTTGTTTTTTTCACCAATGGTCGCTTATGATCTGGTGTTTGGGGTAGGACAATCTGTACTATCATTACTCATTACCATTTTTTCTATGCGCTACATTAAAAATATGTGGGCTCGTATGCTTATTAATACAATTGTGTTTACGTTTACGATGTTTATTATTGCGTTTGAACTGCACCTAGCATTTGATTTACCATTTTTCTTTACATGGTTAACAACAGCTGTTGGTGAGTTTGTGGTTATGCTTGTTGGAGCACCAATTATGGCGGCTATTAATAAACGTGTACAATTTAATAAGCTAGTTGGATAAAAAGATGCGGCTGTGAGATTTATCACAGCCGCATCTTTTTTTCTTTGTTATTCTATAAGTGTAGTGATAAACCCCTTATTATTGAAGAGCTTTTCACGCATGGACAAATTACCCATATCTAGCATGTAAAAAGAGCAGGCCGCTATTGCGTTCTGCTCTTTTTGCGTAAGGCAATAGCGAGTATTCAATTAGATTATTTTGAAAGAAGAAGTGACAAATCTCACAGCGCGTTCTTTTTTCTTTTGTTACGATATACATATAGTTGGCAAACTCCTTATCGAAAAGTTTTTCGTACAACAACACATTACCTATGCGTAGCAATTAAAAAAGCAGACCGCCAAGGTTTGCTTTTTTAATTGTGTATTTTTTACCGTTAAATAACTTTTTTGAGTTATAATTGTAAAATAATCTTTGTTACGAAAGAGGGGATTATTTTTTGAATAGAAAGTTAGGAATTTTTGTTTTATTAGCGTTAGCTATCTTATTTGCCGGGTGTTCAAAAGAAGAAGACAACGTTCCTTTAAGAGAACTAGAAAAGATCCATATTAACGTCATCAAAGAACAAAAGATGAAGCAAGGGATTTCGTATGAATTGGAATTCGTAAACAAGAGCGATTTGACCATCAAACAAAACGACGTATTTTTATCGTATCCACTAAAAATAAAAAACGGTTATTCTGAAAATAAATTTAAGGTGTTAGCAGAAGGCAATAAGTTAAATATTAAGCCAAAACAAAAGGTAAAGTTGACTGCATTTCTTCCTTATAAAGGAATTAATAAAGAAGCGTTAGCTATTGATGAGCCTGACGTAAAGTGCATAGGATATTGGAATAAGATCGATGACTACCATCAATTTTCTTTTGGAGGATCTTTGAAGCGAGAATAATACATGGATTTGTTAAATAATGGAACTTATGAAGCGTGAAATCGTATATAAATCAAGGGGGAGATTTTATTGAAGAGATATGGACTATTTATCATTAGTTTCATCGTTTTCTTGGGTAGCTTTCAACTGCTATCAGGAATGATTCTTACGCTCTTATATGTTCCAGAAAGTTCGACTATGTGGAGCTCAATCGAAGGATTATCAAGTAAAGTAACGTTTGGCAGTTATTCTGGTAGCTTTGCTTTTATGATTCCCGCTGTAGCAGCTACAGCCGCTTTTTTTATCTCTAAAAAATGGGTTAGGAAAAGTGTATAAGAAACTAATAGCGGTGGTGAATAAACAGTGAATGTAGACACGGATAGATTAGTTAGCTTCTTTATTTTATGGGGAACACCCGCTGCTTTTAGTATAATAGAGTACTTTAAACTGAGTAAGACTGAAAAACAAGAAGCTATACGAGACTTAACATCATTAAAATCGATTATAACAACAGGCTTTATATTGATTGGAGGAGTGATGGCGAGTTTAGGTAGAGTATTATCGCTGCTGCCTCTGCACATTATAGGTACTTTTATTTTAGTCATTGGTGGTATCGCGGGCGCTATTGAAGCATGGAAAACAGAAAAAAAGAGAGGTATTATTATTCTTGCTTTCATAGTATCTATGATTGCTTTTACATTTGTAATATAAATTCGGCATGTAACAAGAGCTGCTCATGACTTGAGCAGCTCTTGTTAGTTTCTTATTTATTGCGTCTCCAGCTGCTGGTCTTTTTTCTTTAACGTAAGAGCGAGCAGGAACGAAACGATAGCGAAAGCGATGGCTACATAATAGACGGTATGGACCCCGCTTGTCATACTTTTTATTTGTAACAGCGTTTTATTCGTTTCATTTGATTGTTGAATAAAGTGCTGAGAAGCCATTGTCATAATACTTGTATACAAAGCGGGTCCAATTGCGCCTGAAACTTGGTTAATCGTATTTGAAATGGCTGAACCGTGAGCGTGAAGCGGCTTAGGTACTTGATTTAAAGCAAGCGTCATTACGGGTCCTATGCTTAAACCTACGCCAATTGTAAAGGCAGCGTATAAAATAGCTGCAGTCATCGTAGTTGTTTCTCTTGAAATGGTAGTGAACAAACTTAAAATAAACGTTAAAAGAATTAAACTTGTTAAAAGCAGCGGTTTAAATCCAATTTTATCAAACAAACTTCCTCCGACCATAGCTGTTAGAGCCAGCGTTACTCCTCCTGGAAGCATAAGAAAACCTGATGGTAGCAACTCTATACTGATCAGTCAATCTAGACGTTTAGGTCTTGCATAGAAGTGGAGATTGACGTTAGTTTGACAGGTGTAAGCATTGCTTGAAATGTTAAGAATAAGATTACAAAGTATTTTGGATCTATACTTCTATTGCTGTTAAAAAAATATAGTCAAGTAATGAAATTAAAAGAAGACGAGAAGCGTATAGCATGTTACGATAGGGACGGTATAGAAATTGACACATATCGGTTTCTAATAGAAGAGACAAATTTTAAAATTTTTAAATGTAAGGTTGTGATTCACCTGAGACTGAATAAATTTATTAGCGAATCTGGCAAAGCGTCAAGACGCGGGGCAGATAAGTTAATTAGTGAAGGAAGAGTAACCGTTAATGGAAAGGTTGCAAAAATCGGAGATCAAGTTAAGCCTGGCGATGATATTCGAGTAAGTGGCCAACAGCTTCGGATTGCTCGAAATAATGTATATATTGCACTTAATAAACCAGTCGGCATTACAAGTACGAGTGAGAAAAAAGTAAAGGGAAACATCATTGACTTAGTCAATCACCCTTTGCGTATTCATCATGTCGGACGACTAGATAAGGATTCAGACGGCTTAATTTTACTTACAAATGACGGCGATATTATTAACGAAATTTTACGTGCAGAAAACAAGCATGAAAAAGAATATATTGTTGCAGTAGATAAGCCGATTACACCCGAGTTTATCAAAAACATGTCTGAGGGAGTAAAAATTTTAGGTACAAAAACGCTTCCTTGTAAAGTGACACAGCTGTCTAAGTACGAGTTTCAAATTATTTTAACACAGGGATTAAATCGTCAAATTCGCCGTATGTGTGAAGTGCTCGGATATGAAGTATATCGACTTCAGCGTACGCGTATTATGAATATTCACTTAAACAACTTGCCTGTTGGGCAATGGAGAGATTTAACGAAAAAAGAGCGTACGCAGCTATTCAAAGAATTAGACTATGAACCTAAAGAGTGGTAAATCAAAAGACACCAGCCTGTTAGACTGGTGTCTTTTTTTATTCGCATACAACTACTTGTCTAGAAAATACGCTTTTGCGCGCTACGCAGCGATCTGAAATAGAAAAGCCAGCTTCATGAATCATATGGTCAATCGTGTCTACTGTAATCACGACTACTTTATCCGCAAAGCGGCGAGCGTGTTTTAAAATAGAAAGCTGATCTTCAGGCGTCGCGTGGGTGTAGAGATTGTAAGGCATGTCGATGATCGCTACGTCATAGTGAGTGGTAACATCCGAAATCGGTCCGGTTTTGACATCACCCTTTAAGCCGAAATGCGCAATATTTTCACGAGATCCGTCGGTCACAAGTGGGTTGATATCGCGTCCTACAATATCAATGCCCATTGAAAGAGCTTCTACGAGGACTGTACCAATACCACAGCATGGATCAATCGCTTTGATTCCTTCAGGCTTTGGAACGGCAATGTTAGCTACAGCTCTTGCAAGGCGGGTACTGAGTGCCGTAGAGTATTCACGCGGTTTCTTCAAATGATGCAGCCATACAGCTTCGCTTTTTTGATATTTTCCAAAATACCAGCGTCCTTCAAATGGAACAATTCCAAACAAATGGTCAGGGTTATGCAAGTCTGCTTCTGCTACAAAATGCCAACCCACATCACGTTCAATCGCACGCTGACCTTTATAGCTTATTTTTTGATCTTTTTCTAAGTCATTAATTTTCATAAAAATGAGTTTAAATGTTTGATCTCCAAGGTCAATATCTTCTACTTGTTTGCAAATATCTGCAAGGTCATCTGATTCATACATAATATCTAATCGCTCTTTGATAAAAGGGCTTCTGCTTGGATCAAGTTTAACGGCGCTTCTTATGATAGGTTTCTCAGTTTCAATTTCAAAAAGAGAGCGTCTCTCTAATTGACATAGTGAGAGTTCCTCTTCGCTGCATGCGTATGTGTAGATATACTGAGGCAGCTGCGTATGGTTATTCAATATCGTATCATCCTTTATCGTATCTAATTATCCTTCTTCTCAAACAATAGCGAGAAAAGAAGAGAAAAGCAACGAATTTAAATATATTTGGCTGTGAATACTAAATTGAAGCGCTACATAGTCCACTTATTTGACAAAACATGCTAAAATAACTGATGATAACCTGCATGTGCTGCTGTTTATACAAAAGAACTGGATCAAGGTTTCTCAAAAATCATTTATACACTGCTGACATTTTGATGAATAGGAGAGGCTACGTGATGTCTAAAAGTGATCATGAAAAGCAACAGATGAGTCGGGCTGATATGAAAAAACAAGCTAAAACATCCTCGCAAAACCTTGTGATGAACGTACTCATTGCCATTGTATCTGTATGTATTTTAGCTCTTATTATAAATATTTTTGTACTAATGAAATGAGCCGTTATGCTGCTCATTTCTTTTTATTAGGTTCAGCTTTTATTGAAGAGTTTGAGGTCTCTTTCACTAGAGAGCACATTGTGAATAGCATATCTTTTTTTTACAAATGATAGTTGTGATATGATAAAGCAATAATACATTAGACAAAAAGCTGGAGGTTACTTAGTATGCCATTACTTAGATTTGATGTAATAGAAGGAAGAGACGAAAAAGAGTTAAAAGCATTACTAGACGCTACTCATCGAGCGATGCTAGAAGCCTTTGGCGTCCCAGAACGCGATCGTTATCAAATTGTACATCAGCATCCTGCTCATGAAATGATTATTGAAGATACAGGTCTTGGCTTTGACAGAAGCAAGGATTTGGTTATTATAAGTGTGACGAGCAAACAGCGAACAGAAGAGCAAAAACAAGCTCTTTACAAATTAATTGTAAAAGAGCTGGGAGAAAGCTGCGGAATTCAGCCAAGCGACATTATGATTTCAATTGTTGAAAACGGTAATGCTGACTGGAGCTTTGGTATGGGAGAAGCTCAATTCTTAACTGGGAAATTATAAAATGGTTTATTATCTAGAGAAGCCCTTATTTCTAAGGGCTTTTTCTCATTTTGTCTATAAAAATATTATTCTCTTAGTCACATCTTACTCAAAATTAAATACAGACATCTGTCAAATGAATGATACAATAAGCTTATATGCCGTTTTGAGTGGGAAAACCAAAAAAGAGTTCGGCGTACTAACTTCAGAACAACAATAATTTTACATAAAGATGTAAAGATTTAAAGGTTAAAAGAGAAATGTATAAAATCTGTAAAACAAAAGAACAGTTACGCGTTAAATATAGGAGTAAAAGGTTCTTCACGTGTTTTTTCGGATAATAAGAGAAAGTAATTTTGATCATTGAGGAGGAACTTAGAATGTTTGGATTTGATGCAGATGTATCGCCATTAGTGCGAATTAAAGTAATTGGAGTCGGCGGTGGAGGAAATAACACCGTTAACCGTATGATTGAACATGGTGTACAAGGGGTAGAATTTATCGCCGTTAATACGGATGCTCAGGCGCTTAATTTATCTAAAGCAGATGTGAAAATGCAGATTGGTGCGGCATTAACGCGAGGATTAGGTGCAGGAGCTAATCCAGAAGTAGGAAGAGAAGCTGCAGAAGAAAGCAGAGAGCAAATTCAAGAAGTACTGCAAGGCGCAGATATGGTATTCGTAACAGCTGGCATGGGGGGAGGCACTGGTACTGGAGCAGCTCCGGTTATTGCCCAAATTGCCCGTGAACTAAATGCTTTAACAATTGGAGTAGTTACTCGCCCTTTCAAGTTTGAAGGAAATAAACGTACCAAGCAAGCAGTAGGCGGTATTACTGCGATGAATGAATCGGTAGATACCCTTATTGTCATTCCAAACGACCGCTTGCTTGAAATCGTTGATAAAAAGACACCTATGCTTGAAGCATTCCGTGAAGCAGATAATGTTCTTCGCCAAGGTATTCAAGGTATTTCAGATTTAATCGCTGTTCCGGGGCTGATTAACCTTGACTTTGCTGATGTAAAAACAATTATGTCTAATCAAGGATTTGCGCTTATGGGTATCGGACGAGCTTCGGGATCAGATCGAGCAATTGAAGCAGCGAAAAAAGCGATTTCTAGTCCGCTGCTAGATGCATCGATTGATGGAGCAAGAGGCGTGCTGCTGAACATTACGAGCGGCAGCAGCCTGAGTCTTTACGAAGTACAGGAAGCAGCAGATATTGTCACGTCCGCTTCTGATCAGGACTTAAATATGATTTTTGGATCTGTGATTAATGAAGATTTAAAGGACGAAATGATGGTAACCGTTATTGCCACTGGATTTGATGATGAAGATATTTCACCATCAGCTTCCACTTCTAGAGTTTCAAGAGCACGCTACTAAATTAAATAACCAGCTTTTATGGTGGCAATTGTTTTTCAATTGCCTTAAAAGGGAATCCGGTGAAAATCCGGAGCGGTCCCGCCACTGTAACAAGGAGCCTTATGTCAAAAAGCCACTGTCTATTTAGAGACGGGAAGGCGGTATAAGGCAATGACTTGAAGCCAGGAGACCTGCCATAAATCGCAGCACACAATAACCTACGAGGATAGGGAGGTGTTTTGGCAGAATCAAAAATACGATAAACAAGGGATACGTTTATCTGAATTTGTTGTGAAGGCAAGCACTTCTTTTTAGAAGTGCTTTTTTTTGTGTATTAAAATAGAAGGTGGAAAAATGAATGATAAATAATAAAAAACTTGTATCTATGATATTTCTCGTGTTACTTTGCCTCACTGCTTGCGCTCCTAATGAAGAGAGCGTAAGTATAAAAGAAAGAAAGAAAACGGATAAAAGTGTGACGTTTTTATTTAATTTTACATCTGCAACGCTTGATCCTCATACGGACGATAATTATACAGCAGTTCGTGGGGGAGTAGGGGAGACGCTTGTTAAAATCAACGACGATTTAAAAATAAAGCCTTGGCTTGCTGAAAAGTGGGAAACGAAAGATAACGGCCTTATATGGACATTTATGATAAGAAAGAACATCATGTTTCAAAACGGAAAAGCGCTGGATGCAAATGCCGTTAAGTCTTCTCTTCAAAGAACGATAGACCAAAGTTATGCGATGAAAAACGCTTTAAATATTAAAGAAATGAAAGCGAACAGTCATGCGCTGACAATTACATTAAAAGAACCAATGCCTAAATTTCCTTCTGAATTAGTGCATCCAAATACAGCTATTATAGATGTTGATGCTTCTAATATAGCTAAGAAGCCCATTGGTACGGGTCCATTTCGCGTCTTGTCTTTTGATCAAGGAAATCAAGTAAAATTAGAAAGATATGAAAATTATTGGGGTGGAAAAGTGAAATTGAAAAGTGCGATCTTTGGATTTAACGAAGATGCTAATGCGCGAGTTGCTGCTCTTCAATCTGGAACAGCCGATATTATTTATCGCCCGCCTTTAGAAAGCTTGGGCACTTTACAAACAGATCCGTCTTTTAAAGTAAGTGGAGTACCTAGTGTGCGCACCCATTTATTGCTTTACAATCAAACCAATGACGCATTAAAAGACGAAAATGTAAGAAAAGCTATCGATACCTTATTGAACCGAAAAGAAATTGTTAGCAGCATCATGAACAATCAAGCGGCAGCGGCTCGAGGTCCATTTTTACCCCAATTTCCTTTTGCTGATAGTACTGCTAATGAGCAAAGAGGTATGACATCTGCTAAAAAATATTTAGAGAAAGCAGGCTATCAAATCAAAAATGACAAAGCAATCAAAAATGGAAAGCCACTATCGCTCTCTCTTGTCACATACAGTTCTTTGCCAGAACTGCCTTTAATTGCTCAGCTTCTACAGTCTAATGCCAAAGAGTTAGGAATTACTATTAAGATTCACCTAGTTGAAGATAGCGATGAATATGTAATGGCAAAAGATGATTGGGATTTAGCATTGTACAGCCTTATCACAGCACCTAGAGGAGATGCCAGCTATTATTTAAGTACGAACTATTTGCCCGGCGGTGGTTTAAATGCCAGCCGGATTAATGATGATACGCTAACAAAAATGATAGAACAGTTAAATTCAACAGTAGATGACGCAAAACGAGATCAGTTAGCCAAACAAGCAACCGCTTTGATTAATAGAAAAATGCTGACGTCATCGATTGTACATCCAAACATTGTTGTTGCTTATAATCAAAAAGTGAAAAACTGGACAACAAATCCAAGCGAGTATTATATGCTGACTCAGCATTTAGACGTAACGCCGTAGTTAACATTGCAGCATAAGCAGAGAAAAGAAAAAGTATACAATGATCGCTAAAAGGATGTGACAGTAAACGTGCAAGAAGTACAAATGTATCAAATTAAAGAAGTAAAAGAAAAGGATGCTGAAGTGTTTCAGTTTGTCATGAATATGCGGAATGAGCTATTTCCTATGCTGGAAAAAAATCAGCTTCCTGTGGATTTGCTTCATTTTAATGAACATTACGTTCAAGCGAAAGACGCTGCTTTTTTTGCAGCTGTTACGGAAAATCAACAAGTAATCGGAACCATTGGTTTATACGCTTACGATGGACGGTTTCATGCATTAAAAGAGCGATATGAACATAGAACTGCAGCTGAGGTTGTAAAATGCTATGTCGATCCAGCGTACCGGCGTCTAGGCATTGGACAGCAGCTGTTAAAAGCAGTTGAACAATTTGCCCAAAGTCATTTTTATGACACGCTGTATCTGCATACTCATCCTTTTTTACCTGGCGCTATTCCTTTTTGGGCTTCACAAGGCTTTATCAAAAGGCTAGCTGAACAGGATGAACCATGGAATACGCTGCACATGGACAGAAAAATACAACGAGTCGTAACGTAACGAGATCATACAGTAATTACCATGGAATCTGTATATGGGCTCATGCTATAATGAACGTAACTTACATTTATAGCCTGTAGGGCAAGTCCTTACAGAAAAGAACCACGTTTCGAATTGGCTGAAACGTGGTTCTTTTCTGTAAAAAACAAGTAACAAAATATTTTTAAAAATATATATGAAATCGCTTTCAAAATAATGAAATATATTATATAATTACTAGTGTTGTGTTGTACTTTGTTAGTGTTAAATCAATATCCTACATGTGTGAGCCGATTGCCTTATGGTAGTCGGCTTCCTTTTTTTATAGTAGAAGTCTAAAGGGAAACAGCGTTCGTTAAAATGGCTGTAATTGTCGTGATAATAGTTGTCCCAAAGGCCCACTTGAAAAGAAAGAAAAGTAGCAATCATTCCAAACCCTAACAAAGAAAGCATTATCCATCACCTCTTAAAAAATTAGAAAATTCTATTAATTTATGTTATAGCATTAGAATTAATGTTAAAGTTTGGTATTTTTAAATAAGGTAACTTCAAACTAAACCTAAAAACTAAAAAAGCCGCCTTGTAGGCGACTGGTTTAAGCTAGGTCAGCTGTTATGGACTGCTTTTGAAGGTGATCAGACAGCAGGCTGTAGGCGATAATCTTCTTTTTGTATTGTTTCACGACGTCGACATGATCATGATAGCTATATACGCATAGTCGAACATCGTTTTTCCCTTTTTTCGTATCGATAACAAGTGGAGTTTCACTGTCTTCTAGGTGTTTATAATAGTCCTTATTTCCTTCATGGACATAATATTGTTTTAAAAATGTTGCTTTATTAAAATAATCAATCACTTGCATTTTGTCTTTGCCTTCTAAATGTTTCCCATCAACTGTGACAGTAGCGTTTTGATCATCAAGTGTTGGGTGTAATTGAAATTTAGTCATAAGCCATTTGACCACTGGAGTTGGAAGACACGTTATTAATATTTTGAGTGCACTTACAAGAATGATGGAAAGTAATACAATCCATGTCATAGTTAATCATCTCCGCTTAAATTAAATAAGATTACATACTTATTTTACCACAGAGAACGTGATTGCTTTTTGTACATTATGTGAACCTTCTTTAGTGAAAAGATGTATATGAAATGCGTTTATTTATGCACATTTAGGGAAATATAAAATTATAACAAATACTACATATAAAAAAGGAGAAAAAATTATGTTGTGGACGATTATTGGACTTTTATTTATTTTTTGGTTATTAGGATTAGTTTTTCATATTGGCGGCGGCATCATTCACATTCTTCTTGTCATTGCAGTGATTGTGCTGATCGTAAAACTTGTGAAACGAATTTAGATATAAAAAGCCTTTCCTTAGGGAAAGGCTTTTTATGTGGAGAGATTATAAAAATGAGCTGTATTTCGATATAAAAAATCATATGTCTCCGTTACAGAAACCCTTTTGAGAAGTGCTATTTCCTGAACGGACTGATGCATCATTGATGGAACCGTTGTCTGGTTTTGAAAAGGTCCTTCAAATGGCCACGGACCATCTGTTTCGACCATCAAGTAGTCAAGAGGGTAATCTGTGGCAAGCGCTTGGATTTTAGGTTTATATACAATATCAGGTGTAAGGGAAATATAGTAGCCGTTGTTTTTCATTCGTTCAACGGTTTTTTTAGCTCCTTTGAACCAGTGGAAGTGAGCTTTAGGCACAGAATGTTTTTCTAGTAAGTCGCACACGATCTCAGCATCTTCATATACAGCGTGAAGAATTAACGGTTTCCCCCATTTTTTTGAATGAATAATAAAAGCTTCAAGCAGCTCCAAATAGGGCTCTAGAGAAAGAGTATAGGTCTGACTTAAGTAATAAGGTAGACCAACCTCCCCAACAGCGATCATTTCTTCATTGTTTTGATCAATCCAAGCAAACAGCTCCGCTAATTCATTTGAAGAAGGCAGCATTTGTTCAGGGTGAAATCCGTAGGCAGGTTTCACGCAGGAATATAACTTGCTGATTTTTTGATTAAGTTGGCAAGAGTGTAATGTAGAAGATACAGAAATAAGCGCTTGTAACGAAGGATCCTGCTCAACTATGTCTTTCCAGCTTTTCTGTTCATATTGATCTAGATGAATATGCGAGTCAATAATGCGTTTCATAAATAATGCTCCTCCCAGCCTATTTTGTTTAAAAATAATACGTAAGAGAGTGTATGATTCTGTTAAGCCTCCACTTTATTTCTTATTTGTTTTCTGTTCCCCCATTTAGTAATAGATGAGAACGTATAAACAATAAGAGCTAACCAAATAAAACTAAAAGCAATAACATGAGCTTTTGTTAGCGATTCATGGTATAGAATGACTCCTGCTAGTAAAGACAAGGTTGGTGAAATATATTGAAGAATACCAAGCATTGATAATGATACTTTTTTAGCACCTTTTGTGAATAATAGGAGTGGTAAAGCTGTAACTACTCCACTGCCCATTAATAAAAGACTTGTTGAAAAAGAATCAAAAAACTGCAAGTGTGATTGAAACGTAAGGTAGCCTATGTATGCTAATGCAATAGGGGAGATGACCATCGTTTCAAGAGTTAATCCAATCGTTGAATCAGCTTTAATCTTTTTCTTTGCCAAACCATATAATCCGAAGGTAACAGCTAAGCTAAGCGAAATCCAAGGAACCACACCATAATGAAGACTAAGCGTTAAGACGCCGATTCCTGCTAGTATAAATGCAAAAATTTGAGCCCCGCTTAATCTCTCTTTTAAGAAAATAACACCTAATAAAACACTTGTTAGGGGATTAATATATTGTCCAAGGCTCGCTTCTACTATTTTTCCATTAATGACAGCCCACATAAAAATGCCCCAATTTGCACTAATAAGTACAGACGCAGTAAAAAGGGACCAGAATAAGGATGGTTTTTTCACTATTTCTTTTATAAACGTAATGTATGTACGCCATTTCTTTGTCATTAATAAAAGAATAAGCATAAAAATAAAAGACCAAAAAACGCGCTGAGCTAAAATCTCACCTGGTGCTACGTGGTGAACCAGCTTCCAATAAATTGGCGTGAGCCCCCACATAAGATAAGAAAGGACCGCATATATCACACCATCTCTGTCGGGATTTAAGTTCATGTGAAACCTTCTTTCTAACATAAGATAAAATCAGTAATAAAAGTCATAGATTAACATAAAAAAGCAGCATAAACGATTATATCACAGAGAAAAACGATTCTTCACATGTTGAATGGCTCAAAAAAGCGCTATGCGCCAGGTCATTGCTTTTCTATGTCTAAAATAAAATCAAATTGCGTGTTTCTAACAAGGTAAGTGCTTACACAAGTGTGCATGATAAGCACTCTTTCAGCTTATATTCAAGTGGTTATGAAAAACAGTTGATTTCCCCATTAGAAACTGTCAAGCTTAGGGAAGAAGAAAATCTTAGATGAAAGAATATATAGGTGACGAATATGATCGAAATAAAAATGTCTACGATAAGCGATGGAGAATTTAACAGAGGTGTATTTGCTAAGCAAGATATTAAAAAAGGAACGCTTATTCACGAAGCTCCTGTTATCGCTTATCCTAATAAAGAGCATGATTTTATTGAGAAAACAACACTAGCGGATTATGCTTTTGAATATGGAGTGAATCATACGGCTATTCTTTTGGGATACGGTATGCTGTTTAATCACTCGTATACACCCAATGCTACGTATGAAATTAATTTTGACAATCATACCTTTGATTTTTATGCATATACGGATATCCAAGCAGGAGAAGAAATTCTCATCAACTATAATGGAGATGAAGATGATCAAGAGCTCCTTTGGTTTGATCGTGAAGATGAAGAAGAACAAAAGTAAAAAGTTAAGCCCATCGAAAATCGATGGGCTTTTTATTATGCTTTTTTATCTGGATACATAGTAGAGTTCAAACGGATGAATTGGTAAATATGCGTAATAATAACTTTTAAAACGGCATATCCAGGAACGGCTAAAATAATACCGATGATTCCGAATAAGTTTCCGGCGGTTAGAATGACAAAAATGACCGTAATCGGGTGAATATCCAGGCTTCTTCCCATAATTTGCGGAGAGATTACTTTGCCTTCAAGCAATTGAACAACTGCCCAGACAATGGCCAGTTTTACAAGCATGAAAGGAGACGTAATAAACGCAATAATAATGGCTGGAATAATGGCGATAATCGGACCAAGGTAAGGGACAACATTGGTTACCATGGCGATAATCGCTAGAAGTAATGCATAATCTAACCCAATAATCAGATAGCCAATGAAAAGCAGTACACCTATACAAATCGCAACAAAAATTTGCCCGCGAATATATGCGCTTAATGCATGGTTCATGTCGGCTAAAATGAATTTAGCTTCAGAACGAGAGCGGTTTGGAAGCAGTTTTACAATGTAATTAGGTAAGTTTTTCCCATCTTTTAATAAGTAGAAAAGAATAAAGGGTAAAACGGCAACCGATAATATAATTTCTGTAATGGTGCCGACAAAGTTCACAATACCGCTTGAAAATCCAGAAACATATTTGCTCAAGTGTTTTGATGCATCTTTTGAAATCTTATCTAGGTCCGTGTTAGCCGACTGAAGACCTTGTTCGACATATCGGTTATTCGAAAGGTTCGTCACCGCATGCTGAACGTCATGCGTCAGCTCTGGGATATTATCAATAAGACGGTCAACTTGATTTTTTAGAGGCGGAATAACCGATGAAATAATAATGGCTAATGCGCCGATAATCACTATGTATAAAACAAGAATGGAAATAATTCGTTTTACACCTTTTCGTTCTAAAAAGTCAACAAGCGGATTAAATAAATAAAAGCAAATTCCTGCTAAGATAATCGGCAGTGCGATTGTTTTAATAAAAATAGAGATAGGAATTAAAATAAATCCGATTTTTGATAACGAAAAAATAGTCATGCTGAGAATAAAAATAATAATTGTATATACAACAAATTTATTATTTAAGATTTTTTCTCGGAAAAAAGTTCCTTTCTGAGGTCTAGGTTCCAAGCTGTTCAACTCCTTTAAAAAGTAAATGTATAGTTATCATACCCTGATTTAGACTAATTTAAGAGGGTTTTTTACAAAGAAGTGTGCATACTAGTAGAAAATCTTCTAGAAAGAAGGGGTGAAATCATTGAAAGAAGACAAACAGCCCTCGTATCGTGATTTCTCTACAGTAGAAAAAAGCCACGAGTATATAACCGCTGAAGAATTTCCAGACGGTCCCTTCGGCTCTCCGGTTAATCAAAAACTGGGGAAATCTACTTCATGGGAAGAAGGGCAGCGAACGTATAGCGCATTTAATTATGAAAACAAAAATCTTCATGAAAAAGCGCAAAGATTATTTCCAGGCGCTCATCCTGTACATGATAACCCAGAGGAACATGAACAAAATCCAAGTTAATGTCTTTATTATGCTCTGAATATATTGCCCTATCTTTTTGCTGAATTATGTTGACAATAAGCAATTTAGCCTGTAATATAAAACGTAACTTATCACTATTTCTACAGAATTCGACAAAATTTGATTTACTTAAACTTGTGATCTCAACTTCTATTTACAGCTATTAGAGCGCTGTAAGTAGAAGTTTTATTTATGTTATCGATCAAAAAGAAAAAAGCAGGTCTGCTCAAGCAGGCCTGCTTTTTTTATTATTGAACAGCGTCAAATTTATTTACTTTCCACTGAGAATTAGATTTATAGAATGTGACAGTTCGTTTTACACTGCCGCCATCTACAGTTGGAACTGTGAATTCATAAGAGCGAACTGTTGCTGTTTGATACACAAGCTTTGTTCTTGCTTTTGACCACTCTAACATGCTGAATCCGTCGCCGATTGGATGTGCAAGTTTACCGTTATATGTGATATAGCCGTAATTTGTTAATCCTTTTTCTACTGCACTATTTGTAAACGTCTCAGATAAGTAGCTTGATAGCTTAGCTTTTGTATCAAATTCAGGGCAAAGGTACACGTACTCAGTTCCTTTATATTCAAATGTACGTTCTGTACATGGTTTGTTTTTATAACCGTGCAGAGCACTCCAGAAATGATTGCTGGCACTAGCTGCAATTTTGACAGCATTTGCATCCGTTAGTGTTGAAGATGTTGTTTGTGCTGTAACTCCAGTGCTTAGTGTAAAGAAAATAGCGATTGATGATAAAACTAGTCCAATTTTTTTCATTTCTAACTCACTCCTAATTAATTAACCTTATTTATGTAACAATTATGTGTTTTATATTTCTTTTGTTACATTTATATTACAATAAATCTGTAATAAAAGAAAGTGTTTTGTCTTTTTTTCTTAAATTTTTTTAGATTTTTACTAGTTTCTGAAATAGATATAGTAAATAAATTGCGGATAAATGTTGATTTATTAGGATTTTCAAACCGATTTTTCTATTTTATATTCGTTTTGTTACAAATAATCTTTTTTGTAACAAAAATGTAATAAAAGAAGCTGAATACTTTTAGGATACAGAAAAATAAAGATAAAACGGTGAAAAAGCGATTTTAAAAGTTTATTTTCCTTTTTTTGGGCATATTTCTTTTTCGGTTTTGAGCTTTTTAGTAGAGTAGATTAAGAGGAGGCGAAATCATGAAAGTCATTATACATAGTGAGAAAAGCGGTATAGAAGGCATGAATTACAGAGATCTTCAGGAGATGCCCCCTGAAAGAGGAGAAGTAAAAGTAAGGTTAAAAACAGCAGGTTTAAACCGGAGAGATTTATTTGTTATGAATAATAGAGGCAAAGGAGATAAGCCGTTTATTCCCGGTTCAGACGGTGCAGGTATTATAGAAGAAGTGGGAGAAGGCGTAAAAGGTTTAAAAATTGGAATAGAAGTGATCATTAATCCAAGTCTGGAGTGGGATCGTATAGAGGACATTCCGTTTACGCCTAAAATTTTAGGTGGTCCATCGAATGGAACGTTTGCAGAGTATGTAATCATAAAAGCGGATAATGTTGTGCAAAAGCCGCCTTATCTATCTTGGAAACAAGCGGGAGTTCTTTCATTATCAGCTTTAACTGCGTATAGAGCTCTCTTTACAAAAGGGCAGTTAAAAAAAGGAGAACATCTACTTATTCCTGGTATAGGGAGCGGAGTCGCGACTTATGGCTTGTTATTCGCAAAAGCTATCGGAGCTGACGTAACGGTTACTTCTAGAAGTGATGAAAAAAGAAAGCAAGCCCTAAAGTATGGAGCTGATTATGCATTAGACAGTGGAAGTAACCTAAAAGAAGAAATCAACGATAGAAAAGTAGATATCATACTTGATAGTGTGGGGGCAGCTTTATTTCCGACGTATTTTGAAATACTAAAGCCAAATGGAAGAATTGTTAATTTTGGTGCGAGTTCTGGAAATGAAGTTGAATTGCCTCTAAGAACTATTTTTTATCCTCAATTCAATATACTTGGCACATCTATGGGAAGTCAGGAAGAATTTGTGGACATGATGGATTTTATAGAGAAACATCAAATTAAACCAATCGTCGATAGATTCTATCCGCTTTCAGAGGCAGCTGCAGCTTGCGAACGATTAGATAAAGGAAAACAATTTGGCAATATAGGTTTACTTATTTCAGAATAAAAAAATCCCCGGCGCTAACTGGGGACTTTTTTATATAATCAAACGTTTGTTTAAATGAAAGAAACAAGGTAATAACAGGATTTTTAGCAGTTTTTTATCATAACCACCAAGCCAATGAAAAGGTAACAAATCCTCCTAGTATCAAAAATCCCATGCTGTATTTGAGCGTGTATTTAAACAGTTCACCCTCTTTTCCGGCTAAACCTACTGCTCCAGCAGCGACAGCAATTGATTGAGGAGAAAGCATTTTAGCCATCACGCCGCCGGCAGTATTAGCCGCTACAAGAATAATTGGCAAGACATTAATTTGCTGAGCAGTAGTTAGCTGCAAGTTGCCGAACAGCGCATTATTCGATACGACAGACCCCGTTAGAAATACGCCAATCCAGCCAAGAAATGGAGATAAAAATGGAAAATAAGCAGCTGATGTAGCGAGTGCCAATCCAAGTGTAGAGGACTGTCCTGAATAATTTGAAATAAAAGCAAAAGCAATGACCATCATAATCGTCATAATAGGTCTTGATAGTTCTTTTACGGTTTCCAAAAGAGTGGTCCATGCCACTTTTGCCGATACGTTAAGCAAGAAAACTGAAAGGATACAAGCGATAAGAATTGCCGTACCTGTTGCTGCAAATAAGTCTATTTTTAAGACAGCAGCGTAAGGCGTAGGATCTTTTACTAAAGGCGCTGCTTTAATTACGTGATTGTGTAAAAATGGGACGTTAATAAGCAGGTTCAGATGTTCAAGCGCCGTTTTGACAAAAGAAATGCTCCAAGCCGTAACGAGTATCGTTAATAGAATAAAAGGAGACCAAGCCTTTAAAATTTGTTTTGGTGACAGGCTGAAGCTTTTAGCTGCTGCCGGGCTTGTTCTTTTAATATAAAAAGCAAGAGCAAGCAAACTCACAATAGAAGATGTGATATTTGGAAGTTCAGGGCCGATGTATGTAACAGTTAAATACTGCGTCAGTGCATAGGAAATGGCTGTGATGCTCGTTGCTTTCCATACGTCTTTTAATCCTTTTATCCCATCCATAATAAAGACAAGTAAAAAAGGGATAAGAAAAGAAATAATCGGAAGCTGCGTGCCAAGAAAATGAGCAATTTCTTTTGGATCAATGCCAGATACTTGTCCTGCGACAATGACAGGAATCCCCATGGCACCAAAAGCTCCTGAAGCTGTATTAGCAATTAAGCATAGCGCCGCTGCTTTTAACGGTTTGAATCCAAGTCCAACTAGAAGCGCTGCTGTAATGGCAATTGGAGCTCCAAATCCTGCTGCTCCTTCTAAAAAAGCATTAAAGGAAAAAGCAACAAGCAGCATTTGCAAGCGGGGGTCATCGGTTATTGAAATAATAGATTGCCTAATGGTAGTAAACTGTCCGCTTTTGACAGTTAGCTTGTATAAGAACACCGCGCCGATAATAATATAGCTGATGGGCCAAAGTGCATACAAAAACCCATAGCCTGTGGCTCCTAAAACCATTGAGGCAGGCATATCATAAAAATAAATAGCAATAATCATAGAAAGAAGTACCGTAATACCAGCAGCAATGTGTCCTTTTAATTTCCAAAGAGTTAAAGCAATAAAGAAAAAGATGATGGGGATGAGTGCAATTAGTGCAGAAAGCCAAATATTATTTAACGGATTATATACTTGAGTCCACGTCATATTCATACACCTCTACTACATATTTAAAACAAGGGAGCGGGGGAGTCCCCCGCAAAAATCTTTTGATGTTACACAAAAGCTCTGTCGCGAGTTTGCTTAAGAATGCTAGCAGAGTGCTCGAGCTGCTGCTGTTCGTGAGGAGTTAAATTCAATTCAATAATTTGGCGCACGCCGTTTTTATTAATGATAGCCGGCACGCCGATATACACATCAGAAATACCGTATTGTCCTTCTAATAAAGCAGATACCGTTAAAATAGAATTTTCATCATCTAAAATAGCCTTGGTTATGCGTACAAGTCCCATCGCAATTCCGTAATAAGTCGCTCCTTTTCGATTAATAATATGGTAAGCCGCATCGCGTGTTTGTTCGAATAGATGCTGCATATCCGGCTCTTTTTCAATAGCAGCAGTATTGATAAAATGTTCGAGCTTCACACCGCCAATTTGCGCGTGGCTCCAAACAGGAAATTCCGTATCTCCATGTTCCCCCATAATATAAGCGTGGACGTTGCGAGAATCTACTTCGAAATAGTCGCTTAACAAGTAGCGGAAGCGAGCTGTGTCAAGAATCGTTCCTGAACCAATTACTCGTTCGTTTGGTAATCCTGATACTTTTTGTGTAACGTGTGCGAGAATATCAACTGGATTTGTTGCCACTAAAATGATGCCGTCAAATCCGCTGTTCATAATATCTTTTACAATGCATTCAAAAATTTTAACGTTTTTTTCAACTAGATCTAAGCGCGTTTCCCCTGGAGCTTGATTAGCGCCCGCTGTAATAACTACTAAATCAGCATCAGCGCAGTCTTTATAATCTCCAGCCCAGATTTTCATCGGTGTGGCAAATGGCATTCCATGATTGATATCGCGTGCTTCGCCTTCTGCTTTTTCTTTGTTCATATCGATTAACACTAATTCATTGGCAATACCTTGATTCACCATTGAAAAAGCGTAGCTTGAGCCAACAAAACCAGTTCCGATAACGGCAACTTTTCGTGTCTTTGGTGTAAATTGTGTTTTCATTTGTATCATCCTTTGAATTTTATTTTGTGATGTTTTTCACAATGTTAGTGTAACAAGAATAAATACCCTCGGCTGTGATAAAAATCACACCCTTAAAAAAATAGTAAACAATTTTACAGGGCGATTTAAAAAAGGGTTCTTCTACATGAAGTGCCACATTTAGAAAGATCTTAAACGTTTAAAGTGTTGAGTAAAGGCAACTTGTTTTGCAGAAAGCTAAAGAGTTTAACATTCTCTATTTGTATGTTAACAGCCAATAATGTTTCTATAGACCCACACGAAATCCATTTGTTACACTAAGTTTGCTTATTTTGAATAAAGGAGTGGAAGGGATGGAGAACTACTATGAGCAAGCCCAAAAAGGCGCTTGGGTTAGTATCTTATCATATATCTTTTTATCAGCATGTAAACTTATTATTGCGGGTGTCACCGCTTCCTCTGCTTTAAAAGCCGACGGTCTTAATAATGTTACAGATATTATTGCATCAATTGCCGTCTTAGTCGGCTTAAAAATCTCTAAAAAACCTCGCGATAATGATCATCCCTATGGACATTCCAGAGCGGAACATATCTCTTCACTTATTGCTTCTTTTATCATGATGGTCATCGGACTAGAAGTATTGGTCGACGCGGGTCAGTCATTATTTATGGACAAATCTGAAGCGCCTAATTTACTGGCTGCTTGGGTAGGTCTTGGAGCGGCTGCTGTTATGGGTGGTGTCTACCGGTATAATATTAAGCTTGCTAAAAAACTTGATAGCCAGTCTTTATATGCGGTTGCTAAAGATAATTTGTCTGATGCACTTGTGAGTATAGGGGCTGTTGTGGGAATTTTCGGCTCACAATTCGGCCTGCCCTGGCTGGACGTGGCAGCTGCTTTTGCTGTGGGAATTATTATTTGTAAAACAGCCATCGAGATTTTTAAAGAAGCGGCTCACTCCTTAACGGACGGATTTGATGAAGAAAAGTTAGGGCACTACAAAGAAAGCATTGGGCTTGTAGAAGGTGTAAAAGAAGTAGAAGATGTGAAAGCGCGCAAGCTTGGTAATCAAGTCGTGATTGATGTAACTGTTAAAGTAGATCCCCATTTAAATGTTATTAAAAGCCATGAAATTGCTGATCAAATTGAACATATGATGAACGATGAGCATCAGATTAAAGATACGCTTGTTCATATTGAACCTGATGCATACGAAAAGCAAAAATAAAACCAGCACGTTCTTTCGTTATGAAAGGATGGGCTGGTTTTATTTTTGGAGAAATTTGAAATAAATCACAAAAACTTCTTCAAAAATGAAAATGAAAAGCCGTTATTAGTAATATAAAGATTTTTGTAGAAGGGTGAGGGAATGAAGAGGTTAAGTGCAAAGCTCGTAGTATTTTTTAGTATTTTTATAGCTATTTTATTATTAGTTGTTTCAGGGGCTGTTTATCAATTTACCAAAACACAAATAGAAAAAGATGTAGAGAGTCAGTCTCAAAGTCAAGTGAAAGAGTTAAAAGAAACGATTCATACGTACTTAGACATGTATAGTCGTTCTTTGCTGACGTATAGTGAAAATGATGTAATCGTTAATTTTGTTAAGCAGGAAGGAAATCAAACAAACCAAGAGAAAAATCCGTATTTTACATGGAATACGGTTCAAAAAGAGTTTACGCAGTTTAAAGAAAAATATCCAAACCTGGCACTTGAATACATAGGCACTAAAAATAAGGGAATGTATTCTGTTCCCAAGCAAGAGTTTGGTTCAAACTATGATCCGACTTCCAGGGTGTGGTACAAACAAGCAGTAGAATCACCTGAAGAGGTTGTTTACACGGATCCATATGAAGATGCAGCAACGAAAAAGACGGTTGTGACGATTGCAAAGGCTATTTTAGATCCAGATACTAAAAATGTGCTGGGCGTTATAGCTACTGATTTAGACTTAGATGCATTAAAAAACATTGTAGGTAAAGCAGAAGTAAATCACGGTGGATATGCATTTTTATTTGATCAAAATGGCACAGCGCTCGTTCATCCAACAGAAGCTGGAAAAAATTTAATGAATCAGCCATTTATGAAAAAAATGTACGAAGCAGACCGGAATAAAGATTTCATGAAGTATACCTTTCAAGGTGAAGAGAGAGTGATGGCATATGATACTCTCGAAGGAACAAATTGGAAGATAGGAAACGCCTTTATTTATAATGAAATGCTCTCAAGCGCTCATCATTTACTGAATGTGATTGTCTGGATTGCGTTAATTGGCATCTTATTATCAGTGGTGTTAACCATCTTTTTCTCAAGAATCATTACGAATCCAATTCGCCGCTTGAAAAACGAAGTAGCCAAAGTAACAGCTGGCGATTTAACAGTTCAGGTTCAGACGAAGTCAAAAGATGAAATTGGTGAACTTACTCATTTATTTAACGATATGGTAGCTAAAATGAAAACATTGATTGGCACGGTTCAGACGTCTGTTGAGACAGTAAAAACGTCTGTTGAAGACTTGAGTGCTGTATCTGAAGAAGCAACTGCATCCAGTGAAGAAATTGGCCGGGCTATCCATGAAATTGCCAGCGGCGCCACGCAGCAGGCTTCTGACGCTGACTCTACTAATCACAAAACGATGAGTTTATCTTCACAAATTGAAGAAGTCATTGAACAAAACGCCGAGATTAATAAAATGACGATTGAAGCTGTAACCATCAATGAAAAAGGCTTAAAACAAATGCAGCTGCTTCGCAACCAAACTACCGAATCATCTCAGACGATTCACGGTGTTCAAACGGTAATGGAAGAGTTAACAAGTAAGATGAAAGAAATTGAATCTATTATTTTTACAATTAATAGCATTTCAGATCAGACAAATTTACTTGCACTAAATGCTAGTATTGAAGCAGCTCGTGCAGGAGAACATGGCAAAGGATTTGCGGTAGTAGCTGAAGAGGTACGAAAACTTGCTGAACAGTCCTCTCAGGCTACTGAACAAGTTCGCCACACGATTGCAGCGATTCAAGGGGAAGTCGCAGCTGCTCGTGAAGAATGCAACCGGACAGAAGAACTTTCAAAATCTCAAGACTTTGTGGTAGGAGACACAGAACAAGCTTTTCGTGAAATTGCTACTACCATTGAGCAGGTGGCAGCGGCTGTCGAACATGTAACAAGCAGCATGGACAGCATTGATGAGCATAAGGAAGACGTGGTAGCGGCCATTCAAAGTATAGCAGCTATTGCACAGCAATCAGCAGCAGGAACGGAAGAAATTACGGCTTCTACAGAAGAACAAATTAGAGCTATTTCTACTGTTTCTCAATCGGCTGAACATTTGCAAGAGATTAGTGAAGAATTGGCGAACTTGATTCGTCAATTTAAAATTAAATAAAAAAGAGCGCCAATAACATATTGGCGCTCTTTTTTATTTAATAGGAAAACAAGTTGCTGTACGGTAAAAAAACCTGCTGATCTGGAGGTGCAACAGCTGACACGCGCTGATGTGTAAACGGGTGTATAAAAGAAAGCTTAATGGCATGTAAAGCTTGCTGCTGATCTTTTAATCTCTTTCCGCCATAAAGCGTATCACCAAGTAGTGGATGGCCGATGTGACTCATATGAACACGTATTTGGTGAGTGCGTCCGGTCTCGAGCGAAAGTTCAATAAGCGTTTCATTTTTTGCCATATTGCGCTTTAACACGCGATAAGATGTTTTGGCAGCTTGTCCCGTTCTAGATACTCTTCTTCTCGTAGCGTGATGGCGATCGCGTCCAATAGGTTCATTAACGATTCCTTGCTCTTGTTTCATGAGTCCTTGGACAAGAGCAACATAAGTCCGGTCAATTTTACGTTCAGCCAGCAGCTGGTCAAACACAGAGCTTGCTACAAAATGCTTCGTGAATAAGATAGCACCTGATGTATCGCTGTCCAAACGGTGAACGTGTCTAGGCTTTGTTTTGAGGCCTATTTTTTGAAAATAAGCAGCTACAGCATTTAAAAGAGTTTTTTGGTCCTGCTCTGATGAAGGATGAGTATTTAGGTTTATTGGTTTGTTTACAATTAGCACGTGTTCATCTTCAAACAAAATCTCTATATTAACATTGTAAGGTGTTATTTCATCAGGTTCTGCTTCAAAAAAAGGGAGTGACACTCTATCATTTTCCTTAAGAGTGTTCCTCCATGGTAAAGGTTCACCGTTTATAAGCACATTTTTATTCATCCGAAACTGATGCAGCGTTTTTTTAGGAATACGCCATTTCGTTTTTAAATAATCTTCAATTGTTTGCCCTGCATCATTTTTTGCGATTTTATCTTCTAGCCATTGGCCGTGTATACTCATATTTAATCCCTTCCTTACATACTAGTAAATATCCTTTAATCTTTAAAAAGAACTTGTAAATAATTAGGAGGAAATAACTACCTGAAGTTCTCGTTTTATGTTTATGTTATGCTAAATAAAGAGACATAAGTTAAGAGAAAAAAGGGGGGGTAACCATGAAAATTGCCCAAGCAGCTCCGCCAGAAATGGAGAATTACATAGAAGAGTTGACTGAACAGCTTCGCTATGACTTGTTACCTCGGTATGTATCTGTAGATAAGCTTAATCCTGATGGATTATTAAATCCAGATTATTGTACAGACCATTTATATAATGGCTTACTCGATGAAGCATTGCAAGTCATTAGTAGCCTTCAGACAATAATTGCCGTAATTGAAGCGATTCAACATCGGCCGATTGAAGAAAGCGACTGCGAGCAATTCGAAAAAAATATTGCAATTTTAAAAAAATACGGGTTTTTATTTCCTGTTTCCATTGAGTGTTTTGCAAAAGAAAACAATTTGATTACGTATTCGTATGAATCGTTTTATAATTCATACATAAATTAAAGAGGCTGGGAGAAAAGTATTTTAGCCTAAGTGAAAAACGAACTATTGATCAGCAAGTTTGATGAGTGGTTCGTTTTTTTTTATGGTGAATACAACTTCATCTGTTTCGTCCTTCCAGCAGTTGATTGAAGGGCAAGGCGAAGACTCTTGCGGAAAAAGCGGGACAGATGAGACCCCGCAGGAGCGTAAGCGACGAGGAGGCTCAGCGCCCGCCCGCGGAAAGCGAAGCCTTGCATGGAAATCAACGGCGGTGTCATAAGCGGTTCAGTTCATGTATCTGATTTGTTCGTCTTTAGGTTGGATTCATTTAGTTCTGTACCGGCCTCTTTTTAATCATATATTTCAGACTTCTATTGGACATTCAAAAAGAGCTTGTGATATGGTCAAACTTGTATAAATCCATCAAAAAATAAATAGGAGCGAAAACATGACAAAAGCAAAATTATGTTTTATCGGTGCAGGCTTTCACGCATCAACGAACATTTACCCCTCTGTTATTGAAGCGGGAGCAGAAATTAAAGCAATTTCCACACGCAGTATCGAAAGATCAAAAACTGCTCTTCAACGATTTGGGAGCAGCGGTACGCCGTACGATGATTATAAGAAAATGCTAAAGCAAGAAAAGTGCGATGGAGTAGTGGTTGTGGCACAGCCTGAAGATCATCCTGCTTTGGTGCTGGATTGCATTCGAGCAGGACAAAATGTTTATGTGGACAAGCCTTTGGGGATGAATGAAAGAGAAGCAAAAGAGATTTCAGATGCTGCTAAGCAAGCTGGCGTAAAAGTTATGGTAGGTTTTATGAAGCGCTATGCGCCTTGTTATATGAAGTTAAAAGAATTAATTGAAGAAGGTAGCCTAGGAAGTGTCCGTTCATTTCAAGCAAGATTTGCTGTAGACAGTACCCCTTTTTGTAAAGATGAAGAGCAGTTTATGAAGCTTGCTGCCATACATATTGTTGATCTCGTCCGTCACTTGTTCGGCGAAGTCGTTCACGTGACAGGGTTCAGAAATAATCATGGTGAATATATTTCAAATAGTATTTCGCTGAAGTTTGACAATGGCACTGTAGGGAGCCTGTATTTTACTGGCATGACAGCATGGTCTCGAGAAAGTGAAAACTTATTAGTGACATTTGACGATGGCTTTGCTTTTGTTGACGAAATAAATTCATTAACTATTCACGAATCCCAGACTTTTGATGAATTACCGTGGAAATCATTAAAAGAAAACGATCGTGTGTTTACACCTTCTGCTTCACCGATGTCGGGAGCTTATCGAGATCTTTACCTTCGTGGTTTTGTTGGAGAGATGGCTCATTTTATTGAGTGTTGTACAAATGACCAAGAACCTCTTTCCAGTGGGAGCGACAATGTAAAAACGATGAGATTATGTGATCAAATACTGTCATCTTTAATGTAAAGAAAGCTTTAAAGAAAAGAATGTATGATGAATAGCTTACTGTAAATTATGTAAATCATACTAAATAATGTTATGATTAGACAGGTCGTATAAACGAAAGCATTTACCTTTCATAAGATTACAAAACGTTTCAATCTTATTACATATGTTTAAAATTAGCCTAAATGGTTTCTTTTTACGCCTATATCATATACAATGCCCCCTAGATGATTTTTTCGAATAGCTAATAATCGTTTGGGATTACGAAAGGAGATTAATCATGAGAAAACTGATGTATACATTGCTCATTGGGTTAATTGCTGCAGCTTTAACAGCTTGTGGTTCAAACGATGATGCAAAGCAATCAAAGAACGATGATCAAAAAACTGCACAAACTGAGAAGCAAAAAGAGGCTCAGGAAAAGCAGGAAAAGCAAGCAAAAGAAATGCAGAAGAAATTAGATAAACAAAAAGTAGATGAAAAGAAAACCGTAGCAGTTGTAAACGGTAAAAAAGTTTCGGGTGAAGAATATAATGCAGCCCTGGCTACATCACAAAATCAGTACCAACAAATGGGACAAGACCCAACTTCTAAAGAAGCAGCTAAACAAGTAAAGCAGCAAACAATTGACAATTTAGTAGGTCAAACGCTGCTATTGCAAGAAGCTGAAAACAAAGGCTATAAAGCAACTGATGAAGAAGTAAATAAAAAGTTAAAAGAAACGAAAAAGCAGTTCAAAACAGATAAACAGTTCAAAGCGGCTTTAAAAGATGCAGGAATCACTCAATCACAATTAAAGTCTGAGCTGGCTGACAGCATTAAATATCAGCAGTACGTAGATAAAGATATTCAAACACCTGAAGTAACAGATAAGGAAATTCAAGATTATTACGATCAATTTGCAAAACAAAGCCAAAGTCAAGCAAGCGGCAGTAAAGAACAATCTCAAATGCCAAAGCTTGAAGACGTAAAGCCTCAAATTAAGCAGCAGCTTGAACAACAAAAGAAACAAGAAGCATTACAGAAAAAAGTTGAAGAACTTAAGAAAAATGCAAAAGTTGAAGTGAAGCTTTAAATACAAATGAAACGGCCCTTTAAAGGGCCGTTTTTTTGTTATGTACATTTATTGCTTCTTGTCAGTAAAAAGGGGTGCGTGAAAGATTTTAATGTATTTTGACTTATAAGGTAAAAAGTGTTCTGATGGTTTGCCTTTCATCCTATACTTTTCTTATATAGATATAAGAGAAATGGGGGGAGTCGATAAATGAAAAAGGTGGCTGTTTTTTTTGTTGGGCTTGTTTTTTTACTCGCAGGGATGGGTCTGACAGGCAATGCTTCTGCGGCGTCAAATCAACTTATTATCATTAATAAATCTACTAACACCCTTGCTTTTTATAATGGAGGGAAATTAGTAAAGACGTTCAAAGTTGCGACAGGGAGGCAGATGAGTTATACACCAGAGGGTACTTTTAGCATTGTGAATAAAATTAAAAACCGACCTTATTATAAAGACAACATTCGGGGAGGAGATCCTAGGAATCCACTAGGTGATCGCTGGCTAGGATTAAATGCGCGCGGAACGTATGGCACCACGTACGCTATTCATGGAAATAATAATCCAAGTTCTATCGGGACCTACGCAAGTTCAGGGTGCATTCGTATGTATGATGAAGAGGTACGCTGGCTGTTTGACCGCGTTCAAACCGGTACAAAAGTGGTTATTGGTCAATTTCATTCTCAAAGTTTTGATTCAATCGCTATGAAAAACAAATACAAAATAAGCAGTACTCCAGTTGCCCAGAATCTTTGTAAAACGAAAAAGCTCTCAAAAGGCCAAATTGGTTTTGTAACGATTCAATCACCGATGGTTTTGTTAAAAGAAGAACAAGGAAAATGGGTAAAGATTCGTACGTTAAATCGAGGTGAACGTTATAATGTATATAAAATAGATGGCATTAAAGTCTCTTTAGGACCAGGATTTATTGAAAATTATCCTAATAAAAAAACATCCATAAAATTAGATATTTGCAAATAGAAAATGAGGCTGGGACAAAAGTATTATAGCCTAAGCGAAAAACGAACCATTGATCAGAATTTTGATTCTTGGTTCGTTTTTTTTATTATGGTGAACGCCGGTTTCATCTGTTTCGTTCCTTCTAGCAGTTGATGGGAGCTGCGGCAGCCCGCGGAAAGCGAAGTCTTGCACGGAAGTCAACAGTGGTGTCACAAGCTAATGTATCCATTTGTTCGTCTTTAGATTGGATTTATTTCGTTATGTCTCACCCTCATTTTTTGAATTTTTAATAATGTTTATTATAATAAAAAACAGGGAAACTAATTGCCTAATGAAGAGAGAGAAAGGGTTGTTTGAGCGTATGTCTACAATAGACTTATCAAAATTCGAGAAAAAAATGATTATTCGTAACATCAAACCGGACGATATAGATGAAATTTTAGCACTTCAAAAGCTATCATTCCCCGGAATGGATCCGTGGAAAAAAGAACAGCTTGAAAGTCATCTGGCCATTTTTCCAGAAGGACAAATATGTGCAGAGTACGACGGGGAAATTATCGGATCTTGTTCCAGCTTGATTGTGAACTTTGATGAGTACGATGATCAGCATACGTGGGACGATATTACAGACGAAGGATACATTACAAATCATAACCCGGAAGGCTACAATCTGTATGGAATTGAAGTAATGGTTCATCCAAAGTATCGCGGCATGAAAATAGGACGCCGCTTATATGAAGCGCGTAAAGATTTAGCACGTGAATTGAACCTTAAAAGTATCATCATCGGAGGAAGAATTCCTAATTATCATAAGCATTCAGCTGAAATGTCGCCTAGAGAGTATGTAGAGCAAGTTATTCATCATAAAATTTATGATCCAGTACTATCTTTTCAGCTAATGAACGGATTTACGCTTATGCGTATAAACCCTGGTTATCTTCCTGATGACCTAGCTTCTAATAAGTATGCAACGCTGATGGAATGGAACAACGTAGATTATGTTCGCCGTTCAAAACGCCATTTTAAAACATCATTCCCAGTGCGTATTTGTGTTGTTCAGTATATGATGAAACAGATCAATTCATTTGAAGAGTTTGCAACACAGGTAGAATATTATACAGATGTTGCTTATGATGCAAAAGCCGACTTCTGCGTATTCCCGGAAATTTTCACAACTCAGCTCATGTCTTTCTTGAATGAAAAGATTCCAAGCAAAGCGGTTCAGCGCGTAGCAGAATATACGGAAGAGTACATTGAGTTATTTACTAACTTAGCGGTTAAATATAACGTAAATATTATTGGAGGATCCCACTTCGTCGAAGAAGATAATGGAGATATCTTTAATATTGCCTATCTATTCCGCCGAGATGGAACAATTGAAAAGCAGTACAAAGTGCATATTACACCTAATGAAAGAAAATGGTGGGGAATTAGCCCAGGAGATAAAGTTGAAGTGTTTGATACAGATTGCGGGAAAATTGCGATCCAAATTTGCTATGACATTGAATTTCCTGAGCTTGCTCGTATTGCTACAGATAAAGGTGCAAATATTATTTTTACACCATTCTGTACGGAAGATCGTCAAGGCTATCTGCGCGTAAGATATTGCTCTCAGGCTCGTGCGATCGAAAACCAAATTTATACGGTTATCGCAGGTACGGTTGGAAACCTGCCTGAAACAGAAAATATGGATATTCAGTACGCTCAGTCTGCTATTTTTGCACCGTCTGACTTTGAATTTGCACGAGACGGTATTGTAGGAGAATGTAACCCTAATATTGAAATGGTGGTTATTGGAGATGTAGATTTAGAAATTCTTCGTCGCCAGCGTCAATCAGGAACGGTTCGTCAATTAAAAGATCGACGCCATGACGTTTACAATATTAAATATAAAAAATAACGCAGTTTCTAAAAACATCATGCAAATGCATGGTGTTTTTTATTTCAACTTTTGCCATAATAAAAACTATTACAATGAATTTTGTGGACTAACCATGGAAAAGAGGGGAAAACATGAGTTTTCATGGACAATCGGTATTACCCGCTGTTCGAGATATGAAGCAATTGGAAAATTTTTTAGTAAGCAATTACGAGTACGGAGTTCTTTTAGACAATCAAGTGGGCATGCTAAAAGGAATTATGAGAGAGGTTCATAAGCATGAAAAAAAGCTAATCATTCATTTAGACTTAATTCATGGCTTAAAGCACGATGAGTATGCGGTTGATTTTTTGTGTCAGGAGTTTAAGCCTGCGGGGATTATTTCGACAAGAACAAACGTCATTTTAAAAGCTAAACAAAGAGGAATCTATGCCATTCAACGGGTCTTTTTATTAGACAGCACGGCTTTGAAGAAAAGCTACGAGTTAATGAAGAAAGTAAAACCCGATTATATTGAGCTTCTTCCTGGAATTGTGCCCACTTTAATCCAAGAAGTCAAAGCTGAAACAGGCATTCCGGTGTTAGCCGGAGGTTTAATACGAACCGAAGAAGAAGTTCGTAATGCTTTAGGAGCCGGGGCTTCTGCTGTTACAACATCAAATAGAGAACTGTGGAGTATTTCAACTTAAAAAAACTGTTTGACAACGCTTTCATCATCTAGTAAACTTCTAGATAAGTTAATAGATGTGAGGGAGAATAGGAGATCCACGATATAGCCTTTTAATGATTTTATTAGGGGCATGTATGGTGGATTTTCTTATTTTCTTGTCATTATAATTGTTTTCATACAAAGGGGAGGTTATTTATATGCAGGCATTCTTAGGAGAAATAATTGGAACAATGATTTTAATTATCCTTGGCGCTGGTGTATGTGCGGGCGTCAATTTAAAAAAATCGTTTGCTGCTAATTCAGGATGGATCGTTATCACAATGGGATGGGGAATGGCGGTAGCGATGGCGGCATATGCGGTTGGTAATATGAGTGGGGCACACTTAAACCCAGCGTTAACCGTAGCGCTTGCTATTACAGGTGATTTTCCGTGGTCACAAGTACCGATGTACATCTTAGCTCAGTTTATTGGAGCGATTCTTGGTGCAACAGTTGTTTATTTACACTATCTTCCACACTGGAAAGAAACAAAAGATGCTGGTACAAAATTAGGCGTATTCGCAACGGGACCAGCAATTGCGAACCCATTTGCAAACGTTTTAAGTGAGGCGATTGGAACGTTTGTATTAGTGGTAGGAATTTTAGCAATTGGAGCAAATAAATTTACAGATGGATTAAATCCTTTAGTAGTAGGATTTTTAATCGTAAGTATTGGTTTATCATTAGGAGGAACAACAGGCTATGCCATCAACCCTGCTCGTGATTTAGGGCCTCGTATTGCTCATGCTATCTTGCCGATACCGGGTAAAGGCAGCTCAAACTGGAAATACGCTTGGGTGCCAGTAGTGGGTCCTTTATTAGGCGGATCAATTGGCGCAGTATTTTATCAAGCAGCATTCTTAAATAAGATGTCTAACAGCTTATGGATTGTCTTAAGCATTGCGGTGATTGTTTTAGCTGTTATCTACGCTGTTTCTAAACAAAAAGCAGCACAAATTCAATCAGCAGTAGTACCAAAAAAATGAATGCGCTTTACCATCTAACTATGTACAATAAAGAAACGACACTATACAGAGAATAGGGGATATTGATATGGAAAAATTTATTTTATCTTTAGACCAAGGAACAACGAGCTCACGAGCAATGTTATTTAATAAAAAAGGTGAAGTTGTGCATGTAGCTCAAAAAGAGTTTACGCAGTACTTTCCAAAACCAGGTTGGGTAGAGCATAATGCAAGTGAAATTTGGGGTTCTATCCTTGCTGTTATCGCATCTTGTTTATCTGAGTCAGGTGTTCATGCAAATCAAATCGAAGGAATTGGGATTACGAATCAGCGTGAAACAGCCGTAGTATGGGAAAAAGCAACAGGAAAACCCGTGTATAATGCTATCGTATGGCAGTCTCGTCAAACGTCTGGTATTTGTGAAGAATTAAAGGCAAAAGGATTAAACGATACGTTCCGCGACAAAACGGGGTTATTAATTGACGCATACTTCTCTGGAACGAAAGTAAAGTGGATTTTAGATAACGTAGAAGGTGCACGAGAAAAAGCGGAAAACGGTGAATTGTTGTTTGGAACAATTGATACATGGTTAATTTGGAAGTTATCAGGCGGAAAAGCGCATGTAACGGATTACTCAAATGCCTCTCGCACGCTTATGTTCAATATCTACGATTTAAAATGGGATGATGAACTACTAGATATTTTAGGAGTACCAAAATCTATGCTTCCGGAAGTAAAGCCTTCTTCTGAAGTATACGCTCATACAGTAGATTATCATTTCTTTGGTCAAAACATTCCAATTGCTGGAGCAGCAGGGGATCAGCAAGCCGCTTTATTTGGACAAGCGTGCTATGAAAAAGGAATGGCGAAGAACACGTATGGAACCGGCTGCTTTATGCTCATGAATACAGGTGAAAAAGCAGTTAAGTCAGATCACGGTTTGTTAACTACATTAGCATGGGGGATCAACGGCAAAGTAGAATACGCGCTTGAAGGCAGTATTTTTGTAGCAGGATCTGCTATTCAGTGGCTTCGCGACGGTTTAAGAATGTTTAAAAATGCGGCTGAAACTGAAAACTATGCAACAAGAGTAGAGTCTACAGACGGCGTATATATTGTGCCAGCTTTCGTAGGACTTGGAACACCTTATTGGGATAGCGATGTACGTGGAGCGATGTTTGGATTAACTCGAGGTACAAAAAAAGAACACTTTATCCGTGCAACGCTTGAATCATTAGCTTATCAAACAAGAGACGTATTAAGCGCGATGGAAGCAGACTCTGGAATTACATTAAAAACATTGCGTGTAGACGGAGGAGCAGTTAAAAATAATTTCTTAATGCAGTTCCAAAGTGACGTGTTAAACGTTCCTGTTGAGCGTCCTCAAGTGAATGAAACAACCGCTCTTGGGGCAGCATATTTAGCGGGTCTTGCGGTCGGCTACTGGAAAGATTGCAATGAAATTGCGCAACAGTGGAATATGGAAAAATCTTTCGAACCAAATATGGAAGAAGAAAAGCGTGAAGAATTATATAGCGGCTGGAAAAAAGCCGTACATGCAACAATGGCTTTTAAGTAATTATTTGATGAAAACCCTTTAATTAAAAGCGCATGTATGATATAATGTATTCAAGTTAATAAATTGGTTGGAGAATCGGAGAGACCACAGATCCATATGTAGGCATACTATATATGTGATTTGTGGTCTCTCTTTTTGTATATTGGAAAATTTTGATATCTTTGAAAAATGAAAGGGGAATGACGTATGTTTTCAAGTCAAACACGTTCGAATAAATTGGTAAACATGACACAAAATCAATATGATTTACTAGTAATTGGTGGGGGAATTACTGGGTCAGGTATTGCACTTGATGCGACTCATCGAGGCATGAAAACGGCATTAGTTGAAATGCAGGATTTCGCAGCAGGAACATCTAGTCGTTCAACGAAGCTTGTTCACGGCGGTCTACGCTATTTAAAACAGTTTGAAGTTAAAATGGTAGCCGAAGTTGGTAAAGAACGTGCTATTGTATATGAAAATGGCCCTCATGTAACGACTCCGGAGTGGATGCTGTTACCTTTCCATACGGGTGGAACATTTGGGAAATTCTCAACTTCAATTGGGCTGCGCGTATATGATTTCTTAGCAGGAGTAAAACGTGCAGAGCGCCGCAAAATGTTTAGCGCAGAAGAAACGCTTAGACGCGAGCCACTAGTGAAATCTAAAGAGTTAAAAGGCGGCGGTTACTACGTTGAATATAAAACAGATGATGCACGTTTAACGATTGAAGTAGCTAAAGAAGCTGCCGCAAGAGGAGCAGATTTAGTCAATTACACAAAAGTGGAAAACTTCATCTACGATAAAGGAAAAGTAGTAGGGGCTGTTGTTCGCGATCAGCTTACGAATAAAGAATATAATATCTATGCAAAAAAAATCGTCAATGCTGCAGGTCCATGGGTGGACACGCTTCGTGAAAAAGATAATTCAAAAAAAGGCAAGCAGCTTCAATTAACAAAAGGAATTCACTTAGTTATTGATCAAGAGCGCTTTCCGTTAAAACAAGCCATTTACTTTGATACACCTGACGGACGTATGGTATTTGCAATTCCGCGTGATGGAAAAACATACGTAGGCACAACAGACACGGTCTATAAAGAAGACGCTAGACATCCGCGTATGACTGTAAAAGACCGTCAATATGTTATTGATGCGATTAACTATATGTTCCCAACGGTTGATATTACAGTAGACGACGTAGAATCAAGCTGGGCTGGTGTTCGTCCACTTATTCACGAACAAGGAAAAGATCCTTCTGAAATTTCGCGTAAAGATGAAATCTGGACATCAGAATCAGGTTTAATTACAATCGCTGGAGGGAAATTAACTGGGTACCGTAAAATGGCTGAAATTGTCGTAAATCGCGTAGCTGAAGATTTTAAAGCAGAAGGACGCGAATTTGAAAGCTGTCAAACTAAACATTTACCGATTTCTGGAGGTAATGTAGGAGGTTCAGGCGGGTTCCCAACGTTTGTAGAGCAAAAAGTCAAAGAAGGCATCAAACTAGGGTTATCACGTGACGCTGCTGAAAAGCTTGTAAAACGCTATGGCTCAAACGTAGACAAAGTATACCGCTACATGATTGAACGTCCGGATCAGCTAAAAAACAGCGACCTTCCAGCTAGTGTATTTTTGCAAATTCAATATGGCATAGAAGAAGAAATGGTTTCAAAACCAGTGGACTTCTTCATTCGACGTACGGGCGCTTTATTCTTTGATATCAACTGGGTAAGAAGCTGGAAAAAACAAGTGATTGCTCATATGGCCGAAGAGTTAAAGTGGACGCCTGAGCAAACAAAAGCTTATACCGATGAATTAGAACAGCACCTTCATGACGCAGTTGTACCAGTAGATGAAAAAGTTAACCGTATGACAGGTATTTCATGATAAAATAAAAAAGTACCTCAAAATTTGTCAATACAGCCATAATATAATAGCAGGAAGTCAAATTTTGACGAAGAAATATAATATGACTGTTAAAAAAAGAGAAAGACGATTACTCGTTTTTCTCTTTTCATACATATTTACATTTATATAAGGGGGCTTTTTTTTATGAGTTGGAAAGAAACGTATACATCTTGGATTAATCACCCAAATTTGGATCCTGAATTACGTCAAAATCTGGATGCAATCAAAGATGATGAAAAACAATTAGAAGATAGTTTTTACAAAACATTGGAATTTGGAACAGGCGGAATGCGTGGAGAAATTGGAGCGGGTACAAACCGTATGAATACGTATACAATCCGAAAAGCTTCTGAAGGCTTTGCTGAGTACATTAAACAAGCTGGCGAAGAAGCTGTCAAGCAAGGCGTAGTCATTGCATATGATTCTCGCCACAAATCGCCTGAATTTGCGATGGAAGCAGCAAAAACATTAGCAAGTCAAGGAATTAAAACGTATGTATTTGAAGAGCTAAGACCAACACCTGAACTTTCATTTGCAGTGCGTGAGTTAAACGCATTTGGAGGTATTGTTATTACAGCGAGCCACAATCCTCCTGAATATAATGGATACAAAGTATATGGCCCAGACGGTGGTCAGCTGCCGCCAAAAGAAGCTGATGAACTAGTTGGCTTTGTAAATGCTGTGGAAAATGAACTTACATTAGCTGTTCAATCTGAAGCGGAGCTAAAAGAAAAAGGTCTTATTGAAATGATTGGTTCAGCGATTGACGAAGCATACAATGAGAAACTAAAAACGATTTTAATTAATCCAGAGCTAGCTTCTGAAACAGGTAAAGACTTAAAGGTAGTTTTTACACCTCTACATGGTACAGCTAATAAGCCAGTTCGCAACGCGCTTCAATCAATCGGTTACGAAAATGTCACGGTTATTGAAGAACAAGAACTTCCTGATCCGAATTTCTCGACAGTTAAATCTCCGAATCCTGAAGAGCCGGCTGCATTTGAATATGCTGTTCGTAAAGGAAAAGAAATTGATGCAGATCTCTTAATCGCAACGGATCCAGATGCAGACCGTTTAGGAATTGCTGTCAAAGATCCAAGCGGCGAATATGCGTTATTAACAGGAAATCAAACCGGTGCTTTATTGCTTCACTATTTGCTTTCTCAAAAGAAAGAAAAAGGCGTGCTGCCTGCTAATGGCGTTGTGTTAAAAACGATTGTAACGTCAGAAATCGGCGCACAAATTGCTCGTTCATTTGGATTGCAAGTTGTTGACACTCTAACAGGTTTTAAATTTATCGGTGAAAAAATTAAGCAATATGAGCAAACGGGCGAGTATACATTCCAATTCGGTTATGAAGAAAGCTACGGCTATTTAATTGGTGACTTTGCTCGTGACAAAGACGCTGTACAAGCAGCCATTCTAGCGGTAGAAGCTTGTGCTTATTATAAAAAGCAGGGCATGACGCTATATGAAGCGCTTCAGCAAGTGTTTACTAAATATGGTTTCTATCGTGAAGGTCTGAAATCTTTAACGCTTAAAGGAAAAGAAGGATCTGAGCAAATTCAGCATATTTTGGCTACATTTAGAAATGAGCCTCCTACTCACATTGCAGGGTTAAATGTTTCGGTTGTAGAGGATTATACATTAAGTGAGCGCCAGCATATTAAAGCAGGAAAAGTAGAAGAGATTACATTACCAAAATCAAATGTATTAAAATATATCTTAGAGGACGGTTCTTGGTTCTGCCTTCGTCCGTCTGGTACAGAGCCAAAGGTGAAGTTCTATTTTGGCGTTGTGTCAGAAGATGAAGCAACGAGCATTGCCCATTTAGAAGCTGTACAAACAGCTGTAATGGGTGAAGTGGAGCGTGTACTAGATAAAGTGAAAACGGTATAAAAATAAAGCCTGCTCAAACTTGAGCAGGCTTCTTTTATGATACTTTATTTGATTGTGTATTTGACAAATATGAAGAAGATCGTAGGGCTTTATAAATTCTCGGAGCAAGCATAGCCCCAAGAACAGTGAAAATAAGATCCTTTACAGCAAACCACGACATAATCTTCCAAGCAGCTGCATATGTCATTGCAGGAGCTTCAAGCCAGTAGTTAACCGCTATATACATATACGTAGTACCAATTAAATAAATAACGGCAATACCAACTAGGGATGAAATTAAAAAGATAGAAAAAGTCGGCTTGCCGCGCATTTCCATAATTTTTCCTGTGATAAATGCAGCGACAATATAAGAAAGCAAAAAGCCGCCGGTGCTTCCAAATAAAATACCAATTCCTGCTTTAAATTGAGCAAATACCGGAGCGCCGGCAATGCCAATTAATACATATACAATCATCGAAATAGAACCCATTCGGCTCCCAAGTAAAAGTCCTGCTAATATAACAAAAAAAGGCTGAAGCGAAAGAGGCACGCCGCCTACTTGTAAAAAAGGTGCCCAAGAAGTAATGTTTGCACCAATAGCCATAAGAGCTGCAAACATACCGGCTAATGTTAAATCTAATGTGCGAAACCTTTTAGTATTCATATATGTTCCTCCCAGTATGTACTGAAATATCTTAGCGTATGTACTGAAGATTGTACGTCGAATTCACTTTTATGTCAACGATAAAAATAAATATGTTTACATATATTATTTGATGTTTTTTGAAATGAAATATGCATATTTTTAGTGCAACATAAAAAAATAAAGAAGGGAATTCATCCCTTCTTTGTCCAAGTGTGTGTATCAAAAATACTAGTACAATGATTCTTCCAGAAGCTCCGGGTTGTGCTCCGAATATTCCGTTGCATGATCAATGTAGCGTAGTAAAGAATAAAGCTCTTCTTGAATGATGCGGTAGTTTCGTTCAAAATTGTAGGCGTGCAAAAAATGTTCAATCTTTTTTGAAAGAAAATCGTCGTCTGTTCGAACCATTAAAATTAATAAGTTATCCCATTGTGAACGGTGTGTGTAATATAAAGCTCGATCATAATCAATTACATCCATTAATAACGTTCCTCCTTTTGAGGAGTTGAAATTAGTGTATGATATTTGCGGGAATTCTTACGCTGTAAATGTTGGGCAAAAGACCAGTGCATAATTAAAAGAGGTTGTAGTCATTATGTAAGAAGAATAAACGTACAGCACCGGATAAATGATAAGAAAGGCAAAGAATAACGAAGCGTAACAGTTACATTACATCCATTATTTAAGACAACTAAATAAAAATCCCCTTTTCTTGAAAAAATAAAGCTTCTTTTTGATGAAAACACATGAATTGACATGTTTGTACATAGATTGAAGTAAGGAGTGAAAGGGGGAGCTGTCGTGAAAGAAGCAGATTATAAGCAATTATACCGTGCGATTGATGAAATTACGGAAATAGCTAGCGGTTTCGGTTTGGATTTTTATCCGATGCGCTATGAAATTTGCCCGGCAGATATTATTTATACGTTTGGTGCATATGGGATGCCAACTCGTTTTTCACATTGGAGCTTTGGAAAACAATTTTACAAAATGAAATTACACTACGATCTTGGATTGAGTAAAATTTATGAATTAGTTATCAATTCAGATCCTTGTTATGCATTTTTATTGGATTCCAATGCGCTTATTCAGAATAAATTAATTGTAGCTCACGTGTTAGCTCACTGTGACTTCTTTAAAAATAACAGCCGTTTTGCCAACACTAAACGGGATATGGTAGAAAGTATGGCAGCGACCGCTGATCGAATTAAAGAATACGAAGTAAAGCACGGTAAGCGTGAAGTAGAAAAGTTTTTGGATGCTGTCTTATCGATTCAGGAACATATTGATCCGTCTCTTATGCGTGCCAAGCTTTCTTGGAGCATAGATGATGTAGAATCATCGGAAGAAGAAATCACTTCTCCTTATGATGATTTATGGAATTTGGATTATAAAGAAAAGAAAAAACCAAAACCTCCAAAGTCTTTTAAAAAATTTCCGCCTCAGCCTGAAAAAGACATCTTATTATTTATTGAAGAATACAGTCCTTATTTAGAGGATTGGCAGCGGGATATTTTAACGATGATGCGAGAAGAAATGCTTTATTTCTGGCCGCAGCTTGAAACAAAAATTATGAATGAAGGCTGGGCTTCTTTCTGGCATCAACGCATTATTCGAGAAATGGACTTAACGAGTGATGAAGCGATAGAATTCGCGAAGCTAAATGCAGGGGTTGTGCAGCCGTCCAAGACGGGAATCAATCCATATTATTTGGGATTAAAAATCTTTGAAGACATTGAAGAACGCTACAACAATCCAACCGAAGATATGATTCGCCGGGGCGTCGAGCCCGGGTCAGGAAGAGAGAAGATGTTTGAGGTACGTGAGGTTGAATCAGATATTTCCTTTATCCGCAATTACTTAACAAAAGATTTAGTTATGCGGGAGGATATGTACTTATTCCAAAAACAAGGAAAAGACTATAAAATTGTCGATAAAGAGTGGACAGAAGTTAGAGATCAGCTTGTTAATATGCGCGTAAACGGAGGATTTCCTTACATCACAGTAACCAATGGAGACTATTTAAAAAATGGAGAGCTCTATTTAAAACACTGGTATGAAGGAATTGAATTAGATGTCAAATACTTAGAAAAAGTGGTACCTTATGTTCATCAGCTTTGGGGCCGCCCCGTTCATTTAGAAACGATGATGGAAGGCAAGCCAATTGCCTTCACGTATGACGGGAAAACAGTGCATCGAAAACATTTATAAAAAGGAGACCGCTTAAATAGCGGTCTTTTTGTGCTTCTGTAATTTTATTATCCATATAAATTGAAAAAATAAAATTACTATGCAATAATTTGGTGAGAATCATTTTCATTTAGAAAGGGAGATAAGATGTTTGTTGTAAACGCAAGTTTTGAAACAGAAAAGAAATTTGAAGAAAAGCTCAAGCAAAAAGCTAAGAAAAACAAAACAGAAATCGAGGAAGCCAAAGGAAATTTATCGTTCGAATGCTGGAAAAAAGATTCCGCGGATAAAGTCGAATATGTCTTTGTATCAAAGTGGGAAGACAAGCAGTTCTTTCAAGCGTGGATCTCAAGAGAAGAACATGTGAACGAACATAAAGAAGCGAATAACAAGAAAACGAAAGCATTTTCTGAAGCTATGGAAATCAAGAAAACGCTTCGTTTTTATGAGGCGGTAGAAGAAGACATTCTTTCCTAAAAAAGCACGCTTGACTTTCATAAATGTTGTAACTATAATGATTACAACAAAATAGGAGTGAGAGTAATGAAAATTAGCAGTCGATTCACCGTGGCCGTTCACATACTGTCTTTAATTAAAGTAGATAGCAGTCATCCTAGTACTTCAGAGTGGATTGCTAGCAGTGTAAATACAAATCCTGTTGTTATAAGACGAGTAATTGGGATGTTAAAGAAAGCTGGACTTGTGGGCGTAAAAGCCGGAGCTGGCGGAGCTTATCTATTGAAAGATTTAGAAGAGATAACGTTGTTAGACGTTTATCGAGCGGTAGCGGCTGTGGAAGAAGGAGAATTGTTTCAAATGCATGAAAATCCGAATGTGGAGTGTCCTGTAGGAGCCAATATTCAAAGTGTCCTTGAATTGATTTTAAAACGTTCTCAAGATGCCATGGAACAAGTCTTAGCCGATGTGACGATGAAAGAATTAGTGACGGATTTAATAGCAAAAATAGATGCATAATAACATGCGTCTGTTCGTAAAAAAACGGAGAAACCCAGGTTTCTCCGTTTTTTTATAGCTTCACAATTGTTCGTCCTCGAGCTTGTCCTTTTAATAAAGTAGGAAGAACCTGAGGGAGATCTTGTAAAGAAACTTCCTGCTGAATGAAAGGTTCGAAGCTTTCAGGTTTAAAGTCATTAGCGAGTCTATTCCAAATCTCTTTTCGAGTAGGCATTGGACAGTAAACAGAATCGATGCCGAGTAAATTAATCCCTCTCAAAATGAAGGGAAAGACCGTTGTTGGCACTTTGCCTCCAGCTGTTAGCCCGCTGACCGCTACAGAGCCTCCGTACTGAATTTGACTGAGGACAGAAGCTAGGGGCTCTCCACCCACAGGATCCACCGCAGCGGCCCATTTTTGCTTGCCTAATGCTTTTAATTTGCCGTTATAAACGTCTTCACGCGCTACAATAGAGGAAGCGCCAAGCTCTTTCAAATAAGCTGCTTCCGAGCTTTTTCCTGTACTTGCTTCCACTGTGTAGCCTAATTTTGAAAGAATGGCAACCGCAAAGCTTCCTACACCTCCCGTAGCCCCTGTTACAAGCACAGAGCCGTTAGATGGACTAGTATGGTTTTCCTCTAAGCGATGCACAGATAAAGCAGCTGTGAAGCCAGCTGTTCCGATAATCATTGCTTCTTTTAACGTCAAATTTTCAGGAAGAGGGACAATCCATTCGCTGCGTAAGCGCGCATACTCACTGTAGCCTCCAAAGTGTGATACGCCAATGTCATAGCTTGTTGCGATGACACGATCACCTTCTTTAAAATCAGGGCTGTCAGAAGATACAACGATTCCTGCTAGGTCAATACCTGGAACAAACGGATAGCTTGTCACAATATTGCCGTTTGCGATGCTGGCTAAGCTATCTTTATAATTCACCCCTGAATAATGAACGCGAATAAGTACATCGCCTTCTGGCAAATCGTTTAGCGTCAGTTCTTGGACAGACGCCTCCACTTGTTCTTCACCTGTTTTATCTACTACTAATGCTGAAAATGATTGCTTCATTTTATTTCTCCTTTCTATACTGAGATGTATATGCCTATACATAGATTACCTTATTTCTATACCCATTATAGAAAATAGTAAAAGAAGTTCATAATACTTTGATTACCAAAGAGGCCATTTCATTATAAAATAGCGGTACAGCTATTACGTAGCGATACATAGAAAAGAGGAGAAGAGACATGAGCACAAACATATATTTTAACCATGATGCAGGGATTGATGATTTAGTATCCCTTTTTTTACTGCTGCAAATGGATGATGTAAAGGTAACGGGGGTATCTGTCATTCCTGCTGACGGATACTTAGAGCCAGGTATCAGCGCAAGCCAAAAAATTATTGATCGTTTTGGAAGTTATGATATCGAGGTAGCCAAATCTACTTCACGTGGTATGAACCCATTTCCAAAAGAATGGCGCATGCATACGTTTTATGTAGATGCACTGCCAATTTTAAATGAAAAAGGGAAAGTGCAAACAAAAATAAGTCAGCTGCCTGCTCATGATCATTTAATTGAAACATTGCAGCACACAGACGGAAAAACGACTTTATTATTTACAGGACCGCTAACTGATTTGGCAAGAGCACTTGAAAAAGCGCCTGAAATAGAAGAGAAAATTGATAAGTTAGTGTGGATGGGCGGTACATTTCAAGAAGTAGGAAATGTGCAGGAGCCTGAACATGATGGAACGGCGGAATGGAATGCTTTTTGGGATCCAGAAGCAGTAGCAAGAGTATGGGAAAGCAGCATTAAAATTGAGATGGTTGCTTTAGAAAGCACGAATCAAGTTCCATTAACGCCGGCTATTCGCCAAATGTGGGCTTCACTTCGCAGGTATGAAGGAGTAGACTTTGTAGGGCAGTGCTACGCGGCTTGCCCGCCGCTTGTGCATGTTGAAACCAATTCGACTTATTATTTGTGGGACGTACTCACAACAGCATTTACAGGGAATTCAACACTTGTGAAGGTAAAAACCGTTTCGAGTATTGTGTATACAGAAACACCAAGACAAGGAAGAACAGAAATTTCTGAAGAGGGACGACCTGTAGACGTCGTGTATGACGTCACAGCTGAAGCATTCTTTACGTACATTACAGATTTAATGAAAAAAGCAGTAGCCAAATAAAGAAAAAGGTTGCACGTGAAAATGTGCAACCTTTTTAATGAATCATATTCAAGAATTGACGTGTCCGCTCTTGTTGAGGATTTGAAAATATTTGATCCGGTGTACCTCTTTCCATAATGACACCTTGATCCATAAAAATAACTTCATCTGCTACTTCACGGGCAAAGCGCATTTCATGAGTTACCACCACCATCGTCATTCCTTCTTTTGCCAGGTCTTTCATCGCTTGAAGAACGTCTCCTACAAGCTCAGGGTCAAGAGCTGAAGTAGGCTCATCAAATAGCATAACTTTTGGGTCCATCGCCATTGCTCTGGCGATGCCAACACGCTGTTGTTGTCCGCCAGACAGCTGGAAAGGGTAAAAGTCGAGCTTATCGCCTAAGCCAACGCGTGTTAACAATTCTTTACCTCTTTTTTCTGCCTCTTGAGTAGAAACGCCTTTTACAATTACAGGACCTTCCATAACATTTTCAAGCGCACTTTTATGAGGAAATAAGTTATAGTTTTGAAAGACCATACCTGTTAGGCTTCGAAATGAAGTAATGTCTTTTTTACGAACAGGTTTGGTGAAATTCATGCTTTTTTTATCAAGTTCAATCGTGCCGTCTGTTGGGATTTCTAAAAGATTTAAGCAACGTAAAAAAGTAGTTTTACCCGATCCAGAAGGACCAATTAATACAATTACCTTGCCCTGTTCAACTTCTAAATCAATCCCTTTTAATACTTGCAAATCACCGAATGATTTATGCAAATTTTTGATATTAATCATATGAAAAACTCCTTTAGCTACTCGAAACGGTTATTTAGATACGTAACGATCTAGTCTTATTTCAATGCGTCCTTGGATAATGGATAAGATTGTACACATAATCCAGTACAAGAGCGCTGCTTCACTATAAAGAAGTAAAAATTCATAGTTAGTCGAAGCAATTTCTTGAGCTTTACGGAACATCTCAGAAACAAGAATAAGCGATGCAAGTGACGTATCTTTAATAAGGCTAATAAAAGAGTTAGATAATGGCGGAATCGATACACGTGCTGCTTGCGGTAAAATAATCCGTCTTAACGCTTGGGAATAGGTCATACCAAGTGAGTAGCCAGCTTCCCACTGTCCTTTAGGAATAGATTGAATCGCTGCTCGGATAATTTCAGATGCATACGCACCTACACTTAATGAAAATCCAATAATAGCAGAGATAAATGGGTCAATTGTTATATCTAAATTGGGTAAGCCGTAGAAAATAATAAATAATTGCACAAGCAGCGGTGTACCTCGAATAATCGATACATAGATGCGCGCAATTATATTTAAAACTTTTATAGATGATAAACGAGCCAAGGCTGTTAAGACAGCTAAAATGATACCGAGTACAAACGTGATTAATGTTAGTGGAATAGAATATTGAATAGCTCCCTTTAGCATTGGTAAGAGAGATGATTGAGCGATTGAAATCAATTGATTCAATCGCTCTCCATCAGGAAAAATATTATTTAGGAGAAACATCTTCGCCAAACCATTTCTTAGAAATTTTTGCGTATGTTCCGTCTTTTTTCATATCTTTCAATGCTTTGTTTACTTTATCCACTAACTTACCGCTGTCTTTTCTAAACATAAAGCCGCTTGCAGCACCATCGGATTTTTCATCCGCGATTTTGATAGGTGCGTTAGGGTGCTTTTTCTTATAGTCAAGGAACGATAATTTATCGTTGATTGTAGCATCAACACGGTTTGCGCTCATTAGTTCTACTGCTTGAGCAAAACCTTCAGCACTCGTAATGTTTGCACCATAAGATTGAGCCATGTCTTTGTAGTTACTTGTTAATGACTGTGCTGATTTTTTTCCTTTTAAATCTTTAAATGATTTGATATCTTTTTCGTCTTTACGAACAATTAATACGGCGCCTGACTGGATGTATGGGTCGGAGAAATCGTATTTCTTTTGACGATCTTCACGAATACCCACTTCATTAGCAATTATGTCAAAGCGTTTAGCATCTAATCCGGCAAACATGCCATCCCACTGTGTTTCTTTGAACTCAGCTTTTACGCCAAGACGTTTAGCTACTTCTTGAGCCAATTCTACATCAAACCCAGTTAGCTTTTGTTTGTCATCATGAAAAGTGAACGGAGGGTATGTACCTTCAGTTCCAATTGTTAATACGCCATCTTTTTTCACTTTATTATATAAATCCTCTTGTGAAGATTTATTGTCTCCATTGTTTGCTTCATTTTTTGAGCTAGAACCGCATGCGGCAAGCACAACTGTGAAAGCTAATAGTAGCGACAAAAGTGCAGCAAATTTCTTCATTTTCTAAACCCCCTAGTATTCTGATAGGAAATGATACTCTGTGATACTAAACAAGAACACAGCAAAAGTCAACAAAAAAAACTTATACGATTAATGTGACTTAAAATAAGGGAAATATACCTTCTATACACGGTTTGTCATAAGGATACAGAAAGATTTTAAAATTTGGATTAAGTGGATTTTTAAGGGATATTTGAGGAGTAAAAAGGAAGTTTCATGCGACGATTTTCTCTTTCATTTTTTCATGACTTTTGGTGCAATAAACATATAGTTAAATGTTAAGGTAGAAATAAATTCCTTATGGTACACTTAAAGAAGAATTTATGAAACGGAGCGATATGATGAAAGCCATAAACTTAATCTCAATTGCCTTTGGTGCTATCGCTGGTACATATGCGCGTTATTTGCTAAATATTTCCTTATTATATACGGGCTATCCAATAGGAACGGTAATTGAAAACCTATTAGGAAGCTTCATACTAGGCCTATTAACAGGATTTTTTGCGTGGAAAAAGCCAAAAGAATGGATAAAGCTTGGACTAGGAGTTGGCGTGTGCGGCGGTTTTACAACGTATTCAACCTTTGCAGGAGACGTCATTTCTCTCACTCAGCACCATTTATTTTGGGGAGCCATTTATGTCATTGTCTCTTTAGTAGGTGGAATCCTTCTTGCTTTAGCAGGCTATCTATGCGGTGAAGCGGCAGGGAAAAATTTAGTGAAAGTACATGAGGTGAAGTAAATGAGCATAGTGAGCTTGGCACTTGGCGGGGCAGCTGGAGGAATATGCCGTTATCTTTTGGGTTTAAAAGTTACAAAAACAGTTTCAAACCCTCCTTTTCCAGTCTCAATGCTGTTTGTAAACTTGCTCGGTGCGTTTGGGCTTGGTCTTTTTTACGGTAGTTATTATGGAAAGGTTCCGAGTCATGCTTATGATGATTCAATATTTTTAATGATTGGCATTGGGTTTTTTGGTGCCTTTACCACTTTTTCAACGTTTAGTGTGGAAACCGTACAGTTAATTCGGGAAAAATCTTATCGGAAAATGTTGGCGTACGTGGGGATTTCAGCATTTGGAACAGTTGGTTTATTTACAGTCGGTTTACTGGCAGGAACGTTTTTATTATAAGTAAAGAGAACGTTTCTAGTAGGGAAAAACAAAAAGACGGAGAAGTAGAGAATGGATAGAAAAGCAGAAGTTTGGAAATACATTTTGTTGATTGTAGCTGTTGCAGGTCAGATCATTGGTTTTTTATTTTTATTTATAAATGTTGTGGCGGCATTTATTTTTTACGGTTTTTATATTCTAACTTTTATTATGTTACTCCTGCTGTTTATATGGGATCGGAAAAAGGAAAAAGACAAAGAAGAATTTGACGACTATACCGATTACTAACTATATAAAAAGCAGAATGATTCGGTGCGCCGGGCCTCTTAGTAAAGAAGCTTAAAAGATACATCTATAAAAGGAAGAGAGCCGTAAGAGCATAAAGAGATATTGTATTTACATCTAGTTGTGTTATAATTTTAAGTGCAAAAACAAAATCAATAAATAGCAATCACTAGGGGAGCTTTTTGAAGCTGAGACGGATGTATTTCGGACCCTTTGAACCTGATCTGGTTTGGACCAGCGTAGGGAAGTGGCGATCATGTTTACATAACGATGCATGCTAACCACTCTACGTTGTAGAGTGGTTTTTTGTATGTAATAAAGCCCTCTGCACAAGATGAAGTGATTGAAATTTCTCTTTATTCTGAATGGAAAGGTTTCGATCATGTGGATATTCCTAAATTTCATGTCATTACAACAGATAAGCAGCCAATCGAAGAGCTTCAAAAAATTTTAACGGCTATCGCGCCTTTTGCGGGCGCCATTCATATTAGAGAAAAAAAGAAAACGGCAAAGCAGATTCAATGTTTACTAGAAAGCCTACCATTTTGTCGCTCTAAAATTATTGTGAATGACCGAGTTGATGTAGCGCATGCTTTAAAAGCAAAAGGTGTACAGCTTGCCTATCATAGTTTAGACGTTTCGTTTGTTATAGACGCATTTCCTTCTCTTATTGTTGGAAAGTCAGTTCACTCTGTGGAAGAGGCTTTAGAAGCTGAAAAAGATGGTGCTCACTACATTTTATACGGACATATTTATTCAACACATTCAAAAAAAGAATTAAAAAGTCGAGGGATAGCGGCACTAAAAGAAGTAGTAGACGCTGTGCAGATACCGGTTATTGCCATTGGAGGAATTACACCTGTAAATGCCAAAGAGGTACTTCAAACAGGAGCACACGGTATAGCCGTGATGTCTGGTGTCATGCTTGCGCAAGATCCCCTGAAAGCGATTAAACAATATTCTCATATATGGACATCTGGAGGTGGAGAAAATGAAGCAGCATTATGATGTACTGTTAATCGGAGGAGGTATAATCAGCTCTTCTATCGCTTATCATTTGTCAAAACAAGGAGCGTCAGTAGCTATTCTTGAACGCAATCAAGTTGGTTGTGAAGCTTCAAGTGCAGCCGCTGGTATTTTAGGTGCTCAAGCTGAAATTGATGAAGAAGGTCCTCTTTTAGACCTTGCTATTAAGAGCAGAAGCATGTTTCCTGAACTGGTGAAGGAACTAAAAGAAAAAACGGCTATCGACGTAGAGCTCATTCAAAAAGGCTTATTAAAAGTCGCTGTAACAGAAGAAGATGCACACGTATTAAAGAAAAAAGCCGCTCAGCACCACCGGTGGGACAAAGATGTAAGATGGATCGATGTAAAAGAAGCGCGTTTGTTAGAACCCGGGCTCTCTCCAGACATATACGGAGCCATTACAATACCGGGAGACGGCCAGCTAGCTCCGGCTAAGTTAACACAAGCTCTTGCTCATGGAGCCTTGTATCACGGAGCAGATGTATTCGAATACTGTGACGTTCACTCTCTTATTATGGAAAATGAAACAGTAAAAGGGGTACAGACGTCCAAAGGCTCTTTTTATGGAGAAAAAGTAGTGATTGCAGCAGGCTCATGGGCTAAACGCTTTATTTCTTCTGAACATTTAGGCGAGGTGTTTCCTGTAAAAGGAGAGTGTATTGCTCTGCAAAGTCATAAGCCCCTGCTTTCTAAAACGATTTTTTTAGATGAAGGTTTTTACTTAGTCCCTAAGACTGGTGGAAGAATCGTAATCGGGGCAACTAAGCTGCAGCATGATTTTACTAAGACCGTTTCTGCACAAGGTATTCAATTTTTGCTGAATAAAGCTTCTGCGCTTCTGCCGGCCATTAAAGAAGCCACATTTGAAAAAGCATGGGCTGGTCTTCGTCCACAAACAAATGATGGCTGGCCTTATTTAGGAGAGCACCCTGAAATAGCGAATCTGCACATGGCTTTTGGCCACTACCGAAACGGTATTTTATTAAGCGCTGCAACTGGAAAAATTATGGCTGATGCTTTGTTAGGGAAAAAGCCAAATCATTCATTCTTTACATCATTTCAGCTAACGAGAGCAATGGAGGGAGTTCATTGAATCTAATTATTAACGGTAAGACCGTCACTGTCGGAGATGAAATTGAAACGGTCGAGCACTTGCTGCAGGCTCAGAGTCTGCATGAGCGAGTTGTAATTGTTGAATTAAACAAGAATATTTTGCAAAAAGAAGAACATAGCGATGCATGCTTAAAAGATGGAGATACATTAGAAGTTGTTTCATTTGTTGGAGGAGGATGAAGAGTATGTTAAAAATTGGACAATATACATTTAATTCACGTTTATTATTAGGAACAGGGAAATTTCCGGACTTTACGACTCAGCGTCAAGCGGTAGAAGAGTCGGAAACAGAAATTTTAACATTTGCTGTTAGACGAATGGATATTTTTGATCAAAATCAGCCTAATTTATTAGAAGCACTTGATGTGAAGCGTTTCACTCTTTTGCCTAACACTGCTGGAGCAAAAAATGCAGAAGAGGCCGTACGTATTGCTAAATTAGCAAAGGCTTCTGGACTTTGTGACATGGTGAAAGTAGAAGTAATTGGATGTGATAAGACGCTGCTTCCTGATCCAGTTGAAACATTAAAAGCTAGTGAAGAACTGTTAAAAGAGGGCTTTACCGTTTTACCTTACACATCAGATGATGTTTTACTTGCGCGTCGTTTAGAGGAGTTAGGCGTACATGCCATTATGCCAGGAGCGTCGCCTATCGGTTCAGGTCAAGGTATTATTAATCCGTTGAACATGCGTTTTATCATTGAACAATCAACCGTTCCAGTAATTGTAGATGCAGGTATTGGAACGGCTTCAGACGCAGCTCAAGCTATGGAGCTAGGAGCAGATGGTGTGTTATTAAATACAGCTGTTTCAGGAGCAAAAGATCCTGTGAAAATGGCTCGTGCTATGAAGCTAGCGATTGAGGCAGGAAGAGCAGCATTTGAAGCAGGACGTATTGAAAAGAAACAATATGCAACGGCAAGCAGTCCAACAGAAGGGATGAGTATCGGTTGATTAATCGTTATTCCCGCCAAGAATTGTTTCAACCTATTGGAAAAGGCGGACAGCAGCAAATTCAAGAAAAGCATGTTCTGATTGTAGGAGCAGGTGCTCTTGGAACAGGGAACGCCGAGGCCCTTGCACGAGCGGGAGTAAAGAAAATAACGCTCATTGACCGCGATTATGTAGAGTGGAGCAACCTTCAGCGTCAGCAATTGTATAGTGAAAAAGATGCTGATAAAAGAATCCCAAAAGCAGTTGCCGCTAAAAAAAGGCTTCACGATATTAATCATGATGTAAAAGTAGAAGCCCACGTAGCGGACGGTACCCCTCAAGTTTTAGAACAGCTTGTTGAGGGGGTAGATGTTATGATTGATGCAACCGATAATTTTGACGCACGCCTTGTAATGAATGATTTATCACAAAAATATGATATTCCTTGGATTTACGGAGCATGTGTAGGAAGTTACGGAATTAGTTATACTATCATACCAAGTGAAACACCGTGTTTATCCTGTTTGCTTGAATCTGTACCGCTTGGAGGATTAACATGTGATACAGTGGGGATTATTAGTCCTGCTGTACAAATGGTAGTCGCTCATCAAGTAACAGAGGTGTTAAAAATATTAGTTGGAGACTGGAATGCGCTCAGGAGGGAACTTGTTTCGTTTGACGTATGGAAAAATGAGTATACGAGCATCAATGTGAACGTATTTCGCAAATCTGCTTGCCGCTCATGCGGCAGTGAACAAACGTATCCCTTTTTACAATATGAAAATCAAACGAAAACAGCTGTGCTATGCGGAAGAAACACGGTACAAATCCGTCCGGGCAAATCAGCCAAGCAGCCACTGCAGTCTTTAGGTGAACGATTAAAAGAAAAAGGATATAAAATTGAACAAAATCCGTATCTGCTTTCTTTTTATGTAGATGATTACCGTTTAGTGATGTTTCAAGATGGGCGCGTCTTTGTCCATGGAACAAACGATATAGTAGAAGCAAAGTCACTTTATCATCGGTATATTGGGTAAGAAAGAGATGGAGGTTTCAAGCATGACAGTACCAAAAGCATTAACCATTGCTGGATCAGACAGCGGTGGAGGAGCGGGCATTCAAGCAGATTTAAAAACATTTCAAGAGCGTGACGTTTTTGGCATGTCTGTTATTACAGCTGTGACTGCACAAAATACAGTTGGCGTTCAAGGAGTTTATCCTTTAGAAGTAGAAGCAGTTGAAACGCAGTTAGATTCAATTGCGACTGACTTATTTCCTAATGCAGTGAAGACAGGTATGTTGTTCAGTGCTGATATTATTTACGCAGTGGCTCGTAAAATCAAACAGCACGGACTGCAAAATGTTGTAGTTGATCCCGTTATGATTGCAAAAGGCGGTCAATCTCTTCTTCAAAGAGAAGCTATACAGGCGCTAAAAGAATTATTGCCCCTTTGTGAAGTCATTACGCCGAACATACCGGAGGCGGAAGTCATCACGGGGAAAGAAATTCACACGATTGAAGACAGAAAAGAAGCGGCAAAACAGATGCATGAGCTAGGTGTAAAGCACGTGGTAATTAAAGGCGGACATGACCAATCTCATCAGGATATGATTGATCTAGTGTATGATGGTCATACGTATGTTGAAATCAAGCATGAAAAGATGAATACAAAGCATACACACGGGACGGGATGCACGTTTGCTGCTTGCGTCACGGCTGAACTAGCGAAAGGCAAAAGCGTAGTTGAAGCAGTTCAAACCGCTTCGGATTTTGTTCACTATGCGATTAAGCATACGCTTGAACTTGGTTCGGGACACGGTCCTACTAATCATTGGGCGTATAGAAAATACTTTCGTTCAAATATATAAAAAAACGTGCCTACAATCTAGGCACGTTTTTTATGAAGAAGGAATATGTGTCGGAATTTCTCCATCGATGCCTAAATAATAATGTCTAATGGGCTTTAAATTATCATCAAGCTCATACACAAGCGGTACGCTTGTGGGAATATTCAAGTTCGCAATGCCATCAGGTGAAATGTTATCCAAATACTGCATCAGAGCTCTAATCGTATTACCGTGAGCGGAAATAATAACCTTTTTGCCAGCTTTAATAGAAGGAGCAATAGTTTTGTTCCAATATTCTAGAACCCGCTTTTCTGTATCGGCTAAGTTTTCCGTTACAGGAAATTGTCCCTTGGCTAATTCCTTATACTTAGGGTTGGAAGCTTCATAGCGAATATCTGTTGTCTCTAAAGCAGGAGGGCGTTCGTCCATCGACCTTCTCCACAAATGCACCTGCTCTTCTCCAAATTTTTTTGCGGTTTCTTCTTTGTTCAAACCTTGAAGAGCCCCGTAGTGTCGTTCATTCAGTCTCCAAGATTTATATACAGGAATCCACATGAAGTCCATTTGATGTAAGACAATCCATAGAGTACGAATGGATCGTTTTAAAACAGAAGTATAGGCGATATCAAAAGCATATTCGTTTTTCTTTAGCACTTTTCCGGCTTCTCGCGCTTCTTGCAATCCATTTTTAGAAAGGTCTACATCCGTCCAGCCTGTAAATTTATTTTCAAGGTTCCATACGCTTTGTCCATGCCTAATCAACACAAGTTTTATCATCATGTTCTCCTTTCAACAATGACTAAGGACTCTATTCTTTTTTATTATGAGAAGGAAAGTGTTTTTTATCCTAAAGCCGGGGAAAGGAGTTTTTAACATTTAGAAAAAGTGATGCTGAAAAGTAAAGCTTTAACTTTTTTACGCATATGATAAAAATAAAAAAGGGAAGGGAAGATAGTGGATGAGTGACCAAGAACGTCAGATTCAAGCGCTGCACGGCCAGATTGAAGATTTAAAAGAAGAAATGTATCAGATGAAGCTTGATATTAGCACATTAGAGAAAGAAAAAGGAAAGCCTGTTTTGACACCGGCTCTCGTTGGTCAAATAGGAGGTTTTGTTCTAGGTGGATTAGCTATAATTGGTATTTTTTGGATGTAGAACTTTTCGTTTTGAAAACGAAAAGTTCTCCTGATTTTTCAATAAGCAATTCCAACGCGGCATTTTGGGAATTTTTGAGCCCATATTTCATGGTAGGTAAAGTGAGCGGTATCTCCCGTTGAAATTTTAACGGCATCTGCTGGCAAAATATCTTTTTCCACTCGGTATGTGCCTGTTACTTCACCATCAGGCAAGTAGGTTGGGCATATAACGGTCCAGTTTAGGTCACTTTCCTTCAAGTGTAAGTATCCTTTTAAATGATCTTCTGCTGTTCTGGTCGTTTTACGCTTTGATTCATTTGATTGAAAACGATACTTTTCCGGTTCTGTTCGTGACTGTAAAATACCTGCAGTTCCGATAGTAAGAATACGATGAACGCCGTAATGCTTCATGCTGTTTATAATAAGCGGAATACTTTTTGAAATGGTCTCTGCACCATCTGTATTTAACGCGCTGACTACGATATCTTGGTGCTTGAGGGCAAAGCTGATATTTTCTTGATCAAGGACATCGCCTTGTAAGATATGTAGGTTTGGATGACTAATCTTTAGCTTATTGCGGTCTCTAACAAGTACCGTAACGTCGTTTTCATCTTTTAGCATCATTTTTAATAAAGACTGTCCAACTCGTCCTGTTGAGCCAAATAGTAAAATTTTCATTGGTTGCACCCCTCTATAAAAGATAGTATCTATTCTTTAGAATATACAATTTGTATACTTATTCATAATAAAAAGCATGCGTAGCATAAAGTAATACAAAGTTGATGAAGAAAATATTCAACATCAAAAAAATTTGATATGATAAAAAGACAGAAAAATCAAAAAATAGGAGAGTGAATGTCTTTTGGGAGACTTGCCTCTGAATCAAATGATGATATTAGTCGTTTTGCTTATGTTATCAGCTTTCTTTTCATCTGCTGAGACAGCCTTTTCAAGCGTAAATAAAATTCGTTTAAAACATTACGCTGAGAAAAAATATCGAGGAAGTAAAAAAGCGCTGCATATTGCTGAACACTTTGAGCAGACGCTATCGACAATTTTAGTAGGAAATGTTGTCGTAAACATTGCTGCGTCCTCTTTGGCAGCTAAAATTGCCCTCGATGTGTTTAAAGGAAACCTAGCACTTGTGATTAGTATCATCGTTATGACCATCATCATTTTGATTTTTGGTGAAGTCTTACCGAAATCGTTAGCGAAAGAGCATGCCGAATCTTTTGCGCTGATGATTTCTTCCTTGTTATTTCTTATTATTAAATTATTAACCCCGATTTCCTTCTTATTTTTACAGGTGAGAAAAGGAGCTTCTCACTTGTTAGCGTCTGCTCCCACACCAACGATCACAGAAGATGAAATTAAAGTGATGGTAGATTTAAGCGAAGAAGAAGGAACGATTAATAATATTGAAAAAGAGCTAGTTCATCGCTCACTCAATTTTAATGACATTGTGGTGGGGCAAATTTTAAAACCTAGAATAGATGTCACAGCAGTTGACGTAAATGCTGATATTGATTCGGTTTGTCAAATGTTTCTTGAAGAGAGATATTCGAGAGTCCCTGTATACGAAGATCATATTGATAACATTATTGGCATTTTATCAGAAAGAGAATTTTTAACCTGTTTAGTCCAAAGAAAAGAGATTTTTATTCGTGATTTGTTGAGACAACCTATTTTTGTAGTAGAATCCATGAAAATATCTGTACTATTGCCAGAGCTTCAAAAAAGTAAGGTGCACATGGCAATTGTAGTTGATGAGTTTGGTGGAACGGCCGGTCTTGTGACCTTAGAGGATATATTAGAAGAAATTGTGGGAGAGATTTGGGATGAACATGATGAAGCTGTTAAGTATGTACATCAGATAGGGGAAAAGGAGTACGAATTTAACGCAGACATCCCTATTGATGAATTTTTAACCTATGTAGCAGTTAGTTCTCCTGACAGTACGTGCCATACCTTAGGGGGATGGATATATGAGCAGTTTGATCATATTCCTGCTAAAGGAGACTTTTTCTCATATGAAGAGATATTGTTTACCATTAAGGAAGTAGAAAATCGACGCATTCGCAAAGTTTCTGTAAAATCATTTGCGAATAAGAATGAGGAAGCTGATTAAAAGAAATTAGAAAGCGCTCCAAGAGATCTTGGAGCGCTAAAGCCATAATATGAAATTAGTTAATATTAGTACTTGCCGCCTAAGTTTTGCTCAGCTAATTGTACTAAACGTTTTGTGATTTCGCCACCAACAGATCCGTTCGCACGAGCTGTTGCATCTGGTCCTAAGTTTACACCAAACTCACTAGCGATTTCGAACTTCATTTGATCGATAGCAGCTTGAGCACCAGGCGCTACTAACTTGTTTGATGAATTTCTGTTTGATGCGTTTTGATAATTTGCCATGTGTATTCATCTCCTCGTTAGATAAAATAGATTTAATGGTTGAGTTAGCTGGAGTTGAACCAGCCGAGCAGATGCATCGATTAGATCTGCTTGCCTACCGCGGCGTAACTCAATGTTTGCGAGCTGTTGTGCTCGGTTGTTACTAGTATTATGGCGAAAGGGAAAAAAACATATACATAGAATTTTATTGGTAATTTATAGAAATTTTTGTGTGGAGTTTGATAAAGAGTAAGAGAGTTTTATTCCGTGCATATTATAGGTACATATTGATCAGGTAAAGCGAGGTGTGCGGATGTCGATTTGTTCTTTATGTAATGGGTTTAGTGATGTACAAATGACGTGCAAAGCATGTGGAGAAGTGCTAGGGGATATGGGAAAAGTCAGCGATTATTTTGATGATTACAGTGCTTACATGGAAATCGATCAGTTAAAAGTAGAAAATGGGTATCCTAGTGATTTAGCAAATCACCAATGTATTCATCTCTTTTACTGCTCTACTTGTCACAGTGAGGAATTGAAGCAAATACAGGAATAAAAAAAGACCCCTAAGGGTCTTTTTTATTCGTGTTCAGCACGGATGCGCTGTTCGGATTCTGCATCAAAGAAATGCGCTTTGTTCATATCTAATGCTAAGTCTAGAGACTGAAGCGGTTTAATATCTGTTCTTGAATCTACGCGTGCTACAAAATCTTGTCCGCCGAGTTTAGAATAAAGCATGGTTTCAGCTCCCATTAACTCGGATACATCGACTTTAATAGTAACTTTTGTGCCGGGTGAAGATTCAATAAATACAGGTTCATCATGGAAATCTTCAGGACGGATGCCTAAAATAATTTGTTTATTTAAATATCCTTGCTCGCGAAGTATTTTCATTTTACCTTCCGGAACTGCAAGAAGAGAATCGCCTACTTGAACCTTTCCGTCTTTTAACGTTCCGGTTAAGAAGTTCATAGCAGGAGAACCAATAAACCCGCCTACAAATACATTTTCAGGTTTTTCATATACTTCTTTTGGTGTACCAACCTGCTGGATAATCCCATCTTTCATAACAACCAGACGAGAAGCCATTGTCATTGCTTCGGTTTGGTCATGTGTTACGTAAATTGTCGTTGTACCCAAACGCTGGTGAAGCTTCGCAATTTCAGAACGCATTTGCACACGTAATTTCGCGTCTAAGTTTGATAAAGGTTCGTCCATTAAGAAGACCTTAGCATCACGAACGATTGCACGACCTAGAGCTACACGCTGACGCTGTCCGCCGGATAATGCTTTTGGCTTGCGCTCTAAGTATTGCTCAAGTCCTAAAATACGAGCGGCATCTTTTACGCGGCGTTCGATTTCATCTTTTGGTAATTTACGAAGTTTTAAGCCGAAAGCCATGTTGTCATATACGCTCATATGCGGATACAATGCGTAGTTTTGGAATACCATTGCAATATCGCGATCTTTTGGAGCAACGTCATTTACACGCTTGCTGTCAATATAAAAATCACCTTTGGAAATTTCCTCTAGCCCTGCAACCATACGAAGCGTTGTCGATTTCCCGCAGCCTGAAGGCCCAACAAATACAATAAATTCTTTATCTTGAATGTGAAGGTTAAAATCTTTTACCGCCGTCACATCTTTATCATACATTTTATAAATATGTTCTAAACGTAATTCAGCCATTTCCATTTCCCCCTTGTATGTACTCTGTGAAACCGTTTTCTTAACTCTAGTGTAATTTTTTTTAATGAAACGGTAAATGGCAAACATGCACAAAAAAAAGAAAGAGTTTTCGTGCACTATTTACGAAAACCCTTTCATTTTATTTTTTATCCTGTGAATTTTTTAACGCAAGAATAGCTAAGTAAGCAGACACAGCTCCTGTGAAGTGTTTGATATCAAGGTGTGTGCGATCAATAAATTTCTCAATTCTATACTGCAAGCTGTTGCGATGCATGTACAAATTCTTAGCAGCAAGAGATACGTTTAAATTACATTCTAAATAAACTTTAATCGTTTCTAAAAGATCTCCATCATCTTTTACTAAGTCAAGTAAATGTATCATATGATTTTGGATTGCCTCTGAAGACTCTTGCAGAACCAAATGGGGTAAAACGTCGGTAAAATGGATAACATGGTTTTGTTCGACTGTATGCTTAATTTGATAAAACCATTTCTTTTCACGCTCAAAAATTAATCGCGGTGAAGACGGAAAAAAGTGAATTTGTCCTTCAAAGAACTGAATTGAAGTTTCAAAATCATGACATAGCACCTCGATAGAATCTGATAAATTTTCAGTTAAGTCATTAGGATCATCAAAGGTTTCGATAACGATACCTGATTGTTTATCAATCCACAACACAGTAATCGAGGTAGAATACAAGGCGTGAAGCGCATTTTCAAACTCTATTTTTTGTTCAAACGAACGTTTAATTAAAAACTGGGTAAAGCGAAAAGAATGGTGCGTATGATGAGAGTGAATGACTTTTTCAGGTGCTTTAAATAACAGGTTTGACCAATACAATTGTTCTGGCGTCAGGAAAGAAACTTCCTCATCATAAGGCGTTAAAAAAGCAGAAAGTAATGCCTGCTCTTTTTGAGACAAAGCCGTGTGTTCAATTCCAATGAAGCCTTCATCACATGAAAACCATTTGTATCGTTCAAATTGAGAAGGGATTTTAGCCTTAATCATTTTATCCCCAAATAGTGTGTGCAGCTGTTTCATCTGTGCTCGTTCCCTTCGGTGAAAGCTTACTATTCATAAACGTGAAAAAGCATAAGCTCATGAATATAATCAATTAATTGTGTTTCATCTATTTGATTAGAAAGCGCAGTTTTCCATATAATTTGTCCATCTTTTAAATAATCAGCCTCGTAATAAACCCGATTCATATAAAACGAGATGTGCCAGCCCGGCATTCGATTATTTTGATACAGTGGTTTAACCTGAAAATGTGCAACCATAAAGAAAATCTCCTTTCTCAAGTAGTTATTATAAGCTTACCATGAGAAAAGGAGATGAAAAATCATTTAATCTAAAAATTTTGTTAATTTGTAAAATATGTTGCATATGTGTTTAGCACCTTGCGTTTGAATGTCTGTTTCATCAAAAATCATCGGTTTTGCATTCACTTCAAACAGATAATAATGACCTTGGACTGACTTTGCCATATCAAGAGAAAATTCTTCAATGAGAGGGAAGGACTTTTGAAGGACTTGCCCGCACGTATTTACAAAAGACGAAAGAAAGGAAGTATCTACTTCATCTTCAAGATCTTGAGAAGGTGAAATGCTTCCGCCGTTTAACGTATGTGTTGTAATGGAGTGATAGGGACTATGTCGAATACCGACGCCGCTAATAACATACCGGCTATCTTTGTGATGCGCTAAAATACGTAAGTCATAGCGCCGGTCTTTGAATGGCTGCGTCTCAATTGCTTCTTGAATGAGATAAGCAGACCTGGGAAGGTCAATTGCTTGTAAAGAAGAAAATTCTTCTTTGCGTGTATGATCTTGATAAATAATCGTATGCTTATCGGAAGATAATCGGAAAATTCCAGCGCCTTTACTGCTGTTAATAGGCTTAAAATAAAGAGAAGAGTGTTTTTGCAGAAGCTTAGCAATATCAATTTCTGGTGTTAAACGATAGGTTTTAGGAAGGTGAGAAGATAATAGTGGATGTTTTGAAAATAACTGATACACTTTCCATTTTGAAAAAAAAGCGGAATTAAAAAGGGGGATGTGCCTGCTTTTTATTTTTTTGTGTAAAGATTTCAGCTTTTTGGTTTCTGATTTTCTTCCTGGATAACGATTATATATAACGTTTGGCAGCGGCAAAGTTGTTTTGATCCACTGCTTTTTTGCCCCGTCAAAGCAATACCCTTCAAAGAAGTGATGAGACATTGTTTCTTCAGCGAATAAAGCAAGAAGCCCGCCTTTCTCTTGCAGGGTATGATGTAAGAGTTCTAATAAAGGACGCTGTTTTACATTCAGTTTTTCCAAAACAGCTTTGTTCGTTAAAACTCCCACAATAGGACCTGCTTTTTCTCCTTTTAAACGAAGAAAAGCTTGAGTAGAAGAAATACTTTGAGTAAAGGGAAGTTCAATTTCTTGAACTCCCCATGTGTAAGATGCTGAAGGATTATTATGAAACCACTGCTGCTTTTCTTTGTGATAGTAAATTGTAATCATATGCTGATGCCTTCAGGTGTATTTAGATAGTATCCAGATAAGTAAATCGCATATTCTAGAGAAAGTTTTCTAGTTTGTTGATCCGCTTTTCGTAAGGCAGGGTGTGAAAAAATAGAGCGACCGGGCTTAGAGTTAGCTTCAAACAGCCACACGTTTCCTTGATAATCCACTCCAAAATCGAATCCAAGCTCTCCAATTAATCCGTTCAACTCCTGTTCAAGTATATGACTAATTGAGATAGCGGCATCTTTTAGCTTATTTTCAATTTCTTTTTTGTAAGAAGGGTTAGTGAATATTTTGGCTGTAGCTTCAATTTCTCCGCCGTAATCAAGATGCGTAGTGATGCTGTTGGGACCGGCTACTTTAGCAGCTAGAGCAGTAAGCACCCATTGGTTATTCCCGTCTTTATTCGTATGCACGCGAAAGTCTACACAGCGCTTTTCTTTTTTGATTAATGAAATACCTTGCTGAGCAATGTATGAAGGATTAGTAAGTAAATATTCAAATTCTGATAATAGTTCCTCTAAGGTTTCTTTTTCTTGAACATGAAGACCTTTTTCTCCTTTGTAAGTCAGCGTGTACATGGAATCCTTAAAAGCTAGCGTATAAATGCCGCGGCCTAAGCTTCCGTTTTTCGGCTTTAAATAAACGGTTTGATGAAGAAGCAGAAGTTTTTTTATTTGCTCACACGAAGGACTTTCAACCGTGTAAGGTAACAAATAGGCTGTCTGCTCGTTCAGTTTTAAAAGCTCATGAATTTCCCACTTGTTGAAAAAATCAGGATTAAAAAATGGAATGCCGTAATCAGTCATCATCTTTTCTTTAATGAACTTAAAAGGAGCTAACCCCTCTGTTTTTCGATTTGGCAAACGGTTATATACAACGTTAGGAAGCGGGACTTCATGCTGTGTCCAGCCGCTTTCCTCGTAAAAATAGCCGTTTATGGTCCCGGTTTCCCAGTTGATATGATGAGTTCCAAAAATAAAAGGAAGTCCCCCTGTTATACTTGCAGTAGAAAGAAGTTTAGCTAAGTGAAGGGAACGCTTTCCAATTGGCCGCAGCAGAGAACCAGTAAAACCAGCTGATAACACACCAATTAAAGGTCCTAAGTGAATGGTCTCATTCACAATAATAGGGTGCATCATATGAGCGAAAGGAATTTGCAGTTTTGTCATTAGCTCAGCTGAAATCTGAATTTCTTCACATTCTGAAGATTGTATAAGGCATGGAGCTGTCATTGTTCCAAAAGCTGCTTGTTTCAAGGAGTCTTTGTAAAGAGATGCAGGAACAGAAAGATCGCATCCTAGCTGCTCTACTACAACAAGGCGAGTAAGAGTTTTTTTCATAGCATTACTCCTTACGATACGATAGTGTGTTAGCTAAATAGATGCAGTAAGACAGGACATTTTTATACATGACTTCTTTTTGTTCAGGAGCTGTCTCCATTACGATTTTTCTTCCTGGTTTCGAATTTAAATCTAGAATCCAGATGCTGAAGTCTCTCGAGATACATAAATCAATACCTAATTCAAAAAGAGAAGGAAAATGTTTTTCCAGTACGGACGGAATCGTTTTACAAATGGTGTTGATTTCATCCATCACATATTGACGGTGAACGCGAGGGATGCGAGGCAGCAAGTTCTCAAAAGGTACAATAGAGGCTCCTGAACTTACATTTGTTACGATGGAGTCTCGTTCACCTTGTCTAATTCCTCTTCCAATTTCTTTCCAAGCACCATCGTTTCCTTTTTGTAATAGCAGTCTTATATCAAAAGGAGTGCGCTCATAAGGGAAAAATGAAATATGGGGCTGAGCAATATACAATACATCACGGGCCGTTTTCGTAAACCAGTTCTTAAACTCCTGAAAAGAGGAAAATAGAATGGTGTTTACAATGTCATTTTGTTGATAAGAAGCTTCAATTTCACGTCCACGCTGTCTTAATTTCACAATTCCTTTACCTTGTGAGCCGTTGGCAGGCTTAATCATTAGGCTATCGTTTGTTCGAAGCAGCTGAACAAGCTGCTCTACACTTTCGATTGGAGTGGTAGGAGGAATATATGAAGATAAATAGCTATCGTTTTTAATGGCTTCATAGACATCTAGCTTATTGGGCAATCCATGGCCTAAAAATGTAACATCTTCCCGCTGTTTAAGCCAGTTTACAATAGGGCGAGCCTTATTAGACAGCGAGTCTTTTCGATAAAAGCAGCGATCGTAAATAAACGAAGGAAGTAAAAAGGAATCTTCTATCCATTTCTTTTGTTGTAAATCGTAGCGGAAGCCTTCAATATTTTCGGTGTTAGGATGAATGTTAAAAGGAGTAAAACGGTATATTTCAATTGAAAACTCAGAAGCATGTTTAGCAATTTCGGTCACATACTCCACTTCTTGCTGTGGGTGAATCGTTAAAAAGCCTAATGAAATCATCGTAAATCCTCCTTGGCAAATTGAAAATTCGTTGCATGCAGACAATAATCAAGCAGTGCTTTTGTTGAGGGACGAACAGAGAAAGCGCTGGAATCTAATTGTTTGGAAGGTTTGACATTTACTTCAATAATCCAAGGCTTTCCTTCTTGATCAATCGCTAAATCAATACCAAATTCTGCATAAAGTTCAGCCGGGTGAGAAAGCTGTGTGCAAATTTCAATCGCAATCTCTTTTAAAAGTGAAAGGATATGGCGCGTCGTTTTTGAATCATAGAGCTGAGTTAAAACTTGCTGAGGAGGATGAATATCCCCTCCACGAGCAAGATTTGAGACGAAATTGCCGGGTTTTGATACACGTGTGACAATGGACGTGATTTTCCACGTCAAGTCGTCTTTTTTATGACAGAGAATGCGGAAATCAAAAGGGCACTGTTTGTATGTCTGCAGTGAAATTCCTTCTTGGATAAGAAATCCTTGCCTTTTTAATTGACTATAAAGCGTTTCAAATAAGTCATAGAGAGATTCATATTCTTTTTCATACGTCTGTGTAAACGTTGTATAGTCTAAAATATACTTCTCTTTCTTTGAAATTTTAAAAATATTTTTTCCTTGGCTACCATGAACAGGCTTCAGAAAAACATCGTCATGAAGTTCCAAAGCGTCAAGAAGATCTTGACGTGAACGAAGCTGATACGTTTTTGGCAAATATGGAAGCAAGTGTACAACATCTTTAAGCTGTTGAAAAACCGTCCATTTATTTAAGTAGCGTGCGTTAAAGAAAGGAACGTCATGCTCTTTCAAAAATGTTTTAAAGGTTTGAAAATCAGCGCTTTGCTCGGTTTTCCTGGCATGAATCCGGTTGTGTACTATTCCCGGAAAGGGAACGTCTGAATAAACCCATCGATCACCGCGATAAACATATCCTTTAGGGGACAATGACTTCACGTCGCTCAATTTGCTCACATAGCAAAAACACCCTAACTCCTTGCAAGCTTGAACAAATTCCTTACAAAATACAGAAATGGAGCCAAAGGGTTCTTCATCTTCTCGAACTTCTGTTACGATGCTAATCACGGGTCCCATCCTAAACGTGTTCTCTTCGTAAATGCCTCTCAGCTGATGCGTTTCATACGGAAAGCAAAAGTCTGCAAATAGAGCTTCCGACATCATGAAGCAGCATTCTCGATGCTGAAAAACAGTGGCTTTAACTTCTTTCGTGATGGAGCCTACTGTTAACGTAAACTCGTGCTTGCATTTCACACGTGAGAACAGAGCAGAACTAATGTAAATGTCGTCGCTCATATGGTTCTCTAGTGGTTTTAGAGAAATGGTAAAAGTATTCATAAACGAATCCTCTTTTTCTTTCCTTTAGTAGGCGAATGCTGATATATACTATGAGGAATTAGCCCAATCTGTGAAGAGAATTTATCGTTTTCTGAGAAAATAAAGGTCTTAAGCTGAATTTTATATAATAATTTGTTATAGTTAGGGAAGTCAAGAAATTATAGAACTGAATTAGGAGGAACTTAACGTGTCTGTAAACTTACATGATGTAGCAAATGATTTAGAAAAAGCAATTCGTCAAAGCGACGATTACACAAACTTAAAAAACTTATATGCAGCAGTAAACGCTGATCAAGGTTCAAAACAATTATTTGAGCGTTTCCGTACAATGCAAATGGAGCTGCAACAAAAGCAAATGATGGGCCAAGAGATCACTGAAGAAGAAGTTCAGCAAGCTCAACAAACAGTTGCAATCGTTCAACAAGATCAAAATATCGCGAAGCTAATGGAAGCTGAGCAACGTATGAGCATGGTAATTGGTGAATTAAACAAAATTATCATGAAGCCACTTGAAGAACTTTACGGTGCGGCTGAATAAGAGATAGAGAAAAGAGGAAAAGAGAAATCTTTTCCTCTTTTTTTATGCGGAAATTCCTTCTAATTGTGCAGTTCTGCTCATAAGCTTAGTAACAAGGCTACACATGCCGACTATCATGAAAAGGTCATTTATAACCGTATCCTAACGGATTAGACATCTATGAAAGAAGGGGTTCTCATATGGCTTATCGATTGCTAGCGTTGAATATTGATGGAACCATTTTAAATAGCCAAGGGCGCGTTACAAAAGAAACGAAAGACGCAATTCAATTTGTGAAAAATAAAGGGGTTTACGTTACGTTAGTAACAAACAGGCATTTTCCGTCTGCTAAAAAAATTGCTCGATCACTTAAAGTTCATCCAGCAATGCTCATTACTCATAGCGGTGCCTTTATCGGAACATCGATAGACAAACCGATACTAGATAAGAGAATTAGCGAGGAAAAAACATTTAATCTCATTCAGCTTTTTGAAAATTTTAATTGTCATGTCCGCATTTTGCATGAAAGGTTTTCAATTGGAAATCGTGTAAAGCTTCCTAATAATATTGTAGCTAAAAGCGTGTTAAAAACGGGAGAACCGCTCTTTTATCCCGTGCAGTTCGTAGATTCATTAGGGGATACGCTTCGTGATGAACCTGTTTCTACTCCAAAAATAGAAGTGTATTTTGCAGATCGTAGAGAAAAAGAATACGCTGAGCAAACAATTGCCAGTGCAGTTCCGGATATTGAATGGTTTTCGTATCCAAATGAAAATAGATGCTATATTACGCCAAAAGGAGCCACAAAAGCTGCCGGCGTTCGTTATGTAGCAAATCGTCTAGGGATACCGATGGAAGACGTAGTAGCCATTGGAAATTGCTATGATGATGTAGAAACGATTGAACACGCGGGAATGGGTGTGGCCATGGGCAATTCACCAACGGAATTAAAAATGCTTGCGGATTGGGTTACTCGTTCTAATAATGAAAATGGTGTAGCCTATATGGTGAAAGAATTATTTAGAAAGCAGCAGCGTCTTGGTTATCTTCATCAAATTGACAGCTTTCGTTTAAAATAAATAAAAGTATGTTAGTTGAAGGGAAATCCGAACGAAGAATCCAACTCGTTCGGATTTTTTTCATTGGTAGGATAAACGTCAGCTTCACGTATGTAGCTGTTTCTAACTGTTGATTGAAGGGCAAGGCGGAAGACTCCTGCGTAAATCAACAGAAGTGTAACAAGCAATTCATATGAGCTTATTTATCCCATTTGTTCGTCTGTAGGTTGAATTAATGTAATTATGGCTCAATCTCTTTTTCCGTTTGTTTCCTGTCCGCGTATTCCCTTGAGCTGAGCACCTTGACCGGACATACGTAGGTTTTGTAAACTGATTACTTAGATAGAATTGATTTGAAAGGTGATTATATTGAACATTTATATAAAAGGTATAGAAGATGATCGTTTTTTACGTCCGCTTCACCGAATTTCAGATTTGTTTTTTGAAGAAAGCAACGTCTCCTTTGAGGATGATAATGAAGCTCAGCTGAAGGTTGAAGTAGAGCTAAAAGTTCATGAAGAAATTTATGCGAAAGCAGTGCTGCATGATGCTGCAACGGACAAGGTGTTTACAGAAGAGCTTTCTAAATCGTTTACGCCGTATGAAACAGAAAAAGAAAAATTTAAGCAAATAAAAAATGTGGTGCTTCGCGTCTACTTATCTGTGTTACAGGAGTATACAAACATTGTTCAAAAATGGGGTATTTTAACCGGTATACGTCCAACGAAGTTGCTTCATATGAAACTGCAGTCAGGCAAAAGTAAAGAACAAGCACATCGTGAGCTAAAGGAAGAATATTTAATCACTGATGACAAAATTAATTTAATGCAGCATATTGTGGATCGTCAACTAGCAGCTATTCCCGATTTACATGAGTTAAAGAACGAGGTAAGCATTTATATAGGCATTCCGTTTTGTCCGACGAAGTGTGCATACTGTACATTCCCAGCCTATGCGATTAACGGACGTCAAGGATCTGTTACGTCATTTTTAGGCGGCTTGCATTATGAGATGCGTGAAGTAGGGAAATGGTTAAAAGAAAATGACGTCAAGATTACAACCGTCTATTATGGCGGAGGCACACCAACGAGCATTACGGCTGAAGAAATGGACATGCTGTATGAAGAGATGTATGAATCGTTCCCTGATGTACAAAATATCCGTGAAATTACGGTAGAAGCAGGAAGACCCGATACGATTACGGAAGAAAAGCTAGCTGTTTTGAACAAATGGAATATTGACCGGATTAGTGTAAATCCGCAATCTTATATTCAAGAAACCTTAAAAGCTATTGGACGTCATCATACAGTTGAAGAAACGATTGATAAATTTCATCTTTCTCGAAAAATGGGGATGAATAACATTAACATGGACTTAATTATTGGGCTTCCAAATGAAGGTGTAGAAGAATTTCAACATACGCTAGACGAATCTAAAAAATTGCTTCCTGAATCTTTAACTGTTCATACGCTATCGTTTAAACGCGCGTCTGAAATGACTCAAAATAAACGGAAATACAAAGTAGCAGATCGCTATGAAATTGGTAAAATGATGGATTTAGCGACTGAGTGGACTCAAGAACAAGGATATGAACCTTATTATTTATATCGCCAAAAAAATATTTTAGGTAATTTAGAGAACGTTGGATATTCATTCCCTGGTCAAGAGAGCCTGTACAATATTATGATCATGGAAGAAAAGCAGACGATTATTGGCCTTGGGTGCGGGGCATCCAGTAAGTTCGTGCATCCAGAAACAGGCATTATTACAAGGTTTGCGAATCCAAAAGACCCAAAATCGTACAACGATGGATTCGAGCACTATACGCAAGAGAAACTCAAGATTTTAGATGAATTGTTTAGGAAATAAAAAGGTCACTTTTTAGTGATCTTTTTTATTTTCAGCAGGGAAATGTCGGAATCTGTTGAATATATAAGAAAGTTGTAAGCGTTTTCTTATTATGACGATGCGAGGTGCCGCTTAATGATGAATGTACAGTTAACCGTACCATCTATGATGGAAAGAGCTGAAAAGCTGTTTGGTAAAAAAGAAGTGGTTTCTAAATCTTCAAAAGGGATTCAACGTTTAACTTATAATCAGTTAATAAAACGGACTCGGCAGCTCTCTAGTATGCTAGAACGAATTGGAGTGAAGCGAGGAGAAAGAGTCGGAACGTTTGCATGGAATCATCATAGACATCTAGAGGGTTATTTTGCTGTGCCGGGAATAGGCGCTGTGCTTCACACAATTAATATCCGGTTAGATTCTGAGCAAATTGTATACATCATTAACCATGCACGCGATAAAGTCATTTTACTTGATGAATGCTTTTTACCTTTATTTGAAAGCATTCATCAAAAGCTTCCACATGTTGAAGCCTATATCCTTATGTCAGATGAAGGTGAGCTGCCAGAAACAGAGTTGCCAGTGTATCATTACGAAAATTGGATTCAGCAAGGGAATGCATCGCATTCCTTTGTTCAAGATTTAAGCGAAGAAGAACCAGTAGGCCTTTGTTATACCTCTGCTACTACAGGAGAGCCAAAGGGCGTTGTATATTCTCATCGCGCTATTTATTTACACTGTATGGCGCTAGGACTTGCTGATAGTGCTGGATTATCAGAAGGTGATACCGCTATGCCTATCGTTCCAATGTTTCATGTAAATGCATGGGGAATTCCTTTTGCTGCGGTCTGGTTTGGGACAAAGCTCGTGCTGCCGGGCGCTTTTTGTACCTCAGAGACGATTGCCTCTCTCATTGAACAAGAGAAAGTAACTCTTGCTGCAGCAGTACCTACCGTTTGGTTAAATTTTTTACAAGAGTTAGAAAAAAAGCCTTACGCAGTTGATAGTTTGCGGGCTATTTTATGCGGCGGATCAGCGGCCCCAAAAAGCGTCATTCGAGAATTTCAGGAAAAATATCAAATTGAATTTATGCATGCATACGGAATGACGGAAACAAGCCCTGTTGTAACCGTCTCCCGCTTAAAAAGCTATCAGTACAGCGAAGACCCTGAGTATCAGCTCAGCGTAAAAGCGAAGCAAGGTTTCTTAGTTCCTGGCGTTGAAATGAAAGTAATAGGTCAAAATGGAGAAGTTGCTTGGGATGGAGTGGAAATGGGTGAGCTATTACTAAAGGGGCCATGGGTAGCTTCTGAATATTACAAGGATAAAAGAACAGAAGATACGTTTAAAGACGGCTGGCTGTATACGGGAGATATTGTGACGGTTGACGAAGAGGGAACGATCAAAATTGTAGACCGAACAAAAGATTTAATTAAAAGCGGAGGAGAATGGATTTCGTCTGTTGATTTAGAAAACGCGCTTATTGCTCATGAAGCTGTTTTTGAAGCCTGTGTCATAGCAGTTCCTCATAAGGTGTGGCAAGAGCGTCCAGTTGCTTGTGTCGTGTTAAAAGATGCATATAAAGGTGTCGTTTCGTCAGAAGAGCTGCTCAAATTTTTAGCGCCGCAGTTCGCAAAATGGTGGCTTCCAGATGACATTTTATTTATGGGTGAAATCCCAAAGACAACGGTCGGAAAGTTTTTAAAACGTACGCTTCGTGAACAAGTCCTCAATTATTATCAGAAAGGGTGAGTAAATATGACCGTCGAATTAAAAGTAGTAGAACTAGTTTTGCAAGAACGTGTCGCCACAATTTCGTTTAACAGGCCGGATGCGTTAAATGCATTAAACGAAGAAGTGCTAGAGCAGTTTATTCAATGTTTAAAAGTTGTCGAAGAAAGTGAAGTGGACTTCTTAGTAGTAAAAGGAAACGGAAAAGTGTTTTCAGCAGGGGGAGATATTAATATGATGATGTCACCTTCACAATCAGAACGTCTTGAACAGGTGATGGATTTAATTAATGAAGCCGTGCTGACTTTATACAGCCTGCCTCAAATGACGATAAGTGTACTGCACGGTGCGGCAGCAGGGCTAGGGCTCAGCATTGCGCTTGCTTCTGATTATATTATTGCAGAAAGACACACGAAAATTGCGATGAACTTTATCGGCATTGCTCTAATTCCAGACGGAGGCGGTCACTTTTTACTAGAAAAGCGCATCGGTTCTCATCGTGCGAAACAGCTGATTTGGGAAGGAAAGACATTAAAAGCAGAGGAAGCTCATCAATTTGGCATAATTGATGAAATAAAAGAAGGAGATTTGGCGAAGCGTGTAGAAGATTATCTCTCATATTGGCTAAAAAAACCTTCACGTGCTTTGAAGGAAACAAAGCGAATTTATGTGGAGACATCTATTTCACAATTAAAGCAAGTGCTTGCGCTTGAGAAAAGAAGTCAGTTTGCTATGAGCCAAAGTTCGGATCATAAGGAAGGTGTACGTGCGTTTCTGGAAAAGCGAGCGCCTGTTTTTAATCAAAGTGAAAAAGATATTTCCGAAAATTAAGTGAACTAGTTTAAAAGCCAATATTTTTGTCTATCATATTGATAGAGCATGTTTAAAAGTTGCAAAACAGTGGTAACACAAGATAATGTAGAAACTAATGAGGTGATTGGAAATGAACAAAACAGATTTAGTAAACGCAGTGGCAACAAAATCAGAGTTAACAAAAGCAGATGCATCTAAAGCAGTTGACGCATTACTAGAAACAATTTCATCAACGCTAGGTGAAGGTGAAAAAATTCAGTTAATCGGCTTCGGTACATTTGAAGTACGCGAGCGTGCTGCTCGTACAGGCCGTAACCCTCAAACGGGTGAAGAAATGCAAATTCCAGCATCAAAAGTACCGGCATTTAAAGCTGGTAAAGAACTAAAAGAAGCTGTAAAGTAATATAAAACGCCGGAAAGCTAAACCTTTCCGGCGTTTTGTATTAACGATGAAATAATACAAGTTTTCCGCTAGAGCTAACGCATCGATGTGTTTTTTCTAAGTAGGCAAGCTCTTCTAACTTTTTGGTGCCGATTGTCTTTGCTTCTGTTTCAGAAGCTGCTTCGAAGCTTTCATCTATTAATTTTTCTCCAGTCTTTTCAAAAGCGGTCAATGTATAAGTACTCATAAAATCTACTCTCCTCTTATAGTATAATTGTAAGCGTATTCAACATATTTCTCGTCTTATTCCTCTAAATCCTGCTAAGGTTTACAGATATCATTTTTTTCCATACAATAAACATAGGTTTATTTACAAAGGAGGAATTAAATGTCTCTTTCTATCCGTGAAGTTTCAAAAAGGTACGGTGAATTTACAGCTGTAAATGAACTATCCTTGCAAATTCCAAAGGGTGAAGTGTTTGGTTTTTTAGGTGCAAACGGTGCTGGCAAAACAACGACGTTTCGAATGATTTTAGGGCTCATTGAACCAACCTCAGGTCACATCCAATGGAATGATAAATCTTTAACTTACAGTAGAAGCCATCTAGTTGGTTACCTTCCAGAAGAAAGGGGATTATATCCGAAATTAAAAGTCAAAGATCAGCTTGTTTATCTAGGACGGCTGCGCGGGATGAAAAAAGCTAACGTGCTGCAAGAAATGGAGCGCTGGTTATCTCGATTTAATATTCCTCAATATGCTTCAAAAAAAGTAGAAGAGCTATCCAAAGGAAATCAGCAAAAAATTCAATTTATCGCTTCCGTTATTCATCGTCCCGAGCTGCTTATTTTAGATGAACCTTTTAGCGGCTTGGATCCTGTAAACGTAGAGGTACTAAAAGAAGCGGTACTTGATTTGAAAAAACGCGGGACGACGATTGTTTTTTCAAGTCATCGAATGGAACATGTGGAAGAACTTTGTGAATATTTATGTATTATGCATCATGGTACGCCTGTTGTATATGGAAGACTGCCGGAGATCAAGCGTTCATTTGGCAAGAAAAACGTCATTATACATGGGAAAGGTCCGTTTGAGAGAATTACGGAGCTTGAAGGTGTTGTAAAGGTGAAAAAAACGGTTGAAGGCATGATTGTTCAAATTCAGCATGAATCCGTATCGCAACTCATTTTTCAAGAACTTAAACATTTTTCATTTGTATCTAAATTTGCAGTGGAAGAGCCTTCATTAAATGATATTTTCATTGAAAAGGTAGGTGCTTCCTATGAATAAATTTTGGGTCATCGTTTTTCATACATATCTTAATAAATTAAAAACAAAATCTTTTATTATTACGACGATTATTACTGCTCTTATTCTAGTTGCTCTTACAAATATGGAGAAAATTATCGACGTTTTTAATTCAGACGATAATGGCACAAATGTGGGTGTCATCTATGAAGTGGAAAGCGTATATACGTTGTTCAAACAAAATGTAAATGCTATGGATTCAGACATTCATTTAAAAGAATTTACGTCTGAGGCTAAGGCAAAGCAAGCGGTAAAAAGCGGGCAGCTCGATAGCTATTTACTTTTATCTTTAAACGATAAGCAGCTGCCTCAAGCTGTGTACAAAGCTAACTCTTTGGCCGAATCAAATCTTTCATCTACCTTAGAACAGGCGGTACAGCAAACAAAAGTGGCTATGGCTACAGTGAAAATTGGTTTAGAAGAAAAGCAAATTGATCAGCTTTACAGCCCTGTTTCATTTAAAAAAGAAGCGTTAGTTGAAAATGCCAAAACAGAACAAGAGCTAAATCAAGCAAGAGGTCTTGTGTATGTTCTGCTGTTTGTTATTTATTTTGCCGTTATCATGTATGGGAGCATGATTGCGATGGAAGTAGCTACTGAAAAATCATCCCGCGTTATGGAGATCCTTGTATCGAGCGTATCACCTATTACACAAATGTTTGCTAAAATCATTGGAATTGCACTGCTCAGCTTAACACAGCTTGCAGTGATACTGAGCGTGGGCTACACATCGTTAAAAGCCAGTGTGGAAACAAATCATAACGGCATCTTTTCTTATCTCGGATTTAATGATGTTCCGCTGACTACATTCGTGTATGCAATTGTCTTTTTCATATTAGGGTACTTTCTTTTTGCTACGCTCGCGGCTTTTTTAGGTTCTCTTGTGAGCCGTATTGAAGATGTACAGCAAATGATTACGCCCATGACCCTTGTGATTGTGGCCGCTTTTTTAATTGCTATGTTTGGACTTGGTGATCCTGAAACCACAATCATTACGGTCACATCTTTTATCCCGTTTTTTGCTCCGATGATTATGTTTTTGCGTGTAGGTATGTTAAATGTTCCTATGTGGGAAGTGAGTGTATCGATAGGGATTTTGGTTGTGACGATTACTGCTTTAGCTATATTTGGTGCCCGTGTGTATAAAGGAGGAGTCCTTATGTATGGTCAATCTACCTCTTTTAAAGATATTAAAAAGGCGCTGCAGTTAACGAAAAAAGAAACATAAAGAAGTGAGAGGCTGAGACAAAAGTAGATTAGTTGAAGGGAGGTCCGGACGAACAATCTAGATTCTTGATGGAGAATCCAACTCGTCCGGATTTTTTTATTGGTATGGTGACCATAGTTTGCATGTATGTAGTTGTTTCTAGCTGTGTATTGAAGAGCAAGACGAAGACTCCTGCGGAGAAAGCGGAAGCGACGAGGAGGCTCAGCGGCTGCCGGAAAGAGAAGTCTTGCACGGAAATCAACAGCGGTGCCTCAAGCGATTCATACTAGCTCCTTTATCCAATCTGTTTGTCTTTAGATTGTATTGATTTTGTTGTGTCATAATCTCATCTCTTATGAAAAAGCGTCTACCCGTGCATTCGGTGCCAAGCGATGGTAAAATGAAATGTAAAGAGCTGTAAATAAGCGGACGAAGCGATAAGAGCTTTGCTATCAAATACATAGAATGAAGTGGTAAGGAGGAAAAGGGCATGACAAAAGGAATTGCTCAATACGAAGTAGGAGAGCAAGTTGATCTTTATTTTTTAATTAAATCCTCAACGAGAGGAATTGCAAGCAATGGAAAACCATTTTTAACGGTAATCCTACAGGATAAAACAGGTGATATTGAAGCCAAGCTGTGGGATGCATCTCCAGATGACGAGGAAAATTATGCTGCTCAAAAGATTGTGCGAGCTGCTGGAGAAGTAATGAATTACCGCGGGCGCAACCAGCTGAAAATACGCAACATTCGTCCTGCACAGCCCCAAGACGGAGTGCGCACATCTGACTTTTTAGAAGTGGCGCCTTTATCTCAAGAAGAAATGGTGGAACATATTACAAAGAGTATATTTGAAATGAAAAATTCAAATGTCCAGCGCATTACTCGCCATTTGTTTAAAAAATATCAAACGGAATTTTTAGAATATCCGGCAGCAACTAAAAATCACCATGAGTTTGTATCGGGGCTTGCCTACCATGTGGTGTCTATGCTGAAGCTGGCTGAGTCATTTTCAACCCTTTATCCAAGCTTAAACCGCGACTTGCTGTATGCTGGAGTTATTCTTCATGACCTTGGCAAAGTATTTGAACTTTCAGGTCCTGTTTCGACGATATACACAGTCGAAGGGAACTTGCTTGGCCATATCTCGATTATGGTGAATGAAATTGGAAAAGCGGCGGAAGAATTAGCGATTGATGGAGAAGAGGTCATGCTTCTTCAGCACCTTGTATTATCGCATCACGGTAAGGAAGAGTGGGGAAGTCCGAAAAAGCCGTTAATTAAAGAGGCTGAGATGCTTCATTTGATTGACAATGTAGACGCTAAAATGAATATGCTGGACCGAGCATTAACAAAAGTGAAGCCTGGTGAATTTACAGAGCGTATTTTTGCACTTGATAATCGTTCATTTTATAAACCAACGATTGATTAAAAAGGTATAAGTCTTTCTTCCTTCGCATATAGTGGTTGTAAATAACTGTGATGGGGGATCAATATATGGTGACACTACCAATTTGGATTTATTTAGTTGTAGCAGGCATTTTCTTTAGTGGATTTATGGCAATTCGTGCTGCACAACATGATAAGCAAGTGGATGATTCGTTTATTGAAAAAGAGGGACAAGTCTTCATCGAAAGAATGCAAGTGGAAAAAGAAAGACGCAACAGCGATTCTATCTGATTATATAAAAGAGCCTGTCACATGAGTGACAGGCTCTTAGCATTACTGCTGAGGAGTTTCTACGCCAGATTGACTATCTGTCGCACCTTCTTCGAAAATTGGTTTTACATTTTTATCTTTGACTTCCACTTTTGCTTTATCAAGCTCTTTTTGAATCTTCTTGTTCGCTTCTGCTTGATCTACTTTTGAACGTTTGATTTGCTGCTCAAGTTCGGGTTTCTTTTTCTCAAACGATTCTACTTTCTTTTTATCGACTAGTTTAATGATATGGTAGCCGTACTCTGTTTTGATTGGTTTACTTACTTCACCTTTTTTCAGCTTGTAAGCAGCTTCTTCAAATTCTTTAACCATTTGGCCTTCACCGAAGTAGCCTAAATCGCCGCCGTTAGCTGCAGACTGCTGATCCGTTGAATATTCTTTTGCTAGACTAGCAAAGTCCTCGCCTTTTTTGATTTTCGCTTCTACTTCGTTTGCTGTCTTTTCGTCTTTTACTAAAATATGACTTGCGCGAATTTGAGGTTTTTGAGCTTTATATTCATCATAAGCTTTTTTCAGTTCTTTGTCCGATACCTTAATGCCTGCCGTAGCAGCTTTTTCACGGAGAATATCAACTTTTAGCATATCTTTGACTTCTTTTTCGCCTTTTTGCTTAATAACTGAATCCACCTGATCACCGTATTGTTCTCTTAGAATGTTCAGCTGCTGATCAAGCTCTTTATCCGTTACTTTATATTTTTTACTCAATACTTTTTCTTCGGTAACGCTTCGTACGAGTGTATTAAATTGGTCTTGTCCGATTGTATCTTTCATTTGCTTATACAAATCACCTTGAGTGATATTGCCTGCTTTTGTTTCTACAATTACTTTTGAAGAATCGTTTGCATTTGAAGCATCATTTCCCCCACTGCATGCTGATAAAGCAACGAGGCTGGCTGCCGTTGTTAGTGCAACTAAGCTTTTTTTCATACGTAAACACTCCTACTCATCATTTTTACTTATGTAGCTTGACTCAAGATTTACTATATCACATTTCCTGATGTTAGCAAATGAAGTTAAAACCACGTAAATTTACATTTATTTTCCACTAAGCATGGAGTGATTATACGCTTATGATGGCTTTTTTATAAAGCGTTTTCAAAATGGTGGACAAACTCACAGAGTAATCTCCAAACGAGAAGCAAGAGAAATAAATTATGGAGTTTGGGCTAAAAGCCTAGACGTTTTTTGAGCTGATGCATAAGATGCAGTATTAGTAAACAAAGGGGGTGCTCAAATGAGCGGAGGCGGATATGGAGGCGGTTTTGCACTATTAGTTGTACTGTTTATCTTATTAGTCATTGTTGGTTGTGCATGTTACCACTAGGAAACAGATGAATATAAAAGGAAAGGGGCGATAGATATGGGTTCTTACGGATGCGGATACGGCAGTGGATTTGCTCTATTAGTCGTATTATTCATCTTATTAGTTATCATCGGCGCTAGCTGTTTTTGCTAAGCCTATAAAAAAGCGGTGAGACATCTCACCGTTTTTTATGTAAATGATACTTCAATATAAGATGAAACTAATAAAATGGTAATTAATACATTAATCGTACGAAAAACTTTAGGCTGTTTTTCAGCTGGAATTTCTTTTTGAATACACAATGTATTTGTTAGTGCATTGATGTAGAATAAAATGAATAGTGCAAATACAATAAAGAATATGTACATAAAAATCCCCCTAACAAAATCAGTGTGACGAAGACAAAAAGTCTTATAGTCATTTATATAGTACAGCTTTGTATGAATTTACAAATATCTATATTAACATTACCAAAAAAGCGGTAAAATAGATAGTTATATATACAGTTGAGCAAAGAATTTCAAAAGGTATTTACACAGAAATGCGGTTTTTATTTTATAAAGGGTAGTTAAGAAGTTGAGAAATAGGTTTTAAACGAAATAGCAAAGTGAATGGATAAGAAATGAGTAACAATCAGCCATTGTGCAAAAGGATTGTTAAAAAGGACAGAGGGATTTATATTAATATATGCAGTGAGTACATAATCAGTATATGAAAATCTTTATACGGTGCTACTCAAACAGGAAATGTGATTGACGAAGAAAGAATTATTTGGAAGAACATGAATGAATCATGTACAATATGGAGTAGAGATATATGAACGTTGAAGGAGTAGGGGAAGCGGATGGAAACTTTAGAATCTCGAGTATCACGTTTAGAATATTACATAAAACTGTTATCTGGGACATCTGAACAAGAAGCTAAACCATTTATTGATTTAGTGGTAAGAAATCAGCTTACAAAGAAGGAAGTAGAGGAAATTTTAATTCTGTGTGAAGATACAAAAAGCGAATATATTGAGCAAAAAGCGGAAGGCCTAACAGACTTTGTTCCGCTTCTTACACAATTTGTTGGTATGCTGAATTATAAATTAACTCCTAGAGAGACGGTCGAATCGCTTCGTTATCAACCTTCTTATCAAGATGTGATGAATGAATTTTTTGAAATTATTCAATGGATAAGGGACTAACCATTAAGAGTTTGAAATAGTCTCCTGGTGGTTCTCTTTATCTTTCTTGACAAGCTTGCCATCTTCTTCAGTGAATTCTTCTTCGATATGATGGAAAGATCGCTCGAAGATATCCATAAAATCTTCACCGTAAATTTTGCGGATGACGGTCATTAGTTCCATAAACTCAGGGAATTTGCCGTACAAGTCGCGCAACGGAAGTGCGCCGCTGAATACTGAATTATTAGAAGGTTCGTAATGTTCCATTAAATCCAGTAAAATGGCCTCGCCTTTATCTGTTAGCTGAATGTACGTATTTCGCTTGTCGCTTTCTTTTTTAGAAAACTCAAGTAAACCTCGTTCTTCTAGTTTTTTGGAGAAGTTAAATGCAGTAGAAACATGCATAACTCCAAACTTGGCAATTTCGGAAATGGAAGCCCCGTTTAAATGATATGAAATCCACAAAATATGATGCTCGTTAATATTAAGGTCATAAGGCTTAATCCATTGCTGCCAATCCTTCTCTACGGTTTTCCAAAGGGCTTTACTTAATTGGGCAATACGTTGGCTAAATAGAAGTGCTTCTTTCAAACTGTAATCCTGATCACTAGTCTTTTTCATCTTCTCCCACCTACTTAGTCTCTTTTTTTATTTATCTTCTATTATGCCAATAAAATAAAAAATTATAAAGATGTAAATTTACAAAATTTTAAAAAATTAAAAAAGAAGGCGCTTTAACCTTCTTTTTTGTCAATTTTTTCATTGGGATTTTTAGTTGTCTGTACATGTTCCTCTAGGTTTGACAAAGAATTTTGGATTTCTTTCAAATGATGCTGAATGGATTCCTTATGAGGGACAATTTCTTCTTTAAACTGACCAAGGGTAGTAGAAAGGTCACTTGCGATATTTTTCACTATAGTATTTCCTTCTCTGGCGGTCATTTGTACTTGTTGAGAAACAGCTTTTATTTTTGTTGAGAGCTCTTGTTGTGAAGCGTTAACTCGGTCTTTTCGAGAATTGACACGCTGTTTAAGTTCTCGTCCTGAATATGGAGTAATAAGAAGCGTTGTAATAGCGGCTACGGTGCTTCCGATTGCTGCTCCAGCTGCTAGTTTTTTCATTCTACTCATTATTTATTTCCTCCTATGTAGTAAAGTAATTGCTAACACTTCCTTCTGACATAATCATAAAAAAATAGCATAGATTTATACAAAAGAAGGAGGTTATCAACATGGGATAGCTTTATTCATTCTTTTGATGATTAGCCTGAGTTTTTTTCTGGCTGCTTTTAAATGGTTTAGCCTTACGACTAGAACGGCATCATATCCACCTAAACATGTGCTTAAACAAAAGTCTCTTACATGTGCGACAGTGGCTTTTGCGAGTTTTTTATTGGCGCTTATACTTTATTATGTAACCTAGGATGGGGAACTTAAACCTTTATTACATAGTAAGTCTTCATACCTATTGTATGAGCTGCAAATGAAATTTAAGTGAAAAGCATCCTGTATCATTTCTTTTTAAACAACAAGTTAAGAGCCGGACTTTAGGTTGTCTCTAAAAGATCAGCAACATACTATAAATGAACCGTTTTATCTAAAGGTCCGCCACGCTTTGGCGGGCCTTAGCTTTTGGTGTAAAAAAAGAGCCTGATTCTTAACTAAATCAGGCTCTTGACGTTACGATAATTTTGCTTTGATGCTTGTGCGTTTTAGAACGGATTGAACAATTGGATAAATAACGACCATAACGATTGTATTCACTACTGTTGCAGGTAACACAACCGCAGCAACAAGCGCCATGACGCTGTTTCCGCCCGGTAAGCCGACGATTAGCGCGGCAGCAGACAAGAATACGGTTCCTGATACGAGCGTGCCAACAGCTGTTAAAGCAGCGGCAACTGGTGTTTTGATGCCTATTGCTTTTTTCACAAGCATAAATAATGCAAAGAAAACAAATGCTGTAATTGGTTTATCAATCAAGTTTGCAATTTGTCCGCCAGGAAAGCTTGTTGTTAAAGCAGAAATAACTGCTGTGGTTAAGCTAACCAATGCAACATTTTTTACGCTAGGAAACAACAGGATTGCTAAAAACATCATTGTTAACATCATATCTGGCTTCATTCCAAATAAAATAGGAGGTACCACCGTGTGGAGAACCGCTCCAATTCCGACTAATAACGCTAAAGAAACTAAAACTTTTGTATTCATTTCTCATCTCTCCTCTTCTAAGCTAAGCTCGAAATATACCAATAGTGCGTCTATGCCCATTGCATATATTTACATACTGATTATAACATATTTATGTGAAAAAAGAATCAGCTAATTCTGCCAATTACGCGTTTGCCTGCGCAAATTCATCCATAAAGACGGCAAGAGCTTCACACGCTTCAAGCGGCACAGCATTGTAAATAGAAGCGCGGCATCCGCCGATTGAACGGTGTCCAGCTAATCCTACAAAGCCTTTTTCTTTTGCTTGCTGTAAAAACTCAGCCGTTAGCTCATCGTTTGGTAAAGTAAACGTGACATTCATAATTGAACGGCTTTCCTCTGTAGCGTGAGGAGTATAGAAACCGTTTGAACGTTCCATGCTTGCGTAGAGTAACTTAGCTTTTTTATGATTTTGAGCTTCAATGGCTTTAACGCCCCCTTGTTCTTTAATCCAATCTAAAACAAGTGAAAGCATATAAATACCAAACGTTGGAGGAGTGTTGTAAAGAGAATTGCTCTTTACGTGAGTCTCATAGTTCAGCATTGTTGGTAAACCTTCAGGGATACGTTTAAGCAATTCTTTCTTCAAAATGACAACTGTTACACCAGATGGTCCGAGGTTTTTCTGAGCACCAGCATAAATGAGTGAGAACTTAGATACATCAATTTGACGGCAAAGAATGTCGCTTGACATGTCAGCAATTAAGTCTACTCCTTCAATAGAAGGGTAGTCAGCCCATTGTGTACCAAAAATGGTATTATTGGACGTGATATGCAAGTATCCAATCTCTTCTTTTGGAAGCTTTATATCATCTAAAGCTGGAATAGAGCGGTAGTTCTCTTCTTTAGTAGAAGCAACAACTGCTGTTTTTCCAAGTTTCTTTGCTTCTTTTAACGCTTTTTCCGACCATGATCCCGTTAGCACATATGCCCCGACTTGATCAGGAGCTAAAAAGTTCATTGGAATCATAGAGAATTGCAGGCTTGCTCCGCCCTGCAGGAATAAAATTTCATGTGTATCTGGAATATTAAGCAATTCCGTTAGTGTTTCTTTAGCATGTGTTAATACATCTTCAAACTCTTTGCTGCGATGTGATAATTCCATCACAGACATACCTGTATTTTTGAAGTTAACTAGCTCCTCTTGAGCAAGTTGTAAGACAGGTAGGGGAAGCGCAGATGGACCTGCATTAAAATTATAAGCTCTGTTTAACGTAATCACATTAATTCCTCCTCAAATTAGTTCGAACACTCATCATACAAAATGGCTAATGACTGATGTCAGAAAGAATATCATTATACTATCATGAAAACCATTGGTTGTGGAGGGAACTTTTCAAAAATTTAAATTAATCTGTAAAGAGAAAATAATAGAAAAAAGATAAATAAAAAGTATACGTAAACATGTTTTGGCAAACATGTAAATGAAATGTTTATATGCTATACTGATGGAAGAAATAATGTGGAGGAACAGAATGAGAGTATTAAAATATGCAATATTAGGGCTCTTAAATCAGGAGGAGCTCAGCGGGTATGACATTACCAGACTTTTTAAAGAAGAGGTTGGTAATTTTTGGAGCGCTAAACACAGCCAGATTTATCCCGAGCTAAAGCGATTAACAGAAGAGGGATTTATTCGCTATGAAACGGTGATTCAAGGCAAAAAATTAGAAAAAAAGATGTATTCGATAACGGAAGAAGGAAGAGTGGAGCTAAGCAAGTGGCTCACTACGATTGATCCTATTCCTGAAACAACTAAAGATGAATTTATGTTAAAAGCTTATTTTGCTTCATCCATGTCAATAGAAGAGTTAAAGCAACAAATAGATAACCAATTATCAAGCAGGAAAATGAAGCTGACTTTTTTAAAGAAACGAATGGATGATCTTTTAGAAGAAGTTAATCACCACATTACCGTTTCTTCTCCTCAATTTGGTCATTACTTGGTGCTATCTCGCGCTCAAGACCGGGAGACAAGCTATATCAATTGGCTTGAACGTACGCTGAATTTAATTGAAAAAGAACAATAAGAAAAGGTGAGCAGATCATGAGTTGGTGCATAAAATCATTTCAAGAGCTGACAAACGATGAGCTTTATGAAATTCTACAGCTTCGCACCTCTATTTTTGTTGTGGAACAGAAGTGTGCTTACTTAGAAGTAGATGGAAAAGACAAATTTGCTTATCATTTGTTCAAAAAAGAAGATGAGAAAATTATCGCATACCTTAGAGTTTTACCAAAAGGAATTAGCTATAAAGAAGCTTCTCTTGGACGTATTATTGTAAAACAAGCACAGCGCGGTACAGGTCTCGGAAGAGAACTAGTAGCAAGAGGAATTGCTTTTCTAGAGAATGAATTGCACGAGAAGACAATTAAAATTCAAGCTCAAAGCAGACTTCAAACATTTTATGAATCGTTTGGTTTTAGACCTATTTCCGATATTTATTCAGATGAAGGACTCCCACACGTCGATATGCTAAAGACACCTTAGAAACTTCACCATTTGTGTGAAGTTTTTCTATTTTTAAAACGGGTAAGGTGAAAGAAACGTGTAGGGTTTAGTGGCATGTAGATAGAATCGATATGACTACTACTAAATTAGTAATTTATGAATAAGATAGATAGTGAATTTGTTTCTTTTTACTTATTCTTTGATTTTCAGTAAGTGATATATTGAAGAAAGTAATAATATTGTATATAATGATTTTTGTAACAAAAATGTAACAATTACGTAATATTCTTAATATTTATTGGAAAAGAAATTTGTTGTACATATTGCTTGGAGGCATTTTTATGAGTGCAAAAGAAAAGAAAAATAGGTATATATATAGTTTGGACGGACTTCGGGCCTTTGCTGTCATGGCTGTGATTGCTTATCACTTAGGCTTTGGATGGGCGTCTGGAGGATTTTTAGGAGTTGACGTTTTCTTTGTATTATCTGGGTATTTAATTACCTCAATTTTACTGGTGCAATCTTGGGAAAATCCTTTAAAGAATTTGAAGCATTTTTGGATTAGCCGTACGAGAAGACTTCTTCCAGCTGTGTATGTGATGGTCGTATTAACTGCAGCGTGGGTTATTTTATTTAACCGACCATTGTTAACAACGCTACGAGGCGATGCATTATCGTCTATTTTTTATATGAGTAACTGGTGGTTTATTTTTCATAAAGTTTCATATTTTGATAGTTTTGGATCACCGTCACCATTAAAAAACTTATGGTCACTTGCTATTGAAGAGCAGTTTTATATTGTATGGCCACTTGTTTTATTGTTGGGTTTGAAATTTATTAAAAAGAGAGGAATTCTTTCTCTATTTATTTTAGCTGGAGTAATGGCCTCAGCCATTCTGATGTCTTTTTTATATGAGCCAGGAGGAGATCCTAGCCGCATTTATTATGGAACCGATACTCGGCTGTTTGCCCTTTTAATCGGTTGTTTACTTGCATTTGTCTGGCCGATGTATCGTTTATCATCAAAAAATCTTCCAGCTGTGGGCAAGCAAGTATTAAACGCAGTAAGTATGGTAAGCTTCTTTGTATTTATTCTCTGCGTATGGAGCGTTGATGAGTATACGCATGCATCTTTTCTTTATCAAGGTGGCATGCTGCTGATTTGTTTAAACGCTGCTGTGCTGGTTGCAACGATTAGTCACCCTAGTAGCTTTTTAGGAAAAGCTTTGTCGTTTAAACCGCTTCGCTGGCTTGGTACTAGATCATACGGTATCTATTTGTGGCATTATCCGGTTATTGTTCTTACAACACCTGTAGCCGAGATTGGCCGCCCGGTCTATTGGCATGCGCTGTTACAAGTAGGAATTACATTTATCATTGCTGAACTTTCGTACCGTTACATCGAGGTGCCTATTCGAACACGCGGTTTTCGCTATTATTTCCGGCACTACCATCCGAGAGAGCTTTTTAAATGGCGTAATCTCTCTCGTTCGAGACAAGCGGTTTTGGGCAGTCTCATTTTCTTTTTGGCGTTGTTTACAGCGGATATGACAAGCTTTGCTATTAGTACGCAGCAAAAGGATGAGACCGAAGCAAAACAAACAGAGGTTAAAATTCAAACGAATCATAAAGAAAATGCTTCAACTTCTGTCAAAGACAAGAACAAAGCGGAGGATGAAAAAACAAAGAACGCGGAAAAGAACTCCGCAGAAGAAAAATCTGATGCAAAAGAAGAACAGCAGCCGAATTCTTACAGAGATGTTCTTGCGATTGGAGATTCGGTCATGCTGGATATTGCTCCTAATCTTAAAGAGATGCCGCTTAGTATTACGATTGACGGAAAAGTAGGAAGGCAGCTCAATGAAGCACTGCAGCTAACTCCTAGTTATCAAGCATTTAATAATCCGAACAGCGCAGTGATTATTGAGTTAGGAACGAACGGTTATTTTACCAATGAAGAACTTGAACAACTGTTAAAAGCTTTTTCACAAGCGGACGTTTACTTAGTGAATACGCGCGTTCCTCGTTCCTGGGAAAGCACCGTGAACAAGAACTTGAAAGCTGCTTCCGAAAAGTTTGATCACGTCACGCTTGTAGATTGGTACTCTGAGGCTTCTAAGCACCCTGAATACTTTACATCAGATGGTGTCCACTTGGTACCTGAAGGATCAAGAGCATTAACAAAATTGATTGAAGAGCGTATGAATTTAGAAGTTAAGGAAGAAAATGGTTCATAATGAGCGAGAGACGTATTGAGTTTTAAATCATAAACTGATTAATAGATAAAACAAAAAAAGCTTACATGTGTAAGCTTTTTTTGTTTCAAGAAAGGCGAGAAGAAATATTGCCAGCGATTTCTTGAAGTTTTTCAGGCGTGTATTCGCTTGTATGCTCTTTCCATACAGCACCGAATCCATCGCCTTCCCCGTAGCGTGGAATAATGTGCATATGATAATGAAACACGGATTGACCAGCTTTTTCACCATTATTATTTAAGATGTTTAAGCCGATTGGGCTGTATGTTTCTTTAATTGCATTTGCGATTTGAGGAACCACTTCAAATAAATTGCGCGCAATTTCCGGTGTTAGTTCGTGAATGTCTTTTTTATGTACTTTTGGAATCACCAGCGTATGACCTTTTGTTACTTGACTAATGTCTAAAAAAGCTAATACATGTTCGTTTTCAAATACTTTTGCACCTGGAATTTCACCGCGAATAATTTTGCAAAAAATACAGTTTTCATCATGTGTGCTCATTATGTTCACCTTCCGTTACTAATATAAATGTATGGGTATACATGTACGTTTATTTTACCACAAAGTAGAAATGCAATCAGCAGGCAAGAAATAGCCACTCATATTTTATACACAAAAACGGGATGCAAACGATTATGCATCCCGTCATGTGAAGAAGGAAAAAATAGCTTTTAATGCAGCATATGATCTTTAAGGAACACCTCATTTACGTAATTACATTGCCTAATGAAACAGTAACTTGAAAAAGTATATTCTCTTTAACAAACACCTCATTTAAGCATTGAGCTAAAAAAATATACAATGTGAACGAAATCGTTCTTGGTCTTTGACAAACACCTCATTTACACAGTAATAAATGAACATTATTGTCTACCCATTATATATATTCTTACTACGTTCATGACTACCATCCCCTTATGAATCAAACATACATCGATTTACAATAAGGTTTTCTGAAATATGCCTGCTGTAGACACCTCATCCCAAATGTAAGAAGCTTTGTAATGATTAGTTGTAATCAATAACTTGTTTTCCTTCTTCCCTATATAGAATGTCCCGATATTTCGATTATATTCTGGAAAAATTAACCGAAAAGAATTGAAAACGATGTGAGGACGAAAAAGATTTGGTACAATAGAGCAAATAGCGCTTGCGCTTGTAGACAAAAAAGAACAAATAAAAGGAGATCGTGATGGGTTCTTTATTGCAAATTAACAATATTACAGGGGGATATACGAAAACTCCCGTCTTAAAAGATGTATCGTTTGATGTAAATGCAGGTGAATTAGTTGGGTTAATCGGCTTAAACGGAGCCGGAAAAAGTACAACGATTAAACATATCATTGGATTAATGGAAGCAAAAAAAGGAATTGTATCCATTAATAATAAAACCTTTCAACAAGACCCAACAGGCTATCGAAGTCAGTTTACGTTTATTCCAGAAACTCCTGTGCTCTACGATGAATTAACATTAAAAGAACATTTGGATATGACAGCTATGGCTTATGGACTTGAGCCTCAAGCATATGAAGCACGTCTGCAGCCGCTTTTAAAAGAATTTCGTTTAGACCGGAAGTTAAAATGGTTTCCCGCGCATTTTTCAAAAGGGATGAAGCAGAAGGTTATGATTATGTGCGCTTTTTTGGTTCAGCCGTCTCTTTATATTATTGATGAACCTTTTTTAGGTTTAGACCCGCTTGGTATTCAATCTTTACTTGATTTGATGACGGATATGAAAAAGCAAGGTGCAGGCATTTTAATGTCCACACACATTTTGGCGACCGCGGAGCGCTACTGTGATAAATTTGTTATTTTACATAATGGAGAAGTAAGAGCGCAAGGAACGCTTAAAGATCTTCAAGAAGAATTTCAGATGCGCAATGCTACTCTTGATGAAATTTATATTGAATTAACAAAGGAAGAAGGCTATGAGTAAGATTGACGCATTATGGAAGCAACGATTTCAGCAGTATTTAGTGGATGTAAGAAGATATACAAAATATATCTTAAATGATCACATTAAATTAGTGTTAATTTTTGCGATTGGCGGTTTAGCCTACTATTATCAACAGTGGTTGAGTACATTAACACCTGCGTTTCCTTCGGCTGTAGTGATTGCGATCCTTATGGGGTTGATTTTAACAATGGGCCAAATTCAAACGTTTTTAAAACGACCTGATTTAGTCTTTTTGCTTCCTTTGGAGACGAAGCTGCAGCCTTATTTCAAAAAATCTTTTTGGTTTACCTTTACGATTCAGCTTTATATTTTATTATTTGCAACGGGTGCAGCAGCGCCTCTTCACGTAAAAGTAATGCATGATTCTTACTCAAATATTTTTGTGTTTTTTCTGCTATTACTCATTCTGAAAGTTGTAAACTTAGGCATGTCTTGGTGGGCCGTATGGTTTGAAGAAAAGTGGGCGAAGTGGACAGATTATATCGTCAGATTTTTCTTAAACGCAGTTTTTACTTATTTCTTATTTTCGCATGCATACGTATTTTTCACAGGAATTGTAGCGGTAATTATGATTGCGCTAGCCGTTTATTATCGCTCTCTTACAAAAAGGAAGCCGATTAAATGGGAAAAGCTAATTGACTTAGAAGAAAAGCGCATGGGCTATTTTTATCGATTAGCTAATTTATTTACGGATGTTCCACAAGTCAAAGAACGAATCAAACGCCGTAGATATTTAGATTGGCTAGTAACACGTATTCCATTTCGTCAAAATGCCACTTACCATTACTTGTACACCAGAACATTTTTGCGATCAGGAGATTATTTAAGTTTGCTCGTTCGCTTAACTGTCATTGGCGGATTTTTAATTGTAGCTGCGCCGTTTCAATACGGCAATATAGTGGTTGTTTTATTTGTTGTATACATGACGGGTTTTCAATTACTCCCGCTTTGGAAGCAGCACAAGCAAATTTTATGGCTTTCTCTTTATCCAGTCGAAGCTAAAGAACGAAAAAGGGCATTTTTGGACGTATGGAAAAAAGCGCTGTATGTACAAATTCTTGTGCTCGCCATAGTGGTGGCTTTTTCTAATATAGTTGCTGCACTGCTTTCCTTGGCAGCAGGTGCTATATTTATTCACTTATTTGTAAATGCATATGTAAATAAAAAATTAACGTAAAAAAGCTCCGAATGGAGCTTTTTTTACGTTTTTAGACTATTTTTGAGACGAAGATAATATCCGAAAGCGATAGACGTTCATCGCTACTTTTGTGAGATGATCAAGAAGCTGATAATTCGCATACGCACCTACAACAGCTCCAATTCCCGGCATCAGCTGAAACATTTTCACAACATCAATGTAATCGCGATATTCTTGTTGAAAAGCTTTCCAATCAAGCTCAAGAAGTTCCTCTTTCTTTTCCTCCCAGCTTTCTACTACTTCGAGCAGCTTCGTTCTATGGTCGTCGCTGCAAAAGGCAAGATGAAAAATATATAGCATATAAATGCGTTCTTCTTTTTCTTTTACATCAAAACCATACGTCGCGGCAATGTCAAATAAGCACTTCATTTTTATGGAAAGAAGAAGTGGGAAATCTGCTGCGCCTAAAAGGAGACCACCTGCACCAGTACCAGCTCCTTCTACAGCAGCTGTTTTTTTGTACTTAGGTATGAGCTCCAAAATTCTTTTCTCTTTTTCTTCAAACGAAAGACCGCTGACATCTCTTTTTTTAGTCGTGAAATCGGACCCAACAAGCGTGGTTTCAACCATTTTTTTTATACTTTCAGTTATAATTCTATGGACTTTAGTAGGGATTTTTTCATTTAGTTTAAGCTGTAAGGATTTTGCGGTACGCTGAAATTTAGAAGGTCGTTTCAACATGCTAAATTTCCAATGTTCAGCTTCTCGTAACACTTTTTCTTCATACGTATTCAAAAAAGTCACCTCTTTTCAGTCGATATAAATACTACGTTTTAAGTGAGAAAAAGTTTCCTAAAATAAAACAGCAAGCAATCGTCTGTTTATCTGTACGAATGCTTGCTGAATGATTAATTCGCTTTTATTGCGTTTTTAGAATGAGCTTGTTCTCTTAAATACTCAACAGCAGCCGTACCAAGCGTTTTCGCTGCGATAAGCATTGCTTTTTCGTTAAAATCAAATTTAGGATGATGATGAGGATAAGGAGCATCTACACCTTCTGGCTGAGCTCCTGTAAAGAAGAACGTTCCTTTAATATGCTGCAAATAATAAGAGAAATCTTCTCCAGTCATGTGAGGCTCCGTTTCTTCGACTGTATGAACTTCATCGATTTGAGAAGCAGCAGAAGCAAGAAAGGCCGTTTCTTCCGGGTGGTTTACGACGGAAGGATAGCCGCGCGTATAACTCAGCTCATAAGAAGCATCAGCCGTTAAGCATGTACCTTGGACAATTCGTTCGATTTCTTTTTCGACATCATTTCGTACATCTTCATTAAATGTTCTTACCGTTCCAATTAGTCGAGCAGAATCAGCGATAATATTAAATGCATTTTCCGCTACAAAAGAACCTATGCTTACAACCGCTGAATCAATTGGATTTACACGTCTGCTTACAATTTGCTGTAAATTAACAACAAGCTGAGAGGCGATGACGATTGAGTCTTTTGTTTTGTGGGGCTGTGCACCGTGTCCGCCTGCTCCTTTGATCGTAATTTCAAAGCGATCAGCAGCAGCCATAATAGGGCCCGTTCGATATTGAACCACACCAGTGGGAGTTAATGACCATAAATGCGTTCCGAATATCGCGTCTACACCGTCTAAGCATCCGTCTTCAATCATGGACTTGGCGCCTCCGGGAGCATACTCTTCGGCGTGCTGATGAATGAAGACGATTTTACCAGGGAGAGAATCTCTTATTTCAAAAAGCGCTTTAGCAAGGACTAAAAGAGTAGCCGTATGACCATCGTGGCCACATGCATGCATCACGCCCGGAACAGTTGATTGATAGGGTACATCTTTTTCATCTTGAATAGGAAGGGCATCAAAGTCGGCTCTCAAAGCTACAGTAGGACCAGGTTTTCCTCCTTGAATGCTTGCTACAATGCCGTTTCCTCCTACATTTGCTCGGTAAGAAATACCGATCTTGTCATAAAAAGACCGAATGTAGGCAGCAGTTTGAAATTCTTTAAAAGACGGTTCTGGATACTGATGCAGATATCGGCGAATTTGAACCATTTCATCAAATTTTTCTTCAAGTAAAGTATGTAGCTTGGAGTTCACATAACCATATCCTTTCTGTGTAAGTTGAATAAAGTTTTGAATTTTTTGACATTTTAATCATTATATCATTATCTATAAAAAAGAAAAGAATGTAAGCGTTGTTATTGAAAAAAGTAATTGAATCATGAAATATTTTATATACATAATAGATACATAAGATGAGAAATAGGGACAAAGAATGAGTTTTTTACCAATTTTCTCGTGAGATAATAGGAGGTAACGATATGGTAGATTCACAAACTGTATCTCTGTACAAAAAATTGATATGGGCGTTTGGGATTGCGGGTCTCGTTTTTTTAGGAGTGTTGTTTGCTGTGTCGACAGATTCTTTTCAAGGAGACCGCTGGCTTGTTTCAGCTATAGATGACAGCACTATTCTTCAGTCAGCGTCATCTGTTTTTCACGGCCTGTCTTTTTTAGCTTCAAAAGTGATGATTATGGTTCTTTTAGCTGTACTTATTGTTTTTTTATTTTTTAAAAAAGACTATATTGGCATGATATCCTCATTTTTACTTATTTTAAGCGGCGATATTATTAATAAAGCAGTTAAAGATGCGGTAGAACGAGCCCGTCCTCTTGAAGGCGTCGAAGGCTACAGTTTTCCAAGCGGCCATGCAATGATGGGAATTCTTATCTACGGTCTGATTTTCTTTTTTCTGATCAAGCATATAAACAATCAAAAGGTGGCCAAGTGGTATCAGCGGGCAATTACTTTACTTGTTTTGTTAATCGGCGTGAGCCGTATTCTGTTAAGAGAACACTTTTTAACAGATGTATTAGCTGGCTACAGCTTAGGGCTTATGTGGCTAATTGTAGGCATTTTCTTCTATACGCTTGTTTATGCGTATGTAAGGCCGTCAGCGGAAAAAGAGTTTCCAAAAGGTATGTAACAAATATATACATATGACCCCCTTCATTAAAAGAAGGGGGCTTTTGTTTAAACTAGGAACATTGCGACAATCGTTGTAACAACTAATCCAATCGCTACAGGTTTTAAATTGCGTCTAGCGAGTTCAAACGGACTGACTCCACAAATCGCAGCAGCTGGAATGAGCGCCCATGGAATCAACGTTCCCCCTCCAACCCAAATCGCAGCAATTTGCCCCAAAGCAGTTAGCGTGGCAGCGCCCGATCCTAAAGCAGATGCAAATAAATGAGAGACAGAGCCTACGAGTGAAATACCTGAAAAGCCTGAACCGTCTAACCCTGTAATAGCTCCTAGCGCAGTTATCGTCACAGTAGCGACCTGTGCAGTTAACGGTACAGTCGAAGCAAGTGCAACGCCTAGGTCATTGACAAGTCCATGTGATCCTTTCGGAAGAAAGTCACCAATGATTGTTTTGAATCCAGCATCTCCTAAATAGAAAAAAGCGGCAATCGGAATAACGGGACCGAATACTTTAAACCCAAACTGCAAGCCTTCAATCAAGTAGGAAGTGGTTTGTTCGAGACCTTTTCCTTTGTGAGCAATAAGCGACACCACTACTAAAATAAATAGAGCTGTACCTCCAACGAGAGCAGTGGCATCTCCTCCCTGTAAATGAAGGGCGAACATTGCCCATACGTCTATAGCAAAGAAAAGAGGAACTATAATGGCTAAAGCCCGGCGTAATGAAGGAGAAAGAGGTGTGGATTGGTTAGAAGAGCTGCTTGTTAAAATTGTCGGTTGCGACTGAATTTTATTGTGCTTCATATCTTGTTTTAGAAAGTAAAAAGCAGAGAGTGTGGTAACGACTCCCATCACAATGACAAGAGGGACACTTGCTTGAACAACCTCGTGAACCGGAAGACCTGCTGCGTCAGCGGTTATCTTAGGGGCAGCTTGAATAACAAAGTCTCCTGAAAGCGCAACGCCGTGGCCGAATAAATTCATCGCTACAGCTACGCCTATAGCTGGAAGTCCTACGCGGATGGCAACTGGTAAAAGCACGGCTCCAAGTAAAGCAACGGCTGGAGAAGGCCAGAAAAAATAGGAGATGGTCATCATAACTAATCCAATAACCCAATAGGCAAGAGTAGGTGTTTTAATGAGGCGAGCAAAAGGTGAAATCATCGATTCATTTATTCCTGTAGCCATTAAGACTTTACTCATGGATACAATAATTGAAATAATTAAAATGGTAGGAAGCAGTTCTGTAATGGCATAAATGAAGCTGGAAAAAACAGCGCTGACGGAGTGGCTTAACGAAGAGGTAGCCGTTAAGGAAAGCAAAAAAATCCCGAGTATACAAAGGATACTCGTATCTCGCCGCATAATCATAAAGCCGATAATGAAGGCGATAAAAAGGACATACATCCAATGAAGAGCTCCAAGCTCTATGCCCATAAAAATTCCTCCTAATAGGTGATGTAGTATACAATATGACGTTTGTGCCTATTGTGATACTCGCCTACTAGGAGGATGTTTACTTATTTAACTACGTGGTATGAGGTCACATAAGAAGGGCGAGAGAAAATCGATGGCTGCTGATCCACGCCTTCTGACGTACCGCGTTTTTTGTGTGCTTCATTATAGGCTTTTGAAGACTGCCAATCGCTAAATGAACTTTCATCTTTCCATCCTGTAAAGATAATGTATGTGTCATTTTGCAGTGGACGAAGCACACGAATAGCTGAAAAGCCTGCTTCATTTTCAATTAAACGAGCGCGTTGGCTAAATCGCTGTTCAAACAAAGGACGGCCTTCATCTGTAACTGAAATATTATTTAGTACAGCAAATCCGCTATCTGCAAGATCTCCAGAAGCATCTAATACTTCATAAGCATGTCCTTCTTTAAAAATTGTATCTCCATCTGTTTCGTGGACTAGTGCAAATTGATCGTCATCTTTGTGAAGCAGTAATAAACGTTCACTCGGATGTTCGTCGATCAACTTTTGAAGGTAAGGGCCTGTTCCGTAAGTAATAAAGATCTTCATGGATTATACTTCCTTTCTAATTGGGAATTGCATACAATTTACAATTGTAAATCATACTAAAATTATAAAATTTTACACACAAAAATTCAAAAATTGTGAACTTCTAATGAAGATGGTAAAGTAAAACATTGATGAAGTTGTTTTCCATATTATCAAAAGTTTAGCGGGAGAAAAGGGGTGGCACGATGTACAAAAAAGGCTTATACGCAATTGCTGCCTTAGTTGGAATTTTTCTATTAGGATTGATTGGATATATTATCATCTTGTTTCTTGGAAACTATGTAATTGATGAGAAAAAAATCGTCATGGACTCGGCTACGAGATTAGTCGATGAAAATGGAGACGAATTAACAAAGCTCTATGTGAAAAATCGGGACTTGGTTTCAATTGACAAGATTCCAAAGCATGTGCAACAAGCATTTATTTCAATTGAAGATGTTCGTTTTTATGAACACCACGGAATCGATTTTAAATCTATTGGCCGAGCATTATACCGAGATATATTGGCTGGAGGAAGTGTTGAAGGAGGAAGTACTTTAACACAGCAGCTGGCTAAAAATGTGTTTTTATCGAATGATAAAACGCTGCTTAGAAAAACAAAAGAAGTAGTGGTGGCCATTAACTTGGAGCAGCGTTACAGTAAGCAAAAACTGCTTGAAATGTATTTGAATCAAATATACTTTGGACACGGAGCCTATGGAATCCAAGCTGCATCCAACCTTTACTTCAATAAAGATGTCTCCGAATTAACGGTAGAAGAAGGTGCACTTCTCGCTGCACTGCCAAAAGCACCGAATTCCTATTCTCCTATTTTACATCCAGAAAAAAGTATAGAACGTAGAAATGTTGTGTTAAATGCCATGCAAAAAGCAGGTTATTTATCAGCTGAAAAAAATGTCCGTTTGCAAGGAAGAACGCTGGGGTTGAACATAAAGGAGCAGGCTGAAAATCCAGCGTATTTAACCTATATCGATATGGTTATCCAAGAAGCAGAGAAGAAATACAGCATTTCGGGCAATGAGCTTCTGCGCGGAGGTTATACGGTCAAAGTACCGATGAATATAAAAGTACAAGAAGCCGCCTACGAGCTGATGAAAGAAAATCGTTATTTTCCAGGTACAGATAACAGTGCCCAAGGTGCTTTTGTATTAGTCGATAACAAAAGCGGAGGAGTTTTATCTGTTATGGGAGGACGAGATTATGTACAAAAATCGCTCAACCGCGTAAATGTCAAAAGACAGCCAGGTTCTACGATGAAACCTATTGCGGTATATGGCCCTGCGTTAGAAGAAGGTCAATTCAAGCCTTATTCGTTGCTGCAAGACAAGCTTAGAAGCTACGGGGGATACACACCTAAAAACGTAGACGGCCAATATGCTAAAAAGGTAACGATGTACGATGCCTTAAAAGATTCTAAAAACGCAGCTGCCGTCTGGACATTGAATCAGCTAGGAGTTGAAACAAGCAAGCAGTATCTCACAAAGCTAGGAATTCCGTTAGAAGATAAAGGGCTTGCGATTGCTCTTGGAGGATTAAAGGAAGGAATTACACCGCTTCAATTAGCAGGAGCGTACCGGGCATTTGCTGAGAATGGAGAAAACATCCAACCGTACTTTATTCAAGAGATAAAAGATCAAGATGGAAAAGTGATTGCAAAAGCTGTTCCCGACACTCACAAAGCATTTTCAAAACAGACGGCTTGGTATATGACAAAAATGCTTCAAGGAGTTGTTAAAGAAGGAACCGCAAAAAATGGAGAGTTTAAAGGAGAGTTAGCAGGGAAAACAGGGTCTACTTCGTATACGAATGTTAAAGGAGCCACAAGAGATGCTTGGTTTGTTGGATATACCCCACATGTTGTAGGAAGCGTGTGGATGGGATATGATTCTACAAATGACCAGCACTATTTAACAAAAGGAAGTTCTTATCCAACTCTATTATTTAAAGACATTCTAACAAGAGCTGGTTACGACGAAGCTGCATTTCAAAAGCCAGCAGGCGTTAAAGATCTGCCAAAACCAATACGTTTAGAGCAAGTTAAAGACTTAAAACAAGAATTAACATTCCATCCATTTGGTTTGCTAACGGTAAGTTTATCGTGGACACCTTCACCTGATAAAAGAGCTGTTTATTATGTTTATGAGAAAAAAGGGGATAAAGCCGAATTGATTGGCAAAGTGAAGGGAAAAGGAGCATTTGAAAAAGAGCGTGTAAATCTGCTCGACAGTCCTACTTATTATGTAGTTCCTTACAATTCCCAAACACAACAAAAAGGAAAAAAATCCAACGAAGTAACACCTGCTCTTTTTCAATAAAAAAAGGAAGAGTAGGGCGATTTTTTGACATTTTTAGCAGGTGGCTATACAAGTCGTAAAGAAATGGGTATAGTGACAAGTAGAGAATATAACGTGAAACTTTAATCAGTAGAGGAACCGGTATGTTCCTTTGCTGATTATTGTCTGTCTAATCGAAGAAAATACGGATGGAAGACAATCGAGAAAGGTGGAAATTATGAGTCAAGGAACGTTTAACGATACTTTTTTAAAAGCCTGTAGAGGGGAAAAAACGGATCATGTTCCGGTTTGGTATATGCGCCAAGCAGGGCGTTCACAGCCGGAATACCGAAAGCTAAAAGAGAAGTACTCTCTATTTGAAATCACTCATCAGCCGGAGCTTGGGGCATACGTAACACGCCTGCCGGTTGAACAGTACGGAGTGGATGCAGCTATTTTATATAAAGATATAATGTCACCGCTTCCTTCAATTGGAGTGGATGTTGAAATCAAGTCAGGAATTGGTCCTGTCATTTCTAATCCAATTCAATCTTTAAGCGATGTAGAAAAGCTAGGAGAAATTACCCCGGAAGAAGATGTTCCGTATGTATTAGATACGATTAAGCTGTTAACAACAGAACAGTTAAACGTACCTCTAATTGGTTTTGCCGGTGCTCCTTTCACAGTAGCAAGCTATATGATTGAAGGAGGACCTTCAAAAAACTATAATAAAACAAAAGCATTTATGTACACGGAACCTAAAGCATGGTTTGCGCTAATGGATAAGTTAGCAGATATGACGATTACATATGTAAAAGCGCAAATTGACGCTGGAGCAAAAGCCATTCAAATCTTTGATTCATGGGTGGGGGCTTTAAATGTAGCGGATTATCGTTATTTTATAAAGCCTGTTATGGAGCGGATTTTTACCTCTTTGCGCGAAAAAAATGTACCTCTCATTATGTTTGGAGTAGGAGCAAGTCATTTGGCAAAAGAATGGCATGATCTGCCGCTGGATGTAGTGGGATTAGATTGGCGAACGCAGCTGGATGAAGCACGTGCACTAGGCTTAACAAAAACACTGCAAGGAAACTTAGATCCTGCTATTTTGTTAGCTCCATGGGAAGTTATTGAAGAACGTGTAACAGAAATATTAGATAAAGGGATGGCCAGTCCTGGTTACATCTTCAACTTGGGGCACGGCGTCTTTCCACAGGTTCAGCCGGAAACGTTGAAGCGTTTAACAACCTTTATTCATGAATATTCTGCAAATAGACAATAAATTGTCAAATAATTTGGAGCGCTAAACTTTGAATTTTTCTTTTTATTCATGGCAAAATGAAGACAAGTATTGAATCTAACAAAGAGGTGTCGAACACATGAGTAAAAAAGTAATGGGATTACTTGTAATGGCATATGGAACACCATATAAAGAAGAAGATATTGAACGTTACTATACACATATCCGCCGCGGACGTAAACCTTCACCGGAAGCCTTGGAAGATTTACAAAACCGCTACGAAGCAATTGGGGGCATTTCACCTCTTGCAAAAATTACGCAGCAGCAAATGGAAAGTCTAGAAAAGCGCTTGAATGAAGTACAGGATGAAATTGAATTTAAAGCGTATCTTGGCTTAAAGCATATTGAACCGTTTGTTGAAGATGCAGTAGAAGCCATGCATAAAGACGGAATTAAAGAAGCGGTCAGCATTGTGCTTGCACCTCACTTTTCAACGTTTAGCGTAAAATCTTATAATGGACGCGCCAAAGAAACAGCTGAAAAATTAGGAGGACCAATCATTCATTCCGTAGAAAGCTGGTACAGTGAGCCAAAGTTCATTCAGTACTGGGCTACACGTGTTAAACAAACGTTTGATTTAATAGACGAAGAGAAACGCCAAAAAGCCGTATTGATTGTTTCTGCGCATAGCTTGCCAGAAAAAATTATTGCAGCAGGAGATCCATATCCAAATCAGCTTCAAGAAACAGCGGATTTAATTGCACAAGCAGCTGGTATTGAACATTACGAAATTGGCTGGCAAAGTGCTGGAAATACGCCTGAGCCATGGATAGGTCCTGATGTCCAAGATTTAACAAGAGAACTGCATGAAGAAAAAGGCTATACGTCGTTCGTCTATACCCCGGTTGGATTTATCGCGGATCACTTAGAAGTACTTTATGATAACGACTACGAATGCAAAGTGGTAACAGATGAAATTGGGGCTGACTATTACCGTCCTGAAATGCCGAATGCACAGCCTGAATTTATCGATGGGTTAGCTACAGTTGTGTTAAAACGAATTGCCCGTTAAGTCAATATAGATTCTTTGTACGTTGAACAGGGACGAAAAGTAACTTATAATCAATATAAAGAAAAGTAAGAAGCGAGCTATGGGTTTCCATAATCGCTTCTCTTTATATTGAATTTTACAGAAAAGGCGATGATAACATGACGGATAGACGAAAAAAGGTTGTCATCATCGGTGGAGGAATAACAGGTCTTTCAGCTGCCTATTATTTGCAAAAAAAAATAAAGGATCATCAGCTGCCTATTGATCTTCAACTAATAGAAGCGACGCATCGGCTTGGCGGGAAAATTCAAACGGTCAAACGAGACGGTTATTTATTTGAAAAAGGTCCTGATTCATTTTTAGCGCGTAAGCTAGCTGCTACAAAACTGGCAAAAGAAGTGGGGCTAGGTCGGGAGCTAGTCGGAAATGAAAAGGGAAAATCCTATATTCTAGTAAAAGATACGCCGCATGCGCTGCCTGATGGTGCTGTAATGGGGATACCAACCAAGTTATCTCCTTTTATCACAACAGGGCTATTTTCGCCTGTTGGCAAGCTGCGCGCAGCAGCTGATTTTTTTATACCGAAGACAAAAAATCAGGATGACCGTTCGCTAGGCGTATTTTTTAGAAGACGGTTTGGTGATGAAGTTGTTGAAAATTTAATTGAGCCTCTATTATCAGGAATTTACGCAGGAGACGTTGATCGTTTGAGTTTAAGATCAACATTTCCACAGTTTTTGCATGCTGAACATAAGTACAGAAGCTTAATTGTTGGAATGAAAAAGCTAAAAGAAATTCACCCACAGCACGGTGATGATTCGGAGTTTAAAAAAAATAGCGTCTTTTTAACATTAAAAGAAGGTCTTCAATCGCTAGTAGATGGGGTAGAAAAAGCAATAGATCCTGATATTATTACAAAAGGAATAAAGGTAGAGAAAATTTATAAAGAAGATACCACATATGAATTATCCTTAAATAGCGGGAAAGTAATAAAAGCAGACAGCGTTATTGTAACTTCTCCTCATGCAGCTGCTCAGTCTATGCTCTCGGAATATAAAATATTCGAACCGTTAAAGCATATGCCTTCCACTTCAGTAGCTACTGTTGTGATAGCCTTTGCACAAGAAGCGCTGCAAGACAATCTAGATGCAATGAACATCGCCGTTTCCAGAAATAGCGATTACACGATTACGGCATGCACGTGGCTAAATAAAAAGTGGCCGCATGCGGTTCCGGAAGGAAAAGTGCTGCTAAGATGTTTAGTTGGACGAACCGGGGATGAAGCTGTGGTGGATCAGCCTGACGATGAAATTTTTAAAATTGTCCTGGAGGATTTGAAGAAGCTCATTACCATTTCTGCTGAGCCTGAATTTTACGCGGTAACGAGATGGAAGCAGTCAATGCCTCAGTATACGGTCGGACATCACGATATGCTAGATACAATGAACGAACAGCTTGAAAAAGAGCTTGCCGGTCTTTATGTAGCGGGAAGTTCATACGAAGGTCTGGGTATACCAGAATGTGTAGAGCAAGGAGAAGATGTGGCTAAAAAAGCGGTTAAATATGTGCAGCAGCTGTAGAAGTGGAGCGATGAATCAATGCTCCGCTTTTTTGTCTACTACCTGAAGAGAAAGGTTATGCTAAGAGAAGAGATTGTGGTTGAAAAGCAAAAGAAACTTATGCTATAGTAAAACCGTACTTGTTGACTGAAATATTCATTTGGTCAGAAAGAAGGGGATAACGTGGCTATAGACCGAAAGCAATCAGTTGTTGATGCAGCGTCAAAATCATTTGCGCTGTTTGGATATAAAGCAACGACTATGGAGCAAGTGGCGAAGCTTGCAAATGTCGGAAAAGGAACGATTTATACTTTTTTTAAAAACAAAGAAGAGTTATTCGATGAAATTGTGACACGAATGATTCGAGAAATGACAGATGCAGCTGAAACTGTCATTGACAGCAGCCGTCCTTTTTTTGAAAATGCCCAAGCAGCCATTTTTCGAATCTTAGAATTCCGCACTGAGCATCAGCTCATGCTGAAGCTGGTACAGGAACAGCAGTTAGGCACTACAGCAGTGCAAGAAGTGCTGGTGCGAGTAGAAGAAGAGATTTTGACTTATATAAAAAACAAAATCGAAATTGCGATTTCTAAAAAAGAAATCAAACCGTGCAACCCGGAGCTCACAGCTTTTTTACTATTTAAAATGTACATTGCACTCGTCTATGATTGGGAAAAACGGCATGAGCCGCTTTCAGAAGAAAAAATTGCTGAATTAATTGAACTATACTTTTTACGCGGTCTGTCTCAGTGAGATGGGCTTTTTTCATAGAAAAAACAAAAAAGGTCTCATGACGAGACCTTTTTTTATTGTTCATTATCATCTTTTTTTACGCCGTTTAATTCTGTATTTCCTGTTTTTGCATCTTCTTCTTTTTGCTCTACTTCTTTTTCGCCTTGTTTCTTAAGGTCGAAGTAAGCTTTAATAACTTCACCAGTAACTTTTTTGCTTAATGAATTCGAAGTTCCGGCTACATAAGCAGAAGGGATAACAACCGCTACGGCTACTTCGGGGTTATCATAAGGCGCGTATGAAACGAATGTAGAGTTACGAACGCTGACCCCTTTGTTGAAGGTTTCAGCTGTACCTGATTTACCAGCAATGTTGTATTTTGCATATGCTGTTCCGTTTCCTAGAGCTCTACCAGTTCCATTTGTGACTACGCGACGGAAACCTTGTTTAACAATTTCAATTTCTGATTGGCTCATCGTAATACGATTTAACACTTCCGGTTCAACAGAACTTTGAATACTTCCTTTTAGCTCGCTATCAAGCTCAGGCTCGCGGATTTCTTTTACTAAGTGCGGTTTCATGCGATATCCACCGTTAGCAATCGTTGAGATGTACTGAACAAGCTGAAGCGGTGTGTACGTATCATACTGTCCGATACCAAAATCCAACGCTTTACCCGGTTCGTTTGTGACGCTGTTACGAATACCCGTCGATTCATTTTCTAGGTCAATTCCAGTTGAAATTCCAAGACCAAACTGGCTATAGTATGAGCGCAGTTTGTTAAAAATAGATGGAGGAATATTCAGCTTTCCGCCAGGTCGATATGTTTCACCAGCCATGCTCATAACCGTACGGTACATGAACACGTTTGATGATTGTTCCAAAGCTTTTTGAATACCTGTTGCTCCAATTGGATGAGACGATTTTTTAATTGTTCCTCCAGCAAACTTCATCGGCGCATCGTAAAAAACCGTACCAGGCTGGATAGCGCCTGAATCAAGTCCTGCTAGAACGGTCGCTCCTTTAACTGCGGACCCTACTTCATAAGAAGTTGTCATGTTACCAAGAGCGAAGTCTTGTACTTTACGTGCTCCGGTTTGCTTATCAGTAACAAGCTGTTTTCCGCCCATTGCTAAAATGTCTCCTGTATGAGGATCCATCATAATAGCAAACGCTCGGTCCATTAATCGTGTTCCTTTGTCTCCAGAAGTCACAGCTTTTGTTAAAGCATCTTCGACTTGCTTTTGCAGCTCCATATCAATTGTCAAAATTAAGTCACTGCCGCGCTGACCTTCAGTAACGGTCTCCTGACTAACTAAGTTGCCGGAGCGGTCCGTTACGTTTTGTACGCGGGCTTTTTGACCCCGAAGAACGTCTTCATACTGCTTTTCTAAATAACTTTTTCCTACTCGGTCGTTACGGCTGTAGCCGTGTGACAAGTAGTACTGTAAGTTTTCGCTCGGCAATCCTTCATCAGCCGATGTGATTTTACCAAGCAAGGTACTAAGTAAGTCGTCGTATGTATACATACGGTCCCAGTAAGTTGTCGTATCAACGCCCGGTAAGTCACCCAGCTGCTCACTAATAACGGCAAGCTCTTTATCAGTTAAGCCGCTTTTAATAATTTGAGCGGTTAATGCGTAGCCGCCTTCCATCTTACTTTTAATAGCAATCACTTCAAGGTCATCTTTCACCGATAAAAGTTCGTTTTCGGTGATGCGCTTCAGCTGAAGAGGATACAAATCATCTTCAGAAAGCTGACCTTCTTTTACTTTTTGTTTATCCGCTGCGGTAATTTTTTTCGCTGCTGCTTTTGGATGAGTTGCAATCCAATAATCTTTTAAGTCGCGTTCTGTTAGCTTAATCGTATTTTTATCTTTCTTTTTATCCGATTTGCCAAACACGTCTGTTGTAACAGGAACATCAATAAGAGTGGCAAGCTTTTTAGCTACTTTTAGCTTGTCTTCTTGAGAGACGCCTTTCAAACGCGTGTACGTGACAGCGTTCAACGGTTTATTATCCACGATAACGCGGTCATAGCGGTCTAGCATCTTTCCGCGAGGAACCGGTGAATCTACCGTTTCATCTTCTGTTTTTTCAACTTCTCGTTTATAGTTCTCTCCGTACACAATCTGTACGAAGCCTAATCGTAAAATGAGTGCAGAAAAAAGCAGGAAAACCACAATAAACAGCCAGTTAATTCGAAATGAGACATGTGTTTTTTTGCGCTTTTTAGTTTTCATGTAAACCCCTTCACTTTGTTTATACAAGTTAAAAAAATTCATAAATTTTCTTATGAATCTATCACTCTACATATTAACATAATTTTGTCTATAAATGTTATTAGGTGGAATAAAACAGATAAAAATTTTATAGAAATTTTTGCGGAAGAAGAAAGACCTGTCGAAGGGTGCTGAAGGGGGGTGTTCAATATTTTCCACTCGGTTGTTCAATATTGTTACCTGTTCAAATGTCCTAGAATCGGTAAAATAAAGAGAGATAGATATCAAGGGGGGCAAAACGAATGAAAATGAAAAGGCTTTCAATAATGTCTGGCGTGTTAGCAACATCACTTTTATTTGCGACAGCATGTTCAAACTCAGGTACGGATTCAAAAGCAAGTAAATCAACAGGCTCAGGTGATCAAGTTGTTATTGATATGTTCCAGTTCAAAGTGGAAATTGCAGATCAGCTGAAAGAATTAACGGATGAATATACAAAAGAACATCCAAACGTAAAGTTTAACATCCAAACAGTCGGCGGAGGAGCGGACTATGGTGCAGCATTAAAAGCACAGTTTGCCTCTGGAAATGAACCTGATATCTTTAATAATGGAGGGTTCCAAGAAGCGCAAACGTGGAAGGATAAATTAGAAGATTTGTCTGATCAGCCGTGGGTAGATAATCTGTATGATATCGCTAAAGAACCGATGACAATGGACGGGAAAATCTATGGTCAGCCGCTAAACTTAGAAGGTTATGGTTTTATTTATAATAAAGATTTATTTGAAAAAGCAGGCATTAAAGAATTGCCTAAGACGCTGTCGGAATTAGAAGCAGCTTCTAAAAAGCTTAAAGCAAAAGGCATTACGCCATTTTCTAACGGATACGGCGAGTGGTGGGTGCTAGGTAACCACTTATTTAATATTCCAATGGCGCAGCAAGACGATCCAGATGCGTTTATTAAAGGTCTAAACGAAGGAAAAGCAAAATTTGAAGGCAATGAAACGTTTAAGCAATTTATGAATCTGTTCGATTTAACGTTAAAGTATGGAAATAAAAATCCATTAACGACAGATTACAATACACAAGTTACTCAATTTGCTTCTGGTGAAACAGCGATGATGCAACAAGGTAACTGGACGGTAAATATGATCACGAAAATCAATCCGGACATGAAAATGGGCTTTATCCCAATGCCGATCAGCAACGATGCGAAGAAAAATGATAAATTAGCAATCGGAGTTCCAAATAACTGGGTAGTGAACAAAAATGCACCAGATGCAGATAAAAAAGCAGCGAAGGAATTCTTAAATTGGATGGTTTCTTCTAAAGAAGGTCAAAAATTCTTAGTTGAAAAGTTCAAGTTCATTCCAGCGTTCAAAAACATCGATGGAAAAGGAATCGATTCTTTATCTGATGATATCTTAAAATACTCTGAAGAAGGCAAAACATTATCTTGGAACTGGTTTAAGTATCCAGAAGGAACGGTTCAAGAAGTAGGCGCAGCAATGCAGTCTTACGCAGGCAAACAAATGACGGAAGAAGAGTTTATGAAGAAATTAGATACAATTTGGGCAAAAATGAAAAAATAACCAAAAAGTCCGCGTGGAAAACGCGGACTTTTTGGTGTGAAAAAATAGCTGGTTAGATTCATAGTTATGAAAAAATAATAGTTAATTGAAAGCGCTTTTAATGTATAATAATAGTCATAATGTATGACATTAGTCAAAGGAGGTTATTTGTGAAAGGCTGGAGCATACGCAAGAAATTAATTTTGTTTTTCTTATTCGCAACCGTTATTCCCTTTTTAATTTCAACGATTTTTACGTATCAATACACAAAAGAAACGGTTAAGAATCGATTTATTTCTACCAACTATCAAGTTATTAAAAATGGAAGCAATGATTTGAGTGATTACTTAAATGAAATTGCTAATATTACAAAAAGGCTGTACGGCTACCACCCATTTATTAAAGTGTTAGATGAAGGCGTATCAAGTGATTTAGGAGCCAATCAACTGGAAATATCACGCACTCTTCTTTATTTATATAATACTCGTCCAGAGATTGAACAGCTCCATCTTTATATTGAGAACGGGCATGACTCGTATACAGCTTATAATTCGAAAGTGAGCAGCAGAGGGAAGTACGATGATATTTACACTCAGCCTTACTATTCTTATTTAAATAAACATCATAAATTTCTTGCCATTGAGCCTACCCATGAAATTTATAGCTACAATAATTTATCAACGTTAATTGACTCACTGCCGAATCAAGTTATTAGCTTTCATCAGCGGATTGATGAAATTCCATCAGACAAGTTGTTAGCTTATCTATCTTTAGACATTAACATGACCCAAATTCAATCTATATCGCAGCGCTTATATAATGAAGAGTCAGAAGATTTTTATTTAATGAACAATAAAGGGAAGGTTTTGTATTCTTCGGATTCAAAGGTTATTGGAAAAAACGAAAACTACCCGTGGCTAAAGGCGCTTACGTCTCAAGAGGATCACAGCATGGAATGGGAAGATAAAAGCTTCTCAGGCGTATTAATGTATGAAAAGCTTAAACAGCCTTTTGAGGACTTATACATTGTGAAGCGAATTCCTTACAGTGTTTTATATGAAGATGCAAGAAAGACAGCACTTATGAATGTATTAATTGGCCTGCCATTTTTGTGTATGCTCGTTATCGCTACGCTTTTTATATCGGTCCGTTTTACACAGCCGATTAACGTATTAATTCGCAATATGAAAGAAGTGGAAAAAGGATCATTTGAAGTCCGGTTTAAATCGCTTGGAAACGATGAATTTGGTGTTTTAGGAAGGCACTTTACCTCTATGGTAGAAACAATTAATGACTTAATTGAACGTAAATTCCGATTGGAGTTAGAAAATAAATCAACGCAGCTAAAAGTGTTGCAGTCACAAATTAATCCGCATTTTTTATACAACGCATTTCAATCGATTGGAACTCTTGCCCTTAAGCATAAAGCAGTTGAAGTATATTCTTTATTAACCTCACTTTCTCACATTATGCGTTACAGCATGAATATGAAAGAGGATATCGTTAGCTTAAAGCAAGAAGTCGATCACGTAAAAGCTTTCTTGAGTCTGCAGAAGCAGCGGTTTGGTTCAAAGTTTGAGTATGAGTTAAATATCGAAAAAGAGGCAGAGCTTATGCGAATACCGAAAATGATCTTGCAGCCTCTTGTTGAGAATTCTTTTAAACATGGATTCGAAACCCGCACAGGAAGCGGAAAGCTGTTGATTTCAGCGAAGTTAAACGGAGAAGAACTGATTCTAACTGTTTCTGATAACGGAAAAGGGATAGGAGAGCAAGAGTTGAATCAATTAAAAGCGAGACTTCAGCAATCGTATAATCAAACAGATGAGCATATTGGGTTGCAAAATATTTATGAACGACTTCGCATCTACTATGGAGATCATGCTTCAATGCAAATTAGCAGTCAAGAAAATCACGATTTTACCGTTGTCATAAAGCTAACAACAATTGAAGAAAAGAGGGATAGTGATGAAAGTATTAATCGTGGATGATGAAGAGCATGTAAGAGAAGGAATAAAGCTGCTTGGACAGTGGGAAGAGCATGAAATTACAGATGTGATAGAAGCTGATAGCGGTGAGCAAGCGATTGCGCTTATTGAGGATCACGGACCGGAAATCATTTTTACTGATATGAAGATGCCTAATATCGATGGAATTGCTTTGTTGGAGTGGATTAAAGAGAATTCACCTTCTAGCAAAACGATTGTGGTAACAGGGTATGATGACTACCACTATATGCGTAAAGCTATTCATTTTGGAAGTACGGATTATATTCTAAAGCCAGTGGATCCTTCGATTTTAAACGATACGCTTGTACGAGCTGTAACTCAATGGAAGAAAGAAGAAGAGTCCAGAAAAGTCCATAATAGCAGCTATCGTTTAATCAATGAAATGAAGCCGATTTATCGAGATCGAAAACTAACGCAGTTAATGAACAATTATTTGCTAAATCAATCAATCTATGAAGAGTTTGGTTTCCATCTGACTAGAGAATATGAAGTGGGGATTGTACGTGTAGATGAATCCATTATTCGTTCTTTTGGAGGTGATCGGGATTTAGCCTATTTTTCAATTTTAAATGTAATCAATGAAATGCTGATGGCAGAAGAAAATGGGGTAGCCTTCCGTTATTTATCAAATAAGTGGGAAATTATCATTATATTTTGGAATGATTTTGAACGCATAACCTCTTTGCTGACGACTTTACATACAGCAATTCGCCGTACGTTAGACGTGAGCTGTCGGATTGCAAGAGGATGCAAAGTCTCTTCTATTGATCAGCTAATGAAATCCTATGAACATGCGAAAAATTCGCTTTTATTAAGCAATGTTCTTGATCAAAATAAAGTGAAGGTCTACGGCGAGCAAGACGTTTTAGCAAGTGCTTTATTAATAAATATGATGGATTATAACAGTAAAATTGAAGAGGCGCTGCAAGTAGGGAAGTTTGAAGCTTTTTTGCCGGTATTCAACGAAATTATCACAGCTTTTGAAGCACAAAATTATCTATCATTAAAGCAAATTCTGCATTTTGAGCAGGAATATCAGCTGTTAAGCCAGCATTGGTTAAAAAGATATCACATTCCTTATACGATAAGTAATGGTCCTGAATATGTTCTTTCTTTTTTCTATAACCAAGATGGGCAGTTTCAGCTAGCAAAGTATGTAGAGAGAAAAAAGCGTGAAGTAAAGCGTTTTTTAAAAGTAATAAAAAGGTATAGCAAGCAAAACAATCGCGACGTTATTTATGAGATCGAACAATTTTTGCAGCAAAATTTTCATCGAGATGTGAAGCTTCAAGAAATATCGGAACGTTTCTATTTAAGCCGTGAATACATTTCGAGAAAGTTTAAGCAAGAATTTCAAGAAAATATTTCAGATTATATGGTGAAAGTCAGAATGAATAAAGCCAAATCACTTTTACTAAATGAAGAACTAAAAATCTATGAAATTGCGAATATGATTGGATATCATGATGATAAATACTTTCGAAAAGTGTTTAAAAAAGTAGAAGGCATTACGCCAAACGAGTATCGCAGTTTGACCGTATAAAAAAAAGCTGAAACTGTTATAAAACAGTTTCAGCTTTTTTTATTTCATGATATCTAGGCAGTGATCGCATTTGTTTCCGTAGCACTCATGCTGTTCCTCGATGTCGTTTCCGCATTCTACGCACTTTTTATTGGGTAATCTTTTGAAAAATTCAGTCATTTTTTCTAACATTTAAATCCCCTCCGTTGTTTTTTTGTTACTAACATTGTATTATAACAGATGTTGAAATGTCAATTATGTTTTATAACAATTTAGCCTATTTTGCTATTCTAAGTGGTTATTTGTTATATAACAATGAGTTATTTCGATAAAATAGGCAAAACGAGTATCTTTCAGTTAGTTTTCAAAAAAAAGTAGGGTATACTGAACGTAATAAAAATAGTACGAAAGGGTGATTGAAATGAAAGTAACTGTTATTGGTTTTTGGGGAGGATATCCTGCTGTTTCAGAAGCTACTTCTAGCTATTTAGTTGAGCACGATGGATTTCAGCTGCTTGTTGATTGTGGAAGCGGTGCATTGGCTCAGCTGCAAAAATATGCAAAACCAGAAGAAATAGATGCGATGATTTTATCTCATTACCATCATGACCACGTGGCTGATGTCGGAGTATTTCAATATGCTCGCCTCATTCAGACTCATCTAGGGAACGCTGTTAAGGAACTTTCTATTTACGGACATACATATGATCAGGAAAGCTTCAACAAACTTACTCATAAAGGAATTACCAAAGGAGTACAGTACGATCCGAGTCAAAAACTTGACGTTGGGCCTTTTACAATCGAATTTATGAAAACGAAACATCCAGTCGTTTGTTATGCCATGAAAATAAGTGCTGGCAATCAAACCGTCGTGTACACAGCGGACTCGAGCTATTTAGAAGAATTTGTTTCTTTCTCAGAAAATGCAGATCTTCTTATTTGTGAATGTAACTTTTATGCTAGCCAAGATGGAAGCGGTGCTGGACACATGACAAGTACAGAAGCCGGTACACTTGCTTCTAAAGCAAGTGTCAAACAACTCATGCTTACTCACCTTCCACACTACGGAGAACACCAACAGCTAGTAGAGGAAGCTGCTGCTCATTATCAAGGTACGCTTACGTTAGCTGAATCAGGATACGTATGGGAATAACAAGGAGGAAAATGAATGTTATTTATTGATAATCAAAAAAATTATGATCCCCGAATTAACTTAGCAATTGAAGAATATGCGCTCAAGCATCTAGATATTAATGAGACATATCTGCTGTTTTATATTAATGAACCTTCTATTATTATTGGAAAAAACCAGAACACCATTGAGGAGATTAATACAAAATATGTTGAAGATCAGCATATTCATGTAGTGAGACGTCTATCTGGAGGCGGTGCCGTTTATCATGATAAAGGAAATTTAAACTTCAGCTTTATTACGAAAGACGATGGAAATAGCTTTCATAATTTTAAAAAGTTTACCGAGCCAGTCGTGGAAGCGTTAAAGAAATTAGGAGTCAATGCTGAGTTAAGCGGACGAAATGATTTAATGGCGGAAGGACGTAAAATTTCTGGAAATGCTCAGTTTTCGACGAAAGGAAGAATGTTCAGCCATGGAACTCTTCTTTTTGATTCAGAGATTGAAAACGTGGTATCAGCGTTAAAAGTAAAAAAAGATAAAATTGAATCCAAAGGCATTAAGTCTATTCGAAATAGAGTAGCGAATATCAGTGAATTTTTAGAACAGAAAGTAACGGTGGAAGAATTTAGAGAAATGCTGCTTCGGTATATCTTTGAGGGAGAAGAAAATATAACAGAATATAAACTAACGGAAAAAGATTGGGAAACGATTCATCAAATTTCTAAAAAGCGCTATCAGTCATGGGATTGGAACTATGGAAAATCACCTAAATTTAACTTACAGCACTCTCACCGCTTTCCTGTGGGACAAATTGACGTTCGTTTGGAAGTGAATAAAGGGAAAATCGATGCTTGCACCATCTATGGAGATTTCTTTGGAGTGGGAGATGTCCAGGAAGTACAGGGAAAATTAACAGGTGTTCGTTATGAAAAAGCTTCTATTGAACAAGCCTTAGAGGACATCGATATTCCACATTATTTTGGTAATATTACAAAAGAAGAGTTTGTTGAATTAATCTATTAAGAAAAAAGTCTGCCACATCAGGCTTTTTTTCTTTTTAAACAGATGAGTCTTGTCAATAGAACAGCAGTAACATTATAATAGAATAGAAGAAGTAAGAATTTTTCCATTATTATGACTTAATAATGAATGGTTGTTCATTCATTCGTTATTAAAAGGAGGAAGTTATGAGATGAATTTGTCAGCACAGCTTCATAAAACAGCTGAGCAATTTCCGCAAAAATCGGCATATGTTTTTATGGATCAGGAAACATCTTATGCAGATCTTGATGCATCGGTATCTAAGTTTGCTAATGGTCTGAAGCAATTAGGTGTAAAAAAAGGAGATCATATCGCTTTAATTGTCGGCAACTCGCCTCATTTTGTTATTGGATTGTACGGTGCTCTTCGAGTAGGAGCTACTGTTATACCCATTAATCCTATTTACACAGCGGATGAAATTAGCTACATGCTTCAGGATGGAGATGTAAAAGCAGTTATTGCGGTTGATTTACTTCTCCCTGTTTTAAAAAAAATCATTGGACACACTCCATTTTTGGAACACGTTATCTTATGTGAAACGACAGATACAGTGGAAAGTATACCTTCTTATTTTCACACGTTTTCGCAAGTTGTAAACAGAGGGGAAGCTACATATGATTTTCTCGAGTTAAAAGAAGAAGATGTGGCCATCATTCTGTATACGTCAGGAACGACTGGAAAACCAAAAGGAGCTATGCTTACGCATAAGAATATTTATTCAAACGCTCAAGACGTAGCAGATTATTTAAGTATAAATGGGAATGACCGAGTCGTAGCTGCTTTGCCGATGTTTCACGTATTTTGTTTAACTGTTTCATTGAATGCGCCTTTAATGAATGGAGGAACGATATTAATTGAACCAAAATTCAGTCCATCTTCTATATTTGAATTAATTCAAAATCGACAAGCGACTATTTTTGCTGGCGTTCCGACAATGTATAATTTTTTACTTCAGCATGACAAAGGGAAAAAAGAGCACTTTCACACGGTAAGGCTTTGTATATCAGGCGGGGCATCAATGCCGGTGGCACTTCTAACCCATTTTGAACGTAAGTTTGGGGTCATGGTAGCAGAAGGCTATGGATTATCTGAGGCTTCTCCTGTGACGTGTTTCAATCCGATTGATCGAGAGAGAAAAGCAGGTTCTATAGGCACATCTATTATGAATGTTGAAAATAAAGTGGTAAATGAACTGGGAAAAGAAGTAGAAGTAGGACAAGTTGGCGAACTTATCGTCAAAGGCCCTAATGTGATGAAAGGGTATTATAAGCTTCCTGAAGATACGGAATATGCTCTCCGAGATGGTTGGCTGTATACAGGTGACTTAGCAAGAATGGATAAGGAAGGTTATTTTTATATCGTTGACCGTAAAAAAGATTTAATTATTGTAGGAGGATATAATGTTTATCCTCGCGAAGTAGAAGAAGTGCTATATGCGCATCGGGATATTGTAGAAGTGGCTGTTATCGGAGTTCCTGATCCTTCTTTAGGTGAATGTGTGAAGTGTTACGTGGTTTGCAATAATCAAGAGATAACGGAAGAGAAGCTTATTGCCTACTGCAAAGAGCACCTTGCTAAATATAAAGTGCCAAGTGAAATTGAATTTTTAAAAGAACTTCCTAAAAATACAACGGGAAAAATTTTAAGGCGTGCACTGAAGCAGCAGGTATCTCAGGAGCGATAAAATGAAAGCGATTCCAATTTGGAGGTGGTAAAAGAATGTCATCTATTTCTTATGAAATAAAGGGACACGTCGCCCATGTGATACTGAACCGTCCGGAAGCGATGAATGCTTTTAATTACGATATGCTTAAAGAATTGGAAGAAGTAATTGAAGGAATTCGTATTCAAAAAGATATTCGAGTTGTGACGTTTAAAGGGGCAGGTGAAAAATCTTTTAGTGTAGGTGCGGATTTAAAAGAACGTAAAACCCTCTCTGATCAAGAGGTAAAGCGCAATATTTACAAAATAGGAGAAGTGTTTTCTAAGATAGAGCAGCTTCCTCAGCCAACGATAGCAATCATCAACGGATATGCATTTGGAGGAGGAATGGAGCTGGCTTTAGCATGTGATTTCCGGATCGCTTCAACAGAAGCGCTTATGGGTTTAACGGAAACAAGCTTAGCGATTATACCAGGCGCAGGAGGAACACAGCGTCTCCCTCGCCTAGTTGGTGAAGCAAAAGCAATGGAACTAATTTTAACAGCTCAGCGCTTCACGGCATCAGAAGCAAAAGAATGTGGTCTAGTAACGAAGGTAGCTCCTGGATATCAAATAGAAGAAACAATAGATATTTTTATCTCGCTTTTATTAAAAAATGGGCCAATTGCACTTCAGCAAGCAAAATTTGCTATCAAAGAAGGAATGAAGGCCGATTTGCAGACTGGTTTGCAAATTGAACGAAAAGCATATGAGTTAACGATTCCGACAGAAGATCGTCTAGAGGCGCTTCAAGCATTTGCTGAGAAGAGAAGACCTAGTTTTAAAGGGAAATAAGAAGGGGCTGTCTAATGGACAGCTCTTTTTTAATTTCTTCGTATAATGAAGAAATTGAAAAAAGTAAAGGGTTCAAGAATAGAGAAGGCAAAGTTTAAACCTAGCTTTTGCCTATAATATGATGATATGATCTAGATAAAACAGCTATCTGAATCAAAAAGTAATGATTTCGAATTTTTTTGTTAAAAACTGTTGACTTTAATAAAGATATATTTTATTATTATAAAGCGTCGTTGAGACATAACAGTAACAACGAAGCTGAAAAAAGAATTTTAAAAAGTTGTTGACATTACGTCGGTAACTTGATAAGATAATAAAGTCGCTTAAGAGCGGCGGTTGAACTTTGAAAACTGAACAAAGCGACAAACGTCAACGTTAATTTTTATTTTTTAAATTGAGCAAGTCAAACATTTCTTCGGAGAGTTTGATCCTGGCTCAGGATGAACGCTGGCGGCGTGCCTAATACATGCAAGTCGAGCGAACTGATTAGAAGCTTGCTTCTATGACGTTAGCGGCGGACGGGTGAGTAACACGTGGGCAACCTGCCTGTAAGACTGGGATAACTTCGGGAAACCGAAGCTAATACCGGATAGGATTTTCTCCTTCATGGGAGATGATTGAAAGATGGTTTCGGCTATCACTTACAGATGGGCCCGCGGTGCATTAGCTAGTTGGTGAGGTAACGGCTCACCAAGGCAACGATGCATAGCCGACCTGAGAGGGTGATCGGCCACACTGGGACTGAGACACGGCCCAGACTCCTACGGGAGGCAGCAGTAGGGAATCTTCCGCAATGGACGAAAGTCTGACGGAGCAACGCCGCGTGAGTGATGAAGGCTTTCGGGTCGTAAAACTCTGTTGTTAGGGAAGAACAAGTACAAGAGTAACTGCTCGTACCTTGACGGTACCTAACCAGAAAGCCACGGCTAACTACGTGCCAGCAGCCGCGGTAATACGTAGGTGGCAAGCGTTATCCGGAATTATTGGGCGTAAAGCGCGCGCAGGCGGTTTCTTAAGTCTGATGTGAAAGCCCACGGCTCAACCGTGGAGGGTCATTGGAAACTGGGGAACTTGAGTGCAGAAGAGAAAAGCGGAATTCCACGTGTAGCGGTGAAATGCGTAGAGATGTGGAGGAACACCAGTGGCGAAGGCGGCTTTTTGGTCTGTAACTGACGCTGAGGCGCGAAAGCGTGGGGAGCAAACAGGATTAGATACCCTGGTAGTCCACGCCGTAAACGATGAGTGCTAAGTGTTAGAGGGTTTCCGCCCTTTAGTGCTGCAGCTAACGCATTAAGCACTCCGCCTGGGGAGTACGGTCGCAAGACTGAAACTCAAAGGAATTGACGGGGGCCCGCACAAGCGGTGGAGCATGTGGTTTAATTCGAAGCAACGCGAAGAACCTTACCAGGTCTTGACATCCTCTGACAACTCTAGAGATAGAGCGTTCCCCTTCGGGGGACAGAGTGACAGGTGGTGCATGGTTGTCGTCAGCTCGTGTCGTGAGATGTTGGGTTAAGTCCCGCAACGAGCGCAACCCTTGATCTTAGTTGCCAGCATTTAGTTGGGCACTCTAAGGTGACTGCCGGTGACAAACCGGAGGAAGGTGGGGATGACGTCAAATCATCATGCCCCTTATGACCTGGGCTACACACGTGCTACAATGGATGGTACAAAGGGCTGCAAGACCGCGAGGTCAAGCCAATCCCATAAAACCATTCTCAGTTCGGATTGTAGGCTGCAACTCGCCTACATGAAGCTGGAATCGCTAGTAATCGCGGATCAGCATGCCGCGGTGAATACGTTCCCGGGCCTTGTACACACCGCCCGTCACACCACGAGAGTTTGTAACACCCGAAGTCGGTGGAGTAACCGTAAGGAGCTAGCCGCCTAAGGTGGGACAGATGATTGGGGTGAAGTCGTAACAAGGTAGCCGTATCGGAAGGTGCGGCTGGATCACCTCCTTTCTAAGGATTTTTACATGACGTACGTTTTGACACTTTGTTCAGTTTTGAGAGTTCAATCTCTCATTAATAATTGCGCCTGCGATTACTCGGCGCAAAACTGCACGTAGATATCACAGTGATGTTCATCATGATGTGATTGAAGTCAGTTGTTTTGTTCTTTGAAAACTAGATAACAGTAATTGCTGAGGAAAAGTGAAACTTTTCTTTAATCAAACCAATAAATAACACAACATTACGTTGTACCATTTATTCGCTAATGGTTAAGTTAGAAAGGGCGCACGGTGAATGCCTTGGCACTAGGAGCCGATGAAGGACGGGACTAACACCGATATGCTTCGGGGAGCTGTAAGTGAGCTTTAATCCGGAGATTTCCGAATGGGGAAACCCACTGTTCGTAATGGAACAGTATCTTTATCTGAATACATAGGATATTGAAGGCAGACCCGGGGAACTGAAACATCTAAGTACCCGGAGGAAGAGAAAGCAAATGCGATTTCCTGAGTAGCGGCGAGCGAAACGGAATTAGCCCAAACCAAGAGGCTTGCCTCTTGGGGTTGTAGGACACTCTATACGGAGTTACAAAGGAACGAAGTAAATGAAGCGACCTGGAAAGGTCCGTCGAAGAAGGTAACAACCCTGTAGTTGAAACTTCGTTCCCTCTTGAGTGGATCCTGAGTACGGCGGAACACGTGAAATTCCGTCGGAAGCTGGGAGGACCATCTCCCAAGGCTAAATACTACCTAGTGACCGATAGTGAACCAGTACCGTGAGGGAAAGGTGAAAAGCACCCCGGAAGGGGAGTGAAAGAGATCCTGAAACCGTGTGCCTACAAGTAGTCAGAGCCCGTTAACGGGTGATGGCGTGCCTTTTGTAGAATGAACCGGCGAGTTACGATCCCATGCAAGGTTAAGCTGATAAGGCGGAGCCGTAGCGAAAGCGAGTCTGAATAGGGCGTTTAGTATGTGGTTGTAGACCCGAAACCAGGTGATCTACCCATGTCCAGGGTGAAGTTCAGGTAACACTGAATGGAGGCCCGAACCCACGCACGTTGAAAAGTGCGGGGATGAGGTGTGGGTAGCGGAGAAATTCCAATCGAACCTGGAGATAGCTGGTTCTCTCCGAAATAGCTTTAGGGCTAGCCTCATGTTGTGAGAGTCTTGGAGGTAGAGCACTGATTGGACTAGGGGCCCCCAACGCGTTACCGAATTCAGTCAAACTCCGAATGCCAAAGACTTATCCATGGGAGTCAGACTGCGAGTGATAAGATCCGTAGTCAAAAGGGAAACAGCCCAGACCACCAGCTAAGGTCCCCAAGTATACGTTAAGTGGAAAAGGATGTGGAGTTGCTTAGACAACCAGGATGTTGGCTTAGAAGCAGCCACCATTTAAAGAGTGCGTAATAGCTCACTGGTCGAGTGACTCTGCGCCGAAAATGTACCGGGGCTAAACGTATCACCGAAGCTGTGGATTGACATCTTTGATGTCAGTGGTAGGAGAGCGTTCTAAGTGCAGCGAAGTCAGACCGTAAGGACTGGTGGAGCGCTTAGAAGTGAGAATGCCGGTATGAGTAGCGAAAGACAAGTGAGAATCTTGTCCACCGAATGCCTAAGGTTTCCTGAGGAAGGCTCGTCCGCTCAGGGTTAGTCGGGACCTAAGCCGAGGCTGAAAAGCGTAGGCGATGGCCAACAGGTTGATATTCCTGTACCACCTCCCCGCCGTTTGAGTAATGGGGGGACGCAGTAGGATAGGGTAAGCGCGCTGCTGGATATGCGCGTTCAAGCAGTTAGGCTGATGAGTAGGCAAATCCGCTCATCATAAAGGCTGAGCTGTGATGACGAGGGAATTATAGTACCGAAGTTCCTGATTCCACACTGCCAAGAAAAGCCTCTAGCGAGGCGGGAGGTGCCCGTACCGCAAACCGACACAGGTAGGCGAGGAGAGAATCCTAAGGTGATCGAGAGAACTCTCGTTAAGGAACTCGGCAAAATGACCCCGTAACTTCGGGAGAAGGGGTGCTCTGGTAGGGTGTATAGCCCGAGAGAGCCGCAGTGAATAGGCCTAGGCGACTGTTTAGCAAAAACACAGGTCTCTGCGAAGCCGCAAGGCGAAGTATAGGGGCTGACGCCTGCCCGGTGCTGGAAGGTTAAGAGGAGGGGTTATCCTTTGGGAGAAGCTCTGAATCGAAGCCCCAGTAAACGGCGGCCGTAACTATAACGGTCCTAAGGTAGCGAAATTCCTTGTCGGGTAAGTTCCGACCCGCACGAAAGGCGTAACGATCTGGGCACTGTCTCAACGAGAGACTCGGTGAAATTATAGTACCTGTGAAGATGCAGGTTACCCGCGACAGGACGGAAAGACCCCGTGGAGCTTTACTGTAGCCTGATATTGAATTTTGGTACAGCTTGTACAGGATAGGTAGGAGCCTGAGAAGCCGGAGCGCTAGCTTCGGTGGAGGCGTCGGTGGGATACTACCCTGGCTGTATTGAAATTCTAACCCGCGGCCCTGATCGGGCCGGGAGACAGTGTCAGGTGGGCAGTTTGACTGGGGCGGTCGCCTCCTAAAATGTAACGGAGGCGCCCAAAGGTTCCCTCAGAATGGTTGGAAATCATTCGTAGAGTGTAAAGGCACAAGGGAGCTTGACTGCGAGACCTACAAGTCGAGCAGGGACGAAAGTCGGGCTTAGTGATCCGGTGGTTCCGCATGGAAGGGCCATCGCTCAACGGATAAAAGCTACCCCGGGGATAACAGGCTTATCTCCCCCAAGAGTCCACATCGACGGGGAGGTTTGGCACCTCGATGTCGGCTCATCGCATCCTGGGGCTGTAGTCGGTCCCAAGGGTTGGGCTGTTCGCCCATTAAAGCGGTACGCGAGCTGGGTTCAGAACGTCGTGAGACAGTTCGGTCCCTATCCGTCGTGGGCGTAGGAAATTTGAGAGGAGCTGTCCTTAGTACGAGAGGACCGGGATGGACACACCGCTGGTGTACCAGTTGTCTTGCCAAAGGCATCGCTGGGTAGCTATGTGTGGACGGGATAAGTGCTGAAAGCATCTAAGCATGAAGCCCCCCTCAAGATGAGATTTCCCATAGCGCAAGCTAGTAAGATCCCTGAAAGATGATCAGGTTGATAGGTCAGAGGTGGAAGCGTGGCGACATGTGTAGCTGACTGATACTAATCGATCGAGGACTTAACCAAACTTTTAAAAGCGTAAGCTTTACTCAGCAAACTGTTACCTAGTTTTGAGAGAGCAATCTCTTGTCTGGTGGCGATAGCGAAGAGGTCACACCCGTTCCCATACCGAACACGGAAGTTAAGCTCTTTAGCGCCAATGGTAGTTGGGACTTTGTCCCTGTGAGAGTAGGACGTTGCCAGGCAATGAATAAGACCCCTTTTTATGCTCTTGTAAAAGAGTCTAGGGGTTTTTTATTTGGCTCATTTGTAAAAAACTTATATACACATTTAATGTTGTGTATGATATTTGGAGGATTAGCTCAGCTGGGAGAGCACCTGCCTTACAAGCAGGGGGTCGGCGGTTCGATCCCGTCATCCTCCACCACCGTGCCGGTGTAGCTCAACTGGTAGAGCAACTGACTTGTAATCAGTAGGTTGGGGGTTCAAGTCCTCTTGCCGGCACCATTTATATCGGAGGGGTAGCGAAGTGGCTAAACGCGGCGGACTGTAAATCCGCTCCTTCGGGTTCGGCAGTTCGAATCTGCCCCCCTCCACCATTTTATTGGGCTATCGCCAAGCGGTAAGGCAACGGATTTTGATTCCGTCATGCGTTGGTTCGAATCCAGCTAGCCCAGCCATAGAGAGCCATTAGCTCAGTTGGTAGAGCATCTGACTTTTAATCAGAGGGTCGAAGGTTCGAGTCCTTCATGGCTCATTTTAATAAGCGGAAGTAGTTCAGTGGTAGAACACCACCTTGCCAAGGTGGGGGTCGCGAGTTCGAACCTCGTCTTCCGCTCCATATAAAGCGCCCGTAGCTCAATTGGATAGAGCGTTTGACTACGGATCAAAAGGTTAGGGGTTCGACTCCTCTCGGGCGCGCCATAAACGGGAAGTAGCTCAGCTTGGTAGAGCACTTGGTTTGGGACCAAGGGGTCGCAGGTTCGAATCCTGTCTTCCCGACCATTTATGGGGCCTTAGCTCAGCTGGGAGAGCGCCTGCCTTGCACGCAGGAGGTCAGCGGTTCGATCCCGCTAGGCTCCACCAATGAAATTAAATAATTGTAACGAATAATATGGCGGTGTAGCTCAGCTGGCTAGAGCGTACGGTTCATACCCGTGAGGTCGTGGGTTCGACTCCCTCCGCCGCTACCATATAAGTTACATTTGTTATAAATATACGGAGGAATACCCAAGTCCGGCTGAAGGGATCGGTCTTGAAAACCGACAGGGGTGTTAAAGCCCGCGGGGGTTCGAATCCCTCTTCCTCCGCCATTTATTTATATCATATTCATATCATCGCGGGGTGGAGCAGTTCGGTAGCTCGTCGGGCTCATAACCCGAAGGTCGCAGGTTCAAATCCTGTCCCCGCAACCAAAGTGGTCCCGTGGTGTAGCGGTTAACATGCCTGCCTGTCACGCAGGAGATCGCGGGTTCGATTCCCGTCGGGACCGCCATTTTGTTTGGCTCGGTAGCTCAGTTGGTAGAGCAAAGGACTGAAAATCCTTGTGTCGGCGGTTCGATTCCGTCCCGAGCCACCATTTTAAGACGGCGATTGTGGCGAAGTGGTTAACGCACCGGATTGTGGTTCCGGCATTCGTGGGTTCGATTCCCATCAGTCGCCCCATCTTAAGTAACGCGGGTGTAGTTTAGTGGTAAAACCTCAGCCTTCCAAGCTGATGTCGTGAGTTCGATTCTCATCACCCGCTCCAAATAATGGGCCTATAGCTCAGCTGGTTAGAGCGCACGCCTGATAAGCGTGAGGTCGGTGGTTCGAGTCCACTTAGGCCCACCATATTCCACAGTAGCTCAGTGGTAGAGCTATCGGCTGTTAACCGATCGGTCGTAGGTTCGAGTCCTACCTGTGGAGCCATACTGGCCCGTTGGTCAAGCGGTTAAGACACCGCCCTTTCACGGCGGTAACACGGGTTCGAATCCCGTACGGGTCATCTCAAAAGCAGTTTGCATATGCAAACTGCTTTTTTTGTTTGTAAACAGAGTTTAGACAAAAGAATAAACTCTGTTTTTCGTTTTTCTATGATTTTCTCTTCACAATTTGCATTTCCTATAGCACATCTCTAAACGCTTGTTCTAAATTTCGAAAAAAAACCTACAATAGTAATAACAGAATACTGTTTGTACAAAAGGAGGGGAATGCGTGAAAAAAATTGTTTTGTGGTCCATCGGAGTTTTTCTTGTATATGCAGCTTGTATATGGGTGTATTTATTTTATATAAGTGACACCTCTATTCCACAATCATTAAAAGGTACCAGCGTGGATCCGGCTACGTTTATGAATGCAAGAGAACTTATGTTAACCGAAAAATATTCAAAGATTAGAGATGCGCTCTTTTTTATCCGATTTCCATATGAGTGGTTAGGGTTTATTTTAATTTTAGTGTTAGGTGTGTCTAAGAAAGTGAATAAGTGGTCTAAAGACGTCAGCCGTTTCAGTCTTCTCCAAACTGCTATTTATGTATTTTGGTTATCTGTTCTGCTGCTGATCTACTCTTTTCCTATGGACTGGATTAGCTATAAGCTTTCAACGGCTTACCATATTACGACGCAACCTTTCCAAGGATGGATGAAAGATCTTTTTACAGATTTTTGGGTGAACTATGCCACGATGTTTTTAGTGATTGCTGTGTTATATGCATTCATTCGTAAGTTTTCAAAAAGATGGTGGCTGTATGCGTGGCTAGTATCTATTCCATTTACGCTATTTTTGACGTTTATTCAACCAGTGGTTATCGATCCGTTATATAACGATTTTTATCCATTAAAGAATAAAGAGCTGGAGACGAAAATTTTGCATTTAGCAGATGAAGCTCATATACCTGCTAAGCATGTATATGAAGTAAACATGTCTGAAAAAACGAACTCTCTCAATGCATATGTAACGGGAATAGGTTCTAATTCAAGAATTGTGTTATGGGATACTACTCTTAATAAATTGACGGAACGTGAAATTTTGTTTATCATGGCGCACGAAATGGGTCACTATGTGAAGAAACATATTTATGTAGGGATTGCTTCAGCCTTAGTTTTATCGATTGTAGGTTTATGGCTAACGAAACATTTAGCTAGCTTTGTGATTAAGAGATGGGGGAAAGCATTAAAAATCACTTCTCTTAGTGATTTAAATTCATTACCGCTTATTCTACTTATTTTTTCTGTGCTCACATTTGCTGTAAGTCCTTTAACAAATATGCAGTCGCGTCATCATGAACTTCAATCTGACACGTACGCCATGGACTTAACAGGAGATAAACAAGCTGCTATTAAAACATTTCAGGATTTAACAAAATCAGGACTGTCCCAGGTGAATCCGCCGTATTTAGTGAAAATTTTTCGATATGGTCATCCAACAATATTGGAAAGAATTTCATTTGTTGAGAAGTATGAAAGAAATGAATAAGTGATATAAGAAAAAGTAAAGGATATATGAAGCCTTTTATACGTAGGTATTAATAGAAAAGCCTCCTTGCGAGTAGGAAAAAAATTCTAAAAGGAGGTTTCATTTTCGAAAGTACTGTTATATAATAACGTATGTAAAATAAAAACTGTTTTATAACAATGGGGAGGAATAGTTATTTGTGATTGAAAAGATAGCAGGCAAACTTATCAGCGTATATTCACCTCAACAAAGTCTTACTACATGTCCTTCAACTATTTACTTATTTCATCTACGTTCTTACTAAAGCTATGGCAAACTGCTAATTTACTTCATCATGAAACAGACATATTCTCACTGCTGCGTTTTATATTTTTATGAATATAGAATTTTAAATTCATTAGGGGGTATAAAGAATGAAAGAGATTCGTGTAAAAAACCTTGAAGAGAACTGGAAAAGCGATGAGCGTTGGAAAGGAATTGAACGTCCATATTCTGCAGAAAAAGTCATTGGACTGAGAGGATCCATTGATATTGAACACACGCTTGCTAGAAGAGGGGCCGAAAAGTTCTGGAACTTATTAAAAACAGAGCCATACGTTCATGCATTAGGAGCTTTAACAGGAAATCAAGCAGTACAACAGGTAAAAGCAGGGTTAAAAGCCATTTATCTCAGTGGATGGCAAGTAGCTGCAGATGCAAACCTTTCAGGAAATATGTATCCTGATCAAAGTCTATATCCAGCAAACAGCGTGCCGCATGTTGTGAAACGAATCAATCAAGCGCTGCAGCGTGCCGATCAAATTCAGCATTTAGAAGGAGAAGGGGACATTGATTACTTTGCTCCAATTGTAGCAGATGCAGAAGCAGGGTTCGGAGGACAGTTGAACGTATTTGAATTAATGAAAGGAATGATTGAGTCAGGAGCATCTGCGGTACACTTCGAAGATCAATTGTCATCTGAGAAAAAGTGTGGTCATCTTGGCGGCAAGGTATTGCTTCCAACTCAGACAGCTGTGAAAAACTTGATTGCTGCTCGTTTAGCTGCTGATGTAATGGGTGTTCCAACACTTCTGATTGCTCGTACCGATGCTGATGCCGCTGATTTAATTACAAGTGATGTTGATCCTGTAGATCGCCAGTTTATTACAGGTGAACGCACCGCTGAAGGTTTTTATCGCACGAGAGCCGGAATCGATCAAGCTATCGCTCGTGGCTTAGCATATGCGCCATATGCTGATCTAGTATGGTGTGAGACGTCTGAACCAAACTTGGAACAGGCACAAAAATTTGCAGATGCTATTCATGAAAAATTCCCAGGTAAAATGCTTGCTTATAACTGTTCACCATCTTTCAACTGGAAGAAAAAATTAGATAAGAAAACGATTGAAAAGTTTCAAAGAGAAATCGCAAAAATGGGCTACAAATTCCAATTCGTTACGCTTGCTGGCTTCCACGCTTTAAATCACAGCATGTTTGAACTGGCACGAGGATATAAAACAAGAGGAATGGCAGCTTATTCAGAGTTACAAGAAAGAGAGTTTGCTAGTGAAATAAATGGATATACTGCTACAAGACATCAGCGTGAAGTAGGAACGGGTTATTTTGATGAAGTGGCGCAAGTAGTTTCCGGTGGGACTTCCTCTACAACAGCTTTAAAAGGTTCAACAGAAGAAGAGCAGTTTCAGGCGCATAAATAACAAAAAATCTATGAGTGGAACGGTTGTTTACTTCCACTCATAGAAAAAATCCTAACAAAAAAGATTCTTACATCTGTAAGAATCTTTTTTTATGTAGTAAACACGATTTAACAGACAGCTGTTCTTCCTGAGAAGAAAGGTTCTGCCTGTTAAACGTACATATAAATCATTAACATGAATGAACTTCTTGAAATATTAAGTAGATGTTTGAAGTAAGGATTGGTACTGTGCTGATAGCTCATAAAAAGCAGTTTCATCACGTTGATCTAATGCCGTGTTAATGTTTGTTTCTAACAGTTCTTTTTGACGCTTAAAAAGCGATTCATCAATTACCATTTCGATATAAACATCCAACATACTCACAGTATCAATTACTTTTTTCTTGCGAGCGAGGGACTTCATCATTTCCGTGTACGATTTTTCATTGTTCATACCTCATCACCTCTGCACCCTTTTTATTATTATATAGATTAAAAGAAGAAAAAACAACTAATTTTCTAAATTTTTAGATTTTTATTTTTAGAAATGATAAAGTAAGAGGGAAACGCTACTTTCGTTTTTATCGATTGGCTATTTGGTTTAAAAATGAATCCTTGGGGGCGAAGAAATTGAATCATTTAAAAAAGCGTACGGTAACGGTAGAGGATTTGTATGAATTGAAGTCTGTGTATAACCCTCAGATTTCTCCAGATGGAAAAAGTGTAGTTTATACGGTTCGAGAAACGAAAAAAATAGAAAACGGTTATGAGACGCAGCTGTTTATGTTAGATCTTGAAACAAAAAAAACAAAGCAATTGACGTATTATAAAGGAAATAATCATTCTCCCGCCTGGTCTCCTGACGGCAGGTGGATTGCTTTTTTATCAGATCGCAGTCAAACCGTTCAGCTCTATCTATTAGCAGCGACAGGCGGGGAAGCAGAAGCACTCACAGATTGTGAAAAAGGCGTTAGTAATCCCGTATGGTCTCCTTATAGTGATGAAATTATGTTTTCTACAAAAGTAGAAGAAAAAGCTGTAAGAGTTGAACAAAATCATGAGCATCCTCAGCCATACGAAGTGGAACGTTTGTTGTATAAATCCGATGCTAGCGGCTATTTAAAAGGTGAATATACGCAAGTTGCGGTCGTTAAACTTAAAAATAAAGAAGTGACGTTTTTAACGGATGGACCTTATCATCACTCTGTAGGATGCTGGGCCCCTGATGCAAATTCAATTGTGTTTTGCAGTAGCCGAGGAGAGAATCCGGATTTATCGTTAACCATGGACGTGTTTATTTTGCATCGTGATACTAAAAAGTTAACATCTATTACAGCAGAAACAGGATATTTTCATCAAGTTTCGTGGTCACCAGATGGGTCATACATAGCTTACATTGGAAATGAACGTACATACGGATCGGCTTCAATGAATGACATATATATTTATCAGGTCTCCAATCAAAAAACAGCTTGTATCACTGCAGGTATAGACTTAGAAATAGGAGATATGGTAGCAGGAGATTTTCACTTTGGAAGAACCGCAGCGGGAATTATGTGGAGCAGTAAGGAAGAATTTTATTTTGTCGTAAGTGAAAAGGGTTCTGTAGGCATATATAAAGGAAATGTAAATGGAAAGTTAGACTCTGTGCTTATGGATAATGCTCACGTATACGGGGTATCTGTTCTTCCCAACGGTGAGGAAGCTATCGTAGCAATCAGTACATTTACACATCCTGGAGATCTTTATTCTTTAAATTTAAAAACAGAGGAACTAGTGAAGCTGACAAACGTTAATGATTCATTTTTAAAGCATGTGCAGTTAACGGAAGCAGAATCTTTTTGCGCGACTGCCACGGACGGTATACATATCCACAGTTGGGTCGTAAAAGCGGCTGCTGCCAACGATGTATCTCCAACCATTTTAGAAATTCACGGAGGTCCGCATCTTATGTATGGTCATACATTTATGTTTGAATTTCAAGTGCTTGCATCAAAAGGGTTCAATATCCTCTTTTCTAATCCAAGAGGCGGAAGAGGATATGGTCAAGCCTTTACAGATGCCGTTCGAGGAGATTACGGAGGCATGGATTATATGGATTTGATGGCAGTAACCGACGAAGCAATTAACCGCTACTCTTATATTAATGAAGATAAACTTGGCGTAACAGGAGGAAGCTACGGAGGATTTATGACAAACTGGATTGTAGGAAGTACAAATCGGTTTAAAGCAGCGGTGACGCAACGGTCTATTTCAAATTGGACGAGTTTTTACGGCGTTAGTGATATTGGCTATTATTTTACCGAATGGGAATTGAAAGCTGATATTTATGAGAAGCCGGAAAAACTTTGGAACCACTCGCCGCTTCGTTTAGCGGAGAACGTGAAAACACCGCTGTTAATCTTGCATAGCGAACAGGATTATAGATGTCCAATTGAACAAGCTGAACAGCTTTATGTGGCACTAAAAAGAAAAGATAAAGAAGTAGAATTTATTCGTTTTCCTCAGTCTAACCATGAACTTTCTAGAAGCGGTAAGCCTAATTTACGAACGGCGAGACTAAAATATTTAACCAGCTGGTTTAAACGTTATTTGCAGCAGTCTAAGTAAAAGCACATGTTGTTCTAGAGGTTCTGTTCGTGTAAGTAAGGGCTGGCTATATGGCAAGCGCAACAGGGCAGAAAAGATAAAACGCTGTAAAACTTTTGTTTGGTAAAGGAAAGTAGTACAATAAGTGAAAAGTAGCACAGTTGTTTAAATAAGGAGAACATTCGATGGATTTTGAAACATTAAAGCATTATTTGACATTAGACGGCGTCCTCGAGTTATTAAAACAATATCAATCATTTGGGATCATTCCCGGACTGCTGTTGCCTATTTTAGAAGCGTTTATCCCTATCTTGCCGCTTTTTGCGTTTGTAATGGCTAATGCTGCTGCCTTTGGCTTATGGTTAGGCTTTTTAATTTCATGGATCGGGAGCTGCGTTGGATCACTGCTTGTCTTTTTGATTTTTAGAAAATACGGACAGGCGAGGTTTTTACATTTTATCAGCCGCCATGCGCAAATTCGAAAGATTATGATTTGGGTGGAAAGACACGGTTTTGGACCGCTGTTTATTATGCTTTGTTTCCCTTTTACGCCGTCTTCAGCGATTAATGTAGTAGCTGGACTATCACGTGTCAGTATGGCTCAGTTTATGCTTGCTGTATTAGCGGGTAAAATGGTCATGATATTTATGATGAGCTTTATTGGGGCCGATTTTGTTTCATTTGTGAAACAGCCTTTAAAAGCAGTACTTGTTTTAGTGATCATTTTTGTCCTATGGCTTGTTGGAAAGCAAATTGAACGAAGATTAAATGAAAAATCTAAAGTGAAACAGTATGACAAATAGTTTGTTTATATATAACAAATAGTGATGAAAGACTGCTTTTTAATAGGCAGTCTTTTGTTATACATACAGCAGAAGAGGGTATTGTAAACTATGGAAAAGCCTTTTCTTATAGGAATACAGCAGCATTTTTGAAAGGTTTTTTGCCTTTTTCTTAAAGAAGTTATTTGTCTGTTTATTCGGTTGGTAGAACAATGCACATACAGAGTATCTGTCTAGTAATGAACAAGTTTTTTGTTTATCAATTGTGAAAAATATGCTAAAATAAAAGAAAAAACTGGGAATAAATTAGACGTCTATTCCTAGTTGCACCTAAGTAATGAACCCTTTGTTTTCTAGAGATATACATGTTTTTTCTCAACATGTATTATCACCTCATGTATTTCAAAACGTTTTCTTAAAAATTATATGAATGATTTTTGAGCTTGACTACTAAGATGTAAGTAGAGGGATCATTACTAGAAAAGCACCGAATGATCATTAAGACGTGCTTGGCGTCGTTTTGAGGAGGGGAATGCGCTACTAAGATTCAAGCGACTTGCTGATTAATCGTTGTTAGTAAGCGTCTTATAGCGCGGGTGACATGAGATTAAAAGATAAAGTGGCAATTATTACGGGTGCAGCAAATGGGTTAGGGTTCGAAGCTTCTCGAATTTTCGCACAAGAGGGTGCAAAGGTCGCTATGGTTGACTACGATGCAAAAGTAGGAGAAGAACGAGCAGCTCAGCTAAAAGAAGAAGGCGGAGATGTAGCATTCTTTCAAGTAAACGTAGCGGATCGAGACAGTGTAGATGCAATGGTAGAAGAAGTCGTGAAACGCTTCTCTAAAATAGATATTTTAATTAATAATGCAGGTATTACCAGAGATGGAATGCTAACTAAATTATCAGTTGAAAATTTTCAAGCGGTCATTAACGTAAACCTTACAGGCGTTTTTCACTGTACGCAAGCCGTTGTACCGCATATGATTGCTCAAGGTAAAGGGAAAATTATCAGCACATCTTCGGTATCCGGCGTATATGGAAATGTTGGTCAAACAAATTATGCGGCGACAAAAGCCGGCGTAGTGGGAATGACAAAAACATGGGCTAAAGAGCTTGGGCGAAAAGGAATTAATGTAAACGCTGTAGCTCCCGGTTTTATTGAGACGGATATGGTGAAGGCGATGCCGGACAAAATCATTGATCAAATGAAATCTACTATTCCTTTACAAAGGTTAGGTCAGCCTTCTGACATTGGTTATGCTTATCTTTATTTAGCCTCTGATGAGTCCAACTATATTAACGGCACAACACTGCATGTAGATGGTGGAATCATGATGTAAAAGTAGAAAATAACTCGCTTTTCTAAAACTTTTCAGTGGTCATTTGGCTACTGAAAAGTTTTTTTGTTGCATCCAGCATTTCACATATGTGCAAAGTGGAATTTTGTCTGCAAGTTCAGTAAAATAATAAGGAGAGAGATAGAGAGATTTAGCTGATTATCACTATAAAATTTTGACGACTGCGTCACGTGTTTGCGTGGCGTTTATCCATTTTGCACTTAAACAACTAAAAATATAGAGAAGAAAAATGAAGGGGTGAAAACGTGGGGCTACAGTTTTTATTAGGACGTTCAGGAAGCGGGAAAACGGAATATCTTTTAAATAGCATGCGCCAAGAGCTGTTAAATGCTCCGCTTGGGCATCCACTTATTTATATTGTACCTGAACAGATGACATTTCAGTCGGAGTATGCGCTTGTTCAAACACCTGGGTTAGAAGGCATGATGCGTGCTCAAGTTTATAGTTTTACACGTCTTGCGTGGCGTATCCTGCAAGAAGTCGGAGGTATTAGCCGCTATCATGTGGATCAAACAGGTATTCATATGATGCTTAAAAAAATTATCGAGCATCAAAAAAAAGAGCTTCGATTGTTTGCGAATTCTTCAGAACAAGCAGGGTTTATTGAAGAACTAGAAAAAATGGTTAAAGAATTTAAACAGTACACGGTAAATGCACCGTCTCTCGAAGAGATGAAGCAAAAACTTCAAGCAGAAGATGAGAAAGTCCTTGCTGATAAATTACATGATTTACATCTCATTTACGGAGAATTAGAAAAACAGCTGATGACAAAATATGTAGATGGAGAAGATTATTTAAAGCTGCTGAGTGAAAAAGTAGTCTCTTCTGCGTACCTTGCTCAAGCAACGATTTATGTAGATGGATTTCATCACTATACTCCTCAAGAATTAACGGTATTAGTAGAGCTGATGAAAGTTTGTAGAGAAGTGAAAATAGCGGTTACTTCTGATTATTCATATCAAGATTTTATTCCAAATGACCTGCACTTGTTTCGATTAACGAGCGAAACGTATCAAGAAATAATGGGCCTGGCGGCTGAAAACGGGATAGAGATTCAAGAGCCAAACGTATTTAATGAACAAAAAAGGCATCAAAACAGTCCAGAGCTTGCCTATTTAGAACTATATTATGATGAACGGCCAACGCCGGAATTTCAGTCAGAGCCCGAGCACATTCAGCTGCTGCCTGCTGTTAGCCGAAGAGCAGAGGTAGAAGGGATTGCAAGAGAAGTGCTGTCGCTTGTGCGTGATCACGGTTATCGCTATCGTGATATTGCCTTGATTGTTAGAAATGCAGAAGACTATCATGACTTGCTTCAAACCATTTTTCGAGATTATGAAATTCCGTACTTTATTGACCAAAAGCGAGCGATGTTTCACCATCCACTCGTTGAATTTATTCGCTCAGTCTTAGAGGTGGTAAGCGGGTCATGGCGATACGAAACCATCTTTCGGGCAGTGAAAACAGACCTTTTATTTCCTTTGTCATCTGATGTGCACCAGCTTCGCGAAGAGATGGATGAATTAGAAAATTACGTACTTGCTTACGGTATTCAAGGATCTAAGTGGACGAGTAAGGAGCCATTTACCTACAGAAAATATCGTTCGCTTGAAGACATGAACCTTGGGAAAACTGACGAAGAGCTTGCTTTTGAGCAAAAAATAAATGAATTAAAAAATATGATTGTTCCTCCTATTTATTCGCTTCAGCAAAAATTAAAACAAGCGAAAATAGGAAAAGAAAAAGCAGAAGCACTCTATCATTTTTTAACGAACTTAGATATTCCACAAAAGATAGAAGCGCTGCGCAATCGATGTGAAGAAGAAGGTAAGCTTCAAGAAGCAAGAGAGCACGAGCAGGTATGGAAAGCAATTCTTCACTTATTTGATCAGTTTGTTGAAATGATGGGAGAAGAGAAAGTATCGATTTCTTTGTTCGCGGATCTATTTGAGACAGGGCTTGACAGCATGCAGTTTGCACTTGTTCCGCCTGCACTGGATCAAGTGGTTGTGGCAAGTTTTGAGCGTTCGCGTTTATCCGATATCAAAGCAAGCTTTGTGCTAGGCGTAAATGACGGTGTGATTCCAGCTAAACCAAAAAGCGATGGCCTGTTATCTGAGAAAGAGAGAGAGCAGCTGCTTGAATCAGGCTTATTACTTGCGCCAACTGGAAGGCAAAAGCTGTTTGACGAACAATTTCTTATTTATTTAGCACTTTCCAGCTCTTCTGAAAAACTTTATGTTTCGTATCCTCTTGCCAATGAGGAAGGGAAGACTCTGTTGCCTTCACTCGTTATTAATCGATTAAAAGAGCTATTTCCGCTCCTGCAGGAAAAGCTGTTAATGACGGAGCCTACGGATTTAGAAGAAGAAAAGCAAGTTGATTATATAACAAATCCCTTAACGAGCATCGCGCATTTAGCCAGCCAGCTGCAAGGGTGGAAACGCCATTATCCGATGAGTTCCGCTTGGTGGGATGTATATAATTTTTATGTAGAAAATTCAGATTGGAACTCATACAGCGAGAAAGTACTAAGCAGTTTATTTTATAAAAACGAAGCAAAAAGGTTAACAAAGAAAACGAGTCAGCGTCTGTATGGAAAGCATATTCAAGCAAGCGTATCGAGAATGGAGAAATTTGAAGCCTGTCCGTACGCTCATTTTGCTTCTCACGGGCTTAAGCTTAAAGAACGAAAAGTTTTCAAATTAGCAGCTCCTGACATAGGCGAGTTATTTCACGCGGCGCTGAAGATGATTTCAGACGAGCTACGGGGCGGTCAAAAAGAATGGAAGAACTTAACGAGAAAAGACTGTCAGCAGCTTTCTACGGCTGCGGTGCACGAACTTGCTCCGCGCTTACAAAATGAAATTTTATTGAGCTCTAATCGCCACCACTATTTAACACATAAGCTGCAGCAAATTATTGAACGTGCGTCGCTTGTGTTAAGTGAGCACGCTAAGGTGAGCGGGTTTGTTCCTGTTGGATTGGAATTAGGGTTTGGTCCTAGCGCGGAGCTGCCTTCTATGCAGTTTACACTGCCAAATGGCCATACGATGGAACTTGTTGGCCGAATTGACAGAGTGGATAAAGCGGAAAGCTCCAAGGGACTTTTACTGCGTATTGTCGACTATAAATCAAGCGATAAAGCATTAAACTTAGTGGAAGTGTACTATGGTTTATCTCTTCAAATTTTAGCTTATTTAGACATAGTCGTGACGTATGCTGAACAGCTTCTTCATGATAATAGAGGAGCATTGCCTGCTGGCGTTCTTTATTTCCACGTTCATAATCCAATGATCAACAGTACTAAAGCATTACAACCCGATCAAATTGAAGCTGAAATCTTCAAGAAGTTTAAAATGAAAGGACTGCTTTTAGGGGACGAGGAAGCAGTCCAATTAATGGACAAAACGTTAGAATCAGGGCACTCACAGGTTATATCGGCGGGTATTAAAAAGACAGGGGGCTTTTATTCCAATTCTTCGGTTGCGAGCGAAGAAGATTTTACACATCTCCGTCAGTATGTGCGAGGTAAGTTTGTAGAGGCAGGTACTGAGATTACAAATGGAAAAATTGATATTTCGCCTTATAAGCTAAAAGATAAAACACCATGTGCGTTTTGTGAATACCGCTCAATCTGTCAGTTCGATGAATCAATGGAAAACAACGAATATCGTCAGCTTAGTACAGAGAGTCAAAATGTTATTTTAGATAAAATTCGAGAGGAGGCCAAACGAGATGAGTGAAGATATACACGTAAAACCGGCCGACTCCCAGTGGACGGATGATCAGTGGAACGCCATTGTTTCATCCGGTCAAGATATATTAGTAGCCGCGGCGGCTGGCTCAGGAAAAACAGCGGTTTTAGTCGAACGTATTATTAAAAAGATTACGATGGGCGAGGAGCCAATCGATGTTGATAGATTACTAGTTGCTACGTTTACAAATGCTTCTGCAGCCGAAATGAGAAATCGAATTGGAGAAGCATTGGAAAAAGAGTTAAAAAAGAATCCATCTTCTTTACACTTGCGCAGACAGCTTAATTTATTAAACCGTGCGTCGATTTCTACGCTCCATTCTTTTTGTTTAGAAGTCATTCGAACGTATTATTATTTGATCGATGTAGACCCTGGTTTTCGAATTGCAGATGATACGGAAGCGGATCTTCTGCGTGAAGAAGTATTAGAAGAATTGTTTGAAGAGCAGTACAGTATTGAACAGAACGAGCGATTCTTTGATTTAATTGATCGTTATACAAGCGACAGAAATGACTTAGATATTCAGCTTATGGTAAGAAAGCTATATGACTTTGCAAGATCTAACCCCGACCCAAACGGCTGGCTTAAAATGATTGTGAGTCAATATGATGTCACAGAGGACTCTTCTATTGATTCACTTCCGTTTCTGTCTTTTCTTTTACAAGAAGTAACAACGCAGCTCATGGGCATTGAGTCGATTTTAAAACAGGGCTTAGAGCTAACAAAGCTGCCGGGAGGGCCTGCTCCTCGCGCCGTTAATGCAGAGGAAGACCTGGCTCAAATTCATCGGCTGCTCAGCGCTTCTAAGCATTCTTTTGCTGATTTGCATGAGGAAATGCAGAATTTGAATTTTACTCGTTTAAAGCCATGTAAAGGAGATGCGTACGACTCGCAGCTTTTAGATGATTTTGGAGAGCTTCGCAAAAAAGCGAAAACAAGCCTTGAGAAGCTTCATGCTGATTTGTTTTCTAGGCCTTTGCACGGCTACATGGCTGATTTTGAAAAAATGAAGCCCGTTATTGAAACGCTAATCTTTTTAGTTCAGCGCTTCGGTGAACGATATGAACACATCAAAAAAGAGAAAGGGTTAGTGGACTTTTCTGATTTAGAGCATTATTGCCTGCAAATCTTGAGTGTAAAAGAAGACGGGGTGCTTAAGCCTTCGTCCATTGCTCAAAAATATCGCACTCAGTTTGAAGAGGTGCTTGTTGACGAATATCAAGATACAAATATGGTTCAAGAAACACTAATTAAATTAGTGACGAGAGATAGTGAAGAACAAGGGAATTTATTTATGGTTGGAGATGTAAAACAATCCATTTACCGCTTTCGTTTAGCGGAGCCATTTTTGTTTTTGACGAAGTACAAGCGATTTACGCAAGATGGACGACAATTTGGAAAACGTATTGACTTAAATAAAAACTTCCGAAGTCGTTCTCAAGTGCTTGACGCCACAAACTTTATTTTTAACCAGCTGATGGATGAAGAAGTAGGAGAAATTGCATATGACGATGATGCTTCTTTAAAATTAGGAGCATCGTATCCAAAAGTGGAAGGAATGGAAACGGAGCTTCTGCTGATTGCAAAAGAAAATGCAGAAGAAGGAGCGGAAGAAGAATCGGATTCTTCTCTCGTCGCGTTTTCAGAAGCAGAGCTTGAAACGGCTCAGTTAGAGGCAAGAGCAATGGCGCGCAAAATCAAAGAACTCGTTCAAAACCGTTTTCAAATATATGATCGCAAGCTCGATATCATGAGAAACGTAACGTATCGTGACTTTGTTATTTTGCTTCGTTCCATGCCTTGGGCTGCGCAGATTATGGATGAATTTAAACAAGAAGGCGTGCCGATTTATGCGGATTTATCAACAGGCTATTTTGATGCTACTGAAGTGATGATTATGATGTCTTTATTAAAAGTAGTAGATAACCCGCATCAAGACATTCCGTTAGCTTCTGTTCTTCGCTCACCGGTAGTAGGGCTTTCAGATGAAGAGTTGGCTACACTGAGAGCAGAGCAAAAGAAAGGAACGTATTATGATGCGTTGAAAACGTACTTAGCGGTTTCAGATGATGAAGAACTTCGCGATAAAGTGAAATATTTCTATGAGCAGTTAAAAGCATGGAGAACACAAGCTAGACAAAGCTCTTTGTCAGAACTAGTATGGCAAATTTACCGCGACACGGGTTTCTTTGAATTTGTTGGCGGACTTCCTGGCGGGAAACAGCGTCAAGCCAATTTACGTGCTCTTTACGATCGCGCTCGCCAGTATGAGGCGACTTCATTTAGAGGTCTGTTCCGCTTTTTACGCTTTATTGAACGGATGCAGGATCGAGGGAACGATTTAGGAGCTGCTCGAGCGCTGGGAGAACAAGAAGATGTGGTGCGTTTGATGACGATCCACAGCAGTAAAGGTCTTGAATTTCCTGTTGTTTTCGTAGCTGGTCTTGCTCGTCAGTTTAACTTAATGGACTTGAATAAAGCTTATTTACTCGATAAAGAACTAGGTTTTGGATCTAAATATATTGATCCGAAACTGCGTATTACGTACCCGACTCTTCTTCAGCAGACCATGAAGAAAAAAATGAAAAAAGAAAGCATGGCAGAGGAAATGCGGGTATTATACGTAGCTTTGACGCGTGCGAAAGAAAAACTTATTTTAGTTGGAACAGTAAAAGACGCATCAGAAAAGCTCAGACAATGGAGCTCCGTTATGGGACACGAAGATTGGACGCTTCCAGCTCACGTGAGAAGAGATGCAAAATGTTATTTAGACTGGATTGGACCTTCTTTAATTCGTCACAAAAATGTTAGTCATATGGTTGAAGGAGAGGTCCAGCCGGCCGAGATGATTTATCAGCATGCTTCAAGCTGGAAGCTTTCAACGTTATTAGCAGGTGATTTAGCCGAACAGCCTCTTGAAGAGCAGCAGCATCATGAAGAGCTTTTGAACGCTCTTCAAAAGCATGAGCCAGTTACAGAATCCAGCGATTATAAAGAGGAAGTGTATAGACGCTTAAATTGGTCTTATGATTATCGTGTAGCTTCCGTTCATCGTTCAAAGCAATCTGTTTCTGAACTAAAAAGGCAGCAGCAGCTGACGGATGCAGGTGCAAGCAGTGATCTTGTTCGGGGAGCTAAAGCACCTCTTGAAAATCGTCCGCTGTTTCTTCAAGAGAAATCTCTCACAGGAGCTGAAAGAGGAACAGCTACACATGCCGTTATGCAGCAGCTTCCATTAAATAAAGCTTATACCCTCGAAATGGTTCAAGACTTTATTCAATCAATGGTTACCAAAGAATTGTTGACGCAACAGCAAGCGGATGCCGTTGATGCAAATGATGTAGCAGATTTTTTAGACAGTGACATTGCACAAGGTATTCGAACGGCTCGCACGGTTTATAGAGAGATGCCTTTTAGTTTAGGTGTCTCCGCTAAAGAAATCTATGATCATTGGGAGCAGGAAGATGAAACGATTTTAGTACAAGGTATTATTGATTGTTTATATGAAACGGAAGAAGGCCTCGTTTTACTTGATTTTAAAACAGATAATATTTCGGATCGTTTTCAAGGGGATTTTGAACGAGCAAAACCATTTCTAATTGACAGATACCGCATTCAGCTAGAGCTTTACGCAAAGGCCATTGAGCGGATCGTAAAACAACCTGTTCAGCATCGCTATCTGTACTTTTTAGATGGTGGACATGCTGTTGAAATATAAAAAAAGAAGAAGGCGATAGTCTTCTTCTTTTTCACCAATAAGGAGAGAGTAACATGCGTTTATTACATACAGCGGATTGGCATTTGGGGCGAACGTTAGAAGGTCGAAGCCGTCTAGCTGAGCAAGCACAGTTTTTAGATGAACTGGCAGACATTGTGGAAGAAGAAAAGATAGATGCTATTCTCATGGCGGGAGATGCCTTTGATACGGTTAACCCTCCAGCAGCGGCAGAGCAGCTTTTTTACGAAAGTATGTCTAGGTTGAGCAACAATGGAAAACGTCCGATTATTGTTATTGCAGGTAATCATGACAACCCAGATCGGCTGTCGGCGGCTTCTCCATTAGCTGTTCATCAAAATATTACGCTTCTTGGTTTGCCTACTACCCATGTAGAAAGCATTCACATTCCTACATCAGATGAAATATTAAAGGTTGCGGCTCTTCCTTACCCATCTGAATCAAGGTTAAAGGAACTGTTAGCAGAAGAAAATGATGAGCTGGCTCTTCGAAACTCATATGATGCCAGAGTAAAAGGTATTTTTGATAAAATGAGTGAGCAGTTCACAACAGATACCGTTAATATTGCCATGAGTCATATTTACGTAGCAGGCGGAAGTTCAACGGACTCAGAACGTCCAATTGAAGTAGGAGGAGCTTATACGGTGGCGGCAACTAGTTTGCCTGCTAATGCTCAATATGTAGCTCTAGGACATTTGCATCGCCCGCAAATGATCAATCGCGCCAACACCCTTGCAAGATATTCTGGGTCACCTCTTGCCTATAGCTTTTCAGAGTCAGGGTACGCAAAGTCCGTGACCATTTTAGATGCTCAGCCAGGAAAAGAGGTTGAAATGACGGAAATTCCATTATCTAGCGGAAAGCCTTTGACACGTTGGAAAGCAAAAAACGGATTGGCAGAAGTATATACGTGGCTTGATGAGCAAAAAGATACGCAGGCATGGGTTGATTTAGAAGTTCACGTAGAAGATGCACTTTCACTAGAAGAAATCCATCGACTTCGCAAGCTTCATCCAGGCTTTATTCATATTCGTCCGGTATTCAAAGCAGAAGAACTAGCACATGAAACACGTTCACAGCGCGAAGTGCCGATCGAAGAACTGTTTACAAAGTTCTACAGCAGGCAAACCGGCGGAGGGGCACCTGATGATGAGTTAGTCAAACTGTTTTTAACCTTGATTAACGATGAAGAAGTATCGGGAAAGGAGGATGAAAAATGAAACCTATTAACTTGACCGTTTCGGGGCTTCACAGTTTTAGAGAAAAACAAACTGTCGACTTTGAAGCGCTGTGTTCAGGCGGTGTGTTTGGAATATTTGGTCCTACTGGAAGCGGGAAATCCTCCATTTTGGATGCCATTACACTAGCTTTATACGGAAAAGTAGAGCGTGCAGCCAATAATACACAAGGAATTTTAAATCACGGGGAAAATGAACTGAAAGTATCGTTTACGTTCGAGCTGGAAAACGCGAGTCATAAAAAACGCTATACTGTTGAACGAAGCTTTAAACGGACAGATGAGCTGCGTGTGAAATCAGCTTCCAGTCGATTGATTGAAATCGAAGATGAAACGTACGTATTAGCGGATAAAACAAATGATGTAAACCAGCAGGTACAGGAACTTCTTGGTTTAACAATTGATGATTTTACAAGAGCTGTTGTATTACCACAAGGAAAATTTGCAGAGTTTTTATCGTTAAAAGGGACGGAACGCCGTCAAATGCTTCAGCGTCTTTTTAATCTCGAGCAGTACGGAGATCAGCTTAGTAAGAAAATACGCTATCAAGTTCAGCAGCTAAAAACAGACCTAGATAAAATCACGGCAGAACAAACGGGATTAGGTGAAGCTTCAACAGAGAAAGTAACAGAAGCCGAGCAGCTTGTAAGTGATAGCATTGTACTTTTGGAAAAACGAGAAAAAGAAGCGGCTGATTTGCAGGAACGATACGATCAGCAGGCGTCTCTTTGGAAAGCGCAGCAGGAAAAAACACTGTTAGAAGAAAAACTAGTGCATGCTTCTAAGCAGGAAGAGGAGATTAAACAAAAGCAAGATTTGCTGACGAAAGCGCAGCAGGCAGAGCGTCTTTTTCCTTATTTAGAAACATTTGAACAAGCTGAAAAACAGCAGAAGCTTTATAAAGATAAAGTAGAAAAATTAAAAGTGCAAATTGTTCAGCAAAGTGAGGAATATAAGCGATCGAATAGCTTATATGAGCAGGCTCGCTTACAAAAAAATGAACAGCAGCCCAAATTAGTTGTTCAAAAAGAACAGCTTCAACAAGCTTCTGATCTTCAAAAACAAATTAAAGATGGGCAGCAAGAAGTAAAAGAAGCGGAAGTTTCTCTTCAGCAAAAGCAGCAGGCACTTCAAACGAAAAATGATGAATTAATAGAAGCGGATAAGCGGTATCAGCAGGGTCTGAACCTTCAAAAAGAGTTAAAAGAAGCATTAACAAAAGTGGAGATTCAACCTGATTATCGGCAGGCTGTTCAGCAAGCATTCTACCGTTATCAAGTATGGAATAATGATAAAAAAAATCTAGATGAAGGCCAAAAAACGTATAAAGAAAAAGCGGAACAGCTTCAACATTTGCATACACAAAAACAAACACACCAAGAGAGATATCAGCAAACAATAGAACGAAGTAAAGAGTTATTTTCGGATATTCAAGGCTTGTATCACACTGTATGTGAGCGGGAAAAAGAGTTTCAGCAGCTTTTTCAACAAGCGGATCATTTAATGAGTGATCTAAAAAGACGCAAGGAAAAAGAATGGTCACATCGTCTGGCTCATCAATTAGCTGAGCAGCTGACTAAAGGAGAGCCTTGTCCAGTTTGTGGCTCTGAGCATCATCCTAACCCCGTGTTAAACCAAAAAGAAGAAGATGGTACAGTAGAATCAGCGGATCAGTTCGAAGATCAAGTCAATCAGTTGCGTGAACAGCGATTTAGCTATTCGTCGCTTAAAATGCAGCTTGAACAGCTTGCTAAACCTCTTGTTGAAAAAATACCTGATTTAGCTGGGTTTATGAATGAAGCTGGCCAAGTTCCTGCTTTAGGAGAAATGGGTACAGATGCCTTTGGTCAGTATGCTAAGAAAATAGAAGTTGAAATTAAATCTCTTGAGCAGGATTATTTGCAGGTAGGCGAAAAACAGCATGCAATTCTCGGGCAGGTACAAAAGGTCCAGCAAAGTCTTGAAAAGATTGAATTAGAGCTTGCTCATTATCAAAAAGAACAAGCTGAATTGGAAAGAAAAGTCACTCAGCAAAAACAAGCGTTACAAGCAGGAAGAGAAGCTTTTCAACAAGATTATCCTTCCTTTGTATTTGAAGAGATGGAAAAAATTAATGAACAGCTAAACGAGCGAGAAAAAGAAGAGCAGACAATAAAGGCTCGAATTGAAAAAAGCAGCGTATTTTTTGAAAATCAGCAAAAGAAAATCGAACGTCTAAAAGAAGAAAAATATGCGGGCGAAAAAGAATTTACAGAATTAAAAGCAATGCTGTCTCATAAACAATCTCTTGTTCACTCGCAAATTGAACGCTTGCGTACGCTTACAGATCAAGAAGATATTGAACGAGCGCTGCAAAAAACAGTTCACTTACTTGCGGAGTTAGAGACGAATGAACAGCAGGCGTATCAACATTGGCAAACTGTTCAAAAAGCGTATCAAACGCTGCAAATGGATGAAAAAGCAGCGAGCGAATCTCTAGAAACAGCTCATATCCAGTATAAAAAAGCAGCTGGAAAATGGGAAGAAGCGATAGGGAATTCTTTATTCAGCGAAGAAAAAGAAGTTCAGCAAGCTTTGTTATCACATGATGAGATGAAATTGTTGGATGAAACTGTTCAGGCTTATTGGGACAACATAAAACAGATGAAGTCATCAATTGAACAGTTAAATATCCAGCTGAATCACCAGTCCATAGAAGAGCAGCAATTTGAAGAAACTCAGCAGCTGCTTCATGATATAAAAGCCGCTGTAAAAGAAGCCGTTCAGCTCAAGGGAGCAGCTGAGCAAACGTTAAAAAGCGTCAAAGAACGGCATGAGCGATTTTTAGTGCTTGAACAGGACCGTGAAGAAAAACAAGCGTTATTTGAACAGTATCAAAAGCTTCAAACAGTATTTAAAGGAAATGCTTTCGTCGAATATATTGCTGAAGAACAGCTGATGTCCGTTAGCCGAGATGCTTCAGAGCGTCTGGGTATATTAACACGTCAGCGCTATGCGATTGAAGTTGATTCACAAGGCGGCTTTATCATGAGAGATGATGCAAATGGAGGCGTAAAACGTCCGGTTTCAACTTTATCGGGAGGGGAAACATTTTTAACTTCCCTCGCTCTGGCCCTTTCATTATCTGCACAAATACAGCTAAGAGGAGAATATCCACTGCAGTTTTTCTTTTTAGATGAAGGATTTGGAACGCTTGATGGAGAGCTTCTTGATACCGTGGTTACGGCGCTTGAAAAGCTTCAGTCCAATAATTTATCAATTGGAGTCATCAGTCACGTACAAGAACTTCGTGCTCGTCTGCCAAAACGTTTGATTGTTGAGCCGTCCGAGCCTTCTGGCAAAGGAACTAGTGTAAGAGTAGAAACTTTATAGGGAAGGAAATCTATATGAAGAAAAAAGACAGGCGAATAGGAACATGCGAATTATGCGGAAGGCAGGATGTCTTGACGACCGTACATCATTTAACGCCAAAGGAAATGGGCGGAGCGTTTGAACCGACGGCAAACTTATGTATTCCGTGTCATAAACAAATTCATGCGTTATACACAAATGATGAATTAGCCATTCGTCTTAATACGATTTCTTTATTACAAGCTGATTCTAAAATTAGCTCCTTTATTAAATGGATTCGTAAACAGCCTTCTTCTAAATTACCTAAAACCAAAAAATCAAACAGCCGAAAATCCAGGTGAATAAAAAACCCCTTATCCGCTTTAATAGCAAAGATAAGGGGTTTTTTTAAGCGTTTGCCGCTATATTTTGATCGAATAAATCTGGATCTAACGTATTTGTTCCTGAAATGCCGTTATTGGTATTAACAAAGTTACCTGTATTTAAAGAACCGGAGCCTGAGGCTGTTTTAGCAGCGCTTTTTGGAGAAACATAAAACGTATCTCCAAACGTTACGACACCGCCTCCGACGCTCGTGATACTAACGGGTCCAATTATTGCTGGCATGAGGTTCACACCCTTTTTTTCGTGATATTAGTTTAGTATATGAGCAGCTTCTTAAAAGGTTCACTCACTGCCGCTAGGTGCTGAGGCAGCTTTTTTCGATGTTCCGGCTTCAGCTTCCTGTGAAGGTTCATCGTTGATTAGTTCACGAATATGCTTAATGCGAGCTTCTGCATACACATTGCACGTTGAGCCCACATGAATAACTGATGAAAATGAACATCCTTTTATATCAATTCTGTTAACGCGTATCAAAGGTATTTCATTCCATGTTTGAACGGGAATAGGTTCGTAGTCGCCATGGGGAATAGGCTCACTAAAGATAGCATAATCATCAAAATTGCCTTCTCTGCCGTAGAAAAACGGATACTGTCTCCGATCAGCTAACGCTTTATTAAGTAGGTGAATTTCTGTTGAATCTCCAATTTGGCAAAAAGAGCTCGCTGACAAGGAATTAATTTCTATATAATTAACAGAAGATGTGCGTGAAAGCATACATAAGCTCCTTTATGATAACGATAGTGGAACATAAGGACCGATAATCAAAGATTCCGCTGGCGTATCAAATGTTGAAGATAGAGAGATATAATTTGCATCACCAATTAAAAAAAGAGAAGAAGAAGATACGCCTGTAATACTAACGTCTCCAACAAGCAATTCACGGTTTACAACGTTAAAGTTCATGAAGGGGGTCCACCTTTCTTTAAGGATTCAGGTAAATACGTTAAAAATGCGTCAATTCCTTTTTTCATATCTTCATAAAGTTTACCGATAATTTGCGGTTTAATTTGTTCAAAATTCCGTTCCATTTCCTCCGGCTGAACTTGCTGTATATAAAAAGTAATCCGCTGCTGCAGCTGCTTTTTAATATCTTCTAAAATAAACTCGTAGTACGATTCATCAATCATCATCGAGCGCTCATCAAGCACATGTTGAACCATAGAAAAGCCATATTGATTAAGCTCATTTAAAATCGTTTCATGAATATCAGAGACCCACTGCTTTTCTAGCTGGCGATCCAATGGTTTTAAGCTGGGATTTTGCGGTCCAGGACCTCCGGGTTGTCCCGGCTGCTCACCTTGAGGCGGCTGACCTTGTGGCTGAGCTCCTTGCGGAAACGTTACTTCTGGTTTCTCATTAATAATGATATCTTCTAAATTATCGGGTGTAAGAGGGTTCAATCCAATATTTAATGTTCCATCTAAAGAATCAATTTTTAACTGTTCAAATTTATATTCAATTTTATCAATTTTAATAGGTGGCTGTTCACCTAACTCTTTTATTTTTTTCTGAAGTTCTTGTACGTTTTTTTCAAGCTGAGCAATGCGTCCTTCTTGCTGCTGAATATACGAAGACATTTGCTGAACATACTGATATACCTGCTGAATATAGTCCATGTTATCCACCTTCAATCACCTCGATTCCCTTATCTCCCGATAAAGAAAATAGTTATATATATACATATGGCGATGAAGGTTGTAACATGTCAGTCGTTGTCTCGAGCTGGGGGAGTTAACGACTGTGAAAAAGGAGCGGGTGCAGTGCCAGCACCGGTTCCGGGAGTAAAGGTAGAGGGAGAAACAGATCCAAGAATGCCTTTTTTTGTTTCAGTAGGTGCAGCGCCTGTAAACCCTCCTGTATTAAAGAGATTTGAGTTCGGTTTAATAACACCTACGCTTCCAATTTGAAGTACCGAAGAGTTACTTACGGCACTGATTTTCATACTTTGAATACAGATACTTTGATTTACATAAAAGTTCATAAGCATCCTCCTGTATGAGCTTCATTTCTATTAGAGATTTCCAGCGACATTTTGATCATTTACGTCATTGTCCGACGTATTCGTTGAGCTCTGCTGATTCACAACATATAATCCGTCGCCTGTATTAAACGAACCTGCGCCAGCAAATGTTTTAGCAGTAGAAATAGGGGCTATTGTATAAACATCTCCAATATGAAAGACGCTGGCTGAACCAACACTGTTAAGATTAACAACACCAACAATGGCAGGCATAGGCAAACACCCTTTTAATTTAGTCTAGTAACAGCATATGAAGCCTAGACAAAAAGGTGATTAATGCTTTTTCCTTATCTATATGCAAAGAGTAAGTAAAACATTAAAGAGAGGAATGGAAATAGTAAACATTGAAGAAAAACTTTTATGTTCGATATAATGTGAAAGCAATAATGAAAGCATGTAAGGTGTGAAAGAATGAAACGTTTCAAAATGAACGCGACTGATAAAGAACAGCGTATTGAAGCAGCGGATATATTAAAAGGAATTGCGCTTATTGGTATTTTGCTGATGAACATGCCCGATTTTTATTCGCCTGCTGCCTATTACGACAATAATTTGATGAATGGTTCAAGAATGAGTTATGTTGCTAATGGATTAGTTGATATAGTAGTAGGGCAGACAGGGTACGCGCTGCTTGCTATTTTGTTTGGATTTGGTTTTATGAAAATGTTTCAGCGTACATACGAAAGGCAAGTAAGCTTTACTCCTTTTTATGTACGAAGAATGACAGCTTTGCTTCTCGTGGGAGCTATTCATGCTGTATTTATTTGGCACGGTGATATGATTGTGATATACAGCTTCTTTGCTTTGATTATGCTGTTTTTCCAAGAAGCAAAGAAAGAAGTGTTATTAGCATGGGGAACTGGAATATTTAGTATTTACGCTGTGATTATGATTGTTATTTTAACGGTAGCGGCTTTTGCTAATGAAGGAGAGACAGCAGCGGGAATTCACCAGCCTATTATTGACCAAGCTCTTCAAGTATATGGACACGGAAGTTTTGCGTCAATATTTCATCAGCGCTTGCTGGATTGGTACTACGCTTATAATTTAAATACGGTTCCTTTTCTGTTTTTATCGCTATTTCCACTGTTTTTATTAGGCGGTTTTATGGCGAAAAGCGATTGGTTCGAAGGAATAGAAGAATATATAGTGGAGACAAAGTGGCTTTGCCTTATTTCATTTATCGCGTATACAGTATCATCCGTACTGCCGTATGCTTTAGATCACAATGTAGCTACATCCTATATCCACGATACAATCGGAGGAACGGCAGGAGCAATTTTTGTTGTAACGTTGGTCACATTGGCTATGCGAAGTGTATCTATTCGAAAAATCATGCAGCCATTTGCCTTTTTGGGGAGAATGATTTTAACTAACTATATTGTCCAGTCCATTGTATGTACATTCCTTTTTTACTCATATGGGTTAGGATACTACGGACATATTTCAATTGTAGAAGGATTGGCTATTGCGGGGATTATCATTTTTATTCAACTGCTGGGAAGCTGGATATGGATGAGCCTATTTTCAGATGGACCGCTTGAAAAACTCATTCGGTATGCTACATATGGACGCAGCCGCTAAAAATCCTTTTCCTTCCTTATATTATTGGTGAAGGAAAGGTTTTCATGATATGATATTTTCAGAAAGGACGTGAGATGAATGGCTCCACTACATATTCATGTAACGCTTTGGACATTATTGATTATCTCGTTTGTGGTTTCGTTGATTTTACATCGAGCAGGTAAAGCTAAAGGTCAAAAAATCCTACATATGGTGGCGAGACTTCTATACTTATTAGTATTAGTATCAGGTCTGCATATGTTAGCAGCTTGGTACCATTTTCAAGGCGCAGCGCTCATTAAAGGAATTGCCGGAGTGTTAGTGCTTGTGGGAATGGAAATGGTCCTTGTTCGTACTGAAAAAAGAAAACGTACAGGCGTTGCTTGGGCAGTTCTTGTAATTGCGCTTATCTTAGTATTCTATTACGGATATGTCGTACTAGGATAAGAAAAGAGGATAGGGCAAGAGTATTTTAGTTCAAAAAAAACCGAAGTATTAATCAGAATTTTGATTAATACTTCGGTTTTTTTTTTCGTTGTCATGGTGAAAGTAAATTTAATGCGTGTAGGTGCTTCTAGCTGTTGATTGGAGGGCAAGGCGAAGACTCCTGCGGGAAAAGTGGCACAGGTGAGACCCCGCAGGAGCGTAAGCGACGAGGAGGCTCATCGGCCGCCCGCGGAAAGCGAAGCCTTGCACGGAAACCAATAGCGGTTTAAAAGCAATCAATACGAACTCATATATCCAATTTTTTCTTTTTAGATTAGGTTGATGAAGTTATGTCTCAAACTCTTTTCTTTTGCTTTAATCTAAAAAAAGATTCATTGAACGTTCTCCATCGTTAACGGTATATTCAAATCGGTCTAGGTAATGCGTGCCTCGTTCGAATAAATGCTGAACGGCACAAATTTTTTCCTCATTGTCATAAATGATAAAATTAGCACCTTTTGTATCACCGTCTGTCGGTAAAAAACATAATGTGTTGTGACAGTAAATACAATCATAAAGAGAGAATTTTAATGAATTTAAGTGCTGAGTGAATGATAAAAAGGTCTCTTTCGGTAGTGATTGAAGAAGCTGTTCGTATGCATAAGGTAGCTTTTTAGTCAGTCTTAGCTTATCCCCATTTCGCAATAAATACGTTCCATCGTGAAGCTTTATTTGACGGTCATCAACCATAATGGCTTTTTCCCAGCGTGTATCAATAAGAAGTTCTAATGTCTCATCCATTACTTCATGAAGCATGGAAGCTTCGTCACTTTCATCTTCAAAGAAAATCCACTGTGAATCAACACATTCAACCGTACCAATCACGAAGGAACGCGGCTGATTGTTCATAGCTTGTTGTTTAGAATAATGATTCATAATCAAACCTCCGTGTGAAATTTATCCATATTTTTTTATTGCCTAAAAAAGCTCTCTTTATAACTGAAAAGTAAAAATAAAATATAAGGACAATTCAACTGTAACTACTGCGTGCATACAATGGCATTATTTCATTCATAAACAAGAGCGTGAAAGAAAGGATGATAAACGATGTGTGGTATAACGGGTTGGGTCGATTTAAAGCGATCGCTTTTAAATGAAACAGCAACAATAACAAAAATGGCTGACACTTTATCGAAAAGAGGTCCTGATGACACCAACGTATGGACACAGCAGCATGTTGCTTTTGGGCACAAACGCTTAGTTGTAGTAGATCCTCAAGGCGGAAGACAGCCGATGACGCGAGAAAAAAATGAACAGCTCTACACGCTTTGCTATAATGGAGAGCTTTACAACACGGAAGATATTCGGAAAGAATTACTAAAAAGAGGTTATCAATTTCAGGGACATTCAGATACGGAAGTACTTCTAACATCTTATATAGAATGGAAAGAATCATGCGTAGATCATTTTAACGGTATCTTTGCTTTTTCGATCTGGGATGAAGCCAATGAAAAGTTATTTATAGCACGCGACAGAATGGGAGTGAAGCCCTTATTCTATCGATCTTATGAAGGTGGAATTCAATTTGCATCGGAATTAAAGGCGATATTAGCTCATCCTGAGGTAAAAGCAGAAGTAGGATTAGATGGATTAGCAGAAGTGTTTGGCTTAGGACCTTCTCGATCTCCCGGCCACGGCGTATTTAAAAACATAAATGAATTACGCCCGGCTCACGCGCTCACGCTTACGCGTAACGGATTGAAGATTTGGCGATACTGGAACGTAAAAAGTGAGCAGCATACAGATAATTTAGCTGAAACAACAGAAAAAGTTAAATTTTTAGTGCAAGACGCGATTGTAAGACAGCTAGTGTCGGATGTCCCGGTTTGTACATTTTTATCAGGTGGAGTGGACTCAAGCGCCATTACAGCAATTGCTGCAAATGCGTTCAAAGAAAGCGGCAAGGGCTCCCTTCATACGTATTCTATCGACTATGAAGACAATGATAAATTTTTTAAAGCAAATGAGTTTCAGCCAAATTCTGATGGAACTTATATCAAGCTCATGTCCGATACGTTTCAAACAAATCATCATCGCTGCATTATTTCAACGGAGGACCTTGTGCAGCATTTAACAGAGGCTGTAGAGGTGAGAGATCTTCCTGGAATGGCTGATGTAGATTCATCGTTGCTTTGGTTTTGCCGTGAAATCAAACAAGATTTTGTCGTGAGCTTATCAGGAGAATGTGCAGATGAAATTTTTGGAGGATATCCGTGGTTTCACCGAAAACACGATTTGTCTTCGGATACTTTCCCGTGGATGCGCTCATTAGATGCTCGAATTGATTTGCTGCAAAGTTCATGGAGAAAGAAATTACAGTTAGAAGATTATGTACGTGCAAGATATGAAGAAACGTTAAAGGAAGTGCCTGAATTAGAAGGTGAATCGTTAGAAGATGCGCAGCGGAGAAAGCTGTTTTATTTAAATCAGGTTTGGTTTATGACAACTTTATTAGATCGTAAAGATCGTATGAGCATGGGAGCGAGCTTAGAAGTACGCGTACCTTTTGCAGATCATCGCCTTGTGGAATATGCATGGAATATTCCATGGGAGATGAAAATGACGGGCAATAAAGAGAAGGGGATTTTACGCAAAGCGCTTGAAGGAATTTTGCCTCATGACGTTCTTTATCGCAAGAAAAGCCCTTACCCTAAAACGCATAACCCAGCTTATACAAAAGCTGTAACTGTATGGCTTCAATCTCTTTTACAAGATAAACAGTCACCTCTTTATGAATTTTTTGATAAGCAGCAGTTAAAGCATATTATTGATACAGGCGGAGAAGGATTTAAAGCGCCGTGGTTTGGTCAATTAATGACAGGGCCTCAGCTGCTAGCTCATCTAGCTCAAATTCACGTCTGGTTTACTCACAATAATATTCAAATTGTTGAATGACAGGACCCTCTCAGTACAGAGGGTTTTTTTATGAAATCAGTCATCCATTTCTCTTTTTTATACGTTTAAGTAGAGAAGAAGACCGCAGTCTATTTTTGTATAACTTTACATAGATATAAAATAAAAGCTTGAAAGCACCGAATAAAGGGAAAGTGTACTGAAACCCTGGAAAAATGGTACAAACGTCATATTTTCATGGTTTAGTTATTGGTAATTTTATGATTCGAATAAAGACAAGCAGTTTATCGTTGTGTTTAATAATAAAGCTTTGTATAATGTTTGTATAACTATTGTATAGGATTAGGAGTGTATGTATGCAAAAAAACGTAATCGTGATTGGAGCAGGTCCAGGAGGACTAGCGGCAGCAATGCTGCTAGCAAGTCATGGCTATAAAGTAGATGTATATGAAAAGCAAGGATACGTGGGCGGGCGAAATTCAGCGATTAAAATGTCAGGTTATACGTTTGATATGGGCCCTACATTTTTGAGCATGCCACAGATTTTTGAAGAATTATTTCAAGCTGCTAATCGCAATGCGCATGACTATATGGACTTAAAACGTCTAAATCTCATGTATGAGCTTATCTTTGATGATGCACAGATTCAGATGACGGATAACCATAAAAAGATGAAAGAAGAAATCGAACGTTTATACCCAGGAAACGGGGAAGGCTATGAGCGCTTTATGAAAGACACCGAAGCAAAGATGGCGGCTTTGCTGCCTTTATTGCAAGGGCAGATGGATCGTTTTCATCACTATTTAAAGCCTGAAGCAATTCGAGCACTGCCGCATTTATCCTTAGGTAAAACGCTCTATGATGTACTTGGCAAGTATTTCACTGATGAGAAATTGAAATTAGCTTTTACTTTTCAATCGAAGTACTTGGGAATGTCCCCTTGGGAATGTCCAGGAGCCTTTTCTATTTTATCGTTTATGGAACATGCCTACGGTATCTTCCATCCGATAGGAGGAGTAAATCAGCTATCTCAAGCAATGGCAAAAGTAGTGGAAGAACATCAAGGGCACATCCACTTAAACCAAGGTGTTCAAAAACTATGGATTGAAAATAAGAGAGTAAAAGGAATTATTCTAGAAAATGGAGAGCGAATAGGGGCAGACGACGTCATTATCAATGGAGATTTTGCTCATGCCATGACGAATTTAATAGATGAAGGTACGCTTAAAAAATATGCAGTTAAAAAACTTGAAAAGAAAAAATACTCTTGTTCCACTTTTATGATTTATCTAGGCATAGACAAACAGTACAAAGATCTGCCTCATCACACGATTGTGTTCGCTGAAGATTATAAAAAAAATGTAGAAGAGATCACAAAAACGTTAGCTCTTTCAGAAGACCCTTCCATCTACATTCAAAACCCAAGTGTAACAGACCCAACTTTAGCACCAGAAGGAAAGTCTGCTCTTTATATTTTAGCGCCGGTTCCAAATAATTTCAGCGGTGTAAACTGGGATGAAAAACAAAAAGCTTTTCGAGATGCAGTATTAAAAATTGTAGAAAAGAAAACGGGTTTCAAAGATTTAGAGAGTCATATTGAAGTTGAAAAAATCATTTCACCAAAGCAGTGGGAAGAAGACGTGCTGGTCTATAAAGGAGCGACATTTAACCTTGGACATCAGCTCACTCAAATGATGGTACTGCGTCCGCATAATAAATTTGAAGAATTAGAAAATTGCTGGCTAGTTGGAGGAGGAACTCATCCAGGGAGCGGTCTACCAACTATTCTAGAATCATCCCGCATTACGACAAAGCTCATCTTAAAAAGAGACGGACAATTACTGAATGAGCCGTTTAAAACCATGAAGGAAATGGAGAGTGCATTATGAGAACAGCAATTGTTGGAGGCGGCATAGGCGGTTTAATTACCGCTTTGTTATTAAGCAAACGAGGTTTTTCTGTTGATATTTTCGAAAAAGAAAACAAGCTGGGCGGCCGGCTGGCGTTTGTAGAAAAAGACGGTTATAAAATTGATGAAGGTCCCACGATTGTCTTGCTGCCTTTAATGCTTGAACGTATTTTAGATGAAGCGGGCATTTCTGCTTCTCAATATGAACTAATACGCTGTGATCCACTTTATGATATTCATTTTCCAGACGGTACGACCTATACAAAAAAAGCGACTGAAAAAGATCAGTTAGAGGAGATTAGCCGTTTGTTTCCAGGCGAAGAGCAAAACTACCGGCGTTTTATGACTGAATTAAAAAAGCGATTTGAATTAGGAAGTAATGCATTTTTGGAAAAAACATTTGTAAATAAACGAGATTTTTGGACATGGCAAAACATTAAGGCATTAAAAAAAATGAATGCAAATAAATCAATGAGAAAATTTGTTTCAACGTATTTCCATGATGAACGTCTAGTAGATGCCTACTCGCTGCAATCTCTCTATATTGGAGGGAATCCTTATTCGGCACCAGCTATTTATTCCCTTGTTCCTTACAGTGAGCATGCTCATGGCATCTATTACGTAAAAGGGGGATACGCAAGTCTTGTGCCACTTCTTGAAAAGGCGCTGATAGAGCAAGGTGTAAGCATTCATTTGAATAAGGTGGTTCAAGAGCTTTCTATATCAGGAGACAAGACAGAAGGGGTTATTGTTGACGAAAAACTTCACCCATTTGATCAAGTGATTTTAAATGGCGACTTTCCTAATATGGCGAAAATTGCTCAAAAAAAAGAAAAGAAGTATGTGCCTTCGTCCAGCTGTCTGCTGCTTTATCTTGGTTTGAAGAGAAAATATGATCATCACAATGTGCATCAATACTTTATGGGCAATGATTTGGCTAAACATATGGAAGCAGTGTTTAAGCATAAAACGATTCCTGAAGATCCCGCTATTTATACATTTAATCCCTCTGTTATTGATCCATCCCTAGCTCCCGAAGGAAAAAGTGTGCTATATGCACTTGTACCGGTTCCATCAGGTGGCCACATTGATTGGAGCAATCAGCAAGATTTTGTTGATGGAATCATTCGAACTTTGGAAGAAAAAGGGTTTGGGGAGCTGCGTAAAGAAATAGAATGGGTAAAAGTACGCACGCCAAATGATGCTCAAGCATTTGGACTTTACGAAGGCGGAAGCTTTGGTATTGCTCCTGAGCTGTTTCAGTCAGGCGTATTCAGACCTCAGTACCAGCCGTACGAATATAAAAATGTTTTTGCGGTGGGAGCATCTATACATCCAGGCGGAGGCGTGCCAATTGTTATGCAAGGAGCAAAAATGTTGGCTGATCATCTTATTGAACAATCGTCTATTCAAACGGTTGCAAAGCTCTCTTAAGATCTTGTGAAGCCATAAGGAAATGATGGTTTATCCTTTAATAGAGAAAGGGGTCCTATATGATGAACATTTCGTTAGACAAAGCGTACACTCAGTGTGAAGAAATTATTAAAGAAAACTCAAAAACGTTTTACAAAGCTTTTTCCATGCTGCCGTCAAAACAAAGAAAGGCAGTATGGGCGGTATATGCATTTTGCCGTCAAGTCGATGATATTGTAGATGAAGGAAGTAATCCTGAAATAGAGCTGCAGCAATTCGAAGGAGAATTTGCTCGGTTTAAAAATGGAGAACTATTAAACGAAAGCGCCATGTGGGTAGCTCTGCGCAATGTATTTGAACAATATGAAATGAATGTTCAAGCATTTGACGATATGATTACCGGTCAGCGAATGGATTTAGTAAAAAAAGAATACGATACGCTTGATGAAGTGAAAACATACTCCTATCATGTAGCGAGTACGGTAGGGTTAATGCTTTTACCGATTTTAGCTCCAACTACTCATAAAGAATTAGAAGAAGAAGCAGTTGCGTTAGGCATTGCGATGCAGCTGACCAACATTTTAAGAGACGTGGGGGAAGACTTAGAGCGAGGGCGCATTTATTTACCGAAAGACCTTATGAATTCTTACGGATATACGCGCACGCTATTAGAGAACCGGTGGGTCACTTCTGAATTTATAGAAATGTGGGAGCACCTGGCCAAAGAAGCAGAAATGTATTATATAAAAGGGCTTCAGTCGATTCATAAATATCCCGTGGCTTCTCGTTTACCTCTTACAGGAGCGGCGCATTTATACCGAGCAATTCTTGATAAAATTCGAAAAGAACATTATGAAGTATTTACAGAAAAGCATTTTGTCACAAGTCAAGTGAAAAAGCAAATTATGACATCTATTTCTACGGGGTAACGCAAAGGAGCTACTTTTCCTTTGCGTTACTTTTTTTTGAAGAGATATGAAAGCGTTAACTATTATGTAAATAAGAAAAAAGTCTCATTCTTATCACGTATTAACTTGAATATTCAGAAAATTATCTATATGATAATATATATAACATTAAATGTTAATAAAACTAACATGAAAGAGGGGTTACAATGAAAAAAGTGGAAGCTATCATTCGTCCAGAAAAATTTCAAGCACTGCGCGTAAAATTAGAGGAAGTAGGAATAAACGGATTAACAGTCTCAGAAGTGGCAGGCTGCGGTCAGCAAAAAGGAGAGCAGGGACTGTTCAGGGGACAAAGTTTTGAAATCAAACTAGTACCTAAAGTCAAGGTAGAAATGATTTTAGAAGCAGAACAAGTTGATGAAGTCATTAAGATCATTCAATCAATTTGTTCTACGAACCAAATAGGCGACGGAAAGGTTTTTGTCTATCCGGTAGAGGATGCTGTACGAATTAGAACAGGAGAAGCAGGTGTAGAGGCTATTTTATAAAAAGAGAGTGTTATTTGAATAGAGGGGGAGTTAAGCGTTGAAAAAGAAAATTAGTGCGGTTTTGTTTATTAGTTTGTTGGCGGAAACACGCGTTAATGCAGCTGATCCAACTGTCGAATCAGTCAGTGCATCAATTGACATGATGTGGGTAATGTTTGGGGCAGTGCTTGTGTTTTTAATGCACGCAGGGTTTGCGATGGTTGAAACAGGCTTCACTCGTTCGAAAAATTCGCTTAATATCTTAATGAAAAATATGCTAACGGTAGCTGTATCTTCCGTATTGTATTTTGTGATTGGTTTTGCCCTTATGTTTGGAAATTCAAAAGGAGGGTTTATCGGTTCAAGCGGTTTCTTTTTAAATGGAGAAAGCGATCAAATGAGCTTTTTTGTCTTCCAAATTGTTTTCGCAGCAACGTGCGCTACGATTATTTCAGGAGCGGTAGCGGAACGTATGAAACTATCCAGCTATATGATGCTCACGATTGCGATGGTAGCTGTGATTTATCCAGTTGTAGGTCACTGGGTATGGGGAGGAGGGTGGTTGTCCAAACTAGGCTTCGTAGATTTTGCAGGATCGACAGTTGTTCATTTGACTGGGGCTCTTGGTGCGGCTGTAGCAGTTACTTTTCTGGGAGCACGTCTAGGAAAGTATGGAAGCGATGGAAAAGTCAATGCTATTCAAGGGCATAACATTCCGCTTGGCGCATTAGGTGTATTTATCCTCTGGTTTGGCTGGTTTGGATTTAATGGAGGAAGTACATTAGCAGCCGATCCTGCTCTTGTCCCGGGAATCATTGCAACAACATTAATGTCTGGGTCATGCGGAGTCCTGTCTTCTGCTTTATACACAAAGTTTCGCTACAAACGTATTGACGCTAGCTTAACATTAAACGGTGCCTTAGCTGGACTTGTAGGGATTACAGCTGGAACAGCAAACGTATCGATCCCGGGTGCGATCGTCATTGGGCTGATTGCAGGAATTATTCTAGTAGAAGCTGTGCATTTTATCGATAGCAAAATGAAGTTAGACGATCCAGTTGGCGCTATTACTGTTCATGGAATTTGCGGTATTTGGGGGACGTTAGCAGTGGGGCTGTTTGATACAGCTAACGGTTTATTTTATGGTGGCGGCGTACAGCTATTAGGTATTCAAGCTCTTGGAATTATAGCTGTGATGGGTTGGACAATTGGAACGGTTGGGTTATTCTTATTTGTTCTCACGCGTTTTTCTTCCATTCGAGTATCAAGCGAAGAAGAAATTGCTGGTTTAGATTTTGCTGAACACGGTTCATCCGCATACGAATTTCGTGAAAGTTTTGTAGCGACAGGAGACGGCAATCTTCATCCTGAATTTGGTGTTGGATTGATTGATCGATTAAATAAAGTGGGTAAAGTATCGGATAAACCTCATATATCGAACGTAAATGAGACGATATAGCAGTATATAGATAGAAAAAAGTGATTAAAAGTAAAAACTTTTAATCACTTTTTTTGTTTTTATCAACTTATTTAACAATAATGTAAGCGTTAACGTTATAATGGAAACAAAAGTGAGTTTGAAACAGTTCGTCTATAGGAGGGGAATAGATGAAATGGAAAAGGACAAGTATGCTACTTATACTATTATTGCTTTTTGGAAGCAGCGCCTCAGCGCAAGATCATAAAGATATACGTGATGAGGTGATATACTCATTGATGATTAACCGTTTTTATAACGGAAGTGAACAGAATGATCGAAATGTTAACTATGAACGCTCAGATGCCTATTATGGAGGCGATTTACAGGGAGTAGCACAAAAGTTAGACTATATTCAAGAGATGGGATTTACCGCTGTTTTATTGACTCCTTTTATGGAAAATGATGAGACAGGCTATCATGGATATGCGGTGACCGACCATTATAAAATAGACGATCATTTTGGAACGTTAAAAGACTTACGAAATCTTGTGAAGAAAGCACATGAGCGCAATATAAAAATTATGGTCGAATTTCCTTTGACAATCAGTAACAATCATACCTGGATAGCAGATAAAGGAAAACAAACATGGATAAGTAATGAATCCGGTACGGATAACGAAGTAATTAAAGCATTGCCTCACCTTAACTTAAAAGAAAGCGCCGTGCAGAAATACCTTATTAAAAATGCTGCCTGGTGGAGCAAACAAGCAGATATTGACGGATATTACGTTAAAGATATCGATCAAGCTCCTTCTGCATTTATTTCATCTTTTTCTCAGACGTTAAAAAGCATGGATCCTTCCTTTCTATTAATAGGAGAAATAAACGGGCATTCATTAAAAAAAAGTGAGCAGGCTGATTCATTAGGAATGGATTTGCTTGTAGATAGAACGCTAGCCGAAGCCACTGCTGCTACGTTTAGCGGTACTAATCGTCCGCAGAAAATGTTGTATGACAAGTGGGAAAAAGGAAGTAATTTGCCTTTAGCCAATTTTTTAGATGATGTTCATAGCACACGTTTTACAGCAAAAGCATTAAAGAGTGAAAACCATCCTGGAGCCCGAACAAAGCAAGGGCTTTCCTACCTTTATACTTCGCCGAGTGTACCGATCGTTTTTTATGGAACAGAAATTGCGCTGAATGGGGGAAAGGGAGCAGAAAATTATGGCATGATGAATTTTTTAGCTAATCCCGATATTATAGATCATTTAAAAAAACTGGCTGAACTTAGAGCGAAATCGCCTTCTCTTCGAAAAGGAAGCTTTACCATTGTGTCTGAGCAAAAAGGTGTGGCCGTATACAAGAGAAGGTATAAGGACGAAACGACGTTTGTGGTGATTAATAATACAAAGGAAACGTCAGCCATTAATGTCCCGCTTAAAAAAGTTGGAAAAGAAAATGAACTAAGAGGGTTAATAACGGAAGGAATTATACGACCAGTTGACGATGTATACAACATTTCATTGGAGCCTGAGACGACAAATGTATATAAAGTAGTGAAAAAGTCAGGGCTCAATATAGGATATATCGCAGCGGTTGCCGCTGTTTATACGGGATTTGGCATCTTTTTGTACAAAGCATCGTCAAAAAGAAGAAAAGAAAAGAAAATTTCTCAATCTCATAAAAAGGACAGCGGGTCGTAGTTGTCAAACTATATTGGATAAGTAGTAATGAAGAAAACATAATTAAGAGGTGGAATTATGGGTGTAACAATAAAAGATGTGGCAAATTTAGCAAATGTAGCCCCTTCGACGGTATCTCGCGTCATTGCAGACAGCTCAAGAATTAGTGAAAAAACAAAACAGCGCGTGCGATCGGCTATGAAAGAACTTGGTTATCACCCAAATATTATTGCGCGAAGTCTAGCAAATCAAACGACAGAGGCAGTCGGCCTAGTGATGCCGAGCTCAGCAGACAAGGTGTTTCAAAATCCATTCTTCCCAGAAGTGCTAAGAGGAATCAGCACCGGAGCTCACGAAAACAAAAGAGCGATTTATATGTCCACTGGAGAAACGGAAGAAGAGATTTTTGCAGAAGTTGTTCAAATGGTACAGGGAAGACGAGTGGATGGATTAATTTTGCTGTACTCCAAAGTGGATGATCAAGTACTTTCTTATTTGCAAGAACAGAGCGTTCCGTTTGTAGTTATTGGAAAGCCGTTTAAGCATAGTGAAAGCATCACGTTTGTTGATAACGACAATTTTAAAGCTGGAAAAGAAGCGACGGAATATTTAATTGAATCTGGTCATGAGCGTATTGCTTTTATTGGTGGAAGTCTTGAATTAGTCGTTACCATTGACCGTTTAACAGGCTATGATAAAGCGATTCAAAAAGCAAACATTCCTTACCGGGATGAGTATGTGATTCATGAAGAATTTCTACAGAAGGGAGGAAAAGAAGCTGTTTGCGAACTTTTATCTCTAAAAGAACGTCCAACGGCTCTAGTAGTAGCAGATGACTTAATGGCATTAGGTGTTTTAAATACATTGGATGAAATGGGAATTTCGGTTCCTGAAGACATCTCTATTGTCAGTTTTAATAATGTCTTAATCGCTGAAATGGCTAGACCAGCTCTTACATCAATTGATATTAATATTTTTGAACTTGGTTATCAGGCTGTAAGCTGCTTGATTAAGCAGATTGAAACGCCATATGCTGTTGCAGAACAAGTGCGCGTTCCTCACAAAATGATTAAAAGACAGTCCTGCAAAACCATTCAAATAACGAAAAGATAACGTAATACACAAATAGAAAGAGGCTGAGACAAAAGTAGTGTAGTTGAAGGAAGATCCGAACGAGTTTGATTCTTGATGGAGAATCAAACTCGTTCGGATTTTTTCGTTTTTAGATTGAATTGATTTAGGTATGTCTCAACATCCTCTTTGCGCAAAAATATTTGGCGTTTTAAGTGCCGAAAAAATATACATATGCCAATTATTTTTTCTTTTATCAAAAAGAAAGAATGATATAAGTAGTGAAAGCCTTGATGATAAAGAGGCTGTAAAGTTTTATTAAAAGTTGGCACGCTATTTGCATAACTATAAAGTAAACAAAGATTTGCATACTAGGAGGCATATATCATGGTAGTTTCTTATTCTCATGAACCATTTACAAATTTTAAGGACGAAAACAATAAACAGGCATTTCAAGAAGCATTAACATATGTGAATACACAGCTTGGCAAGACGTATCCACTTGTAATCAACGGTGAAAAAGTGGAGACCGAAGAGAAAATTACGTCTGTTAACCCAGCAAACATAAAAGAAGTAATTGGATATGTATCTACAGTAAATAAAGATCTAGCAGAGCAAGCAATGCAGTCAGCTCTAAAAGCTTTTGAAACGTGGAAAAAGTGGAAAGTAGAACACCGAGCAGATATTCTTTTCCGCGCAGCGGCCATCATTCGTCGAAGAAAGCATGAATTTTCCAGTTATCTTGTAAAAGAAGCAGGAAAGCCTTGGAACGAAGCAGATGCTGATACAGCAGAAGCAATTGATTTTTTAGAGTACTATGCACGTCAAGTCCTGACATTAAAAGACGGTTCCCCAGTACAGAGCCGAGACGGTGAGTATAATCAGTACAATTATATTCCGCTTGGCGTAGGTATTATTATTTCACCATTTAACTTCCCGTTAGCTATTATGGCTGGAACCGCAGTAGCAGCTATTGTAACCGGAAATACGATTTTATTAAAACCAGCTGATGCCACTCCTGTAGTAGCAGCGAAATTTGTAGAAGTAATGGAAGAAGCAGGATTACCAAAAGGCGTATTAAACTTTATTCCTGGTGCTACACCTGAAATTGGTGACTACTTAGTGGAACATCCAAAAACACGCTTTGTTTCATTTACCGGCTCGCGTGCAGTGGGTTGCCGCATTTACGAAAGAGCAGCAAAAGTACAGCCGGGGCAAAAATGGCTAAAACGTGTTATAGCTGAAATGGGCGGAAAAGACACGGTGGTTGTAGACAAAGATGCTGATCTTGATTTAGCAGCTTCTTCAATCGTATATTCTGCATTTGGTTTTGCAGGGCAAAAGTGCTCCGCAGGTTCTCGTGCTGTTGTGCATCAAGATGTATATGATGAAGTGCTTGAAAAAGCAGTTGCGCTAACAAAAACATTAACTGTTGGCAACCCGGAAGAAGTTTCGACTTATATGGGACCTGTTATTCACGAGGCTTCGTACAATAAAGTATTGTCGTATATTGAAATTGGAAAAGAAGAAGGGCGTCTCGTTGCGGGAGGAGAAGCAGACAATTCAACTGGATACTTTATTCAGCCAACTATTTTTGCGGATGTAGATGAAAAAGCTCGTCTCATGAAAGAAGAAATTTTTGGTCCGGTAGTAGCATTCTCTAAAGCACGAGATTTTGATCATATGATGGAGATTGCAAACAATACAGAATATGCATTAACAGGCGCTTTATTATCAAATAACCGCGAGCATATTGAACGCGCCCGTGAAGAGTTCCATGTTGGAAACCTGTATTTTAACAGAGGATGTACAGGAGCGATTGTAGGGTACCAGCCTTTTGGCGGATTTAATATGTCAGGAACGGATTCAAAAGCAGGGGGACCGGATTATCTAGTTCTTCACATGCAAGCAAAAACAACATCTGAAACATTCTAATTGGAAAATAAGGAGGAATAAATATGACAACTGAAACACAAAAAACGGTGAAAATTATTGAGCAAACAGAAAAGTTTGGGGCACATAACTATCATCCGCTGCCGATTGTAATTGAAAAAGCAGAAGGCGTATGGGTACACGATCCAGAAAATAATAAATATATGGATATGCTAAGCGCGTATTCCGCTGTTAACCAAGGACATCGTCATCCGAAAATTATTGAAGCATTAAAACGTCAAGCTGATAAAGTAACGTTAACGTCACGAGCGTTTCATAATGATCAGCTTGGTCCATGGTATGAAAAGATTTGTAAATTAACAAATAAAAATATGGCTCTTCCAATGAATACGGGAGCAGAAGCGGTTGAAACAGCCATTAAAGCTGCACGCCGCTGGGCTTACGATGTGAAAGGTGTTGCTGAAAATCAAGCACAAATCATCGCATGTGTGGGCAACTTCCACGGTCGTACAATGACAGCTGTTTCATTATCATCCGAAGCAGAATATCAACGTGGTTTTGGACCGATGCTTCCAGGGCTTCAAACGATTCCTTACGGTGATTTAGAAGCGTTAAAAGCCGCTATTACACCAAATACGGCCGCATTTTTAATTGAGCCAATTCAAGGCGAAGCAGGTATCGTTTTACCTCCAGAAGGCTTCTTAAAAGCTGCAGCTGACTTATGTAAAGAACATAATGTGTTATTTATTGCGGACGAAATCCAAGTCGGCTTAGCGCGTACAGGCAAAATGTTTGCTTGTGATTGGGAAGGCGTAGAACCAGATATGCTGATTTTAGGTAAAGCGCTTGGAGGAGGAGTTTTCCCTATCTCTTGCGTAGTTGCTAACGAAGACATTTTAAGTGTCTTTAACCCTGGTTCTCATGGTTCAACGTTTGGCGGAAACCCGCTTGCTTGTGCCGTATCATTAGCTGCTTTGGAAGTAATTGAAGACGAGGAACTTCCAGCGCGTTCATTAGAATTAGGTTCTTATTTCAAACAGAAGCTCCAAAGCTTAAGCAATCCAGTTGTGAAAGAAGTGCGCGGCCGCGGTCTATTCATCGGGGTAGAATTACACGAAGAGGCTCGTCCTTATTGTGAAAAATTAAAAGACCAAGGTTTGCTTTGTAAAGAAACGCACAGTACGGTTATTCGTTTTGCTCCGCCGTTAACGATTTCAAAAGAAGAGTTAGACTGGGCAATTGAACGAATTGAAAAAGTATTTGCTGAGTAATCGGTTTAAAATAAATAAAAGTAGTACGATATGTATATATCGTACTACTTTTATTCATATGCAGCTAAATGAAGTTTTTATTTGATAGGCAGGAGGAATAGAAGTGTATACCCAACTCTCACGGCTAAGCATTGAAGAGCAAGTTGAATGTTTAACACAAGCGTTAGTGAAAATCAAAAGTATCAATGGGACAAGCGGCGAAGTAAAGATTGCTGATTTTATTAAAAATACGCTTCAAAGTTTTCCTTATTTCAAAGACAATCCGCTTCACGTCTGGGAACAGAAAATTAATGGCGATACGCTAGGCAGAAAAAATGTATTTGCTTTTATTCAAGGCAGCAAAAAAAATGCTCAAACAATTATTTATCACGCTCACTTAGATACGGTTGGCATTGAAGATTTTGGTTCATTAAAAGATATAGCGTTAGATCCAGAAGCGCTTCAGCGCTATTTCTCTATGCATAACATTAATGAAGATGTACAGCGAGATGCTCAATCAGGTGAATGGATGTTCGGAAGAGGAAGCGTTGATATGCAGAGTGGAATTGCTGTACACTTAGCCAATGTGCTGCATTTTACTAAGCATCCAAATCAATTAGAAGGAAACGTCCTTTTTATGGTCAACCCAGATGAGGAAAGTCAGCATGCTGGAATTATTTCTGCTGTTTCTGAACTGAACCGTTTGAAAAAAGAGAAAAATCTTTCATATGTAGCAGCGATTAATACCGACTTTATTACACCTCTTTACGATGGAGATTCCACGCGCTATATTTATACAGGAGCTGCTGGGAAACTGCTTCCATGTTTTTATATTTACGGAAGGGAGGTACACGTAGGAGATACGCTTGCTGGTATAGATCCTAATTTGATTGCATCTGAGATTACGGGAAGCATCCATAACAATATTAATCTAGCTGAAAATATTGAAGGAGAGCTGGTACTGCCACCTTCCTGTCTGTATCAACGAGATAATAAAGAGGCTTATAATGTGCAAACCGCTGTAAGCAGTCATTTGTATTTTAACTATTTCATCTATGAACGAACGGCAAAAGAAGTGATGAGTCAATTAATTGGATTATCAATCGAAGCATGTGAAAAAGTAGAGAAAAAACTTTCTGATTATTACGAACTTTTTGTTCGAAGAACGAATTTACCAAAGCGAAACTTGTCTTGGAAAGTGGATGTTGTGAGTTTGGAAGATTACCTGGAAGAATTAGATCAAAAAGGAATAAATACTCATGGTTGTATTGAACGAGCTTTCGAACAGTATGCGCATTTAGAACTTAGAACAAGATGCTTTAAAGTAATCGAAGAACTTCAAAAGCTAGATCCGCATCAAAGTCCGCGTGTAATTGTCTTTTTTGCACCGCCTTACTTGCCTCATAATCACTTGAAGAAAGACGAAAGCAGAGATCAGCAGCTTCTTTATACCTTACAAGCGGCGGTGGAGAAGGTTGGAAACCAGACGGGAGAGACGTTTCAATTTAAAAAATTCTTCCCCTATCTAGCGGATGGCAGTTTTTTATCTCTTCACGAGACAGATGAGGAAATTGATGCTTTTACACGTAACTTTCCGGGGTGGGGTATTGCAGGTGCGATTCCTTTCCGTGAAATTCGAGAGTTAAATATTCCGTCCATTAATATGGGGGTATATGGAAAAGACGGCCATAAGTGGACAGAGCGAGTGTACAAGCCTTATTCGTTCGGCGTCCTTCCTAAGCTGATTCAAGAAACAACTCTTCATATATTAAAAAGTGGTCATGCTTGTACAAACACCATATAAGAAAATGAAGAATGGAGGTACCGATGAATAGACATACAGAACAAAACCAATTACAGAGAACAATGAAAAGCAGACATTTATTTATGATTGCGTTAGGAGGCGTGATTGGGACAGGACTATTTTTAGGTTCGGGTTTTACTATTAGCCAGGCAGGCCCTGGAGGAGCCATTCTTGCTTATATAATAGGCGGCTTTCTCATGTACTTAGTTATGCTTTGTTTAGGAGAGCTAGCCGTAGCCATGCCGGTTTCAGGTTCCTTTCAAGAATACGCTACAAGATTTTTAGGACCTTCTACTGGCTTTATGATTGGATGGCTATACTGGTTTAGCTGGGCAAATACGACAGGGCTTGAATTTACGTCAGCAGGAATTTTAATGCAAAGGTGGTTTCCTGATGTACCTGTATGGTCATGGTGCTTAATTTTTGGCGTCATTACGTTTTTAATTAACGCTCTTTCCGCTCGAAGCTATGCTGAAACTGAATTTTGGTTTTCGAGCATTAAAGTTACCGCTATCATTCTATTTATTTTAATTGGAGGAGCTGCTGTTTTTGGTTTTATCGACTTTAAAGGAGGAGAATCCGCACCGTTTCTTTCGCATTTTACCCAAGGCGCAGGTCTTTTTCCAAATGGGATACTGGCAGTTCTATTAACTTTAGTAACGGTTAACTTTTCGTTTCAAGGAACGGAGCTTGTCGGCATTGCAGCAGGAGAAAGTGAAAGCCCTGAGAAAACGTTGCCGAGATCCATTCGAAACGTCATTTGGAGAACGCTGTTTTTCTTTGTGTTAGCTATGTTTGTGTTAGTCTCTATTCTTCCATATAAAACAGCGGGAGTTATTGAAAGTCCGTTTGTGGCTGTATTAGATCAAATTGGCATTCCATATGCAGCGGATATCATGAACTTTGTCATTTTAACAGCTGTGTTATCCGTGGCGAACTCCGGGGTCTACGCTGCTTCTCGTATGCTTTGGTCACTGTCAAACAATAATATGGGACCAAAACCTTTGAAGAAGTTGTCTTCAAAAGGTGTTCCAATTAACGCATTAATTGTAACGATGATTATTTCAGGGTGCTCGCTGATTACAAGCGTCGTGGCTGCCGAAACCGTATATCTTTGGTTTATTTCGATTTCAGGAATGGTGACCATTATTGTTTGGATGTCCATTTGTGCCTCTCAATTTATGTTCCGCCGTCGTTTTTTAGCGGAAGGAGGAGACGTAAAGGAGCTTAAATTTAAAACGCCGCTTTATCCGTTTGTGCCTATTCTAGGTTTTTGTTTGTATGGACTTGTATTAATCAGCTTAATTTTTATCCCAGATCAACGAATTGGTCTTTACTGCGGGGTTCCTTTAATTGTTGTACTCTACGTGTATTATCACATAGGAATCAAGAAAAATATTAATCAAAAACAATCGGATTCACCGGTTTATAAAGCAAAATAAAAAAGAAGTGCACAGTGCACTTCTTTTTTATTTAGATCGGATGCTTAATCGTTTCATACGATACTGCAAGCTTTGTCTAGTCAGCCCTAGTATCTTAGCGCTTTTTGAGATGTTGTGGTTGTGTTGTTCAAGCGTTTGTTTAATACATTCTGCTTCAAACGCTAACAGCTGTTCCTTTAAAGGAAGAGGAGGGTGAAAAGCGCTTGGATAAGAGGGTGCTTCACCGCTTGTTTTATCTTCAAAATGTTCATGCTGCTTTAGCTGGAACTTTGTTCTGTATTGAAAAGGAAGGTGAGAATAGTGAATAACATCTTCATCCATCACCAAGTTCATTGCACCTTCAATAATGTGTTCTAATTCCCGTACGTTTCCTGGCCAGTCATAAGAGAGAAAAGAAGACATGACTTGGTGATCTACGGTTTTTACATTCATCTGAAACAAATCATTGTATTTTTTGATGAAAAACTTTGTTAATTCAATAATATCTTCTTTTCGTTCACGAAGAGGAGGAATAAAAAGCGTCACGACGCCAAGTCGATAATATAAGTCTTTACGTAATCGATTTTCTGCAATCGCATCGATTGGGTCTTCATTCATGTTCGCGATGACTCGAACGTTCACCGGTTTGTCTACTGTATCCCCAATTCTTCGTACGGTTTTTTCTTGCAGTACTCGAAGAAGCTTAGCCTGCAGATTTGGATTCAACGAGTTGATTTCATCTAGCAGTAATGTGCCTCCTTGCGCTTGTTCGAAAAGACCAGGATTATCCATTGCACCTGTAAAAGCTCCGCGTTTCGTACCGAACAAAAGGCTTTCAATTAAATTATCCGGTAGCGCAGCGCAGTTTTGTGAAATAAAAGGAGCGGAAGAGCGGCTGCTGCCATTATGTATGCTTTGGGCAAACAGTTCTTTCCCCGTGCCTGTTTCTCCAATAATTAAGACATAAGAAGGAGTTCTAGTGGCGCGCTTAGCGTCTTCAATAACATCGTGAACGGCTTGACTGCTTCCGATGATGCTATCAAACGTAAAGCGTGTGTTTCCTTTTTGCCTAATGTTTTGCCGGATTAGACGCTCTAGTTTCGTCACGTCTTGAGCAATTTCAACCGCTCCTTGAATGGCCCCGTTTTTTAAAATAGGGAAGGTATTATTAATCGTCGTGATTTCTTGTCCTTGATTGTTGAAGTACGTTTGCTTGACGTTAACCGTTTCTTTTCCTTTTTGCAGCGCCTGTACAAGCGTGCTTTGCTGATTTTCTTTGAACATAAATACATCTAACAAGTTTTTATGTAAAACGTCTTGTTCATCCATCAGCTCCATCTTTGTCATCTTTTCATTGTAAATAATGGTTTTTCCTGTTTCGTCGACCGCATGGATACCGGCATCGACTTTATTTAAAATGGTTTCATATATATGTTTAAGAGTGCTTAATGTATCGGTCATTCAAATACTCTCCTTTAGCGGTGTTCATATCTCTATTTAAACAAAAATAGCTGAATTCTGATAGTGTTTCCATAGAAAAATAAATGAATGACCGAAGAGAAATGTTATCCGTTTACAATGGATCCTCCATTAATGTGAAGGACTTGCCCGGACATATAAGAAGAATCAGAGCTTGCCAAATATACATAGGCCGCTCCGAGCTCAGAAGGCTGTCCTGCTCGTTTCATAGGTGTGTTAGACCCAAATGTTGCAACTTGCTGTTCGTCGAACGTAGACGGAATAAGAGGTGTCCAAATAGGTCCTGGAGCTACGCCGTTTACGCGAATGCCTTTTGTTGCGAGTGAAGCTGACAAAGAACGTGTGAAAGCCACGATAGCACCCTTGGTTGAAGAGTAATCAATTAATTGGTCATGCCCATGATAAGCTGTCACAGAAGTTGTGTTAATAATCGCGCTTCCTTGTTTTAAATGAGGCAATGCAGCTTTGGTTAAATGAAAAATTGAAAAAATATTCGTTTGAAACGTACGGGTAAGCTGTTCAGTGGTGATATCCGTAATGCTTTTTTGAGGATGCTGTTCAGCTGCATTATTGACTAAAATGTCTATTTTTCCGAAAGTCTGAATGGCCTTTGAGACGACTTCTTGACAAAAATGCTCATCTCCTATGTCACCAGCAAGCAACAAACAAGAAGCCCCCATTCGTTCAACTTGTTTTTTAGTTTCATTTGCATCATCATGTTCATTCAGATAGGTTACGACAACATTTGCGCCTTCTTTCGCGTAATGATAAGCGACAGAACGTCCAATTCCGCTGTCTCCTCCGGTGATAACGGCTACTTTATTCTGTAATTTTCCGCTTGCCTTATAGTCTGGAGCGATAGAGGTAGGGACTGGATGCATATCTTTCTCAATACCTGGCTGAGTTTGCTGATGCTGAGGAGGGAAGTTTTGTTTTTGATTTTGATTCATTAGTATACACTCCTTAATTAATATGAGTATGTAAGCGTATACTAGTATTTGTTAAGAGAGTGTATCTATGCATAGGGATAAGCCTAAACGGATAAAAAAGGCTTTAAAAGAAAAAATGAATGCCGGGGGCATCCATTTTTAGCGGTAATTAATAAATTGTACGTCAATAGGTAAATCAGCGCTGCGAATAGCTGAAATAATTTGCTGCAGGTCATCACGATTTTTACCGCTTACGCGAAGCTGATCATCTTGAATTTGGCTTTTTACTTTTAAACCGGTATTTTTAATAATTGTATTTAGCTTTTTAGCGTTGTCTTTGTCGATACCTTGAATTAACTTAGCGCGCTGTCTAACCGTTCCTCCAGAAGCATTTTCGATTTTACCGTAGGAGATATTGCGTGTAGGTACGCCGCGTTTGATGAGCTTAGAAATCAGTACGTCTTTTAACTGTTCAAGCTTAAATTCATCATCAGAAATAAGAACAAGCTCTTCGTTTTCGAGCGAGATTTCGCTTTTACTGCCTTTAAAATCATAGCGGGTTTTAATTTCCTTTGTTGCCATGGTAATGCCGTTTGTTACCTCTGATAAATCAACTTGTGACACAACGTCAAATGAACTATCTTTAGCCATAATAACCTCCATATGTAAAGAGTTTGTTCTTTTATTATAAATAAAACACAAACTGTATACAACTGATATTGAATAGAGAGCCGGTAATTGATACAATACAAGTTATGCTTTTTGTTGTAAGCTATAGAAGCAGCTTTTTTAAACAATGCATGCATTTTAGTTGATTTGAAATTTGAAATGCTGTTTGATGCAAAGTGAGAAGGTATGTGGTGAAGAAACAATCACTACTAATTTATATAAAGGATGGATAGAACGATGAATGTAGAAGCTGGGATGAAAGCGTATTTAACAGTAAACCGGGAAACGCCGATTGGTTATATGTTAGCAGAAGGTGAAGAAGAAATTTTGCTACATAAAAATGAAACAACAAGAGAACTTGCTGAAGGAGAAGAAGTAGAAGTTTTTCTATACCTTGATCAGCACGACCGCTTAACGGCAACGATGCACTTACCTCTTGTTGAAGAAGGTGTCTATGAGTGGGTTGAAGTCGTAGATGTTAATCCGGGTTTAGGCGTGTTTGTAAATATCGGCATGAACAAAGATATGTTAATTGGTTCAACAGATTTACCTGCGCTAGAAGAGCTGTGGCCAGAAGTTGGAAACAAAGTTTACTGTACGATGAAGATTTCAAAGCGCGGTAAAATGTACGGGAAAATTGCTACAGACGATGTGATGAAAGCAATGGCCTTAGATGCTCCACCTGAACTTTTTAATCGTGAAGTGAGCGGATATATCTACCGTGTCCTGCGCGTAGGTTCATTTATTATGACAGATGAAGGATATGTTGGATTTATTCACGAAAGCGAGAGACGTAAAGAACCGAAGCTTGGTACGCATGTAACTGGCCGCGTCATTAATGTAAAAGAAGATGGAACGCTAAACGTATCGCTTCTTCCGCGCAAACAAGAAAGCATGGATGAAGATGCACAAGTACTATACGATTACATGGAAAGCCGCGGTGGCGTTATGCCATTTTGGGATAAAAGCTATCCAGAAGATATTCGTGAGCGCTTTAATATGAGTAAAGCTGCGTTCAAACGTGCGCTTGGTAAATTGATGAAAGAAGGAAAAGTTTATCAAGAAGAAGGATGGACATATTTTAAAAAAGAAGAAAACTAAAAGGAGAAGCCGCTGAAAATTCAGCGGCTTCTTTTTATAAGTGATCAGTTTTTTTAGAAAATGAATGTTTTCCAAGCTCACGGTTGTGCTTAGCTTGCAGATTCTTTTCGTGAAGCTTTGCGTTATTATCTTTTGCTTTTTTATCGTTATCGCTCGTTTTTGGCATTGTGATACACCCCTTTTTGATCGTACCTTTAGAATGCCCTGACCTCTTTAAATTATTCGATGGTTTCGTTCAAAAAGAAGACTGCAATCGTCCCTGGGCCAGAATGAGAACCTATGGCTGCACCAATAATATTAATAATAAAATGTTTGGTGCCAAAACGTTCTTGGATCATCTCTTTCAGCTGAAGAGCTGTTTCTAAATCATCTCCATGGCTAATTCCAATGGTTTGAGAAGAGAGATTTTTTCCTCGCTCTTCCATCACGTCAAGCATGCGTTTAAATACTTTTTTACGGCCGCGGATTTTTTCGATTGGAATCAATTTTCCATCTTCCACATGAAGCAGCGGCTTAATATTAAGCAGACCTCCTACAAAAGCAGAAGCTTTGCTCACGCGGCCTCCTTGAGCAAGAAAATCCAAGTCATCAACCGTAAAAATATGCTCCATATGCAGAGCGTATTGCTTTATTTTTTCTGTCATTTCTACTAGCGAGAGGTTTTGGTGTAATAATTGTGCTGCATAATAAGTAACTACTCCCTGGCCAAGAGATGCACATTTCGTATCGATTATTTCTAATTGGAAATCGGGATACTTTTCTAGGAGTTCTTCTCGAATCATCATTGCTGTTTGATATGTACCGGACAATTCCGAAGAAAAAGCTAAATAAATGCACGAATCACCTGATTTAGCTATGTTCTCAAAGACTTCATACATAGTAGTTGGAGCCGCTTGAGACGTTTTCGGCATCTTGCCTTTACGGATGGCTTCGTAGACAGAAGCTGGTTCAATCGTTTGTAGATCTAAAAATTCTTGATTATCCAAGCTTACGCGAAGCGGTAAAAAGCCAACGTTATTTTCTTGAAAAAAGGATAAAGGCAAATCGCTTGCACTATCGGTTAAAAGTTTAATTGACATAAATGTCACCTTCCTAATTGCATTTATAAACATTGAAAAGCGTTATATACGACATAGTATTAGTGTATAAGCACTTGGAGGAAAATACAATTTTTGAATAAGTTTTTTTAATTCTGCCAAATCGTACATACTATATGTACTAACTATTTTAAAGATGCTGACTTTATTCATTTTATAAATGGGTATAAGGAAGTAAGAAGTTTTAAAAAGCGGAGGTCGGTCATTTGAATATGTGGCTTGAAACAAAAAAAGCGATAGTCGTCTTAGTAGGAGCATTATTGAATGCGCTTGCGCTCAACTTGTTTTTGATACCTGCTAATGTATATTCGAGCGGCTTTACGGGAGTAGCACAGCTTGTTTCGAGTATCGTGACAGATTACACTCCTTTTACTATTTCCACTGGAGTGCTGCTGTTGTTGTTAAATATTCCTGTAACTATTTTAGGGTGGAAAAAAGTGGGGAAGTCATTTACTGTTTACAGTTTTATCAGCGTTGCTGCAACAACTTTGTTTCTTGGAATTATTCCTATTCAAGCACTTTCTAAGGACATCATCCTTAATGCAGTTTTTGGAGGCGTTATTTTAGCGGTAGGGGTAGGAATTACTTTAAAATTTGGAGCTTCAACTGGTGGGCTCGATATCATTGCCCTGATTTTGTCCCGAGTAAAAGACCGACCAATTGGCACTTATATGTTCATATTAAATGCAATTATTATCGTGCTAGCAGGTCTTTTATATGGTGCTGAGAAGTCACTTTATACTCTTGTGACGCTTTATACGACCACTCGCGTCATTGATGTTATTCATACGCGTCATGTCAAACTCACGGCGATGATCGTAACGAAAAAAGGAGTGGAGCTAAGAAAGGCGATTCATGCCAAACTCGTGCGAGGGATTACGGCGGTACCGGCTAAAGGAGGCTTCACAAACGAAGATAAAGAAATGCTAATGATTGTTTTAACTAGGTATGAATTATTTGACTTGGAACGAGTAATTAAAGAGGTGGATCCTAAGGCATTTACTAATATAGTTCAAACAACGGGAATCTTTGGTTTGTTTCGCAAAGATTAAAAAGAGTCCAGGTATTCATTACCTGGACTCTTTTTTATTAATGTGTGCCTTTTAAGTCATTAGAAAGTTCTTGAAGCTGAGCTTGTTCTTCAGGAGAAGCATTTTGCTGCGCATGAGACAGCATATCAGCTGCAATGTTTTCATCAGAAGCTGCAGACGTATGAGCCTGAGACGTTTGATGATTTTGACCAGCAGCTCCCAATGTATTCTGAAGCTGTTGAAGCTGAGCTTGTTCTTCAGGAGAAGCGCTTTGCTGTGCATGAGACAGCATATCAGCTGCCACGTTTTCACTAGACGTGTGAGCTTCACCGTGAGCGTGAGACTGACCGCCTTCTAAAGTGCTTTGAAGCTGTTCAAGCTGGCTCTTTTCTTCAGGAGAAGCATTTTGCTGTGCATGAGACAATATATCAGCTGCCACGCTTTCACTGGACGTGTGAGCTTCACCATGAGCGTGAGACTGACCGCCTTCTAAAGTGCTTTGAAGCTGTTCAAGCTGTGCCTTCTCTTCGGAAGAAGCATTCTGAACGATATGAGACAGCGTATCGGACGTAATGTCTGCGCTTTTCTCTTTTGAATGTGATTCTCCATCTGTATCATACGCTTGATGCAATGAGTTTTGGAATTGCTTCAGCTGCTCTTGCTCCTCAGGAGAAGCGTTAGAAGCAATACTATTTAATACGCCTTCTGAAATATCAAGTTCACCGTTGCCGTGCTTTTGACGATGAAGCTGATCTTCTGAATGACCGGATACTGCGTTTCGAATCGCATCTTTTACTTGACCAAAAAGTGAATTTTTCATAAGTTACTGTCCTCCATGAGGAGTTTGGCGCTGGTGAGCTTGAAATACTTCTGCCTCCGCCATAGTCATATGATAAGGAATTCGTTCATCATGTTTTTGAACTGCGTCTGCACCTTGTTTCACAAAACGTTTTGATCGATTGCCTCTGCCCATCATAAATTCCTCCTCGTAATATAAATAAAACCGACACCTTAAGAAGTGTCGGTTATAGTGTGTGCTAAATAAAAAAAATGATAGCGATAAAAATTTACCTTGCTTTTCAAAAAAAGCTAAGTTATAAATTTAACGTTTTTTCCAAATAATAAGCAATACCATCATTTTCATTCGATTTTGTTACTTCACGCGCTAGTTGCTTTAATTCGCTAATACCATTTTCCATGGCGATACCGTGTCCTGCAAATTTAATCATTTCAAAATCATTGTCTTCATCTCCAAATGCAATAATTCGTTCGCGAGGAATTTGATAATGATTAGCTACGCGCTCAAGACCTACAGCTTTATTAAGTCCTTTTTTTACAATTTCAACGACATGCCAAGGTGCTCCCCAGCGTCTATGTTCTAGTACTTCTGCATGAACATCTGAAAGGTGAGAGCGTATATCTTGTACATGTTCTTCATCTGCGTGAATTAAAATAGACGTTGGATCGTGCTGCAGCGTATGACGCAAATCACCCGTTTGTAATTTAGGATCCCCTAGGCTGAGTACATCCATTAATTTTCGATCTTCAAAATGAAGATACACATCATCTTGTACTTCTGCCATGATATTGTTGATGCGATAGTCTTGCATAGCTGTCACAATGTCATGAACAGTTCGGCGATTTAAAGGTTCGTGATGCGTGCCAAAATCAGGCTGAAGGGGATGATGGACAAGCGCTCCGTTAAAGTTTACGATAGGCGTGGATAAATCTAATTCGCTGTAATACATAGCACTGGAACGATAAGGTCTTCCAGTTGCAATCATTACAATATGTCCGTCTTGTTTGGCTTTTTCTAACACCCGTTTTGTTTTAGGTGAAATGGTTTTTTCATTCGTTAACAATGTTCCATCCAGATCTAAGGCGATTAAGTGTTGATCGTTTCTCATATAGGGCTCCTTTTAAATTGAAGTAGTTATACGATTATATTGAATTCTACTAGTATTCATGCTTGTATTCCCATATTTTACACAACTTTTCCTTATGAGCAAAGCAGAACGATTGACATGCAAAAGTTGTCTTGTTACGGTGTAAGACATAGTTATTGATTGCTTACGATAAATTGTTTAAGGGTATATTTAATACGTGAAGATAATTACGGAAGTAAAAGAAAGGAGAATGAATATGGATAAACAGTTAGAAGATAAAATCATGGAATCACTAGAAGAAGTAATTGATCCAGAGCTTGGCGTTGATATCGTAAATTTAGGCTTAGTTTACGGGGTGGAAATGGAAGAAAACAACACGGTTATCGTGACGATGACGTTAACTTCTATTGGCTGCCCGCTAGCGGGTGTGATTGGCGAACAAGTGAAAAAACAATTAATTTCTCTTGAAGAAGTAGAAAATGTAGAAGTGAATATCACATTTAACCCGCCATGGGATAAAGATCGCATGACGCGCTACGCTAAAATTGCATTAGGTGTTCAATAAGAAAAAAAGCCATCAACGATGGCTTTTTTTCTTATTCAATTCTGCACAATTCCACAGGGCAGTCTTCACAGTCTATTTCTTTCTTTAAAAAAGAGAGCTTATGAATGATAATTTTTCCATCTGTCATTGAGATTACTTCATTTTTTCGCAACTCAGCGAGCATACGATTGACCACTTCTCGGGATGTCCCGCATAGATTAGCGATCTCTTGATTTGTCAACGTTACGTTTAATAAAATACCATTTGGCTTCATTATCCCAAAACTATTGGACATGCGAATCAGAGTAGAATAGAGAGCCCCTTTTTTTCCATTTAGAATTAAGTCTCTAAACTTTGTCTGCATTCGCTTAATTTGAAGTCCCATCCACTTCATGTACTCCATGGAAAGAGCAGGGTATTGTGCTAGTTCGTTTTCTAACACCCGTTTTTGAATGCTGATCGCTGTACAAGGTTCAATGGCTTTTGCTTGAAGCATATGGGGAGTAGATCCGCAAAACAACATAACTTCCCCGATTAAGTCTCCTGAACTTGCCAGCTGAAGCGTCAGTTCGCGTCCTTCCGGCGTCACTTTACTTACTTGTACAGCTCCAGAAGTAATAAAAAATAAATGAGTTGAAGGTGAACCTTCTTGAAAGAGAAAGTCACCTTTTTTAAACGAAATTTTATGATCAAAGTCCATAAAAAATTGCTGCAGCTCATTTGAAAAAGAATCCGTTGTGATGTTCATCATGTTATCACCTTTTACTCAAAATTTTTGCGACTGTTACTTATTAATCTATTAAGTTAGAACAGTCTGTATATCCTGTACGTCCACTAGCCGTATGAAGAAATGTCATACGGATGATTTTTATCGATACTCTTATTATACACAAAAACAACCAGTGTTTTCCAAAACTATCTGTGAACAATTTCTAAACAAAAATAGAAAGATAGTTATAAAAATAAAAACTTATGAATAAATAAAAATGTTTAAAAATATAGAATAAAGTGTTGGTTTTTTTAAATATTCATTTGATTTTATTTTTATACGGTATTATAATGATAAATAATTCAAATAGATACGTGGAAAAAGGAGTTTTAAAATGAAAGAATACAAGGTAGGAATTGTTGGAGCAACAGGGTATGGAGGAGTAGAACTAATTCGTTTGTTAGCGAATCACCCGCATTTTCATGTTTATGCAGTTTATTCATCCTCTCAGGATGGGATGGAACTAGCAGAAGTTTATCCTCACCTTTCTAATACTGTATATACACTGCAAGATATAAACCCTAAGAACATGGCCAAAGAATTAGACTTAGTGTTTACAGCAACTCCGTCCGGTGTTTCTAGCAAACTTGTACCTCAATTAATAGAAGAAGGAATAAAAGTGGTAGATCTATCTGGAGATTTTAGATTAAAAACAGAAGCTCTTTATGAAAAGTGGTACAAAAAGCCTGCTGCAGCCGAAGCGTTTTTACAACAGTCCGTGTATGGGTTAGCGGAATGGTTTGCAGAAGAAGTTGAAAGCAGTACGTTCGTTGCGAACCCGGGTTGTTATCCAACAGCTACACTGCTTGGGCTAGCTCCTCTCGTTAGTAAACAAATGGTGAAATCAAACTCTATTATCATTGATGCAAAGTCCGGAATTTCAGGAGCAGGACGTGGTCTTTCGCAAATGGTTCATTATGCTGAAATCAATGAAAATATGAAAATATACAAAGTTAATCAGCATCAGCATATCCCAGAAATTGAATCTATTTTAGAAAAGTGGGATGAGGAAATTGGCCATGTTACGTTCAGTACGCACTTAGTTCCAATGACGCGAGGGATTATGAGTACGATATACGCTGAACTTTCTGAAGAGAGCTCAGTACAAGAGCTTCATCAGCTATATGTAGATACATATCAAAACTCCCCGTTCGTTCGCGTTCGAAAAGCTGGTGAATTTCCGTCTACTAAAGAAGTAAGTGCATCAAATTATTGCGATATTGGTATTGCATTTGACGAACGAACAAAGCGTGTCACGATTGTTTCTGTCATTGATAACTTAGTTAAAGGGGCAGCCGGTCAGGCCATTCAAAATGCCAATATCATGATGGGATTTGAACAGCAAACGGGTATTGGACTACTGCCTGTCTTCCCATAAAAGCACAGCATCACTAATCACGATAAAAGCAGGAGGGAACGTATAGTGATTACGGTTAAACAAACGAAAGAAAAGATAAAGAAAATAGAGAACGGTACAATTGTAACGCCGCTAGGTTTTTCAGCAGATGGCGTTCACGCTGGTTTACGTTATGCTAAAAAAGATTTAGGAGTTATTGTAAGTGATGTGCCAGCTAATTGCGCAGCTGTTTACACGCTTAATGCTTTCCAAGCAGCGCCTTTAGCTGTTACAAAAGAAAGTGTAGCAGTAGAGCAGAAGCTGCAAGCGATCGTTGTGAACAGCGCATGTGCAAATGCATGTACTGGAGAACAAGGATTAAAAGATGCATACCAAATGCGAAATACATGTGCAGAAAAGCTTAATATTCTACCTCATCATGTAGCGGTAGCTTCTACAGGGGTAATTGGAGAGCTTCTAGATATGGAAAAAATCGTGAAGGGAATTGGGTTATTAAGTCCTTCGTCGAACAAAGAAAAAGCAGAAGAATTTCAAACGGCTATTTTAACAACAGATACCGTAATGAAGTCAGCTTGCTATCAAACAGCCATTGACGGCAAAACGGTTACGATTGGCGGCACAGCGAAAGGATCAGGTATGATTCACCCGAATATGGCTACGATGCTTAGCTTTATCACAACGGATGCTAAGGTTGAAGCTTCAGTACTACAAGATGCGCTGGGTTCTATTACAAATAAAAGCTTTAATCAAATTACAGTAGACGGTGATACGTCTACGAATGATATGGTTGTTGTTTTAGCAAATGGAAAAGCTGATCACCAGTCGCTTACACCAGATCATCCTGAATGGACGTCATTTTATGAAGCACTGCGCTTGACGTGTGAAGATTTAGCCAAACAAATTGCACGCGACGGTGAAGGAGCAACAAAACTAATTGAAGTAAACGTATCTGGTGCTCATACAAACGAAGAGGCAAATGTGATTGCTAAACAAATTGTAGGCTCGAACTTAGTGAAAACGGCCATGTATGGAGCCGATGCCAATTGGGGACGAATTATTTGTTCAGTTGGCTACAGCGGCGTAGCGCTTAATCCAGAAGCAGTGAACGTTTCGTTAGGTGATATCCAAATGCTAAAAAACAGCCAGCCTGTTTCATTTAGTGAAGAAGAAGCAAAAGCTTATTTAGAAAATGATACGGTTGAAGTCTATGTTGACTTGCAGCAGGGAAATGGAATTGGCAAGGCGTGGGGCTGCGATTTGACTTACGATTATGTGAAAATCAACGCCAGTTATCGAACGTAAGGAGAGAGTGAAATGAGCAGTGAAAAAATCGTCGTTGTAAAATGCGGAGGCAGCATTATCAATCAGTTAACAAGCGCTTTTTTTGAAAGTATTCAGCAGTTAAAAGCGAGTGGATATCAGATCATTGTTGTGCACGGAGGCGGGCCTGATATTCAAGATACGCTTACCAAGCTTCACATTGAAACGGAATTTGTAGATGGGCTTCGAAAAACGTCCAAAGAAGCATTAGAAGTTGTGACGATGGTATTAGCAGGCAAAGTTAATAAGCATCTTGTAAAAGAACTACAAAAAGCGAACTTAAAAGCAGTAGGACTATCAGGAATTGATGGATCTTTGCTTAAAGCAGAGGCTATCGATGTTGAACGTCTAGGTTACGTTGGAGAAGTAAAAGGCGTAAACGATACATTATTAAAACAACTAACTGACAGTCAGTACATTCCGGTTATTTCTTCCATTGGAGCCGATGAAGAAGGTAATAGCTATAATATTAATGCTGACGTGGCAGCCGGAGCCGTTGCACAAGCAGTAAATGCTGAAAAGCTGATGTTTGTGACGGATGTAAAAGGTGTATTAAAGGATGGAGCATTGCTTCCTGAGCTTACAAAGCCAGAGATTGATGCACTTATTGAAGAAAAAGTAATTTACGGCGGAATGATTCCAAAAGTGACATCAGCGGTAAATGCGTTATCTCCTTTACTTGAAGAAATTCATATTATTAGCGGAACTGATGGATTTTTAGATAAGGAAGGAAAGCTGATTGGTACAGCAATTAAATATAGTGGAAAAGGTGGAGAAAATAGCGATGAGTTCATTGTTTCCAACATATCAACGGTTTGATATCCATGTGGAAGAGGCGCAAGGAACAAAATTAATAGATAACAAAGGAAATGAGTATTTAGATTTTATTTCAGGTATCGCTGTCTGTAACGTAGGCCATCGTCATCCTGATGTTCAAAAAGCGATCGAAGAGCAGTTAAATAAAGTGTGGCACGTGTCAAATTTATTTCATCAATCGATTCAAGAAGATGTAGCAGGTAAGCTTGTGGAACATTCAAACGGTGATGCAGTATTCTTCTGTAACAGCGGTGCAGAAGCCAACGAAGCGGCGATTAAATTAGCGCGCAAGTACACGCAAAAACATAAAATTATTACCTTTACAAAATCATTTCATGGACGTACATTTGCTACCATGACAGCTACAGGGCAGGCAAAAATTCATGATGGCTTCGGTCCTCTTGTTAATGAGTTTGTTTACGTGCCATACAATGATGAAGAAGCATTAAAACAGGAAATGGACGACAGCGTAGCAGCAATTATGGTTGAAGTCATTCAAGGAGAAGGCGGAGTTGTTCCAGGAACCGAAGCATTTTTATTAACTATTCAAGAGCTGTGTAAAAAGCACGAAGCACTGTTTATAGTCGATGAAGTGCAAACTGGAATCGGCAGAACAGGAAAACCATTTGCCTATCAGCATTTTAATGTGTCACCAGATATTATTACAGCAGCTAAAGGGTTAGGAAGCGGAATGCCGGTTGGTGCGATGATTGGAAAAGGCTATCTCAAAGAAGCGTTTGGACCTGGTACTCACGGAACAACCTTTGGAGGAAATCCAATTGCATTAGCTTCAGCCAAAGCAACTTTAAACATTATTTTTAACGAAGCATTTTTAGCAGAGGTTGCAGAAAAAAGCTTTTATTTTACCAACGCTTTGAAAAATAGCGTAGCAGATTATTCATTTGTAAAAGATGTTCGCGGAAAAGGTTTTATGATTGGAATTGAATGCGGAGAACATCAGTCGGCATTGCTTGCAGCAATGCGTGAAAAAGGATTGCTAGCACTGGGAGCAGGACCGCATGTAGTACGATTGCTGCCACCTTTAACTGTAACAAAAGAAGAGTTAGACCAAGCGATTCATATCATTGAAGAAGCATTTAGCCAAACAAAAATTACTTCATAATACAAATTTTTTTGAATATTTTTGTATAAAAATTCTGTTTTATAAATAATTATTCGAAGAGGGATGCACAATGAACGGATATTTACACTTAGCAAACGGCGATTCGTTCGTCGGACACATTGAACATACAGCAACGCACCAGGCAGAAGGAGAAATTGTTTTCTTTACTGGAATGACTGGTTATCAAGAAGTTGTGACTGATCCATCTTACAAAGATCAAATTATCGTCTTTACGTACCCTTTGATTGGGAACTATGGTATCAATGAGAAAGATTATGAAAGCAAAAAGCCTCACGTAGCAGGCGTTGTCGTATACGAATGTTCAGATGAAGGGTTCCATTACGAAGCGATGTACAGCTTCAAACAATATTTAAAGAAATGGAACATTCCGCTTATTACACATGTGGATACGAGAGCGGTCGTAAAACGAATTCGAAAAGAAGGTACGATGCAATCTGCCTTTTCGGCATCTGCTGAGCCGCCAGCATTTACTGCTGAATGCGATGGATATGTAGTAAAAGAAGTGTCAACAAAAGAGCCTGTTACTTACGGAAACGGTGAAAAACACGTTGTATTAATGGACTTTGGCTATAAAAAATCAATTTTACAAGAGCTGCTAAATCGAGAGTGCAAAGTAACGGTTGTTCCTTATTCTACAAGCTCTTCAAAAGTAAAAGAGCTGCAGCCGGATGGCATTGTCTTATCAAACGGACCTGGAGATCCAACTCAAGTAAGCAGTCAGCTGGATGAATTAAAAGAAATTATTTCAGCGTATCCAACTTTGGGAATTTGCTTTGGACATCAGTTAATTGGGCTTGCTTTTGGGGCAGAAACCAAAAAGCTGGCGTTCGGTCACCGAGGAGCTAATCAGCCTGTAATTGATTTAACGACTAACAAAGTGTGTATGACGTCTCAAAACCATAGCTATGTCGTAGATGAACAGACGATTACGTCTACGCCATTAAGCGTTCGATTTAAAAATGTGAATGACGGATCGGTTGAAGGTTTAATGCATAAAGACCTTCCTGTTATTTCGGTTCAATATCATCCAGAAGCACATCCTGGACCAAGTGACAGCACGTATATCTTTGATGAATTTATGACGAAAGTACAGCAAGTAGGGAGCGGAAAAGTATATGCCTAAAGACCAAACATTAAAAAAGATTTTAGTAATCGGATCAGGACCAATCGTAATTGGGCAAGCAGCAGAATTTGATTATTCAGGAACTCAGGCATGCTTGTCATTAAAAGAAGAAGGTTATGAAGTTATCTTAATCAATAATAATCCAGCTACGATTATGACGGACACTCACGTAGCAGATCGAATCTATTTTGAACCATTAACAGTAGACTGCGTAGAGAAAATTATTGCAAAAGAAAAGCCGGATGGTTTGTTAGCTACATTAGGCGGACAGACGGGTTTAAACTTAGCCCTTGAGCTTCATGAACAAAATATTTTGCCAAAATACGATGTGAAACTTTTAGGAACACCGATTGAATCAATCAAAAAAGGTGAAAGCCGTGAAGAGTTCCGTGCATTAATGAATGAACTAAATGAACCGGTGCCGGAAAGTGAAGTTGTCACAAAAGTAGAAGAAGCATTAGCTTTTGCCGAGAAAATTGGTTTTCCTGTTATTGTACGTCCTGCTTATACGTTAGGCGGAACGGGCGGAGGAATTGCTCATTCTATGGAAGAACTTGAAAAACTTTCAGCGTCAGGTTTACGTGAAAGTGCTATTACTCAATGCTTAATTGAAAAAAGCATCGCTGGATTTAAAGAGGTTGAGTACGAGGTTATGCGTGACGTGAACAATACGTGCATTACAATTTGTAACATGGAAAATATTGATCCCGTGGGTGTTCATACTGGAGATTCGGTAGTTGTTGCTCCTTCTCAAACGTTAACCGACGTGGAATATCAAATGCTTCGTTCGGCTTCAGTTAAAATTATTTCATCGCTTGGCATTATTGGAGGTTGCAACATTCAGTTTGCGCTTGATCCAAAAAGCAAGCAGTACTATTTAATTGAAGTAAATCCGCGTGTGAGCCGTTCGTCTGCTCTTGCATCAAAAGCAACGGGCTATCCGATTGCTAAAATTGCTGCAAAACTATCAGTAGGCTACACGCTTCATGAGTTATTAAATCCTGTAACAGGAGACACATATGCAAGCTTCGAACCAGCTCTTGACTATGTAGTAGTGAAATTTCCAAGATGGCCGTTTGACAAGTTTTTCTACGCGGAGAGAACGCTTGGCACGCAAATGAAAGCAACTGGAGAAGTAATGGCTATTGACCGTAACTTTACACGTAGCTTCCAAAAGGCACTGTCTTCTTTAGAAATTGATTTACAAGGATTGGAAGTAGAAGAACTGCAAGAACTTTCAACGGATGAATTAAAAAGCAAGCTTGGCGAACAAAGCGATGAGCGTATTTTTGTTATCCTTGAGCTTTTACGTCGCGGTACAACGCCTGAGTATATCCATGAAGTAACGCAAATTGATTATTTCTATTTAACACACTTTACGCAGCTGATTAAAATGGAAGCCTCTTTGAAGGAAGTACGTTTTGATTCCATTACAGCTGAACACTTCAAGCAAGTGAAGGAGCATGGTTTTACAGATGCGTATCTAGCAAGCGTATGGAACGTGCCAGAGCTTGACGTAAGAGCGAAACGTAAAGCACTACATATTACGCCAAGCTACAAAATGGTAGATACATGTGCAGCGGAGTTCGAATCCTCTACGGCTTATTTCTACTCTAGTTATTATGGCGAGAGTGAGATTGAACCATCAACGAATAAAAAAGTTGCGATTATCGGTTCTGGACCGATTCGTATCGGCCAAGGAGTAGAATTCGACTACAGCTCTGTACACGGTGTGTTAGCTCTTGAAAAAGAAGGATACGAAACAATTTTAATTAACAACAATCCAGAAACGGTAAGTACGGATTTTGAAGTAGCAGACCGCTTATATTTTGAACCTGTAACAGTAGAAGATGTGCTAAACGTTCTTGATGCTGAAAATGTGACGGATGTAATTGTTCAATACGGAGGTCAAACGGCTATTTCGCTTGTTAAAGGGCTAGAAGAAGCTGGCGTCAATTTACTAGGGATTACAAATGATGTTATTGATGCACTTGAAGATCGCGACCTGTTTTATAAGCTCTTAGACGACTGTGATATTCCTCATATTCCAGGTGAAATGGCGAAAGACGCGAAAGAACTTGTACAAAAAGCAAAAGCTATGGGATTCCCATTACTTATTCGTCCTTCTTACGTCATTGGCGGAAAAGGAATGCTGACAATTCAAAATGAAACGGAGCTGCAGGCTTGTTTACCAGCTATTAAAGCGTCTCATTTCCCAATGCTTATTGATGCTTACTTCCCTGGAAAAGAAGCAGAAATTGATGTTGTAGCAGACGGAAAAGATGTGTTGATTCCGACAATCGTTGAACATATTGAAAAAGCCGGCGTTCATTCAGGAGACAGCTATGCGCTTTTACCAGCAAAAACAGTAGAAGCAGCACATAAAGAAAAAATGGTGAGCTACGCTCAAAAAATTGTAAACAAACTTCAATATAAAGGGATTATGAATATCCAATATGTTATTTACAACGATGAAGTCTACATGCTGGAAGTTAATCCGCGTGCCAGCCGTACAGTGCCTGTAGTAAGCAAAGTGTGCAACACGCCGCTTGTTTCGCTATCAACTCAAATATTGCTTGGGAAATCATTGTCGGAAATTAGCGAGAAGCTAGGCTTATTGCCGGATCCGGCTTATACAACTATTAAGTTTCCAGTATTTTCGACAAGTAAATTATCAGGAGTTGATCCGCTTGTTGGACCAGAAATGAAGTCAACTGGTGAAGGAATTGCGATTTCTTCAACGATTGAAGAAGCAGCAAAAAAAGTATTCCATCAGTATGTGTTAAGTAAAAAAGGTGCTGCAGAAGTGTATATTAACGGAGAAGCGCAGGGTCTTGAAGAACTTGCGCAAAGCGCGGGATTAACTCTTGTTAAAGATAAAGAAGTTAGTGAATGGGTAAAAACGAAAGAAGCTTTATTATATGTAAGTTTACAGCCTGAAGATAAAGAAAGCCGTATGTCAGCATTAAAACACGGTTTAATGGTTATGACGGAGGTAGAAACGGCTTCGCTATTTTTCCAATCGTTCCAAGTCGATGAATATCACGTTTCATCACTGCAAGAATGGTTTCAAAAAACTAAAAAGGAAGTGACAGTATCATGAGTACAGTATCGGTAAATACGAATTTAAAGGGAAAAGATTTGCTTACGCTTAAAGATTTATCATCAGACGATATTATGTCACTTTTAGAAAGCGCCATTGAGCTGAAAGAAAAGCATAAAAATGGTGAAATCGTCACATCGTTAAAAGGAAAAACGCTGGGGCTCATTTTTGAAAAATCTTCAACAAGAACAAGAGTCTCATTTGAAGCGGGAATGATGCAGCTTGGAGGAAACGCCCTCTTTTTAAGCAGCCAGGATTTACAAATTGGACGCGGAGAAACGATTGCTGATACAGCACGCGTACTATCTGAATTCATCGATGCTATCATGATTCGTACGTTTGAACATAGCAAGATCGAAGAGCTTGCAGATTACGCATCCATTCCCGTTATTAATGGTTTGACAGATGATTATCATCCTTGTCAGGCTCTAGCTGATTTATTAACGATTTACGAGCACAAGAAATCATTTGATGGGCTAAAAGTAGCTTATGTTGGAGACGGAAATAATGTAGCGCATTCCTTAATGATTGCATGTGCAAAAATGGGAATAGATATTTCAATTGGATGCCCTGACGGATATGAGCCAAAAGACTTTGTAACAGCTTATGTTAATGAAGTAGCTGCTAAAACGGGTGCGAAGGTTACGATTACAAAAGATCCTGTAGAGGCTGTAAAAAATGCCGATGCTATTTATGCAGACGTGTGGACAAGTATGGGACAGGAAGAAGAAGCACAGCAGCGCTTGAAAATATTTGCTCCTTATCAAGTAAATGAAGAGCTAGCTGCCCATGCGAAGTCAGACTATTTATTTCTCCACTGCTTGCCTGCGCATCGTGAAGAAGAAGTGACAGCAAGCATTATTGACGGACCAAATTCGGTTGTTTTCCAGCAGGCTGGAAATCGTATGCATGTACAAAAGGCCTTGCTTCAAGCAATTTTAGGCTAAGAAAAAAACCTTTCTGAGAATATCAGAAAGGTTTTTTTGTTTAAAGGGAATTAATTGTGGGAACACCAGTTGTATACTAAACAGAACGAAAGGTGATTTATGATGAAAGTATTAGTTGTTGGAGCAAACGGAACAACGGGAAAACAAGTGGTAGAAAAAGTCGCAAACAGCAAGCAGCATGAAGCTTATGCGATGATTCGCGACGAAAAACAAGCAGACGCTTTAAAAAAGCTGGGCGCTAACGTTGTACTTGGTGACTTGGAGCAAGATGTTTCAGATGCTTTAAGAGGTATGGATGCTGTCATATTTGCAGCAGGTTCTGGAGGACATACGGGAGACGAAAAAACAATCGCTGTGGATCAAAACGGTGCTAAAAATATCATTGATGAAGCAAAAAATCAAGGTGTGAAGCGCTTTGTTATGTTAAGTTCAATGGGAACAGATGCACCTGAACAAGGACCAGAAGGCTTACAACTTTACCTGCGTGCTAAAGCGATAGCGGATGAATACTTAAAGCAGTCTAATCTGCAATATACAATTGTACGACCAGGAACTTTATCGAATGATTCAGCTACTGGAAAAATTGATATCAATAATGATATTGAAGATAAATCTCAGACGATTCCTCGAGCAGATGTAGCAACCGTGCTTGTAGAATGCCTAAACGAAGAAGCTACGATAGGAAAAACGTTTGAAATGTTAGCCGGAGAAACTGAAATTGAACAAGCTATTAAATTTACTCATTGATACAAAAGGGCAGATCTAAAGGTCTGCTCTTTTCTGTTCTGTTCCTAATATGAAAACATCTCCATTATGAAACGGAAATCTTAAGGGAATAGTATAGGAGAACATTTCATTTCAGGAATGAGGAGGCAGGACAATGGGACAAAATCGTCATTTCACACCGGGTCAAAAAGCTCCTAATAACGGAGTGTATATTGAAATTGGTGAAACAGGAAGCAACGTAAATAATCCTCAAAAGGTTAAATTAAAAGCAGGAGAGCGTTTTCCAGAGACGGCAAACGATGACCGCCACTGGATATACATGCGCAAGCCTTAAATAGTAAAAAAATAAAGAAGCCATTCTAAATTGAATGGCTTTACTTGTTTTCCCATTGCTGGGTATAATGAAATAAAGGTCAATAAAGGTCAAATGTATCGAAGGAGGATGTTCAATGGACATAAATAAAATGACCCAAAAATTGCAAGAAGGCGTGATGGAAGCGCAGTCCGAAGCTATTAAACGAAATCAGCAGGAAGTGGATATTGCTCATTTGCTTTATACGCTTATTCATCAGCAAGATGGTATTGCTCCTCGCATATTAGGTCATTTACATATAGATCATCAATCTTTTCAGCAGCAGGTAAATCAACTGCTTGCGAAAAAACCTGCTGTTACAGGAAGTGGAGCTGAAGTAGGGAAAGTTTATATTACAAATAAACTCCAGCAGCTGTTTGTCAAAGCTCAAGAAGAATCATCTCGTCTGCAAGATGATTATGTTTCAGTTGAGCACATCTTTTTAGCCTTAGCACAGGAACCGTCTTCTAGTGAATATGGCAAGTTATTTTCAAGTCACGGTATAACAAAAAAAGCTTTGCAAGATGTGCTTACTAGCCTTCGAGGAAATCAGCGAATTACAAGTCAAAATCCGGAAGTTACATATGAAGCGTTAGCTAAATATGGAAGAGACTTAGTGGCAGAAGTAAGAGCAGGGAACATTGATCCAGTCATTGGACGAGACGGAGAAATTCGCCGCGTTATCCGCATTTTATCGCGAAAAACAAAAAACAATCCAGTTTTGATTGGAGAACCTGGCGTTGGTAAAACAGCGATTGTTGAAGGTCTAGCACAGCGAATTGTTCGTAGAGATGTGCCTGAAGGATTAAAAGATAAAACCATCTTCTCATTAGATATGGGAGCTTTAGTAGCAGGAGCGAAGTTCAGAGGCGAATTTGAAGAGCGTTTAAAAGCTGTTCTTCAAGAAGTTAAGAAAAGCAACGGTCAAATTCTTTTATTTATTGACGAACTTCATACAATCGTTGGAGCAGGTCGTACAGACGGAGCGATGGATGCAGGGAATATTTTAAAACCAATGCTTGCTAGAGGAGAACTTCACTGTATAGGAGCTACAACTCTTGATGAGTATCGTCAGTATATTGAAAAAGATCCAGCTCTTGAAAGACGCTTTCAACAGGTGCTGGTTGAAGAACCTTCAGTAGAAGATACAATCTCTATCTTACGTGGTTTAAAAGAACGATTTGAAATTCATCACGGTGTAAATATTCATGACCGGGCGATTGTTTCAGCAGCGGTTATGTCGGATCGTTATATCTCAGATCGCTTTTTACCTGATAAAGCAATTGATTTAATTGATGAAGCATGCGCAACTATTCGAACAGAAATTGATTCGATGCCATCAGAATTAGATGAAGTAACGCGACGTGTCATGCAGCTTGAAATTGAAGAAGCGGCATTAAGTAAAGAAACAGATCAAGCAAGCATCACAAGGTTAGAGGCAATTCGAAAAGAAGTCTCTGATTTAAAAGAACGTGCAGATACAATGAAGCTGCAGTGGGAAAAAGAAAAGCAGTCGATTCAAACGGTGCAAGATGTCCGGGAGCAGCTTGAAAAAGCGAAGCGAGACCTAGAAGAAGCTGAAGGGAAATATGATTTAAATAAAGCAGCCGAACTTCGCCACGGACGCATTCCAGCTCTTGAAAAAGAACTAAAACAGCTGGAAGAAACAGCTGCTGAAAAAGCACAAGAAAACCGTTTGTTAAGAGAAGAGGTAACGGAAGAAGAAATTGCTGAAATTGTAGGAAGATGGACGGGAATTCCGGTGTCGAAACTAGTTGAAGGAGAAAGAGAAAAGCTGTTGAAGCTTGAGTCAATTTTACAGAAGCGTGTGATTGGACAGGACGAAGCCGTATCCTTAGTTACAGATGCTGTGATTCGCGCAAGGGCAGGCATTAAAGACCCGAACCGCCCAATTGGATCATTTATTTTCCTAGGACCTACCGGAGTAGGAAAAACGGAGCTAGCCAAAACGTTGGCACATTCGTTATTTGACAGTGAAGAACAAATGGTTCGTATTGATATGTCTGAATACATGGAAAAGCATGCGGTCTCTAGGCTTATAGGAGCGCCTCCTGGCTATGTAGGGTATGAAGAAGGCGGACAGCTAACGGAAGCGGTGAGACGCAAGCCTTATTCAGTCGTTTTATTAGATGAAATTGAAAAAGCTCATCCTGAAGTATTTAACGTGCTCCTTCAAATACTAGATGATGGAAGAGCAACAGATTCAAAAGGAAAAGTCATTGATTTTAAAAATACAGTCATTATTATGACGTCAAATATTGGTTCTCAATTTTTATTAGATGGTTTAACAAGTGAAGGCGAGATTACTGAAAAAGCCAGAGAGCAAGTGATGGCTCAATTAAGACAGCATTTTCGCCCAGAATTTTTAAATCGAGTAGACGACACGATTTTATTCAAACCGCTAACTGTTCATGAAGTAAAGGGAATTATTGATAAGCTATTGCTTCAGCTTGAAAAGCGTTTATCCGATCGTCATATTTCGTTAATGTTAACAGAAGAAGCAAAAAATCATATTGCGGCCTCCGGGTTTGATCCGGTATACGGAGCGCGCCCTTTAAAAAGGTTTATTCAAAAATATATTGAAACAAAAATTGCCAGAGAATTAATTGCAGGGCAAATTGAAGATTATAGTCAAGTGACAGTTGATGTAAAAGATGATGAGTTTGTTGTCAGCGTATAAGTTTTCTCAAAAGGCCATTCATGATAATTTGAATGGTCTTTTTTTGCTATTAAGAGCAGCATCCCTTTTAAAATAAATAAAAAAAAATACGTGAGAGCTAAGCGTAAAAACTTATTCAGTTTTAGGTTGTAGAATATATCTAATTCATTTATGATAATACAAAATGGGCAAAGGAGCATGAATGAGCACATGAAGGACCGTATAGAGCTTATATATGACGAAGCATACGATTTTATAGATCAGGCATTAACTAAAATAAGAGCGCTGGATAAAAATGATCTTCAAGCTGAAAATGAAGAAGTGCAGGAAAAGGCAGAACGGACAGAGTTTGCACTTCAAGCTGCACGAGATATTTTAGAAAATATGATTATCCCGGGTAAAAAATTGACTTTTATTTACGAAAAAGGTTCTGTGGTAGTAGAAATTCCCGATAAAAAATAAAAACGACTTCCTTTTATGGAAGTCGTTTTTATTTTGGTAATGCAAAGTGTTCATCAATGGATGCATCACTTTTTCGATACTGCCCGGGTGTCATATTGGTTGTTTTGCGAAATACTTTTGTTAAATAATTGGCATTTGCATAGCCGACGTTTTCAGCAATTTCTTCGATTGAATACTTGGTTTGATGCAATAGCTCGGCCGCTTTTTGAATGCGAAGCTTCGTTAAATATTGAATCGGCGTAATCCCTGTTGTTTGTTTGAATAACCGGCTAAAATGATAGCGAGATAAATGAGCTGCATCTGCCATTTCATCCGGACCGATTTCTTCATGATAATGATTGCGGGCAAATAAAATAGAGCTAATGATACTTTCAGGCCAATCCTCTGTAAAACTGTCCATGCTTTTAATATATTGATACAGCTCCATTACAAAGCGGTAAGATAAGCTTGAGGCATGAAATGGATCTGCTATATGTTTTTCACTTGCCCTCTTATATATCTGAGCAAGCAGCTGAACAGGTGCTGATTCAGGGTGAAATCGAATTACAGGGGAGTGGGTTGACTGAATATAATCCCAGCATTTTTGTACTTCATCTCCGTATAATGTAAGAAAAATAAACTCCCAGTTTTCACTTTCCTTTGGTAAGTAATAGCGATAATTTCCAGGTATATTGACGATGAATGCTTTTCCAGCATCCACTTTATATTCTTGTCCATCTATTTCAATCATCCCGTACCCAGAAACCGTGTATTGAAAAATATATTTTCCTACATCTTTTCGCTGATTTCCGCTCCAGTTATAAAGGGGCGAGAAAACTTCATCCCATCCAACCGACCAGAGCTGCGCAACTTCGTTTGTGCGGGATTCTAAAAACCTGTATGCGTACGTTGAATATTCTTGAGCTTGGAAATGTGAGAGCAAATTTTCACCTTCTTTTTGAAATAAAGTAGTACTTAATTCTTACTTTAACGTAATCGCTTTCATTTTTCTATAATTTTTTGAAAATATCATGATTATTTTTAGTGAATGTCTCTAAATCTATTATTTTCTTATAATTTGCAAGTCAAGGCTCCCATGAAGATAACACCTTTTTGGCGCAAGAGCAGTTCATCATCAATTTAAAAGAATCATTTTTAAAGTGATAAGCAAAAAAGTACCGATTATCGATAGGAATTTTACCATTGAGGCAAGGAAAATTGGACTTTACAATGTACATATGAATCCGTTTCCAAAAAACTACTTAAAATAGGTGATAATAAATGCTGGAAAAATTAATCGAAGAGTTCAAACAAATATTTCATTCGTCAGAAGCTATTCGCTGCTTTTTTGCACCAGGGCGTGTCAATTTAATTGGAGAACATACTGATTATAATGGAGGGCATGTTTTTCCTTGTTCATTGAGTATAGGAACGTATGCGGTAGTACAAAAACGTCATGATCGAAAAATACGTATGTACTCTAAAAACTTCTCTGAAGCAGGCGTTATTGAATCCTCTTTAGAGCAATTAACGTACAAAACCGAGGATGATTGGGCTAATTATCCAAAAGGAGTAATGGACACCTTTAAAAAGCACGGATATGATCTTCCTTTTGGTTTTGATATCTTGTTTTTCGGCAACATTCCTAACGGAGCAGGGCTTTCATCGTCGGCATCAATTGAGTTAGTCACATGCGTACTTTTAAATAAAATTCTTGAATTGAATATTAATATGATGGACCTTGTAAAAATGGCGCAGCAAGCTGAAAATGAATTTATCGGCGTAAGCTGCGGGATTATGGATCAGTTTGCAATTGGAATGGGAAAAGAAAATCAAGCCGTATTGTTAAACTGCCAGACTCTTGAATATCAGTATAGCCCGCTGCAGTTAACAGATGCTGTGCTCGTTATTTCTAACACAAATAAGCGAAGAGGGCTGGCAGATTCAAAATATAATGAGCGCCGTATGGAGTGTGAAAGAGCACTGTCAGATTTGCAAACTTCACTTTCCATTGATTCGCTTGGTGATTTAACGAAAGAACAATTTGAAAAGCACAAATCTTTAATACAAAACGAAGTAGATTGTAAGCGCGCTAAACATGCGGTATATGAAAATGAACGCACAAAAGAAGCGGTTGCTAAATTGCAAAACGGCGATTTAAAAGGATTTGGTCAATTGATGAATGAGTCGCACTGTTCGCTGCGAGATGACTATGAAGTAAGTGGAAAAGAATTAGATGCTCTTGTAGAAGCAGCCTGGTTGCAAGAAGGTGTGATTGGATCACGCATGACGGGTGCAGGCTTTGGCGGCTGTACAATCAGTATCGTAAAAAAAGCACAGGTTGATAGATTTATTGAGGAAGTAAAAGACGCTTATTATAAGCAAACGAGTTTAGAAGCTGAATTTTATGTGGTTACGGTTGGAGAAGGAGCGCGTGAACTCACATTAGAAGCAGTATAAGAGAAAACAGATAGAGAAAGGAACGAGTGTATGTCAGTCAACATTCATGAAGAAATCACCCGACTTATTCAATATGGTTTACAAAAGAATCTAGTAACAAAATGGGATATAGATGTGGTGAGAAATAAACTGCTGGAAGTGTTAGAACTCGACGAATGTATTACGGTAGAAGTTAAAGAAGAACGTTTGGAACATCCAGCTGCTATTTTAGATAACATGCTTGATTGGGCTGCCGAAAACAATCGAATCGCCGATAATTCTATCACATATAGAGATTTATTCGATACCAAAATAATGGGATGCTTTGCAAGCATGCCTTCAGAGGTTAATCGAACCTTTTACGATCACTATCAGCAAAACCCTCAAAAAGCCACAAGCTATTATTATAAGCTGTCAAAAGACATTCACTATATTCGCAGAGATCGAATTGCTAAAAACGAAAGATGGGTAACAAACACTGACTTTGGAGAACTTGAAATTACTATCAACTTATCTAAGCCGGAAAAAGATCCAAAAGCAATTGCAGCAAGCAAATCACTGAAAGAAAGCAACTACCCGCTATGCCTGCTCTGTAAAGAAAATGCTGGCTATGCAGGCCGCATTAACCACCCAGCTCGCCAAAATCACCGGATTATCCCTGTGGAATTGCAGGAAGAGCTGTGGTACATGCAGTTTTCACCTTACGTTTATTATAATGAACATGCCATTGTTTTTGCGAGTGAGCATACACCTATGCATATTTCAAAGCAAACGTTTAAGCGGCTGCTTGCCTTCGTTGAACAATTCCCACATTATTTTTTAGGGTCAAATGCAGATTTACCCATCGTAGGAGGATCTATTTTAACGCATGATCACTTTCAAGGAGGCTATCATGAGTTTCCTATGGCTAAAGCAAGAATAAATAAATCGTTCTCTCTTGAAGCGCATCCAAACGTGAAAGCTGGAATTGTTCATTGGCCAATGTCGGTCGTTCGTCTTCAAAGTTCGCACCTTGCACCATTAGTGGAAGCAGCGGATTTCATTTTGAAGAAATGGAAATCATATAGTGATCAAAGTGCTGGTATTTTAGCTTTTACAGATCAAACCCCTCACAATACGGTCACGCCTATTGCTAGGAAAAGAGGGGATTTGTACGAATTAGATTTAGTACTGCGAAACAATCGAACAAACAGCAAGCATCCAGATGGCATTTATCATCCGCATGCAGAAGTTCATCATATCAAAAAAGAGAACATAGGTTTAATTGAAGTAATGGGGCTTGCGGTTTTACCCGGTCGTTTGAAAGACGAAATGAGTCTAGTGGCCAAAGGGTTAGTTCAGAATAACCTGAGTGAAGTAGCCAGCAGGCATGATCAAGTGAAAAAACACGTGAAGTGGGCTGAACACATCAAGAAAAAATATCCGCATATTGAAGTGGAAAATGTCCAAAGCATTCTTCAACAAGAGCTCGGTTGGATCTTTGCGACTATTTTAGAGCATGCAGGTGTGTTTAAACAAACTGCTGAAGGGCAGCTCGCATTCAGTCGTTTTATGAATTCGTTAAATGAAGCGTAAATCATTAATAAAAACAGGCAGCTCGTAATGAGCTGCCTGTCTTTATACAGTTAGGGCATGCTGTTTTAAAAGGGTATACAGAGCCTGTGTTCCTTTATTATCCTGGCCTTGTTTTTCGAGCTGTTCATAAAGCGATTTTGCTAATTTTAGCCCGGGTGTATACAGCTCCATTTCTTCAGCTGATTCAATGGCAATCTTCATATCTTTAATGAAGTGTTTAATATAAAAGCCTGGTTCGAAGTCTCCTTTAATCATGCGAGGAGCTAAATTGCTTAACGACCAGCTTCCCGCTGCGCCTGTTTCAATACTTTTTAGAACGGTATTCGGATCTAATCCGGCTTTTTCAGCATAAAGTATCGCTTCGCAGACACCCATCATATTAGAGGCAATAGCAATTTGATTGCACATTTTTGTATGTTGACCAGCACCGGCGCTTCCTTGAAGAACGATATTTGTCCCCATTTTTTCAAGAATAGGCGTAACGGCAGAGAATGCTTCAGAATCGCCTCCTACCATAATCGCTAAGGTTGCTTTCTGAGCCCCAATATCTCCTCCTGAAACAGGAGCGTCAAGCGCATGAATGTGCTTCTCTTTTGCTGCTTGATAAATCTCACGAGCAAGTATAGGGCTTGATGTCGTCATATCAATTGTATAGCAGCCTTTCTTTGCATTATGTATAATGCCGTCTTTTCCTAAATAAATCTCTTTTACATCGTGAGGATAGCCTACCATGGTGATAATAACATCAGATTGTTCGGCCACTTCTTGAACGGTTTCTTTCCATTTGGCCCCTTTTTCAAGTAGTGCTTGAGCACGAGTTTTTGTTCGTGTATAAACAAGGACTTCATATCCTGCGTCAATTAAATGCCCGGCCATGCTTTGACCCATAACGCCTGTTCCGATAAAACCAATTTTTTCTTTAGTCACAGCAGTATTCACTCCTAAAGTTAATAGTTTGATTATTCTAAAATTATATAGTTAAAGTTTGGGATAATCAATGATTCCGACTATATATAGATAGAGAAAAGCACTCTCAGTCCTATGTCTTGAATACGAGGTAAGGAAAGAAAGTACTGAGAAGAACCTATGCCAAAAAATAAAAAAAGCGCTGGCTTTACAGCCAACACTTTTTAGTGTTGATTATTTGCTGGTTTATTCGGTACACCCAGTTCTCCAATCAAAATTACAACTAGCGTGAAAACTACTCCAAGGATGGAAGCGGTTGCGAAACTGTAAGTACCGCCCGTCATTGCAGAGATTACGTACACTGCCATATTCATTAGTAAAAAGCCCCAAACAAAAGCCATTACGACACGCATTCTATTCACCTCATTTACAGTACAGTTTGATTTCATTTTAGCATATACCAGTCAAATAAGAAATTGAATTTTTTATGAATAAATAAGGGGCGTGCTCCCATGCAGAAACAAAAGAGCAATAAGTCAGAAATAGGCATTATTCTAGTGCGCTTTTTTATGGTTCTATCATACACTGTATGGAACAACTAGTAAGTTACGGAGGAAGAGCTATGATACATCGACGCTTTTTTAGCTTAGATACGCAATGGAATGTCGTACATGTCCCTGAACGACCGAATGGTTTCGGTGTGTTAGTATTGGGTGATAAAGATCATTTTGTTGAAAGTTCAACTAGCTTATGGATTCAGCACGGCGGAAGGTCACAGCTGTTGCAATGTTTACAAGATGAAGGATACACAGTATTTTATTCCAATTTATATGGCCGGCATTGGGGGTCTCCTGAAGCATATCACCTTGCAAAACAACTTTATCATTTAGTAATGAAACAAGAAATTTTAAATAAACGAATTCATATTTTAGCTGAAGGAATGGGGGCTCTGTTAGCGCTGCAGCTAATGGAAAATGACGGGAATACGTTCATTCGATCAGCTGGTTTACTAAATCCGTGTATTGATCTTCATACGCATGCAGAACATGAAAAAAACAATAAATTCTTTTATAAACAATTCACGAAGGACTTGACTCAAGCTTATAAAGTGGAGCGGAAGCAAGTATCAAAGCTAATTAAGGAGTACCCTTCCGTTACGGAATTAAAATCAACGCTGCCCGTGAAGATATGGACCGCGCCTAATGCCTCTACTCATTATCCAATTGCACACAGTAAAAAATATGAACTACATCGTGAAGAACTTCACTCTCCGATTATGCTTTCACTTTATTTGCCTGAAAAAAACTATTTATTTGAACGGTCCCTTCTCCAATTTTATAAACAGCATGAAAAAGTGTTATAAGCAAAGCTTCTATGATTATACATATCATAGGGGCTTTTTGTATAAGAGATAAAAGGAAAAAGAGAGTTCATGATGTTTTTACGGATGAACTACTTTGAAATAAGGAATGAGTACTCTCTATAACTATAGGGCTTTAAGCTTTTGTTTAATAAATGATGAATGAAGAATTGGAGGAAGCGATATGGGAAATGTAGTAGTAATAGGGGCAAACCGCTTTATTGGTTTTCATTTATGTATGACTTTTTTAGACGAAGGTACAGAAGTAAAAGGATATACACATTCTGCTCATAAAGAAGAAGATGATTTGCAGGAAGAGATGAAATTTTTCTTAGGGCGAAACGCTAATTATGTATCGACTGAAGTAGGCGATTCATTAGATATGATTACCTCAGAAACGGATATTGTCTACTTCACGTATTTCGATGGAGGAGATTTTTATCATCCTGATTTTTTAAGACAAGAAATGCAAAAAGCGCAGCAAGTACTCATTCAAGCACTTAATAAATGCCGTCAATTCAACATTCGATTTGTGTTTGTTTCTACCATGCGCGTATTTGGAGACCAGCAGCGAAAGATTGAAGAAACAACAATTCCAGAACCGGACAGTAGTGAAGGAAGGCTATACGTTCATTTTGAGCGAATGATAGAAAAATATAAAGATGATGGATGGCCCATTATGATTGTCAGAACGCCCACTCTTTACGGACCTTGGCAGCCTTTGTCAATGTGCTATTCTAAAAATATTGCCGGGTACGAGGAAGCTTTTACCATTATGGAAGGCACGGATTTTATTATTTATATTGAAGACGCCGTCAGTGCACTCAGACGCTGTAAAACTGGTGCATATTCATATGAAGTGGTTCATTTAGTTGAAGAAAAATTACAGCCTTGGAGCGCTGGAGCAAACATTACTCATATGGAGGTGAAGGAAGAAGCGGCTCAAGAAAAATATGAAATCAGCAGGAAAGCGAAAGAACTGCTGCATTTTTCTTCCAAAGTAACGGCTAAAGAAGGCATTTACCTGCAAAAAAAACATATGAGAACATTCTTTTTACCTCTTCATTAAAAGGAAAAAGTTGTACTTATAGAATAGATTCGCTAATATAAGGAGGAATAAATGTTTTTAATAAAGGAGATTTCACTATGGAAGAGCAAAATATGCAATTCATGCAAATTGCAATGAAGTACTTGCCAGAAGCAAAGCAGATTTTAGATGAAACAGGCGTTGAGTTATCAATGGAACACGTACAGCCGGTATTGACATTACTGACAAAAGTAATGAACGACGCCTATGAGCTTGGCAAGCAAGATGCATTAGCTGAAAATGAAAACAACTAAAGAAAACAGCTCGGTAGAATCCGAGCTGTTATTTTTGTTTGTAAAATAAATCGACTAAAGGGGCAAACTGTTTAAGAAGAGGAGCTAGTTCTTCAACGGCGAGTACAATTTCATCGATTTGTTTGAATAATCTTTCCCACTCCTCTCGCTCTCTTTCTTCTCTTGATTTTCTGCGCCCAGCTCCAAACATAAAATCAGAAAAAGCTTCATTTCTTTGTCTTCTTGCCATGATACTCATTCCTTTCACTATTTTAATGGTGGGTAAGTTCTTACCTAATGTCCCATACTAGAGTAAGAGGGACCCGTATGATTACTATATGTAGCATGATAGATACCTGAGTAGGACGAACACCCATATAGACAAAAAATAAAAAATGAAGTAAAATTAGTACCAACTCATAATAATTGATTATATAATCGGTAAATGAAATGACAGATATAGGTTTTATAGGAATATAAGCCTTTTATTTAAAGGAGAGGTTGATATGAACGCTGGTGTTCTAGGAATTGGACGTTATGTACCAGAGAAAGTTGTAACAAATTTAGATCTTGAAAAAGTAATGGATACATCAGATGAGTGGATTCGTACGCGCACAGGTATTCAAGAGCGCCGAATTGCAGCCGATAACGAGGACACATCTGATTTAGCTTATAAAGCAGCAGTTGAAGCTTTACATAAAGCTAACGTCGAGGCAGAAGATATTGACATGATCATTGTTGCTACGGTAACGCCAGATCAACCGTTTCCTACAGTATCATGTATGCTGCAAGAAAAATTGGGAGCAAAAAAAGCAGCTTCTTACGATGTGAGTGCAGCATGTGCAGGATTTATGTACGGCATGATTACAGCTAAGCAATTTATTGAAACTAATGCTTACAAGCATATATTAGTGGTCGGTGTAGAAAAGCTTTCTAAGATTACAGATTGGGACGACCGTAACACGGCTGTTTTATTCGGAGACGGAGCAGGTGCAGTTGTAATGGGACCTGTGTCAGAAGGACGAGGTATTTTATCCTTTGAACTAGGATCCGACGGTACAGGAGGCAAGCACTTGTATCAAAACGAGCTTGATCATATTGTCATGAACGGACGTGAAGTATTTAAGTTTGCTGTTCGACAAATGGGGGAATCTGCTGTTAATGTAATTGAAAAAGCAGGTTTAACAAAAGAGGATGTTGATTTTCTTGTACCTCATCAAGCGAATATTCGTATTATGGAAGCTGCAAGACAGCGATTAGACTTGCCTGAAGAAAAAATGTCTAAAACAATCCAATACTACGGCAATACATCAGCAGCATCGATTCCAATTTCAATTGTTCATGAGCTTGAAGCAGGGAAAATTCAAGACGATGATTTAATTGTAATGGTTGGCTTCGGAGGCGGCTTAACATGGGGAGCTATTGCCATTAGATGGGGAAAATAACACTACATTTTTAAAGCAACTGAAGGAGATGAATGTACGATGAATAAAAAACGTGTAGTTGTAACAGGACTTGGTGGGCTTACACCAATTGGAAATGACGTAGAAACAGCTTGGAAAAACGCAGTAGCAGGCGTGTCTGGCGTTGGTCCTTTAACAAGACTAGATGCAGATGAATTTCCTGCTAAAGTAGCGGCTGAAGTAAAAGATTTTAACGTGGAAGATTTTATTGATCGCAAAGAGGCTCGTAAGATGGACCGCTTTACTCAATATGCAATGGTAGCTGCATTGGCGGCTGTTAAAGATGCGAATTTGACTATTACGGAAGAGATTGCTCCAAACGTCGGGGTTTGGATTGGATCTGGAATTGGCGGTATGGAAACGTTTGAAAATCAATATTCAACGTTATTAGAAAAAGGTGCCCGCCGTGTAAGTCCATTCTTTATTCCGATGATGATTCCTGATATGGCAACAGGACAAGTTTCTATTGCTTTAGGGGCGAAAGGCGTGAACTCTTGTACGGTAACGGCGTGTGCAACAGGTACAAACTCTATTGGTGATGCATTTAAAGTCATTCAACGCGGAGATGCAGACGTGATGGTGACGGGCGGTACGGAAGCACCAATCACGCGTTTATCTATTGCTGGTTTCTGTGCGAATAAAGCACTTTCTACAAATCCAGATCCTGCAACAGCATCTCGTCCGTTTGATAAAGACCGCGACGGCTTCGTTATGGGAGAAGGTGCGGGTGTTGTTGTGCTTGAAGAGCTTGAACATGCATTAGCACGCGGCGCACGTATTTATGCTGAAATTGTGGGCTATGGTTCAACAGGAGATGCTCATCATATCACAGCGCCAGCTCCAGGAGGAGAAGGCGGCGTTCGTGCAATGCGTCATGCGATTGAAGATGCAGGTCTACAGCCAAGTGATATTGATTACATCAATGCTCACGGTACAAGTACAGGGTACAACGATAAATTTGAAACGATGGCTATTAAAGAAGTATTTGGTGACCACGCTCAAAAAGTAGCAATTAGTTCAACAAAGTCAATGACTGGCCACTTGCTAGGAGCTGCTGGTGGAGTAGAAGCTATTTTTAGTGTGAAAGCAATTCAAGACGGTATTCTTCCTCCAACAATTAACTATCAAACACCCGATGAAGAGTGCGATTTAGACTACATTCCAAACAAAGCGCGTAAGCAAGAAGTAAAAGCGGTGCTAAGCAACTCACTTGGATTTGGCGGTCACAATGCAACAATCATCTTTAAAAAGTACGAAGCATAATGAAAAATTCTAGGCTGACGCCTAGAATTTTTTTTATTTTTAATAACCAAAAGAGTAGCTGTGAACATATCATGAAACAAAAGGATGAAGAAAGAGAGGGGAAAACATGCCGATTGTTTCAACTTCTACTTGGACGGAGCCGAAAGAAATAAGCCGTTATCTTGCGCGCTATTTTAAGAAATTAAAAGAAAAAGAATATATGGAATTACTTTTTAACTATGGAATGTGTCCGCCTTCTTTAATGTTTATAAAAGAATTAGAAGAAATGAAGAAAAGGCAGGTTTGGAAGAAAGTAAAAGCACATTATGAAAAGCTTAAAAAAGCATGGAATGGGCCGGATGTAGCAGTGCTAGTGCTTCCAAGCAATCCTCGAAATCGAAAAATGCAGCGTGAATTTAACGGAAGAGCAGGTGTCGCTTTTACCGATAAATTATTTGTGTTTATGACAAGTCATACATCCGATGAAGAAATGTTAGCGGTGCTTACCCATGAATATCATCACGTTTGCAGGCTAAAAGCCATTAACAAATCTGATGAAACGATTACTTTGTTAGACGCTATGATGATGGAAGGGTTAGCTGAAAGAGCAGTGGAGGAATATTGTGGTAAAAAATATTTAGCCCCTTGGACAAATTATTATACCATTGAAGAAGCTAAAAAAATGTGGGAAAAGCATGTTAAACCTTATTACAATCTGCGCGCTGACGAAAAAAAATATGATCAACTGTTATTCGGCCAAAATTGGTATCCAGAAATGATGGGCTACAATATCGGTTATCATCTTGTTACTTCATGTATGAAGCCTCACACTTTAACTACTACCCAGCTGCTTCCTCTTAGTACCAATACTATCTTAAAAAAATCTGCGTTCCAACTGTAAAAAAATAAGTTCTATATACCCAAAACAAAAAATAGTAAATTTTATCCTGTTTTCAACAAAAAATTAGGAGGTTTATGCGTTAAAGTGCTGAAGAGATATTCAAAAATCATTATTTTAAAAATAAAAAATATAATTAATTTTCAAAATATATTGATTTTGTAATGAAATTGTAATAATATCTTATTCAAATATAACAATTTTTAGAAAAATGAGGTGTGCACTATAAATGGATAAAAAGCCCGTCGAATCAACACCTTTACTAGAAGTGAAAAATTTACAAACTGCTTTTTCCATTAATGATTCCTGGCATAATGCTGTGGACGACGTGTCGTTTCAAGTCGGACGAAAGCGAATTGTAGGAGTTGTAGGAGAATCTGGCTGTGGAAAAAGCGTATTGTCTTTATCCGTTATTGGGCTATTACCTAAAGTAAATAGTCAAATTAGAAGCGGAAGCGTTGTATTTAACGGAAAGAGTCTTACGCACTTATCAGAGGATGAGATGAATGATGTTCGGGGAAAAGACATCTCAATGATTTTCCAAGAACCGATGACATCTCTCAATCCTGTTTTAACCATTGGGTATCAGCTGCAGGAAGTATTGTTTAACCATATGAATATATCGAAAGCGGAAGCGCGTGAAAAAAGCATTGCGCTTTTAAAAAGCGTTGGTATTTCGAGATCCGAAAAGCTCATCGATGAATATCCGCATCAGCTGTCGGGAGGAATGAGACAGCGCGTCATGATTGCCATGGCGGTAGCTTGTCAGCCTAAACTTTTAATTGCGGATGAGCCGACAACCGCCCTGGATGTTACGGTTCAAGCTCAAATTTTAGAATTGTTAAAAGAAATTCAAGAAAGCAATGATATGTCTATTATTATGATTACTCATGATTTAGGAGTCGTTGCTGAGATGTGTGATGAAGTGATTGTCATGTATGGCGGGAAAATTGTTGAGCATACAGATGTTGATACGTTATTTTATGCCCCAAAACATCCGTACACGAAAGCTCTTCTTCACTCAATTCCACGCATGGAAGATGATGTAGAAGTATTAAATACGATCAAAGGAATTGTGCCTTCTCTTGTAAACATGCCGAGGACAGGCTGTCGTTTCGTTAACCGATGTCCTCATGCAATGGAAGACTGCAGTTCCGTTACGCCTGTTCTTCGCGAGGATTCACAGGGGCATGACGTCGCATGTCTGCTGTATGAAAACAGCTATCCGTCAAAAGGAGTGAAGACAAGCTAATGACTAAAGCAGTGAAAGATGTATTGCTAGAAGTTCAGCATTTAAAAACCTACTATCCTATTCACGGGGGATTTTTTCGAAAGAAAATTGGTGATGTAAAAGCAGTTGACGGTATTTCCTTTGCGATTCGAAAAGGAGAAACGCTCGGTCTGGTAGGAGAATCTGGCTGTGGAAAATCCACGGCAGGAAGGACGATTCTAAGACTGTTGGAACCAACTAGCGGAAAAATTATTTTCGATGGTAAAGATATCACAGAAGCAAGAGGAACTTCTCTCCGTAAAATTAGACAAGATTTCCAAATGGTTTTTCAAGATCCCTATGCTTCCCTCAATCCAATGCAAATGGTTGGAGATGTTATTTCTGAACCAATTCGGAATTTTACAGGAAAATCAACCAATCAATTAAAATCAGAAGTTATGAATCTACTTACAAAAGTAGGGTTACCGGAAGATGCATACTATAAATATCCTCACGAATTTTCCGGTGGACAGCGTCAGCGTATTGGAATTGCACGTGCACTTGCACTTCGTCCAAAACTTATTATTGCTGATGAACCGGTGTCGGCACTTGACGTTTCTGTCCAATCACAAGTTTTAAACCTTCTTAAAGAACTTCAACAAGAATTCGACCTAACCTTTTTATTTATTGCCCATGATTTGAGTGTTGTTAAACATATGAGTGACCGTATCGGTGTTATGTACCTAGGCGGTTTAGTGGAAATTGCTGATAAGAAAAGTCTATACGCAGAGCCGTTGCACCCTTATACGCAAGCGCTTGTATCGGCTATACCTGAACCAGATCCACGGAAGAAAAAACAGCGTATTATTTTACAGGGAGATGTGCCAAGTCCAATTGATCCGCCAAAAGGCTGTGCGTTTCATCCTCGCTGTATACATGCCATGGCAGAGTGCAGCCAAACGAAACCTGCCTTAAAGGAGGTGAGACCTGGCCATCAAGTAGCTTGCCATTTATATAACTCGTAAAAGCTACATACGAACAGATTATTAGTTAAATAGGGGGAACGTCATGATGAAAAAGAAATCGTTTTTATCACTTGTTTCCATTTTGCTTGTGCTATCGCTTTTTCTAGCGGCATGCAGCGGTGGAAGCAGTTCTTCATCTTCTAGTAATAAAGAAGGCGGAGAAGCAAAAACTGAAGGTGCAAAAACAGACAAGCCAAAAGATGGCGGAACGATTACGTATGGGATTGACGGAGCGCCGGAAGGGCTTTTTGAGTACGCATTGTATGGTAGTGCGTATGATAGCCAAATCTTAGAATTTATCAATGAAGGTCTTTTTACTTATGATAAGAAATTAAAAATTAAATCTGACTTAGCTACTTGGGACGTGAGTGGTGATAAACTAACTTACACGTTTAAATTAAAAAAGGGGATTAAGTGGCATAACGGAGATCCATTAACTGCAGATGATTTTAAATATACGTATGAAACGATTGCTGATAAAGACTATACAGGTCCACGCTATGTAAACGTTGAGCATATTAAAGGCGCTCAAGAATATCATGACGGCAAAGCGGATTCTATTTCCGGAGTTGAAGTGGTAGATCCGCAAACATTTAAAGTAACGTTTAAAGAAGTTCGTGTAAATAACTTAGACAATCTATGGCCGTATCCAATGCCGAAAAAGTACTATGAAGGAATTGCTGTAAAAGATCTTGCAGAGTCCAAACAAGTTCGTAAAGAGCCTATTGGTGTTGGACCATTTAAAGTGAAAAAAGTGGTAGCAAGTGAATATGTTCAGATGGAACGCAATGATGACTATTGGAAAGGTAAGCCTCATCTTGATGGCGTTGTTGTAAAAGTACTGGATCCATCTGTTTCCGCCGGAGCATTGAAAAAAGGCGATGTCGACATTATGGATGTTCGCCCAGCTGATTTAGGGCAAGTTGAAAAAGCAGAAAACTTAGACTTTTTGGAAGGGAAATCAACTAGTTATTCGTATATTGGTCTACGATTTGGACATCGTGATAAAAACGCTGGTAAAAACGTAGATGATTATGATAAGTTCAAAGATCTAAAACTTCGTCAAGCATTGCTTTACGCAATAGATAGAAAAGCAATGGTAAAAGCATTTATGAACGACAAAGCGGTTGTTTCTAACACAGTTATTCCGTCTGTATTCTGGATTGCTGCTGACCAAAAAGATTTAACAAAGTACAAGTATAGTCCAGAAAAAGCTAAGAAATTGTTAGCTGAAGCTGGTTATAAAGATAAGAATAATGACGGTTTTGTAGAAGATCCAAACGGAAAACCATTTACGATCTCATTTGGTCACTATGCTGGTCCAGCCAACTTCGAGGGTCGTGCGAAGGCTATTATGCAAGCATGGAATGATATTGGTATTAAAACAAAATTAGCAACGGGTTCACTTGTTGAATTTAACTTGTACAATGAAATGAAAGATAACGACGATAAGGCGTTAGAAGCGTTCTTCGGTTCTTGGGACACTGGTTCAGATCCAGATCCTACAGGATTATGGAGCTCTAATGCTGAATGGAACTATGGCCGTTGGGTAAATAAGGAATCTGATGAAATGCTTAAAGACGGTTTGAGTGAAAAATCATTTGATGATAAACACCGTAAAGATGTATATGTAAAATGGCAAAAATTCTTTAACGAGCAGCTGCCAGCACTTCCTTTATGGGAAAATATCAATATTTATGCTGTGAATAAGCGTGTGAAAAACGTAACTCTAGATCCATCAACGGTAGTTGTAGATCCGGAGAAATGGTCTGTAACGGAATAAGTATTTTACATGTAAAGGAGAGTCAAAGATGCTGCAATACTCACTAAGACGTATTTTAGGGATGATTCCAATGTTGATTCTGATCTCCTTTGTTGTGTTTTCCCTGGCAAAAATGATGCCAGGGGACCCTTTTGGGGGAGAAATCAACCCCAGTAATACAGATCCAAAATACATTGAGGCAATGCGTGATAAGCTAGGATATAACGATCCTATCTACGTTCAATATTGGAACTGGGTAAAGGGAGTGGCACAAGGAGATTTAGGAAAGTCAACAACTCATAAGTTACCGACATTAGATATTATTTTAGAGCGTATGCCTAATACGATCTTTTTAGCTTTGACTTCGCTTTTGATTACGTATGTGTTTGCATTTATTTTAGGTATGTATGCAGGAAGAAAACCGTATACCTTAGCAGATAACTTTATTGCAGGATATAATTACTTTGCATTAGCGGTTCCATCGTTTATCGCAGGGATCGTAGGCATTTATTTATTTTCCTTTCAGTTAGGCTGGTTTCCGTTTAGCGGTTCTGTTGAAGTAGGATTAAAAGAGGGATCATGGGAATTTATTCAAAGTAGAATTCATCACGTTATATTACCTGCACTGATTCTTGGCTTGATGTCGACCGCGCAGTATACCCAATTTTTGCGCAATGATATTATTGAAAACAGTCGCAAAGATTTTGTGCGCACAGCTAGAGCAAAAGGAACAAAAGAATCTAAAATTTATAATGTTCATATCTTACGCAACTCAATGATTCCGCTTATTACGTTTTTAGGGTTTGATCTTGTAACAATCATTAGCGGTTCTATCATTACAGAGACAATCTTTACGTATCCAGGAATCGGAAAGTTGTTTGTTGACTCTGTAGCAACTCGTGACTACTCAGTTATGATGTCGCTTACAATGCTGTTTTCAATTTTAACACTAGTTGGGAATCTGGTTGCTGATTTGTTATACGGCGTAGCAGATCCGCGTATTCGTTTGGATTAGGAGGAGAAAGTATGGAAATTGTAACGAAAAAAGATGTACAGCCAGAAGTGAATATGAAAGCTCCTAAAAACCTTTCTCCATGGGCGATTGCGCGAAAGAAGTTTGTAAAAAATAAACTAGCCATGATAAGTTTGGCTTTCATGATTGTGATTACGCTTCTTGCTATTTTTGCACCTCTGCTTACAAAAGCAGATATTACACGTATCGACTATATGGCGATGAATGCAGCGCCTTCCAGTGAGCATTGGTTTGGAACGGATACAAATGGTCGAGACGTATTTGCACGTACATTGTATGGAGGAAGAACTTCGTTACTGATTGGAGTTGCTTGTACAACACTCGTTATTTTAATCGGAACTCTTATTGGTTCGATTGCGGGTTATTACGGAGGCAAAGTGGACCAATTCTTAATGCGTTTTACAGACTTTGTCTTAAACTTTCCGCTCATTGTTTTTGTTGTAGTGTTAAATACAATTCTAATTGGAAAAATCTCAGGCGTTTGGACGCTCATCCTAGTTGTTAGTTTCCTAAGCTGGGGAAGTACGGCCCGGCTGGTGCGAAGCAAAGTCTTGGCTGAAAAAGAAAATGAATATGTGCTTTCAGCTGTTTCCATTGGGTGCAGCCCGTTTAAAATCATCTTCAAACATTTGCTGCCAAATGTGTTTTCAACGATTGTGGTTCAAGCCAGTTTGCAGATGGCCATCCTTATCGTGTTTGAGTCAGCGATTAGCTTTATCGGTTTTGGCGTGCCGGCTGATACGCCGAGCTGGGGGAATATGCTGACAGAAGCAAGGGAATCAGATGTGCTGCAGAATAAGCCTTGGATGTGGGTTCCGCCAGGTTTAGCTATTACATTTACGATCCTGGCTATCAACTTCATTGGTGAAGGATTAAAAGATGCTTTAAATCCAAAATCTCTTCGTTAAAAATCTATCACAAAAGTGTGATAGATTTTTTTAGGTTTGTCAGACCTCCTGACAAACCTATTATTATAGAAGAAACTCGGATTTTTTCTGCTTATAGGGGTGGATATAGTTCATGAAGCCTGTAGCAATCATTAGCACTGGCGTTATGTCTGAGCCTCGAAATAAGTGCATTTGCATAATAACCAAAAACGAAGGTATTTTACAATTAATTTTTAGAAAAATAACATCATTTGGAATAAAAATTCCTTTCTCTGCCTATACTGATGGATAACAAACAGATAGTAAGTGAGGGGTAAATTATGCTATATCTTCATGATGTATGGGTTAATTGGTTTGAAGGCGAAGAAAACGGTTATAATGTGTGTCATTTCCATGAGTGGAGAAAAGACGATTGTGTAGAACTGCTCGATCAAGCACCGTTATTAAAAGTAAATCCGCTTTTATTTCATTACATTGAAAATGATCTTTCCGAGCTACCTCAACAACTACTACAAGATGTCTATCAGAAAGCATACATTCGGAAAAATCATGAGCGCACGCAGGTTGAATATTGTTTTATTGTTACAGATGGAACGAATATTTTAGCAATTGATACGATGGGCTATCATATCCCAATTCGAAAAAGCCGCTTAATTCCAAGACAAGAACAGTTAGTTTATGAGATGATTGCGGATCAAGAAGAGCTAGAATACAAGTTCAGTGAAGACGAGCTAACTAAAAAAGAGCATCATATTCTTTCGCCGTCTCCTGAAACGATGAGAGGGCTAACACGTAAAGAACGTCAGCTAAAACAGCTGTTATTTATGGCACTTGATCAGCTACATACAACAAAAAATACAGCTCAAATCCGCTACTGGTACACAGAGTGGAATCCAACGAAATACGAAGACATTCAAGAGATGCCGTTTCAAGACGTATGGAATCAGCTATACGATGAAACGAAGTCAGGGTGGTCACCGAAACATAAATTATTATGCGAGCGCTTAGTAAAAGGACAACCTTTCTTTGAAAAACTTTGGGAAATTGAACAAGAGCCAAAAGTGAATTAAAAAAACGACTGCATAGCAGTCGTTTTTTTTTAACGTTTACGGCCAATTCCCATTGCGTTTCGCATTTTGCGAAGCATTTTATTAGCCGTTGCATTTGCTTTATCGGCACCTTGATCTAAAATATCATCTAACTCGCTAGAATCAACTAATTCATAATATCTTTCTTGAATTGGAGCAAGTGCTTCAGCTACTACTTTAGCTGTGTCAGCTTTAAAGTCACCATAACCTTTGCCTTCGTACATTGCTTCAATGTCTTCGATTGATTTATTTGCTAGGATTGAATAAATGCTTAATAAGTTTGAAATACCTGGCTTATTTTCTTTATCGTAGCGAACAATACCTTCTGAATCCGTTACGGCACTTTTGATTTTCTTTTCAATCGTTTTAGCGTCATCCAAGAGCGTAATAAAAGCTTTTTGGTTTGGATCGGACTTGCTCATTTTTTTCGTAGGATCTTGAAGAGACATGACGCGTGCGCCCACTTTTGGAATACGTACTTCAGGAATAGTGAAGATATCATTGTATTTTTTGTTAAAGCGCTCAGCTAAGTCACGCGTTAATTCTAAATGCTGCTTTTGATCTTCACCAACTGGAACCAAATCGGTGTTGTATAAAAGAATATCAGCTGCCATTAGTGGAGGATAAGTTAATAATCCTGCTGATACTGCTTCTTTTCCAGCGGACTTATCTTTAAACTGAGTCATACGCTCAAGTTCACCGATATACGCTACGCACTGTAACATCCATCCTGCTTCCGTGTGGGCGGGCACTTCTGATTGAATAAATAAAGTTGATTTTGCTGGATCAATTCCTACTGCTACATACAGAGCAGCAAGGCTGCGAATGTTTTTACGAAGTGCTAAACGGTCTTGAGGCGCTGTAATTGCATGCTGATCTACAATACAAAAATGACAGTTATAGTCATGTTGAAGTTCAACAAATTGCTTCATCGCTCCAATGTAGTTACCTAAAGTGATTGTACCGCTTGGTTGAATACCTGAAAAAATTGTTTTCATCAAATCTTCCTTTCATCTGCACATATATGATGCTAGTTTACGTATACAACATAAAAAGGCCCATCCGCTCCTAGCATAAGCTAGGGGCGAATGGACCGCGTTGCCACCCTAATTAGCACACATTATTGTGAACTATCTTTATTCATGTAACGTTGAGATCAACGTTCAAGCTTTGCACTTGAAAGCTCCAAAGTCCATTCTGCAGGTTTCAATGTTTGTTCTCACCAGCCACAAACTCTCTAAAAATGAAAATTCTGCATACTACTCTTTTTCACAGCTTTAATTATATAGTTATTCGTTATTATAACGCGAAAAAGCAGGAATTTAAACATCTTATCGCTAAAAAGTTTTATAAGACAATTTACTGGAATTTTTCTTCGGCAAAAAAAGACAAGAACCTTTTAATTAAAGCATTTCTTGATGAAAATTTGGTGGAGGATTTGGTAAAAATCTTTTATTTAGTATTTCTAATGCCTTTGTAATACTATTGTAATACCTATACTACAAAAAAGATTTTAGACGTCTGACAAGTAGGCACAATCCTTATAAGATAAGGTTTTTTCCCTCATGACAAAAAAATACCATTAAATAATAGTATTGCAATAAATTTTTAAAATATTTATAATAGGCGTAACAAACATATTTTTTACAAAGGTATTACAATTTCTTAATTTTTCAGAAAAAACAAAATAGCCAATGTTTTGTTTCAATTAGCGAATTTTGTAATGAATGAGTCTTCTACATATTAAGCGCATACATTGGATTTACAGCATGTAAACAATTGATGACAGTTTCATAGGGTAGAAGAATAATTTTGCAGTGAGGTCTTTAACGCTCTACTACGTGAAAAAATAACTGATTATTTTGTATTGAAAGAGGATTAAGAAATTAGTGTATATCAAAAAAATATGGTTGCCACACAAACAAAATTTAATAGGGGGTAACACGCAATGAAGAAAAGGTTGTCAATTCTTTTCAGTTTGCTGCTTGTCATGAGCTTGTTTTTAGCTGCATGTGGATTTAACAAAGAATCTGGTGGCAGTGAAAATGCTAGCAGTGATGGCGGCGACAAGAAAAAAGAGCAAGAGCTTCGCGTAAACATTAAAACTGAGCCTTTCTCACTGAACCCAGGCTTAGCTAATGATTCAACGTCATCAAACGTATTATTACAAACATTTGAAGGTTTAACTCGTATTGGTAAAGATGGAAAACCTGAAAATGCCATGGCGAAAGATGTAAAGGTCAGCGATGATCAAACTAAATATACGTTTACGATTCGCGACGATGCAAAATGGTCAAACGGTGACCCTGTAACAGCAAAAGATTTCGAATATGCATGGAAATGGGCGTTAGATCCTAAAAACGAATCTCAATATGCATATCAATTATACTATGTTAAAAATGCACAGGCTGCTAATGAAGGAAAAGGTTCATTAGATGACGTTGCGGTTAAAGCAACAGATGATAAAACGCTTGAGGTAACATTAGAAAACCCAACGCCATATTTCTTAGAATTAACAGCTTTCTATACGTACTTCCCAGTGAATACGAAAATTGCTGAATCAAATGAAAAATGGTACACAAATGCAGGCGAAAACTATACGTCAAACGGTCCTTTCAAGCTTAAAGCTTGGAAACATAATGACAAAATTGAGTTAGTTCCTAATGAAAACTATTGGGATAAAGATGCTGTAAAACTTAAAAAAGTTGAAATGTACATGATCAATGATAACAACACTGAGCTTTCAATGTTCAAAAACGGTGAATTAGACTGGGCGGGTATGCCTACCGGTCAATTACCAGCTGATGCACTTCCTGAATTAAAGAAAGACGGTTCATTAAACATTCAAGAGATTGCAGGTACTTACTGGTACAAGTTTAATACAGAACAAAAACCTTTAGACAATGTGAACATTCGTAAAGCATTAGCTTATGCAATTGATCGTAAAGGTATTACAGAACAAATTACAAAAGACGGTTCAGTTCCAGCGATGGCGGCTGTACCACCAACAATGTTTGAAGATAACAAAAAAGGCTACTTCAAAGACAATGATGTGAAAAAAGCAAAAGAATATTTAGAAAAAGGCTTGAAAGAAATGGGCCTTAAAGATGCTTCAGAACTACCAGCAATTAAGGTTTCATACAACACGGATGAAAAACATGCAAAAATTGCACAAGCTGTTCAAGATATGTGGAAGAAAAACCTTGGTATTAAAGTACAGTTAGACAACTCTGAGTGGGCTGTTTACATTGAAAAGTTACACCAAGGAGATTATCAAGTTGGGCGTATGGGCTGGTTAGGAGACTTTAACGATCCAATCAACTTCCTAGAGTTATTCCGTGACAAAAAAGGCGGAAACAATGATACAAACTGGGAAAATCCAGAATATAAAAAGTTATTAATTGACTCTCAAAAAGAAACAGACCCTAAAAAACGTCAGGCAATGTTGAAAAAAGCAGAAGGTATCTTCATGGATGAAATGCCAGTGGCACCAATCTACTTCTACACAAATGCTTGGGTACAAGACAAGCAGCTGAAAGATGTTGTGATGTCTGGTCTTGGAGACATTCAGATTAAGTGGGCTCATTTTGAGTAAGTAACATCAATTATGACAAAGGGTATATGGGGCCTGGTGCTCCATATACTTTTCTTTCTTGTGCGCGAATTTTGTAAAAATATGGAGGTGTGTCAGGGTGTTCAAATATATAGGAAAACGACTTATTTATATGTTTCTATCATTATGGCTGATCGTAACAGCGACCTTTTTCTTAATGCGTGCTGTTCCAGGAGGTCCATTCACATCAGAAAAGCAGCTTCCCCCTGAAATTCAAAAAAATCTAAATCAGTATTACGGTTTAGATCAGCCTTGGTACCATCAGTACTTTGATTACTTAACATCAATTTTAAAGTGGGATTTTGGTCCATCTTTCAAATATAAAGGCCAAACGGTAAATGATTTGATTAACGGCGGATTCCCTGTTTCATTCATGCTAGGGATGGAAGCTATTTTAATAGCGATTGCTATTGGCGTAGTACTAGGTGTTATTGCTGCTTTAAAACATAATAAGTGGCAAGATTACACGGCGATGGTTATTGCAGTTCTAGGAATCTCAGTTCCAAGTTTTATCATGGCAGCGGTATTACAATACGTTCTGGCTATGAAACTACAAATTTTTCCGGTTGCACGCTGGGAATCTTGGGCACACACGGTGTTACCAGCTCTCGCGCTTGCTTCAACCCCTATGGCGTTTATCGCACGATTAACTCGGTCGAGTATGCTTGAAGTATTAAGCAATGATTATATTCGTACAGCGAAAGCAAAAGGTTTAAGCAGAGGCGTTATTACAGTTAAGCACGCCATGCGAAATGCGATGCTTCCAGTCGTATCCTATATGGGACCTTTAGTAGCAGGGATTTTAACGGGTAGCTTTGTTATTGAAAAAATATTTGGTATCCCGGGATTAGGTTCACACTTTGTACTCAGTATCTCAAACCGAGATTATACAACGATTATGGGCGTAACGGTGTTCTACAGTATTTTACTACTTTTTTGTATCTTGCTTGTAGATATTGCATACGGCTTCATTGACCCTCGAATTAAACTTACAGGTGCTAAGAAAGGAGAGTAACTATGCAGCAACTTCCGAAAATTCCTAAAGAAATGTTTGAAACAGCAGGGATTGACCACGCTCAGGCAGAAAAGATTGAAAAACCGAGTCTTTCATTCTGGCAAGATGTTTTTATTCGTTTTCGCAAAAATAAGCTTGCTATGTTTGGTGTAGTACTAATGGTTCTCCTTGTTTTTATGGCTATATTTGGTCCATTGATGGTGAAATATGATTATGCAACCAATGATTTGCTGAATGCTAATCAGGCTCCATCTTCTGAGCACTGGTTCGGTACAGATGAATTAGGGCGTGATGTTTTTGCTCGTACGTGGGAAGGCGCTCGTATTTCATTATTTATCGGGTTAGCAGCAGCTTTAATTGATTTATTCATCGGCGTAGTTTGGGGAAGCATCTCTGGATACCGCGGCGGCCGTACGGATGAAACAATGATGCGTGTTGCGGATATCTTATATGGTGTTCCTTACCTTTTACTGGTTATTATTTTAATGGTTATGCTTGGCCAAGGGTTAGGTACGATGATCTTGGCGATGACCATTACCGGCTGGATTAACATGGCCCGTATTGTACGTGGACAAGTATTGCAGTTGAAAAATCAAGAGTACGTAATGGCTTCACAAACATTAGGAGCAACAACAAAGCGTATTTTATTTAAACATCTTATTCCGAATGCAACAGGTCCAATTTTAGTAACAATGACACTAACGATTCCTTCAGCAATCTTTACAGAAGCATTTTTAAGCTACTTGGGACTAGGCGTTCCGGCACCGCTTGCAAGCTGGGGAACAATGGCTTCAGAAGGCTTACCTGCTTTGGAATACTATCCTTGGCGCTTATTTTTCCCAGGTTTGTTTATCTGTTTAACAATCTTAGCGTTCAACGTAATTGGTGATGGATTACGAGATGCGTTAGATCCAAAACTACGTAAGTAAGGAAGTGAACTCATATGTCACGTTTATTAGAAGTAAAAAATTTAGCTGTATCATTTAAAACATATGGCGGAGAAGTTCAAGCTGTTCGCGGCGTTAACTTCCACTTAAATAAAGGTGAAACGCTAGCAATTGTTGGTGAGTCAGGATCTGGTAAAAGTGTAACTTCACAAACAATCATGCGCCTTATCCCGATGCCTCCTGGCCGAATTAAAAGCGGTGAAATGCTGTTTGACGGCATTGATTTAGCAAAGAAAACGGATAAAGAAATGGAAGCTATTCGCGGTAAGGATATTGGTATGATTTTCCAAGATCCGATGACTTCTTTAAATCCAACAATGAAGGTTGGAGCTCAAATTGGTGAAGTCGTAATCAAGCATTCCAAAGTATCTAAAGCGGAAGCGAAAAAACGTGCAGTCGAGTTATTAACGCTTGTAGGCATTCCTTTTCCAGAACAGCGTGTGAATCAATATCCGCATGAATTCAGCGGAGGGATGAGACAGCGTGTTGTCATTGCGATGGCTCTTGCTTCTAATCCGAAATTACTGATTGCTGATGAACCAACAACGGCGCTTGATGTAACAATTCAAGCTCAAATTTTAGAGCTGATGAAAGACATTCAGAAAAAAACGGATACATCTATTATCTTTATCACCCATGATCTTGGTGTAGTAGCAAATGTAGCAGATCGAGTAGCCGTTATGTACGCTGGTCAAATTGTTGAAACGGGCACAGTGGATGAAGTGTTTTACGACCCAAAACATCCGTATACGTGGGGACTGCTAGCTTCTATGCCAAGCTTAGATAACGAGGCGGAAGAAGAGCTGGCTGCTATTCCTGGAACGCCGCCAGATTTAACGAATCCTCCAAAGGGAGATGCATTTGCAGCGCGAAATCCGTACGCAATGAAAATTGATTTTGAGCAAGAACCTCCAATGTTCAAAATATCGGATACGCACTATGCAAAAACATGGCTCTTACATCCCGATGCACCAAAAGTAGAGCCGCCTGCTTCAGTTCAGCGCCGCATGCGTAAAGTTGATAATGTATACAGTACACCTGTACTCGTAGCGAAGGATGGTGAATAACATGACAGATAAATTATTAGAGATTAAAGGCTTAAAGCAACATTTTTTCACAAGTAAAGGAACAATTAAAGCGGTTGATGGTCTGACGTTTGACATCTTCCGCGGAGAGACGTTAGGTCTTGTAGGTGAATCTGGTTGCGGAAAGTCAACGACAGGCAGAACGATTATTCGTTTATATGACGCTACTAGCGGTGAGGTGCTATTTAATGGCGAAAATGTACATGGTCGCAAATCTCGCTCGGAGCTTAAAAAATTCAATCGTAAAATGCAAATGATTTTCCAAGATCCATATGCGTCACTTAACCCTCGTATGACCGTAGCAGATATCATAGCAGAAGGCATTGACATTCACGGTTTAGCTAAGACGAAAAAAGAGCGTATGGCAAAGGTTCACGAGCTTCTTGAAACAGTGGGGCTCAACAAAGAACATGCAAATCGCTATCCACATGAGTTTAGTGGCGGCCAGCGTCAGCGTATCGGTATCGCAAGAGCACTGGCAGTAGAACCTGATTTTATCATCGCAGATGAACCAATCTCAGCTTTGGATGTATCTATACAAGCTCAAGTTGTTAACTTAATGAAGAAGTTACAGCGTGAACGTGGACTAACCTATTTATTTATCGCCCATGATTTGTCAATGGTAAAATACATTAGTGACCGCATCGGCGTTATGTACAGAGGTAAGATTGTAGAGCTTGCACCAAGTGATGAACTTTATCGAAACCCTGTTCATCCATATACAAAAGCGTTGCTTTCAGCTATTCCGCTTCCCGATCCTGACAGTGAAAAAACGCGTCAGCGCAAAATTTATGATCCAAGTATCCATGATTATAACGGTGAAGAACCGGAGCTTAGAGAAGTATCTCCAGGTCACTACGTGTCTTGTTCTCAAGCAGAGTTTGCCGCATATACAACCTAACAAAAACGATCTCACAACGAGGTCGTTTTTTATTTAGTTATCAAAGAACGCTAAACTTTAAATTGGAAAAAACATGTAAGAACAAGTGACATTAGCGCTTTAAAGGTATTATACAATACAGGATTAGAAAATACTATTAAAAATTTTCAGAATTTTATATTTAAGACAAAATATCTATGTTAAAACCTTATAACTAAAGGAATATAAGTGATTAATAATGTTTTGTGTTGAATAATAATTCATAAATATAAAAGAAGGTAGACGTATGCCTACCTTCTTTTTATAAATCTGCTAAGATATCGCCGTCTTTACGATTTTTGTCAATTTTTAATACTTGATCTGCCGGCTGATAAGACGCACCATATATTTCTTTGTCTTTGTACGTATGAATTAACTCGTACGTTTTTTTCATTTTATTTAAAATGCTTTCCTCTGTTTCAGAGGTAGGAGACCAGTATAGAATTTCCATCTGATTAACTTCATTTGTAGCTAATGAGCGGCGGTTATAGCCGATTGTTTGAGCATGCTTAAAGTCTGCACGTTTATAAAAATGCAGTCTTTTTGCTGAGTCTGAATCTTTATAGTCTATAGGCTCTACTTCTAGGATAATTGGTTTGTTATGTTGTTTTAACTCATTAATTAATTTACCGCCAAGCCCTTGACCTCTAGCGTCTTTTGAAACAAAGAGGTAATCAATAAAGATAAATTGGTCTGTTTCTACGTACATTAATACGTGATGAGGTCCTTCATTTTTATGATAAATATCGCTGCGTTCTTGTAAAAGCGTTTCGATATGCTTCTTTGATTTCATTTCTTCAATGGGAAAATATTGACTTAGTTTTTCATACCAATTCATAGCACCCTCCTACTGATCTTTTCATGATGATGTTCATAATAGTGTTTAAACAGTTATCTTATCTTTACCCTTTTTAGGGAAAAATAAGCATCTATAATTGAAAATAAGGAAAAATAATAGATTTATTATTCTTAATAGTTAGAAAATTATAGCGGAATAAAAACATATAATGTGAAAAATGGTTTTTATTATATTTTTATTGTAAGTTTATTTGTGAAAAACACAAAAAACTATCGCATTTTTTGTGATTTTTGATAAAATGAACAAAGTGAAGTTTTTTTAATATTGTATTTTATAGATGTGATAGCGGTAAAAATGCAGGTGTGGAACTTGCAATATCAGATTTTTAGTACATACACTGTCTAGAATTATTTGTTTGAAAAATAAGTTAATTAGCCGCTATTAAATGAAATGGACATGTTAGGAGAGAGAATTATGCAAGGGAACACGCAAGAAAAAGAATTAAGCCGTGGACTTGAGGAAAGACATATTAGCTTAATGTCTTTAGGCGCAGCTATCGGAGTTGGACTGTTTTTAGGTTCTGCATCCGCTATTCGGTTAGCAGGTCCTGGTATTCTTATCATGTATGGAATCAGTGGTCTTATTATGTTTTTTATTATGAGAGCGTTAGGTGAAATGGCAGTACAAAATCCAGTAGCCGGTTCTTTTAGTAAGTATGCTAACGATTATTTGGGACCACTAGCTGGTTATTTAACAGGCTGGAACTACTGGTTTATGTGGATTATTACATGTATGGCTGAAATTACAGCCGTTGGAGTATATATGGATTTTTGGTTCCCGGGTGTGCCCCAGTGGATATGGGCACTTGCAGCGCTCGTTATCATGACAGGCGTTAACTTTTTAGCTGTAAAAGCATATGGTGAACTAGAGTTTTGGTTTTCTCTTATTAAAGTAGTAACGATTATCCTTATGATTGTGCTTGGTCTAGGCATGATTATCTTTGGAATTGGAAATGGCGGCATTGCAACAGGAATCAGTAATTTATGGAATCACGGTGGCTTTTTCCCGAATGGTATGAAAGGTGTTCTTCTATCACTTCAAATGGTTATGTTTGCTTACCTCGGTATTGAAATGATTGGGGTAACAGCAGGAGAGGTGAAAAATCCGGAAAAGACGTTAACAAAAGCAATTGATAATGTACTGTGGAGAATTTTGATTTTTTACATCGGAGCTTTGTTTGTTATTATGTCTATTTATCCTTGGCCAGAGATCGGAACACAAGGAAGCCCATTTGTTTTAACATTTGATAAAGCTGGAATTCCCGCTGCAGCAGGGATTATAAACTTTGTAGTGTTAACAGCGGCTTTATCTTCTTGTAACAGTGGGATTTTTAGTACAGGCCGTATGTTATTTAATTTAGCTCAGCACGGGGAAGCACCAAAACGCTATGCCAATTTAACAAAAGGCGGCGTGCCTGGTGCAGCAGTTATTGCTTCAGCTGTTGTACTGCTACTCGGAGTTGGCTTAAACTATGTTGTTCCTGATAAGGTGTTCACGTGGGTGACAAGTATCGCTACTATTGGAGCGATTTGGACATGGGGCATTATTTTACTTTCTCAAATTCGCTTCCGCAGAGGATTAAGCGATCAGCAGGTAAGTGATTTAAAATATAAGCTTCCGTTTTTCCCGTATACGTCGTATCTCGCTCTTGCTTTCTTAGCGGGGGTAGTAGTGGTGATGGGTTTCTCCTCTGATACAAGAATAGCCCTTATTGTAGGTCCAATATGGTTTATTTTGTTGGTTATTATTTACTATTCAAAAGGTTTTCATAAAAGATAAAAAATAAGGCTGAGACAAACCTATTTTTGTTGAAGGGAAATCCGAACGCGTTGAATTCTTGATTAAGAATCTAACGCGTTCGGATTTTTTTATTTGTAGGGTGAACGTAGGTTTACTGTATGTAGGGGCTTCTAGCTGTTGATTGGAGGACAAGGCGAAGACTTCTGCGGGAAAAACGAGACAGGCTCACCGGCCGCCCGCGGAAAGCGAAGTCTTGCATGGAAATGAACAGCGGTGTCACAAGCGCAATCCACACGAGCTCATATATCCCGTCTGTTCATCTATAGATGAATGGAGTTATGTCTCAGCCGCATTTTTTTCCAAAAGAAAATGAAGGATTTATTATTTCACTTTTTGCTTTAGTGTGCTAATATATTATATTGTTAAACAAATGAAGAAATAAATAATTTCTATGTTTTAATAGATTAGCATCGAGCTTTCTATGTCAAAAGTTTAAGCTTTTAGAAGGCAAAAGGAGACACAGCAAATGAAAGACAAAAAATGGGGACTTTGGTTTTTAACAGCCTTTGTAGTTGGTAATATGGTAGGCGGCGGAGTATTTATGCTTCCTTCTAATTTAGCAAACGTATCAAGTCCAATTGGTTCAACACTTGCTTGGATTGCAACAGGTCTTGGCGTGTTCATGATTGCTCTTGTGTTCGGGAACTTAGTTATGAGAAAGCCTGAATTAAAAGGAGGACCTCAAAGTTATGCAGCGAACCTTTTTTCATCGCCTAAAGCAGGTAAAGTAGCTGGGTATAGCATGGCTTGGGGTTATTGGGCAGCAAACTGGGCTGCAACAGCATCTGTCATCATATCGTTTGCGGGATATTTAACAACGTTCTTTCCAGTAATGGAGAGTAAGGATATTTTATTTTCAGTCGGAGATTTTCAATTAGAAGCTGGGAAATTTATTACGTTTTTAGTATGTTCTGTTGTATTATGGGGAATTCAAGCTATTTTGCAGCGAGATATCAATAGCGCCGGTAATATTAACTTTATCACAACGGCAGCTAAAATTATTGGATTCGGTTTATTTATTGTTGTGGCGCTATCGCTATTTAGCGCATCCAACCTCGTCAGTACAGAATTTGTTAATTCAAAGGGTATAAATGTAGGATTAGGAAGTCAGGTCAATGGAGCAGCCATTGCTACGCTGTGGGCATTTATCGGAATTGAATCAGCTGTACTGTTATCTAATCGTGCAAAATCACAAAAAGTAGTAAAGAAAGCAACGCTGCTTGGATTATTAATCTCAATGGTTATCTATGTGGGGATTACGCTTCTAGCTATGGGGATTCTTTCGACAGCTCAGCTTCAGCAGTCTCAAAAGCCTTTGGTAGATACGTTAGAAATGGTTATTGGACATAAAGGTGCTTACGTAATGGCCATTTTAGCACTTATATCTTTATTAGGTTCTACTGTTGGATGGATTGTTGTTAGTGCAGAAGTTCCTTATCAAGCAGCAAAATCAGGGTTGTTTCCACAGTGGTTTGCTAAAACGAATCAGAACAATAGTCCAGCCCGCTCACTAACATTAACAAATGGCTTAACACAGTTGTTTTTGTTTGCGACTATTTCAGGCACAGTTTCGCAAGCCTATAATTTCGCTATCGTTGTAGCTACTCTTGCCTATTTAGTTCCTTATTTCGTGACGACAGTTTATCAATTAAAGCTTATTGTGACGGGTGAGACGTACGACACGATTAAAGGATCGCGAGTAAAAGACGGAATTATTGCTTCGTTAGCACTTATTTATTCGCTATGGGTGATTAAGACAGGGACAGCTGATTTAAAAACATTTTTCCTAGGTATTGGCTTATTTGTAATCGGGCTTTTACTGTATCCTATCTTAATGAGACGAGGAAAAAGCACATCAGCTATTAAATAAATAAGAGATTATCTCAAAAGCTTTGCAGAAACGTCATTTCTTCTGCAAAGCTTTTTTAGTGACTGAAAAGTTCGAGGAATTTGTGAAAGAAAAAAATAATAAAAAAAATGAAACTAATCTACAGGTTTATTCGTAATAGTAGTGTGGTAAATAAATAATGAAGAAAATCGGTAATGAAAATAATGACAGTGAAGGAACGAACTAATGTACTAGTTCACTTTAAAAAGTATATCATTCCGATGAAGTTTATAGTATAATGCAAATAGATATTATTTTTTAAAAGTAATTATAAAGTAGTATCGATTTTCATTATCAGTCATTAAATATTTACACTCGTTGAAGTTTGTATAAAACAACATGATTTACAGTTCATGTTTTGAATGTTATGACCGATTATGATAGAAGGAGTGAAGGAGTAAATGGTTACATTATATACATCACCAAGTTGTACATCTTGTCGTAAAGCGAAAGCTTGGTTAGAGGAAAATGATATTGGATATACAGAGCGTAATATCTTTTCAGAGCCGTTATCAATCGATGAGATTAAAGAAATTTTACGTATGACAGAAGATGGAACAGATGAAATCATTTCAACACGTTCGAAAACTTTCCAAAAACTAGACGTTCAGGTAGACGCTATGCCTTTACAAGATTTGTATGAATTAATTCAGCAAAATCCTGGCTTATTGCGCCGTCCGATTATCATTGATGAAAAACGTCTACAAGTTGGTTATAATGAAGACGAGATCCGTCGTTTCTTACCACGTAAAGTGCGTACTTTCCAACTTCGCGAAGCTCAAAGACTTGTGAATGGTTAATTTTTATATTTGTCTGTTTAAGATTTAAATACGAAACCAACCAAGTAACGTTTGCTTGAAGTTGGTATATAAAAAATAAGCAGCAGGGAGCCAAATGGCCTCTGCTGCTTATTTTTTGTCGAAATAGCAGGGAAAATGAAGTATATATGTAATTAATAAAGAAAGAGAGTAATTAAACATATAAAAGTGGTGGTGAACGGATTGGAGCTTTTACAGCTAAAATATTTCCAAGTAGTTGCTAGACTAGAACATATCAGCAAAGCGGCTGAAGAGCTATACGTATCTCAGCCTGCGCTCAGCAAAACGATTTCACAGTTGGAAAAAGAGCTAGGCATTCGTTTGTTTGATCGAAACGGTAAATACATTAAATTAAATCGGTACGGTAAAGCGTTCTGTTCCAAAGTAGAACGTGCTTTAAAAACATTAGAAGACGCAAAGCATGAGCTAAAGGATATGTCGAACGATCCATGTGAAGAAATTCGTCTTGTTGTGTTAGCTAGTTCACATTTACTTCCAGAGCTATTAAGCAGGTTTCGTGAGCAATATCCTCAGGTGCGTTTTCGGCTAATGCAGCATTTGACTAATAGCTATTCACAGCCTGATTTTGATTTATGTATTTCAGCTTTTCCATTAACAACCCGTCATATCGAACATACTCCTTTACTTCGTGAATCGATTTTGCTTGCAGTCCCTCTTGATCATCATTTAGCCAAGCAATCACGTGTAAAGTTAAATGAACTTAAAAATGAAAAATTCATTGTGCTAAAGAAAGGGAAAGAGCTAAGAAAAATAACGGATGCGATTTGTAAGGAACAGAATTTTGTACCTCAAATTACGTTTGAAAGCGATGATCCAGCAACAGTGAGAGGTTTGATTAGAGCGAAGCAAGGAATAGGTTTTATTCCTGAAGTGACGTGGGGAGGTTCTACAGGAAAAGATGTAAAACTGCTAAAAATTGAAGAAGAAACATTTGAACGTACAATCTTTTTAGCTTGGAACAATGGAGGCTACGTGACGGATTTACAACAAATCTTCAGGCAGTTTGTGATTGATTATTTTAAACATTTACCCTCCGATATGCCTCATGAATACATATAAGAATCATGACTAAATGTCATGATTTTTATTTCTTTTTCGAATAAATCTAAAATGAACAGTAGAGAAAAACTGCATTATGTCATTTTTGATATAAGTATATAACTAAAAATGCATAGGTTATTCAACTTTTTTCCTTTACACTATTTTTAAACCATAAAGTAAACGCTTTCAATAATGGGTTGGGGAGGAAGTAATATGATAATCTTCGGTGTAGCGCTGCTGTCTATTTGCATGTTAATAGGAGTAATTGTAGGGGACGCATTAGGAGGGCTGATGGGAGTAGAAGCCAACGTTGGGGGAGTAGGGGTATCCATGCTTCTTCTTGTACTAGCGGTGGATTATTTAAAGAAGCAAAATAAGCTCCAAGTAAAATCTGAAGAAGGCATTGCTTTTTGGGGAGGAATTTATATTCCTATCGTGGTAGCGATGTCTGCACAGCAAAATGTTGTAGCTGCTCTTGATGGAGGAGGCATGGCGATTCTTGCAGGGGTGGTAGTAGTCGTAGTAGGCTTTTTATCCATACCATTTATCAGCAGAATAGGAGAGAAAGCGAAGGTGAAGGAACAAGAAATAGAGCTTTCTATTTTACCTAAGGAGCAGATAAAATGATGAATATGATTAAAGAAGGATTAGAAAATAACGGACTGATTACGGCATTTGCTATTATTGGGATTGTCATGTATATTGCTTATTTTTTATCAGATAAATTAACAAAAGGAAGAGTTCACGGATCTGCTATTGCTATTATGTTTGGATTAATTCTTGCTTATATCGGTGGAGTGAATACAGGAGGAGAAAAAGGGATTTCTGATATACAGTTATTTTCAGGAATTGGTTTAATGGGCGGGGGGATGCTGCGAGATTTTGCCATTATTGCTACTGCGTTCGGCGCCAATTTTAGCGAAGTCAAAAAAACGGGAATCAGCGGGATTACGGCTTTGTTTTTTGGGGTTTTCTATTCTTTTGTACTAGGTGTAATTATTGCTCTTTGTTTTGGGTATAGAGATCCCGTTGCTTTGACTACAATCGGAGGAGGAGCTGTGACCTATATTGTGGGACCGGTTTCTGGAACTGCGATTGGAGCCTCTTCTGATATTATCGCGTTAAGTATAGCTGTAGGATTAATTAAATCCATTTCAGTTATGATTTTGACACCGATATTTGCTAAGAAAATCAAATTAAACAATCCTCGTACAGCAATGATCTATGGAGGAGTTATGGGGACGACGAGCGGTGTAGCAGCTGGTTTAGCGGCGACAGATGTAAAACTTGTACCTTACGGAGCCATGACAGCTACATTTTATACAGGTCTTGGTTGCTTACTCGTACCATCTATTCTTTTTTTACTCACAGAGATTATTTTTTAAGTGTACAAAGTGTTTTATGAATAAAAGACTGCTGTGCTCATTAAACTAAAGAAAAGGCCATACTAAATAAAAATGTTTAGTATGGCCTTTTCTTTATCATTTAGTTGAACGAAAGCTATTAACAGCCATGCCGCTTATCAGCACAACAGCAATTGTTATAAACGGAATAAATGTTCCTAGAGATGTATGGTCTGCAAAGAATGAATGTAAGTTCTTTTCATGTCCAATCATATTTCCAGCAGTATAAGCTAAAATAGCTGCTCCGCCGTAAACAAGCAGGGGAAACCGTTCCATCAAATACAAAATGAGCTTGCTTCCCCAAACAATAATAGGGACGGATACGAGTAGTCCCGTGACAACCAAGATAATATTTCCATGAGCTGCGCCTGCCACAGCTATTACATTATCTAGTCCCATTACAATATCAGCAAATACAATTGTTCTCACAGCGGCGCCTAACGTCACACCTGCACGAATTGAAGATGCATCGTCACCTTCTGATACAAGAAGCTTAAAGGCAATGATCACTAATAAAAAACCGCCGATGAGCTGCAAGTAAGGAATAGTTAGTAAATAAACAGCTAAAATAGTAAGTACAATGCGAACGATCACAGCTAAGCCAGTCCCTAAAAAAATAGCTTTATTTCGTTGATGTTCAGGTAAATTGCGGCTTGCTAAGGCAATAACAATAGCGTTGTCTCCACCTAATACAATATCGATACCGATAATAAGAAGAATGGAGGTTATTAATTCTAAATCCAATAGTCTTCCCTCCCAATATGTAAGGATAAGTAGCTCATATTGCTTTATCTGTGTTCATTTTTAACAAAAAGCGTTCATAGGGTAAAGAGATTATGTATATAACAAAGTAAGGTGTAAGGCGGCTATGAGTTGTCAGAGTATTTTTTATTTCCTTTCTTTCGCATTTTGTCATAAAATAGATATACAAGGTTCACTCAAATAGTGTATGCTTGTATATCCCAAGTTAGAATGCTTTACAAAGTGAGAAAGTACATGTAATATTGCTTTAACACGGGGGTAAAATAGTCCCTTCATCGTTTAGGGGTAATGTTCGAAATGGCCGGATTACCTTCACTGATTTTTCCGAAGGGAGAGATGATAATGGAAATCGAACGCATTAATGAAAACACAGTAAAATTCTTTGTCACTTACGTAGATATTGAAGAACGTGGATTTGATCGCAATGAAATTTGGTTTAGCCGTGAGCGCAGTGAAGAGCTATTCTGGGAGATGATGGACGAAATTCATCAAGAAGAAGAGTTTGTAGCAGAAGGTCCTCTTTGGATTCAAGTACATGCGCTTGAGAAGGGGCTAGAGGTTATCGTAACAAGAGCACAAGTTTCAAAAGACGGTCAAAAGTTCGAAGTACCTGTTGGTGAAAATGATAAAATCGATATCCCTGTAGATGGAAAAATTGAAGCGTTGCTTGATCATCAAGCGAATCAAAATAAAAAAGCTGATTTTGAAGAAGAAATTATAGAAGACGAAGGGCTACAGTTCGTCGCACGCTTTCAAGACTTAGAACATTTAATTTCCTTAAGTCACCATTTAGAGTTAGATGATATCATCAACAGCATGTACGTGTTTGAAGGGAAATATTATTTATACGTTGAGTTTACAGATGATGAAGACTTTGTAGCTGAAATTGATAACATTTTAAGTATCATTTTAGAATATGCAAATGAATCAAATGTAACAGTTCATCGTTTAATGGAATATGGAAAAGAATTAATCAGTGAAAATGCACTTGAACAAGTAAAACAGTATTTTCCTTTACGATAATAGCAGCCGATTTCATGTATATGAAATCGGTCTTTGTTTTGTCCTCTTTTTTGGAAAAGCTCTCCGCTCATATCGAACAGTATAGGTAGAAAAAGCAGGCGGCTGGTTCCTACACGGGAAAGTGTAGTGTTAAAATACCAAGTTTGAGGATAATAACAGTATAGAGACCTGTTATGAATGATGAAAGATTGGTTTTAGGATAGGTGAAAACAAGTTGAAAAATAGATTACAGCTTTTAATTTTTGTTGTTGGTATTATTGCCTTGCTTTATTTTACAAAAGGGTATTGGGACGGTAAATTTATTGGCGTGCTAAGTATCTTAATTACGATTAGTGTTGTTTTCATCGGTCTTGTTATTTCATTAGAAAACCGTCATCCAACTCAAACGCTAACGTGGCTCGTAGTATTAGGCGGTTTTCCAGTAATAGGGTTCTTTTTTTATTTGTTATTTGGACGCAATACGCGAAAACGGCGTTTATTTGCTAAAAAAGCAAAGCTGGATGAACAGGTGCTTTTAAAGATGGAAAGAGATTCTGGTATATTAGAAAATCACTTTGAACAGTTGGGCACCAGTAGGAAGCAAATGCTGAAGCTAGCCGTGAGGCTTGGCAAGAGTCCCATTTCTTTTTCTTCAGATACGCGCGCATTGACGAATGGAAAAGAGACATTTCACGAAATTATGGAATCTTTAAAGCATGCAAGGCATCATATCCATTTAGAGTATTACATCGTACGACATGATCACTTAGGAGAACAAATTAAAGATATTTTAATTCAGAAAGTACAAGAAGGAGTTTATGTACGTTTCTTGTATGATGCCGTGGGCAGTTTTCAGCTTTCACCGCATTATATTCATGAGTTAAGAAATGCGGGCGTAGAAATGATTCCGTTTTTGCCGGTGAGACTTCCATTTCTCAATAATAAAATCAACTTCCGTAATCATCGTAAAATTGTAGTCATTGATGGAACAATTGGATTTGTAGGAGGTTTGAACATTGGTGATGAATATCTCGGAAAAAGTCGGCATTTTGGCTTTTGGAGAGATACTCATTTGATGGTGAAGGGTGAGGCAGTCCGTTCATTACAGCTTATTTTCTTGCAAGACTGGTATTATATGACAGGACAGACGATGCTTACTCAAACGTATCTATCGCCGGATTTAATTGACATTGATATGGAAAAGTGCGGCGGTGTTCAAATGATTGCCGGCGGACCAGACCGTGAGTGGGAAATTATTAAACACTTATTTTTTTCGATGATTACGTCTGCGAAAGAGTCCATTTGGATTGCTTCTCCTTACTTCATACCTGATGAAGATATTTTTACTTCTCTCAAAGTAGCTGCTTTAAGCGGTATAGATGTAAGGCTTCTTGTACCTCAGAAGCCCGATAAAAAAATTGTTTTTCATGCATCACGCTCTTATTTTCCTGAGCTGCTAGAAGCAGGTGTGAAAATTTACGAGTATAAAAAAGGATTTATGCACAGCAAGATTGTGATTGTTGATAGAGAAATTGCCTCTATTGGAACAGCTAACATGGATATGAGAAGCTTTCATCTGAATTTTGAAGTAAATGCTTTTTTATATCGCACAGCTAGTACCCAAAAGCTCGTATATGAATATATGCAAGATTTAGAAGAAACGAGTGAGCTTCACTTTAAAGACTTTGAAAAGCGGCCATTTATACAGCGGCTGTTTGAATCAACAGCTCGTTTGCTTTCACCGCTATTATAATCGCTGTAAACCACATTGCGTATGCTGCAATGTGGTTTTTTTCTGAAAGAAAAGGGTTTAGTAGAAAGGTGTCGAATACAAGGATATAGCTCGCTACTATAGGAAGGAGAAATGTACGATTGTTAGTTGCCCGAACAGAAGAAGGCCTCATTTCACTAGCTCAGCGCTTTTCGCTTGAACAGCTTAAGCTGTGGAAAAAAGAAAAGCAGTTCTACTGTCCCTCTTGTCAATCCCCTGTACAGTTAAAGGTAGGTACAAAAAAAATCCCTCATTTTGCTCACCTGAAAAAAACGTGCGTCGCTCAGCATGAAGGTGAAACAGATTATCATCTTGACGGAAAGCGAAAGCTGTTTCACTGGTTTAGTTCTCATCTTGAAGTCGAGTTAGAAAGTTACCTTCCTGACATTATGCAGCGTCCAGATCTTCTTATAGATACCCCTTCGCAAAAATATGCAATCGAATTTCAATGTGCGTCCTTATCTTCCTCAGTGCTAACCAAACGTTCTATTCATTATGAGAAAGGAAATTATATGCCTCTTTGGATTATGGGGGCAAAAAGAATGAAACGCTTATCCACTTATATGTATCAACTTTCTTTTCAAGAGTGGCAGTTTCTCACTCTTTCCGATTATACGCCCACACTTCTTTATTTTTCACCTTCTACTAATCAGCTGTTGAAACTTGAACATCTTATGCCTTTTTCATCTCAAATTTGTTATGCACAGCTTGTCGTGCTCTCTCCTCACGAGCATACCTTTCCTGATCTTTTTTCTAGACATACACAGCCTCAATTTTTCTCTTCATGGGTAAAGAAAAAGAAGGCATGGAGAACGCATTATATTCTCTATCCTAATCAGAAGCTTCAGCCTTTTTTACACGCTCTTTATGAAAACAATATTCCTCCTTCTCATATTCCAGCAGAAGCGGGCATGCCGCTGCCTTCTTTATATATGATTGAAACGTCTGCTACTATATGGCAAACGTGGCTGCTTCTTGATTTAATGCAGCAGAAGCAGGTAGGGGATTTAGTTACAGAAAAAGAGTTATGCAGGCTATGGCTCTACAGAATTCATCAGAGGCATATTGTGTTTCGGTCTTTGCCGATGGCCCCTGTTGTTGTGGAACAGCCCTTGTTTGAGTATATAGAGGTATTATGCCGGTTAGGGATACTAACGTCTATAACTTCTGGGTTATACAAAATCAGAAGGCCTTATACGATTCCAAAGCAAACATCCGATGCTTTTTTAGAAGATGGACAGATGATGAAAAAGTGGTTAAATCAAGCAAAAGAAGTGACATAACCACTGAAAATCAGTACGCTTAAGAAAGAATCCTTTTTTCAAAAGCGTACTGACTTTTGATTAATTCTTTTAAAACAACATACAATAACGAAAGAAATAAAAAGGATTCGTCTTAGAAAAAGCGAACAGTTATAGACAGGTAGAAAAAGATGGAGGGATGACCATGAGTGAACAATCAAAAGTAAAAAAGTTACCAAGTAGAAGTGAGATAAAAGTAGAAGATACGTGGAAACTAGAGGATATTTTTGCTTCAGATGACGCATGGGAAAAAGAATTTGAAGAAGTAAAAGCTCTTATTCCAAAAATGGAAAAATTCAAAGGGAAACTTGGAGAGTCTGCTCAAACTTTATACGACGCTCTTCAAGAGCAAGACGAGCTCACAATGCGCGTTAGTAAACTTTATACATATGCTCATATGCGCTACGATCAAGATACCACTAATTCTTTTTATCAAGGGTTAAATGATCGCATCAAAACACTTTATACTCAAATTGCAAGTGCACTATCTTATGTAACACCAGAAATTTTGTCTATTGAAGAATCAAAAATTAAACAATACATGGCGGAACATAAAGAGCTAAAGTTATATGCTCATGCATTAGATGAAATTACTCGCGAGCGTCCTCACATTTTATCAGAAAGCGAAGAAGCGCTTCTCGCTCAGGCTTCTGAAGTATTAGGATCTTCAAGCAACACGTTTGGAATGTTAAACAACGCGGATTTAGAATTTCCTTCTATTAAAGACGAAAATGGAGAAGAAGTAGAAATTACGCACGGACGCTATATTCGTTTTTTAGAAAGCAGCGATCGCCGCGTACGAGAAGAAGCGTTTAAAGCGGTGTACGAAACGTACGGTAAATTTAAAAATACGTTTGCAAGTACATTAAGCGGCACGGTGAAGAAAGATAATTTTAGCGCCCGCGTTCGTCACTATAATTCAGCTCGTCACTCAGCTCTTAGCACAAATAATATCCCAGAAGAAGTATACGATAACTTAGTTAAAACAGTGAACGATAATTTGCATTTATTGCATCGATATATTGATTTACGTAAGAAAGTATTGGGAATTGAAGAGCTTCATATGTATGATCTCTATACGCCTTTAGTAAAAGACGTAAAAATGGAAGTAACGTATGAAGAAGCAAAAGATTATATTTTAAAAGGTCTGAAACCACTAGGTGAAGACTACCTTAATGTGTTAAAAGAAGGATTTGAAAATCGTTGGGTAGATGTTCATGAGAACAAAGGCAAGCGAAGCGGTGCTTATTCTTCAGGAACGTACGGCACCAACCCTTATATCTTAATGAACTGGCAGGATAATGTAAATAACTTGTTTACACTAGCCCATGAATTTGGCCATTCTGTACACAGTTATTACACAAGAAAAACGCAGCCATATCCTTACGGAGATTATTCAATCTTTGTGGCAGAAGTAGCTTCCACGTGTAATGAAGCGCTTCTAAACGATTATTTACTAAAAACGATTGATGATGAAAAGCAGCGTTTGTACTTGCTTAACCATTATTTAGAAGGGTTCCGCGGTACGGTATTCCGTCAAACGATGTTTGCTGAATTTGAGCACGATGTGCACGTGCGTGCTCAAAACGGAGAGCCGCTTACACCTGAATTATTAACAAAATTATATTATGACTTAAATAAAAAATATTTTGGAGACAACTTAGTAATTGACGAAGAGATTGGGTTAGAATGGGCTCGTATTCCGCATTTCTACTACAATTACTACGTTTATCAATATGCTACAGGATTCAGTGCAGCAGCGGCATTAAGCAAGCAAATCCTTGAAGAAGGAGATGCAGCTGTTGAGCGCTATGTAGGTTTCTTAAAGTCAGGAAGCTCTGATTATCCAATTGAAGTGTTGAAAAAAGCAGGAGTGGACATGACAACATCTCAGCCTATCGAAGAAGCGCTAGCCGTATTTGAAGAGAAGTTAACGGAAATGGAACGTTTATTAAATCAATAAAATTAAAATGAAGCAGGAGCTGTATCCTGCTTCATTTTTTAAATCCCCGAAATTTGTTGTGATTGTTAAGCAATGTAAAAATAATAAGAATAGCTAAAAATAAGAGAGGGCCTGCGATAATGAGAGGAACAAGCTGCATAAGAGATAAAATATAGAATAAAAAAGAAAACAAAAGAATCACAACCCCTAGAGTAATTCCAGCAATTTTCATAGTTAACACCTCTATTAAAAGCATAATTGGTTGTACTATATGAGTGAATCTGGCTGTTTATGAAGTTTTTTTATAAAAAAGTGAATAAAATTGAAAAAAGGGGTTGCCAAAAGTCGACATAATTTGCTATAGTATTAATCGTGAAGTTTATCACAAAACAAACATATACCCCTTTGTTTGACCGTGAAAAATTTCTCCCATCCCCTTGTTGTCTTAAGACAAACGAAAAGACTTGGCGAAAGCCAAGTCTTTTTTGTGTAGTTGATGCTTAGGATAAGCATCAACATTTAATAATTAACAGCTCTTTTCAGTACTTCTCCAAAAGGTTCCATATTTGACAGGAACTCTTTCAACAACTTGCTGAAGCTGAAGTTTTTTCAATTCTTTTTCAGCCTCTTCTAATGATAAACCATACACAACTGCAACTTCTTTTGAAGCAACAAATTGAAAATAGCTTAAAAATGAACGAAGAGGCGGAAGACAAGCTGGATCTGGGTCAATTTCTAACATCTCTTTAATGATGTGTACATATGTTTCGTACGAATAGTATCCTGATATCTTAATGCCTTCTTCTTCAACTTTTTCGTTAAAGAACACAAGAGTTGGAATCTCATCGACATCCATTTCCGATGTGATTTTTAAATCACATTGAAAAGCCTTCGCAGCGTAATCTGAATGCAAATCTTTTACAAATTCATTAACATCTAGCCCCACATGTTTTGCACATTGTATTAAGACAGATTCTTCTGTAACATTTTGTTTTTCTAAAAATACTACTTCTTGAAGTCTTCTCAAAAAGCGAATGCCCTGTTTCTTTCCTTGCAGCCCGGCCGCTTTAATTGCAATTGATGCAGCGTAAGGAGTATCGATGGGGTTTTCAAGCCACAGGTTGCCGTCACATGACATGCCGGAGCGGCTTCCAGTTTTCTCCCACGATTTTGCAATATGTTCAAATCTCTGCTGTGCTCCAATATTTAATTGCTGCAAGTTTCCGCCAAGCACATGCTTGAGGGATAACAGCTGACCATATTCTATTTGTAACTTCTTTAGAATAGGCTCGAGTGCCCAGCACTCTGGACAAAGAGGGTCAACAAATACATAGATTTCAAGCGGTTTTTTATTTGAACCTTGACAAAGCTGATGCAAGGATGGGTATTGGCTGTTTAGATTACTCAATGTGAAAATCCTTTCTCATCTGTCTGTTCCGGTGAATTAATCATGTGTTGGGCAGTTAAAATAAGACGATGATAAAGTTCATCTCTCTCAGGGCCTTCTAAATTAATTTCGTCCATTGCTTCATGCATACACGTCAGCCAGGCTTTGGCTCTTGACGGTGTAATTTCAAAAGGAAGATGCCTAGCTCTCAGCATAGGATGACCATGCTCTTCAGTGTATAGCGAAGGCCCTCCTAAATATTGTGTCAGAAATTGCTTTTGCTTTCGTGCTGTTTCTGTTAAATCATCAGGAAAAATTGGCGCGAGCTCAGGATGTTGTCCAACGCGTGTATAAAAAGCATCAACAAGTTTTGAAATCGTATGTTCACCGCCTAATAATTCGTAAGGGGAGTGGATTTTTTCTCTCATGTTGATAACTCCTTTGTTATAAGAAATATACGTCTTAACTCTTTGGTGTTTTTTACTTTCCTTAATTTTAGCAGTGTCATTTCGTTAACTCAAACTATCCGCTTACTTCTTCTACTGGAAAAGAGATAAAGTGGAATTTTACATAAGAAAAGTCTATGATGCTGTGGCGAATCACTTAGTATGAGAAACAAAGGAATCCTTTCACAAACGTTTCCTTCTATTTATATAGTGTAACCTCGACAAACTACAGTCATTCCATGGTCGAGTCGCGAATGATTGGACTCTTTTACACGAGATAAGAAGACATAATTTTATTTACATATTTTTGCGTTTCTTGAAAAGGAGGTACTCCCCCGTATTTATCGACATTACCTGGTCCAGCATTGTAGGCTGCCAACGCTAATTTCACGTTTCCGTCGTATTTATCTAACATTTGTCGAAGATATTTGGCTCCTCCAAATACATTTTGCTTGGAGTCATACGGATCTTCTACACCAAGAGCTTTAGCGGTTGCTGGCATTAGCTGCATAAGCCCAGCCGCTCCGACAGAACTTTTGGCAGAGGGATTAAAATTTGACTCTTGTTTAATAACAGAACGAATAAGTTTAGGATCCAGCTGGTAGCGTGCAGCTGCTTCATTAATTATCGTTTGTACATCATGAGAACTGGCCTTTGCCGTTTCGTTTTTTTGTGCAGGTAAGGCAGCAGTTGAAGCGGCTGCCTTATCTGAAGAAGAAACAGATGGCTGGGATTGCGTTTGAACCGCTGTAGCTGGAAACATCTGCGCTGCCTGCAAGTAAAGGTTGGTACTCATTTGAGGCTCTTGATTGACGTAGTCTTGAAAAAGCTGAGCAAATACAGAGAGTAAAGTTGTACCAAGCATCACGTTAGCTGTTGGCAGCTGGTTGTTAACTGAAAATGGCTGAGTTCCAGGAAATTGAACGGAAGACATGTAATGGTTAATATTCATGCTCATGAATTTACTCTCCATCCATCAACGTATACTTTCGCTTGTAAAACCGTCGAATTTTGTTTTCCGTTGGTTTCTTTTTAATATCAAGCTCCGTAAGCAATTGCTCAAAATATTTTGCCCCTTCATTGGCATCGGTTACTTCGTATTCGAGTTCATAGTCCTCAGCACCTAGATAAAAGCTATGATCGAGTACAAGTAACCCGTTCTTATATGGAATTTCTGCTCGACTTGTACGCAAAGTGCCAAAATAAGTTAGCGCATGGCTATCGACTTGTAAATCAGTAATAAGCCGTTGAATTGTTGACGGAATCTTGGCGCTGCCATCTAGCAATTCTTTAGCTTGTTCATTTGTTAATGCTTCATGTGTTTCTAAAAGGCCCTCTTGATGAGGCTGTTTTAGCGTGAGAACGGATTTATTTTTTTTGCTTCGAATTCGCAGGGCAGCTCCGCAGTCTTTCAATGAGAAAGCAGGTGTATCAAAATAGTGGTTTTCTTGAGAAATAAACTGATCTTCAGTTAATTGAAAGTGTGAGCGGAGACGATCAAACTCTTCTTTCGTTACTATATTTTTAAATTCAATTTCAATTTCTTGTTTCAATGAAATCATCCTTTTAATTTAGGTCTTTTGGTAAGGCACTTTCCATCTTAATTTATCACACTTTTTGAGACAGTAAAACTACATTTCCTAACAGGAATATCCATATGGGGAACTTGGAAAATGAAGAAATACGGATTGTTTAGGTTTTACCTTTATTAAACGTTCCTGGAATGTGTTAAAATAGTAACGAATTGTATAGTTGGAAGGAGTTTATTTATGCACAATCGAATTGACATCACTACCTGTGTGATGAAATCAAATGAATTACATTTAAAAGCAGACCCTATTGAGACGGAAATTGAACAATTGGAAGATACAAAACAAATGCTTGTTGACTCAGATAACATGTCATTTGTATATGTTGTAGATATTAATGATCAATTTATGTATGTTGGCCTTAGTGATAATATTTGGGCGAATTTAAAGCACGTCTTACATAAAGATATGAAAGTATTTTTAGAAATTAATAAGGAAGTAATTGAGCTATCAGCCGTTAAAGAAGAGCTGTCTTATCTCATCAGTAACATCGAAGGAAACGTGAATTATGGAGACGAGATGGTAGCAAGAGTAGAGGAAGTTTTTTTAGATAAAGAAAATAAGTAACAGAGAGAAAAAAGGGGGGTGTTATTAATGATCAGGCATTGGGATTTATTTTTAGCACCGTATAAACAAGCCGTTGAAGAACTTAAGGTGAAATTAAAAGGAATTCGTTCACAGTATGATATGAAGTCTACGCATTCACCTATTGAATTCGTGACGGGACGAGTAAAGCCTATCGCCAGTATTTTGGATAAAGCGACTCGAAAAGGAATTTCTCTCGATCGCTTAGAGGAAGAGATGCAGGACATTGCGGGACTCCGCATGATGTGTCAATTTACGGACGATATTAAAGCGGTCGTAGAGCTCCTTCGTCAGCGCACAGACTTTGAATTGATTGAAGAAAGAGATTATATTCTTCATAAAAAAGAAAGCGGCTATCGTTCATATCATGTGGTCGTATGTTATCCTGTTCAGACAATTAAAGGTGAAAAGAAAATTTTAGTGGAAATTCAAATTCGTACACTGGCTATGAATTTTTGGGCTACAATTGAGCATTCTTTAAATTATAAGTACAGCGGGAAATTTCCTGAGAATATCAAAAAGCGACTTCAGCGTGCTTCTGAAGCGGCTACTCAGCTCGATGAAGAAATGTCTCAAATACGAGGTGAGATTCAAGAAGCCCAGGCTATTTTCTCACGAAAAAAAGAATCGGCGGAAGAATCTTAGGTATGACTCAGCAACAGCTTTGTACACTGGATGGATAGGGGGAGAGAATTAGGTGGAGAAAATAAAATTTGCTATTACATCAAAAGGCAACCAAATATCAAATACGCTTATGCAAAAAATGAAAACGTATTTATTAGATTTTCATTTAGAATATGATGAAAACCAGCCTGATATTGTAGTGTCAGTAGGGGGGGATGGAACGCTTCTCTACGCGTTTCACCGCTATCGAAACCGACTTGACAAGACGGCTTTTATTGGGGTTCATACCGGTCATTTAGGCTTTTACGCAGATTGGACACCTGATGAGATTGAGAAGCTGGTGATTGCTATTGCAAAGACACCCTATCAGACTGTAGAGTATCCACTGCTCGAAGTGATCATCCGCTATACGAACGGTGGACGCGAAGCTCGATATTTAGCTCTGAATGAATGTACGGTGAAAAGTGTAGAAGGCTCTTTAGTAATGGATGTGGAAATTAAAGGGCAGCGATTTGAGACATTCCGAGGAGACGGCCTTTGCGTATCCACTCCCTCGGGAAGTACAGCTTATAACAAATCCCTTGGAGGCGCGATTTTACATCCTTCGCTTCAAGCTATTCAAATTGCTGAAATGGCTTCTATTAACAATCGAGTGTTCCGTACGATAGGTTCTCCATTGGTTCTTCCTGGACATCATACAGCGCTGTTAAAGCCTGTTAACGACGCAGACTTTCAAATTACCATTGATCATTTAACTCTTTTACATAAAGATGTAAAGTCGATTCAATTTCGGGTAGCAAGCGAAAAAATTCGATTTGCTCGCTTTCGCGCGTTTCCTTTCTGGCAGCGTGTCAGAGACTCTTTTGTATGTGATGATTAAAGGCAGGGAAGAGAATGAAACAAGTTTTTACGTTGAGTTGGACCGTAGATCATTCTTTCGAGGGTGTAGCGGTTCGTGAATTTTTAAAAGAACATGATATTTCCAAAGCTTCGCTGACGGACATTAAGTTCAGAGGAGGAGCGATTGAAGTAAATGGAAAGCATGCAACGGTTCGATATATTCTGCAAAAAGGTGACGAAATCAAGGTGGCGTTTCCACCAGAAAAAGCAAGTGAAAGTCTTCTTCCTAAAGCTATAGCTTTGGATATTGTATACGAAGATGAGTATATATTAGTTTTGAATAAGCAGCCAAACATGCCAAGTATACCTTCTCGAGAACACCTAACGTGGTCACTAAGTAATGCTGTGCTCTATTATTATGAGAAAAATAACATTAACTCGACTGTTCATCTTGTGAACAGGTTAGACCGAGACACATCTGGGCTGCTTATTGTGGCTAAGCATAGGCACGTTCATTACTTATTCTCTAAAGCACAAAAAGAACATGAAATTAAACGCGTGTACCGAGCTTTTGTTCATGGTAAGCTTGTTGGCAAGGAAACGATAGAGGCACCGATTGGCCGAAAAGAGTCAAGTATCATCGAACGGGAAGTAAGAGAAGATGGGCAGTTTGCTATTACACACTATACGGCGCTTCGTCCGTATTCTTCTTTTACAGAAGTTGCTCTTTCGCTTGAGACGGGGAGAACTCACCAAATTCGTGTTCATATGGCTTATAAAGGATATCCACTGCTTGGAGATACCCTATATGGCGGAACGAATCATCTTATTTCTCGTCAAGCTCTCCACAGCTATGAGCTCACTTTTTTTCATCCTTTTTTACAAAAAACGTTGTCTTTTACAGCACCTTTGCCGCCAGATATGCAGAAACTTCAAATCGTAAGATAAAAGTCGCTTTTTAAATGAAAAGCGACTTTCTTTTTACACGAAGTGATTAAATTTTCCCTCTACATAAGGCATAGATGAAGGCACCGATATAATATTCCCTTCAGGATACTGAAACGCCGTTAAAGCCCCTCCAAAAACTGCGCCCGTATCAATATTAATGGTATTATGAATTTTTCTGGCTTTTACTACGGGTGTATGCCCATACACGATAAAAGGTTTTCCGTTATAATGTTGGGCCCAATCCCGTCGGACAGGCATACCGTTTAGATGTTTTTCACCCGTAATGTCTCCGTATAGCACAAAGGTTTTAACTTTTTTATCTGTTCTGCCGATGTATTCAGCTTTAAGGCCGGCGTGAGCAATAATTAATTGATTTTGATCAAGCTGCACATATAGAGGTGATTGCTCATAAAGCTCAATAAACTTTTTTTTAATGAATTTCTGTTCTCTTGAAGGCAAGGCTTCGTACTCAGCAACGGTCGTTTCTAACCCATGAGTAATTTCCACTTTGTTACCGCAAAAGAAGCGATATAGCTTATTACAGTGATTGCCTGGACAGTAGTAAGCTTGCTGATGCTTGATTACAAGTGACCATACGAGCTCAATCACTTTTAGTGAATGAGGTCCTCGGTCTGTTAAATCACCTACAAATCCAAGGCGCCGTCCGTCAGAGTGGATAGGAATCTCGTCTTGCCACTCATACCCAAGTTTTTCTGTTAACGCTTTAAATTCATCATAACATCCATGGATATCGCCTATTATATCTACTTTCATCTTTTATCCACATCCTTAAAAGGTTTTTCCTTTGACGATATAAAATTACCCTTATATGGAGCAAACTATGTGTAGAACTTATATATTATTGGGAAAAGAGTAAAGAGCTATGAGTTGAAAAAAAACAAAATTCATCATAAAGTTAAATGAGTTTTGTGCGACAGGGAGGTTGAAGACATGACAGATTCAATTGAAAAAGAAGAAAAAGCATGGTTCGCCGAACATTTATTATCACTTCTAGAAAAAAATGAAATCGATGCATTTCGTGAAGAATTTTTACATATGCATACGTATGACCAAGCTCAATTTTTTGAAGAATTAGATGAGCCTTCTAGGTTTGCGCTGTACGAGATGTTATCTCCGGAAGAAATGGCGGATATCTTTGAAAATGTAGAGATACGAGAAGAAGATTATCAAGAAATTCTCTCAGAAATGCATCCCAATTTTGCAGCAGACATGCTGTCGGAAATGTCGGCGGATGATGCCGTTGACGTATTAAATGAATTGGATAAAGAACAAGTGGCGAGCTATTTAACGATTATGGATGAAGAAGCAGCCGATGAAATTAAAGAGCTGCTTCATTACGAGGAATATACCGCTGGAAGTATTATGACGACTGAGTTTGTGGCCATTCGTGAAAATCAAACCGTACATTCAGCTATGCACATTCTACGCAGGGAAGCTCCAGAAGCGGAAACGATTTATTATGTATTTGTTATTGATGAACAAAAGCATCTAGCAGGTGTTATTTCTCTTCGTGATTTAATTATAGCAGATGAAGATACGATGATAAGCGAAGTTATGAATGAACGAGTTGTATCCGTGTCAGTAGCAGAAGACCAAGAAGAAGTTGCGCGCATTATGCGCGATTACAACTTTCTTGCGCTTCCAGTTGTTGATTTTCAGCAGCATCTTCTAGGGATTATTACGGTTGATGATGTGATGGATGTTCTTGATGAAGAGGCATCGGATGACTATTCTAAATTAGCCGGTATTAGTGATGTAGATGATACGATTGACCACAATCCTTTAGTAGCGGCCAAAAAGAGGCTGCCTTGGCTGATCATTTTGCTGTTTTTAGGAATGATGACAGCGAGTTTAATTGGACGTTTTGAAGATACGTTGAATCAAGTAGCTATTTTAGCTGTATTTATACCTTTAATTGGCGGTATGGCTGGTAATACAGGAACACAGGCACTAGCCGTTGCGGTTCGCGGACTGGCGACGGGAGAAATCGAAGAAGAAAGCAAATTTAAGCTGTTAATCCGAGAAGCAGCTACCGGAATGATTACGGGCGCATCATGTGGACTTTTAGTTGTATTAATTGTTTATATTTGGCAGGGAGATCTGATTTTAGGCGCTTTGGTAGGCGTCTCTGTATTTTCAACATTGATTGTGGCTACACTAGCAGGAGCGTTTATCCCGCTTCTCATGCACAGATTCAAAATTGACCCTGCAGTCGCATCAGGACCATTTATTACAACGATCAATGATCTTATCAGTATTTTAATTTACTTCGGTCTAGCCACAACGTTTATGAGTTATTTAAAATAATGAAGGGACTTTGGAATTCGACATGAGTAATCATGTCGGATTTTCATTATCAGTTCATATAGTTGACAGAGAACCTTCAAGCTTTTATGATTAACCTTTAATTTTGAATACTAACGTCTTCGTTTTATAAATAGCGAAGGTAAAAGGAGGGGAATCTAATGGAACAGCACGCGTCCTTTACATCACTTGTTATCGTCATTAGTTTGGCCTTTTTAACGCCTATACTGTTGCATCGGTTTAAACTCAACATTATACCTGTAGTCGTAGCTGAAATTATTATGGGATTAATTATAGGGAAAAGTGGTTTTGACCTTGTGGAGCAGGATATGTGGCTTGAAACACTTTCCACTTTAGGCTTTATCTTTTTGATGTTTTTAAGTGGTTTGGAAATTGATTTTTCTGCTTTTGCTGGAGGAAATTCAAAAGACAAAAAGGCATCAGGAGCGAAGGTGCCAAATGCTTTTTCCATTTCTATACTAGTGTTTGCAGCTATCTTTGCGGTTTCACTATTTTTGTCCTATGTTTTTGTATGGACCGGTTTTATTGATAATGCCTTTTTGATGACGCTTATTATTTCTACCATTTCACTAGGAGTAGTAGTGCCGACTTTAAAAGATGCACAGATTATGAAAAAGCCAATTGGACAAACCATTTTATTGATTGCGGTTATTGCGGACTTAGTCACGATGATTTTACTAGCCGTATTTGCTTCCGTCTATGATAAATCAGGAAATAGCAATACATGGTTGATTTTAATTTTATTTGGAGTAGGAGTGATTTTGTACTTCATAGGGAAGCAGTTTAAAAACCGATCGTTTCTTGAGACGATGTCTAAAGGTACAATTCAAATCGACACGCGCGCCGTATTTGCACTTATTATTATTCTAGTGGGCCTTTCGGAGTCAATTGGTGTTGAAAACATTTTAGGCGCTTTTTTAGCGGGATCACTCGTTTCTCTTCTTGCGCCTAATAAAAACTTAGTTCATAAATTAGATTCGTTTGGCTACGGTTTTTTAATTCCTATCTTTTTTGTGATGGTAGGAGTGAAGCTTGACGTTTGGTCATTGTTCAGTGATAAAAAAGTGCTGATTTTAATGCCTTTATTATTCATTGCATTATTAATATCCAAGCTAGTTCCAGCGTTAATCTTAAGGAAATGGTATGATATGAAAACCGTTTTGGCATCGGGTTTTCTTTTAACATCGACTTTATCACTCGTTATTGCGGCAGCAACGGTTGGTGAAAATATTGGTGTGATTGATTCACAAATGTCCGGTGCGCTGATTTTGGTGGCGATTATTACATGTATTATTACACCTATTATCTTTAGAAAGCTGTTTCCAAAGCCAGAAATCAGTGATAGAAAGCTGAAGGTTAATATGCTTGGTGCAAATCAATTTACACTCCCGGTTATTCGAGAAATGGATCTTGATTTATATGATGTGACGATTTATCATCCTACTCAGGACAAAATTGAAAACCGTACGTCGGATTCCATTTTTAATATCGTCGACATCGATGGATATAGTAAGGAAACGTTAAGAAGTATGGGGATTTTAGATGCGGATGTATTAGTTGTAACAACAGGGGAAGAAGAAAGAAATAGCGACATTGCTCTATTTGCAAAAGAGTATGGTACAGAACGGGTTATTGCCCGCGTAGAAAGTCCTGTCTTAGATGAAAAGATGAAAGAAAATAACATTGAAGTTTTTTCTGTGCTGTTATCTACAACGGCATTGCTAAAAGCTTTAATCGAATCGCCAAATATTTTAAATATCTTAACGAATCAAGAAACAGCACTTTATCAAATTAATATGCGTAACCCTAAATACGAGGGGGTAGAGCTTCGTAAGTTCCCATTTACAGGAGATGTGATTTTTGTTCGAATCTTCAGAGGTAAAGATTCTATTGTACCTCATGGCGATACAGAGCTTGAATTTGATGATCGTTTGATTGTAACGGGGTCTCGTTCGTATGTGAATGAATTGCGTATGCTTCTTGAGTATAAAATTAGATAAAGGTATTTAGCTGGATTTAGTTTTCTACCTGATTGAATGAGAGGAAGAGACTGAGACAAAAGTATTTTAGCTCAAGTGAAAAACGAACCACTGATCAACATGTTTGATTAGTGGTTCGTTTTTTTTTGTTGTTTTGAAAATAAGTTTCATCTGTTTAGCTCTTTCTAGCAGTTGATTGGAGGGCAAGACGAAGACTCCTGCGGGAAAAGTGGAAGGGGTGAGACCCCGCAGGAGCGCAAGCGACGAGGAGGCTCATTGGCCGCCCGCGGAAAGCGAAGTCTTGCACGGAAATCAACGGCGGTGTAACAAGCGTTCAGCTCATGTATCCTATTTATGCGTCTTTAGATTGAATTAATTTAGTTATATCTCAACTTCTTTTGTGGTATTTTCCTAAATTATATAAAAAAGTATAGTGCTGCTTTTATTTCTAAAAAGGCTGCCGCAAAAAAATAAACAAGTTTTTCCGTGTGCAAGCATACATTTTTAAAAGAACGATAACAAGCAATTGGAGGTATGCTTCATGACTAACTCAAAATCTAAGTCAGAAGAAAATGAGCCGCTAATGTACATTGTCCAGCCAAACGCTACGCAAAACCAGCGTTCTATGCAATATTATTTTAGTTCAAAACAGCAAGACAATAAAGGAATAGAGAAAGAGCACGTGTTAAAAGAAGAGCCCAGCTTTTCTTCTATTCAAGAAGTCAAAGAGCCTGACGTAGAAAAAGTGGAAGAGATTAAGAATGAAAAAAAGGAAGAGCGTTCAATTGTTCCCGTGGATATACCGCAATCAGAGAATAAAAAGCCAAATAAAATGTTTCAGTCTATGACGATTAAAGAAAAAGTTGAATTTCTATGCAGCTTCCCGCCTCATATGTCTCAGCCAATTTGTGAAATTACGTGCCAAAATCAAAAATATATAGGAACAATTTTAGAATTAAAAGAAGGAAGTTTATACGTAAGCGTTCCTCCTAATAAAGAGAAAACAGTATTGACATTTCATGATATTCAAACCATATCTATCGTTAAAATTTAAGTAATTTTAAAAGCTAACAGTGAAAAAGCACGTTAGCTTTTATTTTCATAAGTTTGTGAATGTACGGAGGAATGAAGATGACATGGATTTATCTAACGCTATTTATCTTTGCAACGTTTCGACTTACTCGTCTAATTGTTTTTGATAAAATTACGGCTTTTATTCGGAAGCCGTTTCACAAAATTGTAGAAGATCAAGATGAACAAGGAAATACGGTAACGTACCTGGAGATAAAAGGGAAGGGGCTGCAAAGGTGGATTGGAGAACTGCTCAGCTGCTATTGGTGTACAGGCATATGGTGTGCAGTAGGAATTTATTTTAGTTATGTAGCGGTCCCACACATTGCTATTCCTGTTATTACGATCTTAGCTATTGCAGGGTGTGCAGGAATTATAGAATCTTTTATGAAATAAATGGACGAGTTAAAAGACATATTGATCGTCAATATGTCTTTTAATGATTAAGGGAAATTTAGCACAACTTTATTTAAAAAAGGAATACCTTCTTGCCACTCTTCACTATAGAAAAAGCCTTCTAGAATAAATGAAGTTGTATCAGTGGAGAGAGGAATGACTACTTGAAAAGAGTCAAATAGTAATTTGCCTTTGGGCTTTAATACTGTTTGCTTAATGGGTTTAATCCAATATTCACCGTCATTTTGAATTTTTTCGTTCCATTTTGGATGAGCGTAGCGCCATTCTAAAGAAGAAGAGGGGACACTAGAAGCTTCAATATCTTTTTCATCAATGATCTTCCCGCTTAACATAGCAGAAGCAGTAGGCTTCATTTTTAAGCAAAGTGTTGGAGAGTATAAAGTACTGCTCGTTTGATTTTGAATAATTACGTTGCCGAACATCATCAGCTCGCTTTCATCTTGTTCTGGCAGCAGTATGGAATGTTGGAAGAAACAGAGGATATCGCTTTTTTCGAACCTTTCTATGGGTTTTTCTACAATCTTTTCAATTACTTTCTCCACGATTTTTTCTTCAATAACGGGCTGTTTCCTTGAAGCTTTTTCTCGAAACGCTTCGGCAATAATTTTTTGTTCGGAAAGCTCGTTTCTCAGTAGATCCAGTTCTTTTTCTAATTCTTCAATTTCTACTTCTTTTTCAGATGTAGAAAGCGTCTCAGCGTGTTTCTTTTTCCAAAACGATGTATTTTCTTTTTCTCGCTCTAAAGCTCGTTCATAGCTTTTTAGTTGGTTTTGCACGTTTCGAATTTCTGATTTATAGTGTATGAGCTTTTGTTTTAATTGAGTTAGATCATCTTTAGGGGAAGGGGAGTTACGACTCATCTAGTAGTCTCCTTTCCTGCTGAGCTATAAATTAATCTGGTCGTTAGAGCTGCCCATAGCAGTTTTATTTATATGTATGCAGAAAGCGCGTAAAGGATGAAAAAAGAGGAGAAATATTCTCCTCTGGCTTTTTATCTTGTTAATCAAATTCGTGATGGTCGAAGCCTGACTCTACATCGTCTCCATCAAAATCATCGTGATGTGGTCTTCCAGGGAAAATAGCATCACATTGAGGTGGATATTCAATAGGTGAGCAGCTGCTTGTAGAAATGATTTCAGGGCGAGGGTAGCAGAAGCTTCCTTCTACTTCAACTTTAACATCTTTTTCAATTTGAACACTTAGGCATAACATAAGATCAAAGCTTAATTGCTGTAAGTGACAATCTGATAATCTGAGAGAACCGTCAGTTCCTTCAAAAGATTCAAGGTGGACAACAGGTTCTGTTCCTTCCGGGGCGCATAAATAGAATGTTTGATGTATTTTCCAAGGAATAACGCTAGATTCAACCTCATCGTGTTTGTGATGTCCATTCAATTCAATTAACTTAACTCGGTAAAAGCCGCTAATTGATAATTTTACTTCATGAAGAACAACAACTTCTCCATCTGGTAACACAATTTTTTTAGGTCTGCGACCACCGTGCGGCACAAGCTCAATCACGTTATCAAGTGCGTCTTCATCTGAAGGATCTACAGGGTGACCTTCACTATCTGTTAAAACAATTTCCACTTCTACGTCATGGCCTAAATCTTTAAGTGCTTCTTCTTCAAATAATGAAGTGTCGTTCGTAAAGATTTGTGGTAAAACAACTTGACGTCTAACCCAGTCGTACACTTTAGGTACGCGGATACATAATGATTCAAAAAGTTCTGCCATTTTTAAACCTCCTAATTTTAATTGTCCTTCCTTTACGCTTTTCGTTACTAGGTATCGGACTACTATAGTGTATGAATGACCTGCTTTTATGTTCCTTAGTAAAAGCGGAATTTATCGGAATAAATCCTAGTTGGAGCGAGCATAAAAAATGAAGGAAATAATAAACTCAATTACAGCATATTCATGTTAATAAAAAGTGTTATTCATCTTTAACTGATTTTTTAGAAGCTGTGGGTTATTTATAATGGAGGAGTGAAGGGCATGAGCGAGGAAAAAACAAAACAATATATTGCTTCATTGAAGTCGGAGTTGGCTTTTTATAAAGAAGAATATCAAAAATTCAAGCACCAAGAATTTGAATATGAAGATATGAAGGAAGAGTTATTGGAATTACAGCAAAAGCATGAAGAAGAAAAAAAGAAGCTAGAGGAAAAAATAGATTGGCTTAAAGCATGCGTCAATGAACAAAAATCAAAAACCGAACAGTCTATTGTACAGTACAATCATCAAGCCCAAGGGACAATTCAAGAACTGCAAAATCGGCTGCGTGAAGTGACAGAGCAAAAGGGAGGAGAAAGACCGAGAGTGAGGAAACAAAAAAACAGCACGGATTTATTTTTGTCCCTGCAGCGCAAAATGGACAAATAAGATAGAACGTCTTTCTTTAGTCCTGAATATAATGTTATAGATAGGATGCTGTGAAAAGGAGGGAAACATGATGTATTATCATTATAATTATAATCCTAATCAATACCCTCAGCCCCTGCCTTATCATCCACAACCAATGACAAAACAATCGGTGAAGAAAGGGCATGCCATTCCTAAGCCAGTCCAGTACCCTTCTCCAAAACAAGGTGGTTGCGGCTGCGGTTCAAAGTTACCAAAGCGATAAGCAATAGAAGCATTGTCACTCGGACAATGCTTTTTTACATGGAGTGGAGAGAGGTGTAGAGATGCCAGATTTTTTTGATGAATTTGAACGGTTTTTTGAACAGCATATGATGGGAGAACATCGAAAGAGAATGAAAGAAGTAGAAAAAGCAGAAAATCAGATGGAACAGCAAGAGAGGAAACTGCAGCAAAATGTAAAAAGACTTGATGAGCAAGATGCTGAAGATCCGTTTGGACAATGAAATTTAATGTACACAGTTGAAAAGCCCATACAAAATCATATTATTGAACATACAGTATAGAGAGTAAAACAGAGGGGGTGTAATATTATGGGCTGCGGATTTGGCTACGGTGGTTGTGGTTACGGTGGTGGCTACGGCGGTGGTTTTGCGTTAATCGTTGTATTATTCATTCTATTAATTATTGTTGGTTGTGTTTGTTTTTACAATTAATCCCTTCTATGAATAAGGCACCGAAAAGTGCGGGTGAAGTTTCACTCGCACTTTATTTTTTTATTAAATGTAAAGGGCACCATCTAGGCACATGGTGCATACGATGAAGTATAAATAAAGGAGGTCATGCAAAATGGATAATAATATGTTTAAAAATATAGAAAAGAAAACAGGCGTTAATATGAAGGATATTTTTGAACTTGCGAATTCTGTACAAAATGCTAATTTTAAAGATGAGCACACGGTGCGTAATATTGTGAAGCGAGTAGCACAAATTGCGAATAAGCCAATTTCAAAACAAAAAGAAGAACAAATTGTTAAGGCGATTGCAAACAATAATCAATCCATTGATTTTGCGACCATCGCTAAAATGCTAAATGAGAAAAAATAATTTAATATTTTTATATAAAGCCCTGAGGTGTCAGGGCTTTTTTCCATTTAGGCAATTTCATTTGTTTGAAATGCGTTAGAATCAAGATCAAACAGTTCGGGATGCTGTGCTAAGTAATTAATTTCTTTAATACGATGAGCGATAGGAGGGTGAGTTGAAGTAGCTTGATTCAACCACATAAAAAAACCTTTTTCCTGTGAGTGCGTATGAACAAATTCTTCCTGATTTACTTTTTTATTTAGACAATGACCAACCGCAAGTATAGTTAGTGCTTGAGTGGCAGCTTTTGCATCACCAATCGCAACGGAAGCTATGCGATCACATGTATATTCACAGGCCCTAGAGTAAGCTTTTCCTAAAAAAGGAACCCAAAGAGCAGGTAGAATAAGTGAGTGGTAGAGTGTGTGCTTACGTTTGATATGAACTAATTCGTGGGCAATGATAAAAGAAAGTTCTTTTTCTTGATTATCTTCAATCATTTCAACAATGTCGGAGTATAAAACGACAAAGTGACGTCCAAAAAAACGTGTAGCAAACGCGTTTAATAAGCCGCCTGATTGAACAATATAAATATCGGGCAGCTCTAAATCCAGCTCTGAAGATAAATGTTTTGCCTGATGATAAGTGTGCGGGAACTGCTTCTCTGTCAATCTAACTCCATTATTGCGAATTTGAGCAATAGAGAAACCGTGTAGCATAAATGTAATGAAAAAACCGATTGCAATGTAGAGAATGCCGACGAGTGAAATAATTAAAAACAAATAGGTTAATAAGCTGATAACCATACACAAAATGAAAAAAATCTTTTCATTTTCATGAATAAGCTTTGCGTTCAATAATGGAACCTCCTAAAATATAGTAATGCAGTACATAACGTAGTGTAACGCATCTACTTATGAATATCTACCTCTTAGTGGAATGTTTGGTTAATAATAGAGGTTGAAACATAGCGAAATCAATCCAATCAACAGCTAGAAGCAACTAAATATATTAACTCTACATGTACATGACAATAAAAAGTACGAACGGTTAATCAATAATTTTGATTAACCGTTCGTACTTCAATTTGACTAAAATACTTTTGTCCCAGCCTTTTTTGCTTTATACTTTTTTTATAAAAGACTTCAGAAATCTTGAAGGATAAGCGGTTTTACCTCTTCTAGTTTGCGGAACAGATAAGTAAAGTGAATTCTGTGCACGCGTCATGGCTACATATAAAAGGCGGCGTTCTTCTTGAAGCGGCACATCATCTCCGCCTCGATAAGCTTCGAGTGCATAATCATGAGGCAATCCTCCGTCTACGCTGCTCAGTACGTATACATGCTTATATTCAAGACCCTTTGCTCGGTGAATGGTGGTTAGCTGAATACTTTCATTAAATTGCTTGCTTAAAGCTTTCATCTCTGTGTTCATGGCAATCATATGATCCACATGCTCTAACAGTTCAGGTACGGTTTTGAATTTACGTGCTACAACTTTTAAATCCCGCACGTCATCCGAACCTTTTTCCATCATATTTCCTTCATTTCCGCGTTTTTTGACAAAATCATCGAATCCCATATCTTTAGAAATCGTCTCAAGTGCCAAAGAAGGAGACATTGATTTTAGCGACTTGAATAAAGGAATTACTTTCTTGAGCTTTTTTTGCTGAAACGGTTTTAAATCTTGAAGATATTCAAGCGCATCAATAAATGTACCGTCATGAAGAATACTTGCTGCTTTTAAGTCATTGACTGCTGTTTTCTTTAAAAAGAGTGCGTTCACTAAATCTTGTAGCGAACTTGCGTCATTTGGATTCACGCTCAAGCGTAGAAATGAAAGTAAACTTCGAACCATTCTTCTTTTATAAAACGAATCCGCATCTTGTTCGATTGAAAATGGCAGGTTTGACTGCGATAAACGTTCAAAGATGGCGCGTGAAGAAGCGTGAGTTCGGTACAAGACCGCGAAGTCAGTTGGAGAAGCTCCTTGCTTAATCTTTTCTTTCATATCCGTTACAATCATTGTTGCTTCTTCTTCTTCGTCGTATGGAAAGAAGAAGGTAGGTCTCAACTCATTATCAAACTGGGCAGCCATTTCTTTTTGTCGGCGCGCTGTATTTCGTGCAATCACTTTATTAGCGGAAGAAACGATGGCGTGAGCTGAACGATAATTTTGGTTTAACGTAATAACAGTTGTATGAGCAAAATCTTTTTCAAAGTTTAAGATGAACGAAGGGTCGCTTCCGCGGAAAGCGTAAATTGATTGATCATCATCTCCTACGACACACAAGTTTTTAGAGTCTTCACTTAGCATTTTCATAATTTTATATTGAACTTTATTGATATCTTGAAATTCGTCAATTAAAAAATAGCGAAATCTTTTTTGATAACGAGTTAGCAAATCGGGATTTTGTTTTAGCATTTCATAACATCCATACAGCATGTCATCAAAATCGAATAGCTGTTTTTGCTTTTTGACTTCTTCATAGCGACGATATAAAAAGTGCACATCTTGTTCCCATTTGTCTTTTGGGCGAACATCTTTCACGCCAACAAGCGTGTTTTTCCAATAGCCGATTTGCTGAAGTGCCTGGTCAAACGGGAAATCTTTTTCATCCACGTGGAGCTCTCTTGCTGCTTCTTTCACGATCTGTTCTTTTTGCCAATCCCATTTCAGCAGGCGATCCATTTGCCACGCTTGAGGGTTGTGATGAACAATCATACGTAAGAAAATGCTGTGAAAAGTTCCAACTAGCATTTGACGAAGATGTAAGCCGGACATCTTTGGATATGTAGCCAATCGTTCTTTCATTTCTTTAGCTGATTTAGCCGTGAAAGTCACCAGCATAATGGATTTTGGATCAATTTGTTTTTCTTGTATCATATATGCGGTGCGAGCTGTTAACACACGCGTTTTTCCGCTTCCTGCACCGGCTAGAATAAGAAGAGGTCCTTCTGAATGTGTAACAGCTTTCCATTGGTTCGAATCTAATTCAATACCGCTCTCTTTAAACTCATTTAAATAAGGAGAGTCAGAGTGTTTAGGAACAGGTGGTTTTGAGCGAAAAGCAGGAATACTTGAAAAAGGCGCGGAAGACCTCCATGTCGCTTTCTCTTTTACAGTTGAATTTTTCTCACCAATAGCTCGTCCTTTAGGAATACGAAATCCATTGGTTTCTCTGTATTCAGCCGGAGTTTCTTTTATTTGTTGTACAGCTGTTGTTTCTGATAGTGTGTCTGAACACTCTTCTCTTTCATGAGGAACTTGAGCATGATAAAAGTAAGGAGAATGTTCAATCCCCAGATATAATTTAACTGGTTCTCCGCAGTGAGCACATGTTATTTCTCCTCGGAGACTAGCTTCATATAAATATTGAAATCGGTCTCTAGCCGTTATAGCAAGATTAAGTATCTGTTTTTGATAAAGTGCACGTTGCAAAAAACATGGCCTCCTTTGTAAAACATGAACAATCAATAGTAAATAAGAGGGAGTTAAAGCAAGAAGCCGCTCTTGTTCTACATCGATATAGATGTGTATATACGCACAGTTTTTATTCTATAATCAAAGTCTATCATATCAAAATCATCTTTTTTTAAAAAGAGTACGGATATTTTTGGAGGGATACGATGTAAAAAAGGGTATATATTGAGTAAGAGATCACATATGTTCAAAAAAAGGCGGTATAGATACAAAGTGCTATCTGTTTTGAACAAGTCTAGAAGAGGGCGTAAGTGAGCTGTTTCAATGTCGATACTTCTTGCGAAAAATACTGAGGTCTGGGAGTAGAAGGTATCTTGAAAAAGAGGAGGGTTCATATGGGATATATACTGCCCGTCACACCTTATCAATCTATTCAATATGCAAATCGCCTTCAAAAAAATAATGCTTCTTTTTCAAATCGTATTTGGCCTGTCCAGAAAAAAAGCTTTGACGAAGAGTTTGAATCGCGTTCTCACTCATTGGAATTGACGCCAAGTTCCGTACAAAAGCGAAAAAAGCTTCAAGCAGCAGAGCGTGTATACAGCAAGCTAACAAATAAGGGCCTAGTGATTAATACACGGGTATAATAGAAAAAATCGTGAACGCAGCAGAATGAATGCGATCACGATTTTTAACAAAGCAATGAACAAGTAAAAAACACCTTAGTAAGATTCAATAAAAAGTGTACGGCCCTGCTGCCATTCAGCATAAAGCACCTGTTTATAATCGGTAAATCCCTGTTTTTTTAACTGTTTCTTTAGCCAGTCTTCATCAAAGCCTGACTGAATTAAGTTTTTCAAAAGCAAACGTCCATCACTGACGAAGGCGATAGATAAAACAGGTTCAGAAGGAGGCAGCTGCAGATCGCTTCTTGTTGGCTTAGCATAATCAGATTTTGGCAATACGCTTAGCGAGCCATCTGTTTCTAAAATCGCATATTCAACTTCACGAATGGAAAATATGTCTTTTGAACGCAGCATATGAAGAAGTTGATCGATATCTAATCGATTTTTGCTAAGTTCTTTGTACGAAATTTTCCCTTTTCGAATAATAATAGATGGCCGTCCTTCTAAAAACAAGCGCAGGCGAATATTTTTTTGAGTAATAACTTCGGTGACATAAATAAGCGCTCCCCAAAAGATAACAGCAAATAAAATTTTGCCTATGCCTACTTCTGAGTCATATAACGCATTTCCTACTAACTCTCCTAGTACAAGAGCAGAGATAAAATCAAAAGTGGTAAGCTGAGTGATCGTCGCTCTGCCTAAAAATTTAGTTAAGATAAACAAGCAGATAAATCCAATAAAGAGTTCTAGTGCAATTCCGATAAGTTCATCCATATTTTCACCTAATTCACATGATTAGGTATTAGTATAAGCAAAGCAAAGGTTCTTATCCTTTAAAAAAGCAAAAACACCAGGTTCAATTCCTAGTGTTTTTTACTTAGTTTCTTTACCATCTCTACATGTGGAATTCCAGCATCCATAAATTCACCTGAAACCGTTACGTAGCCTAGCTTTTTATAAAATCCTTCCGCATGCGTTTGAGCATGCAGCTTAACCTTTTCAATCTCATGCTCTGCTGCGATCTCTTCTAACTTATCCATCAAAAGCTTTCCTACACCGTCTTTTCGATAAGAAGAAAGAACGCAGATTCGTTCAGCTTTTCCATAGTCCTCTACCATACGGAAGCGTCCTGCCCCAATTGGTGTAGTTCCTTTGTATACAACTAAATGCAGGGCTTCGGAATCGTATTCATCGATTTCTTGCTCTACATCAACCTGCTGTTCTTCTACAAATACTTTTTGACGTACGAAGTAAGCATCAGAAGGATCTTGTTTGTTCGTTAGTACTTTGATGTTCACGTATCTTATCCCTTTCCAAGACGAAATGTTTCAAACACAGTCCATGTTTCATTTTCAAGCTGGTACATTAAATGAAAGCGATCAACTGTTTCTTCATGAGCGACATCTACAAGCTTCAACTGGCTATACACATCTAAGTGCTCATCATCTGAAAGTCGTTGACCAATTGTAATATGTGGAATAAATGAATACTCAGTTGGCTGTTCGAGATTGCCTTCATGAAGTTTATTGTAAAGTGACGTCAGTTCTGGCTTTTGTTCCACTTTTAAGTAAATAACGTTATTGGCTGGTGAAAATGAGCTTACTTTCGTTACATTTAATGTAAATGGATTTGTTTCTTCGGCAATTTTACGCAAATTAGCCGCAATTTCATCAATTTGGTCTTCTGTAGCTTCAAAGACTTCTTTTAATGTAAGATGAGGCGGAATTAATGAATAGTGAGAATCATAGCGCTTTCGATAAGAATTCGCTACATCTTGCAATTTTTTAGATGGAAAAAGTACAACGCCAAATTTCATAAAAAATCCCTCCAAAGTAAGATCATAAAATATGTATAAAGCGAGCTTATTATAACAAATTTTCAAAAAATATGATATCTTTCTACTTCAACATATATTGAAGCGACCGCTTTACGTCTTTTTGCCAGTATTTCCACGTATGATTTCCATCAAATTCTTCGTAGAAAACAGAATATCCACGCTGCTTCATTTGTTCGTGCAACAGGCGGTTAGGCTCAATAAAGTTCAATATACCGTCTTGTGTTGTTTTGACATCCGTTTCTTCCGTTCCAATAACATGATACAAATCCAGAAGTGAAGGAGAAGCAAATGAGTTGACCGTTTGTAATACAGCATCGTTCACGAAAGGAGAATGCATAATTACTTTCCCGAACGTGTGAGGATACGCAATGGCCGTCAGCAGTGAAACTGTAGCAGCAAGCGAATCACCAATTAGAACACGAGATTTTCCCATTTGATATGTAGGATATGTTTTATCCAAAAATGGCACAAGTTCATGTGCTAAAAAGCGAATGTAAGCATCTACCTGCTTTCCTTCTGGATGATACTTATCGCGTCTGTCTTCCACGCTTTTATATGGAATTCCAACAAAAATAGTACGATCGATTTCTGACTCGTTCATTAAATCATCGATTAAACGAGGTGTACGTCCGTACATAACATAATCTTTTCCGTCTTGGGCGATAAGTAGAGAATATTTATAGAGCGTAGAATAGTTTGACGGCAAATAGACTAGTAACGTGACATCTTCTTGCAGTGCGTCACTATAAAAAGAAATTTCTTCTAACTTCCGCTTACTTTCTGACATGAATAATCGACTCCTATGCATTTGAATGAAAGCGTTACCTTTATTGTAACACATTTTCTGAAAATCGTTCTTTATTTTATTGTAACGAATTTTTTAGCGAATGACGAGAAAGAGGCATGCGTTGCTAAAAAAAGAGGTTGGGACGTAACGAAATGAATTTCATCCAAACATGAACAATCTGGATATATAATCTGGGCAGCTTGCTCGGCCGCAGTTGATTTCCGTGCAAGACTCCGCTTTCCGCGGGCGGCCGGTGAGCCTCCTCGTCGCTTGTGCTCCTGCGGGGTCTCACCTGTTCCGCTGTTTCCGAAGGAGTCTTCGACTTGCCCTCCAATCAACTGCTAGAAGGAATGAAACAGATAAAACCTGCGTCCACTTTAACAAAAAAACGAATCATCAATCAAACAGCTTGATTGATGATTCGTTTTTTTGTTAATCTAATTTTTTCATCTTTTTAAACATATCTTTTTCTGCTTGAGTGGCTTTTTTTAGCGGTTTTTTCGTATATTCCTCTTCTTTTTCATCAATCGAAACCAATTCTGTGTCATTTTTTACATAACTTCGGATATTGCGAGCACCGAAATAGCCGTTTACATCTTTCAAAATAGGCTTGTTTTCTTTTTGATCATAAAGAGTATATGAATTCTCTTCTTTAACGATAGCATAGTGATTTCCTGCGAGCAGAGCCACAGCTTCTTTTTCGCTTTTTCCAAAAGTAGACATGAGAAACAGAACGATTAAGATGATAAAGAAAAGGGCTGTTGCGCCAATGAAAAATAATAATAAGCCTCTGCTAAATTTACTTTGTTTTTCTTCCACAGTAGACAAACCTCCTGATTCGATAATTTTATTATAGCAAGTAAATGTAATGAGCGCCTAAAGAGATATGTGACGAGTTTATGAACTCAGGCGGATGAACAAAAAAGGTTTTTAGCGGCTCTCATCGAATTTAGTATAAAGAGAGACAACAACTTGAAAAGGAGAGAGAGACATGACAGCGAAAAAAATCCCAACGAGCAAAGAAGTAGCAAAGGCAACATTTAATTTGCTGGAAGAGCGTGGCGTAACAGTTTTGGATATTGCTGAAATTGTGTATGATTTACAGCTTCCTTATCATCCAGCTCTAACCATTCAGGAATGCGCTGAAAGCGTAGAGAGAGTACTGCAAAAGCGAGAAATTCAGCATGCCCTTCTAGTTGGAATCGAACTTGATAAGTTAGCTGAGCAAAATAAATTATCAGAACCTCTTCAAAGTATTGTAGAACAAGACGAAGGGTTGTTTGGCGTTGACGAAACGATTGCTTTAGGTGCCGTTTTAACCTATGGCAGTATCGCTGTTACGACCTTTGGCTATTTAGATAAAGTAAAAGTAGGTATTATTGAAAAGCTGGACTGTAAAAAAGAAAAAGGAGTTAATACCTTTTTAGATGATTTGGTAGCGAGCGTAGCTTCTAGTGCGGCAAGTCGTTTGGCTCACCGTCAGCGTGATGAACAAGAACAGCTGCAAGAAGGCAATCCGGCTACGTAATAAACTTCTTTTAGTATGTATATAAGCTGCGTAAATTAACGCGTTAAAATGATTTAGTCTTTTATTTGAATAACGGAGGCTAGGCACGTAGGAGATACGTGCCTAGCCTCCGTTAATGGAACGATTTATGGCTGTAGTGAAGTAGTCATAAGATAGCTTAAGTTTTCCAGTCCAAGACTTTCATAAAAAGCACGTGCTTTTTCGTTAAATGCCCATACGGTAAGCTGGAGGTCATTTGCTCCTTTTTGTACAGCCCACTGTTTCGTAGCAGAAAAAAGACCTTTTCCTACCCCATAATTTTGAAAGCCTTTTTTTACACCAAAATATTGGATGTATGCTGTGTAGGAAAGCGGAGCTAACGTGGTGGGAGGGTTATATTTTAATTCAACAACAGATGCTCCAATAATTTGATTTCGATATTGAGCTACAAGAATATCAATGGTTGCATAATAAAGGGTAGCTTGATATTGTTCTGGAGATAAAACAGCCATTTGGTTATCAAACATAGAAGGAAGCGCATTTGCGTGGAGTTCTAGTGATTCCCCTAATATTTTATTTACTTCTGTATAATCATCTAGTTTTGCAGTGCGATAGATAATATCCATACACACTTCACCTACTTTTTAAAAGTTGTGCTTTATCATATGTAGCAACTTAGAAAATGTTAAATGAGAATGAAAACCTGAAAATTTTAAGTGAAGAACCGCACTAAACAGAGCATATATTTTATGCTCTGTTTGATGTTGGAGTTGAAGAATATATAAGGGCGAAACATTAAATTCTAGTTTCAGCAATAGCATCGCGTACTTTTTCAAGCGAGTGTTTAGAGGTGTCTTTATTTGCAATCATTACATTAACATACAAAGCATCAATGAGGCTTAGCTGTCCAATTCTCGAGGCGAGAGCTTCAGATCGATATTCGGTTTCTTCTGAACTTGTATAAAGAGAAACGTCAACGTTTTGACTTAATGGAGATTTAGGAAAACCCGTGATCCCGATCGTTTTGGCGCCGTTCGCTTTTGCTGTATTTAAAATGTTCATCGTGTCTTTATTTGTTCCAGAATGAGAAATCACTACCGCTACATCTTGTTTCGTCAATTGAGAAGCGGACATAAGCTGGAAATGGGAATCGATAAATGCAAACGTTTTAATTCCTGTTCGCACAAATTTATGAAAAGCATCCATAGCCACGACTGAAGAGCCTCCCGTGCCATAAAATTGAACTTTATCGGCCTTCATTAAAAGTTTGACGGCTTTTTCAATAGCATTGCCCTCTAGTATTTGTAATGTATTCTCAAGCGTTCGCACGTTGGAGCGAAAGATTTTTTCAGCGATCGTTTTTTCATTATCCGTTTCAGCAATTTCCTCGTGAATTTGCTGAATAGGCGTCATAATTTCAGCAGCCAGCGCTATTTTCATCGCCTGATAGCCCTTGAAGCCAATTCGTTTGCAAAAGCGAAAGACTGTTGCATCAGCTACATTTAAATCGTCTGCTACTTCGTTAATGGTACTGTGAATAATTTGTTCCGGCTGTTCTAAAATATAATTTGCAATTTTTTTCTCTTTTTCACTGAATCTAGCATAGTGAGAACGAATTTTTCCTAAACAATTTTGCGTCATAACTGATGTTCCTTTCCACGAATTTAGTAGTAAAAAGAGTATAGCACAAAAATATGTGTGAAAAAAATTTTCTTGTAAACGATTGCAAAATGAAAAATAATTCGTATAATGGAGGTAATGTGAAATTTTTTTTCAAAGGGAGTTTGTAAAATGAAAATTGGATTAATCGGTTTAGGAAAAATGGGATATAATTTATCATTAAATTTAATGGACAATCATCATGAAGTTGTAGCTTATGATGTGAATAAAGAAGCGGTAGAAAAACTTTCAAATGAAGGAGCAGCTGGTGCCTTTACTATTGAAGAGTTAGTCAACGAACTGCCTGCTTCACCTAAAGTTGTATGGGTTATGGTTCCGGCTGGAGAAGTAACGGAAAATGTGATTACAGAACTAAAAGAACTTCTGTCAGAAGGAGATATTGTAATAGATGGAGGAAACTCTAATTATAAAGAATCTGTTCGACGTGCTCAGGATCTTCAGGAAAAAGGTATTTACTTCTTTGATGTAGGGACAAGCGGCGGAATGGAAGGTGCAAGAAACGGAGCATGTACAATGATTGGCGGAGATGCAGAAGCATTCCGTACAATTGAACCAATTTTTAGTGATATTTGCGTAGAAAATGGATTTATGTACGCAGGCAAAAGCGGAAGCGGTCACTTTTTAAAAATGGTTCATAATGGTGTAGAATATGGAATGATGCAATCCATTGCTGAAGGATTTGAAGTTCTGGAAAAAAGTCAGTTTGATTTCGACTATGAAGCCGTAGCGCGCGTTTGGAATAACGGATCTGTCGTTCGCTCTTGGTTAATGGAACTAACGGAAAATGCGTTTTCAAAAGATCCTAAACTAGATAGTATTAAAGGAGTCATGCAGTCTTCTGGTGAAGGGAAATGGACCGTAGAGACTGCCCTTGATCTTCAAACGGCAACTCCTGTTATTGCTTTATCGCTAATGATGCGCTATCGTTCATTAGAGGAAGATACATTTACAGGAAAAGTTGTAGCAGCACTTCGAAATGAATTCGGCGGTCACGGTGTTGTAAATAAGTAAAGTAGTAAAGTAGGGGGACAGCAGCATGAGCAAAAAATATGCAATAGGTGTAGATATCGGAACAACGAGTACAAAGTCTGTATTATTTTCAGTAGACGGTACAGTCATTGCTAACCATGGGATTGAGTATCCACTATACTCGCCTACGCCCGCGATGGCTGAGCAAGATCCTGAAGAAATTTTTCAAGCAGTTGTACGTACTATTCAAACGGTTGTAAAAACAAGCGATGTAAAACCTGAGGATATTTTATGCGTTTCATTCAGCTCAGCTATGCACAGTGTTATTGCCGTTGATCAGCAGGGAAAGCCGCTGACAAAATGTATTACGTGGGCCGATAATAGAAGTGCAGAATGGACGGAAAAAATTAAAAATGAATACAACGGCCATGAGATTTATTTACGTACAGGCACGCCTATTCACCCGATGTCGCCACTTTCCAAGCTAACATGGCTTTCTAATGAACAGCCTGAATTAGTGAAGGGAACACATAAGTTTATTTCAATTAAAGAATATGTATTCTTTAAGTTGTTTAACGAATATGTGATCGACTATTCGATTGCATCAGCAACAGGTTTATTTAATCTGAAAAACCTTGCGTGGGATGAAGAAGCATTAAAAGTAGCAGGTGTGACGACAGATCAGCTATCCACTCCTGTTTCAACTATGCATCAAGTGAAAGGGCTAAACACAGAGCTTGCAGTTGAGATGCACTTACTGCCGGATACGCCCTTTATTGTAGGTGCAAGCGATGGCGTATTATCAAACTTAGGTGTAAATGCGATTGAACCAGGCGTTGTTGCAGTAACAATTGGGACAAGCGGAGCTATTCGAGCAGTCACTGACAAGCCAGTAGTCGATCCTAAAGGTCGTATTTTCTGTTATGCGTTGACAGAAGACCACTGGGTAATTGGCGGCCCTGTAAATAACGGAGGCATGATTTTTAGATGGGCTCGTGATCAATTTGGAGCGTCGGAAGTCGAAACAGCTAAACGTCTTGGAAAAGATCCATATGAAGTATTAACAGATATTGCGGCTTTAGTGAAACCTGGAGCAGACGGCTTATTGTTTCATCCATACCTGTCAGGAGAGCGTGCGCCGCTTTGGGATGCAAATGCTAAAGGTTCGTTCTTTGGCCTAGGTTTGCATCATAAAAAAGAACATATGATTCGCGCCGTATTAGAAGGCGTTATTTTTAACTTGTATACGGTATTATTGGCACTTGAAGAGTTAATTGGAGAACCTACAAAAATTCAGGCAACAGGCGGATTTGCACGTTCCGCACTTTGGCGCCAAATGATGGCAGATATTTTTAACCAAGAAGTATCCGTGCCGGAAAGCTTTGAAAGTTCATGTCTAGGAGCAGTTATTCTTGGCTTATATAGCCTTGGCGAAGTCGACTCATTAAACGTTGTTTCCGATATGGTTGGAGCGACTAATCATCATTATCCAATCAAAGAAAACAGTGAAGTATATAAAGAGTTAACGACTATCTATATTCGTTTGGCTCGTTTATTTAAAGAAGAATACGAAAGCATTACGGCTTTTCAAAAAAAATACGTACATTAAGTTCAAAAATCATCGCTTGAAGCTTTCAGGCGATGATTTTTTGTGTGTTAGGTTATCTAACAACCAAAAGAGTTAACACTACACAATATATAAAAGTTCCCTCAAATAATGTTACAATTTGTCCAGTGTATCCCTGTTTCGCATTAAATATAATAAGGAATAACGTTAGTATTTATCACATACTAGAAGGAATCGTCACAAACGCCTTTATATTTCAGAAAATTCAAATAAAATTTGTTTTTTGAAATGAACTTATTTTATGAAAAGGGGTTTTATGGATGAAAACACAAATCGAGCAAGATGGAATTGTGACGCTCACAGATGAGACGCACAATCAGCTGAGCGGCAGCGATCTTTGGAATGAAGATTTACGTCCTACTACGATGAAAGAACATTCTTGGAAAGGAGTTAACTTTGCCACGCTTTGGATTGGGATGTGTCTGTGTATTCCAGCTTACACAATGGCGAGCGGAATGATGACGCTTGGAATGAACTGGTGGCAGGCAATTGGTACAATCTTTTTAGGAAATGTAATTGTTCTTATTCCTATTTTGCTTAATTCTCACGCTGGAACCAAGTTTGGCATTCCTTATCCGGTATTTGCCCGCCTGTGGTTTGGAGATAAAGGAGCACATATCCCAGCACTGGCTAGGGCTATTGTGGCTGCTGGATGGTTTGGAATTAATACATGGATTGGAACGGAAGCAATTGATACACTGCTAAGCGCTTCATTTTCATCTTGGAATGGTTTAGCTGGTCATACAGCCATTGTATTTGCTCTCTTTTGGCTTTTAAATGTAGGAGTGGCGTATAAAGGACCGCAAGCAATTAAAGTGTTAGGAGCGATTGCTGCTCCGGTTATTGGTATTTCAGCTATTATTCTTTTTATATGGGCTTATACAAACTCAGGAGGGTGGGGACCCATTTTATCTACGCCTTCTAAATTTACATCCACCGGAGAATTTCTAGCTGTATTTTTCCCTGCTTTAACCGGAGTCATTGCATTTTGGGCGACGCTCGCTTTGAACATTCCGGATTTTTGTCGATATGCTAGAAGCCAGAAATCCCAAATGGTTGCGCAAACCTTCTCCTTGCCGTTGACGATGAGTGTTTTTTCATTTATTGGAATTGCTGTTACCTCGGCAACCATCGTTATATTCGGAGAAGCTATTTGGGATCCAGTGGCGTTAGTAGCTAAATTCCCTCCGTTTATCATTTTCTTAGGAACAATCGTTATCGTGCTTTCTTCTTTAACGATTAATGTGGGAGCAAATATTGTGGCGCCGGCCCGTGCAATTGAGAATCTGAATCCAAAGAAAATCACGTTTGCGATGGGAGCGCTAGTAACCGGTATCTTTGCTATTTTGCTTCAGCCATGGTACATCATGTCTAATTTCGGGAATTATATCTTTGGATGGCTTGGAACATACGGAGCGCTGCTTGGTCCTATAGACGGCATCGCCATTGCTGACTACTGGCTTGTAAGAAGGAGACAGATGGCATTAAAGGATTTATACGAGGTAAACGGTCGCTATAGTTATTCAACTGGTTTTAATAAAAACGGTATTTATGCATTAGTAATTGGCGTGGCCATACCTGTTTTAGGCTTACTGATTCCTGGACTGCGCTTTTTATGGGATAATGCCTGGACATTTGGTCTATTCATTTCTATCATCGCCTATACGTATCTCATGAGAGGAGATAAAAGTGTATTAGCGCCGGGAGAATATGAAGAAATAACGTTAAAAACAAGCGAAAAACCAATTATCGACAGTCAAACCGCTGATCCCACCATCACTAAATAAATAAGATAAATCCAATCATTAACATGATTGGATTTTTTTATGAGTTGAAACTCTATGGAAGAAAATTGATAAAATTTTTTTGAGTTTTTTTATTGATTTAAGAATTTTTTTTTCATATAATTTAAGTAATAAAAAGATGAAATCGTTTTCTGATTTAATTAATGTAAACGATTTCGATAATTAAAACGTATTTTTTAAAAAATTAACAGGTTTAGAGCTTTTTTGCTACATAAAGAAAGCGTTTACTTAAGGGGAAGGTGGAAAGCAAGATGGATGCATACTTATTAGCTATTACGGTTGTCGCAATTGTTATTGTTATTGTAGGTGTTTCAGTTTTTAAATGGCATGCGTTTATCAGTTTAACGGTTGCGAGTTTGTTTTTAGCAATTGCTTCTGGGTTATCAATGGATAAAATTGTTGCCGCTTACGAAACGGGAGTGGGCGGTGTTTTAGGACACTTAGTAGGAATTTTAGCACTGGGAACAATTTTAGGTAAGCTGATGGCTGATTCAGGCGCTGGCATGCAGGTAGCAGATTATTTTGTAAGAATATTCGGTGTGAAAAGATTGCCGTGGGCAATGCTAGTAGCAGGTTTCATTATTGGTATTCCTGTTTTCTTCGAAGTAGGAATTTTAATCTTACTGCCTTTAGTTATTTCGATTCATAAAACAACAAAACAAAATATATTATTGATTGCTCTGCCAGTTATTGCAGGATTATCAATTGTTCACGGTCTCGTTCCTCCTCATCCGGGAGCGATGGCAGCTATTAGTATTTACGGAGCAAATACGGGGAAAGTGCTTTTATACGCGTTAATCATTTCAATTCCAGCAGCAGTTATCGCTGGACCAGTTTTTGCAAAATGGGTTAACAAACGAGTAATTCCAGAAGGAGAGCCGGATTTAATTCGTATCACGACAACATCTAAAAATCTTCCTGGTACAGGCGTTTCATTCTTTGTTATTTTACTTCCTGTTTTATTAATGGTTTTAGCAGCAATAGCGCCTATTATTAACGGATTGCCAAGCGGCGTAGTGAAGTTTGTAGAATTAATAGGAAGTCCATTAATTGCACTTTTAATTTCTTGTTTTGCAGCGTTTTACCTGCTTGGAAAACGTCAAGGTATGACAAAAGATGTGATTAAAAAACTAACGGAAGAATGCTTGCTTCCTGTAGGATCTATTGTCTTGATTATTGGTGCAGGCGGTGGCTTCAAACAAGTATTAATCGATAGTGGAGTAGGTACAACGATTGGTCAAATGTCTGAACATCTATCTCTATCACCACTTGTACTTGCATTTTTAATTGCTGGATTAATCCGTATCGCTACAGGTTCAGCAACAGTTGCATTAACAACAGCGGCGGGTATTGTTTCACCGATCATTGAGCACATGTCTGGTGTTAATTTAGAACTTCTGGTTATTGTTACGGGCGCGGGTTCACTAATGTTCTCTCACGTTAATGATGCTGGATTCTGGATGGTGAAGGAGTATTTAGGATTAACAGTAAAAGAAACGTTCAAAACATGGACTGTTCTGGAAACGCTTCTATCCTTTATTGCTTTTGCAGGAGCACTTATTCTAAATGCAATAATCTAAAAATAAGACTCTTTTACTCTATGTAAAAGAGTCTTATTTTTTTATGAAAGAAAAGAATTTACTAGAAAAATAATCAAAATATTTTATTTATTCGTTAAATTATGGCAAAATAGAAACAGAAGAACAATAGCTTCTAAGAAGGGAATGACAGAGAGTGAGTAATCAACTAGTATTTTTCACAAACTTTTCAGAAGGAAAATTAGATTCAGACGCTTCTTGGTATTGTCCACCAGCTCAATTTCAAATTGATACGGAAACGAATCGATTAGTGATTAAAACAGACGCTAAAACAGATTTTTGGCAGCGTACTCATTATGGTTTTGAAGCGGACAATGGACACTTTCTTTATCGTGAAGTAGAAGGCGACTTTGAAATCATGACAAAGGTGCATACATATCCAGTTAATCGCTACGATCAAGCAGGTCTCATGATTCGTGTATCAAAAGATACGTGGATCAAAACGTCAGTTGAATACAATCCCGATGGCCCTAACCAATTAGGAGCAGTCGTAACCAACCAGGGCTTCTCAGATTGGTCCAGTCAAAATTTTACTCAAAACAAATCAGCGCTTTATTTTAAAATTCAGCGCAAAAATGATGATTACACCGTTTGTTATTCAAGTGATGGAGATTCCTGGACTCAGCTCCGACTCGCTCACTTATTGCACTCATCCAAAGAACCTGTTCAAGTTGGGATTTACGCTTGTAGTCCTCAAGGAGAAGGATATGAGGCCCAATTTGATTTTATAAAAGTAGAAAAGCTTTAAACGAAAAACACGATTTAGTCACAGCTAAATCGTGTTTTTTATTTAGAGAGTACATTATCTAAAGGCTGTGTGGCAGCAGTGGGTGTCGATTGATTGTGTAAAGCAATTTTTTGTTTGAAATAGCTGATGACAAACCCTGTAATCGCAATGGACATAACAGAGAAAATTCCTTTTGAAAATCCAATTGAATACATGCTCGACAGCACGACGAGGAAATCAAATGAAAAATTCACTTTTCCAGGATCCCAACCGAATTTTCGCTGCGCGAATAACGCTAGAATATTAGCACCCCCAAGAGAAGCTCCGTTCATAAATAAAATGGATAAGCCAAGACCGGCAATTAGTCCGCCCGTAACAGCACCCATCAGGCTGGGAAGTGTAAAAGCAGGAAGCAAGTGATCGAGTGAAGTGAGAAGTGATAGCAAAGACACTGATCCTATAGTTGTGACGGTAAATTTCCATCCCATTTGAAAGAAGGAAAAGAGATAAAAAGGAATATTAATGAGAAAAAAAATCACCGCAAACGATAAAGGAAGGGCATATGACATGCTAAGAGACAGACCAGCTGTTCCCCCCGTCACTACGTGAGAGTGCCGCAAGATAAGAACACCAATACTTGCAATCGTACATCCAAGAATAATCCATAAAACTTTTTTCATAAATAAACCCCTTTGTTTGTTTTTTCGGAATTTTCATTTTCAATTATCTACTTTAATGATAGGATATTAAATAAAGAAAACACATGTATAAATGAAGGAAATAATACTTGTTCTGTTATCAACTTGAATAAAGATTTTATTTATTATATTCATTTTGAAAGGAAAGGTTTGTATGGATCAAATCGATGCACAATTATTGTCTATTTTGCAAAGAGACGGGCGTATGACGATTAGTGATTTATCAAAAAAGCTGGCTCTTAGCCGTCCAAGCGTATCAGAAAGGCTGCAGCGCCTTCAGGAACGAGGAGTGATACAGCGTTTCAGCGCTACGGTGTCTCCGAAAGCTTTAGGGAGAGATACACAGCTGTTTATTCAAGTAAGCGAATTAAAAAGAAAACCAGAGGAATTTGAAGACTTTATTGAGCAAAATGAAGATGTGCTTGAATGTCATCGCGTAACGGGACCGGTTTCTTATTTTATCAAAGCAGCCGTGTCTGGAATGGATGGACTTAGAATGCTCGTGGATGAACTGATTCCTTATGGAAATGTGAATACCTCAATTATTTTAAAGTCGCCTGTAGAAAACAGGATGATTACTCCTATACAAAAACCGACCCCATAAGAGGCCGGTTTTTTGTGTAAGGACATATTAATAAAACCCTTTGATAATATAAAAATGATTTTGCAAAATATCAGGAACTTCTTCTTCTGAAACGTTTCTTTTCGTCTTTTTTCCGCTGTCTGTTACAGTTAGTGTTTCACCAGAGAGGGTAATTCGCCCTGTAGGTGTTGCGATCGTAACAAGGCGTTTGTGTACAAACGGAGAATCAGCTGACGTTTGATTGAACTCACACATGGGAGTAAAGTCTGTCAGTTTCTTAGGAAGCGTAGACACACGGTACAGCGTTTTCCATACATCATCTTCCCATCGCTGCAAATCATACATATGCTCAGCAACGTTTGTCATACGATAAGAGCCGCTTACATCTCTTACTACTTCGCCATTTAAAGGCATTGGCTTGCGAACAGAATCTCCAAATCCAACGTCTACGATATAAGACTGATTTTCAACCGTCACAAGGTTTGTAGCGTGACTTCCTTCAATGGTCCACGTGCCATCGGTTTTTTTGACGGTAGCTGAAACGTACGAGACTTCATAACCGCTTTCTTTTAACAGCCAGCCAAATAAACCGTTTAATTCGTAGCAAAATCCTCCGCGCAAATTTACAATTACTTTTTGAAAGATCCGTTCTAAATCAATGATAATAGGAGTTTGAGACAAAACGTCTAAGTTCTCAAACGGAACATGAAGCATATGCTTGTTCTGTAAAGTAGCTAAGTTTTCATACGTTGGACTATCCGGTTTCTTAGCTAAAAACCGACTAAAATAATAATTAATATTCATCAAATACACCTCTTAGTGAATCATTTCTCTTTGTCTTTAAGCTTAGCAGAATATTCATGTAACAGCGTTTTTTCAATGGTTTCTTTGGAAGCAAATTCTTTCAATCTCAGCTTTTTGTTCTTTACTGACTTCTCTTAAAGGATTAGTGGCTAGAAAACATAGTAGACAGACAAAATCAAAATAAAATTCAGCGTGTGCTTTCATCCCGTCATGCTCCTTTATGGCATATTTTTAGTTTATCAAAAGTAAAGACGGTTCTTCCAACTTGGGGACTGTGGAAAAATAGTTGACAAAATTGGATAACTCTTTCTATAATATAGTCAATACATATCACGAGCGATTAGTTCAGTGGGAGAATACATCCTTGACAGGGATGGGGTCGGGGGTTCGAATCCCTCATCGCTCATACCAAAGCCGTTTTCTTATTAATAAGAGAGCGGCTTTTCTCTTTGGCTTAACAAACCAATGCTATATTAAATCTTGAGCGCGCATAGAAGAATTAAAGTATAATGAAACATAGTGCATCAGGTCATGATAAAGATAATCACTAATTTAAAATAAATGAGGGTACAAAATGAATCAAAGAAGTTTTAGTCAATATGGTCTTAGTGACAAGGTAGCTAAGGCGCTTTCTAGCCTGCAATACAATCATCCTACGGAAGTACAAAGTAAGGTGCTTCCCATTGCGCTAGAAGAAAGAGATGTGGTCGTGAAGTCTCAAACAGGAAGTGGAAAAACGGCTTCCTTCGGCATTCCACTGTGTGAATTAGTTAACTGGGAAGAAAATAAGCCCCAAGCCTTAGTGTTAACACCTACACGAGAGCTGGCTGCGCAGGTAAAAGAAGATATTACAAATATCGGCCGTTTTAAGCGAATTAAAGCAGCAGCTGTTTATGGAAAATCACCGTTTGCCAAGCAAAAAGTAGAATTAAAGCAAAAAACACATATTGTTGTAGGTACGCCTGGACGAGTGCTTGATCATATAGAAAAAGAAACGCTGGCATTAGAGAAAATTCGTTATTTGGTTATTGATGAAGCAGATGAAATGCTAAATATGGGTTTTATTGACCAAGTGGAAGCAATTATTCAACATCTTCCTAGTGAGCGTGTAACGATGCTTTTCTCGGCTACGCTTCCGGAAGATATTGAAGAACTGTCTCGCAAATATATGAAGAAGCCGGTTGATGTTGAAATCAAAGCGAACGGATTAACAACAAGCACGATTGACCATTCTGTTATAACAGTACAAAATGAAGGTAAATTTGAACTACTGAAAGACGTAACTACAGTAGAAAATCCGGACAGCTGCATCATTTTTTGCCGCACGCAAGAGCAGGTAAATACGCTGTTAGATGATTTAGATGATCTTGGATATCCTTGTGATAAAATTCATGGGGCAATGGTGCAAGAAGACCGTTTTGAGGTTATGAATGATTTCAAAAAAGGGAAATTCCGCTATTTAGTAGCAACAGATGTAGCTGCGAGAGGAATTGATATTGATAATATCACGCACGTTATTAACTATGACCTTCCGTTGGAAAAAGAAAGCTACGTTCACCGTACGGGAAGAACGGGACGTGCCGGTAAAAAAGGGAAGGCTATCACATTTGTAACGCCTTATGAAGAGAGAATGCTATCGGAAATTGAAGAATATATTGGTTTTTCGATTCCAGTATCTACTCCTCCTTCTAAAGAAGAAGTACAGCAGGCAGCATTCGCTTTTAATGAAAAAATTAATGAGCGTCCAGAAGTTAAAAAAGATAAAAGCGAGTCATTAAATAAAGACATTATGAAGCTGTACTTTAACGGCGGAAAGAAAAAGAAAATTCGAGCGGTCGATTTTGTAGGAACAATCGCAAAATTAGACGGAGTAACCGCAGACGATATTGGAATTATTACCATTCAAGAAAATGTCTCGTATGTAGAGATTCTGAATGGAAAAGGTCCCAAAGTGTTGCAAGCAATGAAAAACAAAACAATTAAAGGAAAGAAATTAAAAGTTCATAAAGCGATTAAATAATAAAGGAAAGTCCATCTTTTTAAAGATGGGCTTTATTTATACAGCCAATAAAGGAGTTGAAAGTATGAAGTACATAAAAGAAGCGTGTGTAGAAGGGTATGAGCAGGCAAAAAAAGCGGAAAAGCTAGGAGCAGACCGCATTGAATTATGTGACAATCTCAGTCAAGGAGGCACTACGCCAAGTTACGGCACCATTCAACATGCAAGTGAACATCTTGATACAGATATCAACGTGATTATTCGCCCAAGAAGCGGTGATTTTTTATATTCCGAAGCAGAATTTCAAATTATGAAAAAAGACGTTAAAGCATGTAAAGACCTTGGAGTAAACGGAGTAGTATTCGGCATATTAACAGAAAAAAATGAAATCGATCACGGACGGACTAAAGAATTAATAGCAGAAGCTCGTCCTTTAAGCGTTACGTTTCATATGGCATTTGATGAGATTAAAGATAAATACAAAGCCATTGATATACTTAGTGAAATGGGAGCAGACCGCATTTTGACCAAAGGTGGGAAAGGGTCTGCTTTGCAAAACTTGCAGGTGATCCGAGAACTGATCACATACGCCAATGACCGTCTTATTATTTTGCCCGGCGGAGGAATTCATGAAGGCAACGCAGATCGGGTTATAAAAGACACACAGGCAACTGAATTACACGGAACAAAAATTGTAGGAGATTTATCGGATTAAATAAAAGAGGCTGGGACAAAAGTATGTTAGTCAAAGTGAAAAACGAACCACTAATCAACATGTTTGATTGGTGGTTCGTTTTTTTGTGATGGTAAATATAGTTTTATGTGTTTCGTTTCTTCTAGCAGGTGATTGAAGGGCAAAGCGAAGCCTTGCACGGAAATCAACTGCGGTGTCATAAGCAGTCTAGCTCATCTATCTCCCTTGTTCATCTTTAGGTTGGATTCATTTCGTTATGTCTCAACCTCTTTTATTTTGATGTGTTTTCTTTTGCTGCTAAGCCGCTCGTCATTTTGGTACGCTGAAAGAAAAACGAACCTACGACGAGTAAAGCAATTAAAAGAGTTAAAAAGAACTGTGAACGCAATGAATCAATAAATGCCATGGCAATAAAGATACTAGTGATGGCAAGGATTGTAGCGTAAGTTAAGTAAGGAAATAACCACATTTTAATTTTTAATGCTTCAGGGTTTTCTTTTTCATATTTTTTTCTCATTTTAATTTGTGAAAATGCAATAACGAGGTACACAAGAAGGGCTACGCCGCCTGATGCATTCACTAAGAACAAAAAGATTTTATCTGGCGAAATATAGTTAAAGATGACGCTGATGTACGAAATAACTGTACATGCTAATATCGCGCTAACCGGTACGCCTTTTTTATTTAATTTTGAAAAGCTTTTTGGCGCATTACCATTTTGAGACATGGAAAACAGCATACGAGAGCTTGTATACAAACCAGAATTCAGACAAGAAAGGACAGCTGTTAAAATAATAAAGTTCATAATTTGAGCGGCTGCCGGTATGTTTACTAATTCAAGAATAGAGACAAATGGGCTTTTCATTAGGCTTGATGAATTCCACGGAAGAACGGTTACTAAAATAAAAATAGATCCTAAATAGAAAAATAAAATACGATAAATAACGGTATTGGTCGCAATGGTAATAGCTTTTTCAGGTTGAGAAGATTCACCTGCCGCGGTTGCAACAATTTCTGTTCCCATAAAGGAGAACATGACAAGGGCGATTCCTAAAAATACAGAGCTAATTCCATTCGGTAAAAAGCCGCCTTTATGCAAAAGATTGGAAGTGCCGGGAGAATCAATTCCTGGAATGAATCCACAAATAATAGCAATACCTAAAAGTAAAAAAAGAACGATACTGACAACTTTAATGAGAGAAAACCAATATTCAAATTCTCCGAAAGATTTAACAGAGTACAGGTTGGTCATCGTTAATAAAAAAGTAAGAGCCAGGCTGACTCCCCAAGACGGTAAAGACGGGAACCAGTATTGAATAATATTTGCACCTGCAATGGCTTCAACAGCAATAACGATAACCCAGAAAAACCAGTAGAGCCAGCCAATTGTGTAGCCGGCCCAAGGGCCTAATGCCTCTTTTGCATAAGTGGAAAACGAACCGCTGGAAGGATTTGCAGTAGACATTTCTCCAAGCATTCGCATGACTAAAATAACGAGTAAACCAGCAAATGCGTACGAAAAAATAGAGCCGGGTCCAGCGGTGTTAATGAGTGATCCGCTTCCAATAAACAATCCAGCGCCAATAATTCCTCCGAGAGAAATCATGGTGATATGCCGGATCTTTAACTCTTTTTTTAACTGTGGGTGTGGATGGCTGTTCATTTGTAACCTCCTATATAATCTGAATTTTTAGTTAATATGGAGAATTATATTATGTTATAAGGTGCAAGGACAGGATGTTGTTAGAAGTTCTTTCATATAAAAAACCGGATATGAATGGTTGCATTCATATCCGGCTTACTCTGACACAGACATTCATTATGCGTAGAAAGTACCTGATTAGCCCCTTTTTTCTTTATTATAATAAGCAATGCAGATGAATTTTTTATGAATGGTAGCTGAAAATAAGCTGAATGATTGTTTTAGATACGTTAATCAAAAGAGATATACATCCGATTAAAGGATAATATGGAATGATATTCAAACTCTCCGTAAAGCGCTAAATGCGGGTTTTCCTTTCTGAAAACGGGTATATATAGTAGTAAGAAGTTCATTCTTTTGCTAAGTATAAAAGAAAGATGTGCGATAGAAACAGGAGGTTATAAATAATGAAACATGTTGAAGTAGTAGAAAACGGAGCGAATATTAACGAAGCAGTTAATCAATTTGCAGATAAAGGTTTTGAGAAAAATGAAGTATACGTGTTTACCTATGACAAGGAAAATTCTAAAAATTTAACAGAAGTAACGGACACAAATATTATTCGACTATCTGAAGAAGGTCCTTTACATTCAGCAGCGAGTTTATTTTTAACAAGAGAAGATGAGCTTCGAACAAAAATGGCTGCGCTAGGTTTATCAAAAGACGAAACAAAAAAATATGAAGAAGAGTTAAAGAAAGGCAGTGCGATTGTAGTGGCTGCTACGGGAGAAAGAAAAGACGTTTAATTTTAATAGAGGCTAGGGCAAAAGTAGTTTAGTTAAAGTAAGATCCGAACGCGGTTGATTCTCTATCAAGAATCAGCCGCGTTCGGATTTTTTTGTGGGGACGGTGTAACATGTGATCTATACGAGCTTCTTTATTCCATTTGTTCGTCTTTAAATTCACTCGATTTCGTTATGTCTCACACTTTTTTTGTTTTTTCCAATATATGATTGATAAAACTAATGGTATTAGTTAAAATAAAAACTAATACCATTAGTTTTTATTTTGATAATAGGGGATGAGGAAATGAGAATAGTTCGTGAGAAAATGTTGTATCAATTGACGTTTTTGCCTCGATTTTTTCCAGTGAATTGTTATTTAGTCGAAGAGAAAGACAGTCTTACGTTAATTGATGCGGCTCTTCCTTACAGCGCGTCAGGTATTTTAAAAGCTGCAGATCAAATTGGAAAACCGATTACTCGAATTGTTTTTACTCATACTCATGAAGATCACATCGGAGCGATTGATAATGTGAAGAAAAGTTTGCCGAATGCTTCTGTTTACATGTCGCAAAGAGATTATCGATTATTTTCAGGAGACTTCACACTCAATTCTGAAGAACCTCAAAACCCAATCCGTGGAGGAATACCAAAACTAGGAAAGATTTCAACTAAAATTGATCATTTCATCGAAGAAGAGTCTTATATAGGCTCACTTGCTCCTATTTTTACACCTGGACATACACCTGGGTCTATGTCTTTTTTAGACCAGAGAACAAACGCATTAATTGCGGGAGATTCTTTCCAAGTGCGGGGAGGAGTTGCCGTATCAGGTCAGTTAAAACCGCTGTTTCCGTTTCCTGCTTTTGGAACGTGGAGCAAAGAGCTAGCGCTTAAAAGTGCAGAAAAGCTATATGAATTAAACCCGTCACTTCTTGCTGTTGGACACGGAAGAATGCTTTCTCAACCGCTAAAAATGATGGAAAAAGCAATACAACAAGCAAAAGTGAAAATAGAAAAGAGGAGATGAAAGGATGTCGCCACGACAAGGACTAGATTTCAAAAAGGTTATTCAAACAGGTGAAAATTTGGCTAATCGTGAAGGGTTTTATGCTGTTACAATTGCTTCATTAGCCAAAGAATTAGATGTTCGCCCTCCGTCTTTGTATAATCATATAAAAGGGTTAGAAGAGCTGCGCAAAGAACTGGCTTTAAGCGGACTGCAGCAGCTACACTATCTTCTAAAAAGTGCTGTTGAACATGCTTCTGCAGAAGACGCTGTTTATCAGCTAAGTAAAGCGTACGTTTCATTTGTAAGAAAGTCTCCTGGAATATACGAAGCAACGGCAACGGTGGCACCAACGATACAGGATGAAGAAGTACAAAAAGCATCTGATAACATCGTATTTTTAGTGCTGGAGGTGTTAAAACCGTATCATCTTCCAGAAAGTGAAGCCCTTCATGCTGTTAGAAGTCTCCGCAGCATTTTACATGGATTTTCTTCTTTGGAGCAAAAAGGGGGATTTGGAATGCCGTTGAGTACTGATGAGACACTAGATTTTTTAATTCGTACGTTTGTATTGGGGCTACACCGGTATGAACAGACCCCATAAATTTCATTAATGGCACTAAGCCTAACGCTTTAATGGAAATTGAAAAAAAACAGAAAGAATGATAGATTACAAATAAAGACATTTATTCCTATTGTTTTAGGGTTGTTACTGATGAAGCAGGCAAAACCTAAGCTGCAAGGACAGAAAAGGTAGTTTCTGTTTGTTGCTGTTTAGGTATTTTTTGCTTTTGTTTAAAATAACCAGCTCTTTTAATTTATTTTATAAAGGGGAAATCTTCTGAGAATGGAGAGAAACAAACATGCTTAATTCAAGAATGATCGTCATATTAAGAGAACTAATGTCCGTACAGTCTACATTATCAACCGTTACGAGCGAATATTTAGCAACAGTAAATCAGGTATCTTCTCGAACTATTCGAACGGATATAAAACAGTTAGATGACATTTTGTCTCAGTACGGGGCCAAAATTAAATCAGCTCGAGGGACGGGATATGAACTTAGCGTTTTAGATGAAAAACAATTTCATCAGCTATTAAAAGAACTTTCGGCTAATCAATTATTTGATTCAACTTCTATTCCAACCGTTCCTGATGACCGCGTGCATTATTTAATTAAAAGACTGCTGCTAGCAGACGAATATTTGAAGCTCGAAGATTTAGCAGACGAGTTATATATTAGCAAATCAACGGTTCAAAACGATTTAAGAGATGTTAAAAAACAGCTGTGTAAGTATGATATTCTTTTAGAAAAACGTCCTAACTATGGCTTGAAAGCTAAAGGGGACGAAATGAAAATGAGATTTTGTATATCTGAGTACATATTTAACCGAAAAGATAAAGAAGTAGATATGGTATACAATGAAATATCCATCCTGCCCCAAGAATCAATCTTAACGATTAAAGCCCACATTTTAAATCAAATAAAACGATACAATATTATGGTTTCAGATATTGGATTAAATAATTTAATCATTCATTTAGCAATAGCTTGTAAGCGAATACAAGAAGAAAATTTTATCTCTTTGTATTCAGAAGACTTGCTTGAAATTATGGAGCATAAAGAATATGAAGTAGCAGCTGAAATTGTGAGGGAAATTGAAAAGGCATTCAAGATTCGTTTTCCGAAATCAGAAACAGCGTATATCGCCATTCATTTGCTAGGTACAAAAATGCTCAACAGTAGCAATCATGAAGACAAAGAAGTGAAGCAGTTTATTGCTGCAAATATTTATGAATTAACAGCGGCTATATTAGAAGCAATTGAAAAAGAGCTTCATTTAGGAATTAGTGAAGATTCAGAGCTGATTCTTGGCATGAGTTTGCATTTGAAACCGGCTATCAACCGCTATAAATATGGAATGAATCTGCGAAACCCGATGCTTGAAGGAATTAAGAGTCATTACCCTCTTGCTTTTGAAGCTGGAATTATTGCCGGGAAGGTTTTAAAAAATCGCCTTGAAATTGACATGCATGAAACGGAAATTGGCTATTTAGCTTTACATATTGGAGGGGCCATTGAACGTCGGAAAATTATCAATCAGCCTAAGCGCTGTTTGATTGTATGCGCATCGGGAGTAGGGAGTGCCAAGCTATTATCATATAAGCTGCAGGCTACGTTTGGATTAAATCTTACTATTTTAGGAACAACTCAGTATTATAAGCTTCACCAAATGTCGCTGCACTCTTTAGATTTTATTGTTAGTACCATTCCAATTCCAGAGGATCTTCCTGTTCCTGTAGTACAAGTAAGTACAATTCTAGGAAACAATGATTTTAAAAAAATTGAATGTTTAATGAAGAATAAACCGCAGTCTTCGTTAGAATACACGAAAAAAGAATTAGTATATTTACAGCAAGAATTTCAAACAAGAGAAGAAGTGCTTCATTTTTTAGGAGAGAAATTAACTCATCTAGGACTAGTTCCTTTTCAATTTATAGAATCTGTTTTTGAAAGAGAAGCTGCATCCCCAACAAGTTTTGGCAATCTCGTTGCGATTCCGCATCCTATGGTTCCTCAAACCGATACGACGTTTTGGGCCATTTGCACGTTAAAAAAACCGATTATGTGGGAAGGGAATCTTGTGCAATTTATTTGTCTTTTAAGTGTAAAAGCGAATAATCAAGGCGATTTGCAGAAGATGTACAGTTTGTTGGTTCGCGTTGTGGATGACAAGCAGGTCGTGCAGCGCTTAGTAAAGTGCAAGGATTATGAGGAGTTTATAGAGGTATTTATGAAAAATATTAGATAAAAGAAGTCCAAGAGAGGGGCTTCTTCTTTTATCTGAATGTTCAAACATAATTTTTCCGTTACTAACGGAAAAAGGTTGTGTATAAATGTAAGCGCTTTTATTTTAAGATAAAACTATCAACAAAACAGATAGCAAAATAAAAAAACGGGGGAATGACAGATGAATATTCTATTATGTTGTGCAGCTGGAATGTCTACAAGTTTACTAGTAACAAAAATGGAAAAAAGTGCTCAGGACCAAAGCACGGAGTATAAAATTTGGGCAGTTCCTGGTGACTCTGTTCGCAACCATATTGATCAAGCAGATGTACTGTTATTAGGACCTCAAGTGCGCTACTTGCTGCCGCAGCTTAAGAAGCTAGGTGAAGAAAAAGGAGTGCCAGTTGACGTTATAAATCCTGTTCACTACGGAACGTGTAATGGAGAACAAGTGTTAAAATTTGCAGCTCAACTAGTTTCAAAATAGGAGTGTGGACTACATGAGCAAATTTAATAGTATGCTTGAAAGCAAAGTAATGCCTATCGCCGGAAAAATGGCAGGTCAACGTCATTTACAAGCACTTCGAGACGGTATTGTTCTAACAATGCCGCTCATTATTATCGGTTCCGTATTTTTAATACTATCGAATTTACCGATACCAGGTTACAACGACTTTATGGCAGGGATTTTCGGAAAAGAATGGGCCACAAAAATGGCGTATCCAGTTGGAGCTACATTCGATATTATGGCGCTGCTTGCTTGTTTCGGAATAGCCTATCGATTAGCTGAAAAATACGGGGTGGATGCTTTGTCCGCAGGTGCTATTTCACTTGCTGCCTTTTTACTTGCTACTCCGTATAAAGTGTCGTTTCTCCCAAGCGGCGCTAAAGAAGCTATTTTAGTAGACGGCGGAATTCCAACCGCTTTAATGGGAAGTAAAGGACTTTTCGTAGCAATGATTGTCGCGATTCTCTCTACGGAAATTTACAGATGGTTTATTCAAAAAGATATTGTCATCAAGATGCCTGATGGAGTTCCACCCGCTGTTGGAAAATCGTTTGCCGCTCTTATTCCTGGCTTCACGGTAATAGCATTTATTTGGATTTTACGTTTGTTAGTAGAACAAACGCATTTTGGAAGTCTGCATAATATCGTTGGAGAATTGCTTGGAAAGCCTTTAGGTGTGTTAGGCGGCAGTTTAGGCGGTACGCTAGTTGCCGAGCTTGTTATTATGCTCATGTGGTCTTGTGGACTTCATGGAGCGAATATTGTCGGTGGAATTATGGCTCCAATTTGGTATGGAGCTATGGATGAAAACAGAGTTGCATTTGCTAACCATGAAGCATTACCCAATATTTTCACACAGCAGTTCTTTGACATTTGGATTAATATCGGAGGCAGCGGAGCGACACTAGCTCTAGTCGTTGCCATGATTTTAAAAGCGCGCAGTCAACAAATGAAGCAGCTTGGTAAATTAGGAATAGGGCCAGCTCTTTTTAATATCAATGAGCCGATTATCTTTGGACTTCCGATGGTGATGAATCCAATGATGCTTATTCCGTTTATTATTACCCCTCTTGTGACGGTAGTAGCAACCTATATTGCCATGTCGACAGGACTGGTAGCAAAACCAGCAGGTATTGCGGTTCCTTGGACCATGCCTCCGATTATTTCTGGCTATTTGGCCACAGGAGGAAAATTATCGGGTGCAGTTATGCAAGCTATTAACATCGGCATTTCTGTTTGCATTTATTATCCTTTCTTTAGAATGTGGGATAAACAAAAATTCACTGAAGAACATGGTATACAGCCTGCAGTTGAAGGGGTACCAAGTGATACACAGAAAGATATTGTGTGAGGAGGGATAAAGAATGGAAAGCGTTCAAGAATATATTTTTAAATTAATCTTACACGGTGGAAACGGCAGAAGTTCAGCAATGGAAGCGATAGCGGCTGCCAAAAAGGGAGATTTTTCAGAAGCGCGTGAAAAGCTTACGCAAGCTGGGGAAGAATTAAATGCTGCTCATCATATCCAAACGTCGTTAATTCAAGGAGAAATTAGAGGGGATAGCACAGAAATTTCTCTGCTCATGATTCATGCTCAAGATCATTTAATGAATGCGATGACGGTAAAAGAAATGGCTACTGAATTTGTAGATTTATATGAAGCAATCAAAATTTCTGGGGGGATTACATTATGACAAAAGGTATTAAAATTGTAACGATTGGCGGAGGTTCAAGCTATACGCCTGAACTAATAGAAGGGTTTATTAAACGATATGATGAACTTCCAGTTCGAGAACTGTGGCTAGTAGACGTGGAAGAAGGAAAAGAAAAATTAGAGATTGTTGGAAATTTAGCGAAGAGAATGGTGAAAAAATCAGGTTTGCCAATCGAGGTTCATTTAACGTTAAATCGAAGAGAAGCACTAAAAGATGCGGATTTCGTAACAACTCAATTTCGCGTTGGCTTGTTAGATGCACGAGCGAAAGATGAAAGAATCCCGCTTAAATACGGGGTGCTCGGTCAAGAAACAAACGGACCGGGAGGATTATTTAAAGGACTTCGCACCATTCCCGTTATTTTAGATATTTGCCGTGACATTGAAGAGTTATGTCCAGAAGCTTGGCTGATTAACTTCACAAATCCTGCTGGCATGGTAACAGAAGCTGTGCTTCGCTATAGTAACATTAAAAAGATTGTAGGACTTTGTAATGTGCCAATCGGAATGGAAATGGGGATTGCTAAGCTGCTTGATGTAGACCACTCTCGCATTCGAATTGATTTTGCTGGTTTAAATCACATGGTCTACGGATTAGATGTATATGTAGATGGTGTAAGTGTCAAAGATCAAGTTATTGATTTATTGAGTGATCCAACTAACAGCAGCTTTGTGAAAAATGTAGCAGGACTTGGATGGGAGCCAGAATTCACAAAAGCGCTAAATGTGTTAACGTGTCCATATCACATGTACTATTACAAAACGCGTGAAATGGTAGAAAAAGAGCTTGTTAATTATGAAAAAGGTGAAACCAGAGCAGAAGTCGTGAAACAGTTGGAAAAAGAGCTGTTTGAACTGTACAAAGATCCTAACCTAGACATTAAACCGCCTCAATTAGAACAGCGCGGAGGTGCTTATTATAGTGATGCAGCGGTTCGATTGATTACATCCATTTATACGGATAAAGGCGATATTCAACCTGTAAACACAGTGAACAATGGCGCTATTGCAAGCATTCCAGCTGATTCTGCTGTAGAAGTAAGCTGTATCATTACAAAAGATGGTCCAAAGCCAATTTCAGTCGGCGATCTTCCCGTACCTGTCCGCGGTCTTGTTCAAACCATTAAGTCATTTGAGCGGATTGCAGCTGAAGCAGCAGTGACAGGAGATTATGACAAAGCTATTTTAGCATTAAGCATTAATCCTCTTGTTGCTTCTGATAAACTAGCTAAACAAATTGTCGATGAGATGTTAGAAGCTCATAAAGATTACTTGCCTCAATTTTTTAAAACGGTTCAAGCTTAAAGTCAAGCTGTTCGAATACAGTACGTATTCGAACAGCTTTTTTCTGTTTATACAGCTAGATTTCTGCCACCATCAATGTAACAATATAAAATAGAAACAGACAGCAAAGGGTGGCTAGAAATGATTCATTTATTAATTATGATGGTAGAACGAGTTGGAGTTATTGTCATTATAGGTTTTTTGCTAGCACATACAAAAGTTTTTCGGCAATTTCTCCGTAAACAGCAAGGTTATAAAGGAAAAGCTGTACTTATTTTTATTTTTTCTCTTTTTAGCATTATTAGTAACTACACGGGAATTGAAATTCAAGGAACGATTATTCGAAATGAAGATTTATTATTAAAAGTAGATCCATCAAGCTCGATTGCAAATACGCGAATTATGGGTGTGGAAATGGGCGGTCTGCTTGGCGGTCCTTTTGTTGGTTTAGGAGTAGGACTACTTGCCGGCGTTCATCGCTTTATGTTAGGTGGGAGTACGGCGTTTAGCTGCGCTGTTTCATCTGTTTTGGCAGGAGTGTTAACTGGATATATCGGTTATGCCTACCGGAAAAAACATCGAACGATTACACCGCGCTTTGCTGCACTTGTAGGCATAGCGATGGAAACGCTTCAGATGCTGATTATTTTATTATTTGCTAAACCGTTTGATTCGGCATGGACGCTAGTGAGTATTATTGCTATTCCAATGATTATTGTAAATGGTACGGGAAGCTATATTTTCTTATCTATTATTCAGTCCATTTTACGGCAAGAGGAACAAATGAGAGCGCTTCAGACACACAAAGTATTATTAATCGCGGATCAAACTCTTCCGCATTTTCGGCAGGGTCTCACTAGTGAATCATGTGAAAATGTTGCAAATATTATTCATCGCTTCACAGGTACGGACGCTGTTTCGTTAACGGATACGCACAAAATTTTAGCTCATGTGGGAGAAGGAATTGATCACCATGTTCCTTCGCACAGTTTAATTACCGGGCTGTCTCACGAAGTGCTGAAGACGGGGAAAATTATGAAAGCAAAATCGAGAGAACAAATTGATTGTCAGCATAAAGACTGCCCGCTTCATGCCGCAATTGTAATGCCGCTTACTTCTCACGGTACTACCATTGGAACACTAAAAATGTACTTTAAAGATGCAAGCGGGTTAAGCCGGGTGGAGGAAGAGCTGGCAGAAGGATTGGCCAAACTTTTTTCAACTCAGCTAGAGCTCGGCGAAGCAGAGCTTCGAAGTAAATTGCTAAAAGATGCGGAGATTAAAGCTTTACAGGCACAGGTGAATCCTCACTTTTTATTTAATGCCATTAATACGATATCGGCGCTTTGCAGACAGGACGTAGAAAAAGCCAGAAAACTGCTACTGCAGCTAAGCATTTATTTTCGTTCCAATTTGCAAGGTGCAAGGCAGCTGCTGATTCCGTTATCAAAAGAGCTTGATCATGTTCACGCGTACTTATCGCTTGAACAAGCCAGATTCCCTAATAAATATGAAATTGACATGTATATTGAAGAAGGACTGGATGATGTCTTGCTTCCGCCGTTTATTCTTCAAGTACTTGTGGAAAATGCCATTCGGCACGCGTTTCCGCGCAAACAAAAACACTGTCGCGTAGAAGTTTATATTGAGACAAAAGATAAATATGTATACGTAAAGGTAAAAGACAATGGACAAGGTATAGACACAAAACGATTGGAACTTCTTGGCAATGAGCCTGTTTTTTCAGAAAAAGGAACGGGGACGGCTCTTTACAATATTAAACAACGTTTACATGGATTGTTTGGAAAAGAAACGACACTGGAGTTTGACGTAACAGAAGGAACAGCAGTTTCGTTTGTTATACCAATTGAATTAAAAAGCGAGGGTATGTAATATGCTGCGAGTACTAATAGTAGACGATGAAATGTTAGCGCGAGATGAATTAAAATATTTACTCCACCGAACGAAAGAAGTAGACTTCATTGAAGAAGCTGAAAGTATCGAAGAGGCGTTGGATAAAATGATGGATGAAAAGCCGGATTTATTATTCTTAGATATACAATTGTCAGATGACAGCGGTTTTGATATTGCGAAAAGGCTTAAAAAAATGAAAAACCCGCCTGCTATTATATTTGCAACTGCGTACGATCAGTACGCTTTACAAGCCTTTGAAGTAGATGCAATTGATTACATTTTGAAGCCTTTCGATGAAGAAAGAGTTGTGCAGGCCATTCATAAATATAAAAAAATGCGTATTCCTCATCACCCTGTCAAAGAAGAAGAATCGATAGGAGATTCTTCTTCACAAACTGGAAAGTTAGCGATTTCTGTAGATGATTCGATTGTGTTAGTGAATATAGAGGATATTTTATTTGCAGGATTGATAGAAGGAGAAGTCACGGTTCAGACCATAACAGAATCCTATCATACTGCTGATACGCTGGCTATGCTAGAAAAAAAGCTCCCTTCTCAGTCGTTTATTCGTGTGCACCGTGGTTATATCGTCAACGTACATCATATTTCTGAGGTACAGCCATGGTTTAATTCTACGTATAATTTAGTAATGAAAAACGATGAGCGAGTTCCTGTCAGCCGTACATATGCTAAAGAATTGAAGAAACGTTTAGGAATTTAAGTAATAAGCAGCTTGCGTATGCATTTTGGCAAGCTGCTTTTTGCATTTCAAGGCTCGATTTTTGTAAGTGAGCATAAATATTTGACTCTTTGGTTTGAAAACGCTTTCTAATTGATTTTCATTTTATATAATGAAGTCAACAAACAGAGAGAGGTGAAAGAAATGAGTGCTAAAAAAGTGTATGGCTTTTTAACACAAGCATTTATTTTTTCCGTAATTATGTTGATTTCAGATTTTATTGCAGAGCATTTGCCTTTTCCAATGCCAGCTTCAGTCATTGGACTTGTGCTGTTATTTCTTGCACTCTGCTTGAAAATTATTAAACTAGAGCAAGTTGAATCACTGGGAACGGCTTTAACTTCTTTGATCGGATTTTTATTTGTACCAGCAGGTATTTCTGTTATGAATTCATTAGGTGTTATGCAGCAGTACGGCATTCAAATTTGTTTAGTTATCATCGTGGCAACGATTATTTTGTTAGGCGTTACAGGCTTATTTTCACAGCTTATACTTGGCATGACAAAAGATAATAAAGCAAAAGAAGAAATAAAAGATGTAGATATGAGTGAAAAAACAAAAAAACAGGGCATTGCGTAATATCAATTATAAAGAGACAAGGTGGTTGGAAAGATGAATCCGTATTTTGGAATCGTGGTTTCTTTAGCTGCGTACGGTATTGGAACGTATTTATTTAAAAAGTCAAAAGGGTTTTTCTTATTTACTCCTTTATTTGTGGCAATGGTGCTCGGGATTGCTTTTTTGAAACTTGGTCACTTTTCTTATGAGGAGTACAGTAGCGGCGGAAAAATTATCAGCTTCTTTTTAGAACCGGCAACAATTGCTTTTGCCATCCCTTTATATAAGCAAGCCGATAAATTAAAAAAGTACTGGTGGCAAATTCTTTCTTCTATTGCAGTAGGATCAGTTTGTTCAGTAGCGATTATTTTTGCGATTGCTAAAGGTATTCATATGGATGAAGTCGTGATGAAATCAATGCTCCCACAAGCAGCTACAACAGCAATTGCACTGCCATTGTCTCAAGATATTGGAGGGATTCCGGCTATTACTTCCTTTGCCGTTATTTTTAATGCAGTTATTGTATATGCACTGGGCGCATTATTTTTAAAAGTATTCAAAGTGAAAAATCCAATTTCAAAAGGATTAGCGCTGGGAACGTCTGGGCATGCGCTAGGAGTAGCCGTAGGAATTGAAATGGGAGAAATAGAGGCAGCCATGGCAAGTATTGCAGTAGTTATTGTAGGTGTCGTCACAGTTGCCGTTATTCCACTTTTTGTTCAGCTAGTCATGTAATAAAAGCCTGAAGATGTCAGAAAACCTCTGACTTCTTCAGGCTTTTATTTGTTAATACACCACTCCAAAATGTCGTGATGCGCAGTTTTGGCAGGTTGTATGGTCAAAAAGACTCTCAGGAATGATAAATTCAAAACAAAATTGACATTGTTTGAATTGACTTTGTCTATAAAACATTGTCTCTAAGAAAATAGCTGTAATATGTTCGGTTATACGCTTATGGGAACGTTGTTCTAAAGTGGACCACGGAATAGACTGATGCTCTATGTAAATCGGAGAAGAAGTATAGGGTGTATCCCATTGAATGGCTTGATATCCAAACGTAAGGCCATGACGTGCTGCTGATGTAAATATGATCAGGTTTTGATGGAATTCTGGTAGAGGTAATTCTAGTTTTTGATCTTTAAGCGATCTCGTTTTGGAATGAAGGTTATACAATTTAATTTGAAAATGAATCCACTGAGTGGCGTGAACGGTTATTGACATGTTTTAAACCTCCAATTCAGACTCTTTCTTTTATCATAATTGATTTCAAAATAAATAAATAGTAGGCAAAAAGAAGATAACAAAATTTTATATAGAGTACTTATAAAGCGTAGAGAAAGATAATGCAAGCACAGCATCCTTTTTTCTACCCCTTTTTAAAGCAGATTAATCTTCTATATAAAAGCCTGCTTTCAACGAAAGGTATCGGCGTATTCATACGCTTTAAACAGATTTTAATGTTAGAAGTTATAACAAGGTCCATTTCTTTTAGAGAAGTTTATGAAATAATAAAAAATGTATATTTTACGGTCTGAATCTATGTGTTGGAGGTTTTTATATGACGAAACAAAAGCTGATAGTAATCGGAAACGGAATGGCGGGAATGCGCTGTATTGAAGAAATTCTTATTCATTCTCCAGAGTGTTTTGATATTACTGTTTTTGGAAGTGAGCCTCACGTTAACTATAATCGAATTTTATTATCAACCGTTTTACAAGGCAGTACAAAGCTTGAAGATATTAACATTCATTCTTTTGCATGGTATAACCAAAATAATATCAATTTATTTAAAGGAGAAAGTGTTACGCACATAGACACCAAGAGAAAAATAATAAAAACAGATAAAAACAGAGAGACGATGTACGACAAGCTTATTATTGCTACCGGTTCGAGCCCGTATATGCTCCCCGTTAAAGGGGCTGAAAAAGAAGGGGTCCTCGGTTTTCGTACCATTGAAGACTGTCAAAAAATGATTGAAATTTCTAAACGGTATAAAAAAGCAGCGGTTATTGGAGGGGGTCTGTTAGGGCTGGAAGCTGCTAGAGGACTATTAAATTTAGGAATGGATGTTCAAGTTATTCATCATTCGGGTTTTTTAATGGAGCGACAGCTAGACAGAGTAGCATCTGCTATGTTAAGAGAAGAATTGGAAAAGCAAGGCATGAGTTTTCTATTAAACAAACATACGGATGAGATTATAGGGGAAAACCGAGTAGAAGGCGTCCGATTTAACGATAACAGCAAAATTGCAGCTGGTTTAGTTGTAATGGCTACAGGAGTGAGGCCAAATGTGAATCTCGCTAAAAAAAGCGGAATAGCAACAAATAGAGCAATTATCGTAAATGATTATTTGGAAACGAGCATTCCGGATATCTATGCAGTAGGTGAATGCGCTGAACATCGGGGGATGACATACGGCCTCGTTGCTCCTCTTTACGAACAAGGAAAAGTCTTAGCGCGACACCTTTGCCAAATAAAAAACGAAGGTTATGGCGGGTCCGTTCTTTCCACTCAGTTAAAAATATCAGGAATAGACGTTTACTCGGTCGGAGAGTTTAAGGAAAATCAAGGTGCAAAAGCTATTACGATTTCGAATATGTTAGATGGTATATACAAAAAAGTAGTTTTTCGCGAAGGGAGAATAGTGGGAGCCGTTCTTTTTGGGGATACCAGTGAGGCTATAAAGCTATCACAAATGATTAGTGAAAAAAAGGATTTGTCGCAAGCGGAAAAAGTACAATTATTTCCTTCTCAATATGAAAAGGAAAATGCAGCAGCTTCTATGCCACTTACAGGTATCGTATGTAACTGTAACGGTGTAACCAAGGGAGCTATTATTGAAGCAGTACAGAAAAATGATTTAACGACAGTAGATGAAATAAAAAATTGCACGAAAGCTTCTGGTTCATGCGGAGGATGCAAGCCCCTTGTAACAGATCTTTTAACGTATATTCAAAGCAATGAATTTGATGAAAACATTGAACAAAAAACCTTTTGTGCTTGTACACATCTATCAGAAGATGAGCTGGTAAGAGAAATGCAGCAATATCAATTTGAAACGGTTCAGCAAGTAAGAGAAATGTTAAAGTTTAAAGACATGAAAGGCTGCTCGTTATGTGAAGGCGGTCTTCATTACTATTTAAATATGATGAATCCTCATTACGAAAATAATCGACATTCTTTATTTACTACGGAGAATGAACAGGCCGTTTTGCTTCATGGCGGTACTTATGCAGTGGTGCCGCAAATTCACGGTGGTCTGACAAATGTACAGGAATTAAGGAACATAGCAAATGTAGCTGAAAGGTACAACATCTCGAATATTCGTTTAACAAGTGATCATCGCATTCAACTTATTGGAGTGAAAAAAGAATATCTTTCGTTGATAAGTGAGGAAATAGATAGAGGACTTCAGCAGCTATATGAACGTACAGTTAAAAATGTATCTGTTTATATAGGAAAAGGAACGTGTATTTGTCAGTATGAACCTGCTCTTGCTTTATCAAATGAATTAGACAAACAGCTTGAATACGTAAAGACCCCATGCGATATCAAAATCAGTATTGCTTCTTGTTTTCACATTACAGAGGATGTCACAACAAGTGATATAGGATTAAGAAGAATAGACAGAGGTTGGGAAATATATGCTGGCGGAAGCAGCACAGAAGCCAGAAGCGGGGAGCTGTTTTATGTGGCCGAAACGAACGAAGAAGCGATAGAAATCAGCTGTTCTTTGATTCAATATTACCGTGAAACGGGGAACTATTTAGAAGCTGTCGGCAGCTGGATCGAGCGAGTAGGAATTGTTCATGTCAGAGAAGTTTTGTTTGAGGCAGACAATCGAGAGTATTTTATGAAGCAGCTCAGCTCAGAACGCTCTCGTGCAATCACATATTTATTATAGGAAAGAAGGGTGACCTACGATGACTGAGATGCTGTTGAAATATTTTCGTGAGCAGCAAAAGCAAGTTGAAACCGAGCGTATCTATAATACGCAGTGTCCTTACTGCAGCATGCAGTGCAAAATGCAGTTAGTTGAACAAACACATGTAAAAAGAAAAACGTATAAAACAATTGGAAGAGACAACCCTACTTCTCAAGGAAGATTATGTATCAAAGGAATGAATGCGCACCAGCATCCTTTGCATAAAGATCGGATTCAATATCCTTTGTTAAAAGTAAACGGAGAGTTTGTAAAGATTTCTTGGAGGGAAGCTCTTGACTATATTAAAGAGCACGTTACAGAGATTCAAGAGAAGAATGGAGCAGATGCGCTAGGTGTTTATGGAAGTGCCTCTATTACAAATGAAGAAGCTTATTTATTAGGGAAATTTGCTCGAGTTGCGTTAAAAACAAAGTATATTGATTACAATGGACGCTTATGTATGTCAGCTGCTGCTTCTGCTGCTAGTAAAACATTTGGCATGGACCGAGGATTTACGAATAGCTTACAAGAGATTCCGTTTACTGAATGTATTATGTTAGCTGGAACAAATATTGCGGAATGCCAGCCAACGATTATGCCTTATTTTGAAAAAGCAAAAGAAAACGGAGCTTTTATTATTGCTATTGATCCAAGAGAGACAGGTACAACTAAAATAGCTGATTTACACCTGAAGCTTAAACCGGGGAGCGACGCGGCATTAGCCAATGGAATCTTGAAGGTCATTATCGAAGAAAATTATCTAGATGAACGATTTCTACAAGAACGTGTTAATGGATTTGAAGAGGTAATGCAATATGTGGTGTCTCTAGAATTTAGTGTCATTGAAGAAATAACGGGAGTGCCGCTTGAGAAAATGTATCAAGCTGCCCGTATGTTTGGTCAAAGAGAAACAGGAATGATTTTTACTGCTAGAGGGGTAGAGCAGCAAACAGACGGGAGTGCTGCTGTGCAGAACTTTTTGAATATTCTACTTTCTGTCGGGAAAATCGGTAAACCCCGCTGCGGATATGGAGCCATTACTGGTCAAGGAAATGGGCAAGGAGCCCGAGAACACGGTCAAAAAGCAGATCAGCTTCCAGGCTACCGTTCAATCGAAAATCACGAGCATCGGATGTATATAGCAGATGTTTGGAACATAGAGGAGAAAGATCTTCCTAGAAAAGGTGTTTCTGCATATGAAATGATTGAAAAAATTCATGACGGTGAAATTAAAGGGCTGTTTCTGGTATGTTCAAATCCAACCGTTTCAAATCCAAACGCTAATTTTGTTAAGAAGGCTTTTGAAAAGCTTGAATTTCTAGTGGTAGCAGATATGTTTGAATCAGAAACGGCAAAATTAGCAAACTTAATTTTACCAGCATCCTCTTATTTGGAAGATGAAGGAACGATGACAAATGTAGAGGGAAGAGTTACATTGCGCGAAGCTAGCTTTCCGCGCCGTGGCGAAATCAAACACGACTGGGAAATACTATGTGAAATTGCTAAAGTTTTAGGGAAAGAGGAATATTTTTCGTTTTCATCAGCTGAAGAAATATTTAATGAACTGCGAATAGCAAGTAAAGGAGGAATCGCGGATTACTCCGGTATTACGTACGAACGATTACGAGCGGAAAAAGGAATTTTATGGCCATGCAGAAGCTTAACAGATAAAGGAACCGAGCGCCTGTTTGAAACACGTTTTGCTCATAGTGATGGAAAGGCGATGATGGTCCCTGTCTCGAATCAAGCTATTGTTCCTAAAGCAAAAATAACGAAAAAATATCCTCTCTATTTAACAACAGGGAGAGTGGTGTCACACTATTTAACGGGTGTACAAACGCGAAAAAGTGCATCTTTATCTGCTAGAAATTTCGAATCTTTTATGGAAATCCACCCTTCAACAGCGAAAAAATATGAAATATCGAATCAAGAATTAGTACAAATTGAATCTTCATATGGAAAGATTGTGGTAAGAAGCAAATTTTCAGAGGGCATTCGGCCAGATACCGTATTTGTTCCTTTTCACTGGGCGGATTCTCAAAATGTTAATAACCTTGTTTCTGAGAAATTAGATCCCGCCTGTAAGATGCCTGGCTTTAAAGTAAGTGCCGTGAATATTAGCCCTTCTGTAAAAAGAAGCAGTTATTAAAAATGCTGATGCAAAAAGCCTCTTGCAAAAAGAGGCTTTTTACGTGGAATCAGGCAAGGTGCTTTTGTTTAATACGTACATCTTGTTTTTTGAATCCAGAATAATTCAGTAAGAGACAGAATAGAGCAAAAAGCGCTAGTAAGGAAAAACCGACAACGTAATCTCCGCTTGTATCTTTTATAAAGCCTAGCACAATAGGAGGGAAAAAGCCGCCTACTCCTCCGAATGCTCCTACGATCCCCGTAACAGCTCCAATATTTCCTGTTGAAACAGATGGAACCATTTTAAAAACAGCTCCATTTCCGATACCAAGGGTAATGGCTGCAAGTAAGCAACCTGCGCTGAATAGCGCGAAGGAGCTGATGGTAAAGGCGATAAATAATCCTATTAGCAGCATTCCGGTAAAGACAAAGGTGAGTACTTTTTTTGCTCCGAATACATCCGATAAATATCCTCCAAGAGGCCGTACAAACGTTGCTAATACAACAAAAATAGCTGTTTTCAGCCCGCTGTCTACAGTTGAAGCATTAAATTGATCATGCAAAATGGTAGGGAGATAGATACTGAACGTGACAAATCCACCAAATGTTAAAAAATAGAAAATAGATAAAAACCACGTTTCTTTAAATTTTAATACCGATAGAGATTCCTGCAGCGTTTTGGGGGAAGCAGCAGAAGGGTGGTCTGAAGTTCCTAACCATAATAAAAGAGCCATTAAAGCTACCGCAATTGCTAAACTCCAAAATACCCAAGGCAAGCCAAAAGAAGAAAAGATAAGTGGAATACTAAAGCTTGCTACCGCTGATCCTAAGTTGCCCATCCCGGCAATTCCTAAAATAAAACCTTGCTTTTGAGGTGAATACCATTTAGAGACATATGTAATGGAAATAGCAAATGTTGTTCCAGCCATGCCGATAAAAAATGCCCAAAAGAGCAGCATGGAGTAAGAATGAGTAAAGCCTGCACAAATGGTAGGGAGTAAAAGAGCAAGCATTGTTAACGAATACACTTTTCTTCCGCCGAAGCGATCTGTTAAAATTCCCATCGGAATCCGCATGAGTGAACCTAATAAGACGGGAGTGGCAATTAAGATACTTTTTTCAGCATTGGTTAATGAATACATCACTTGAATATCTGCGGCGATAGGCGCGAAGACAGACCATACTGAAAAAGCAATAATCATAGATAAAGTCGAGATAAGAAGTACAGATAAGGGCCGTTTAGAAAACATTGCTTAAAAACCTCCTTTTTTATATACAGCGTAAAGCTGTTGCAATATGGTAATTATGATACTACGCTTTCTTTCTTATGTATCATTCTGTGTTAGGCTTTCTTCCGTGGTTTTATGGGAGACCTATATTACTAATAGAAATGGGAGGAAACTTAAAGATACACGAAGTGTTCATAAAAAAACTCTCATCGTCATGCGCAGCGATGAGAGTTTTTTTATCAGTAAAAGTATCGTTTCTTATTCAGCCGTCGCAATTTCTTCTTCTACATCATGGTCTTCTAAATTAGCATTTAGAAATTCACTTGTTTCCGATAAATTGAGATTTAATTTCGTTTTTTTGCAAATTTGAATGGTAACATCCTGAACGGAGACGTCTAAAACATGTCCACCTTCTTTTTTATATTCATCAATAAAGTGCAGGTGATACCCGGGAACACCGATGCCTGAAGAATATTCTGGCGTGTAAAAACCTGCTAGTGTTCCATTTACATCTGAAGATGTAAATGTAGGCTGATCAGCAGCTGCATCTACCATGGAAGGATAGGGTTTCTCTTGCTTTGCAACAGTGCGAGTTTTTACTTCTTTAAACTTCCCGTCAATGCGAACTGCATAGAATAAATTCGGACTGGGAATAAGCTCGTTCATTAAGGTTTCTAGTTGTTCACGGTTCATTTCCTCTTCTACACGATAAGAGATATCTTCATAAAAGGTTGTCATAATGGCAAAAGGTGTTTTTGCATCTTCACTAATAGGTGCGGCTTTCCCATCAGCAATGTGATAAAATTCTCCGTCAAAGGCAATCATTTCACCATCCAGCTGATTAAACGTGCCGATGCCGAAATCACCTTTCTTAGCTAAATCCCTGTATGTGACAACACCGTCAAATACTCCGTCCAATAAAGCAATCATAGTGGAAGTTTGGTGAATCGTTAATTTTTCTTTATTGCTCATTCTTTACTCAGTCCTTTCAGTTAATTTGATCTGGCAGTAGCTGTGTATTTAATTTTTCATTATCTTTATAATCCACAGGCACATCGATGATAACGGGGCCTTGTTCACGAAAAGCGCTTGCTAGAGTGTCCGAAAATTCTTCTGGTGAGTTCACTCTAAATCCTTTGGCACCAAAACTTTCAGCAAGCGTAACAAAGTCTACACTTCCGAACTCTACCGCAGATTTTCGGCCATATTTAATCTGCTGTTGAAAGCCAACCATATCGTAGGTTTGATCGTTCCAGATAATGTGAACAATTGGTAAGTTTAACCGAACGGCTGTCTCGAGCTCCATAGCTGAAAATAAAAACCCGCCGTCTCCAGACATGGACAGAACTTTTTTATGGGGGCGAACGAGTGCAGCTGAAATAGCCCAAGGCAAAGCAACACCTAACGTTTGCATGCCGTTGCTGAATAGTAAATGCTGAGGTTCATAGGAACGAAAATAACGAGCCATCCATATGTAATGCGAACCAACGTCACATGTGATGGTAGTATCATCTTCAACAAAGTCCTGCAGAGCTTCAATTAACTGTAGGGGATGAAGGTGAGTGTCATTAGAAAACTCGTACTGATCGTCAGGTTGTTCAAGTTTGCTTTTTAGCGTTTTTAAAAAAGAAGCACTTTCTTTTGAACGTATTAAATGTGGGAGTTTATCCGCTAATATGTCGATGGTGCTTGGGATATCCCCTACTAACTCAATTTCCGGCTGATAATGGTGGTCAGCTTGTGCTTGTACATCATCTAAATGAATAATGCTTCTTTGACTTTCTGAGTTCCAAAGAGAAGGAGGGTATTCAATTGGGTCATATCCGATTGTTAAGACGACGTCAGCATGCTTCAATAAGACGTCTCCAGGCTGATTGCGAAAAAGACCTACTCGTCCAAAAAAGTGAGTTTCAAGCTCTCGTGAAACAGCTCCCGCACCTTGGAACGTTTCTACGACAGGAAGGTCATGTTCTGCTACGAGTTGACGGATTGATTCCACTGCTTTAGATTCACTTGCTCTCATACCTAAAAGTAAAACAGGTAGTTTTGCTGTGCGAATAGTGTGTATAGCTTGGGCAACAGCGTCTAAATTAGCAGCGCCAATCGTAGGAGTTTTTAGAAAGGATAGAGTGGAAGCTGATGTTTCGCCATCCATTACATCCTGCGGCAAGCTGACAAAAGATGCTCCTGAAGGAGAAGAAACAGCTTCACGAAAGGCGTCTGTTATCACTTCTGGAACGTTTGCAGCATCTTCTACCTCAACGCTGAATTTGGCGATAGATTTAAATAGTCCTTCATTGTCCATTGATTGATGCGTCTTTTTTAATCGATCTGCTCTTGGAACGGCTCCTGCTAGGGCTACCACTGGATCACCTTCAGAAGTAGCAGTGACAAGGCCAGTGGCTAAATTAGCGGCACCTGGACCTGATGTGACAAGGCAAACGCCCGGCGTACCTGTCAATCTTCCCATAGCAGCTGCCATAAACGCAGCATTTTGTTCGTGGCGGCAAACAATTACTTCCGGTCCTTTTTCTTTCAAAACATCAAATACGCCATCAATTTTGGCTCCTGGAATGCCAAAAATATAAGGCACATTCTGACTTGCTAAACTTTCTACTAGTAAATCGGCGCCTTTTTTTGTTTCGGTAGTATCAGCATTACTCATCATGCATTCTCTCCTTTAAGTTTCTTAAATAAGTTTTAAGGCCTACTGATTGAATACCCAATTTGTATGACAACTAACCAAAGGAAAGGAGAAGGTTTTTATTTTCTAAATAAAAAACTTCCCTAATTAATTAGGGAAGCAGAGATGTACCTATTGCGAATAAAACACATCTGTTTTATCTGTAGGTTTATGGTACTTGGGGGATAGCAAGTGAAAGTCCTACGCGGCTCTTATTTGGTATGGTTAAAAAGCTTTTGGTAACGAACAATTTTTTGATCTAGCTTTTGACTTAATTTTAAGATCTCACCGTGAGAATAGCTGCTTGTTTTCTTAGCTAATTGGTAAATATCTGATTGTAAGGCTCGAATTTCTTTTTCTAACTGTGGTTGCTTCATTGAAATCCTCTCCAAGTCAGAATACTTCTATCTTCTATCTTTTATCTAATAGTATGAAATTCCTTCATATTTGTAAAATGTTTTTTGTTTTGAAAAATATGAAATAGGTAAAGAGCTGCTGACAAGCTTTGTCGAACACTTTTTTTACCTATTTTCAACATATATGATATACTAAGGCTAGGAAAAATGACAATCCGGAGCGCACGTTCAGTTATTCTTAACAAGCGAATGAATTCTTAGCTTTGACAAGTTTAACTTGTAAGGTGAAGAAATTCATCACATAATCTTATTAGATCTGAACCTTGTTAGCCCGGATGAAGATTTGTCGAAAACGATTCACTAGAAAAAACCTTCGAGACCGCCAACTCGGAGGTTTTTTTATTTTTGTGTATGGGAAGTAAAAAAAAGACATAGACTAATAAAGAAAAAGGTCCTGCACCCATAATCGGCCGTAGTTGATTACACCTTGTCCATTTCTGCAAGGAAGCTGTCTTTTTACTATAGGGAAGTGCCGCCAAACACCATTCCCTAAAGACAATCAGCACACGAGCCTTATGGATGAAGAACCCTTTAGACGATACTTATCGGTGATTACTTATTTTACTACTGGAAAAATAGCAAAATAAGAGCGACTATGGCTCCTAAAAGCTCCACGTAAGCCGTTAGGAGCTGAACATTCTCAGCATCTAGGAAAAATGACTTGAGGATTCGTCTCAGACTATCCACCACCTTTTTTTTCCTTGCGTGAGTTCCCAAGGGAAAGAAAGGGGACGACAGTGCTTCTTTATTTTAACAAAAGTAGGAAATGATAAGTAGATTTATTTGAAGTGTAAATTAAAAAAGCATGTAAAATACATGCTTTTTTAATTTGGGTAAATTTCTTTTATGCGTCCGACTTGTCCATCTGTTAAACGAACTTTGATACCGTGCGGGTGAAAGCTTGAATTGGTCAGAATGTCTTTGACCGTTCCGTGTGTAAGTTTTCCAGAACGCTGATCTGCTTTTAAAACAATGTCGACTTCAATTCCAGGGGCTACGTCTTTTCTATTTTGTCCGTTCATTATACACCTGTTCTCTTTCGCTGATTATTCGTTTTTTTGGTTTGTTGACTCGTCAGCTTTTTGGTTGCTTGATTGGTACTGCCGTTCTTAGCTTTACTTGAAGATTGATTTTTCTTATTAGCAAGCTGCTGTTTGATAGCATCTTGAAGGCTAATTTTCTTTTTAAGTTGTTCTGTCATAAAGGTTCCTCCTGAATACGTACATCGTCTGAAAAAACAAAGAAAGTAAGGGAATGAAAAAGCTGACTATCTAGTCAGCTTTTTTTAATTAGAAACAGTGACTTCTTCTACAGGCTGCATAAGTACAGCTTCTTTATCAGGGTACGTTTTTTCAATATGATGTTCTCCCCAAGAGCATAGTGAATCAAGAATGCTTTTTAAAGACCATCCGTAATCTGTTAAAGAATATTCTACTCGAGGCGGCATTTCATTGTACATTTTTCTAACAATGATGCCGTCTGCTTCAAGCTCACGAAGCTGCTGCGTTAATACTTTTTGTGTAACGCGCGGCATAATTCTTTTTAATTCTCCAGGGCGTTTTGTCCCTTTAATTAAGTGGCAAAGAATAACGACTTTCCACTTGCCTCCAATGACTTCTAATGCCGCTTCCACTGGAATATTATATTTTTTCACGTTAACAACTCTCCTTGTTCTAGAGATAACGGTTAAATGCATGGTTTCGCATTTTTTCTGATGTTTATCATACCACTATAGCGCAGAATTTTCTAGGTGTAAGCATTTTTTTAGAATACCCAATAGTTCGTGACTTTAGTATTTACGCTTATTGTAACCTCCAGGTACCTATATCACTTGAAAGTGCGTACTTTTTCTTTGGTTTTACATCGCTCATAATAACAATTGTTGATGGCCGGTTAGCGAATATATGAAGGGTACCTAAGCTAATCAGCTGTAAGAGAAGCTATTATAAAAAGTTATTATAACGAACAGGAGGCGTTAAGAAGTGAATACACTTTCACAAACACAACAAAGTAAAAAAAGCGGTGCTTTGCCGCTATTAGCGCTAGCTATTAGCGCCTTTGGAATCGGGACAACAGAGTTTGTTCCAGTAGGTTTATTATCATCGCTTGCAGATGATTTAAATATTTCCATTACACTAGCAGGGTTATTAATTTCAGGGTACGCAATGGGAGTTGCATTTGGAGCGCCCGTATTAACAGCATTAACAAGTAAAATGAGCAGAAAATCATTGCTGATGCTATTAATGGTTATTTTTATCGTAGGAAACTCAGTAGCAGCTTTATCAACAAGCTTTGGGCTGCTGCTTATAGCACGAATTATTACTGCATTTTCACACGGGATTTTCTTTTCTATCGGTGCGACTATCGCTGCTGATTTGGTGCCGGAAGATAAGCGGGCAAGTGCCATTGCTTTAATGTTTACAGGTTTGACAGTTGCAACTGTTACAGGTGTTCCACTTGGTACATTTATCGGACAAGCTTTCGGCTGGAGAGCAACATTTTGGGGAGTAGCGTTACTTGGCGTTATTGCCATTATTGCCAGTGCTCTTTTAGTGCCTAAAAACTTAAAAGAAGCGCCGCCGGCAAAGTTTAGTGATCAATTAAAAATTTTGAAAAACGGGCCGCTTTTACTATCGTTTGCTATTACTGCTTTAGGTTATGGCGGAACGTTTGTAGCTTATACGTATTTAGCACCTATTCTTGAAAAATTAACAGGATACGCACCAAGCGCAGTTAGTATCTTGCTATTAGTATACGGCGTAGCAGTAGCCATCGGAAATACGATTGGAGGAAAAGCTGCGAATAAAAATCCGTTAAAAGCATTATTTTGGATGTTTTTAATTCAAGCCGTTATCTTAGTTATTTTATCGTTTACTGCATCGTTTAAAGTAGCGGGAACAATTACGATTTTTGCCATGGGCTTATTGGCATTTATGAACGTACCTGGACTGCAAGTGCTGGTCGTGAACTTAGCTGAAAAGTATGTTCCTTCAGCAGTAAACGTAGCCTCTGCGCTGAATATTGCTGCATTTAACGTTGGAATTGCTATTGGTTCTTTTCTAGGCGGCCTGATTGTTGATTCCATTGGTCTTGTTCATACTCCTTGGATTGGAGGAGTGATGGTTTTAGGAGCGGTCTTATTAACCGCATGGAGCCGCTCAATAGAAGCAAAAGTAAAATAAAACAGAGATCATCGCCTTTTGCGATGATCTCTTAGCTATAAAAGGAGAGGAAGCAAATGACTGCATTTCAACATCATAAGGCGTATCGTCGTATGTACAAGGAGAATGAGTTAACGTTAGGTTTGCATATGCCGCTTGAAAATTATCAGTATGCCACGCCTACGATGGAGAAACAAGTAGAGCTCACGCAGCTTGCAGAACAATATGGATTTACAAGCTTATGGTTCCGTGATGTCCTTCTTCAAGATCCATCATTTGGCGATCCAGCCACGGGTCAAATTTATGATATGCTTATTTATTTGACTTACCTTGCCAGTCAAACAAAAGAAATTGCTCTCAGTACATCTGCTATTGTGCTGCCTTTACGTCATCCGCTTCGTGTAGCTAAAGAAATGGCAACCATTGATCAGCTTTTTCCTGAGCGTTTGATTATGGGCGTATCCTCTGGAGACCGTCAAGCAGATTTTCGAGGGTTAGGTATTCCTCATGAAGAAAGAGGAAAGCGATTTGCAGAGGCTTTTCATTATTTAGAAGAAGCGTTAAATAAAGAATTTCCATCTATCCAGTCTGCTTTGGGATCCATTCAAGGAGCAAATGTTGTTCCTAAGCCAACGAAACGTATTCCAACGATGATCACGGGATACAGCCAGCAAAATATGGAGTGGTTTGCACAGCATGGAGACGGCTGGATGTATTATCCTCGTCATCCGCATTTTCAAGCAGAAGCCATTAAACAGTGGAGAGAACTGGTTGATATCTATCATCCAGGCGTTTTTAAACCTTTTACACAACCTATGCATCTAGATTTGGCAGAAGATCCAAATGAAATGCCAACGCCAATTCGTTTAGGATTTCGAGCAGGGCGTAATACATTAATTGAGCTTCTTTCTATTTATAAAGAAATAGGAGTTAACCATCTCTTTTTTGCTCTTTTTGATAGTAAGCGTCCGGCTGAAGAAGTCATAAATGAGCTTGGTGAAGAAGTGCTTCCGCATTTCCCGTCTCATATGTAGCAAACAAAAAGAGGCTGAGACAAAAGCGGTTTACTTAAAGGAAAATCCGAACGATGAATCGTTCGGATTTTTTCATTTATCCAATTCGCTCATCTTTAGATTCCAGATTCCATTGATTTCGTTATGTCTAACGCTCTTTTTATATAGATTTCAAGTTATAGGATATATAAGAAATATGTATTAGAGTTATTGATTCTATGTTCTTTATAATAAAAGTATCCATTATCTCCTTGGGTGATATAAAGTCGAAAGGGGAAACACGATGAGTGTTGCATTTCTATTTCCAGGACAAGGTGCACAATATGCTGGTATGCTTCATGATATAAAAAATAAATGGGGATTAACGACTACGTTTGAAGAAGCAAGTGAGGCTTTAAATCAAGACGTATTATCGTTAGATTCGTCAGAAAAATTAAAATATAATAAAAATGTTCAGATATGTCTTTTTATTGCAGGAGTGGCTACGGCTAGGTCGTTTAAAAACAAAGGTTACTCCCCAGACGTGGTAGGAGGGCATTCAATAGGGGCGTTTGGAGCAGCAGTTATATCTGAAGTGTTATCTTTTAAAGAAGCTCTTTTTCTTGTGGAAAAAAGAGGGGAACTGATGGAAAATGCCTATCCTGATGGTTATGGTATGGGGGTTGTAATGGGACTGCGCGAACATCAGCTTCTCTCTATTGTACATGAAATATCCACCGATGCAGCTCCTGTTTACGTAGCGAATCTAAATACTCCTGATCAAATAACGCTTTCTGGCACCTTAAAAGCAATTGAGAAAGTTCTTGAAAAAGCATCTAAAAAAGGGGCTAGGAAAACCAAAATGCTTCACGTAACGGTGCCTTCTCACTGTCCTCTTATGGAAGGAGTTTCGAGCGAATTACGAAAAATAATAACGGAAGTGAAAGGAAAAGACCCGATCGTTCCTTTTATAGGTAATTGTAAAGCTCGGAAATTATGGAAAGCTGCTGATATTAAGGAAGATCTGGCAGCGAGTGTTGCCCTGCCCGTCCGTTGGCATGATATGACGGAAGTTATGTATGAAATGGGTACAAGATTATATATTGAAATGGCTCCAGGAAGAGTACTAACAGATTTGACTGCTAAGAGCTTTCCGGAAGCAAGGGCTATTTCTGCAGCCGAATCTACTATGAAATCTGTGTTAATTTTAATGGAGAAAGAAAAAATGTAAGCGCATTAATTTAGGAGTAGAAGAAAGGAGCTAGAACATGAGTGGAATAAAAAAAACTTCAAAATCATGGACAACCCGCCGAGATCAAAAAGCAGCTCGCCTTGCGAAAATAGACCAACTTCTTAAAGGAAAGTTATTGGATAATGAACACATTATTGAAGCGTTAGAATTGCTTATATCACCCGGAGATAAAGTAGTGCTTGAAGGAGACAATCAAAAGCAAGCATCTTTTTTATCAAAGGCGCTGAATGAAGTAAGCGCTGATAAAATAAACGGTCTTCATATGATTATGTCTAGTATTTCACGCCCGGAACACCTCGACATATTTGAGAAAGGAATTGCTGAAAAAATTGATTTTTCGTACGCTGGTGCTCAAAGTCTTCGCGTATCTCAAATGATTGAAGATGGCACGTTGAAAATGGGAGAAATTCATACATATCTAGAGCTTTACGGACGCCTTTTCATTGATTTAATTCCCAATATTGCATTAGTGGCTGCCGATAAAGCGGATGCACAAGGTAACTTATATACAGGAGCAAATACGGAAGAAACGCCGACGATTATCGAAGCAACAGCGTTTAAGGACGGAATTGTCATTGTGCAGGTAAATGAACTTGTTGAAGAACTTCCGCGAGTTGATATTCCGGCTTCTTGGATTGATTGTATCGTCGTGGCCAATCAGCCTTATCAATTGGAAGCTTTATTTACCCGAGATCCTCGTCATATTACAGAGCTCCAAATTCTAATGGCTATGATGACGATTCGAGGTATCTATGAGCGCCACAGCGTACAATCATTAAATCATGGCATTGGCTTTAATACAGCTGCAATTGAGCTTTTGCTGCCTACTTATGGAGAAAAGTTAGGGCTGAAAGGTAAAATATGCAAGAACTGGGCTCTGAACCCTCACCCTACGTTAATTCCGGCTATTGAAAGCGGATGGATTGAGAGCGTACACTGCTTTGGCGGAGAAGTAGGAATGGAACAATACACAGCAGCCCGTCCAGATGTATTTTTTACAGGACGCGATGGCAGCCTGCGCTCAAACCGTGCGATGTGTCAAGTGGCTGGTCAATATGCGGTAGATGCTTTCGTGGGATCAACTTTGCAAATAGATGGAGAAGGAAATTCTTCTACCGTCACATCTGGACGTTTATCAGGGTTTGGCGGAGCGCCTAACATGGGGCATGACCCTAGAGGCCGACGGCATTCTACGCCTGCTTGGTTGGATATGATGAACGATAAGCATGAATTAGCAAGAGGCAGAAAGCTAGTTGTACAAATGGTTGAAACCTTTCAATCAGGAAATGAGCCTGTTTTCGTTGAGTCTTTGGATGCGGTAAATGTAGCTAAACAAGCAAACTTAGCTACTGCTCCTGTCATGATTTACGGGGATGATGTGACACATGTCGTGACTGAAGAAGGAATTGCTTATTTATATAAAGCACAAAGCTTGGAAGAAAGAAAAGCAGCGCTTGAAGCAGTAGCGGGGGTAACGCCTATAGGGTTACGGCACAACCAAAATAAAGTGGAAAGAATGCGCAGAGATGGCTTAGTGGCATTTCCGGAAGATTTACAGATTCGCCGTACGGAAGCAAAGCGTTCGCTGTTAGCGGCGAAAAGTGTAGAAGATTTAGTAGAATGGTCAGATGGTTTATATAATCCGCCTGCTAAATTTAGGAGCTGGTAAAAAATATGCGTATTCAAGAAGAGCCAAAAACAACTGTGTTTTCTTCATGCCTGATAGCTAAAATGGCAGTTACCGCTTTGGTTGATGAAGCGGTACTTACACCTAAGCCGGGGCTTGTAGATGCAGCAACAACTGGATCTCATCAAGATATGAATATTGAGACGCTGCTAGCCTCTGCTTATGCTTTACAACCGACCTTCTCACAGATTGCATTATATAGTCAAGGAAAGCAGCCAAGTCAGATGCTAAGGGAAGAAATTGCTCGAATTGGACGCGAAGGTGAACAAATTATGTACGCGGCTACGGATGGTGTCAATACACACAAGGGAGCTATTTGGGCATTAGGTCTCCTTGCTTCTGCAACAGCGGTTTGCGGTATTCAAGCATCACCTGCATCCATCACAGAAGCTGCAGGGAAAATTGCTCGTTATGCAGATCGCTTTTGTACTCTGCATTCATCTAATGGACTTCGTGTGAAAAAAAAGTATGGAGCAAAAGGAGCGGCTGGAGAGGCGAAGCAAGGATTTCCTCACGTGATTCATATAGGCTTGCCTGCTTTACATAAGGCTCGCAAGCTAGGCATACATGAAACATCAGCGCGGATTGATACTTTAGTAACACTAATAGCCAATCTTGATGATACGTGTATTTTGCATCGTGCTGGTCCAGTTGTGTTAGAGGAGGTTAAAATGGCGGCATCCAATGTGTTAGAAGTTGGAGGGGTATCTACATCAATAGGAAAACAGCGGCTGGAAGCGTTAGATCACATTCTTCTATCATCTAACGCTTCTCCAGGTGGAAGTGCAGATTTGCTGGCTGCTGTATTATTTTTAGATCGAATATCTCTTTTTAAAGAATCATAAACGTCTGCAGGGAGGAGTGAGTGGCTAATGGAAACGTTAGTGTTTAAATACAAAGCCGATCGAAAGTTAACTCAGCGCGCACATGTAGGCGTTGTTGGTTCAGGGGATTTAGAAATCTTAATGGTTCCTTCTGATGAAGAACATGCTCACGTATCAGTACGAACAGGAAGTGAAGGGTTTAGTGAAACCTGGAAAGCCGTATTAGATCGGTTTTTTAGTGCTCATATGATTCAAGCGAAAATTGTAATTAATGATTTCGGTGCTACGCCCGGTGTAGTCGCTTTGCGTCTTGCACAAGCTTTGGAGGTGAGTGAAAATGGGAGTGAATAATCAAAGCTTTATTGAGTTAAATGGAAGAGAACGAGCGCAGGCAATCTTAGATCAAGGTACATTTCGTGAGCTGCTCGGCCCTTTTGACGGGATCGAGTCGCCTCATTTACCTAAGCAAAATATTGTTCCTCAAAGCGATGATGGTGTCATCATAGCAAGTGGGCTAATAGCAGGGGAGCCAGCAGTTGTCATTTCAATAGAAGGAGGATTTCAAGGGGGAGGCATTGGTGAAGTATCGGGAGCTAAAATTGCAGGAGCTTTAGAATTAGCTCTTAATAATCACAAAAAAGGTGTTCCTGTTAGACCTGTTTTTCTATTCGATACAGGAGGGGTAAGGCTGCAAGAAGCGAATTATGGACTTTTGTCGATATCTGAAATTGGCTCAGCGGTAGTTGCTCTGCGTGAGCATACACCTGTTGTCGGAGTTATTTCAGGAAATGTAGGCTGCTTTGGAGGAATGTCTATCACTGCTTCACTCTTTAGTTATCTCATTATGACAAAAGAAGCAAGGTTTGGTCTTAACGGCCCGGAAGTGATCGAACAAGAAGCGGGGGTTGAAGAGTTTGATGCAAGAGACCGAAGCTTAATCTGGAAAACGATTGGCGGTATTCAACGCTATGAAACGGGGTTTGCAGATACATTAGCACAGGATGATGTTACTGCTATTCAACGAGCGGTTCAAGAGACGTTTCAAAAAAAAGAAAAAGTAGCTAGTAAAACAGAACAAGTAGATTTTTATAGGCATTTGCTTAGCAAGGTTGATCCTTCAGAAAAAATGGCTCCTTATCAATTTCAAGAATTGTATAAAGCAACAAAAAATGAACATATCCCTTCAGCAGTCTCTTACTCGTTGAACGAAGTTCCAGGTAGCATGCCTAACAGCCGCGGTCGCGTGTGGATTAACGCTTTAATAAATGATGAAGAAGCAGATTTTGAAATTCCTTCCGTTCTTTATAAAGACGCACTGCTAGGAAGAGAAAAGGTCCGATATATATCGGTTGTACCTAATCCTTATAATCGTTTCTTACGTGCACGAAAAGGGGAAGTAGGACTAGATGAAGGATGGGCAATTGCTAAGCACGTTCGTGAAGTAATACAAGAAGATCGAAATCAATCTCCGCGCCCTATAATTGCCATTGTGGACGTACCGAGTCAAGCGTATGGCTATCATGAAGAACTTCTAGGTATTCACTATGCTTGCGCTGCTGCAGCTGATGCTTATACAGCAGCGCGCTTAGCAGGTCATCCGGTTATTACGTTAATTGTCGGAAAAGCAATTTCAGGAGCATTTTTGGCTCATGGATACCAATCGAATCGAATTTTGGCTTTAAAAGACGAAGGAGTGAATGTTCACGCCATGTCCAAACAGTCGGCAGCGCGCATTACTAAAAGAAGTATAAAAGAACTTGAGGAAGCTTCAAAGAAAGTCCCGTCCATGGCTTATGATATTAAATCATTTGCTTCACTTGGCGCTTTATATGAGCTGGTTAGCGGTATTAAAGCAGAGCAGCCCACAGAGCGCGACGTTCAAATGATTCAAGATATTTTAATTGGAGCAGTAGAAGATGTTCGCTGTGAAGGTGTATACGATTTAAGTAGCCGGCTGCACAGTGAGCAAGCAAGAAAGGAAGGGCGAAAAGCTTCTTTATGGGTAAGAGGTGAGTTGGAAAAACAATGGAATATATAGCTCATGATTTGCTTCAGTTAAAAGAGGAAGCAAAGCTTATCAGTTATACACCTATCCCCGAGTGGGTGGAATATTCATTAGCCAAGGCTCCATTTGTAGTGGTAAGGCGTGCTGTTCACCGAGATAAACTGATACCTATTGGAGTAAGAGGAGAACGAAGGAATCAGCGTTTTGGTGCTTTTTTATCTGAGGAGGCCATTAAACAAACAATTAGGCCGGAAAATCTCGTTTCATTTTTTCAAAACGCCCAGTCTAGAAACATGCCAGCTATACGCGCTTTGGAAGAGGTGGCTATTATTTTTGAAAAATTTGCGTGGGGACCAACCGGCAGTGTAGGGTTCGAGCTTGCAAGCGGTGAAGAAGTTGTCACGACAACCAGTGATTTAGATGTACTTATTCGCCTTTCTTCTTATTTGTCGGTGAAACAAGCGGAAATGATAGTCAGTAAGCTAAAGAGATGCCCAGTTTCTGTAGATGTACAGGTAGAAACAGAAAAAGGAGCCTTTTCTCTAGCGGAATACGCAAAAGGCGAAGAGACGCTGCTTCTGCGTACTGTATATGGTCCTGCCTTAGTAAAACTGAATCAATTAGCATAAAAGACGGATGAGGGATTTGCACCTTTTCCGTCTTTTATGTCAATACCAGCTTTTTTCTTGGCTTAACAAACGCTTGGCTTCAAGAAAAAATATTTGAATAAACTTTTTGGTGTTAATGCGAATCGGCAAAATTTTAGAATCTCCCTGCAGTTCTTTCATTTTTTTACGAACGGCTGTAAAGTCAAAAAACTTAGAAGCATAATTTTCAAACTTTGGATTTGAAAAATCTGTTAATCCAATAGAAGCAAAGTGATTCAGTGAGTGAGTAACTGCTCGTCTTATTCGCTGTTCACAAGCCTTGGTTTCACGATTAATTTCAATAGAAGACGCGTGAGCTCCCAATTTTTTCTCAGCGACATTCACAAAAATATTTTTTAGAGAAGGGAAATGTTTTTCCACACTTTCTCTTTGGTCATAAGTGTACAGAAACTGTAAAATATCCAGTAAATCTTTTGCACCATTTTCTCCTACAATACCTAATTCGGCTAATAAGAATTTCCCTACATCGTATAGATGGGCTTGTTTCGTTATCGGCTGGCTTGAAGGAGGAGCGTGATGGGCTGTCGCTAAACTATTCAAGGAGGTTTTAATATCATCGATTGATTTCTCAAGAGAGATTCGTTCAATTACTTTTCGAATAACCGTTAAAATTTCAATTCGATTAATTGGTTTTGTAATATAGTATTCAATTCCTAATGAATAGGCTTCTCCTATTAATTCTTTGGACTCTACCTGTGAAATCATAATCATTTTTCCTTTAAATGAATCTTTTAAATGACGGATCGTTTCGATTCCATCTCGTCCTGGCATAAGTAAATCAATAAATAAAATATCAATTTGCTTTAAATTTAACGTAGAGGCATCTAAAAAGCTGCCGTCTACGACTTCTTCTACAACTTCTCCTAAATCCTCATCTTCAATCAGCTGACTGAGCGTTGAACGAATGGCTGAATCATCATCTGTAATACAAAATCGCATAAACTCATCCTTTCTGAATTAGACTACAAAGAGGTATTTGAATGATAAAAATCATCCCTTTATCTCCTTGTTTAGCTTCAATCGTACCTCCAAGTTCTTGAACAATATCTCTTACGTAAGAAAGGCCAATTCCAGTAGAGGGATTTCCAAATTGATCGTATTTTGAGGTGAAACCAGGTTCAAAAATAGCTTTTTCGTACTTCAAAGGCACGCCAGGACCATCATCTTGTACATGAAATTCTACAAATTCAGCTTGTCTATGTACGGATAAAACAATCATTCCCTCATCTTTAATCGCCTCCACTGCGTTTGCTACCAAGTTATTAATGATCGATAAAATTGTGTAAACGTGGTAGCTGAAATGTTCCCCGGTGACAGAGGAAAAAAAGCTAATTTGTTTGTGAAGAGAATCGGCATATTTTTTGTTGATGCGTACGATCAGCTCGATTAATTCCTCTGCTTTCATATAATTTTGGAAACTTTCATTTGAAATTGTTTTAGATAAGCCCGCAAAAATACGCTGGTTGTCTTTTTTTACTTCGTGAATATCTCCGGCAATCCGAAGCGCTTTTTTACTGAGCGATTGGTTAAGCACAGAATGATCTTTTTCCTGCTGATGTAATACACGGTATAAATCGTACGAGGCTTTTGTAATCACTTCTGTATTATGAAGGGTCTTTTTTAAATGAACGGTTTCTTCATAAAGGCTTGTAATAAGCATTAGCATGTGCTCATTTTGTTTGCGAATTTGACGTTCTCGTGACTGTGATTCATAAATTGTCATCATATTAAAAAAGCTAAGTACAATGAAGCTGTGAGCAAAAGCAATAACGGCCATGTCGGATAATGAATCGATATGAATGGTTGTGTGCAAAACGATATACTGCGCAGTTAGTTCGACTATATCAGCAGCTATTTCAATGATGAGTCCAATTAATCCAATCACAATAGCACTATAGTTCATGCGGCTTACTTTAAAAATAAAAAATAAAAGTGCATACGTAAAGTAAAAGAAAAACGTAGGGTAATGCGTATGTGCAGAAGCCGCAAATTGAAAATGATCGAGCGTGATATAATCGAGCATGATGCGAAAGAGAACGACGCTGAAAGCGGTTAACAAGCCGCCAGATAAAACGGTTTTCCGTTTTAAAAGCAATAGGAAAAAGAAAAATGTAGGAGCTCCAAATGTAATTCGAAATGTTTCATTTAACGGATAAAATTTTAGCTCTCCCGCCAGCGGAACAGTAATGAGCATGAGCAATAAAATGTACGGATCTTTTCGAATGAAAGATTTAAAATTCAGATAATTACACCTCCTGAAGTGATTCGTGAATTAGTATACATTGTGACAGCGTCCAGCACAATGGAGAAGAGTACCAAAGATAAAAATATAATTCCAAAAAGTTTTGTAGGTTTTTGTATGCTCTCGTAGGTTGCATTGTACATTAAAAACGAAAATGAAATCCCGCTTTATGAAAGCGCTTTAAAATAAAAAGTTAATGAAGTGATGAGGTGATTTTAATGAAAAGAGAAATTGAACAGGAAATGTCTTACTTACAGGTCACTGCAAAAGAGCAGTTACACGAGTGGGTAGAGCAAATAAAAGAATTTTCGTCAGAAGGAAAAACGGCTGATTATATCCCCGCTCTGAAAGATATGGACTCGTCTCAATTAGGTATTTGTTTGATTGGTGCTGACGGAACGGTTATCCAGTCTGGGGATTATGAAGCGGTATTTACTCTTCAAAGTATTTCTAAAGTCATTAGCTTTATAGCAGCTTGCTTATGCTGCGGCATTCCCTACGTACTAGAGAGAGTAGATGTAGAGCCAACTGGAGATGCATTTAATTCTATTATAAGACTGGAAATGCATAAACCAGGAAAGCCGTTCAATCCTATGATTAATGCCGGTGCTTTAACGGTTTCATCTCTTTTATCTGGAGAGACGGCAAAAGAAAAACTAAGCTATTTGTTTGATGTAATAACAATGCTTACTGGGAAAACACCACTGATTAATGAAACCGTCTTTGAATCAGAATGGCAAACGTCTCATCGAAATCGTGCGCTTGCCTACTATTTAAAAGAAACAAACTACTTACAAGGAGAAGTAGAAGAAGTTCTAGAGGTTTACTTAAAGCAGTGCTCAATTGAAGTAACGACTGAAGATATTGCGCTGATCGGATTAATTCTGTCATTAGACGGATATCATCCAGTGTTTCACAAACAAGTAATTCCAAAAGAAGTAGCTAAATTAACAAAAGCGCTTATGCTTACATGCGGTATGTATAATGCCTCAGGAAAATTTGCGGCATTTGTTGGTATGCCAGCTAAAAGCGGTGTATCAGGAGGAATCATGTCATTGGTGCCACCTAATACGAAAAAGCAGTCTCCATTTCCAGACGGATGCGGTATCGGAATTTACAGTCCAGCTATTGATGAGTACGGGAATAGCGTAAAAGGCGTTACGCTGCTAAAAAAAATCGCAAAAGAATGGGATTTGAGTATTTTTTAGTCTATTTACGTACTATTCATTCGCTTCAATAATATAAACACCAAGAGAAAAAACTTTCATGTTTTGCATTTGTTCTACCAAATTTTTTAATGAGGTGATAGGCGTGCAACAAGCAATCGAAAGTGTAATTAGTGTCATCAATGATTTTTTTTGGTCGAATTTATTAATTATTTTACTTGTATCAATCGGTATTTATTTTACGATCCGCTCTCGTTTTTTGCAGTTTCGCATGTTGAAAGAAATGGTACTTGTTTTGAAAGAAGGACGAGCGGCTAAAGATGGGGGAGTCTCCCCGTTTCAAGCTTTCTGCATAAGCATGGCAGCTCGAGTAGGAACAGGAAATATTACCGGTATAGCGATTGCTATTGCTCTTGGTGGCCCGGGTGCTGTATTTTGGATGTGGATTATTGCCATTATCGGTTCAGTATCAAGTTTTGTAGAAAGTACACTCGCTCAAATCTATAAGGTAAAAGGGTCAAACGGATTTCGAGGAGGACCCGCTTACTATATGGAAAAAGGGTTAAATAAAAGATGGATGGGCGGGCTATTTGCTGTACTCATTACACTGTCATTTGGCCTGGTGTTTAACGCTGTGCAATCTAATACGATTACGCTGGCATTTGAGAACTCTTTCGGAACGAGCCGCTTATTGATTGGGATTATTATGACAGTTATATTTGCGATAATTATTTTTGGCGGGATCAAACGCATCGCTAAGATATCGGAATACATCGTTGTCGTATTAGCCGTTTTATACATTGGAATGGCTCTGTTCATCATCTTTAAAAATATTGATCAAATGCCTGCTGTTCTATCTCTAATTGTGAAAAATGCATTTGGATTTGAACAGGCGCTTGGGGGATCAATTGGTGCAACGTTAATCAACGGAGTAAAGCGCGGACTGTTTTCCAATGAAGCAGGGATGGGAAGTGCTCCCAACGCGGCGGCAACTGCAGTGACGAGTCACCCAGTTAAACAAGGTCTTATCCAAGCATTTGGTGTCTTGACGGACACGCTCGTGATTTGTACAAGCACAGCATTTATCGTTCTCTTATCTCCCGCCTATAAGCAGGGACTAAGCGGCATTGAATTAACGCAAGCTTCTCTTAGTACACATATCGGTTCTTGGGCATCAGGATTTTTAGCTATCATGGTATTTCTATTTGCTTTTAGTACGTTAATTGGCAATTATTATTATGGAGAAACGAATATTGAATTTTTAAATTCAAATAAGATGTGGCTTTGGTCTTATCGTGTAGGCGTTTTAGCGATGGTTATTTTTGGGTCGGTTGCTCAGCTTCAGCTTGTATGGAATCTGGCAGACTTATTTATGGGGATGATGGTAGTGGTGAACTTAATTGCTATTTTTCTATTATCGAAAGTGGCGTTTTCTGCCTTGCATGACTATACTCAGCAGAAAAAGGAAGGGAAAAATCCAGTCTTTTATAAAGATGCATTAGAAAACAATCAGAATATTGAATGTTGGGAAAGAGAATCGACTTCATCCCCTTCTGAAAAAGAGAATATTATCTAAAAAAAGTTCAGCCAGTTGGCTGAACTTTTTTTATGCGTTTTTCTTTAATTCAGTTTGCGTAGTGCCTTTAGAAAATAATGTTTCTTTCACGCCATTTGTTGCTGCTTTGGTTTTTGCAGCAAAGATTGGATTTAAAATAAAAACTACGAGTAGGTTAGATAATAATCCCCAGAACCCTTCATAAAGGCCAAATGAATTTCCTGTGGCATGAACGGTAAACGTTACAACCAGCCCTACTACTAATCCAGCAATCGTACTTTCTTTCGATTGATTTCTCCAAAACAGGCTGATAACAATAGCCGGGAAGATTTGTACCATGCCGGATACCCCTAGTAACTGTAGGGAAACAAGTGCTTGTGGGAATAATAAACCGAATAAAAGTGCCAGTCCAATAACAACAAAAACCATAGACCGAGTAACCATTGTTAATGTTTTACCCTGTACATTTGGATTAATTAAATCTCTAAATATATTATTTGCAAATAAGTTAGACGCTCCGATCGCCATGATAGAACATGGAATTAATGAAGCAAGAGCAATCGTTGCATAAGCTAACCCTTGGCCAATGCCACCATATGAATATTGAATCAAGGTTAATAATGCTAATCTAGGATCCGTTGTATCTTGAGGTAATACTTGATAAGCAATAAACCCTAAGAAGATGACTAGAATTAAAACAATATTGTAAAGAGGTAAGAAGACAGCATTTTTACGAAGCGAATCTGCACTTTTAGCAGTGAAAACACCTGTAGCAGCGTGGGCCCACATGAATAAAGCTAAAGCAGATACGAGTGATGCTGTAATAAACCATGGAATGCCCTTAGGTCCTTGTGTTGGGATCGTTAATAGCTGAGGTGCATCCTTTGCAACATTGTCAATCATGTTGCCCCAGCTTCCAAAATGCATAATTGGCAGAGAAACAACCATAAATAACATAATCGCCCATACCAAAATATCTTTAATAATTGCCGTATAAGTGGGACCTTTAATTCCGCTGAAAAAAGTATAAAGAGCCACAAGAAAGAATGAAAGAATAACGACAGCTTTTACATTAATGTAGCCAGTTCCTGCAACGCGAAGAGTATCTTGAATACCGCTAAGCTGAAGATCAATATATGGAATAAGCATCAATACACCTACTATGGCAATTAAAGAGGAGAGAAATTTACTGCTAAAACGTTCTCTAGCATAATCAGCAAGTGTAGTAAGTTTGTGCTTTTTAGCAACAGTCCAAAGTTTTGGAAGAAAAAAGTATGAAATTAAAAAGGCTAAAACAGAGTAAGGAATGGCAAAAAATGCGATGCTTCCTCCTTGATAAGCTGTACTTGTAAGACCTAGGAATGTATAAGCAGTATATAAATCTGCTCCTACTAAAAGCCAGACGAGCAGGCTTCCAAAACGTCTTCCCCCTACAGCCCACTCTTCAACGGAGCTTCTAGATGATTTGTCACGTCCTGCTATAAAGCCAATGGCGATAACGACAAGAACAATTGCTGATGTGATTAAAAGTGCGGTTAAATTTCCTTGCATTATTCAATGTCCCCCCAAGATTTTTGTAAACGATAAATGATAAATGTACACACAGGCGTTAAGAAGACCCATAAAAATAACCATAAATGCAAAATAGGTAATCCAAAAATAATTGGATGAATGTTATTTACAAAAGGTAAAAAAGCGAATTGAGCAATAAACGGAATGATGAATAAAATAAATATTATGAATTTTCTGTTCAATTTTTACTCCTCCTCTAAAATTTATCTAACAATGTTCACTATGATAGCAAGTCTGACATAGTAAAGCAATAAGTTTTTTGAAAATTTCGTTATAAATTACGAAAATTTTTTTAGAAAAACAAAAAAAGGGTATGAGAAGAAGATATTTGAAATGATTAGGGAAGAAAAAGCAGGGGAGAACCTAAGCGCAGTTGCCTTTGAAACAAAAAAAGAACGGAAAAGAAGAAAGGTAGTTTTCTCGATGAGATAAAGTATATTGCTATTGCATTAAAGAAAAAGAATTTGTATGTTCAAATATAGATTTATGGAAGCTATAAAAACGAGCAAATAAAAAAACTAGACAATAAGTGCTTGTCTAGTTCCACCACTCTGTCAATGGTCCTTTGTCGCCATAAACAGGATCTGTTGTAGGAATAGGTACTTGTGCAATTTCATCAAATACGTGAGGGCGATCCGTTTGTTTTCCTGTTCGTAAGTTGTAATCCATGCCCTCTGGATAAGCTCCAACCACTTTAAAATCAGCAGTTGACTGCAGACGCATATGTCCTGTACCTGCAGGGAGTACGAGTACATCCCCAGCATGCACCACGATATTTTCTCCCATATGTCCACCTAGTTTTAAGCGTGCAGATCCGCTAATTACACCTAGTGCTTCATGAGAATTGCTGTGGTAATGGTGAAAATCATATATGCCGCCTACCCAGCTGTTTTTCCAGTTGTGAGAATTAAAAATGCTCTCTACTTTCTCTTTCTTACTAATAAATACGTGTTCATACAACAAAACTGGAAGACGAGGGTGATTTGGAATGGTTCCGTCGTCATCAAAATAAAGAACTTTTACATTTGCATAATTCATAAGCATCCCTCTAACAATCTTTTTTCGTAATTTTCCCTGTTTTTTGCTTGCGTAAACAGAGAAGTTTGCTCGAAGTACTTCATTCGTTGCGAAGTGCATGATATGTAGGTGTTAACGTTTTCCCAAAAGAAGTCTCCCACTTCAAGCGTAGCTAAGTGGTGGGCAGTTTACTTTAGTATCTTTTCTTCATATTGTATATAAGTAAAGGGGCTAGTGCAAGAATTCTATGGATATATAGATGTTAATTCGTATTTTGTAAATGAATAATATATATTAATATAATTTTTAGAAGTTGATATGCTCGTGAAGTAAAAGAATCAAATAATAAGCAAGGTTAGAGTTTTAGTTGTTTTTTGTAATTAGGAAGAGATTTTAAGAAGATTTATTCGGAATTTTACGAATAATTAATTACTTTTGTAAAAGTAATGTAAACATTTTTGTGTATTGAGTAATAGTAATGAATGTTATATACTGATAAAAAATATATTCCTATATGTGACTGGCGCAACATGGATGACCATGGGGGAGCATATAGCGTATAAGCCGCGCGCCTGGGCAAACACTTGAGAAAATTTCGCAAGTGTTTTTTTTATTTTCCTAGGGAAGAGGAGTAGATTTGGATGAGCAATATGCAAAGGAAGATGGGAACATTTGCTTTAACCATGACAGGCATAGGTTCGATTATCGGTTCAGGATGGCTGTTTGGAGCATGGAAAGCAGCTCAAATTGCAGGACCCGCGGCTATTTTTTCATGGGTTATTGGAATGGTAGTTATTTTGACCATTGCCCTATCGTACGCTGAACTGGGCGCGATGTTTCCGCAAGCAGGGGGGATGGTTAAATATCCTCAGTATTCACACGGATCATTTATTGGATTTTTGGCTGCTTGGGCTAACTGGATTTCAATCGCTTCAACGATAACAGTGGAGGCTATTGCATCTGTGCAATATATGAGTACTTGGCCGTGGAAATGGGCTCGCTGGACTCATGAATTAGTAGACAATGGCATTTTAACGTCCAAGGGGTTGGCAGTTGCGTCTCTGTTATTATTCATTTACTTTTTTGTGAACTATTGGACGGTAAATCTCTTTGCTAAAGCAAACTCATTTATTACGATTGTTAAATTAATTATTCCTGGTTTAACGGCAGGGGCTTTATTTTTTGCTGGTTTTCATAGCGGGAACTTTTCAAGTGAGCATGGGGTAGCACCTTACGGATGGGCGAGTGTTTTAACGGCAGTGGCAACATCAGGTATCGTGTTTGCATTTAATGGTTTTCAAAGTCCTGTAAATATGGCAGGAGAAGCAAAGTCACCTAATAAATCGATTCCGGTAGCTGTAATTGGTTCAATTTTTATTGCTGGAATTGTATACATTATATTACAAATTGTTTTTATCGGAGCAGTAAGTCCGTCATCAATTGCGGATGGATGGAATCATTTGAATTTTAATTCTCCTTTTGCTGATTTAGCGATTGCGCTTGGAATTAACTGGCTAACAATCGTGTTATACGCAGATGCATTTGTTTCTCCTTCCGGCACAGGTGCTACATATACGGCAACGACTTCTAGAATGTTATACGGGATGCAGCAAAATGGATATTTGCCAAAGATATTTGGTACTCTTCATCCACTTTACAATGTCCCGCGCCCAGCTATGTGGCTAAATTTAGCAGCCTGCTTTTTGTTTCTCTTTTTATTTAGAGGATGGGGTGTCTTAGCAGAAGTGATCTCAGTAGCGACGCTTATCTCCTATATTATGGGACCTGTAGCGCTTATAACATTAAGAAAAACGGCTTCACACTTTTACCGTCCATTTTATTTAAAAGGGGCATCAGTTATTGCGCCATGCGGCTTCGTTTTTGCTTCTTTGACGCTTTACTGGGCAAGGTGGCCACTTACAGGTGAAGTGATTTTTATTATGGCAATTGGCGTGCCAGTTTATTTTTATTACCAAGCGAAAAATAAATGGGTGGGCTTTAAAAAAGAATTTTTAACCGGGGCTTGGATGCTTATCTATTTAGCGTGCATGATTTTTATTTCCTACATAGGAAGCGAAAAATTCGGAGGCAAAAATATTTTACCTTTCGGATGGGATATGCTAGTGATTGCTTGCGTATCATTAGCCTTTTATTACTGGGGAATTAAAAGTGGCAAATCTAACCGATATATGAAAGAAGCTGAACAAATCAATCAAGAAAATTTTAAATCTAAATAAAAAACACGAGCCGGTGCTCGTGTTTTTATTTAGATGAATGGAGAATTTAGACTTAGTTTTTATCAAAATATTGTAAAAAACATAGATTTTAAGGTTTGAGGATTTACACAGAGGGAACCTTTATTTGGGATAAAGTTCTAAAAAAACAAAATAAAGGGGATTGGACAGCTGTGAAAAAAATGAATGTTTTGGCTTTGGTTTTTGTACTTATGCTAGTATTAGCGGCTTGTAACAGTTCTAAGGAAACGGGAGGATCCACTTCGGCTAAAAATAAGGCGATTGAAGCATCTATTGACAGCGCTTCTTATATTTTAGTAGATAGTGATGAAGGAGCTACAAGTGAAGAAAAGGGGCTGTTGAAAGTTGATTTAAAAGTGAAAAATGTATCCAAAAACAGTATATCTTTATCGGATTACGACGGTGTGTATTTATATGAAGGAGATGAACAATTATCTCCAAAAACGGGAGTGAACAGTAGGGAACTTGGACTAGAAAGCAGTTCATCTGACAAGATTGGCGCTGGGAAGCAAAAAAAATTAATGTTCGTCTTTGAAGTCAAAAAAGATAAAAAGTACAAAATTGGGCTTCAGCCAAAATCATCTGATTATGATGAAGAAATTGACGAAGTAACATTAACACTGGATACGAAGAAATACGCGAAAAGCTATAATAAGCTACAAGACCCAGAAAAAGCTCTGCAAGCTTACACGGAAGTTCTTTACTTAAACAAAGAAAATGTAGATTATGATAAATATGTAACAGCGGACAAAACAGCTGTCATAGAAGAACAGAAAAAAGCGTTTAATGAGGAATTAAAAGGTGCGTTTTCTAATAGTTTAACCGATAAAGCAAAAAAAGATTTTTTTAACATGTATAAAGATGTTTTGAAAGAAAAAGCAAGCGTAAAGACAAATGTGATTGCCAATGCAAATAATAAAGCTGTAGTAGAAGTGGAGTACACTACTGTTAATTTATCAGACTTATATTCATACGTATCGCAGCTTAAGAGAGCATATACAGATGAAACAAAAGATTACGATACAAAACACTCTGAAGAGTTTGCGGCTTCTAAATTCAAAGATATTGTAAATGAATTAGAAACGAAAGAAGGAAGTCGTCCGCTACGAATTTTTATGGTGAAAGAAGATGGGAAATGGACTGTGAAGTCAAGTGACCTATACAGTGACTCTTTAGGTAAAACGTTTGGATCAAGCTACATTCGATAGACAAAAAAGAGGCTAGGACAAAAATAGTTGAGCCCAAGTAAAAAACGAACCATTCATCAATCTGTTTGATGAGTGGTTCGTTTTTTTGCGATGGTGCATATCGTTTTATTTGTTTCGTTCCTTCTAGCAGTTGATTGGAGGGCAAGGCGAAGACTCCTGCGGGAAAAGCGGAACAGGTGAGACCCCGCAGGAGCGTAAGCGACGAGGAGGCTCAGCGCCCGCCCGCGGAAAGCGAAGCCTTGCACGGAAATCAATTGCGGTGTCATAAGCAGTCCAGCTCATGTATCTCATTTGTTCGTCTTTCAATTGGATTTATTTCGTTATGTCTCAACCTCTTTTTTGTTTTCTGTAAATAAATCAACGAGTTTTTTGTAAAGCTAAATTTATCGAAATATGCTAGTATAGGTTCATTCATTCTTTTATTCTTATTATGATAGGCATCAATGGAGGTTCTTACTAATGAAAGCAAATTATTGTAAAGATACAAAGGCCGTTCGAACGAGCCGCATTTTCCCTAATGATATTAATAATCACAATACTTTATTTGGCGGAAAATTAATGAGTGATATTGATATGATTGCGTCCATTTCAGCTTATCGTCACAGTCGTACAGAGTGTGTGACGGCTTCAGCAGACTCTATTCACTTTCTGCACCCTATTACGCCTCAGGATTCTGTATGTTTGGAGTCATACGTATCATGGACAGGTCGTTCATCCATGGAAGTGTTTGTGAAAGTGATTAAAGAAAATTTAAAAACCGGGGAGCGTCAAATTGCAGCTACATCATTTTTAACTTTTGTGGCAATGGATGATGATGGAAAGCCCCGCGCAGTACCGGAGCTTATTCCAGAAACAGAAGAAGAAAAATATCTGTTTCAAACGGGGGCAGATCGTGCTGCCACACGTAAACAAGTGCGTAAAAAAAGCAATGAACTAGCCTCAGTGTTGGATTTAGGACAACCTTGGTAGCATAAAAGAGAGGCTGAAAAGTATTTTAGCTCAAGTGAAAAACGAACCACTGATCAGCACGTTTGATTAGTGGTTCGTTTTTTTTTGTTATGGTGAACGTAGGTTTCAGCTGTTTCGTTCTTTCTAGCAGTTGATTGAAAGGAGAGGTGAAGTCTTCCAATCAACTGCGGTGTCACAAGCGGTTCAGCTTATGTATCCCATTTGTTCGTCTTAGGATTGGATTCATTTTGTTATGCCTCATCCTCTTTTTTATATTTGATGAATCTTTCCTCCTAATCGAGAGGAGGAAACAAAATTATATGAAATTTATTTTCGTTCATGGTAATATGAATTTAATATAATTTTCTAAAAAGTTTAAAAAGTACAACATTTATAAAGAAAGGTGTCGTGTCTAATGGTAACAGTAGAAGCAGCAGAAAGACAAAACAGCAGCACTGCCCTGCGCCGTGATGTAAAATTTCTCGGTCAATTGTTAGGGAAAGTTCTGGTTCACCAAGGTGGAGAAGAACTGCTCAACAAAGTAGAAAAAATACGCGAAGTGGCAAAATCACTTAGAGAAAACAAAGATGAAGTCATCTATAAAGAAATAAAAAATGAAATCGTTACTCTTGAACAGCCGATGCGCGCGCAGGTTATTCGGGCGTTTGCCGTTTATTTTCATTTAGTTAATATTGCAGAGCAAAATCATCGAATTCGTCGCAGACGGGAATATCAGCAGCAAGAAGATTCTATTATGCAGCCGGGTTCATTGGAAAGCGCCGTTGTTTCGCTTAAAAATAATGGCGTGGCGCCAGATGTAATTGCTAATTTGCTTCAAACTTTATCACTTGAGCTTATCATCACGGCACATCCAACAGAAGCCACTAGACGAAGTGTCCTTGATATTCATAAACGAATGGCTGAGCTTCTGAAAAACTTGGATAATCCAACGTTAACAAAACGTGAACGTACAGAAATTGAAGAAAGACTGTTTAGCGAAGTGTTAATTTTATGGCAAACAAATGAACTGCGAGATCGCAAGCCAACCGTAATGGATGAAGTATCCAATGGATTATATTATTTTGATGAAACGTTATTTGAAGTGCTTCCTCAACTTCATCAGGAATTGGAAAATTCATTGCAGGAGAATTACCCCGAAGAAAATTGGAAAGTGCCTAATATTCTTCGATTTGGTTCATGGATTGGCGGAGACCGAGATGGAAATCCAAACGTAACTCCTAAAGTAACGTGGCAAACGCTTGTCAAACAAAGGAAGTTAGCTATTCGTAAATATAAAGAGTCGCTTACTCAATTGAGACAAAGGTTAAGTCAGTCTACAAAAAGAGTCGCAGTTTCAGATAATCTTGTTGATTCTATTAATCAAGAAATATCGCTGCTGCCTGAGAAAAAGCGATGGAGAATCAAACACGAAGTATATCGCTGCAAGCTTACGATTATGCTTCATAAATTAAATTTAGTTGGAGAGTCGGAAGCAGGTTATCAAAGGTCGGAAGAACTTTTACAAGATTTGTTTCTCATCAAAGATAGCTTGCAAAAGCATCAGCCTCAAGATTATCAGCTGAAAAGCTTGTGTAAATTAATTCGCCAAGTTGAGCTGTTTGGATTTCATTTAGCAACGCTTGATATCCGTAATCACAGCGGAGAACACGAAGCGGCAATCAAAGAAATTTTCCATGCTGTTTCTTTAGCTGAAGATTATTCAGCGTTAACAGAAGAGAAAAAAGTTGAGCTGCTAGGGAAAGTTCTTCAAGACCCAAGACCTGTGCTATCGTTTGTAGAGAATTACTCTAAAGAAACGCAGCAAGTAATTGAAGTATTTAACATGATACATCGAGCACATAAAGAATTTGGAGAAAGATCTATTGAAGTCTACTTAATCAGTATGACGCAGTCTGCAAGTGATTTGTTAGAAGTCATGGTACTTGCCAAAGAAGCGGGTATTTACCGCCTTCATGCAGATGGCCGCATTGAAAGCAAGTTAAATATAGCCCCGCTGCTTGAAACGATCGATGATCTCACAGCAGGTCCTAAGATTATGGAACAGCTATTTCAATTAGATTTTTATCGAGAGCACTTAAGAAAACAGAAGGATTTGCAGGAAATCATGCTTGGCTACTCAGATGGAAGCAAAGATGGCGGAACGCTTACCGCTAATTGGAAGCTCTACAAAGCGCAGCAGGAAATTCACGATATGGCGAGGAAGTATCAAGTTCGTCTGAAGTTTTTCCATGGCCGAGGCGGCTCACTAGGCCGAGGAGGAGGCCCGTTAAACCGAAGCATTTTATCTCAGCCTGTTGAGACGCTAGGAGACGGTGTTAAAATTACAGAGCAAGGAGAAGTTCTTTCTTCTAGATACTCTTTATATGACATTGCTTACCGAAGCCTTGAACAAGCGGTCTCAGCTCTTCTTACAGCGGCAGCAAATGTTTCTCAAGAAGCTGAACAATGTGATATTCGTACACATGAATGGGAAGAAACAATGGACGAGATTTCAACTGCTTCGTTACGTAAGTATCAAGAGCTTGTTTTCAACGATCCAGACTTTTTAACCTACTTTAAACAAGCTACACCTCTTCCTGAGCTCGGGGCTTTAAATATTGGGTCACGTCCAATGAGTCGAAAAGGAAGTGATCGCTTTGAAGACTTGCGAGCAATTCCATGGGTATTTGCATGGACGCAAAGCAGACAGCTGCTTCCAGCCTGGTACGCTGCAGGTACGGGCTTACAGCATTTAGTAGAGAAATCCGGAGATATACAGCTTCTTCAGCAAATGTATAAAGAATGGCCATTTTTCCGCTCGACCGTCGATAACCTGCAAATGGCTTTAACAAAAGCAGATTTAATGGCAGCAAAAGAATACACAGAAATGGTACAAGATCCGGTTATTTCAGAGAGGATTTTTACCGCTATTAAAAAAGAGTATAATGTTACGAAAGAAATGATTCTTCAAATCACGGGGCAAAAAGAATTAATGGATCATCTTCCTACGATTAAAGAATCTATTAAATTACGAAATCCGTATGTGGACCCTCTAACCTTCTTGCAAGTTAAGGTTATTTCCAAGCTGCGTGAAGATGAGGCTGAAACGTTAAATGAAGAACTTTTAAAAGAAGCATTATTAACGATTAACGGCATTGCAGCAGGATTGCGTAACACAGGCTGATGATACCAAAAGACACCTCAATAAAACAAAAGAGGTGTCTTTTGTTCATTCTTCTCACATAAAGAACTGCCTGTCAGTTCCTTCTCTTTTAAAGAGAACTTCCGTCTGTTGAATAGGCACTGAGAAAAATCAGTGATAAAATAGAGAAGAACTGGTAATATTCTACAAACAAGTGCTAGTGGTGGGGTAACTAGATTGAATATGGAGGACGAGGATAATGGTAAAAAATTCGCAAATCTTCATTGAAGCTGACTCCGAGAATTCTGTATTTATTGGACTGGAATTTTGTGAGTATACACAAAAAATGAATCCTACTTGTTTGTCCAAACAGCATATAAATGTGTTTATTCATCCGGAAGAACTCACTGTGGAATTTAAGAAAACAAAAAGTGATAGAACTATTGATGATTTCCATCTGATGCATATCGTTCCGGTTCATTGCTTTAATTATTTATTATGTTCGATTTCGCAAGGTATTGTTACAGATGTTCAGCTAAAAGCGGTCGGTCATCAAGGAGAAACGTTGTTTGAAGAAAATCTTACATTGAAGTTTCATGAAAAAGCGACGGATTATGAAGAAACGCTCTCATTTTTCAAACATTTAAATCAAGAAATACAAAAACAGACGAAAAAATATACAGCCAGTTATATGAGCTCATGATAAAGAAAGCTGCGGTTTTAAAAACCGCAGCTTTTATTCGTTTAACCGAAAAAATTATGTGAGAGATGCTTACAAAGCAAGAGATTTTTCAGTGGGAAATTGATAAAGTAAAAATAAGAGAAATCAGTGGACAGAAAAGCTTTTAGCGGCTGGCCGCTTTTTATTCAATATGCAAGGGTTAGGTATTGAGATTAAAAAATAGCGATGAATACGTATTGTTATTGTAGATGAAGTGCTAAGGTCGCTCTATCTGCAATTATGTAGAATCTTCGCGCGCTTATAGTCTGTTTTACGGAACGAAAAAGCTGCGGAATTAGAAGAACTCCTTCTATTTCTGCGGTTTTTTTTATAAATAAGAAATAAATTCACTTATCGTACGGAGGCGATGCAGATGATTAAAGATTTAGTATTGGCTAAGGAATGGCTGCCTGCAGCTTATTCACATGATTTAACAGATCAGCCCTTGCAAGTAACGATTTTAGAAGAGCGAGTTGCGCTGTTTCGCACAACTAATGCCATTAAAGCATTTAAAGATTTGTGCATCCATCGCGGTGCAGCGTTATCTCTTGGGAAAGTAGTAGATGATTGCATTGTGTGCCCTTATCACGGATGGAAATACGATGGTGCCGGGGCTTGTGTGAAAATTCCTCAACAGCCGTCGGGAAGAGCGATTCCTTCAAAAGCAAAAGCACAGGTATATGATTGCGTTGAAAAGTATGGGATTATATGGGTGAAGATGAACAGCGAGGCAAGTGATATTCCTCTTCCTCAGTATGACGAATACCTTAACTCCGGATTTAAAACGGTTTGCGCCAACCCTCATACTCTGCAGGCAGCAGCTCCTCGTGTCGTAGAAAACTTTCTAGATGTAAGCCATTTGGCTTTTGTTCACGAAGGAAGCCTTGGACACTCGGATTACGCCGAAATTCCTGATTATAAGGTACATTGGAAAGATAACCGATACATTTCTGACGAAATCGCTGTGTACGCAGATGCAGATGGTACGGGTAACTTTGCGACTATTTATTATACTTTTGAAATTCTTCGTCCTGCCGTTGCAAGGTTGAAAAAAGTGAACTATGAAACGGGTGAAATCTTTTCGATGCTGTTTGCGGTTTTACCTGAAGAGGAAAGAAAGTCGACTGTGTTTGCATTGGTTTCTAGAAACTATTCGTTTGATGCACCTGATCAATATTTCCGTGATTTTCAGCAGCTTATTATTGAACAAGATACGAGCATTGTAGAAAGTCAAAAACCCGAAGAGCTGCCGCTTGACTTACAAGCAGAGCTTCATTTGAATCCGGACCGACTGAGTATTGCCTATAGAAGATGGCTCGGTGATTTAGGAGTGACCTTTGGAAGTGACGTAGGAACAAGATTAAAAAAAGCTGCTCAATAAAAAAGAAGAAAGGAGTCTCCTTTCTTCTTTTTTATGTATGTTCACGGATAAGCTGCTGATAGCTATTAAAAAGGGTAGGATATGTTAAGCGGCTTAAGATGACGCAGGAAAGCGTAGCAGACGCTAGGATAGTAAAAACGATGAGCAGCTGGAATTTGACTGCTTGTATCGGATCTGCCCCTCCAATAATCTGGCCTGTCATCATGCCGGGAAGCTGAACGAGTCCAATTGTTTTTTGGCTTTCTACAGTAGGAATCATGCTAGCTTTGATTGCGGCATTTAAAATACTATGAATAGCTTGTTTAGGAGTTCCGCCAAGCGCCAGAATCAATTGAATTTCGTCTCGCCTTCTATTTACTTCAGCGTCTAACCGATTTAAAAATAAATTGGCCAAAATCATCGAATTTCCAATAATCATACCGCTGACAGGAATGACATATCGCGGAGTAGCAGGGATAATATGTAGGCCCAGCATAACGCTTTGGGTCAGGATTTCTACAATAAAAAGAGTGACAAATACACGAAAGAAAGCTTTAAATCCCTGCTTTTTTTTCTTTACAACATTTTGGGAAGCGACCGTCAGCATAACGAATAAAATGAGAATCATAAAAGCTGGGTGATTCGCGTCAAAAATAAAAGATAAAACATATCCGATCACTAACAGCTGAACGGCTGCTCGAATACTGGCAATGATAATATCTTTCTCGAGTCCTATACGAAAAGATTTTGATAAAAAAAGAGCAATAAAAACAAAAACGATGGTAAAAATCAGTGAAAGTGAACTCATAGAAAGGCTCCTTCAATAAATTGTTTTGTTTCAGCTTTTACAGGAGCATGAAAAAAGGTCTCCGTCTTCGCTTTTTCTACAATCACTCCGTTCATTAAAAGCCAGACTTCCTCTCCTAAACGTTTGGCTTGTTCTAAATTATGGGTAACCCAAATAATCGTTTTATTCTGCTCTTTATGTAAATGAGAAATAAGCTGTTCAATTTCATGAGCAGAAGTGGCATCCAAAGCGGAAGTGATTTCGTCTAAAAGCAAAAGGTCAGATCCGTTCGACAGCGTGCGCGCTAATGATAACCTTTGTCTTTGACCACCGGATAAATCTCTTGCATCCTGCCCTAACAAGTCAGGGGAAAGACCGGTTAAGGCACAGAGTTCTTCAGGCATAATATCCTGTTTGCCGTGCAGCTTTTGAACAAGCATCATATTATCTCGCACTGTTCCATCAATAACAGGAGCTGATTGAAAAGCGATGCCCACTTTTTTTCGCAAATCAGAAATATTCCATTTGCTAATGTCTTTTCCATATACTTCAATACTTCCTTCATCAGGTGCAGAAAGTAAATTGCACATGGAAAGAAGGGTGCTTTTTCCGGATCCTGATGGTCCTACCATCATGACGAGCGAGCCTTGCATCACTGTACCCGATATGCCTTTTAAAACACTATGTTCTTTATCTTTAAATGTTTTATGAACGTCTGTAAATGTAATGGCAGGTATTGAATTGAACGTGTTCATAGTAACTCCTTTTTCATTCGTTTTGTTTATTGTAGCATAAGCGAAAGTATAAAAAGTTATTGGGCGATATAAAAAAAGCTGTGAAAAACCACAGCTTTTAAACAGTTGTATTCACTTTTTGGCTGGCTTTTAAGGCATAATCTAAATCTTCAAGAAGGTCGTCGATTGCTTCTGTTCCAACCGACAGACGAATGAGTTCTGGCGTCACACCCGAAGCTTTTTGTTCGTCTTCAGATAGCTGTTGATGAGTGGTGCTTGCCGGGTGAATAATGAGTGATTTAGAGTCGCCAATATTGGCTAAATGAGAAAATAACTGAACTGAATCAATTAACTTAGCCGCTGCGTTTTTTCCTCCTCTTACTCCGAATGTTAAAATGGCTCCTTGTCCTTTAGGCAGGTATTTTTGTGCCAAAGAATAGGAAGGGTGGGAAGGAAGCCCCGCATAATTTACCCATTCTACTAATTCATGCTGCTCTAAAAATTTCGCTACCTTTAATGCGTTTTCGCTGTGACGCTCTAATCGCAGATGGAGTGTTTCTACTCCTTGAAGAAGTAAAAAGGAATTAAAAGGTGATAAAGCAGCTCCAATATCTCGTAAAAGCTGAACGCGCGCTTTTGTAATATAAGCAGCTTCACCGGCAGCTTCTGTGTATACGAGGCCATGATAACTTGGATCTGGAGTTGTTAAGTCTGGAAATTTTCCGCTCGCTTCCCAATTAAATTTTCCACTGTCTACGATAACACCGCCAATTGCTGTTCCATGCCCTCCAAGAAACTTAGTAGCAGAATGAACGACAATATCTGCTCCAAAATCGATGGGGCGAAGAAGGTAAGGGCTTGGAACGGTATTATCAATAATAAGAGGAATTCCATGTTCGTGGGCAATGTCTGCAACTGCCTCGATGTCTAGCACATTTCCCTGTGGATTTCCAACGGATTCAGCATAAATTGCCTTTGTTTTGGAAGTGATTGCACTTCTAAAATTTTCTGGATTATCGGCGTTTACAAATTTGACGGTAATGCCCAGTTTAGGAAGCGTAGACGAAAAGAGGTTATATGTTCCCCCATATAAACTGCTTGCTGATACAATTTCATCTCCTGCGGAAGCGATATTCAAAATGGAAAAGGTAGTAGCCGACTGACCTGAAGCTACTCCTAGAGCACCAACTCCGCCTTCTAACTCAGCAATTCGCTGTTCAAAAACGTCCGTAGTAGGGTTTACAATTCGAGTGTAGATATAGCCTTGTTCACTTAAATTAAATAAAGACGCAGCATGCTCCGTATCTTTAAATCCAAATGAGCTTGTTTGATAAATAGGTACGGCACGCGAAAAAGTAGCTGGGTCAAGCTGTTGACCAGAATGGATCGCTTGTGTTTCAGGACGAAATGGTTTCTTAGCAGACATTGAAACTCCTCCTTAGATATAAAACGTATAAAAAACATAGGAATAATAAACTTTAATCATAATATACGAATTCTATTGAATGATGTCAAATTATAATTAGAATATTTAGAAAATATAAAAAGGATTAATAATGTAATTTAGCATTAAGACATCTCTTTAATTGTTAAAAATACCATAAAAAATATAAAATGTAAGAAAAATGTAAATGTATTTGTATAATTATGTTAGAATATTAGGTGTTTGAGAGTTTCTTAGAGAGCCAATTTTGCTAGAAGACTTTAAAAAATAGTAAAAGGTGGGTCTTAAGAGCTACTAACAAAACAAAATAAAAGGAGTTTGATTATGAGCACAGAAGTTAACGTATCTTCCGAAGTCCAAGAGAAAGGAAAGCCTTCTATTTTTGGTTTTATTACGAGTCCGGTTGTACAGTTTGAGAAAATGAAAAGCAATCCGGTCATCTGGGGACCTCTTTTACTTATCCTCATCTTAACAGCTGCAACAACGATTCTAGCCGTCTATACCCCTCAGGCACAAGAGGCGCTGCAACAGCAAAAAGAAGCTGGTATTGAAGTGAATTCAACATTTAGTATGATTGGCGGAGCGATTGGCGGAGTTATTGCAGTAGTTGCTACACTGGCATTCACAAGTTTGATTCTGTTTTTAATTGCAAAGTTAGGAACTGGAAAAACAACGTACCGCCAAATGTTTAGTTTGAATTTGTTTGTTACGTTCATCACAGTAATCGGTCAGCTAATTAATACGGGAGTCGCTGCACTAGCACATACTTCAGCGAATGTGACTTCGTTAAATGGAATGGTTGATGCTAAAGGTGCTATTGGAGGCGTATTTACTTCAATCGAAATTTTCTCTATATGGGGACTTATTTTGACAGCAGTCGGGCTGCAAAAAGTAGCGAATTTATCAAAAGCTGCTTCAATTATTACCGTAATTGTTTTATTTATCTTAGGAGCTGCTATTTCAGGAGTTGGAGGAGCTGCTTCAGAAGCGCTTAAAGGAGCAGGGTTGTAAATGAAAAAAGGAATAATTATTACAGCCGTAACAGTTGTTATTGTTGCGGTTATTGGGATTAATGTATATCGTGCACAAAGTGTAGGTGGTAAAGCAGTTGATGTTCAAGTAACAACTGTAAAAGAAAAAAAGTTAAGAAATACAGTGATGGTTCCGGGTACGTTAAAGCTTGCTGATGAGCAATACGTTTACTTTGACGCTGAAAAAGGCGAGGTTGAACGATTTCATGTAACGGAAGGATCGCGCGTACAGCAGGGAACTTCTCTCGTAACGTACGAAAGCGATACGCTTGATTTAGAGCAAGAACAAAACAAATTAGAAAAAAAATCCAGTCAACTGCAAATTGACTCCGTAAGCAAACAGCTTTCTAATTTAAATAAAAAACAAAAAGAATTGGAAAAAGAAATGAGTAAGCAAGAAGCGAGAGATCAAATTGACACAGAGCGTACGCAGCTCAACCTCGACTTAGAAACGGCTAAAATTGACTTAGAACGAAACAAACTAGAAGCCAAATCAATTGCTAAAAAAGAGCGTAATTTAGACGTAACGAGTGATATTAGCGGGACTGTGCTAGAAGTAGATAAAGAAGCGGTTAATAACACGAGTGAAGTTCAAAAGCCGCTTATACATATTGGTAATACCGATGAATACTTAGCTACTGGCGTGCTTTCTGAGTACGACGCTTTAAAAATTAAAACCGGTCAAGCTGTTAAAATTACATCAGATGTACTGCCTGATAAAGAATGGTCAGGGAGCGTAAAACAAATTGACTATCTACCTCAGCAGCAGGCATCAGCGGAGGCAGGCAATGATGCAGCGAATCAATATCCAGTTGAAGTAAAAGTAGATGACCAAGATATCACGATGATTAAGCCGGGATTTAAGCTGCTGCTTGAAATTGAAACAAGCAGTAAGAAAGCTTCATCACTGCCGATAAAAGCAGTTGTAAATGAAGACGGAGAAAAATTTGTATACGTCGTGAAAGATAAAAAGGCGGTTCGTAAGGAAGTAAAGGTAGGAGAAACAACCAACAAATTTATTGAAATCAAAAGCGGCGTTTCTTCTAAAGATAAAGTTATTGCCAATCCTTCAAAGGACTTAACTGACGGTGCGGAAGTGACTGTTCAATGATTGAGCTTGTAAATATTCATAAAAGCTATCATCTTGGCAAAGAGGAAGTACCGATTTTAAAAGATATTAATTTGAAGATTTATGACGGTGAGTTTGTTGCGATTATGGGTCCTTCAGGCTCCGGAAAATCAACGCTCATGAACATTATCGGATGCTTAGACCGCGCGTCTTCGGGCTCCTATTTATTAAATGAACAAGAAATCTCTACTTACAGCGATGAGCAGCTGGCAAAAGTAAGAAATATTCATATCGGCTTTGTTTTTCAGCAGTTTCAGCTGCTGCCGCGTTTATCAGCTGTCGAAAACGTAGAGCTTCCAATGGTATATGCCGGCGTATCGCGTAAGGAAAGACGAGCCAGAGCAGAAGCTGCGTTGGAAAAAGTAGGACTGAGTGAGCGAATGAAACACTTGCCGAGCGAGTTATCAGGTGGTCAAAAGCAGCGTGTTGCTATTGCTCGCTCTATTGTTAACAATCCGACGCTTATTTTAGCCGATGAACCCACAGGAGCCTTAGATACAAAAACGAGTGCTGATATTATGGAGCAATTTTCTAAGCTAAATGCAGATGGGACAACAGTTGTAGTTATTACTCATGAACCTGAAGTGGCAGAGTACACATCGCGTACAGTTATCGTTCGTGACGGTAAGGTATTAAGTCATAGCAACAAGGAGAACGATAGCTTATGAGTTTAATAGAAAATATTCGTATGGCTTTTTCCTCGGTTCTTGCTCATAAAATGCGCTCTATTTTGACAATGCTTGGTATCATCATTGGCGTAGGGGCGGTTATTATCGTTGTTGCTATCGGCCAAGGCGGAGAACAGATGATTAAGTCGGAAATAACAGGAGCAAGCAATACAGTTGATGTCTACTATCAGCCTCCTGAAGACGAGATGCAAGCTGATGACCTTTCAATGATGGGAGAGCCCATTTTTACAGAGGATGATATTAAAGCTCTTTCGACTATTCCCGGCGTGAAGAATGTGGTGGCTTCTAGTTCAATGGGAATGGGAATAAGATATAGAGACAAGGAATCCGATACAACTGTTAATGCAATTAATGAAGGGTATATTGAAGTTAATCAGCTGGAGGTTTCGAAAGGAAGAATGTTAGACAGCTCTGACTTTTTATCAGGTAATCGAGTAGGTGTGATCACGAGCGATATGAAAAAAGAGCTGTTTGATAAAAAGGAAGCCCTTGGACAAGTAGTATGGGTTCAAGGACAGCCTATCAAAATTATTGGTGTGACAAAAAAGCCAACGGGCTTTTTAGCATTTGAAATGCCAACTATTTATATTCCAGATAATACGTATAAATCAAGCTTCGGTAAGCTTGACTACACAAACCTTAGCGTTCAAGCAAAAAGCTCTGATCAACTGAAAAAAGTAGGCAATGACGCAACGGATTTGTTAAATAATTTGCATGATGCTGAAGATGCTTACCAAGTGCAGAACTTAGAAGAAATAGCAGATAGCATTGGAAATGTAACGCGAATTATGACAACGATTATTGGATCGATTGCAGGCATTTCCCTGCTTGTTGGCGGGATTGGCGTTATGAACATTATGCTGGTTTCTGTAACGGAACGTACAAGAGAAATTGGTATTCGTAAAGCACTGGGAGCATCTAAAAGACAAATTCTAACTCAGTTTTTGATTGAATCCATTACGCTCACGTTAATTGGTGGCTTGCTTGGCATTGGCCTCGGCGCAGGCGGGGCAGCTCTTGTTTCGGTATTTGCCGGCTGGCCGTCATTAATTTCGTGGCAAGTAGTACTTGGAGGAGTGTTGTTTTCCATGACGATTGGCATTGTATTCGGCATGCTTCCTGCAAACAAAGCGGCGAAGCTAGATCCAATCGAAGCATTAAGATATGAATAAAGACATGCGTTCGCATGTCTTTATTTCAATTTAACGAGAACCAAGAAGATTTCTCGTTTTTCTTATTTATTACTTACTAGGGTTGATACGGGCTATGTTAATAATATCATGTATTTTCTCTACCAAATCGAGCATGAGAAATCCGTTTCCTTCAGAGCTTTTCCGGTATCCAAGAGGAAGCGTCCTTCTTACAAGTTGAGCATAGATTTCGGCTTCGATTAGAGAGCGGCCAAATTCCTTCTCACATAAGTTAATTAATAAAGCTAAAGCTCCTGCCACGTGAGGAGTTGCCATTGAAGTTCCTGAAAGAGTCGCATATTTACCTTCTAAAAAAGTAGAGATAATGTTAACTCCCGGTGCCACTAAATCCACTTCTTCATTGACGTTGGTAAAAGGAGCCAAGCTTAAGCTGTTGTCCACTGCTCCTACTTGAATGACTTCGTTGTAACTTCCTGGATATGAATATTCAAAAGTTTCTTCGCGATCATCACCTTCATTTCCAGCCGCAACAACGACAGAAACATCTTTATTCACAGCATTTTGAACAGCTTCGTGCAGTTCTGGAACGTCTTGTGGTCCCCCGAGTGACATGGAAATAACTCGTGCTCGCTCATTGTTAGGACCTCGCCATTCGACGGCGTAGTTAATAGCGTCAATAATCCATTCGTAATTTCCCGATCCTTCACCGGTAAGTACTTTTAAGCTTAGGATTTTTGCTTTGGGTGCCACCCCTACTACCCCTTCATTATTGAGCGCAGCAGCAATGGTACCAGACACGTGAGTGCCGTGCCCATTATTATCTTCAAATACAGAAGAATCTCCGTCATAATCCGAAGTGAAGTTTCTTCCTCCGATAATACAATCTTTTAAGTCAGGATGATTTGTGTCAACACCAGTGTCGATAACTGCAATTACAATGCCTTCTCCTTGATTGCTTTGTTCCCAAATAGCAGGTGCTTGAATTAAGCTTACTCCTTTAGGCGTTTCGTTTGTTGAGTCGATAATCGACTCAATTGTATAAGGAATTAATTTGACTTGTAACGGTTGTGTAGTCATAGTCATCCTCCTTAAAATGAATAAAAATGGAAGTTACTTAATTATAAATTCCCAACTATTGCTATAAATTAAACGCTTTTAATGCGAATCCTTTCTTTTTGAATAAAAAGACTCACAAAATATGTGAGAAGAGGAAAAAAGACCCTAAAGACAAGCCCGATAGAGATTTTTAATGTTATCTGTGTATTCACTTTTAATGTTTATCTCACACTATAGAAGAAAGAAACTCCAAGAAAAATCACATAGGACTGGTGACTTTTGATATAATTACGAACGGTATGACATTCTCAAAATACATGATATTTATAAATATATATTAATTTGCAAATTACGAAGGGGCTGAGAATAGTGTCAACTTTAACGTCTCAATCCGTCATTAAATGCGGAAAGTATGAGCTGAATTATGCGGATCGTACGCTTATTATGGGGATTTTAAACGTAAACCCGGATTCATTTTCAGACGGCGGAAAATACTACGATGTAGATAAAGCAGTTGCTCATGCTGAGGAAATGGTAAAGCAAGGAGCAGATATCATTGATATCGGAGGAGAATCAACTCGTCCTGGTTATACAAGAATTAGCGATGAAGAAGAGATTAAACGGATTGTGCCCGTTATTTCTGAAGTGGCTAAGCGCGTAGAGGTGCCGATTTCCGTAGATACATACAAATCGGAAGTGGCCAAACATGCGCTAGAAGCAGGAGCACATATTATTAATGATATATGGGGTGCAAAAGCCGATCCTAAAATGGCTCAAGTTGCAGCTGATTATAATGTGCCCATTATTTTAATGCACAACCGTCATGAGCCCAACTATACAAATCTGATTACAGATATGATAAGTGATTTAAAAGAAAGCATCTCCATTGCAAAAGCTGCAGGAGTTCGCGACGATCAAATTATTTTAGATCCAGGCGTTGGCTTTGGAAAAACGGCTGCCCATAATGTAGAAGCAATTCAGCATCTAGAGCAGCTGACGAATATGGGCTATCCGGTGCTCCTTGCTACTTCTCGTAAAGGATTTATTGGACAAATAGTCGATGCTCCTCCTACGGAAAGAATGGAAGGAACCGCAGCTACTGTATATGCTGGGATTGCACAAGGCGTTCAAATAGTTCGTGTTCATGATGTATTAGAAATCAAGCGCTTTGTAAAGATGGCAGATGTACTGGTAGGAAAACATGTCTTTCAGTTTTAATGATCATCAAGATAACTGCATTAAAGTCATTTTAAAACCTTAAAATGTCATATCTATTAGATAAAGATTCCTGAGCAGTGAAGCTCGGGAATTTTTTATGTATGTAAAGTGGCGGAGGAAAATAATGAACAATTGGATGGTTGATTTTACATAATTTAGCTTTATGATAGAAAGAGAAGATATAGCGCTTTCATATTCTGATTAAATTGTGCTGCTTAAAATGAAATAAATAACATCTTGGTATTTAGTCTTATTCAATCACCGAAATATGGAGGAGAGAAGAATGAAATTAGCATTGCTTCTTGTCATTATTATCGGCGTTGCTGCCCTTGCAGGTACGATCAGTGCTGCAAAGAAATTAGATGAAGATTACGGGAAATCTAAAAAGAAAAGTATAGTGAATTTATCTATTATTTACGGAGTTGTATTCATAGGATCAATCGTAGGAGTAGCATGGTATATTGCAGTGAGACCATAAATAAAGAGGTTGAGACATAACTAAATGAACCGAATCTAAAGACGAACAAATGAGATACATGAGTTGGACTGCTTATTACACCGCAGTTGATTTCCGTGCAAGGCTTCGCTTTCCGCGGACGGACGCTGAGCCTCCTCGTCGCTTGCGCTCGTGCGGGGGCTCACCTGTTCCGCTTTTACCACAGGAGTCTTCGCCTTGTCCTTCAATCATCTGCTAGAAAAAACGAAACAGATAAAACTATGTTCACCACAACAAAAAACAAACCATTAATCAACGTGGTGATTAACGGTTCGTTTTGCAATTGAGTTAAAATACTTTTGTCCTAGCCTCTTTATTTTGATTCCAAGGTTAATTCTCCGCTTGAAACAGCTATATCGATAGGGTATTTTCCATTTCCGTATTTTCCTTTTAATACATTCTCTGTTATCGTTGCATTGTTTAACTTAAAATTGTTGTTAATGTCACCGCTGCTTACTTTTCCATTCATTTTAAAACCAGCGCTTTTCGGAAGAACCAGCACGGCATCTCCGGATCCTACATCTACAGAAACGGCCTCTTCTAGCTTTTTAAAATCCATATAGAGATCACCAGATCCAATGCGCGCCTGAAGTTTTCCTTGATAGTTTGTTCCTTTAATTTCCCCAGAGCTGACAGCAAATTTAGCCGTTTGGGTCTCGACATTACTCAGCTGTAAATCTCCAGAATTAACATCCGTACGAAGAGAGGTGCTCATCAAGTTTGAAATGCTTGCATTTCCAGAACCTACTTTAATCGAAACATCTTTCAGCTGAAGCGCTTGTTCAGGATGTGTAGCAATTTGAAGGTCCCCCGAACCTACGTTAAGCGCAAGGTTATGGTGATAATCTTTAGGAATGTAGATTGTTACTTTTGTGTTTGAAAAAATAGAAAGCCATTGAAAGGGACTTTTTTGATACGCGACAAATAGGGTGTCTCCATTTTGCTTTACATCTACTTTTCCTTTACCTTCTACTTTTGTTTTAATATCTTGACGATCTTGCGGAACGACCGTTGTACTAATGCTTGGAGAGTCGATTTGAATACGCTGAACATCACTTGATAATGCCGCTTCAGACTTGGACGTCTTGAATGAACTTAACGACCAGGAGGAAGGCGCAAACGCAGTAGAAAAGAGGACTGCCGTACCACCTATCACTAAAATAAAAGCCAATATTTTTTTCACGTTATAACCCGCTTTCTACATATAATTAAATTTGTTTTCTTCTACCATAAAGTGTAAATTGAAAACCGGTTAACTTCAACGAACAACAGGATTATTTTTTTCTACGTCTTAAGTCGTAAAAACGAAACATTTTTTGTGAGGAGTTAAATGAAAAGCGAAGTAGAGATTTAAACATACTCATCAAAGAATTAATTTCTTTATTTCAAAAATAGGAAAATAATTGAGTTAAAAGAATGATTAAATTCACTTTTTTTGTGTGATTTTCCGATGAGTAGTTCAAAAGAAGTAATAAATAAATAGAATTTTCATACCAATTTTATTATTCCGAAAAACTTTTAAAGTGTTGATTATTAAAAAAATAAAGGGTAGAATTTGTTCATATCAATTGAATACAGCTAAGATTACGATCTTGTATATTATCAGTAATATGGTCTGATAGTCTCTACCTAGTAACCGTAAAAAACTAGACTACAAGAAAGTTTGGATATAAGCAGCAAAAAGAAGGGCATATTCTCATGAATACAGTCTTCTTTCACAGCTCTTACTTTTCATACTTTCTGTTATTGTCAGAATTTATGAAAAGTAAGAGCTTTTTTTGTTTTTCAAATACACACCTGGGAGTGGCTTGCATGTACTTTTTATTAAATTTATTAGGCGTTTTTGTAGTAATGGGCGTCGTCTTCTTATGTTCTCCTAAAAAGAAAGAAATAAAGTGGCGTCCGATTGCTTCACTATTAGTCGTTGAAGTCCTCATTACTTGGTTTATGTTAGGAACTTCAATCGGAACATGGATCATTAATAAAATTGCTTCGTTCTTTACTTGGCTGATTTCCTGTGCCAACGATGGAATTGCCTTTGCGTTTCCATCCGTAATGGGAAATCAAACGGTTGACTTTTTCTTCAGTGCATTACTGCCTATCATCTTTGTCGTGACGTTCTTTGATATTTTATCTTACTTTGGTATTTTAACGTGGATTATTGATAAAGTAGGCTGGGTCATTTCGAAAGTTTCTCGCTTGCCTAAATTAGAAAGCTTTTTCGCTATTCAAATGATGTTCTTAGGAAACACGGAAGCATTAGCCGTTATTCGTAATCAGCTTTCTGTGTTAAAGGACAACCGTTTGCTTACGTTTGGAATTATGAGTATGAGCAGTATTAGCGGATCTATTATCGGTGCTTATTTAACGATGGTTCCCGCTACGTACGTGTTTACCGCAATTCCACTGAACTGTTTAAACGCTCTTATTTTAGTGAGCTTATTGAATCCAGTTCATGTTACAAAAGAAGAAGATATGATTTACGTACCGCCAAAGTCAGAGAAAAAAGACTTTTTCTCTACCATTTCAAACAGTATGTTAGTCGGAATGAACATGGTAATTGTTATTTTAGCGATGGTTATTGGATATGTAGCTCTTACATCTGCGCTTAACGGTATTTTAGGCGTTATTGTAGACGGCTTGACTGTACAAAAGATTTTCTCTTACATCTTTAGTCCATTTGCATTCTTACTAGGGCTAACGGGACATGATGCCATGTACGTAGCTCAGCTGATGGGTATCAAGCTAGCAACAAATGAATTCGTGGCGATGATGGATTTGAAGAAAAATCTAGATACACTTCCACCGCATACGATTGCAGTTGCTACAACATTCTTAACATCTTTTGCTAACTTCAGTACGGTGGGTATGATTTATGGTACGTATAATTCTACGTTATCAGAAGGTAAATCAACGATTATTGGAAAAAACGTATGGAAACTGCTTGTGAGCGGTATCGCTGTTTCTTTATTAAGTGCTATGATTGTTGGATTGTTTGTTTGGTAAAAAGTGAAAAAGCTGTGCTTTCGTCTTCGAAAGCACAGCTTTTTTCTTGTTGTATCATCTATTCATTTGAAGAAAAACGCTTATGAATATCAACAGTAAAAGGAAATCACACTATTCAAGAAAAATTCATTTTACTTTTGCAGAAAAACATTTTAAATCTAGTGAGCATTATGTTAAGATTACAAAAGGCTGTTTCATTTAAATTGAGAACACCGCATAAATATGTAAGTAAATATGCATAGAAAACAAAGGTTTATTAATTTTTTTCTAGGTAATATCTCGTAATAAATAGGTTGAAAGGAAATGTCGTTAATATGATAGAAGGACAACAGCAAACAAATGAATTAAAAAAGACGATGAAAAGCAGACATTTGTTTATGATTTCGCTCGGCGGGGTTATCGGTACAGGTTTCTTTTTAGGAACAGGATACACGATTAGCCAAGCAGGGGCGATTGGAGCTATCCTTTCGTTTATCGTAGGTGGCTTCATTATGTACTTAACAATGCTTTGCTTAGGGGAACTTGCAGTAGCAATGCCAGTTTCTGGTTCGTTTCAGACATATACAACAAAATTTATTGGCCCTGGCGTTGGTTTTGCTTTTGGATGGTTATATTGGTTGGGCTGGGCTGTAACGGTTGCATTAGAATTTTTGTCAGCAGGTCAGCTTATGCAAAGATGGTTTCCTGATTCTCCTGTATGGATCTGGTGTGCTATATTTGCGCTTTTATTATTTTCATTAAATGCACTGTCAGCTAAAGCGTTTGGTGAAGCGGAGTTTTGGTTCGCCAGCATTAAAGTGTTAGCTATTATTTTATTTATCGTACTTGGTGGAGCTGCTATGTTTGGTTTTCTTCCATTAAGCAATGGAGACAGCGCGCCGCTTTTCTCTAACTATACGGCTCACGGCGTGTTCCCTCACGGAATTAGTGCCGTGCTGATTACGATGATTACAGTTAACTTCTCATTTCAAGGTACGGAGCTTATCGGTGTAGCTGCTGGGGAAAGTGAAAACCCAGACAAGACTGTACCAAGAGCCATTAAACAAACGGTATGGAGAACGCTTGTATTTTTTGTACTAGCTGTAGCTGTATTAGCGGGGATGATTCCGCTTGAAAAAGCAGGCGTAGTTGAAAGTCCATTTGTTGTTGTATTCGACCAAATTGGTATTCCATATGCAGCAGATATTATGAACTTTGTTATCCTAACGGCACTGTTATCTGTAGCTAACTCAGGTCTTTATGCAGCAACGCGTATGCTGTATTCATTGTCAAAAGATAACATGGCAAGTTCAGCTTTCATGAAAGTAAATAAACGCGGTGTGCCGATGAACGCCTTGCTTTTAACATTAGGCATTGCGCTTTTATCTTTGCTTTCAGGATTCTTTGCTCAAGAAACAGTATTTGTATGGCTTATTTCTGCAGCGGGTTTAGGTGCACAAATTGGCTGGATTACGATTGCTGCATCACTGCTTGCATTTAGAAAAAGATATATAAATCAAGGAGGGCGAATCGAGGATTTAAAATTCAAAGTCCCTCTTTACCCGGTATTACCTTTAATCGCATTAGTATTAAATACGATTGTACTTGGAAGCATGGCATTTGATGCAGAGCAGCGAATGGCACTGTATGTCGGTATTCCACTAGCGCTGCTGTTTTATGTTTATTATCATGCACGTGTAAAAAAGAAAGTTGATTTATCTATCAGCCGTCAAGAAGTGCAGCTTAAAGACGACAAAAAGGTAATTTTATAAAAATCAAAAAGACGCAAAAGCCCAGGTTTTTGCGTCTTTTTTTATATTTTATTTGTAAACTTAAATTAAAATTAAGTTGACAAATAAAAAGAGATTATTGCAAACTTAAAGCAGCGAACAGAAAAGGGAGGGTGAACATGAAAACGAGAACAATGGCGTATGTTTCTTTATTTGCTGCTTTAACGGCGATTGGTGCATTTATAAAAATTCCTATTCCCTACATACCGTTTACTCTTCAAATTGTTCCTGTCTATTTAGCCGGGGCGCTGTTAGGACCGCGTTTAGGTTTGTATAGTCAGCTATGCTACATAGGTATTGGGTTAATCGGTGTTCCGGTTTTTGCAGAAGGAGGAGGTTTAGGGTATATCTTCAAACCAACGTTTGGCTATTTAATTGGCTATGCTGCAGGGTCATTTATGAACGGCTACCTTATTCAAAAATATGACTTAAAGAAACCTTTTTCTATCTTTTTAGCCAACTTATCTACATTGGTTATTGTGTATGTATTCGGGTGCGTTTGGCTTTACGGAGCAATGAAATGGATAATTGAAAAGCCACTTTCACTGAGTGATACACTTCTTTTTGGAGCTGTTTTGCCAATGCCTGGAGATCTTTTATTGTGCATTTTATGTTCAGTGCTGATTCACCGAATGAAGCCTCAATTTAGCCGTTTATCATCAAAGCGGGCTAAAGCGGGGTAATGAAGACATAGAAAAAAGAGGAGGAAAGAAAGTGGGCAAAGCGTATTTTATTACGGGAACTGGAACAGATATTGGTAAAACGCTGGTGACAAGCATTTTGTATAAAGTGCTTAGCCGTCTAGGAATAAAAACGACAATTTGTAAACCGTTTCAAACCGGCTATCAAGATGAAATCGGAGGTTATCCAGATATTCACTGGTTTGAAACAAGGCTCCGAGTAGCAAATACAGGTATTTATCAGTTAAAGCCAGAGACGTCTCCTCACTTGGCTATTAAACTGAGCAATAGGCAAGTAGAGCCTTCAATCGTCTTAAAGCGCATTAATGAATTAAAAAAGGCATTTGACGTAGTACTCGTGGAAGGAGCGGGAGGACTTGCCGTACCTTTAATTGAAGAGGAAACAACGTTTTATATGACAAAAGATTTGATCCTAGATGCACAAATGCCGGTTATTGCTGTTGGAACAACGGAATTAGGAGCTATTCACGATGCGCTTTCTACCTTTTCATATGCAAGTGAGCATCATCTTAAAATCAACGGACTCATTTTTAATCGTTTTAATCACAGCAGTATCATTCATAAGGACAATGTTCGAACGATTGAAAAGCTGCTTCAAGTCTCTTCTTTAATGACTGTACCTGTATTTACTCATATCGATGAAGAGTTAGAAGCATATATTGAGAAATTGGTGAGGCAAAAAAGTGTGATTCAGCATATTCAGGAGGTGTTTGACTGTGTCGTATCAAAAAGCTGAGCTGGAAAAATGGGATAAAGAATATGTATGGCATCCCTTTACACAAATGAAAGCTTACCGTGAATCGAATCCCCTTATCATTGAAAGAGGAGAGGGAAGCTATTTGTATGACGTAGCGGGAAACAAATATTTAGATGGATACGCTTCTCTATGGGTGAACGTGCATGGACATAATGATCCGGAATTAAATACAGCTTTACATATACAAGTGGAGAAATTAGCGCATTCTACGCTGCTTGGATCGGCAAACGTTCCATCCATTTTGTTAGCTAAAAAGCTAGCGGAAATTACTCCTGGCAGCTTATCGAAAGTATTCTATTCTGATACAGGCTCTGCCGCTGTTGAAATTGCGTTGAAAATTGCCTATCAATATTGGCAAAATCTCGACTCTGCAAAGTACAAAAACAAAAGTAAATTTATCTCATTGAATGAGGCATATCACGGAGATACAATCGGGGCAGTCAGTGTAGGAGGCATGGATTTATTTCATCGCATCTTTAAGCCTTTACTGTTTGAACGCATTCCCACACCTTCTCCTTACATCTACCGTATGGACGGGTTCGAAACCGAAGAGCAAGCTTCAGCTTACTGTATTCACCAGCTGGAGAAGCTCTTGCAGAACAACGGAGAAGAAGTAGCCGGCTTGATTATTGAACCGCTTGTGCAAGGAGCAGCGGGTATTATTACTCATCCTCCCGGTTTTTTAAAACAAGTAGAGCGTCTGTGCAAAGCGTACGGGGTATTGCTCATTTGTGATGAAGTAGCTGTCGGATTCGGGCGAACAGGAACGATGTTTGCATGTGAACAAGAAGACGTAGTACCAGACATTATGTGTGTAGGAAAAGGGATCACAGGAGGATATATGCCGCTTGCTGCTACGTTAACAAGCGAACAGATATTTAATGCTTTTTTAGCTCATCCAGATGAAAATAAAACGTTCTTTCATGGACATACGTATACGGGAAATCAATTGGCCTGTACAGTAGCGCTTAGAAATATTGAACTGATAGAAGAAAGAGAGTTAATCCGTAGTGTAAAAGAAAGGTCGAAAGTTTTTAAACGTTATCTATTAAAGCTTTATGAACTGCCTAACGTGGGAGACATTAGACAAAGAGGATTAATGGCAGGAATCGAGGTTGTCAAAGACCGCCAAACAAAGTCTATCTTTGAAGATAAAAAAGTGATGGGAGATATTATTTTAGCGGCTCGCCAAAAAGGTTTAATTATCAGAGAGCTAGGTCCTGTAATTACGATGATGCCTATTCTTTCAATGACGGACGAAGAATTAAAAACAATGGTTGAAATTGTATATGAATCAATTAAAGAAGTAATCGCACGCTATACAGTGAGTTAAATAAAAAGAGGCTAAGACAAAAATATTTTATTTAATTGAAAAAAGATCCGAACGATTCATTGTTCGGATCTTTTTTCAATCAATAAATGTTTTTAATACTTGATAGTCGCAGTGATCGTACATGCTGATTTTCATCTTTTAATAGAAGAGTTTGTTCGAGCAAGTTTAAGTTTTGAATATAACCTTTGACCGTTTGAACAAAACCGTTGTTTTGATAGTTAATAGTTAGTAATTTATTCGTTTTTAATGCTTTTAAAATCATACCTGTTTTCTCCCTTCTTATATCGCAGTTGACGAAAAACTACAAAATAATGAAGAAGCATTGGAGGCTTGTATTATTTATAAAAATTACTCTATTTTTTATAAATGCTCTCCTGCTACTAATAGTAGAGAATGATGGTGAAAAACAGATGAAAGATAAAGAATAAGGTTTGATTTATTGTAATGAACTGACTTTTCCTTTACAAATACCTATTTCAAATTTCTTTTTAGTGATAAAATACTGTTAGTGAAATAACTACTTCTTTTCATTAAAGGGTAAGAACGGGTTATATTGATAGAGTTTTAGTTCTCTATTTCTAGTAATGAAATAAGAGATAGAGAAATAGACTAATAAAAATCAATCAAGGAGTTTTTGTATGGATCAGAGTTTTATTTTAAATCTTTTAGAAATTTTACTCATTAACATTGTACTAAGTGGCGATAACGCAGTCGTGATTGCTTTAGCTTGTCGGAATCTTCCGGACGAGCATCGAAACAAAGCGGTTGTTTTCGGTACATTAGGAGCGGTTGTATTACGTGTAGGGCTAACGTTTGTCGCTGTATATTTATTAACAATCCCATTTTTAAATTTCATCGGAGGCCTGCTGCTTCTATGGATTGCGATTAGTCTTTTAAAAGGGGAAGATGACGGAGATATTAAAGCGAATTCAACTCTAGCAGGTGCTATTAAAACAATTATTATAGCGGATCTTGTTATGAGTTTAGATAACGTAGTAGCGGTTGCGGGTGCGGCCAACGGCAGTATTCTACTCATTATCCTTGGTCTTGTTATCAGCATTCCGTTAATCATTTGGGGAAGTCAGCTTTTAATGAAAATCATGGAAAAATTCCCGATTATCATCATTGCCGGAGCAGCGCTTCTTGGCTATACTGCTGGTGAAATGATCTTTAAAGACAAAGCGGTAGGACATGTATTAGAAGGGTTAAATCCGCATTTGCATACAATTGTTCCTATTTTGTTAGCTATTTTAGTTGTTGTTGTTGGGAAACTTAGCGGACGTTCTAAAAAAGAAACGCATTAATCCTAAAAAAGAGGCTGGGACAAAAATATTTAAGATGAAATGAAAAACGAACCACTAATCAATTTTGATTGGTGGTTCGTTTTTTTTGTTGTGGTGAACGTAGGCTTCATTTGTTTAGATCCTTCTAGCAGTTGATTGGAGGACAAGTCGAAGACTCCTGCGGGAAAAGCGGAACAGATGAGACCCCGCAGGAGCGTACGCGACGAGGAAGCTCATCGGCCGCCCGCGGAAAGCGAAGTCTTGTACGGAAATCAACTGCGGTGTCATAAGCGGTTCAGCTCATGTATCCCATTTATTCGTCTTTAGATTGGATTCATTTGGCTATGTCTCAACTTCTTTTTTATTATTTAGCTAATGGAGGTGCGGAATTAACGTCTTGTATCGTCTCTACAGGAGGATGAAATTCATTTTCCATTTTCGATACAACTACAGTTGCTACACCATTTCCAATTAAGTTTGTAATGGCACGAGCTTCCGACATGAAGCGGTCTACCCCGATTAACAGCGCGATTCCTTCAACTGGAATCATTGGGAATGCAGCAAGCGTAGCTGCTAGTGTAATAAATCCAGAGCCAGTGACTCCGGCCGCTCCTTTAGACGTTAGCATTAAAATACCAAGTAGCGTAATCTCTTGCATTAACGACAGGTCGACTCCATACGCTTGAGCGATAAAGATAGCAGCCATGGATAAGTAGATTGCTGTTCCATCTAGGTTAAATGAGTAACCAGTTGGAATGACAAGTCCTACTACAGATTTTGAACATCCGTACTTCTCCATTTTGTCCATCATTTTTGGCAGTGCAGATTCCGAAGAAGACGTACCTAATACAAGTAGAATTTCTTCTTTAATAAAAGCAATGAATTTAAAAATATTAAATCCATAAATCTTAGCGATGCTTCCAAGTACAAATACAATAAATAAGAACATAGTAATGTAAACAGATCCCATTAAGAAACCGAGTTTTTGAAGAGAGCCTATTCCAAAGTTACCGATCGTATAAGCCATCGCTCCGAACGCCGCAATAGGTGAAAGTTTCATAATCATATTAACAATTCCAAAGAAAATATCTGTACAGCGTTCAAAGAATGTAATGACAGGAGCCGCTTTTTCGCCGAGTGTAGCTGTAGCCATTCCAAATAGTACGGCAAAGAATAAGATTGGCAATAATTCACCATTTGCCATTGCGCCAAATACGCTGTCTGGAATAATTCCCATGATAAACTCCATAAAGCCATGCTCCGCTTCAGCTGCTTGCTGCGTATATTGAGTAACATCAGCTCCGCTTGCGCCATTGATATTAAAGCCAGCCCCAGGCTTGATAAAGTTTACAACGATAATTCCAATTGCTAAGGCAAAAGTAGTGACAATCTCAAAGTATAAAAGAGCTTTACCTCCAATTCGTCCCACTTTCTTTAAATCTCCCATGCTTCCGATACCGATGACCACTGTTAAGAAAATAATTGGGGCAATCACCATCTTAATTAATTTGATGAAGATATCAGCCAATACTTTTAATTTAGCTCCAAATTCAGGAAACATAAAGCCAATTGCAATACCAAGAAGGATACCAATGACAACTTGAACAGTTAGGTTTTTAAAACTTAATTTCATATGTAATGCTCCTTTCGAGAATGTTTTTGTTAACGCTTACATTATTCTTATCTTTATATTAACTGATAATTTTAACTATTTATATTTCTGGTGATAATGTTCTTTTTGGTCATTTTGGTCAAAAAAAGTGATGAACATATAGTCATCACTTTTTGCTTTCGATATTTTTTATTTGCTGAATGATATCAAGCGTTTGTTTTGTTGCATTGGCTTCAAACGATTGATAAAGAGAGTTAAACTGCTTTTTCCATTCGGCTTTCTGTGTATCATTTAAGTAATAAACGCGCATGCCAGATTTATTTTTTATTTGCTGTAGCTGTTCATCGTTCATCATTTTTGATTGAGTCCAAATCCAGTTCGTTGTTTCTACCATGGCATCACTTAATAGTTGTTTTACATCTTCAGGGAGGCTGTCCCAATATTTTTGATCCATTAAAACAGCATAGCCCAAGTATCCATGGTTGCTGATGGTCATATATTTTTGCAGCTCGTACAAACGTTTTGAATAAATATTAGAAATCGTATTTTCCTGTCCATCAAATTCCTGTCGTTCAAGGGATTGATATACTTTATTAAACGAGACAGCCTGAGGCTTAGCGCCAAGAAGTTCGAATTGTTTTTTGATTACTTCACTTGGCATAATGCGAAATGTTTGACCTTGAAAATCTGCTGGATGGAGCAAAGGTTTTGTATTGCTGGTCATTTGTTTAAAGCCGTTGCTCCATAAAGCAAGCCCTTTAATGTTTTTCTCTTGCAGCGTACTCAACAAATCCTGTCCGATTTTCCCGGTAAACACTTGTTTTGCCTCGCTGTAATCATCGAAAATGAAGGGGAGATCAAAAAGTTGCCACGTAGGGGAAAGGTCGGTTAGCTTTGAAATAGAAGGCGCAATCATTTGTACATCGTTTCGGCGCAGAGCGGCAAGTTCTTCGTCGTCTGAATACAATACACCGTTTGAATATACTTCAATTTTAACTTTACCATCCGATTTTTGATTAACGATTTCAGCGAATTTTTGAGCGGCTAAGCCTTTTGGAGTGTTCTCAGCTACAACGTGGCTAAAATTAATCACAATTTGCTTATTTAATCCTTTTTGCTCATCGTCATGATACACATTATCCTGATTTATAACCGTATACTGCAAAAAAACATAGATCATCAAGAAAACGCTAACAATGATACTTGCCCCTATAAACATCTTCAAAATGTCCAACCCCGCGATTCAATAATTTTTCTCTACAAATATTCTAACACGCAATTTCTCAACGTGGTAAAATTAAAATAAACTTCAATCAGCAGTAGGTGTTCCGCTATGATGCGCTTATCGATGCAAACGAAAATGACGGGGTTAATCTTTTTTATCGTGGTCTTTTCGTTGTTTTTAGCAAGTATTGTCGTGATTAATAATTTTGTGCAGTCAAAAGAAAATGATTTAGAGCAAAGGGCTTTGATCACTTCGAGAACAGTTGCTGAAATGCCTGAAATTCGAGAAAAAATTGAAAAAGATAGCAAGAACATTAATCAAATTGTAGAGCCGATTCGCATTATTCACGGTGCTTATTATGTAGTGGTGATGAATATGAATCACGAACGTTTGTCTCATCCTTTGCAAAGCATGATTGGGAAAATTTCTAAAGGAGAGGACGAGGGCCAGGCGTTTGCAGAACATACTTATACTGATAAAGCAAAAGGAGAAGGCGGGATGGTCATTCGTTCTTTTGTTCCCGTTGTAAACGATCAGCATGAACAAGTAGGAGTCGTTGTCTCAGGCTACCTTCTTCCGAAATTTACAGAGGTTATTTTAAGTTTGAAAAAAGAAATTTTTCTCATCTCAGGTCTCGCTCTTTTTTTTGGAGGATGGGGAGCGTGGGCGCTTGCATCTCGTATTAAAAAAGAGATGTTTGAGCTTGAGCCTCATGAAATTGCTCGTTTGTTTGTAGAACGAACGGAGACTTTTAATGCCATGCATGAAGGAGTCATTGCCATTGATAAAGAGGAGAACATCACTATTTTTAATCATAAAGCGAAAATTATGATGGATGTACCCGATGAGGTAATTGGGAAAAAGATCTATGATGTGATTCCAGATACAAGACTGCCAGAAATTCTGCAGCTTAATCAGCCTGTTTATAATCGAGAGCTTCAAGTTCGCAATTTAAATATTTTAAGCAATCGTGTGCCGATTAAGGTTAATAATCACACAGTCGGTGCGGTCGCTATTTTTCAAGACAGAACAGAAGTTAAAAAATTAGCTGAAGAGTTAACAGGGGTTAAATCATTTGTAAGCGCTCTTAGAGTTCAAAACCATGAATACATGAATAAACTTCATACCATTGCAGGGCTTATCCAACTTGGAAATAAAGACAAGGCTCTTCAGTACGTTTTTCAAGTGTCTGAACAGCAAGAAGAGCTCACCCAATTTCTTCATAAACATATTAAAGATGAAAGTATATCGGGATTGCTGTTAAGCAAAGTCAGCCGTGCCAAAGAACTTGGAATTGAGTTAGCTATCGATCGCCACAGCGAGCTTCACTCATTTCCTCCTTACTTAGATCATCATGATTTTGTAATTATTATTGGTAACTTAATTGAGAATGCTTTTGATTCGTATCAGCATATGGAGCGTCGTGAACGGAAGATCTATATAAGTATGGAACAAAGTGACGGCATTCTTTCTATATTAGTTGAAGATAACGGATGCGGCATGAATAAGAATCAAATAGAGAGAATCTTTGATGAAGGTTTTTCAACTAAAGCAAAGGAAAATAGAGGAATTGGTTTGCATTTAGTAAAACAAATTGTTGAAAAAGGAAACGGTCAGATCGAAGTAGAGTCAGAATTAGATGTTGGAACCACTTTTATCATTACATTCTTTTTATAGGGGGAGTGGGAAATGAATAAAAAAGAATGGACAGTGCTTCTCATAGAAGACGATCCTATGGTACAAGAAGTGAACCGCCAATTTATTGAACAAGTTGAAGGATTCATCGTTATCGCTGCAGCTTCGAATGGTTTAGAAGGTATACAGCTCATTAAACAGCATCAGCCTGATTTAACGATTATTGATATGTATATGCCTAGTCAAGATGGCTTAACCACCTTACAGCAAATTCGAGCAAATGGCTATAAAACAGACGTGATAGCAGTTACGGCTGCAAGTGATATTGAAACCGTACGGAAAGTTCTTCAATACGGCGCGGTAGATTATATTATGAAACCGTTCAAGTTTGAACGAATGAAGCAAGCGCTTGAGCAGTATCGTTCGTTTCAAGTTAAAATAAGTCAAAAAGAACATATTACTCAGTCTGAATTAGATTCTATGCTGTTTCAGCAATTTGAAGAAAAAGCCGATTTGCTTCCAAAAGGGCTAAATGCGGTTACGCTAAGGAGGATACAACAATATCTTTCCGAACAAAATCATCCGATTTCTGCTGAAGAAGTGGCGGACGGCGTAGGAATTGCGCGTGTTACAGCAAGAAGGTATTTAGAGTTTTTAGAACAGGAAAACGAGCTGAAATTATCAGTTGAATACGGCAGAGTAGGGAGACCTATTAATCGCTATATGTTAAAAATAAATTAAATGATACAAAACAGCTTTTATTTGGAAAAGCTGTTTTTTTGCGTTAGAAAGTATATCTTTTTCTCTCCTAGAACAAATTAAGGTATACAGTTTTCGATATCCAAAGAATATTTCGTGCGGTCATTAATTCATAAAATGTCCCTGAAAAAGGATTAATGGCGGAAAAATTGGGGAATATGCACTTTGACATTTAATTTTAGCACAGGAAGGTTTTGAAACATGGACATATTTTTAGCCGTCTTACCAGCCATATTTTGGGGAAGCATTGTGCTTTTCAATGTGAAACTAGGCGGAGGACCTTATAGTCAAACGCTTGGAACCACATTGGGAGCTTTGATTTTCTCAATCGGTATTTATATTTTTGTACACCCTACGCTTACACCTTTAATCTTTGGGGTTGGAGTTGTATCGGGGCTATTTTGGGCAGTTGGACAAAGTAATCAGCTGAAAAGTATTGATTTAATTGGAGTTTCTAAAACGATGCCTATTTCAACTGGGCTTCAGTTAGTTTCCACTTCATTGTTTGGAGTAATTGTGTTTCACGAGTGGTCTACAAAAACTTCAATCATTCTTGGTGTGCTCGCTCTTATCTTTATTATTGTAGGGATTGTTTTAGCATCACTTCAAAGCAAAGAAGAGAAAGAGGCTGAAGAAGGAAAAGGAAACTTCAAAAAAGGAATTGTTATTTTATTAATTTCAACCGTTGGTTATTTAGTTTATGTTGTAGTAGCCCGTCTATTTAATGTAGACGGATGGTCCGCTTTATTACCTCAAGCGATTGGTATGGTTATTGGAGGAGTATTGCTGACGTTTAAGCATAAGCCATTTAATAAATATGCAATTCGCAACATTATCCCAGGTCTTATTTGGGCCGCTGGTAATATGTTTTTATTCATCTCACAACCTAAAGTAGGCGTAGCGACAAGCTTTTCGCTTTCCCAAATGGGAATCGTCATTTCAACATTAGGCGGGATCATTATTTTAGGTGAGAAGAAAACGAAGCGTCAGCTGATTGGGATTATTATTGGAATTATACTGATCATCATAGCAGGAGTCATGTTAGGGCTCGCCAAAAGCTAACTAGGAGGGTATTAACAATGTATAAAGATTTAGAAGGAAAAGTAGTGGTCATAACAGGTTCATCTACAGGTTTGGGAAAATCAATGGCGATTCGTTTTGCGACAGAAAAAGCTAAAGTAGTTGTGAATTATCGTTCTAAGGAAGAAGAAGCTAACAGCGTTTTAGAAGAAATTAAAAAAGTCGGTGGAGAGGCAATTGCCGTTAAAGGTGACGTAACAGTTGAGTCTGATGTAATCAATTTAGTTCAATCTGCAATTAAAGAATTTGGAAAGTTAGACGTTATGATTAATAACGCAGGACTAGAAAATCCGGTTTCATCTCATGAAATGTCTTTAAGCGATTGGAATAAAGTAATTGATACGAACTTAACGGGAGCTTTCTTAGGTAGCCGTGAAGCGATTAAATATTTTGTTGAAAATGATATTAAGGGAACAGTTATTAACATGTCGAGTGTTCACGAGAAAATTCCTTGGCCATTATTTGTTCATTATGCAGCAAGTAAAGGCGGTATGAAGCTTATGACTGAAACACTGGCATTAGAATACGCTCCAAAAGGTATTCGTGTAAATAACATTGGACCGGGAGCGATTAATACACCGATTAACGCTGAGAAATTTGCTGATCCTGAGCAGCGTGCAGATGTAGAAAGCATGATTCCAATGGGATACATCGGAGAGCCGGAAGAAATTGCAGCAGTTGCTGCATGGCTAGCTTCTTCAGAGGCGAGTTATGTAACAGGAATTACGCTCTTTGCTGACGGCGGTATGACACAGTACCCATCATTCCAAGCAGGACGCGGATAAGAAAAAACGCACTCTATGATAGAGTGCGTTTTTTAGTTTTCCTGAGCTTTTTTTTGGTTCTTAGGAGCTGACTGGTGTTGAATGCGTAAGAAAAGCAAGATTAAAACGATAACGCCAGTGATGCTGTACATCCCAAGAATAAGGGGCTGCTGTGTATCTGTTCCGGAAGTAATGCCGTGATACAGTGCTAGCAAATAGCCTGGAAAAGCAAGAAAATGAATGGCTTTCCAGGCTTTTCTCCCAAGCTGTTTTATAAAGTCGGATGTAATAATTAGTACCAATAAAATGTAGAGTGAAATAGTACCAAGACCTGTGCTAATCGGTTTGTAATCGGAAGTGAACGGAATTAAAATGTCAGAAAGTGAAAAATGAACAGATTGATCAAATGATAAAACAAGTCCGTGAATCATGCCAAACAATAACCCAAACCACCCTGATGATTGATGGACCAGCAAAAGCTGTTTTTTTCGTTTTGGTTTAAAAAACGAAAAGCTGTGAGAAATGCCAGCGGCAACCGATACAAACATTAGTAAATAAGAAGTTAAGCCGGCTGCCCGAATGGTGTTCCATACGGGAAAATGAGCACTAAATTGCGCGAGGAGAGTAGCCATAATGGTATACCTGACCTTTCACATGTTTTTCGATTAGTACGTTGCCTTCTTTTGTAACCGCAATTACTTCTAAAGAAGGGTGATGCATTTTAGCTAACCTTAATCCAGCGTCCCAGCCGAGAATAAGTATGCACTTTGCATAGACTTCAGAAATGGTTAAGTCTTCTGAAATGACCGTTACTTGCAGAAGCTCTGATGAACTAGGCTTGCTGATTCTGCCGTCAATAATATGATGGTGAGCGTGTCCGTTCACTTTCCACGAACGCTTGCCTACACTGCTTGTGGCAATACCGCTGTTGCTTTTTACTTTAATGGTCGTGAGATTTTTTGATGCATCAAATGGATGAGAGAGAGAAATGGACCAGTGCTTGCTAGCGGGCCCCCACGTTACAATATCTCCGCCTCCATCGATTGCTCCAAGTGAAGTTCCTTTTTTCTTTAATTGATTCGCCATTTGCTGAATGCTCCAACCTTTTGCGATTCCTCCTAAATCCAGACCGATATTAGAAGCAAGCTGAATACTTCTCATTCCTTTATGAATCATAATAGGGTTAACAGCATCAAAAGCTGCTACTTCTTGAGGTAGCTGATTGTTAGGCACTTGTTCAAAGCTTTGGTCATATCCTAGAGTTTGAATAGAATGATACAGAAATGGGTTGAAAATTCCGTTTGTCTCATTGTAATAGTAATAGGCTGCTTTTACAGCTTCATACAGCATTTTTGACGGTAGAAATAATCTTCCGTTCAGCGAATTAAGCTGTGAAAGCTCGCTTGTTGGAAGAAAGCGGCTTAGGGTTTCTTCTACAAGATAACACCAGCTCTCTACTTTTTGGCTGACAGGTGTTTCAAGCTGATATACATTAAATGTGGTATTCATCGCTTTAAATGAGTAGCTCATTTCATCACATCCTTAAGAAGGTCTTGTTTGCATAGAAGAATCATTATTGTTGCCCCAATTATCCTGACCACTTGTGGAATCATCATTTGACCACTGATCTTGCTGATTACTCGAATCATCGTCTGACCACTGATCATCTTCACTGCTTGAATTATCGTCTGACCATTGATCACTTTGTTTGCTAGAACTGTCATTTGACCATTGATCTTGCCCGTTAGTTCCATTGTCCGTATTGGAGTCAGATCCTGAATCTGGAAATAGATCCGTCTCATCTTCCGTTTGAGTTTGCGATGAATTATTGGCGGATGTATCGTTATTTAGTGCTGTAGATGTTGAATTTGTTTGATCATATTTTTGAGAAAGCCCTACAAATGTTGTAAATGCAGCAACGCTCGATAAACCAACCATCCATTTTGTCCATTTATTAGCTGCCATTGATATGCTCCTTTTATCTTTCCTATTTTGCAACTGAACACTGAAGAAAAACTGAAGTGGAAGGTAACATACATCGTTCAATTGTTATAGTTCAATATAGACAGAAAAAATGAAAAAATAGTGAAATAGATGTAGGTCGGATTATTTTTGTGGGGGAATTCAGTGAATTATTAGATTAAAAAAAGGGTTGTTCTTTTTAGAACAACCTTTTTTAATCACCGATAAATCTTACTAATCGATACGTAATAAACCGTTAACTGTACAAGAGAAAGAAGCAAAAGAACGGCAATGGGATAGAAGCTAAAAGAATTAGGTAACAGCGGATAAAAAGCGATTAAGATAGCGCCTATAGGAATAGAAAATAGGAGAAAAACAAAGGCTTTTTTACAAGCTTCTGCTGTTATCATCTTTTCACGTTCATCTTCCTCTGCAAATTCAAAAGGAAATAATAAAGGCGAAACGTTCTTCGTCTTTTTACGCGCTCGGTAGTAAAAAAAGGACACGATTAAAAGCACAATTAAAGAAGCGAAAGAGCCTATAGACATGGTAATTTCCCACGGGGGTTCAGGGTGGTTCATAACTTCACTAAATTGAATATTTAGGCTTAAAAAATCATATAAAAACCAACCTATGCATAGCAGAGACACTACATTCAACAAATAAGATTTAATAACATTACTCAACATTTTTCTCCTCCTTTTGAAGTGTAAAAACATCTTCCATTTTTAATTGAAAGACATCACAAATTGTTAAACCAAGTAGTAGGGAAGGAACGTAATTTCCCTTTTCAATAGCTGCAATGGTTTGGCGAGTGGCTCCAACTTTTTCAGCTAAATCTCCTTGCGTATATCCATGTTTAGCTCTAAGCTCTTTTACGTGATTAATAAGAATCAATATGATCACCCGCTGCCTTTTTAATAAATTTGTTAAGTTGATTTAACATTATGTAAAGTTAATTTAACATCAATTGGATGATTTTTCAATATATAATGGATAAAAAATACAAAAAAGATCCTAGAAGAATTCTTCAGGATCTTTTTTATTAATAAATTTCTTTAATGCCAGACAAACGAATGGAAAAAATGTTTTGTTTTTCATCTCGTAGGGAGAGGGTTTGGTCGGTTAGGTTTAAATTTTGGATTTTTCCTTTGAAGGTTTGAAGCAGGCCATTTTCGTAATAATTCACGGTTACATGTTTGTTTTTCTTTAACGCTTTTAAAATCATTTATTCATCTCCTTTCATGTGTGCATCTGTTATGAAAAGAAAGCTGTGGCTTAAGCATAAGAATTTGGAGAATGCTCAAGGCAGAATTATTATTATACAGCAAGATGAGAATAGTTTGTAGATAAATTGTGAAAAAATGCACAAGTTTGCAGTGCGGGTGTTGCAACAGAATACAGTATATGAGGAGAGGAGGGGTTTTATGATAAAAAAGGTGATTTTAGTTTATTTATTTGTGGGTATTAGGTAAACTAGTAGATGAATTTAAAGAATCTATCTATAGTTGTGAAGGCTAGGATTTCATTTAATTTTCATTTTCTATGAGTATAATGATAAAGGTTTTCTATATGTTCTTTGTGAATCTACTCATAAACTAATCGAGAAAGGAAAATCAAAATGAAGCGAATCGTTTCTAAGCCGCTGCACTATTTCATATTAGCCGCTGTTTTAATGTGGATAAAGTCGTATGTGGCTTATAAAACTGAATTTAACTTAGGCGTAAGCGGCGTAATGCAGCAAATGCTGCTGTTTATAAACCCTGTAAGTTCAGTGCTGATTTTTTTAGGAATCGGCTTATTTTTTAAAGGAAAGAAAGCAGGAGCTTGGATTCTTGCAGGCAGTTTCATCATGACGCTGCTGTTGTACAGCAACATTCTCTATTATCGTTTTTTTAACGATTTTGTAACTCTTCCCACACTGTTGCAGACAAGTAATGCAGGAAGTATGGGCGGAAGCATTATGGATTTATTAAAAGCACATGATGTTTTTTATTTTGTTGATTTTATTATTTATCTTTTCTTCTTTTTTAGTAAAAAAATTGACTGGCATAATGAAAAAGTATCGGTTAAGAATGCTGTAACCATTCTTTCTTTAGGATTCATGGTTTTTTCTGTCAACTTAACATTAGCAGAAATTGATCGCCCGCAGCTTCTATCTCGAACTTTTGACCGCAATTATCTAGTAAAGTATTTAGGCGCCTATAATTATACGATGTATGACGGTGTTCAGACTGCTCAAAACTCTAAACAGCGAGCTTTTGCAAGCAGCAATGACTTAACGAACGTCGTTAATTTTAAAAACAGTCACTATGCGGAGCCTAATTCCGTTTACTTCGGAAAAGCTAAAGGGAAAAATATTATTAAAATTCATTTGGAATCATTTCAGTCTTTTTTAATTGATTACAAATTAAATGGCCAGGAAGTGACACCGTTCTTAAATTCGTTGGCCCATGGAAATGACTTTACGTATTTTGATAACTTCTTTCATCAAACAGGACAAGGAAAAACATCAGATGCTGAGCTGATGATGGACAACTCTCTATACGGCCTTCCTCAAGGTTCTGCCTTTGTACTAAAAGGAAGCAATACGTATCAGGCAGCACCAGCTATTTTAGATCAAAAAGCTGGCTATACGAGCGCTGTACTGCACGGAGACTATAAGACGTTTTGGAACCGTAACGAAATTTACAAGCAGTTCGGTGTGGATAAGTTTTTTGATGCAAGTTATTACAATATGACGGGTGAAAATAAAATTAATTATGGTTTAAAAGACAAACCGTTCTTTAAAGAATCTGTTCCAATGCTGCAGTCTTTACCACAGCCGTTTTATGCGCATTTAATTACGTTAACAAACCATTTTCCATTTTTACTTGGAAACAATGAGGCAAGCATACAGCCAGCTAACACGGGCGATGCGACAGTTGACCGCTATTTCCAAACGGCTCGTTATTTAGACGAATCATTGCAATCTTTCTTCCAAGAACTGAAAGCTTCTGGGCTTTATGATAATTCTGTGATTATGATTTATGGAGATCACTACGGTATTTCTGAAAATCATAATGCGGCAATGGAAAAAGTAATGGGAAAAGAAATTACACCTTATGAAAATGCTCAGCTGCAGCGTGTACCTCTATTCATTCACGTTCCTGGAGTAAAAGGCGGAGTTAATCATACGTACGGTGGAGAAATTGATGTTGTGCCAACGCTTCTTCATTTAGTAGGGATTGACAGCAAAGAGTTTATCCAATTTGGTACAGATTTATTTTCTAAAGGTCATGATGATGTAGTAGCGTTCCGCAATGGCAACTATGTATCTCCGAAATATACACTAGTGGATGGAACGTATTATGATTCTAAGACAGGTCAAGCGCTTAAAGAAAATAATCAAATGAAAGCTTATAAACAGAAGGTAGCGAAAGAACTGGAGTTATCTGATCAAGTGCTTTATGGAGACTTACTTCGTTTCCACAAGCTAAAGGATTTCCAAACAGTCGACCCTTCGAAATATATGTACGGGAAAGAAGAAACAGAAACATCAGCTAAATAAAGCTAAAATCAAAAGAACATGATGACTTCTGCAAAGCAGAATGAGCATCATGTTCTTTTTTACTGTAAACTATTCATCAATAAATTTCTTTAATTCCCGATAAGCGAATAGAGAAAGTATTTTGCTGTTCATCTTTTAATGAAAGCGTTTGGTCTGTTAAATCTAGGCGCTGTACTTTTCCTTTAAACGTTTGAAGCAAACCGTTTTTATAATAGTTAATTGTAACGGCCCCGTTTTTTCTTAATGCTTTTAAAATCATTTTCAAAACTCCTTCCATATTTAAAATGTGTATGATTAACGAGCTGTAACATTCATTTTCATTTGCATATTTTTATTATACACAAAAATAGAAAGCGTTTTCACTAAAAATTTGAACACTTTGTGAAAACTTTAACAGAGAATGTGACAAATACATACAGAAACTGATTTATTTGTCGTATTCATCATAAAACACATTTATGAAAGGAGTGTTAAGAACGTGTTAAAACTTTATGGATGGAAAAATATTATAAGATGTCGTTTGAAATGTCGTAGTGAATCCATTCACCGTTCGTTACATTTCCTCCCATTTTTCTGTAAAGCGTTTGAGCTCTTGTATTATCGTAAGCCGTTTCCCAAGACATGGCTGCATACTGATGTTCTTTTGTATACTGGTGACTAATCGAAAATAACTTTTCCCCAATTTTTTGACCTCTTGCTTTTTCAGTAACGTACAAGTCATTTAAAATTGCTACAGGCTTTACACGCGTGGTGCTAAATGTAAAATAAAGCGTTGAAAAACCTACTGCCTCGTCATTTTGAGTTGCGATAAACTGAACGCCAGTATCGGGACGTTGAAACAAGTGATCAATTAAATTTCTCAGCTGTTTTTTGGTAGGCTGAGGGCGCTTGTAAAAATCAACAATGTATTCGTTCATTAATGAAATAAGTGCTTCCATGTCAGCAGCATTAGCTTGACGAATTGTAATAGTAGTAGTCATTAAATCTTCTCCTTTTTAATTAGATGATCTACACTTATAGTAAAAGAAATGTATCCCCTCTAAAAGAGCCAGATTTAAAAAATAAGATAGGGACAGATGAAAGGAGCTAGCGTGAAGTTCACACCTTTATTAAACCGAAGGAATGATATGCCTTTATATCACCAGCTATATGAATATATAAAAAAAGAAATTGTATCCAGCAGGGTAGAAGTGAATGACAAACTGCCTTCTATCCGGTCTCTTGCTGATTACTTAAACGTAAGTCGAAATACTGTAGATATGGCCTATCAGCAGCTTTTAGCTGAAGGATATGTAGAAAGCAGGCCCAAAAGTGGAATGTACGTAACGAATACCCAGTTTGATTTACTGCAAACAGATAAAAAGCCGACTGTATTTTTACACCCTCAGAGAGAAACAAAGTCGTGTACCTATGATTTTCGGTATGGAAAAGTTGATAGCCGTTTGTTTCCCTTGAATGAGTGGAAAAAACGATACAATGAAAGTCTTCAAACTTATAGAGAAGCGCTGTTCATGTATCAAGAAAGTCAAGGAGAAGAATCATTGCGAGAAGAAATTGCGACGTACCTTTATCAGTCAAGAGGAGTGGTTTGTTCAAAACATCAAATTATTATTGGAGCAGGTACGCAGCAATCACTCAGTTTATTAGCGCAGATGTTAAAGCGAAGCATCAGAGATATTGCCTTTGAAAATCCTTGTTATGACGGGGCTAGCTTTGTATTTAAGCAGCATGGATTTTCATTAAAACCCGTGTCGCTTAATAACAAAGGCATAAACATTCCAGAGCTTTATGATAGCCAAGCACGAGCTGTTTATGTTACACCATCTCATCAGTTTCCATATGGAATGATCATGCCTGTTTCAAGAAGAATAGAGCTTCTTAAATGGGCGAATGACTGCGATGGATTTGTTATTGAAGATGATTATGATGGAGAATTTCGTTATAAAGGCTCTCCCATCCCTTCATTGCAAAGCTTAGACACTAAGGGGCGCGTCATTTATACAGGTACATTTTCAAAATCTTTTATGCCTTCTTTAAGAATCAGCTATCTTGTATTACCTGAAGTTCTTCTAAAAGAATATCATGAACGTTTCTCTTTATACGAGCAAGCTGTTCCAACTCTCCATCAACAGACGCTCGGGCTGATAATGAAAAATGGAGAGTGGAATAAGCATTTAAGAAGAGTGAGAACGGCTTATCAACTGAAACACGGTACTCTTTTAGCAGCTTTACAGAAAGAGTTTAATGAAAACATTACGATATCAGGTGAATTTGCAGGTTTACATATACTTGTACGCGTGCGCAACGATATGAAAGAACAGCAGTTAATTAACGCAGCTCAAAAGCAAGATGTCTCTGTCTACGGCACTTCTCGTTATTGGCTTACGGAATCACCTCAACAAAAGACTCATCTATTATTAGGTTTTGGAAGTTTGGAGAGAGAAGAAATAGAAGAAGGAATAAGGCGGTTGAAAAATGCTTGGTTATAAGCCTCTCCTCATTTCTTCGATTTCTTGACAAAAGCTGCCTAGTCCTTTAGACTTTTTTGCATATATTTTAAATTATCTGAAAGGAGGATAGGGTAATCGAAGCTAACTGCTAGTGGACAACCCTAGATCAAACAATGAATCCTATCCAACAAATTTTACATACATTTCCTGTGATTGTACTAGATGGTGCAATGGCAACTGAACTGGAGAGATATGGCTGTGATTTGAACGACAGCTTATGGTCTGCAAAAGTGCTTATGGAGCAGCCGGAATTGATTAAGAGAGTGCATCAAGATTACTTTGCAGCAGGAGCTGACTGTGCAATTACTGCAAGCTATCAAAGCACGTTTGAAGGTTTTGCAAAACGTGGTTTAAGTGAAGCAGAGGCGCGCGAGTTAATTCAAGCATCTGTAAAAATTGCGGCTGAAGCAAGAGATGAATTTTGGCAGCAAGAAGAGAATTGTCTTAATCGCCCAAAACCAATTGTCGCCGCTTCGGTAGGTCCTTACGGAGCATTTTTAGCAAACGGGTCGGAATATACTGGACAGTATGACGTAACAGAAGAAGAGTTAATGGAATTTCATCGTCCTCGTATGAAAGCATTAATTGAAGCAGGAGCAGATGTGTTAGCTTGTGAAACCATTCCTAATCTAATGGAAGCAAGAGCCATTGCGAGGCTGCTAGAAGAATTTGAAGGAGCGTACGCATGGATTACGTTCAGCGCAAAAGATGACCTGCACATTAGCAGCGGAACATTAATCTCGGAGTGTGCACGCTATCTGGATTCCTATAAGCAAGTAGCAGCTATTGGAGTTAACTGTACGCCGCCTCAATATATTTCTTCACTTATTAAAGAAATTAAATCTCAAACGGATAAGCCAGTCATTGTGTATCCAAATTCAGGAGAGCATTATGATGCTGAATCTAAAACATGGAACGGGACATCTGCAGGCGAAACGTATGGCTGCAGCGCTCACAGCTGGTATGAAGCAGGTGCTCAGTTAATCGGAGGGTGCTGTCGCACAACTCCAGATGATATCAAAGGCATCACAAAATGGGCTAGAAAATAACGGATTGAAAAAAAGAGAATGTGAGAAAAGCTGTTTCGCTAACCTTAAACACGAACGATCTATCAAAAATAGATAGTTCGTGTTTTTTTATGGTCATGGTGAACGTAGGTTTCGTGTGCGCAGTTCCTTCTAGCTGTTGGCTGGAGGGCAAGGCGAAGACTCTCGCGGAAAGCGGAGCCTTGCACGGAAATCCACAGAGGTGTCATAAGCAGTCCAGCTCATTTATTCCCTTTTTCCATCTTTAGATTGAATTCATTTTGTTATGTCTCAATTTCTTTTTTCTTGTAAAATAAAAGAATACAAGTTGAAAAATCTTTATTTGAACGAAAGAAGGGATGATGAAAGTGAAAGATATTAAAAATATTTATTGTGTGGGCCGAAACTACGCACTGCATGCAAAAGAATTACATAATGATATTCCAACATCACCTTTTTTATTTTCCAAACCTACTCACGCTCTTGTTGAAGCAGCTGGACAATCAATCACTCTTCCTCGCGACCAAGGAGAGGTGCACTTTGAAACCGAACTGATTCTTCATATTGGACAACTTTACAAAGAAGGCATAACAGTGGATGAACTTGTTGACGAGATGACGATTGGATTAGATTTGACGCTTCGGGATGTGCAGAGCGAATTAAAACAAAAAAAGCACCCTTGGCTGCTTGCAAAAGGATTCAAACATTCAGCGGTCGTGGGAAACTTTATTCCGTTTGAAGGAGTAGAAGCATCTAAGCAGAAAGACTTTTCGTTAGTGAAAAACAATGAACGCGTTCAGCTGGGAAATATCAAAGATTTGATTTTTGACTTACAAACGATTATTGATTTTACAGGAAAACATTTTGGTCTTGATAAAGGAGATCTTATTTTTACAGGTACACCTGAAGGAGTAGGTCCGCTTTCACATCAGGATCATCTTTCACTTAAATGGGGGCAGCAAGAGCTTGGTTCTTGCATCGTTTCCCTTCGTTAACAAAAAGAGCTTGAAACAAAGGTAGTTTAGTTGAAGGAAGATCCGAACGGTGAATCGAGATTCTTGATAGAGAATCCAACCCGTTCGGATTTTTTATTGCGATGGTGAATGTAGGATTCACGTATTTCGTTGTTTCTAGAGGTTGATTGGAGGGCGAGACGAAGACTCCTGCGGGAAAAGCGGAACAGGTGAGACCCCGCAGGAGCGGAAGCGACGAGGAGGCTCACCCGCCACCCGCGGAAAGCGAAGTCTTGCACGGAAATCAACACAGGTGTAACAGGCGGTTCACCTTATTTATCTCATTTGTTCGTATTTAGATTGGCTTGACTTCGTTATGTCTCCATCTCTTTTTTTATGAAGTCTTAGTTTTTTAGCCTTCAGAATGAATTTAATATCCAATGGGAAAGCTGTTTCTATCTCCTTTAGAAAACGAGGTCCTCAGCATGGTGCTCTTAATCTTTACAACGGTGATTTCTATTTTGAGTGTACTAGTCATGCCAAAACGTATCAGCTGGATAGAAATGTACACAACTTCTTTGTTTGTTATGTTTTTAGGATCGGTAGCAGATATATATCTTGATGTTAAATATAATCTTTATGGCTTTTTTAAAACAGGAGTAGATTTTGAATATCTTTTAGTCTTTATTTTTATTTATCCTGCGACGAATAGTGTATTTTTAAATTTTTATCCTGGGAGCAAGAGTTTGGCTAAAAAAGCTTTATACATTACAGTGTGGGTAATTCTTACAACACTGTTTGAATACATTTCTGCCCAAACAGAAGTGTTTTATTATAACGAATGGAAGACGCTATACTCGTTTTTTTGCTATCCTTTTCTTTATATAGCAATGGCTTTAAATTTAAAAATGATACGCAGGCTCCAGGTTATCGATAAGCAAAAATAGAAATAAAAAAAAGTAATGATAAATCATAAAAAAATGATATTTTATTAATGGCTACATATGTAATATAGTAAAAATAGAAAATAAACGAGGCAGCATATAAGCAGGGTTAAAAAACATCAAAACGGGAATCTTGACATTAACTTCATGTTTTTAACCATGTATTGTGAATGAATATACTTAATGCTAAATAATATGTTGTAGAAGGAATTTAGTAAAGGAGGCAAGAAGATGTTTAAGCGTAGTGAAAAAATCCAAATTCATGGCGTAACGTTTCATGGAGTCATGAGTGCGAAGCAAAAAGCGGCCCTGCACGAAATTGCTAATGTAACAGACGAAAAAGACTGGGATGGGCTAAAAGGTGTGTACTGCTTAGGCAGTGTAAAGGTGCAAGGAAAAGATGTGTTAGGTGTGTACTATGGCCAATTTAATGATAACCTTCCAAAGGAGAAGCGCAAACTTCAGTTTGAAATTGACTATATTAAATATACAGTAACGGAATGTCCCATTGTCTTTATCGATACAACAAAAAACAAAAAGCCTCATCAATTTGCTTTTATCATTCTGCATGAATTAGGCCATCATGTGGATCGTATGACAAATGGAACGCTTTTAAAAGAAGGAAATAGAACGCAAGAAATGTTTGCTAATACGTATGCCTTAGAAAAATATTCAAAAATAGAAAAGTTCCAAACAAAGAAGTTAAAAAAGATTCCATTTTTAGAGGAATCTCTTACTCAGTGGAATAAAACTCCTCATCCTGGAGCGTATTCTCTTAGAGTTCAAATTGAATAATTCACGAGAATAGTTCCTCTCTCTTCGTTTTTTATTTTCCTACCTTTTTCCTCTTCCTGTCTTTTATCCTCCCAATGAACAAAAAGGATTTAATTACCCATAAAGTTTTAAAAGTTTTTATAGTACGAATTATTTACACTATACCCTCCTGTAAATTATGATTATTTTAAGAAAAAACAGAAAATTTTAAAGTTTTAAGGTACAACTTAATAGTGAACAAGCGATGTTGTAATCGTATAGACGAACTGGCATACATATGCGAGTCATACATACAAACGAATCGCTTCCACTGTTATGAAAGCGGATTCAAAAATAGGAGGGGTAATAATGTTAGCTATTCTTGGGTTTTTGATGGTTTGTACATTTATGTTTCTGATTATGACAAAACGATTAACGCCGCTTATTGCTTTAATGGTTATTCCAGTATTGTTTGCAATCATAGGGGGATTCACAAGCGGTATTGGAGAAATGGCTTTAAATGGTGTAAAAGAATTAGCACCTACAGGCGTTATGTTAATGTTTGCTATTTTATATTTTGGGATTATGATTGATGCTGGTTTGTTTGATCCAGTTGTAGGAAGAATTTTGAAAATCGTAAAAGGTGATCCACTAAAAATCACAATTGGTACAGCTATTTTAGTTCTTATTATCTCATTAGACGGAGACGGAACAACAACATATATGATTACGCTTTCAGCGATGCTTCCGCTTTATAAAAAGCTAAACATGAAGCCAATGATTTTAGCCTGTATCGCCATTATGGGTAGTGGAGTTATGAACTTAACACCTTGGGGTGGACCTACTGCTCGTGTGATGAGTGCATTGAAGTTAGATGCTTCACAGGTGTTTACACCACTGATTCCAGCCATGATTGGCGGAGCTGTTTGGTTGTTATTCACGGCTTACTATTTCGGGAAAAAAGAGCGCCAGCGCTTAGGTGTTATTGATATTCAAGACGTTACAAATGCTCAAGTAGCTTTTGCAGAAGCAGCAGCCGCTGAAGGAATCGAGTACAAGCGTCCGAAGCTTTTATGGGTAAACTTTGCTTTAACAGCTCTATTATTAGTAGGACTTATCACAGCAGTTATGCCGCTTCAAATTCTATTTATGATTGGATTTGCAATCGCTATCATGATTAACTATCCAAATTTAGAAGTTCAAAAAGAGCGTATTACTGCACATGCTGGTAATGTACTTGCTGTTGTGTCTCTTGTATTCGCAGCAGGCGTATTCACGGGTATTTTATCAGGTACCAAAATGGTAGATGCAATGGGTAATAGCTTAGTAGGATTAATTCCAGATGCGTTAGGGCCTTACATGTCTGTGATTACTGCCATCACAAGTATGCCATTTACATTCTTTATGTCAAATGATGCTTACTACTATGGGATTTTACCAATTATTGCTCAAGCAGCTTCAGCATACGGTATTGATGCTGCAGAAATTGGCCGTGCTTCATTGATTGGTCAACCTGTTCACTTACTAAGTCCTTTAGTTGCTTCTACGTATCTATTGGTCGGTATGGCAAAAGTCGAGCTTGGTGAATTTCAGCGCTTTACTTTAAAGTGGACGATTGGAACAGCTATGGTGATGCTTTTAGTAGCTATTATTACAGGAGTTATTACGCTGTAAAGATCAGGAAACTAAAAACTTATCAATTCCGCTTTTGGGATTGATAAGTTTTTTTGTCTAAAAAGCTTTTGGAATAAGGAGCGGATATACAAAAAATTTTGATAAAATAAAAGAAGAATAGAACTATAAGGTAAAGGCTAAAGGTGCGATGAAATGAAAAAATGGTTTCAAGTATCGCTGCAAACAAAAATCGTAGGTTTATCCGCAGCATTAATCATAACTGTTATTGTTCTTTTAGCGAGTATTTTCTCTTACATGCAGTTTGTAGAATCTAAAAGGCAAGCCGAGCAGCTGGCTCTTCAAGCAGCCAAATCAATATCATTTATGCCGGAAGTCAAAGCTGCTTTTCAAAAAAAACAGCCGAGTCGATATATTCAGCCGCTTGCTGAGCAAGTGAGGGAACAAATCGGAGCAGCAAGTATTGTGGTTCAAAACCGTGAGCAAATCATCTATTCTCATTCTAATCAAAAATGGATAGGAAAGAAAAACAAAGAGGCGGTTAACGATAGAGCACTATTATTCGGCGGATATTATACGCTGGACGGAGAGGGAACCACAGGTCCTGCTATTATGGGGAAAGCGCCTATTGTCATCAGTCACGGAAAGTATACGGAAGTCGTGGGAGTGGTGACGGTTGAGTTTTTAAAATCTCATGTTCATGCTCAGCTCATTACGCGTATTCAGCAAATTATCCTATTTTCACTAGCTGTTTTATTGCTTGGTATGATCGGGGGTATTTTTTTAGCTAAAAGTATTAAAAAAGATACTCTTGGTCTTGAACCCCATGAAATCGCTTCTTTGTACCGTGAACGAAATGCAATTTTACTTTCGATAAAAGAAGGAATTATTGCTATTGATCATCAAGGCTTTATTACGATGATGAATACATCAGCTAAAAATATGCTGGGGTTACAGACGGAATATTTACATCATCATATCATTGAAGTATTTCCTTATACGAATATGATTGAAGTGCTAGATACGGGAATAGCCCGAAGCGACCAAGAAATTTTTTTGAATGAAAAAACGTTTATCTTAAACTTAACACCCATTATTGAACATCAGCGAATTGTAGGAGTGGTCGCTAGTTTTCGTGATAAGACAGAATTAAAAAGCTTAATCAATACGATTTCAGAAGTACGAAAGTATTCAGAGGATTTACGAGCTCAAACGCATGAGTTTACGAATAAGCTGTATGTTTTGTCGGGTTTGCTGCAGTTAGGGCAGTACAAAGATGCATTGGAGTTTATTCAAAAAGAATCAGCCGTACACCAAACGCAAAATCGTATTCTATTTGATCAGATATTAGATTCCAAAGTTCAAGCAATATTGCTTGGGAAGATTGGAAAAGCATCTGAAAAGAAAATTCATTTTTCGGTTGATTCGGAGAGTACACTCGATACGCTCCCAGAACATATTGAAATTTCTCATCTCATTATCATTATTGGGAACTTAATTGATAATGCATTTGAAGCCGTGAGTCAGCGGTCTAAAAAAGAAGTGTCGTTTTTTATTACCGATATTGGTCATGATTTAATTATTGAAGTGATGGATAACGGACCCGGTATATCAGAAGAAGTACTAAATCAAATTTTCACAAAAGGGTTTTCAACCAAAGGTACAGACAGAGGGTACGGACTGGCAAATATAAAGAAAATGGTAGATGAACTTGGAGGATCTATTGAAGTGTATAATCAGCCAGAAGGAGGAGCCATTTTTTCAGTTTACCTTCCAAAAAACTGAATCATGAGAAGTAAGGGGAGAGTCGAAATGTTACGAGTCGCAATTGCAGAAGACGATTTTCGAATTGCTCAAGTTCAAGAGCGATTTTTATTAGAAGTAGATGGTGTAGAAGTCGTAGGCAAAGCGTTGAATGCAAAAGAGACGCTTGAAATGCTAAAGGAGAAGAAAGTTGATTTACTTCTTTTAGACATCTATATGCCAGATGAAATGGGAACAGATTTACTCCCAAAAATCAGAGCCCAGTTTCCACAAGTTGACGTTATCGTGGTAACGGCTGCAACAGAAAAAAACATTGTAGAAATCTGTTTGAGAAACGGCGTCGTTAATTATTTGATTAAGCCGGTTATGATGGAATCCTTCATTAATGCTATTAAACAGTATCAAGAGAAAAAGGAACTGTTTAGTACGCATGAAGAAGTTGATCAATCATTTATTGATGCGTACTTTGGACATGTCAGAACAAAGTCAAAAGCGGATAAATCTCTTCCTTCAGGTATTGATGGTATCACATTACAAAAGTCAAAAGACATTTTAAAAAGCATCAAAGGAATTACGATCGAAGAGATGGGGCAACACATGGGAGTATCTAGAACGACAGCTAGACGATATTTAGAGTATCTAGTATCAACCGGTGAATGTCACGTTGAATATGATTATGGGATTATTGGAAGACCGGAGCGCAAGTACTATTTAGCGTAGCATTAGCCTTGAAGGATGGTATATATGATCAAAAAGCTCATGATAGTGTTTATAAGTGCATTGCTTGTTAGCTGTTCTACTCCCTCTAAAAAAGACCGCATTAGTATGGAAAAAATTGAAATTGTGGCAGCCGGTGCAAAAGGCGGAGGAGCAGATGCAACAGTAAGAGCCATTCAACAAGTGCTAACGGAAAAGAAGATTGTGAAGGTACCCGTTTCTGTTAGTAATAAAATAGGTGGGCAAGGTGAAGAAGGATGGAAATATATTAAACAGAGAAAAGAAGGAAATATTGTTTCCGGGAATTCCAGTTTGCTGATTACAAATAATTTGCTAGGGCAAAGTCAATTAACCTATAAAGACTTTACTCCGCTCGCTATTTTAACATCTGAATGGGAGGTCATCGTAGTTCCTGTTAACTCTCCTATATACAATTTAAAACAGCTCATACGCACGTTAAATCAAAGTGAATCCAGTATGAAAGTGGGAATATCACCTCGATTAGGAAACGACGATCATTTATCGTTCATGCAGCTAAATAAAAAAGCAGGCGTAGACTCTTCCAAGCTTGAGTTTTTCGTTTATAACAGCAGTCATAAAGTAATTGATGCGCTCGTTCATCATCAGCTAGATGTAGCACCCATGTCATTATCAGAAGTAAAAAAGCAGTATGAACAAGGGCAGGTAAGGATACTCGCCGTTTCTTCTCCTAAAAGGCTAGAAGAGCTAAAAGAGATACCGACGTGGAAAGAAGCGGGAATTGACGTAACGTTTAGCCATTGGAGAGGTCTAATGGGACCGCCTAATATGACCAAAGAACAGGTAGCATATTGGAATAAGGCCGTGTATGAAATGGTTCATACAAAAGAATGGGAACAGCTTCTTAAAGATAATGATTTAACCTCTTTTTATAAAAATAGCAGCGGTGCTAAAGTCTTTCTTGAGCAGCAAAGCAAGCTGTATTCTGACTTAATGGGCGGAGCAAATGATGAATAAATACAATAGAAAAAGGTTGGGACAAAAGGATTTTAGATGGAGTGAAAAACGAACCATTGATTAAAGTTTTTAATTCTTGGTTCGTTTTTTTGTTGTGGTAAGTGTAGTTTCATCTGTTTCGTTCCTTCTAGCAGTTGATTGGAGAGCAAGACGAAGACTCCTGCGGGAAAAGCGGAACAGGCGAGACCCCACAGGAGCGTGAGCGACGAGGAGGCTCACCGGCCGCCCGCGGAAAGCGAAGTCTTGCACGGAAATCAACTGCGGTGTCTTAAGCAGTTCCGCTCATATATCCCATTTGTTCGTCTTTAGAATTAGATTCACTTCGGTATGTCTCAACCTTTTTCTGTCAGTGTACATCTTTTAAATCCAAGTTTTGAATGAACTCAATAAAAGCTTTTACAATGTTAATTTTTAAGGAGTCCTCATGATAAAACATCCATGTGCTGCGCGTTAAAGGTACTTGATCTTTAGTTTTTAACGTGTATCTGTAAATCTCTGCAGCATCGTCAAGCAGCATACTCGGCAAAATCGCATAGCCCAGTCCGTTTACAACCATCTTTTTACATGTTTCTGCTTTATCTACTTCAATGCTGACAAGGGGAGGCTGAGAGTAATTTTCAGCCCACCAGTTATCAACGGATGTTTTTAAAAAACGATCTTGATGATAATCAATTCGAGGTAGATTGGGAAGATTGTTTATGTCGACAGGCTGTGCAGACGCAATGCAAATTGTTTCTTTAAAAAGCAGCTCTTTTTGATCTTGCCAGTTATAATCACCTTTTACAAACGCAATATGAACATCGTGCTTATAAAGCAGATGAGCCATGTCGCTGCTCCATCCGGTTGTGACTTTGAATTCAACATCAGGAAATCGCTCTTTAAATAAACGCAATAGCCCAGGGAGCTTGTAGTCAGTGAAAAAGTTAGACACGCCTAGACGTAAAGTTCCGGTTAATTGATCATCCATGTTTAACACATTTTCTTTTATTTTTTGAACCGTAAGCAGCATTTCTTCTGCGCACTTCACTAAATATTCTCCCTGCGGTGTAAACTGAACTCCGCGGCGCCCTCTATTTACAATCTGAACATGAAATTCCTTCTCCATCTGCTGCAGTCTATGCGTAAGCGCAGGCTGAGATATAAATAGCTCCTTGGCTGCTTTTGTAATATTTTTCTCACGGTACAATACTTGTAGAATAAGCCAATCTCGATCGTCCATACTATCCCTCCAGGAATAAAAAAAATGAATGGTTTATAATAAAATTTCGATATTTTAATTATTTCTAAAATTATACTATAGTTAAGAAGAGAAATGTTCGGTGTAAGAAAGAAAAGCCTTGTAGAAGGAAGGAAGTATGTATGAACGCAAGAGTTGTTTTTTTACAATCTATATTTTTTATTCTATTAACAAGCGTGGGAGGATTTCTTTTATCGTTAACAGGCTTATCCATTGGCTGGATGCTTGGGACTCTCATTTTAGCTGCTATTCTAGCTTTTCGAAAGCCGCGTTTTTTATCTCAAACAAGCAAAAAAGGCATTCCAAAATATTGGCTGTACGCTGGACAGTGCATTTTAGGGATTGAATTAGGTCAAAAGATTAACTTATCTGTGGTGACTACGTTTCAATCTCACTGGTCCACCATTACGATTATGCTTTTGCTGTCCGTTGTTTTTTCTCTTTTATCCGGTTATTTGCTATGGAAGTTCAGTTCCACAGACTTATTAACAAGCTTTTTCGGTACGACTCCGGGTGGAATGAGCGCCATGCCAGGCATGGCTGAAGAAGTAGGAGCCAATACGGCAGTTGTAAGCATCATTCAAACGATGCGCGTGTTTTTAGTTGTGCTTGCTGTTCCTTTATTTGTAGTCTATTGGGGAAGTAATACAGGACGGCATGCAGTGTCCGTTACCCCGAGTGTTTTTGAGTGGGGATCACTGTTGTGGACAGGCGTTTTAATTGTTACAGCAGTAGTCGGCTATTATATAGGGAAAAAACTAAAATTTCCTGCTCCTTGGTTAGTAGGAGGAATGCTTACTGTTGCAATTGTTCAAACAGCTGCTTCATCGTACGTGGGGTATAATCTTCAAGCATACTGGCCTCATTCTGTGATGATTTTATCGCAAATTTTTATTGCTTCAAGCATTGGTTCTCGCTTTCATAAGGAAATGTTTATTGGCGTAAAAAAAATTATGGTTGTGGCGCTTATTAATACAATTGGTTTAATCGCCGCCATGTTTGTATGTGCACTATTCGTTTCCAAAATAACTGGAATTGAGCTTATCACGTCTATTTTAGCGTTTGCTCCTGGAGGCATTGCAGAAATGGCGACTACATCCATTGTACTGCAGGCTGATTCGACGTTAGTAGTAGCGGTCCAAGTGCTTCGTATTTTAACAATTTGGCTGCTTCTGCCTCCGCTGTTTCGCATGTTTCATCAGTGGGGAGAAAGAAAAAGAATACATTCACACGTTTCATAATAAATATGTGAATGCACTAGGTAGAGTAAGAGAGAGTTTTAAAGAGGGAAATGGGGGGAGAATAGATGAGTAATAAAGAAATGGTGGTCAGTCAGTTCGGGGGGAATGCCGGAAAGTATGTCAAAAGTAAAGGTCATGCAAAAGGCAAAGATTTAGCGGTTTTAGCGGAAATTGCTGAAGAAAATAGAGGAGGAAAGCTGCTTGATGTAGCGACAGGAGGAGGACACGTGGCAAATAAGCTAGCACCTGTCTTTCAAGAAGTAACGGCTTTTGACTTAACTCCTCAAATGTTGCAAAGTGCTGAAGGCTTCATTAAAGAAAATGGTCATGAAAATGTATCGTTTGTTCAAGGAGATGCTGAGGATATGCCATTTCAAGATGACGAGTTTGATACGGTAACGTGCAGAATTGCACCGCACCATTTTCCTAATATTAAACAGTTCATCAAAGAGGTATACCGAGTGTTAAAGCCAGGAGGACAGTTCTTGCTCATTGATAATGTAGCACCGGAAGTGAATGCGTATGACGAGTTTTATAATCGAGTTGAAAAGACAAGAGATCCAAGCCATTATCGTGCTTATAAAAAAACAGAGTGGCTTTCTATGCTTGAAATGCAAGGATTCCGTACAGAAGTGCTGACAACTTTTCCAAAGCGCTTTTTATTTGATGACTGGTGTGCGATGATGAATGTTCCCCAAGAGACAAAGCGTGAGCTTACTCAATATATGCTGAATGTACCAAGCGGATTTAAACAGTTTTTCGAAATCAAAACGAATCAACAGGGAATTGAATCGTTTCAAGGAGAAGCAATCTTTGTAGCGTGCTACAAACATAAATAAAAAGAAGCCAACTCCGGTGAGTTGGCTTCTTTTTTTACTTATGCTCGTTGGTTTGAACGATTTCCAAAATATTGCGTAATACGGTCTAAAATAATTGCTAAAATAACGATTGAAATTCCAGCTTCAAAGCCCGTGCCGACTTCAAGTCGAGAAACTGCACGATATACTTCTGCACCAAGTCCCGGAGCACCTACAAGAGAGGCAATAACGACCATTGAAAGAGATAGCATGATGCTTTGGTTAATTCCTGCCATAATTGTTTTTGTAGCTAATGGAAGCTGTACTTTAAATAATTTTTGTTTTGTTGTTGAACCGTAGGCATTTGCTGCTTCTACTAAGTCAGCGGGTACTTCACGAATACCTAGGTTCGTTAAGCGAATCGTTGGAGGCATTGCAAAGATAACAGATGAGATAACACCTGGCACCACACCAATTCCAAAGAAGAAAAGTGCTGGAATCAAATACACAAATGCCGGCATCGTTTGCATAAAGTCTAAGATTGGCGTAATAATCCGAGCTGTCTTTTCGCTTTGAGATGCCCAAATGCCTAGCGGGATTCCTACTATAATTGAAATTAATACGCTTGTTAAAACGAGGGCTAGTGTGTCCATTGTTTCTTGCCAGTAGCCAAGATTAAGAATAAATAATAGACCAATCATCGATAAAATAGTAAATGACCATTTTTTACTTGAAAACCAAGCAATGATTCCGACAATTAAGATTAAAATTAATGCTGGTGGAAAGGTTAGCACTAGTACAATAAAACTTACAATACCATCGACAATAGCTGAAATAACATCAAAAAACCCTTTGATATTATCATTTAAAAACGTGACAAAATGGTCAATCCAATTGCCAACGGGAATTTTAGGAATACTATTCATTTACGTTCACCTCATTACTATCAGTACCGGCAAGTGCTTCAATCACTCGCTCTTTTTTAATGATGCCGCGCAGACGATGGTTTTCATCTACAACCGGTAGCGGGAAACGGCTGATAACCATTTTGTCGTACAAGTTTTCTAGTAGCGTATCTGTCGTAACAGTCGGAATATCCGTATCTAATACGTCTGCTGTCAGTTTATCTTGTTTAATGGCGCGGCTGATATCATCTGCCGTTACAACTCCTAGAAGAGTTTTTTTCTTGTCTACGACGTAGATGCTTGAATAACCAGCTTCTTGCATAATTTTAAGAGCCACGCGCGGACCACGGTCTACGGTAATGGATTCGGCACGATTCATCACGCTTTCAGCTGTGTATACTTTAGCTACATTAACGTCTTCGACAAAGCGCTCTACATAATCATTGGCAGGGTTTGTCATAATTTCTTCAGGTGTTCCTACTTGAACAACACTGCCGTCTTTCATTAAAACGATGCGATCTCCGATTCGAAGAGCTTCATCAAGATCATGGGTAATAAAAATGATTGTTCGCTCCATTTTTTCTTGAAGCTCCAGCAAAAAATCTTGCATGTCTTTACGAATAAGCGGATCTAGTGCACTGAATGCCTCATCCATTAATAAAATGTCAGGGTCATTGGCAAGTGCTCGAGCTAGTCCGACGCGCTGCTGCATACCGCCGCTCAGTTCACCGGGATATTGATTTTCGTATCCTTTTAAACCTACTAATTCAAGCGCTTCTTTTGCTTTCTTTTCGCGTTCGGCTTTTGGTGTACCTTGAACTTCTAATCCGTATTCTGTGTTATCAAGAACCGTACGGTGAGGGAATAAAGCAAAGTTTTGGAAAACCATGCTCATTTTTTTTCGGCGCATGTCGCGAAGTTCCTCTTTGTTCATTTTTACTACATCGTCACCGTCTAAAATAAGAGATCCAGATGTTGGTTCAACAAGGCGGTTAAACATGCGAACTAAAGTGGATTTACCGCTTCCAGACAGGCCCATAATGACGAAGATTTCACCGGATTTGATTTCGAAGTTTGCTTGATTAACTCCAATTGTCATTCCTGTTTCTTCTAGAATTTCTTTTTTTGTTTTTCCTTTTTGAAGTAAATCAATCGCTTTTGACGGATTCTTACCAAACACTTTGGTTATATTTTGTACTTTTAATTTTACGTGTTCCATATGTCCACCTCAATTGTTGTTTTCTTTTACGTTCATTACTTTTTCGTCCAACTATCGATTAACTTTTTATGTTTTTTTACCCATTTCTGTGCTGCTTCTTCAGGGTTTGAAGATTTTTCAACTTGTGACAGAAGAGGACTGATTAATTTATCGTTCATCTGTGCATTATTCATCCATTTTATGACTTGAGGATTTGTCTTTTTAAATTCCTTGCTTGTCATTGTGTAAATGTTGTCAGGGTCTCCAAACGAGTTTTTAGGATCTTCTAAATATTTGATGTCAAAGTCTGCAAAAGCCCAGTGAGGATTCCACATAGTAACAACAATTGGTTTTTTTGCCTCATAGGCTTTGCGCAGTTCACTGAGCATAGCTGCCTCAGACGATTTTACAAGCGTATAGCTTTTAAGGTTATAATCTTTTAACGCTTGTTCGGCTAATCCGTTAATGCTGGAGCCTGGGTCAATTCCAATAACTTTGTTATCGACATCAGAAGCAACCTTAGCAAGGTCTTCTGTTGTGTTCACGTCTTTCATATAGGCGGGAACCGCAAATCCTAAGCGCGCATTTTTAAGCCAAGGGTCTTCAATGTTTACTTGATCTTTATACTTTTTGTAAAAAGGCGCATCTGTTGTAGGAAGCCATGGTGCAAACGAAATATCAATGTCGTTATTAGCTGTTCCTACCCAAACACCAGCTTTCTCTAAGAAAACAGTTCTAACCTTATAACCTCGATCTTCTAAAATCTGTTTCCATACGTACGTGTAGGCAATGTTTTCAGTATAGTTATTCATGCCGATGGTAATGGTTTTTTTATCTTTAAAGGCGCCATTACCGTTGCCGCAAGCTGAAGTAATAACTAGAAGAAAACAAATCATGCTGATTAAAAATAGTTTCTTCATGCAATGTAACTCCTTTATAAAGTTTTAAATCAATATGACTGATATGTAGAACGGATGCTAAACACAACGAAGTGTATACCCGGTTTTTTAGGTGGTAAACATAAAAAATATAAAATGTGAAATAGAGTGGGTGATTTTTCGGCGTTATAAAGTTATTTTTAGCTAAAAATGTACATCGTAGTTAAGAGAAAATATGGGAAATAAATGGATAAAATAAGTGACTGTAGAATCAGTCTTACATGTTATCACTCTTTTTTTTACTCCGTCAACTTCAAGTCAAGAGTAATTCGGCAATTGAGCCGTATAAACCGATACGAAAAAATATCTTTTTAATAAAGTTATTTTTTAGGAAGAATAGGTGATTAAAGAGCTTTGCATCAGCTTTTACCTTGAATTGTAAAAGGAAGAAAGATAACAGTGAGACATATAAGAAACGTGAGAGGAAATTGATAAAATAAAAAAATATTTTTGAAGCCAGCATACGGATAAATTTTTGATTGAATTTAAAGATTCAGAAAATTTTATCTTGCATAATTTCAACTTCTTATAGTAAAATGAATGAAAGTCATTCATTTTATAGGTGGAGGGAAAAAGTTGGTTACAAGCACAAGTGAAAAATACGATAAGATTTTACAGGCAGCGATTGAAGTCATATCTGAAAAAGGACTTGATAAAACATCAATTTCAGACATTGTAAAGCGTGCAGGCGTAGCACAAGGGACTTTTTATCTTTATTTCAGATCTAAAAATGCTCTTGTTCCGGCTATTGCAGAAAACTTACTTTCTTTGTCACTTGAAAAAATCAAAGAACGAGCTAAAACAGCAACGGATTTTTTAAGTACATTAGAGGTAATGATTGACGAAACGTATAAAACAACAGATGAATATAGGGATGTTCTTGTTTTATGCTATTCAGGGCTCGCTTTTGACTATTCATTAGAAACATGGGAAGCTATTTATTTACCTTATTACAACTGGTTTGAAGAGGTATTAAATCAGGCTGTTAGAAAGGAAGAAGTCATCAAGCAGCTTAACGTTAAATGGACAGCTAAGACGATGATTAATTTGATTGAAAATGCTGCTGAACTTTTTTATATCGGGCGAGAGCAAGATGTCACACTTGAGCAATCAAAGGAAGAACTTTTTCAATTCTTAAAGCGTTCTCTTGTGCCATCCGTGTAATATTAGCACTGCTGATATTACATCTACTAAAATGACTGACATTCATTCAAAATATACAATTAATTATCAGAATTATAAGTTTTTTAAGGTTTAAAATGACTGACAATCAGTCGTTATTCGATAAGGAGGTATTTTATGGATCGTACAGCCGTTAAAACTTTAACCTTGAATATGTACATAAACGGAGAGTGGAGAAAAGCAGAGAAGCAGCGCTCTACTGTTAATCCAGCGACAGGTGAAGTGATTGGATATGCTGCAGAAGGCAGCGCAGAAGATATGAAAGCAGCAATTGAAGCAGCGCGAGAAGCCTTTGACAGCGGAATTTGGTCTGAGACTTCTGCATCTGACAGAGCAGCCATCTTATTCAAGATTGCCGATAAGCTTGAGGAAGCGAAAGAAGAACTAGCAGCATTAGAAACAATGGATAACGGAAAGCCCTATCGTGAAGCTGAGGCTGATGTGGAAGATGCAGCTGCTTGTTTTAGGTATTACGCTGGGTTAATTACAAAGCCAGACGGTCAAACGTACAGCGTTCCTGCACCTATGCAAGCAATGGTTATAAAAGAACCAATTGGCGTGTGCGGATTGATTGTACCTTGGAATTATCCGCTATTAATGAGCGTGTGGAAAATTGCACCTGCTTTAGCTGCAGGAAATACGATTGTATTTAAACCTTCTGAAGTGACACCAGTTACTCCTACAAAACTTTTTGAGATCTTAGAAAGCGTAGGATTGCCAAAAGGAGTGGCAAACCTTGTTATGGGAGCCGGAGATACTGTGGGAAATACGCTTATTCAAGATAAGCGTGTTTATAAGATTTCTTTTACAGGCGGAACGGTAACTGGAAAACACATTATGCGTCAAGCAGCAGAAAATGTAACGAAGGTATCTTTAGAACTTGGAGGAAAGTCACCGAACATTATATTTGCTGACGCTGATTTTGAAACAGCTGTAGATTATGCCTTGTTTGGAATTTTTGCAGGGAGCGGCCAAATTTGCGCTGCAGGTTCTCGTATTTTAGTAGAAGAAAGCATTGCTGAGCGATTTATCGAACGTTTTGCAGAACGTGCTCAAAAAATTAAAGTAGGAAATGGAATGGACCAAGAGATTGAAATGGGTCCTCTTGTAAGTGAAGAACATATGAAAAAAGTATTAAAGTACATCGAAATTGGAAAGCAAGAAGGCGCCCGCCTTGTATGTGGAGGCAATCGAATCACCAGCAGTGGATTGGAAAAAGGATTCTTTGTAGAACCTACGGTTTTTAGTAGCGTTACGTCAAATATGAAAATTGTGCAAGATGAAATCTTTGGGCCCGTGGTTGTTATTCAAACGTTTAAAGATGAAAAAGAAGCTATTAAGCTTGCAAATGATACGGAATATGGTTTGGCAGGCAGCGTGTTTACAACTGACGGTGCAAAAGCTCTTCGGGTGATTAAAAAGCTGCGTGCGGGCATCACTTGGGTAAACACGTATCATTTTACGTTTAACGAAGCACCTTGGGGCGGATATAAGCAGAGCGGAATTGGCCGAGGACTGGGCACGTTTGGATTGGAAGAATTTCAAGAAGTAAAACAAATTAATATTAATTTACAAGTAGAGCCAATCGGCTGGTTTAAAAATTAAAAAGTAGAGAAGGAGCGATATTAAAATGAATACAGTGACGAAAAATCAAGAGGTAAACAAAGCATATGGTGAAGTAAACGAATACATCAACAAAGTGCTGGGACTTATTGAAAAAAGCGAAGTGTCAGCTGAAGAAGCACAGTGGATTACGAAAGAAACAGTAGACGGATTTCGCGAGCATGTCAACCCAGGCTTTTTAGAATATCGTAAAACAGTAACGGTGGATACGCAGTTTGCAGCTGTTGAATGGTCAGATGAAGGTTCTTGTTTTACGGATGTAAACGGTAAAAAATACATTGATTGTTTGGGCGGGTTTGGAATTTATAACGTGGGACACCGTCATCCTAAAGTAGTCAAAGCTGTTCAAGATCAGCTTCAGCGTCAAGCCCTTCATAGCCAAGACTTATTAGATCCACTTCGTGCGATGCTTGCTAAAATTTTAGCAGATATTACACCGGGGGATTTGAAGTATTCCTTTTTCACAAACAGCGGAACAGAAAGTGTAGAAGCCGCTTTAAAACTAGCGAAAATGTATAGTGATCGAACAACGTTTATTTCCACAACACGTTCTTTTCATGGAAAAAGTCTAGGTTCTTTATCAGGTACGGCAAAAGGAATGTTCCGTAAACCATTTCTGCCGTTAATTCCAGGTTTCCGTCATGTACCGTTTGGTGATATTGACATGATGCGCAAAACATTTGAAACGTGCGCGCTTGTAGGGGAAGATGTGGCAGCTGTTTTGTTAGAACCAATTCAAGGAGAAGGGGGCATTATTCTTCCTCCTGAAAATTATTTAAAAGAAGTGCGTGCACTATGTGATGAGTACGACGCTATCTTAATTTTTGATGAAGTTCAAACAGGCATGGGACGTACCGGTGAAATGTTTGCATCAGAATTATACGATGTTGTACCCGATATTTTATGTCTTGCTAAAGCGTTTGGAGGAGGAGTTATGCCTGCTGGCGCGGTTGTAGCAAAAGAAAAAGTGTTTTCAAGCTTCTTTGATAATCCGTTTATGCACACAACAACGTTTGGAGGCAACCCGCTTGCCTGCGCAGCGGCTATTGCAACTATTAACGTGTTGATTGAAGAACAGCTGCCAAACCGTGCAAAAGAGCTAGGAGAATATTTCCTTGCTGGTTTAAAGAAAGCTGCTGAAAACCATGGAGATAAAGTACTTGAAATCAGAGGGCAAGGCTTAATGATTGGAATTGAGTTCCACCAAGATGAAATTGGCTACGCGCTTTCTAAGGGAATGTTTGATGAAGGAATTCTAGTAGCTGGGACGCTTGTAAACTCTAAAACAATTCGTATTGAGCCACCGTTGACTATTGCAGCTGAAGAAGTAGATCAAGTCATTTCTACATTTGAAAAAGTATTAAATGAGCTGAACCACCAATAAATGTAACAAGGAGCAATGAATATGAGTCGTCAAACGTTTCTTATTCCTGTATTGCTTTCAATGATTTTAGTAGTGGAAATGCCTAGCGACTAACTAAAATCATTGAAACGGAGGAGTAAATTATGAAATATCCATTGTCCCCAGATGTCAAACCAGAGTTTTGTACAACGGGCTCATTTATGAGGCTGCCAGCGGAAAGAGAAAATGCAAAAGTAGGGCTAGTAGGAATGCCGTTTGATACGGCAGCATCTTTCAGAGTAGGTGCACGCTTTGCACCTCAAGCCATTCGTCAAGCTTCCATGACGCTGTTTCCTTATCACCCGGTACACGACGTATACCCATTTGATGATACAAATGCCATTGATATTGGTGATGTGCCGGTTATTCCGCACAATATTCACAGAAGCTATGAATTGATGGAAGAAGCGGTAGGAGCTCTTATGGATAGAGGAATCGTTCCAATTGGAATCGGAGGAGATCATTCTGTTACTTTAGCAAGCCTTCGTGCTGCTGCTAAAAGATATGGCCCAGTGGCTATGATTCATTTTGATTCTCATACAGATACGTGGGATACGTATTATGATGAAAAATATTGGCACGGATCTCCTTTTATACGCGCATATGAAGAAGGGCTAGTAGATCCGAAGAAAGTTTTTCAAATTGGTATTCGCGGAACATTAAATCATCCGGGAGATGTTCAAGAAAGCAAAGATCTCGGTTACCATGTAGTAACGGCAAGAGAGCTTGAACATCAAGGGTTTTCATTGATTTTGGAGCAAATGAAGACAGCGATTGGAGATACCCCGTGCTTTTTAACATTTGATATTGATTTTGTTGACCCTTCGTGTGCACCGGGAACGGGAACGCTTGAAGTAGGCGGATTCAGCAGCAGAGAAACGCTGCAAATGATCCGTTCTCTGACGGGATTTAACTATGTTGGATTCGACTTGGTAGAAGTGCTGCCCGCTTATGATCCAACGCAGATAACCTCTTTGCTTGCAGCTACAATCATTCATGATTTTGCTAGTTTAGTTGCAGTGAAAACGAAAAGAGAGTCATTGGATACGATGATTAAATAACAGTTTGTAAGCAGAAATCCCTCTTATTCAGAGGGTATTTCTGCGTGGATATAGCAGGAGATTAGGAATATATAGCTATTTAAAATAAAGCGCTTTCATAATATGATAAAAGAAAAAGATAGTTTGTTAGCAACCCTTACCAACTTAAAGAAATAAATCATATATTTGCTTATAGTAAATGTAACAACTCTTTATATAAAAATGAATGAAAGTCATTCATTTTTATATAAAGAAATTAAATCATATGCATTTATGGGTTAAATTGTCAGAATGTTCTTAATAAAGTGAAGGGGGAAGATAAATGAAACATGAAACAGTAACATTAAAAAGGTCGTTGAAATTATGGCAGATTGTATTAATGGGGATCGGATATATGACTCCGATGGTAGTGTTTGATACGTTTGGGATTGCGTCTGATATGACGAATGGACACGTTCCCACATCTTATATCATAGCCCTTGTCGGGATGCTTCTCACGGCAGTAAGCTACAAAAAGATGATTCAAGTGTTTCCAAATGCAGGCTCAGCCTATACATATACGCAAAAGACAATCAATCCACATTTAGGGTTCCTAGTTGGCTGGTCTGCGCTAATGGATTATCTCTTTTTACCGATGGTTAACGCACTTATTTTTCAAATTTATTTATCATCTATTTTTCCTTCGGTACCATCGTGGATTTGGGTTGTCAGCTTCGTCATTATCGTTACGCTGCTAAATTTACGAAGCGTTAATTTCACCGCCAATTTCAATACGTTTCTTGTTGTATTTCAAATGACGATTTTAGTATTGTTTGTTGCTGTTTCAATCAAAGCGTTGCTAGGCGGAATGGGGGAAGGAACCCTTTTTTCTATGAAGCCTTTTTTTAATCAGAACATGACGTCATCAGGGCTAATAGCGGGAGCGACACTTATGTGTTTTTCCTATTTAGGGTTTGATGCAGTGGCCATGTTATCAGAAGAAACGCCCAATCCTAAAAAAACGATTCCGCGAGCTATTTTTTTAGTTGCGTTAATTGGAGGAGTCATGTTTACCGTGACATCTTATTTTATTCAAGCGGTTTTTCCAACGTTAGAAGGATTCAAGCATCCAGACGCTGCAGCTCCTGAAATTGCTATGTATGTGAGCGGCACGCTGTTTCAAATTGTCTTTTTAGCTGGAGGAATTGCAGGAACATTATCATCAGGCATGTCATCGCATGCAAGCGTTTCACGTTTATTATACGTAATGGGACGGGATCGAATTTTACCTCAGTCATTTTTTGGTTATGTTCATCCTAAGCTGCGCACTCCCTCCCGAAATATTGTATTGGTCGGAGTTGTATCAGCAACTGCCATTTTCTTTAGTCTGGCAACGGCTACTTCATTTATTAATTTTGGAGCACTCATTGCGTTTTCTTTTGTTAATATTTCGGTTATCGCGCACTATGCTGTTCATCAAAAGCAGCACCGGTCGGCTAAGGGATTTTGGTCATACATTGTGATGCCACTATTAGGAGCAGCAGCGATTGGCGTTTTATGGCTCAACTTGGAGCGCAATTCATTTTTACTTGGGATTGGCTGGGCGATTGCTGGTTTAGTTTATTTGGTGTATGCAACGAAAGGTTTTAGAAGGCAGCTGTCTTCAATTGAGTTTAAGGAAACAGAAGAAATGTCACCTTTGATGAAAGTCGGAGAAAAGTAAGGATAGAAACTACCTGTTTAAGCCTATCTTATTAAGGAAGCCACATTTATGGATTACGTATTTTGAACGTGTTACTATGTAAGAACGATAAGATAGAAAAAGGTAGGTAAATTATGATTAAAGCAGTTGTGTTTGATTTTGATGGATTAATTATTGATACAGAATCAGTGTGGTACGAGGTGTACCGCGAAATGTTAGAAGACAGGGGAGTAGATCTACCGATTGCAACGTTTGCTTCTTATGTGGGAACGGATGCTACGGCACTTTACGATTATTTGCTTCAGCAGTTTAACAATGAGTTCACGAAAGAAGAACTGGCTCAAGAATCGTTAAGACGTCATCAAGAAAAAATGAAATCATTAGTAGCCCGAGAAGGTGTAGCAGAGTACTTGGCAGAAGCAAAAGAACTTGGATTAAAAATTGGTTTAGCAAGCAGCTCATATCGCGACTGGGTAACAGCATTTTTAAAAGAGCTAGATTTGCTGCACTATTTTGAAGTCATTCAAACGCGCGATGATGTAGAAAAAGTGAAGCCAGATCCGGCTCTTTACCGAAATGCAATTGAAAAGCTAGGCGTAGAGCCTTCTGAAGCTTTAGCATTTGAAGATTCTTCTAATGGAGCAAAAGCTGCCATGGCAGCAGGCTTGCGCTGTGTGATTGTACCAAATCCGTTAACTAAACATCTGTCATTCGAAAGATATCACTTACATATCGAATCGATGAAAGAGAAAAGTTTAAAAGAAGTGATTCAGTATCTTTGTATTGAAGACTAAAGCGAAAAGCGGCGCATTTTCCAAAAGAAAATGTGCCGCTTTTTTTATTGTTTTACTGCTTCTTCAGTCAAATCAAAAGGATTATCTACAGGGTTATAGACGCCGTCGTAATGTTTTTTAGTTATTAGAATAATAAGTCAATAACCTTTAAAGAAATCCTAATTCAGTATTAGTAATAGCTTCATTTATGTTTCGTTATAAGGGAAGAAGTTTCATTGACACTCTGGAAGAATATGTTTTAAGATTACTTCCAAACAGTCTTAATTCTTAGTTAATTTATGTATTTAATTAGTTTTGGAGGTTTCTATGGGGAAACATATTTATTTAAATGCGTTTGATATGAATTGTGTTGTACATCAGACACCTGGTTTATGGACGTACCCAAGTGATCAGGCGTCCGAATATAAAACGTTAGATTACTGGGTAGAGTTAGCTAAGCTATTGGAAAAAGGAAAGTTTGACGGTTTGTTTTTAGCTGATGTATTAGGCATTTATGACGTTTATAGGCAAAGTAACGAAGGAGCTCTTAAACAAGCTGCTCAGCTTCCGGTGAATGAACCAACTGCACTTATTTCCGCTATGGCGTATGCTACAAAGCATTTAGGGTTTGGGGTAACGGTATCTACTACTTATGAGAAGCCTTATGCGTTTGCGCGAAAATTTTCGACATTGGATCATTTAACAAATGGCCGTATTGCATGGAATATTGTGACTTCATACCTTGAAAGTGGATCAATCAATCTAGGATTAGAAGAACACTTTACGCATGAAACCCGCTATGATATTGCCGATGAATTTTTAGAAGTCTGCTATAAGTTGTGGGAAGGAAGTTGGGAGGAAGGAGCTGTTGTAAAAGATAAAGAAAAAGGAATTTTTACACTTCCAGACCGGGTTCATCCGATTAATCATAAAGGGAAGTGGTTTAGTGTTCCAGGCGTACATTTATCAGAACCTTCACCGCAGCGGACTCCAGTTTTATTCCAAGCAGGAGCTTCTGCACCAGGAAGAGAATTTGCTGCCAAACACGCTGAATGTATCTTTACAAGTTTTCCTACTAAAAAAGTAGCCGCAGATTACGTGAAAAAAATGCGCGCTCAAATTGCTGCAGAAGGCAGAGACCCACAGAGCGTATTAATTTTCAATTTATTTACACCAATTGTTGGACGAACTGAAAAAGAGGCGGAGGAAAAGCTTGCCCAGTTTGAGAGCTATGTCAATTTCGAAGGAGCAGCCACGCTGTTTAGCGGCTGGACGGGAATTGATGTTTCTGCCTATGAGCCAGAACAGCTCATTGAATTTATTGCAACGAATTCGGTTCGTTCTGCTTTAGAGAAATTTACAATAAGTGATCCCGATAGAAAGTGGACGATAGAAGAAGTAGTGAAATTTGTCAGTATCGGAGGGATGGGCCCAGTTACTGTGGGTAGTCCAGAACAAGTAGCTGATTTTATGGAAGAATGGATAAACGATACGGGCATGGATGGGTTTAATATGGCTTATGTGACCACACCGGGAACGTTTGCTGATTTTATTGATTTAGTGATTCCTGTTTTGCAGGAAAGAGATTTATTCAAAATGGATTACAGTGAAGGAACTTATAGAGAAAAGCTATTTAAAAAATCACATTTCTTGCCTGATAAACACTATGGCGCTCGATATCGAAAGACGAGCCAAAAGGAGAGTTTAACATGACCGCGACCACTGTAAAGGAAGAAATTTATCTTGATCAAGCAAAAAAGCTGTCCGTTTCTTTTGCAAAGGATGCAGCGCAAAGAGATAAAGAAGGCGGAACACCCAAGCAGCAAAAAGATGCTATTCGCCAAAGCGGGCTGTTAAATTTATTAATTCCTCAAAAATATGGCGGAGAAGGCGGGAAATGGTCAACAGCTTTGGCTATTGTTCGAGAGTTGGCCAAAGGCGATGCAGCATTAGGCCACTTATACGGCTATCACTCCTTGTTTGTCTCAGATATTCGAATCAAAGGTACAGAAGAACAGCAGGCTTATTTTTATCCTTTATCTGTTCAGCAGCAAGCTTTTTGGGGAAATGCCTCTAATCCTTTAGTAGAAAGTCTAAAAGGCGATAAGCAATCAGAAGGTTATCTATTAAATGGAACAAAAGCTTTTGGTTCTGGTTCACCTGATTCTCAGTACTTATGGCTATCGTTTAATGATAGAGAAACGGGGCAATATTTAAACGGAGTCGTGCCTACTGCGAGAACAGGCATTACCGTCAAGGATGACTGGAATGCGATGGGACAAAGACAGACGGGAAGTGGAAATGTAGATTTTAAAAATGTACGAATAGAAGAATATGAAGTGGTTCAAGATTTTGTTGAAAATCCTACTCCTTTTTCAACTATTGGAGCCTCGCTGTCGCAAATTATTTTAACGAATGTCTTTATAGGAAGCGCTTTTGGAGCAATTGAAGAAGCACAAAACTACACGGCTTCTAAAACACGGCCTTGGTTAACATCAGGGGTAGAAAAAGCTTCGGATGATCCAGGTATACTGCGAAAATACGGTGAACTTTGGATTCAAGCGAAAGCAGCCAGTGCACTTGCAGATGAAGCAGCTCTCATATTGGATGAAGCGTGGGAAAAAGGCAGAAAATTAACGGAAGAAGAACGTGGAAATCTAGCAGTTCACGTAGCGGCTGCCAATGTTTTCGCTGGTAATGCTGCACTGGATATCACAAGTAAGATATTCGAAGTTATGGGAGCGCGTTCGGTTCATGCTGAATACGGATACGACCGATTCTGGCGTAATGTAAGAACTCATACTCTTCATAATCCAGCTGAATACAAGCTTCGAACGGTTGGGAACTGGGTGTTGAATCAGCAGTACCCTACACCTAATCCGTATGCTTGATTTAAAAATAGTAAAAAATAAAGCTATCAGACAACTGAGGCTCCTTATTGCAGTTTATTTGTAATAACGGAGTTTTTTTGTAGCTTTCAAAAGGGGCGAATACAAGTGGAGTTATTTTGGTTTATTCCAACGTACGGAGATGGACGTTATTTAGGAAGCCATGAAGGAGCCAGGGCTGCAAGCTATTCTTATTGCAAACAAGTTGCACAAGCTGCGGATGAGCTAGGATATAGCGGGGTTTTGCTTCCGACGGGAAAGTCATGCGAGGATGCGTGGATTGCTGCATCTACTTTAGTGCCAGTCACTGAAAATCTGAAGTTTTTAGTGGCGGTACGCCCCGGTTTAATGTCCCCTACACAAGCCGCAAGAATGGCGGCAACATTTGACCGCTTTTCTAAAGGAAGGCTTCTTATTAATGTCGTAGCAGGAGGAGATCCTGTGGAGCTAGAAGGAGACGGGGTGTTTTTGAACCATCACGACCGCTATGAGCTGACAGATGAATTTTTAACGATATGGAGAAGGGTATTAAATGAATCCGATGTTCACTTCGACGGAGACTACTTGAGTGTTAAAGGTGGAGACGTGCTTTATCCGCCGATCCAAAAACCGTATCCTCCGCTTTATTTTGGAGGTTCTTCTCCTGTAGCGATGGACGTTGCATCAAGGCATATAGACGTCTATTTAACTTGGGGAGAGCCTCCTGCGCAAGTAAAAGAAAAAATTGAACGAATGAAAGAAAAAGCTAGGCAGACAGGAAGAGAAATTCGATTTGGCATCAGGCTTCATGTCATTGTTCGTGAAACTGAAGAACAAGCCTGGAAAGCGGCAGATGAACTGATTCAACATGTAGATGAAGAAGCCGTTAAATCAGCCCAAAAAGTATTTTCTCGAATGGATTCAGAAGGTCAAAAACGTATGAGCGCCTTGCATCAAGGCGACCGTTCAAACTTAGAGGTAAGCCCTAATCTATGGGCTGGTGTAGGGTTAGTTCGAGGAGGCGCAGGGACTGCTTTAGTAGGGGATGCTGATACGGTGGCACAGCGAATCAAAGAATATGCTGAGTTAGGTATCGAAACATTTATTTTATCTGGATATCCTCATTTAGAAGAAGCATATCGAACAGCAGAGCTTTTGTTTCCAAGACTTCCAGTTCAGCGTAAGCAAGATGAGAACGAGCGCACATTTATCAGTCCATTTGGTGAAGTGAAAGTGAATGATAAAGCACCCGCTAAAAGGTGAGAAAGGAGGGGAATCATGAACAACACACAAACGGTTGCAGCGTCTCAAGAGAAAATCCTTGAATTGGCTAATCAGTTGGCTAAAGAGTTTTTCAAAACAGCCGCAAAAAGAGATAGAGAAGGTGGAACGCCTCTATATGAGCGTAATCTACTTAGAAAAAGCGGTCTTTTAGCACTCCCCATTCCTAAAGAATACGGAGGTTATGGAGCCGGCTGGCCGATTGTTTTTAAAGTCGTGAATATCATTGCGAAAGCAGATAGTTCACTTGCACACTTGTTGGGGTATCATTATTTGACGGTTTGTTCGACGTTTCTATTCGGAAGTACTCAGCAGTACAAAACTTTTTACGAAGAAACAGCAGCTCAGCAGCTTTTTTGGGGCAATGCCTTTAATCCTAGAGATTCAGGGTTGAAAGCAGTTCAAGAAAACGGACGATTAATGCTCAGCGGAAGCAAGAGTTTTTGTTCGGGGGCAACGGATTCCGATCGTTTGTTAGTATCGGCTCAAGAAGAAAACGGTGAGGTATTGCTATGTGTACTTCCTACTCATAGAGCAGGAATTGTTACTGAAGATAATTGGGACGGATTTGGACAGCGTCAAACGGACAGCGGAAGTGTAAAGTTTGAAGGTGTTATCGTTTATGAAGAAGAAATATTGCATAAAGCAGATGGAGAGCAAAAGGTTTTTCCTACGGTACGAACACATTTAGCTCAGCTTATGCTCACTCACTTATTGTACGGTATTGCTCAAGGCGCTTTGGAAGAATCAAAAGCTTATCTGAAGGCTCATACAAAACCGTGGCTAAGTTCAGGTGTTGAAGCAGCGGAGCAAGATCCTTATATTATTCAGCAATACGGTGAAATGAGTTTAAACCTTCATGCTTGTTCAGCACTTATAGAAAAAGCTGTTACAGAATTTGATCGTGCATGGGCAAAAGAAGATGCGCTAACGGGACAGCAGCGTGGCGAGTGTGGAGTCGCCATTGCGATGGCTAAAACGTTTACTGCCAAAACGGCCTTACATATTACTTCCACTATATTTGATGGGATGGGTGCTAGGGCCACGTCTGATCAGTACAAATTTGATCGCTACTGGCGCAACGCACGAACAATTAGCTTACACGATCCTGTTGCTTACAAGCTTCGTGACATAGGTAAATGGTATCTTAGCAGTGAACTGCCGCCGATTACCCCATATTCATAGAAGTCTACTAAAAAAAGAGGTTGGGACAAAAGTATTTTAATTGTAGGAAGATCCGAACGATGAATCGTTCGGATTTTTTATGGTTAAGGTGAACGTAGGTTTCATATGTTGAGTTGCTTCTAGCTGTTGATTGGATGGGTTTCATTATGTAGCAATTTCTTTTTTAATAGAATGGGTATAACTTTTTTAATTAAAAAATAACGAATCAGCTTGTTTAAATAGATAAAACTGATATAATGATAACGATTATCAGTTTCAAGAGTCAATTATCTACATAAAGATACAAGCAGGAGGAATGACATTTGAATAAGAAAAAAATAGGACTGCTGGCTTTTATTACAATGCTGGCAATCGGAATGCTTATCGGCTGCAGCAGTACGAACAAGGAAAATTCAGCCGATGAAAAAAATGAAAAAACAAGAGTGGTTAAACATGAGCTTGGAGAGACAAAAGTAAAAGAAAATCCAAAGCGAGTAGTTGTATTAGAGTTAGGTTTTATTGATGCATTGTTAGATGCTGGTATTAAACCTGTAGGAGTAGCTGATGATGATAAAGCAGAACAGCTTATTGATAAAGATGTACTAAAAGAAATCAAAGGATACAAATCAGTTGGCACGCGAGCACAGCCTAGCTTGGAGTCGATTAAACTGTTGAAGCCAGATTTGATTATCGCTGATTCAGAACGTCATAAAAATGTATATAAAGAATTATCGAAAATTGCGCCAACAATTGAATTAAAAAATTTAAATGCTAATTACGATGATTTACTAAATACGGAGTTAAAAGTAGGAGAAGCGGTTGGCAAGAAGGCAAAAGTTGAAAAAGTTGTAGAAGAGCATAAGCAAAAAATGAAAGATTTAAAAGCAAAAGCGCCAAAAAATCCGGGCAATGTACTTGTTATCGCTGATGCAAATGGTAATATTAATGCTAGAACTTCAAATTTCTTTACAACGGGTGTTCTTGAGCAATTAGGCTTCAAAAATGCATTAACAGATCCTACAAAAGAGTACAGTGTAAAAATGACAATGGAACAGCTCGTAAAAGCAGATCCAGACAAACTCATTGTTATGCGAAATGAAAAAGGTCATACGCCTTTAGCAAAACAGCCATTATGGAAAGAGCTAAAAGCGGTTAAAAATAATCAAGTGTATGAAGTTGATGTATTTAAATGGTCTCTTCGCCGAAGTGTACAAGGTGCAAATGGTATTGCAGATGAAGCAGAAAAGTTATTATTTGAAGGCAAATAATAACGAAGAAAAGAACAATCCAGCGGGGTTGTTTTTTTCTTTTTATTGAACTTTCAAATGGAAGGAGGCGCAGTCTACTATGAAAGCTGTTCACGGTTTATCCAAAAGAAACAAATCTCCACTTCGCATAATAGCTATTTTTCTTGCTGTTATCATTCTTTTACTGATTTCTATGTTTTTATCTATTTCCATCGGTTCTATACATATTTCTTTTGGGACGATTAAGCAAGCTTTACTAGATTTTGACGGATCAAAAGAACAATCGATTATTCAAACTGTCCGCCTGCCTCGCTTATTGGTCACGGCATTTGTTGGTGCTAATTTGGCTGTCGCCGGAGCGTTGATGCAAGCATTAACTAGAAACCCATTAGCTTCTCCTGGTATTTTTGGTATTAATGCCGGGGCATCAGCGGCAATGGTATTTTTAACGGTTTTAGTGCCAGGTGTAAGCATGATTGGCGGGGTGTTTGGAGCATTTTTAGGAGGCGCCTTTGCTGCTGTTATTGTCTACGTCATGAGTTCGTTGATTAAAGGAGGAGACAGCGATGTAAAGCTTGCTTTAACGGGTGTCGCTATACAAGGTATGCTTATGTCTCTTACACAAACGCTACTAATTTTTAATGAAAGCAAAACAGAAGGCGTTATGTTCTGGCTCACCGGCTCAGTTATTGGGCGGGACTGGGGACATGTTCACGTGTTGCTTCCTTTTAGCATTGTAGGTCTGCTTGTTGCGTTTGGTCTGGGAAGAGCGTCTTCTTTGCTATCTTTAGGAGATGATGTAGCTAGAGGACTCGGGCAGCGTGTCTTTGCCATTAGAGCGTTCACTGCAGTTGTTGTGATTGTATTAGCTGGTGTTTCAGTGGCGATTGCGGGTCCTATTGGATTTGTAGGGCTTGTTGTTCCTCATATGGTGCGCTATTTAATAGGTGTAGATTACCGAGTTGTTTTGCCAATGAGCGCGCTGCTTGGAGCATCTTTACTGCTATTAGCAGACGTATTGTCGCGATTTATTACATACCCGTATGAGACCCCTGTAGGTGCAGTAACAGCATTGCTTGGAACACCGTACTTTATTTACTTAGCGAGACGCAAAAAAACAGAAAGGAAGGCATGAGTATATATGCAGACTGTCAATAAAACAAAAAAGCAGCCATCTCGATTCAAGTCTGTCGGCCTGTTTATCATTCTTTCTGTCTTAATTATAGCGCTGAGCGTGATAAGCCTTAGCTTAGGAGACATTAACATACCTCCTTTAGATATTATTACGTCTTTTATTGGCATTGGCGATCCTGACTTGACGTCTATTTTGGTAGAATTTCGCCTGCCTCGTATTTTGCTGGCTATTTTAACCGGGATCGGCCTAGCTGTGTCCGGAGTCGTCGTACAGTCTATTATGAGAAATCCGCTCGCTAGTCCCGATACATTAGGTCTTTCAAGCGGATCAGGGTTAGCTGCTGTTGCAGTCACTATTTTACTGCCTTTAGCAAGTCCGTCTGTTTTATCAGTCGCTGCGTTTGCAGGAGGCTCCTTTGTCTTCGTAATCGTCTATTTGCTTGCTTATAAAAAAGGAGTAGAACCTATTCGATTTGCGTTAATAGGTGTAGCGGTCAGCGCTTTTTGTTCATCCGGTATTCACTTGTTAATTTCAAAAGCAAATCCAAACGTAAACGCAGCACTCATTTGGCTGAGCGGCAGCTTATGGGGAAGAACATGGGATCAATTGATTGGTTTACTTCCGTGGGTCGTTATACTAGTACCGCTGATTTGGCTGTTAGCTGCTCGGTTAGATTTAATTCACTTAGGCGATGAAGTGGCTAGGGGGCTAGGGGCTAGAGTAGAGCTAATTCGTCTAGTATTACTAGCAAGCGCAGTGGCAATGACAGCTGCCGTTGTATCGGTTGTTGGTACCATTGGCTTTGTCGGGCTTATTATTCCTCATGTGGCCAAACGGTTAGTGGGACCGAGACATAAACAACTGATTCCTACAGCCGCTTTACTTGGAGCTTTGTTTGTACTAGCGGCAGATTTGATTGGGCGAGGAATTGCTCCTCCGATTGAAATTCCGGCCGGATTAATCATTGGCATTATCGGCGCTCCGTATTTTCTTTATTTACTGTGGAGAGAATCTAAAAAATAAGCTCGCGCTTTAGCGCGAGCTTATTTTTATTCCAAGTGAATTTTGGGAAATGGAATATGCGGAGGCTCTTCTAGCCATCCTTGTTCAATACTTATTCTTGATACTTCTTTGGCATATTCCAAAATTTCAGTCGTGAAGTTTGTATAGTTTAAAGCGAGATCTAAACGGGGGCTTGTTGACATCGCAAGCCCGTAGCCACGTACATTTTCAGTAATCATCGCAGCTAGGTGAAACATCATGAGTTTTTCTGAAAATGGGGGAACAGAAGACTTTTCTACTCCGTAATCCCACTTCATTGTGACCGGTATGTTTTCTACCATTAGCGGTTGTGACAGGGATTCAATATGCTGCTGCACAAGCTCTCTACCCTTTAATAAAAAAGCCTGAATGTCCTGAGAAGGAGCTGTTTGAGCAAACCCTAAAATTAAATCCTTTGCAATTAAGTTCGTCTGTATGCTTGACACGATATGAGAAATTTCAATGACGGTTAACGGCCGCTTTTCATCAAAATAGCTTCCTAAGAAGAGTTCTTTATCGTTCATATCAGACGCATCTGCAATAGGAATGGGAGGCAGTTCTATAAAAATTTGTTTTTCTAACAACAAATCTGTAATCGTTTGGTTAAGCTTTTCTGCTTTTAACAGCAAGCTGCGAAAAAAAGATCGTACATCATTTCTTGCGGCAACATCGACGCCCGTAGTTGCTGACAGCAGAAGGACATTTGAAATATGCTTTAAATAAAGCAAATAAAAAGAATCCGAAAATAATTTTGGAGCTTCAGCGTCAAGGTCTTCTTCTCCGAAACCAAGCGGGATTGGCATATTTTCTTTTAAAAAGATAGCAGTGAGCGCATCACTGTTTTTTGTTGTGATATGCAGTGTACCTTGAATCGCTTTTTGAATCTCTAAATCGTCTACATGACAAAGAAATTGTTTGAGCATACAAGAAATCGCTTTATCGTTCATATATTGCTTCCAAATAACAGCCATCTCAGCGGCTGATAGTGGAGAAAATGATTGATTATTCATAATAAACTCCTCATGCTAAGTAATTAACAAGTTTCTAAAAGGTTACCAACTAGTATAAGTCAAAGGAAGTAAGATAAACACTATAGAAAGTAAAAAAGGTATCAACATTTTACTATAAGAGTAAACGTCATGCATAATTTAAAGGTTCTTTTAGCAAAAGAAGGGCGCAGCCGCTTCTTTCTTGCAAAGCAGAAATAAAACCGAAATAATAAATGAAGAAAGTTAGGCAAGAAAGGAGTTTCATTATATGCCAGAAGGTCCAGAAATTAGACGAGCAGCCGACGAAGTGGAAAAAGCGATTATCGGTCTTCCTGTTCGCGAGATATGGTTTGCTTTTCCATCTTTGCAACATTATGAAGAAGTATTAACAGGAGCTCGTATTGAGAGAGTAGATACAAAAGGAAAAGCTATGCTTATTCGTTTTGACAACGGCTATACCATTTACTCACATAATCAGCTTTATGGAAAATGGTATGTTCGTTCATCTTACAATTATCCATCTACAAACAGACAGCTGCGCCTTGCAATTCATAATGAAAAAAAATCAGCGCTGCTTTATAGCGCTTCTGATATTGAAGTATTGCGTGATGAAGAAGTTCCAGCTCATCCTTTTGTATCAAGGGTTGGTCCTGATATCTTAAGTGAAGAAGTAACGGCAGGTGAGCTTTTAGACCGTTTTTATTCTAAACCATTTTATCGTAGAAAGTGGGCATCGCTGCTGCTAGACCAAAGCTTTATAGCTGGGATTGGCAATTACTTGCGCAGTGAAATCCTATTTGTAGCGGGAATTAACCCTGCAGCTCGTCCCATAGACTGCACGGAAGAACAGCTTAAAAAGGCAGCTGAAGCAACCATTTCTCTTGTAAAACAGTCCTATAAAACAGGTGGCATTACAAATGATGTAAAGCTTGCTGAATCGTTAAAAAAGAAAGGGCAAAAGCGCTCTGCATACCGCCACTGGGTTTTTAACCGTGAAGGAGAAGCTTGTCGAATTGACGGCACGCCTATTCTAAAAGTCCAAGCTGCTTCTAGAAGGCTTTATTACTGTCCTACTTGTCAGAAATAGCAGGATATATTTATTCTGCTATTTTTTTGATGTAAAAATGAATGAACATTCATTTTTGTGATATAGTTAAAAAGTAAAGTCATAACCTTAAGGGGAGGGATAAGATGGAATGTAAAGCAGGAGATACATTTACGTGGCAAAGAACGTTTCAAGAGGAAGAAATCATGCAGTTTGCGGAGATGACTGGAGACCGGGGCAAACATCATATAGAACGTGACGAAAAAGGGCGGCTAATGGTACATGGGCTTATGACTGCTAGTATTGGGACAAAGATAGGGGGAGACTTAAACTACATTGCAAGAGAAATGGTGAGTGAATTTCTTCGTCCAGTTTTTGCAGGAGATACAGTTACCTGTGAATGTATATTAACTGAAGTAGAAAAAGCAGATGGTTTTCAAAAAGTGAAAATCAAATCAGTGTATCGAAATCAACAAGGTAAAGAAGTACTGATAGGGACAAGTAATGGAATTATAAGAGATTGAAATGAAAGCGCTAATAAAAAATAAGTTATGAAGGTTGTTAAAAAAGTCACGGATTCGTGACTTTTTTATTGTGCAATTTCCTTCTTTTGTTGGTTACCATTTAAATGTAAATATGGTAATTTAGTAAAGTTGAGTTTCACAAATGGTAAAAATGTGTATTTACTAAGTACATAGATTCTTATTTTTGGAAAAATATTTAAAAAGGAGTTTCTTAGATGAAAAAAATAATTAATACCGGCTTAGCACTATCATTCGCTCTATTGCTTTCGGCATGTGGGATGCCGTCTTCAGAGGAATTAACGGGTGACGTGAAAGAAGCACAAGAAAAGGTGAAAAATGTTCAAGTGAAAGTCAATGGGAAAGAAGAAGGATCGTCTGATTACAAAGTCAACGGAGTACAAGAGTTTGATTTTAAAAGTAAAGCAGGTTACATTAACACAAAAATGAACGGCGAAGAATTGAAGATGTATCATGACGGTGATGAAACGTTAGCTGTGGCTGGAGAAGAAAGCACAAAAGTACAGGGAGAAGAAAAAAAGTACGTTAAGGCTTTAATTAATAACGCTAGGGAGCTTCAACAAAATCCAATACGCTACTACCAAAAGTATGATAAAAATCTTCCAAATGAATTTGACGTCACCGAAAAAGGCAAAGAGTATGTATTAACATTTAACGGAGACAAAGACAAAAAGCAAAAAATTGTAGCAGGTGATGCTAAAGCTTATTATAAAATAACAAATCAAGGCAGCGATACTGCTGTAGACCTTGACCAAATTAAAGGAAAAGATTTTTCGCTTATTGTGACAATTGATAAAGAAACGAAGCAAATAAAGAAAGTAGTAAAAAATCAGTCGTATTCAGTTAAAGTAGACGGAAAAACAGAAAACTCAAAGTCTAAGCAAACGTATACGTATACATATAACCAATTAGACAATGTAACAAAACCAAAAGTGGAAGCAAAAGCCGCTGCTGCTTCTAATGGTAGCAGCACCGAAACGCCAAATAAAGAAAAGCAGGCTGCCTATGCCAAGGAAGCGGGACAATACGTGGATGCTTTAATTCAAGCCACTGTTTATCAAAATACAGATCAATTTGTTGCTAAACATCCGAATCAGCAAGATAAGAAACAGGTAAAAGAAAAAGGGGAGTTCCAAAAGAGTTCGTTTGTAGAGTTTTTTGAAACGAATTTTAAAGGGGCTTTATCATCATTGAGCTCAAATATAACCGATGAGCAGTTAAACGAAGTAAGCAGCGCTTTTCTAAAAGCTCTTTCATCTACAAAATATACCATTAAAGATGCAGCGTATAGTGCTGAAGATGGTGCGTACGTCGTACAAGTCGAAATTCAAGGATTTAACGATGCAAGTGTATTAGCGGAAGTCATGACACCACTTGCAGAAAAATATCAGGCGGGTGAGATGAGTAACGAGCAGTTAGTAAACGAACTTATTGACGGAGTAGCAAAACGCTATCGTGAGCCAGTTGAATTACTTCCGGCAAAAACAGTCCCTGTACACGTCGTAAGAAATGGTGAAAAAGATTACGAAGTTTTAATGCAAGATGAGTATCTGTTAACATTTGCTCAACAATCATAAATAGATATAAAAAAGGATTTCAGCTATATGCCTGAAATCTTTTTTTATGTTCTTTTAAAATATAATTTCAGAAAATAAAATAAATTATTGAAATTATATTTTAAAAGAATTATAATAACCATAACTTCACTACATGATGAAAAAGGGGCCGAAAAGATGAATGAACAGCTTACGTTATTAACAACAGAGTCTCAAAACGAGCAGACCATGAAGATAGATACGGCTAGTACAAAAGAAATTTTAAACGTAATGAATAAAGAAGATCAAAAAGTGGCGCTGGCTGTGCAAGAGGTACTTCCAGACGTAGAGGTAGCAGTTGAGTTTGTAAGCGAATCGTTTCAAAAGGAAGGGCGGCTTATTTATGTCGGAGCAGGAACAAGCGGACGGCTGGGAGTATTGGATGCTGTTGAATGCCCGCCTACTTTCAGTACCAATCCCAATCAGGTACAGGGACTGATGGCTGGAGGAGAAAAAGCATTTGTGAAAGCAGTTGAAGGTGCAGAAGATAAAGAAGAATTGGGAGCAGCAGATTTACAAAAAATACATTTAAATGAACGAGACACAGTCATTGGAATTGCTGCAAGCGGACGTACGCCTTATGTGATTGGTGCATTGAAATATGCAAAATCTGTAAAAGCTAAAACAGTAGCGCTGTCTTGCAATGGTAATTCACTTATTGGAAAAGAAGCAGATCATAGCATCGAGGTAGTAGTAGGTCCAGAAGTGCTAACAGGTTCCACAAGGTTAAAAGCAGCAAGCGCTCATAAAATGATTCTCAACATGATTTCTACCGCGGCCATGATTAAAGTAGGAAAAGCATATGAAAATTTAATGATAGATGTTCATGTGAGTAATGAAAAGCTTAAGGAACGAGCGATAGGTATTATTTGTAAAATTACAGGTGTTTCTTACGAGCGAGCAAGTCAAACGCTTGAAGAAGCAAATAATGAGGTAAAAACAGCAGTGGTTATGATCAAAACAAATGAAAATTACGACACCGCAAAGATATTACTGAATGATGCGGGCGGTTATGTGAGAAAAGCGATTGAAAATTATGTATAAAGGAGAGAAACGATGTCAACAGGTGGATTAACGATGATAAAAAACACGGTAGCTAAGCTTCCTGATTCGGAGAGGAAAATTGCTGAATATATTTTAAATAATCCGCATACTGTGGTAAACAGTACGGCTGGGGAATTAGGTAGACTAGCAAATGCGAGCAGTGCTGCCGTTATTCGTTTGTGCAAATCTATCGGGGTTAGCGGCTTTCAAGAATTAAAAGTAAGAGTAGCCGGTGATTTAGCTAGAGATACAGAACAAGGATACCGGGATATTGAAACAAATGAAACGATTCAATCTATTGTCAAAAAAACGGCAAGCAATAGCATTCAAAGTCTAAGTGATACGGCCGAGCTTGTGAATTATAAAGAAGTAGAGCGGGCTGTTTTGGCGCTGATTGAAGCAAAAAACATTCATTTTTTTGGAATTGGTGCTTCACATATTATTGCGATAGATGCTCAGCAAAAATTTCTTCGAATTAATAAAAATGCTACGGCTTTTGCAGATAGCCATCTAGCAGCTACACTCATCGCAAATGCAAGTAAAGACGATGTAGTCGTGGGTATTTCTTTTTCAGGAGAGACTCCTGAAGTAAGCAACGTCTTATCTTTAGCTAAAAATCGCGGAGTAAAGACGATTAGCTTAACCAAGTACGGACAGTCTACCGTTTCGTCTTTAGCAGATATTTGTTTGTATACGTCTTATTCTCAAGAAGCGCCGTTTCGAAGCGCAGCAACATCGTCTCGTTTAGCCCAGCTTTATGTGATTGATGTTTTATTTTTAAGTATTGCAGCGCAGCAGTACGACCAGACGATTGAGTATATTGACAAAACAAGAGATGCCATTCAGTTTTTGAAAGATAAGAAATAAAAAAAGAGAACGATTACAAAAAAGGGGATTTTGTGGTCTGTTTCCTCAGTGGCGTATCCATCTAAGAGGAAAATACAAAGGGGGATTAACATGTCTTTAGATAATCATCAATTAGCAAAGGCTGTTTTGGAGATGCTTGGGGGAGCATCCAATATTGAAGCGTATACGCATTGCATGACGCGGCTGCGTGTGACTATAAAAGATGATTCAATTGTTAAAAAGGCAGATATACGAAAACTTGAAGGCGTGCTCGGATTAGTGGAAGAAGAAACGCTGCAAATCATTATTGGGCCGGGCAAAGTGAACAAAGTAACAGAAGAATTTGGAAAGTTAATTGATGAATCCGGCGGTATTAACTTAGAAGATCGTGCAGCACAGCGGAAATCGGAGCTGAAAGAAAAAAATGCAACTCCGTTTAAGCTGTTGCTTCGCCGAATTGCAAGTATTTTTATTCCGTTGATACCTGCTCTTGTAGCATCTGGACTTATTACCGGAGTGACAAAAGCAGCTGTGCAGGCGAAGTGGCTTCCGGCAGATTCACAGATTGCTATTCTTTTAACCGTTATCGGAAGCGGTTTATTTGCCTATCTGGGTATTTTAGTAGGTATTAATGCAGCAAAAGAATTTGGTGGTTCGCCAGCTCTAGGAGGCTTAGCGGGCATTTTAGTCATTAATCCTGCCGTAGCTGATATTAAACTTTTTGGTGAAGCACTTTTGCCGGGGCGTGGGGGCTTAATAGGAGTGCTGCTTGCAGCAATCTTTATGGCCGTGTTAGAAAAACGAGTACGTAAATTTGTCCCACAGTCACTGGATATTATTATTACACCAACCGTTACGGTGTTAATTACAGGAATTATTACGTATGTGGTATTCATGCCAATTGGCGGCTTCATTTCAGATGGAATCACAAAAGGTCTTTTAGGAGTTTTAGAGGTTGGAGGAGTTGTAGCAGGCTTTGTTTTAGGGGCAACGTTTTTGCCGCTCGTTATTACAGGACTGCATCAAGGTCTTACTCCGGTCCATTTAGAGCTTATTAATTCGATTGGAGATGATCCGCTTCTTCCTATACTAGCAATGGGCGGAGCCGGTCAGGTTGGTGCAGCTTTTGCTATTTATATCAAAACAAAGAAAAAACGCTTAAAGCGAGCAATTGGAGGCGCACTTCCTTCAGGGCTGCTGGGAATCGGAGAGCCGCTTATTTTTGGAGTCACACTTCCTTTAGGGCGTCCATTTTTAACCGCTTGTCTTGGAGCTGGAATCGGCGGAGCGTTTCAGGCGCACTTCCATATTGCAACTGTAGCAGTGGGAGTATCGGGTTTGCCGCTTACGTTTTTAGTTCATGCGCATCAAATTCTTCTTTATTTACTTGGATTAGTTATTGCTTACGCAGCAGGTTTTATTTGTACCTATTTCTTTGGATTTAACGACGAAATGGCGAGGGAGTTTGAATGATTGGCATTTCATTTTATTTGAACGATAGAGATGCCAAACAAAGATTAGTAGAAGCGAGTGAATGCGGCGTTACACGCGCATTCACTTCACTTCACATTCCAGAGGAAAAAGGAGATTTGGCTGAACGGGCAAAAGAATTGCTTCATGTGGCTAGAGATTGTGGAATAAGCGTGTATGCAGATGTATCTAAGCATACACCGGTTCATTTAGGTATCGAAAGCCTTATGACTCTATCTTCACTTGGCGTATCAGGTATTAGACTAGACGATGGCTTTAGCGTAGAAGAAACGATTTTACTTGCGGATGAGTTTTATATTGCCCTTAATGCAAGTACAGTGTCAAAACTAGAAATAGAAGCGCTATTATCTGCAGGTCTTCATCATCATCAGCTGCTTGCTTGGCATAATTTTTATCCGCGGCCTGAAACAGGGCTTGAAGAAACGTTTTTTCAACAGCAGACAGATTTATTTAATGAACTTCGTATTCCAGTTTGTGCTTATATTCCTGGAGAAGGCGAAAAGAGAGGACCTATTTATCAAGGACTTCCTACTAGAGAAAAAGACCGTAATAAATGTCCTTTTACCTCTGCAGTAGATTTATACGGATGCGGAGTAACGGAGGTTTATATTGGAGATCCATACGCCAGTTCAAATTTATTAAAACGTTTAGTTCAATATCAAGAAAACCGCATTATTCCGCTACGCATTCGTTCACCTCATATACAGGGAACGTACAGCGTGCGTCCGGATGTATCAAGAGACGTTCTGCGATTGGTTGATACACGATCTGTAAAACCAGTGCTGCCATTTCATACAGTAGAACGCAGAATCGGAGCAATTACAATGGACAATGATGGCTACGGACGTTACAGAGGAGAGGTTCAAATAGCTAAAAGGAATTTGTCTGCAAATGCTAATGTGAATGTGATTGGGTATGTAATAGAAGAAGATCACGAGCTGCTTTCATTAGTGAGACCGGGGCAAAAGCTTGAGCTTATTACTGTCTGAAGGAAAAAACGGTGTATTTTTAAAGAAGCCAATAGCTAACTAGTAATGTCACAAAAACAAAGAGCACACACTGCATGAAAAAGGTGTGTGCTTTTTCTTTTACTACTAAAAAGGAAACTATTTTCATTACCATATCATGAACCTTTCTATTGAATAAAACGCTTTACTATGATAAAACTATTACAGGTAAACATATGATAATAGATTAATTTCATAGAGATACAACACCACTAGGGGTGCTTTCGAAGCTGAGAGAGACGATAAGTCTTAACCCTTATAACCTGAACTAGGTAATACTAGCGTAGGAAAGAGGTATTGTAATGGATGTTTTGTATGGGATTTCCTTACGAACTCGTTATAATAATTTTGTGTACATAAACAAAAACACTTCTTTCCTGCGAAAGAAGTGTTTTTTTATGCGTAAAGGAAGGTGTCATACATGAAAGAAACAATTGATTTGCTTGTCAAACAGGTAGAGGAGCGCAAAGGAGAGTTAATCCAGTTATTAACAACGCTTGTTTCGTATAAAACGCCAGCGCCTCCTGCACGAAATTCTCATGAAGCGCAGCTGTACGTAGCGGATTTTCTTAAAAACTGCGGTTTTTCCATTGATATGTGGGACTTATATTCTAACGACCCTATCGTAGTGGGAACGTTAAAAGGACAAAAATCGGCTGGCTATCAAAGCTTGATTATTAACGGCCATATGGATGTTGCTGAGGTACAAGAAAATGAAAATTGGGAAACCAATCCGTTTGAAGCTGTTGTGAAAGACAATATGATAATTGGACGCGGAGTTGCTGATATGAAAGGCGGTTTGGCGGGAGCATTATTTGCAGTTCAGCTTTTAACAGAAGCAGGAATCGAGCTGCCAGGAGACTTGATTTTTGAATCCGTTGTAGGAGAAGAAGTAGGAGAGGCAGGTACGCTGCAATGCTGTCAGAAAGGGTATACAGCTGATTTTGCGCTTGTAGTCGATACAAGTGATTTACATATTCAAGGTCAAGGCGGAGTGATCACGGGATGGATTACGATAAAAAGCAGTAAAACCTATCATGACGGTACACGCCGAAGTATGATTCATGCTGGAGGAGGCCTGTTAGCCGCAAGCGCTATTGAAAAGATGGCAAAAGTGATCGGAGGGCTACAAGAATTGGAGCGTCACTGGGCTGTTACAAAGAGCTATCCAGGATTTTTGCCAGGGACAAATACGATTAATCCAGCAGTAATCGAAGGCGGAAGACATGCTGCTTTTATTGCAGATGAATGCAGGCTGTGGATCACCGTTCACTATTATCCTAATGAATCGTACGACCAAGTATCAAAAGAAGTGGAAGAATATATTATAGCTATTGCAAAAGCAGATCCATGGTTAAAAGATAATCTGCCAACCTTTGAATGGGGAGGCACATCAATGATTGAAGACAGAGGAGAAATCTTTCCGTCATTAGAAATTGATGAAAATCATGCAGGAGTGCAGCTGCTTGCAAATACTCATGAACAAATGGAAGGGAAAAAGCCTCCAATTGATGTGTCAACTAGCGTAACAGACGGGGGATGGCTAGCTGATGCGGGAATTCCCGCCGCTATTTACGGTCCGGGAAATTTAGCAAATGCACATGCTGTGAACGAACAATTAGATATTAATCAGCTTGTTCAATATACAAAAGTGATAGTGCAGTTCATTTATACGTGGCTGCATACGCATAAGGAGTGATCATCATGAAATTTAGTGAACGATTATACGAAAAGCTGCAGCCTATTTGGCGTCAAAATCATAATCATCCCTTCGTACAGGGGATGGGAGATGGAACGCTTGAAAAGGAGAAGTTTCGCTTCTACATGATTCAAGATTACCTTTACCTAATTGATTATGCCAAATTATTTGCGATTGGAGCCATGAAAGCTACCGATCTTCAAACGATGGGGAAATTTGCAGCCCTTTTAGACTCTACATTAAACGAAGAAATGAGTCTGCACCGTGAGTATGCCAAGAGATTTGAAATCAGCGAAAAAGAATTAGAAAAAGCGCAGCCATCTCCTACAACGCTTGCATACACGCACTATATGCTGCACGTTGGTCAAAGTGGAACATTAGCTGAATTAGTAGCCGCTCTTTTGCCTTGTATGTGGAGCTACTGGGAAATAGGAAAAGAACTTAGTGAAAAGCCTGGAGCTAACAATGAGTTTTACCGTGAGTGGATTGAAATGTACAGCTCAGAAGAATTTGGAGAACTGGCGACATGGTGTATCAATTTATTTGACTCACTTACTGAAGATAAATCAGAAGTGGAATTAGAAAAGCTTGAAGAAATTTTCTTGAATACGACGCGTTTTGAGTATATGTTCTGGGATATGGCTTATAACGAAGCGATGTGGCCAATTCATGAATAGGTCTGTGTTATCTTTTCAAAACGTCAGTTTTACGTACAAGAACGGTGATCAAGCGATTTTAAAATCATTAAACTTAGACGTGAAAGAAGGCGAGTTTGTCAGTATCGTTGGAGCGAGCGGCTCTGGGAAAAGTACGTTGTTTCGTCTTATTACAGGTCTTGAACAGCAGAGTGAAGGCGATATCGTGATTAACGGAAAGTCTTATGAAAAGCGACTAGGAAAAGTAGGCTATATGCCGCAGCAAGATTTGCTGCTTCCGTGGCGTACGATTCTAGACAATGCAGCACTGCCTCTTGAGCTTCACAATGTATCAAAAGCAAGTGCTCATAAGCAAGTGTCTCAGCTGCTTGAAGAGTTTGGCCTAAAAGGGTATGAAAACCGTTTTCCAAGTGATTTATCCGGAGGGATGAAGCAGCGCGTTTCTTTTCTTCGGACGGTATTAAGCGGTTCTAACGTGCTGCTTTTAGATGAGCCTTTTAGTGCACTTGATGCAATCACACGTTTATCGATGCAGGAATGGCTGCTTGACCAATGGCAAAAGCGTAAGCATAGCATCTTATTTATCACTCATGACGTCAATGAAGCGCTTTTTTTATCAGATCGCATTTTTATCTTTTCAGACAAGCCAGTAAGTTGTCTTGAAGAAATTCAAGTGCCGCTTAGCAGACCTCGAACGCAAAAAGATCTGAATCAACAGCGAGTGCTTGATGTGAAAGATTATTTAATTGAACAGCTAAGATCGAAGGTGAATACATGAAAAAGTACGGGGCTTCAGTGATTTTAGTAGTCATTTTGCTGGCTGCTTGGGAAATTGGAGCACGCATTGTAAACTATCCGTTTATTTTACCAACGCCCAGCGGTATTTTAACGAAGCTTTGGGAGCTGCGAATGGATTTATTGTTTAAGCATTTACCAGCTACGTTATCTATTGTCGTAATTGGGCTTGTAATATCCGTTGTGCTAGGGGTTCTGCTGGCTGTGTGGATGAATTGGAGTCCGCTTATTGAGCGTGCTTTTTATCCGCTTATTATTGCGTCACAAATGATTCCGACCATTGCCATTGCTCCTGTATTTGTGCTGTGGTTTGGCTACTCCATTTGGAGCAAAGTGATTGTGACCGTATTAATTACGTTTTTTCCCATTACCGTTAGCACATTTGACGGGCTTCGTTCTACAAACAAAGAGTTAAAAGAACTCATGTTAACGATGGGAGCAACAAAAAAAGATATTTTCTTTAAGTTGAACATTCCTTCTGCACTGCCTCATTTTTATTCGGGACTCAAAGTAGCGGTTACCTTTAGTATAATAGGTGCTGCCATTGGGGAATGGTTGGGTGCGCAAGCAGGCTTAGGATATTTCAGTCGTCGCATGATGACACAGTTTGATGCAGCTGGTGTATTTGCACCAATTGTGATTTTATCCGCGCTCGGTATTTTATTTTTTATTATTGTAGTAGGTTTCGAAAAACGTTCATTAAAGTGGAGGAAAACAGAATGAAAAAATGGTTTGCGATTAGCTTAAGCCTGCTGCTTGTTTTGATGCTCGCTGCTTGCGGTCAGGACAAGGAAAATAAAGCTGGTGACAGTAAAAAATTAAAAGACGTTACAATTATGCTTGATTGGTATCCAAATGCAGTGCACAGCTTCATTTACGCTGCACAAGAAAAAGGATATTTCAAAAAAGAAGGGCTGAATGTAAAAGTACAATTTCCTGCTAATCCAACAGACTCGCTTAATTTAGCAGCTGCAGGGAAAGTCACGCTCGGCCTTTACTATCAGCCTGATGTAGCAATGGCACGAGCAAATGAAGATGTGCCGGTAAAGTCGGTAGGAGCGATTGTAAGATCTCCGCTAAACCGGGTTGTGGCATTGAAAGATAGCGGTATTAAGCGTCCTAAAGATTTAGAAGGAAAAGTAGTAGGATACAGCGGAACACCATTAAGTGAATCTGTTCTAAAGAAAATGGTGAAAAGCGATGGAGGAGATCCGAATAAAGTAAAACTAGTAGACGTAGGGTTTGAGTTAAATTCATCGCTGATTAGCAAAAAAGTAGATGCTGTAATAGGTGCGTATATTAACCACGAAGTACCATTGCTTCACAAAAAAGGATACAAAACGGTTGACATTGATCCGTCAGATTACGGCGTGCCATCTTATTACGAGCTAGTGGCCGTTACAGGGGATCAAACGTGGGCAAAAGATTCTGATACGATTAAAGCGTTTTGGCGTGCCGCGACAAAAGGGTATGAATACACGGAGAAACATCCAAAAGAATCACTTCAAATTTTGTTAGATAATCAAGATAAATCAAACTTTCCGCTCGAAAAAGATGTGGAAACAAAAAGTTTGAATATCTTACTTCCAAAAATGAAGTCTGAACAAGGATTCGGCAGTCAAACGAAAGAATCATGGCAATCAAACGTTGACTGGTTAAAAGAGTCAGGGTTAATTAAGAAAAAGCCAAATGTAGATGAGATGTTTGAGAATATTGGGGAATCTCAGTAAATAATTTAAGACGAATTTAAAAAAACCTCCTTATACTGAACGTAACTTTCTGAAAGAGAAAGTGAAAAGGTCAAGGAGGTTTTTTTATGGCTTTTACGATAGTAGATAAGGAAACATGTATTGCTTGCGGAGCATGTGGAGGGAGTGCGCCAGATCTTTATGATTATGATTCAGAAGGTCTTGCTTATGCCGTATTAGATAACAACGAAGGAACAAAAGAAGTTCCTGAACATCAGCAAGATGAGATGATGGAAGCGTACGAAGGGTGTCCAACAGACTCGATTAAAGTTGCAGAGCAGCCGTTTTATGGAGATGCAGCAAAATTCGAATAGGGCTTTTGAAAAAATAAATAATGATAAAGTACATTTAGTTATCTGATAAGTGAATATTTGGTTATATAGAAAGTTCCAAAACAAAAAAGGTCTTGCCTAGGCAAGACCTTTTTCTACTCTAAATTTGCATGCTTTCCGTACATCGTATGAGTATCAAGTTCTTTCTTCTCCATGAAGCGAAGAATCAGCGCATCGTAAAAAAGAAGAAGCGTTTGTTCAAACAGTGACGCCATAGGCTGTACGGTTTGATAACTGCTTTGTTCTTGATCCTTCGGAGCGCCGGGCAGCTTCACGATGAAGTCAGCCAGCTTGCCAAGCGTGGAATCGGGGGAAATCGTGACTACTCCAACTTTTCCTCCAAGTTCTTTTGCTTTTTGAGCAATAGGAATCAAGCTCTTCGTTTCGCCAGAACCTGATCCGATGATTAATAAATCATCCTGCGTGAAAGTGGACGTCACGGTTTCTCCAATGACATAAGCATCAATGCCCATATGCATCATACGCATAGCAAACGACTTGCCCATAAGACCTGAACGGCCTGCTCCTGTGACAAACACTTTTTTAGATGAGATGATGCCATTTACAAGCTGTTCAGCTTCATCGTCAGCGATTAGAGCTGTTGTTTGTAAAAGCTCATTCATAACCGTTTTTAAATGTTCGCTCGTATGCATAGAAAGCTCCTTAATTTGTAATAAGCTCTTTCATTTGAGAAGCAACTGATTTTTTATCATCTTGGCTCGTGATGCCTCCGCCAACGATAACAAGATCAGGCTGTGCTTTTACTACTTCAGGTAAAGATTCTAATTTAATGCCGCCAGCAACGGCTGTTTTTGCATTTTTTACAACGCTTTTGATTGTTACTAAATCTTCAAAAGAGTTTTGACCAACTGCTTGAAGATCGTATCCTGTGTGTACGCAGATATAGTCAACGCCAAATTCGTCTAGCTCTTTTGCGCGTCCTTTAATATCTTTTACACCAATCATATCGACTAGAATTTTTTTACCTTGTTTTTTCGCTTCTTCAACTGCACCTTTAATTGACATATCTTCAGCCACACCTAAGATGGTAATGATGTCTGCTCCAGCTTGAGAAGCTTGCTGTACTTCATAACCAGCTGCATCCATAATTTTTAGGTCAGCTAATACTTTTAAATTAGGAAATGCTTCTTTAATTTCTTTAACGGCGCGAAGCCCTTCATTGATTACAACAGGTGTACCGATTTCCACGATATCAATATGTTCTTCAACTTCTTTTACTACCTCTTTTGCTTGAGAAATATTAACAAGATCTAATGCTAATTGTAATTCCATTCTACTCCACTCCTTACAGAAATCTATAGATACCTTTTGTGCCTTTTTACATAAAAAGCAGCTGGTGTAGTTATTGTACCCGCAGTTTGAGGTTCTTAAAAGTACGCACTTTTCCCACAAATAGTGTGGGGAATGATAGTATACAGAAGTATACTAATGGACATATCAGTCTTGTAACCGCTTAATTTTCATTAAAAATGCGGATGATATTGAGTAATATCATCCGCATAAAAAAATAAAAACTATGGAATAGAAGGATTCGTTTCCATCATTTAATTAACGTTTCTGCCTTCTGTTCTTGATTGACCAGCACTGTATCACGGTAATTTTTACCCCAATCGTACATGGCTGTTAAAATAGGCATTAAACTTTCTCCTTCTTTTGTAAGTGAGTATTCGACTTTAGGTGGTACGACAGGATAAACTTTACGGTTAACAATTAGATCTTCTTCCAGTTCCCGCAGCTGGTTAACCAGCATGCGCGGCGTAATATCAGGAATAAGCGATTTTAGTTCCCCGAACCGTTTTGTTCCTTCACGTCCTAAGTGCCATAGTATCAGCATCTTCCATTTTCCGCCGATAATAGCAAGCGTTAATTCTTTTTCACAGTTAAATTCCTTATTAAGCTGGCTCAATTGTTTCACCCCTATGACCAATAGTATAAAATTTCTTTTACAGTACTTCTTATTATACCGGTGCTGACAATCCTTTTACAAAAATCCGGCTTGTATCTTTCCATTAAAAAATTTAGCTTTTTTTACTATATAGTTATTCTTGACTAGTGAGATATAAAAGGTGGCCTTTAGTCATGTTTTTTATTTTTAACGAATTCAATTGTTTAAATATAAAAAAAGATGGGAAATCACTCAATAACGATGCTAAAGGAGGCAGTAAAAATGGAAAGAAACCGATCTGAATTACAAAACCCTGCTTTAAGCAACAGCGCAGGCATCAACAACGATGTAGGAATTAATAACAATCCACAGACAGCTAATAGCACTGCAGCTGTTAGCACCACGGGGAAAAGCTACAGCAGCAAGCTAGTAAAAGGTGTTGTTGTCGGGGCAGTTGTAGGTGGATGTATAACATTACTTGATAATAAAACTCGCTCATCTGTTAAAAGAAGAGCCGTTACATTAAAGGACTCTTCTGCAAACATGATTAATCAAGTAAAAGAGAACCCTCAAGAAACAAAAGAAAAAATGGTGCAGCAAATGAAAAATGCATCGAATCTTTTAAAAGATGCAATTAATGATGCCAAACATTTGTACGAGCGTGTAAATGAAGATTTCTTTAAGCAAGCAGAAGATGTGAAAAGCGTTACGCATGATGCAAAATCAACGGTAGAAGATGCTAAAAGTGATTTACAGCAAATTGGTGAAAAAGTGAAAGATGCAACTTCTGAAATAAGTAAGGAAAAGATGACGCCGGACGAAAAACCAGAATCTGAGCGTGAAAGAACATATCAGTCTATTCACTAAGAAGGAGATGTTAACTGTGAGTCAAATGAATGAAGGAACTACAAAAGACATGAATAAAATTGAAGAAACGGTAGATAATTTAGGGACGGAGAAAAAAGAAGCAATTTTGCAGAATTTTGATACGTTTACTGATTATTTAACTCAAAAAGTTCATGTCGGTAAAAAGCTCGGGTTAAATGAGGAACAATTAGCAGCTGCTACAAAAAAAGTGGCTAGCTATTTAGCCAAAAATGAGGAGCCTCGAAACCGAGAAGAAAAAGTCCTTCATGAGTTATGGAAAGTCAGCAGTGAAGAGGAAAAGGAAGTCCTTTCTCATCTCATTTTAAAACTAGTTGCGTAACATTAAAAAAGCATCCCGTCTATCAGGATGCTTTTTTAATGTATTAAGATGATTGATTTTGAGCCTCTTGAATCGTTTTATCCCAGTCAATACCGCAATCATCCGTTGCACAAGAAGATTGCTGTGCGCAGCTTGCACATTTTCCCTGAGTACTCTTGCGGAAGAATTTTGTCATATGATAAAGGGCATACCCAAAAATCAAAACCCCAATTAAAATGTTAATAATCAATGTTATTCACTCCTTTTAAGAAAAACCAAGTACTTTTCCAATAGTGTGTACAAGCAAAGCTACGAGATAAGCGACAACCAAAGGGTAGGCCACAGCAAATGCTGTCCATTTTAATGAGCCGGTTTCTCGTCGAATAACAGCGACGGTTGCTAGACACGGAACGTAAAGAAGAACAAACACCATAAACGTATAGGCTGTTAGCGGTGTAAAGAATGTCTTCATTGTGTCGCCAAGCTGTCCTTCTTGTACTTTATAAATGATGCTCATAGTTGAAACAACCACTTCTTTCGCTAGGAAGCCTGTAATCAGTGATGCTACAGCTTGCCATGTCGCAAAGCCTAAAGGGATAAATAGAGGAGCGATAGCACCTCCAATAATAGCCATAAAGCTATTTTCCATATCTACTCCAAAACCGCCAGGGCCAGCGTAAGATGATAGCCAGATAAATACAGAGCCAGCTAAAATAACCGTACCTGCTTTTCGGACGAAATTTCGGCCTTTTTCCCACGTGCTTCTCCAAAGAGTCTTGGCTTGAGGTACGCGGTAAGGAGGAAGTTCAACAATAAAAGTTGATTGTTCGTCTTTAAGAAGCGTTACTGATAAAATTTTCGTTACAACAAGTGCTAAAATAATGCCAAGCAAGTACATAGAAAACACCACAGCTGCTCCGTTTTGCACAAAAAACGCACCTACAAACAAAGCGTATACAGGAAGACGTGCTGAGCAGCTCATAAATGGATTGACTAAAATGGTCATAAGGCGCTCTTTTCGCTGTTCAATTGTACGCGCGGCCATAATCCCCGGTACGTTACATCCAAAGCTAATAATCATCGGAATAAATGCTTTTCCGTTCAAACCGAAAAATTCCATTATACGATCCATTACTACAGCAATTCGAGCCATGTATCCTGAATCTTCAAGCAGTGAAATGAAAAAGAACAGGACAAAAATTTGTGGTACAAATACTAGTACGCCGCCTACTCCTGCAATAATGCCATCCACAATTAAATCATGAATAAATGGAGCGGCACCAGCTGCATTTAAAAGAGAATCAGCGCCTTCACTAAGTGTTCCGCCAAAGAAGCCGTCCAGTTTATCAGAAAGCGGAACGCCAATCCACGTAAACGTAATATTAAAAATCAAATACATTAAGCCAAGAAAAATAGGGAGACCAAGCCACTTATGCGTCACAATTCGATCGATTCGATCCGTGAAGGTTAAAGGTGTTTCGCTGCCCTTTATGATACACTCGCTCGAAATGCGTTCAATAAATGCTGTACGCACGTCGAAGAAATGCTCGCTAAGCGGCTTGTTTATTTTTTGTGCAGCGGCTTTTCGAAGCTCAAGCAGCTCTGAGTAACTCGCTTTTTCTTTTAATGTTGATTCGATTACGCTATTTTCCGCTAAGAATTGAATGGCAATCCATCTGCTGACGTCCGCTTTTGTTTGAATCATATGAATTGCTTGTTCAGCGGTTTCCCCATAATTTAATTGAAATGAAGGGGCTTTTAAATCTTGCTTCAAAGTGGTGAGAAGCTCATTAATTCCTTTTCCATTACGGGCAACAATCGCTGAAACCGGAATATGTAATGATTTGCTAAGCTTCTCCAAATTAAAAGTCAGTCCGCGTTTTTCCGCTACATCAATCATATTTAAGCCGATTACTAATGGCTTTCCATATTCCAATGCTTGAATAGTGAGATGCATGCTTCTTTCAAACTGAGAAGCGTCTACAATATTCAGCATACTGTTAAATTCTCCGGTTAACAAAAAGTTAGTTACCACTGCTTCATCTGAAGAAAGAGGAGTAAAGTCATACACACCCGGCAAATCAACCAGCTGGCTGTTTTGCTTCTTAATAGATCCAACTTTCTTTTCAACGGTTACACCGCTCCAGTTTCCTACGTATTCATAGGAATCTGTTAATATATTGAATAAAGAAGTTTTTCCTGTGTTTGGATTTCCTAAAAGTGCAATTGTACTCATGCTGTTTCAACCTCAATTTTGGCCGCATCGCGTTTTCGGATGCTAATCATTTGACCTTGACATTCAATAATACAAGGTCCTCCTAAGATGGTTTTTTGCTTCATGCACAGTTCGCAGCCTTTTTTTACTCCAAAAGAAAGAAGGCGGCGTTCTAATGATCTATCTAAAAATTCAATGTTTTTAACTTTTACTTTGTCGCCAATACTCACGGTAGTTAAATTCATCATTCAGCACTCCTGTTAATGATAATCATTTTCAATTTGTATCTATCTCGATTATACATAAGGTTCTAAAATCAATCAATGCTTCTAGAGCGTTACAATTAAAAATATATATTTATAACTATATTTTTCAGGTGAAATTATGTACGATTTTAGCAGTAAATTGTCAGGAGGGATGTGAGTGGAGGTAATCATTCGCAAAATGAGAAAAGAAGATATTACGTCTGTTCAATACGTCGCAAAGATGAGTTGGTATGATACATATGAAGGAATTATTCCTAGAAGCGTTCAGAATCGGTTTCTTTCAGAAGCATACTCCAATAAAAGGCTGCTGTGGCGCTTGCGTAATTCGTTCATTTATGTAGCAACTATTGATGAGAAAATCGTAGGATACGCTAACTTTTTCCGACTACAAAACAGAGGGGAAATAGAACTAGGATCTATCTATATACTGCCTGCTTATCAAGGAAAAGGAATCGGTTCGCAATTGTTAGAAAAAGGAATGAAGCGCTCGAAGGAATTAAAAATCGTTTACATTAACGTAGAAAGGGAAAACGGAATAGGCCGTGCATTTTATCAATCAAAAGGTTTCCAGCTTGTGGATGAATTTGATGATGAATTTGACGGGCATTTACTAAGAACGATGCGAATGAAACTCATGATTTAAGCCTGATATTTAGTGTGAACGTTATCTTAAAAAGCTGATTTTAAACTTTCTGCTAAAATCAGCTTTTAATTACAGAATAACGATTGACCTTATTCTTGTGAATATGGTAACATTAATCAGAACTTCATGACCGAAAATGTTTTTCGGTCAAACAGTCAGGCGGAAGTAAGGATTATTGGAGGCTAAAAAACATGAATATGATTAAAGGAGAATGGAAAAAAATCTTTTCCAAACCAATGACTATTGTTGTGATTTGCGGATTGTTATTTGTTCCATTACTTTATAATGTCATCTTTTTATCTGCTTACTGGGATCCATATGGAAAAACAGATCAAATTCCAGTTGCAGTGGTAAATGAAGATAAAGGTGCTACATTAGATGGAAAGAAATTGAATGTCGGTCGTGATTTTGTTGATGATTTAAAGAAAAACGATAAATTTGACTGGAAATTTACGAACAAAGAAAAAGCGTTAGAAGGCTTAAAGAACGAAGACTACTATCTAGTTTTAGAAATTCCAAAGAATTTCTCTAAAAATGCAACAACATTAATGGATGAGAATCCTAAAAAAATGAAATTTATCTACCATACAAATGCCGGAAAGAACTATTCAGGCGCTCAAATTAGCTCAAATGCAGTAGCTAAAATCAATGATCAGATTAAAGAAGCAGTCACAAAGCAGTATGCTGAAACGGTATTTGACAGCTTTAAGCAAGTAGCGGACGGTCTTCAAAAAGCAAGTGACGGTGCAGGAGAGCTAGAAGATGGCTCGAAAACGCTGCGAGATAACATGAAGAAACTAGCAGACAGCACGGTTACGTTTGAAGACGGTACAGCTAAATTGGCAAATGGATTAGCAGATGCACGAAAAGGAGCAACTGATCTAAATGCCGGTGCAGCTAAGCTACTAAACGGTGCGGACACAATTAATGAAAACTTAGGCAGCCTAAACAGCGGTTTAGGGAAGCTAGAAAGTGGAAGCGGACAGCTTTATGCGGCTTCTAAAGAACTTGAAACAGGTGCAGGAAAGCTTAGCACTGGGTTGGGGAAACTACAAGACGGAACTGAAAAACTGCAAGGTGGGACCAAAAAACTCCAAGATGCTACAAAGCAACTTAATGAAGGGACAAAAACACTTCAAGGGAAACTACCGCAGTTCACAAGCGGCTTAAATCAAGTAGATGCTGAAGTGAGCAATGTTACGCAGCAAATTAATCAAGCGGAACAGGAAATCACTCAGATTAAACAGCAGGTAGACTCAAAAAAAGCGGAGTTTGAACAACAGCAGCAAGCTCTCATTGACAGCATTAACAGCAACGAATCTATTCCCGATGAGCAAAAACAAACGCTGATTGCAGGAATTAAAAAGCTGACGTCTCAGCAGTTTATGGATGAACAGCAGCAAAAAGCAGAGCAGCTAAAAGCAAAAGTAGATAAAGTGCAAGAGTTATCAGCAGCGCTTCAAAAGCTGTCTAAAGGCGGAGAAGATATTCAAAGCGCCATTAATAAAATTGCTGACGGTCAAAATCAGTTGTACAATGGTCAAACTCAGTTATACAACGCACAGACTCAGTTATACAATGGTCAAACTCAATTATATAACGGTGCTGTTAAACTAGCAGACGGTGAAAAGCAGTTCAACAGCAAATTTGCAGAGCTAAACAGCGGTATAGCTGACGCTCATACAGGAGCTGGAAAGCTTGCTGACGGGCAGCAGCAACTTGTGGATGGACTTAAGAAGTCTGAACAAGGAAGCGCAGCGCTAGCAAATGGTTTAACGCAGCTAGAAAACGGGGCAACCAAATTAGCAAATGGTTCTAAAGAGTTAACAAATGGTTCATCCAAACTATATGACGGTTCATCTAAATTATCAGATGGAACAAGCGAGCTTCATTCTTCTTTAGCAGATGGTGCAAAAGATGCAAAAGATGTTAAAGCGGATGATAAAACATACAGCATGTTTTCAAATCCAACGGATTTAAAATCAGATAAACAAAACAACGTAGATAAGTACGGTGTCGGATTAGCTCCATACATCTTATGTATTGGCTTGTTTGCGGGAACATTAATGTTTTCAGCGGTGTACCCAATGAAAGAGCCATCAATTCGACCGACATCAGGTATTTCGTGGTTCTTAAGTAAGTTTAGTGTCATCACTATTGTAGGTATGCTGCAAGCAGCGATTGCTGTTACAGCTCTTCTTTGGGGCTTGCATTTAAACGTAACAAGCATTTGGCACTTCTATATCTTTACGATGATTACAGGTGTAACGTTCTTTACACTGATCTTGTTCTTAACAACAGGGTTAGGAAAAGTAGGGCAGTATTTAGCCTTTATTATTCTGCTGCTTCAAATTGGCGGCAGTGCAGGTACATTCCCTAAAGCACTTGTGCCGGAATTCTTCCAGGCAATCAATCCATACTTGCCTATGACCTATGCAATTCGCGGTTTCCGTGAAATTATTTCAATTGGTGATGATTTCGGCTATGTATGGCATCAGGCTGGCGTACTTGGAATCTTTGCAGCAATCTTCATCACTCTTTCATTGATAATGTTTTATATCAATGCCAGAAAAGAGAAGCATCACACAGAGGAAGAGGCAGCAGCCTAATTTAACTAATAGAAAAAGAGAGTTCCAGTTTAAAAAGGAACTCTCTTTTTCTTTATGTTAGTATAGGTTTACGTGAGAAAGAGGGGAATGTGAATGCATGCAGCTTACAAAATTTGCGGTGTATGAAAGTGATCGTGTGAAAAAGTGGCAGGAAGGGCTGAAAGAATGGGACGGTTCAATATCGGAACGGATGATAAATGACAAAGCTGAAGATGAATTTTGGCAGAAATATCTAGAAAAAATGTCTTTTGTTTCAGAAAACGATCCTGTAGTGAAACAGCTTCAGCAAGAACTTCTTGCTTTTTTGAATCCAAGTGACTCTGTCATGGAAATTGGCCCTGGCTGGGGAAGTTATACGTTTTCAATTGCGGATTATGTAAAAGAACTTACGTGTATGGATTGTTCGCCAAGCATCATCGGCTACTTACAAAAACAATCAAATGCCCGCTCTAATCTAAAGTTCATAGAAGGTAAATGGGAGCATGAGCGTCTAACAGATAACTATGACGTGGTAGTAGGAATAAACTGTTTTTACCGTATGCATAACATTGTCGATGGTCTCTTAAATATGAATGATTCGGCTAATCGTTTGGCGGTTATTGGCATGTCAGCGGGTCCAGAAAAGCCTCATTACGTAGAGTTACATAGAAAACTTGGGTACGAGATTAAATGGCGTCGTAAGGAATATATTGACTTACTAAATATTTTATATGAACTGGGCATTTACGCAGATTGTAAGCTGGTTCCTATAACCAAAACGATAACCTATGAGACGTACGAAGATCTCATCAAGAAGAACTCGACCAAGGTACTTTCTAAAGATATTGACAAATTAGAAACTGAGAAGATTATTTTACAGCATGTAAAGAAAATAAATGACACATATGAATATACGTATCAATATCATATGGCTTTTATTTATTGGAAACCGATAAAAAGAACCCGTTGATTTTTATTCAACGGGTTCTTTTTAGTAGTGATAAAGCTGTAATTTAGAATAAATAATATTAAAATCGTCGCCGCTTAGAAGAACTTTCAATTCCAGCTTCTTCACGGTATTTAGCTACTGTTCTCCTTGAAATTTGAATTCCTTCGCTGGAAAGAAGAGACATAAGCTTTTGGTCTGAAAGAGGTTTTAATTTATTTTCTTCGGCAATTAATGTTTTAATTTTCTCTTTTATAAAGGCGGTAGAATTGCTTTGTTCGCCGTCGGTTCTCTCTAAAGAATTAGTGAAAAAGTATTTTAGCTCAAACAGTCCGCGCGGCGTTTGAATATACTTTCCGTTCGTCGCACGGCTTACCGTTGATTCATGACAGTCTACTTTTTGAGCAATATCTTTTAAGGTAAGCGGCTTTAGCCCCGAAATACCCATTTCAAAAAAATCTTGCTGATGTTCCACAATGGCTTTAGACACGTTGTAAATCGTCACATTACGCTGCTCAATACTATTAATTAGCCAAGTAGCTTCATGGATTTTTTCCTGTACGTATCGATCGGTTGTTACGCATGCAGAGCGATGAACCAGTTTTTGGTAGGTGCTGTTAATCTCGATGGGCGGAAGCAGCTCGCTATGAAGAATAACATGATAGCGGCCGTCTATTTTTTGTACCGTTACATCAGGCGAAATGTACTTCGTAAGCGGAACATAGAAATCTCCTGCTGGACGAGGATTCAATGTCCGCAAGCAGTCAACAATTTCTTGTACTTCGCGCATTGAAATAGAGTATTTTTTTGAAATGTTCCGATATTTTTTGTTAGCAATATCTTCAATATCGTGTTTCACCACATCGTATAAAAGAGGAGGCTTTGACTTTTTGGCCTTAATTTGAATAAGCAGTGAATCGACAAAGTTTTGAGCGCCCACTCCGATTGGATCAAAGCTTTGTAAAACGTGAATCATATCGTTGACTTCGTCAATTGAAACGTTAAGCAGTTCGGCTGCCAATTTTGGTTCAATTGCTAAAAAGCCGTTTTTATTTAAGTTTCCAATTAGAAATTGAACGATGTGTTTTTGCTGTGAGTGTAAATGATTTAGCATAGACAGCTGCTCTAATAAATGGCTCTCTAATGTCACAGTTTGATCGGATATATAATTAAACGGATTATACTCGTCATCGGTGTGACCTTTTGAATATGAACGCTGTTCTCGAGTATTAAATGAATTTTTTTGCTGAGAATCGCCAGCAGACAGTTTAATTACAGGATTTTCATTGACTTGCTCATGAAGATAATGAACTAAATCGGCCGTAGAATAATTTAAAATGTTGATAGACTGACGTAATTCAGGTGTCATGGCCAATTTTAATAGTTGTTTTTGAGATAAATCTAAACCTAATTGCATCATTGAATCACCTATCATTCTTGAGTTTTATTTCGACAATTCTGGCTGCATCGTTCGACATCATCATATATGAAAATGCGAAAGAATTCTATAGTGTTGTCAGATGTTCTTACACAAGGGCGACTCATAAGAAAGAGTAGGGAAATAGATAAAACAACCGAATAGCTCTTCCCAGCAGCTATTCGGTTATTTTAACAAAGCTGCTAGGAGAACTTAGCTGCAATTTGGGGTGTTTCCCATTCTTCTATCTCCCCATGCGCACATCATATTTAAAATTTCTCGTAAGGTTTCGCCTTCTTCACTGAGTGAGTACTCTACTTTAGGAGGAACTTCATTGTATACTTTTCTATTAACTACACCGTCTTTTTCTAATTCTTTTAGCTGTTGAGACAGCATTTTTTTAGTAATAGCAGGCATAGCTCGCTGAAGTTCGCTAAAACGTTTTTCGCCTTCTTTTAAGAGGCATAAAATAACGACTTTCCATTTCCCGCCGATTACTTCAAGTGTTGCTTCAACAGGTACATTATAGTGGGGTGCTTTCACCGCTAATCCTCCATTCATAAACAGATATGAAATATGGATATAATAATTTAATATCCATAGACCTAGGTTACCGGGAAGGTACCTGGTTACATGAAAGTGCCGTCTTTTGTAAACAACATGTATTTATTATACTGAAAAAGAACTTTTAATTGAAGGAAGAAATGTAAAAGGGGAGATCTTGATGAAAGCTTTACTGCTAGAAGGCAAAGGGAAAGTAAGTGAGATGAAAGTCGGAAATATCCAAAAGCCGCATCCAGCTAAAGGTGAAATTTTAGTTAAAATTAAAGCTACTGCCTTGAACCCTGTAGATTATAAAACAGGAAACGGCGGTAATCCCAGTTGGACATACCCTCACGTATTAGGACTTGATTCAGCTGGCGTTGTCGAGGAAGTGGGAGAAGAAGTCACAACTGTCAAAATCGGAGACCGCGTTGTATATCATAGCGATTTATCAAAAAAAGGCGGGTTTGCACAGTATGGAGTGACAACAGCTCATACGGTTTCCCTTATTCCACAAGGAGTTTCATTTGAAGACGCTGCAGCTATTCCATGTGCGGGGTATACAGCATATCAAGCATTGTTTCACAAAATGAACGCTTCAAAAGGACAAACGATTTTAATTCACGCAGGTGCTGGAGGGGTTGGAGGGTTTGCCATTCAGCTTGCTAAAAATGCAGGTCTTACAGTGCTTACAACCGCATCTTCTGCCAATCATGAGTTTGTAAAAAGTTTAGGTGCTGACTATGCAATCGACTACCGTAAAGAAGATTTTGTGAAAAAAGTGCTGGAGCTTACCGATGGACTCGGTGTAAATTTAGTCTTGGATACCGTTGGACGAGACAATGCAGACGAGTCGGTAAAGGCTCTTGCTTTTAATGGTCAAATTGCATTTATCGCAGGACCTCCTAATGTAAATGATGCGATTTCGTTTGCGCATCCACTATCGTTTCATCAAGTTGCATTAGGAAGCGTACATCAGTCTAACAACGTAAAAGAACAGCAAAAACTTGCGGAGATGGGAAATAAAATGCTTTTGCTTTTACAAGAAAATAAGCTGAATGCTCTTGTGGAAAAAGTCATTTCACTAGACGAAGTGCCGGCAGCTTTAGATGAACTGGCGACTCGTCGAGTAAAAGGGAAAATTGTAGCTGTGATAGATAAATGATAGAGCGAAAAAGAGCTTGAGACAAAAGTATTTTAGTTGAAGTAAAAAACGAACTATTGATCAATAGTTCGTTTTCTCGTCTTTAGATTGGATTGGGTTAAGTTATGTTCCAGCCTCTTTTAAATCGTAAACTGCTGCGTATAGAGCTTGTGGTAAAAACCTTGTTTCTCTAATAGCTCGTGATGATTTCCTTTTTCAATAATCTGTCCGTCTTTTAAGACAAGAATTTGATTTGCATTTTCAATCGTTTTGAGGCGGTGGGCAATTACAAAGCTTGTTTTTCCTTTTAATAGATTACTCATTCCTTTTTGAATATCAATTTCTGTTTTTGTATCAATATTGGAAGTAGCTTCGTCTAAAATTAAAATATCACAGTCAGAGAGCATGGCTCGGGCAATCGATAAGAGTTGCTTTTGACCTTCACTTAAATTTCCTCCACCGGCTGAAATCACGGTATCGTATTGCTGCGGCAGGTGCTTGATAAAAGAATGAGCATTTGCCATTTTTGCTGCGCTTTTCACTTCTTCATCGCTGGCATCTAATCGGCCGAATCGAATGTTATCCGCAATCGTACCGGAAAATAAATAGGTATCCTGAAGAACAATGCCAATTCGGTTTCGTAAATCATGGATGTTATAGTCACTGATGGAACGGCCGTCAATTTTAATGTCTCCGTTTGCGATGTCATAAAATCGTGTGAGCAAGTTAATGATGGTTGTTTTACCAGAACCTGTAGGACCGACCAAAGCAACCATTTCACCTTTTTTTGCTGTAAGTGTAACATTTTTTAAAATCATTTTTTCGTCAGTATAGCCAAATGATACGTTCTCAAAAGCAACGTCTCCTGCAAATTTTGTAACAGAAAGAGCGTTTGGCTTGTTTGTGACGTCCGGCTGCTCATCCATAATCGCAAACACGCGCTCTGCGCCGGCAATAGCCGAAAGAATAGTGTTTACTAAGTTTGCCATTTGACTGATTGGGCGAGAGAACTGACGTGAGTAGTTAACAAATGAAGCGATCATCCCAACTGTAACGCTACCTTGAACAGCCATAAATGCTCCTGCTCCAATCACTAGTGCTAAGCCTAAGTTGTTAATAAAGTTTGTGACAGGACCTAAAAAGCCTGAAAATGTTTCTGCTTTTGTTGCTGAACTTCTCAGCTGTTCATTTCGTTCATTAAAAACAGTTAAAAAATCTTTTTCCTTACTAAAAAGCGTAACAACTTCTCCTCCAGAGATTGCTTCTTCTACAAAGCCGTTTAGCTCACCTAAGTCTTTTTGGCGTTTGACAAAATTTTCACTGCTTCGTTTTAATATTTGTCGAACGATTATAACCATTAATGGAATAACAATCAGTGTGATAATGGCAAGAATCCAGTTGAGCGAGAACATCGCAATGGTAATACCGACTAGAGATAAAATAGAGGACAGAGCCTGAATAACGCTTTGACTCAGAGCGTTATTCAGGTTATCAATATCATTCGTAACCCGGCTCATTAACTCTCCGTAAGCTCGCTTATCAAAAAAGCGAAGAGAGAGAGTTTGAAGCTTTGCAAATAAATCTTGGCGGAGCATTCCGATGGTCGTAAACGAAACGTTTACCATTAAATAGGTTTGCAGCCATGTTAATAAAGATGTCGTAATATAAATTCCTGCAAGAGTGAGTGACATTCGTATCATTCCGCTGATATCTTTGGGAATAATATGCTCGTCAATAATAACCCCAATTAAATAAGGGCCTAATAAATTAAGCAGGGAAGTCACAATAACTAAGATGATCGCAGCCACAAGCGGAGGCTTTCGTTTTCCCATATATGACCAGATTCTATATAGTGTTTTTTTCGCATTCTTTGGCTTCACTACAGGACCCTTCATCATGCCTCTAGGGCCGCGAATAGAGCTCATTTGATTTTTACCTTGATTATTCACTAGGCAACACCTCTTTTCCGCCTTGTGCTAGATAAATGTCGTAATAAAGAGAGTGGTGACGAAGCAATTCTTCATGAGTCCCTTGTTCAGCAATTTTGCCTTCATCCATGACGATAATATGATCAGCGTGAAGAAGAGACGAAATTTTAGACGCAATAATAATGACGGTCGCATCGGAAAACTCTTCTTTTAAATGTGTTAGTACCTGCGCTTCTGAGACAGCATCCAACGCGGAAGTTGCATCATCAATGACCAATATAGCAGGCTTTCTAACAAATGCACGCGCGATTGAAAGACGCTGCTTTTGCCCTCCTGATAAGTTGGTTGCTCCTCGCGTTAAAGGATACTCATATTTTTCTGGGAGTTTTTCAATAAACTCCGTTGCGCATGCAAAAGCTGCAGCATCTTCAATTTCTGAGGAAGAAGCATGATCGTTTCCCATTCGAATATTCATATCAATCGTTCCGGTAAACAGTGTAGCTTTTTGAGGAATAAACCCAATGGATGAGCGAAGCTCTTTTACGTCATAGTTTGTCAGATTTTTTCCATCTACAAAAATTTCGCCGCCATCAGGATCATATAAGCGCGAAATAAGTTTTGCAAGCGTCGATTTTCCGCTTCCAGTAGAGCCGATAATGCCAATAGTTTCCCCGTGTTTAGCAGTAAATGAAATATCTTTTAATACGTTTTCTCCATTTTTACTGTAGCTGTATGTAACGTTTTGAAACGATAGATCACCTTTAAGCCTGTTGATTTGAGCAGCAGAGTTTGCTGGAGGAATGTCTATTTTTGTTTTTAAAACAGAATCGATTCGTTCAGCTGAAGGGAATGCACGTGTAATTTGCATCAGCACCATGCTGCTTGACATAAGTCCGTTTAAAATAATCGTTAAGTAATTAATAAAAGCTAAAATCACACCTGCTTCAATTTTTCCTGCTTCAACTTGAAGTCCACCCAGCCATAGAGTAGCTACCATGCCGATATTTACTACAAATAAAATAACGGGCATTAAAAGCGAAATAAGCTGAACAGCACTCATATTAGCTTGCGTCAAGGAGCTGTTTGCTTCTTTAAACTGATTGATTTCATATGATTCTCTTACATACGCTTTTACTACGCGCATCCCTGATAAATTTTCTTGGACTTTTGTGTTTACACGATCAACGCTTCGCTGAACTTTTTTGAAAAGTTTTCCGGCTTTCGTGATCACAAACCAAATGCATAAAAATAAAATAGGGACGACCACGACGATAATAGGAAACAAAGAACGAGCGGTTAATAACACGATCACAATACTTCCTGCAAAAAGTAAAGGTCCTCTAACTAATACTTTTAGCGTCATATTCAATGCGTTTTGAACACTCGTTACATCATTTGTCATGACGGTGATTAAGTGACCAGTCCCTAGTTTATCTCTATTGCTGTTTGAGAGGTTTTCAATCTTTTCAAAAAGCGATTTTCGAATATCGGTAGAAAAATTTACTGCTGCTTTTGTGCTAAGGATGGCGCAGACGATACCAGCAGCTAAGCCAATGATTGCTAACATAAGCATAAGGATACTTCGGGTGATAACATATGTTTGATTGTTGTTTGCAATGCCATAATCAATGATATGCTGCATAATAGTAGGCTGAAGAAGGTCAGCTAACACTTCAATGACCATCAATAGCGGGGCAAACAGCGCGAGCCATTTGTAAGGTTTTAAGTAAGGGTATAAAGATTTAATTGTATTCACACATTGTGGCACTCCTTTCTGTAAAAAATATGGTAACATAGAATAAGTTTAGAAGTTTGTTTCAAGCACCATTTATTATACGCCAATGCAAGCAGAAATCCACTTTTTGAGAGGGTCAGGTATGCAATGAATCAAACATTACGAGTACATCATCCACTTTTTGGATCTTTGTTATATGACTCGGCCTGGGTTGGAGAAAAACAGGTCACTTTCTTTGGACAACAACAACATGTGTTGCTGACAATTGATGGAGATAAAGAGAAGCCATTTCAAAAACGGCAAGAAGAGGCTTTTCAAGCATTTTGGCTTCAAAGCGAATTATTGTTAAAGAGGACGGAAAAAGCTCTTTTTGATTATTATCAACAGGTGCGAGATGAATACAGAACTCAAGTTGAAAAAGACGTGGTAGACTTATTAGTTCCGAATGTAAAAAAGCGAAAAGACATCGGTTTTTTAGTTGAGTGTATTCAAATCTTTGTTCCTGAAGCACCCCATGATACAAGAGAAGTTGGTTTGTTTTTTGAATGTACGTGGGAAGAAGAGCATATGTTAGCTGTAAAGTTTAGAAATGAACAAATTGCCGCTATTGGCTTACAAGAAGATTTATTCTAGTAAAAAGCCTTGAAGCAACCTGCTTCAAGGCTTTTTGGCATTAATGTTTGACAGGCTCTTCGATTCCCATACCTGTATTTGCTTTTACTAAAATCTCATCAAATTTCTTTTCGTCTGCTTTTTTAGACGAAAGAAGTGTTCCTATAAAAGCAGCTAAGAAGCCTAGAGGAATGGAGATAATACCAGGGTTTGTTAATGTGATGAGCGGCTCACCTACAAAGATAGCAGCTCCAGGCTCAGGTGCCCACACGTTTGGACTAATGGCAACTAAAAACAGTGAGCTGAATAGTCCAACCAGCATGCCAGTGACTGCTCCTGCTGTATTAAAACGTTTCCAAAAAATAGTAAGAAGAATAATTGGCAAGTTAGCGCTCGCTGCTACGGCAAATGCAAGTGCAACTAAAAATGCTACGTTCATGTTTTGAGCAAATAATGCAAGAATAATAGATAGAATGGATACCCCAATAGAAGCCCATCGTGCAGCCACTACCTGTTCTTTTTCAGTTGCAGCCCCTTTACGGAGAATATGACTATAAAAGTCGTGGGCGAATGCTGAAGCTGCTGAGAGCACCAGCCCAGCTACAACAGCTAAAATCGTAGCAAAAGCTACAGCTGAGACAAACGCAAAGAGAAAGTCTCCGCCAAGAACTTGAGCGAGCAGGGGAGCTGCCATGTTTCCTGCTGCATTTGCTTTGATAATATCATCGTAACCTACGAATGCAGCAGCACCGAACCCTAAAAAGATTGTCATAATGTAAAAAACGCCAATGATCCACGTTGCATAAATAACAGACTTTCGTGCGGTGATGGCATCTTTTACTGTAAAGAAACGAATAAGGATATGAGGAAGGCCTGCTGTACCAAGAACAAGAGCTAAATTCAACGAAATCATGTCCAGCGGATTTTTGAATTTATTTCCTGGATTTAAAAATCCGTCGCCAAGAGGAGTTGCGGTTTTCATCTCAGAAAACATTTTAGCAAAGCTAAAATCAAATTTTGAAAATACAATAATGGAGATAATGAACGTACCAATCATGAGAAGCAACGCTTTGACAATCTGCACCCAGCTGGTCGCCGTCATGCCTCCAAATACAACGTAAACCGTCATCAACACGCCGACAATCAAGACAGAATACACGTAATCTAGACCAAGTAATAAATGAATTAATGCTCCTGCTCCAACAAGCTGCGCAATCATATAAAAAATGGAAATGGTGATCGTGTTTAATGCGGCAACTCCCCGCACTTTCTTTTCGTTAAAACGAGCTGCTATCATATCTGCCATCGTGTACTTTCCTAAGTTGCGAAGTGGTTCAGCTACAATGTATAACACGACGAGATAGGCAACTAAAAAGCCGATGCTGTAAAAAAAACCGTCAAATCCAGAAAGCGCTACCATTCCAGCTATGCCTAAAAATGACGCAGCAGACATATAATCTCCGGCAATCGCCATGCCGTTTTGCCAGCCGGTTAAACTTCCATCTGCTGTATAAAAGTCACTGGTCGTTTTTGTTCGCTTGGATGCCGCATACGTAATGATTAGCGTAAGACCTACAATAGCTAAAAAAAGTGAGAAAGCTAGTACGTTCATTCATTTAACCCCCTATTCAATTTGCAGCTTCTTTTTTTATCGTGTTAACAAGTTCATCAAATTTCGAGGCTCTTTTTGTGTATAAAATGCATAGGGCCCAAGTCATCACAAACTGTGCAAAAGCAAATACCCACGCCCAAGTCATAGAAGCAAAAGCTGGTTTGTTTAAGACGGTTGTGTAAGCCGTTAAGATGGGCAAGGTAAAATAAAAAGCAAGAAAAAACAGAGAGAGCGGTAAAATAAAATTGCGTTTTTGTTTCAAAAGTTTTTGAAATGAAGCAGACTGTACAATTTCTGTGTAATCAGGAGAGGAAGAAGCATTGTTTACCTTCTTTAAAGAATTTTCATTCATCGCCAAGCGGAATTCCCCCTTTGATAATAAATAGATGAAGCAAAAAGCTCCATATCACTTGAATTATATTATTTTCGGAATAAAAAGTAAATTCTGTCTTTTTGCGAGAATGGTAACTTTGGAAGTTTTTTAATATACTAAAGCTTCAAACTAAATGCATACTGCCATAATAAAAAAAGAACAACATTCAATATAAAGGAGAAATCGTTCACAATAGAAATGTTGAAATTAACCCTTAGTTTCTTTTACATATAAGGCTTTTCTTTATTATCTAAACGTTATTTTTTTGTTTGATCTTTTGAAAAATAAAAGAAGATGATGATAAAATCATAAGCACACAATAATGTTAGATAGGAAACAGGTGAAGAAAGTACGCTATTATTCAGAGATGGTTATAAATAGACAAGATATTATGAAAGATTTCTATATGAATGATATTTTTTCTTTATAGTAAACAAACAATGTGACTACTTATATAAAAGAGAAAAGGTGAAATAATGGCATTTGGAATCAAACGCCCGGAACTAAACGCATGGAAAGCAGCTGTTAAGCGAGGAGAGATCGCATTTTTAACTCATTACTGGCTCGATGAGCGTTTTCCACACGCAACTACCGTAACAAAAGTAGGTTGCAGTGACTTAAATAAGCTGATTAAGTGGGGAGAAAAGTATGGTATTCCCGCTAAGTATATTGATAATCGATCCGGCTATCCTCATTTCGATTTACTAGGCGAGCGTCAGAAAGAAATTATGAAAAAGGAAAATCAGCTGGAGCAGCTGAAGCGATTTGAAGAAGTTAACGAATGAAAAGCAAAGTTAATTTTAAAAAACTGTAAAAAAATTCTATTGTTACGGCTTTTTTTATGTTTAAATAGAAAAAACAGTGGAATAGATTAAGAAGAACAATTACGTTATGTATTCTCTTATATAGGGAAAATAACTTGGTTTAGTTTCCTTATTTGATACGATAAAGAGCTTTGTTTTATAATAAAATTGTTGTTCGGATAAAAGGAGGAAGAAGGGCATGTCCGAGGTTGGAACTTTAAAAAAAGGATTAGATATCTTCTCTTTGCTTTTAAACCGTCCGAATATGACTATTCCGGAAATGATGGAAGCGCTCGGTTTTAATAAGAGTACGATGTATCGTCTTGTGAGCACGCTTGAACAAAACGGATTTATTGTAAGAAACCCGTCTAACCGCTATACGGTTTCACCACAACTGGTGCTGGCACTCGTACAAAATACGATGCATACGAACTATGAAATGAATTGGCTCTCTGTTCCTGCTATGCAGAAGCTGAGTGAAGAGACCAATGAGACCATTTACGCGGGAATTCTCCATCATAAACAGATGGTTACAACTCAGGTGGTGAACGGGCAATATAGCACTCGTACGCATTCCGAAGTAGGAAATAAAAAGCCGCTTCATGCAAATGCTATTGGAAAGTGTATTCTTGCTTATCAAGAGGACAGCGTGCAAAAATCTATTCTTCACGAACTTTCGCTTGAAGCTTATACAGATCGAACGATCACCGAGCTGGACGAGCTGGAAGCTGACTTAGCTTTAAGTAAGGAAAGAGGATATGCTGTCGATGATGAAGAACGGGAGCCTGGCGTTCGATGTATTGCAGCCCCTATTTTCAGAAAAGGAAAAATAATGGCAGCTATTGCTTTATCAGGTCCATCCGTTCGTATTTCAGAGGAGAAAGACGAAGAACATGCTGCACTTGTTAAACAGTGCGCAGAACAAATTTCACAAGCAATTACTCTTTACGAATAATTCAACAGTAAAAAAGGGGATGAACAGCAACATGGAAAACTTACAGTCAACAACGACCTTAGCAAACGGCGTTAAAATGCCGTGGTTAGGTTTAGGTGTTTATAAAGTAGAAGATGGTCAAGAAGTTGTAGATTCAGTTAAATATGCAATCAAAGCTGGATACAAAAGCATTGATACGGCTAAAATTTATGAAAATGAAGAAGGCGTGGGACAAGCGATCAAAGAATCAGGTGTTTCTCGCGAAGAACTATTTGTTACATCAAAAGTGTGGAATGCAGATCAAGGATATGACACAACTCTTCAAGCGTTTGAAACAAGCTTAAACAAGCTAGGTCTTGAATATTTAGATTTATACTTAATTCACTGGCCGGTTGAAGGTAAGTATAAAGATACGTGGAAAGCACTTGAAAAGCTTTATAAAGACGGGAAGATTCGTGCAATCGGCGTATCGAATTTCCAAGTGCATCATCTAGAAGACTTAATTGCAGATGCAGAAGTTAAGCCGATGGTAAACCAAATCGAATTTCATCCACTTTTAACACAAACAGAAGTGCGTCAATACTGCAAAAAACAAGGAATCCAAGTGGAAGCATGGTCACCGCTTGCACAAGGTGAGCTGCTTGATAACGAAGTGTTAACTCAAATTGCTGAAAAGCACGGAAAATCAACTGCTCAAGTTATCTTACGTTGGGACTTACAAAACGAAGTAGTAACGATTCCTAAGTCAACAAAAGAACATCGTATTATCCAAAATGCAGACGTATTTGATTTTGAATTAAATGCAGAAGAAGTTGAAAAAATTAACGCATTAAATCAAAATCATCGCGTAGGTCCAGATCCAGATAACTTTGACTTTTAATGTTAAATTAAGACTAAAACGTCTTGTAAGATAAATAATAAACAAAGCGCTATTGTCATTCATGCAGTAGCGCTTTGTTTATTAATTAGGAAATGTGATGGTTGAACGAGGAGGAAAAGTAATGAAAATGTCAGGAAACACTATTTTAATTACGGGCGGAGCGTCTGGAATTGGATTGGCGCTTGCAGAACGTTTTTTAAAGGAAGGAAATGAAGTTATTATTTGTGGAAGAAGGGAATCAAAGCTGCAAGAAGCAAAAGAAAGATTCCCTTCGTTACATACAAAAGTGTGCGACGTATCAATAGAAGAAAGCAGAGTAGAGCTGGTAAAATGGGCGACTGAAAGGTTCCCAAAATTAAATGTTATTGTGAATAATGCAGGCATTCAGCAGCGCGTAAATCTTTTACACATGCACGAAGAGTGGCAGTATTACGAAAAAGAACTAATGAGTAATGTAAGTGCTCCTATTCATTTAACTTCGCTATTGATTTCTCATTTCGTTCAACAAGAACGTGCTGCGGTTATTAACGTAACGTCGGGGCTGTCTTTAACACCTGGAGCATGGGTGCCAATTTACAGCGCAACAAAAGCGGCGTTAAGGTCGTTTACGATTAGTTTAAGACATCAAGTAGAAGAAACAAATACCGAAGTGATAGAAATTCTTCCTCCAGCCGTGAACACGGATTTAGGAGGACCGGGACTTCATACATTTGGAGCACCGCTTGATGACTTTGCTGATTCAATATTTGAAGAACTGAAAAAAGGCAAAATCGAAATTGGCTATGGAGACAGCGCTAAAAGGCTTCATGCTTCTAAAGAAGAAATTGAGAAAGCTACAGCACAGGCTTGGAGGGGGTTTTTAAAGAACAATCCTGAATTTTAAAGGCAGAAAGCAAAAAGGTTTCTAAAGCCTTCAATGGTAGCGGGTCATAAAAAGCGTGTGTCCATAAAATAAATGGACACACGCTTTTTATCATTAACGATCTACCGTTTGTCTAATTCGTTTTTCCATTTTCTCAAGCATGCGGAGGTACTCATCCTGTTCTTCTGGAGTTAGAGCAAAAAGCATGTCTTGCCAAAATAAATTTCGCTGCTCAATTACATAGTTCACTAATGTTTCGCCAGCTTCTGTTAAGGATATCCATACAATTCGGCGGTCTTTTTGGTCACGTACGCGCTTAATGAGTGCATCATCTTCTAATTGATTTAATAAAATGGTAGTAGCCCCGGAGGTTAGCTTTAGATTTGAAGAAATTTCGGCTACCATACGTTTAGAGCTGATTCCAATGAATTTTAGAATTAAAAATTTTGTAATGGTCAAATTATAGGGCTGCTCACTGATTTTATCTTCCAAGAGCTTTCGCTTGAGTTCAAATAATGAGGTTTTAACTTGGTCAAGTTTTTCTAGTTTATCTATTAACTGCTGATCCATCATAATCACCTTTTCTTTATCATTATAGGTGTTAAACAATTGCTGCTAGTTACCTATTGTGGTTTATGTATATAGGGAGTTTGTTCCAAAAAAAGGAGCTGTTTTTGTGTATAACCCTATGCTTATATATCTAACTTTAAAGTAAAGTAAAGTACTTGTAAAGAAACCAAAACTTTTAAGTTGTATTTCAGTTAAAGATGTAGTAAAGTATTCAGTCGGGAAAACTTTATGAAACATAAATGTTTAGTTTTAAAAATAAATTAAAATCAAAGTTATTTACAACTAAATATCTTTGTGATAAAGTTATCTAGCGTAATACTTAACTGAATGAAATATTAAGGAGGTAAAATAAATGTCAAGAGGGCGTTTAATTTTAATGAACTTTATCGGAATTATTGTAGTATTAGCTTTAATTATTGGTGGAGGATACTATTATATTCAGAAATCTAATTATGTATCCACAGACAATGCAAAAGTGTCGGGCGATCTTTATACAGTAGTAGCGCCAGCGGCAGGTAAAGTAGCAAGCTGGAATATTGAAGAAGGTAAAGATGTTTCAAAAGACGATGAGGTAGCTAAAATCCAATCAGAAGATGGAGAAAAAACAGTTACAGTACCAGAGGATGGTAAAATCATCAAAACACAGGTAAAAGAAAATCAAATGGTTCAAGCTGGTCAACAAATTGCTAGCGAAGTAGATATGAATAACTTATTCATCATTGCAAACATTAAAGAAGACAAATTAAAAGATATTGAAGCTGGCGATGACGTTGATGTAACAGTTGACGGAGATACTAAAACAACAATCGATGGAAAAGTAGAAGAAATCGGTTATGCAACAAACTCAATTTTCTCATTAATGCCAAGCTCTAATTCAGACGGCAACTATACGAAAGTATCACAAACAGTTCCTGTTAAAATCTCTATTTCTAACTACTCTGAAAACGTACTACCAGGTATGAACGCAGAAGTTAAAATCTCTAAAAACTAAGAACGTACATGATTAAGAAGAGAAGAAAGGAGGAAGGAACTGATGTCAGCAAACACGATACAACCAGAGGAAAGCTCAGTTAAAAAGCATATCCCGCTACTAGTCGTACTTATGCTTGGATTGTTCTTAGCAATTTTAAACCAAACGCTGCTAAATGTTGCGATTCCGCATCTGATTACAGAGTTTGGCGTTACGGCTAATACCGCACAGTGGTTGCTTACAGGATATATGCTTGTAAATGGTGCACTTATTCCATTATCAGCCTATTTAATTGAACGTTTTGGCGTTCGTCGCTTATTCTTATTTGCGATGGCCTGCTTTACAATTGGAGCGCTTGTCTGCGGAATCGCGCCGACTTTCTCAATTATGCTAATTGGACGTCTGGTTCAAGCAGTCGGGGGCGGAGTGCTAGCACCTCTAGTTATGACCATTATCGTATTTATTTTCCCTCCTCATATGCGCGGAAAAGGAATGGGTATCTTTGGTTTAGCCATGATGTTCGCTCCGGCAATTGGACCGACGCTTTCAGGATGGGTTATTCAAAACTATGACTGGCACATTTTATTTACGGGAATGGTGCCACTAGGTGCACTCGTACTTATTATTGCAGCTTTTAAATTAAAAGATATTAAACCGCCTCAAAATGTAAAAGTAGATCTAATTTCTGTGTTTACATCTCTTGCAGGTATGGCTTTACTTCTATACGGCTTCAGTGAAGCTGGAAACGATGGCTGGACGGATTCAGTTGTATTATCAACGATGATCGGCGGTATTGTCTTATTAATCATCTTTGTTGTACAGCAGCTTCGACTTAAAAGTCCATTACTTGATGTGAGAGTATTTAAATACAATATTTTCTCATTATCTAATATCATCAGTATTGCCATTACAATCAGCATGTATGCTGGTATGTTCTTATTACCGATTTATTTGCAAAACATCCGTGGCTATTCAGCGTTTGACTCAGGCTTATTAATCTTGCCTGGTGCACTTGTTATGCTAGTCATGTCACCGATTTCTGGTACGCTGTTTGATAAATTAGGACCGCGTCCACTAGGGATTGTCGGGATGTTGATTACGGTTGTGACAACATTTGAATTTACAAAATTAACGCTTGAAACACCGTTTAGTCATATTGTTATTATTTATATGATTCGTGCATTCGGTATGTCATTATTAATGATGCCGATTATGACAGCTGGTTTAAATCAGCTGCCGGCAAAATTAAGCAGCCACGGTACATCTATGTCGAACACGCTTCGTCAGGTGAGTGGTTCAATCGGTATCAGTTTAATGACTACAATCTTTACAAATCGCACAACATATCATGTGAATGAAATGAGCAGTTCAATGACTACATCTGATCCATTCTTTATGAATAACTTCCAAGTATTTGTGCAAAAGATTGCTCAAACGCTTCACCTTTCTCAAACAGAAGCGCAAAAACAAGCTTTAACAACATTAGCTGGAAAAGTTCAAGCGCAAGCAACTGTACAAGGAATTAACGACGCGTTTTACTGGACAGTTATCATTGCCATTATTGGATTGATTTTAAGTTTCTTCCTACGTGATGTTCGTAAAGATCCAGTGGTAGAAGTAGAAGAGACAGAAAAAGAAACAACAGACGATATTCGTATGTTACCGGCACCAAAAGATATGAACTCATAAGCAACGGAGGGATAAAGGATGAAAATTTGTATCGTATATGATAGTGAAGGCGGACATACAGAGGCATTAGCCAAAGCGATTGCTTCTGGCGCTGAGCTGTCTGGAGAAGCAACTGTATATGTAAAGCATGTCGAAGAAGCAGATGTACGTGAACTGCCTGAAATGGATGCTATTATTTGGGGCTGCCCAGGGCATTTTGGAACAATCAGTTCAGGGTTAAAAACGTGGATTGATAAATTAGGTTATTTATGGGCAGAAGGTAAATTAATTGATAAAGTAGGTGCGGTGTTCTGTACAACAGCTACAACGCACGGTGGCTTAGAAGCAACGCTTTTAAATTTAATTACACCAATGCTTCACCAAGGAATGGTTATCGCTGGCTTACCAGGTAACATTCCAGAAAATGCGCTGTACGGTACTTATTACGGTGTGGGAATTACTTGTCCAATCGAAGGTGACGAATTATTAACAGAGAACGACCAAGCGCTAGGTAAAGCGTTAGGAGAACGTGTTGTTCAAGTGACTAAACGAATGACACAAGGACAGTAGGTGACAGTATGTTAGGTATTTTACTGATCGTTGTAGCTGTGATTCTGGTTGTCCTAATTATTACAATGAATGCTAAAGCATCATCTTCTAAGCGCCAGCGTACAGTTCCACCTAAAAAAGAAGCGGCTGCTTCAAATGCTCCTAAAGAGCCAAAAGTAGAAGAGAAAAAAGTAGCAGAAGAAAAACCTGCAGCACCAAAAGAAGAGCCAAAAGAGCCGCAGGCGAAGACGGAAACAAGAACATCTAGACATAAGAGAGAAAAAGATGTCATGAACGATGATATGTATCGTCAAGTGCTGCAAAAGTTTAGAGAAGGCGAAAAAGACGACACGGTTTTTACAAAAGAAGAACGTGACGTTATGAATGATGACGCTTTTCGTAAAGCTTTAAGATCGTTTAAGAAAAACGATAATGAATGAGTTTCTTCTATTATAATAGTACGGAATAAAACAGATAGAAAATAGGTTATAAGCATTCCGCGAAACCAGCCGCTCTCCCCAGGTTAGGTTTCGCTTGGAGTGCAGCAGGGGGCTGACATGTTAACATCGACTCCCTGATTATAAGAAAGGGGACGTCAAAACATGGAACAGCTCACATTTATTGAAGAGGTCCAGAGAATTTCGATATCCCTTAACAAAAAGGTAATGACAGAGATAAAAGAAAGGTTACTTTCACAAGGGATTACGCCTTTTCAATATCATATCTTATTAATTATCGGTAAATGCAGTCATATTGGAGTAACCAAGCTGGCAGAGGAGATGCGTGTAAAGCCTAGTGCGATCACTCCTGTTATTACTCGTTTAATAGACTTAGAGTTAGTTTCACGCTATCACTCTAAAGAGGATCGCCGTAAGGTAAACATTGAGTTAACTGCTAAAGGTGAACAAGTGATTGAAGAAGCAAATGAAATTGTGCAAAAGATGATTGCTCATTTCTTTTCTTGCTATGAGCCGAAAGATCAAGAGCAATTTTTGAAATTATTTAAGAAACTAGACGCTAATATCTAATGAAAGAAACATCACTTCTTAATGGAGTGATGTTTTTTTTGATAAAAAGATTGTCAACTTCACTTTTCCATGATATCATTTGTGTAAACGGTTACATATATGAAGGGAGGGAAATAAAGTGGTAACAATTCGTGATGTAGCAAAAGAAGCAGGCGTGTCCGTTGCGACCGTTTCGCGTGTTTTAAACAGTACAGGGTATGTAAAAGAAGACACGCGTGTGCGAGTAATGAATACAATTCAAAGATTAAACTACAGCCCTAACGAAGTAGCCCGTTCGCTTTATACACGTGAATCACGTTTGATTGGTCTATTGCTTCCAGACATCACAAACCCTTTTTTCCCTCAGCTCGCACGAGGAATAGAAGATGAAGTACATAGCCATGGATTTCGTTTAATTCTTGGCAATAGTGATGAGCAGTTAGAGAAAGAATTAACATATCTCCAAACGTTTACGCAAAATCATGTAGTAGGAATGATTACGGCAACAACAAGTTTAGCTCAGAAACTATATGAAGGTCTTACATTTCCCGTCGTGTTTTTAGATAGAAGTTCTGATCAGTATCCATCCGTTTATGCTGATGGTTTTGAAGGCGGGAAAATCGCTGCAGAAGAAATAATCAAAAGAGGAAGTAAAAGAATTACTCTTATCAAAGGTCCAGTAAATGTAAAGCCTGCTCAGGAACGTTTTCAAGGCTCTCTTTCTGTCTTGAGTCAGTCTGATGCAGACTTTTACGTATTAAATACAAATTCTCTAGCATTTGACGATGCGCAGAAATGGGCAAAGGAAATCTTTCAAAAGTACCCTGAAACAGACGGGATTATCGCAAGTAATGACATTGTAGCCACAGCTGTTTTACATGAGGCGTTTCGATTAGAGAAAAGCGTGCCTGATGATCTTCAAGTGATTGGTTTTGATGATATTCCGCAAAGCCGCTTTTCGTTTCCAGCCCTGTCTACAATTCGTCAGCCTGCTTATGAAATGGGCAAGCAAGCAGCAGGTCTGTTAATAAAATGCATTAAGAAAGAACCTTTAATTCAAAAGCAAGTACAACTACCCGTTACGTTTATTGAACGAAGTACGACACGAAAGGTTGAGGAACATGGCTAAAGTAACTGTGATTGGAAGTTCATCAATGGATTTAGTAGTAACATCAAATATTCGTCCTGGAGCTGGAGAAACAGTGTTAGGAGAATCATTCAAAACTGTTCCCGGAGGAAAAGGAGCAAACCAAGCTGTTGCAGCAGCCCGGCTTGGAGCGGATGTGAGTATGATTGGATGTGTGGGCGAAGATCATTACGGAAAAGCAATCCTGGAGAATTTCAAATCAAACGGTGTATCTGTGGAAAATGTGAAACCGGTTACAGATTCAGATAGCGGAACAGCTCACATTATACTCGCTGAAGGAGACAACAGCATTGTAGTTGTTAAAGGAGCAAACGATTATATTACTCCAGACTACGTAGAAAAAGCCAAAGAAAAAATTAAAGAAGCTGATATCGTACTTATTCAGCAAGAAATTCCAGAAGAAACGGTTGAATATGTTGCTCAGCTTTGTCAGGAACTTAAAGTACCGCTTTTATTAAATCCAGCGCCTGCAAGACCATTAAAAGCAGAAGTGATTGAACAAGTTTCTTACATCACTCCAAATGAACATGAAGCAGCGCTTTTATTTGAAGGAAAAGAAAAAGAAGAAGTATTAAAACAGTATCCAAATAAATTGTTTATTACAGAAGGAAAACAAGGTGTACGCTATTTTAACGGCGAGAAAGAAGTATTGGTTCCTTCTTATCAAGTAGAAACGATTGATACAACAGGAGCAGGAGATACGTTTAACGCAGCGCTTGCTGTGGCACTTGCCGAAGGAATGGGTTTTGAAAAAGGAATTCAGTTTGCTAATCGCGCAGCTTCGCTATCCGTCACTAAATTTGGTGCGCAAGGCGGCATGCCGACTCGAAAAGAAGTGGAGGAGAGTCTGTAAATGAAACGTCACGGAATGATTAACAGTCATATTACGAAAATACTAACAGATCTAGGTCATACAGACACTATTGTCATTGCAGATGCAGGGTTACCTGTTCCGGGTGACGTGCCTAAAATTGATTTATCTTTAAAGCTAGGAGTGCCTAGCTTTGAAGATGTAGTAGTAGCTGTGTTAGAAGATATGGCTACAGAAAAAATAGTGATTGCTTCTGAAATGAAAGAAAGAAACCAAAAGGCTTACGAGTTGATGAAAAAGCAAAACATCTTAGTAGAAGAAGTATCGCATGAACAATTGAAAATGTTGACAAGCAAAGCGAAAGTTGTGATTCGTACAGGAGAAGCAACTCCTTATGCAAACTGTATTTTACAAGCGGGAGTTATTTTTTAAAAGAGGTGAACAGCATGCATATTGCAATGAGAGGGATTCATAAAGCCTTTGGAGCAAACCGTGTACTAAGGGGCGTGGATTTTGAATTACATGAAGGTGAAGTTCACGCACTAATGGGGGAAAACGGAGCGGGGAAATCTACGCTGATGAATATTTTAACCGGCCTTCATAAAAAAGATGAAGGACAGATTCTGATTGATGGCAAAGAGACGTATTTTCAAAACCCAAAAGAAGCAGAACAAAACGGAATTACCTTTATTCATCAAGAGCTGAACGTTTGGCCTGAAATGACGGTGCTTGAGAACTTATTTATCGGCAAAGAATTAAAAACGCCTTTAGGTTTTTTAAAAACAAAAGAAATGAAAGCGTTAGCAAAGAAGCAGTTTGAAAAATTAGCTGTTACCATTCCTCTTGATCAAGAAGCAGGACTTTGTTCTGTCGGACAGCAGCAAATGATTGAGATAGCCAAAGCGCTGATGACGAATGCAAAAGTGATTATCATGGATGAGCCGACCGCAGCGCTTACTGAAAGAGAAATTCAAAAGTTATTTGACGTAATTAATGCGTTGCGAAAACAAGGTGTATCGATTGTCTATATTTCACATCGTATGGAAGAGATTTTCGCTATTTGTGATTCCATTACGGTCATGCGTGACGGACAGACGGTAGACAAAAAGCCGATTCCAGAAACCAGCTTCGATGATGTTGTTCGCAAAATGGTAGGAAGAGAGCTAACGGATCGATTTCCTGCTAGGACATCTCCTAAGGGAGACGTTGTTTTTGAAGCAAAAGGCTTGGAGAGAAAAGGTGTGTTTCAAGACGTTCATTTTTCAGTGCGATCAGGAGAAATTGTCGGCGTTGCGGGGCTAATGGGAGCTGGAAGAACCGAAATTATGCGCGCTATCTTCGGGCTTGATCCGTTAGAAAAAGGCGAAATTATCTTAAATGGCAAACGGGTCAGTATCACAAAGCCAGACCAAGCCATTAAATTAGGTCTCGGGTTCATTACAGAAGATCGTAAAACAGAAGGGCTCGTTCTGGATTTTTCTATTCGAGAAAATATTGCACTTCCAAGTCTATTCAGCTTTTCGCCAAAAGGCTTTATTGAACAAAAAAGCGAGCAGCAATTTGTAGATTTGCTTATTAAACGTTTAACGATCAAAACCGAGTCGTCTGAGACGAGTGCGGCTAATTTATCGGGAGGAAATCAGCAAAAAGTAGTTATTGCCAAGTGGATTGGCATTGGACCAAAAGTGCTAATTTTAGATGAACCAACTCGAGGAGTTGACGTCGGGGCGAAGCGTGAAATTTATCAGCTTATGAATGAACTGACAGACAGAGGCGTGGCTATTATCATGGTGTCTTCAGAGCTTCCGGAAGTACTCGGCATGAGTGATCGCATTTTGGTTGTGCATGAAGGAAAGATAACAGGTGAACTGACAAGTGAAGAAGCAACTCAAGAAAAAATTATGACATTTGCAACAGGAGGTCAGTAAAATGAAAGCAAACACAGCGATAAAAGAAAATCGCGTTGATAACGTGATGCAAAAGCTAGGTCCGTTACTAGGTCTATTTATTCTTATTGTCATTGTATCGATTTTAAATCCAAGCTTTTTAGAACCTTTAAATATTTTAAACTTGCTGCGTCAAGTGGCTATTAATGCTTTAATTGCATTCGGTATGACATTTGTTATTTTAACAGGGGGAATTGATTTATCCGTGGGCTCTATACTTGCTCTATCAAGTGCGTTAATGGCAGGTATGATTGTGTCAGGTGTAGATCCTATTTTAGCTATTTTAATAGGATGTGTGTTAGGAGCTGTAATGGGTATGGTTAACGGCTTACTTATTACAAAAGGAAAAATGGCGCCGTTTATTGCGACGCTAGCGACGATGACAATTTTTAGAGGGTTAACGCTTGTTTATACAGATGGAAATCCGATTACGGGCTTAGGCGAAAACTATTACTTCCAGTTATTTGGCCGAGGCTATTTCCTAGGTATTCCTGTTCCAGCAATTACGATGGTACTAGCGTTTGCTGTCCTATGGGTGATTTTGCATAAAACACCGTTTGGCCGTAGAACATATGCAATCGGTGGAAATGAAAAAGCAGCATTTATTTCAGGAATCAAAGTTCCGAAAGTTAAGGTTATGATTTACTCACTAGCAGGATTATTGGCAGCGCTATCAGGAGCGATTTTGACTTCTCGCTTGAATTCGGCTCAGCCAACGGCAGGTACGTCTTACGAGTTAGATGCTATCGCCGCAGTAGTACTGGGTGGCACAAGCCTTTCTGGAGGACGTGGACGCATTGTTGGAACGTTAATTGGTGCGCTGATTATCGGAACATTAAACAACGGTTTGAACTTACTCGGCGTTTCGTCGTTTTACCAAATGGTCGTAAAAGGAATTGTTATTTTAATTGCGGTATTAATTGATCGCAAAAAGTCAGCTTAGGAGGGAAAAACATGAAGAAAATTTGGCTCGTGCTATTATCATTTTCATTATTACTGTTAGGGGCTTGTTCACTTCAGCCTCCTGAGTGGGCGAAACCATCTGAAAGTAAAAATTTAAAAGATATTAAAATTGGTTTATCTGTTTCTACATTAAACAATCCGTTCTTTGTTTCCCTAAAAGAAGGAGTACAAAAAGAAGCAAAAAAACTGGGCATGGAAGTAGTTGTAGTAGATGCTCAAAATGATTCAGCAAAACAAATTAACGATGTAGAAGATTTAATGCAGCAAGGTGTTAACATTCTGCTTATTAACCCAACGGATTCAGCCGCTATTTCAACAGCTGTACAATCGGCTAATAATGTAGGGATTCCAGTTATTACGCTAGATCGTTCAGCAGAAAAAGGAAAAGTGGAAACACTGGTAGCTTCAGATAATGTAAAAGGTGGTCAAATGGCTGCTGATTACATTGTAAAAAAAGTAGGTGAAAAAGCTCAGGTAGCAGAACTTGAAGGCGTGCCCGGAGCTTCAGCAACTCGTGAACGAGGAAAAGGGTTCCACAACGTTGCAGATCAAAAGCTAGATATTACGGCTAAACAGTCAGCTGATTTTGACCGTACAAAAGGCTTAAACGTTATGGAGAATGTTCTTCAAGGAAACCCTGGTATCAAAGCCGTATTTGCTCACAATGATGAAATGGCATTAGGAGCTATTCAAGCGATTAACAGCTCAGGAAAAGATGTATTAGTAGTAGGGTTTGATGGAAACGACGATGCAATTAAAGCAGTAAAAGAAGGGAAACTAGGCGCAACTGTAGCCCAGCAGCCTGTTTTAATTGGTAAACTTGCCGTAAAGTCTGCTAAAAATGTTCTTCAAGGCAAAAAAGTAGATAAGCAAATTCCAGTGCCTTTAAAACTAGTAACCTCTGAAAAATAATGGTTCTATACGTGTGAAGAAAAAAGACGCTCATTTGATTTATGGGCGTCTTTTTATATATATAAAGTGTAAAAAAGAAGTGAAAAAGTCACAACTTTATAAATAGTGTAGGAATTATGTAGGTGGAATTTATGTAATAAAAAGTAAAAAACACAGAAAAAAGACGGTAAAACACATAATTTTCTGTGAAAAAATTGTAATATAGCTGTAATAATAAGCGTTTATTTTGATTTTTAAAGAGTAATTTTGCCCCCTTTGTGACAAAAATATATCTTTTTTAATAAACAGTAAACCTCTCTATCAAGGGATTTTGGTGGTAAATTCCCAGAAAGAGATTCTTGGTTATACAGATTATGGGAAACTTTTAACTGTATTGTAACATAAACAGCTAGTTTTTTATGGTATAACTATGTCTATGAGGAAAGGGGACTATTACTTTATGAAAATTTTTAAGCGTATGACTCTTGCAGCAGTCACAGGGATTTTCTTCATGACCGGCATTACAGAGACTCACGCCCAATCGAATGAAGAAGCGCTCCAGACTACTGAAAATAAAATTAAAGAAACAGAAAAGGCTGTTCAACAAAAAGAGAAAGAGAAACAGTCTATCAATTCAGATGTTCAAAACATACAGTCACAATTAAATTCATTACATACAGTAATCTCTAGCAATAAAAAAGAGTTAGCATCGACTGAAAAGCAGATTTCAGAAGCGAACAAAATGATTGAGAAAAAGAAAAAAGAGATCGTTTTGCTTCAGGAAAAAGTGTTAAGTCGTAAAGATATTATTGAAAATCGATTAGTTGCTTTACAGCAGGACGATAAAACAAGCGTTGTTATTGATACATTAATGAATGCTGATAACTTTGGAGATTTTGTTGCACGTATGGGTGCGGTCACAACTTTATTGTCAGCAGATAATGATATTTTAAAGCAGCATCAAAATGACTTAGATCAAATTGAAAAAGATAAAAAAGAAATTGATAAGCAAGAAAAAGTATTAGAAGCAGCAAAAAGTAGCCTAGCGGCTAAACAAGCTGAATTAGATAAAAACGTTGCGAAACAAACAGCAACGTTAACAACTATGCAAGAAAAATACAGTACGGTCGTAAATGAAATTGATGCAGCTTCTTCAGAAAAAGCAAATCTTCAGTCTGAACTAACAGGCATTCAAGATAAGATTGCAAAAGAAAAAGAAGCAGCTCAAAAGCAAGCTGAGCAAGTGGCAAAACAGCAGGCGGCTGAAAAGGCTGAGGCTGATGCAGAAGCAAAGCGTCAAGCTGAATTAGCAACAGCTAAAAAAGAAGTAAAAACAGAGCCGAAACAAGAAGTAAAAACAGCTGCGGCTACAGAGAAGAAAGCAGCCGTTTCTTCAGAAGCAAAAGAAACGAAAAAAGAAGAAAGCACACAAAAGCATTCTGGAAAAGAAATGTATGTAGAAGCAACAGCTTATACAGCTAATTGTGCAGGCTGCAGCGGCGTAACAGCCACTGGACAAAATGTAAGTTCAGGCACTCATAAAATTATTGCGGTAGATCCATCCGTTATTCCATTAGGTTCAAAAGTATATGTAGAAGGATACGGAGTGGCAACAGCAGGTGATACGGGCGGTGCGATTAAAGGATATCGAATTGACGTATTAGTACCTTCTGAGTCAGCTGCAAAAGCATTTGGACGTCGTACAGTGAAAGTAACGGTGCTAAACTAAAGAGAAGATCCGAACGATTTATCGTTCGGATTTTTTCATTTTGTTGGTTTTCAGATGAGATGGATGCAGCTATGTCTCAGCCTCTTCTTTGCATGTTTGGTGAGCAAGTTGCTAGCTAATCTATGCTCTTTTCGTTACCATACAATAAAGTAAATGGAAGAAAAGGAGTGGGTAAAATGAAGGTAGTTGATCCAGCGGTACAAAGTGCAAAAGATAATTATCATTTGCTAACAGGTGTCGTCATTCCCCGGCCAATTGCGTTTATTACAAGTCAAAATGATGACGGTGTAGTGAATGCTGCGCCGTTTAGTTTTTTTAATGTAGTTGCGGCAGAGCCTCCGCTGATTGCCGTTTCGGTTTCGAGAAGTGAAGGTCAAATGACGAAAGATACGGCCAAAAATATTAGTGCATCTAAAGAATTTGTAGTTCATCTTGTAGACGAAAACTTAGTGGAACAGGTGAATCAAGCGGCATCTTCTTACCCTTCTTCCGTGAGTGAAGTCGAGGAAACAGGGTTAACACTAGCACCGAGCAAAAAAGTGCAGGTTCCCGGAATTCAAGAAGCCAGCATTCGAATGGAATGTAAGCTTCACCAAATTGTTCCATTAGGAACGGATGAGGCATACAGCTCAGATTTGTTTATCGGTGAAGTTGTGATGTTTCATATTAGTGAAAAAGTGATAGAAAACGATCGCGTTTCTGCAGAACGTGTGAAGCCAGTCAGCCGGCTTGCGGGTTCTAACTATAGTAAATTGGGGCAATTATTTTCCTTAGAACGTCCTAAATAAGCAAGAAAGTGTTACTTATGTAGCAAAAAAATAGTATACATTGGATTTTTTTAAATAAGCGATTGTGTTCTGTTTCAACAATAACAGTACATTCGCTTTTTTTTATGAACGAAAAAGTTAATAGAAACCATAATAACAAAATCAATTTACAAAAAGGCAAAAATGTAAGGTTTTTGCCTTTTATATTTACCATTGAGGAAAAGGGTATTCATTCATATAATTTAGATTAAGTAAATTGTATACGCTTTCAATATACAGAATTATTTTTCAATAATTCTATCTAGAAAGAGACGTGAGCGTTTACAAAAAAACTTGCCACACTAGGAGACGAGATTATAGGAGGGGTATTCATTGAAACGTTGGTTTAGTTTAATCAGTTTTGCACTCATTTTAACCCTAGTACTTGCAGGATGCGGAGGAAAGTCCGCTAATGAAACAAGTGGTAGCGGTGGAAAAGAAGTTGTTGCATGGGCTTGGAATATTAACGTACCGGTATTAAAGAAAGCAGCAGCAGAATACCAAAAAGAGAACCCAGGATTTAAATTAAAAGTAGTGGATATGGGACGTGAAGATGTTTATTCAAAATTAACAACAGGATTGCAGGCTGGCGGAAAAGGTCTTCCTGATATTGTATTAGTAGAAGACGATCGTTTCCAAGGATATTTGGATGCATTTCCAAAGGCATTTTTAAACCTATCTAAAAAAGGATTCGATAAGCAAGAAGATAAATTTCCAGAGTTTAAGAAAGCTCTTTTATCAAAGGATGGAGACATGTACGGCTTCCCGTTTGATGCAGGTCCGACAGGCGTTTTCTACCGCACAGATTACTTTGAAAAAGCAGGCGTAGATCCAAACAGTATCAAAACATGGGATGATTATATTGCTGCTGGTAAGAAAATTAAAGAAAAAGTTGGCGTTGATTTACTAGGTTTAGATTTTAATAATGACGATGGCTTATTCCGAATGGCACTAACGCAGCAAGGTACGTTCTATTTTAATAACAAAGGTAAGCTCAATTTAACTTCTAAAGAAGCGAAAAAAGCGATGGAGTTAAATAAGAAGTTAAAAGAAGCAGGCATTGTTAAAAATACAGTGGGCTGGGATGCTTCAATCAGTGCTTTAGCAGAAGGTAAAGTAGCAAGTTCACCATCTGGTGCTTGGCTATCTGGTTCTATTACGCAGCAGGCTCCGGATTTAAAAGGAAAATGGGGAGTATTTTTATTACCTTCGTTTGAAGAAGGAGGCAACCGTGCTTCTAACTTAGGCGGAAGCAACTATGTGATTTCAGCAAATAGCCAAAAAGCAGATGAAGCGTACAAATTTATGGAATATTTCTCAACAACAGATAAAGTTCAAGAAGAAGCGATGAAGGGCGGATTATTCCCATCATTAAATACCGTATATTCTTCAAAATTATTCACTGCACAAGATGAGTACTTTAACAATCAGACGATTTGGAAAACATTCGCAGATGAAATGAAAGATATTAAGCCGGTTAATTTTACAGGCAATTACTCAGTTGCAAACAGTGAAGCAGTCAAAGCTGTGTCAGAGGTAACAAATGGTAAGGGCGTTACAGACTCGCTTGAAGCAGCTCAAAAACGCTTAGAAAACCGAATTCAAAAATAATCAAGAAGCATAGAAGGTGATTTCTAGAAAATTGCCTTCTATCTCTTCTTCTTGCGGTACTAGGAGGTCATCATGAAGACAAATAAATCATTGCCTTACTTATTTATTGCTCCAGCACTTTTGCTGTTCGCGCTGTTTACCATCTATCCTATTTTTTCATCGTTTATTCTAAGCTTTCAGAGTATGGAAGGCGGAAAGTATGTATTTACCGGTTTATCAAACTATACACGTTTGCTCGGAGATGATATTTTCTGGAAAGCGCTTGGAAATACGGGGATTATTTTAATCGTTCAAGTACCCGTCATGATTTTATTAGCGCTTGTACTAGCTAACGCGTTAAACAGTCAGCTTTTAAGACTAAAAGGTTTTTTCCGAGTTTCATTTTTCTTGCCCGCAGTAACGTCGCTAGTTGCCTATTCTATTTTGTTTTCAATCATTCTTCAAGATGAAGGAATTATGAATACTATTTTAGGGTTTTTCGGTATCGATGCCATTCAGTGGCTGGGAGATCCTTTCTGGGCTAAAGTCTCAATCATCGTGGCGATGACTTGGAGATGGACAGGTTATAATATGGTTATTTTTCTAGCAGCTCTTCAAAGTTTATCTCATGAAGTTTACGAAGCAGCTGATTTAGACGGGGCAAATCGTATTCAAAAGTTTTTCCACGTAACGGTTCCACAATTAAAACCCGTTATCTTGTTTGCTACTATTTTATCAACAATTGGCACGCTTCAATTGTTTGACGAACCTTTTAACTTAACAAAAGGCGGCCCTGCTGATTCCACGATGACGCTAGGCTTATATATTTATCAAAATGGCTTTAAATATTTTGATTTTGGATATGCTTCAGCCATTGCGTACGTTGTTGTATTATTAGTCGGTATTTTAACGTTCTTCCAATTTAAATTTACGGGTGATAAATCATGAGTGTATTAGAGAGAGTAGAAGCAACCGCAGTAGCTACCGTGCCTAAGGTTAAAAAGAAAAGCAACATCATGCGTAAAATAGGATTATACAGCATGCTTGGGCTGTTCACGATTATCTCTATTTTTCCGTTTTACTGGATGATTATCGGCGCTACGAATGAATCGGGAAAAATGTTTACAAACCCTCCAACGCTGAAGCCTGGCGATCAATTTATGACAAATCTACAAAATTTAAATGCTTCAATTGATTTAGGGCGCGTCTTTTTTAACTCAGTATTTGTTTCAGTCGTGTATGTGATTGTAGCTTTAATGGTTTGTTCTACAGCTGCATATGCGCTATCTAAATTTGAATTTAAAGGACGAAACGCAATTTTTACGACGCTTTTATTGTCCATGATGATTCCATATCAAGCAACGCTCATTCCGCTTTTTCAGCTGATGTCGAATTTTAATTTGCTTGATACGTATTTTGCTCTTATTGTTCCGCAGCTGTGCTTTCCGTTCGCTATCTTTTTATTACGTCAGAACTTTTTAGCTTTTCCAACGGAACTGATTGAAGCAGCACGTTTGGACGGTGCTGGAGAGATGAGAATCTTTTTAACCATTGTGCTTCCTTCTATGAAGCCTGCGATGGCTGCAGCAGCTATTTTCTTATTTATGACACAGTGGAATAACTTTATGTGGCCTTTAGTTGCGACTACATCAAACGAAATGGCTACATTGCCAGTTGCTCTTTCAAGCTTAATTGGATTATCAATTATTGATTACGGTCAAGTAATGATGGGGGTAACGATTGCAACCATTCCAATCATTGTCTTCTTCCTAGCACTTCAGCGTCATTTTATTTCAGGAATGCTTGGAAGTGCAGTAAAATAAAAAGCAGCAGATGTTGAGAAAAAAGTATGTTAGTTAAAGGAGGATCCGAAAGAATCTGATTGTTGATCGAGAATCAAATTCGTTCGGATTTTTTCCTTTCTAGGATGAACGTAGATTTAATTGTAGTTAATTGCTTCTAGGTGTTGATTGGAGGGCAAGACGAAGACTCCCGCGGAAAGCGAAGTCTTGCACGGAAATCAACAGCTGTGTAACAAGTAATTCATACTAGTTCAATTTGTTCGTCTTTAGATTGGGTTGATTTAGCGATAGTTCAATCACTTTCTTAATGAACAGGGGGAGAGAAGATGGGAGAAATACCTGTAGGAGTACAGCTTTATACGCTGCGTGAAGAAACGAAAAAAGACTTTAAAGGAACTCTTCAAAAAGTAGCTGCTTTAGGATATCAAGGGGTAGAGTTTGCAGGGTACGAAGGATATACAGCGCAAGAAGTAAGAGCATGGTTAACGGATTTACAGCTGAAGGCAGCTTCTAGTCACGTGCCGCTTGAACAATTAGAAGCAAATTTAGAGCAAGTGATTCACTTTGAGCAGCAAGTTGGAAATTCACATATTGTTTGTCCTTATTTAATGCCTGAACGACAAACTGAAAAAGGATATTTCGAACTTATTGATTCTTTAAATTACATTGATGCTTATTGTAAAAAAGAAGGCATGTCGTTTAGCTATCACCATCATGATTTTGAGCTAAAAAAATTGTCAACTGGAAAGTCAGCTCTCCAAACGATTCTAGAAGAAACTGGGGTAAATGTAGAGCTGGACATTTATTGGCTCACTAAAGCAGGCGAAGATCCAGTTGAGTGGATGAAGCACTATCGAAATCGTACGCCTTTTATCCATTTAAAAGATATGACAACAGACGGCGAGCAATTCTTTGCTCCTCTTGGTACCGGAGGGGTAAATGTAAAGGCTGTCATGAAAGAAGGCAATAAAGCAGGCGTAAAATGGTGGATTGTTGAACAAGATCAGTGCATAGAAAGTCCTCTTAGCAGTATTAAAAAAAGCTTAGCATATATCAAATAAAAAAAACGAACAGACGCTGTCTGTTCGTTTTTTATTGATAAGCTGGAGTCCATTCAATTTCTCCGCACTTATTCGTATAATCAATATTTACTTCAAAGTTATGTTTTTCATAAAAATGAATTAATCTTTCGAGATGATCCCAGTCGCGCTCAGCGATATCTCCTTTAATGACATGAACATTTTGATCAACCGCTACTTCTTTTAAATAATTCATACATACAGAGCCATATCCCTTATTAGCGGGACCTTTAATATCACCAATAAAAATCGTGTGATTATCTTCATATACGCCATCGATGGCAAAATCCCAAGCCCCTCTATAGGCTTTTGTGCATTCATTTAGCATAATTTTACATGCGTTTCCGTCATTTTGTGCCGATACAATAACTAACTGATTATCTTCAGGCTGATCGACACCGATAACTTCGTACTTTTTAGCAATTTCTTTTAAATTATCCTGCATGCGAAATAGCTGAAACTCTAAATCATCAAGTGTTTCTTTTAGTTCTTCTGCATTCTGGTTTTTTTCTGTAAGCTGAGTAAACATTTTATACTCCTTTCCGTCTGTTTTCGGTCTAAGTGCGCCTATGACAAAGAGGACACGGTGTATAAAGCGAAACTTTATTTAGCAAAGTATCTGCCTTAGTAAAAATATAAAAAGGAAAGAACCTGATTTGATTGATCGTTCATCAAAACGGCTGCTTTCCTTAACATTCACTTTTAAATTTTTTACAACGTGTATAAGGGTAACAAAGACTCATTAATTTTGTCAATAAGGTTGCAGGTCTATTTGTAAAGAAGATAACAGGACATTTTACTTATCTGGAAAGAAAAATAATAAGTGAAAAAAGAATCGTTTTAAAGTAAAATCATTGGAGGAAAAGTATGGTTAAAAAGGAATTGCTTTTCATTTGGAAAAAACATACTTAAAATAAAAGTAAGAAAATATTTCATTTACTTACAAAATATTATAGAAAAATGGATGGAGTAATATGGGGTAAGTGTTAACTATATCGAACAAAGGGTGTATAAGATGGATAAATATCAAATTGCATTATTAGCTAATGTGCGTAAGCAGCTGCAAGAGTGGACTGATCAAAATAAAGAAATACCTCATGAAGAGGTGTACCGCTTTTTGCATTCAATTTCTGGAACGTCTGCGACTATTGGACTGCATTATTTAGGAGATCGTTCCCGCGCGTTAATGGAAGCTGTTGAAAAAAAACAGAAAAAAATCTGGGATTACAGGGAGTTGAATACTTTTTTATTAGATATTATTAAAATTTGTTATCAAGATGAAATTCAATCCGCAGAAGATATAAATAAACCGATAGAAATAAGTGAACAAACAGCTAATATTTTACTTGTTGATGACGATCTTTCAATGCTGATGTATTTAAAAGAACAGTTTGAAAAGCAGGGATGGTACGTATTAGCAACTGCATCTAAAGAAAAAGCTATTACAGCTTTTTACGAATTAAAGCCGGATTGTTTTGTTGTTGATGTACATATGAAAGACTGTACAGGCTTTGACATTCTTTCATTTTTACGCGATAAAACAAAGCAACTGTTCGTTCCGATTGTCATGATGAGCGTTGATAATCAAAGAGAGACGCGTTTGAAGGCTTTTAAATTAGGGGCCGATGACTTCCTTGTTAAACCTTTCGATTTGGAAGAAAGTCTACTTCGAATTGGTCACCATATTGAACGAAAGCAAATGTTTAACTCCTATTTAATGTTTGATGAATTAACAGGAGCCTATAACCGAACGTATTTAAAAGAAATCTACAGTCAGCAGTTATCCAGCTACGACCGCTTAAAAGATCCTTTTTGTTTAGCGATTTTAGATTTAGATTTCTTTAAAAGAATAAATGATCAGTATGGACATCTTATGGGAGACCGCGTGCTGCAAGCATTTGTAGAGTATATGAAGCATGAAATTCGTCCAACAGATCACATTTTTAGATATGGAGGCGAAGAATTTATTCTTTTACTGCCAAAAACCAATATAAAAGAGGCAGAAACAGTATTAAATAGACTGTTGGATTCCTTTGTGAAAAAAGTGTTCACACATCAAAGCAATTCGTTTTATTGCAGCTTTTCCGGCGGAGTTGTAGAAGTTCATAACAATGAATGGCCGTTAGAAAAAGCGCTTCATCAAGCTGATGAAGCATTATATATAGCGAAGGAATCAGGACGTCAAAAAATTGTAGCTTCTTCTCAAAGCAAGCTGGTTAAAAAGCGAACGCTTCGTATGGCTATTATTGATGATGATTCTATCATTCGAACGATGCTGAAAGAGCTTTTGAGTAAGATTGATGTAGGAGATCGTTATGAAGTGAAAATAGAAGTGTTTAAAGACGGCATCGAGTTTTTGGAGTCCCAATGGATTCACTCTAGCGATCACTACTTTGTTATTTTAGATGGAATGATGCCTAAGATGGATGGCTTAGAAGTGCTGCAAAAATTAAGGCAGCAGAAACGTCACGATCAGTACACGGTTATTATGCTTACATCACGAAACAGCGAACAAGATATTCAAAGAGCATTAGAACTTGGGGCAGACGATTACATGACAAAGCCATTTAAGTTAATGGAGCTTGAAGCGCGCGTACGTCATTTAATGAAGAAGGTGAAATAAATGGGGATGTCAATTCAAGTGGTATATGCCTTATTTGGCGGATTGCTATTGCTGTTGGTTTGTTTTCTAAGTTATTTACTTATTCAAAAAGCGCGTTTAAACGCTTTCCGGACAAAAGTAGAATCCTATAAAGATAGTATAAAAGAATCTCTTTTTATTTATTTATACAGAAAAGATGAAGAACATCGGATAGAGCCTAAAAATAAAATAGAGCTGGCGGGTGTAGAGGAACTATTGAGCGGTTTTTCTGCAGCTGTGCAAGGTGATGACATTCGAAATAACATCACGCTCTATGCGGAGAAGGTTTTTACACCCAAATATAAAAAAGAGCTGCATCATTCTAGGTGGAGTGTCAGAATGAATGCCCTTTATGCTATTGAAGACTTTGGTCTAACTACGCTAACAGACCAATTAGTAGAAATGTATGAGAAAAAAAATAGTACAGCGGCTGAAAAAAATCAAATTTTAAAGATTTTAGTTAAGCTAAACCGTCCTGAGTTTGTTATATACATGACGAATGCCTCAAAACCGCTGTCTGAATTTATGTACCGCTCTTTGTTTGGAACTATGAACAGTGAGCAGTTTCAGCAATTTATTAATAAATTTGAAGACCTGCAAGAAGAAATTCAGCTGCCACTTATCGATATGATCGGTATCAATCATAAGTTAGAGTATATCGATTTCTTAAAAATGCACATGAAAAGTTCATCAGAAGAACTGCGAATTCGTTCGTTGAAATCACTTAACGCTTTATCTTTTCCATTAAAAGTAGAGGAGCTCACGAAACATCTTCAATCAGATATGTGGCAAGAGAGAATGATGGCTACCAAACTAGTAGGCAAAACGAGAGATGAGAAGGGATTGTCACTTCTCGAGCAGTCGCTGAAAGATTCTCATTTTCTTGTGCGTTCGAATGCTGCTCAGTCAATGATGAAAATCCCAACGGGTACAGAATACTTAGTTCATGTATATGAAACGACTGATGACAAGTTTTCGAAAGATATGGCAGCAGAATGGCTTGAAAAGGGAGGAATTACGGTTGTGGAATAGTGTTTGGCATCTTTTTTTGTCCGTTTGCGGATGGGCTGTATTTGCTTATATGATTTTTGTGCTTTGTTTTTATTTTATGATGTTTATCATCTCTGCTTTTCAACTGCGAAAGCAATATCAATTAAATGATGAAGAACCTTATGAAGATTTGCTTGCGGTTAGCTATACAACGCCGTTATCTATATTAGTTCCCGCTTATAACGAATCTGTCGGGATTATTGGAAGCGTGCGTTCGCTGCTTGGAATTGAATATCCGGAATATGAAGTAATTGTAGTAAATGATGGATCTTCAGATGATACGTTAGAAAAGCTCATCGAAGAGTTTTCTCTTGTGAAAATGAATCGAGTTGTGAGAAAGCAAGTGGAGACGAAAGAAGTAAAAGCTGTATATCGTTCTAAATTATACGATTATTTATATGTAGTCGATAAACAAAATGGAGGAAAGTCAGATGCATTAAATGCAGGAATTAATTTATCCAACTATCCTTATTTTTGTTCGATCGATGGTGATTCAGTGTTGGAAAGAGACGCTTTTTTAAAAGTTATGAAGCCAATTATTGATTCAGACGGAGAAGTAATTGCTTCAGGAGGAAGTATTCGAATTGCAAACGGATGTAAAATCGAAAACGGTGCGGTCGTATCGATTGGACTTGATACGCAGCCGCTTGTTGTGATGCAGATTATTGAATATTTACGTGCCTTTCTTATGGGGCGCATTGGTCTCAGTCGCCATAATTTATTACTTATTGTGTCAGGAGCATTTGGCGTATTTTCTAAACGCTGGGTGATTGAAGCTGGGGGTTATTCTCATACAGTCGGCGAAGACATGGAGCTTGTTGTTCGCCTCCACCGACTGATTAAACAGAAAAAAGCCAACAATCAAATTGTTTATATTCCAGATCCCGTATGCTGGACAGAGGCACCTGATGAAATCAAATATTTGCGAAGACAGCGAAACCGCTGGCACCGCGGTTTATTTGATAGTCTTTGGAAGCATAAAGAGATGCTGTTTAATCCGAAATACGGAAGTATCGGAATGATTTCTATGCCTTATTTTGTGTTTATTGAACTAATCGGGCCGGTCATGGAAATGTTAGGCTATTTGTTTATTGTTATTTCTCTAGTTGTAGGCGGGATTTATGTAGAATTTGCGTATTTGCTTTTTCTCTTAATGGTTGTATATGGTTCTCTTTATTCGATGGCGGCCGTTTTGCTAGAAGAGTGGAGCCTTCGCAAATATCCAAAAGTATCTGATATCGCTAAGCTGTTTGTCTTCTCCCTGACTGAATCCTTTTGGTATCGCCCTCTAACTGTTATATGGCGCTGTCATGGATTGTTGGACGTTATTCGCAATAAAAAAGGCTGGGGAGACATGCAGCGAAAAGGAGTTTCACAATGAAAAAATGGTTATTAATCGGCGGCATTATTTTGGTTATGGCAGTAACGGCTTCGCCATTTCTTATTTGGCAGCTAAAGAAACCAACTGATTTGAATATGCTTGTCATTGATAAAACAGTGCCAGATCAAACGTTTCGAGAGCATCAGGGCTTAATGTGGATGCTGAATCAAGCGAAAGTACGCAAAGACGGGAAGCCTTATGAAATCTCAAAAGATTATGCAGGGTTTTATCCGAATGGAGATAAAACATACAGCATTAAATCTCTGCCAAAAACAAACTCTGCAGATATGATTTATATCACGGACACGTATGGCGTATACAAAGAAGATTTAGGCGTAAAAGCTAAAAGAGGAGATCGTTCTCAGCTGGTGTATGGCGGCATGACTTCTGAAGACGTGAGCTACGTTAAGAAAGCACTGAATGGACGTACAAAAACGCTGATTGGAGAGTTTAATACATTTGGAAGTCCTACTTCTCTAGACGTTCGCAAAGAACTGTATGAATTGTACAATGTTACGTGGTCCGGCTGGATTGGTCGCTATTTTGATGAATTCGGCAGTGAAGAAGTTCCTGCTTGGGTGAAAAGTGCTTACAAAAAGCAGTACAACAAAGAGTGGAACCTTACGGGCAAAGGCTTACTGTTTGTTAATGAATCCAATAAGCTCGTTATTATAACAGAAAAAGAATTAAAAGAAAATCCAGTATGGTTTCAATATACAAAACAAGGAAAAAAAACATTGAATTTACAGGATGAATCTGCTTATCAATATTGGTTTGACGTCATTACGCCCCAGCAAAAAAGTGATGTGCAGGCTCAGTTTGTCTTTCACTTGGATTCTGAAGGAAAAAACAAGCTAAAGAAAAATGGTATTCCTTTGTCCATACCAGCAGTCGTTCATCATAATAAAGAGCGATATGATACTTATTACTTTGCAGGAGATTTTGCAGATCAAGGAGAAGTACCTTCCATTTATCAAACCTCTTTTTACCCGGTGTGGAAGAAATGGACAGAGAAAATCGGAAAAGAAGATGAGTCTTCTTTTTACTGGACTGTTTATCTGTCTCTTATGAATAAGATTATAGATCAACAGCAACATGCATCGCAGCCTGCTTCTGTTACTTTTAATGAAAATATGGAAATCTATGAAGATACTGACCGTAAAGTAGCAGGGAAAGTAGGAAAAGATTATTTGCAAGTTTATCAAAACGGCAAGTGGAAAGATTTGCTGATTAAAGGAGTAAATATGGGCATTAGTAAGCCAGGCCATTTCCCTGGTGAGACCGCTATTTCGAAAGAAGAATATTTGCGCTGGTTTAAAGAAATTGGCAAGATGAATGCAAACTCAATCCGCGTATACACCATTCACCCTCCCGGCTTTTATGAAGCGCTTGCTGAGTATAACCAAAAAGCCAAAGAACCCATTTATCTTTTTCATGGAGTATGGGTGAATGAAGAAGTTTTCTATGATTCACAAGATGCTTTTGCAAAGGAAAATACAAAAGAATTTGAAGCTGAAATGAAAAGGATTGTAAACGTTATTCATGGAAATGCAACACTGCCAAAACGGACGGGACATGCAAGCGGAACGTATACAGCAGACGTGTCTCCTTATGTTTTAGGCTGGATTATAGGAGTTGAATGGGATCCCACGGTAGCCCTTTCGACAAATGAAAAACATAAAGGAATGAAAGATTTTAAAGGGAAGTACATCTATACGGAAAAAGGCAATCCCTTTGAAATTTGGCTTGCGCAGCTTATGGAAAAAACAATTTCCTATGAGCAGGATAAATATGATTGGCAGCGGCCTATGAGCTTTACGAACTGGGTGACGACGGATTTATTAACTCATCCATATGAGCCTTCTGAAGACGAAGATAAAGTGTCTGTTAATCCTAATTTAATTCACACAACTAAAAAATTTGAGCCGGGATTATTTGCTTCTTATCATATTTATCCTTACTATCCTGATTTCTTAAACTATGAACCTCGTTATCTCGCTTATCGCGATCATCGAGGAGAGAAAAATAACTACGCAGGTTATTTGCAAAATATGAAAGAAGTTCATCATATGCCCGTGCTTGTTGCTGAATTTGGCATTCCAGCTTCGCGAGGACTCACCCATAGAAACGTATACGGATGGGATCAAGGCTTTCATACGGAACAAGAACAAGGAAAGATTCTGTCACGCTTGTACGAAGATATTGTTGAAGAAAAAATGGCTGGCGGTATGGTCTTTACATGGCAAGATGAATGGTTTAAGCGAACGTGGAATACGATGGAGTACGACAATCCGAACCGCAGGCCATTTTGGACGAATTTGCAAACGGGAGAACAGCATTTTGGCCTGTTGAGTTTTGATCCAGGAACAAAGCTGAAAGTCAAAGTAGACGGCAAATCAGATGATTGGAAAAAGCTGAACAGCGAGTCGGTATATAAGCCGTCTAAGAAGTTAAAAGCATTGAACATTACAAGTGATGAAGGTTATCTATATCTACACGTGAGTGCAAAAGAGCTGGAAGATCAAAAGCTTTATTTCTTGTTTAACACAATTAACAATCAGGGACAGTCAAAGATTCCTCAAATTCCTTCTTTAAAAACAAAAGGAATTGATTTTGTAGCAGAATTAAACGGGAAAGAAGACAGTCACTTGTGGATAGACAGCTATTACGATACGTATTATTTTTCGTATGCCCATCAGCTTCAAATGATTCCATCTGTAAAAGGAACCGATACAAAAGATAACGGCATGTTTAATCCAATCAGGCTCGCCCTTAACAAAGAGTTAGCGATTGGAGAGGGGAAAAACAAGAGAACCATTCCTTTTGACGCCTATGAAACTGGGAAGCTCCAAGAAGGAAACAGCGATCCTAACTCTTCTTCATTTGATTCGCTGGCAGATTTTAAAGTGAATGAATCAAATGGAATTGCTGAACTTCGCATTCCTTGGGCGCTTTTAAATGTAAAAGACCCGAGTCAAAAAGAAATAATGGGAGATATTTGGTCCAAAAAAGGATTAGAATCCAGCGAGAAAATGAAAGGAATTCAAGTGGGAGTCGTAGCTGTTAATAAGAAGAGCAATGACGTGGAAGATACGTTTCCGACTCAGAAAAAAGGAGAACTTTTATTAAAAGATTTTTACTTATACAAGGGGAAAAATTGGGAGTATCCAACTTTTCACGAACGAATAAAGCCGTCCTACTTCATATTGCGAAAAACGTATGGACGACTACAAGCGGAGGAATAACAATGGCAAAAATTTTATTAGCGGAAGATGAAGAAGTGCTTCGTATGTTAGTGGTAGATACGCTTGAAGATGAAGGACATGAAGTGACGGAAGCAGAAAACGGCGAAGAAGCGTTGGAGTTTATTAAAGAACGTGATTTTGACTTAATTATTTTGGATTATATGATGCCCGTGTTCACCGGGCTTGAAGTCATTCAGCAGCTGAAAGAAATGAAAGATAAGCGCCATACAAAAGTATTGATGCTTTCAGCTAAGAATCAAGCTGCTGATCAAAGCCGAGTGTTAGAAGCAGGGGCTGCGTATTTTATGTCTAAACCGTTTAGTCCCCTATTGCTAGCCGAACGTGTTGAGGAAATTTTAGATGAACAATAAACTAAAACGAAAAAGTATCTCAACCCAGTTCATCTTCTTAGCAAGTATCCTTTTACTTGCTTTTGCGGCGGGTTCAACTGTACTTGTTGTACGGCAAAAAGAAATTACAGCTGATTATGCCCAGTACAGGGCACAAGTACGGGAAAAGGCACAGCTGCTATCTACAATTGATAAATCAATGAACAGAGCTTTTTTGCAGGCTCGTGGGTTTATTGCATTTGATTCAGAGGATATGTATAACGAGGCTGCAAGTCAGCAAAAAAGTATCGAAGAAAATCTTGATCGACTTTCAGGTCTAGCGGCAGATAGACGTGAACGTACGTTTGTAAATGAAGCGACGGTGATGCTAAACACGTATTTTAATCAAACGCTTCCTTATTTTAAAGATATTTACGACAAAAAAGGCATTGAAGGAGTCCGCTCTAGTCCTGAGCGGAAGGCTGCTTCTAAATCAATAGAACAAATGCAAAAAGAACTTGATGACTACCAAAATGAATTAACTAAAGACTTAAATACACAGTACGATGACACGTCGAGTGACATGCAGAAAAGTCAAACGTTCTTTATTTTATTTTTAGCGTTTACAGTGGTCATTTTATTATTGCTTACACGGGTATTGCTAAATAAGTTTGTAAAGCCACTGAGTCAGCTAGCATATACGGCAAGCGAAATTGCTGCGGGAAAAGAAATGCCTATGACATTTGATGAACATAGAAGAGATGAAATCGGTATGCTATCTCAGGCCTTTTACAAAATGGTATCGACTTTGCAAAATAACGAACAGGAGTTAACGGCTCAAAATGAAGAGCTGATTGCACAGCAAGATGAGTTGCACAGTCAGCAAGATGAACTTCAGCACGCATTGGAATTGACAAAGGAACGAGAAGGCGAGTTAGAATTGCGCAATTTATTTGTGCATGGACTAACAAATTCTCTTCACAAGCAAGAAGTTCTCACGAGTGCTGTCACAAACATGAGCCGGGTGATGAAAGCTGATCACGGTTTTATTATGCTAACCGATGAAAAGACACATGCTTCATTTGGTCTATCTTCATCAAGTGTTAAACAGATGATGGAAAACCTTCATAATAATTACATTGATCATGTGCAAAAGACGAAAAAATGTATGGTAGTAAAAAGAGAGTGTATAGAACATGAGCGCCTATATCACCGGCAAACGTTTTATTTGTATGATGTTATCGTACCGGTGCTGTCTTCACAGGGAGATATGCTAGCCTATATGTTTTACAGCCGCTACGCGGATGAATACACAGAACATGAATTACAGACATTTGAAATATTGGCCAAACAAATTACGATTGCTCTTGAAAAAATTTATATTTACGAAGAGTCTGAGCATGACAGACTGCTATCTCAAGATATTTTAAATTCGATTCAAGAAGGAATGCAGCTTGTAGATACAAGCGGTACGATTCTACAAGTGAATACGAAGACTAGCGAATTGTTTCAATATGAGCATCAAAGCGGGCTTCTTCAGCTTTCTCGTGATCAATGGCTAGATGCTCTCTCTCAAAAAGTCGAAAATATAGAGGAGCTAAGACAATACGTTAAAGCCATTTGTAAGGGAGAGCAAGTAGAAAAGTCTTTTGTTTATTATCTGCATACGGAAGGTAAGCGAAAAGTTATAAAAGTTTATAGCGAATACGTATATCGAAACCGTCAGATGTTTGGCGTATTGTTCGTTCATCGTGATATTACGAAAGAATTTGAAGTTGATCAGATGAAGTCGGAATTTGTAAGCACTGTGAGTCACGAGCTGCGCACACCTTTAGCAAGTGTATTAGGGTTCACTGAGCTTATGCTAAACAAAACATTGAAAGAAGAAAGACAGAAGAAGTATTTAACTACTATTTATCAGGAAGCACAGCGGTTAACTTCTTTAATCAACGATTTTTTGGATGTCCAAAGAATGGAAGCGGGGAAACAAACCTACGATAAAAAGTATCAAGACATTCTGCCGCTTATTAAGCAGGTGATTGAGGTCCAGAACATACAAACAAGTAAGCATGAATTTGATATGATTTCCGATCAAGAGCATTTTACAGTAATGGGAGATAAAGATAAGCTTCTGCAATTGTTTAATAATGTAATTAGCAATGCAGTAAAATATTCGCCTGATGGAGGGAACGTTACAGTTAAAGTGTATCAAAAGGAACACGCTGTTTATATTGATATTCAAGATGAAGGAATTGGTATACCAAGTGAAGCGCTAGGACATTTGTTTACCAAATTCTACAGAGTAGATAACTCCGATATGCGCAAAATTGGCGGAACGGGTCTAGGGTTAGCAATTGTAAAAGAAATTGTAAAAGCTCATGGTGGAGACATTACTGTACAATCAGAATGGAAAAAAGGAACAACATTCACGGTTGTTCTCCCGCTTCTACATGAAGTTCAGTACGATGAAGAAATGATGATAAGTGCGAATGATAACCGTAAAAGCGTAGTGATTGTAGAAGATGATAAAAGTTTAGCGACGCTTTTACAGGTAGAATTAAAAGAAAGCGGCTTTCACGTTCGGTATTTTAATAACGGAGAAGACGCATTAAACTCTATTCATCAGCAAAAGCCTGAAGTGGTTGTTCTAGATATCATGCTAGGAGAAAATAAGTTAGACGGCTGGGATGTTTTAAGGCATCTCAAAGAAAATACAGAGACAGAAAAAATTCCTATCTTAATCTCATCTGCTTTAGACGAAAGAAGCAAAGGATTAGAGCTTGGAGTGTGTGAGTTTCTGATTAAACCCTATCAGCCTAGTAAATTATCTAAAACGATTCTCCAGCTGCTTTTGAAAAAACAAGAGCATGAAGGAGAAATTATGATTCCATCAGATAAAGAAGAGTAGAAATTTGGTGAGGCTTCGTTATATGTACGGAGTCTCATTAAACGAAAAGAAAATTAGTAAAGTAATAAAAAAACATTGAAAACGCTATCAAAATGTGGTTTTATAGAAAGTAGGCATAACATGATGACCTTAGAATTACCTTTTTCCACCTCCTTACATGCGTAAGGAGGCTTTTTTGTATAAATATAGTAAGATAAGATAACAAAACCTCATGCAGAATCGTTTATTGAATTTCAGCTCGTTAACAAACTGCTCAAGAAAGTTTGATAGTGAAAGGAGTGAAGCTCTAGAAACGATTTCACAAAGGGAGGATAGTCTCTCCAAGAAGTGAAGGTAGTTCAATTTTTATAATCATAGTATAATAAAAAATACGGTTATAAAAGCTGTGTTTTTTATACATCTTTTATATAGAAGGTAAGATTGAATTTTATATTTTCTTAAAGGAGGTCTTTCCTTGGATATTGCGTATATAATTGCTGAAGAAAGAATTAGACAAGCAATAAAAGACGGTGACTTTGATAAGCTGCCTGGGGAAGGAAAACCATTAAAGTTAGAAGATTTATCACATATACCTGAAGAACTGCGCCAAGCGTATAGGATGTTAAAAAATGCAAATATGATAAGTGATGAACAAGAGCTAAAACGAGATATGGCTACAATAGAAGAATTGATTTCTATATGCACGGATGCTAATGAAGAACAAAGGCTAACAGAGATGCTTACGGAAAAGCGTTTGCGCTTTGAGCAGCTCGTTGACAAGAAAAAGATGACAAGTTCTGCAGCTTACAGGACGTATCAGAATAAAATTTACTCCAAATTTTTTTATTAATGAGTGTAATAGACGAGACGATCGGAGGGTGAGAACTTGCGGCTGTTAATTTTATTGATTAGTATCATATTATTTATTTCGCTTTGTTTTTATATTTTTGCCCCACAAATAAAACGAGGCGCCCAATCGAAAAATGTGCCGGTTTTATTTATTCATGGCTATTTAGGCAGTCAAAAAAGCTTAGGAAAAATGATTAAACGATTTGAACAAAACGGATGGGGAACTAAAGTAGCTTACTGCGTCGTTCAAAAAGATGGAGCTATTCAGTGGAAGCACATTATGAAAGCAAAAGAGGGAAAACTCCCGCTTATTCATATCGTCTTTAAAAAGCCAGATGCCAGTATTGCACAGCAGCAAAAATGGATTGAAGCTATTATGCAAGATGTACGTGATACATATAAAGCATCTTCTGTTGATTTAGTTGGACATAGTATGGGAGGAGTAACAGCAGCAGCAGTTAGTTTGGCTAACCCTCAATATATTCAAAAGTTAGTTACGTTAGGATCGCCGATTCAAGGATTAGATTATCAGGAATTAATGGAGATGTATCCTCATGCACGCAATCATATTGAATCTATGGGGGCTCGTGATTTAGCTTTTCACTCTATAGCGTTAAACAAGCTATACGAAAGTCGTCAAGATTTCTCAAAAGAGATCGACGTTTTTTCAGGAGCAGGAGATGTGGGAGATAAGACAGATGGAGTGGTAACAGTAGAAAGTGCATACGGACTGCAAGAGTTTACCGAACACATTCATCTCCAAACGTTTCATGAAGCACATTCGGATTTACATGAAAGCTCAGAGGTTGATAAAGCTGTTTATCAATTTTTAAAACGAGATTAAAGGGGGATTACAATGCTTTACTTAATTAGACACGGCCAAACAGATTGGAATAAAAACAAACTTATTCAAGGGCATGCTGATATTCCGCTCAACGAAACAGGAAAGCAACAAGCCAAACGCGTAGCGGAACGTTTTAAAGATATCCATATTGATGTAGTCTACACAAGCGATTTGCTTCGTGCTCAGGAGACGGCTAGGAAAATTGCCGCAGTCGCTAAAGTAGAGAAAGTCGAGGTTTGTGAGCAGCTGCGCGAGCGCTCTTTTGGAGAATTAGAATCAAAGAACGTAGAAGTTCTGCATGATCTTGTGCCAAACTATGCGACAAATTGGGGAGAAGAACCTTTATATAATATTGAAACACTCGAAGCCGCTCAAGAACGGATGGTTCGGCGTTTAACGGAAATTATGAAGGAGTCTATTGGAAAGAAAGTAGCAGTTGTTAGTCACGGGGCGGCAATTAATACATTCATTCATCATGTAACAAGCGGAGAACAAGGAACAGGGACTACTATTTTACAAAATACATCGATTACAACTTTTGCTTATGAAAGTGGAAAATGGCGTCTTGAAACAATCAATGATGCCAAACATCTTGAATAAATATACTTAAAGAGGCTGTGACAGTAGTATTTTAGTTGAGGGAGGATCCGAACGATTAATCGTTCGGATTTTTTTATGGTTATGGTGAACGCAGGTTTCATATATGTAAGTACTTCTGGCTGTTGATTGGAGGGAAAGGCGAAGACTCCTATGGGAAAAGCGGAAGGGATGAGACCCCGCATATTAATTTTATATATAAATATTTATACAATTGATTTTAATAAAAATGCATAGTAAAATAAGTTTTATTACTATTCTATTAAAGCGTTTAGTATAACTGGATTTCCTAATATTGTTTAATAAGTAACTATATTTCGGAATAAGATTAATTGATTTGTATAATTTCAAGGAGGATGTAGTATGTCTAAAGATTGGAGTCACTTATTTGAAAGAATGCCTGAATTGCTAGCACCGACAATGGCTAAAGATCATCCGAATCTGCCCGTTGTGAAAGAAGAAGGATGCTATTATTATGGATTGGATGGTAAAGAATATCTCGATTTTACTTCCGGAATCGCTACGACAAATGTAGGACACAGACATCCGAAAGTAGTAAAAGCAATCAAAGACGGAGCAGATCAATTATTGCACGGTCCCTCAGGTGTCATTATGTACGAATCGATATTAAAGTTAGCCGATGAGTTAGGAAAAGTAACGCCGGGCAATTTAGACTGCTTTTTCTTTGGAAATAGTGGCACAGAAGCAATTGAAGGAGCCTTAAAATTAGCGAGACATGTTACAAAGCGTCCGTATGTTATTTCTTTTTTAGGGTGTTTTCATGGCCGTTCGATGGGAGCTTTAAGTGTTACAACATCGAAAAGCAAATATAGACAATTTCAGCAGCCTTCGGGACTGACGTATCAACTTCCATATGCCAATCCAAAAGAGTGCTCTGCGGAGCTAGACAGCGATGTATACTTTACTGAAAAGCTTGAAAAAGATTTTGAAATACTCTTTAAGCACCAAGTCACGCCTGAAGAAGTGGCTGCAGTTATTTTGGAACCAGTATTAGGCGAAGGCGGCTATATTATCCCTCCGAAAAGTTGGATGAAGAAGTTAAGAGAGATTTGTGATCGTCACGGAATATTACTTATTTTCGATGAAGTGCAAACAGGGTTTGGCCGTACCGGCGAATGGTTTGCTGGCCAAACGTTTGATGTTGTACCAGATATTATGGCTATAGCAAAAGGAATTGCTTCTGGAATTCCGCTTAGCGCAACGGTAGCTTCTCAAGAATTAATGAAGCAGTGGCCTCTTGGCACACATAGTACAACATTTGGTGGGAATCCTATCGGATGTTCAGCAGCTCTTGCAACTCTTGAAGTGATGAAAGAAGAACAGCTGCTGGATAACACGAAAAAAATGGGCGCTTATGCATTAGAAAAGCTGCATCTTTTAAAGGAAAAATATTCAGTTATTGGAGATATCCGTGGTTTAGGACTTATGATTGGAATTGAAATTGTTAATCCGCATACGAGAGAAGGAGATGGAGACGCTTTATTCGAGATTTTGGACTTAGCTTTAGAAAAAGGCGTGTTATTTTATTTTTGCGGAAATGCAAGTGAAGTTATTCGCATGGTACCTCCGCTTACTGTGACAAAAGAACAGATAGATGACGGCATTCGTATGCTAGATGAGGCTATTACTTCTTTTGAGAAAAAGTCAGCTGTAAAAGCGTAATAAAAAAATATAAAAAATTTATATATTTGTAACCTAGTTGTCATAGTAATGGTAGCGATATCATAGTTTTAGAGGGAAAACAATTTTCTGAAAAGTAGTTGACATCTGTTTGTGCAGCATGTAACATAATATTTATCTTATCAACAATTATCAACAAAATTCGACAAACTTCTTATCAAGAGAGGCGGAGGGATAGGCCCTGTGAAACCTCGGCAACGGACTTTATAGAACCGTGCCAACTCCCACAAGCAGTGCTTGAAAGATGAGAAGATACCAGGCTTACTAACAATTGTGATCCCAACCTCTTCTTACAGGCACTTAGACACTGTAAGTGGAGGTTTTAATTTTATGACAAGAATATAACATTTAGATAAAAAACAGCAGGTGAAATTACCTGCTGTTTTTATATGCTGTAAAATGATAAATAACCTACCAGAGTTCCTAGTAAAAGCATCCCGGCCGTAATACCAATAATCCACCACATCATTTTTTTCATCGTTTATTCCTCATTATCAATTGACTGTAGCTGTAGATCCGCCAGAAGCGCCGGAAGCCGTACCATAAGCGGTTTGTCTTTTGATTCCAGCATTTTTAGCTGCAACTTTCCACTGCCAGTCAATTCGCCCGTAGGCTCGATTATTTTGTACCCAAGATTTTGAGCTCTTTTTTGAAATAGACACAAGGGGGTTTACGTTTTTTGTGACCACACCTCGTACACTTTTGACTGAAGTTACTGAGGAGCTTTTTGTGTAATAATCTACATACACCGTTAGTTTTGTTGTTGTAAATCCAGCCGCTTTATAAGAAGCCGTATAAGCTGCTGTTTTGAATAAAGGTGAAGCCGTTTTTGCTCCGTATGCTGCTGTACTTGCAGCTTCGACCGTGCCGCTGCTCTCTTCAATATCCATTTTGAACAGAGATGGATCCCTTAGTGATTGTACAACTTTTTGTTTTTGTTGACGCGACAGTTTTGAAAATTCATACAGTGAACTTTTATCACCTTGCCCTTTCAAGAACTGCGTGTAAGAAGCAACCGTTAAATGAGCAGGTTTTTCACTAGCCTGAACAGAGTTTGGTACGACTAATAGACATAATAATGCACCTATCAGGGAAAAAGCAAAAAACGTTCTTTTTGTAGCCATATTCATATAAATCCTTTCTAGTACTCTATCTTTATAAATAGATAAGAAGTAATTTATCGTTTTGAAGAAGGGCTGTGTGCTGACATATTAACTGTCATCACGACACGAGCTTGCTGTACAGATTTCATAAAGCATTCGTATAGAGAAGCGAATACTTTGTCCACATCTCCTTCTAAAGCTGTTGCAAAAGGCACGGTTTCGGCAAATACTCCCTGTTGTTTAACTGCGCCAATTCCGCTTTTGATGATGTCTACATAATGCGGCGTATCTAATGGATACAAAGAAAATTGAGTGGATACAGGGAACGAAGCACAAAGCTGTTGGTTTAAAGGCATGTTTTCTTTTGAGTTTATTTTTCTTTCTTCGAAATATTCTTCGTGACGCCCTGTTGAAAACGTGGCATTCAGCACAATATGCTTTTCTGATTTTCCAGCACTTTTATAAATGGCCTGTACAACTTCAAATACGTCTTTGGCAGTTCCTTCAATAAACGTACTAACACGGTCCGTTTTTCGCTGAACTTTAGACATATCCACTTCGTTTAGTGCGCTTAAAATAATATCGATGAAGTTATCGCTCATAACGGAAAGCGTAAAACGACAGCCAACATTTATTTTTTCCAAGTTAATCACCCCTAAAATATAGATTTGTAGTTTTTTAATCATACAAATCATAAAATAACTTTTCTGTTTTGTATAGAAACAGAAGATAGATTCTTTATTTTTAGTAAATATTACATAGAAGAAACGAGAATAAATTGCATAACATGAAAATTAAGGGTGTCAAGAAAAGTCACATAGTGAAAAAGAATAAAAAAACAATGTTAGAACTTCTGACAAAAATCTGGTATATAGACTGAAAACACCATATTATAAATACAAGATCACATTATTCTCCTGCGATTTCGTATAACCTCTTGAAAAAGGGACTTGGGATTTTATCATAAATCCAACCTCCTAGCTGTATAATCAGCTAGGAATTTTTTTTACCCAAAGTCTCTATCGCCCATGAGGTTACCTGCACTTATTCAACTCAGAGCATGCACCATATATATTTAAGACCAGTGTAAGAAAGATTGCTTGAAGATGTTAGTGTTCGGTTTGAGCTAGAAATAGATAGATGTTACGAAAGAGGGGAAAGAAGGTATGACGCACACATTAATTAAAAATGCAGAGATTATTACGATGAATGAGAAGAATGATATTATTTACGGTGACCTTTATATTGTTGGAAATCGTATTGCAGCCATCGGGAAAAATCTGCATCCGGAAAAGGTAGATAAAGTCATTGACGCAGCAAATAAAACGATTGTGCCGGGCTTTATACATACTCATATTCATTTATGTCAAACTCTTTTTAGAGGGCAAGCAGATGATTTAGAGCTGCTAGACTGGCTAAAGAAGAAAATATGGCCGCTTGAAGCTTCGCATGATGAAGAATCTATCTATTATTCAGCACTGTTAGGGATTGGTGAACTCATTCAAAGCGGGACTACAACAATTGTCGATATGGAAACTGTTCATCATACGGACTCTGCTTTTCAAGCTATATCTAAGAGTGGAATCCGAGCTCTTGCAGGAAAAGTAATGATGGATAAAAAAGGCGACGATCTGCCAAAAGCTCTGCAGGAGACAACGGCTGACTCGATTAAAGAAAGTGTAGAGCTGCTTGAAAAATGGCATAATTCAAATAACGGTCGTATTCGATACGCATTCTCCCCAAGATTTGTGCTGTCGTGTACGGAAGATTTGCTGCGTGAAGTGAGCCATTTATCAGCTGCTTATAATGTTCATGTCCATACTCATGCTTCTGAGAATCAAGAAGAAATTCGCATTGTAGAAGCTGAAACGGGTATGAGAAATATCATGTACTTAGACCATTTAGGATTAGCCAATGAGCGCCTTATTTTAGCGCACTGTGTGTGGCTAAACGATCAAGAAAAGCAAATTATTAAGAATCAAGGAGTAAAAGTCAGTCATTGCCCAGGCTCAAACTTAAAACTTGCATCGGGAATCGCAGATGTGCCCAGTTTATTAGAGCAAGGTGTATTTTTAAGCCTTGGCGCTGATGGTGCTCCTTGTAATAATAATTTGGATATGTTCAACGAAATGAGGCTGGCCGCTACGATTCATAAACCCTCTTACGGACCAACAGCCATGAATGCAAAACACGTGCTCGAAATGGCTACAATCGGCGGAGCGAAAGCAGTTGGGCTTGAAAAAGAAATCGGAAGTTTAGAGGTTGGGAAAAAAGCGGATCTTGCCATTTTAAATTTAAATCAGCTTCATACTTTTCCATCTTACGGCGTAGACCCTATTTCCAGAGTTGTGTATTCAGCAACGCGAGGAGATGTAGAACTAACAATGGTTGACGGTGAAATTGTGATGGAGAATCGCCAGTTAAAAACCATTGACCAAGGAATTGTGCTGAAAGAGGCAAATCATTCGATAGATCGTCTTTTAAAAAGAATTCCACTTTTAATTTCGTAAGATGTAAAACGAAGAAGAGGCTGGGATAAAAGTATTTTAACAAAAGTAAAACTCGAATTATTAATCGGAGTTATTGATTAATAATTCGAGTTTTTTGTTGTCAAGGTGAACGTAGGTTTCATCTGTTTAGTTGCTTCTAGCTGTTGATTGAAGGACAAGGCGTAGATTCCTGCGATTATTCCATTTATTTGTCTTTAGAATGGATTTATTTAGTTATGTCTCAATCTCTTTTTGTATAAATGAGTAAAAAGAGTACTCTTGCAACAGACTAAAAAGATAAGAGGAATAAATTTTCAAAATTCCAAACTAACGGAAGATAAAAATTTTTATAATGATAGCGTTTTCCACCTTTGCATATCTACAAATTAAGACTATAATAGGACAAAAGATTTTACTTTGAAACGTAAAATCCTCCTAAATCGTGTCCTTTTTAGGACATTTGAATAGGTAGGATTTTTTATTTTTTTTTAGAAGTAGGGAGGCGCGCGTGTTGGAGCGTAACGGAATATTAGAGCGCTTGTTTAAACTATCAGAGCGCAACACAACACCAAAACAAGAAATACTAGCAGGACTTACAACTTTTATGACGGTCAGTTATATGGTAATCGTCAATCCCATTATCATGTCTGACGCGGGTATCCCTCGAGAAGCGGCTCTTGCAGCTACCATTTATGCCATTGTATTTAGTACGTTGCTGATGGCTCTATGGGCAAACTTCCCGATTGTAACCGGTCCAGGGATGGGTTTAAATGCGTTTTTTACGTATTCAGTAGTATTAGGACAAGGATTGTCATGGCAAACGGCACTTGGAGCAGTTTTTATATCCGGGGTCTTATTTTTTGTTTTAACGGTAACAGGAATACGCGGAAAGATTATTGATGCCATTCCGAACGTATTAAAGTCTTCAATAGCAGTTGGAATTGGTCTTTTTGTTGCGTTTATCGGTTTGAAAAACGCTGGATTAGTTGTGGCAAACGAGTCTACTTTTGTAGGGCTTGGAAATGTCATGGATAAAGGCCCGTTACTTGCTATTTTTGGGCTGATATTAGCAGCTGTACTGATGGCTAAAAATGTAAAAGGTGCTCTTATTATAAGTATTTTTGCTACGACAATATTAGCAATGATTGTAGGAGTACAAGCAGTTCCTCATTCTCTGAAAGACGTCTTTTCAGCTACGCCGCCAAGCGTTGGAGAAACATTCTTTCAAATGGATTTAAAGGGTGCAGTTGCCTACGGCATTTTTTCAGTTGTATTTTCTTTCACCATCGTAGAATTATTTGATACGCTAGCGACATTGATTGGACTATCTAAAAAAGCAAACTTAGTAGATAAAAACGGTAAAATTCCAGGTTTAAATCGCGCGCTTGCAGCAGATTCAATTGGTACAATGGCAAGTGCTATTTTTGGAAGCACTGCGCTAAATACGTATATTGAAAATGCAACAGGTATTGCAGAAGGAGGGCGTACCGGCTTAAAGGCATTAACGGTTGCCATCTTATTTATATTTACCTTGTTTTTTGCACCGCTTATTCAATTTATCCCAAGCGTTGCTACTGCTCCAGCACTCATTATTATTGGTTCGCTTATGCTAAGTGACATTCGAAACGTTAACTTCGACGATTTCACTGAAGTTGTTCCCGCTTTCTTAACAATTGTCATGATGCCGTTAACCTACAGCATTGCAGAAGGGTTAGCATTCGGCTTCATTTCATACACAGCGATTAAACTGTTTACAGGACGCCATCGCGAAATTCATTGGATGATGTATGTAATCACCATTGCCTTTTTTATCAATTTTTATATGAGTTCCCATTAGGAATGAAAAAAGACGTAGCATTAAGCTACGTCTTTTTTGTAAAGGCTTGTTGAGGGAACAAACCTTTATTTCATTAAGGTTGATAAATATCCCAAGCTGTTTTTAATGAATCAACGATGTAGTTAGCTACTTCTTCGATATCTAAATTATCAGTTTCAACTTTTGAATGGTGGTTTGAATAGATAGCTTGACGGTCGTAAAATAGCTTTTCAATATCTTCTAAGCTTCTTCCTTGTAAAACAGGACGGCTATCAATGATCAAACTGATGCGTTCTTTCCAAGAATCCCAAGACAAATCTAAAAAGAATACGATGCAGTTAGATAAACAAATCTCTTGAATTTCTTCTTGTAAAAAAGCGCCTCCCCCTAAAGAAATGATTTTTAAGCGCTGCTGTGAAAGTCGACTTATTACTTCTTTTTCTTTTTGTCTGAAGAAAGTTTCACCGTGCTCTTTAAAAATCTGAGAAGTAGGCATATTAAATTCTTTTTCGATTTCTTGATCTATATCAACAAAATCTCTATACAATTTTTTGGCAACCATTTCTCCAATAGTTGTTTTTCCTACCCCCATAAAGCCGATAAACACAATACTTTTCTCTCTAAGAGATATGTCGTTATATGCCATTTTTAAGCCTCTTTCTGATTTTTAAATACAAATCGGATGTTATAGTAAATACTGAAATTATAATATAAATCCTTTAGTTTGTAAAAGCTACTATTCTTCTCTGAAATAAAGAAGAAATTATTTTTTAGGATGCATAGAAAGATACACCCGAGTATCTTTTTTGTGCTCATATTTTGGATTAGCGCTTCGCGTATATTCTTTTGACTGATGTTCTATATGGTAGTTCTGTTCAAATTGTTTGATTGCTTCATTAATTTCTTCTTGTGTTCCCATTAATCTTACTTGCAGCATTGTAATGTCTCCTTCCATACACCTCGCTTTTTGACTATATCATGAAATGAAAAAGAAGTAATTTTATTTTTGTTGACGAACTTGTATATACAGGTTAGAATAAAAACATAAAACTTGTATATACAGGTTTGTGGTGAGATTTATATGGGGGATAGGAGATATAGGAGTGAAATGAAAGCGGAAACAAGGGGGAAAAGACATGAATCGAGAATCTGTTGAACGCATTGTAGAAGCCGTTGGCGGAAAAGAAAATATCTCTGCTGCAACGCACTGTGTAACGCGCCTTCGACTTGTTTTAAAAGATGAAGGTAAAGTCAATCAACGTATGCTAGATGAGCACGAATTAGTAAAAGGATCTTTTTCTACAAACGGCCAGTTTCAAGTTGTCATTGGTCAAGGCACGGTGGATAAAGTATATAAAGAAATGGTGGCGCTTACAGGTATAGGCGAGCTATCAAAAGAAGAAGTGAAAAACGAAGCGGCTAAAAACTTAAATCCGCTGCAGCGCGCAATAAAAACATTAGCTGACATTTTTATTCCTATTTTACCGGCCATCGTAACCGCGGGTTTATTGATGGGAATCAATAATGTACTAACAGGAGCCGGAATTTTTTACGATGATAAATCAATCGTAGATGTTCATACACAGTGGAAAGACTTCGCAAGCATGATTAATTTAATTGCGAATACGGCTTTTGCCTTTTTGCCAGCTCTTATTGGATGGTCAGCTGTTACGCGTTTTGGAGGAAGTCCTTTATTTGGAATTGTCCTTGGGCTCATGCTTGTACATCCTGATTTGCTAAATGCTTGGTCTTACGGAGAAGCATTAAAAAAAGGAAGTATTGATACGTGGAATTTATTTGGCCTGCATGTTGAGAAAGTAGGCTATCAAGGACAGGTTTTACCCGTATTAGTCGCTTCATTCGTCTTGGCAAAAATCGAATTATTCTTACGAAAACGCATACCGGATGGATTTCAACTTTTGATTGTAGCACCTGTAGCTCTTTTAGTAACAGGGTTTCTCGCTTTTATTGTAATTGGTCCAATTACATTTGCAATAGGAAATGTTATTACAGATGCAGTTGTATGGCTGTTTAAAACGGCTCCATTTATTGGAGGGCTTGTATATGGAGGTTTATACGCTCCTCTTGTTATTACAGGGATGCACCATACATTTTTGGCCGTAGATTTACAGCTGATTGGAAGCGTAGGGAGTACGTTCTTATGGCCAATGGTAGCATTATCGAATATTGCACAGGGCTCTGCGGCTTTTGCGATAATGATTCTTTCAAAAAATGATGAGAAATTAAAAGGATTGTCTTTAACGTCAGGGATTTCAGCGTGGCTTGGCATTACGGAGCCTGCAATGTTTGGTGTGAATTTGCGTTTTAGATTTGCTTTTATTTCTGCAGTGATTGGTTCAGCTATTGCCGGTGTTGTCATATCTGTAGCCGGAGTAAAAGCAGCATCGGTGGGAATCGGTGGTATCCCTGCTCCATTATCAATTGTTCCACAGAGCTGGCCGCCTTTTATTATTGGAATGATAATCGTAATCGTAGTGCCGTTTCTTTTAACGTTAACGCTTGGAAAGCTTCAGAAAAGATCAACCGTTACATCAACTGTCGCGGGTACAGACTCGTTTCAACATAATTCAAAGAATTAAATGGTGGTGTTAAAAATGCAAGAACCTTGGTGGAAAAAATCGGTTGTTTATCAAATTTATCCAAAAAGTTTTTATGATACGACTGGAAACGGCGTGGGTGATATAGCTGGCATTATTGAAAAGCTAGATTATTTGAAAAAGCTCGGGGTAGATGTTCTGTGGCTAACGCCAATTTATAAATCACCACAGCGGGATAATGGATATGATATAAGTGATTATTTTGTTATTCAAGAAGAATACGGAACAATGGAGGACTTTGATCGTTTAATAACAGAAGCGCATAAGCGGGATCTTAAAGTTATCATGGATATTGTCGTTAATCATACGTCAACTGAACATGAATGGTTTCAAGAAGCTAAAAAATCGAAAGATAACCCGTACAGAGATTTTTATATTTGGAAAGATCAAAAAGAAGATGGAAGTGCTCCGACGAATTGGGTTTCAAAATTTGGAGGATCCGCATGGGAGCATGATAACCTCACAAAACAATCGTATCTGCATTTGTTTGATGTTACGCAAGCGGATTTGAACTGGGAAAACGAGCGTGTGCGCCGCAGCGTGTATGATATGATGACGTTTTGGTTTGAAAAAGGAGTAGATGGATTTCGTCTGGACGTTATTAATTTAATTTCAAAAGATCAGCGCTTCTTAGATGATGATGGTTCGGTTGCACCAGGGGATGGCCGAAAATTCTACACCGACGGTCCTCGCGTGCACGAATATATGCGGGAAATGAATCAAGAAGTTTTTTCAAAATATGATAGTATGACCGTTGGAGAAATGTCATCGACAACCGTTGACCACTGCATTCAGTACTCTCATCCGGATCGGGACGAGCTTAGCATGACGTTTAATTTTCATCATTTGAAAGTTGATTACCCAAACGGAGAAAAGTGGGCGCTAGCAGATTTTGATTTTATTAAATTAAAAGAGATTTTATCAACTTGGCAAACCGAAATGAATAAAGGAGGGGGCTGGAATGCACTATTTTGGTGCAACCATGATCAGCCTCGCGTTGTTTCACGCTATGGAGACGACGAACTCTATCATAATAAATCTGCTAAAATGCTCGCTACAACGATTCATTTAATGCAGGGAACGCCTTATATCTATCAAGGCGAAGAAATAGGTATGACAAACCCGAAGTTTTCCTCTATTGATGAATATAGAGATGTGGAGTCATTAAATGTGTATGAAATAAAACGTGCACAAGGAATGGACGAAAATGAAATTTTGGAAATTTTAAAACATAAATCAAGAGATAATTCCCGTACACCGGTGCAATGGAACGATAAGCCGAATGCAGGTTTTACAAAAGGAAAGCCATGGATTCATCCGGCCGATAACTACCGTAAAATTAATGTAGAAAAAGCGTTAGAGGATAAAGATTCAATCTTTTATTTTTATCAAAAGCTTATTGCACTGCGCAAGCAGTACGAGATTATCACCTATGGAAACTATGAATTGATTCTTGGAGAAGACGAGCAGATTTTCGCTTATATCCGAAATGGAGCAGATGAAAAGCTGCTCGTGATAAACAATTTCTACGGCAGCGAAACAGCCTTTGAACTGCCAGAAAATCTAACTTTTGAAGGATATCATAGTGAAATATTGCTGTCTAACTACGAAGATTCACCAAAGGAATTCAAGCGAGTCTTACTTCGGCCGTATGAATCAATCGTGTATCATTTAAAAAAATAGAGAAAAAGTGAAAAGAACGATGGGTGACAATCTATCGTTCTTTTTATACAATTGGGTATATATAGAAAGTAAAATAGGTGATGGCGATTGAAAGAAAATAAATTTATCAGCATTTACGAACAGTTAGTCGATAAAATTAAACGCGGTGACTGGCGTCCTAATACAAAACTTCCTTCTGAAAATGAGCTTGTTGAACAGTATCAAACGTCTCGTGAAACGATACGGAAAGCGTTAAATTTACTCTCGCAAAATGGGTACATTCAAAAAATGAAAGGAAAAGGTTCTTTTGTATTAGACGTATCACGCTTTGATTTTCCAGTATCAGGACTTGTCAGCTTCAAAGAAGTCGCGGAAAAGCTAGGACATACGTCCACTACTATTGTAAAAGAGTTTGAATTAATCAAGGCGGATCACGATCTGTGCACACAGCTTGGCGCAACGAAAAAAGATCTCATATGGAAAGTAGTTCGAGCACGTGAAATCGATGGAGAAAAAATTATTTTAGATAAAGATTTTTTTCATAAAAAATATGTTCCTCACCTCACAAAAGACATATGTAAAGGCTCTATTTATGAATACTTAGAAAAAGATCTTGGGCTGAAAATCAGCTTTGCTAAAAAAGAAATTTCCGTTGACGAGCTGACGGACGAAGATAAATGTTACTTAGATTTGAAAGGTTATGAACATATTGTGGTAGTAAGAAACTATGTGTATCTAGAAGATGCAAGCCTTTTTCAGTATACGGAATCACGTCATCGTCTTGATAAGTTTCGTTTTGTGGATTTTGCTCGCAGAGGTATATAATGGTTCACTGCCCATGAGTTTTTCCTTTTTTTAGATGTTTACAAAAAACTGCTTTGGTATAAAAAACAAAGCAGTTTTCTTATGGGGAAAACTGAAAAAACGTGATCCTTTTGACGATAAAATTCTAAAAAGGTTGAATTTTTATTTAGAGTTTGTTTTAGTAGAACATAAGATTATTTTATATTTGTATAATGTTATTCATACGGTATACAGATTTATTGATCTTTTTTTTATTAGATATATAAGAAAATGTTATTTGAAAATGATAACTTCATTAGTAATTCTAATAAAACTGTCTAACTACAGCATTAAAGGGAGCTGCTCAAACAATACTAAGTAAAAAGGAGGAGACGGAATGAGTAACGATTATCAACTTTATCCTCTTGGTGACAGCGGCATTGTCGTTTCATTTGGAGACGAAATTAATTTCGGTATACATAAACGTATTCAGCAATTTACTGAGGTGCTAGAGCAATCATTATGTAAGGGAATGATTGAATATGTGCCGGCTTTTACGACGGTTACAATCTATTATGATCCTTGGATAATGAGTGAAAAAGGAAGAAGAAATCCTTACACAGCAATATCTACATATATTGAAGAACTGCTTTTCCACCAGGAAGAAAAATCTGAAGCGGTCGCTAGACAAATTGATATTCCGGTGTGTTACGGAGGAAAGTACGGCCCGGACTTAGAGAGAGTAGCTGCTTTTCATTCATTAACGCCTGATGAAGTTATCTCCATTCATACAAACGGAGAATATTTGGTGTATATGATAGGCTTTGCTCCTGGTTTTCCTTACTTAGGAGGGATGAGTGAAAAAATTGCGACTCCAAGGAAAGAATCACCGAGAAACAGCATCCCAAAAGGGTCAGTTGGCATCGCAGGAATGCAAACCGGCGTGTACCCAATTGAAACACCTGGAGGATGGCAGTTAATCGGGCGTACTCCTCTTACACTATTTAACCCAGAAAAAGACTCGCCAAGCTTACTTCAAGCAGGTGATCGTATCCGATTTGTTTCCATTTCTGAAACGGAATATGAAGCACAAAAGGAGGTGGATGAAGATGAGTATTAAAGTGATGCGTCCTGGTTTATTAACAACGATTCAAGATATCGGCAGACATGGATATCAAAAGGACGGCATGATTGTCAGCGGGGCAATGGACAAAGTTGCTTTAAGGATTGCCAACTTATTAGTAGGAAATCAAGAAAATCAGCCGGTTATTGAAATTACGTTAATGGGACCAAAAATTGAATTTCAGCAAGATGCTTTAATTGCCCTGACAGGAGGGGATTTATCGCCAACTGTTAATGATGAAGCCGTAAAGATGTGGCGGCCTTTATATGTGAAAAAAGGGAGCGTGCTGCAGTTTGGTGTTCCGACTTTAGGTTGCCGTTCTTATTTATCGGTTTCCGGTGCCTTTAACGTTCCTGCAGTTATGGGAAGTACATCTACTTCGCTTCGCGCTCGGATAGGAGGGCTGCACGGTAAAGCATTACAGTCAGGTGACGAAGTATTAAGCCATCCTCCTACAGAAATAGGGGAAGCAATTATAAAGAAACTGGTGAAAAAGCAAACGGACCGCTCTTTTCAGCAGGCTTTTTGGACCATTCATCCTAAACTTCTTCCTTCATACGAGACGCCTATTATCCGCACGATGAAAGGTGCGGAATTTGATTGGTTTACGAAAGAAAGTCAACAACATTTCTTTAATCAAGAATTTGACGTTACGCCGCAATCTGACCGAATGGGCTATAGACTAAAAGGGAAGAAACTAGTCCTTCAGCAGGAAAAGGAGCTGCTTTCTAGCGCTGTGACGTTTGGTACAATTCAAGTACCAAAAGAAGGACAGCCCATTGTTTTATTAGCAGATCATCAAACGACAGGAGGATACCCTAGAATCGGGCAGGTAGCAACTGCCGATTTTTCGGCGCTGGCACAAGTTTCTCCAGGGCAAAAGGTTTCTTTTCAATTCGTTTCACTGGATGAAGCGCAGCATTTATATATGGAGCAGGAAAAGAAAATCAATCATATTAAAAGAGCACTTCGAATGAAAATATAAGGGGGAAGAAAATGGCTACCGTTGATTTGAACTGTGACTTAGGGGAGAGCTTTGGGAACTATAGATTAGGGAATGATAAAGAAATTTTACGCTATGTAACGTCAGCAAACATTGCTTGTGGCTTTCATGCCGGAGATCCTTCGGTTATGAGAGAAACAGTAAAGCTGGCTTTGAGTGAAAATGTGGCGATCGGCGCGCACCCCGGATTGCAAGATTTAGCTGGATTTGGACGTAGATATATGAAAATTACGCCTCGAGAAGCTTATGATTTGATGGTGTATCAAATGGGGGCTCTTTCAGCTTTTATACGTACAGAAGGAGGAACCCTTCATCATGTGAAACCTCATGGCGCTTTATATAATATGGCTGCAGGGGATCGAGATATAGCTAAAGCTATTGCTGAAGCTGTTTATAATGTTAGTGAGGAAGCTATTCTATATGGTCTTGCTGGAAGTGAATCGATTAAAGCTGGAAACGAAATCGGCTTGCGTACGTCTCAGGAAGTATTTGCAGATCGAACCTATCAACAGAACGGCATGCTGACGCCGAGAAACGTTGAAAACGCCGTGATTCAAGATGAGAAAGCAGCTATTTCTCAAGTAATTAAAATGGTCAAAGAAAAGAAAGTATTCACTGTGCAAAATGAAGAGATTCCGATTCAGGCAGATACCGTCTGTATTCATGGAGACGGTGCACATGCTGTTGAATTTGCCAAAGCTATTTGTGACAAGCTAAAAGAAGAACAAATCATCATTCAACCACAATGAGGTGACATCATGAAAAAAGAACGCAACTGGAGCGTGCTCCTCGGAGCAGCATTTTTAATGGCTACTTCAGCAGTGGGTCCAGGTTTTTTAACTCAAACAACGGTCTTTACACAAGCTCTCGCCGCAAGTTTTGGTTTTGTCATTTTACTGTCGATTTTATTAGACATTGGCGTTCAGCTAAACGTATGGCGTATTATTGCCGTCTCAGAAAAAAGAGCACAGGATATTGCTAACAGTGTTTTCCCAGGTCTCGGTTTATTTATTGCTATTTTAATTGTAATCGGAGGCTTAGCATTTAATATTGGAAATGTAGGAGGAGCGGGTCTTGGCTTCAATGCGCTATTTGGTATTTCTCCTAAAGTTGGTGCAGTCATTACAGCCATTATTTCTATTGCCATCTTTTTAGTCAAAGAAGCCGGAAAATTAATGGATCGTTTTGCTCAATTAATGGGCGGAATATTAATTATTTTAATGGTGTATGTTGCGGTTTCTTCCGCTCCGCCAGTAGGAGAAGCGGTATCTAAAACATTTTGGCCGGATCACATTGACGTAATGGCGATTGTTACTCTTGTAGGAGGAACGGTAGGAGGATATATTACATTTGCAGGAGGTCACCGTTTATTAGATGCAGGAATCAAAGGAAAAGCCGCGATTCCGGAAGTAACAAGAGGAGCAGTATCCGGCATTACAATCGCTTCAATCATTCGAATTTTTCTATTTTTGGCAACATTAGGTGTGTTGAGTCAAGGGTTAAAACTGAATCCCGATAATCCACCAGCCTCTGTTTTTCAGTTAGCCGCAGGGGATATTGGCTATAAATTATTTGGTGTCGTCATGGCAGCAGCGGCTATCACTTCAGTTATTGGTTCGGCATATACATCGGTTTCCTTTATTAAATCCTTTAGCAAAAAGATTGAGAAATATGAAAACTGGATTATCATTGCATTTATTACGATTTCAACCCTGGTTTTCTTAACGATTGGTCAGCCGGTCACGCTGCTCATTTTAGCTGGAGCATTAAATGGGTTAATCTTACCTATTACACTCGGTACAATGCTTATAGCGGCGTATAAAAAGAAGATAGTAGGGGATTACAAGCATCCGACTTGGCTTACCGTTTTTGGCGGTTTTGTGGTCGTTATTATGGCTGTGCTAGGAGTCTATACGCTTGTGACTCAAATGGCAAAACTGTGGTAAGAAATTCTATAACCAATTAAAAAAGGGCCAGAAGGCCCTTTTTTAATTGGTTATAGGCAATACATATAAAATGATTGCTAAAAAGTGAAGTACGGTTCCGCCAAGAACAAACATATGCCAAATCATATGGTGAAAACGAAATCCTCGCCATACGTAAAAAACGGCTCCGATTGTATACAACACGCCTCCAACTACAAGAAGGACAATTCCTTGATGGGCAATGTTTTGAGTTAACGAATCCCACGCAAACACAATCATCCATCCCATAAATACGTAAAGAATGGTGGAAATAAAAAGGAATTTCTTCACAAAAAAAGCTTTGAATACAATTCCTGCAAGAGCGATGCCCCATACAATTCCAAAAAGTGTCCAGCCGGTGGTTCCTTTTACTGCGATAAATAAAAATGGAGTGTACGTACCGGCAATAAACAAATAAATAGAAGAATGGTCAAATATCTCAAAAAGATCTTTTACCTTACCTTCCGGAAAGCTATGGACAAGCGTAGAGGAGACATAGAGAAGCAGCATGGTTACTCCGTAAATAGTAAAACTGATAACATGCCAAGGCGTTCCTTCTAACGAAGAAAGTACGATTAAAAGCGTTAATCCCACAATGCTGAGTACGGCTCCAACGCCGTGTGTAATCGCATTTGCAATTTCTTCTCCTCTTGTAAATGTGTGTGTAGTAGCCATTTACAAAATCCTTTCTTTACACAAATTTATCTTCTATTTTCTCAGAGGATCAGTTTTGAACATACCTGCTGAGAAAAAATCCGTAACGGTCAAAAACATGAGTGAAAAGTTCATTGGTTATTTCTTTATTATAGACCATTCTTTTGATTTTATCTATTTTGACTGGAGGTCCGAAAAGAGTAAAGATATATATGTGAATGTTCACTAGCTGTAAAAAGCATGTATAGAAGAAAAAAATGCTTTTTGAAAAAATGGCAGAAAAGTTGTCATGAAGGCATGATTTTGAAATACATATAAAATAAAACTTTTAACAGTCAAGGTTACGATTACTGCTTAGCTCATTTGCAATAGATAAGTAACAAGATTGTAAGAAGGCAGGGGGATGGAAGCAGTGAAAAAAGAAGTTATTTTTGATGAAACAGGCACATACAAATATTCTCTATTATGCAAATGGAGTGAAGTAAACGAACGTAAACTTACGTTTATCTTGTCCTTTCCAGAAAATACGTATGAATACAGCGATGATACAGCTGTATCCAAATGCATAGACCTGGCGCAAAAGTGGGGATTTGGAGTTTTAGAAATCGTTTATTTATTCAGCTATCAAACCGATCATGTCTCGTTTTTACGCATGCTTTCAAAAGAAGAAGCTGTTGGAACAAGAACAGGTGAATATATTCAAAAAGCTGTGGAAGATGCTGAACTAGTTGTGGTAGCTTGGGGTGATCATGGAAGCATTTATAACCGGCAAGAGGAAGTAGAACGCTTTTTGAAACACAAGCCGGTATACTGTTTTGGAAAAACGAAGCAGCAATTTCCTCGCCATATTTTATCCGTCGTGCACCGTACAGAATTACAGAAATACGAAGTGCCGGCTAATCGTGAAGAGTCAGAAGAAGTTTCTTCGTTTATTGAAGACATAGATCAAAGTTTTAGTGGAGAGGATTATTCTCCAATTAAACAACTAACAGAAGAAGAACCGCTTATGTTTATTGAAGACATTGCCAGTATGTATCGATAAAGAGAAAAAGCGAGGTTTATATTCCTCGCTTTTTCGTTAGTATAAAACACCAAGTTTTGTCATATGGTTGTATCAAGAAGCGTGTGTGAAGGGGGAACTTTATGAAGTTGAATGAAGTGTTGCACCGCATCACAACTATTTACAATGAGTTAGAAGAAGAGTGCTTTCAATATATAGGGACTGTGATCAATGAAAATGCAGAGCTGGATATTTCTCGTCTAGAAGAATTAAGTGCGCTGTTAAACTTCGTATACGAATGCTCGCAGGATGTATTAGTAGGTTCTATTTTAACAAAATTGGATTATGGACAACCCATTTATCAATTTGCTATGTTAAAGCCTATTTCCCTTGAAGGAAATGAAGATAAGTTAGATATTTTATATGAAGAAAAGGTAAAAGTAGAAAGAGCGATTCTAGATGTGTATACAGCTCAGCGAAAGAAGTTATTGACTCAAGCAGCCGAAGACTTAAAAGAACTGCACTACGAGCTGCAGACCTACGTGTATGCTTGCAACATATAAGTGAATCTGTTGAAATGGCAAGGTATATATACAAATAAAAAGGAACATGTTAGGATAAGTAAAAAGAACTCCTAATCAAAGAGTTCTTTTTATTGTAAAATATATGATTTTGAACTAGTCAAGCATAAAGACGGTGGTAATGGCAGTTACCCTTTTCTTTGTGCTTTTTTTATCCGATTGTGTTGATGATGCTGCTTACTGCGTTAAAAAAGTTCATAAGTACCTCGTTTAGCATGTAATATGCCTCCTCTCTTACTCAATATGTACAATCAAATTATCCAATTGTGTTAATGATGCTGCTTACCGCGTTAAATAAGTTCATTAAAACGTCGTTGAACATGTTTGCAACCTCCTTTATGATAGATTCATATAGTAATACGAGAAAACATAAAGTTTGGATCACATTTTTTTAATGTTTTTTTAGAAAAATAGTTAAAAAAAGAGTTTAATGGAGGTTGAAAAAGATGAATTCGTTTACAAACGACGAAAAGCAAGCGGTATACAAAGCGATTTACGGAAGAAGAGATGTACGCACATTTTTGTCTGATGAGATTCCGAATGAAACGGTTTATAACATTCTACAGGCTGCTCACAGCGGACCTTCCGTCGGGTTTATGCAGCCTTGGAATTTTATATTAGTATCTGATACAGAAGTGAAAAATAAACTTGCCTGGGCAGCAGATAAAGAGAGAAGAGCACTGGCTATTCATTATGAAGGTGAAAAGAAAGAAGATTTTTTAGAGCTAAAGATTCAAGGATTAAAAGAAGCGCCGTTAACTATTTGCGTAACGTGTGATCCAACAAGAGGGGGCTCTCATGTTCTCGGAAGAAACTCAATTCCAGAAACTGATATGATGTCAACTGCGTGTGCGATTCAAAATATGTGGCTTGCTTCATATGCAGAAGGACTGGCAATGGGATGGGTAAGTTTTTATAAAAAAAATGATGTACGTGACATTTTACATATTCCTCCTCATATTGATCCTGTAGCGCTCATGTCAATTGGCTATACAGATAAATACCCTGAGAAACCAATCTTAGAACAAGCTAACTGGGAAAAAAGAAGGGATTTAGACGAGCTAATTTATCATAATGTATGGGAAAATGAAAAAGAATAGCGGAGAGAAAATAAAGACATACTAAAAAGCGCTGAAATATAGTAAAATTTGAATATTAAATGATACACTATATATAGCGAAAGCGGATATGAGCGTCTAGCGTATCCGTTTTATTTATATGTATACAAATGACTTGGGAAAAAGAGAGATAGGAGAATTGAAGGTTTCATGAATATTGCAAGAAGTTGGCTTCACAACAAACTTACTGTTCGCATCATTACGCTTATTATTATTACAGTTTTACTTGTCAGCATTAGAAGTATGCTTCAGCTGCTGTTATTTACGTTTATTTTTACCTTTTTAATTGGTCGTCTTCAACAAACGTTAAGAAGAAAGCTTCCGCTTAATTCAACGCTTATACTCATCGTCATCTATATCGCACTGATTGGTGCTCTCGGTATTGTAGGATATGTATATATCCCGGTTATTATGACGCAAGTTACTGAGCTTGTACAGAAGCTGATGTATTTTTACAAGCACCCCCCTGATAATACATTCGTCACCTATATTATCGATAATCTAAAGAGATTTAAATCACCAGAAAATATTCAGCAGAATATTGATTTAGTATACAGCTATTTATCTAATATTGGAAAAGTAAGTGCACAAGTTTTCTTAGCACTCTTGTTAAGCCTATTCTTTTTACTTGAAAAGTCGCGGATTCACCGATTATTTGTCCAACTGGAACAATCTAGGCTGGGCTGGTTTTTCAAAGAAGCTGGCTATTTGGGGAGAAAATTTGTTAATTCCTTCGGCAAGGTAATAGAAGTTCAGTTTATTATCGCTTTTGTGAACAGCATTTTATCCGTTATTGCCCTGTGGGTGTTAGGGTTTCCTAATTTGCTTGCGCTTGGCGTTATGGTCTTTCTACTAGGGCTAGTGCCGGTTCTTGGGGTATTTGTTTCACTCATTCCGCTTTGTACAATCGCTTACAGTTTAGGAGGCGGTGTAAAAGTACTATCTGTGTTAATTATGGTGGTAGTACTTCACGCACTTGAAAGCTATGTATTAAATCCAAAGCTTATGTCATCTAAAACAAACTTGCCAACATTCATTACGTTTATCATTTTAGTATTTGGTGAACATTTCTTGGGCGTATGGGGGCTGATTCTTGGTATTCCTATTTTTATTTTCTTTTTAGATCTCGTAGGAGTAGATTCAGCACAGCAGCTGTCAAAAAAAGAAGAGACTGGGACAAAATGATTTTAGACGAGGTGAAAAACGAACCATTAATCAAGATGTTTGATTAGTGGTTCGTTTCTTTTTTTAACGAGCGTATCGTTTTTTGAATGACTGGATGATCTCGATGCTTAAGTTTATAAGCAAGAAAGATCTGATTTTTTACCGCTAAATGTTCAAGTTCGATTTTCACCTTTTTTTCTTGGAGCGCTTCTTGAATCAAATAGCGGGGAAGCAGGCTGATTCCCATGTGATGCTGAATGGCTTTTAACACTGTTTGAAGATTTGGAATCACATGATGAGGCTGAATTTCAGGCCGTTTTTTAAAATGCTGTCGCCAAAAACGCCTGATAATAGGAAGTTCAAGGCCATAGCTAATCCACCGCTGATTGTATAAAAAATCCTCTATGTCTTCATTGGGTGTCATTTCAAAAGAAGGAGGGACGGTTAAGACAAACTCTTCTTCTTCAATGACCGTATATTCGACTCCTGGTATTTGCAATCTTTGGGTTGTAATCGCAATATCAATTTCGTCGTTTTGTATCTTTTCAAGTAAAACAGAAGCAATACCAAACTGGCTGTAGCAGCGGATACCTGCATCTTTTATTCTTTCTAAAGCTTGTTCGGTAAAATACTCTACGGGAGAACCAATTTTTACGACCGGCAGCGCGTCGGGAGATGAAGCGGTCATTTTTAATTCAATTGAAGCAGCTTCTAGACTTTCAATTAACGGGACAATACGCGTGTACAGTTCTTTACCTTTTTCTGTTGGAATCATCTTTCTTGGTGCACGGATAAATAAACCTTCGCCTATTTCAGCTTCTAAAGCAGCTAAGTGCTGACTCATGGCCGGCTGCGTTAAGATCCTCGCTCTGGCTGCTTCAGAAACGGATCGATATTTGTAAATGCTAATAAAGCTGCGATACCATTCAAAATCAATCATTTATGCTATCCTTTCTTATAAATTTATTTATGGATATCTATTTATTTTCTAATTTGTATTATAGACAAGCTCTCTTTAAAATAAAAATAGTAAGCAAATCATTTTTAGATAAAATAATAAAAGTAACGCTAAGCAAATGATTTAAAAAGGAGAGTTAAACTGTGAAAGCATTATTATTGCAAGATAAAAATGAATGGACAGAAATGAAAATAGAAGAAATAGAAAAACCTCTTCCAAATAAAGGGGAAGTAGTAGTTGAAGTTCACGCAGTGGGACTTAATCCGGTAGATTATAAAACGGCTACTAACGGAAACCCTCATTGGACATACCCTCACATTCTAGGTTTAGATGTAGCTGGGACAATTGATGAAGTTGGAGAAGGAGTAGTTGACTGGAAAAAAGGAGACCGCGTTGTCTATCACGGAGACTTTATGAAAAAAGGCGGATATGCTGAATATGCGGTTACAACTGCTCATTCAATTTCGCGCATTCCTGATGCTGTTACATTTGAAGAAGCTGCTGCATTGCCTACTGCAGGTTACACGGCGTATGAAGCACTATTTCGTAAACTTCCAATGAACCATATTCAAACCATCTTAATTCACGGAGGAGCTGGAGGCGTAGGGGGCTTTGGCGTGCAGCTTGCTAAAAACGCTGGAAAAACCGTTTTCTCAACAGCTTCAGCACATAATCATGAGTATGTGAAGTCGTTAGGAGCTGATTATGTAATGGATTATCGCGAGGAAAACGTCGTAGAAAAAGTATTGGAGCTGACAAATGGTCGCGGCGTAGATGCTGTGCTTGATACGGTGAGCGCAAAGAACGCAACGGATTCTTTAGATATGATTGCCTATAGAGGACATTTAGCACATATTGCTGGTGCACCTGATTATACAAAAGTAAAGCCTTTTACAAAGGTGATTTCTTATCATGAAGTAGCTTTAAATGCTGCACACCACATTGATGACATGATGGCGCAAGCGGATTTAGCAAAAATGGGAGATGAGCTTTTAGCATTAGTAGAAGAGAAGAAAGTAGCTCCGATGATTGAGCGCATCATCTCGTTAAAAGAAGTGCCAAGTGCATTAGAAGAGCTTTCAAAACGCCATGTGAAAGGGAAAATTATTGCTAAAGTTAAATAAATAGCAGGACAGAAAAGACTCTTTTATTACAACTAATAAAAGAGTTTTTTTCTGCTATTTTGTTTTTTTGCGTTACTTCATTTATGAACTGCATATGATAGAAGATAATCAAATATAGCAAACGGGTGCGTATGAGCTTTTTTTACTAGTAAAATTGCTTTGAAATCGTGAAATTTTGAATAGTTTGAGTTATGATGAAAGAACGTGAAATTTGTATGATTGAAAGGAGAAAAAAGGTGCAAGGGTTTATTGATTTTGTACAAAATTTAGGCATAGTGGGCATCTTTATTGCTACAGCAATCGAAGCTGCGGCAATTCCTTTTCCGTGTACGTTATCGATTTTGCTCATTGGCTCGGTTCTGCAGCTTTCAATATGGAAAATCCTTATGGTTTCAGCTGTCAATACCGTTATTTATATCGCATTCAACTATATTCCGTTCGTGATGGGATACAGGTTTGAATCTATTACCAAACGCTGGTTTGGTGAAAAAAATATAAAGCGTGCTCAAAAATGGTTTCATAAATACGGAAAATGGAGTATTACGATTTCTCGTCCCATCAGTATCGCAAACTATATAACCTATTTGGCAGGTCTTAGTAAAATCAAATCTAAGGACTTTGTTTTATACAGCACCTTAGGCATTTTTCCGTGGTTTGTTTTTTTGCTCTATGTAGGAGGACTTGGAGATATTGAAAAAATCCAAAAATATTTGCATGATGTAGATCGTTTAATATTTGTTATTCTTATAATCGGAGTGATAGTTGGTGCAGGCTGGTGGATGAAAAAGAGAAAAAGTACATAAAAAAGACCGGACCAAATAAGTGATTCCTTAAAATAAGAGCGCTTTTATAGTAAGGTTTTTATAACTCAAAAGAGCCGCCTCTAAGTCGAAACCCTGACTTAGAGGCAGCTCTTTTATTCAACTATAAACAGCCCGCCAGCTTCTATAAGACGTAATATCCTTTGCATCTTCTGTCGCATGAGCTTCACAAAGAAAACCCGCTACTTCACTGCCGTCTTCGAGAGTGATTTTGCCTAGTCCAAGAGGAGAAGGGATAGAATCGGCAAAAGAGCCGAGTAGTGATAAAGGCATTTCCCAAAGTTCAACTTCAATTTTTTCTCCTTGTTGATGCGTTCGCAGCAGCCCCGGTTTTGCTGGAGAAGTAGGCAGTTTAAAAAGCTGGTAATAAGGAGAAGTTTGGTCTTTTCGTACGAATGAAGCTCCGTGTTCACGCATTTGAAATTCAAGTGGAAACCCGCGCATATGCAAACCGCAAACAGCTACTAAGGTTGTATCTTTTTTTGAATCAACCGTTCGTTCACCATTTAAAAACAATTCGCTAAGCCCACAAATAAATTGTTCGCCGTCAAATGTAGAGAAAAATGAAATGCCAAACGGTAAATCAAGATCTGCATCTTGAGATGGAAGAGAGACAGCACATAAATCGAGCAAGTTACAATGGTTTGTAAAACGCCCCATGTCACTGTTTGTTTCAATTGGATTTTCTCTTACTTGTTCCCGCGTCCACGTTCCGCCTGCTGTCGGCATAACAAGAACAGCATTTTTAAGCTGATGATATGCTTTATGTTTAAAGGATTGAAGCTTATGTGAAGCTTGAAATAAAGCAGCAGCATCATATTCTGATTTAGCTCCTGAACGAAGGACTTGCTCGGTTACAGGAAATGCTGTTTCTTCATGAGAAGTAATAAATTCTCCTAAGTCAGCCCAGCGCTCCGCTACGTATGGGCCGTCATACAATAAAGCAGCTGCTTCGCTTAAATACGAGCCGTCAATGTATTCAATGGGAATAGATAAACCTTCAATCTTTTTCACTGCTTGCTTCCAAGCTTCCTCGTACTGCTCAGCAAACGGTCCGTAAAATGAGAGCGGTTCTTTTACCATACAAATTTTTTCAGGGAGAGCCGAAGAAGCCCGAACAACAGAGCGTGACCATGGATCTTGATCGTCTACCCCTCTAATAATAGAATCTACAAGCAGTACGTCACTCCATTCATGAGCAAAAGCAGTGACGCAGTCTAAGCTTTTACACGCCGGAACTACACCTGCAGATGGCCACGCTCCGAGAGAAGGTTTATAGCCAATTAAACGGTTTAAACCGGCTGGAACGCGCCCTGAACCTGCTGTATCGGTACCTAAAGAAAAAGCAGCGTGCCCGCGAGCTACGGATACAGCTGACCCTGAGCTCGATCCGCCGCTAATGAGCTCGGACTTTAACGCATTGTGCGTTTCGCCGTAAGGGCTTCGTGTACCGACCAGCCCTGTAGCAAATTGGTCCAAGTTGGTCTTTCCAAGAGGAATAGCACCTGCATCAATAAGACGTTGAACAACCGTAGCATGTGCAGAAGGGATATACGTATATTCTTTACATCCGGCTGTCGTCCGTACATGGGCTACATCGATATTATCTTTAACGGCGAATGGAATTCCCCATAAAGGTAACGCTTCAGGGCTTAGGGTAGCTAAGCGATCGAGATAAGGTTTTAACTCACCGAGTGTAGGAGGGGTAATCCAAATATTCATGTCTTTATCAGCTTCTACACGCGTAAGAATTTGATGTACTACATCTTCCGGAGTTAATTCTTTTTTGATATACATATCACGTAACCATTGAACCGAAAATGTTTTAGGCAAGCTCACTGTTTTCATTGTATCCACCGTCCTTAATGAGTAATTGGAGCAAAGGCTTTTATACCGGCAATCAGCTGTCCAGCTTGTACTTCATCCCCGGGTTTTACATGAATAGAACTGATATATCCATCCATAGGTGCTAGCTGTGGAAACTCCATTTTCATACTTTCTTCGATAATTAACGTATCGCCTTTTTCAACTTTTTGGCCTTCTTCAACAAGAACTTTCCATACGCTTCCCGGCATTGTACAGCGCGCGGCTTCCGTACCTTCGGGCAGTTCTTGTTCCGTAATTTCAGCCGTTTCATGTTCAGAGACGTACTCAGCTAAGCCAAGTGCTTTCCAATCTTCTCGCTCTGTTTGAAAAGCAGCCTGCTGGGTGTGACGAAAAGCAGCCGTGCTTTCTTCAATAGATGAAAGAAAATCTAAATATTCTCCAAGTTTAAACGTTGTCTCCGTAATATCTGCTTCAAATCTCCCGCGAAGGAAATCTTCGCGCAGTTTTAAAAGCTCATCTGCTTCTACTGGGTAAAATTGAATTTGATCAAAGAAACGAAGAAGCCACGGTTTTCCTGCTTCAAAACTTTCCGTTTGACGAAGTCGGTTCCACATTTGAATCGTGCGTCCCACAAATTGATAGCCGCCAGGACCTTCCATTCCGTATACGCACATATACGCACCGCCAATACCAACTGCATTTTCAGGTGTCCATGTACGAGCGGGATTATATTTTGTTGTCACTAAACGGTGACGAGGGTCTAGAGGCGTAGCAACAGGTGCGCCTAAATATACATCTCCAAGCCCCATTACAAGATAATTAGCGTCAAATACAACTCGTTTCACATCTTCAATGTGATCCAGACCGTTTACTCGGCGAATAAACTCTAGATTGCTTGGACACCAGGGGGCATCTGGACGAACGTTTTGCTGATAGCGTTCAATAGCCAATTGAGTCGCAGGATCATCCCATGAAAGCGGAAGTTTTACAATACGAGACGGAACTTCCATTTCTTCAAGAGGAGGAAGCGCGCGATCAATAGCTGAAATGTGCTGACACAGTTCAAGAATAGACATCTTTGTTGCATCAATATGAATTTGAAGAGAACGGATACCAGGCGTTAAATCTAGAACTGGTAAATCCTTACGCTTTTGAATAGCTTCCATTAAAGCATGCACTTGGAAGCGAAGCAGCAGATCCAGCTCCATTTCTCCGTATTCTACAAGTATATTTGCATCGCCTGAGCAGCGGACGGAAAAAGGGAATCGTCTATTTTCCGTTTCGTTGATCAGCAGCGGATAATCGCTTTTGAGCGGCTGTGCTACTGGATTTGTAAACATAGGAAGTGATGCGGATGTTCCGATACGCTGTAAAAAGTCTTCCTGCGTACATTTGAGTTTTTCAGCTTGTTCAAGGTCAATTAATTTAAACGAAATTTTATCTCCGGGATGAAGCTGTCCTATTTTCCAAAACTCTGCTGAGGCAGTCGTAACAGGGCAAACAAAGCCGCCGAGGCTCGGGCCGTCTGGGCCAAGTAAAATAGGCATATCTCCGGTTAAGTCTAAGGTGCCGATGGCATAGGCATTATCATGAATATTTGATGGATGCAAACCGGCTTCTCCTCCATCTTCACGCGTCCAAAAAGGAGCGGGACCTATTAACCTAACGCCTGTTCTAGAGCTGTTAAAATGAACTTCCCATTTTGTATCTGTTAGCTGCTGCAAGTACTCTGGCTGCAAAAACTCTTCTGTACAATGAGGGCCGGGAATCACTCCGATTGTCCATTCTTTAGACATGGTCGGCTGGTAGGAAAGAGCAAGTTCATTTTCAACGTGAGCGTAGTCAGAAACACGCAGTACATCTCCCGTGCGAAGTGCTCTTCCGCCGTGTCCTCCGAAGCTTCCTAGTGTAAAAGTAGAAGAACTGCCTAATATTTTAGGCATATCAAGTCCGCCGCCAATCAGTAAATACGTGCGCATTCCTTCGGTTGCTTCACCAAATGAAAGAATTTGTTCCGGCTTTGCTTGAATGGTTTTATACATGGGAATTTCAGCGCCGTCTAATGTAGCATGCATGTTAGCACCGGTAATACAAAAAGATACATCGTCTCTAAATTTATAAGAGCCGCCTCGGAGAGTCATTTCAATTCCCGGGGCATCCGGTGAATTTCCGAGAAGTTTGTTTCCTATGCGAAAAGCAAAAGGATCCATTGGGCCGCAGGGAGGAACTCCTACATTCCAGTGCCCGGTGCGTCCCGGGTAATCTTGAACAGTAGACTGAACGCCGCCGTCTAATACTTCAATTGCTTGTTCGCTCGGAGTATATGAGTTAAGCATTTGAGTATATACATCGCCTGTTTTACACGCTTTTTCTTCTAACAGTCCCTGCAAGTATTGAAGATTAGTAGTAACGCCGTATAATCTTGTATCTTTTAAAGCAGCGCTCAATTTTAGAAGAGCTTCTTCTCGTGTTTTTCCATGAACGATAATTTTAGCTAGCATAGGATCATAAAGTGATGTTACAGTAATGCCGTCTCGCACCCATGTTTCAACTCGAGCACTTTTAGAGAAAATGGCTTGGTCGATTTGCCCGCCGCTTGGACGAAAATCATTTAAGCAATCTTCGGCATAAATACGCGCTTGGATACTGTGACCTGAAGGAACAGGAAGCAAAGAAGGAAGGTTTACCAGCTCATCGCATGCTTCTTTAAGCATCCATTCTACTAAATCGATGTTTAACACTTCTTCTGTAACGCCGTGTTCTACTTGAAGACGAGTATTTACTTCTAAAAAATAAAACTTCTCCGCTTCGGCGTCATATAAAAATTCTACCGTTCCTGCACTTCGGTATCCGACTTCTTTAGCTAGTCGAGTAGCTGCTTGCAGCATATTTTCCCGTATATATGAAGGGAAGTTTGGAGCTGGGCTTTCTTCAATTACTTTTTGATTTCTTCGCTGAATAGAGCAGTCGCGTTCCCCTAAAGCTACTACTTCTCCAAAAGAATTCCCGAAGATTTGAACTTCCACATGGCGAGCTTTTTGAATGTATTTCTCTAAAAAAACACCGCTGTTTTTAAAGTTTGTTTGTGCTAAATGGCAAACTGAGTCAAAAGCGGCTTGAAGAGCTTTTTCATCCTGGCAAACACGCATTCCAATTCCGCCGCCGCCAGCTGTACTTTTTAACATAACGGGATAGCCAATCTCTTCAGCAGCACGTACAGCTTCTGATACATCTGTAATAAGAGGTGTACCAGGAAGCAAAGGCACGTCCGCTTTTTGCGCAATTTCCCGAGCTGAATGTTTCAATCCGAATATTTCCATTTGCTGAGGTGTAGGACCAATAAATACAATTCCTTCAGCTCGACAGCGACGAGCAAACTCCGCGTTTTCGCTTAAAAAACCGTAGCCTGGATGAATAGCTTCCGCTCCTGTTTTCTTTGCGATATCTAGAATAAGGTCTTCGTTTAAATAACTTTCTTTGACCGGGCCGCTGCCAATTAAAATGGCTTCATCTGCTTCATCAACGTGCAGGCTGTCTTGATCAGCTTCTGTATAAACAGCCACAGATTTCACTCCGAAATGTCGTAATGTTCGCTCAATTCTAACGGCAATTGCTCCTCGGTTCGCAATTAATACTTTTGTAAACATAGATGAACACTCCTTTTTATAATGAATCCCAAATAACTAAGCGAATAGGGGTAGGGTTATAATCGTTGCACGGATTGTTAAGCTGAGGGCAGTTGCTGATCAATACAAGTGTAGGATTGATCGCTTCCATTTCTACATAGTATCCAGGTGCAGACACTCCGTCATTAAACGTTAATCCGCCGCTTGGCGTCACAGGTACATTCATAAAAAAGTTTACGTTCGGTGCTAAATCTCTTTTAGTGTAGCGGCTATCATATTTTGATAGCTGCAGCATAAATGTATCTCGGCAGTTATGCATCGGAAGCGTGTCATGTGCATAACGTACGGTGTTGCTTTGTGCGGAACAAGCTCCACCTAGGGTATCGTGGCGTCCGCACGTGTCAGCTACAATTTTGACTAGTTCTTTGCCAGATTGAGAAAGCAGCACCGTGCCGGTGGATAAATAAATATTTCCTTGATTAGCAATCGTCGATACTGCACTGTAATGATCTTCTGGATTTTCTGCATCAAAGAATAACGTATCCGCTGCTTGATTTCCTTTTACATCTATTATTCTAAGAGTTTGACCTGCTTTAAGTTGGTGCATCCAGCCGTCCCCAGCCAGTACCGTTTCATCATAAATTGCGTTCTCTATTTTTCTGCTGCTTTCCACTCGATTAAATACAGCCATTATAGAAGCCTCCTTCATTTTTAAATCGTTGATAATGTTTTATTTCCAAGCAATAGGTCATAAGACCATGTGTTTTCAAACGCTCGTTTATTTTCAGGCCTAAAATTTAAACAGTAGTCGTCTGAGCTTACAGGAGCTGCTTCATCTACGGTTATTTCAATCGGAACAGAAGGATACGTTTCGCTCGGGTCTAGGGGGTTAGGTGTATTAGACAGTAGAAAAAGCAAATCCATCTCTGTTCTAAGCGTAATAAAATCTCCTTTTTTACAATGAGAAGAAACAAAATTCATATTGCCTTCTTCGTCGCAGTATACTTTTGAAAATAAGTTAAGATTAGGGACTAAATCCCGTGTTGTTAAACCGTTGCGCAGAAGCTCCATTGAGAAGTTTTCTTCGCCATTCCTTCGCCATTCGTTTCGGGATTCTTGATAAGTAGATGCACCGTATTTTTGATGAGTTAAGCTGCGCGTAGTGTAGCCTGAAATGGTATCATGCCAGCCGGTGGTGTCAGCAGTAATGCTTGCAAATGCTCTGCCGTTGTCACTCATCAGAACGTGTCCTTTTGTTAAATGAGCAGTATGCTGAGCTTTTAAGGTATCAGGCATGTTGTATCGTTCCGTTAAATCATAAGCGTTGTACAATAGTAGGGATGCGTTTGCACCGGATTCTTGTGCGGTAAACGTCACTGATTTTCCTCTTCCAATTCGTCCTGACCATTTTCCGCCCGCTGGGATGGTTTGCTTCCAGATATAACTCATAAAATAACCTCCTTAGAATAAAAAAAGGATAAAAGCTTGGGAGAGTAGTCTCCCAGGCTTTTATCCTTCCGTGTTATACAGCATAGCGCCATATCGCTCTCTCTCGGACCAGTCTTTAACGTATGTTAAACGGAACCCTAGACAGCTTTTTTGTTCTTAACATCTGTAAGAACCTTTATCCATTTTTGGCTTTCGATTAATCGTAGTATAGTATGTTTGAAAATAAGTTGACAAGCAGTTTGTTAGAATACCTGACACGAAAACTGATTTTTCAGTTTATTTTTCAGGGACCGTCACTTTTGAATGATCTCTCTTTACAAAAGGAGCCGATAGTCGAGATTTTACAAATAAATAGAGAAACCCAACCGTAAGCCAGGCGACACCAATCAAAAGAGTGTCTTTGTTTAACAGTGTGAGCAGCCATCCGATAAATGCCGCTCCTATCAAAGGGAAGATTAAATAAAGTATTGTTTCAGTAAACGATCGTTTCTTTAACTTAATATAAAAATGGGCAATGACTGATAGATTAACAAATGTAAAAGCGGTTAAGGCACCGAAACTGACAAAAGTAACGGCTGTGTTTAAATCAATAAACATTCCCAAAAACGAAAAAGCGGTAACAAGCAAGATATTCACCACGGGCGTTTTAAACGTTGGATGAATATATGAAAATACCTTCTGAGGCAGCACGGATTCACGGCCTAAAGCATATAAAAAGCGAGTCACGCTTGTGACTGAAGAAACTCCTTGAGTAAAGGTTGCGATAATTAAGACCGTAATAAATAGACTGCTTAAAAGATTTCCGCCCACTAATTTTACAAGGGTGTAGGCAGCATTATCAGGATTAGTAAATGTGAATCCCGGATAGGCAATCTGTGTAAAATACGAAATAGCGATGTACATAACAGCTGCAATACAAACAATAAGAAAAATGGCTTTTGGAATGGTCCTTTCCGGTTGAATCGTTTCTTCCGCCATTGTTGTAACGGCATCAAATCCTAAAAAGCAAAAGCAAATGAGCGCAGCTCCAGAAAAGATAGTCGTAAACGGTACATCTGAAGCCAAAAAAGGATGAAGTGAAAAAAGAGTAGAAGAACTAGCTTGACCTGTTGCAATATCTTTGATGATAAATAAACAAAACAAACTTATAAATAGAATCTGAACTACAACAGAGATGCCGCTTATACGAGCGACAGATTTAATACCAACAATATTGACTAAAGCTAAGATAATGTTCATGACAATGACCCATACGTATACAGGAATAGAAGGAAATTCTGTATGCATAAAAATACCAAATGTTAAAATAGCGATAATAGGGGAGAAAATATAGTCTAAAAGAAGTGCCCAGCCTACTAAAAAGCCAAGGCGAGGATGTATAGCTTTTTTCGTATACGTATAAGCAGATCCTGCTATTGGATATGCTTTTACCATTCGGCTATAGCTATATGCGGTAAAAAAGATAGCTAAAAAAGCAATTAAATAAGCAAGGACCATTTGCCCTCCAGCCGCATCGTAGGCTACTCCGTAAACTGTAAAGAAAATCATCGGAGTCATCCAGGCAAGACCCAAAAATACAATTTGATATACCTTTAGCGATTTACTTAACGCTGGTTGGTTGTTCATATAAATCCCTTCTTTCCTCTATTTTATACTAGTAAAAAAGAAAAGCCTGGGAGAATGATGTCATTCTCCCAGGCTTTTATCCTTCCGTGTATACGGACCGTTCCGCACGCTCTCTCTCGGACCAGCCTTTAACATGTGTTAAACGGAACCCTAGATCGCTTTTTGTCTTCAACAGAGTGAAGACCTTTATAGATAATGTAAGTAGTTCGAAGTATAAGCAGGATTATAAGAAGATGCAACTACTGTGTTAGATAGTTTAACAAACTTTTTAAAAAAGTAAACTTTTGTAAAAGGCGAACTATATATAATTTTATTAAAAAGATTATTCGTTTATATTTGACTTATAGAGAGACCTATAGTATATTTGTAGACAAGAAAAAGCTAAATACGGTTCACTCATATATGTTTGAGAATATGGCTCAGACGTTTCTACCTTATCACCGTAAATGATAGGACTATGAGTAAAAAGTGAATCTAGGTTCCCATTTTTACGTTAGTAGAAAGTTTGGTCCAAGCGATTCACATATTCATTTTTGAAAAGAAGTGGATATGACACCGAAGGGATAAAAGCCCAGGCGGGTAGGTTTTTGCTCATTGTATTTGAGAGACCTGCCTTTGTTTGGGCTTTTTCTTATGTGTCTATTTACAGTGTGAGCGAGTGGTGGAAATTTTTTGCTTGTATCTGCATTGCTTTCTGGGGAGAATAGCGATGCAAAGCATGAAATCACTCACTGAAGCTTTATCTGTAAGCCCTCATTTAACCATGGGAAGTACATTCTATCTATTTTCTAGCATTTTTTCTTTGATGAGCAGCGTGGGGACGCTGCTCCTTTTTTTTGTTCTTGCTTTTTTCTCTGTAAATAAAGGCCTTTAGAGAGAAGGTGATTCGCGAAATTTGGCGAATTAATGCTTTAAACAATAAATGATAAATAAGATAAAGCGGTCTATGAAAAATGAAGAAGTTGAAAAATTGAGGAGGGAATTATATTGCTTCACTTAATTAATGTTCGCTTGCCAATTATGCACGATCACGCTCTTTTTGAAGTGAAAATTTCAAATGGAATGTATACTTCTATCGTTTTACAAAACGGTTATCTTGAAGGTGACGAGTTTTTTCCGCTACACGCGGCCGTGTTAGGAAAAGAAACGTCACTTGATGCACAGGGGCGTGTACTATTACCAGGATTTGTAGATATGCATATGCATTTAGACAAAGCTCATTCGCTTCCTCAGGTACCCAATCTATCTGGAACTCTTCAAGAAGCCATTAAAAATTACAGCAGCAGCCTGCCGGCATTTCCAGAAGAAGAAATTAAGCAGCGAATGTTAAAAACTGCTTTGCAGGCATTAGCTAACGGTACGACTACGATTCGAACGCATATTGATTTTGACTGCAGCATGGAAGAAGATAGCTTATTTCGAAGTTTACAAGCGGCTGTCGAAGTGAGAGATGAATTAAGCCCGTATATGGATGTGCAGGTTGTTCCGCTATTCTCTAACTTAGACATTGATGATATGCATAAGATGACTAAAATTGAACGAGCATTCGACCTTGAAATTGATGCGATTGGAGGCTGTCCTCATTTAGCTGGAAATCCAGAAAAAGAGATTGATGCTCTGTTTTCGCTGGCTCAAGCCTATAATAAACCTCTTGACTTACATGTGGATGAAAGCGATGATCCATCTGTTGATACGATAATTAATATTGCTCATAGAACAATTGAATTGAATATGGAAGGAAAAGTGGTAGTGGGGCATCTTTGTTCGCTTGCAGGAATGACTGATGCAAAAGTGAAAGAAATCTTAAACCTTTTGAAACAGGCGAAAATTGGAGTTGTCACATTACCTGCTTCTAATTTATATTTACAGGGAAGGGAAGATAAAGGAATTGTAAGACGAGGCGTAACGCGTATTCGCGACATACAAAAAGCAGCGATTCCGATTGCTACTGCATCTGATAACGTGAACGACCCCTTTCATCCGTTTGGAAAAGCAGACTTGCTGCAAGTAGGGTTACTAACTGCCTATGCTGCACATATGGGAAGTCCAGATGATCAGCGGCAGTTGCTCCGAATGATTACAAGTATACCAGCCCGGCTGATTGGAAAAGAAAAGTATGGAGTGGAAGAAGGAAACGAAGCAAACTTTGTTCTGTTAAATGTCCAGTCTGTACAGGAAATATGGACTGAACTTCCTGAAACTCGCTTTGTTTTCAACAAGCATCGCTGGCTTAGCGTAAAAGAGACGCATCAGCGGCTCGCGGATACGAACTTGACTAATCTTTGGCAGGAAAATCAAATTTTAATTGGTTAAATAGACATAAAAAGAAGCTGTCACTAAAGTGACAGCTTCTTAATCAATTACTTTTGAACGTTAGCAGCTTGTGGTCCACGAGCTCCATCTTCGATTTCAAATGTAACTTCTTGACCTTCTTCAAGTGATTTGAAACCTTCGCCTTGGATAGCTGAGAAGTGTACGAATACGTCGTCTTGTCCTTCTACTTCGATGAATCCAAAACCTTTTTCTGCATTAAACCATTTTACTTTACCTTGTACCATTGTAGTACCTCCTGTGTGGAAAATCCACGAATATATTACTATCTCTGCTCAATTTCAATAAGAATCACTTTAAAGAAAGTCTTTCTATTTGTTAACACCGAACAAGAAATAATATACCTAGTATAACACTTTTTTATAAAAAAGAAACCTTTTTTCATAAAAAAGTACTCTGAGATAAAAATAAGTTGAAAATATGGGAATATTTTGAAATAGTAAATAAGCTATTGTTTTGTGGATTTTTTAGCGATCCCTAAAATCTTTTATCTCGTAAAAAAATGAATAGTGAGGTTGACAAATTGAATAACGTGTAACTATAATGGTTACAACGAGCTGAAAAGAAATAGCAGTGTTATAAAAGCTCAAATTTTTTTGTGTAATGTGTAACTATTGTGGTTACAACAAAAATAAAAGGAGAGAATAAAAATGAAAATTGGCGTTATTGGAGCAACAGGAAAAGCAGGTCAATTAATTATGGAAGAAGCAAAACAGAGAGGACATGAAGTAACAGCCATTGTTCGAAATGCTTCTAAACTAAAAAATCAAACAAACGTAATTGAAAAAGATATTTTTGTCATTACTTCAAAAGACATTGAACAGTTCGATGCTGTGGTAGACGCATTTAATGCACCTCCCGGAAGCGAACAGATGCACGTTGAGTCTATACAATCACTTATTAAAGCATTTCAAGGTGTTCAAACGCGACTCGCAGTAGTGGGCGGTGCAGGAAGTTTATTTGTAGATGAAGAAAAAACAATGCCTTTAATGAGCACAGAAGGTTTTACAGCAGCTTATTATCCAACGGCTTCAAATATGGGCAAAGGTTTAAAAGAACTAGAAAAATCAACTATAGATTGGACTTATTTAAGCCCAGCCGCTTTTTTTGACCCAGAAGGTGCTCGCACTGGAGCCTATCAATTAGGAAAAGATCACGTGATCACAAATAGTCAAAATGAAAGCTATATTAGCTATGCTGATTATGCGATTGCTTTAATAGATGAGTTAGAGAATAAAAACTATGTAAACGAACGTTTTGCTGTAGTGGGTGAGAAAGCATAAGCTTACGTTTGAGTCATATAAAAAAACAGCTTACATTTGTTGTGAGCTGTTTTTTTATATAGAACAAAATAGATATAAAGCAACGGAAAATGGTTTAGATTTTTTATTATTTCTTCGTTTTTCTTTTTAAAAACGATACAATACAACATAGATGATAAAAAGGAGATGAAAAGATGATTCGTTTTGGTGTAATAGGAACAAACTGGATAACAGATCGACTGTTAGAATCAGCTCAGTATGTAGACGATTTTCAGCTTGCAGCTGTTTATTCTCGAACCATTGAAAAAGCAGAAGCATTTGCAGGTAAATATGATATTCCTCATATATTTACTGATTTGGAGGAAATGGCAGCAAGTGCTGAAATTGATGCCGTGTATATTGCTACTCCAAATGCTTATCATGCGGAACAAGCTATCTTATTTTTGAAAAATAACAAGCATGTACTGTGTGAAAAACCGCTCGCAGCCAATGCAGCAGAAGTAACTCGCATGATTCAAGCAGCCAAGAATCACAATGTGTTACTAATGGAAGCGATGAAATCAACCCTTCTTCCTAACTTCAACGTGATTCAAGAGAACTTACATAAAATTGGTCCAATTCGAAAATACGTGGCATCTTACTGTCAGTATTCTTCTCGTTACGATAAATACAAAGAAGGTATCGTGCTTAATGCCTTTAAGCCAGAGCTTGCCAACGGTTCACTGATGGATTTAGGTGTATATTGTCTGTATCCTCTGATTACGTTGTTTGGAGGGCCTCATAAAATAAAGGCAACGGCGTTTATGCTAGAATCTGGAGTAGATGGAGAAGGATCAGTTGCTTTAGAGTACGAAGATCGTGACGCGGTCATCATGTATTCTAAAATTACAAATTCGCATTTACCAAGTGAAATTCAAGGAGAAAAAGGCAGTATGATTATTGACAAAATACATACCGCTGAAAAGGTAGAAATTCGATACAATGACGGACGGGTAGAAGAGTTAACGGTCGATCAGCCTTATCCTGCTATGTACTATGAAATAAATGAATTCGTAGAGCTGTTAAAGCAAGGAAAGATGGAATCGGACACAAATTCTTATGAAAATTCATATCTAACAATGCACGTGATGGATAAAGTGCGAGAGCAAATCGGTCTTGTATATCCGAATGATAAGAAATAAATAAAAGAGGCTGGACAAAAGTAGTTTAGTTGAAGGAAGATCCGAACGAGTTTGATTCTTGATGGAGAATTAAACTCGTTCGGATTTTTTAATGGGTAGGGTAAAAGCAGGTTTTAAGTAACAAGTAGTGACCCTTATTAGATGATTTATACCATTTGTTCGTCTCTAAATTGGATTTAGATCGTTATGTCTCATTCTCTTTTATTGTATTTATAAAGAACATAATTGAGATTCGAAATCTTGTTGCAGCACACTGTAAAAGCAAATATGTTGAAGCAAGGGAAGTTTTTTAGTATCTTCTATGTTCATTCATCCCTGCATACATAGGATTGATCAAGGGAAAGAATAAAAAGAGTGAGAAATATTCGATAATCAATCCTAGATTAAAATGATTATAAAAAAGTATTGACTATAATAATAGCTCGTGTATAATAAAGAATGTAATCAATAGTTATTACTAGTTTATAATGATACTAATAATCGTTATCAAATAGTAAATAGTGCTGATTGCATTAAAAATAATACATACAAGCATAGGCTTGTTAAATACATTGTACAAGGAGAGGTTTTGACATGGCAGAACGTATGGTAGGAAAACAAGCACCACGCTTCGAAATGGAAGCTGTACTTGCAAATAAGGAATTTGGAAAAGTAAGTTTAGAAGAAAATATGAAAAACGGTAAATGGACAGTATTGTTCTTCTATCCAATGGACTTTACATTCGTATGTCCAACAGAAATTACAGCCCTATCAGATCACTACGAAGAGTTTGAGGATCTAGATGCTGAAGTGGTAGGTGTTTCTACAGATACAATTCATACTCACTTAGCTTGGATTAACACAGATCGTAAAGATAATGGGCTTGGAGATTTAAATTATCCATTAGCTGCAGATCCAACTCATGCAGTAGCACGTGATTACGGCGTATTAATTGAAGAAGAAGGCGTAGCGCTTCGCGGATTATTCATTATTAATCCAGAAGGTGAATTACAATATGCAGTTGTAAACCATAACAACATCGGCCGCAGCGTAGAAGAAACATTACGTGTACTTCAAGCACTTCAAACTGGCGGACTTTGCCCAGCTAACTGGAAACCAGGTCAAAAAACACTTTAATAAATAACGGTAGAGTAGAGGAGAACTTCCTCTACTGCTGCCATTAAAATAGAAAAGATAGTTTTCTAACTGTAAAATACAGAATATTCAGTTTAATTAATGTAGAGGAGGATTTTAACATGAAATTACGTGAACAAATGCCTGAATTAACTGGAGCAACATCTTGGATTAACGACGAAGTGACAAAAGAAGATTTAGTAGGTGATAAAGCAACGCTTATCCACTTTTGGTCAGTAAGCTGCCATTTATGTAAAGAAGCAATGCCTGAAGTTAATGATCTTCGTGATGAGTATGATGATCAATTGAATGTTGTAGCGGTTCATATGCCTCGTTCGGAAGATGACTTAGATATGGGTGTTATTGAGGCAATGGCAATGGGACACGATATTACTCAGCCAATTTATGTAGACAGTGAGCATAAGTTAACAGACGCTTTTGAAAATAAATATGTACCAGCATATTATGTATTTGATAAAGAAGGTCAGCTTCGTCATTTCCAAGCGGGTGGAAATGGAATGCCAATGCTTCGCAAACGTATCAACCGCGTTTTAGGAGAAGAATAATCTATACATGAAGAAGAAATAAAAAGGGCCGGGATAAAAATATTTTAGCCGAAGTGAAAAACGAAACACTGATCAACATGTTTGATTAGTGTTTCGTTTTTTTGTTATGCAGAACGTAGATTTCATCTGTTTCGTTCCTTCTAGCAGTTGATTGGAGGGCAAGCGACGAGGAGGCTCAGCGGCCGCCCGCGGAAAGCGAAGTCTTGCACGGAAATCAACTGCGGTGTAATAAGCAGTCCAGCTCATGTATTCTATTTGTTCGTCTTTAGATTGGATCCATTTCGTTATGTCTCAATCTCTTTTTTTTATTTTTACTGAGTCGTTTTGATTATTAATGAGCATTTCATCATATTGACATAAAAAACCTAATATAGTTAAATTTATATAAGAACAAACGTTCGTTTTTTGGTGTTGTTATTTTACTCTTTTCTCCCTTTTTAATAAGTATAAGAAAAAAAGGAGGAGATTTGCACAATGACTCAGCTCTATTCGCAGCAAGAAAAGCGGCACGACAAAGAATGTACCTTTCATACATTTCTTACAAACCACAGCGCAACTCTTCAGACTCATATAATGAATACATTTTTGACACCAGAACGCTATGAGCGATTACAAAAAGCGGTTGTTAAAAATGATACAAAAGAACAAAGACTTCTAAACAAAGAATTTCATCAGTTTTATAGTGAAGTTAGATTGCTTCATTATATTAACAAGCTTTGCAGACATTATTCCAGAGATGTTATGCGTGTAAAAGAAAAAGAGCGTTCATATATTCCTCTTCGCCTGCAGCAGCCGGCTGCGCTAGATGGAAATCGAACAGTTGAAGATATGCTAGGAGTACAGGACGGAGCTGTATGGGAGCATGAATTTTTAGGAAATCAACTTGAAAATCGTATTCTTCATCATGCATTTCGCCAATTAACGGCCAAGCAGCAGTGTATGCTGCACTTGATTATTGTCGAACGCTGGACTCATAAAGAAATCGCTGCTTATTTTTCTATTTCTCAGCAAGCGGTTTCTAACCATTACCAACGTGCGCTAAGCAAGTTGAAAAAAATTATGAAGGTGAGTGATAGATATGTTTGATCCTCAATGGCTTCAACTTGTTGGAAACGTAGGATTTCCCGCTGTCCTTTCTTTTTATTTATTACTGCGTGTAGAAAACAATATAAAGCGACTCGAAGAAAAAGTGGAAGAATTAACAACTGACTTAAGAAAGAAGTGAAGAAATGGAAACTCTATATGAGCTTGTAAATAAAGTGAAAGCCGGAGATGAAGAGGCGTCAAGGCGTTTATTAAAAAAGCTGGAACCAAAACTAAATAAAGCTGTCCAAAGCTTTTCACTGCATGAGAGAGAAGACGTAAAGCAAGATTTAAAGATTAAAATTCTTTCCGCTGTTAAGACGTTTGATTTTTCCAAAACGCCAGGGCTTTGGGAATTTTTACGCCATAAATAAAAAAGAGCGCTCGTTGTATCGACGCTCTTTTTTTTATTTTTGCTGCATTTCGACTACGTACCTTTCAGTGAAAAATACAAAAAATAGAAAATGGATAAATATTTTAAAAAAGGTAAAAGGTGATGTGTACACATAGAGTTTAGTAGTATACTAACAAGTAGAATTTCTTGTAGAAAAGGAAGATAAACACTCTTTATATAGTGAGAATGGTCGGCAACAAATAGAGTATAGAACAGTTTTATTTAATGAAGGAAAAAAATGATAGTACTGTTCGATAAATCAAACAGTACTAGTTATAAAAAAGCAGCTGTAAACAATATGTAAGCTAAGAAGCCTATTGTTTTTGTTTTAGCTTTTGGAAAGAGGTGAAGAATAGAGTGAGTCAACTTCTCTTTAATATCACGTTAATTATTTCTTTCTTGTTTGCTGCGAGTATAGTTCGAGAGCAAATCATTTATAGAGTAGAAGGAATAAAACGGTATAAAATGTATCGCTTAATTTATTACGGATGTTCTTATGGACTATTAGGCAGCATTTTAATGATATATACAATTAAAATAGATTCTACTATTATTCTTGACCTTCGCTTTTTAGCGGTGACAATTGTTTGTCTTTATGCAGGAATGATACCGGCTATCATTGCAGCTTGTATTATAGGAGTAATGCGTTTGCTTTTATTTGGAATTACGGAAAGCGGAATAATAGGCGCTGCTACAATTATCGTAATGGCTTTACTGTCTGGGTGGACGGTTCGCTTACCTTATCGTCCATTTATTCGTTTTCAATTAATGAATTCTATTAGCTTGCTTTGCATATTTTTCTCCTTGTCCTTTCTTTTTAAAGATATGAAGCACGCCGCTGCGACTATCGTCTATTTACTCCCTGCTTCCTTTATAGGCGGGTGTTTAGTGTATCTAGCAGGTAGATATATATATGTATCTCGCGTAACGACAAGTCAGCATAAAAAACTGTCTAAAATGTTTTCGATTATGGTTCAAAATGCAAAGACAGGTACCATGATTGAAACGCCAAAGCGCGAGGTAGCCGTTATTAATCAGACTTTTTGTGACATGTTTGATATACCCGGGCCTCCTAATCAATACGTTGGACTGGAAAGTAATCAGCTGTTTTTATCTCATGCTCCTATGTTGAAAGATCCCGCTAGATTTTTAAAAACGGTAGAAAGCACCGTCTATTCAAAAGAGTCAATAGTAGATGAAGAAATTACGTTTATTAACGGTAAAATTTATGCGCGTGACTACATTCCAATCTATGAAGGTCATGTGTATATTGGCCACTATTGGGAATATCGAGATATTACGGAGAAAAAGAAGGCTGAGTGTGATCTTCGCAAAGCTAATAAAAAGCTTGAAATGCTGTCCATGAAAGATGGCTTAACGGGTCTGAACAACCGCCGATCTCTTGATAAACAGCTGGAAATCGAGTGGGAATACGCGCGGAAAGAAAAAGAAGCGCTTTCTTTTCTTCTATTTGATATTGATTATTTTAAAGCGTATAACGATACCTATGGCCATATTCAAGGAGACGAATGCTTAAAAGAAGTAGCGAAGATCGCTAAAAGCGTTGTCTTTGACGAATCGGTTTTTGTCGCAAGATACGGAGGAGAAGAGTTTGGTATATTGCTTCCTCGAGCTAATCAATATGAAGCGATCAGAATGGCAGAAGCTATTAGACAGCAAGTGGAGGACCGTGGAATTGTCCATCAAGCTTCTGAAGTGTTTAAGTGTGTCACAATCAGCGTTGGAATAATGACAGTCGTTCCATCCGAAAACATACGACCCATTTCAATTGTTCATCAAGCAGATCAGGCTTTATATGAAGCAAAGCGTACGGGTCGAAATCGAATTTCAGTATATTCTCACCACAAAGAAGCTGACTCAAACGTTTGAGTCAGCTTTTAAAAGAGATATAAGCCTCTTATTTAGGAGGGGCTTTTTCTTTTTCGTCTTCTTCCATAATTCCTTTTGTAGCGTTTTTAAACTCTTTTAACGTTTTTCCAGCAGCTTTTCCTAATTCCGGCAGTTTTTTAGGGCCAAAAAGCAATAGAGCGACAAATACAATTAAGGCAATTTCTCCAAACCCAAGGTTCATTGTCATCGTCTCCTATTTTTTGAAAGTGTTTACAAGTTTAGTATAGCACGAAAAGAAGGGAAGTAGTACACCCTTATCCAGTGATTTTAAGGCCAATTACACCTGCTACAATACAAAAAATAAATAGAATTCGACGCATATCTTTTGCTTCGCGAAAGAAAAGCATGCCGAGAAGTACACTTCCGGCAGCGCCTACTCCCGTCCATATACCGTAAGCTGTTCCAAGAGGTATTTCCTTTAACGCTAAGGAGAGAAGATAAAAACTTCCTGCACCAAAAAGGATAAATCCAATTGAAGGAAGCAATCGCTTAAATCCATCCGAAAGTTTTAAGAAAATCACAAATCCCACTTCGCAGAAACCGGCAGCTATTAATGCAATCCAGGCCATGTTAAGATTCCTCTCTTTCTGTTTCTTCAGTAGAAATTAACTTTAAACCGATAATTCCAAAAATCATTAATCCTAAAAATAAAATCTTTCCAATATTTACGCCTTCGTCTAAAACGGTCATACCAAGTATCGCTGTACCAGCAGCTCCTATACCAGTAAACACTGCATAAGCTGTTCCCACAGCAATTTTTTTTAAGGCATTTGAAAAGAAATAAAAGCTGATGACAATTGTGACGATCGTAATGATTGTTGGAGTTAATTCAGTAAATCCGTGTGAATATTTTAAGCCGATTGCCCATACAATCTCGAGCAAACCAGCGATAATAAGGTAAATCCAAGCCATTTTAATTCCTCCTTACATAATAATAAGCCCTTTTTACAGGGCCTATTTAGCGCGTATGCCTTCCCAAAATATTGTCCAAGCATCGTGGATTTTTTGATTATAATACTCTGGTTCATAGTAAAAGCGCTGAATGAACAGTCCGTCGGTTAAACAATAAAAGCTATTGATATACAAATCAATCGGACGTTCAATTATTTCGCCTTCAGCCATTCCCTGTGTAAAAATAGCATGCAGAATTTGATCAGACAATCGTTCGCTTCTTAAGAAAATAGCTTTTACTTCCGACTGCAAATGCTCAGGTGGAAACAAAATAAGACGACGGTACATCTGGCCAAAAGAATCTTTTTCAATCATCGTGCAGAAATCTACAACAAAGCAGTGAAGCTGTTCTTTAGCAGACTTTGTTTTATGCTGTTCGTATATAACAGATAACTTTGTTAAAAATAAATTCATTAAATCATGCACGGTTAGTAAAAATAAGTCGTCTTTGTTCTTAAAATGAGCGTACAGGGAAGGTTTTTTTATGCCTACTTTTGATGAGATATCAGCAAGCGATGTTTCTGTATAGCCTTTTTCTCCAAAGAGCTCCATTGCGGCAGCTCTAATTTTTTCTACAGTTGATAATTCACTCAAAAAAGCTCCTCCTCAATCTAACTAACGGTCGTTAGGAAAAAGATATCAAATATAAAAAAAAGAAGCAAGGGAATCGCTTCTTTTTAATGTATTTTTACTAAATGACGCTGAGTTAAAAATAAAGAAAAGATAAAAATAAGCTCAAACGTATTTGTTACGGCTGTGCTTGGTATAGGAATTGACACGGCACTTCCTACAATCATCACGGCTACTCCAATCATCATGCTGCTCCACCTGGTCTTGCGAAATAAGGAAATTCCAACAAAAAGCAAAATAATCGCCACAATAAGAACCATAAGAGGGGGACCGGATGATCCCACTAATGTATAGCGAACAATGCCATATTCACGTACAACTTCCATACGCTGACTAATCGTCTCGATTATTTCATAGCTAATTAAGGCAAACGTAGTCAGCAAAAAAACAATGCCGGCAACAGGTTTTTTAGCCCATGTGATCGTCGAATATTTCGCTACGCCATACGCAAAGAGCACCAAAGTAGGGGTAAATAAAGCGTGAAACCAAAAGCGAAGCATGCTGAGTGAACGTAAAGTATCGCCTTCACCGATAAATGAACCAATCCCAATCATTACATTATCGTAAATTAGTCCAGCTATTACTAAAGGAAGAAATAGCATGTAAAACGGCGAAGTGTTTTTTCGTACTACATATATGCTAAAGAAAAACAGGACAATGTAGCAAAAAGAAAATAGAAAATAAAGGATTGTATCAACCATTGTTTTCCTCCTTTTGATGATACTTCTTCTTTTTATGATAACATCATATGCCAAAAAAGTGAGAAATCATGCATTTTTCTAGGCAATCTTAACGGACAAAAGATGCCTTTATCGGTAGAAAGATTCAGAAAATATTGAAATAAAAATAGGAAAAGAGGCCATAGTCAAGAGATTTAGATTTACTGAATTGATTATTAAATAAAGGAAATCTATAAAATAACAACAAAAGCACTAGGTACATATGGAGTCTAAATGCTTATAAAATTAGAAAAAAATATTTAATGTCCTTTCTATTTAAGTAAGTTAAATGTAAGCAGAAAATGATAAATAAATGTATTTTTTTTACTTTTATATCTATCTATCATCCTCACAAGTACGGTTGTTAGACAAATTCAATTGGTATATCCATAAAAAGGAATTAATGGGATAAACTATTTTTTATTCCACCTTTATATTACAAAACGTTTTCTAAAGTTAAGAAATTTTTAATTACGTAATATTTCCGTGTGTTAATTGTAAGAGTGATGTATAAAATATTCCTGTTGTTATGGTAAAAAAAGGTATCGATGGGATTTTTCTAGGTAAATAAACTTTAGACCTATTCTGTAAATTTTAAATAAAACGATGAGTTTTTAATTCTGTAAATAGACAATCGGAATTGTAAGAATATATAACATTTGAGCTATTGACCACTAATGAGCGCAGATGATAGTTTTAGAGCTGTTGAAATTGGTACTCGAGTCCATTTTTCAAAGCAGGTGTTTTAGCAGCATGCTAGCGCTGTTAATTGATTAGCTCCCATACATATATAAAGGGAGTGAAACTATGAAATCGTATATCTATCATTATGAATCAAAAGCATTCATAACGTATCCAACAGGAGAAGTTTGGAAGGAGAAGAATGAAACATGATCTTAATTATCCTATGCTGCCTATTTTTAGTAGGGTATGGCGTTTGGGAGTATCGCAGACATTTACGCAAGCTGCATTCAATTCCTGTACGAGTGAATGTTAATGGTATTCGCGGAAAATCCACCGTTACACGATTGATTACAGGTATTGTAAAAGAAGCAGGTTACAAAACAGTAGGGAAAACGACAGGAACACAAGCGCGTATGATCTACTGGCATACAAGTGAAGAAGAACCAATTATTCGTCGTAAAGAAGGTCCGAACATTGGAGAACAGCGACGAGTGGTAAATGAAGTTGCCGATATTGGCGCAGAAGCTCTTATTTGTGAATGTATGGCGGTACAGCCTGATTATCAAATCACATTCCAAAATCAGCTGATTCAAGCCAAGGTAGGCGTTATTGTAAACGTACTAGAAGATCACATGGACGTAATGGGTCCAACTCTAGATGAAGTTGCTCAAGCGTTCACTGCTACTATTCCTTATGATGGCCACCTTGTTACAATTGAAGGTCCATATTTGGAATACTATAAAAAAATAGCCGCAGAGCGCAACACAAAGGTTATTGTAGCTGACAATGATAAAGTATCTGAAGCGTATTTACGTGAATTTGACTATATGGTTTTCCCTGATAATGCTTCCATCGGTTTAGCAGTAGCAGAAGCACTTGGCATCGATGCTGAAACAGCGATGAGAGGAATGTTAAATGCCCAGCCTGACCCAGGAGCTATGAGAATTACAACGTTTGGCGATGAAAAAAATCCAGCATTTTTAGTGAATGGATTTGCTGCCAACGACGCTTCTTCCACGCTTCGTATTTGGGAACGTGTAGATTCAATGAATTATAGTGAAAAGCTTCCTATTGTCATTATGAACTGCCGTCCGGACCGTGTAGATCGCACGGAGCAATTTGCTGAAGATGTAATGCCATACATTGAAGCGGATGTAATGATTGCAATTGGTCAGACGACCTCACCAATCGCTGCTGCACACCAAAGAGGCGAATTGCCAACAAAAGAATTCTGGGATATGGAAGGCGCTTCTACAGAAGAAATTTTAGAGCGCATGAAGCCTTATTTAAAAGATCGTATCGTATACGGTGTCGGAAATATCCACGGTTCAGCCGAGCCGCTTGTTGAAGCTATTATTGAAATGAAAAAGATGAGAAAAGCAGTTTAATCTAGGAGGCCATTTCATGTTCGGATCAGATTTATATATTGCCCTTGTGTTAGGGGTTACACTAAGCTTAATTTTTACAGAAAAAACGGGCGTATTGCCAGCCGGTCTTATCGTACCGGGGTATTTAGCTCTTGTATTTGATCAGCCAATTACCATTTTAATGATTTTCTTAATTAGTATTTTAACGTATGTTATCGTCGTGTACGGAATCTCAAAAGTTGTTATTTTATATGGACGTCGCAAATTTACAGCGATGTTAATTACGGGTATTGTGATTAAAGTTGCATTTGATTATTTCTTCCCGATCTTGCCGTTTGAAGTGTTTGAATTACGCGGAATTGGTATCATTGTACCGGGCTTAATTGCAAATACAATGCAAAAGCAAGGTCTTCCTTTAACAGTTGGAACAACGGTTTTATTAAGTGGTGTAACATTTGGAATTATGCAAGTTTATTATTTATTTTAATACACAAACAAACCGCAGCTGGTAAAGGAAGGTGAAAGCGTTGAAAGAGAAAAAATTAAACTTTCAAGAAAAAGTATTGATGTTTATAAAGAAAACAAAGCCTACAACGGGCAAGCAAGCTCTTATCTTAACGCCAATTTTAATCGTAATTTTAGCTCTTTCAGGATGGATGGAGCGTTCGGACGCTCTTGAAAACCCTGAGACGGCTAATCCAGAGGCCAATAATGATTTAACGATGACTATGGTCGGAGACATTATGATGGGTCGCCATGTAAGAGAAGTAACTGAACGCTACGGAGAAGATTTTGTATTCCGCAACGTGGAGCCGTTCTTTAAAAATTCGGATTACGTAAGCGGGAACTACGAAACGCCGATTTTAACAAACGACGTAGATTCATATAAAGCAATGGAAAAAGGTATTCATTTATATAGTAAGCCTGCTGATCTAGCGACCGTTAAAAATGCAGGTTTCGACGTATTAAACTTAGCGAACAACCATTCAATGGACTACAGTGCAAAAGGGTTAGAAGATACGATCTCTACTTTTGAAGCAAACAAATTAGATTTTGTTGGTGCTGGCCGTAACTCTGAAGAAGCAAAGCATATTTCATATAAAGATGCTGACGGCATCCGCATTGCAACCGTAGGGTTTACGGATGTACATTCAGACGGAATGTCCGCTGGAAAAAACAACCCAGGTATTTTAAAAGCAGATCCGGATCTTATTTTCAGCACGATCCAGCAAGCGAAAGCAAATGCTGATTTAGTTGTAGTAAATGCCCACTGGGGTGAAGAATACGATGCACAGCCAAGTCCTCGTCAAGAAGGACTAGCAAAAGCGATGGTAGACGCTGGTGCGGACATTATCATCGGTCACCATCCGCACGTTCTACAGTCATATGACGTATATAAAGGTTCGGTTATTTTCTATAGCCTAGGAAACTTTATCTTTGACCAAGGGTGGTCAAGTACGAAAAATACAGCGATGGTTCAGTATCATTTAAACAAGCAGGGCCAAGCTAAAATTGATGTTATTCCAATGGTTATTAAAGCAGGTACACCAACTCCAACAGATAACCCTTGGCGCATGAAGCGTATTTATAACGATTTAAACAAGTTTTCTTCAAACCCTGAACTGTTAGAAAAAGAACGAAACAAGTTTGAATTAAACTTAGATCATTCTCGCATTATAAAACATGCAGAGGAGCGCAAAAAGAAAGAAGCACAAGCTAACTAATAGCCCGTCATACACAGAGGAGGTAAAAGATGATAAATAAACGTAATACGATTATTGTTTCCATTGTCATCTTTTCACTCATAGTAGGTGTATGTGTTTATCAATTTATGTTTCCAAAACAAGAATATGCAGTAAGTACTTCAGATCCTCGCGCCACAAAAGTAGGTATGGAAATTCTTAAACAAGGCGGTACAGCAGTTGATGCAGCTATTGCCATTTCCTACACGCTTGGTGTTGTGGAACCGTACGGATCAGGACTTGGGGGAGGCGGCGGAATGCTGATTGATCCAGCAGATGCCTCTCCAACATTTATTGACTACCGAGAAATTGCACCTAAGAATGATAAAGAAGATGAGATTGGCGTACCAGGGTTCGTCGCTGGTATGGATTATATTCAGCACCACTACGGATCTCTGTCGATGAGCAAACTAATCGACCCGGCCATTAACTATGCCGAGAAGGGGTACAAAGTGGACAAAGATTTGCACGATAGGCTGGTTTCATACAAAGGTAATGTGAATGAAGATGAAATTCCTAGCTTTTACCCAGATAAAGACGCCATTAACACAGGTGAAATTGTCAAACAGCATGAATTAGCGAACACGCTGCAAAAGATTAAGGAAGAAGGGCCAAATGCTTTTTATAGAGGGAAAATTGCAGACGATATTACAGAAGAAACGAAAGTAAGTCACAAAGACTTGCGAAAGTATGTGCCTGTTGAGCGCAAACCTCTATCAACTAATTATAAAGGTCATCAAATTATTTCAGCACCTCCTCCTTTTGCTGGTGCTACGCTCATTCAAATGTTAAAAATGACGGATCAAGAAGATATTTGGAAGCTGAAGGAATCGCATCCTAGTCTTTATTATCATTTTCTTGGTCAAATTTCAAAAGTAGCTTATCAAGACCGCTTGAAGAAAATTGCCGATCCGGCTTTTATAAAAGAAACGCCAAATGATTGGATCGACGATCACTACGTGCATTTACTTCGTAATAAATTAAATAATACTGAAACAGATCACACCAAAGTAAGCGACGTCGAAGAACATGAAAGTACCACTCATTTTGTTGTGATGGACGGTGACGGAACCGTTGTATCGACAACGAATACGCTGAGTAATTTCTTCGGCAGCGGTGAATATGTAGATGGATTCTTTTTGAATAATACGCTCAATACGTTTGGACAAGGAATTAACAAGCGTGAACCTGGTAAGCGTCCAAGAACATTTACAGCCCCTACCATTATTCGTGAAGGTGATGAATGGGTAATGTCGATTGGCACACCGGGAGGAAATCGTATTCCGCAAGTGTTAACGCAAGTAATTGGGGATTATTTTGAGGACAAAGATTCCATTAAAAAGGCAGTAGAAAACAAGCGTGTGATTTTTGATTCTCATAAGTTTTATTCAGAAGCTAAGCTTAAACAGTCAATTAAAGATGGTTTAAAAACGTACGGCTATGACTTAAAAAACAATGATAACGCGATGTTTTACGGAGGCGTTCAAGCTCTTGTGAAAGACTTAAAGAAAAATAAAATTCAAGGTGACGCTGATCCGCGCCGCCACGGTTTATGGGAAAAAAGTACAGACTAATTTAATTGGAGGAATAGAAAATGATCGCAAAACGTATCGTAGGGATTGTAGGACCAATTGCTATTGTAGCAGGAGTAGTAGCAGGACTTGGAGCTTTAAAACATCCGGCTACTCTTTCAACAGATGAACAGCAAAAAATCGAAAATAACGTAAAAATGATTGAACAAACAAAATCTGCTGCTACAGATGCAGTAAATGATGCTGCGGCAGTTTCTGGGAAATAAAACATATATAGTAATAAAAAGGCATCGTCCGGGGCGATGTCTTTTTTGTGTGCAATTTAATGTATGGATAAAAATGAAAGCGCTTCACAAAATATACATATGAGTAAAAATGGAGGGGAATGTGTGAATAAAAAATTACTGTTATTTAATATTGTTGCTGTTTTGTTGTTAATCGGGGTTATAGCCGCTTTTTTTATGACTCAATCGAATACAGATCTTAGTCCTAAAAAGCTGCTTAAAAAAAATAATGATCATTCTTATGGTGTGAGTTCATCGAATTCTCTGGCAGCAAATGTAGGGATGGACGTATTAAAAGAAGGCGGGAATGCAGTAGATGCGGCCATTGCAATTTCGTATGCCCTCAATGTAGTCGAACCTTTTGGATCTGGAATTGGCGGAGGTGGAGGTATGCTGATTGCCAAAAAAGATCAGCCTGCTACCTTTATCGATTACCGGGAAACCGCTCCAACTTCTATGAGAGGTAAAAACGGCGTGCCGGGATTTGTGGCTGGCATGGAATATATTCAGCAGAAGTATGGCACAAAATCAATGAGTGATTTAATTCAGCCGGCCGTTGAATACGCTGAAAAAGGGTTTGAAGTAGACTCTCTTTTATCTTCGCGATTGTATTATTCTAGAGGAAGGATGGATGTGGATGATCTATCTGCTTTTTATCCGAAGGGAGAAGCAATCGAAGAAGGAGAAACGCTGTCCCAGCCAGTGTTGGCTAAAACGTTAATTAAGATTCAGCGAGAAGGTGCATCTGCATTTTATAAAGGAGATTTGGCACAAGATCTTGCTGATGCAACGCCTATTTCTAAAAAAGACCTATCTTCCTATCAAGTGACAGAAACCAAGCCTGTCGTTTCTGCTTACAATGGAACGGAAGTGATTTCAGCGCCTCCGCCTTTTTCCGGGATTACACTGATTCAAATGTTAAAAATGGCAGAGAAAGAAAATCTTGAAACAATGCCTGACAAAGACTATTACGAAACGATGAACAGAATTAAAAAAGCAGCTTACTCCGACCGGTTAAAACAAATTGGCGATCCTGACTTTCATAATCAAAACTCAAGTGAGTTAGTTAGTGATGATTATATAACAAACTTGGTCAATCACCCGACACGTTCTTCAGGTGAAGGGGATGAAGAACACGAAAGTACAACACATTTTGTAGTTATTGATTCAGAAGGGACCGTCGTATCAACAACCAATACGTTAAGTAACTTCTTTGGTACAGGCGAACAAGTTGACGGTTTTTTTCTTAATAACAATGCTGATACGTTTGGAAGCAAAGAACCGAATAATCGTGAGCCAGGAAAAAGAGCAAGAACCTTTACAGCTCCAACTATTATAAGAGAAAAAGGCGAGTGGGCGATGGGAATAGGTTCTCCTGGCGGAACGCGGATTCCTCAAATTTTAACTCAGGTACTTTCTAAAAATCTTGAAGGAAATGAACCGCTTCAAGAAGCTGTAAATGAACCGCGATTTATTTTTGATGATTCGACTATTTATATAGAGCCTGATTTAGATACAAAAAATATCCCTTCTGCGTTTCGGATAGAAACAAAGGAAAGCGACGTCTTTTATGGAGGTATCCAAGCGTTAACCATTAATTTTCAAGATAAACAAATGGAAGGGGCGGGAGACCCTAGAAGAAATGGAGTTTGGAAAACAGGAGATTAACGAAGTAAAGATCCCTTCTCATATGCTTAGGCATAGTGAGAAGGCGTTTGAAAATATCGAATGGAATGAAATTCTTTGTCACTGGAATGAAAATGTACGTAAATGGGGGAACGATCTAAAGCAGGGTGAGCATTGAAAAACGTGGCATCACCGTAGCGCAATGCTTTTAGTAAGTAAGGCATTTCTTGTTTGAAAATAGCATACCGTATGGCTTGAACAGACTTTTCCGTGTGTTCATTTCCAATAAATACGTATACATACAGCGTATCAACACCGTCTTTGTGGAGCCATTCGGCAAAAAGCTCATTTCGCTGCTCATTTAATTGATCAACAGCAAACTTTTCGTCGATCCAAAGAAATAAATCGTCTGTTTGTTCAGAATGGGTGAGCGTATAGCGACGCCCAATAAAAGGAAAGGTGGGCGTGCTTCCTTGCCGGTATGTGACGCTAAATTGCTGAGGATTAAAAGTAGACAAAGGGCATCTTCCTTTCACGCTTTTAAGTAGTTTATGCATAAAAAAGAGAAATTTCACACATTCGTCAAGAATTTTAAGCTGCTTTTTTTACATGCATACTTATGAAAAAGTTGTTACACTGAAGAAAAGAAATAGTGGGTGATAGAAGATGGAGCCGCTGTATATTGTTTTAACGTTTTTTTTAGCAGCCATGCTATCGTATGATATTGCTAAATTTGTTCGAGGAGACCGGCCAGATTGGAAAGAGGGTCTCGTGACGGGCCTTGTGTTCGTGGGCTTTTTAGCAGCCATGCAAATGGCTTTTCACATTGTATAGCGCAGAAAGAGGCTGGGACAAAAGTAGTTTAGTTGAAGGAAGATCTGAACGGTGAATTGTTCGGATCTTTTATGGTTAAGGTGAACGTAGATTTCATGTGTGTAGTTATGTCTCAATCTCTTTTTTGAGGATATGTCCGATAAGTTTAGTTCGGCAATACTAAAAAGCCCTGATATCGAATAAGCTGTTGTATACTGCATTTTTGATAAAGGGGCTTTTTACTTGTATCGAAAAAAAACACTGCTTTTGAAGCGAAGTTTAGGAGTAGCTGTGTTTCTTGCTTTGATTGCGCTGGGAATTTGGATGTTTCAATTTACATTCTTTTCTCCGAGTCATCAAGCCAAATCTGCTGTAAAAGAATTTTATACGCTAGAACAGGAAGGGAACTTTTCGGAATCATGGAACCTTTTTCATTCGTCCATGAAAAAGAAGTGGACAAAAGGTGCATACATACAAGATCGAGCACACGTATTTCTCAATCATTTCGGAGTAGACACTTTTACGTATTCCATTGAAGATGTTGAAAAAAGAAAGAGCTGGAAGATGGAAAATGATCGTAAAGCGTTTCCTGTTGTTTACGAAATGACCGTTATCCAAACGTATAAAGGGAAATATGGAAACTTTGATTTGGTGCAGAAAGTGTATGCTGTTCGTGAAAAAGGAGAATGGAAAGTCGTGTGGGATTATAAACAGTAGGAGAGCCTGCTGTTTTTTTATCTTCATAAGAAATGAGCATACTTCAGCTGGTAATATGCCTCTTTTTTAACAGAAAAAACGTTATGTTTTTTTACGAGTGGGTAAAATGAAAGAAGGAGGCGAACACAGATGAAATTTAAAACGATTTTATTTGATGCATATGGAACACTGTTTGATGTACATACCGTTATTGAAACGTGTGATAAGCTGTATCCGGAACGAGGAGAAAGTATTAGCCATTTATGGCGTTTGAAGCAAATTGAATATGCAATGCAATATCAGCTGATGGGACGATACGTTGACTTTTATACATTAACAAATCAATCCCTGAAATATGCAGCAGAAGCAAATGATATTGATTTAACGGAACATGAAGAAAAAATGCTGATGAGTGCTTACATGAAGCTGAATGTCTACGATGAGGTCAAAGAGGTGCTCGCCTATTTAAAAGAAAAAGGATATCGTCTGGCTATTTTTACGAATGGTCCTAAGCATATGATTGATCCGCTTGTTTCTTATCACAATATGAATCATTTATTTGAAGACGTTATTTCCATAGACGAAATCAAACAGTACAAGCCTACAATGGCAAGCTATCATTATGCAAAAAATAAAATGAATGCAAAAAGAGAAGAAGTATTGTTTCTGTCATCGAATACATGGGATATTGCCGGTGCTAAAAACTACGGGTTCGCAACGGCTTGGGTTAACCGAAAAGGAAATGTAGCTGAGCATAAAGAGTTGCAGCCAAACGTAATCATTAAAAGCTTAAATCAGCTTATTAAATAAAAAAAGAACGAGCATTAAGCTCGTCCTTTTTTATTTATTGCTAAATGTATCTTTTGTTTCGCCTACTGCTTTTTGAGCATTTCCTTTTGCTTTCTCAGCTTTTCCTTCACGCTGAAGGTCGCGGTTATTCGTTGCATTTCCGACTTGATCTTTTACTTCACCTTTAGCTTTTGATACATTTCCTTTAACTTTATCTCCTAAACCTTTACTCATTTTAATCTTCCTTTCTATTAGTGATTAAGTAGTGTTACTTGTCTATTCCACCGTTAGAAAGAAATTAAACATATTTTCTGATTTTGGCCTAAACAGAAGCTAAGCCTGCGATATTTAGAAGTACTGTTTAGTCACTATCATCATTCGGAGGTTTTAAGTTCCCACTCATCATAAATCTGAGATTCATAAGGCCATGATAATAAGCTTAAAGATTCCACTGCTTTTAGAACAAGAGGAGAAGCATTATCGATGTTAAGATCTTGCGGTGCGATCCACAATGCTTCCAAAGAATCTTGTCCTTCAAACTGGACGGGGTTGGAAAGAAGCTCACCGCCGGCAATGTCTACGTAATAAAAAACAGCAATGTGATGTACATGAGTAAATTCTTTCCACTTACAGGGATACTGAAAATCCGTTGTACCTGCTTGAGAAATAATAGTAATTTCAAAGCCAGTTTCTTCACTAAATTCTCTTTTCATCGCATCTGTTAATGTTTCACCGTGTTCTAGCTGTCCGCCTGGCAAATCAAAGCGATGAATATACGGCCCTCTATTTTTTCGAATAACAAGCAGCTTGTCATCTCGCATACAAATTCCATATACGCCAAAGGCGCGATCATAGTTTGGTTCCATCTTTTTTCACTACTTTCTATAACAGAATGGCTTGATAAAGCATCATTTGATTTCTTTATCCTACCATACATTTTGTTATAGAACCTTTTTTAATGAGGTGCTTTTACAGTAAGCGTACGGGAAACAGCACTTTCGTTATGCAAACGGTCAACAGAGGTTACAACATATGTGTATGTTTGATTTTTGAGTGCGCTTTGATCTACAAATAATTGTGTTTCTCCTGTTTTTCGAACGGTTGTCAGTAAGTTTTCTGCGTTGTTGATGTCACCTCGTTTATTGCCTTGGAAGCGATAAATGGCATAATAGGCGGAATCATTCTGCTGATGATCTCGAATTTCAAACGCCGCTTCTTTTGTATGAGGGCCCGCGTTTTTTAATTTTGGTGCTTTTGGAGCCGTACCATCAAGCCAAGGCATTGCCGGAATAAGAGCAGGATGTTTATAAATATCGTTTTGCAGCTTATCTTTTATTCCTAGTGGGTTTCGGTTCAAATCTTTCAGGCTAAAATGCATGCTCCCATGTACTTCCGGAAATTGATGATTAAGAGCAATTTGCCTTGGATACTCATCGGGATCAGACCATGCTTCCACCGCGTTGTTATTAATTTTATAAGCAGCTTGTCCAATATAAAGGTGAACTGGCTTTCCGCGAACTTCATCTCTCCACCAGTTGAGCAGCGTATCGTAAGCAGCGGGTTCAAATCCAATATTCCAATAAATTTGCGGAGTGATGTAATCAATATATCCATTTTGAATCCACGTACGCGTATCAGCATACAAATCATCGTAGTTTGTTTGTCCAGCAGTCGTCTCAGAGCCAGTTGGATCATTAGCGATGTTTCTCCACACGCCGAACGGACTGATGCCAAACTTCACGTATGATTTTGTTCTTTTAATAGCCGTATTTAAATCTCGAACAAGCTGATTAACATTGTCTCGGCGCCAGTCTTCAATATTCGAAAACGTTTGAGCACCGTAGGTTTGATACGTTTTTTGATCAGGGAACGTTTGACCTGCAATTTTGTAAGGATAAAAATAGTCATCCATATGAACAGCATCAATATCATAGTTTCTTACGACTTCGAGCACTTCTTCAATAATAAAGTTTTTTACTTCGGGAATACCTGGGTTGTAGTAGAGTTGTTTTCCATAGGAGACGACCCAATCAGGATGTTGTTTGGCAGGATGATTATCGGCAAGTTTGTTTAAATCAGTATGATTCATGGTAATGCGGTAAGGGTTAAACCATGCGTGGAATTCTAAGTTGCGCTTATGTGCTTCCTCCACCATAAAAGCTAGAGGATCGTAGCCGGGATCTTTACCTTGTGTACCCGTTAAATATTCTGACCACGGGCCATATTTCGACGGATAAAAGGAATCAGCGGTAGGTTTAATTTGAACGACCACAGCATTCATTCCCATCTTTTGTACTTCATCTAGCAAATAGGTAAACTCTTTTTTTTGCTGCTCAACCGGAAGACCAGGCTGAGAAGGCCAGTCAATATTGTATACGCTTGCAATCCAAGCCGCTCGAAGCTCCCGTTTTTGATACGTAGTAGGTACGTCTGCTTTAGCAGGTAATGTGCTCGAACAAAACAGCAGCAAAAACAAGATGCCTCCAATCCATTTTTTTATATGCATGTTCGTTCCTCCTTCTTTTTTGGTTGAGATAAAATTTCTTTCATAATATAGCATGCGGTCGTTATATTCACAATAGGTTTTAATAAAATATTCTGAAAAATAAAATAAAGTTTTAAAAATATCAGAAAAATATTGAAATTAAACTTCAGAAAAAATATAATAATGGTAATTTAAAGAATATTTTAGAAATACGTTACTTAACGATGGAGGAATTCATGCGCCAATTTTCCGTACTTACTTTAATCGATGCACAAATGAATCATTACAGTCCTGCTGAAGGAAGAGTAGCTGATTACGTGTTAGAAAATCCTACGACCACGTTGAACTTAACGACCAAACAGCTAGCTAAGCAGTGTCAGTGCAGCGAAGCTACGATTATCCGCTTTTGTCAGCGTGTAGGGATTAATAGTTTTAAAGAATTAAAGATTGAATTAGCAAAAGATGCCCATAAGGTGAATAACGAGCAGCTGCCGAATCTTCCGGTTAATTTTGAAGACGAGACCGAAGCTGTGCTTGAAAAAGTCATGAGCAAAAGTATGAGCGCACTTATGAACACGAGTCGTTTAGTGAGCTCTTCTGCAATTGATGCAGCCGCGGAAGCTATTCATGGAGCGAAACGAGTGTTTTTATACGGAGCAGGAGGGTCATCAGTGGTTGCGCTAGATGCGCAGTATAAACTGCTTCGAATCGATATTTCAGCGCTGTTTTCATTAGACAGTCACGTTCAAATGGTGATGGCTACGAATATGACAAAAGATGACGTGCTGTTTGTAGTATCGACTTCCGGTCAAACAAAAGAAGTGGTGGAGCTGATGCAAATAGCCAAAGATAAAGGGGCAGCGGTTATTTTGCTAACGCAGCACGGATCATCGCCAGCTTCTAGATTAGCTGATATTCTGCTGACTATTTCAGTAGAAGAGCAGCATATTCGAATTGGAACGATGAGCGCTCGTATTGCTCAGCTAGCCATTGTAGATGCGATGTTTATACGGTTATGTATTCAAAAAGGCAATCAAGTGTTTGAACGCATAATCGATACACATAATGTAATTCAAAAAATTAAGAGGTAGGGGGAAATGAGAAAATGAAGGTATTGTTTGTATGTTCTGGAGGAATGTCAAGTGCGATTGTGGTGAAAGCATTAAAAACAGAAGCACAAAAGCACGGAACGGATATGGAAGTGCTGGCAATTGGGACAAATGAAGTGGCAGAGGAAATTCAAAAGGGCTGGGACGTTGTAATGGTTGCACCGCAGATTCGTCACCGGTTTAACGCAGTGAAAGCGGAAGCGGATAAAGCTTCTGTTCCATGCGGGCCCATTCCGCCGCAGGCTTATACGCCGCTTGGAGGTCCGACGCTTTATAAAACGGTTCAACAGCTCGTTAGCTAAGGAAAGCAGGTTTCTTCCTGCTTTTTAAATAAATAAGGGGTTTATTACACAAGGGGAGAATATAGAGGGGGAAAGGGTATATGAGCAAATTTGTGTCGTTTTTAGAGAACAATTTATCGGGACCTATGACCAGGTTATCAGAACAGCGGCATCTTCAAGCCATTCGTGATGGTGTTATTTCCGCTTTGCCATTTATCATTATCGGAAGTTTTTTCTTAATTTTAGCATTTCCGCCTGTGCCGCAAGATAGCACAATTGCGAAATGGGCAGCTGATAACAGCGCCAACATTTTAATACCGTATCGCGTAACGATGTTTATTATGTCTTTATATATAGCCTTTGGGATAGGGTATAACTTGTCCAAAAGCTATAATCTCGATCCGCTGTCAGGAGCACAAATTGCAGTTGCTGCACTACTTCTTACGGTGACTCCAAAGCTGATTGAAGAAGAAGGGTTTATGCTTCCAATGACCAACCTTGGAGGACATGGTTTATTTGTGACGATGATTGTATCGATTTTATCAGTCGAGATTCTCAGGTTTTGTAAAGCAAAAAATGTCACCATTAAAATGCCGGAGCAAGTGCCACCTTCGGTATCGAGGTCTTTTGAAGCGCTAATTCCAGTTGCGATTGTTGTTGTACTTATGACCATTATTACAATTGTTTTAGGTATCGATCTTCATCATTTAGTTGATAAACTAGTTGCTCCGCTTGTAGAGGCAGGAGATAGTTTAGCAGGAGTATTAATACCGGTTTTCTTAATTACGTTTTTCTGGTCATTTGGAATTCACGGCGTCTCTGTTGTTGGGACAGTGGCACGGCCTGTATGGGAAGTATATTTAGCGAAAAATGCTGAAGCGGTAGCAGACGGAGCTTCAACGCTCCCGTATATTGCACCCGAAACGTTCTTTCAATGGTTTGTTTGGATCGGAGGATCTGGAGCAACGCTAGGCCTTGCTTTAGCAATGCTGTTTTTCTCAAAATCTAAATATTCGAAAGCGCTTTCTAGAACATCTTTTATTCCAGCGGTTTTTAATATTAACGAACCAATTATTTTCGGTTTGCCAATTGTCTTAAATCCTATTTTAATTATTCCTTTTATTATCATCCCGATTATTACAACGATCATTTCATACGCAGCAACGGCGACAGGCCTTATTACTCCAACATACGTAATGGTTCCTTGGACGCTCCCGGCGCCGATTGGGGCATATCTATCGACCGGAGGAGACTGGCGGGCGGTTGTACTGGTCGTTGTCAATATTGCTATTTCTGTTGTGATTTATCTTCCGTTCTTTAAAATGTACGACCGAAAGATGGTTGAAATGGAAAGAAGCGATGAAGCAACGGTTACACCATCCGATAGCTCAGTTCAAATGTAAAGAAAGAGAAGCCAACTTGTTTGGCTTCTATCTCTTTAATAGGAGTGAAGATCAATGTTTGTTCGATTTCGATATAAAACCGTGTTTTTATTTCTGTTGACCATGGTTCTTTGTAACGTTATTTTTACACCTTTGCTGCAGTATGCTGGTTTGTCAGCGCAGCATAGTTTATTTGCCATTACAAGTCTGTCAGCAGCTTTGCTTACAACATTTATTTCTATTCGGCTTTCAACAGCAGCTTTATCTAAAACCGCTGTTTGTATACGCTTTGTTTTGCTCGGGGCAGGGTGCACAGCCGTTACATATTTAGCCGTTTTTTAACAAGGAGGGGCAAGGGATGAAAGTAGTGACAATAGGGGGAGGATCAAGCTATACACCTGAATTGGTCGAAGGGTTTATTAAAAGGTACAATGAGCTTCCAATTCAAGAACTGTGGCTTGTAGATGTTGAAGAAGGAAAAGAGAAGCTTGAAATTGTAGGAGCACTTGCTAGAAGAATGGTCAAAAAAGCAGGTGTTGATATGGAAATTCATTTAACGCTTGATCGAAAAAAAGCGTTAATAAATGCTGATTTTGTAACGACACAGCTTAGAGTAGGCCAGCTTGATGCGCGTATTCAAGATGAACGCATCCCTCTTAAGTACGGAATGATTGGTCAAGAGACAAACGGGGCGGGAGGATTATTTAAGGGCTTGCGAACAATCCCGGTTTTGTTGAAAATTGCCGAGGAAATACACGGGATTTGTCCAAACGCCTGGCTTATTAATTTTACAAATCCTGCCGGTATGGTAACGGAGGCGCTGCTTCGATATGGAAAGCATTCTAAAGTAGTAGGAGTCTGTAACCTGCCTGTACATATGACAAACTCAATCGCCAGCTTGCTTCAAATCGAAAAAGAAGATGTGCACATTGAATTTGCAGGGTTAAATCACTTGGTATATGGGCTGCATGTGTATGCAAAAGGAAAGGAAGTAACGCAAGAAGTCATTCAACTTTTAAGTGATCCAAAGTCTCAAGTAACAATGAGAAACATAGCTCCTATTCCGTGGCAACCGGATTTTTTGGAAGCTCTTGGCGTGATTTTATGTCCTTATCACCGCTATTACTATAAAACAAAAGAAATAGTAGCAGAAGAGCTTTTGGCCTTTCAGTCAGGTACTACGCGCGCTGAAGTGGTCAAAGCATTAGAAGCCGAACTTTTTGAACTCTACAAAAACCCAAATCTAGAAAGTAAGCCTCCGCAGCTGGAAAAACGAGGAGGCGCTTACTACAGCGATGCCGCATGTAATTTAATTTCATCCATTTATAACGATAAAGGTGATATTCAAACATTAAATGTAAGAAATAATGGCGCCATTTCTTCACTGCCAAACGAATCTGCGGTTGAAGTAAACTGTGTTGTAACAAAGCAAGGACCAGTACCACTCGCTGTCGGTGAACTTCCGGTAGAAGTGAATGGACTCGTACAGCAAATTAAATCGTTTGAACGAGTAGGAGCAGAAGCCGCGGTTACAGGATCTTACGAAAAAGCGCTGGTTGCCCTGACCATTAATCCGCTTGTTCCAAGTGACGAACTGGCTAAGGCGGTCTTAGACGAACTGCTTCAAGCTCATCGCAAGTATTTACCCGCTTTTTTTAAGGAAGTGAATGCGTAGTATGTATGCTGTTGGACTTATGTCAGGAACGTCACTGGACGGAATTGATGCAGCTCTTGTGGAGATTGAAGGAAGCGGCTATGGAAGTAAAGTTAAGCTTCTTCAGTTCATTACCATGCCGTTTTCACCGCCGTTAAAAAAAGAAATTGAACAGGCGCTTTCTCTCGAACATTCAAATGTACAGCTGATCTGCAGCTTGAATTTTAAACTTGGCTACGCGTTTGCAGATGCAGTGAAAAGAGTGTGCCAAGAAGCCGGGTTTTCTCTTGAACAAGTAGATGTCATCGGATCGCATGGTCAAACCATTTACCATCAGCCGTATGCTTCAGGAAATACAGCGATGTCTACATTCCAAATTGGAGAGCCCGCTGTTATTGCCTATGAAACCAAAACGAAGGTAGTGGCAAACTTCAGAGTGATGGACATGGCAGCGGGCGGGCAAGGTGCTCCGTTAGTTCCTCACACCGAACGAATTTTGTACAGCCACGCTGATCGTACAAGGCTGCTTCAAAACATTGGAGGTATTGGGAATGTAACGTTGATTCCCCCAAAACACTCTCCTATACCCGTAGTAGCTTTTGATACGGGGCCGGGAAATATGATGATAGATGAAGCGTGTCAGCAGCTTTTTCATGTTTCATTTGATGAAAATGGGTGTTTAGCAGCTGGAGGAACTATTATTTCAGAGCTTTTAGAAGACTGTATGAACCATGATTACATGAATCTTTCTCCTCCTAAATCGACGGGAAGAGAGCTGTTCGGTACACAGTACACAAGGAGACTGCTAGAGAAATATAGCAACCATAAAAAAGAAGATTTGCTAGCTACGATTACCATGTTCACGGCATCATCCGTTGTACATCACTATGAAACATTTATTTTTCCTGCCTATTCTATTGACGAAGTGATTATTGGAGGAGGCGGAAGTTATAACAATACGCTGATGAATATGATTAAAGCCAAGCTAGGGAAGCGCTGCAGCGTGTATACACAAGAAGAAATAGGGATGTCTTCAGAAGCAAAAGAAGCCGTAGCTTTTGCGGTGCTCGCAAATGAAACACTTGCAGGTTATCCAAGCAATGTACCAAGTGCAACCGGTGCTTTGTCTCCTGTAATATTAGGAAACATTACGCCTGCACCACTATAAAAAAGGGGATGGAAGAAATGACAGAAGCAGCAAATATGGAAAATGAAATTTTTGAACTTATTGCATACGGAGGAAATGCTAGGTCACTGGCATATGAAGCGTTAGAAGCAGCTGAAGATTATGATTTTAATAAAGCTGACGAACTTTTAAAGCAGTCTCAAGAAGAGCTTAGTCATGCTCATAAAACGCAAACTGCGCTTATTCAACGTGAATTGAATGGAAAAACAATTGAAAAGTCGCTGCTTTTAATTCACGCACAAGATCATTTAATGACGGCTATTTCAGAGCAAAAATTAATTGAACATATGATTAAGCTTATTAAAAAATTTAAAAAAGAAGGCGAAAATCAATGAAAAAGCTAGGTATTGCGATTTATCCGGAACATTCGACTGTGGAAAAAGATAAAGCGTATATAGCACTTGCGCATCAATACGGATTTACCCGCATTTTTACGTGCTTGCTTTCTGTTGAAGGCGATCAGAAAAAAGTAATGGCAAATTTTAAAGAAATCATTGAGTTTGCCAATGAGCTACAGATGGAAGTAGTAGTGGATATCGCTCCTCGTGTATTTGGAGCGCTTGGCATTTCTTATGATGATCTATCTTTTTTTCAAGAATTAGGGGCTTATGCTATTCGTCTTGATCTAGGCTATACGGGAAATGAAGAGTCCATTATGACCTTTAATCCATACGGCTTAAAAATTGAAATTAATATGAGTAATGCAACAAAGTATGTTGATAATATTTTAAGTTACCAGCCGAATCGAAAACAGCTATTGGGGTCGCACAACTTCTATCCTCATCGATATGCGGGATTGTCGTATGATCACTTTATGAAGTGTTCAGCGTTGTTTAAAGAACATAACCTTGAAACAGCAGCGTTTATTAATTCACCAAATGCTACTTTTGGACCGTGGCCTGTTACTGAAGGGCTTTGTACGCTTGAAATGCATCGCACGCTTCCAATCGACGTGCAGGCTAAGCATCTTTTTAAAACGGGATTAATTGATTGTGCAATCATTGCGAATGCTTATGCATCGGAAGAAGAAATGAAGTCGCTGCGTGATGTTGTTCAGCAAGAGCGCTTTACCTTTAATGTGAACCTGTATGATACGATTACCGAGCTTGAGAAAAAAATTGTGCTAGAAGAGTTTCATTTTTACCGCGGAGACGTATCGGATTATTTAATTCGCTCTACGCAAAGCCGAGTAAAATATAAAAAAGAAGAATTCAAGCCTACGCATACTCCTTCCATTCGAAGAGGCGATATTTTAATAGAAAATGAACTCTACGGTCAGTACAAAGGAGAGCTGCAAATTGCGCTGTTAGACATGGAGAACTCAGGTAAAACAAACGTAGTAGGCCGCATTGCGGAAGAGGAAATTTTCTTATTAAATGAACTGCAGCCATGGGATAAATTTGCTTTTTGTGAGCGGTGATGAAATGGACTATATTATTGGTATTGACGGCGGGGGAACAAAAACAGAAGCCGTTGCGTACAGCTTAGACGGCCAACAGCTCGCTGCTTCAAAAAGCGGTTACGGCAATTTACTCATTAATTACAATACGGCTATTACTCATATTGATGAATGTATTATGGCGTGCAAAACTGAGCTTGCTGGTCATACATGCAAAGGCATTTCACTAGGACTTGCTGGAAGTAAAGCATTATCCAAAGAAGAAATAAAAAGATATTTTTATAATCGTTATCACGTAGAAGTAGGTTTATATGATGACGCCATGATTGCACATGAAGCACTACTGCATGGAAAAGAAGGGATTTTAACCATTGCAGGAACTGGAGCCGTCAGCATTGGTAAAAAAGATGGAGTGTATGAATACGGTGGAGGGTGGGGGCACCTTCTTGGAGATGAAGGAAGCGGATATTGGATTGGTCTTCAAGCACTGATATTGCTGACGAAAGAGCATGATCAAAACCGTCCGTACGGCAGCCTTAGTCAGACAATCTTGCAACATGTAAAAGCAGATACCATACACGATATAAAAAAGCTTGTCTATTCATCTCCTAAATCAGAAGTTGCTTCACTCACTCCGGTTGTTGTACAGCAAGCAAGAAATCATAAACAAGAAGCAAGTGACATTCTTCAACGGGCTGGAAAGAACCTTGCAAACATGACGCTTCATTTGTATAAGAAACAGCGGTTTGAAGGGAGCTGCTTGCTGGCATGCAAAGGCAGCATTTTAACGGAAGTTCCAGAAGTGTTTAATGTTTATAAAAAAACATGTGAAAAAGAAATAAACTATATCCAGTGGGCAACACAGCGAGTATCATCTGCTAAAGGAGCTTATCAGCTGTTCATGAAAGAGTATCAATAGAGAAAAAATGATCGTGGAAAAGGCAGGGGATCACAGTGAACTTAAATCATATCTTAACAGAAAAACGCAATCCGCAAACGTTAAACATTGATGAATTATCAAGCCTGGAAATTGTAAAAAAAATTAATGAAGAAGATCACCAAGTGCCTCAGGCAATCAATAAGGTGCTGCCTGTTATTGCTCTGTTAGTAGATGAAATTGTCAGTGCTTTTAAACAAGGAGGACGTCTGATTTATATCGGAGCAGGTACAAGCGGGCGGCTAGGCGTGTTAGATGCATCTGAATGTGTACCAACATTCGGTACACCTGCCGAACAAGTAGTTGGGATCATAGCCGGGGGAGACAAGGCGCTCCGGCACGCGTTAGAAGGAGCAGAAGATAATAAGAAACAAGCGATAGAAGATTTGAAAGCGATTGATTTATCAAATAAAGATATTCTTGTAGGGATAGCTGCAAGTGGAAGAACGCCTTATACACTCTCAGCGCTTGCGTATGCAAACAGCCTGGGAGCAGTAACGGGCTGCGTTGTAAATTCTCCTCAATCAGCTATGGAACAAGAAGCAAACTATGCAATAGTAGCAGAATCAGGCCCGGAAGTTGTAACAGGTTCTACAAGAATGAAAGCCGGCACTGCTCAAAAGCTTGTTCTTAATATGCTGACGACGGCTTCTATGATTCAAATTGGTAAAGTCTACAGCAATCTAATGGTAGACGTACAGCCGACTAATGATAAACTCGTACAGCGTGCTAAAAATATTATTGCAGAACTAACAGGCGTCTCATCAGAAGAGGCAGCCGAAAGTTTACAAACATACAAAACGCCAAAAGCCGCTATCCTTGCGCTTCTTACTTCTATAGAAGATGATGAAGTGCACCAGCTGCTCGATAAACATGACGGACATTTAAAAAAAGCCATTGCAGAAGCAAAGGAACAGCAGATTAAAGATTAAGCCGCCAGCAAATTAAATTATTTACGTAAAGATAAAAAACTCATGTTACGCTAGTAGCATGAGTTTTTTATGATGTTGGAAGTGGAGGAGCAATGAATGAAAATTGGGTTAGCGCAAGTGAGATTTCCAAAGTCAGCCGTAGAGGGTGTAGAAACGGTAGAAAATTGTATGAAACAAGCAGCAGAAGAAGGATGTAACCTTGTATGTTTTCCAGAATCAATTGTGCCAGGACTTAGAGGAGTGGGTTTTGAAGTTGAGACATACAATCACGAAATTCAACAAAATACGCTTTATAAAGTTAAGTTGCTTGCCAAACGGTTAAAGCTCAACGTAATTTTACCACTGGAATGGCGCGACGAACTTGGTATGCATTTAACTGCTTTTGTAATTCATGAAAATGGAAAAGAATTAGGGTATCAAACTAAAAACCAAATTGATCCAGCAGAAGATCAATTTGGTTATAAGCCTGGAAATGGCCGCCAGTTGTTTGAAATAAACGGCGTGAAATTCGGTATTGTTATTTGCCATGAGGGATGGCGCTATCCTGAAACTGTTCGATGGGCTGCTGTAAGAGGAGCAAGCATTGTGTTTCATCCACAGTTTACTGGTGAAGTACCAGATCCGAAGTTTTATGATTATGCAATGATTGCAAGAAGTACGGAGAATGGTATTTACTTTGCAAGCGTGAATTATGCCTTAGAGAGCCAAAAAAGCACGACTTCTCTTCTTTCTCCAACGGGTGAATGTTTGATAAAAGCGAAAGCTGAAAAACAGGAACTACTAACGTATACGATAGAGCCCGGCAAAGCTAACCGGCTGTTAGCTCAGCGTCTGTTATCAAATTTACTATTGTAAAAAAGTTTATTTTCTCTAGTTAAATTAGCATGTGCGCTTTGATAATCCTTTGGTTATTTCTCCTTATGACGATGTAAACATGAATATGGTATTATCGAAAGTTAAAGGGGTATTAAAAGGTGTGTGGAAACAATGGATCGAAAAAAAGCCGCATCAGTAGCTGGAGCATTGGTCATTGCCGTAGGAATTTGGCTGTTTCAAAGCGGGAAATTTAAAAGTGAAGCCCAGGCAGATAAGTTTACGAGTACGTTTTTGGTCGATCATGAACAAACAGACAATGGATTTGAATTATTTACTTCGGATACCAATCAATATAGCATGTGGTTTCCGCTTCAGTATGTTATTCATAAATCTTCTTATAAAAGCAGTGAAGATGAAAGTGAAGTATGGACAGCATCAACGAAGGAAAATGATTCATACAATGCTGGGAAAATAACGGCTTTATTTTCTAAGAAAAAAAGCAAAGCAGCTCAAAAAAAAATGGATGCGTTTCAGCCTGATTACATGTTAAAAGGTAAAAATGCAACGATTTATGTGAAAAAACAAACAAGAGATGGAAAGCATAGCATTTATCATGCTTATGTGAATGATGATTATTCAAGCAAGTATATTTACTATACGTTTGAACTCAGAAGCAGCGAACAGACAAACAGTACAAAACAGCAGTATTGGGTAGAAAAAATTCTTCTAAATACACAGTTTCAAAAAAACTCAGCTGAATAGTCAGCTGAGTTTTTTTGAAAGGATTCATAATGCTTTTGCTTTTTTATGTAAACGGGTACAATATGAGTAAGGAGGCCTTCGTATGATTGAAAAACAAGCAGTTGGTGAAAAAGCAGCACAATTTGTTGAAGATGGAATGATTGTAGGGCTAGGAACAGGTTCAACAGCTTATTATACAATTGTCAAACTAGGTGAACGAGTAAAAAATGGATTAAACATCAAAGCGGTTCCTACTTCTCAAAAAACAGAAGAACTGGCAAGGAAACTAGGTATTCCTATTGTTACCTTAGCGGATGTTGAATATATTGATATAGCAATTGACGGAGCGGATGAAGTGGATAGCGAACTTTCTTTAATTAAAGGAGGAGGCGGCGCGCTGCTTCGAGAAAAAATGATTGCGTACGCAGCGAAGCGGTTTATCGTGATTGCGGATTCTAAGAAAATAGTGAAGACGCTAGGAGCTTTTCCTCTTCCTGTTGAAGTTATACGTTTTGGCTGGGAAATGACGGCGAAGCATATTCGCAGTGCAGGTTGTGTACCGCAGCTTAGGCTTTTAGATGATCATACGCCGTTTATCACTGATAACGGAAATTATATTCTAGACTGCCATTTTTCAGAAATTGAAAATCCTGCTGTGCTGGAAAAACAGCTTACAATGATTCCAGGCGTAGTAGAAAGCGGTTTGTTTGTAGGAATGACGGAGGAAGTCATTACCGTACAAAATCAAGAGGTTCATATCATAAAAAAATAGAAGCTTTGGCGTCGGGCCTAGGCTTCTATTTTTTAATTGGAAAGAACGTTCCAATTTTTCTCTAATTGGTATATGTATTGAGACGCGTTCAGTACATTTGGATGAACGAAAGTATCAATTGTTTTTTGCGGACAAGCAGATCCGTATAATGAAAAAATGACAAGCTTGCTATGCTCGATTGGTGATACAACGTGAGATAAACAACGATAAGAAGGATTTATCAAGCTTTTTACCATCTCATGAATATCTTCTTTGTCGTAAAAATCGACTTCAATTTCCGTCTTTACTAAATAACGGCTTTCAATGGCGCTGCTTCTATAATAATTGTAGCGTGCTCCGATGAAGTAGGACGGATCTGATGTTGAAACGTCCAAACTCGTATATGTTTGATCCTGCTTGCTTTTATAAAAAATAGAATCATGAGTATGCTTCATGAATTCTTGATAAGTTGTTCCATCTTCCCACAGAGCTAGAATACAAGCATCTGTTTCATCTTCCACGTTCCAACCCCCTAATTGGCCAATGAAACCATTCACGTGTGCAAGAGCAGCCCAATGCTGTTGCGTATATGAAAAAGATGCTTTTTTATCAGTCGGTATGCTGCATTTCACAATTTTTGTCAACATTCTCCCATCACCTCAATTAATTACTTCGATAAATGCAGGAAAAATCCTTCTAAAAAGAGGAAAATGATAGACATATCCCCCCTTTAAAAGCCATACATTTCAAATAGGACAATGTTAGGGAAAGAAGGGGAAATGAATGAAAGTTTTTCGTGCAAAAGCCTGTCAGTCTCCTACGCGAAAAGGCTGGTCAATTATGTTTCAGCATCCGTTTAAAAAAGATGAAAGAGGAAGATCGCACCCGTTTGTTAAACGGTTTATGTATACAGAGCAACACGATGAAATTGACATGTTGGTTGAAGAGATGAATGAACTGCTGAGAGTGCAGGATTTTTGGACAAGTACTGCAAAAGGAAGAGCAAAAGCAAGGTATGATGAACGAGTAGTGAATGCTTTTTATAACGATATTGAAAAAAAGACAAGCGAACAAATTGACAGCGAGTATGAGTACGTTCATGTAATAGGAGAACAAGGAAGCGGCAAAACATCTTTAATCCGCCAGCTTCTTGGTATAAAAAAGGAGTGCGGCTTTCTAGGAATAGGCAGTAAAGGCGCTTATTCTGCTACGTATAAGGTGAAGGATTCTCAACACTATGAAGCTGCCGTCTCTTTTTTTACGCGAAGTGAAGTGCAAAGGAAAGTGGAGAATATCCTACTAAGAAGCGCTGAAGTGTATGCTGAAGGAGGCACGGATTATGACTTGGTCTTTGAGTTATTACACGGAGATTCCTCTTTTAATCTGCGCGCTCTTTTGGGAGATATTCCATACAAAGCCCGTTATTTTAATGATGATGTTCCTTTAAGAATGAGCGACGAAAATAGTTCATTCAAACAATTTGTAGATGCAATTAAACGAGAAAGTGAAATAGTAAAAGACGCTGTTGATCAAGAAGGAAGAGATTTTGCAGAGGTATGGCATAAGCGGCTTGAATGTAGGAAGATCACTGAGCAAATGCTTCTGGCAATTGAATCTCGGTTGAGAGAATACAAGGAAGGAACGTGGGAAATAGGGGAAGACGACTGGCCAATATCCTGCCGTCTCACAGCAAAAGAGCTGTCTTTCTTTGAGCCGCTAACAAATGAAGAAGAAGAAAATAACGGACGCCTTATTTATCCATTGTTTCGTAGAATTGAAGTTTCCGGCCCTTTTTCTTTTAAAAAAGGGGTAGCAATTTGCGAGCATCTATCTGTTGAATATACGGGCACCATCCACGATTCTTTTAAACAAGCAGCTTCTATTTTATACGTACATCATGGGCTTAAAGAATTAGATATTCAATTTCTTCAGCAGCTCATCGTACATGGGCACGGTGCTAAGGTAAACGTTTGTGTTACACACGGAGATTTGCTTACCTCTCCAAGCTGCCGTACGGATTATGCTAAAAAACATGCCATGGCTAAATTAATAGATGGTGCGCTTAAAAGCGTTTCACCTCTTATGAGAAAGCAGCTTCACTACTATTTAACAGTAGGGAATACGTCTGTTTTAGAATGTGTACACCAGGAATCCGAAGAGAGTCACTTTCTGTATAAAGACTTAAAGGCAGCTTTAGTATCAGAAACGAGAAAAAAGCAGCAAGAGCTGCATCCTATTTATTTAAACTTGACTGTCTCGCAGGCTTTTTATGAAGCAATGGAGTCGCTGAACATTCCTTATATGGACAGAGAAACGTGTTTAAACATTTCCTTAGGAGAGAATGAAGGACCGGTACCAGCTATTGCGTCCGCCGTTATTTCATCTGTGTATGAGCATTTTTTAAGTCAGCCGTCTGGATGGTCAAGTACTTATCATTCGGTCACCGACCGACAGCAGGTTATTCAAGAGTTGGCAGGTGAGTTCGCAACCGTCGTTTATTCCTATTTCAACGAACAGCTGCTTGAAAATCCCCGTAATGACTGGCGCGCTCTTTATAAAGAAAAAGAAGACGATCAGCCGTATAAATATAGCAGGGTCATAGAAAGTGTGATTCCTGCCAAAAACGATATCTATCAGCAGCAAATTCTTATGAGAACGGTTTATCAATTGATTAAGTATGTGGTAGAAAAGAAAGACGGCGTAATGGTTCATTAAGGAGTCCGTGTAAAAAGAGGTTTATAAATAAAAAAAACAGAGCCTGATTTCAGGCTCTATTAGCGTTTGGAAATAGCAGTTAACGTATTAGGTCCGGCAACGCCGTCCACTGCTAGCTTATTGTCTTTTTGAAACTTACGCACAGCAGCTTCAGTATTGGCGCCGAAAATACCGTCCGTGCCTTTTGTATCATAGCCAAGCGCCGTTAATTTCTTTTGAAGAGCTTGAACATTGCTGCCTTTGCTGCCTTTTTTAAGCGTTTGTTTTGTGTTAATTGTTGTATCCGCTGGTGGGTTTGTTGGCTTTGGATTTGTCGGATTTGTTGGTGTCGGGTTGGTTCCAGGGTTTCCTAAAGCTTTATACGTTGATGGACCAACAATACCGTCAGCCGTTAAGCCGTGGTCTTTTTGGAACTTACGCACAGCTGAATCTGTATTGGCACCGAACACACCGTCCGTACCTTTTGTGTTATAGCCAAGTGAAGTTAGCTTCTGCTGAAGTTCTTTAACTGCATTTCCTTTACTGCCTTTCTTTAAAACAGTTCCTGTAGAAGGAGCTGGAGTAGAACCTGAGTTTCCAGAAACATTGTACCCGTTTGCTGCTGCAATGTCATTAAATGATTTAGAAGAAGTTGTAATCACAACCGGTGTACCGACGGTCACTTTACTAAATAACCATGCCACTTCTTCATCGTACATACGAACGCATCCGCTGCTTACATATTTGCCAATGGAAGCAGGATTATTATTTCCATGAATAGCATACGTCGTGCCGTATGTACCTCTCGCATTTAGACCCAGCCAGCGGTTGCCAAGAGGATTTCTAGGGTCTCCACCAGGAATGTTCCCTGAGTAATAAGGGCGATTGACAATTTTATTCACTACTTTGAAATGCCCTTCTGGTGTAAGAGACTGCGTGCGTCCTGTTGCGACTGAAAACGTTCGGACAAGTGAACCATTTTGGTAATAAGCCAGTTTATTTGTTGCTTTGTTAATGATAATTAAATGAGATGGTGTTGAAGCAGCTTCTGTTTTTGGAACGCCTACAAACAAGCAGGCTAGAGCTAGAATAGCCGCTATGAGTACGATTGTTGTTCTTGATATTCTATTTGCCATGTGCTGCGCCTCCTTAGGCTGCATTAATGAAAAACTTATGGTGCTTTGAGCAGTGCTATAAATTCTTCACTAATAAAATAAAAGACGAATAGCTGCATTTTCTATACCTGTATGTATGCGCTTAATAAGGAAATCATTAAGTAGAAAGACTTTACTAGCGGGAATTTATAATAATAAGAATAACTAAGTTTTTCTTGATGATTTGTACAACTTTAAGAATATAAGTTTACTAATCTAGCGGATTCACATTTACATAAGCAGCACATCCTTTCCAGTTCTTCATTTTCGTGTAAAGAAATGAAAGCGTTATATAGATTGTTTTGTAATCATATTGTAACATAGTTGTATTTTTTATACCATAAAAAGACATAAAATAGTATAAAAATACTTTATATGGGTTTTATGTACAAAAAATTCAAAAGTTCAGGAGAACGAAGCTATTATTAGATATACGAAACTGGAAAAGAAGTATGCGTAGTTTTGTGGAAATAGATAAATATTCTTATTCGAATATAGGGAGGAACAGAGTAAAAAAACTACTTGCAAAGAGACAAGTAGTTTTTAAACCGTTATTTTTGAGCATACATTACAACAAAATTAAAAAATTTATAGATGCAATCCACCGTGCTAAACCCACTTGCTGTTAGCCAATTTAACTGGTCATGTAAAGTTGCCATTTTATCTAACTTCGTACGTTCATGAGCAGCCTTAATTTGCTCATGCGTTAATCCGCTTGCGGCAATTCTTTCACTCCAGTCTTTTTTATATAACTCTTCAATAATAGAAGAATGGCCTAATACTTGATCGGCATTAATAAATATTCCTCCTGTATGCAGTAAATGATAAATTTGACCATACAGCTTTTGCTTTTGTTCGTCTTCTAAATGATGAATAGCAAGTGAAGAAATCACAATGTCGAATGAGTGTTCAAATTCGTAGCTTGTTATATCTGATACAATAAATTCCATATTCTGTTCGTTTTTAAAGCGCTCCTTGGCTTTTTCAAGCATTTGATCTGACACGTCAATCAACGTGAAATGAGCATCTGGGTATTTTTCTTTGACAAAAGAAGAAAACAATCCTGTACCTGCTCCGATATCAAGTACGCGAAGCGGCTTATTTGAAAAGTGAAGAAGAGAAACGGGAATGGAATAAAAATCAAAAAAACAAGGAATAAGTTTGCGGCGCTGCTCATCATACTGAGAAGCATGAGCATTAAATTTTTCTTTCACGTTATTTTTCATTTTTACAGCTCCTTTATTTGGTAATATTGAGATACATATATCGTATAGAAGTTTGGTAGAAAAGAAAATAAACAAAAATAAGCAGTATTGATTCCAGTTTGTTATGAATAGAAAGAGATGGAGAGAAGAAAATGGAGATCAAATGGTTAAAAACATTCATCATAGCGGCTTCTTATGAAAATTTCAGGCAAGCGTCTGAAGATTTATTTTTAACACAGCCTGCTGTATCAAAGCATATTCAGCGACTGCAGCAAGAGTTAGGTGCTGAGCTTTTTGAAAAAAAAGGTAAATACATCACGCTGACTGAGGCAGGACGCTTTTTTTTGCCTCATGCTCAAAAAATGGTGAGGGCATATGAAGAAGGAGTGGGAAATTTTAAGTTATGGAAGCAAGGATATAACCGAAAACTGACTATATCCGCTGCTCCTCAAATAGCAGCATCTGTTTTACCAAGCCTCATCAAACAATTTGTAGAGAGATATCCCCATATTGAAGTAACGGTTAATATCACAAATTCGTTTCAAGTGGGAAAAGACATCAGCGACAGAAGGTCAGATATTGGATTAACAAGGATGCTTCCGGGTCAGGCAGACGTTTTTTATGAGTTAATTCATAAAGAAAAAGCAGTCTTAGTTGCCCCGTTTTCTGCAGAGGCACGTACGGAACAGGAGCTGTTATCTTCCTACCGGCTGCTTACGAATAATCATCCTGTTTATTGGGAAGATTTACTCCTTCAAATCAAGGCTTGTTATCCTCACATTCAGCTGCTTCCTGTGACGCAAGTAGAAATTACAAAGCGCTTTATTGAAGAAGGTTTAGGCGTATCTTATTTGCCATTTTCTATGGTGAAAAAGGAAGTTGAAAATCAAACGTTAAGCGTCATTTCACAGCAAAAAATTATCCGGCCTTCTTCACATACGTATATCGTAACAAAAGGTGAAACGGAAGAAACAAAGCAGTTTAAGCACTTTTTAGCTGAGACCTTAACAGAAACGAGTTGAAATGATACCATAAAAAGGAAGGGGGGATGGCAATGTATATATTAATAATACTTGTAGCAGCAGCGGTCTTAGCAGACGTTATCTTGAGAAAAGTCCTTGATATCCCTCGCAGCAAATTTTGGGGAAAATATGAGTATGAAAGTCTAGCTTTAGGCCGATGGGATAAATATGTGACGATAGCTTTTGTTCTTTGTCTGTTACTCGATATGATCTTTATGTTTGTCGAGCCTTATATCGTATCGTTCCTATTTTTAGTCGTGAATATTTTGTTGAAATGTATAGATGAATGGAAATACAAACAAGAAACGAAAGAGTACGTAACAAGCTTTGTACAGATGGGATTCTTCTTTACAGCTTTTGTTCTATTAGTCAGCGGAATTGTATAGAAAAAAGAGCTTTACCTATGGCAAAGCTCTTTTTGTATTATTTAAAAATATGATCAATGTCTTTAATTTCAGAAGAAGTGAGCTGAACATCTAATGTTTTTAAGTTATCAAGTACTTGATCAGCGCGTTTTGCCCCTGGAATTAATACATCAATTGAATCGCGCGTTAAGTACCAAGCCAGAACAAGATGAGCTACTTCTACGCCTTTTGCGCTAGAGATTTGACGAAGACGCTCTACTTTTTCTAGGTTTTGCTGAAATGCTTCGCCGATAAAATGAGGCATATCTTCGCGTAGGTCATTAAACTTTGTATTTTTATCATATTTCCCAGCAAGTAAACCAGAAGCTAGCGGAAAGTATGGAATAAATGAAATATGATTTGCAGCCGTATAAGGTAAAATATCGTTTTCTGCTTCTCGCTGAATTAAGTTATATTGGCCTTGTACCACGTCTACATAACCATCTTTATTTGCTTCTTTTAACTGATCTAACGAGAAGTTTGATACGCCAATAGAACGGATCTTACCTTCATCTTTTAATTCTTTTAACGCACCGACCGCTTCGTCTTTAGGTGTGTTTTTATCTGGAAAGTGAATATAATATAAATCGATATAATCTGTTTGAAGGCGTTTTAAGCTATCTTCAACAGATTGTTTTAAAAATGCAGGAGAATTGTCTAGCAGTACTTCATCTCCAACAATTTTATGTGCTCCTTTTGTAGCGATCACCGCTTCTTCACGATTTCCGCGTTCTTTTAGTACTTCGCCAATTAATTCTTCAGAACGTTTAGGACCATAAATGAACGCTGTATCAAGTAGGTTTATGCCATTATCTAGCGCCTTATGAACAAGGTCTTTGCCGACTTCTTCGTTTAGGTTAGGATATAAGTTATGTCCTCCTACAGCGTTTGTTCCAAGTCCAATAGGGTTAACATATAATTCGGATTTTCCAATCTGCACTTTTTCTGCCATGTCTAACGTCCATCTCCTTTTTTATATCTTCTTTTTTACTATAGCAAAATATACCATGAATCGAAAATAGTACGCTCATATGAAAAGCAGCTTTAAAAAAATATGTGAACTTGAGTTACATGTAAATAAGGAGTATATTCTACAGGGCTCTATTTCAATAGCAGAAATAAAAAAAGAACCTCTTTTAAATAAGAGACTCTCTTTTAGTCATGGTAATATGATAACTTTTTGACAGCTGAAATGTTTCAGCGAGCTGCCTGCGTCCTTGCGCTCCTTGTTCGCGCACATAATCTAATTCGTTTGGTGTAAGAAGCTTCATGCTAATCAGTTTAATAGATTCGTAAGGTAAAGAGAGGCTAGCTGAAACAGAAGGAGACTGAACTCCTAGCAATACACCAATATCTCCATTTTTATTTACAAAATGAGGCGGTACGTCCAAATCCGTAAATTCAATTGAAAGAACATCATGTTTCATGAATAGTTCTAGCATATTAGGGTGAGCGGCAGCATTTTGACTCATTTGATAAAGAAGGTCAAATGCCCAGTGATCCTGGATATCCGATAAAGGTCCGCGAAGAGATTCATCATCGCATTCGATATAGAATTCTAATCCCTTTCCTTGTCTTTGGCTCTTTTCTTCAGGTAGTTGAAACGGATCGGACAAGCCGTCGCTTGCTAAAATAACCGTCTCTGTTTTTTGAACACGAATAAAAGTTTGACGTCCAGACGGCCAAGCAGGCCCGCCAAAAAACATGGGATTTAACAAATGAGTTAATACGTCTCCGTCTACATGTCCAATTGTGTTCCAGTAGTCTTTTCTTTTTGAGATTGATTCCTCAAGAACACGCTCTACTTCTTTTTCCTGCTTCTTTTGCTTCCACTTTAAAAATAATGACAAGTATCCCACACCTCTTTACGACTTCATAGTACCCAATATATACCTCATTTAGGGAACTCGTAAACCATTATTTAGTGTATAAAAGTAAATTATTCCTTTAAATTATAAAATTCCCAAAGTTTTCTCGGGGGATTACAGAATTTTGTCTTTAATAAATCAGGTGAAAAATTAAATAAGCCACATAAACGGCCTGTGCGAAAAATAAAAAGCCCCAAAAGCGTGCTGAAAGATGGGTAAGCTGCTTTAAACTTGTAGCGTCACCCGCATCGTTTGGGTATTTGATGCTTAACACAAAAATAATAAAGGCGGAAAATAGAGATTCTACAAGTAACAGTGCACCAACAAACATCATGCTGTAGCGCATAAGCTGTGGATCTTGCAGATAATAGATGCCTCCGAGAATCAAACCGATAGAAAATAGCCATACAATTCCGTATCCGTTACGTACCCAAAGCAGTAAATTAATAACAACAACACTTCCTAACCCGTAAAAAAGCCAGTCGTAGTGGTTGTGAACGAGCAGGTAGAAAAACAAATAAGCCATTGCTGAGCTGAACGGGTAGCCGGCTAAGGCAATAATGACGCGCGGCAGCCATCCACGGGATCCCGCGTAGGTGGCAGTCACAGCTACACCTTCATTATTGGTGTAAAGCTCAATGCGATTGACGCCTTTTCCGACAATAAGCCCCATTAACGCGTGGCCATCTTCATGAAACATCGTATTTAAATTTGAAAAATAACGTCCAATATGCCGAAGCAGCTGATTAATGCTAGGAGCAAATGAACCTATAAATGGAATGCCTCTTGTTAGCACAAAAGCTAATAAAATAAATAAGAAAAGCGTAGTAGATTGTTCCATCGCGATAGTCCTTTTCGTAAAATGATATGTTTCTACTTTACTCGCAAACGTGCTAAAAGGGAAATGAAACGGCTAGTTTCTCTAGGAAAAGAGAAGTTGGGAGACTTACATAATATTAGTGTAAACAGACCTGACACATTCATTGACCAACTTATTCCAAATTTTATATTCTAAACAGATATAAGAAATGAGGAGATGGTTGAATGAAAGATACGTGGAACGCATTTGTAGACAGTGATCTTTACGTACCTCCAACGGGAACGGGGATGTTAAATAACTTGAGTTTTGCGTTAAAAGACGTATTTGATGTACAAGGACATATATCAAGTGCAGGAAATCCGGATTGGCTCGCCACGCATCAGCCTGCAAGCGAACATGCAGATGTAGTAGCTGCTCTTTTAAAAGAAGGAGCTGCGCTAAAGGGAGTTACGCACACGGACGAGCTTATGTACGGACTAAATGGAGAAAACGCGCATTATGGAACACCGGTAAACCCAAAAGGCGCAGATCGAATTCCGGGAGGCTCTTCGAGCGGATCAGCGGTTGCTGTCGCAGCGGGAATAACTGATTTTGCGATTGGAACAGATACTGGAGGATCGGTTCGAATTCCGTCAAGCTACTGCGGTATTTTTGGGTATCGTCCTTCTCACGGACGCATTTCTACAAACGGTCTAATTCCACTTGCTCCAAGCTTTGATACAGTTGGTGTAATGGCTAGAGACGGCCACACTCTGCAAAAAGTAGGAGCGGTTTTATTGAACTCAACGTCGCGTGCTAGCGGTTTTACAAGACTTTATGTAGCAACAGACGTTATGGAACTTGTGGATGAACAAAGCATGCAAGCTCTTGCACCACCTATTAAGCACGTAATGAAGTCTTTTTCTACTACAGAAGAAATAGTAATGGCCCCCCAGGGTTTTTCTACATATATGGAAACTTTTCGTTTGCTGCAAGGAAAAGAAATTTGGCAAACGCACGGAGAATGGATTCAAAAAGAAAACCCAACGTTTGGAGACGATATCGGAAGCCGCTTTCAATGGGCGAGCACTCTTACCTTATTAAATATGAATTATATAGAAGAAAAGCGTCGTGAACTTCGCTATTTTATGTACTCACAGCTTGGAGAAGACGGAATATTAGTGCTTCCTACAGCTCCAGGACCCGCGCCTGTAAAAGATGCAAAAGGACCGGAGTTAGAAAACAGAAGATTGCGAACACTTCAAATGACGTGTATTGCCGGACTAAGCGGACTTCCGCAAGTTACGATACCTGCAGGAGAACTAGACGGTTTGCCAATCGGCTTATCTTTTATTGCAGGATACAACCAAGATGAAAAATTATTAAATTGGGTAAAAGAAAACAGCGATCATATCATTCAAGCATCGGTAAGGAGCGTATCATGAAGTTAGTAAATATAATAGAGCAAGGGAAAGAACAAGCAGCTATTTTAGACAATGACAGCATTCTGCTTATAGAAGATATTAATGCTAAATATTTAACAAACTGGTCTACAACAATTTGGGATCTTATTCAATATAAAGAACTTCGCCACCTTGAAACATGGTACGCCCATAATAAATTTGGTATGAACAGCTCTTTTCCCGCACTGCACTTGCAGGGCAGAAAAACAGCTCCTATCATTAGTAATCCGTCAAAATTGTTAGGCATTGGATTTAATTATGCAGCTTCTGAAGAAAAACTAAAAGACTACGACCGTGCCATTGATCCAGTTAGTTTTTTAAAACCCGCAACCGCCATTATTGGACCAGATGACAGCATTCGTATTCCAAAGCAGTCCTACAAAACAACGGCTGAAGCGGAACTAGCGGTGGTAATCGGCGAAACGTGTAAGGATATAGAGCCAGATGAAGCCATGAACGTAATTGCTGGCTATACGTCAGCCGTTGACGTAACCGCAGCTGATATTCATGCGGCGAATCATCGCTACTTAATGCGAGCAAAAAGCTTTGATACATTTTGCAGTATAGGCTCAGAGTTTATCACAAAAGAAAGCATATCAAACGTGAAATCACTTCAAGTGCGCACATTGCTAAACGGAGACATGCAGCATGAAAATACCGTGTCTAATATGATTTACGACATCGCATACTGTGTTTCATTTTTCTCAAAAGTCATGACGCTGCACCCGGGAGATATCATCTTAACCGGAACGCCGGGACCCGCTGTTATTGAAGACGGGGACTGTATTGAATGTCATATTGAAGGCATGCTTCCATTAAAAAATAAAGTGAAAGACATGAAGAAAGTGCCTCAGCAAATCTAGTAAATAACCCCTGTAAAGAACAGGGGTTACATGACTGTTTATTTCGAAACTGGAAGTGTTTGTCCACTGTCCTTTTTCGGAATAGGAAACGCACCTAAAAATAATGCGTTTGTAAGAAGAAATTGTTTCAACAATACATGACATATTAAAGGAATCAATGTTCCCATTACTATGTATAAAAAGACGGTAGATATGCCGGTGTATTTTTCTATTAAAATAGTAACCGGTACGTGCAAAAACATAATGGTAAACGAGGATTTCCCCACGTATTCAAAAGGCTTACTCCACTTTGTTAAGCTCATTTTTTTGCTTATATATACAAGAATGCTTGCCGCGCAAAGAGGAATAATCAAATCAAGCAGCCATGTATAAACGTTTGCTTTAATATCTAATGTATAAGAAAGAACGCTGAGCTTTTCTAAAACTACAATCAATAAAATGATTAAGCTGCTCAGAATTACGGTGCTTTTTCTCTCAACAAACGAAAAAGCTTGTCTGCTGTAGTATCCAATTGCGTAATAACAAATGGATAGCAAAACAGAATTGGCGCTCCATATAATGTTTTTTTGCTGAAGAAATGGAAAGCTGACATAAATATGAGCGATAAAATAGCATAGAGCTAAGAAAAGAACCATTGAGCTTTTTCTTTTAATCAGTAGAGCTGCATAGGCAAAAATAAGGTGAGTTAAGAATAAACAAGTGACAAACCAAAAAACACCGTAATAGTATCCGAGAGTTCTCCCGCCAATACATAAATGGTAGATGTTTAGTAACACTTCCCGAACGTTAAATGTTTGAACAAAAATAAGGGCTACTATTAACAGGCCAAATGAAAAATAAGGGATAAGTAAACGTATCCATTTTTTCAAAATCCATTCTCGTACTTCTTGTATTCTAGAACGTGGGTGAAACAGATAGCCGCTAATCATAAAAAAGAGAGGCATGTGAAACCAAAAGAAATAATGATGAAAAAAAGGGCTGCCAGAATGCCCTGCCACTACTGTAAGAATACATAATCCTTTTAGCGCATCTAGCCATGAATGGTGTTTGCTCATTAAGCTTTCATTCCTTTAATAAGTAAATTAGTTCCTGGTATATTATCTAATTCTCTGTGAAAAAGAGCAATAAAAATTTCCTTCCCTTTTCTTCATAATGAGTTCATATTGATTGTCTATACTAATAAAAAATATAACCGTATCGCTGCAGGATACTGAAAAATGAAATATTTACAAATGGAAAAGAAACGGGTACGATATCTGTAGCGACACTTAATAAAAAGGAGCTGACTGACAGTATGATTTTAGTCATCGGAGGAGCAGGCTATATCGGAAGCCACCTAGTAAAAGAATTAGTGAAAACAAATAAAGTTGTGGTACTTGATAATCTATCAACGGGTCATCGCTGGGCAATCGATGAGAAAGCGGTATTCGTAGAAGGAAATCTAGGTAATGAGAAAGATTTAGAAAGCGTATTCACAAATCATAAAATTGATGCTGTCATGCATTTTGCTGCTAATAGTTTAGTAGGGGAGTCAGTAACAGATCCTCTTAAATATTATCAAAATAACGTAGCTGCGACGTTAACCCTTTTACAAACGATGATGAAGCACAATGTGAAAAAGTTTATTTTTTCATCTACTGCTGCTACATACGGGATTCCTTCTGTAGATATCATTACAGAAGATACGGCAACAAACCCAATTAATCCGTACGGACGTTCAAAGTTAATGATCGAACAGATTTTAGCTGACTTTGCAAGTGCTTACGACATGGAATATGTTGTGCTTCGTTACTTCAACGCAGCGGGTGCTTACGAAACAGCAGAAATTGGCGAGTGCCATGATCCTGAAACGCACTTAATTCCAATCATTCTTCAGCACCTGCTTGGTGAACGTGAAAACATCTCTGTATTCGGCTCAGACTACGATACTGCAGACGGAACGTGCATCCGTGACTACATCCACGTAACGGACCTAGCGAATGCTCACATTTCAGCGCTTCAGGCACTGTTAGACGGCACGAAGAAAACAGCAACGTACAATCTTGGAAACGGCCTTGGCTACTCTGTAAAAGAAGTGATCGAAACGTGCGAAAAAGTAACGGGTAAAAAAGCGAATGTTGTAATGGCAGACCGCCGCGCTGGAGATCCGGCACGCTTGGTCGCATCTTCTGATAAAATTCACGCAGAATTAGGCTGGAAAGCGCAAATTTCATTAGAAAAAATCATCGCATCAGCTTGGAACTGGCATCAAAACAGCGCAAAAGTAACAAATTAACAAAAAGGCCTCTTTTTTCTTTGAAAGAGGCTTTTTTGTTACGATTAAACTGATTTATGTTCTAAATAATCATTTTTAAAATCCAGTGTTTTAGCCCACGAACAAGCCTTCTTCTTTTCGGACATTTTCGCTAAACAAGCACGACTTTTATTCTTTTCCATATGCTATAGGTAAATATATCACTCACAACTATCTCCGTTTATAAAATAGTCCGCAAGGAGGTTATGATATGTATTACTGTGTAAGATGCTCCAAATTTCATGACGAACAGGAAAAAGAAAACATCTTTCAAAATGGTTTTTACATTGATCCCTATTTGCTTCAAAAAGTCCATCTAGGCATGTGCGTCCACAAATCCCCGTCAATCAAACAAATGAGAGCCGTAGAACGATTCGAAACGAAAAAAATGTAGAATTCACATTCACCAATAAGAAGCTAGATCTAACCAGGTCTAGTTTTTTCAGTGAATAACAGCTTTCTTCAGCTATCTTTCATGTAATATTAAGAGAAATTTAAGACAAGCCCGCTATACTAGTTAGTAGACGTATACATAGGATATGGTACGTTAAGAAATTGAAACAGCAGTCCGTTTTATAAACTAGAAAGGATGGCGTCAAATGATTTCTGAAAAACGATCTCTTTTGTTGAAAGAACAAGCAAAGCTTCTCGCATTAAAAGAATATAAAGGCATTGTCAAATCCATATCGCTGAGTAAAATACTCACTCTTCCTATTTATACAGTAGACATCCTTACGTTAAACGGAGAAGAGCACAAAGTAAAAATTAACGCCGAAACCGGCAATGTTTTGAAAGAAAAAACGATTCCTTTAACCAAAAGCCGTGCAAAAGCATACGCGTTAAGACAGCATAAAGGTATTATCGAATCGATTGTTCTCACTAACAAGCAGTACGAAATTGTCATCCTTGGACTTGATGGAAAAACCCACAGCGTGAAAATTGACGCTGAAATTGATGTGCTGGCACAAGGAGAGCGAAACATTCAGTAAATGGCCTATATTATGTAATCAACCTCACTTTGTTGAAAGTGGGGTTTTCTTTATTGAGAGAAATCATTAATAAAGGTAACAATGATAAAAAAAGAAGTGATTATTTCTTTAAGAGAAAGGGTAAGTGATAGTAAAAAATAACCACTTCCTAATTATGGTTCTTTGATTCGTTCTGCTTATGACTCTCCCATTATAAGTATGATAGTATCGAACATGTATAAAACATAGGTTATAACATAACTAAAAGGGTGTGCGACAATGAAAAAACGTACGAAGACCATTATTGCAGTCATTGCAGGAGCTGCTATTTTAATAGGAGGAATATGGATGATAAACGAAAGCCGATACCCAAACGTCCCTGCTTTTGATGATCACTTTACGCGTGAATTCTTAAACAAAGATAAAAAAGTGGACGATGGATTTTATGAGTTTAAGTCGAAGACCGGGCAGTATACGATGTGGTTTCCGGAGGAGTATCAAATGTTGCATGATGCTTCAGAGTATTACTCTATAAATGGAAAATCATATGAAAATTGGTCTGCTTCATATAGGAATATCGATGAAAAAAATAAATCAATATACTATATTAAAGCTGAATTTTCAAAGAATGATAAGAAATCTGAACCTGTTTATGTGAAGGGATTATTTGAAGAGCAATTAAAGAACAACAATCCTAAAGAAATAGAAACTTCACATACTCGCATATATTATGACTATGCTTATGCATATTTCAAGGGAACTGAAAGGCATGTAGTACATAACAGTAAAATCCATTTACCTAATACTTATACTGCTTATGTAGCAGATAAAAACTCTAATAAGGTTATAGAATTTTCATACGATAGTATAGGTGAAGGTACAGAAACTAGCCAAGAAAAAAGGAAGTTATGGTTTTTGACAATATTAAAAAGTATTAATTTTAGCGAGGGTAAAAGTCGTGAGTGAAAAACCTTTATTAAGTAACGATATAAGAAATAAAATAACTCAGCTTGAGTACAGTGGATTATCAGGAAAAGAAAAAGAGATTACAAGGATTTATAAAGAGGCTACAGGTGAAAATCCACCTAATTTTAAAATATATAGCAGCGTTGAAATGGGAATAGGTAACAAATCTGGGTTTGATGGGGCAGCTATTCATTTCCATGATAAAAAACATAATATCAATGAGGTTTATTATGTTTTTAGAGGAACAGAACCTTCTAAAGATTTTGGAGATGTTGTATATGATGCTTTAGGGATTGGAGCAGGTAAAAGTACTCAACAAATCAATGATGCAAAAAAAATGTATCAGCAAGTTGAAACAAAGATTAAAAGTTCTGATGAAAAACTTAAAAGGTATGGTGATGGACACTCCTTAGGAGGACATTTAATAGTAACTTTGAGCTTAATAACAAAAAGTTTTAAAGATATAAGGGCATTGAATGATGCACCAGTTAATTTAAAACAATTAGAAGCTTTAGATAAAGAATTTGAATTGTATGTGTTTCACCAGACTGGGAAAAAAGATGGAATATCTTCAAAGAAATTAACAGAACTAGCCAACACCTACTACGAAAAACAAAAAGCTACCATCAGCCATACCTGGGTAAAAGGTGAACCTATGCATGCTCAATCTTTTCCAAGCAGCTGGTATGCAGGTAACAAAGTGACGATGCTTGGAGATTTAGATACAGAAGAAATGATTAACATTGGGAAATATCCTTTTCAGAAAGAAGCAAAATGGAACCCAGTGTATATGATAGACCAATTCCGTTATAACCTTGGAGTAAAGACAACATTAGGCGGTTTAGGGTTTGTTAATGATCATGTGAAACAAGAAACGTTACTTAACCTGCCAGAAACACGTGATCAATACCTTGAGAGTGTAAAAAGATATCCTTTTCTTCATTTTGGAGAGATTAAAGCAGGTATAGGAGTAGGAGCAGTAGTAATGGTAAATACATTTACTAGCCCTGGAGCAACATTTCAGCTTGTTAAAGGAATATCTCAAAGTAAACAAGCAAAACTCCACGGAATTAATTATGTTGTCAAATACACAGAAGCTAATGCTATGAAGACGTATTATCAGGTTTTTGATTCAGGATCTCAGGAAGAAATCTTACTAGATTATGAACAAATGAAGAAGTTTGTTTATTACTGTGCTAATGCCATTAAAGATAAAGAAGCAAACTTAAATGCACTAAAGCAGTATTTACATAGTGAAATTAACGAAGTCTTCGAAGCTAAGAAGAAAAAGTTAAAAATGAAGATATCCAGAGAAGAAGCTTCTCCCCAGTCATTTATGGAAAAGGCAGATAAAGACGGCGCTACTCTCGCTTGGTTTGGACAAAAGCGTGTGGCTGAAAAAGTGACGTTTGACAAAACGTTTGACCCGCTAGACGATAGTGTATTTACCCCTGTTGAAGAAATTATTTCTTCTATTCAAGAGGAAGTTACATACTATCAAAAGTTTCTTGAAGCGTTCTTCCAAAATTTCGAGAAGATGATGGAAGCTGACGAATCGGTAGCTTCAGATATTAAAAGCATGAAAGAAGTAGTAGGGGGGATTTAATTGTTTGATTTTGATTTTACACACACAGGAACAACGAGCGGTAAATACATGTTTGAATTTGATGGTGACGACTTCAAAGACGAGCAGGCAAAAAGGATTAAAGAGTTAATCAAAAAGGATCAAGAAGTAAATGAAAAGCTTTGGCATGCTAAAAGCTATTTAGAAAACCAAACGGGTGAGTTTGCGGATGCGGTTAAAAGTAAATTAGAAGCAGCAGAGCGGGGATATACGCTACGAGCTCAGCAGTATGATACTGGAGCATTTCAGCATATTATGAGTTTTATGCATTCTATTAAAGATATGCATAAGAGAGAGTACGAAATTCGATATAAAGAATCAATGGATGAAAGTGAATTAACATAAGGGATACTGCTATTCCTCAGACAGTGGTCTGAGGGATTTTTATATGTTGAACAATTTACATTAAGTCCCGTTTATTTCAAAAGAGTAATAAAGGGAGTGTAGGACAATAAAAAAACGTACGAAGACCCTTCCCGCAATCATTACAGGAGTCGCTATTTTAATAGGAGGAATATGGCTGATAAACGAAAGCCGCTACCCAAATGTTCCAGCTTTTAAAGATCATTTCACTCGTGAGTTTTTGAATAAAGATAAAAAAGTAGACGATGGGTTTTATGAGTTTAAATCAAGGACAGGACAGTATACGATGTGGTTTCCAGAAGAATTTGTAATAGCGAATGACGATGGTCAAGGCTATTCAAAGAACGGACAAAATTATGAAGATTGGAGAGCCTTATCGACTAAAAAATACAAAGGGGAGAATCTAATTGGTCAACTGAACTTGAAATTTTTTGAGCGGAGTATCAAAGATGAAGCTGTGTTTGTAGAGTCTACTTTTAAAAGAAGATTTCACGCCAATAAACCAAAGGTAATAGAAACGAAAGATAAAAAAATCTACTATGATAATGCCTATACTTACTTCAAGGGTACGGAGGAGAAAGTAATTGAGGATAAAAGTAGTTACATACCCAATACATATGTTGCCTACGTAGTTGATGAACATTCAAATAAGACAATTGAAATATCTTATGACTCTATAGGTAATAACTTATCAAAAAATGAAGGTGACAAAACAAATAAGCAATTTTTAAAAATGTTAAAAAGTATTCATTTTAGACCAGAAAACAACGGAGATGTCAGAGGATGAAGAAACGTACGAAGACTATTATTGCAGTCCTTGCAGGAACGGTTATTTTAACAGGAGGAATATGGCTAATAAACGAAAGCCGCTATCCAAATGTCCCAGCTTTTGATGATCACTTCACCCGTAAGTTCTTGAACAAAGATAAAAAAGTAGATGATGGTTTTTATGAGTTTAAGTCCAAGACTGGCCAGTATACGATGTGGTTTCCTAAAGGCTATCAGCTTATAAAGGAGAACGGAGAAGATTACGTAATAAACGGTAATTCTTATGAAAGGTGGATAGCGAAAGAGGTGAATAACAAAGCTGGAAATGCTGGGGGAAGTTATATGGAAATGACATTTTCAAACGCAAGAAAGGCTGAAAATGAATCCTTTACTGTAGACAATATGTTTAAAGAACAGCTAAATGTTACTAAGCCTAATACGTTTGAAACTTCTAGTACAAGAATCTACTATGATTCAGCTTATACATATTTTAAAGGAACACAAGAAGTAATTATGCATCCTAATAAAGAACATGCTCCAAATACATATATAGCATATGTAGCGGATAAACATTCTAATAATGCAATTGAACTGTGGTTTGATAAAAGTGAAAAAAGCAGAAAGAATGATGAAGTAGAAGAGAAAAAATGGTTCCTAACAATATTAAAAAATATTAAGTTCCGTGAGGGAAATGAAGCTTAATAAAGCTCATGTTGAACGATAATTTAAGAAATAAATCAATTTAGCTTAAATACCAAAACCTATCTAGTAAAAATAAAGAGGATGTGCAGATATGAAAAAAAGGATGAAGACCATTATTGCAGTCCTTGCAGGAACGGTTATTTTAACAGCAGGAATATGGCTGATAAACGAAAGCCGCTATCCCAATGTCCCTGCTTTTAATGATCACTTCACGCGTAAGTTCTTGAACAAAGATAAAAAAGTGGATGATGGTCTTTATGAGTTTAAGTCAAAAACTGGGCAGTATGCGATGTGGTTTCCAGAGGAGTATCAAGTTTTACATAAATATCGCGAAGATTACACTAGAAATGGCGAATCATATGAAAATTGGTCAGCCTCTTATATTAAACCCTACGAAAATGATCAACAAACATACGCTATCAAGGCTGAATTTTCCGAGAACGACATGAAATCAGAATTAATTTATGTAGAGAGTTTATTTAAAGAACAATTAGACAGTAAAAAACCTAAACAGTTAGAAACCTCTCATACAAGAATTTATTATGATTATGCCTATACATATTTTCGTGGTACTAACCAACATATAGTACATGACAGTAAAGAAAATCCGCCCAACCTTTATGTAGCATATGTAGCAGATAAAAACTCTGATAAGGTAATCAAATTAATATACGATAGTGTAGGCGAAAATACAGAAACAAATAAAATGGATAGAAAGAAATGGTTTTTTAAAATGTTGCAAAGTATTAAATTTGTTAAGGGAAATTAATTATAAGCAAAAGCTTTTTTTAGCATAAGGGCAACAAATCAAAATGCTAAAGACTATTCAATATATAAGGATTAAAGTTTGTTCCAAACGATAAAGTAGAGGGGACGCCGATGAAAAAACGTTCGAAAGTTATCATGATAGTTATCACAGGAGCCGCTATTTTAATAGGATCAATATGGCTGATAAACGAAAGCAGCTACCCAAACGTCCCAGCTTTTGATGACCACTTTACACGTAAGTTCTTAAACAAAGATGAAAAAGCGGATGATGGGTTTTATGAGTTTAAGTCAAAGACAGGGCAGTATACGATGTGGTTTCCAGAAGAGTATCAAGTTTTACATAAAAATAGAGAGGATTATGCTATCAATAATGATTCTTACGAGAGCTGGTGGGCTGTCTACAATGAAGAAGTTGAAGGTAAAACACAAGCGAATTATATAAAAACTGAGTTTTTAACCAGTAATCCTGCAGATGAGAGTATTCACGTTGAGGCTTTATTTAAAAGAAGATTTGGATTAAGTATTCCTAATAAGATTGAAAACTCACAGACGAGGATTTACTACCAATCAGCTTATATTTATTTCAAAGGAACAGAAAAGCGTGTAATAGTAGATAAGAAGAAACATATTCCTAATACATACTTGGCATATGTAGCAGATAAGCGTTCTAATAAAATAGTACAGATTTCCTTCGATAGCAGCGATAAATATAAAAGCGGTGATGAAGAAAAAAAGCAAGAATGGTTTTTAAAAATGCTAAAAAATATTCGTTTTAATGAAGGGAAATAGTAGAGAATTTATAGAGAAGAAGAGGTAACAAGTTAGATGAAGAAAGTTATAGGATTTGCTTAGCTGTAGGTGCAATATTTTTTGTAATGTCTTGAATGGGCTGTTATCCTTGGTTTTCCAACTAGCATCTATTTATCAACATGAGCAACTTGTCTATGATTACAAACTAACGATAAGAGGTTATTGCGCTAAGTATATAGTAAACGTAAACTTCACATATTAGGTGTTTCTAGCGGTTGATTGGAGGGCAACGCGAAGACTCCTGCGGGAAAAGCGGAGCAGGTGGGACCCCGCAGGAGCGCAAGCGACGAGGAGGCTCAGCGGCCGCCCGCGGAAAGCGAAGCCATGCACGGAAATCAAACGCGGTGTCCCAAGCAATCTATACTAGTCCCTTTATTTAATTTGCTCATCTTTAGATGGGGTTGAGTTGCTTATGTCTCAATCTCTTGTTTGAAACATCCTTTACAGCCTATCTATCAAAAGCATAAAAGCCTCTAAAACACTTCTTTGTTGCTATCATAAGCTTCCAGCAAGTCTCAAAATACCTAAATCACTTAATGGAATCTCTTACTTTTAATGGACAATTATCTGTTTTTAGGATATATTTTTATAAGTTTAGGTTATGGAAGAAATAGTATATTGAAAACGAAAGGTGATTAAACGAAAGAATGGATGCTTATGTTTTAAAGGAACTGACGTATGAAGACTTTCAGTTTGTATATCAGCCTATTTATGCGCTGGATTCGTGGGAGACGCTGGGTTTTGAGGCTTTGCTGCGCACGGCTTTCGCAAAAGGGCAAATTGAAGAGTTGTTTTCACTGGCAAGACGCCATAATTATTTGTACAAGCTTGATACGATGGCAATTGAAGGGGCTATAAAGAACTTTCCGTTTGAGGTATTGAAATCTGAGAATTTATTTATCAACGTGTTTCCATCTACTCTTCTCCACCCGCATTTCCAACGGTTTTTAGCATATCTGTTGAACACCTATAAAAATGCGAAACATCGTATTGTATGGGAGTTAAATGAAACGCTTCATGAAAAAAAATTATGGGAATCGCCTGCTTTTTTTGCCCGAGTAATGAGTTTGAAAGAGGCCGGTTTCAAAATTGCGATTGATGATTTTGGAGCAGGGGCCGCAGCGATGAGGCAGGTAAGCATGTATGAGCCTCACTATATGAAATTGGACCGAAGCTATGCTGAAGGACTAGCCGACTGCAAGCAAAAGAAAGATCTGATTGATTTGCTTGTTAATTATTATCCGCATACGAATCTCATTTTAGAAGGCGTTGAACGAGATAAAGATTTAGCCGCAGCGATTTCGTTAAACCTACATGCTGCTCAAGGCTATTTACTGGGAATGCCGCAGTCAATCTCTTCCTACTTAACTTATAATAAGTACCGCAGTTTATTCAGACGAGAAAGGCTATTGAACTCTTAAACCATAAACTTCACGGAATAGATAATTTATCGTAATATGAGAACGGGTAATTAGACTTACATGCAACGCAGATATCTTGAATTTTTATAAAATTATGTGATTTTGTACGATTGTTAAAATATTTTAAGAGATAAAGAAGACGTGTTGGTTTGGGAGAATGAGTGAATGGCATATCAAAACAAGACGTTTAGTGAAATTCCAAAGGCAGATGGAGGATATTTAGTATGTATAGTGAAGGGGTATTCCAATTTTATTTTATGAATATGCCGCAGCCTGTTATTTTAATTCAGCAAGAAAAACATCAGCTGTATTATAAAGAATGTAACAAGGCAGCTCAGCAATTCTTTGACAAAATGGAAGACAAGATAATCAACAAAGAAAAAAATCTGCTTTTTTACACACTTTGTGAAAAAGCCATTGCCACGAAAGAACCGATTCAATATCAATACATACAGCTTTTTCAGCCCGACCGGCATGCATATGAAGTAACTTTTACTCCTCTTTTTAATCAAGCGACAAACCCTTCACATGTCCTTGTCATGGCTCAAGAAATTCATTATAAAAAAATACAGGAAGAGAGCACGCGCTTGCTCGATGCATTTCTAGAAAACACGGTAGACGCCATTCTAATTGCTGATTGTGATGAGAAGGTCTTAACAGTCAATGGAGCGTTTGAAAAGCTATTTCAGTGGAGAAAAGAAGAAGCTATAGGAAAAAGCCGTCAAGAGATGAACATCGTGTCAAAGAAAGAGGAACAAGAAAGCCTTAAATTAATAGCAGAATTAAAAAATGGCAAGACGCTGTCTCCTTATGAAACAGTCAGGTACACAAAGAGCGGCGAAAGGGTGTGTGTATCTGTTAGCTGTTCACCGATTTATGACTATCAAAATCAACTGGTCGCCTATTCAGTGATTTACCGAGATATCACAGCTATTAAAAGATTAGAATTAGAGCTCATAAAAAGCAAACAGTGGTACAAATCGCTATTTACAAACCACCACCACGCAGTTTGTATGCTGAATTTGGACGGCACAATTTTAAATATCAACAGCGCATTCTTAGAAACGTTGCAGCTTTCTGCAAGCGATGTGCTGCATAAAAATTACCGAGACATTGCTAAAAGACTGGGAGCCTGTAATTACAAACGTTGGAATGTATATGAAGAAATCAGCTATTGCACAGAGCTAACATTCCGAAGAAGCCAACATTCTATACAACATGTGTATATTACAACGATTCCTGTCAAAGTAAATAATCAAACGGTTGGCGCCTATGCAATCTTACACGATATTACGCCTCAAAAAGAAGCAGAAGAACAGTTGGCGTATACGCTGAAAGAACTTGAAAATATAAAATATGCGCTTGATGAATCAGCTAGCGTTATGATTATAAATGCAAGTGGGACTATTACCTATGCAAATGATATGTATGTACAGTATTCAGGTTATGAAAAAGAAGATTTAGTAGGGAAGTATTATCGAGATGCAGGGCTTAATCATGATCATCATGAGCTGCTTGAAACAATAAAAAGCGGAAAAGTATGGCGAGGACAGCTTGAAATGGGGACGAAGCATCATCAGTCATACTGGGTATCGAAAACAATTGTGCCGTTAAAAGATATAGACGGAAATGTTACTCATTATGTATCCATTCATAATGATATTACTGAACAAAAAGCGCTAGAAAATAAACTTCATTTTGAAGCCACTCACGATAGTTTAACAGGTCTTCCCAACCGGGCAATGTTATTAAAAGAGTTAAACAAAGTAATTGAAAAAGGGCAGCAAAAAAGCGATGAGTTTTTTGCGCTTTTGTTTCTTGACTGTGATAATTTTAAGCAGATTAACGATGAATATGGCCATCATATAGGCGACGAATTTCTAAAAGCATACACGAAGAGATTAAAGAGCTGTGTGAGGAAAGGCGATCGTATTTATCGTTTGGGCGGAGACGAGTTTATCATTATTTTAAACGTAACAAACCGACGAGAAATTGAACAAATTGCTAAGCGAATTCACGTATCTCTTCAGCAAAGCTGGAATGTACGGGGCTATTGTTTGCGCACCACAACTACCATCGGCGTCTCTATTTATCCAGAAGACGGGGAATCGACTGCTTCATTATTAAAAAATGCAGATGATGCGTTATATAAAGGAAAAAGAGAAGGGAAAAATAATTATATCCTCTATCAAACGTAAAAAAAGCCTCCAAAGAGGCTTTTTTACTTTATCCATGTTTTTGCCCACTTGCTGACGGGTCCTAAGATCATACCAAGCTCTGATCCTTTTTTAGTTAAGATATATTCAATACGAACCGGACGTTCAGGAATAACGTGCCGGATTACAATTCCTTCTTCTTCTAACTCTTTCATTCGTTCGGTTAACATTCGTTTACTTAAAGAGGGAATGCTGCTGTGAATTTCACTAAAGCGTTTAGGACCGCTCATCAGGACATAAATAATTAATCCATTCCATCTTTTTCCTATTATATCAAACGTTTTCCACACTTTTGGACATAACTCATCAAATTCATTCATTCATGCCACCTACTTTATTGTATATAGGATATTAAAAGTAACCCTTATAATGTTATTATATACTAGCATTTGGATAATGAAAAGGCTATCTTTTTTTATTTTCAAAACTTTCAGTAGCTTGGAAACGCTGTATTGTAAAGTTTTTAAAAAAAGTCACAGAATCGACATATTATTATTGACGTATCAAGAAAAAAGGTCTAAGATTGGTTACATAAAGTTACCTAGTTAAATAAAAGGTACTTTAAATTTACAATTACATCAAGAGTTTGAGAAAGAAGGTTAGTATCAAATGGATATCCTTTTGGCTATTCTTCCTGCGATTTTCTGGGGAAGTATTGTCCTGTTCAACGTTAAATTGGGCGGAGGTCCTTACAGTCAAACGCTTGGAACTACAATTGGTGCGCTGATCTTTTCAGCCGTTATTTATTTCGTAGTTCATCCAGTGTTGACGCCGCTTATTTTTATTGTCGGAATCGTTTCAGGATTATTTTGGGCAGTTGGGCAAAGTAATCAGTTGAAAACGATTGATTATATTGGTGTTTCAAAAACCATGCCAATTTCAACTGGTATGCAGCTTGTGACAACATCACTGTTTGGTGTTATCGTGTTTCACGAGTGGTCAACAACAACAACCGTTATTTTAGGCGTGTTAGCTCTTATTTTTATTGTTATTGGTATCGTGCTAACATCACTAGAAAGCGAAAAAAACCCAGAGCAATCTGGACAATTCAAAAAAGGGATTATTACCCTTATTGTTTCAACAATTGGATACTTAGTGTATGTAGTTGTCGCTCGTTTATTTAATGTAGACGGCTGGTCGGCACTATTCCCACAAGCAATTGGTATGTTAATTGGTGGACTTATACTTACTTATAAACACAAACCGTTTAATAAATATGCAATTCGCAACATTATTCCAGGCCTTATTTGGGCAGCTGGTAACATGTTCTTATTTATTTCTCAACCTAAAGTAGGGGTTGCAACAAGCTTCTCATTATCACAAATGGGAATCGTTATTTCAACGCTTGGCGGTATCTTCTTACTTGGAGAAAAGAAAACAAAGCGTCAGCTTATTTCAATTACGATTGGTATTGTGCTCATCATTTTAGGTGGCGTATTCCTCGGAATGGCTAAAAGTTAACGTTTACGTAAAAGTTAATGATAGTATGTATGAATAAATGAAAACACTAGGAGGATTTTATTATGTATACAGATTTAAAAGATAAAGTAGTTGTAATTACAGGTGGATCAACAGGTTTAGGTCGCGCAATGGCTGTTCGTTTCGGTCAAGAAGAAGCAAAAGTTGTTATTAACTATTACAACAATGAAGAAGAAGCTTTAGATGCGAAAAAAGAAGTAGAAGAAGCAGGCGGACAAGCAATCATCGTTCAAGGCGACGTAACAAAAGAAGAAGACGTTGTAAATCTTGTTCAAACAGCTATTAAAGAATTCGGTACATTAGACGTTATGATTAACAACGCTGGTGTTGAAAACCCAGTTCCTTCTCATGAGCTATCTTTAGATAACTGGAACAAAGTTATTGATACAAACTTAACAGGTGCATTCTTAGGAAGCCGTGAAGCAATTAAATATTTCGTTGAAAACGACATTAAAGGAAACGTTATTAACATGTCTAGTGTTCACGAAATGATTCCTTGGCCATTATTTGTTCACTACGCAGCAAGTAAAGGCGGTATGAAACTAATGACGGAAACATTGGCTCTTGAATATGCGCCAAAAGGTATCCGCGTAAATAACATTGGACCAGGTGCGATGAACACACCAATCAACGCAGAGAAATTTGCAGATCCTGTACAACGTGCAGACGTAGAAAGCATGATTCCAATGGGTTACATCGGTAAACCAGAAGAAGTAGCATCAGTTGCAGCATTCTTAGCATCATCACAAGCAAGCTATGTAACAGGTATTACATTATTTGCTGATGGCGGTATGACGAAATATCCTTCTTTCCAAGCAGGAAGAGGCTAATAGTTTTTAATCGATGTAGAAAAAAGAGACATGGCAAAAGCGCCATGTCTTTTTTTCTATACCTAAGCGAATGCCACCCCCTTGCGGGGTTGGTGGCATTCGCCTAGGTAAAACCTTTTAAGAACTTTTTAAAACCTTTTTGGGAAGGTTCATGGGAGCTTTTTGTGCTTCCCTTATAAGTTTATTGTATTAGCCAGCCATTTTTTTGTTAGAAGAGGGCTGGTTTTTGTCTTTTAGTTTGCTGAAGATAAAGGCTAGCACTGAGCCTGAGATGTTGTGCCAGACGCTGAAGATGGCGCTTGGGACAGCGGCTAGTGGCGAAAAGTGAGTGGAAGCAATAGTAACGCCGAGCCCTGAGTTTTGCATGCCCACTTCCATTGCGACCGCTTTTTGTTTGGCTAGATCCATTCCGCATAAGCGGGCAAAGAAGAAGCCGATTGTAAAACCAAGAATGTTGTGAAGCACGACTACGGCAAAAATGATACCGCCTGTTTTAGCAAGCTGTGCTTGGCTTCCTGCCACAACCGCAGATACAATCAAAACAATCGCGACTACTGAAACAAGGGGAAGAGCTTTGGAACTTGCTTCTGCAGCTTTTCCAAAAAACTTTTTGATCGTAAATCCAAGAGCAAGCGGAATGATGACAACTTGTATAATGGAAATAATAAGAGACATGATATCAATATCGACCCACTTGCTTGCAAATAATAAAATGAGAAGCGGTGTAACGATCGGTGCTAAAATGGTTGAAACAGAAGCGATAGCAACTGCGAGCGCAACGTTTCCTCGAGCCAAAAAGACCATTACGTTTGATGATGTGCCGCTTGGACAGCACCCTACTAAAATAACGCCCACTGCTATTTCTTTTGGTAAATCTAAGCCAATTGCCAAACCGAATGCGAGAAGCGGCATAATGATAAAATGCCCCACCACGCCTAGTGCTACTTCTTTCGGTCTTCGAAATACTTCGCTGAAATCAGACGCTGACAGCGTTAACCCCATTCCAAACATGACAATTCCTAAAAGCGGAACGATATACTTTCCAATCCATACAAAGTGCTCTGGGAATGAGTAGGCAATAACGGAAATTAAAATAACCCAAAGCGTAAACGTTTTTCCTGCAAATGTACTGATTTTCTCTATTGTTTTCATCTGTACGATACCTCCTGCGAACTATAAGAAGAAATTATACTATTTATTCAGAAAAATGAAAACAGTATTTTTGTAAAATAGTACAGAATATTTTATCTTTTGGAGATTATTTCAGTTTAAATGCAAGCATTCCTTCATTGAATGGACAGAATATGTGGTAATATAAAGAAGTTAGTTTTAGAAAGTCGGAGGAGTTTAGTCATGAAATTTATCTATATTTTGTCTGTCCTTCCGTTCGTAGGCATATTAGGGTTTCTTCCCTTTGTTAATGAAGTCACTCCGTTTGTTCTCGGTATGCCGTTCAATATGTTTTGGATGGTGATATGGGTGGTGCTTACGTCCATTATTTTAGGGGTTATGTATAAGCTTGATCCCAGAAATCGGGAAGGGGAAGAAGAATGAATAGTGCACTTATTATTATTTTACTATTTTTAGTGGCAGCTATTTTTCTTGGCATACGATCAACTAAAGGCAAGGATATGAACTTGGAGCAGTGGACGGTAGGCGGACGCGGTTTCGGGGCGGTTTTAGTATTTGTGCTGATGGCCGGAGAAATCTATACAACGTTTTCGTTTCTAGGCGGAAGCGGATGGGCTTATGGAAAAGGAGCTCCTGCACTTTATGTCTTAATTTATATTAGCTTATCATATGTCTTATCATACTGGCTTCTTCCTGTTATTTGGAAGTATGCAAGAGATCATAAGCTCGTCTCGCAGCCTGATTTTTTTGTAAGCAAATATAAAAGCCCTTACCTTGGTGTGCTTGTAGCTGCTGTAGGAGTGATTGCGGTCATTCCTGTTATTGTTGTGCAGTTAAAAGGATTGGGAATTATTGTATCACAAGCATCATACGGCGCCATTTCAATGCCGGCAGCCATTTGGATGGGAGCTATCAGTTTAACGCTGTATGTGATGATATCCGGTATCCACGGTTCTGCATGGACGGCCGTTATTAAAGACATTATGATGCTTGCTGTGATTGGATTTTTAGGTATTTATTTACCTTTTCATTATTACGGAGGATACGGTCCAATGTTTGAAGCGGTGAATACAGCGAAGCCAGGATTTTTAAAGTTTCCTGAGCAAGGATTAAGCGTCTCGTGGTTTATTTCGACCGTTATTTTACTAGTACTTGGTTTTTATATGTGGCCGCAGGTGTTTAGCTCAAGCTATACAGCGAAAAATGCAAAGGTATTTCGTAAAAATGCAATCATTAGTCCTCTTTATACGCTGATGCTGCTCTTTGTATTTTTTGTTGGATTTGCAGCTATTTTAAAAGTTCCTGGTTTAAGCGGAGGAGACGTGGATCTTGCGCTATTACGTATCTCAATCCAAACGTTTGATCCTTGGTTTATTGGAATTATAGGAGGAGCGGGTTTGCTGACAGCGCTTGTGCCGGGATCGATGCTGTTAATGAGTGCGTCAACGCTGCTGGCGAAAAATATTTATAAACCGTTTGCGCCTCAAGCAAGCGAAGCGCATATTGCTCGTTTAGCGAAAAGCTTTGTACCGGTTGTGGCACTCATTTCCGTTTACTTTACGCTAAACGGGGGAACGACGCTATCAACAATTATTTTGATGGGCTATAGTCTAATGACACAGCTGTTTCCATCTCTGCTTTTCAGTTTGAAGAAAAATAACTTTGTAACGAAACAAGGAGCAGCGTGGGGGATTGTTGCTGGAATTATTGTAGTGGCCTATATTACAATCAGCGGCTCTACGATTGGTACGTTATTTCCATCCCTGCCTCAGCAAATGAAAGATATCAACGTCGGGTTTATTGCGCTGCTTATCAACTTTATCGTAATGTGGGCAGTCAGTATGCTCACAAAGCAAAACAAAGCTGAGACAAAAGTATATTAGACGAAGTGAAAAACGAACCATTGATCAACACGCTTGATTAGTGGTTCGTTTTTTTGTTAGGGTCAACGGTAGACCCTTCTAGCAGTTAATTGGAGGGCAAGACGAAGACTCCTGCGAGAAAAGCGGAACAAGTGAGACCCCACAGGAGCGCAAGCGACCGCCCGCGGAAAGCGACGTCTTGCACGGAAATCAACTGCGGTGTCACAAGCAGTTCAGCTCATGTCTCCCGTTTGTTCGTCTTTAGATTAGATTCATCTTATTATATCTCAGCCTCGTTTTTTCTAATCAAACAGCAAAGAGCCAAAGGAATAGGATCATCCTTTGGCTCTTTACGTGGCTTTTAACCGATAATTTGTAAAATTTCCTACATCAACTGATTTACGCTAAAGCGGGAACTCGGTCGTTATAATAAATAACTTCCGATAGGATCTTACACCCTTTAATCTCCTGAAATGTCTTTTTCGCCTCTACCTCTGATTCAAATTCAAACATAGTCGGACTTTGGTTTTTCGAGTAAACGGTAATGATCCACATTGTAAAATAAGCTCCCCCTGTAAAATAATAGTTTTCCTTTTTAGTGTAGCTATCAGGTGATGTAATAATAATTGAATAGTTGTGATACAGCCTCACATTTTAAAAGGTACTTCTACTATACAACAAAAATTACAAAATAAAACAAGAAAATCTAAAAAACTACAAAGAATAATGAAAGAGAATAAATAACCGTTTATATATGGGCTATATTTATAAATGGAAGTGGGAGTGCAAAAAATATAGGAAGAGCGATTGTCTTTTAGATTGCTAAACTATATACTTATGTTCAAAAAGTGCAGGACGTGAACGATGAAAGTTGATACGGTAGTAAAAAAAGATGTTTTACTCATTTTGGTGATGATAGTTGTTGTGCCGCTAGCAGGAGAGCTTAAATATTATCCTTTTCATGATACGTATAGAGTCAGCTTTGCTGTGCCCATTTTTTTCTTTTCACTGCTGCTTTTAAGAAAGGTATCTCCTGTAATACCAGGTATTTTAGTTGCGAGTGCTATAGTGGGCTTTCGAATGTACCTTGATTGGTATAATTACGAATCATTTGATTTTCTGCATTCTTTGCAGATTCGATGCTCAGCAGGGATTTATTATCTTGTTTATGCCATTGCTTTTTCTTGGTTTAAGATTAACGATTTTCATTCAAAGCCGTGGATTATTGGCATATGGAGCATCATCATCGAAACGGTTTCAGGCGGCATGGAACTGCTTTGTATGTATGTGATGGTTCACCATCATATTGTGTTTCCGGAGTTCATGCAAATTTTTATTGTAGGCGTCTTTCGAAGTTTCTTTGTTTTATGTCTGTTTAGCATGATCAAGCTTTACGAAGGGCAGCTGAGAGAACGGCAAATCTCTCAAAAAAATGATCAGCTGCTTGTTGTGCTTTCAAATTTGTATGAAGAATCCATTCATTTGAAAAAAACGCTGCAAGACGCTGAGAGAATTACGAAAAAGTCGTATGATTTATATGAAGAACTACACGAAGCAGATATCCATCAGCTTACTTCGCTGCACGAATTTAGCCAAAAAGCATTACAAATTGCAGGAGAAGTACATGATATTAAAAAAGACAACCAGCGGATATCAGCAGGACTGTCCAAGGTCATTACAAAAGAGGAATTTTCTGAGTATATGGAAATCGAAAGTCTGCTTCAAATCGTCATGCGCAGCAATGAAAAGTATGCGGCGATGTTAGCAAAAGATATTCATTTTTCATATTCGGTTCTAGGAGAGCATCCTCGCTATCACGTGTACTTGTTTTTGTCATTAATTAATAACTTAGTAACGAATGCAGTCGAAGCGATTGAAAAAGAAGGCGCGATTATTATCGACGTCTGCCGAGAAGAAGACCGCATTTTACTATATGTAAGAGACAGCGGTCCCGGTGTAAAAAAAAGGCATGAACGTCTCATTTTTAAAGCGGGATTTACATCCAAATACGCAAAGGACGGGACGCCTTCTACAGGTCTTGGGCTTGTCTACGTTAAGCAAATGACCGAGCAGCTGGGCGGGAGTATTCAATTTATTAATCTTTCTCCAAGCCCCGGTGTTCAATTTACTATAGATTTACCTATTTCTACGTTAATGGGGGATAAGGACTAATATGCGATTTTATATCATAGATGATGACGAAGTCTTTCGTTCAATGTTAGCTGAAATTATTGAAGATAATGATTTAGGAGAGGTTATAGGGGAGGCAGAAGACGGAATTGTCTTAAATGATCAATCTTCTCTATTGCAGCAGATCGATATTTTATTTATTGATTTGTTGATGCCCATTCAAGACGGAATCGAAACCGTGCGCAAAATAAAGGATACTTTTAAAGGCAAAACTATTATGATGTCACAGGTAGAAACAAAAGATTTGATTGGAAAAGCCTACTCGCTTGGCATTGAATACTATATCACGAAGCCGCTTAATCGTATGGAAGTGCTCATGGTCATTCAAAAAGTAATTGAACGAATTCATGTTCAACAATCAATGGAGAAAATTCAAGAATCGTTAAATACCGTACTTAATATAGGAAACCAGCAAAAAACGCCTGCTTCTGGTAAAAAAGAAAGCGATCCGGCAGAAGCGTGCAGGTTTCTTTTAAGAGAACTTGGGATTTTAGGAGAAAGCGGAAGTAAAGATTTAATCGAAATCATCAATTACCTGCATCAAACGGAAAAGAGCACGATGTATGAACAGCATTTTCCTTCTCTCAAAGAAATTTTTGAGAAAATTACCGTTAGAAAGCTTGGTTCATCTTTTACAGAAGACGTGCTGCAAAAAGAAATGAAAGCAGCTGAGCAGCGAGTAAGAAGAGCCATTTATCAGTCTTTAAATCATTTGACCTCTCTTGGGATGGTTGACTTCTTTAATCCTAAATTTGAAAATTACGCTTCTAAGTTTTTCGATTTTTCAATGGTCCATCAGCGCATGAGAGATATAGAAAAAGGAACGGGAAAAAGCAGTACTCCGAGCCGTATAAATGTAAAGAAATTTATCCAAATGCTCTATTATGAAGTCAAACAAACGCTGTAGTAAAAAAACTATAGCGTTTTCATTTTGTAATTTTCTAAAAACTTTTTTGTTAGTTTCAGTAGGTTTGTGTTAGATTTTGTGATGCCTATGATAATGTAATCTTATGAATAAAAGAACTACTTAATAAACAGTTCTTAATGGAATTGTATCTGTTGAATACAGTAAGTGCAAATAAACAGCTTCGAGCTGTTAGAAAAAAGAAGGAAGGTGCAAAGATATGTTCAAAAAGCTTGGATTAGCAGGACAAATTTTAATTGGTTTGATTGCAGGTATTATTGTAGGGGCCATTTTTTACGGAAATCCTAAAGCAGTTGAAGTACTGCAGCCAATTGGAGACGTATTCATTCATTTAATTAAAATGATCGTGGTGCCGATTGTTATATCTAGTATCATTGTGGGCGTTGCGGGTGTTGGTGATATTAAGAAGCTTGGTAAATTAGGCGGAAAAACAATTCTTTACTTTGAAATCATTACAACGGTTGCCATTGTTGTAGGCTTATTGGCAGCTAACTTGCTTCACCCTGGTACTGGTGTGGACCGCAGCGGTCTTGAAAAATCAGATATCAGCAGCTACACATCAACGGCAGAAGCTACAGAGCAAAAAGGATTTGTAGAAACATTTGTTCACATCGTTCCAACGAATGTATTTGAATCAATTGCTGCAGGCGACATGCTGCCAATTATTTTCTTCTCAGTCCTATTTGGACTTGGAATTGCATCCATTGGTGAAAAAGGAAAGCCGGTTTTAAGATTTTTTGAAGGCACAGCAGAAGCGATGTTTTGGGTAACGAATTTAGTTATGAAGTTTGCACCGTTTGGCGTATTTGCATTAATCGGTGTAACTGTATCAAAATTTGGACTAGCGTCTCTGATTCCGCTTAGTAAGCTTGTAATTGTTGCTTACGGCACAATGATTTTCTTTGTATTAGTTGTACTAGGACTTGTAGCTAAATGGGCAGGCGTTAACATCTTCCACTTATTAAAAGTGTTAAAAGATGAATTGCTATTAGCATTTTCAACTGCAAGTTCAGAAACAGTATTACCGCGTATTATTGCAAAAATGGAAAAGTTCGGATGTCCTAAAGCCATTACATCTTTTGTTATTCCGACGGGATATTCGTTTAACTTAGACGGATCTACTCTTTATCAAGCGCTTGCTGCGATCTTTATTGCGCAAATGTACGGTATTGATATGAGCATCACACAGCAAATTTCACTGATATTAATTTTAATGGTTACATCTAAAGGAATTGCAGGAGTTCCGGGCGTATCGTTTGTTGTACTGCTTGCAACGCTTGGATCTGTAGGACTTCCGGTAGAAGGCCTTGCTTTTATCGCTGGAATCGACCGTTTGTTAGATATGGGACGTACAGCGGTAAACGTAATTGGAAACTCACTTGGTGCAATCGTCATTTCAAAGTGGGAAGGTCAATTTAACGACAAAGACAAGGAAGCTTATATTAACGAAGTAACGAAAAAAGTATCGTAATTACAAACATATTTTAGTTGAAGGAAGATCCGAACGAGTAATCGTTCGGATTTTTTCGTTTGAATTTGCTTTGAAAAGTTGGGAATAGTAACTAAAGATGAAAAACAAATGATTGATACAAGGAGGTCACAACATGGGAAGAGCAAATAATCACAAATCATCACATAACAACAAAGGGTCACTGCCTCAAACACCAAAAGAGTTAAAAATTGCTCCGGATCAAGCAAATGAAGAATTTTCACGCGAGTTAGCGCAGCATCATGATGCTAAAGCGAAACAGGACTTAATTTTGAAACAGCAAAAAGAAAAGTAAAAGAAAAAAAGCTGAGACATAATGAAATGAATCCAGCCTAAAGACGAATAAATGAGATACATGACCTGGACTGCTTGTGACACCGCAGTTGATTTCCGTACAAGGCTTCGCTTTCTGCGGGCGGGCGTTGAGCCTCCTCGTCGCTTGCTCTCCTGCGGGGTCTCACCTGCTCCGCTTTTCCCGCAGGAGTCTTCGCCTTATCCTCCAATCAACTGCTAGAAGGAACGAAACAAATAATACTATGTTCACAATCACAAAAAAACGAACCACTAATCAGACATGCTGATTAGTGGTTCGTTTTTCCCTAAGTGAAAAATGCTTTTGTCCCATCCTCTTTTTGATAAACAACTAAAGATAAAAATTCCTAAGTAACCATTTTGTAACATTATTTAATCATAGCGTAATAGTTTTTGAGGCTTTTTTCATTATAATTAAACCGAACACATTGAAAAATAGGTTCATAGAAACGTAACGTTCGGTTACATAATGGAGGAAAAAAATGAAAAAAACCATCATTGGGTCTATAACGGCAGCTGCAGTTTTATTTAGCGGAGCCAGTCCGTTTATTGAACCTGCTCAAACAGTAGAAGCAGCGTCATATTCATACAAAGATACGGCTATTGCTACTGGTAAAAAATTAATAGGTGTTCCTTATAAATGGGGAGGCACAACAACAAAAGGTTTTGACTGCTCTGGATTTATTCAATACATTTTCAAAAAAGCTGGAAAAACACTTCCGCGCACAACGGAACAAATGTATCGAGTAGGGACAAGCGTTTCAAAAGCAAAGCTTCAAAAAGGAGATTTAGTTTTCTTTCAAACGTATAAAAAAGGTCCTTCACATGTAGGCGTGTACTTAGGGAACAATCAGTTTCTTCAAGCTTCTACCTCTAAAGGCGTGACGATTACATCTCTTAGCAACAGCTACTGGAAAGCACGTTATATTGGTGCAAAACGGATTTAACCATCCGTCATTTTTTTGGAAAACAACACTACGTTGTGTAGTGTTGTTTTTGTTTACATATACATAACGTATTGCCAATATTATTTTTAACGTTTTATACGAAAAAAACCATATTCTGTGAGATAATAACGTTAACACATTTTGTACTTTAACATAAGGAATATCCCACTCTATTCGAAAGTTTGGTGAGCGAAGATGAAGCGCTTAGTATGGAGTTATGGAATAGGTATTGTTGCAATAGTAGCAGTACTCTCATTTTTCTTTATGATGAAAGGTCAAACAGAGAAAGCCGTCGTTAGCGGAGATGTACCAAAAGCTCATGCGCAGGGAGAAAGAGTGAAGCAGCCCATCTCACAGTTCCAAGCAGTACAGCCTCATGAAGCAGCTAATGAAGTAAAAAATGTAAAAAACAACATGCCTGAAAAAGCCGATCCTCCTCCGTTTTTAGTCTACATTGACCCTGGTCATCAAGCTCAGGCTAACCTAGAGAAAGAGCCAATCGGGCCGGGAGCAGCAGAAACAAAAATAAAAGTTTCCGGAGGTACATCAGGTGTGGTGACCAAGAAGCCGGAATACAAGCTGACGTTGGAAGCCTCTATGATATTAAAACAGCTTCTCGAAGAAAAAGGCATAACCGTAAAGCTTACTCGCAGTTCTCACGATGTGAATATCAGCAACCGGGAACGAGCGGAGCTTGCGAATAATTCAAAAGCTGACTTACACGTACGTATCCATGCAGATGGTTCTGAAAATACTTCTGTAAAAGGATTTTCTGTGCTCACTCCTGCAGAAGATAATTCCTATACAAAGTCTATTTATCAAAGCAGTTTACAAGCATCTCAAGCTATTCTGACAGAGGTGGAAAAAGATCAGTTTGTCGAAGTGGACGGCATTCGCTATCGCAGTGATCTTTCAGGATTTAACTGGTCGACTGTACCCGTAACGCTAGTAGAGCTTGGGTATATGACGAATTCAGAAGAAGACCGGAACCTGTCTGATCAGGCTTACCTTACAAAGCTGATGAATCATGTTGCAGACGGTATCGTGGCATATGAAGGAATGACAAAATAAAAGGTGGAAAGACCTATAAAAGCGTGTGACTAAATCAATTGATTTATGTCACACGTTTTTTTTGTCGTTCATATGATATAAAAAAGCGTTTTTTTGACAAAAAAATGGACGAGCAGAAAAGAAAACTAGGTAAAATGCTTTAATTTTTATAGAACTGTGTCGATATAACGAGAGATATTAAAATGCGTTAGACAGTACATGAAAATGGGGGAACAAGATGAGAAAGTTAACGGCATTAGCTTTAGTACTAAGCGTACTGCTGTTTCAATTCACGCCGCTTGCTAGCGTGAAAGCTGAAACGGTAGAACCAGTTGTGTCTGTAAAATTAGTAAACTATTTAGGAGATCAGCATGCAATTACAATTAAGCCGTCTTATTTATACACTATTAAAAACTCGGATTTGGTCTTAAATGCAAATACAGAGTATACGGTAACCGCAACAGCTCAAGGTGTCACTTTAAAACAAGGAAGCACTGTCTTAGGTGAATTTACAAGCTTTGAAATTACACCGTCTCTTTATAAAAATCCCGTATCTATTAACGGCAGACAATATTTAGGGGACGTGGCGTTTACAAATGAAAAGGGAACGTATGTCAGACCTGTTAATACGCTCCCGATTGAAGACTATTTAAAAGGCGTTGTGCCAAATGAAGTCTATACATCTTGGAATCTGCAAGCTTTAAAAACTCAGGCGGTAGCAGCAAGAACATACGCAATGAGCTATGCAGGAAAAGTAATCAATGACACGGTAAGCTATCAAGTATACGGTGGCTATACGTGGTATGACAGTACAAACCAAGCAGTAGATCAGACATTCGGACAAGTAGTCACATACAACAATAAATTAATCAACGCCGTTTTCTCATCAAGCAACGGGGGAAGAACCGAATCAAACAGCAACGCTTGGGGAGGGACTCAGCTTTCTTATTTCCCGGTGAAAGAAGATCCATACGATAAGCAGACGCCGTGGACGTTAGCTATTCAAAAAACGCAAATTGATTTAACAGGAAAAGATTTAGCTAACTATAGCGCTTGGTGGAATACGGTTTCTGAAAAAGATAAAACCGTTACAGATAATTTGAAGTCATGGTTAGTAGCCAATAAGCATCCTGGTAAAACGATTAAAATTACGTCTATTCCAAAGGTGAGTTTTTATGCTCCTTCATCAGGAGGTCGTGTGACTAAAGGTGCAATTACAGTGGACTACCTCGTTAAAGGAGATGTAGACAGTTCGCAAAAACTAGTGGTTCATCATTTGGAATTAAAAGATTTAACATCGACGAAGCTAAAATCAATGTTAAACAGCCGTGCGATGCTTAGTCTGCTTGTAACGGAAACAAATGAAACAAGCACATCAACAACTTTTAATGGGAAAGGAAATGGACACGGTGTTGGAATGAGTCAATACGGTGCTCAAAAAATGGCAAGCCTAGGCAAAGACTATCGTGAAATTTTAGATTTTTATTATCCAACGACTACTCTTTTAAGTTTTTATACAACAAAATATCCGCGAAAAGAGCAGGAGCAAGAAGCACCGAAAGATACGGTTGCGCCTGATGCACCTTCAGTTAATGCACTAGGAGATAACCAAACATCGCTTGCGGGCGTGACAGAACCAAATGCTTCTGTTATTGCAAAAGTGGAAAATGAAGTAATTGGAACGGGTCTTGCTGATGAAGCTGGAAAATTTGCAATTACGATTGCCAAGCAGCCAGCAGATACAAAAGTGTCTGTAACGTCTAAAGATGCAGCTGAAAATGAAAGCACGGCTACAGTAGTGAGCGTAACGGATCAAACGCCGCCTTCTGTTCCAATTGTAAATGAAGTAAGTGACCAAGATACGACCGTAACAGGCGTAACAGAAGCAAACGCCGTCGTGACGGTAAAAGCAGGCGATGCAACGTTCTCTGCAGTAGCGGATGGTAACGGTACATTTACTGTTTCAATTCCAGTACAAACAGGTGGAACAACAATAGCGGTAAGTGCAAAAGATAAAGCAGGAAACGAAAGTCAAGCTCCTTCTTTTTCGGTTAAATCTACGTTAAAAGCACCGCTTGCACCAAAAGTAAATGAAGTAAGTGATCAAGACACAATGCTTAAAGGAACGGCTGAAGCAAACGCGGCGGTCATCGTTAAAAACGGAAGTCTTCAACTTGCAGCAGGCAATGCAGATGGCAAAGGAAATTACAGCATCTCAATTGCGAAACAAAAAGCAGGAAGCACGCTGTACGTAACGGCTCAAAATGCAGGTGGAACAAGTTCAGCCACTGCGGTAACCGTACAGGATAAAACGGCACCAGATGTGCCAAAAGTAAACGCAGTAAGTGATCAAGATACAAAAGTTACAGGTACAGCAGAAGCAAATTCTACAGTTACGGTAAAAGTAGGAACTACAACTGTAGGAACGGCTAAAGCAGGTGCAAATGGAGCGTTTTCTGTTTCCATTTCTCATCAAAAAGCGAATACAAAGCTAAGCGTACAAGCAAAAGATGCAGCAGGAAATAGCAGTACTGTATCGACTGTAACTGTTACGGCAAAGCAAAAAGCTCCGGTAAAACCAACAGTTAATGAAGTGAGTGATCGAAGTACAGCCGTTACGGGTACCGCAGAAGCAAATGCAACGGTTGTCATTAAAAACGGAAGTCTTCAGCTTGCAGCTGGTAAAGCAGATGCTAAAGGAAATTACAGCATCTCGATTGCGAAACAAAAAGCAGGAAGCAACCTGTCTGTAACGGCTGGAAACACAGCGGGCGTGAGTCCAGCTGTAACTGTACCCGTGCAGGATAAAACAGCACCCGTTACACCAAAAGTGAACGGTGTAAGCAATCAAGATACAGTCGTAACGGGAAGCACAGAAGCGGGCGCGGAAGTGCATGTGAAAATTGATAAAAAAGTAATTGGCAAAGGAAATGCGAAATCGGATGGAACGTTCAGCATCACCATTCCAAAGCAGCCTGCTGCTACAAAATTAGCTGTTATTGCAAAAGATGCAGCTAATAACTATAGCTCCAATGCGTTTGTAACGGTTAGTGCCGTACAGACAAAACCAGCGCTTCCAACCGTTAATACGCTTACTGAAAAAAGTACAGCGGTAACGGGAACAGGAGAAAAAAATGCGTCTATTTATATTAAAGTAGGCGGAAAAATTATTGCGAGTGGAAAAATTGATGGAAACGGCAAGTTCATCGTGAAAATTCCTGCTCAAAAAGCAGGAACAGAAGTGACGGCCGTGCTGCAAAATAAAGTAGGATACAGTCCGTATAAAATTGTAAAAGTGCAAGATACAACGCCGCCGGCACCTCCGGTGGTTGATGCCGTTACGTCTTTGTCTACATTTATCTCGGGAAAAACAGAAGCAAATGCCGTGATTACGATTAAAAGCGGTACAAAAGTAATCGGATCAGGCAAAGCAGATACTAAAGGGCAATTTAAAGTAACGATTCCAAAACAAAAAGCAGGCGTAAAACTGGCTGTTACAGCAAAAGATGCCGCTGGAAACACAAGTTCAGCAGTCAATATAAATGTTAAATAAAAACAAAAAAGAATTCTCTGCGGAGGATTCTTTTTTTAGTGATTTTTAAGAGGGATAGAAGGTTACTAAAAGGTTACCTTAGAACTTTGAAGTGCCTAACTTACTTTAAAGTGGGTTCTATCTTTTTCTTTTTTTCTGTTTCATAATAACAAATGTAAAGAAATTAGCAGGGGGTTTTTTATAATGAGCAATCATTTGCAAGATACAGTAACACTTCACAACGGAGTCAAAATGCCTTGGCTTGGATTAGGTGTATTTAAAGTAGAAGAAGGGCCTGAATTAGTGAACGCCGTGAAAACAGCTATCGTCAAAGGCTATCGCAGCATTGATACGGCAGCTATTTATGGAAATGAAGAAGGTGTAGGAGAAGGCATTCGCCAAGGTCTAAAAGAAGCAGGTCTTTCACGCGAAGACATTTTTGTTACATCAAAAGTTTGGAACGCAGATTTAGGCTATGAAGAGACGCTGGCTGCTTACGAAACAAGCTTACAAAAGCTTGGCTTAGAATATTTAGATCTATATTTAATTCACTGGCCTGTAGAAGGTAAATATAAAGCAGCGTGGAAAGCATTAGAAACGCTGTATAAAGAAGAAAAAGTAAGAGCTGTGGGTGTAAGTAATTTTCAAATTCATCATTTAGAAGACTTAATGAAAGATACAGACGTTAAGCCTGTTATTAACCAAGTTGAATATCATCCTCGTTTGACGCAAAAAGAGCTGCATGCTTTTTGTCAAAAGCACGATATTCAGCTAGAAGCATGGTCTCCGCTTATGCAAGGAGAATTGCTAGATAACGATGTGTTAAAAGAAATTGCTGAAAAACACGGTAAATCAGTTGCTCAAATTATTCTGCGATGGGATCTGCAAAACGGAGTTATAACGATTCCAAAATCGACAAAAGAACATCGTATTGTTGAAAATTCATCGGTATTTGATTTTGAATTGGATGCTGAAGACGTAAGTAAAATTAATGAATTAAACCAAAATCACCGAGTAGGTCCAGATCCGGACAACTTTGATTTTTAATAGAAGAACTAAGAGGCTGGGAGAAACGTATTTTAGCCCAAGTGAAAAACGAACCATTGATCAACAAGTTTGATTAGTGGTTCGTTTTTTTTTTATGGTGAATACAGCTTCATCTGTTTCGTCTTTCCAGCAGTTGATTGAAGGGAAAGGCAAAGACTCCTGCGGGAAAAGCGGGACAGATGAGACCCCGCAGGAGTCAAGCGACGAGGAGGCTCAGCGCCCGCCCGCGGAAAGCGAAGCCTTGCATGGAAATCAACGGCGGTGTCATAAGCGGTTCAGCACATATATCTCATTTGTTCGTCTTTAGGTTGGATTCAGTTAGTTATGTCTCGGCCTCTTCTTATGCATTATTACATAAATTTAACATTTTCTTCACAGTGAGCTAAAGGACGGGCTGTATCATAAAGAAAGGTCGTGAAAGATAGAGAAATCATTTCATTTTTAAGTGTAAAATAGGCGGTGTAACGATGACAAAACAAGCTTACTCTCACATACAATGTAAAAAAACATCAATGATTGATTTATTGCTGGATGCAGGGGTTTATAAAAAAGGAAATAAGCAGCTATACGAGCTTACGCTTCAAGAACTAGAATCAGAATACGAAGCTGTTGCACAGCAGCGCATATCTCAATGAAATTTTGATACATTGCTAGAATTTGTTATAATAGAGGAAAGGATAGGAGTTGATTTATATCGAAAAGCACCCGACAGACTCGCAGCCCATCCGTATGGATATCCTCGATTCTATATTTGCTAAAATGGTATTAAATAAGGCTATCCGAGATTTTAGAAGAGATCAAATTTTACGTGAAGTCGATCAAACATTAGAAGAAAGAAACAAAGAAAGATTTTTTCAATTAATAGAAGAATTAAAATCAATTTCGTAAAGGGCGTTCGCGCGATAGAATTTGATTTTATCATTTTAGCATATAAAAACAGGTAAGAAGCGGCATGCTTAGTTACCTGTTTTTTTGTCGTTTTATTGTAAAACAAGGCCTTACATAAGAAGTGCACCTTGCTAGTAAACAGACAAAAAGAGCAAGTCTAATGTACTCACTCTTTTCAGAAAGGTATGGGTGTTACTGAGAAAATGAATGTCACTCTCTAAATGTTGCGTGTGGGGTTTAGAAAGTTCTATGCAACTGCATATTTTCTGCTTCATTCGCTCTATGTATTGTTAAAGTAACAATATAACCATATCTTATCACATGAAGGAAATTCGATTCAATATATTTATTGATTTTCTTTTTAAATTGTTCTAAATAATTAGTGAATGTAAAAAATTGTTTTTATTAGGTGAATGTGTATCTATGAAAGAACAATAGAAAAATCTAGTGGGTTTTTATGGAAGACATTTGTTTATTTCTGACGGACTGTAAGCTTCAAAAGAGTACAATCCGTCCTGTAAATCAGTATTAAGAAAAAATGAGCTGAACCCAGTAGAATAGGAGGAAAAGAGTAACGATCGTGGTAAGCGGGATAACAATAAGTGATACTTTTAAATAATCTTTCCATTTTACCTTGATATGATTTTCTTTTAAAATATGCATCCAAATAAGAGAAGCCAGTGTTCCAATCGGCAATAAAAGCGAGCCCATATCACTTCCAATAATATTAGCCAGATAAATGGTTTTAAGAGTAATAGGATCGAGCCCCATTTCAGTCAAGGTAATGGTTCCAACCATCAGGGCAGGGTGATTGTTAAACAAGTTAGAGAGAATAGAAACAAGTCCTCCCATGATAAAGCTTGCTTCAAAAAGTCCTCGATTTACGATTGGTTCGCAAACTTTTACAAGCAGCTCCGTTAACCCTACGTTATGCAGTCCGTAAATAATAACGTACATCGAAAAGGCAAAAACGAAAATGTGCCACGGCGTTTTCTTTAAAATATCAATCGGGTTTGTACGTAAGTGATACCATCTCCAAACAAGCAAGATCAGTGAGCCCAGTACAGCAACCAATTCGATTGGTATGCCGAAATAAGAGGCGACAAATAGGAGACAGCGCATAACAAACACAAATAATAAAACTTTCAGCATAAATTGTGTGCGTTTACGTTTTGTTTCAACAGAAATGCTTCCTTTTAAGGGGTGAAACTGTTTCGTAAAGAAACTTTCTTCTATATCTTTTGAAGCATGCGGCAGTTTTTTTGGCAAATGGCGTTTTACGACCGTATACATGAGCCAAGACATAAATAATAAACCAAGTGTCGCCGGTACAAACATCATCGCCGTGTGCATATAAAGCGACATATGAACAATTTTTAAGGCAATCAAATTGACAATATTACTTACACCTATAGGCGCGCTGGAAGCGGTAGCAATAAGCGCTCCACTTAAAAGGTAGGGGATCTGCTGGTGGGGTTTTAGCTGAAGGTTTTTCAAAAGTAGAATTAAAATTGGAGTGGTAATTAAAATACTGCCGTCATTATTAAATAGTAAAGTCATTAAAAAGCAAAGCAGTTGAATGTACCAATATAATCGGTACCCTGAGCCTTTAGATAAACTCACTAGTCGTGCAGCTGCCCAGTGGAAGAATCCAAAACTTTCTAATATGACGGCCATGACAATGGTGGCAATAATGGTGATAGAAGCGCCGCTTATCTTTGCAAAAATATCAACAATGTCTGATTTGGATACAATCCCTGTAAGCAGGATAATGGCTGCTCCTATGGCTGCCGGCCATGCTTCGTTGATGCCGTTTGGCCTCCAAAAAATGACGAGCATTGTCATTGTAAACACGAAAATGGCAATTCCAATTTCAATATTCATCAGTATGCTCCTTTCTTCTAAAATTTGTAATGAATATACCCTTGCATGTCCCTTACACTCTATTTATATTCATTTATTACTAGAAGGATTGTGCATAAGACCATTTTTGCTAATATGTTTGTTTATCTTGCCAAGGCACGTATCATCTCGGGAGAGGAGCCTACAAGAAGACTAGATCAATCCAATCTAAAGACGAACAAATGTGATAAATGAGCTAGTAGGATCGCTTGTTACGCCGCTGTTGATTTCCGTGCAAGACTTCGCTTTCCGCGGGCGGTCGATGAGCCTCCTCGTCGCATACGCTCCTGCGGGGTCTCATCTGTTCCGCTTTTCCCGCAGGAGTCTTCGTCTTGCCCTCCAATCCACCGCTAGAAGCCACTACATACATGAAACCTACGTTCACGTTTATCATCACAATAAAAAGATCCGAACCATTCATCGTTCGGATCTTTCTTCAACTAACATACTTTTGGTCCAGGATCTTCAAGGTTAGCAAGTATAGGTTTTTTCGTGTAAAGTTAACGCTTGTATCTGGTCACGGTCAGGTTCATAGCCAATGCCTGGTGTATCGGGAACGGAAATAATGCCGTTGTCGACCGTGATTTCCGGATGAACAATATCACGCGGCCAGTATTTAGAGGATGCGGCCGTATCTCCGGGAAGTGTAAAATTAGCAAGTGTGGTAATGGCAATATTATGTGCTCGCCCTACACCTGATTCGAGCATACCGCCGCACCATACGGGCACACCGTGAGTTTGACAAAGGTCATGAATTTTTTTGGCTTCGGTTAGTCCGCCTACGCGTCCAATTTTAATATTAATAATTTGCGTGCTTCCAAGTTTAATAGCTTTTCGAACGTCTTCAGCTGAATGAATGCTTTCATCTAAGCAAATAGGGGTGCGCATGCGGGCCTGCAGTTCAGCGTGATCAATTAAATCATCATGAGCTAACGGCTGTTCTATCATCATTAAATCAAACTCGTCAAGCTGACCAAGGTGATCAGCATCTGCAAGCGTATAAGCAGAGTTCGCATCAACCATTAGGAGAATAGAAGGAAATTCGTTTCGAACCGCGCGCGTCAAGTTAAGATCCCAGCCCGGCTTAATTTTAATTTTGATTCGCTTATATCCTTCATTCAAGCCGGCTTCAATTTTTCGAAGCGTTTCGTCAATCGTAGGCTGAATGCCAACGCTGAGACCAACTTCAATTTGACTTTTACTGCCTCCTAGCGCTTTAGATAGAGAGAGGTTTTGCCTGCGCGCATACAAATCCCAAACAGCGCCTTCTAACGCCGCTTTTGCCATGTAATTGCCGCGAATATGAGCAAAGCGTTGGGATACTTCGTCAGGATGCTGAATGTCTTTCTGTTGAAGCAAAGGAATTAAAAAATCCTCCATAATGTGCCAGTTTGTTTTAAGCGTTTCTTCTTTATAAAAAGGGTCCGCGCACGCTACGGATTCGGCCCAGCCGGATCGTCCGTCTTCGTCTTGAATTTCTACTAAAATAAAATCTCGATCCACTTCTTTTCCAAGACTTGTCGTAAACGGATGAAGTAAATCCATTTTTAAATGCCGTAAAATGACGTGTTTTATCTTCATTTTTGCACCTCTTTTTTCGTTAAGATGTAAAAATGAACGGGCGCGCTGCTTTCTGGATGCTTCATAAAACCTGTTACTTCAAACCCTTTTGTAAAACACGTTTGAAATACGTATCTTGTACGCATCCGCCAGTCCAATGCAAGAGAAGGAGAGCCTTCTTTCATTTGCTGAAAAGCAGCTGGAATAGCTACAGCTACAACCTCATCATTTAACAGTTTTTCATCAATATTTGTAACAGAAGGAAACCCTTCATCCGTTAACGTCCATTGAGTAAGCGATGCCTCCATTATTTGATCTGGCGTATAGGGAGGCTGAGCTCGTGTTGTATCTTCTGCGGATGCCCATTCTACAACGAATCGATCAGAAGGCAAGTCAGCATTTAACGGATCATTCATGTCTCCGTAGCAGTTTTCAATATATGTAGAACAAACGGCTCCAAGCTTTCCAATATTTAAATACCCGTTGGCGCTTTCTAACGGATCATACGTCCAGCTGATATATGAATAGCCCTTTTTTTTACTTTCCTGTCTCTGCGCATGCTTAAGCTTAGCACCAATGCCCATGCTGCGATAGGCAGGATCAACTGCTAGTATATGAGAACATAAGTACACGCAATCTCCGTCAAACCCCGGAAAGCTATATTGAAAGCCAATCAGTTTTTCATCTAAAAACGCACCGAGCACAAGACCTCCGTTTTTAACAGCGGTCAAAGTTTGGTGAACAGGCGTTGCTTCTTCTTCTCCCCAGACGCGGCTTTCTAATGCGCGTACTTCTTCTAGTTCATTGGTTGTTGTAAGTGAACGAATCGTTAAAGCTTCAGTCATATATTTACTTCCTTTCTTTTGATCATTTATTCTAAAAAGATGCCTTGCTCGGCATAGAGCTTTTCCAAGCGTTCCTGCCTTTTTCCAGCCGTTTTTTCATCTCTTTTTTGCATGCTGCTAATGACAACTTGTGATAGGGCAAGAAGCGATAAAATATGTTCGGTTGTGCCGGCTAAAAGCGTGATATCAGCGATTTGACCTACCGGAGACAGACGGCGGTCTGTAATGGCAATTACTTTCGCTCCTTGGTTTTTAGCCTGCTGAGCTACTTCAAGCGCTTCTTTTGTATAGCGCGGCAGTGAAAATACAACAACGGTTGATGCGCTCGTGAGATTGCATAGCGTTTCAAGCAAGAATCCAGTTGGAAAAGATAAAAGAACATGATTGCGAAGCTGATTCATTTTATAATACAGCCAGTAGGCTGCCGTATGAGATTCACGGAAACCCGCAATATACACTTGATCACTTTTGATAAGCGCATCTACAGCTTGAGATAAATCCTTTTCGTCAACGGGGGAAAGCCATTCACTAAAAGGTTTCTTTTCTTCCGCTGCAGAATCAGCTGCATGCTTGCTAGCTGCTTCTTTTGATTCTGCAGAAGAAAGCCATTCTTTTCGCATTAGCTCCTGCAAATCGGAAAAACCATTTAACCCAAGTGCGTAAGCTAGACGAATAACGGTTGTTTCACTGACACCTGCTTCTTTGCCAATTTGCCCGGCCGTGTACAGCGAGCCTTTTTCCATAAAATTAATGAGAAACTCCGCCACTTTTTTCTGACCGCGAGAAAGGTCAGGGAATTTATGTTTGATTAATTCTTGAAATGATTGATTCATATAGCCTCCTAAAAAAAAGAAGTTATAACTTCATAAAAATATATTAATGCATTTTTAACTTCATTTCAATTACTGTTTCAAAATAAAAAGAAGCCTTCGTGATATAATAAATTGATTATTCAAAAATAAATGCCGTTATTCAAAAACGAATTGTGTTTTATTCAAAAGTGAATAGAAAGCGGGGAGCATACATGAATTCAGAATGGAATGAAAATCAGTGGATCCTTCATTCATTAAAAGATGATTTGCTTGTGACGGATGAAAAAGGCATCATTGTCCGAATACATGAAGGAACGGGAAACATTTACGATGTAAAAGCTGAAAAACTGCTCGGAAAGTCTGTGTATGAACTTGAAAAACAAGGACTGTTTACCCCAATCGTTACCCCAATTGTGCTTGAAACAAAGAAGAAAATTACGCTTGTACAAACAACTAAACAAGGCAAGCAAGTGCTCGTTACTGGCATTCCGGTCAAAGATGAAAAAGGCGAGATTAAAAGAATCGTCAGCTATTCTCACGATGTGACGGAGCTGATGGAAATGAAAACATATCTTGATGCGATGGAAGGTGAAATGCAGCGTGTAAAGAGCGAGCTTATGCTGCTGCGGAACCAAAATCTATCAACAGAAGGAATTGTGTGCAACAGCGATAAAATGCAGCACGTTCTTCGTACGGCCGTTCACGTTTCGAACGTAGACGTAAATATTTTGCTTTTAGGGCAGTCCGGAGTAGGAAAAACGCATTTAGCCAAGCTGATACATAACAAAAGTACAAGAAGCAAAGGGCCGTTTATTGAAGTGAACTGCGGGGCGATTCCAGACCATTTATTTGAGGCTGAACTGTTTGGATATGAAGCAGGGGCTTTTACCGGTGCATCTAAAAACGGAAAGGTGGGACTGGTCGAATTAGCAGACGGGGGCACGCTTTTTTTAGATGAAGTGGGAGAACTGTCACCGGCGCATCAAGTGAAAATTTTAAAGCTCATTCAAGAAAAACAGTTTTATTCCGTTGGAGGAAGAAAGCCTAAAACCGTGGACTTTCGCTTAATTGCAGCGACGAATAAAGATTTAGAAAAAGCCGTTGCTGAAAAAGAATTTCGAGAAGATTTGTATTTTCGTTTAAGCGTTGTACCGATTACTATTCCATCTTTGAACGAGCGTCCTGAAGATATTTTTCCGCTGCTCACACATTTTGCCGAGCAGTTTGAAAAGAAATACAACCGAAAAAGAACGTTTGATAATGCGGTTATTCACGCACTGCTTGCACATGAGTGGAAAGGAAACGTACGAGAGTTAATCAATGTGATTGAACACGCGGTGGTTGTGTCTTCACAAACGCTGATTACAATGGAGCATTTGCCGCATTCTCTGCATAGGAAAAAACGGATTCAGCACGTTGAAGAACATGGGGAAATGAAGCTTAATGACGCGTTAAACGAGCTGGAAAAAGAGATATTAGTAAGAGCAAAAAAACAGTATAAAACGACAACAGAAATAGGTGAAGCACTCGGAATCAGTCAGCCTTCAGTTGTTAGAAAATTAAAAAAACATTCCGTTTTTTAACGTCTTTGGCACGCTCTTTGCATGTAAAACAAGTACAAACACATTACTTGATAGATTGCGAGGAGGAAGTCAGATGACGCAGGCATCACTTACACAGTTAATGAACAGTTTACCGGATTTACTAGCACCAAGCATGGCGAAAGATCATCCTAATTTACCGGTGGTAAAAGCAGAGGGCTGCTACTACTACGGAGCGGACGGAAAAACTTATTTAGATTTTACATCAGGTATTGCAACAGCGAATACAGGTCATCGTCACCCTAAAGTTGTACAAGCGATTAAAGATAGCGTTGATCATCTTATGCACGGCCCGTCAGGTGTGATTATGTACGAATCTATTTTACAGCTTGCTGAAGAATTAAAAACAGTATTGCCAAGAGGCCTGGACTGCTTTTTCTTTGCTAACAGCGGAACTGAAGCAATAGAAGGAGCGTTAAAGCTAGCAAAATACGTGACGCAAAGACCTTATACGGTTTCGTTTATGGGCTGCTTTCACGGCCGTTCTCTCGGAGCGCTTAGCGTGACAACATCAAAAAGCAAATACCGGAAATTTCTTCAGCCATCGGGCTTAACGTATCAAGTGCCTTATGCAGACGTGACTCAGTGTCCAAAAGGAGAAGATCCGGAAATCTACTGCGTGGAAAAGCTGGAAAAAGATTTTGACACGTTGTTTAAGCATCAAGTAACGCCGGAAGAAGTGGCGTGCATGATTGTAGAGCCGGTTCTTGGAGAAGGCGGCTACGTGATCCCGCCGAAAGCATGGCTGCAAAAAATAAGAGAAGTGTGTGACAGACACGGCATTCTGCTTATTTTTGACGAAGTGCAAACCGGCTTTGGACGTACCGGCGAGTGGTTTGCAGCTCAAACGTTTGACGTGACGCCTGACATTATGGCAATCGCAAAAGGCATAGCATCAGGACTTCCGCTAAGTGCTACCGTAGCTTCCAAACAGCTCATGGAAAAGTGGCCGATTGGTACACATGGAACAACTTTTGGAGGCAATCCCATTGCTTGTTCAGCAGCACTTGCGACCATAGACGTACTAAAAGAAGAAAAGCTAATTGAAAACTCAAAAGCAATGGGGAAATATGCAGCGGATCAGCTTCAGCATTTGAAAGCGAAGCATGAAGTGATCGGAAGCATTCGTTCAGTAGGACTAATGATTGGAATTGAAATTATTAATCCAAAAACAAAGCAAGGTGACGGAAATCTTCTTCTTGAGATTTTAGACAAATGTTTGGAAAAAGGGGTGCTGTTTTACCTTTGCGGAAATAGCGGAGAAGTGATTCGAATGATTCCTCCTTTAACGATTACAAAGGAAGAAATTGATGCCGGGCTTCGCGTGTTAGACGAAGCATTGACAGAAATCACAAGTCTTCACGTGATCTAAAGCTTTAAGAAGCTCTTTGTTTCAACGAAAGATAGATTGACCCATAATAAGGAGGAATCTGTTATGAACGGACTGGATATGACGGTTATGTTTGTCTATTTTGGCGTATTGGTTGTAGCGGGTATTATTGGCTCGTTAAAAGCAAAGTCATCAGAAGATTTTATTTTAGCCGGGCGAAACTTAGGGATGTTTATGTATTTAGGATGTTTGTCTGCCGTTATTTTAGGCGGAGCGTCAACGATTGGAACGGCTCAGCTTGGCTACGAGCACGGGCTGTCTGGCATTTGGTTTGTGACGATGATTGGACTTGGAATCATTACGCTTGGCACGATTTTTATTAAGCGGATTTCGTCGTTGAAAGTGACCACTATCAGTGAACTGCTAGGAAAAAGATATAACGCTCAAGCGCAAATTATCAGCGCGGTTGTTGCCGCTATTTATACACTCATGGTAACGGTCACTCAAGTGATTGGAATGGGAACAATCATTCATGCGCTGCTTGGATGGAACATGATGGCATCGATGTTAATTGGCGGTTCGATTGTTTTATTCTATACGATTTTAGGCGGAATGTGGAGCGTAACGGTTACTGATATTATTCAATTTGTTGTGATGACGGTGGCGATTTTTGGATTTATGCTTCCGATGAGTGTATCAGAAGCAGGAGGTTTCAAAGCCCTTACTGGAGATTTACCATCATCTTATTTTGATTTTTCATCGATTGGATACGGTCAAATCTTTCAGTATTTCCTTTTGTATACGCTTGGTATGGCAGTGTCTCAAGATATTTGGCAGCGAGTATTTACGGCGCGAACAGAAAAAATTGCGCGAAACGGCTCTATTTTTGCAGGGGTGTACAGCATTGCCTACGCAATTGCTGGAAGTGTAATTGGAATGTGTGCGTATTTGCTGCTGCCAAACGCAGAAAGCAGTCAAAGCATTTTTGCGACGCTTGCGATTCAAATTCTGCCTCAAGGGTTATTAGGTCTCGTACTTGCAGGCGTTTGTTCGGCGCTGATGTCAACTGCTTCAGGAACGCTGCTTGCGTCTTCTACGCTGATTAGTAACGATATCATTAAAAAAGTGTGGCTTAAAAATATTTCAGAGAAAAACTATTTAGTTTTAACCCGTGTGAATACACTTATTGTCGGCGTGCTTGCTATTATTTTTGCTCTTTGGATTCAAGACGTACTTGTTGCTCTAGACGTTGCGTATGCGATTTTATCAGGAGCGATCTTTGTTCCGTTTGTTGTCTCGCTGTTTTGGAAAGACATTCATCCAAAAGCCGGAGTTTCAGCGATTGTTGTCAGTACGCTAGTAGTACTTGGAGGTCTATTGATTGAAGGGCTTTCTTCTACCACGCCAATCCTATACGGCATTTCAAGCAGCATCATTGTAATGGCTGGATTTGCGGTTATGGCTCGAAATAAAGAACTGTCTGATCAAGAAAAGGTTCAAGAAGATATGTGAATAAGGGGGTAAAAAGCTTCTCATAGTAAAGTGAGAAGCTTTTTAGCATTTTGTATGCATAAGTATAGACAACGAACGGCAAGGAGGAGTACACTAGACGCTCAGATTATAGAGATAAGGAGATTGGTACATGAAAAGCAGAACGTCCGTAATGGTTAGTATTGTGCTTGCAATGCTAGTGGCTTCGCTTGATTCAACGATTATGAATACGACGATGCCCGTTATTGCAAAAGAGCTTGGAAGATTTGATTTGTACGCGTGGTCGTTTGCTTCGTACATGATTGCAAGTACGATTTTATCTCCGGTAGCGGGAAGATTATCGGATTTATTTGGCCGCAAAAAAGTATTTGGGTTTGGAATTATTGCTTTTTTAATTGGTTCGATGCTTTGCGGCGTGGCAAATACGATGATTCAGCTTGTTCTTTTCCGTGCGGTTCAAGGAATAGGAGCCGGGTTTATGGTGGCCTTTCCCGCTATTATTGCCGGAGACTTATTTCCAGTTGAGAAGCGAGGGAAAATTCAAGCGCTGTTTACAACGATGTGGGGATTATCAGCTGTGTTAGCTCCGCTTTTAGGCGCTTTTTTTGTGGATTATTTAACGTGGAGATGGATTTTCTTTATTAATTTACCGGTATGTATCGTCGCGTTTCTAGCGTTAATGCCGTATCAAGAAAGCTATGAGCCGAAAAGAGCAAAAGTCGATTACATCGGCGCTATTTTGTTTGGAGCGGGCGTTACCTCACTGCTGCTTGTGACAGTAGTGGAACAAAACCGAATTGTGTATGCAGTCGTTGGACTTATTTTATTAGTGATCTTTTATTTGCATGAACGAAAACATGCTTCTCCGATTGTACCGTTGTCTATGTTCCAAAACAAAACGCTGTCATGGATTAATATTAATGCGTTTATTGGAACGGTGGCTTTATTCGGAACGTCAAGCTACATTCCGTTATTTTTACAGCGAGTAGCGCATTTGTCACTGTTTATGAGCGGAGTGGCGCTGTTAGGAACAGCGGTTGGATGGATGTCTGTGTCCGTGCCTGCAGGTAAATGGATTTTAAAACACGGCTACAGAAAGCTGTTGTTAATCGGGAATGTGCTGCTGGTTGGCTCGGGAACACTTCTGCTTATGCTAAATGAAAGTCACGGCTTCTTTTATGTGTTTTGCGTCATGATTGTACAAGGACTGTCGTTTGGTCTGCTTTCTACGGTTGGAGTCATTGGTGTACAGCAATTAGTAGGAGGACATGAAAGAGGTATTTCAACGTCATTTTTTATGTTTTGCCGAAACATGGGAACAGCAATCGGCGTTACGATTATGGGTGCGTTGCTGACTTCAGGCGGAAGCTTTATGGCAGGCATTCATCACTTGTTTTTATTTGGCTTTGCCGGAAGCATCGTGGCGTTATTAACGTCGTTAAAGATTCAAAACGATACGGAAACAAAGCACAATCGAGCTGCTAGTTGAGGGAATTTATGCTAAATATGTTTATTTTATAAAAAAACGGGAAGAAACCAAATAAGGTCATAGAATTGCCTGAGAAATCGTAGGCATATTCTTCTTCTTCTTTCACTTACTACATGTGGGACGCCGGGTATCGGCGTCTTTTTTTTTTGCTGTAAAAGAGCTGATTATATAAACAAACGCATATACATAAATGATTTTGTTCAAATAATGGGACTTTTTACAAAAATAAGTCTTTAAATGGTAAGGAACATTAGGTATAATTTAGTGGTTATTTAGCATATTTTAGAAATGTTTGACTGAGTTTGTACGAAAAAGTGAAAGGGGATATTTCATGTCATGGGTCACCAAATGGTCGTTCAAAAATAAAGCGGCTATTACCATTATGTCTATTTTAATTTTAGCTTTAGGAGTCATTAGTTATTTTACACTTCCGATGGAGTTCCTGCCGACCGCTGATCAGCCTCAAGTGTCAGTAGTAGTTATGGGGCAAGGAACGGATGCGGATTCTATGGAAAAACAAGTTACGTCACCAATTGAAGAAGCGGTAGCCGGTGTTAAAGGAAAAAGTAACGTGTATTCGACAACGGGAGACGGCTATTCCAAAATCGATATTTCATTTGAATCCAAAACGGATATGAAAGAAGCAAAAACAAACGTTCAAGAAGCGCTGTCTTCGGTGCAGCTTCCAGCCAGCGTATCAAAACCTAATGTTATTCAATTAAATACCTCTATGATTCCCATCGCAGATATTTCACTCACATTTAAAGAAGGATTAACAAGAGACAATCTGGATCTTGCAGAGAAAAAACTGATCCCTAAATATAAAGACATTAAAGGCATTGCCAGTGTTCAAACATATGGAACAGCGGATTCCTACGTGTCTATTAAAGTTGATAATAAAAAATTGTCACAAAAGAACGTGACGATTGATAAAGTCATCAGCGTGTTAGAAGGAAAAAACACGTCGCTTGCAGTTGGAGAAAAAGTCATTAATAACAAGTCGAGCAACATCAATGTAACAGGTAAAGTTGACAGCTTGGACAAAGTGAAAAAGCTGCCGGTGGCACCGAATGTAACGCTAGGCGACCTTGCAAAAGTAGAGGTGAAAAAGCCTGAAGGCGTCGTGACGCATATTAACGGAAAAGATGCACTTTTACTTATTGTGACAAAAGACAGTCACTCAAACGCCGTTAGCATTACAAAAGAAGTGAAAAAACTGTCTCAGCAAATTAACAAAGACTATAACAATGTAAATGCTTCTGTATTTTTTGCAACAGGGGATAGCGTACAAAACTCTGTTCATTCCATGATGAAAGAAGTGTTGCTAGGCGCACTCTTTGCGACCGTTGTCATCATGCTGTTTTTACGCAGCGTTCGCTCTACGTTTATCACAATTGTATCCATTCCGCTATCGCTTTGCTTTACGCTGTTCTTACTGTCTAAATCAGGCGTAACGCTCAATATTTTAACTCTTGGAGGAGTAGCGGTAGCGATTGGGAGATTGGTAGATGATAGTATCGTTGTTATTGAAAACATCTTCCGGAAAATGCAAAAAGAAGAGTTTTCGCTTAGTTTAATTATTGATGCGACAAAAGAAGTAGGTTCTGCTATTACCGCTTCTACGCTAACGACAGTAGCCGTCTTTTTACCAATCGGCCTTGTAAACGGAGGGCTTCAGGACTTTATGCTTCCTTTTGCTCTAACGCTGACGTATTCGCTGCTGTCTTCATTAATTGTGGCGCTTACTGTTGTACCGTTAATGAGTGCGGGATTATTAAAAAATGAAAAAATTCGCAAGCACAAGCAGCCTGTTCGTTTTACAAAAGTCATTACGTGGTCGCTTAATCATAAATGGGTTGTGCTGCTGCTTTCGCTGCTTTTATTTGTCGGATCTATTGGCGCGTACACGATGATGCCTAAAGGAGCGGTGGATAACTCTTCATCTGACTTTGTAGGCACAACGTTAAGCTATCCAAATAACACGCCAATTAAAACCGTAGAAGAAAAATCACTGCAGCTTGAACGCTATATTTTAGCTCAAAAAGAAGTGAAAGAAGTATACATGCAGCTTGGTAATACGGCCGAAGGAGCCAAGTGGGGAGACGTTGGTTCGCCTACTGAAGCTACGTATACGATTACCGTAAAAGACGGTGAAAACACGGATTCGCTAATGAAACGAATTCAAAATCAAAAGAAACTCTATGACGGAGGAGATCTTAGCGTCAGTGCTGCTTCATTAATGGGAGCGTCTACTACTTCCATTACCGTTGATGTAATTGGAAACGACATGAACAAGCTAGAAAAAACGGCAAGCAGCATTAAGAAAGAAATCAGCGATATAAAAGGAGTAGACAAAGTTTCTACGAACCAAGACGAAAAGAAAATGATTTACTCTTTAGACGTAGATCCAACAAAAGCGAATACGCAGCAAGTAGCGCAACAGCTTGGCGTTATGCTGAACAAAACGCCGATTGGAGCGATAGATTTAGAAGGCAAGCAAGCAAACGTATTTCTTGAATCTGTCTTAAATCCAACGTCACCAAAAGAGTTAAAAGATATTTCTATTATGACAGAGACAGGACCGTCACCTGTTTCAAAAGTGGCTTCGCTAACGCAAGCTGAAAAGCCAACAAATCAGTTTCATAAAAATGGAGACCCGTATATTCAAGTAACAGCGGATGTCAATCCAGAAAAGTTTTCAGAGATTAATAAAAACATCCAAACAGCGATTTTTGGAGACGGTAAGAGTAAAGGACTATCGATTTCAAAAGATGTTGACGTTGTAATCGGCGGAGCAAGCACTCAGCAAGGAGAAGATTTCTCTGACTTGTTCATTACCATGCTCGTGTCAATTGGTATTGTGTTCTTAATTATGGTCATCACGTTTAAAACAATCCGTACGCCGTTTGCAATTTTATTTTCACTTCCGCTTGCAGCGATCGGTGCCGTTTTAGGATTATTAATTAGCCGTATTCCAGTAGACGTAACGGCTTTACTTGGAGCACTGATGCTGATTGGTATTGTTGTAACCAACGCCATTGTACTATTAGACCGCGTGAAGCAAAATGAAAAGAAAATGATTATGCGCGATGCCATTGTTGAAGCAGCTGCTACGCGTATGCGTCCAATTGTCATGACGTCTGCTGCTACGATTTGTGCGATGCTGCCGCTTTTATTTAAACAAAGCGAAAGCGGAAGCCTTGTTTCTCAAAGTCTTGCAGTCGTTGTAATCGGAGGATTGGCCGTTGCGACTCTTCTTACGCTTGTAGTCATTCCAGTTGTATATGAACTGCTTCATTTTAGAAAATCGAAAAAACAAAGAATACAGCAAAAACAGCAGGAAGACGTAACGCCGCTATAATGTTTAAAAGAGGTTAGGACATAAGTAATTTAGTTGAAGGAAGAGGCTGGGACAAAAGGATTTTAGACAAAGTGAAAACCGAACCATGAATCAAGATGTTTGATTCATGGTTCGGTTTTTTTGTTAGGGTAAACATAGGTTTCATGTGTGTAAGTCTTTCTAGCAGTTGATTGGAGGGCAAGGCGAAGACTCCTGCAGGAAAAGCGGAACAGGTGAGACCCCGCAGGAGCATATGCGACGAGGAGGCTCAGCGGCCGCCCGCGGAAAGCGAAGCCTTGCACGGAAATCAACTGCCGTGTCAAAAGCGATCCATAGGAGCTCATGTATCTCATATACTCGCCTTTAGATTGGATACATTTCGTTATGTCTCAAACCCTTTTTTACTAATAAGGTGAACGTAGGTTTCATCTCTGTAGTTGCTTCTAGCTAGGGTTGATTTGGTTACGTCCCAGCCTCTTTTTATGAAACCTTTTGGCTAGTAAAACGTATAGTTAGATGATAAAGAAATGGAGGGATACTATGTTTAAAATAAAAGAGTGATGTTCCGTTTGTCAAAAAGAAATTCAGCCGAATGAAGAAGTATGGATGAGAATGAAGTATCCAAGTAAAAGAGGAATGACCGAAATCAAAGCTTTTCTGCATCAAGAAGCGCAGTTTGTATGCATGGACTGCTTTGAAAAAACAAAAAAATGAGTCAAATGCACGTGTTCTCTTTTCAAAATATTGACATATTATACTTTATAGTTTAATATTTAGATAATTATCTAAATACTTAAATATGATGGAGATGAACTTCAATTGAATGAAACGTTTAAAGCCTTAGCCGATCCTACTCGCAGGAAGATTTTAGAGTTGCTAAAAGAGCGGGATTTAACCGCAGGAGAAATTTCCGAGTATTTTAATATGACCAAACCAAGCATCTCAAATCATTTAAAAATCTTGAAGCAAGCGGACCTCGTTCAAGATGAAAAAAGAGGGCAGTTTGTGATTTATTCGTTAAATACAACCGTTTTTCAAGATTTAATCGGCTGGTTTTTCAGCTTTCAGAAAGGAGAGAGTTAAATGAAAAAACACGTATTTCCTTTAGGCATTACCCTTTTCACACTAATTGCATGGCTGGTTGCACTGCCGCATCTTCCAGCTACGATGCCTATTCACTGGGGAGCAAATGGAGAAGCAGACGGATTTGCCACAAAGATAAATGCAATGATTTTAACAGTAGGAATCATGGTACTTATTTATTTTGTCATCGCCTTTGTTCCGCGAATTGATCCGCGTAAAGAAAATTATAAGTACTTTTCAAAAACGTATAACATCCTGTTAAACGCCGTACTGCTATTATTCTTTTTTGTAAATATGAGCACTATTTTACAGGGGCTTGGCTATAACGTACCGATGTCGTACATTGCTCCGATTATGGCTGGACTCGTTTTTATCATTATCGGAAACTACTTGCAGCGCGTGCGCTCGAACTATTTTATGGGGATTCGTACACCGTGGACATTGAGCAATGAAAACGTATGGAAAAAGACGCATCGTTTATCTGGAAAGATCTTTTTTATAGGCGGACTGCTAATTCTTATTAGCGCTTTTTTACCTGATGGATACAAGTCAGTTATCATGTGGGGGAGTATCGTTCTGTGCGTGGCGATTCCTTATCTGTATTCGTACTTGGCGTATAAAAAAGAAATGAATATGTAGTCATACAAAAAAATCCGGTGAACATACCGGATTTTTTTATGGATAACATATCAGCCGTAACGCCACCGTTCGTGTCACGCCGGCTGATGAGAATAAATACAGCATAAAGTATGAAACGCGTTTCAGGTCAAGAGCTGTTATGAAAAAACTTACATTTGCTTACGATCGCTTGCTTCAGGCGGCTTTTCAATCCAGCCGTTTTTAATCATCACTTCGCTGCATCGCCCCGCTACTTTTAAGTCTCTTAAAATACACGCTTCACAGTGCCCGACAATATCAAGCCTCATACTAGTAGTCATTGCCGTTGCGTAATAGGTAATGGCTACTTTAAACATTGCGCCTGCGTGAAACGTCATCAGCTTTTCTGAAAATGGCGCGTGCGTAGACGTTGTGATTTCATTATCCAAAAGCGGAGGGGTATGAAGGTTTTCTTCGTGCATGATGGAAGAATAAAGCTCAATATGCTTGTGGGCCACATCAAGCCCCGTCTCCATGACTTTCCGCACGTCTTTTCGTTTGCTCACTTGTTTGAAGGCAATTAAAAGCGCTTTGGTTGCCATGCTTTTGCGCAAATTAAAATAAATATTTCCGGCTTCCGTTGCGTTTAAAAGGCGCTGCTTTCCTACAAAATCAAGAGCGTAAGTCAAATCTGTGATCGGCTCTTGTTGTTTCGGATTTAAAAAATAAGGAGCCGGTACATAAAGATTTTTTGCTAAAAGCAGGTCGAGAGACCGATTATATACTTCCATCACGTCCAAGTTACACTGATGATAATAATCTCGAAGATCTCGGCGAACGGACACGCTAAATGAAATGCCGTATCCTGCCAAGCCGTGAATCGTCATGTCGTGAAGATACTTGAGCCAAAACGAGTCTGTAAAAAGCGGAGGTGCGTGCAAGTCCACATCTTCATCTGTAAAACCTTTTGGCAGCGGAAAATGTTCAGCATGAAAAATGGCAGTCAGCAGCTCAATATGCTTTTTCGATAGCTCTAGCGAAAAGGCAAACAGCGACCGAATCTCTGCATCCGTGACCGTTGCAAGAACGTGTTTTGCTACACAAACCGCCAGCGTATCCTGCTGATACTGCGCGCATAGACTCGTTATTTCAGGCGAAGTCAAACGCTTGCTTTCTGCGTTCAATTGGCTTTCCTCCTATCTATAAAAATGGTACGTATTTATAAAAAACAGATAAGCATAGTGTGGACAAGGGTGTGTTAAATTATTCCATGAGTAAAGAAGGATAAAAATAGAAAAAAGACCTGCCCGGTAAAGAGCAGATCTTTATGTATTGGTTTATTTTTTATTCAGTGCTTTTTCAATTTCAGGATAGGTAATGCCGTATTTTTTAGAGACGGTAACTAAACTCATAATTTCTTCTTCAGTAGGCGGTCCCACTTGCGGCAGAGGAGCATTTTCGGGAACGGAAGTACCGAGTTCTTTAACGAATGAATCAAAGCCTGCTGGAGAAGCAGTAAGGATAAATTCTGTTTCTTCTGGTCCGGTCACAAAGCGGTGCTGAATACCTCGAGGAGCAAAAACATAATCGCCCGCTGTTGCTTCAATTATTTCTTCTCCTATGTAGAAAATCATTGAGCCGCGCTTTACGTAAAACGTTTCGTCTTCATGTTCGTGAAGGTGAAGCGGGGGACCTTGGTTTGCTGGTTTCACTACGTGTGCTACAGCGTAAGCTCCGTTTGTGTCTTCACCTGATACAAGAAGCGTTACTTTTTCATCAAGAAAATGAAATGTGTTTTGATCGTGCGGCGTACGGTGAAAAGCGTTTGTTAGCTGATTATGAGTTGCTGTCATCCTTTTATCTCCTTAAAAAACATATTTTGAGATTATTGTATACTAATATGAACGTTTTGTGTGTAAATTAATAGTTAAAAAGAATTATTTATTTACATTTATTATCTTTTTATAGTTCTATTGTTATCGATTGTGGATTTTCCATATAATTTCCTTTATCTATTTTCCAAAACTACCCAATATGCTAACATAAAGATAGAACCCTTAAATGGATAAGTGATGTATGAGATGTAAAAGGAGAGTTTCGATGAAGTTGTTTAAAGATGCGTCTAAACGAGAGCATCAAAATTGGAATAAAGCTGTGTCGGCAGGTTTTTATATACTTTTATTGCTGCTGTTTGTGAACGTAATAATGTATACCTATAAAGGTGCCGAGTTAGTGTCGTCATTTTCGATGTTTTGGACAGGGATCATTGTGACGTTTGGCTATCAGTTCATTTTAAATAGAAAAAGTGAGGAAAAATGAATAAACAGCCTTGGCACCGTTCAGAAAAATTTCTGCTGCTGCTGTGCTTTTTTGCACCACCCATCGGTTATATAGCCGTGGTAGTAAATAAGAAAAAGCTCAGCCGAGAGCAGTGGCTGAGTAACTTAACGGTAGCGACTATTTTCATGTCCATATGGATGCTGAAGTTTTTACCGCATCAGTGGGGAATCATTATTTTGTTAACGGGAGTCGGAATCTACTGGTATCACCGAATGTTGAAGAAGTTTAAGAAGTAGATATGTCTCGTTATAAAAAGTTTTTATCCAATCTTAAACAAGCAGGATGCAGTATTTCAATATATCACAAAATACAAAAAATACTGTTTAGGCATTTTTTTGTATTATTTTTTTGTTCTACTAGTAGTATAATAGTAACCGTTGATAAATGAGTATATAGAATTATTGTTTTTGGAAAAACAGTGTTTTTAAACGTTTTATTTCGTGATTTAATTGTTTATACCATAGGTTGTAGATACAGATGACTTTTGACCTAATATAGTGAAAATACGACAGCTGAGGTACTCGGAAAATGAAAGATGCCATTATTTTTTTGCATGGAATTGTAGGAAATCAAAGTGTATTCGCTAAAGAGATGGACGTATTAAAGAAAAACTATTACTGCACTTCATATGATTTTTATCCTTTAAAAAATATAAACCTGGATGATTCGTTTTCATTGCAGGCGTTTGTTGATCAGCTCTATATGCACTACATACAAATGAATATTAAAAAAGCTCATTTGTGTGCACTGAGTTTTGGCTGTCTTATTGCTCTGTCATTTGTACAAAAGTATCCACATATGGTAGCCAGCTTAACGTTTGTAGGAGGCTACTGCTGTAACGTTCCTTCTGTATATCATACCAATCTCCTTCAACTGATGAATAGAAGAAGACAGCTTAGTTATAATGAGTGGTTAAAAGAGTGCGTTCGAGCGCTTAACCCAAATCGAAAAGAAATTCTAGAAGACTCAGAAGCTATATTCTTGGAAAGTGCACGTTTGCTACAGCCTTCTTTGTTTGAAAGAATAGTGCGATTAAATTTGGAGGTAAACTCTGAATTTGTATTGCGTGAAGTGAACGTTCCTATTTTATGGATAATGGGAGAGTACGATGAGTTATATAAAGGAACATTAGTGAACTTAAATCAATACGTCCCTCACGTACAGTATGAGGAGATTAAGAGTGCTGGTCATGTAGCACACATCCACCAGCCCCTTCAATTTATGCAGATTTTTAAACGTTTCCTTCGTCAACAATCTTTTGAAAAAATAAGTTGAAACCATTCTTTTTAAAACCTTAGACACGCAGCAGACAAATTTTTCTCCTTGGATATTTGAAAGAAAACAGTTAGAATATGATAAGAATATAAATTTGTTCTAAAGATGTAAATAAAAGTTTTTATTAATATATGTTTGCATGTTTTATAGCGATTTTAAATTGAGCCAACCAACGAGGTTGGTTTTTTGCATGAATTCATTGTTTTGAGTGAAAATGGGAGCATATAGTCCGATGTAAATTTAGAACACATGAATATGTTTTTAAAAGAATTAGATCAAGTCTTTACTAACAGGAGGCCATCACGAGTGTCGATAAAGAAAAAGTTATCGCTATTTTTTACTTTGTTGGTATTGTGTATTCTACTGGCGAATAATACGCTGCACTACATTCGGTCAAAAAATAGATTGATAGAATTTAATCAAAAGGAAATTACGCTGGTGACAGAAGAAATTGGATACGAAGTAGAGAATTCCAAAAACAGTGCTTTATATTTGGAAGATCGAATGGGACAAGAATTACGAACGGCTTCCATTGCGATACAAAATTCGTTACCGGCTGACTACCATGATATTAGCAATGAACAATTAAAAAAATTAGCTGAAAAGGTTATGGTATCCCACATTACATTACTAGCTGCTGTAGGAGATGATATTATAGGAGTGAGATCTTCTGATGCTGATGAAGTCAATATGTCTACAAAGGATTGGGGATTTTGGTATACGTCTTTTAAGCAGCTGCTTTCTCAACAGCCAGTCACGACGACCCGGGGGTTAACTTTGCCTCATTTCTGGAGCGGGCCAATTGAAGTGGCTTCTAGTAATCCTGATCACATTGATAAATGGGGTTATTATTACGACGGGTCTACTAATTATATTATAAATCCTTACTTTCGCGATAATCATGTGTTTGATGTTGAAAAAAAGTTTGGTCCAACGAATGTTATGAACCGTTTTACCAAAAAACTTGAGGGTGTTCTTGAACTAACTGTTTTTAACCCGGAAACTTTCGGAGAGAAAAATCAAAACGTATATTTAAATGGAAATAAATACATTAGAATAGATGATCGACCCATTTGGTACGGAACATATATGTATCGCAACACCTCACATGACAAAAAGCTAATTCAACATGCCTTAAAAACTGGAAAAACCCAAAGTTATCTTACTGAAATCAATCATAAAAAAATATTAAAAACATTAGTACCGATTAAAGAAAAGAACTCTCCAACTTATGTAATAGGCGTAGTCTATGACTACGGACTTATTGAAAAAGAACTGGAGCAAGAATTAATCAAGCATTTGTTATTGTCTCTTCCTTTTATCTTTCTTGTACTCATCATTAGCTTTATTTTCTCAACTTCCATTACGCGGCCTATTAAACGTATCATGGGGCATGTGAATCAAATTGCCAAAGGTAATTTTGGCAAGGTGCTGAATACAAGAAGGAAAGATGAGCTAGGCGGGCTCGTGGCAAACATCAACGATCTTTCTCGCTTTTTGAAAACATATGTGGATGATTTAAAAAAGAGTCAGGAAGAAAGTGAGTACCATGCGTACCACGACTTTTTGACAGGATTGCCAAACAGAAGGTATTTTAAAGAAGAATTAAACAGGCGATTAATTGAGTCGAAGGAAAAATCTATTAATCATGTAGCCGTACTATTTATGGATATAGATCGATTTAAAGATATTAACGATACATTAGGACATTCAAAAGGAGACAAGCTCATTCAAATAGTAGCCAACCGTATTAAAGAGTGTCTGCCTTCTTCTAACAGCTTTCTTACAAGGCAAGGAGGAGATGAATTTGTTATTTTGTTTAGCGATTTTACCGCGAAAGAAGTCGAACGTATCGCCCAGAAGATGCTTGCATATGTTCAGCAGCCTTGCTACATTGACAATGATGAAATTTTTGTTAGCGTGAGCAGCGGTTTAAGCTTTTACCCAAATCATTCTACGAATTTAGACACGCTTATTACGTTTGCAGACGTAGCCATGTATGCTTCAAAAAGAACCGGTGGGAATAAGGTAACAATTTACCATGACTCTTTAATTAAGAAGCAGACAGAAAGGGTACAAATCGAAACGCGCTTGCGAAAAGCGATTCAAAAAAGTGACATTGACGTTTACTATCAGCCGAAAATAGAAGTAAAGCGCAATGTGATAACCGGCGTAGAAGCATTAGTTCGCTGGAATGATGCAGAGCTTGGATTTGTTTCTCCAGAAGTGTTTATTCCTATAGCAGAAGAAGCTGGTTTGCTTCACTCCTTATGGGAAGTTGTCATGAAGAAAGCTTGTTCTCAAGTGAGCAAATGGAATAAGAGCCTACACGAAAAAATGACGCTAGCGGTCAACTTTTCTGCACGGCAATTTCAAGATCCGATTGTTTTAGTTAAAGAAATCAACCAATTTCTTTCGCTGCATCAATTTGATCCTGCTTGGTTTGAAATGGAAATCACGGAAAGTACATTGGTGACGAACGCGGAAGAAACGATTAAAGCTTTACATTTATTAAAGAAATATGGTATATCAATTTCTATCGATGACTTTGGAACCGGCTATTCTTCGTTGAGTTATTTAAAAAAATTACCAATCGATTGCTTAAAAATCGACCGGTCTTTTATTCAAGATATTCAAGAAGATTACAGCAACAGTGAAATTGCCAAGGCGATTATCAGCCTGTCTCAAAGTTTAAAACTGCAGGTAATCGCAGAAGGCGTAGAAGAAGAATATCAAAGAGCGTTTTTAATAGAAAATGGCTGTCTTCACATGCAGGGATACTTGTTTAGCAAGCCCCTTCCTGCAAAAGATTTTGAAGCAGCGTTTTTAAATAGCTGAAGCAAAAATATCAATTGAAACGAAACTTACTAAGAAAAGGGAAGAGGAAATAGAAACATGGCACTTAGTACACAAAATTTAATTGCTCAAAAATTTTTAGAAACAGTAGGCACGAATTCAACTGAAATAGATAAAAAAATAGGTCAAGCTGACACATTTATGAATGCGGTGAAAGAACTGATTGATTTATGCGGAGATAATCCGGAAAGAGACGGTCTTGAAGAGACGCCGTACCGCGTGTTAAAGGCGTTTTTAGAATACACGGAAGGCTACCGTGAAGATCCGAAAGCTCATTTGGAAAAAACATTCGATGTGAATCACAACGAATTGGTGTTAATACGCGACATTGAATTTCACTCAATGTGTGAACATCACTTTGCGCCGTTCTTTGGCGTTGCCCACGTTGGGTATATACCGGATAAAAAAATTACAGGTCTATCTAAAATCGCTCGTACGGTAGAAGGATACGCAAAGAGATTTCAAGTTCAAGAACGTCTAACAAATGAAATTGCAGATGCAATCGAAGAAGTGTTAGAGCCGAAAGGAGTTATGGTGATTATTGAAGCGAAGCATATGTGCATGTGCGGAAGAGGAATTAAAAAATCTTCAGCTTCTACAGCCACTTCATCCGTTCGGGGAACATTTATGGAAAAACCAGAGGTTCGAGGAGAATTTTTATCTCTTTTACAGCGACAAATGTAAAGAAACAAAAAGCCATATAAGCTGAGAAGCAGAAGCGAGGTGAGCTGTATGCAACACGTTGACGTACTGATTATTGGCGGAGGACCCGCTGGTATTTCTGCTGCCGTGTGGTGTAAAAGGCTAGGCGTTGAGTGCTTGCTTCTTGAAGAGCATGCACAGTTAGGCGGACAGCTGTTTACGATTTATAATGAGATTATTGATTATCCCGGAATACAAGCGGAAAATGGAATTGAGATGCAGCGTAAAATGGTTCAGCATTTTATCGATATGGACTGCTTATATGAAGCGAATACAAAAGTAATTTCCATTGACGAACGTTCTAAAACAGTAAAAGTAAAGCAGCAAGAAACAGAAAAAGAAATTGGCTATACGTATCTTATTTTAGCAACGGGCTCTAGTCAGCGAAAGCTCGGAGTGCCTGGTGAACAGCAAATGATTAACCGAGGAGAAGTATATTCAGCCTCAGCAGACGGCGAACGGTTAAAAGGTAAAAGGGTTGCTCTCATTGGGGGAGGAGACAGGGCTTTTGAAGGAGCACATCTTTTAGCATCACAAGCAAAACAAGTATATCTGATTCATCGTTCTACGCATTTTAAAGCAAGAGAGCAATACGTTGAAAAAGTTCTTTCCGATCCCGGTGTTAAGGTGATAACAGATACCGAAGTGACGGCTATCCATGGAAAGCATCACGTCACATCAATCGATTTAAAAAGTAAAAACAGTGAGTCCGAGAATTTATTAGTAGACGCAGTGCTGATCAGACTAGGCGTAGCGCCCAATGTTGAACTCATTAAAGAAAAAGTCACCACTACACAAAGCGGGCTCATCGTCATCAATGAAGTGCATCAAAGCAGCAACCCATCTATTTACGCAATTGGAGACGCGTGCACGACTCCCTTGTTTTCTAGTATCAGCTCTTCAGCCGGTCAAGGAGCGATTGTAGCCAAGCATTTATCGAGTCTTTTGAATGTTTGATAATATAAGAAAAGCATCTATCAAATTGATAGATGCTTTTTTACGTAACATAATAAAAGAAACATAGCAGAAGTACGTTCACAGGCAGACAAATCGTTTGGAAAAAAGCAGTGTAGTTTTGAGGCACAGCGCTGATTCTTTTTACTAAAATACACTCGGTAATGAAATTAAAAAGAACAATGATAGAAGCGACTGTTATATACGTCCAGACGTTCTGCTGAAACAAACGAGTAAAAAGAGGCGAGAAAAGAAGTAAAAAAGCAGCGGTTTGAAAGGAACCCCTAGAAAATAAAGCATGTTTTTTAGCACTTTGCGTCACGCTATCCCTTCTTTATATGTTTTATTTTACCAAATAAAAAAAGACTTTAAAAACCTTTTCGGCTATCTTTACCTGAGATGTTCCTCATTTGGGGAAAGTAGAGTAAAATATATGTCAAATGTAGCTTATTTTACTAGTATAGAAGAAATAGATAAAGAGATAAAAGGAGGCAGCATGAGACCTTGCCAGATAAAAACACGAAGAAGGATCAGTCGATCATAATCATGAAACATCTTGATCGTTTGAATACACAGCTTTTAAAAGAATACAGTGAAGGTATTTTTTTAATCAACTGTGAAGGCGATATCATGTTTAGCAACGAAGCAGCCTTCAAGCTAACAGGAAACGAGCATAAAGAAAAAAGCCAGCAGCTGACGGCTCTTATACATAAATCAAAACAACAACAGGCACAAGATCGCTTTCAACTTGCTTTAAAAGGAGAAAAAGTTCAGTTTTCGACGATAATTCATCACAAAACAAAAAAAGAACTTTATTTATATATCACTCTTATTCCTATTATCGTAAATGAACAAGTAGCTGGTGTTTATGCCGTATGCCGAGATGATTCAAAAGAGCAAGAGCGCTCTAATCACATTTCTCAATTAGAGACACATTTAAAAATGGAGCAAAAGCTTGCGAATGTAGGAAGCTGGTATTATGACGTCATGGAAGATAAAAGCTACTGGTCGCCTCAGCTGTATAATATTTGCGGATTAAACCCTAAGCAGCTCTTTACTCCCTCTTTAAAAGAAGTTCTTCAATTCGTTAATCGCTGTGACCAAAAAAGGTTAGAAACAGCCGTTATGGAGGCACTTTCAACAGGAGAAAGCTATAACATTGAATACACGCTGATACGGCCAAACGGTGAAGAACGCACGGTGTTTGAGCAAGCAGATGCGCTAGTAGATGAGCAAGGGAACGTCATACAGCTGATTGGCGTTGTGCACGATATTACCGAATCGAAAGTGATTACGAATGAATTGAAGCAAAAAGAACAGCAGTTTCAAACGATTTACAACAATTTGGATGCCGGAATATGGTCCGTTGATGTGCAGAGCAATGAAATGATTTTCTGCTCTAGCGGTGTTAGCAATATTTACGGAGAAGATGCGGCTAAGCTTTTAGGAAATAGAGATCTGTGGAAAAGCTTTATTCATCCAGAAGATAAACTAGCTGTGGCAAAAGGGCAGCATCAATTACAAAAAGGAAAAACGATTCGTCAGCATTATCGAATCTACACAAAAACAGGTGAGATGAAATGGATAAAAGATCGATGCATTCCCACGCTTGACGAAAACGACAACCTGGTGCGTATAGATGGCATTGTTGAAGATATCACCGCAGAAAAAAAGTATATGAATCAAGTTGAATATCTTGCGACTCATGATCATGTGACAAACTTAGCGAATCGGAGAAAGTTTGAAAGAGAATTAAAAAATTTCATTCGACAGATGAAAAAAAATGGAGATTCATTGGCGGTCTTTTATCTAGGGCTTGATCGTTTCAAACATATTAATGATACATTAGGACACGACATAGGTGATCGCTTGCTGCAGTGTATTGCTAATCGCTTAAAGAAGTTCGTGACGCCCCGTGTGATGCTAGCGAGAGTAGGAGAAGATATGCTTGCGGTTTGCTTTTTATCTCTTGCACACATCAATGAATGCCAAAAGCTAGTTGCGGCTCTTTTTCAAGAAATCGAAAAAGAAATTACCGTTGATGACTTTTCTCTCTACGTCACAGCCAGTATAGGAGTAAGCATCTACCCGCATGACGGAGAAGATGTAAAGACGCTATTAACCAATGCTAACCTTGCTATGCGGCGTGCGAAAGAACTCGGACGAAGCGACTGGCAGCTGTATTCGCCGTTAATGGACAGTGAGACGTACAAAAGCTATCACCTAGAAAAAGGGCTGCGAAACGCACTTCTTCAAAATGAATTTTTTATTGAATATCAGCCAAAGGTTCATACAAAAAGCAGAGAGATTGATAGTATTGAAGCGTTAATTCGCTGGAATCATCCGGAATGGGGACGCGTATCACCGGAAGACTTTATTCCTTTAGCAGAAGAAACCAATTTAATTATTGAACTTGGCGACTGGGTAATCGACTACGTCTGCAAGCAGCTGCAGCAGTGGAAGAGTCAAAGTTTACAAGTCGTTCCTGTTTCAATTAATGTCTCGTCTAAGCATTTGCTGAAACGAGGGTTTGTAGAACACGTTCAACAAACGTTAGCCCGTTACAACATCAACCCTTCATTTATTGAATTTGAAGTGACGGAAAGCTCCATTATTCAACATGAAGAACATGTAAAAAAAGTGATGGAAAAGCTAAAGAAAATTGGCGTCACGTTTGCTTTAGATGATTTTGGTACTGGTTTTTCCTCGTTGTCACATTTAAAAGACTTTGAATTTAATACGCTCAAAATCGATAAAACGTTTATCCAACACGCTACCGATAAAGGAAAGCAGCAGGCCATTACAAAAGGCATTTTGTACCTAGCTCATGCTCTTAACATGAAAGTGATTGCAGAAGGCGTTGAAACAAAAGAGCAGCTTGAATTTTTACAAAAGCATAAATGTTCCTTCATTCAAGGCTATATTGTCAGTCCGCCAGTTGCTTATAAACAAATTGCGAAATATTTAAAGAAACGATTTTTATAAAAGGTGATGTCTTATTGAGACATCACCTTTTTAGGTTTGAATATGTTTTCTAAGCGTTCAAATGTAATAAAGCATATAAAGAGACTGATAGATTGTCAAATACGTGAGGAGGGCTGAGAGTGGAAGCTTCGGAAGTGGTTGTTAAGCTAGCCGAAGAAGAAAATGAAGTAAGTTATAGCAGAACCCTATAGAAGTGCTGTTAGCTATAATAAGCATTGGAGAACGGTTTGCGGAAAGTAATGACTGGTGACTTGGAATTTTACGAGTTTACGCAGTAGTATAGGTCAACAATTTTTAAATATGTTAAAAATTCTGACAAAATAAAAGACAAATAAAAAACTATTGGTTATAATAGAAGAATAATGAATGATAGTCAGTCATTGCTCTGTTGGTTATTTACAAATTCAAGTTTTAAAGCCCATAAATGAATGATAGTCATTCATTTATGGGTACGAAAAGTAGAAAGGGGTAGTGTATGAAAAATGTACTAGTTAAGAAGGTGAAACACGATGAAAGGTAATTCAGATATTACATTTGCTCGTACGTTAACGCTCCGATCACTTGTTATTTTAGGGCTTGCATATATGGCTCCAATGACAGTGTTTACTACATATGGAGTTGTGGCTCAAACTACGCATGGCATGGTTTCTATGGCGTATGCTTTTGCTCTGGCAGCCATGCTATTTACCGCATACAGCTACGGGCATATGGCTAAAGAATATCCTTTATCAGGATCCGCTTATACGTATACTCAAAAATCTATAAGTCCTCATATAGGATTCCTGGTCGGCTGGTCTGTGCTTTTAGATTATCTTTTTTTACCAATGATTAATTTCTTGTTAGCGGGAACTTTTTTATCAGCTGCGTTTCCTTCTATTCCATCGTCTCTTTGGATTCTACTTTTTATTGTTATTATTACTTGTATAAACGTGTTTGGTATTCAAATGACAGCAAAAGTGAATGGAATACTTGTTCTTTTTCAATTTCTTGTAACAGCTCTATTTGTTATCTTATCGATTAAAAAAATGATAGAAGGAGAAAGTGATCTTTTGTTCTTTTCTTCTTTACAGCTTTTCGGCTCAGAGGATTCTTTTTCTTTTGTTTTTGCAGGAGCTTCAATTCTTTGTTTATCTTTCCTTGGATTTGATGCTGTGACTACGCTTTCTGAAGAAACGGTGGATCCAAAGAAAAATGTACCAAAGGCTATCTTTCTTGTAGCATTTATAGGAGGAATACTTTTTATACTCGTTTCATATATTACCCAGCTTGTTTATCCAAATTATCATTCATTTAAAGTTGTAGATTCAGCTTCGTTTGAAATAGCAGCCTATATTGGAGGAACGCTCTTTTCATCCGTCTTTCTTGCCGGAATTATCACTTCAACGATTGCATCAGGAATTTCTTCACACGCCAGTGCTTCACGACTGCTTTATGCAATGGGCAGAGAATCAATGCTGCCTAAAAGATTATTTGCCTATATACATCCCAAATATAAAACACCATCACGAAACGTTATTTTTATTGGGGTACTCTCATTAAGTGCACTCGCAATGGACGTCGTTACAGCCGCTTCCTTTATCAATTTTGGCGCGTTGATTGCATTCACATTTGTAAATATCTCTGTTATCTTTCACTATTATATCCGTGGAAAACAAAGAGATTTTAAAGGCACATGCCGTTATTTAATCAGCCCCATTATTGGAGCGGTCTTTACAGTTTGGCTATGGACAAGCTTAGATATAAAATCTATTTCGTTAGGGAGCATTTGGGTTGTTATAGGATTTATTTATCTAGTATACAAGACGTCGTTTTTTACAAAAGCACCGCCGCAATTTGCCTTTGATGAAAAAACAGAGCCAAACCAGCTCAAAACCGAACATATATCTTGATAAATTACATTATTAATTATCTGAAATTTCTAACATAAAAGGAGAGATTAAAATGAAAGAAACAGTAAAGGTTGGTCTTATTCAAGTTGAGTGTGAAGAAAATGTTGAAGCTAATATTAACTATACGCTCAAAAAAATTAAAGAAGCAGCTGCAAATGGAGCTCAAATTATTTGTCTACAAGAACTATTTAACGCTCAGTACTTCCCTCAAAGTGTTTCACCGGCAGGGTATGAGCTGGCTATACCAGCAGAGAGTTCCGTATTAAAAAAAATGGGGGATCTTGCAGAAGAACTAAAAGTTGTGTTGATTGTGCCTTTTTACGAAAAAGCAGCTAGAGGCGTTTATTTTAATAGTGCAGCTGTATTCGATGCGGACGGAACTTGCCTAGGAATTACAAGGAAAAATCACATTCCTGAAGGTCCGAACTATCATGAAAAATATTATTTTGTTCCAGGAAATACGGGGTACCCTGTATATGAAACAAAATACGGAACGATTGGAGTAGGGATTTGCTGGGATGAGTGGTTCCCAGAAGTAGCACGAATTTTATCGCTGCAAGGAGCGGATATTCTATTTTATCCTTCTGCTATCGGTTCAGAGCCTGATCATCCTGAACTATCAACTCGTCCTGCATGGGAAAAAGCTATTTCAGCACACGGGATTTCAAATGGTGTTTTTGTTGCTGCGGTGAACCGAGTAGGAACGGAAAAAGAGATGACCTTTTACGGAGGTAGCTTTGTAAGCAATCCGATGGGAGAAATTCTACAGTCTTTAACGGATGAAGAAGGAATTTTGATTCAAGAAGTTGATTTAAAGGAAATTGATTCAACACGTAATTTGCTTCAGTTCATGCGTGACAGAAGACCAGATACGTACGAATTATTATTAAGAAAAGAAGCTTTGCGTACACCTTCAAACGTGTAAGTTTAACCCTTACTATAAAAAGAAAGGAATGAAACGATATGCTATCTAAAACAAGCTGGATTTGGGATGAACGATTTCTGCACCATGATACAGGAAAAATTCAGTACATATTTGAAGGTGGAGAAGTGGTAGAGCCTTGTGACGAGTTTGAAAACAAGCATCGAATGACCGTGATCAAAGAAATGATTGAAAAAAGTGGTTTAGCACAGCACTTAGTTAGACAATCACCTTATGAAGCAACGGAGGAAGATTTACTTCGGGTCCATACTAAAGATCATATCCAGCGTGTTCAAAAAGCATGTAAAACAGGAACAAGGGAAATTGGACCTGAAGCTTATGCATCTGCTGAAACGGAAGGGATTGCGAGGCTATCCGCAGGTGCCGTTATGAAAGCAGTAGATACCGTAATGGAAAGTGAAACGATAAGTAAAGTCTATGCTCAAATACGCCCACCAGGACATCATGCGTCTTCAGACCAAGCAATGGGCTTTTGTTTTTATAACAATGTAGCTGTAGGTGCTGCTTATGCACTTGAACATTACAGGTTAAAAAAGGTTGTTATCTTGGATTGGGATGTTCATCATGGAAACGGAACGCAAGACATCTTTTATGAACGTGACGACGTACTTGTTATTTCCATTCATGAAGAAGATTATTTTCCATTGGAATCCGGCCAGGTACATGAAATCGGACAAGGAAAAGGGGAAGGATATAATATAAATATACCAGTGCCTCCCCTGACCGGAGATGAAGGTTATCAATATGTATTCGAATCTATCATCGCACCAGCTATTAGTCAATTTAAGCCGGAGCTTATCATAATATCAGCGGGGCAAGATGCAAATGCATTGGATCCTATTTCGCGTTTAATGGTCACAAGAGAAGGGTTTAGATATATGGCAAACAAGATTCGAGAATTAGCAGAAACACATTGTAAAGGAAGGCTCATTGTAGCACAAGAAGGAGGATATAACCTAGCATACCTTCCTATTGCAACCATGGGAGTTATTGAAGGCCTTACCGGTGTAAATGTGAACTGGAAAGATCCGCACGTTTTGCCGCAAAGAAATACACCACCTGCTTTATTCGAAGCAATAGATAATGTTATAAACTATCAGAAAAAGTTTTGGAAGTTTGCTGAGGAGGAAAGCTTTTGTTGAGAAGAGAGGATTTAAGCAATTAATAGGTTAATATGTTAGGAACAAATAGACAAAATTACACGACAAAAAGAGTCTCCGTAATGGAGACTCTTTTAAACTATTAATTAACGTAATAATTGAAGTACATTTTGCGGTTGTTGGTTAGCTTGACCTAACATAGCTTGAGATGCTTGAGATAGAATTGAATTCTTTGTTTGTTCCATCATTTCTTTCGCCATCGTGCGAACATTTGCTTTCACAAATGACTAGACTATATCTTCACCCTCTAAGGAAGTAGGGGTTGGGCACTTCAGGTATAAATAAGCGGAACGGCATATTTTTCACCCTACGGATTTCATCGTCATAGCACAATGCCTTAGACTGTCTATCCTAGTCGTTGAACTTTCTCCAGAGTTTCCTCACAGGAGCTTAGCTGCTGATTGCCCAATCTTTTCTTTTTTTAACCGTTTCGCCTGTCGTTTCCAACTACGCTGTGGTAAGAAAAGCTCTTAGGGGTTTCCAGCAATTCACCCAATTATGATCACTAGCCGTTACCAGCTAGGACGACTGTGCTTGTTGCTACTTAGGCAGCTAAAGCATAATCTACGTCACGGATACGTGATTCCGCAGCTGTTAGGTTTTCAGATGATGTGCTTAGGTTGTTAATCGTGTGATCTAAACGATTTTGTTTAGCACCAAGTTGAGCACGTTCATCTGACACAGTTTTAATTGCTTTATCGATTGTATCAATTGCAGCAGTAGATGTAGGGGCATCTGCACTTAAATCAACACCGTCAATTCCTAAACTAACTGAGTCCATTTTAGCGAAAGTTACATCAATTTTTTGATCTTTATTAGCACCAATTTGAAAAGTAAACTTACCATCAGCTCCAGCTCCACCTGTACCGTCTAATAATTTTTGAGTATTAAACTCTGTATCGGTAGCAATTCTATCAACTTCACCAATTAAGTCAGTAACTTCTTTTTGAATTTCAGCTCTGTCATCTGCAGTGTTAGTGTCACTACTTGATTGAACAGCTAGTTCACGAACACGTTGTAAAATAGAATGTGTTTCATTTAATGCACCTTCACCAGTTTGGATCATCGATACTCCATCTTGAGCATTACGGCTAGCCTGATCCAATCCGCGAATTTGTCCACGCATCTTTTCAGAAATAGCTAGACCTGCTGCATCATCAGCTGCACTGTTAATACGCTGACCAGAAGATAGTTTCTCCATAGATTTTGCTTGTGCATTGTTAGCTGTGTTGTACTGACGGTACGTGTTTAAAGCTGTAATGTTATGATTAATTCTCATTTTCCTTACCTCCGTATAATGGTTTTACTTCTTGGCTTACATCCTTGTATGCAAGAAGTGTCTCGCCCTTGGACGAGATAAAAGTAATTGAACATATTGGGAAAATACGTTCATACTATATATCGACTGAGAGGTAAGGTTGTTTAGAGCTTTCATTAATTTATTTGATGAAAACTTTGTGCGTATAAAAAGAAAAACCAGCTCTTTTTATGAACTGGTTTTTAGTATTAATGAGTAGCTCCACCTGAAACTAAAATGTCATCTTCCGTTACGATAGTGGTTTTTACAATGGAAAGTAATCCCTCCACAATTAAATCCAACGACATACTAGCCTTCCCTGTATGATTAATTGCTTGCTCAGGCAGATAAGGAATATGAACAAATCCGCCTTTAATACAGCAGTTTTGAATCATGTTCATAAGCCCGTAAAATACGTGGTTACAGACAAACGTTCCAGCGGTTTGAGAGACACCGCTTGGAATGCCTGCTTGGCGCAGGTTTTCGACAGCTGCTTTGATTGGCAGTGTCGAAAAGTATGCAGCAGGTCCGTTTTCGATAATAGGGCGATCAATAGGCTGCTGACCGATGTTGTCAGGGATTCGCGCGTCGTCTACGTTAATAGCAACGCGTTCTATCGTAATTCCTTCCCGGCCGCCTGCTTGTCCAACGCAAATGACGATAGAAGGGCTGATGTCTTCTATATACGTATGAAGTTTAGCCATTGATTCGCCAAAAACAGTGGGAAGAGGTTTAGTAACAATGTGATAGCCTTCAACAGCTACGCCGTCCAAAGCTTTTACAGCTTCTAAAGACGGGTTAATGCTTTCACCTTCAAATGGTTCAAAGCCGGTTAGTAATACAGTTGTCATTCTATCAATCTCCTTTAAAAATGGTATACAAGGTAGTACATTAATAGCGTATTTACTACAAACACGGATAAAGCAATCGGTACTTGAGCTTTAATTACTGCGTTTTTATCTTTTAATTCAAGCAGCATGGCAGGTACGATGTTGAAGTTCGCTGCCATTGGCGTTAGCAGCGTGCCACAGTAGCCAGCAAACATGCCGAGCGCTGCCATAATCGCCGGGTTTCCGCCGTGCATATGTACAATCAGCGGAAGTCCAATACCTCCCGTAATAACGGCAAAAGCCGCAAAGGCATTCCCCATGACAATTGTAAATAGCAGCATTCCCAAGCAGTAAGCCAGCACAGCAACAAACGCATAGTTAGTCGGAAGAATGTCACTTACAATATCTGATACTACTGTTCCAACGCCTGATTTTGAAAAGATGCCGCCGAGCGCTGCGAGCATTTGAGGTAAAATAACTGCCCAGCCGACGGCTTGAAGCAAACGGCTTCCTTCTTTAACAGGCACGTCCATTTTTGCTTTAGTGACGCCCATTGAAGCGGAAAATGCAATGACGGCTGCGATTGCCAGTGAAATTAACGTGACTTTTTCTGGGTCAATCAATGCCCAGTTTCCAAACTTAATTTTGCCAAAAAGAAGGGTGCCGATAATCGTAAAAATAGGAATAAATAAAGCCGGTAAAAAGATTTTGTTTTTTAACCTTTGCGCGTGGGCTACTCGTTCTTCAGCAGGTGTTTCCGCTTCATTCGATTTAGTCACGCGGTTAAATGAAGCAAGCATCACCATAATAATGACTAAACACCCTACATAAAAAGGCGGAATGACGTTGCCAAATAAAAACGTAACGGAAAACAGCGCCCAAAACAGAGAAGATCCTAAACGGTTAGGATGGTTGTGATCGCGTGCAATTCGAATTGCGATAAAAGCGACAATAATACCGAGTAAATAGTAGATCGTATCAAGCGTCAAGATGCTTTTCATTTAACTCGCCTCCGTCTTTGAAGATGATGTTGGTTTGTGTTTGGTCATCTTTTTGTGAATTCTTCGGTCTAATTGACGGAAGCGAATGGCGCTGATCAGCAGTGCTGCGATAGCTGTTGGAATACCCCAAAGCGCCATATCCCAGACGTCAACGCGAATGCCCACGGAGTCGAAAAATCCTTTCATTAAAAGAATTCCACCGGTTGCGATAAAGATATCTTCTCCGAAAAACCAGCCCGTATTTTCAGCCGCGGCTGCGTGAGCTCGAATATCTTCTTTGACTTTAGGAGGAAGCTCTCCGTACTTGGCACGAGCTGCGCCTTCGGACATAGGCGCCACTAGCGGACGTACGGATTGAGCATGTCCTCCGATATTTAAGCCGACTGCGGCTGAGATTTCACGGATAAAAAGATATATAAGTAAAACATTTCCAGAAGAAGCGTTTTTGGCTTTTTTGATCAATACTTCCGCTTGTTCCTTTAATCCGTATTTTTCTAACACGCCAAAGATAGGAAGAGTAAGTAAAATAGCCATAGACATATAGCGGTTATCTACAAAGAACTGTCCAAACATCGTAATCACTTCATGCAGTGACAAACCTGACACAAGACCCGTCACGATGCCTGCAACAGTCACAACAAGCAGTGTATTTAAACGAAATAAAAATCCCACTGCCACTAGCAAAACCCCAATTAATTTCAACATAGAAAATCCCCCTCCAGTATGTATAGACTGTGCTGCAAAGTCACCTCCATTGCTTTTCTAAAAAAACAAAGATGTTTTGAGTATAAACAATTCTGAAAATTAAAACAAGATGCTTAAAGCACAAAATTATTTAAACAGTAAAACAAAAACAACTGGCTGTTAAAGGCCGCTTGCTGTCTACTTGACTAGAAATTCATAATTTTGTATAAAAAAGAAGTTTAGAAATGGAAATTAAAGGGTTTTTTACTAGTGAGGGGCTACTTTTTTAAAGAAAAAAACGATATACATATTGAATAAAAATGAATAAATAGTAAAATGATAACTGGATTTCTATAATAAATCTATCCAGTATGAATATTCCTTCTAGTGGATTAGTGAAAAATAGAGAGAAAGAACTATCTATTTGTCTGATAATCAGAGTATTTCTTTGAAAAATAAGGTAAATAGTTGTGTTGGCTGGTGAAAGAAGGGGCATGTATTGTCATGTAGGCAATACGAGAAATTACATAGTTAGGTGGAATGATATGCTTTTGTCAGTAGTAGTACCTTGCTTTAATGAAGGCAATAACGTTCATTCATTTTATGAATATACGACCAATATTTTAGCAGGAGAAGATTTTCAGTATGAATTGGTTTTTGTGAATGATGGAAGTTCGGATGATACGCTTAGCTGCTTAAAAGAACTTTCAGATAGATATGAGGAAGTGTCTTATATTTCATTCAGCAGAAACTTTGGAAAAGAAGCAGCAATGCTGGCTGGGCTGCAGTATGCAGAAGGAGATGCGGTTGTTTTAATGGATGGAGATTTACAGCATCCTCCAGAATTAATTCCACAAATGGTTCATTATTATAGCAAAGGCTATCATCAAGTCATTGCCAAGCGAAATCGAAAAGGAGATGCGGTTATTAAGTCTTCTTTGTCTAAGCTGTACTATAAAATGATGAATAAATTTGTTGATGTTTCCTTGGTGAATGGAGTGGGAGATTTTCGTCTTTTAAGCAGAAAAGCGTTAAATGCCTTGCTTTCTTTAAATGAATATAACCGGTTTTCAAAAGGGCTGTTTTCATGGATCGGATTTAAAGAATATACGATTAACTATGAAAATGTCGTCCGAGAAGAAGGCGAAAGCAAATGGACGCTTAGTAAATTATTAAACTACGGAATTGACGGGGTAATTTCATTTAATAATAAGCCGCTGCGTGCATCGATTTATATGGGAATGGGTGTAACGGTTCTCGGGTTTATATATGTCCTGACGATGCTTGTAAAAATTTTATTTGCAGGAATTGACGTCCCAGGCTATTTTACATTAATATCCGCTATTTTAATTATCGGCGGCTTGCAGCTGACGTTTTTAGGGATAATCGGGGAATATATTGGACGTATTTACTATGAGTCTAAAAAACGTCCGCACTATATTATTGAAGAGGAGACAATGACGGCAAAACATGAAAATCATCAAAAGTGGCATACCCATGCTTAATGCTCAGTTTATACGTTTTGTGATTGTAGGATTTTTAAATACATTTAATTACTACGTGATTTATTTGATTTGTAATTATCTTTTTCATTTTGAATACTTAGTTTCGCATATTATTGGATTTGTGATTAGTATGATTGGCTCGTTCTTTTTAAATTCTTATTTTACATACAAGATTAAACCGACGCTAGCGCAGTTTTTTCAATTTCCTTTAACCTATGTAGTGAACATCACGGTATCAACTAGCGCACTCTATTTATTGGTTGATTTAATGCATATGAACGAAACCGTATCACCTATTTTGGCTTCGGTTATTGCTATTCCTTTTACGTTTGTTATTTCAAAAAAAATCTTAGTTCAAAAAGCATAGAGTAGTAGAAATCTGACAAAGGGCGTCTTTTTGTCAGATTTTTATATGCAGTGTTAACTTTGGCTAAAAATAAAAGGCAGGTAACGCAGTTATGTTTGATCGAAAGAAAATTGGGATGCACGTTGTGGCGGCTGTCATCTTTATGCTGACAATCTTTAGCGTGTATTTTTATTTCTACTTATCCGAAGGTTATATGACCACACGGAATACGGATGCAACGGTTCAACTGCTGTTCTTTCGTTATTTTTTACATGAACAGTTTTTACATGGTGATTTCTTTTGGTCATGGAAGTACGGTTTAGGAGGAGATGTGTTTGCCAATTTCAGCTATTATTATTCAACGTCCGTCTTTTTCCTCCTTACTTTATTTCTAAAATTAGATACGTTAAAAGATGTGCTAGCGTTAAATACAATCATCAGCGCATTAAAGCTTTTTTGCGCCATGATGTTTATGTATGCTTTGCTTCAATACAATAAGCGTTCGTACACGGCTTCCATTGTAGGAGCAATGATTTACGGAGGTTCTAGCTTTTTTGCCGGCTATTCCAACCGGTTTGATTTTATGGCAGAAGCATTTGTATGGCTGCCGCTGTTGATCCTTTCGTATGATCGCTTAGTGGATCAAGGTAAAAAAGGGTTGTTCATTTTTGCCGTATTTGTCGTGATAACAACAAATTTCTACTTTGGCTTCATGAGCAGCGTATATTTAAATATTTATGCCGTGTTCAAATACTTTTTAGCTTCATCATCGTATTCGTTTAAAAGCTTTGTAAAGTATTATATAACGCTCATTAAATACTATATTGTTGGTTTTTTACTTTCATCCTTTGCGTTTATTCCAACCGTATATGCATTTTTACATGCAGGTCGATTTGATAAAGAGTATGATATTCCGCTATTTTATACAAACATTTTTTATCATAATGTGGTGTACAACTTCTTTTATCCTTACTCGGCTTCGCAAACGCTTGGAATGTCAATTGTTGGGTTGATTGCTATTTTGTTAAGCGTACTTTATATCAAACAAAAAGAAATGCTGATTCGCGTATGCTTATTACTCTTTATGATCGGACTGTATTTCTTCCCGTACGCGTATTCATTTTTTAACGGCTTGTCAGCTATGCAGCCAAGATGGATTTATATGCTGATTTTTACCTGTGGAATGGTAGCGGCATATGCAATTGACTATGATAAAAAAGGGTCAAAAGTACGGACGGTTTATTTACTGCTGCTTCTTCTGGGCTTCTTATGGTACACAACCTACGTACCATCACCAAAAGAGCTTCCGAACGATGGCGTTGAAATTATCTTTTTTGTGATTGTACTGATTGCTTTTTTACTTCGTTTTAAACTGAAAAAAGCTGTCTTTTTTGTATGCGTAACAGCCGTTGCTATTGGCAGTATTGGCTACAACAACTTTATGATGTTTACGCAGGATCTAGGAGACGTGCTTGCTCAAAAAGAGTCGACGCTTCAAACGTTTTCAGGAAGCGGATATGACAGTGAAACGGATCAAGAAGTTATTAACTACATTACGCAAAGAGATGATTCATTTTATCGTGTGATGTGGAATCAAATTAATAAAGAAAATATTCCGTTGTACTATAATTATCACGGATTCAGCAGCTATCAAAGCTTGATTCCAGATAATGTCCACAGCTTCTTTAAAGAAACGTATAATATTGCGCAAATGGACTCACCAAGCCGCTACAGTAATTTAGATCAGCGCCTGTATTTAGAAACAGCTCTTATGAATAAATACTATATCGTTAAAAGCGGTGATGCTTTCCAGCCGTACGGTTTTACGTTACTAAAAGAGTTAAACGGATATAAAATTTATAAAAATGATCATTTCCTTCCTATTGGATTTATGTACAATCAAGCAGTTTCGACAAATCAATTTAATGAATTGAATGAAGTACAAAAAGATCAGCTGATGTTAAAAGCTGCAGTAGTTGAAAAGCAAGGGAACTTACCGCAGTTTGATTTGAAAAAGCTTAAAAGTAAGCAGCTGTTTGAAGGAATGGAAAATGTAAAGCTTGAAAATATCGATAAAAACGGAAATGTGTACACAGCACGCGACAATGCAGTTATGCGAATTCCGTTAACGACAAAAGAAACAGGTTCAGGCGAAACGATTCTTAAAATGACCTTTAAAAACCTTACAACAGGTTCGTTAAACTTAGTAATCAACAGAAGAAATTTTGAAAAACGTTCGGTCAATAACATTTACTCATATCCAAAAGACAGCTATGCATTTAATATTCAAAATGCTCAGCGTAACGGAGAAATTACAATTGGGCTATCACCTGGGCAGTATGAGTTTGACGATATGGAAGTGCTTTTTAACTCCTATAAAAACTATGCAGCATCAGTTGATGAGTTAAAACAGTCTGCGCTTCAACACGTGAAGTATGATGAAAACTCTTTACAAGGTGACATACATGCTAAAAAAGCAGGGATGTTATTTCTATCTGTTCCATACAGCAAAGGCTGGCACCTAAAAGTTGATGGAAAAGATGCTGAATTTGAACAAGTGAACGGAACATTTATCGGAGTTCGAGTGCCTAAAGGGAATCATGAAATTTCTATGAAGTATACAACGCCTTATTTTAAAGAGTCGCTGACAGTTTCACTGGCAACTGCTGCAGCGATAGGAATTGTTTTCTTTGTTAAACGAAGAAGAACAGACAGCAATGCTATAGCAGAAAATGAAGTTGCTTGATAAATAATAATGTTTGCTAAAAAGGCTTGGGAAATTAGTTCCGAAGCCTTTTTAACAGAAATCAAACCCAATACCTGGGATACTGCCGATCCTGAAATAAATTGTTATACACAGTAGAAATCAATACAACGACACATGCACAAATCATAATAATACCTAAATATCCCCAGCCTGCTTGAGTATTAATTGCAACAATCGCGCTAGCCGCAGCGGGAGGATGAACGGTTTTGGTAAGAATCATTAAAATAAGAACAAAAGCAAGCACAATCGCAATCGTAATAAGGCTTCGGTGAAATAAACTCCAAATAATAAGTGCAGAAACCGTTGCTAGTAAGTGCCCTCCAAGCACGTGACGAGGCTGTGATAAAGGCCCTTTATGAGCTCCGAAAACAAGCACGCAGCTTGCGCCAATTGGAGCGAGTGCCATTGGATAACCAAGCGCTAGTGCAATCGCACTGCTGATGATAATCGCAATTAAGCCTCCAATAGAAGAAACGACTGCATCTCTGTAATTGATTTTTGGTTCTTCTTTTAGTTCTCCTTTCATCTTTCTAGCATAAGAGCTTAAGTAAGACAGAAAGGGGCTTTTTGTTTGAGCAAAACTTTTTTCAATCTGCATTTCTTCTTTCCTTTCTCCTTTGTAAGTAAAAGTTGTTTGTCAAGTTGTATGTCAGAACCTCTGCTATATTAAGTTAGTTTATAAGAAAAGAAGGGTTGCTGGAAGAGGAAAAAGATCTTTTTTTATTGGAAATACTTTTTATGAACGAAAAAAGGCGGAATAAGGGGGAAAAGGGTCTCTATGTGCAGTAAGAGCAGGAGAAATGTATAATAGACTTAGAGGTGACTAATTATGTATCTAGTAGACTACCATCATCACACGAACAATTCATTTGACTCACAGGCAGTCATGAAAGAAGTGTGCGAACAAGCTGTGAAAAACGGTGTAAACGAAATTTGTTTTACCGAGCACTTTTCATTAAATCCGTTAGCGCCAACGTACGGTCATATGGATTTTGATAAATATGAACGAGAACTAGGGGAATGCAGAGATCAATTTCAAGGCCAGCTAGTGATTAAAAAAGGAATTGAAATTTGCGAGCCGCACTATTTAAAAGAGAAGTATCAAGAAACGATGAAGCAAGAGAACTTTGATTTTATTTTAGGATCGGTTCATAACATTAATAACATCAAGCTTCGTAAACATTTGGAGCTGAACGATAAAGAAGCAATTTACTGCGCTTATTTTAATGAAATGTATAATCTAGTAAGCGAAGCCGACATTGACGTATTGGCTCATTTAGATTTAATGAAGCGCTATGCGTTTGAGCAATACGGCATCTACGACTTTCATCAATTTAAAGATATTCTTGCAGGTATTTTGAAAAAAGCCATTGATCGTAATATCGGAATTGAAATTAATACTTCAGGTATAAGAGGGAAGCTTGGTGAAGCATTGCCGGCACTTGAAGTTGTGAGGCTGTACCGTAATCTAGGCGGAGAAATCTTAACGATTGGCTCTGATTCACACTTTGCTGAAACCGTAGGAGCACATATGAAAGAAGCGATTGAAATGGCGAAGCAGTGCGGATTTACGGAGATTTATACGTTTGACCAGCGTCAGCCAAAAGGAATTCGTATTTAATAGAAGTGTGTTTCACATCTGTTTCAAGCGTTTTTTATACACTTGTTTATATGAGGAAAAATAATGAGCATAAAAGGAAAAAAGCACGCTCTAGTCTGAGCGTGCTTTTTGGATTCAGTTCTGCTTAAACTCTTTTAGAAACGTTCGAACTTCTTCTATGGTCAGCCCCATTGCGCGAGCTGTTTGCATAAGACTTATCCATTCCTGATCGATCGACAGTACATTCTCTTCTTTCATTACGATTCATCCACCCTTTGCCAGGGAACTCAGCCGTCATAGCCAAAAGAGGCCTTAGACCCGAAGCTTTGCGTCACTATTTTTCAATAATTTTGCCTTTGTCTGGATAATTTGTAATAGTTACCATATATAACCTATGTTCATTATATAGTATGTTTGTCATGAATGCTGTCGAAATAGGTCGATTGTCATAAAAAAATCAAATAATTAGTCAACTAATGTATTCATTTTTTTTTTGAATTTTAAATAGGAATGAAATTCAGTAAATTCCTCTTTGGTCATTCCATCGTTAATTGCTTCTTCTATTAAATAAAGCCACTCGTTGCTTAGAGATAGTTTTGAAGAAAATGTAAAATCTCTGCTTCCTGCTTCAATTAATTCATCAATTGTTGTATTAAGAGAAAAAGCTATTTTTTCTAGCATGTGAATAGACGGGTTATTGTTTAGACCTTTCTCTAAATGAGATAAATATGACTTTGAGATACGGGCTTTTTCAGCTAAGCGTGTAATAGAATATCCGTTTTTTAATCGTAAAGTTTTAATTTTGGTTCCTATCACGTTAAGTTCATCCTTTTCATGTATCCTTTTTTGTTCATTATAACGCATATTAGTTTATTTTTATGTATTTAATTATAAAAAAGGTTCTTTATAACGAATCATTTCTTGTTTTTAGAAGCTTTTTTAGTTCGAAAGTCTCTAGTAAAGTTCATGGCTGGTTCACAGAAATCCTTCACAATAAAAATGGAAACCTACAAGACAGGAGAGATAAACACGATCTAGAAAACTGAGTGGACAAAATGGAGCAATCACAGCGAGGAGCTTCCAAGTGACTTGCACAAATAAATGACTAATATGCTCAAAAGTGAAGTTGTGTTTTGGAGTAAGACAAGGAACGAATAGAGAGAGTGAAAAACGGTTGAGAGAAGTGAAAATAAGTGTATGAATGCTGTGAAAGAGATACAGTTCAATACCAAAAAAGCACTGATACCTATCAATGCTTTTTTTATTTAGTTCTACTCAAAGAAATATTTTAAATGAAATTTGCTAAAAAGATTAAAAAATGTCGAAAGTCTGCCGATATAACGAAGGAAAACAGAAAAATAGACAAGGAGACAAGTAGACAGAATGAAAAAGATTTTACCCATTGTATTCATGTTAAGTTTACTGATTACGGTTAGCTATAGTGCTGCAAGTAAGCCTGTACAGGCAGCTGAAACAGAGCCGACGGTATCCGTGAAATTAAAAAATTATTTAGGCAATCAATCCAGTATTAAAATTAAGCCCTCGCAGTCCTATACGATTGCAGACAGCGAAGTAACGCTTCAAGCTAATACAGAGTACGAAGTAAAAGTAGCGGGGAGCAAAGTCAAACTACTGCATAACCAAGAAGCTCTTGGTGAATTCGATAGCTTCACTGCTAAACCATCTACATACGAAGCCTTCCTTTCTATTAATAACAGAAACTACTTAGGGAGCGTACAGTTTACCAACGAAAGCAGCAAATATGTCAGACCCATCAATACAATTCCAATGGAAGATTATTTAAAAGGCGTTGTTCCAAAAGAAGTATATACGTCTTGGCATGCTGATGCGTTAAAATCTCAGGCCGTTGCTGCGAGAACATACGCATTAAGCTATGCAAGTAAAATCATTGATGATACAACAAGCTTTCAGGTATACGGAGGATATGAATGGTACAACAGTACCAGCAGCGCAGTTGATGAAACGTTTGGAAAAGTATTAAAGTACAACGGGGCGTTAATTAATTCTGTGTTTTCTTCAAGCAACGGCGGAATCATTGAATCTGATTATAATGCATGGGGAAAAGCTTCTCATCCTTACTTCCAAGTGAAAACTGATCCGTATGATCCTCAAACAAAATGGTCATTAACAGTTCAAAAACAGCAAATTGACCTATCTACAAAAGATTTGAAAAACCCAAATTCATGGTGGAGTCAAACAAAAGAAGCGGATGAAAAAATTGCAGGAAAAATTAAAGCACAAATGCAAACAGCGACTCAATTTAAAGGAAAAGACATTAAAATTGTAGGCATTTCTAAAATTAGCCTTTATCAGCCAACGTCAGGTCAGCGTATGAGCAAAGGAGATATCAGCGTAACCTACGTAATGAAAGGCGAAGTAGATCAAGACAACAAGCTTGCGGTTAAAACATGGAGTCGAACTGGAGATAAAGCAGATAACATTCGATTTATGCTTGATGGCATCCGCTTTAAAAGTTTGATGGTGACTAATCAAAAGGCAGATACCCAAATCATTACTATTGAAGGAAAAGGAAACGGGCATGGAGTCGGTTTAAGTCAATTCGGAGCAAATTCCATGGCTGCTCAAGGAAAATCATATACGGATATACTAAACTTTTACTATCCAGGCGTAAGCCTAGTCTCTCATTACGAGGACAAATACCCTAAAATTACTATTCCAAATCCAGCTCAAGTAGATCTAATCAAGGCTGGCGATAGTAAACTATCAGGAACAGCTGAACCTAATTCAACCATCTACGTAAAAGTATGGCCGGATGTCATTGCGACAGGAAAAACAGACGCTGCAGGAAACTTTTCGTTTGACGTGCCAACACAACAAGCAGGAACGATGCTCCACGTACTAGTGAAAGGTCAAGGCGGCTACAGTACGTACACAAAAATTTATGTACAGTCTGATTCAGCCCCTGAAGCAGCAAAAGTAAATGAGTTAAGTGAAGGTGATACAAAACTAACGGGAACAGCAGAGCCGAACTCGACGATCTATGTAAAAGTATGGCCAGATACCATCGCGACAGGAAAAACGGATAATGCAGGAAACTTTTCGATTGCAATTCCAAAGCAGCCGACGGGCAGACAGCTTCACGTATTAGTAAAAGGCCAAAGCGGCTATAGTACCTACACAAAACTATTTGTGCAAACGGATCAGGCGCCGGAAGCAGCAAAAGTTAATGCCATTTCAAGCGAGGATACGAAACTTACAGGAAGTGCCGAGCCAAACTCAACAATTTATGTAAAAGTATGGCCAGATATCATTGCGACGGGAAAAACAGATAATGCAGGAAACTTTTCAATTACGATTCCAAAGCAAAAATCTGGAACACTTCTGCACGTGTTAGTGAAAGGCCAAGGCGGCTACAGCACCTATGCGAAAGTGACGGTAAAATAAAAGAATACGAGATTTTCAGCATAAAAAAAGCATGCGATTGGCATGCTTTTTTCTTACTTTGGTACTCTTACATTCGTTCTTCTCGCCCGATATAACAAATATAAAGCAATGGCTGCACCTAGTGAATCAACAGCTACATCTGTGATACGTCCATCCCGGCCGATAATAAACGCCTGATGCACTTCATCTAAAAATGCAAACGCAGCTACACATAGCCATGCTTTTATGTAACGATAGCTCTGCTTTTTTAAATTCCAGTAAAAAAGTAAGCCTAGCATGCCGAAAAAAGAAAGGTGGGCAATTTTTCGTACAATGAACTCAACGTTAAAGCCGTAGCTGTAGGCTGTGAAAAACTCACTGCCAGGGTGCAGTACAGACCAAAGCGTAGCGCTGTGATCCCAAACGGATGAATTCGTCCAGCTAGAAGGGTCCATTACCTCTAAATGCGGAGTGTGGGAGAACTTTGAGATAGATAATAGCAAAAGAACTAATAACACACGTTTTAAAATCATAAAAATACTCTTTTCTCTACAAAATTTTCACTTAATGATAAAAAAAGATGGTGAAAAATGCAAGGAATTAGTTAGAGTATATGACTCCATTGAGCCTTATTAACTACATAATAATTAGGTTAAATTAACTATTTATCGATTTTGTTTTCAATAAAAAAGCAATATTAAAGGCAATGGTTGCGTTTTCAATATAATGAACAAAAAATCGTATTTTTATCAGAAATTTAAAAATAAATAATTCTCTAGGCTCAATAAATACAAGGGTTTCGCTGATAGAATAGGTTTCGTGGAGTTAATTGGAATAAAATTCTTTTAAATGAAAATAGATCTAATTATTATAAAAAATTAGTATACAGTTATAACGTTTATCATGATAATAAAAGACTATTTCAGATACAAAAAACGTCATAATAAGAAGAAATTTAGTCATTTGATAATTTTCGACAAAATAAGACATTGAAGGGTTAATATGCCTATGGTAGTATTTCATAAGTATAAACTAGTTCATATAGCTTATTTGGAGGAAAAGGAGGAAATAAAAAATGATTGATCTTCACTGTCACATTTTGCACGGTATCGACGACGGTGCTAAAACCATAGAAGACAGCTTACAAATGGGCAAACAAGCAGTAAGTGAAGGGATTCATACGATTGTTGCAACTCCTCACCATCAAAATGGCCAATACATAAATGAAAAAAACGAAATTATACAGCGAGTGGAACGATTAAACACGCATCTGCATCAAGAAAATATCCCTCTTACGATATTACCAGGTCAAGAGTCTCGTATATATGGAGAGATTATCAAAGACTATCAAGATGGTAAAATACTCACTTTAAATCAAACAGATAAATACCTGTTTTTAGAACTGCCGTCCAGCCAAGTGCCGAAATTCACGGAAAATTTAGTCTACAATATTCAGTCGGAAGGGTTAACACCTATTATTGTTCATCCTGAGCGAAACAGCCGGCTTATAGAAGATCCCAATATTTTATATAACCTTGTAAACAAAGGAGTTCTTACTCAAATTACCGCATCCAGCTTAACAGGAAGGTTCGGCAAAAAAATTAAGAGATTTTCTATGGATTTAATTCAAGCTAACTTAACTCATATGATTGCTTCTGACGCACACAATCTATCAGGAAGAAACTTCTACATGCAAGAAGCAAGCGAGTTGATTTCATCTGAATACGGAATTGACACGTTATATATGTTTTATGAAAATGCAGAAGCTGTTATAAAAGGCTACGTTTGTTTTCAAGATACGCCCGAGCAAGTGAAGAAGAAAAAGTTTTTAGGAATTTTTTAAAAGACAGAATTCCTGACAACTTTCTTCTTTTTTTAGTGAGGATGGATTAATATTCAATAAAAGTTACAAATATTAAAAAATGGTGATATCTCCTAACCACTATCAAAGGAGATACTCGGCTGTACTGTGGGTGCTCAAACACCTTAGACACGATTGTTGTCAAGAGTATGGTGTGAGGACGGGTTAGATGCCCAAAATTTAATTGTGTAAATACTTATGAAAGAACTGTATATGTACAGCGTTTCCATAAGTATTTACATCTTGTACATACCTAAATCAGTAAAAAAAGAGAGAATGAGGGATGATGAATTGATGAAAAAAGTAAAAAAAGCAATTATTCCAGCAGCAGGACTTGGAACACGCTTCCTGCCGGCTACAAAAGCAATGCCAAAAGAAATGCTTCCAATTGTTGATAAACCGACGATTCAATACATCGTTGAAGAAGCAATTGCTTCAGGAATCGAAGACATTATTATCGTAACAGGTAAAGGCAAAAGAGCGATTGAAGATCATTTCGACTTTGCACCTGAGCTGGAGAATAATCTAGTTTCAAAAGAGAAGTTTGATATTTTAGAAAAAGTACAGCAATCATCGAACGTAGAAATTCATTACATTCGTCAAAAAGAACCAAAAGGGTTAGGGCATGCAGTATGGTGTGCACGTAAGTTTATTGGAGACGAACCTTTTGCTGTGCTGCTTGGTGATGACATTGTACAAGCGGAAACACCATGTCTTCGCCAGCTGATGAATGAATATGAACAAACGTTGTCTTCAGTAATCGGCGTTCAAACGGTGCCTGATAATCAAACGCACCGCTACGGAATTATTGATCCGGTTTCAAACGACGGCCGTCGCCATCAAGTAAATACGTTTGTCGAAAAACCGGCAGCTGGTACGGCTCCTTCGAATCTAGCAATTATGGGACGCTACGTATTTACACCTGAAATCTTTAAGTTTTTAGAAGAGCAAGAAGTAGGAGCCGGCGGTGAAATTCAATTAACGGATGCCATTCAAAAATTAAATGAAATTCAACGCGTATTTGCTTATGACTTCGAAGGAAGACGCCATGATGTGGGTGAAAAATTAGGTTTTATTGAGACTACCATAGAGTTTGCTTTACAGCATAAGGATTTAAGGGAAGATTTGTTAAATGTTATGAACGAAATAGTAAAAAAAGAATTAAATACGTTCGTTGAATTAAAATGAAGTATGAGGGGAGTAACGTATGACACAAATTGCCAAAAAAAAAGCAACCCTCAAGACGCATGCATCCCAGAATTTTGATGAACTTATCGGTAATGAAAGCTTAGTTTACTTAGTACCAAAGAGAACATTAGATATTATAGGTTCTTTAATAGGTATAATTTTATTATCTATTGTATTTATATTGGTAGCATTTGCTATAAAAATAGAGGATCCAAAAGGACCGGTATTTTTTTCTCAAGAGAGAATAGGGAAAAAAGGTAAAATTTTTAAAATGTACAAATTTAGGTCTATGGTTACTGATGCTGAAACGAAGTTAGCAGAACTTCTTCAGTTAAACGAGACCACAGGAGCTATGTTTAAAATGAAAAATGACCCCAGAGTTACAAGGATAGGAAGATTAATTCGTAAAACTAGTGTTGATGAATTACCGCAGTTATTTAATGTATTAAAGGGAGAGATGAGTCTAGTTGGACCACGTCCTCCTCTTCCGAGAGAAGTAGCAGAGTATACGAATTATGACAAAAAACGGTTAATTGTAACGCCTGGGTGTACAGGTATTTGGCAAGTAAGTGGAAGAAGCAATATAGGATTCAAAGAAATGGTTGAATTGGATTTGTACTATATCAAAAATCAATCTATTTTTATGGATGTTAAAATAATCTTTAAAACAATCGTACTTTTATTTGGGTCTAAAAATGCATTTTAAGGAGTATTTTTTGCATTAAATTATAAATTTTACAATGGAGGTATTTATGAAGATTTCAGTGATTGGAACAGGGTATGTAGGTTTAGTTACTGGTGTTTGCTTATCAGAAATTGGACATTTTGTTACTTGTATTGATATAGATCATAAGAAAGTAAACATGATGAAACAAGGGATTTCACCGATATATGAGCCAGGTCTAGAAGATTTAATGAAAAAAAATATTAAAGATGGCCGTCTTAAATTTTCAAGTAATCACAAAAGTAGTTTTATGAATAGTGATGTTATTTACATCGCAGTGGGGACTCCTCAAAAAGCAAATGGAGAAGCTGATCTAACTTATATAGAAGAGGCTGCTAAAAGCATAGCGTATTATATTAATAGTGACACAGTAGTTATTACAAAAAGTACTGTGCCAGTTGGGACTAATGATTATATTAGAAATATAATCATTAAAAATTTATCTAATGATGTGAAAGTAAGTGTAGTTTCTAATCCAGAATTCTTGAGGGAAGGTTCAGCAGTAAAAGATACATTCAATGGTGATCGGATTGTCATTGGTGCCGATAATAAAGAAGCAGCTGACTTTGTAGAGGGAATCTATAAAAATCTTGATATACCAGTGTTTAAAACAGATATTAGAAGCGCAGAAATGATTAAGTATGCTTCAAATGCTTTTCTTGCTACAAAAATTAGCTTCATTAACGAAATTGCTAATATTTGTGAGAAAGTAGGAGCTGATATTGAAGATATCGCGATAGGGATGGGTCAAGATAAACGTATTGGAACAGATTTTTTGAAAGCAGGTATTGGTTATGGAGGGTCATGCTTTCCTAAAGATACAAATGCTTTAGTACAAATTGCAGGAAACAATGAACATAACTTTGAACTTTTAAAATCGGTTATTAAAGTAAATAATAATCAGCAAAAAACTTTGGTTGATAGATTAGTAAATCGTTTCGATGAACTTAAAGGTAAACGTATTGCTATACTAGGCATCGCTTTTAAACCTAATACAGATGATATTAGAGAGGCTGCCTCTATAGTGATAATCAATGAACTTGCCAAGCTAGGAGCAGACATAATTGCTTATGATCCTATCGCAATTGGAAATGCTAAAAAGATATTACCAAAAGAAATAAGCTATGCTTCTTGTGTAAATGATGCTTTATCTGATGCTGATGCTGCTTTAATCTTAACTGAATGGGAAGAAATCAAAGAGATCAACCTTTCAAAACTTTCAAATACTATGAAAGAGCCAATTTTATTTGATGGACGAAATTGCTTTTCTTTAGAAGAGGTTAGAGTAAGTAACGTTGAGTATCATTCTATTGGACGTCCATCCTTAGAAAGAAAACTAGCTGCCCTTTAAAAAAATTTTTCTAATAAAAATAAGTGAGGCTTTCAAGCATGGAAAGAGAAAAGATTGATATTTTCGGCGTGAATTTTGATAATTTAGATATGGATAATGCGGTACAAGCTATTAATAGTTTAATTACTAGAAATAAAAAGGAAAACTCTACGAGTTTCGTTGTAACTCCCAACGTAGACCATTTAGTTAATATCAATAAAAATAAAGACTTCAAAAAAGTATATGAAAAGGCTAGTCTAAAATTAGTAGACGGCATGCCTATAGTGATTTTGTCAAAACTATTTAAAAAGCCATTTAAATCGAAAGTTTCTGGTGCGGATTTAACACCGAAACTGTTTGAATTAGCACGAATTGAAAATCATAGACTCTTTATTTTTGGTTCACAACCAGGAGTTGCGGACAGAGTTGCAAAAATGTATAAAGAGAAATTTGGAGATACCTTTTGCATCGATACTTATTCTCCTCCTTTTGGTTTTGAAAAGGATCCTATCGAGCTTAAACGTTGTATAGATAAAATAAATGATTTTGCACCTGATTTGTTACTGGTATCACTTGGATCACCTAAAGGAGAATTCTTTATTCATAACAATTCTCATTTATTAAAAGTTCCTGTGAGCATTCAAGTAGGTGCTGCTATTGATTTTATGGCAGGGACAGTTAAAAGAGCTCCATTATGGATGCAAAAGCTTTCTTTAGAGTGGTTTTATAGATTTATTAAAGAACCAAAAAGAATGTTTAAACGTTATTTTGTAAATGATATGTATTTTATGAAATTAATTGTTGAAGAGATAAGAAAAAAATGATTGAGCTTTTATAATAGAAGATAAGTTATTAAGTAGTTGTAAAAAGCTTTTTCAGGATGAACTCATTTACTAAAAATTATGAAAGTGGCGAAGTAAGGTGAATTCAGAAAAACAAAAAAATATTAAAGTGGTGATGGTAGGTTCTAGCCTGAAAGTTAAAGGCGGAATGACTACGGTAGTAGAATCTTTCTTGCAACACAAGTTTGAAGAAGGTATTACACTAAAATATATTCCAACTCATATAGAAACTAAAAATAATTTGTATAAAAAATTATTTTTTTTGAAAGGGTTAGTTCAGCTAATAAATGAATTAATTTTTGGAAAAGTAGAAATAATTCATATGCATATGTCGGAAAGAGGAAGCTTTAGTAGGAAATACATTATCTTCAAATTATCTAAGTTATTTAATAAAAAGGTAATTACTCATACACATGGTGCGGAGTTCGAAGAATTCTACAATCAAAGTGATGAACAATTAAAGGGGAAAATAAATAAATTACTAAAAGAATCTGATACAGTAATTACACTAGGAGAAAGCTGGAATAATATAATTAAAAGAATAGAAAATGAATCAAATACTTTCATATTAAGAAACTCTGTTCCCATTCCAGTCAAACAAAACGAACTCAATGATAAAACAATAAAAATATTATTTTTAGCCGTTTTGATAAAAAGAAAAGGTATTTTAGATTTAATAGAAGCCTCAAAAAAGATAATCAAAGAACTTGAAGCTAAAAATAAACAAGTAGAATTTATTATTGCGGGTGATGGTGAACTTGAAAGTTCCTCAAAGGCATTAGTAGAAAAACTAGGGGTAAGTAAACACTTTAGATTTGTAGGATGGGTTAACAATGAACAAAAGCAGGAACTTTTAAAGGAATCAGATGTATTTGTATTACCATCTTATAACGAGGGCTTACCTTTATCTATATTAGAGGCTATTAGTTATGGAATGCCTGTGATTTCCACAAATGTAGGTAGTATCAATGAAGCCGTTAAAAATGAAGAAAATGGATATCTTATAAATCCTGGTGACAAAGAAAAGTTAGCAGATTCTACAATTAAACTTGTAACTGATTCTAATTTTAAACATATGGGTCAAGCTTCTAGAAAAGTAGCGGTAGATCTGTTTGATATTAATAGTTATTTTAAAACGGTAGAAAATCTCTATTTATCCCTAGATCAAAGGAAGACATTAGGTAGCTCACATGGGACTAAGTAATTTATTAATGAAATTAAAATTAATAAGATTAAAAAAAAGAGGCTTGAAAATCGGGGAAAATTGTAAAATATATGATGCACATATTGATTATGGCCACTGCTTCTTAATAGAAATAGGTAATGAAGTTACTATTACCAATAGTTCTATTCTTGCTCACGATGCTTCAACAAAACAAAGTTTGGGAAAAACAAAAGTTGGAAGAGTAGTGATAGGGGATAGAGTATTTATAGGATGGGGAAGTACAGTCTTACCAAATGTTAAAATCGGAAAAGATGTTATAGTAGCTGCTGGAAGTATTGTGAATAAAGACATACCTGATGGAGTCATAGTAGCTGGAGTTCCAGCTGAAATAATTGGTAAAACTAGCGATTACATTGAGAAGAATAGATTATTAATGAATGAAGTACCTGTTTTTTCAAAACCTTGGGATCAGAAGACAGAAAATGAAATGAAGGAAATGTACGAAAAGTTAGAGAATAATATAGGCTTTGATGAGTAAAAACTATAAGCAAAATTAAATTGATGTAATTTTATTACTTTTGAATTATATCAATAAAGCAAAAAAGGTGCTGAACCTTAAATTAGTTGGCGGTGAGACTTTGAAAGAGAATATTGCATTTATTATACCTGCTTTAACGGGCGGGGGCGCTGAAAGAGTTGTAGCAAATTTAACTAAAGGTATCTCAGATGACTATAAAAAGTATATAGTTATATATCATGATACGGAAAATATGTATGAACACAATGGAAATATAATTAATTTGAATATTGGTTCATCTAATAATCTAATAGGTAAATCTTTTAATACAATGCGTAGAATCATTGCTCTAAAAAAATTTAAGAATAAATACAAAATAGATAAATGTATAAGTTTCTTGGATAATCCTAATACAATTAATGTTTTATCAAGAAGTAATGAAAAGTTATTTGTTTCTATTCGAAACCATCAATCCAAAGAATTTAATGGAATGACAAAAAAATTACACGCATTAATAGTGAAAAAGATTTATGCAAAAGCTAATAAGATAATTGCAATTTCTCAAGGAGTAAAATTAGATTTAATAAACAATTTTCATATAGATCCTAAGAAAATTGAAATTATATATAACCCTGTAGATATAGAAAGAATCTCTAATCTTAAAGAAGAATCATTAGAAGAAAGATACCAAACTATTTATAAAAACCCTACCGTTATTACAGTAGGTAGGCTTACATACCAAAAAGGGCAGTGGCACTTAATCAGATCATTTAAAAAGGTTGTCGGAAAAATTCCTAATGCTCAACTAATTATATTAGGAACAGGAAGTTTAGAAAAAGAGCTGAAAACTTTAATAAATGATTTGGGTTTGTCTAAAAACATTCATTTAATAGGTTTTCAGGAGAATCCATTTAAGTTTATTTATAATGCAGACTTATTTGTGTTACCTTCCTTATTCGAAGGTCTAGGAAATGTTATCTTAGAAGCAATGGCTTGTGGAACACCTATTATTTCGACAGATTGTAAATCTGGACCAAGAGAGATATTAGCCCCATCAACGACTTTAAGCACTGAAATAGATAAATTCAAAATTGAAGAGTATGGAATTTTAACCCCTGTATTTAAGGGAGGAATCCTAGGTGCAAAAGATCAAATAGTACCTGAAGAAACTGAACTAAGTGAAGCCATAGTATTATTATTGAAAGATGATAAACTAAGAGGTGAATTGAAAAATAAATCAATTAAAAGAGTAAATGAGTTTAGTTTTAAAAATATTTCCCAAAAATGGTTGGATTTATAGACACATTTACAATACGTGTTTAATCTAGACGAAAAATACATCAAATTAAAATAGTAATCTTACCGGTGTAAGATTAAATTATACTGTGAGGATTAACAAATGAAGCAAAAAAATTTAGCCTCTGATACTATTATAGAAGATAGGTATTTAAGACTACAAAATGGTTTTATATATATATTAATTATTTATACTTTTTTGTACTCCAATGTTGTAAGGTCAATGCTTACGAATTTAGTTCATGTTAATTTATTGTATTCCTTCTTGCCTACGCTTTTAATAATCGGATATTACTTGTACTTCTTTAAAAAGGCAAGTAAATTTGTTATCTATATTTTTTCATTTATATTTTTACTTAATATGACCAGTGTATTTTATTATCATATTGAAGTATCAAGATTTTATAGGTTTTTGTATTCAATTTTGATACCGCTTCTTCTGGTGGGAATACACCTAGAAAAACCAAAGTATACTATAAAAAAGTTTTTGTTATTATATAATATAGTAATAATAATTAATGTAATTTACGGAGTTATGGATTTTATTTCAGGTAAAAAATTACAAATGATGCTAGCTAACTTATTATATAATACTAACTATTATACTAGTATAAATTGGGATATTCAAAGTCAAGTCTACCGGCTTTTTTCTATTCTAGGGCATCCTCTTACTAATATGTTTTTAATAGTTATTTTTATAGGCGTAAACCTTGCTTATAATTATTATTATAAGGAGAAAGCTAGTGTACCTATGTATATTATTTATGGTACCACTATTTTAGGGACACTGGTTTGCAATAGCAAATTTGGTATAATTATTGTCTGCGCTACCTTGCTTTCTATTATAATGGTAGGAAGTAATAAAGGTAGAAATTTAGTTCTCTTACTCATAACTTCAATTAGTATACTAAGTATTGGACCAATCAAACAAAATGTCGTCCAACGATTCCTAATGGCTTCTGAAAGTGGAGATCTTAGTAATGGTAGATTATCAGCTTTAGATTATTTATCAGATAGTAACGTACCACTGCCTCATCTTTTTACTGGAGGGGGAATGGGCGCATCTGATTCTTTGTTACAGTCGGTAAGCGATTTGAATAATATTGAAATGCCTTTTGTAATGTACATGTACGACTATGGAATCTTAGTCACCATATTAATTTATATAATATTCTGTTTATTTCCAATTATTATCTTTGTAAAAAATAAACACTTTTATCTATGTTATATTTATACGTTAATTTTTGTTTTTGCAAACTCTTATAATGGAATGGCTGTAAGTATCGGTATTACTCAAATCTTAACTTTTGTAGCGATGCTATTAATTAATATGTCTAATAAATTAAAGAAACAAATAGATTAAATTCTAAGTTTATATGTACCTAATCTTTAATTGACTAATTCTAATTCAGTTTCTTATTATACAAAAATTATAACTATCAAAAAGCTAATTAAATTAAAATTTAATTAGCTTTTTTTGGAGGGAGAATATATGAGAGATAAGCTCAAGCTTTTTTATTATAAGCTGTATAAATATTTTGGGAATAAACATACTTATTGTAATGATATTGCAATTAGGGAGGCAAAGCTAAGAGGAGTAAAAGTCGGTACAAATTGTAGATTTTTTTGTACAAACTTTTCTTCTGAGGAATATTTAATTGAAATTGGAAATCATGTAACCATTACTAATGGAGTACAATTCATTACTCATGACGGTGGAGCGTGGGTTTTAAGAGGACTGGATGAAAAATACAAATATACTAATATTATTGGCAAAATTGAGGTAGGAAATAACGTATTTATAGGAATGAATGCAATTATACTACCAGGAATAACGATAGGGGATAATTGTATTGTCGCTGCAGGAAGTATAGTAACAAAAAGTATTCCTTCTAATTCCATAGTAGGTGGAAATCCAGCAAAATTGATTTGCAAATTAGATGATTATATTACAAAAAATAAACATACCCTTATAGATACAAAACAATATACTGAGAGTGAAAAAAAAGCTTTTATATTAAATAATTTAGATGAGCTAGTTCTTAAAGCGAAATAACTTTCTAAAGGTATTTACTCAAAGTTTAAACAAGTGAAAAAGGACTGGATTCTATTATGAGAAAAAGTAGTTCAATCTTTTACTTAGTAAGCAGCATAGTATCGGGCATTTCAGGTTTTATACTTATTAGTATGCTTACTAAGAACTTTCTACCTGAAGAGTACGGATATTATTCTCTTATAATTACTACAGTAAGTCTGGCGACGACTGTATTAATTGGGTGGATATCTCAATCTTTAATTAGATTTTATGAAGAATTTGCAAATGAACAAAAGGGAAATTATGTGATTAACACAATAATTTTCACAACAATAATTGTAAACATAATAATACTATTGATAATTATGTTGGTAGTATTTTTTACAAAAGGAAGCAATATTGGAGATTATATCGGAAATTTTCTGACAGTATCATTTTTATTTTTTGTTTCTGAAAGTTTTTATCTTATATTGGGGACTATTCTTAGAGCTAAAAATAATTCTAAATTATATTCAATAAGTGTTATTCTCTATACTGTTTTTAAGCTCATCATAACTATAGTTTATGTTATGCAACATGGAAAAAATATTAGCAGTATTATTTATTACTATAGTATGTCAGGAGTAATTGTAAGTATTTTGATATTTTTAACACAAATAAAAAATATTAGAATAAGTATCAAATATTTTTCAACTACTATACTTGTTGATTTTTTTAAATATGGTATACCCTTAATTGGTCTTTCTGCGATGCAATGGATAATGGCGTCCTCAGATCGTTATATTATTGGAATATTTCGAAATTCTAAGGAAGTAGGTATATATTCTTTATCGTACTCCTTAGCAAACAATATTTTCAGTATATTGACAACGTTTCTCTTATTGAGTGCTTATCCTAAGATAATATCATCGATGAATAAACATGGTAAAGTAGGAGCTGCAAAGTCTATAAGTGATCAACAAAGATATTATTTTCTTATCATAATACCTCTATTTGCAGGTATTACGGCGTTGTCTAAAGATTTAATTTTATATATTAGTTCTTCTGAATACTTAGAAGGCCGAATGACTTTAATAATTTCCGCACTAGGAATGGTTATATATGGTATAACTTTTTATTATAATAAAACATGGGAACTATCTAAAGATACAAAAAAAATATTTTTACATGCTCTGTATTCTGGAGTAATTAATATATTATTAAACATAATATTGGTTCCCCGATATGGATATGAAGCGGCCGCATATACTACATTATTTGCTTATATAATGTATTTATTTATTACTGTGTATCGCTCAAACAAAGAAATGAAAATACCTTTAAAAATCAGGTCTATTTTTAAAATTGTTTTAAGTTCTCTTATTATGTATATATCTGTGTACGTGTATTGTGAAAATGTTAATGTAAAAATTTTACACTTAATCATATCTGCAATAATAGGAAGCGTAGTTTATACAGCTTTATTAGCGATTCTGGGTGAAATTTCAAATGAAATTAAAGTTATAAAAACTTCTATAAATAAATTAATATACAAGTCGAATAGATATTCTAAATAAAACTCTATTTTTTAAATAATAAACCAGTTTATTTTTTATATTTTACCATATTAGTGTTTGTAAAGTTTTTATCATTAGAGAATGCTTTTTAGAGTTAATAGAGGAGGATAACATTTGAAGTTTAAGTTAAATGTAATTATATTCTCTCTGACTTTAGCTTTAATCGTGGGGCTTGCAATTAATACTTTAAGAAGTACTGAATATAATGAAGTTTTTGAAGCTGAAGAAGCTAAATTATCTGGGGTTGAAGTTGATAATAAAATTAAGAATTACTCTGGCGAAGGCTATGTTACTAAATTTAACAAATCAGATGATAATATTGTATTTGACGTAAATGTACCTCGGCAAGGAATATATAATATCAGTATTAAATATTATATCCCCAAAGCCTCTGGTGAGAAATATACATTAATTAATGTAAATGGAGATTATTTAAGGAAATTTTCTTTACCCGCACTAAATACTTTCCAGGAAATTTCAGTGGGGAATTTTTCTCTTGAAAAGGGAAAAAATAATATTATGCTTATTTCCGAATGGGGTTTTTACAATATAGATTATATTAGAATTCAGGATTTCCCAGTGAAAGGTAAATCAACTATAAATGATGAACTTGTAAATAAAAAGGCTAACAATGAAACAAAAAAACTTATGAAATTTTTAGTTAGTATTCAAAAAAGTCGCATTCTTTCTGGGCAGCAAGGTCTAAAGGAAGTCGAATGGATAGATGAGCATTTAGGAAAAAAGCCAGCTGTTGTAGGTTTTGACTTTAGGGATTATTCTCTTTCTCGGGTAAGGCGAGGAGTAAAGTCAAATGAGACAGAAGAAGCAATAAAATGGCATCAAGAAGGAGGCATAGTAAGCTTTAGCTGGCATTGGAATGCACCTAAGGATTTAATAGATGAGCCAGGAAAGGAATGGAGCGAGGGTTTTCGAACAAAAGCAACCACCTTTAACATCCAATATGCTTTATCACATCCAACGTCAGAAGATTATAAGTTATTATTAAAGGATATAGATGCAATTGCCTTGCAATTAAAAAAATTACAACAAGCAAATGTTCCTGTACTATTCCGTCCATTACATGAAGCAGAAGGTGGATGGTTTTGGTGGGGAGCAAAAGGTCCAGAACCAGCTAAAGAGCTTTACCGCCTTATATACGATAGAATTACTAACTATCATAAAATAAATAATGTAATTTGGGTTTGGAATTCCAGTTCTAAAGAATGGTATCCAGGAAACAAATACGTAGATATCGTTAGTTACGATTCGTATCCAGATGCGGGTGATTATAGACCTCAAATTGAAAAATATGCTGAATTAATGTCACTAGTACATGATAAAAAGCTAGTAGCATTATCTGAAAATGGACCTATTCCTGACCCGGATTTGCTAAAAGAATATCAGGTTAATTGGAGTTGGTTTTTAACTTGGCAGGATAAGTTTTTAAAAGATGGCAAGACTAACAGCTTGGAACATTTATCTGACGTTTATAATAATGATTATGTAATAACATTAGATAAGCTTCAAAAATACAAAGTGTATAATTCAAAGTAAGTGAAGTAACCATTAAGGGCTGAGGAGTTAAGTTTAAATAACGAAGGTATATAAAATGAAAAATAGGGGGTAACAATTTGAAATTAATTTTATTGTCTGGTGGTTCAGGTAAGCGTCTGTGGCCTTTATCAAATGATTCTCGATCGAAGCAATTTTTAAAAGTATTAGAAGGCAAAAGTGAAGATAGAAGTTTAGAATCTATGGTTCAACGAGTCTGGAAGCAAATCACTAATGTAGGCTTAGCGAATTCAACAGTTATTGCAACAGGAAAATCACAGGAAGATATGATTAAAAGCCAGCTTGATAATCAAGCTGGCTTAATTATTGAGCCTTGTCGGAGAGACACGTTTCCAGCCATTGCATTAGCAGCTACTTATGTATATAGCGTTCAAAAAGCAGAATTAGATGAAGTGGTAGCTATTTTACCAGTAGATCCATATGTGGACGATAAATTTTTTGATAGGGTCAAAGATTTAGAGAAAGTTGTACAGGAAAGTAATGCTCAGCTTGCTCTAATCGGTGTTACTCCTACTTATCCATCATCTAAATATGGGTATATTGTTCCTAATTCTGAAAAAAGTAATAAAGAACATTTTACAGTAAATCGCTTTACTGAAAAGCCGGATGAAGAGCAAGCTATGTGTCTAATTGGAGAAGGAGCTTTGTGGAATTGTGGAGTGTTTGCTTTTAAGCTGGGATATGTAATTTCAATTCTTGAGGAAAAAGGATTCCCCACTGAATATGAAAAATTATTAAACCAATATGCAACACTTCCTAAGATTAGTTTTGATTATGAGGTAGTAGAAAAAACAGAAAATATTGTTGCGCTTCCTTATAATGGTTATTGGAAAGATCTAGGGACTTGGAACACGTTAACGGAGGAAATGGCAACAACTCAAATTGGTAAGGGTGTTATTAGTAAAGACAGTAAGAACATTCATTTAATTAATGAATTAGATATTCCAGTTACGGTAGTAGGTGCAACAGATTTAATTGTAGCAGCTAGTCCAGATGGAATTTTAGTATCTGACAAAGAAGCTAGTCCTCGAATTAAAGAATTAGTAGGGGAATTTGATAACCGCCCTATGTATGAAGAAAGACGTTGGGGATGGTATCGAGTACTTGACTATACAAAACTAGAGGGTGAAAAAGAAGTATTAACAAAAAGAGTTTGCATTACTTCAGGAGAAAATTTAAGTTACCAGCTCCATGATTATAGAAATGAGACATGGACTATTATTAAAGGAAAAGGCGAATTAATTTTAAATGATCGAATGCAGATAGTCAAACCAGGCGATGTTATACAAATTCAAGCTGGAGATAAGCATGCAGTTAAAGCTATTACTGACTTAGAAATTATTGAAGTGCAGATGGGTTCTCAACTAATTGAAGAAGATATTGTAAGGTTGTTTATGACTTGGGAAGAAATTCAAGACTATGTACTTAAAGTTAAAAAAATCTAGGTAACATGTAAAGTAGAGGAGATGCAAGAAAGTTGAAAAAGCCTATTTTTCTAGAAACATTATTTCAAGAGAGGATTTGGGGGGGAGACAGATTAAGTAAGGTCTATGGCTATCGAACTCCCTCTAATCAAACCGGGGAATGTTGGGCAATTTCAGCTCATCCGAATGGTCCGAGTGTTGTACGGGAAGGGGATTATACGGGCAAAACGATAAGCGAGCTTTGGGATGAGTATCCAGAGATATTTGGACATTTCGATAGCGAAAAATTCCCTCTATTAACTAAAATTTTAGATGCGAACGAAGATTTATCGATTCAGGTTCATCCAAATGATGAATATGCAAATGAATTTGAAAACGGCGAGTTTGGAAAAACAGAGTGCTGGTATATTTTAGATTGCGAAGAAGGTGCCACAATGATTTTGGGGCACCGTGCACAAAGTAAAGAAGAATTTATGAATATGGTGGATGAAGGTCACTGGAATGATTTATTACAGCGTGTAAAAATCAAGCCCGGTGACTTTTTCTATGTTCCTAGCGGTACGATTCACGCGCTTTGTAAAGGTACGCTTGTACTTGAAACCCAGCAGAGCTCAGACACAACCTATCGCGTTTATGACTACAATCGTCGTGATCAGAACGGGAACCTGCGTGAGCTGCACTTGGAAAAGGCAATTGAAGTCACGACCGTTCCCCACATCACATCAAAAGTGGAGCCTGCGTTTATAAAAATGAGCGGTGGATCCATCGTTACGTTTGTAGAAGAAGATTATTTTACGGTCTACAAATGGGATGTGAAGACGGAAATGGAATTGATGCAAGATGCACATTTTCTATTAGCCAGCGTTATTGAAGGAAAAGGAACGCTTTGTACGGAAGACGGAGAATACGCTTTGCAAAAAGGTGATCACTTTATCCTCCCAAATCATGTAGATTCCTTCACCATAAAAGGAACCCTTCAGCTTATTGCATCTCATCCGAACCATAAAGGAGGTCAACATCATGAATTGGAAAACACAGCTAGACAAATGGCTAACATTTAATGCGCTTGATGCCGAGTTAAAAGAAGAGCTCCTTATAATGAAAGAAGATGACAAACAAGCAGAAGACGCATTTTATAAAAATCTGGAATTCGGTACGGGCGGCATGCGCGGAGAGCTTGGAGCTGGAACGAACCGTTTGAATGTATACATGGTAAGAAAAGCAACGGAAGGCCTTGCGTGTTATATAGAAGAAAGTGGAGAACAAGCAAAGAAAAAGGGTGTAGTTGTTGCTTATGATTCTCGTCATAAATCCCCTGAATTTGCTTTGGAAGTCGCAAAAGTGCTGGGGCAGCATGGAATTAAAACCTATGTATTTGATGAGCTTCGTCCAACGCCTGAGCTTTCTTATGCGGTGCGTTATTTAAATGCATTTGCGGGAATCGTCATTACCGCAAGCCATAACCCACCTGAATATAACGGCTATAAAGTGTATGGCGAAGATGGCGGTCAGCTTCCGCCGGCAGCTGCGGATAAGATTATTTCACATATGAATCGTGTTGAAAATGAGTTATCGATTTCTGTAAAAGAAGAGCAAGAGCTTTTAGCAGAAGGATTATTAACGTATATAGGAGCGGAAGTGGACGCTGCTTATACAGAGGACTTAAAAACAATTCAATTAAATCGTAAGCTTGTTGAAGAAGCAGGAAATGAGCTGAAAATTGTTTTTACTCCTTTGCATGGTTCGGGAAATAAGCCGGTTCGTGAAGGACTAAAGGCATTTGGATTTACTAACGTAACGGTGGTAAAAGAGCAGGAGCTTCCAGATCCTGATTTTTCGACTGTACAGTCACCGAATCCGGAAGAGCACGCGGCTTTTGAACTGGCCATCGGATACGGAAAAGAAATAGATGCCGATCTTTTAATGGCAACTGATCCCGATGCGGATCGCCTTGGCGTTGCTGTGAAGGATGGCAGCGGGGAGTATGTCGTTTTAACAGGCAATCAGCTGGGGGCGCTGATGCTTCATTACTTGTTGATTCAAAAGAAAGAACAAGGCGTGCTGCCTGAAAACGGAGCGGTTGTGAAAACAATTGTAACTTCAGAAATTGGCCGTGCCATTGCTTCGAGCTTCGATTTAAAAACATTTGATACGTTAACAGGATTCAAATTTATTGGCGAAAAAATTCATGAATTTGAAAGCAGCGGCGACTATCAATTTCAATTTGGCTATGAAGAAAGCTACGGCTATTTAATTGGAGATTTTGTACGTGATAAAGACGCGGTCCAATCAGCTGTGTTTGCAGCTGAAGTCGCGGCTTATTACAAAGCTCAAAGAAAGTCTCTTTATGATGGCTTGCTTGATATTTTCAGCAAATACGGGTATTACAAAGAATCGCTGCGATCTATTACGCTAAAAGGAAAAGACGGAGCGGAGCAAATTCAAAAGCTAGTTGATGCGTTTCGAGTGAATCCAGTTAAAGAACTGGGAGAAATCGCCGTTACATGTATCGAGGACTATCAATCAGGTGAGCGCGTGCATGTAAAAGAAGATAAGACTGAGTCTATGCCGTTTCCTGTCTCCAATGTACTAAAGTATCATTTTGAAGACGGCACGTGGTTTACGATTCGTCCGTCTGGAACAGAGCCGAAAGCGAAGTTCTATTTTGGTGTGAAGAAAGAATCATTGAGTCAAAGTGAGAAGTATTTAAGAAAAATTGAACAAATAGTCATGGAAAGAGTAAAAAAACCGATTGCGGTGTCGATATAAAGATTGAAAGTAAAAGTAAGAAATGTAAGGATTTCATTTAATTTACAGAAGAATATAGTAAATTTAGGTTTTGTCAATTATAATGAATAGTAGATTGAATTTTTTTGAAGTTACTAAGTTCGGAGGTCAACTATGGAAGAGAATATTAGTTTGCGAGACTTGTTTGCAGTGCTTCGTAAGCGTCTTTGGCTTATTGTACTCATTACCATTATCGCAGCAACTGTAAGTGCCGTAATTAGCTTTTTTGTTTTAACGCCTGTGTACGAGTCGAAAACGCAGATTTTAGTCAATCAAGCAAAAAATGATCAGCAATTATATAGTAATCAAACCGTTCAAACGAACGTGCAGCTTATTAACACGTACAATGATATTATTACAGGTCCGGCCATTTTGGACAAAGTGATTAAAGAATTGAGGCTTGATGAATCTGTTGCAGATTTAAGCAGTAAAATTCAAGTAACAAATGCCAAGGACTCTCAAGTAGCAGAGATTGTCGTACAAGATACAAGTGCGAAGCGTGCAGCTGACATTGCAAATACAACGGCTTCTGTTTTTCAAAAACAAGTGCCTAAGCTTATGAACGTGGACAATGTAAAAGTGCTGTCAAAAGCAGCGCTTGGCGAAAACCCAAGCCCTGTGAAACCTCAGCCTTTATTAAACGTTGCAATTGCTATTGTTGTTGGTTTGATGGTAGGTGTGGGTCTATCGTTCTTACTGGAATACTTGGATAATACGTTAAAAACAGAGCAGGATATCGAAAACATTTTAGAACTTCCTGTTATGGGAGTTATTACAACGATTAAAGATGTACCAAAAGCAACCAACGTACAGCGTCCGGATTTAACTGCTCGCGTACCGCAAAGAGGTGAGACGTTTGGCTCGTAAAACGAAAGAGCAAAGAAATGATAAAATGCTGACGTTAAAAAGACGTCTGCTCGCTCATAACAGCCCGAAAGATCCGGTGGCTGAGCAGTATCGTACGATTCGTACAAACATTCAGTTTTCAGGAACGGACGAAGAGATTAAATCTCTTTTACTGACTTCGAGCGGACCTTCTGAAGGAAAGTCCACAACAGCTGCTAACTTAGCTGCTGTTTATGCACAGCAGGGCTTGAACGTGCTGCTTATCGATGGAGATTTGCGAAAGCCAACGGCACACTACACGTTCCGTCTCGAAAATCATACGGGTCTTACCAACGTGTTAACGAGACAGTCAGCGCTTGGACAAGCGGTTCAAAGTACGGAAGTGCCGAATCTTTACGTCTTAACGAGTGGCCCGATTCCTCCCAATCCTTCTGAGCTTCTTGCTTCTAAGCAAATGGGAGAGGTGCTTGCTGAGATGAAGGAGCGATTTGATATGGTTATTTTTGATACACCGCCGATTTTAGCCGTAGCAGATGCTCAAATTTTAGCCAATCAAGTAGATGCTTCTCTTTTAGTTGTAAGCAGTTCAAAAACGGAAAAAGATGCAGCGTTAAAAGCAAAAGAATTGCTAACGCAGGCAAAGTCGAAATTGCTTGGAGCGGTTCTTAATAATCGTAAAATGGAAGAAGGAAATTATTACTACTATTATGGAAGTAATTAACCTAATTTCTTAAATAACAGGCAGACTTTTTGATAAGGCGTCGAAACCAAAGCGGTTTCGGCGCCTTATTTTTGTTTGCTGTTTTTCAGGCTCCTTTTAAGTTCTGAAAGGCTTCTTTTTTAGCTTGAAAGGTGTTACGCACCTAATTTTTCCTTAGCAATTTATATAAGGAAAGAAAGTGTTACATTTACTGAGGTAGAAATTTCGACAAAAAAAGACATAGAAATACTTACTGTAATGTGCTAATATGAATATTGCTTTTGTTAGGTCTTAAGGCATACGAAAGAAAGATGAAAATATCATTATTATTTTAATTTGACACCTTTTTCCTATATGCATCCAGGCTTATTACTTGATAAGATGGATGGAATTACGCTTGAAACAGCTGTGTCAGAAGGTCTGACATAGTGAAGCATGTTATTTTGCGTTCTAACATGTAATGGCGTACTGAGGAAAAAGATATATTACTATATGTGTAGAAAAAAAGAACGTTTTGTAAAAGAAAAGATAGCTAGTTTGGACAGATTTATAAGTGCAAACCAGGTCATCCTTCTTTTTTGCTTTTAGTGCAAAAATTATCTAATGAAGTCAACATACGGGTAGTGGACGCGGTTTTTAGCGAAAACGGTCGTACAAACACAACTACATAATAAAGGAGAACATAACATGCAAAAAGTAAGAAAAGCGATCATTCCAGCAGCAGGGTTAGGGACACGTTTTTTACCTGCTACAAAGGCAATGCCAAAGGAAATGCTTCCGATTGTAGACAAGCCTACTATTCAATATATTATTGAAGAAGCAATTGAGTCAGGTATTGAAGATATTATTATCGTAACGGGTAAAGGCAAGCGTGCGATTGAAGACCACTTTGATAACGCTCCTGAGCTAGAGCAAAACTTAGCTGAAAAAGGTAAATTTGAGCTGCTGGAGAAAGTTCGCCAGTCTTCAAATGTTGAAATTCATTATATTCGCCAAAAAGAACCAAAGGGATTAGGGCATGCGGTGTGGTGTGCACGTAACTTTATTGGCAACGAGCCGTTCGCTGTTCTTTTAGGAGACGATATTGTACAGGCAGAAACACCTTGTCTGCGTCAATTAATGAATGAGTATGAGCAAACGTTATCTTCAGTGATCGGTGTGCAGACTGTTCCTGAAAATGAAACGCATCGCTATGGTATCGTAGATCCTTCTTCAAACAAAGGCCGCCGCTACCAAGTAGAGTCATTTGTTGAAAAGCCAGCAGCAGGTACAGCACCTTCAAACTTAGCGATTATGGGTCGTTACGTATTCACTCCTGAGATTTTTAAATTTTTAGAAGAGCAAGAAATCGGAGCGGGCGGAGAAATTCAATTAACCGATGCTATTCAAAAGCTAAATGAAATTCAGCGCGTGTTTGCGTATGATTTCGAAGGCAAGCGCTATGACGTAGGAGAAAAATTAGGCTTTATCCAAACATCACTGGAGTTTGCTCTTCAGCACGAAGATTTGCGTAAAGATCTTCTTGTATTTATGGAGCAGCTGTTAAAAGATCAGCAAATCAAAGCGTAAACAGAGAAACCTGCCGGTAGCTTATGTGAGTAGGCTGCCGGTTAAGTAGTATTGGGGTGAAGCTTAATGACAAAAAAAGTACTTGTGATTTCTCAGCATTTTTATCCAGAAATCGGAAGCGCCGGAAACCGGATGAAAAACGTATATAAGCTCTTAAAAGAAAATGATTATGATGTAGATGTTTTGACAACTGAACCAACGTATCCCAATAAGAAAATTTATAGCGATAAGCAGTTTTGGGACGATGATTCATTAGATGAAGAAAATGATGTTACACGAGTGAAAGTAGCCAATCGCAAATACTCCAGAAGCATTATTAATCGCTTATGGTACTACTTAGAAATTGCGTTTCGCATGATTTTATTTATTTTATTTGACCGTAAAAAATATGATGTTATTTTTGTCACGTCGCCGCCTATTTTTATTGCGGTTGTAGGGTTAGTAGCAAAGTATCGGTACCGGACAAGAATGATTCTGGATATAAGAGATTTGTGGCCGGAATCATTAAAGGGAGTCGGAGTATTTAATTATTGGTTTATTATTTATATCTTCAGCAGGTTAGAAAAACTGCTGTATGTAAAAGCCGATAAAATTATCGTAAACAGTCAGCGCTTCAAAGATTTTATCATCGGTAATTACCATATTCCTCTAAACAAAATCTCTTTTATGCCAAATGCTGCTCGCCAAGAAGAAATTTCTCCAATTGAATCAGGTGACGGGCCTTTTAAAGTCATGTACGCAGGAAATATTGGTTTGGCTCAAGACGTCACCATCTTAATGGAACTAGCGAAAGAACTAAATGAGTATGATATTCAGCTGACGGTGATGGGCTACGGATTTAAAAAGCGGGAATTTGTGAAGTTTGCGAAAGAACATAATCTTTCTAACGTGAATTTTATGAAGCCTTCTACCCGTAAAGAATGTTTAAAGACAATTTCAACCCATCATATTGGAATTGTTACGCTTAACGGCAAGGAAGTATTTGAAACGGTATTGCCTGGAAAAATTATCGACTATATGACGTGCAGTCTTCCTATTGTTGGAGCCGTATCAGGTTATGCAAAAACGATCATTGAAACAACAGAAGCAGGAATTGTGGCAAAGTCCCATGAGGCAGAAGAAATGCTAAAACACATTCTATACCTGTATCAAAGACCTTCTCTTCGTAGCGAAATGGCACTAAACAGTCGAAAGTATGTTCAGAAGCATTTTCTGTGGGAACGAAATATCAATGTGTTAATCAATTTAATTGAAAACAGAGTATCTACATATGAAGAGGTGGCTCCTGTAGAAGCGAGAGAAAAAGCCGAAGTTTTATAATTACATAGACTCTTCACTATGAATATCTTAAAAGTAATGACGGAGGATAAAGATGTCTAAGAACGTATGTATGTTTGTGTGGAATCATTTTACCAATGATGCCCGCGTCTTAAGAGAATGTTCTTCATTGGTAGAAGCCGGCTACAATGTGGACCTTATTGCGATTCACGACCGGAAAAATCCACAGCTTAAAAAGAAAGAAGAGCGCAAGGAAGGGTTTACCGTTATTCGTGTAAATAACCAGTTTCCGTTATTACAAATGCTTCTTGGAGCCGCTCGACGTTTGAAAAAAAGTATTCCTTTGCAGCTGCTTGCATTAGTTATACTTGGTCTAGGGTTATGGAAGCTAACAGTCATCACGTTACTAGTAGCTGTTCTTCTTGGACTGTTTGTGACGCCAAAAGCTCGAACGTTTATGGTTCGAGGGTATATTGCAAGTCAAATGGTGAAATACGGATTAAAAAAGAAATATGATATTTATCATTCGAATGATTTAAATACGCTTCCTCAAGGCATTACATGTGCAAAAATTTTGCGCCGGAAAAAGCTAGTCTATGATTCTCACGAAGTGCAAACAAGCCGCACTGGGTACAACAGTCCTATTTACGGAATAATGGAAAAACTTTATATTAAGTTTACGGATGTGATGATTGCTGAAAATCATACGCGTGCTAAATATACGGAAGACTTGTACAAGCTGTATCCCCAGGTTGTTCATAACTATCCGTTTGTTGTGAAGCCAGAGCTGAGTCAATCTGTTGATCTTCATGAGAAGCTCGATATTCCTTCTACTGAACCAATCCTTTTATATCAAGGCGGTGTTCAAGTTGGTAGAGGCCTTGATAAGCTGGTAGAAGCAGCACCGCTGTTCAAACGAGGCGTGCTTGTATTCATCGGTGACGGTCGTATCAAACCGCAGCTTCAGAAAATGGTAAAAGAGCAAGGGCTTGAAGATCGTGTTAAGTTCTTAACAAAAGTACCGGTGGAAGATCTTATGCATTATACGAAAAACGCGTATCTTGGTTTCCAAGTCTTAAATAATATTTGTTTTAACCATTATTCAGCGTCTTCAAACAAATTATTTGAGTATATGATGAGTGCGGTTCCCGTTATCGCCTGCAGCTTTCCTGAAATTCAAAAAGTAGTAGAATCAGAGAAAGTTGGAGTGTGCGTTGACTCACATGATCCAGTGTCGATTGCCAATGGCGTTAACTACTTGCTTGATCATCCTGAAGAACGTGAACGAATGAGCCGTAATTGCTACCAGGCTCGCGAGAAATACAACTGGAATAATGAAAAAGAAATTTTTATTGATATCTACAAAAAGCTGGCATAGTATGTCAGCTAGAATTTTAACCTTCTAAATGTGTGCAGCATGATCACTAATTTTTACAAGAATAGGAATGAGCAACTTGAGTAAATATAAAGTCACCGTCGTGATTGTAAACTATAATAAAGAACCCTATATTTCTCAATGTATTGAGTCTGTTATCAATCAGTCTCTGCAGCCAATTGAAATCATTATTGTAGACGATGGGTCAACAGATAACAGCTGCATCATTTCAAGCCGATATGCTGCAGCACATCCTCATGTTCGTTATTTCACTCAAGAAAATAAAGGAGTAAGCTCGGCGAGAAACAAAGGCTTATCTTACGCAAAAGGCGAGTATGTTGCCTTTTTAGATGCAGATGATTATGTACCGGCTGATGCCTATGAAAGGCTGTATAAAGCCGCAGTGAAATCGGATGCAGACACTGCTGTAGGGAATTTTGAATGTTTTAACGAGTACCGCATTTGGCACTTGGCTTATATGAAGAAAGTCTTTGCAAAAGGCCTTCCTGCCGTACGGCATATTTCTACCCATCAAGAGCTGCATCTTACACCTTCTGTGAGCAATAAGCTGTTTAGAAGAGAATGGCTGCTTCAGCAAAAGATTGTGTTCCAAGAAAACCTTCAAATAGGTGAAGATTTACTTTTTGCACAAAACGCTCTTCATCTTTCAAATAAGACGGCTATGTGTGATTACCCTGTTTTGTACTACCGGGTGAATGAAGAAGAACAGACGCTGTCCAAGCAAGCAACGCTGGCTTTTTTTGAACAGTTAGTCCTTGTTCAAAAAGAGTTAAAGCAATTTTACCATCCATTACATAGAGAGAATGGACTTGTCCATATCGAAAAGCGCCAGCTTGATTTTTTTCTCAGCTCGCTTTTTCGAAAAGCCGCTGCTTTTTCTAAAGAACAATTACATGAGCTTCTTACTGTCAGCCATGCATTTGTTCATATTCTTACAGAAAAAAGCTTGCTAGATCAATTAGATAGCAGAAACAGGCTTCTCTCTCAGATAATTATACAAAAAGATTATGAACCCTTTGTTAAGCTTCTATCTAGCTTTTGTAAAGATTCGTTTACAAACGAACTTGTACAGCAAAATCAAAAAGTGTACAGCAAGCTTATAGAGGAGTATCCTGCCTACGCGCCGTGGCTGGAAATACACAGCTTGCAAGCAGAGCATCGCATTGAAGTAATCAGATTAGAAGGCGCAAATCTTACCATCGGGGGATATGCATTTGTAAAAGGCCTATCTACAGAGGACATACAAAAAGAACTTGTCTTTAAATCCAAAATGGAAACCAAAATTATCTCGCTCGAAAACGAGCTGCGTACAGATGTAAGTTATTTATTTGCTCATAACAAAATTAACTATCATCATGCCGGTTTTCAAACAATCACAATTAATCTAGTAAACCTTCTGCAAAACGGCAGCTGGAACGTGTTTTTACGCTTGAAAGCTGGAGGGAAAGCAGTTGACGAGCCACTGCAGGTGATCCTGGCACAGCTTAGGAATCATGCAAAACCGAATATTACGCACAATGTAGAAGTCTCAGCTTCTTTTAGCGCAAATTCACAGATGAACGTTCGTGTAAAAAAAGTGAACTTTTTAGAGAAGTGTATATCAAAATTAACCGGGATTAAAAGAGCGGTAAGATATGACGTGAGCTTTCTTAAGAAAAGAGACTATCATACATTTTCAGCTATTGTGTTATATAAACTGTTCAATCGGCTGTACCGAAATAAAAGTATATGGTTAATCGGAGAAAGAAAAGATACGGCTCAGGATAATTCCTATCATTTATATACGTATATTCGAACCAATCATAAGCATCAAAATGCGTACTACGTAATCGATAAAAATGCAGAAGATTATCAGCGGATTAAGCATTTGGGCAATATTGTACACTTCAACAGCTTGAAGCATACCCTGTATTTGCTTGTTTCACATAAGACGATTAACAGTTACTCAGAAGCTTCAAATATGTACACGACCGCGTATAAAAATATTATTAAGTACTATCCCGAGTGGCAGCAAAATGAGAAGGTATTTATTCAGCATGGTGTCATCGGAGTAAGCCGAGTGAATCATGTGCTGCATAAAAATCGAATGAACTACAGCCAGTTTGTTGTGTCTTCCCCATTTGAAAAGAAACACATCGTGAAAGAATTTGGCTATGAAGATAATGAGGTGGTTGTGACAGGCTTGGCGCGGTGGGATGCCTTACAGGATACAAGTAAAGGAAAAGAAATTCTTGTCATGCCCACGTGGAGAAACTGGATCAAAACAGAAAAACAGCTGTTTGAGTCCGACTACTGGAATCGATACATGTCGTTATTTAAAAATCCAGACTTCAACCGAATTCTTGAAGAAAGAGACTTAACGGTTACTTTTTTTCCGCATTATCAGATGCAGCAATTAATCGAATCGTTTCCTGTACTTGGAGAGCGCATTCGAATCGCCAGACAAGGGGAAGAAACGGTTCAAAGCTTGTTAAAGCGGCACAGCATATTGATTACAGACTATTCAACCGTATCTTTTGATTTTGCCTATATGAATAAGCCGGTTTTCTTCTATCAATTTGATTATGATGAATTTTACTCAAAGCATTACAATGAAGGACCAATTAATCACAAAAAAGATTTATTTGGAGAAAGAGCGGAAGAAGAACAAACACTTATTAATTTGCTGGAAAAACATCCTGCATCAGGAAATAAACGAGCCAAGCAAATTTCTAATTATATTATAAAAGAAGAAGGGCGTTCTCACAGCCAGCTTTTATTCCAACAATTAAGCGGAGGTAAATAAAGGTGAAAAAACCACTAATATCAGTCATTTTACCAATCTACAATGTAGAAAATTATATTGAAGAATGCTTAGATTCTTTAGTTAACCAAACCATTGGACATGAAAAGTTAGAAGTGCTGATGGTAAACGATTGTTCAACGGATAATACTGCTAAAATCATAGATGAGTATGCAGCGCGTTTTCCTCATTTTAAAGCCATTCATTTACCAGAGAACACAGGGGCACCTGGTAAGCCAAGGAATGTAGGGATTGAACAGGCCACGGGAAAATATCTTATTTTTCTAGATCCAGATGATTATATTCCATTAGACGCATACGAATCTCTTTATGAAGTAGCACATGAAAATAATTCAGATTTCGTCATGGGCAAGATGGTTAGCTTTGATGAAGAAGACGGACGGGAATATGAACATGTAACGTTCAAGAACTATTTGCTGCAAAAACAATACTATAACGTTACGATTAAAGACGCTCCTTTCTTTCTACAAGTAAAGACAGCCGTATATTTAAAACTAGTCAAAACATCTTTTATTAAAAATCATGGCATCTCGTTTATCGAAGGGATGAAAAATGGCGAGGACAAATACTATGACATGCAGCTGTTCACCAAAGCTAAAAAGTTCAGCTATATTCCTAAAGTCATCTATATGTACCGAGCACGAAATGATGAGAAGAACTTGTCGCTGACGCAGCGAGATATCGTAAGCACGGTTGAAAATGACGTAAAAGCAGCTAAGCTGGTCAAGCCTCTTTTAAACGATGAGAGCTATGCATATTTTCAAATTAACGCGTTGAGATCTTTGTTATGGAAAATCTGCGACCCAGACTTTAATCGTCTTGAATGGGAAACGCGATTATATTTAATTCACTTAGTTACGGATGTTGTAAAAGATTATGATAAACGTTTAGTCGAGAAGTATTTAGCTCTTGAAGAGCCTTTCTTGAGCTTAATCAATAAAGGGTATGTTCAAGAAGCGTTAGAATACAATAAAATGCTCGCTTCTCGTCGCTGGTGGTATAAGCAAGGAAGAGAACTGCAAATCGAATATAGAAAGCATTCAAAAATAAGAAAAAGCTTTTCTTGGAAGATTACTAAATTCCTGCGCAACCGCAACATACGATTAAAACAACTAATTAAGAGGAGATATATAAATGAAGGTAAGCGTAGTCACACTTTTGCAGGAAAGTAATATTGAAAATTTTAATAGTGGTCTAGAAGTGCTTAAAAAGCAAACACTTGGCTTTGACAATATGGAACTAATTGTTATTGATCAAGCTGAAAGCAAATCTGAAGAGCAAATTATTGAATTGGCTCAGTTAGCTAAAAAAGCTAACGTTTGCGTACAGCACGATAATAGCCTGAAAGTTGAAGAGTTGAGAGGGAAATATATTAGCTTTTTTGACTTTAATTACAGTACTTCCCCTCACTTGTATAAAAATCTTTGTCGGGAAATGGACAAGCATTCAGTAGATTTTGTTTCTGCTAATTTAATTATTTCTATTAGAGAAGATCGCAATTTAGCAGGAGCTGAAGAGGTAATCGGAGCGGGCGTTAATGCTATGGCCGGTTTAAAGCTCATAAATAAAGAAAGTTTATTAAAAATAGCAGGGGAAAATAAAATAGAGGTGAGCGACTCATTCATTGAGCTGCTGAATATTAATTTTTACCTTCGGCCATTTACTTTTAAATATGTAAACAAACAGTTTTATCGCAACAAGTTTACATTTAATGAATCCTACGTAAATAACTCAATTTCACATATTGGGTATATTGCGGAGCATGTTGATTTATCGGCATCGGAAAAATCCGTTTCATTGGTGAAAGTCCAGTTGTTAAAGCATCTAACTTTTTTATTGGACAAAAATATGTTTACAGATAATTTGTCGGAAGAAGAGCAAGCAGCTGCGTACGACGTATTAAGAAATTTCCTTGGTTTTGTCAGTAAGAAAGAAATTCAATCTAATGATTTAGATGGGTACACTCCTTTATTTAATATGGTAAATAAAAAGTTAGATGAAGAAGCGACTCATTATATTAAATTATTAAGAAGTAAAAGACACTGGTATGAACAAACGAATAAATATAAGCAGTACTTTGAAAAAAATCCATATGATTTAGAAGAATCTCTATCATGGAAGCTTACTAAGCCTCTTCGCTTATTCAGCAAATGGTCCGTAGAGATAAAGCAATGGTTTTATAAGGTGTTTTTGCTAACTTTAGCTGCAATATGGAAGCCCCTTACGTTCAATCGAAAAATTTGGCTGGTAGGGGAGCGGGAAGATCAAGCAGAAGATAATGGATATTTCTTCTTCAAGCACTGCCGTGAAAACTATCCAAAGGAGAAAGTGTATTATATCATCAGCAAAGATTCTCCTCATCTTTACAAGGTAAAGAAGCTTGGAAATGTTATCTATCATTCTTCTTTAAAGCATAAGCTTTATATGCTAGTTGCAGATACTTACATTAGCGCTTGGACATTCGATGAATGCTCATATCCAGCCCCTAAAAAACAGTTCATCAAAATGTTTGGCAAGCAGCTAGCGAAGAAGTTCACTATTTGCTTGCAGCACGGAGTTATTATTCATAATATCTCTCCTTATTTGCATAAAGATCGCTACAATCAAAACCTTATTATTTCTAGCTCTGAATATGAAAAGAAAATTATTCAAAATACGTTAGGATACAGCGATCAGGAAGTAGCCGTAACAGGATTAGCAAGATTTGATAATCTTCATGAATTATCGCTGAAAAAACAAATCTTAATTATGCCTACATGGAGAAGACATCTCTTTAAGATTAATAAAAGCAGCTTTTTAAGATCCGACTATTACAAAGCATACCGAAATTTAATCAGTAATAAAGAATTTCTAGACATGATTGAACGTCATAATATTTCGGTTAAGTTTTATATTCATAATCAAATGCAAAAATTTATGGATAACTTTGTTGTAGAACATCCTAATATTGAATTTTTAGTAAAGAGTACAGCCACGGTTTCTGAGCTTTTGAAGGAAAGTTCTTTGTTAATAACAGATTACTCTTCTGTATCAAGTGATTTTCTATATATGAATAAGCCTGTTGTGATGTATCAATTCGATCCTCATAATAACCATCATGCACCTGTGAAGGAAATCCAATACAGCAATTTAGGCTCAATTGTTTCAAATGAGAATGAATTAGTACAAACTGTTCAAAGAATTGTAGAAAATGACTTTAAGGCTGATAGACAATATGTTAAGAATTCTCAGCGAATCTTTAAGTATAAAGATCAAAACAATTGCCAAAGAATTTATGAAGTTATCAAACAGAAAACATCATAATTGAAACTATTGACCCAATTGAAGTGATACAATAGAATAGTATGCCATCACAGGAAGTGCAAGTTATACTTGCACTTCCTACATGTAAGATGACTTTATTAGGAATAAAGATAGCTATTTTGACCTCGTTCTTAATAGAGTATGTATGAATAAATTGTGCAGAAGGAATTGCTATATGAAATCAATTAAAATTGTTATGCAAGAACAAATCCGTAATTTGTATATGATTGGACGACTCTCCGGATATGAATTAAAAAAATCATATGCAGGAAACCTGCTCGGAAGTTTTTGGATTATCTTAAATCCCTTGTTTCAAATAGGTGTATACTGGATTGTATTTGGATTAGGAGTGCGAGGCGGGCGTGATGTAGAAGGCATTCCATTCTTTATATGGCTAATTTGCGGGCTGATTCCATGGTTTTTTATGAGTGCGTCCATTTTGCAAGGGTCCAATTCAGTCTATGCAAGGTTAAATTCTGTTTCTAAAATGAATTTTCCACTAAGCGTCATACCGACATATGTTATTGTTTCACAAGTATATACCCACTTAATTCTTATGGGCATGCTGCTTGTCATTGTCGTTGTGTCTCAAGGTTTTAGTCATTTAAATGTAATTAGCTTACTGTATTTTATGCTGTCTTCTTTTGTATTTTTACTTTCTCTATCGTTTATAACCTCAACTTTATCAACGATGGTGAGGGACATTCATTTATTAATTCAGACAGCTACACGTATGCTATTTTACATTACGCCAATTTTATGGATTCCTAGTGATAACACCCCGCAGCTGTTGAAGGAAGTGTTTGCGATGAATCCTTTTTATTATTTAGTAGAGGGCTATCGTGATGCTCTATTAACAGGCGGATGGAGGTTAATTACATCTCCATACACAATTGTATTTTGGCTCATCATTTGTGGACTATTTGTTTTTGGTTCAGCGATTCATGTAAAGTTCAGAAAGCAGTTTGTTGATTACTTATAAAAGGTGAATGAAATATATGGGTTATAAAGTCAAGTTTCAGCAAGTAACAAAAAAATACAAAATGTATAATAAACAAACAGATAAGCTGAAGGATTTACTTTGGAACAGAGGAAAAGGCGAATACCACTATGCGTTAAATAAAATTTCCTTTGAAGTGAATGAAGGTGAAATTGTTGGAGTAATAGGCCTTAACGGCTCTGGTAAAAGTACACTTTCGAACTTAATTGCCGGCGTAACTATGCCGAATGAAGGAACGGTAGATATTAACGGAAGCGCCTCTTTGATTGCTATTGGTGCAGGTTTGAATAACCAATTAACAGGTCTCCAAAATATCGAGCTAAAAGGTTTGATGATGGGGCTTAATAAACATCAAATCGAAGAGATTACACCTAAAGTAATTGAATTTGCTGATATCGGAAAGTTTATTAACCAACCGGTAAAAACGTACTCAAGCGGAATGAAATCTAGACTGGGGTTTGCTATATCCGTCAACATTGATCCCGACATTTTAGTTATTGATGAAGCGTTATCTGTTGGAGACCAGACTTTTACAAATAAGTGTTTGGAAAAAATGAATGAATTTAAAGAAAATGGCAAGACCATCTTTTTTATCAGTCATTCGCTTTCACAAGTGAGAAGCTTTTGTACCAAAGCGCTTTGGATTCATTACGGACATGTAAAAGAATACGGAGATATTACTGAAGTAGCAGACCATTACGCTGCTTTTTTAAAAGAATATAACGCTATGTCGAAAGAAGAGCGAGAACAGCTTAAAGAGCAGCAGCTCAGCGAATCAGCGCACGGTCTGCTGATGTCAACAAGCGAAAAAAGCGAAAAGAAAGCCGATAGTAAAGAGGAAGAACCTAGATTTTCAAAAAGATCGCAGCGAATGAAGCAACAAAAAGACAAATCTGCAAAGAAAAGAAGTTCTAAGAAAAAGGTTCTATTATCAGCCGCTACCCTTCTGTTAGCAGGAAGTGCAGGTGTAGTCGCATATGCCGTCAAAAACAACGTTCCGCACGATAAGCCTGCTGTCTCTGAGCAAGCTGCTCCTGCTTCTACTTCTCATAAAAATGATGTCGATAAGGTAGCGGTGAATACTAAAACAGCATTTGTACGTGACAAAGCGGACTTGAAGAGTAATCAAAAGACCATCCTGTCGTTTGGAGAAGTTTATTCCGTTCTTGATCGAAAAAAAGATCCTGATGAAGATATGGAATGGATTAAAGTAAAAGTAGGAGAAGGCCGAGTTGGATGGGTCAGTTCTTATCTTGTTGCTCCTTACAAAGAGGACAAGCAAGTTGTAGCGAAAGAAAATATAGAAACGCTAAATGAGTTTACAAACGTGAAATATGACAGTACAATAGCTAATTTATTACGTCCTTTAGGAGGCTCAGTTGAGCATTTAAGTCAGACGTTTACTAAAACGTTAACTAGTCAACGAGAATCTAACGATGGAAATCTACTGAATTATGGATCTGTACAATACGTATCGCTGAATAATGAAGTTGAAGAAGTTTCACTTCGAAACTTTGATGAAAGCAGCAGTAAAGTACTGGAAGCGTTAAAAGAAAAGCCGGTCTTTACAAATGAGAAAGAAGGATTATACTTCTATCAATCTCAAAATTATTATATAAAAGTGTATGAAGACGTTAAAACAAATAAAATCACTCTTATTTCATTTGTAAAACGTTCAAATACGTAGGTCTTTTAACAGGATATAGCCATATCCTGTTTTTTTAAGGAAATTAACAGCTTGCAAAGCGAAAAATATGCTACTAAAGTACCTGTCAGCGACTAAAAAAGTAAAAGGGCGGTTCAATTAACTTATGACATCTTTTATAAACGATATTCAATTTAATTTACATACTGGCATTATTTATATAAAAGGAGAAAGTAGTATACAAATTTCTGAACAGACTCCCCATGTCATGATTCGAGAAAGAATGGAAGCTGACTGTTTAGCTTTACCGAACAGTTTTGAAATCCAGACGAATTGGAATGAGCAGCAGTTTTCGTTTACGCTTAATCTTCAAGAAGCAAAGAAAATAGTAGAGCAAGGGCAGATATGGGATTTTCAATTTATTGTGGACGAAGAGAAGCACTTGCTAGACATATCACGCGTATCTAACTACGAAACATCTTATTACAGCTCTGAAGGTTCGTTACATACAATGGCTCTGTATACGACAAAGTCAAATACGCTGGCTATATTTGTACGTCCTAAACAGGTGAAGTACGGTATGACGAATATGAAACTAGATGAGCAGACATTAAAGTGCTCTATTGAAATAGACCAGCAAATTGCGCATAGTATTAAAGAGTGCCGGCTGAAGTTTAAAAGAAAGGAATCAGAGGCTGTTCGTATTCATCGCACAGAACTGACGGTTCAAGGAGAAAAGACAAAAGAACGTCATTATTGTTTTACAATCCCTAAAGATAACATTTTCACCCAGGACATTCTTAGACATGGTGATAGTTGGGAAGCCTTCATTGAATTTTCAGACGGTGAATGCCAGGAAATCAGTACTGCTTTTATAATAAAAAAAAATGCTATTGATGATCGTTTTACACCAATTCTTTCGTCCCCTTTATTCAAATCAGTTTTTACTTTAAATGGAAATGGGCAGCTGCATATTAAGATAAATAAAGTAAATATTGACGTTAGACTTCACCAATTTTCTTATCAAGACAACGGAGTTATAGGGCTACAAGGTACAATTAAGTCAATGGAGAATGTAAATCAAAAACTGCAAGCGGTTCAGCTATACCTTCGTCCGAAAGATAATCTATCTCTAAAATGTCTGACGCCTTATACAATAGAGCTGCCTTTTAATGAGACAGAAGGGTCTTTTTACAGTGAGTTTTCTCTTCAAGATCTTTTTAAGCATCAGCGTAAACTAGATCAAACTGGTTTTGATGTACAAATCTTATTACAAGATAAAAAAACAGGATGTGAAGGCGAATACGATATTAGCTTATCAAGCCTTAAAGAGAAGGGCTGGAAATATCAATCCATTGGAAATGGCTTTGAAATAAAGCCTTATGCAACGAAAATCAGCACTTTGGCTTTATGGATGAAAAAAGTGAAGAGTGTAGCTGCCAAAGATCCAGTTAAAATTGCAGTGTACGGATCTTGCTACAGCCGAGCTGCCTTTAACTCTCAGCCTTATTTTAATCCGGATTATAAAGAAAAGTACAAGGTAGTATATACTCAATTTCATTCTAATACGATAAGTACGATGAGTAATCCGATTGAGTATAAAGAAGCGTACTTTAGACAATACAATGAAGCGGAAAAGGGCTTTATTCAAGATGATTTTGAAAAAACCTTCTTTCAAAGAATCAGTCAAACCGCACCTGAATTTTTGATTATCGACTTTTATTCTGATGTATTCCTGGACTTAGCGGTTATTAACAATAAGCACATTATTACGGGAAATTACTTTTTAAGAGGTTCGCAATATTTATACGATGTCTCCGGATCTGTAGAATTCATTAACCGAAAAAACATGGATAGTTATCTTATCCAATGGCGTGATGCGATGGAAAGATTTTCAGCAAAAATTAAAGAGTATCTTCCTGAAGAACGGATCATTTTGCAAAAAGCCCGGAGTATAGGGGAATTTTATAGTAAAAGCGGAGGTAGACAGAAGTTTAGTACGCCAACTGAGCAAGTAGATTTTAATAACTATTTGTACGAATATATGGAAAGATATTTCTTGCAGCTAATGCCGAAGGCTCAAATTATTGATGTAACCAACTATGGATTTATTGGTCATGAGACGTATCCGGATGGTAACTCTATTAATCATTATGAACCAAGCTATTATAAAGAACTAATGAAGCAGTTAGATCATATTGTGATTCGAACGACGGCTAATGGATACAAGGTAAAAGAGTTAACACGCTAAAAAAACGGGCTACTGTGAAAAGTAGCCCGTTTTCTTATTTTACATTTAAATGATCTTTTAACTTAGTAGACAACTCTTGGCGCGTTGCATCTGAAACTGCATAGTAGTAAATGCCGTTAATTTTCTCACCTTGACCGTCTACTTGAAGCTGCTCTACGTTATGACGAGCATCTTTATAGTTGGATTGAATTTGCTTCATATCGTCGAATGTAAGGTTTGTTCTAACATTTGTTCCAATGGCGTCTAAGATATTGCCGTAGTTTGCTAGAGATTGAACGCTTGCTCCTTCGTCAATAACACCTTCAATAATTTGACGCTGGCGCATCTGACGTCCAAAATCTCCGCGAGGATCTTTTTTACGCATACGAGAGTAAGCAAGAGCTTCTTTTCCGTCTAGCGTAAGCTTTCCTTTTTTAAAGCTGTATCCGTCATAATTAAAGTCCAAGTCGTTATTCACCGTTACGCCTCCAACTGCGTCAACAATGTCTTTAAAGCTTTCCATATTAACTTGTACATAATAGTCAACCGGTACGTCTAAGAACTTTTCAACTGTATTTACAGCCATATCGACACCGCCGAATGCATAGGCGTGATTGATTTTGTCAGTCGTTCCTTTTCCAACAATCTCTGTACGCGTATCACGAGGAATGCTGACCATCTTCATCGATTGGTCTTTTGGGTTCACCGTCATTAGAATTAATGAGTCAGAACGCCCGCGGTCTCCTGCACGCTGATCCACTCCTAAAAGCAATATTGAAATAGGATCTTTGTCACTAAAAGAAACTTTCTCAGATCTTTTCTCTGATACATCACGTTTTAAAGGCTCATGAGTTTCTGTGAACGTTTTTTCAACAGAATGCCAAATACTGTAGGCATAAGCACCTACACCAAGGATTAATAATACAATAATACCCGTAACGATTTTTAGTGCTCTTTTTTTCTTCGGCTTTCTCCTTTTACGCTTGCGAGTTTGAGATTCTTCCATATTCATTGTCTCTTCCTTTGCTTAATATATTGATAAAATAAATGAAGTACCTATGTAAGTCATTATTCTTATCTTGAAAAAACTTTTCTGAATCAAAATTACTGAAAAAATGACAAATTTAATCATTTTCCTGCACTTACTTACAAATTATATTATAATAAGAGCAAAAAAGAAAGATATAGTAAGGGAGACAATATATGAAAATTTGGATTAATATTCTAGCAGTCATGGTTTTTATTGCCGCAATTTCAGCCGGAAAAGTGTATTGGAACAACAAGGTATCAGAACAATCTGTTTCCAGGCCAACCAAAGTTGAAGCTTCCAGTGATGCAAGTAATGCAGAGGCTACTTGGAAAGAACACGCTCAAAATCTACCAAAGTCTATCAAAACTAAACTTCAAAAAGCCGAGCAGACAAAAACACCGTTGAAGCTAGTTATTGTTGGATCAGCACCGCATGAAGAAGTAAAAACTACTTGGGGGAAGCTGTTGAAGAAAAAAATTGAAGATACATATGGTTCTTCCTTAATCCAAGTTGAAGTCCGTGAATATAAGGATATGACAACCTTACAGTTTATCAAAAGCGATACATATAAAGAAATTGCCAAGGCAAGTCCAGATGTTTTGCTGTTTGAACCGTTTCTTTTAAATGATAACGGCGTAGTAGGCATTGAGAATACGTTAGACAATGTAGATATTATCTTGACGTACTTGAAACATCAAAATGAACAGCTGGTTACGATTCTTCAGCCGTCAGCTCCGGTTTATAAAGCAAATAATTACCCATCTGATGCCAAGGCATTAGAAGAGTTTGCAAAAGAAAATGACTATGAATATATTAATCATTGGAAAGCGTGGCCGGACTATCAGTCAGAAAAGATTTCAGCTTATTTAACACAAGCGCCTGGTCAGCCTAATGACAAGGGAGAACAGCTGTGGGCACAGTATTTAGAACAGTATTTTACAAATTCTAAATCTAATTAGTAAAGAGCAAGCCTAACCACTTGGTTAGGCTTGTTATGTTTTATAAATAGAAGCACTGGCAAAATGCATTTCAAGACACAATGAGAGCTTGTAAGACATAAAACTTATACATAAGAAACCATTTCTTTTTATATAGAAAAGTCGGCAAGGGGTCTATGATATAATATAATTCATGGAATACTATCCATGATCTGAGGCATAGAAAGAGGAGAAAAAAATGATAGATATATATACCAATATCTTGCCAAATGTGAACAGTGGTCCCAAAAGTGTAGAAGAGTTTTTAGAAATGGCAAATGTATTAGTGAAACAAGGAGTAACAGAAGTCGTAGCAGCCCCTCTTTATGACGGAAAAGATTCCAGCTATAGAGAAGGTGTCGATCTTGCGAATGAATGGTTAAGAAAATCTTCTATTTCGTTAAGCGTTTTACCAGGTCAAAAAGTAATTGCCTCTACCAATATGATTGTATCAAATGAAGAGTATTACACGATGACAATAAATGAAAATGAAAAATATATGTTTTTACACATTCCACAAGACGTGGAAATTGAAGTGTTAGAAAATATTGCTTACGAGCTTCAGCTAAAAGGTATTGTACCGGTTTTAAATGAGCCTGAGTGCCATTCATTATTTGTGGAAAACCCTCCGCACTTGTACAAGCTCGTAAAAAATGGAGCAGTCGTTCAGCTGTCTGCACAAAGTGTGCTGGGCGGCAACGGCAGTAAAGCTAAAAAAGCAGCTTATCAGTTCATTGATCACGGATTAGCACACGTTATTGCATCAGGTGTAAATCGTGAAAATTACCAGCAGTACGGCCTGCAAAAAGCTTATTCAGCCGTTTCTAAAAAATACGGAAACAGTAAGCTCTATCATTTTATGGAAAATGCAGAGGCTATTGCGAGGGGGAAGGCTATTTATAAACAAGAGCCTGAACGCATCAAAAAAACAAAATTTCTAGGAATCTTTTAACTTTTCCCTTTGTACCCTGATTAACTTCTGTTTAATCAGGGTATTTGCATACAAAGACCTATTTTAGACCCTTCTTTTATCATCATTATTTGGAGTTATTTTACAAATTATGTTTGCGTTTTCACATAGAGTGATAGTAAAATATTGTTAGTTAAGTAGATGACAGGAAAGTACGCGGTTTTCCGGGGTTCGTGGTGGTAAATGTCGAGAAGAATACATAGTTTCACACGAGAAATCGTCGTAGAATAGAGCTATACAAGACGCAGGGAGGGAAATAAAGTGATTGATATTCATACGTACATATTGCCTAATATCGATAGCGGACCTGAGGAAGTAGACGGCTTTTTGAAGATGGCACGCTCCTTAGCGGATCAAGGTGTTCAGTCCGTTGTGGCGACGCCGCTTTATGACAGCGATCAAGAGTTTATGAAACACCATTTATTTCTCTATGTAAATGCAGCTAATGAATGGCTCACAAATTCATGTATTCCTCTACAAGTCTTACCAGGTCAGCTTGTCCCTTTATCGCCTCAACTTCTGCGAAACTATGAGCGAAATCAGCTTCTTACGCTTAATCACACCGATAAATATTTGTTTCTTTCACTGCCTGACTATGATGTCTCACCTTATTTTGAAAAGATACTGTCTGATCTTCTAACAAAAGGCGTTGTGCCTATTCTTCGTTCACCAGAATGTCATCCGATTTTCCGAGATCACCCTGAGCGCTTGTATGAGCTTGTTAAAAAAGGCGTACTCGTTCAGCTAAGCGCCGCTAGTATTCTTGGTTTAAACGGAAAAAAAGAAAGAAAAGCGGCGTGTACGTTTATCAAATACCGCTTAGCCCACGTGATTGCCTCCGGCGTTCATGCTCGCAATTACCACGACTATTCACTTTCAAAAGCGTATGATTACATTTCCGATATGTACGGTGCGTCAGAACTTTATTTTTTTATTGAAAATGCAGAAGCGATTATCGACGGTCGTCCGGTGCATCAATTAGACCCTGAGCCGATGAAAAAATTTAGTTTATTTAAATTATTTAGCTGAAAACAAGGGACTTTTCCACAAAAATGGGAAAGTCCCTTGTTTTGTCTTTCTTTCATTGTGGTATGGAATAGAAACAAAGTTAAAGAAAGGAAGGCTGAATATGATAAAAACTACAGCTGGAAAAGCAGCTATGTCGGTATTAAAAGAATGGAAGATTGATCACATTTTCGGTATGCCGGGAGATTCAATCAATCATTTTATGGACAACCTGCGCAGTGAAAAAGATGAAATCGAGTTTATTCAAGTCCGTCATGAGGAAGTAGGCGCACTTGCGGCATCTTCTTACGCTAAGATCACGGGTAAAATCGGCGTGTGTCTGTCAATTGGAGGGCCGGGTGCAATTCACTTGTTAAACGGTTTGTATGATGCTAAAGCAGACGGTGCACCGGTGCTGGTGCTAGCCGGACAGGTGCCTCGTGCGAAGCTTGGTAATGAATCGTTTCAAGAAGTGAATTTAGAACGTGTTTTTGACGATGTATCGGTGTTTAATCACCGAGTAGATTCGCCTGAATCATTTCCGCATCTGCTGCAGCAAGCGATTCGAACGGCTTACGCTAAAAAAGGTGTAGCGGTTCTAGTTATTCCAGATGATATTCCGTCTTCAACAATTAAAATTGATGAAAAAACGCCAATTGCTAATGTATCAAAAACCATTTCTCACAGTGACCCGGAAGATGTAGCTAAAGCGCTTTTAGCCATTAAATACGCAAAAAAACCGGTTATTTTAGCAGGAACGGGTGCCAAGCACGCCAAGCTTGAATTAGCGCAGTTTGCAGAAAAAATTGCGGCGCCGATTATCTTTACGCTTCCGGGCAAAGGAATACTGCCTGATCATCATCCTTATAACCTAGGGCAGCTCGGTCAAATTGGGACAAAGCCGGCGTATGAAGCGATGGAAGAGACCGACTTATTGATTATGGTGGGAACATCGTTTCCGTACCGTGAGTTTTTACCGGACGGAGTTGAAGCGATTCAGCTGGACTCTGACGCCACACAAATTGGCAGACGCTATCCTGTATCGATTGGCTTAGTCGGAGACTCGAAAACGACGCTGTCACAGCTTGCGCATAATTTAGATCATCAAGAAAACCGCCGCTTTTTAGAAGAGTGTCAAGTTAATATGGAAAACTGGTGGAAGCACGTAGAAAAAGAAGAAAACGAAGTGAGTACGCCAATCAAGCCGCAGCAAGTTATTCCTAAGCTGCAAAAAATCGTAGATGATGATGCGATTGTCTCTGTTGATGTTGGGAACGTGACGGTATGGATGGCGAGACATTTCCGCATGACGAATCAAAAATTTGTCATTTCAAGCTGGCTGGCAACGATGGGCTGCGGACTTCCAGCTGCAATTGCAGGAAAGCTTGCTCATCCTGAAAAACAATCGGTAGCCGTTTGCGGTGACGGAGGCTTTACGATGGTCATGCAAGACTTTGTGACGGCTGTGAAGTACAAGCTGCCAATCGTTGTAGTCGTCCTTAATAACAGTGAAATCGGCATGATTAAATATGAACAAGCTATTCAAGGTCACTTGGATTATCAAACGCAGCTTGGTAAAATGAACTTTGCGAAGTTCGCTGAATCGTGCGGAGGAATTGGCTACCGCGTTGAAAAATACGAAGAGCTCGAAACCGCTTTTGAAAAAGCAGCGCTTGCGAATGTTCCTGTAGTGATTGATGTCGTTGTCGCAGATGAACCGCCGCTTCCAGGCAAAATTTCATTCGGACAAGCGGCCAATTATTCGAAGCACATCATGAAAAAGTTCTTTAAAGAACATGAGCTCGAAATGCCGCCGCTTCGAAAAGGACTAAGCAGAATGCTTTAATTAGTGACTCTCCTTACAGGAGAGTCTTTTTAGGAGGGATATCATGGGAGTGTTTGAAATCATTTTACTTATTTTTGGTGCGGTCATGATGCTTGTGATTGTAGTGCCGGTTATTATCGCTATTATTCTTTGGATGAAAGATGAAAAACAAGAAGAGCATTCGGTTTTGAGAAACTATCCGCTGCTCGGGAAAATGCGCTATATTTTTGAGAAAATGGGGCCTGAACTGCGTCAGTATTTATTTTTAAATAATAATGAAGGCAAGCCGTTTTCTAGAAATCAATATGAACAAACCGTTAAGTCAGGCAAGTACCTCAACCGGATGATGGGGTTTGGCTCAGAACGTGATTTTAGCGAACCGGGCTATTATATTCGAAACGCGGTGTTTCCAAAGCAGCGCGACGAAATGAAAGCGGATAATACGCAAAAAATTAAAACGAAAGTATATAAAATGGACGCGGATAACTTATTCAGCCGAAGAGAGCACCGAGAAGAAAAAGAAGCGGATCCGTTTTATTTGCGAGATGAAGATGCGGTCGTTATAGGTCCTTCATGCAAAAATCCGTTTGTTGTAAAAGGATTAATCGGTCAATCAGGCATGAGCTTTGGTGCGCTTGGTGACCACGCGATTACCGCTTTATCCCTAGGATTGGGACGAGCAGGCGGCACGTGGATGAACACGGGAGAAGGCGGACTGTCACCGTATCATTTAAAAGGAAACGTCGATATCATTTTTCAAATTGGGCCTGGGCTTTTTGGCGTTCGGACAAAAGAAGGCGAATTTTCATGGGAAGAATTTAAAAAGAAAAGTGAAATGAAACAAATCAAAGCATTTGAAATTAAGCTGGCACAAGGAGCTAAAACGCGAGGCGGTCACGTAGACGGTTCAAAAGTAACCGAAGAAATCGCAGAAATCCGCAACTTAAAGCCAGGAGAATCGGTAGACAGCCCAAACCGTTTTAAAGAGTTCGCGTCGTATCCTGAAATGTTTGGGTTTATTGAAAAACTTCGAGATGTAGGCGGCAAGCCGGTAGGCATTAAAATGGTTGTCGGAAACACAAATGATCTTGAAGAAATGGCGGCGTATATGAAAGAGACGGGAAGCCGTCCTGACTTTATTACGATCGACGGAGCAGAAGGAGGAACGGGCGCATCGTTTCAAGAATTAGCGGACGGAGCGGGCGTACCGCTGTTTTCAGGCCTTCCTTTTGTGGATGAACTGCTTAAAAAGTATGGCGTTCGTGATGAAGTGAAGCTTTTTGCATCAGGCAAGCTGTTAACGGCTGATAAAATTGCGACTGCTTTATCACTGGGTGCCGACTGCGTAAATATTGCCAGAGGCTTTATGTTTTCCGTTGGCTGTATTCAAGCGCAAGTTTGTCACAATAACCGTTGTCCCGTGGGCGTAGCGACAACAGATCCAAAGCTGCAAAAAGCGCTTATTATTGAAGAAAAGTCATACCGCGTGTGCAACTACGTGCTGTCATTACGTGAAGGATTGTTTAATTTAGCCGCAGCTGCCGGCATTGATTCACCAACGAAGTTTTCAAAAAAACACGTGGTGTTCAAAAACAGCAGCGGACAGTTAGCTGATATTTCTGTAAAGGAAAAGATGTACGTATAAAAAAGCTGCCGGTTGGCAGCTTTTTTATTGTCTTCTTTGAAGCAAATGCAGGCAAAACTCTAAGTCTTTTTGAAGATGCTCTTGCATTAATGATTCTGCTTTTTCAGCATTGCGTTCTTTAATCGCTTTATAAATGTCTTCATGTTCGTCAATTAAAAACGGGCGGTTGTAAAACACCACAGTGTGACGGAATAAGTAAATGATCGACTGCATGCGGTCGATGATATTAATCATTACATCATTGTTGCTTGCGTTCACAATAATAGCGTGGAACCGTTCATTTGCGTTCATAATTTCTTCAAACGAGCCGTTTCTTCCGATGTCTACGCATTCCTTTAATTCTTCTAATTCGTTATCAGACAAAAAAGTCGCAGCAGCTTTAGAAGCTGAACCTTCTAGCAGCATTCGCACTTCAAACAAGTTGCGTAAATCTTTTTCTGTCGGCGACACCACTTTTTTTCGAACAATCAGTCCTTCATATTCTAAGCGTCTGATGGAATCACGAATTGGCGTTCGGCTGAATCCAAGCTCGCTCGCTAATTTTTCTTCGACGATTTTTGTACCGCCTTCAAGCTCACCGTTTAAAATTTTATCTCGAATCATCTCATAAGAAGGGTGATGAGACGAACGAGAACCTTGATTTCTTAACATACTCTACTTCACCTCTAGCATTCGACACGAGAAAATCTCGTCTCTTTCTCTCTTTATTTTTTATCATTTTGTACGCGTATACCCAAATCATACTATAACTTGTGAAAAGGTGGGACGGAAAGTTTCGCTTTTAGAAATAAATTTCATTTAAAAAAAGGCTAGACAAATAAATAAAATGCGAATATGATGAGTGTATACAAAATTATCAGAAATGTATACAAAAAATATTTTAACGTATACATTATTTTTTTGGAGTATATTTGAAAACGTATACAACAAGGGGAGGAAACGAAAATGACAAAACGCGTTGGATTTATTGGACTTGGAATTATGGGAAAACCGATGACACTCAATGTATTAAAAGCAGGTTTTGAGGTAACGGTTTACGATATTAATAAAGCAGCAGTGGAAGAAGTGAAAGCAGCAGGAGGATTTGGAGCAGAAAGCCTTGCTGAAGTTGCGGTGAACAGCGACGTGATGATCACGATGCTTCCAGCTTCACATCATGTAAAAAGCGTAGTTCTTGGAGAAGAAGGGTTGATTCATAGCGCAAAAGAAGGAAGCGTTATCATCGATATGAGTTCCATTTCACCGGTAGCATCAAAAGAAATTGCGGCTGAACTTGCACAAAAAGGAATTCATATGCTAGACGCTCCGGTCAGCGGAGGAGAGCCAAAAGCAATTGACGGCACGCTTGCGATTATGGTCGGAGGAAACGAACACATCTTTGAAAGCGTTTCATCCATTCTTCATGCGATGGGAGCAGAAGTAACGCTTGTTGGAGACAATGGAAGCGGCGTAACGGCTAAGCTTGCAAATCAAGTGATTGTGAACTTAAACATTGCAGCAATGTCTGAAGCACTTGTATTAGCAGCTAAAGCAGGCATTGACGTTGAAAAAATGTATCAAGCGATTCGCGGCGGATTAGCAGGAAGCGCTGTATTAGATGCAAAAGTACCGCTTATTTTAGACCGCAACTTTGTAGCAGGCGGACGCATTGATATTAACTTAAAAGATATGACAAACGTGATGGGAACGGCTCATGACATTGGCGTACCGCTTCCGCTTTCAAGTCAGCTTGTGGAAATTTTCCATGCGTTAAAAGTAGACGGAAAAGCAAGCGATGATCACGGCGGAATTGTACAGTACTATGAAAAATTAGCAAACGTTGAAGTGAAAAAGAAGGTGGAAGCATGATTAAACAAGATGCAAAACGTCTTGTAAGCGACGTGTTTAAAGACATTCCAGCGGTCGATGAGGCACTTGTACAAAAAATGCTCGACGAAGAGCTTCTGACGTTCAACCAAAAAATCATTGTGCTAGACGATGATCCAACGGGCGTTCAAACGGTTAACGGTATTTCCGTGTACACAGACTGGAGCAAAGAGAGCATCAAGCAAGGATTTTTAGAAGAAAACTCCATGTTTTTTATTCTAACAAATTCACGCGGATTTACCGCTTCTGAAACGGAAAAAGCCCACAAAGACATTGCTGCTGTTATTACAGAGGTAGCGGCTGAAGTAGATAAAGAGTTTTTAATTATCAGCAGAGGTGATTCAACTCTTCGCGGTCACTATCCGTTAGAAACAGAAGTGTTAAAGAAAACCGTTGAACAGCACTCCAATCAAGTGCTCCACGGCGAAGTGATTTTTCCTTTCTTTAAAGAAGGCGGACGATTCACAGTTGATAACATTCACTACGTGCAAGATGAAGACTACTTAGTGCCGGCAGGAGAAACAGAATTTGCAAAAGACCGTACGTTTGGCTACAGCAAGTCTCATTTAGGTGAGTGGGTAGAAGAAAAGTCAGAAGGAAAATTCAAAGCAAGTCATACGACGTATATTTCGCTTAGGAGCATTCGTGCCCTTGATTTAGTGACGATCACCAATCAGTTAATGGAAGTGAAAGACTTTAACAAAGTCGTTGTGAACGCAGTGGATTATGTAGACGTGAAAGTTGTGACGATTGCGCTTCTTCGGGCGATGAAGCTTGGAAAGCACTTTATGTATCGAAGCGCTGCGGCTCTAACAAAAGTAATGGGCGGCGTGAGCGACAAAGATCTTTTAACAAAAGAAGAGCTCATTAAAGAAAAGTCGTCAAACGGCGGATTAATTATGGTTGGCTCGCACGTTAAAAAAACAACGGAGCAGTTAGAAGAATTAAAGAAATGCAGCTTCATTGAATTTATTGAATTTGATTGTCATCTTGTCTTAGAACCTGAAAAGTTTGAAGAAGAAGTGAACCGTATTATCAATGAAGCAGAGAAGCTTATTTCACAAGGTCAAACGGTAGCCGTCTATACAAGACGCGAGCGCTTAGATCTTGGCGAAGGGAAAAAAGAAGAAGAGCTTAAATTATCGGTAAAAATTTCAGATGCGGTTACAAGCATTGTTCGCCGCTTGAACGTTCGTCCAAACTTTATCGTTGCAAAAGGTGGCATTACGTCAAGCGATATCGGCGTAAACGGCTTATCCGTAAAGCGCGCGACGGTTGCTGGACAAATCAAACCCGGCATTCCGGTATGGGTAACGGGAGAGGAAAGCAAGTTTCCGGGCATTGCGTACATCATTTTCCCTGGAAACGTCGGAGCCAAAACAACGCTTCGTGAAACAGTTGAATTACTAAGTAAATAGAAAGAAGTGAACGTACGATGTGCGTTCACTTTAGAAAATATTTGAAAGCGTATACATTATTTGGATGTACGTACATGAAAAATGGTCACACTAAGGGGATGAACATATGAATTCAGTATTCGGATTAAGTCATGAAGCAAGTCTTTTGCTGTATGCGATTGTATCGATTGTTGGACTTATCTTTTTAATTGCTAAGTTTAAAACAAATCCGTTCGTAGCACTGATTGTTGCGGCTTTGTTTATGGGTCTTATTTCAGGAATGAAGCTGCCTGATATCGTAACGGCTTTCCAAGAAGGAGTAGCGAGCGTCTTAGGATTTATCGCGATTGTTCTTGGTCTTGGAACGATGTTAGGTAAAATGATGGCAGAGTCAGGCGGAGCTGAGCGTATTGCCCGCACGTTAATTAAAGTATTCGGTGAAAAGAACGTACACTGGGCAATGATGGTTGTAGCCGTTATTTGTGGTATTCCAGTCTTTTTCCAAGTAGGGGTTGTGTTATTAATTCCGCTTGTATTTGTAATTGCCAAGCATACGGGTACGTCACTTATTAAAATTGGTTTATCATTAATTGCCGGTTTAGCCGTTGTTCACAGTTTAGTACCTCCACATCCAGCAGCGATGCTAGCGGTGGATATCTTCAAAGCAGATTTAGGTAAAACGATTTTGTATTCATTAGTTGTGGCATTCCCAGCTGCAGCAGTGGCAGGTCCTATTTACGGATCGTTCATTTCACGCCGCGTTCACGTAGAGCCAACGGGTGAAATTATGGAGCAGTTCACAGAGTCAAAGCATAAAGATCTTCCTGGCTTTGGAATTACGTTATTCACGATTTTACTACCGGTACTATTAATGCTTTTAGCAACAATTACTGGGTTTGTTTATCCAGAAACAAGTACGATTCGCTATGTAACAAACTTTATCGGAAGCCCAATCGTAGCGCTATTAATTTCGCTAGTGTTTGCTTTTTATTCGTTCGGTTTTGCAAGAGGATACAACAAAGATGATTTATTAAAATTCACAAATGAATGTCTTGGACCCGTTGCTTCGATCATTTTAATCATCGGTGCAGGCGGCGGTTTTAACAAAATTTTAACAGCAAGCGGTGTAGGTGACGCGATTGCAGGATTTGCTCAAGATGCACATCTTTCTCCTATCGTACTAGCGTTTGTGATTGCCGGGTTAATTCGTGCAGCAGTTGGTTCAGCAACAGTGGCAATGACAACAGCAGCAGGTATTGTAGCACCCATTGCAGCAACCATGCCAAACGTAAGTCCAGAGCTATTGGTGCTAGCAACAGGCGCAGGTTCTGTAATGCTATCGCACGTAAACGATTCTGGCTTCTGGTTAATCAAGGAATTCTTCAACATGTCAGTGGCCCAAACGTTAAAAACGTGGACAGTGATGGAAACGATTCTATCATTTGCGGCGTTTGCAATGGTTCTTATTTTAGACATTTTTATTTAAAAGAAAGGCGCTGGCTTCAGCGCTTTTTTCTTTGGATATTAAATATATTCAAAACATTTCAAATAATGAGAAAAAAAGACTAGATTTTTCCCGTTTCGATAGTATAGAATAGTTATAAAGTAGCAAAGGGGGTAGATGTATGACAAATAATGAAAACTATCAAATTGGTTTGACGACAAAAGCATTGATTCCAGTGAACGACCCTATACACTGCACAAAGGTGCTGGATGAAGCAGGAGAATACATGCTAAGAAAGACGTGTAAGCAATTATTAGAAGAAGCGTGCATTCGGGAATTAAGTACGTTTAAGGGATCGATTGCCGCCGTTCGAAAAATGTTTCCGTACAAACAGCTTACGCCGCTTGTTATTAATCGTTCACAAGCCATCATTGCGTTTCCGACATCTTCGCCAAATGACTATGGCTGCGCCTGGATTTTTGCCTCTCATGTTCATACTTCACACACGCTTGCTACAGTTGATCCAACCTCCATGCTAATTCACTTCAAAGATGGAACGTTCATTCCAGTGAAACTTTCTTATTATAGTTTAGAAAAAAAGCTGGCCAGAGCGGCTGTTATTCGTAATTACTGTTTAGAAAGTCCGGTTGTCTTGGCATGATCGTTCGATTTATCGAATAAACTTGTCCTACATATGAACAATCGTTTGGACTACACATATGAATGAAAGGAGGAAGCTTATGATAAGCTTCCTCCTTTTCTTACTCCTGAAGAAGCGAGGCCTTTAGCTTTTTGCGGGCTGCTTTTCCCCAGTTTTTAACGGCTCCCGTGGAGACTCCGTATTTGTAGGCAATATCTTTATACGAGTAGCCTTCTAACAGATGTTCGAGTACATAGATTTTTTCTCTTCCCGTTAAATGTTCGATATGCTGCTTGATGATTTCACTTTCTAGCGGAACGGGAAGAGCGTGATCTTCGTTTAGTGAAAGTAGGTTCTGCTCAGCTGGTGTTTCCCGTTCTTCGTATAAAATGGTGCCTTTTAAATGAGATAGGATCGTACCGCGCACGGTTGTGTAGGCATAAGCGGAAAAAGAGCCTTTGCTTTCGTCAAATTTTTGATACGCTCTCCATAAACCAATTAACGCAATTTGATAATATTCGTCGTAGTCTTTGTAAATATGAAATTTTTTAATCATCGACACAATTAATGGATGAAAAGATGAAGCGATTTGATCAAACGAGCTTTTTTGCATGTAGCATTCCTTTTTCAAAAACGCGCTTTTGCTGTATTCCGCCGGTATCTCTACTGTACAAGGGGAAGATCACATGTGCGAATGAGCGTACATTATGTTTTCTTTTTAAGAAACGTGACGTAATTTCCCCGGAAACTTCACGTTTCGCTAGGAAATATGCGAAGTATACGTGTATTTGTAGAGATTTTACGTACGAAAGGTCCCCCATTCCAAATTCTACTAATCTATACTATTTATATATCGATGTAGCAACTCTACCATCACGGAAGAGCGGTGATGGTAGAGTTGCTAGACCTAAGCGGCAGTCACCCTCCCTTGCGGGTTTGCGCCTGCCGCATATGTGAACCTTTTTGGGCAAATTCAGTGAAGTATTTTTGTGGTTGTCCTTTTGTGTTTTCTATTGAATGTAAGTTGGGTGGGCAGAATATAGTTGGTTTTTAAAAAGTGGGTAAAGGGGAGATTGAATGAAGGCGATGGTTGGGGTAAATGTGGCGGCGGCTGTTTTGTGCGGGGCGGTGATGTATGCGGGGACGCAGCACTGGCAGGAGCAAACGGAAGCGCAGGCAAGTGAAGTAAAAACTGCTGTTGTACATAAAGAAAAACAGTTTTCCGACGTATCTGCTTATACAAAAAATCTTCCAGACTTTATCACAAAGCAAATCCAATCATCTATCGCAAATAAAAAACCTTTGACTCTTGTAATTGCCACATCTGCAAAGAAAGCAGGGTGGCCTCAGCAGTTAAAAAAAGAGCTAGCAGCTACATATGGACGTGATGTATTTACGGTTAAAACCCTTTCATATGGTAACGGGACAACGGATGAGCTTTTATCCTCACATATTGCCGATCAAATTGATCAACTTCAGCCAAACATTATTCTGTTTGAAGCACCTCTTAAAAATGACTATCAGCACCTTACGCTAGATGAGACGCTTGAAAATACAGACAAGCTCATTCATCAGCTCAAAGACTTGAAAAAGACCCTTATGGTTCAGCCTTCACAGCCATATATTTCACAAACCGAGTCCTATGAAGAAGGGGTAGAAGCGATCAGGGGAGTATCTGAAGCAAACTGGGTATATTATATGAATCACTCGCTCATTTGGCCGTTTCATTTAGGAGAGTATATCAATAAAGACAGCGGGAATTTAACGAAAAAAGGAAATGAAGTGTGGGGAGAGTATGTTGTGAATTGGTTTACAGGAAAATAAAAGACAAGCCCTGTTTCAAAAGAAATAGGGCTTGTTTTTTTACAATTTTGCTAGATTGTGGCTTTTTCTCGTTTTATAGTAGTAGCTTTTTGTATCTTTACACTTATAAAGCTTAAATCCAATAAACTCTAAAGGAGTCCAAACCTTCTTGATGTTTACGAGTGGCATGCTCATTCTCCGTTCTGTTCTTAATAAAGGTTTTTCTTATTCATTATAAAGAATATAAGGGAGATAGTAAATACTATAAAGAACAGTTTATTTTTTAAAAATTCTTTATAAAGAACTTTTGAGATTTTTATTTTTTACTTATCAACATTTAGGAGTGATTTTTATCATAGCTCAGGTTATTTCTTTTTGTTACATTAACGTTGTGAAAAACATCACAAAATAAAATGCAAAGGATGATCCAAATTAAAACGTAATTAGAGCACTTATTTTTTTTTGCTTGCTGTTAAAGCAATGGAATCGTATACATATCATAACAGTGTTAGATAACCTGACACATAAGTTGAACGATTCAGAAAATTCATATATCTTAAATATATCTTTAAAGATGCATATAAAATATATCTTTGAAACAAGCAGGTATAGACGCCAGGGGAGGAATGGAAGATGCAAAAAAAGAAACTCGTATTGATTGGAAATGGAATGGCTGGAGTTCGAGCGATTGAAGAAGTATTGAAGGTTTCAAGCGAAGCGTTTGAAATTACGATTTTTGGAAGCGAGCCGCATACGAACTATAATCGTATTTTACTGTCAAAAGTGCTGCAAGGGGATACAAATGTTGAAGACATTACGTTAAACGATTGGAACTGGTATCAAGAAAACAATATTACATTATATACGAACGAAACGGTTACGAGTATCGATTCAGTAAAAAAAGAAGTAGCGACAAACAGCGGCAGAGTAGAATCGTATGATGAGTTGATTTTAGCAACGGGCTCTCTTCCTTTTATTCTTCCGATTCCAGGGTCTGATAAAAAAGGAGTTACGGCTTTTCGAGATATAAAAGACACGGATGAAATGCTGCAGGCATCTCAGCAGTATAAAAAAGCAGCGGTTATTGGAGGCGGACTGCTTGGATTAGAAGCGGCGCGCGGGCTGTTAAATCTAGGGATGGATGTATCTGTGATTCATTTAGCTCCGTATTTAATGGAACGTCAGCTCGATCCAACAGCGGGCAAATTGCTTCAAAACGAATTAGAAAAACAAGGCATGAAGTTTTTGCTTGAAAAGCAAACGGCGGAAATTGTCGGAGATGAGCGAGTTGAAGGATTATCTTTTAAAGACGGGACGTTTTTAGAAGCTGATTTGGTCGTGATGGCAGTCGGAATTAAACCAAATGTCCAGCTTGCAAAAGCAGCGGGACTTAATGTAAACCGAGGAATTATCGTGGATGATTATATGCAAACGGATATTCCAAACATCTACGCGGTTGGAGAATGTGCAGAGCATAGAGGAATGGTATACGGATTAGTGGCACCTTTGTATGAACAAGGAAAAGCATTAGCAAAAGCGGTTTGCGGGGCAGAAAAAGTGCCTTATGAAGGATCGGTTTTATCCACGCAGCTAAAAGTATCAGGTGTTGAAGTGTTTTCGGCAGGAGACTTCACGGAAGATGAAGAGAAAAAAGCGATCAAGGTGTTCGATGAACAAGACGGCATTTATAAAAAGCTTGTTTTGCGAGGCAATCAAATTGTAGGAGCCGTTCTTTTTGGAGACAGCAGCGACGGAAATCGACTGTTTTCAATGATTCAAAAGCAAGAAGATGTATCCGATGTCGCAAAAGTGTCGATTTTACAGCCATCTGGCGGTAACGCGGGTGAAAGCTTAGTAGCAAGCATGAGTGCGGATGATATTATTTGCGGCTGTAACGGCGTAACAAAAGGTACGATTGTGGAAGCTATCCAAAAACAAGGATGCTCATCGGTTGATGAAATCAAAGCTTGTACAAGTGCCTCTCGCTCCTGCGGAGGATGTAAACCGCTTGTAGCGGAAGTGCTTCAGCATACGCTTGGCGCTGACTTTGACGCTACGGCTCAAAAAGAAGCGATTTGCGGCTGTACGACTCTATCACGAGATGAAGTGGTCGAAGAAATCAAAGCAAAAGGTCTTTCGCATACGCGTGAAGTGATGAATGTGCTCGGATGGAATAATGAAGAAGGCTGTTCGAAATGCCGTCCGGCGCTGAATTATTATTTAGGTATGGTAAATCCGACCGGATACGTTGATGAACGCGAATCACGATTTGTGAATGAACGCATGCACGCAAATATTCAAAAAGACGGCACGTATTCTGTTGTTCCTCGCATGTACGGAGGCGTCACAAATGCAGAAGATTTACGAAAAATTGCAGATGTTGTTGATAAATATGAAATTCCGCTCGTAAAAGTGACGGGTGGTCAGCGTCTTGATTTGTTTGGTGTTAAAAAAGAAGATTTGCCTAGCGTATGGGAAGAGTTAGATATGCCTTCTGGCTACGCGTACGGTAAGTCGCTGCGGACCGTGAAAACATGCGTCGGCGAACAGTTTTGCCGTTTTGGCACGCAGGATTCAATGGGCGTTGGAATTGCGCTTGAGAAAAAATTTGAAGGACTATGGACGCCTCATAAAGTGAAAATGGCTGTATCTGCTTGTCCGAGAAGCTGCGCTGAGTCAGGTATTAAAGATATTGGCTTTATTGGAATTGACGGCGGCTGGGAAATTTACGTGGGCGGAAATGGAGGTACGCATCTTCGCGGCGGAGATTTGTTATATAAAGTAAAAACAGACGAAGAATTGATGGACATTACAGGAGCTTATTTGCAGTATTACCGAGAAACGGCTAATTACTTAGAGCGTACGTCTGCATGGATTGAGCGCATGGGACTTTCGCACATTCAGTCCGTGCTTGATGACGCTGAGACAAGAAGAGAGCTGAATATGCGTATGGACGAAGCGTTATCTACGTACCGTGATCCTTGGAAAGAAATCGTCGAAAGCAAAAAGACGAAAAAAGAGCTGTTCGAAACAGTTGTCACATCATAATGCTGGGGGGAAATAAAGATGGTGAATAAAAACATTACAAAAGTATGCGTAGGGTCAATTCATGATTTTCCAGTAAGCCTGGGTAAAACAGTGAAAGTAAACGGAAAAGAAATTGCGGTGTTTAAGCTATCAAGCGGAAAAATACGGGCAATTGAAAATCGTTGTCCGCATAAAGGCGGGGTGCTAAGTGAAGGGATCGTGAGCGGCGACTCGGTGTTTTGTCCGATGCACGACTGGAAAATTTGCTTGCATGACGGTAACGTGCAAGAGCCTGACAGTGGCTGTGTAGACACGTACGAAGCATCTGTTGAAGGAGATTTGCTGTATCTTTTAATTGAAGAATAAGTAACGTGGCGCGTTGACTTTCAACGCGCCACAAAAATTCAAGGGGACACACTAAAAGGAGCGAAGCAAAAATGAGAACAGGAAAAGTGTACATTGTAGGAGCCGGACCAGGAGATCCAGATTTGCTAACGATAAAAGCAGCCAAATGTTTAGAAAAAGCAGACGTTATTTTATATGACCGATTAGTGAACCCTGTTCTTCTTCAGTATGCAAAAGAAGGAGCCGAACTTGTCTACTGCGGGAAAAAGCCTGGTGATCACTGCGTTTCTCAAGATGATATTCATGATTTGCTTGTATGCTACGCAAGAAAAGGAAACACCGTCGTCCGGTTAAAAGGCGGAGATCCGTTTATTTTCGGAAGAGGCGGAGAAGAAGCAGAAGTACTCGTTCAAAACGGAATTTCGTTTGAAGTCGTTCCAGGAATTACAGCAGGCATAGCGGCACCGGCCTATGCTGGAATTCCTGTGACGCATCGGGAGCTCAGCCGTTCGTTTGCGATTGTGACGGGACACTGCTTGAGCGGCAAGCCGGAAAGTATTCGCTGGGAGCATTTAGCAAAAGGAGTTGATACGCTTGCGATTTATATGGGCGTTAAAAACTTGCCTTATATTTGCCGTCAGCTTTTAGACGCCGGAAAAAGCGCGGATACGCCGGTCGCTCTTATTGAAGAAGGCACGTCGGTTTATCAACGCACGGTTACAGGCACGCTTGGCACAATCGTAGATACGGCTGCAGAGCAGAAAGTCAGCAATCCCGCGATGATTGTGATTGGTGAAGTGGTGAAGCAAGCTTCTGTTCTTTCTTGGTTTTTGGAAAAAACAGAAGAAAAAGTATGCGTTTAAGATGAATAAAAGGAGGGAACGCTTTTGCTTAAGAATTCACTGCAGTCAATGAATGAGTTAGCCCGTGAAAAAACGAAGCTTGTGAATGATCATTTACCGAGTTATTTGCTGTTAGCTGTTCTTGCGGGTGCTTACGTGGGACTTGGCGTTATATTAGCTCTATCAGTAGGAGCGCCTTTAGCTTCTGCTTCTTTACCGGTCGTTTCTCTTGTGATGGGGTTATCATTTGCTGTTGCTCTCCTGCTTGTCGTATTTGCAGGAGCTGAATTGTTTACGGGGAATCATATGGTTTATACGGTCAGTACGCTATCGGGAGTCACGACATGGAAAGATACGTTCAAAAACTGGACGTGGTGTTTTATCGGAAATGCGATAGGAGCGTTTGGGCTTTGTTTGTTAATTACCGGAACCGGTTTGTTTAAAGGAATTGAACCGAATCATTTACTCATGACGCTGGCAGCTAAAAAAATGAATTTGCCGGTCAGTGAATTGTTTTTTCGCGGCATCCTTTGCAACTGGCTTGTTTGTCTGGCGATTTGGACGGCTTCGCGCACTAAAAGCGATGCAGCAAAGATCATGCTTATTTTTTGGATGCTGTTTGCATTTGTTGCTTCAGGATACGAGCACAGCGTGGCAAATATGACGTTTCTTGGCCTGGCTTTACTGCTTCCGCATCCAGATACGATTTCGGCTGCTGGGCTATTTCATAATTTAATTCCTGTTACGCTCGGAAACATCGTAGGGGGAGGACTGTTTGTAGGAAGCATTTACTGGTTAGTGAATGCTAGGCAGCTAAAAGAAGTTAAAAAACAGCCGGCTGCTCTCTCAGCTGATTTGGATTCTGCTAAACTGTCTAAATAGCAAAAACCGCTCTTTGTACCATATAGTCTGCTTTTAAAGCTATCATAACGGTATTTTAGAGCGGTTTTCTTCTATATAATATAAACTGCTTAAAGCGTATTCACATCTATACGTATCGAACAAGCAGTATTGTTCTTCATTTTATAGAAACAGGATGTCTGTGAGAATTGAATCCGAACAGATTCTGTTGAAATGAATGTGTGAGGGTGCAGATATCATCGAAGAGGCAGAGGGCATCTTAGAATTTTAATGTTGTTTGGCATTTTATGCTCTTTTTGAGCTTCTTTAAAGCAGTTGTACATTGCTTTGCTGCCTAAATGATTAGCGGAGTGAATCGTGATTCGATCGGCATATAAATGGTGTTTTACCATAAAATGCACGAGCATTAATCCATTCCGTGTCTTGCTGAGTAAATCGTGATCGAGTGACAAATGTTCAACATCGAATGATCTTAAAAGATCAATACATTCGTCAATCGTTTCGGCTAAAACATGACCGTCAGGGCATTTGCGATAGTCGTCTAGAAAAACATTGATTTTCATGACTGATTCTCCCTTCCTTGCCTTGTATTTAGTGTAACATACATAATGTCATATACCTACCTAAGTCTATTCGACACGTTTTAAGCTATTCCTTCTTAAATAGGGGTAAAAACACGAATTTTTATCATTATTTACATATTCACGGCGAATAAACAGGAAATAAGGAAAGAGATGTCGAACGAAAAGTGAATAGATAAACAGTTTAAACTGGAAATTAACTTTTTTTATTTTGTGATCTTTGTTTAACAAGGTCATTTAAATCCCAGATTTGACAAGGGATGGAAAAGGTTTAATGAATAAAAGGTTGTGAGAAAAAAACGATAATTTGCGATTTTTTTAAAATAAATTGGAAATTTCTCTTTACGAAAAAGATGTTTGGGACGTATAATTTGATTTAAGGATTTTTTTGGAACATAGTATGACAATATGACAAAAAAGAAAAGTAAGGTGAATAGAATGGGTAAGTTATTTAGTATCGGTGAAGTATTAATTGATATGATTCCAGCTCAAAAAGGTCTTCAATTGAAAGAAGTGGAATCGTTTACGCGTGTGCCAGGCGGAGCGCCGGCAAACGTTGCGGCAGTTGTTGCTACATACGGTAATGAGTCAGCGCTTATTACAAAAGTTGGAGAAGATGCGTTTGGAGACTTTCTAGTAGATACGCTTCGTGAAGTAGGAGTAGGTACTGATATGGTTTATCGTACAGAAGAAGCAAACACAGCTTTAGCTTTCGTTTCTCTGCGTGAAGACGGAGAAAGAGATTTCAGCTTCTATCGTAATCCTTCAGCAGATTTATTGTTAACGGAAGACGAAATTAACCCTGATTGGTTTACAAGCAACGATCTTCTTCATTTCTGTTCGGTTGATTTAGTTGAAAGTCCTATGAAATACGCTCATATGAAAGCGATTAAAAGTATGAAAGAAAAAGGTGGAGTTATCAGCTTTGATCCAAATGTACGTCTTCCACTGTGGAAAGACCATGAGCTATGCCGTCAAACGATTTTAGAATTTATTCCTCAAGCGCACATTGTCAAAATTTCAGACGACGAGCTAACGTTTATCACAGGCATTGAAGATGAACAGCAAGCGATTCAGTCTCTATTTACAGGTGACGTTCAAGTAGTTGTGTTCACAAAAGGTGCAGAAGGCGCAACGCTTTATACAAAAGAAGCTGTCTATGAATCAAACGGTTACAAAGTAGCGGTTGTTGATACAACAGGTGCAGGAGATGCGTTTATTGGCGGATTCCTTTATCAGCTATTAAGCCGCGATGTGTCACAAGAAAACTTAACGGCTATTCTTGACTCAGACCACGATGCTATTTTGCGCTTTGCCAATGCAAGCGGTGCCTTAACGACAACTGGAAAAGGTGCGATCAGTTCCATTCCAGCCAAAGAAGTAGTCGAGCAATTTTGTAAGCCTGTAGCTAACTAAAATGAAAAGGCTTTATCTCTTCTTATTTGCAATCAGCAGAGGCGTCCGTTTCTGCTGATTGCAGATCACATAAGAGGAAAAAGCGAGCTGCGGAGCAAGAAGAAAAAAATTTTTTCTGTTTTTAAAAAATAATCAAAAAAATTTCTAGCTAAATAATAAATGTTCGTGTTAGTATAATACGAGCAGCAAGAAATAGCAGTTTTACCACCATTTATGAAAACGTTATATATTTATCGATGTAGAAAATTTAATAGGATTAAAGAGCGATCCTATTAAATTTTCTAGACCTAAGCGTCTGTTGCCCCCCTTGCGGGGTAGGCATCAGACGCTTAGGTGAACCTTTGGGGGAATATTCAAGAGGCAACAAGTCTGTAGCCCTTGGTAAAAGAAAAGCAGCAGGTCGTTACATACGATGTACATAGATTAGAAATAGGAAAGTAGGTTAAGAGAAAGATGGATATTTTGCTAGGTGTTCTTCCTTCCGTTGCGTGGGGAAGCATGATTTTAGTTAGTATGAAGATGGGCGGTGGACCTTACAGTCAAACGCTTGGAACAATTATTGGAGCTTTAATTCTTTCATTTGTTCAGTTTATGATTGTTCAGCCGGTGTTAACGCCAACGCTTGTTATTGTTGGGATTGTTTCAGGTTTGTTCTGGTCAGTAGGTCAAAGCAATCAGTTTAAAAGTGTTCCATACCTTGGGGTTTCAAAGTCAATGCCGATTTCAACGGGTATGCAATTAGTATCAACAGCTCTTTTTGGTGTTATTGTATTTAAAGAATGGTCAACGCTTCAAACGATTGTACTTGGATCCATTGCGATTCTTTTAATACTAGCAGGCGTGGTGCTTTCTTCATTAGACGGTAAAAAAGAAGGAGCACAAGGGACTCCAGGACAAACGAAAAAAGGAGTTATCACTCTTATCATTTCAAGTCTTGGGTTCTTAGTTTACGTAGTTATCGCACGTATCTTCAACGTAGACGCATGGGCAGCTCTATTCCCGCAAGCAATCGGTATGTTAATTGGCGGCTTAATCATTACATACAAACACAAGCCATTTAACAAATATACGATTCGTAATATCTTACCAGGTCTAATCTGGGCATCTGGAAACATGTTCTTATTCTTATCTCAATCAAGACTAGGCGTAGCAACAAGCTTTTCATTATCGCAAATGGGTATTGTTATTTCTATCTTTGGCGGTATTGTCTTCTTGGGAGAAAAGAAAACGAAGCGTCAATTGTTTTATGTATCTCTTGCGAGTGTACTGATTATTTCAGGCGGTATCTGCATAGGTCTCGCAAAAGCCCACGCTTAATATATCGATGTAGAAAAACCCCCATGGCTAAAGTGCAGCCATGGGGGTTTTTCTAGACCTAAGGGTTTGAGGCACCCCTTGCGGGGTAGCCTCAAACCCTTAGGTAAAGTCAAATTCAAATCCATAGTGCTCTTGGAGATTTCCAAGCTGGACGTTTGTGTGAGTGTTTCTCGTTCTTAAGTATGATTGTTTTTCATTCTTTGTTAGGAAGCTGTTTGGTGTGAAATGGCTTATAGTAGTAGGAAAGGATGGGGGAGAGGCTATGATTAAGAGTATTTATGAAACGCATGTACAGGTTCGGAGTTTGGAGGATTCGATTGAGTTTTATAGACATCTTGGGCTGACGTTTGTTCATAAAATTGAAGAGCGGCGCTGTGCTTTTTTCTTTGTTGGGGAACAAAAGCAAATGCTTGGTCTTTGGGAAACAGACGAAAAAGAGTTGAAAAGAAGTCACTTTGCTTTTGGAATTGAAGCCGCAGATATTCATGAAGCGTTAACGTGGCTGCGTTCAAAAGGTATTGAACCTGAAGAAACGTCGTTTGGAAAACCGCAGACAGAGCCAATTGTTCATACGTGGATGCCGGCGGCGTGCGTGTACTTTAATGACCCTGACGGTAACAGCTTGGAGTTAATTACGCTTTTGAATGATGAGCCCGTTGTATCTAAGGATTTTCCGTATTTAAGTGAATGGAATAAAGAGATCGGGACGAAATTATTTTAGCACAAGTGAAAAACGAACCACTGATCAACGTGTTTGATTAGCGGTTCGTTTTTTTAGTTATGGTAAACGTAGGTTTCATATGTGTAGGTCTTTCTAGCAGTTGATTGGAGGGCAAGGCGAAGACTCCTGCGGGAAAAGCGGAATAGGTGAGACCCCGCAGGAGCATAAGCGACGAGGAGGCTTACCGGCCGCCCGCGGAAAGCAAAGCCTTGCACGGAAATTAACTGCGGTGTCATAAGCGATTTATATGAGCTCGTGTATCTCATTTGTTCGTCTTTAGGTTGGGTTGATTTCGTTATGTCTCAACTTTTTTTATGTAACATAAACGTAGAATTGACATAATAATAAACATATAATATATTTGTTTATAAATTAATAAACAAAATAGAAAGGTGTCTATTTAAATGGTAAACGACTTGTTTTGGGAATCATCTTTTGAAGATATGAAAAAAGGATACGGGGAAAGCGAAGATCACTACCACTGCTTACTGTGCGGTGAAAGTATTGAAAAAGGCATTATTTATCCGGTGGAAGGTGTTTTTTATGAAGCAAAACGTTATATGAAGCTTCATGTGGAACAGCAGCACGGATCTGTATTTCATCATTTAATAGGGCTAGATAAAGAGGTAACCGGTCTTTCAGATCATCAAAAAAATTTAGTGAAGTTTTTTAAAGAAGGAAAAAGTGATAGTGATATTCAAAAAGAAATGGGGATCGGCAGTTCATCCACCATTCGGAATCACCGCTTTACATTAAAGAAAAAAGAGCGTCAGGCAAAAGTGTTTTTAACGCTGATGGAACTGTTAGATGAAGGGGAAGAAGAGAAGGCGGTACCCGTAACAAATACGGTGCCTAGAAGAAATCAGCGCTACAGCGTCAGTGATGAAGAGCGTGAAAAAATTTTAGCGAAGAATTTCCCGCAAGGTTTAAACGGACCGCTTCGCACCTTTCATTTGCAAGAAAAACACCGTCTTGTTGTTCTTGAAGAATTAAGCGGGCATTTTGAGTTTGGCGCAACGTATACCGAAAAAGAAGTAAATGATAGGTTAACACCTTTTTATGACGACTATGCGGTGCTGCGACGCTATTTAATTGAGTACGGGTTCTTAGAGCGCAGCGCAGACGGAAGCAGCTACTGGAGAAAAGGAGAGACAGAGATGAGTATGGACTCAAAAGACTACAAAAAACAAATGAAGCAGCTAGCGAAAGAAGTAAAAACAGAAGGCGGCGTGTATCAAATTAAAAACCTTCACAACGATAAGATTTATATTGGCTCTACGCCTAACGTTAAAACGTTAAACGGCGTAAAGTTCACGTTAAAGACGAACACTCATCAAAATAAAGAGCTTCAAGATGAGTGGAATACGTATGGTGCGGATGCTTTTTCAATTGAGATGCTGGAAACGATTAAAAGAGAAGAAGAAAAAGCACTTTCAAAAAAGGATTTGCTAAAACTAGAAGCGAAATGGTTAGAGAAGCTGCAGCCTTACGGCGAAAAAGGCTATCATTCGCCGAAAGCTGATACAAAGGAGAAATAGGTGTGAAGAATCAACATGTGAAAAGTGAAGTAGTGGAATCAGAAAAATCCGTCAGTAAGCTGATGCTTGTGTTTTTGATTCCGCTTATGTTAAGTAATGCCATGCAGTCCGTTGGGCAGCTGGCAGGGAGTATTATTGTCGGAAGAGCGCTTGGAGTTGATGCGTTAGCCGCTATTTCCGCGTTTTTTCCTCTGTTTTTCCTGCTCGTGTCGTTTTCAATTGGAATTGGGTCAGGAAGTTCCATTTTAATCGGGCAAGCGTACGGGGCACAAAATGAAAAACGAGTGAAAGAAATTATCGGTACCACGCTCACGTTTACCTTTTTGGTCGGAATTGTGCTTGCTGTTTTGGGGAGCATATTTGCTCCGGAGATTCTTCGGATTATGGGAACGCCGGCTAATATTATTGACGTAACGGTTCACTATGCGCGCATTTTGTTTGTGGCGATTCCTGTTTTGTTTTTATACTTTGTTTATACGACGTTTATGCGCGGAACCGGAGACTCTAAAACGCCTTTCTACTTTTTAGTTGTGAGTACGGTCTTAAACCTGATTTTTCTTCCGATTTTAATTTTCGGATGGATTGGAGTGCCAAAGCTTGGCGTGTACGGCGCTGCGTACGCAACGGTGTTTTCAACCGTATTAACGTTCATTATTATGATTATCTATTTGCGTAGGAAAAATCATCCGTTAAAGTTTGACTCATCCATTTCATTAAAAATGGACGGAACGCTGTTAAAGCTGCTTATGCGTTTAGGGATTCCCGCTAGTATCAATATGATTTTAGTTTCTCTTTCTGAAATTGCGGTCATTACGTTTGTAAACGGATTTGGCTCAGACGCTACAGCAGCGTACGGAGCGGTGAACCAAGTGGCAAGCTATGTACAAATGCCGGCAATCAGCTTAGGAATTGCGGTTTCTATTTTTGCGGCGCAGTCGATTGGCGCCAATAAATTTGAGCGTTTAAAAGAAGTGATCCGCTCTGGAATTATGCTGAATTATGTTATTGGCAGCGTGTTGATTTTATTTATTTATCTCTTTTCTAATCAAATTTTAGCTCTGTTTTTAACAAGTCAGCACACGCTCCATATTGCTGAAGAGCTGTTAGTGATAACGCTTTGGAGCTATTTGATTTTCGGTCATGCGCAAATTATTACCGCTACGATGCGAGCAAGCGGTACGGTGCTTTGGCCTACGGTATTTAGTATTATGGCGATTTGGTGTGTAGAAGTGCCCGTAGCCTACGTGTTATCGCAGTTTACGCCTCTTGAAATCAAAGGGATTTGGATTGGATACCCAGCGGCGTTTGTGGTCAGCTTAATCCTGCAGTACAGCTATTATCAATTTGTATGGAAGAAAAAGAAAATTGAACGTCTTGTCGGATAAAAAACGAGTGGAAACGCTCGTTTTTTATTTTTTCTAATTAAAACACCCTTATCAAAGAGTTTTAATAGGATAGTGCATATAACTTTTTAATGAAAAGAGGGTATGACACTATGAGTAAATCTGGATTTGTGCCGGATAATTCAAATATTAAAAAAAGCTCAGGAACGCCTAATCTGTCAGTGAATTATAAGCAAAACGTCCTGTTCAAACGAAACGACCAAAATATAGCGTATCAGCTAACCTCAACTCAGCTGCCTGCCATGCTCGGAGGTGCTTTTGTTGATTTATATATGACGAAAGGGCATATGAGAGAGCCGCACTGGCATCCAAACGCGTGGGAATTAGATGTCGTCGTTTCAGGTGAAGTGCAGGTGTCTATCTTGGACCCTGATACAAGCAGCATGCACAATTACCGAATAAAAGAAGGCGAAGTTGTTTTTATACCGATGGGCTGGTGGCATTGGATTGAACCTCTATCGGAAGAAGCGCATCTGCATCTCTTTTTTAACAATGATCAATTTGAGTCTACAGAAGGATCCGACGTGCTGCGTTTAACGCCTCCGATCGTGTTTCAAAAAGCATACGGAGTAAGCGCAAATGAAGTAGCAGAAGCCGTTGCTCCGATTACCGATACAGTTATCATTGGGCCGCCTAATCATTCTTTTTATCAAAAGAGCTATCTCAAAGATGAACGGGATGAACGAATTGTGGTTAAGATAAATGAAAAAGTAGTGCCTGCTGAAGATAAGTAGCAAAAAAAGAGGCTGGGACAAAAGTCTTTTAGGCGAAGTGAAAAACGAACCATGAATCAAAATGTTTAATTCACGGTTCGTTTTTCTGTTATAGTGAACGTAGATTTCATTTGTTTCACTCCTTCTAGCAGTTGATTGGAGGGCAAGGCGAAGACTCCTGCGGGAAAAGCGGAACAGATGAGACCCCGCAGGAGCGCAAGCGACGAGGAGGCTCAGCGGCCGCCCGCGGAAAGCGAAGCCTTGCACGGAAATCAACTGCGGTGTCACAAGCAGTTCAGCTCATGTATCTCCTTTGGTCGTCTTTAGATTGGTTTCATTTTGTTATGTCCCAGCCTCATTTTCGTGAGGCGTCTTTTATAAAAACAGCTCCTCACGTTCTAAGTGCTTGTGTAGACGGGTTGTGACTTGTTTTTGATTCCATTCGTTTTGCGGAAACTGCTGCTTGTCTACGTGAGCAACGGCCGGCTTATAGGTTTTTTGAATCCGTTTGATATCATTAAAGGTTGCGTTGGTTTCAATGTGATCAGCCAGCGTAAATACAAGAGAATGCAGCTTTGTAACATTGGGAATCGTAGCTGCTTGGCTGAAAATGGCTTTCGCGACGGACAGCTGTCTTTCATGCGCCGTAAAGACGTCTTGTTCATTCCGCTCCTTTAAATAAACAAGTGCTTCTTTTCCGTTAAGGCGAATCGATCCTTTTGGAAAAACAATGTTGCTGTGTTCAAAAGCACGTTTGTTTGTGACGATAATGCCGCCTAATTTATCTACAGCATCGACGACTGACTGCTGATCCATTTTGACATAATAATCAACAGGAAGCTTTGCATATGTTTCGACTTTTTTTACAACAGCATTCATATTTCCTTGATGATAAATGGTTCGCAGTGTTTCATTGCCGAGCTGAGTTGACCCTGGCAAGTGGGTCATTTTTATTGATTCATGCTGCTTATTAACAGTCATATATACAAATGACGTATTTTGATGGTTTTCTTGAATTAAAAGCAGGGAAAACGGTTGTCCTTTTTTTAAATTGACGTGTGTTTTGTTACCATGCTCAAGCGGTACATACGTTTGATCAACGGCAGCTTTCACCGTATGATAGCCTGCAAACGTGATGCTGACAAAACTGACGAGTAAAAACAGTACGAGGCCGCCAATCCATTCTTTTTTTGCTTTGCTGCTCATCGTCTCACCTTTTTCTATCGAAGTCGTTCGTAGTATTGCCATCTTAAAAGGGGAGTAAAACAAATGAGCGCTATTTTTATTGCGTATCTTGCTTTTTCTTGGCGTAGGTTTTGAGCTCTGTAATTAAAATTGCTTGTTCTTCCACATCGTTAAATGCTTCAATGCCATAAAGGTATTCGGTGTGCCGTTTTTCTTTCCACACGCAAAGTCCGGTAATATGGATGGGTTTTTCATTTAAATAAAAGCTGATTTTTAGCTGAATTTGATGGTTGAAAATAGGTAAATCAAGCGGCGTAATTATTTTGATTCCTTTTGGTGAAAGGTCGATAACAGACAAAGGACCTGGCTTAGAATCGATTTCTTTGTTGTCGTATTTAGCAATGGAAAACGTTCCAACAATGGGAGTCTCAAATAAAAAGCGAAACGGTTCTTCACGTTTAAAATGCATGTATCATCAGTCCTTTTCGTAATCTAAGTTTGTTAAGTAAGTATTCGATGAAAGTCTAAAAATTCCTACACGTTTTTCCCCATCACCCATATAATGTTTATCGATGTAGAATATCTACCATGGCCACAGACCGGCCATGGTAGATATTCTAGACCTAATCGTAGGTCACCCCCCTTGCGGGGTTGGTGGCCTACGATTAGGTAGACCTTTGTGGGAGGGTTCGAGAGGTCTGGGGTAGTGCTTGCTGTTTGTAAGTACTATCGTATTATTAACTAGCGGGTATACTAGTAGGGCTTTTGTAAAATAAGGGCATAATAACTTGCTTTTATAGTATCGGAAGTTTTGTTTGAAACTTTAAATGGTGAGGGAAAGGTTTTGAAAAAAGCGCTACGCTAGAGTTGGATTGTATGTTAAAATTAAACTTTGTGAAGTAGCTGTATTACAAGTCAGCGTTCCTTCAACTAATTAGGAGGTGAGATGAATGGGCACTGATGACCCCATTTCGATGAAGGTTACTGCAAAACAAGATAGGGGCAACAAAGGTGTATGTGTTCCTCTCATTTCAACGAAGGAAAATACTCCTTAATGCCTCAATGATGTGAGGTGAAAAATCAATGATTAAAACATACTTATATGATGATGAAACAAAAGAAATGGTAACGAATCTTGATTTAGGAGACGTGCATGAAAAATTGCGCAATCCTGATAATTTGCTGTGGATTGATCTGTATGATGTCCACGGACAAGAGCTTGCTCAAATTGCTAAATTATTCGATTTTCACCCATTGGCGATCGAAGACTGCTTACACGACAGTCCTCGCGCTAAAATGGATGATTACGAAGACTATAAATTTTTCGTTTTTCACGCGCTTCGCTATAACGAAGAAAGTGATGACGAGATTACCACGCTTGAGTTAAATGCCTTTGTCGGATCAAATTACGTAGTGACGATTCATAAACATAAAATGGGCTGGCTTCGCAAAATGGATGCTGTGTGCTCACGCTATCCAAAGTTTATGAACCGCGGCGCCGACTTTTTGCTATATGCTTTGATTGATGGCATCACGGACGAATATTTTCCGATTTTAGACCGAATTGACATGCGTATTGATGAATTAGAAGATGAAATCTACAACAAAGAAGTCCGCGGAGTGACGGAAGAGTTCTTGGCGTTAAAAAGAACGATTATCTTAATCCGTCGCGTTATTCTGCCTCAGCGCCGAATTTTCTTAACGGTTAATGGAAAGTGGAAATTCGACATACGAGAAGAAAATGTTCCTTTCTACATTGACTTGCTTGACCACTTAGAGCGTATTGTAGACTCTGCCGAAACGTTTAGAGACCTCGTAAACAGTGCGCTTGATACGTATTATTCTATTACCAATGCAACTTCATCTGAAAAGCTGAATGTCTTAACGTTAATTTCAACGATTATGCTTCCGCTAACGTTCGTAACCGGATTTTTTGGAATGAACGTACCGATTCCATATCAAAATTCCCACTGGGCTACTGCTGTTATTATTGTTATGTTAATTGTGTTAACGTGGGGAATGTGGAAATATTTTAAAAACAAACAGCTGTTATAACAAAAAGGCACTTGGCTATAAGCCAAGTGCCTTTTTCTTTCTTTATTTTGTCACCGTTTTTGTTGTTGCTTTACTCGTATTGTTCGCTTTGTCTTTTGCCGTTACGCTTAAAACTGTTTTTTCTTTTTGCTTTTTAATTTTTACTGAGTATTGTCCTTTGCTGTTAGCAGCAGCAGAGCCAATGCTTTTTTTGTTTACGGTTACTGTTACGGTAGCATTTGCTTCTGCTTTACCCGTTACAACCGTGCTTTTTGTTGTGACAGCATTTACGCTTGGTGCAGCAGGAGGAGTTTTATCGCTCACTTTTACAGTCGTAGCTTTACTTGTGTTGTTAGCTGCGTCTGCTGCTGTTACGCTGATTGCTGTACCCGCTTTTTGTTTTTTAATCGTTATGCTGTACTGACCTTTTGCGTTAGCTTTTGCTTTGCCGATTTCTTTGTTGTTCACTTTGGCTACAACAGATGCATTTGCTTCTGCTGTTCCTTTAATAGCCGTATCCGCGTCGCTGACTGGATTCACTTTAGGTGCATTTGGAGCAATAACGTCACGCACCGTTACTTTTACTTCTTCACTTTCTTGTTTTTGGCTGTTTGTAGCCGTGATATACAAGACTGTGTTTTCTTTTTGTTTTGGAATCTTCACTTTGAACGCGCCTTTTGCATCAGCTTTTGCCGAAGCAATCACTTGTTTAGCGCTGTTTTTAACATTTACCGTAAAATTCGCTTTAGACGTTCCTGTTACGTATTCATCTTTATTCGTCACGGCTTTTACCGCTGGTTTGGCAGGTGCTTTTTGAACGACTGCACGAATGCTTGTGCTTGCTTTTCCGTTTGTGACAACCACCTGTAAAACGGTATCAGCTTTTTGAGCTGGAATGTTCACAGAGAACGTATTTTTTGCATCAGCTTTGGCAGTGCCAAGTGTTTTTGAGCCGTTCATTACTTTAACAGTTGAACCGCTTTGAGCTTTACCTGTAACAACTTTTTGCGTGCTGACAAATGTATTTACCTGCGCTTGCAGCTGCTGTGCACTTACCGCGCTGTACGCATTTAAACGTCCCCATCCTGATACGTAATCGTAGCCTGGAGCAGGAGGTTCTGCTGGACTTTCTTCGTCATCATATACAGGAGCATCTTTCTCGTCAAACTTAATATCTTTAGCTGTATCCGTTAGGCGTTTTTCAACGTCTTTTGGCTTTAAGCCTGGGTTTTGGGACAGTAATAATCCCGCAACGGCTGCCACGTGAGGTGTCGCCATTGATGTTCCGCTTAAATAAGTAACGTTTCCGTCTGGAACAAGACTTGGAATATCAGAGCCTGGAGCTGTAATATCTAATCCTTTTCCATAGTTTGAGTAGTCAGATACGATATCTAAACGGTTTGACGCGCCTACTGAAATCGCATAGGCAGATGAAGCTGGGTAAGAGAGCTCTTCCATACCGTCGTTTCCGCTTGCTGCTACAACCGTTACGTTATGGTCGTATGCATATTTTAATGAATATTCAAGCACGCGGCTGTAAGATCCGCCAAGGCTTAAGTTAATAACTTTTGCACCGTGATCAACCGCGTATTTAATACCGTACGCAATTTGTTCTGTATCTCCGCTTCCAGATGCGTCTAGAATTTTAACCGGTAAAATTTTCGCGTGAGAATTAATGCCGGCCATTGAATAGTTATTGTTTGCAGAGGCTGCGATAATACCTGCTACGTGAGTTCCGTGTCCATTGTCATCAGTTGCATTCGACGAACGATCCACGTAGTTGTATCCAGTCTTTGTATCCACTACGCCTTTTAAATCAGCAAGTGATGAATCGACGCCCGTATCGGCAACAGCAATAACCGTATCTTTTAATTTTTGCCCGTTTAGTAGTTTTTCAAGCGATTCGTACTGAATATCAGCATGTTGAGTACCGTCATTTTTACCCGTGTTGTTTAATGACCACTGATACGGATATTGTGAATCCATTGAAAGAGCGTGGTACTCTTGAACCGGCTCGATAAATTCAGTTTCAGGAAGTGCCTGAATTTGTTTTGCCGTCATTTTACCTTGAGCAGACGACGTACTGAAGCTTTTTCCATTGCTGTCATCTAATTGGATAACAAACATATTATCAAAAGAAGCAGCTGATTGTTTTAATGGATTAATAGATTCAATGCTTGCTGATTTTGACTGTGCTTTTGTTTTAAATGACTTTGCATTTGCACCATCTTTTAATTTAACAATATAGCGAGTTTCCGCTTTTGTTGAAACGCTGTTTGCGCTGACTAATTTAGCTCTTACTAATACAGACGATACGTTTAAGTCCGTTACGTCTTTTAATTTTGTCTGTGCTGCTACTTTTTCTAAGTCTTTCTTTAAAGCAGTCGGAACAGATTTATAAGCGATGCTGTATAAATCATTGATTGCTTTTTGATCAGCACTTGTAATCATATATGTGCTTGATGCGCCGTTTTTCGCTACATCTGTAAATAAACCTTTTAGCTGAACTAAATCTTTGTATACTTGTTCGCGCATTGATTTATCGATAATCATTTTAGAGCTGATAAACGGAGCGGCTTTGTAGTAAAGAGAAGAAAGGTCTTTTCCGCTTGCTGTTTTTGAAAGCACAGCGTCACGAATCGTACGCAAATCTTTTAAAATACCTTTTCCGTTTTCTTTTTGGCTTGTACTTAATTCAGCCGGGCATTCTTCTTCCATCATTTGAGAAGGAGGAAGTGAAGCGCCTTCATAGCTGATTGTATATGGAACTTCTGTTTTTTCTTCCGGCTGTGGTTCTGGAGAAGTTGAACCATCTTCCGCATCTTCTTCAATCATGTCGTCTTCGCTTCCATAATACTCAACTTTCACATAATAAGGGCCAGTCCAAGCGATTGGAAAATCAAGCTGAGCAGGCTCATCTTTGTAGGAGTATCCCATATAACGGTCAAATGCCACGTTGTTTTTGGCATTTTCAAGGCTAGAGTAAACCGTGATGTTTACTTCATCATCACTTTGAAGCTTAATTCGGTAGTGTGAAAACTTTGCTACCTCTTGCTTAGAAGGATTAATTTTGTACCAATGTGTTTGTTCTGGTTCTGTAAATGTTCCTTTTGCTGCTTTACCAATGCTTAATGTTTTTTCATTAGCAGGAGGATTGCCTGCTGCTTGTGTTTTCAGTAAGCCTAATTGGCTCAAACACAAGGTGAACATTAAAGCAAAAGCAATAAAACGATAAATTGACCCTTTTTTCATGTTAAACCTCCAAAAAAATATAGTAAAAAACAGGAATTACATACCTATTAAACCATAAAGTTTAAAAACTTGTAAATAATTACTGTTGCTTATTTTAGTATTTTGTCAAGTTATTAATCTCGCATAAAAATGGTGAGATAAGTCCTAGTTGCAAAAAGTAGAAAAAATTGGAATAATAAAGATTGAGCCTATTTGTAAGAGGCGAAAGTACGCTGACAAGGGAAGAAGGGAATGAGAATTATTTTTAAAAGCAGAATCTGTTGGAGAAAATCTGATCGGTTTCTTTTTACCTGTGTTTATAAAGGGGAAATCGGGCTATATAAATAAAGATTGGAAAAATTTTCAGTCTAATTAAGTTCATTTGTAGCATATAATACGAGCTGGATTTCTTTTATAATAAACAAAAGCAAAGAAAGAGCAAATGGGGAAAAGGAGTGAAAGAAGTTGTCAAATGTGATGCAACGACAAGAAAAACGAATGAAGTTTGATGCCGAACAGCTTGCACCCCTTGATATTGATAAAGAGACAAAGAAGTTGCTAACAGAAAAAGGATTGCCCAAAGAAGCTTCACCATTTCTAGAGTTCGTTTCATCCAAAGGAAAGCTAACAACATTATGCGAAACATTTGAGTTATCATCTCGCTACCAGCACTATTGGTTTTTAGGAACAACCGGCGCTGGAGATCCAATTTGTCTTCATCAAAAAAACGGTTCGGTTGTGCTGCTCGATACGTCCAACGATGACTGCGAGCGTTTCGTGAATACAACTTTTCCGCAGTTTTTAGCATGCTTAGATGTGTTTGAAGAGCTAGTAGAAGAAACGATTCAAGCAAACGGAGAATCTGCATACTTAGAGCGACACATTCCTGCTGAGGTGCTGCAGCGATGCAAAAAACGTATGAATGAAATTGATGAAGCTTGCTTAGCCCCTTATTCTTTTTGGTTCAAAGAACTTTCTTTTTAATAATATAGTAGAAAAATAGACATGGCCGTTTTGGTCATGTCTATTTAGTTGTGGCTGCAGGATTATTAATATAGATAGAATAAATAAAAATGATAGTATATAATGGATATAAATTCCTTTTTGGGGAGGGAGGAGAGTGTAAATGATTTCTTTATTTGGATTATTGGGTGCTTTCTTCGTGCTGCTTTTTGGTGCGTCGTATTTCTTCTATAGAAGGAACTCGCCCGTGCAGTACGGAATTTCACTTAGCAGCATGCTAATAAGCATATTTCTATTTCTATATAGCATATTTGGAGTTGGCGGCTTTGAAGGAATGGGTCTTGGTGCTTTAGCGGCTGCTTTATTTTTGGCGTCGGTTCTGAGCTTGTTCGTCAGCGTTCTTTTTAATATCATAAATGGACGAGGGAAAGGTGCTGTATAAAATGGGAGAGATAAACTTTAGAGAAGCAGTGCGAGAAGATTTGGATCAAATTGTTGAAATGCTCGCGGATGATATGCTCGGAAGTAAACGAGAACGCTATGAATTACCGCTTCCAGACTGTTATGTCCAAGCATTTCAGGCAATTGATGCGGATCCAAACAATGAGCTGATTGTCGCATGTAAAGATAGTGAAGTAATAGGTGTTCAACAAATAACCTTTACGCCCCACATTGCAAGACAAGGCGGGTGGAGAGCCACGATTGAAGGAGTTCGAACCGCTTCGTCACAGCGCGGAAAAGGGGTTGGCTATCAGCTGATTACATGGGCGATTGAACGAGCGAAAGAACGTAATTGTCAGTTAGTACAATTAACAACGGACAAGGAACGATCGGAGGCTTTGCGTTTCTATCAAAAGCTTGGATTCACAGCTTCTCATGAAGGATTAAAGCTCCATTTGTAATTCGCTGTTAATGGTTGTATCCCCGTGGTAAGAATTTTTTGATTAAAATGAATTTTTTAGTTTAGTTCAATTGAAACGTGGTATACAGATAGTACAGAGCCGATAGAAATTTTTCTAAGGCTACTGTGAAAGGTAAATACTTAGCTTCATGAAGGGACTGGTTTAGTTTTGGAATACTTAACAGCAACTTCAGCAAACGTATTACCTCACATGAAAAGCAGATATTCTGATCTGACAATTGGCACTCTCGTTATGAACCGATATACGTAGCGAAAGGGCCTCACAAGGGCAAATGAACATGAAATAATTAGCATGATATGAAGGGAAGAACCTGCATCAGTTTTGATGCAGGTTCTTTTTTGTGAGATGCGGCAAGAAAACTTATACAAAACTTTGGCAGGAATTTATATGTAAAATCTATAAGTTAAGTATGGTAAATTATTTTAACATTACGGATGAAATCATACATACGATAATTATGAAAGAAGCTAAAAGTCAGCTAGAACATTACCGCAAAAAAATCTTCAAATGAATGCACTACGAAATTTCTTATAACTTATTTGACACTTAAGGTATAAAAGAGTATACTTATGTTAAACATAGTAATTATGTCGGATAAGTAGGTTATGGTGCTGTGAACAAGACTTCTACTGATAAAGAGGAGATCTAGTCCAAATCGTACAGTCCGACTTTGATGAGATGCTTTCAAGCATCTTTTTTTTGTGCAAAAAAACAGCCGCAGGGGCTGTTATAGGGCAGTAATTCTTCCTTTGTAAGCATCAATCAACCGCTGGTTATGTTCATCTGAACCTTCCATGTTTCCGCTTAAAAAGACAGGAGGCGTGATGCCGCGGCTGAGCAGTTTTTGTATGGCTTTAGATAGGACATCATTTAGGATAGCGCCTCCAATTACAGTAGAACCAGAAGCGAAGGAAATGTCTTGCTGATGAAGAAGAACGTCTCCTTTTGGAATATGATTATTAATAACAAGATCCACGACATCATGAAGGTATTTTCCGCTTTTATGTCGCGAAGCCCGGCTCGTGGCATAAGAAGGAGAGGTAAGCCCGATAACAAAGGCGCCTTTTTCTTTTGCAATTAAAGCTACATCAATCGGAACGGGATTTACGCCCGATGTAGAAATGACAATCATGATATCGCCTGGTACGATATCTTCTTTTTCCATAAAGGTGGAGGCATAGTCGTTTTTACGCTCTAGCTGTGAAGAGCGCGAAGCTCCTTTATGAAGCATCAGTTCTTCCACAAAAATAGGATGAATCGGCGCAAGCCCTCCAGAACGGTAAAACACTTCTTCCGTTAAAATATGAGAATGACCGCACCCAAATAAATGAATGAGGTGATGAGAAGCTAATTGCTGTGAGATTTTCTCGGCTGCGGATTCTATTGCCTGCTGTTCATGCGCCTCCACTTTAGCAAGCAGTTTTGTTAGTTCCTGTAGATATAAACTAGACATAAAAAAACTCCTTAGTTAAGATCGTGTCATGTTAATCGTAAACTTATAGCGGTCTGCTCGGTACGAAGATTTCACCACTTCAAGCGGCGTGCCGTCTTGCAAGTACGTATTTCGTTGAATCAGTAGAACGGGTGAATATGAGTTGATTCCAAGATGCTTCACTTCGGTTTCAGAAGCTAAAATGGATTCTAACGTTTGATTGGCTTCGCCAATATTTAGGCCTAGCTCTTCTTCTATATAGCGGTAAAGAGAGTCGTTAACAATGGATTCTGTTAACCCTTTGACTAAGTTAGCGGATACATATACGCTTTCGAGCGCCATTGGCACGTCGTCAGCTAAACGAATACGCTTGATTTCATAAACAGGTGCATGAAGAGAAATGTGCAGCTGCTCGGCAATTTTTTCTGAAGCCGCAATGATTTCAAAGCTCAGCAATTTACTGCTTGGCACCATTCCGCGCGCTTTCATATCTTCTGTAAAACTCGTTAATCCAACGAGCTGCTGCTCCAGTTTTTTTTCAGATACAAAGGTCCCGCGGCCTTTTTGACGATATAAATAACCGTCGTTTACTAAATTGTTAATCGCTTGGCGAACGGTCATTCTGCTGATTTCAAATCGTTCTGCAAACTCTCGTTCAGAAGGAAGCGAATCATTTGGTTTTAACTCTCCGTTTTCAATTTGTTTTTTTAACTGTTCTTCAATTTGATAATAAATCGGAAGAGGTGAGCTTTTATCAATCACTTAAGTTCTCTCCTTTATGTAAACCTCCTCATCTAAAAAAGACGAGGAGGCTATAAATTAAACCGTAGTCGATACTTTAGCTAAAGCTTCTTGGTCCGCAATAATTGTAACACAGTGATGCTTCTTTAAAATAGAAGCAGGGAAGTCTTCTGTGATTTCTCCGTTAAGCAGCTGATACATCGCTTCTGCTTTGGCTTCCCCGGAGATAAGCAGTAAAATTTCTTTACTTTTCATAATCGATTCAATTCCCATTGTAATAGCCTGAGTAGGCACTTCGTCAAGAGAATTAAAGTAGCGCGCATTGGCTTTTCGCGTTGACTCTTCTAACGTCACAATATGAGTAGGAGAGTTGAATGACGTACCAGGTTCGTTAAAGCCAATGTGTCCGTTTTGACCGATTCCAAGAATCTGAAGGTCAATGCCTCCATGATTTTGAATCATTTCATCGTAGCGGCGGCATTCTTCTTCAGGCGTATCAGCCAGCCCGTTAGGAACGTGCGTGTTGCTTACGTCAATATCAATGTGATTAAATAACGCATCTGCCATATAGTAGTGATAGCTGTTTGGATCTTGCGGCTGCATTCCCACATATTCATCTAAGTTAAAGGAAGTAACGTGTTTGTAAGACGTGCCGTGTTCTTTATGATCTTGAATTAAACGATCATATAATCCTTTCGGCGTGCCTCCCGTTGCAAGTCCCAGATTCATATTTGGCTTTTCATGAAGTTTGCTAATCAGCATATCAGCTGCTGTTGCACTCATTTCACTGTAGTTTTTCACTTGGATGATATTCATTGTTAGTCCTCCTTTTGAAAGCTCAATGTGCCTCGGCAAAATGTCATTTCAACATCTAAGTTTTCATTTAACACCACGATATCCGCATCTTTTCCAACTTTAAGGCTTCCTTTTGTATCAAACAGGTTAAGCTGTTTTGCTGGGTTTTCAGCGGTCATCTTTACGATGTCTTCTAATGAGCAGTTCGTAAAGCTCATCGTGTTTTTAATTGCATCGTTCATCTTTAAGATGCTTCCTGCTAACGTTCCATCTGCAAGGGTAGCCGTTGTGTCGTTTACGTGAACAGGCTGTCCGCCTAAATCATACGTACCGTTTTTTAGCCATTTGGCACGAAGAGAATCCGTGATAAGAATCATGCGTTCACTTGTAATTTGATCGTACGCAAGCTTGACCATTTCAGGTCGGCAGTGGATGCCGTCTGTAATCAGCTCTACAAATAATTCATCTCTCAAATAAGCGGCGCCTAATACGCCGGGCTCTCTATGGTGAAGACCGCGCATGCCGTTATATAAATGCGTAATATGAGAAGCTCCTGCTTCGATGGCTTCATCAACTTGATCATATGTGCTGTCAGAATGGCCAATAGAAGCGACAACGTTTGTTTCTTTTAAATAAGAAGTAAGAGATAAGCCGTTTGGCTGCTCCGGAGCTAACGTAACAAGTTTAATATGTCCTCCGGCTGCTTTTTGCCACTCTTGAAATAGTCCCACATTCGGATCTTGAATGTGAGTAGGAGGCTGCGCGCCCGCACGTTTCGGTGAAATAAACGGACCTTCTAAGTGAATACCAACTACTTCAGCATCCGCATCTGTTTGCTCTTCGATATAAGCGCCTGCGTTGCGAAGTGCTTTTTCAACCGCTTCATTCGACTGCGTCATAGTAGTTGCTAAAAAGCTTGTTGTACCTTCTTTTGGAAGCGTGCGCGCCATTGTTTTTAATGCTTCTGCCGTACCGTCCATAGCGTCCGCATTGTTAACGCCATGAATATGCACGTCAATGGCACCAGGAATCACTTTATAGGAAGGAGAAAGTTCAATTACATGGTCTTTCGGCTGCCGTACGTATTGATGGATCTCTCCGATTTCAGTAATTTTCTTGTTCGTTAGTTTAATATACCCGTTTTTTAATGTCTGATTTTCACTATAAACGGTTACATTATAAATAATGATGGATGAATGTGTATCCATACATACACTCCTTTGCTCGTTGTATTGATTTAAGTGTAACGCTTTTTGGAATAGTTGTCTAGACCAGTTGATTCTTTTTGTGAACCAGAAAGTTTTGTAAGGGCTTTTAACATTGATATAGAGAGGTTTTTAAAAAGAAAATTGGTATAGACAACTATATATTTTATGTGCTAGTATGAGTCCATGCAGTAAAACCGCCGTCATTTCAGCTGATTATGTAATCATAGGACAGGGATGAATGCGGTAACTTGTCATCCGATAAATATTGTTACGAAAATCCTTGCTCGTAACATCGGGTTAAATACGTTATACAAAGGGGATAGAAACATGCTGAATTTTTTACAACGTATTGGTAAATCGCTTATGCTGCCAATCGCAGTATTACCTGCTGCGGCATTGCTTCTTCGTTTGGGTCAAAAGGACTTATTAGATATTCCATTTATGGCTCAAGCCGGAGATGCGATTTTTGCGAATTTAGCACTACTGTTTGCACTCGGAATTGCTGTAGGACTTTCAAAAGATGGAAGCGGCGCAGCAGCACTTGCCGGAGTCGTCGGTTATTTTGTTCTAACAAAAGGAACTGTAGCTATTGATAAAGATATTAATATGGGTGTACTCGGCGGGATTGTCTCAGGTGTAACGGCTGGTTTACTATACAATCGTTTCTCAGCGATTAAGCTGCCAGAGTGGCTCGGCTTCTTTGCAGGAAAGCGGTTTGTACCGATTATTACTTCAGTCGTTATGCTTGCGCTTGCAGGAATTTTCGGGGTTATTTGGCCGCCGATTCAAGATCAAATTAACAACTTAGGAACGTGGATTACAGGAGCAGGAGCGCTTGGTGCAGGTATATACGGATTTTTAAACCGTCTGTTGATTCCAATTGGACTGCATCACGTGTTAAACAGCTTAGTATGGTTTGTATTCGGAGACTATCACGGCGTAACGGGAGATTTGAATCGCTTCTTTAAAGGAGATCCAACGGCAGGAACGTTCATGTCTGGATTCTTCCCGGTTATGATGTTTGGTTTACCGGCAGCTGCGCTTGCGATGATTGCAGCAGCTAAAAAAGAAAAACGCAAACAAGTCAGCGGTATGTTAATCGGACTTGCGGTTACTTCTTTTTTAACAGGAATTACGGAACCAATTGAATTTCTATTTATGTTCGTAGCACCGCTATTATACGTTATTCATGCCGTTTTAACGGGAATTTCGATGGCTTTAGCCGTTGCTCTTGGCATTCACGCTGGATTTGGATTTTCAGCAGGGGCCATTGATTTCTTCTTAAACTACGGAATTTCACAAAAACCGCTGCTGTTAGCGGGAATTGGAATTGTATATGCGGTCATTTACTTTGTCATTTTCTACACGCTGATCAAAGCATTAAATTTAAAAACACCGGGACGTGAAGATGATGAAGAAGTAGACACACCAAACGAAACGGTTGTAGCAACAGGCGATAAATATGTGGATATGGCGTCTTATTTTATTGAAGATTTAGGCGGAAAAGAAAACTTAACCGTAATTGATAACTGTGCGACTCGTCTTCGCTTACAAGTAGCTGATGCCGGCAACATTAACGAATCTGCCTTAAAGCGTCACGGAGCGAGAGGAATCATGAAGCTCAGCAAAACAAATGTTCAAGTCATTGTCGGAACAGAAGTAGAGTTTGTTGCAGACGCAATGAATCAATTAGTTAAATACGGCACAGCGTCAACCGCTGCACCTGTTGAACAACAGGCTGTTCAAGCAGATGCACACACAGAGTTTGTGTTACCGTTTGAAGGCGTTGTAAAGCCGCTTAGTGAAGTGGAAGATCAAGTGTTTTCACAAAAGATGATGGGTGACGGCTTTGCGATTGAACCGATTGAAGGAACGCTCGTATCACCGATTAACGGTGAAGTCATGACCGTGTTCCCAACAAAACATGCGATTGGCTTAAAAACAGTAGAAGGAATTGAAATCCTGATTCACGTTGGGTTAGATACCGTGAATTTAAAAGGAGAAGGATTTCAAGCGCTTGTTCAAGAAGGTGACAGCGTTCAACAAGGAACACCTCTTTTACAAGTGGATTTAGAGTATGTTAAAAAGCATGCACCGTCGATTGTGACACCGGTTGTATTTACCAACTTGCCAGCGGATAAAGAAGTGAAGCTGTTAAAAACAGGCTACCAAAAGCAAGGTACAAAAGACGTTATTACATTTTAATAAAAAGGCTGGAACAAACCTGTTCTAGTTAAAAGAAGATCCGAACGATGAAGCGTTCGGATCTTTTTATTGTGATGGTGAACGTAGATTCAATCTATTTAGTTGCTTCTGGCTGTTGATTGGAGGGCAAGGCGAAGACTCCTGCGGGAAAAGCGGAACAGGTGAGACCCCGCAGGAGCATAAGCGACGAGGAGGCTTACCGGCCGCCCGCGGAAAGCGAAGCCTTGCACGGAAATCAACAGCGTTGTTGCAAGCAATCAGCTCATGTATCCTATTTATTCGTTTTTATATGGGGTGATCTAGTTACGTTTCAATCTCTTTTTTCTTTTCTTCATAATTGAAAGAATTTTGTGTTAAAATTTAGGGTGTTTGATACAGCTAGTGTGGAGCAGAGAGGGAGTAGAACAAGTGAAAAAAGAAACGGCATTATTCAAAGTAAAGGTGACAGCATGTTTATTATAGGAGCATTAGTCAATGGATTAGCAATTGTTGTCGGAACATTAATGGGCAAGCTTGCTCACCGCATTCCTGAAAAAGTAAGCGTGACGGTGATGCAAGTGATGGGTTTATCCGTTATCACCCTCGGCTTGCAAATGGGCTTTAAAAGTCATCAGTTTTTAATTGTAATTTTGAGTTTAGCCATTGGAGCGGTTATTGGTGAGTTCATTGATTTAGATGAAAAGCTAAATCTTTTAGGCAATATGATTGAACGAAAATTTCAATCTCAGCAAAATGACAAGCAAACATTTAGTATGTCACAGGGCTTTGTGACAGGAACGCTAATTTTTGTTATTGGAGCGATGGCGATTGTAGGGGCATTAGACAGCGGAATACGAGGCGATCACAGCGTATTGTTTACGAAAGCGGTGATGGATGGGTTTATCTCATTGTTATTAACGACTACGCTTGGAATAGGCGTCATTTTCTCAGCGGTGCCCGTATTTCTGTACGAAGGTATCATTGCGTTATTTGCTACGCAAATTAATGCGGTTGTGCCGCAAGATTTAATGAATAGTATCATTGCCGAAGTCACAGGAGTAGGCGGCGTGTTAATTTTAGCAATTGGAATTAATTTATTAGAAATTATTAAAATTAAAGTTGCTAATTTACTGCCTTCGATTTTAATTGCGGTTGTGATTGTAGTTGTACAGCATACATATTTTTTATGAAGAAAAAGCTTGTGAATAGTATTCGCAAGCTTTTCTGTATATATGAGCAAAAGTTAAGGAAGTAGCAGGTATAAAGTGATACGTGGATAATGGTATAGAATGAACAGAAAAACAAAAAGGAGGATTAAAAATGCCGAGTCCTGTTTTCAACAAAATGAATACGGTATTTATTCACGTATCCAATTTAAAGTCTTCAGTAAAATGGTATAGCGAGCTATTGAGTCAAGAATACAAGATGAGCCAGGTGAAGAACCCTGTTTATAATCTCAAAATTGATGGAGAAACAGGGTTAACGCTGGATGCTGGCCCAGAAGGAACAGAAAAACAAATAGTGGCTAGTCTCCATCCAATTTTTAATTTCCATACGGAAGATATTAAAGAAGCGTATGAATTTGTTAAAGAGCTGGACTATACGATTGATTCTCCGATTACTTTTTTTGATGATTTTTCGTTTTTTACGATAAAAGATCCAGATGGACATGTGGTCATGATTTGTACAGGTTAAGTCGTTAGCTCCAGAAGTTTAAGGTATAGTATACTAATAATAAAACCCTAATGAGATGAAGTAAGGAGAAATACTGCTTATGAAAGACAATCAACCGATTACAGCTCTTATTGCTGCACAAGTGGAGAAGCTAGCACATCAATTTGGCTATGATTTTTTATCTGAAAAACAAGGGAATCAAACGCTTTGTCAAATTCTTCAGCGAGATGAAGACGGATCTATTTTGGCAACGCCGCTTAGTTTTCATTTACATATGAATGAAGACAAAGGGACAGGAGATATTATTTATTACCATGAACAAGGAGAATTTAAGCGTCAGCAGGTGAATGTCTATGAAGAAAATAGCCTTGTGAACGTTTTGTTATTTATCCAAGAGAGGTTGAAGGTCAATCGATAAAAACGATTAACCTAACATATGCAAGAAAAAAAGCAGGGAGCTCCCTGCTTTTTTTATGAATTGATATAACGCAATCCTACGCGGTTATTAAAAATTTGGTTATGACTTTTGAAGACAAAAGCACCTGCTGCATGATCGATCACCAGCTCATTGTCGTACACTTCTTCCATGTCATCATCAACAATAAATTCTAGGTCTTCAACCGTTACAACTTTTTCATAGGGTTGAAGGCTGCGCTTTGAGATGATCTTCATTTCATAAATTGTATTAACAATATCGCAGCTTCCTCGATCAAAAGAAAGCTGAATCATTTGATTTTGTTCCACATTCTGCAACGCTTCTTTTGCAGAAGGAGTGACGTGTATATTCATGATTGTATCCTCCTTTTTCTATCCTCAAATTAAATTGTGTGAAATGTATTTACGAATACTTTATTCGATTTTTATGTCACGGGCAAGAAAAAAGCTTTCTTACTATTATTATTTCCCTTTCTAAACGGAACAAAACGCTGATGTTTTTATCATGTTTTCATAAAGACGTACATACATATCACCTGTATGTGATTATAGAAAAAAGAGATCAGCTATAGAAAAACTGTGCTTTGTAATTCTTAGGTGTAAATGCTTAATTATAGGAATATATTGTAAAAATATAAGAAGATAAGTCATTTACCTATTTTAATAGTTATTGAGATAGTTTTGAATAATTGGTTTTATTTTCAATATATTGGGTACTTAAGTAGAGTACTTTGCACACGATATTGCACCGAAAGACATCGGTTTATCGGACTAATTATTGTCTTATTTTGTCGAAGTAGTAGAATTTATGGAAACCATTCCTTATCATGTACAAAGTGACTAACAAAATACATAGGAGGTTCTGGTGTAGATGAGTGAGAAAGATCAAAACAGAACAACAGACGAAACAGCGGCTTCGCTAGAAACAGCGCCCGCTCCCAAAAAAGCGCCGGCTAAATGGATTATCATTTTGGCAGCTTTAATTGTGATTATTGGAGGAGTAATTACATTTGCTACGGTATTTAAAAAATCTCCTAAGCAATTATACTTAATTTCTGAAGTAAATACGTATCAAAAAGCAGCAGATGAATTAGAAACGAAGTACAGTGAAACGATGGCTTATCAGGAAAAAGCGATGAAGCAGCCTTCTACCACAAATGCTACTGTCAAAGGCGGCTTTAACATGGATTCACTTTCGTATGATCCAAGCTTTAAAATGATTCAAGATCTTATCAGTAAAGCTGAAATTAAAATTAAAGCGGAACAAGATCCGAAAAAAAGTGAAGCATACGGTTCACTGGCTCTTAATATCGGCGGTTCAAAAGCGCTTGACCTAGAAGGTTTTCAAACGAAAGAAAGAATAGGCTTTAAAGCCCCGATTCTAGCAAATGAATATTTCTATTTAAACTTAGACGAATATGGACAGGTAGCGCGTAAGTTCGATCCTTCTTATTCAGGTCCTGAAACGCTTGATATTAACACGAGCAACGTGAGTTTAGAAGACTTAAAGTTAACGGAAAAAGAAAAAACCTACATTGCAAAAGAGTACGGAACGTTCATTTATGATCAGCTAGACAGCGATTATTTTACAAAAGAAAAAAATGTAGATTATAAAACAAATGGCAAAACGCTTCAGTTAACAAGCGTGACGCTTAACATGTCTGACAAAGAAACAAAACAATTTATGGATAAGCTTATTGCGAAGGTAGCAAAAGATGACAAGCTTCATACTATCTATGCAAACCACGTGTCTAAGCTGTTTAAATCTTCGGCAGCAACGAATCCAGAATTAAAAGATATGGCAGATCCAAAAGAATTGAAAAAATCAGTAAAAGAAAGTCTTCAAGACTTCCAAAAAGAAGCAAAAGATACGACTTACCCTGGCGGTGTTAAATCAACCGTGTACGTTCAAGATGATGTTGTTGTAGCTCGCGATATGAACATGGGCGTAAAAAATGCTTCTAACGATAAAGGAAAGATTAACGTCGTAACTAAAAATATTCCGTATGAAGATAACAAAACGGCTAAGCAGTTCAAAGCAGTCCTAACCGATAGCACTACCGATGATGCATTTACGTTTGATATGAAAAATGACGTAACAACGGAAAGTGAAAAGAGAAAAGAAAACATGTCTATTCATTTGTTAACAAAAGATTCAAAAGATGAAGACACGAATATGACGTTTAAAATGAATTCAGTAATCAACGGTAAAACCGATGCAAAACAGACGGCTGACCGTACTTTCTCTTTAGACTTAGGTGATCAAGAAGATCTAGTAATAAACGGAGAAGTAAAGCAGAATCAAGCAATAAGTGCTTCAAAAGGAAAAGCAGATTATTCGTTTGATATTCGTACAAAAATAGGACCAAAAGCAGATCCTGCAAACGTTACGTTAAAAATTGACTCTGCTTCTCAATTAAAAAAATCAGCCTCTATTCCAGAGCTTGACGCATCTAATGCGACAAACGTAAAAGATGTAACGCCTGAAGATATGCTGTCGATTCAAGAAAACTTCGCTAAAAATGTTCAAGGTCTCATGATGAATATGGGAACCGCTGGTTACTAAAAGGTGCAAAGCAGATGAAGATATATTTCTCTTTGACTCTTTTTACATGTAAAGCTCTATTGAAAAATATAAAATCTCTCATACTGCTAATAATGATCCCTGCTCTGTTTTTATTTGGAGCAGGGATCATTATTAGTCAGACCATGCAAGGTGAGGAGAAAGTCAATCGGTTCCCCGTGGCCATTGTGGATAAAGATGATACGGCACAGACGAAGTACGTCATCGAACAGCTGACTGAAGGTAAGCTTCGCAAAATCATGAAGCCGCTTTACACGAATGAAGAGAAAGCTAAACAGCTGCTGCAGCAAAATAAAGTGGCAGCCATTGTAACGCTGCCAAAAGGTTTTAGTCACGATATTGCTCATGGGAAAAATCAGCCTTTACACGTCATTGGAAACAGCAATAAGCCGCTTCAGTCACAGCTGTTTCGCTACGTGATGGAAAGTGCAGCCGACTACACGTCAGCCGCTCAAAGCGGTATTAATACGGTTGATGCCTTTTTAGAAAGAGAAAATGTTTCCGATGAAAAGAGACGCGCAGAATTTAAGAAGAGCTTAGTAACGTTTGGGCTTCATGTATTAGATAGAGGAAGTTTATTTGATGAACAAGTAGAAACGAGTTTCTTTCAGCAGGATATGAAGCAATATTATGTCCTGTCTTTTGCTGCTTTGCTGCTTATGATTTGGAGCTACGGCGGATGGCTGCTTGCTAGTGAAACGCAGACTTCTCCCGTGCTGGATCGAATGAAAACAAGAGGTGTATCGTTTCTTCGCATTTATTTAGCGCAGCTGATGGCTCTGTTTGTTCTTTTGCTACCGGTATCTGTCGTTTTGTTTGGAAGCCTCATTAAAGGACTGAAACTGCCTGTAACCGGTACGTACGGAGAGCTTTTTCTAGGGATAAGCGGAAGTTTGTTTGCTTTTTTATGTTTGTTTTTACTTCTTCGGGTTCTTTTTTTATCACAAAAAGCTTATCAACTAACCGGCATGCTGTTTATTTTGCTGAGTGCGATTTTAAGCGGACATGTTGTGCCGGTCGTCTATTTACCAGACTGGGCGATTGGTTTTCAGAAATGGTCACTCAACACCCGCGTCTTGGAGCTGTTATTTTATGAATTTGATGGATATAACACAAACGAAGCTTTTCTTTACCTTAAGCCTATTCTCATTACGGCAGCAGGAAGTTTTGTTCTTGCTGTTGGCTACGTGATGATTTTGCAAAGGCGGTGGAGAAAATGATGAGTGAAAAAATAAAGCAGCTGCTGAAGCGTCCTATGCTTATTGTCATGATCTTCTTTTTACCTTTAATAGGAACGGTCATCAGCAGCTCATTTTTAGCAAAAGTACAAAGTGATTCAAAAATACCCGTTGCTCTTGTCGATCAAGACCACAGCAACATGTCTAAACAAGTGCTGGATCGACTACAGAAAACAACAGAAATTCAGTTTCTTTCTATGAATGAAGAACAAGCGAGAAAGCAGCTGGCAAAAAATAAAATTGACAGCATTTTTGTGTTTCCTAACGGATTTCAGCAAGAAGTAGAAGCGGGGAATTATCAAGGAGTCATTGATTTGCTTACGCTGCCTTCTTCTGTTGCGACAGAAGCGGTTCGAGAAGTCGTGGCCAGTGAAGTGACACGGTTAACGACAAATGTTAAAGCCGCAAATGAAGTGCGTTTTTTATATAAAGTCTATCACATTCATGCAGGACCGGATTTATGGAAAGAAGCGTATCACTATACCGATAACCAATGGAAACCAAAGCCGCTGATGACAATTGATTACGAGGCGCAAGGAACGAAGAAGCATAAGAAGCAAGGGAGCGTTCAAATGACCGGATACGTGCCGCTATGGGGATTTTTTACGCTTTTACTTTGCTGCATTACATCAGATTGGATGATTAAAGAACGGAGTCATCTTTTTAAACGAATGAAGACGATGCAAAAAGGACTTTATGGTTATATTCGAAGCGTCAGCGCCGCTTATGCTGTGCTATACGTGCTTCAAGCTCTCATCAGTTTTGCTCTATTTAAATGGCTGTATGGAGCAGAGTCTTACGGTGTGCTAGTGTATATGTGTATCTATGTGATCACATGCGTTGCTTTTAGCACGTGGCTTGCAAGTGAAAGTCAGCGAGTTGGCTCTTATTATATGATCAGCGTCGTCATAGTCACAGGACTCAGCATAATAGGAGGGAGCTTTTTCCCGGTAGGAGAGCTTTCTGCAACGATTGAAAGAATAAGTCAGTGGCTTCCGCAGCATCTGCTTCTGTATCAGCATGCGCTGCCGCTTACGCTCATTTGGAAAGAGATAGCTGTTTCCATTGCATGCATATGTTTGTGCGCGTTTAAAATAGTGTGGAATGTGAGGAGCATCAAATGATTGAAATTAACAATGTTAGCAAAACATACGGAAAAAAACGTTCGTTAGCAAATGTTACGCTGACCGTAGAAAGTGGAGAAGTCATTGGTCTTTTAGGACCAAACGGCGCTGGTAAGTCAACGCTTCTGTCTATTTTGTCTACCATTACGGCTCCTTCAAGCGGGAATGTCACGATTGGAGGCTTATCGCTTAAGAAAAATCAAAAAGCGATACGAGAAGTCATTGGCTACGTTCCACAAGACATAGCGCTGTGGGAAGAGCTTAGCGTAAAAGAAAACATGAAAATGTGGAGCAAAATGACTTCACGCTCTTTGTCGAATGAACAGCTTCAGTCTCTTTGCTCAGCTGTACAGCTCGAAGGAAGATGGAAGGATAAAGTGAAAAATTTATCAGGAGGCATGAAGCGAAAGCTGAATATAGCCGTTTCACTTATTCATGAACCGTCCGTTTTGTTAATGGACGAGCCGACAGTCGGAATTGATTTGCAGTCCAAGCTTGAGATCATTCGTTATATTAAACAGCTGGCGGCAAAAGGAAAGACGATTATCTATATCACCCATGATTTGAATGAAATTTTAGGCGTGTGTGATCGGTTTGCCGTATTAAAGGAAGGAAAGCTGGAGTTTGTCGGCACAATGGACCAAGCGAAGGAAAAGACTGGGGAAGACGCAGAAGAGAACGTTGTGTATAAGCTGCTGCATGATTAAGAGTAAACAATCATAAAAAAAGAGCCGCTTCGTGAAGAAGCGGCTCTTTCTATTATGCTTGTGTAACTTCTTGTTCTGGTGAATGGCTTTCAGGCTGCACGCGTTCTTCCTCAGGAAGGGCACGTACTTCCACTTCTTTCATTTGGTGACCGTCCATTTCTTTTGCAATAAACTCGTATCCAAAAAGTTTGAACGATTCGCCTTCTTGAATATCGATATTTTGCATCAGCATCCAGCCGCCGATTGTATCGATATCATCGTTTTCAATTTCGATATGAAGCACTTCGTTGACTTCTTCAAGCAGTACTTTTGAGTTAAAGACAAAGTGCTGATCGCTGATTTTTTGAACAAGCGGCTTTTCATCTGTATCAAACTCATCTCGAATTTCTCCAACGATTTCTTCTAAAATATCTTCAACGGTAACGATACCAGCCGTACCGCCGTACTCGTCAATCAACACGGCCATATGCGTCCGTTTCTTCTGCATCGAGCGCAGTAGGTCTTGAATCGCTACGGTTTCAATTACTTGAATAATAGGATTCATATAAAGTTTCACACTTTGCTTTTTTAACGCATCGTTAATTACGACATCGTTTAGAATCTCTTTGACGTTGACTAAGCCGATAATGTTATCTTTGTCTCCGTCAACGGTAACAGGGTAACGGGTGTAGCGGTCTTCTACAGCAAGCTTTAAGAAATCTTCAATGCTGTCGTCTTCAGAAACAGCTGAAATTTCTGTTCTTGGTACCATGATTTCGCGAGCAACACGGTTATCGAATTCAAAAATGTTGTTCACGTACTTATATTCAGACTGGTTAATTTCCCCGCCTTTAAAACTTTCTGATAAAATAATGCGCAGCTCTTCTTCACTGTGCGCAAGTTCATGCTCTGAAGCTGGCTTTAATCCAAACATGCCAGTTAACAAACGGGCAGAACCATTTAGTAACCAAATGAAAGGGAACATGATTTTATAGAATAAAATTAACGGACGAGCAAACAATAACGTAACTGTTTCAGCTTTTTGAATCGCAAATGTTTTTGGCGCTAATTCACCAACGACTACGTGAACAAACGTTACAAGCGCAAATGCGATAATGAATGAAAGAATATGTGTTAAAGATGCAGCAACACCCAGTTCTTCAAACAGAGGTTCCAAAATCTTCGCAACAGTCGGTTCTCCTAACCAACCGAGTCCTAAAGCAGTAATCGTAATACCAAGCTGACACGCAGATAAATACTCATCTAAGTGTGTCGTTACGGTTTTAACCGCATTCGCTCCTTTTTTGCCTTCAGCAACAAGTTGATCTACCCGTGAACTACGAAGCTTCACAATTGCAAACTCTGAAGCAACGAAAAAAGCAGTGAGTACAATTAAAATCGCAAAAATAATTAAGTTAATGGTTATCAATGAATATACTTACTTTATAGTGCTATAAAGTAAGTAAACACCTCCTGTAAATAATAAATTTACGACAGCAGCAGCAGTAAAGAGTGCAAAAGAGTGACGCTTTCTGGTGAAAGCCGATTCATCATTACTTTTCGATCTTCTTCGTTAAGCTTTTCCATAAGCGGTGCAACTTCTTTTAAACTGTCGTTTAGTACGTAAAATTTGGATGCTAATTCGTCTTTGGAGTGGCTATTCTCGGATTGCTCTATAGAAAATAGAGAAGAAATCTCTTCAAGAGAACGGCCTTCGCTTTTTAATTCTTCAATTAAGTAAAGACGTTTCAGCGCTTCTTCGTTATAAAAGCGATAGTTAGAAGCAGAGCGTTCTGCTTTTAACAACCCAATGTTGGTATAATAGTCAACCGTGCGCTTCGTTACATGTGCCATCTCTGCAAGTTCGCCAATTTTGTATGTCGCAACCCCATCAGAATACCACCTCCTTTAACTATGTCAACCATCACGTGATGGTTTTTATCTACGCAACTATTTATCTTTTATCCTATCGTAATTAAGTATACGCACGTAAGATCAAAAAGTTTCATTTTTTTATTAGCATTCAGTATATCTCAAAATAAGGTAGTTTGACAAAGATTTTATAAAAAAAAAACTCGCTTATATTAAGCGAGTTTTTTAGTAGGATGACGTACGATAATGTGCATGCGTTCATACACATATTGAATACGTTCAGTATATTCTATGAACTCAGAGCTCATTGGAGATAGCTGATCAGCAATACGGTGCATAATAGCAGCTTCTTCTTTTAACGAATCTAAATTTTGAGTTCTGTCAATTCTAGATTTAAATGTTAACGAAATCATGTTATTCACCTCGTTGTTATATTACTTGTTATGAGACACTATGTCCGTGACTTTTATCACTCTAGTCAAAGGTGATAACGTAATTATTTGATGTTTGCCGGCATTTTGTGTAGGATGATTAGAAAAGGGTTTTTATGGGAGAATGAAATGAATTTAAAACGAATGCACCACGTAGCCATTATAGGAAGTAATTATGAACGTTCAAAAGCTTTTTATGTAAATGTGTTAGGATGCAAGATTATAGAAGAAACATATAGAAAAGAAAGAGATTCATATAAGCTAGATTTAGAAGTAGCTCCTGGCTATCAAATTGAGTTGTTCTCGTTTCCAAATCCGCCACAGCGTCCTTCAAGACCTGAAGCGTGCGGCTTACGCCATTTAGCTTTTGCGGTTGAAAGCGTAGAGGATTCCAAGCGTGAACTAGAGCAGCAAGGGATTGATGTGGAACCTATTAGGGTAGATGAACTAACGGGAAAAAAATTCACATTTTTTGCTGATCCGGACGGGTTACCGCTAGAGCTTTATGAAGAGAAAGAGGGGGAATAAGGAGTATGTGCAATTATTTATTTGTATACGGAACGCTTCTTGAAGGAGAAGGTAATCACGGATTGCTGCATCATGCGCGCTCAATTGCCAAACAGGCAAAAACGAAAGGGAAATTATATGACACTAAGCACGGCTATCCTATGCTCGATATTGACAGTGAACATATTACGTACGGAGAAGTATATGAAGTGACCGATCAGCTTATGTGGAAGGCGCTTGATGAATTAGAAGGGTACATTCACGAAGGTCATAAAGACAATGAATATGATAAAGTTGTGCAAACGGTTGAAACGGACCAAGGTGAATTTGAAGCCGTTGTGTATGTAGCAAGAGACCGTTCCCTGCTGCAAGAATTTATCCCAGGCGGAAACTGGCGCGTATGGAAAGAAGATTTATTAGAAGGCATGCTGTATTTTGCTTACGGTTCATGTATGGATAACGATCGTTTTATTAAGCACGGCGTTGACCAGCATTTCCAAGACTGTCTTGGCAGAGCTGTTTTTAAAGGCTATACGCTTCGATATAACCACGTTATTCATGACGGAGGACGTGCAGACATGGTTGAAGAAGGCGGAGTTGTTGAAGGCAAACTGTACCGCGTGCCGCCCGAAGCAATTACGTATTTGTATGGCAGAGAAGGGGTAGATAATAACGGCTATCGTCCTGCTATTATTTCTGTCGAGCATGAAGGTAAGATGGTGGATCATGTTCTTACTTTTTTTGTGTTAAATAAAGAAAAAGAAGTCGCACCTCCGGATCACTATTCGACTGAAATTATTCGAGGAGCAACAGGTATACTCAGCGAAGAATACGTTCAGAAGCTAATAGAGCAAGTACATGCGCTAAAAAATAGCGATGTTGTAAATAATTAATATAAAAAGACGCAGAGACAAAAGTAGTTTAGCTGAAGAAAGCTCCGAACGAGTAATCGTTCGGAGCTTTTCATTGTTATGGTGAACGCAGTCCAGATCATTGATCCCATTTGTTCGTCTCAAGGTTGGATTGATTTTGTTATGTTCTCTGTTGCATTAGCTAAAGGAAACAGAGAATTCTGTTTGAAATACACCGTCTTTTGATAAACGGTTGATGCCTAATTTTTCTTTGAAATTTCCGTTATGGTCATGCGTATCTGCAATTCCAAACCAAGGTTCGATGCAAAGAAAAGGAGCGATTGTATGATTTTCTGCATCATACTTTGACCAAATACCGACATACGGGAAATCATTAAACTGAACGTTAATTTGATTTTCATTAACCGGCGATTTAATTGTAATTCCGTCAATATGGCTAAAAATTAACGCATCATTTGCAAATAAATCTGCGCTTAGCGGCAGCTGGTGTAAATTTTCTGCAGCCCCTTTTTCATGAATAAGAGCGTCTTTTAATACAAATTCCTTCGGCGTAGTTTCAGAAGGCTCTATTTCTAAAAAGTAATCAGAAATCTGCTCGTTTTCACGTAGCGGAATACGAAAAGCAGGGTGGGCTCCAATTGAAAAATACATATCCTCTTTATCTTCATTTACTACTTTCCACTGAAACGTTAATCGATTGTTTTCCAGACGGTAGCTAATTTCAACTGAACATTCAAATGGATATACGTCTTTAAACCGGCCGTTTGTGGCAAATTTCAGTCGTGCTGTTTCGTTTGTTTGCTCAATCACGGTGAAAGTAGAATCACGTAAAAAGCCATGCTGAGGCAAAGAGTATTCGCGCTGATCAACGGTATACTGATCATTTTTTAATCGGCCTACGATTGGAAACAAGACGGGCGATACTCGTCCCCAATAAGCGGGGTCTCCGCTCCACATAAACTGCAGGCCTTTTTCTTTATGAAATACTTCTACAACTTCCGCTCCTTTTTCTTCAATGCTGACTTTCATTTCGCTATTTTCTAGTACAATCATTACAACATCTCCCAAATCATTGTTGTACGCTAGAGCTGTCTCAAACGTACTGGCTTTGCTTATATTATACCCTTCTTGGCAAAAAAGGTATTAATTTCCCTATTTTTGTTCAAATTAATTATAGAAAAAGGAGGGTTCAAATATGAATCATGCAACATTATTGCTCATTAAATTTGCAGCGGCACTTATTGCGTTTGGTATAGGCCTTGATTTGTTTTTTGATGCAACCATCGGAGACATTATTTCCTTTAGCTTGCTAACAACAGTTGTGACATATCTAGTAGTGGATCGAATTGTACTGCCTCGAGTGGGCAATCGCGATGCCATTATTGTTGAATTTGTTCTAACATATATGAGCGTATGGATTTTTGGCACATTGTTATTAGACAGCTACGTTCAAATTGCGTGGGGAAGCATTATTTCTGCAGCTATTATTACATTTGCTGAAGTTTTTGTTCACCGCTACCTATTCAACCATATTGAAACAAAACATACAGCGAGAACGCGTCCGGCTTTTAAGCGAAAACTAGCGTATGACACAGAATTTGCAGAAGAACAGCATGTAGAAAATAAGGAAAATCCAAAATAAAAAGAAAGCTCAATTTTGAGCTTTCTTTTTATATGTTAATGCATAAAAGTCATTTCTTTTAAAGGCCAATATTTCATGTTGACTTCTCCCATGATTGAAGAAATGGGAGTGAGGCCAAAATGTCTTCCGTCCCGGCTTATGCGTCTGTTGTCACCTAGCACTAATACGTATCCATCCGGTATCGTGCCGTCTGGAGACAGTTCGTACGTGGAAAAGTTTTCAGTAAATCGCTCGTAAGCGGGCACTTTGGATAAATATTTATGAAGATGCGGCTCTTTTTTGACCTTGTTATTTATATACAGAACATCATCTTTGTATTCGACCGTTTCTCCAGGTAAGCCCACAATCCGCTTTACTAGAAAATCACTGCTATAGGGAGCTTGTAACACGACAATATCAAAGCGCTCCAGCTTGCTGTGTTTGTTAATAATAATTCGATTGCCTTCGTGCAAAATAGGCTTCATAGAATCGCCTTTTACAGTGTAGGGCTGAAACCAATAGTGCTGAACGACAACAGAAAGCAAAACGGTGCCGAGGATGACGCTTGTGTATGTAAGAATTTCACGCTTTATTTTTTTATTGATCATAATGGATGAACACCTTCTTAACGGTAAGACTATCAATTTAGGTTTTTCATAGAGATATAACAGTGTTGATTGTACCATTCAGAACTAAAGTTTTCCATATCTATCTGTTTATGCGTGTATCCCGAAAATATGCTTGGCGGAACAAAAAATGAAAAAAGCCGTTATTCTTTAAAATAACGACTTTTCTTTATTATAACTGAGCGCGCTCAGTTCGAGTAGCTGGTTGATTTGGTTCTTCTTCTATAACAGGCTCAACAGGCTTATGCTGCTTGATTTCTTCTTCTAGTTCAGCAATTCGCTTGTTTTTCTGTTTCACTTGTCCTCTTAGTTGAACAATTTTTACAAAGCTCAATGAAGCAGCAACAACTCCTCCAAACACAGCCGTTGTTAAGATGATTAAAATAAGAGGCCATTTTTGTGAACCAAATACATAGTTAAATTGTACAGGATCGTTGTTAATTACAGCTAAAACAGCAATGATAAGAGCAAATATAAGTCCTAAAATAAAAAAGCTCTGTCCTTTCATAAGCTGCACTTCCTTTCTTTGCATGGTCATTACAACTTTTATAGCGTAACTACTCATCTTAAGTGTTTGCTATCTTGCTTATAGGTATACGTATCCACATTTAAACAAAATCAAACATTTTCTTGATTATATATATCTTTCTTTTAAAACACAATATATCGATTGATGTAGAAACTTTGACATGTCCAAAGACCTGGTATGTCGAATTTTTGGAATAAGGAGCTCGCTTATCCTTTTTTGCTTAAGCAGGGGGAGAGACTTTCATTTTAATCATATATGTACAAAGAAGCTGTGACATAACCAAATGAATTCAACCTAAAGATGAACAAATGAGATACATGAACTGAATCCCTTATGACACCGGAGTTGATTTCCGTGCAAGGCTTCGCTTTCCGCGGGCGGCCGATGAGCCTCCTCGTCGCTTGCGCTCCTGCGGGGTCTCATCTGTCCCGCTTTTCCCGCAGGAGTCTTCGCCTTGCCCTTCAATCGACTGCTAGAAGGAACGAAACAGATGAAGCTTTATTCAAGTAACAAAAAAACGAACCACTCATCAAACATGTTGATCAATGACTCGTTTTTTACTTGGGCTAAGACCCTTTTGTCCCAGCCTCACTTTTATTAAAGCGGTTATATGAACTCAAGCTGAGGCTTTGGCTTAATGGCATTAAATTATTTCATTATCTATCACCCGGAGCAGGGTGGTCTACACCTTTGACATGATGCCGATGCTGGTTGTCTTCGCTGGTATAAAAGTCATAATAGTGAACATGCATACCGTTGCCAATTGGAATAGCTGGACCAGAGTAGGCTTTGTAATGATGTGTATGTCCGTCTTCAAACACAACGTAGCCCTCTGTATAGTGAATGTGGCTTCCATCCTCGCTTTGAATTGGAGGAGACGTTACATCGAGACACTGATGGACATGTCCTGACGCAACAGAAGTGTAGTCCACTGAGCCATGATTATGATGAGGAACAAACCCTGAAATAAAATCATCTTTGCCTATTTTTTTCATTTTACTTCCTCCTATAAATTCAATTTTTAAAAAACTGTTTAAGTAAATTATTTAAATGGGCATCTGAATTTCTCTTTTTAGTTAAATTCAAAAATACATGCTATTGATATGAACAAAGAAAAATAAATATGACTTTTGATAATCAGGATTTATCAAATGGGTAGTTTTCCTGTGTGTTTGTCGTTTCTACTTGATAACTTTCACATATATTTATTAAGGAAGGACAAGTTATTATAAGAGAGGAAGTCAGCATAATGAGTTGGGAAAATAAAAAGAGTTTATGTCAGGAGTTTGCGAGAATTTTAGGTGGACAAGGCAGTTTAGATGAAAATGGCGTTTGTTTGGTACAAAAGTTTCGTACGATTCGTTTTAAAATTTTAGGGCGTCCAACACGCTCTCCATTAGTTACTCCTCAATTTTTTACTTTTGAAGATTTAGATAGTAAAGGAAAAGCACTGAATCTAGGTGAAACCGTGCTTTTGCAAGAAGAAGTAAATCCATTATTAACGGAGATTAGAAAAAGAGATATTAAGGTTACGGCCGTTCACAACCATTGGCTATTTGAAGAGCCGAGAGCAATGTATATGCACTTTGAATCTGTAGAGCCACCGTTAGATTTTGCACGAAAAGTAAGAGAAGCGTTTAGAGTATTAAAAGGGTAAAAATCAGCTTTATATAAAATCAGTTTAGTCTTACTTACTGCTTTTAAAATTAGATTAATAAACCTTTAAACATGTATATTATATATTTGTTTATAAGATGCAATTGAATGAAGCTATCAGGTTAACTAATTTTTGAGCAGTGAGACTCTTAAAATAAAAAAAGCACGCGTTCGCCGCGTGCTTTTTTTATGTATAAACTTAAAATGCGTTTAGGGTGTTATCGCTTAACCACTGTTTGCGTTCAGCTGCATCTTCGAATAATTCATCTGCATTTGTAAATTGAGAAGCAATGACATATTCAATTGTTGCAAGAGGAGCTGTTAGCAAACGCCAGTTTAATACGATTGTATTATCTTGAGTCGTAGCGTATTCTTCACCTAACTCGTCCCACTTAACAGATTCAGGAGCATTGTCAGCTGCTTTTTTAACAGATTTCAAAGCTTCTTGGAATTTTTCACCTGCGCGGCCTTGGTACCATTCTGTTAATAGTTGTCCAATACCTTCATTTGTTTGCTGCTCGTTCCAGTTTTCAGGTACTGTAGCAATGAATTTTGCACGGAATGTCATTTCAGCCTTTGCTACGTCTCCACGAACGATGTTTAAGCGGTATTGACGCCCTAGGTAAGGGAATTTGTCTCCTTCTTCAAAAGAACCAGTTTTAGCTGCAGAAGCTGCTGCTTTAGGAGCCTCTTTTTTAGCTGTTTCTTTTTTTATTGCTTCTTTCTTTGGAGCAGCTGGCTTTTCCTCAGCTGGTTGTGAACCGTTTAGTTGTTTTAAAATCCATGTTGCTTTGCGTGCGATGATTGAACGCACATTGTTTTCATTAAGACCTCTTGGGATAATAACTTTTACCCCTTCTTTGTCACAAATTTGCACCGTGATATCGGTTCTATTTGGAACGACTTCAATTTTGTAGTCAATTGTTTGATTGCCTGTTTGATACGTATACATAAAATTTTTCGTACTCCTTTCTACAAATCTTCATTTTATAAGCAAAGGTAGAGTTTGGTCAAATGAAAGAATAATCAGACAGTTATCAACTGCTGTTGCAGCGCCTTGCAGAATGATATGTATTCCAATATTTAGTGGAAAAGCGCCAATAATAATTGTTTCAATTCTTCTTTAGTTTTTACAAAAAAATATAAAAATATGCCGATACTACTAATATAGATTAGACATTCTATGTCTTTAGATTGTATAGGGGATGAAAAAATGAAAAAAGCTTTTCAAAGTTTACGCATGAAAATGCTATGTATGATTGCAGCCATGATGACCATAACATCTACTGTAATTGAAGTAACCAATTATTATCTTATTGTAAAACAAGAGCAAGCAGCTTCGATTACGCTAGTGATTACATTTCTGTTTGTTTCTTTTACAACTACCGTGTTCTATTTTATCATACGTCGCTACATAATTGCGGTTGAAAATTTGTCAAAAACAATGAAAGGGATTTCAAACGGCGATTTATCTGTAGATGTTGTTCCTTTGAAAGGGAAAAATGAGATTAGTACACTCATATCTTCATTTAATGAAATGATGACTCACATGAGAATGCTGCGTCAGAAAATAAGTAAAACAAAGAGCACGGTCAGTCATTCCTCAGAGCAATTGCTTGCAAGCATGGAGGAAACAAAAACAGCTGTGACAGAAGTTACGATGTCTATTCAAGAAATTGCTGCGGGTTCTGATAAGCAGTTGCTAAGTGTGGTTGAAACCGAGCAAGCTATGGTGGATATGGCCAAGCTGCTTCAGAAAATCACTGATCATTCTTCAAAGGTACAACAATCGATGAACAGAGCCTCTGAACATGCTTCTACCGGAAATGTTGCGGTGAAAGGTGTGACGAATCAAATGAATAAAATCTATGAAACTGTTAAACTATCGACCAGTGAAGTAAAGGGACTCGAAGATCGTTCCGCAGAGATTGGCCGCATTATTAATACGATTACAAGAATTGCTGAACAAACAAATCTTCTTGCACTTAATGCTGCTATTGAAGCTGCAAGGGCTGGAGAACATGGAAAAGGTTTTGCTGTAGTGGCAGGGGAAGTACGTAAGCTAGCGGAAGAATCTAAAACGTCCGCTATACAAATCAGTCATTTGTTAAAAGAAATTGAAGTGCAGGCAAAGCGGGCTTATCGAAACATGGAAGTGAATACGGAAGAAGTCACGCTTGGTATTTCCACTGTCGAAGATGTAACGCAACAGTTTTCCACAATTATGGAAGATGTCTTTGCCGCTCAAGAACAAATGAACAAAATGACAAAGGCAACAGGAGAGATTGATGGGTATTCGTTCAAAGTAATGGAGTCCGTCATGACCCTTTCGGAGGTTGCTAAACAAGCAGCTGCTTACGCTGAAGAAGTAGCTGCGGCTTCACAAGAGGAGTTAGCATCTATAGAAGAACTTGTGATGTTGGCCGCTAATTTAAAAGCTACGGTAAGTGAGTCCTGAAGTCTATCTTAATATGTACGTAATACGCGCAGCTTTCTGCGTGTATTTGTTTTATTTATATCTTTTATAGAAAACGATAAATAGAATTGACACGTTATCAAAGCAGTTGTATAGTGAGTACGCAAGGCGGCAGTCTGCCTTTTTTAATTCTTAGTAAACTTATAAGTTAAATAAAATATTTAAGTACTATATAAGGAGACAAAGAGATGAAAAATGAATTCCGTTTGGCAACAAATGACGACGCGGATAACTTATTGAACTTAACTCTACAAGCATATAAGCCTATTCGAGAGCTAGGCATTCCTTTCTTAGCAGCTACTGCTGATCTTGCCCTCGTTAAGAAAAATATTTCTCAAAACCTTTGCTATGTATATGAAGAAGATAAAAGAATCGCTGCTACTATATCTATACGAATGCCTTGGGGAGAACATCCAGGTCCGTTTGCTGTTCCGCATTTTTGGTGGTTTGCAGTGGACCCGTCGTTTGCCAGGAAAGGCGTTGGATCTAAGCTGCTGCATCTAGTAGAGGAAGAGGTAATAAAGAATACGTTTAAATCGCCAGGTGTGTCTTTAGGAACAGCAAAAGAACATCCTTGGTTAGTTGAGATGTATGAACGAAAAGGATATGTTCAAGCTAAAGAAAAGCACCTTGCACAAGGCTATACGACCGTATTTCTTTATAAAAAATTCAATGAGGTACACTCTTTGTCGTAAAAGATAGAGAAGTGGTCTAAATTAAGAAATGTGAAAGAGTGATAAATATGACAGATCAATTACTACTAAATATGCTAATAGACATACGCCGTGAGCTGCACCGGTTTCCAGAGCTTTCAATGAAAGAATATGAAACAACTAAACGTATTAAAAAGTGGTTAAAGCACTACGATATTTCTATAGCAGATGCATTCCATTTAGACGTGGGAGCAGTAGCCGAAATTGTGGGAGGAAAGCCGGGACCTACTATCGCTATTCGAGCTGATATTGATGCGCTGCCAATTGAAGAAAAAACCAATCTGCCATTTGCCTCTGAAGTGAACGGTGTTATGCACGCATGCGGACATGATTTTCATACGGCTTCTATAATTGGAGCAGCCATTCTTCTCAAAGAGCGTCAGCAGGAGCTTTGCGGTACGGTTCGATTTATCTTTCAACCGGCCGAAGAAACGGCTTCTGGGGCAAAAATGCTCGTTGAAAAAGGTGTGCTCGAAGGAGTAGAAGCGATATTTGGAATGCATAACAAACCGAATCTTCCTGTAGGAACCATTGGTGTCAAATCGGGACCTTTAATGGCAAGCGTTGATCGTTTTGAAATTGACGTCAAAGGAGTAGGCGGTCACGCAGGTATTCCAGAAAAAACAGTAGATCCGATTGCTGCTGCTGGTCAAATTGTTACTAGTTTACAAACCATTGTCAGCCGTAATCTCAGCCCATTTCAAAATGTTGTTGTCAGCATAACTCAAATCCACGGAGGGAGCTCGTGGAACGTCATTCCTGACAAAGTAACGCTTGAAGGAACAGTGCGTACCTTTCAAGAAGAAGCGAGAGAAAAAATACCGGCTCTTATGAAACGAACTGCTGAAGGGATTGGAGCAGCTTTCGGCGCTTCAGTAGACGTTAAATGGTATCCGTATCTTCCTGTAGTAAACAATGATGATACGCTGGAAAAATTGGTTATTAACGCTGCAGAGAATCTTAGTTATCAAGTGGTAGAAGCTGAACAATCGCCTGGAGGAGAAGATTTTGCCGTATATCAGCAGCGTGTACCAGGATTTTTTGTATGGATGGGTACGGCTGGAGAATATGAATGGCACCATCCTTCTTTTTCATTAAATGAAGAGGCATTACTTGTAGCAGCTTCTTATTTTGCTAATCTAAGCTTTGACTTTTTGAATTCATTCCATTACCAAAAAAATTAAAATATTTTTATTTTTCTATTTACGCGGATGGAATTGTTTGATAAAATAAATTTTAAATTAAAAAAGTTATCACGAGTGGACGAGAGATCTGGCTCTTTGACTCCACAGCAACCTACGAATGTAAGGTGCTCCTACCAGCAAAGCATGTGCTTTGGGTGATAAAACGGGTGAAAAACTCATTTTGCATCTAAGCAAAATGAGTTTTTTTTATTTTTCTAAAAGGAGAGGGTTTTATGAGTCATACAGCAGTTGCAGCACATACAGGAGAGAAAGCATTAAAGGAAGCCGTAAAATTATTAGGAAAGCATTATCAAGTAGCTTATCGTGAATTAGAAACATTTTATGAAATTGTGGTCGAAAACCATGTTCGTACATATGCTGTAGGCATAGATATTAAAGATGTACAAAAAGCAAATGAACTAGAAATTTATTCATCATGCTGTTCCAAGCTTGAGCGAGTAGGCTGTCTTTTATAGAAGTCTGCTCGCGCCTCTATTTTTAAAGTGTTTTTAAATAGAAAGCATGTTTTTTGACAATTGAAGAATCTGGTGGGTATAATCATTACTCACTAGGTTTTAAAATTAATCATAAATTGTCGAAATTTTTACACAAATTAAAGGTTACATTCGAAATGAATTGTGGTATGTTATAAAACAAGAATATTTTATGAAAGGAGCATTGAAATGGAAATGTCTCTTGAACATGGAAACGATGCAGGAAGCGAACAGCTTATTGATCGTATCCTAGACTTTTTAGAAGATGACGAAAAGTAAAAAAAAAGAGTGTGCGGTGCTAGCCCTAGCCGCGCACTCTTTTTTTATCATGTGCGTCAAGGAAGCGCATACTATGATACATAGGGATAGAATGAAAGGGTCTCTGTCAAAGGGATTGACGAATCGTTTTGTTTGATGGAAAATTTAGAAAAAGGAAAGAGATGAAGGGTATGTCGAACAAAACATCTTTGTATCAAACAAAAGAACAGTTAAAGAAGCTTGTAAGCGAATTGGTTTCTATACCTAGCGTGACAGGAACGATGGCAGAAGTGGAAATGGCTGAATCGATAGCGTCGTATTTATTGAAGCTGCCTTACTTTCAAAAAAACGAGCAAGTTGAGCTTCATTCAACAGGAGACGGGCGATCGATTGTCACAGCTTTTGTTGAAGGGAAAAATACGAATAAAACAGTTGTATTAGTCAGTCATTACGATGTAGTGGATGTACAAGATTATGGACAGTGGAAAAAGGATGCTTTTCACGCTGATACGTTAACGAGTACTTTTTATAATGATATGGAACAAGTTCCGGCGCACGTACAAAAAGATATGATAAACGGAGACTGGCTTTTTGGCCGAGGAACGATGGACATGAAAGCTGGTATTGCTCTGCATATCAGTATGATTGAACGAGCATGCAACGGAGAGTTTGACGGAAACATCCTGCTTCTGTCGGTACCGGATGAAGAAGTAAATTCGCTCGGAATGAGAAAAGCAGTGCCTGTTCTTTTAGAACTTGCGTGCAAACATCAGCTGGATTTTTCTCTCATGCTAAATGCAGAACCAGTATTCAGCCGCTATCCTGGTGATCAAACGAACTATGTGTACTCAGGATCGATTGGCAAGATCATGCCAAGCTTTTTGTGTTATGGAAAAGAAACTCATGTAGGGGAACCGCTAGCTGGTTTAAATGCTAATTTGCTAGCTTCTTATTTAACAAAAGAAATAGAACTAAACGTTGATTTTTGCGAAAAAGTAAGAGATGAAACGAGTCCACCTCCTACGGTGCTGATACAAAAAGATTTAAAAGAAGAGTATTCCGTTCAAGTTCCGCACTCTGCCGTTGTATTATTTAATTTATTTATGTTAAACCGCTCTCTTAAAGAAGTAACAGATCTGCTGTTGAAATCGGCTGACCAAGCGGCTTTGAATGTAAAAAAACATTATAATAAAGCTGCTAGGCAGTACGCTGCGGGAATGGAGGGTTCATCCCTTGACGTGAACGTATGGACGTATGAAGAACTTTATACTCATGCAGTCAAACAGCACGGTGAAAAATATGTGCAAGAAATGGAAGCGGCACTTTTGGCACAAGAAGATGATGACAGAAATAAAACCATTAAATTAGTAAACTCTTTAGCTGGTTTATGTAAAGAAGCAGCTCCGATGATAGTCTTATTTTTTACGCCGCCTTTTTACCCGGCCGTTTGTTCACATGATGATCTCTTTGTACAAAAGATTTTGTCAAACGTACAGGCAACTGCCAAAGAGCAATTCCAAGTGGAGCTAGTTGAACAAAGTTATTTTGGTGGAATTTCGGATTTAAGCTATGCCAGCCTGCAGCACCCGCTTCATACATTTAACACGTTAGTAGCCAATATGCCTCTATGGAATAAAGGATATCATATCCCGCTAGAAGAGCTAGAGGAGCTCAAGATGCCGGTGCTGAACATTGGACCGCTGGGAAGAGATGCGCATCAATGGACCGAAAGATTAGACGTTCAGTATTCCTTTGAGATTTTGCCTCACTTCATTTATCAAGCTATAAAAGAAGCACAGAAATAAACATCCGCCCGCGGATGTTTATTTGTTGAATTTAAAAGAAGCTCCTTGTACGGTAATTTGTTGCGGTGTTAGAGCGTGATCCAATTCAACCAAAAATGGACGCTCCCCAACTTTTTTTAATGTATCATGGACAACACCTTGTGTTCCGCTGCAAAAAATAAGGTTTCCTTCATTGACATATAGTTTTTGACAACGTGCATCAAGTAAAGAGTCTTTGTAGCTTTCGCCAGCCTGAACGTCCAGCAGTTTTGTCCATTTGCTGATGGATTCTTCAAGGTTATGTACAGCACAGTAAATGTTTTTTAGCTGCAGCTGACCGGCTTGATGGGAAGAAAGAGCAGCTAGCTTTGGCTTGCGTTTTTCTTCTGGTTCACCCCACTCAATAAAGAAAGGAAAAGGGAGGGCATCATGGTCACCTTCAATAAAACACATTTGCCATTGAAGTCTTTCTCCATCATTAGTTTGACGAGACCCCGCTACAGGGCCTTTTACAGTGTAGCCCTTGTCTTTCAGCTCGGTTATGAGCAAATCCATATCATCTGTACGAAGGGCAAATCGCCCAAAATGACCAAACGGCGTATGTTCGTTAACAAGCTGCTGAATAAGATCATTATCTGTAACTGTTTGAGCTAATGCGATATCTTTAAGCCCAAGCCATTCAATATAGCTGAGGTGAAAATAAGCCAACGTGTTAAAAGTGCCCCATTTTTCATGGATACCGCCTTTAATAACATTTATTCCGTATCCGTTTAGTTCTTTCTGAGCTTTAATAGGATCAGGTGAAAAATGCACAAGATGATCAAACGATAAGTGCATGGATAGGCCTCCTTTTAAGAGAGATTCTTTCCTACTATTATACGTCGTTTTCTTTTTTAAGAAGAGTAAAACGAATGATTATGTAAAATAAAAATCTATAAAAAAGCAAGCCGCGTATGTTTTAAACACGACTTGCTATAGATTTAGTTAGCGGCGACAGCCATGCCCTTTAAAGCAGCAGCCAAATGATTTATTAAACCATGGATATGAGCAGCAAGGTGAACCGCAGCGACAGCGGCGACGGCTAGAACGGCGAGTAGAACGACGAGTAGAACGACGAGTAGTGCGACGAGTAGAACGACGAGTAGTGTGACGAGTAGAACGACGAGTAGTGCGGCGAGTAGAACGACGAGTAGTGCGGCGAGTAGAACGACGAGTAGTGCGGCGAGTAGAACGGCGAGTAGAACGGCGAGTAGAACGGCGAGTAGAACGACCGCGACGGGCAGTTGGCTCTTGGTACATAAATGTTTCAAGCTCAGTAGAAGCAATCGCTTCTGTTGCTTCTCTAATTCTTTCAGCAGTGATATGCATATAAACACCTCCTGGCTAATTCGGTACATAATACAATATGTACAAGGAAGGCGTTTGGATATAGTGAAAACATGGAATTTGTCTAAATTTGTGAAAGAAATGGAGTGGTTTTCATGCTTCAAATCCTCGAACATCAAAGAGTGGATATCGCTCTTCAAATAGTAGCTGTGCAAGTAGAAGCTTATCAAGAAGAAGCAAGGCTCATTGGTTTTTTGGATATTCCTCAGCTTACAGAAAGCAAAGAAGATATTATGAAAAGCAAGGAAGTGTTTATCGGAGAAATGATTGAAGGTAAGCTAGCAGGAGTGCTGTCGTTTGAAAAAGAAAATGAGCGATTAACGATTTGCCGCCTCGTTGTGCGTCCTCAGTACTTTCGAAAAGGAATTGGAAGCCGTCTTTTAACATATGTACTTCAAAAATATTCAGAATGTGAGTGTATGGTTTCCACAGCCGAAAAAAATACACCTGCGATTAAGCTATACGAAGCTCATCGGTTTTCAATTATAAAACACACTGCAGCTGCGGATAATCTTGTGTTAGTAACGATGAAAAGAGATTGAGCCATAGCTAAATTAATCCAAAGACTAACAAATTGGCTACATGAGCTAGTAGGAATCGGCTGTTGCTTTCCCTACAAGGCTTCGCTTTCCGCAGGAGTCTTCGCCTTGCCCTCCAATCACCAGCTAGAAGTACCTACATACATGAAACTTACGTTTACCATAGCAATAAAAAAATCCGAACGCATTGGATTCTCCATCAAGAATCTCGAATCATCGTTCGGATTTTCCTTCAGCTAAAATACTTTTGTCTCAGCATCTATGATGATAGTGTTTGCTCAGAATAATCTAGAGCTGTATGACGCTGAATCAGCAGTAAAGCAGCTAAAGTGACAACTGCTCCGATAATAAAAGGTAGCGTCATATTGAGTTTAAAGGCAAATGCACCAAGCAGAGGGCCAAAAATACGCCCTAAGCTATCCATTGAGGCAGTTAACCCTGAAGCAGAGCCATATCCTACTTTGGTTCTCATCGTAATTAATGAGAGGACACAAGGACGAATAAGGGCATTTCCTGCTGTAAATATGCACAGAAATAAGGTAGCATTAACGGCACTAGAAGATAACAAAATAGACGTAAATCCTATTGCTGAAACCAATAAGCCAATAGCCATCAGTTTTTTTTCATTTCCTTTTTTAAATCGCTGCAGTACACCGCCTTGAATCAGGGCTTGAGTTAAACCGCTCGCCATAAACATCCATCCGATTGTCGTGGGAGTAGCATTGATTTTCGCTATTTGAAAAAATTGAAAAGTAGCTTCTAAACCAGCGAGCGTAAAAGTAGCTAAAAATGAAAGAACATATAAATACTTCATAGCTCCTTGAAAATCTGACGTGAAGTCATGCCATCTGGATGTCTGTATTTTGGCAGCAGGTTCTTTTCGTAACGATTCTTTTAACGTAAAGAATGAGAACGCTGTCATAATCAGTGACAAGATACCAGAGATAACGAAGGGAATAAACAAGCCGAAAGACGAAAGGACACCGCCTAATGCCGGTCCAAAAATAAAGCCTAAGCCAATTGACATCCCTAACAGTCCCATTGCTTTCGTGCGGTTTTCTTCATCTGTACTATCAGAAGCGTATGCAAAAGCACAAGGAATAACAGCTCCTGCAAACAAACCTCCGATGATGCGTGACGTATACATCAGAGTCAGAGAGTTTTCTGCCACCGAAAAAAGAAAAAAGCTTGCGCTAAAGCCAAGTAAGCCCCAAAGTAAGATGGGACGGCGGCCTTTTATATCGGAAAGCTTCCCCCAAAAAGGTGCGGTGATAAAAGATGCGATCGAATAGCTAGCCATTAGTATCCCTAAATTGACCGTGCTTGCACCCGTGGCACGAATAACTTCAGGTACGATGGGGATGATCACTCCAAAGCCGACAAATACCATAAAAATAACAAACATTAACGTTCCAAGCTGTTTGTTCATATGCAATTAAGCCCCTTTCTCTGTAGAACATGCCGTGAGTTTAGTATACCAAATACAAATACGTTTTTTACGTATATTTGGTAAAAAACGCTTTATTTATAAGTGAAGAAAACATGTTAATATTTACCTGTTGCGCTGAAGCTGATACAATTAAAAGAAAAGGGACGTGAAGCAATTGCCAATATGGCTTGTATTTGCTGGGATCATAGGCAGTCTTTTAGGATTTGGGGCGCTATTGGATTATATAGCTAAAAAGAGAAGTATCGAGTTAGATCCAGAAGAAGGGATAAAGAATGCTTCTGATGCAGAACAAATCTATGTAGAAAATTATCTTTATCAAACAAAAGAAAATAACAATCACTTTCAATAAAAAAAGCTTGGAGAGAAATCTCCAAGCTTTTTTAATGAGGTAAAAAGATGAGCTGATAGAGAAATAAAACAGCAAAGACATACACAAGCGGATGAACTTGTTTGCCTTTTCCTTTTACCAGCTTCATTAACGGATAAGAAATGAAGCCAAGCGCAATTCCTGTTGCAATACTTGATGTAAGAGGCATTGCTAGAACAACTAAAAAGGCAGGGAACGCTTCATCAAAGTCATTCCAATTAATTTTAGCTACAGCACCCATCATCAAGCTTCCGACAATAATTAATGCAGGTGAAGTAATAGCTGCTACGCCAGAAACCGAGCTTACAACCGGGCTAAAGAATGCTGCCACGATAAATAGAATGGCTACCGTCACGCCTGTTAGACCTGTACGTCCGCCTGCTGCTACACCAGATGAAGATTCAACGTAAGCGGTTGTTGGGCTTGTACCAAATAAAGCGCCAATCGTTGTACCAAATGAGTCAGCAAGCAATGCTTGACGCACGCGAGGCATCTTATTACCTTTCATAAGACCGGCCTGTTGAGCTACGCCTACCATTGTACCTGTTGTATCAAAAATCGTCACAAGTAAGAAAGAAAAAACAACTGTGTACAAATCATGATGAATAACATCTCCAAAAGCAGCAAAAGGATTTGAAATCATTAAGCCATCTGGAAGGTGAGGAGAAGCAAACAAACCTTTATCAAATGAAAGCTGTCCTCTAAAGAAAGCAATTAATCCGGTAATAATCATACCGAAGAATAAAGCGCCGTTTACATTTAGCGTATATAAAATGATTGTAATCGCAAGTCCAATCAGTGTTAAAACTACTTTCTCAGACTGCAAATCACCAAGTCCAATTAAATTTGATTTATTTGCAACGATAATACCAGCTGAACGAAGCCCGATAAAAGCAATAAATAAACCGATACCAGCACTGATCGCGTGCTTTAAATTGTTTGGAATAGCTTCAATTAATTTTTCACGAAACGATGTTAACGATAGGATGATAAAGATAATACCCGCTACGAATACAGCTGAAAAAGCAGTAGCATAGTCGATACTTCCATTTGAACCAACAACTAAAGCAGCAAAGTATGCGTTCATTCCCATACCGGGAGCAATAGCGATTGGATAGTTAGCTGCAAGAGCCATCCATAGCGTAGCTACGACTGCTGAAATAATAGTAGCTGTAAATACTTGATCAAAAGGAACGCCGGCGCTGGACAAAATAACTGGGTTCACAATGACGATATAAATCATGGTTAAAAACGTTGTAATACCAGCTAAAATCTCCGTTTTAGCATCCGTGTTATATTCTTTTAACTTAAACATAAGTAACCTCCAAAAATAACGAACATTAAAAGCAACATGATATATAATATTCGTTTTTTACTTGAAATGCAATAGATTTGCATATAAAAAATCAAAAACTAAAAAAGTGACGATAAAAGAGCTAAAACAAGTGTGAAATATTTCTTTTTTTCGGTGCTTTTTATAGTGTGTACGTATAGAAGAGGCTCATACGAAAAAAAGCCGCTTGGGCTATAGCGGCTATGTTGCTTGTTTTGAGGAAACGACTATCGGAAATTTTATTTTAATGGAAAGAGTTAAATCGTGATACGTATACTCCAAGCGTCCGTGGTAGTTGGAAACAAGTTCAGAAATGATCCACGTACCAAGGCCTTCGTGGCGTTCTTTCTTTTCTGTAACATGAAAAGAAGTAAACAAGTGATCTTGACGTTCTCGTGATAAAGGAGCGGTAGAATTGCTGATTTCTAAAATGTAAATGCCACTTCGAATCATACTCGAAACGGTTATCTCTTTTTTCTCAGAAGAATGAGCGGCTTCTAAAGCATTATGCAGTAAATTCATGATGAGATTCATTTGGTCAAGGTGCTTTAAAGGCAGCTGTGATAACGGTGAATCTAATTGAACATTCATATGTATTCCCCACGTATGTGCTTGATTCTTGCTTTGATGTACAACAGAAGCAACGTGCGAATGTTCACCTTGAATATATGAATGGGTATCATTCAAAGCTTCAACGTAATCTTGAATATACTCTTGTGCCTGCTGTCTTTGGTTTGTTTCTAGAAGATAGGATACGGCGCTGACATGTTTAATAAAATCATGTCTTTCAGCTCTTAACGCTTGAAAAAGCTCATTGTTTTTTTGAATTTCACGTGAAGCACTGCTTTCCCGGTTGGTTACGAATATGTATTGTTGATAAGACGAAAACATGTCGGTCATGTAACCAATCATTGCGATAACGGTTAGGCCAATACTAAGAGGTGAAGATAGGCTAAATAAAAGCAGGAAAAAAGACGTCAGCACGATTGCTTTTTTTATCGTTAGTGAAGGAGCCGTTTGATATTTCTTTCTCCATATAAAAAATGAACCAATTATAAAAGAACTAAGTAGGAGATGTAAACTAACAGGCAGTTCTTTAAAAAAGAGGAGCACGAAAACAGTTAGTAAAACTAGTGTGTAAAATAGTTTCATTTTAAATAGTGCCTCCTTTAAAAGTACTCTTTTTGCAAGATGTCTAAATTTGTTTTCGTGATTAAAGCTGTTTTTTCGGTGCTTTGAAACATCACGGAGTAGGAGTGCTTAGTATACAGGGAGAAATTTTGAATATAGGAAATGTTGATAATAAAAGCTCGATGCGACCTTAGAAAATGACTCGCTGTTAATTCTTTTTCAATTTCGTTTAATGATTGATAGGTACTAAACTCTCCATTTGTCGTTATGATGGTGGTAGAGCGACCCGTTCGCTCTGCAAATATAATATCTTGTTTGTTCAGCACTTGCATTTCGGTTTTTTGTTTTAAAATCAGCTTATCTCTTGTATCAGCTGATTGTTTTTTTTGATGAAAACGCTGAATGCCTTTTAACAGACGCTCTTTAGAATAAGGCTTCATAATGTAGTCTAAAACGTTGAGTTCAAATGCATGAACGGCAAAGCCGCTGTGCCCAGTGACAAAGATGACTTGAATATCAAGTGCGTAAGCATTGATGAAGTCTGCAAGCTCATAACCTGATAGCTTTGGCATTTCAATATCTGTAATTAATAAATCAATTTCATTTTTTTTAATTTCGTTATAAGCTTCCTCCGCGCTGCTAGTCGAAAAAAGTATGTCTATATCATCTTCTCTTTCTAAAGAAATCCTCAATTTTTCTAAATCATATGAATGATCATCCACTAATCCTACCTTCATAAATAAAAACCCTCTTTGTTTTATTCTATTGGATATTACCACACTATTTTACCATGATTTACAAGATGGAAAGGACGTTTCGCGACATAAAAAACCCTCTTTATGACAAGATGGAAGATGCTGTATAAAAAATAAGCTAAGATAGAGTCAATCACAGTAAAAGGGGAGAGCGGATATGATTGAAATCAAAGGTGTGACGAAATATTTTAAAGAGAAAAAGCAAACAATTGCAGCTGTTCAAGATATTCATGTAACCATCGCACAAGGAGAAATTGTAGGACTATTAGGGGAAAATGGAGCGGGGAAAACAACTCTTTTACGTATGCTGTCGACTGTACTTGAACCATCGGAAGGCCATATGTTCATTCACGGAATTAACATTCATAAACAGCCCGATAAAATAAAGCAAAAAATCGGCGTGCTTTTTGGCGGTGAAACAGGTTTATACGACCGTTTGACTGCGCGTGAAAACTTAGCTTATTTTGCTAAGTTTTATGGAATGAGCAAACATGAAACAAAGATAAGGATTGAGGAACTGGCCAAACGTTTTGGAATGAAAGACTACTTGGATCGCCGCGTCGGAGGCTTTTCAAAAGGAATGCGTCAAAAAGTAGCCATTGCACGCACTATTCTTCATAACCCAGACGTTATCCTATTTGATGAACCGACTACAGGATTAGACATTACATCAGCAAACATGTTTCGTGAGCTTATTAAAAGTCTGCAAAGAGAAGGAAAAACGATTGTTTTTTCCAGTCACATTATGGAAGAAGTGGAGATGCTGTGTCAATCTATCATTATGATTCATAAAGGAAAAATGATTTATCAAGGAACAAATGAACAGCTGTATAAAGAAGAGGAAAGTACAGACTTAAACTACATCTTTATGTCGCGTATCGTGAGGGGGGCTTAATATGATTTGGCATATTTATAAAAAAGAGTTGATTGATTGTTTGAGAGATCGCAAAACGATTATCTTTAGCGTGTTGATTCCGATTCTGTTAAATGTAGGGATTATCTTTTTTGCAGACAAAATGATGGCCAGTGATCAAACAGATTCCATGTCTGTAGCTGTTACAAAAGATTCTGATGCCAGTGTGATCAACTGGTTAAAAAACGATGACAATATTAAAGTAATTGAAAGCAGAAATCCACTCAGTGCTGTAGAACAAGGGAAAGCGTTAGCGGCGTTAAAGCTACCAGACGATTTTTCTTCAGAAGTGCGTAAGATGAAATCGCCAGAAGTTACTGTTTATACGGATTCAGCGAGCATGAACTCAGGTGCTACCGCAGAGTATATACAAAATATACTGAATAAACATCGAGAAGCTATAGTTAGCGAACGCTTAGACCAACTAAATGTGAATAGTCAAACGATAGCTCCGTTTAATGTGGTTGAAAAAGGAGTGTCTAAAGAAGATGACGGCTCTTTAACAATGATTGCGATGTTTGCGCCAATGATTATCATTATGGGCGTTTTAGGTGGCATTCTTCCTTCTGCCAATGATATTTTTGCAGGTGAAAAAGAACGGAAGACGATGGAAGCTCTATTGATGGCTCCTGTCAAACGAACGCAATTACTGGTTGGAAAATGGCTTACGATCTCTACATTCGGTATCGTAAGCGGCCTTTTGTCTACATTGGCATTTGTTTTCTCTGTACGTTATTTAACAACTATATTAAATGATGCACTGCAGCTTAAGGGTCATGTTACAACCTTTATCTTCTCGTTTTTAGTCACCCTTACCCTGCTAGCGCTGCTAGGAGCCATAGTATTATGTATCCTTAGCCTTTTAGCAAATTCGGTTAAAGAAGCGCAGAGCTATACATCTCAAATTATGATGGTAGCGATACTTCCATACTTTTTACTGATGGGAAAATCCGTACACGAACTGCAACCAAGCGGATTTTTAATTCCTATTTATAACGTATTTGCACTTATGAAACAGCTTCTCTACGGTGTCTATGACATGCAGAGTCTAGTCTATACAATAGGAAGCTTGTCGGTTTGTACAGTTGTTTTATTTACGATTGGTTATACGATGTTTACCAAAAGCCGCTGGGTGCTTGGTAAAGGGTAAGAGACTGGGCAAAAGTAGTTTAGTTGAAGGAAGGTCCGAACGAGTAATCGTTCGGATTTTTTTATTAGAATGGTGAACGTAGGTTTCAGGTATGCAGTTAGTTGCTTCTAGCTGTTGATTGGAGGGAAAGACGGAGACTCACCGGCCGCCCGCGGAAAGCGAAGTCTTGCACGGAAATCAACAGCGGTATCACAAGCGCTTCATAATAGCTCATTCAACCCATTTGTTTGTATTAAATTGAAGTGATTTCGTTATGTCTCAACTTTTTTGTAGGGAAAGAGCAACAAAAAGAGAATGTAGAAAGAAAGGGGAGTGAGACAGTTGCATCCTATTATAATAGAAGAAATTCCTCATTCGATAAAAAAGTATGTAAAGCAAATCGAAAAAGTGACGTTTCCAAAGCAAGGGTGTACCTCAGATGTTGGTATCCTTCATACGGCTAGAGGGAGATATGTTTTAAAACGGGCAAAAAGGGAAAAGTACAGAAAATGGTTATATAAGGAATATTATGTATTAAAAAATATACAGGCACTGGCGGACTTTCAAAGCCCGAGCGCTTACAAGTTTGTTCAAACAGCAGAGGAGAGCTGGCTGCTGCTAGAATTTTTTGAAGGAAAGACGGTAAGAGAGTATTTAGAGAAGGAAGATAATGAAAAAAAGCGTGAGCACGTTGTCTATGAAATGGGGCGTCTTCTTGCTCGTATTCACAATGCTGAGTGTCCAGAACGATTAGTGAGTAAGCAGCCGTGGATCCACCGAATGCTGCAAGAGGCAGAGTACAATTTAACCCACTATGAGGTAGACGGGAATCAACGGCTACTAAAACAACTGCAGAAGCAAAACATGATATGCAAACAAGAGGTACTTATTCACGGAGACTACACGATTGATAATGTACTTGTACACGACGGTCAGATAACAGCTGTTATTGACTGGAGCGGAGGAACTTTAGGAGACGCTCGTTATGATATGGCTCTTGCTGTTCGCTTTGAAGACGGAATTTTTACAGGTAAAGAGCGCGCGTCTTTTTTTAAGGGATATGGCAAGCAGATTTCACAGCACGAATTTTGTTATTTTGCAGAAGGTTTATACGAGTTTTTCTAAGCAATAATGACATCATTTTCTTCATTTGTTGAACGTCCACTTTCTTTGACGAATTCATACTAGTTTTGTCACGTATGAAGGGATTTAAAGATTTCTCTCGAAATGGCTAGTAAATGAAAAAATGGAGGGATGGAACATGACGATGAAAACGGTGGATGTGGCAAAGTCGCTGGGAATACATCCAAGTACGGTATTAAAATGGGTTAAAATGGCGAATATCGAGCTAGAGAGAAATGAATCGGGACACTGTGAGTTTACAGAAGAAAATATTGAGGCACTTAGAGACTTTCAAAAAAACCGCAATCGTCAAGCCGTCGTCAAAGTGGTAGAAAAAGTAGTAGAAAAAGAGGAAGTCGTTATATCTGATGAACGTGCACAAGATATGCAAAAGCAGCTTGATCAGCTTTTTTTAAGGCTGATTGAAAATGAAAAGCGTACAGAAGAAAAAGCGGGAGAAGTAGTGACCTTTCAAATTTTAGAGCATCGTTCAGAAATTGATCGATTAAATAAAGTTATTACAAAATTAGAAAATCGAGTAGTAGAACTTGAAAGTCAGTTAAAAAGTGAAGACAGCTTAAAAGGTAAAAAGCCTGTTCCGAGATGGAGAAGCTTTTTAACCGGTATTTTTAGCTACTAGCAGCGATTTACCATAACGGTAAATCGCTTTTTTTATGGAATTTTACGAAAAATACATCAATTCGTACAGACTTGTGGAAAAAAATCTCAATAATAGTTGACGAAACGCTTAGTAATTTGATAAAACTAATTAAGTTAAGAAAGTGAAATACTTTCGTAAATACATATTCGTTATCATGCGATAGCGTTAAGGAGAGTGACAAGTGAAAAAAAGAGAAGAGCTCGTTCAAGAAATGGAGACGCTGTTTCGCTTTGTGTTCAGACAGCTTCGCCAAGAAATTAATGAAGTATACAATTCAGAGCTATCAACAAATGAATTTATGGTGCTTCGTATGCTGGTTGATTCCGGCAGGCAGCGATCAACTGATTTATCAAAGTATCTTCAAGTGTCAGCAAGCCACATTACGGCGGTAACCGACTTGCTTTTGTCAAAAGGCTACATTGCACGCAAACGGTCTGAAAATGATCGACGTATTATTGATATTGAACTGACCAAAGAAGGGCAAGATATTTTTAATGTGATTCAAGAAAAAAAACGAGCGTATTTCCTCGAGCGGTTTGAGCACTTTACAGATAAAGAAATTGAAACGATGAATAAACTGTTTCACAAAATTAAAGGTGATCAAAAATAAAGCGCTTTAAATGCGGAAGAATAATCAGTGAAGATGAGCTTCACTGATTATTTTTTTGTCTTAAAACGGAAAGAGTACAAGAAGCAAGTTAGTTGGTGAGAACATCAAATCAGCGTATAATAATAGAAAGAATACATGAAGGAGGTCATCTTTTTGACAGAACAATATGAAGTAGCAACTTTTGCCGGCGGCTGTTTTTGGTGTATGGTGAAGCCCTTTGATGAACAGCCAGGCATTATAAAAGTTGTATCTGGCTATACAGGCGGTCACAAAGAGAACCCGACGTACAAAGAAGTATGCTCAGAAACAACGGGCCACTATGAAGCGGTCCAAATTACATTTGACCCAGAAGTTTTTCCATATGAAAAGCTTTTAGAACTATACTGGCCTCAAATTGATCCAACGGATGCAGGCGGACAATTTGCGGATCGAGGCGATTCATATCGAACAGCTATCTTTTATCACAATGAGCACCAAAAGGCACTAGCTGAAGAATCCAAGCAACAATTAGAAGCAAGCGGTCGTTTTTCTGAACCAATTGCCACACAAATTCTACCGGCAAAACCGTTTTACGAAGCGGAAGAATACCATCAAGGTTACTATAAGAAAAATAAATTCCGCTATGCTATGTATCGACGAGGATCTGGACGTGATCGTTTTATTAAAGAAAACTGGAAAGACTTTGGCCGCGACGAGCAGCTAAAAACGACATTAACGCCTATTCAATATGAAGTTACTCAAAATGACGCAACGGAACCCCCGTTTCGCAATGAATTTTGGGATCATACAGAAGATGGTATTTATGTAGATATCGTATCAGGAGAGCCGTTGTTTAGTTCAACGGATAAATATGATGCCGGATGCGGATGGCCGTCTTTCACAAAGGCGATTAATAAAGATGAAGTAAAAGAAAACATGGACGTTAGTCATAATATGGTTCGTACAGAAGTACGAAGCAAAACGGCTAACTCTCATTTAGGTCATTTATTTGATGATGGTCCGCAAGATGCAGGCGGCTTGCGTTACTGCATCAACTCAGCAGCTCTTCGCTTTGTTCCGAAAGAAGATTTAGAAAAAGAAGGATACGGGGAATACGCTGTTTTATTTAACAAATAAAATAATATGAAAAAAGAGCGTGATTCAACTTAAAGTTGGCTCACGCTCTTCTTTTTGTGTTTTCTTTTGTTTTACTTTGGCTCGAATGAAGCTATATAGAAAAAGGAAAGGAATGTAGCCATAAATAAAGTAAAAGCCGGTCATAGATAGTCGTGTATTAAGTTGATCAATCGTTTCTCGGTCATCAAAGAAAATAGAAAAGCCAAGGAGTGCAATTAAGGCTAATATGAGAAAAATAGTAGGCGGTTTATTAAATGTTTTACTAAATCCGCGAATTGTACACCACAAGCTAACAGCAATAGTAGGCAGAACAACTAAGAGCCACAGAGCAATTAAAATATATTCAAAACGCTGTAAAAATGGAATTTCAATAATTTTGGCCATCGTTAAAGTTGGCCATATGGTATGAGCTAACTGTCCTTGACTAAAGTAAGCAAATGACACTAATGCTGTGCAAAAATATAAAAAAGTGCTGAACAAAATGCCAAGTTGCCCCCACTTCTGACTAGTAGCGCCATTTTTTATAAAAGGATAGAAAAAAAGCACGGATTCAAATCCCAAATTCTCAAAAGTCATCATTTTAGTTGAAATTAAAAATTCCCATATCGTGTGGTCAAATAAAGGAAATAAATTATTAAGGTGCCCGTATTTCAGCGGGTAAATCAATGCAAGTGCGAGCGGTAAGGGAAGCATAACCCCAAAAAAAGCAATTCCAGTAATCACACGAAACCCACCGGAAACTGTATAGTAAATAATAGGTAAGTAAACAAGGGATACAATCCATGTTTCCAGCTGTGGAAACATCCATATTTGTAAAATTTCTACGTACGTTCGGTAAATGGTTAACGCAAAAATAAAATAATAAGCCGATGCCGCAAGAGTTAAAGCTCCTCCAAGGTATTTACCGAAATATAACCGGTGAATATCAACAATATCGCTGTTTTCACGAGTTAAGATATTAAAAATCATCGCTAATAAAATACAGACGCTGATTGCAGCAAGGAAGATAGATATCCACGCTTCATATCCAGCTCCTTTAATAATGTAACGCTGAAACCCTAGTATTCCAACGCCAATCTGAGTAGAGTGAACTAAGAAAAAAAGAAAAGAAGGGGAAACTTGATTTTCTTCTTTAATTGTATTGTGCATCTTTTCTTCCTCCTAGTTGCTAATACCGGTTTGAATAAGATGAACGCGAGCTTTTACTTCAATATTCATATCCGGATATTGCGCTTTGAATTTTCCACTGTTAAACCCTCGCGTTTTACTTCGAACATAATCTGTAAAACAAATGGGGTCGATTTTGTGCCGCTGAAGCTTCTTAATAAAGGCATCCCCGTCTTTTTCAATATCTTTTTGAAGCGTTTTTTCAACCATTTTAATACGAGTCGGGTCTGTTAAATCTATCCATCCAGGAAATTCTTTTACAAGGCCGTCAACAGTTAAGTGCGCAACAATACTTGGATGCTGATGATTTCCTTTAATTTCATACTTTGTTTTGGTGCGCAAGTTTTGCAGTATAATTTCGCCTTTACGGTCACTTTCTTTAATTTTTACTGAGTAGCGGCCGTGCTTTGTTCCGCTCGTTAGCAGCTTAAATAAAAATGTTTCTTTCATTCCGATGGTTGTAACGACTTTTTGTTCTTTAAAAAGCGCCAGCCCCTTTAATTTAATAGCATCCTTTTCTTGGGATAAAACAGGAAGATAAGGGTCGCGGTCGTCGCTAAAAAAACTGAATAAAAAAATTTGTAAATTGGTGTTAGGCAAGTTTTCTGTTCGGATATTTTGTTCAATCAAATTAGAAATAAACTGATAGTCTTTAATTTTCTTTTTTGTAACGGAGCTCAATAATTCATGTGCGTTGCCATCTGCAATGCTTAATTTAATATTACGTCCAAGGTCTGGATTTCTAGCAATTGTATTTACTAATTCATCCACGCCGTGTGTTGCAAATTCTTTTCCCATGACGATGCTCCGTAGCTGCCCAAAAGCAACTGGAAGAGATGATTTATTGTTTAAGCGAAGTGGAATATCAAATGATGAATTAGCAGTAGCCGCAATAATACTAGGTTCTTCCGTTGGCCCGTACTTATAGATAGGGTATAAAATGGTTCCTCTGACTTTATTGCTTTGAGGAATATAATCATATCCTATGGAGTTAACTACTTGAATTTCGTCAATTGTTTCACGGTCTGCACAGCTCGTTAAGAAAGTAAGGCAAGTGCATAAAATAAGTATTCTCTTCATAACGTTTCCCCGCTTTACTCATTATCTAAATTACTTTTTCGTTTAGTCTTATTCGCTTTATTAGGGTTATAGCGAAAGCGTTCTAAAGGCCGCAAGTAGCTTGGACGCTTTGCTGTATGACTATAGGGCAATCGCAGAAAGGTATCCCTATACTCTGTTGGACGAAACGGAAAAAGCGGAACAAGATAAGGCATGCCCAAAGATTTTAAACGAAGCAAATGAACCAGTAAAAAACAAAAACCAAAGGTGATGCCGACTAAGCCAAACGCAGTGGCAAACAAAATAAACGGAAAACGTAATAACCGGATGGTATTAGACATTTTAAAAATAGGCGTTGTAAAAGAAGCTAAAGCTGTCAGTGAAACAATAATAAGTAAAATATTGCTTGTTAATGCCGCTTCTACGGTTGCTTGCCCAATAACAATCCCGCCTACGATTCCCAGTGTTTGACCTACTTTTGTTGGAAGCCTGGCTCCGGCCTCTCGAAGCAGTTCAATGGTGATTTCTAAAAAAAGTACTTCAATGACCGGTGGAAAAGGAACGTTGGTCCTTGAAAAGATAATAGGTCCGAGCAAATCTTTTGGAAGCATCTCATAATGATACGTGACAATGGCTACATAAAGAGGTGTAGCAAAAATAGAGAAAAAGACGCCTAAAATACGAATAACTCGGAAAAATGACCCTAGAACCCACGGTAAATAGTAGTCCTCAGGTGAAATAAAGAAGTCAAGCAGCGTTGACGGTCCCGTAACTGCGTAGGGTGAACCGCTCGAAAAGAAGGCAGCTTGCCCGTTTAACAGACTAAACAAGACTCGATCAATCCGCTCTGTTGTTAAAAAAAGCGGAAACGCCGTAGAAGAATTATCGGAAATTAATTGATCAAGCATTGTACTATCAAAAATGACGTCGAAATCTATATCTTCCAGGCGCTGCGTCATAGTGTCCACGTGCTGAGGGTTCGTTACGCCTTCTAAATAAACAAGAACGACGCGCGTTTTCGATTTATTTCCTACGGTGAGTTCTTTAAAAATAAGGTTTTCGGAAATGACCGTTTTTCTCATTAAATAGAGATTGACATCTAAATCCTCTACAAAACCAATTTTAGGACCAACGACGCTGAACTCATTTTCCGTTTCATTTTCTTTTCGAAACCCCGTATCAAAGCTTTGAACTTTAATAAGCGCTACTAGCTTATCGTCTTTATGCAATTGAAACATCACATAGCCGCGCAGCATCTTTTCTAAAATTTCTTTTGTATCTTTTGTAACGGAAATATCTTCAATCGGCAGAACGTTTTCAACTTCATATACACTGCTTAACGTGAAGTCTAGTTTTTGAAAAGGCTCAAGTATTTTATCTTCAACACTTTGCATGTTTACAAGTTGCTTAAAATACGTAATGATGTATTTTCGATGCTGCGAGCCAATAGCTAATGTTGTAAAATCACTTGATTTTTTAAATTGTTTAATCAGTTCGTCCAATGTTTTTTTGGGCTGATCGTCTGCATTCTTTTTTTTAAATAAATGTTTAAACATAACCGTGCCCCTCGCATGACTTTCTATTACTGGTAGTTTGTTCATGTACTTCCTTTTTATTCGACTATTTTTTCTCAAGAAGAAAGGAAGAATATAAAGACAAACTTTACACTCTTTTACAGTAGATAAACAGTAGATTTACGTTTGAATGGTAACTTTAGACATGTCGAAGATAATGAAATAAAGGAGCGGGTACATTTATATGAAGAAAAAATTAGCAGGTATTACACTAGCAGGAGCAGTAGCATTGGCCTCGTTTGGTTTAGGAAACTCTCTTATTCAAACGGAAGCAAAAGTGGAGCATAAGTCAGCTAAGAAACCTCAAAATGTCATTATGATGGTAATGGACGGGACGAGCTCAAATGCTACTACACTTGCAAGATGGTACAAAGGAAAACCGTTACATATGGATCAGCTGATGGCCGGGGGAGTACGTGCGTATTCGGCAGAATCTGCTATTACAGATTCCGCTCCGGCAGCTACTGCTTTAGCAACAGGAAATAAATCAAATTCTGGTTATGTAGGTGTGCTCCCTTCAGTAGTGAATACACCTGGGGTTAAACCCGTAGAAAAAGAAGATCAGTTTCGTCCCGTAGCAAACGTTCTAGAAGGAGCAAAGCTTTCGGGGCGCGCGACAGGAATTGTGGCTACTTCTGAAATCCAGCACGCCACACCAGCTGGTTTTTCAGCCCACAACTACAGCCGTGATGATTTTCAAACGCTAGCGGAGCAGCAAGTGTATCAAAACATCGATGTAGTACTTGGAGGAGGTAAGCAATCTCTTCTGCCAGGAAAAGAAGAAAAAAGCCGAAAAGACGGTGAAAACTTAGTCAATGTATTAAACAAAAGAGGATATGACTTTGTAGAAAATAAAAAGGAATTAGAGCAGTCACGCGCCAAAAAAATCTGGGGGAGCTTCGCTGACCGAGACTTAGCGTATGATATGGATCGACCGCAGACAAAAGCAGAACAGCCAAAGCTGTCCCAGATGACAAATAAAGCAATAACAACACTCTCCAAAGATAAAGACGGTTTCTTCTTATTTGTTGAAGGAAGCAAAACGGATTGGGCAGCTCATGCGAATGATCCAGTAGGCATGATTAGCGATGTATTAGCGTTTGATGAAGCAGTGGGCAAGGCAGTAGAGTTCGCTAAAAAAGATGGAAATACGATGGTTATTGCGATTGCTGATCACGGAAACAGCGGTCTTTCAATCGGTAATGCAAATACAACAAAAGGATATGATACCACACCTGTTTCTGCTTATATTGATCCATTAAAAAAAGCAAAAATGACGTTAGAAGGTGCTACGTCTAACTTAAAAGAAGATTTATCAAATAAAGAAGAAGTAGCTGCTTTGTATGGTTTATCAAACCTAACTTCAGAGGAAAAAGCGCAGCTGACTAAAGCAAGAGATAAAAAAGAAATGAGTGCTACACTATCAAAGCTATTAGCCAACCGAGCAAACCTTGGATTCACAACGGGCGGTCATACGGGTGAGGATGTATTTCTGTATTCATACGGCGTCAATCGACCAACGGGGCACTTTGATAATACGGATATTGCCAAACATATGGCTAAGTCAATGAATATTAACTTAAACGAGTTAACAAATGAATTATTTATTGAAGCAAATAAAGCTTTTAAAGGCTCAAATGTAGCGGTGGACTCAAAAGATAAAAACAACCCTGTGCTCGTTGTTACAAACAATAAGCGAACGGTACGTTTTCCGGTAAATAAAGATATTGCGATTGTAAATGGAAAAGAGATGCGGATGGACAGCGTGGTGGTACAGGATAAAAAAGGTCGCTTCTTTGTATCGAAACAGGCACAGCAAATTGTAAAAAATGCAAAATAAGAAATGAATGTAAAACAGGCCGAAGTATAACTTTAGGCCTGTTTTTTTACAGATAATAGATGGATAATTAGATGTATTAGCCTTCAGAGAGGAATGAATTGATTTATTTTACAAATAAATAGCTTTGAACTCTTAAAGGAATGGAAAGTCTTCACCTTTAAATATATGTGATTTATACTATGAAATGGTATAATAATCATAGTTCTAAAAGGAACTAGTTCGGAATACATATGTAAGTTCATAACGTTATATGCTAGAATTTTTATAATAAAATGAATAAAAAATACATAAATTTCTTCAAGTGAAATTAAAAATACAGGGTTGTTAAGGGTTGTATGTAAGTAATTACCTTGAATAAAAAGTAAAAAAATGAATAAAAGTATGGGTGGAAGAATGTAGAACATGTTTTAATAGTAAGAGAAGACAAAATGATTGAAAATAGCGTGTCGCCTTTATTAAAAATATTAAATAAAGATTTTGGCATGCTGATTTACAGATTATAAAAAGGGTATTAAATCATTGTTAGGAAAATAAATGATAATAGATAAACGGTTTTATTTCTTCTTCTAGAAAACCTACAATTATTGCAATATTCCCCATGAACAATCGTTGTGCGTTCCATTAACGATTAGCGTCCGTGTAGATCATTCATCTCAACATAAAAACACTATAAAGATGTGTAGACATGCATAAAACAGAATGGGCAATAGTTCGTACTATACTTTAACATTGTATCCTAGGGGGAGTCAGGATGAACAAAATCAACTTAATTATTGCCGATGATAACGAAGATTCGGTTGAAATTTTAGATTATTTTATAGAACAGCTTCCGGAATTTGAAGTGATTGGCATCTGCAAAGACGGAGAGCAGCTTGTACAGGAAGTGATGGCTAAGAGTCCAGACCTTTTGCTCGTAGACATTAATATGCCTACGATTAACGGTGTAGATGCCATAAAAAAGTGCCTGCGCATTAAGCCGAATTTAAACTTCATTTTTATCACCGGTTATGATGAATTTGCTGTGAAGGCATTCGAGTTGTCGGCACTGGACTACATTGTAAAACCAATTGAAAAAACCAGACTTTATATGGCGCTAGAGCGGGCAAAAAACTCCATTGGAATTGATAAAAATCAGTCAAAAAAGCCAGGTGAGCAATTAAAAAGACTGCCTGTAAAATTTAACGGATCTACTTATTACATTCCAATTGATCAAATTATTTTTATTGAAAAGTCCGGAAAAAAATGCTTAATCTATACTCAATCACGTGTCTATGAGACATATGAAAATATTAGTGATATCTATATGTATTTGAACCCTTCTGTATTCAGTCAAACACATCGGTCTTATATCGTAAATTTGCAGAAAGTTTCGCACATCACACCAAAAAACGAAACATATCTTGTTTATTTCTTAGAAATTGATGAATATGCTCATATCTCAAAATTAAAAATCCAAGACGTTCAAAAACAGCTGCATCAGTTAATGACAAATTAAGAGATGCTGCTTCTTCTAAAATAGTTATGCTGATGAGAGGACGAAGCTTATGTAAGTTTCGTCTATTTCATGTGTCTGCTTTCGGAATAAATGATCGTAATATAGTTCTTATAAGGAGAGTTAGATAGAAGAAGTAACGTTAAAGTGAAAGGAAAGAAAATGATTTCAATTACTGGTCACTATAATGAATTTACCGTATTTCTTGCTGTCATTGTAGGGATTCTTGCCTCTTATACAGCACTTGATATTGTGAGCAAAATGATGAAAAAACAGCGGAACAATTATTTGTGGCTCACATTGTCAGCAACTTCAATGGGGCTTGGAGTGGGGGCGATGCACTATATTGCGATGCTTGCTTATTATGTTCCTGTTAGCTTTCATTTTGATGCTGTACTTTCTGTCCTTGCTTTAATAATAGCGATTAGCGGATCATTAGTTGCGTTTTGGACATTCTGGAAATGGCACACGTCGGTATGGTCAGGGCTCATTTTAGGAAGCAGTATTCTGGGTACACATTATATTGCAATGGCAGCAATCGAAACGGAAGCACGCATTCATTATGCTGTGCTATCTGTTTTGCTTTCTATCATCATCGCTCTGGTCGTTGCATTTTATGCAATGCACTTGTTTTTTCGTTCGAAAAGCGTGAAAGCTAATCCGTTTCTTAAACTTGTTAGCTCTATTTTACTGGGTATTGGTATTTCAGCTATGCATTTCATCAGTATGTATGGAATGAAGCTGCATATTGCACATTCAGTTGCTAGAAGGTGGGGCCAGTGGCTGCCTTATCAAGCGCCGTTTTCCAATATTATTGCAAGTATCACGATTACGCTACTCATTGTCTTCCTGCTCGTTGCAGCTTTTAAGCGTCAGGAAGAAGTGAGGGAAAGTCAATTAAAAGAAGAGTATTATCAATCTCTTTTTAACTACAATCCCAATATTGTGTGTGCAGTTGATTTATACGGCAATATTCAAACGATTAACCCAAAAGGAATCGAGCTGACAGGATACACGTTAAATAAAATGGAGAAAATCCCGTTTCCTTCTATGTTCAGAGAAGCTGAAAGAGCTGAAGAATATATGTGGAAATCCCTGAGGGGAGACTCTGTATATTATGAGGCAAGGCTGATTCGCAAAGATAATCAGCCTGTATACGTTGAAGTCACGCAAATGCCTATTATTGTTCATGATCAAATTAAAGGCAGTTACGTCATCGCCAAAGATGTGACAGATCGAAAAAAGGCTCAACAGCAGCTTCTGGATTTGCAAAAAGATTTAAAACGCACGCTTTCACAGCAAGATGGTACTATTTTTAAATTTGTGAAGAACAGTAAAGGGTATGTCTATACGATGTGCGAAGGCAAAATGATTCGTGAAATGGGATATGAGGAAATAGATGTTGTCGGAAAAACACCTGAGGAATTTTTACCTGAATCCTACGCAAGAGATAATAGGAGTTACTATGATAAAGCATGGGCGGGAGAGAAAGTGTCGTATGAAGTACTTTTGAACGACTTTGCTTACTATACGAAATTAACACCTCATATCTACAAAGGAGAAGTACAAGAAGTTATTGGTTCTATAGTAGATATTACTGATCTTCACGAAGCAAGAGAAAAGCTGGCTAAAAGTGAAAGCATGTATCGATCCGTTCTTTCTACAATGTCAGAAGGCGTGGTGTTTCATGACCTTGAAGGTAACTTAATTGCTGCCAATGCATACGCTGCTAAGATTCTAAACGTGCCTTATGACCAAATGTTATCGGTTAACCCGTTTGGTTTAGACTGGGAAATTATTCATCCTGATGGCACAGCTTTTGCACTCGAAGATATTCCATCTGTCCGCTGTCTTCATACAAAAGAGCCTGTGCGAAATACAGTCATGGGCATTTATTTAAATGAGAAAAAGTTGACTTGGCTTTCGGTGAATGCTGAACCTCTGCAAGAAAGCAAATATTATAAAGGCGTAGTTGTCACATTTTATGATATTACAAAGCAGCAGGAACAAGAACAAGACCTGCTTCATTCCAATCAGCAAATGATTATAGCCAAAGAAGAAGCCGAAAAAGCAAATCAGGCTAAGTCAGAATTTTTATCAAAAGTAAGCCATGAACTTCGAACGCCTTTAAACAGTATTTTAGGCTATGCACAGATATTGGAAGAGCAAGGAGAAAAAGATTTAACAGAAAAACAATTGAATCGTATACGAAAAATTTTAAAAGCAGGTAATCATCTTCTTTATTTAATAAATGAAACGCTTGATTTATCGAAAATTGAATCAGGTCACTTAGCGATTAACCTTGAATCAGTGTCGGTAAAAGAAGCAATTGAAGACGCGCTTAAAATTATGAAACCATTAGCAAAAGATAAGCATAGTATATTTTATACTCGCTTTCACGCATACCAAGAAGTCTTTGTTGAAGTAGATGAACTTCGTTTTCAGCAGATCTTATTAAATCTGCTTACAAACGCCATTAAATATTCACCCGCTTATCGCGATATCATTATCTATACAGACATCACTCAGCATCACGTAGCCATATTGATTGAAGATAGTGGCTTTGGAATTCCAGCCTCAGAATTAAATCGGATTTTTGAGCCTTTCTACCGTGTGAATAGATTAGAAAAAGACGGAACAGGGATTGGGCTGGCGCTTGTAAAGCAGCTTGTTGTCTTAATGAATGGAACGTGCGGAGTGCGAAGTGAAGAAGGAAAAGGCAGTACATTTTGGGTTCGTTTTCCGTTAGTACACCCACCTATTCCTAAACGCGTATCCAATGAAGGGGAAGCCGAGTCATTTTTAGGTTTTTCCATGCCGATCTCAATTGTGTATATTGAAGATAACGATACAAATATTGAGCTTATGCAATCGATTCTTTCTCCATATAAAAACGTTAAGCTCTTAGTTGCCAAAACAGGAGAAAACGGCATCGGGCTAATCAAGTCTATTTCACCGGATATGATCTTAATTGATATTGATTTGCCTGATATGAATGGCTTTGAGGTATGCACACAGCTTCAGCTGGAAAAAGAGTTGAAGCATATTCCGCGAGTCGCCTTGAGTGCAAGCGCGATGCAAAGCGACATCGATCAAGCTTTTTTAGTCGGTTTTAGTGAATACGTAACAAAGCCCATTCATATTTCAACGTTTTTAAACGTATTAAAACGCTTAACAAAAGCTTAACAAAAGTTTAGAGGGCTTTTCATTGACTTATTAGTAGACCTTTTATAAAATAAAAACAACTTAATACATTTACTTCTTACGGAGTAAAGGGGAGTAGCGTCAGGGAAACCTGAAACAAAGTCGTCATTACATGGAGTAATCCATCGGCTTTGTTGGCATAATGATTATGCTTAGCAAGACCTTTGCCATATTTGGCAAAGGTCTTTTTGTGTTTTATTCCGGTAATGAGAATAAATCAACTTATACAAAGAAACGAGAGGGGATTTTTATGGATGCATCGCTTTTGTTAGAATATGGATGGGTATTGCTGGTGCTGGTTGCATTAGAAGGAATTTTGGCGGCGGATAATGCTCTTGTAATGGCCATTATGGTCAAACATTTACCGGAAGAAAAACGCAAGAAGGCATTGTTTTACGGATTAGCCGGTGCCTTTATTTTTAGATTCGGTTCATTGTTTTTGATTTCATTTTTGGTAGATGTATGGCAGCTTCAAGCAATAGGAGCTATTTACTTATTGTTCATTTCCATTAATCATATTGTGAAGCGATATGTGAAAAAAGGTGATCATGAAAAAGTAAAAGAAGCGGACGGAAAAAAGGGCTCAGGTTTCTGGATGACGGTCTTGAAAGTAGAAGTAGCGGACATTGCTTTTGCGGTTGATTCAATTTTGGCTGCTGTGGCTCTTGCCGTTACGTTGCCAACAACCAATCTTCCTAAAATTGGCGGACTCGATGGCGGACAATTCTTGGTGATCTTTGCCGGAGGAATTATGGGACTAATCATTATGCGTTTTGCTGCAACTTGGTTCGTCAAGCTATTAAATACGCGCCCGGGGCTAGAAACGGCGGCTTTTGCTATCGTAGGCTGGGTAGGGGTTAAGCTAGCAGTTTACACTCTTGCTCATCCGGAGTTAGGTATTATTAATGAACACTTCCCTGAATCAAAAGTATGGAAAATTACGTTTTGGGTTGTGTTACTTGGCATAGCAGCTTCAGGCTGGTTTTTATCTAAAAACAAAGAACAAACTGATCTTGAACGTTCAGAGAAAGAAAAAGACTCATTAAAGAAAATTGAAAATCAATAATACAAAAAAACGCGCTTTTAATGCGCGTTTTTTTTGTATTAAGATAAAATACCTAGTTTAAATTGTTTTGGGAAAGGGTAAAAGAACTAACTGATGTTTAATTACTGTATATCCGAATGTTTTGCTTTTTCGTTCATATTCTGTAAAGAACAGAATCAGCGTTGGATAATTCAGTTCAATGAAGTTTATTTCAGTTCATAAACATATATTTCAAATGTATGTTAATTGGTAAAATTGAGCTATTATGGGTTATAATAAAGAGAATTAAAAGGAGCAGAGCGCTTCTTTACCCTGTTCGTCATCAAAAGAATGGATATTAACATGGTATAAAGCAACTGAGTATAGTAAAAGAGGTGAAGCCAATGCTCACAAAAGTTCAAACGCCTCCATCGCTTGAAACGCTTGTACTGACGATTCAGCAAGGGGATAAACAATTACATAACGAAATGATTCAACAATATAAACCGTTTATTGCTAAAGTTGTTTCAGCTGTATGTAAACGTTATATAAGTGAAGCTGACGATGAATTTAGCATTGGTCTGATTGCGTTTAATGAAGCCATTGAAAATTACACAATCCAAAAAGGTCGATCCCTTCTTGCATTTGCGGAACTGATTATTAAAAGAAGAGTCATCGACTATATTCGAAAAGAAAAGCGAAACCAAACGCTGCTCTATAGCCGAATTGAAAATGAAGGTTTTATGCAAGGTAAGGTAGAAAGGGATATATCGCTTTCTAACTATAAAAGGCAAAGTGAAACTTCATGTATTCAAGAGGAAATGACTTATTTTTGTCAGACGCTGGAACTGTTTAAATTAACTCTTGAAGATATTATTAACACGTCTCCTAAACATAAGGATGCAAGGGGAAATGCAGTGGAAGTTGCATCTTTTATCGTCAATGAAAAAGAATTAAGAGATAAGCTGTTTTTAAAGCGGCAGCTTCCCATTCGCTTGATTGAAAAGCACGTCAAAGTGAGCCGGAAAACAATTGAAAGAAACCGCAAATATATCATCGCGATGGTTATTATATTAGCGGGGGACTACGTGTATTTGAAAGATTATATTATGTAAGAAAAAGGCACACGCAGGTGCCTTTTTTAGCCATGTTATGAAGTTATGTTTTATTTTTGTGTGCTGCCGCTTAAGTGAGCTTGAGCTTGTTGCACCAAGCGTTTTGTGATTTCTCCGCCTACTGAACCGTTGCTGCGTGCAGCAGTGTCAGAACCTAGAGTTACCCCGAATTCTTGAGCGATTTCGTATTTATATTGATCTAAAAATTGTTCTACGCCTGGTGTTAATAGTTTATTTGTTCTAGCCATGATTAGTCATCTCCTTTTTTAGTTGTACAGCAGTTCACTGCTGTACCTGTATTATTTGCTGTTTACTATTTTGCATACTGGTAATGGTTTGCAAGAAAGTATAAAAAAGCCCAGCTTTCAAAGAAGCTGGGCTTTTTTATATATTATTTTACAACTGCATATTGCTCAAGAGACTGAGCAAATGATTTTTGAAGAGATTTTACTTGCTCTACGTATGCATCAGATACGTGTTGGAACTCTTGACGCGTTTTCTTTTGCTCTTCTACTAATTGTGTTACTACTTGATGATATTGTTCTTGAGCTTGCTTTACTAAAGAATAGCTTGATTTGCTTTGGTTAAGAGAAAGCTCTTGTAATTTATTTAATGCTTCATGCGTGCGGTTTGTCCATTCTTCATAAGAATCGGCAACAGCGTTACCAGCTGTTTTACGTAAGTTTTCAACTGTTTTTTGTTGAAGATCTTCTAATTCAGCTTTCCACTGTTTGTCTGTTGCTTGAAGTTGTTCAACTGCTTTTGTTACAAATTCTTGCTGTTGCTCAAGTGCTTTTAACGTCCATTGCTCAATTTGTTTGTTTCCGTCTGCAATGTTTTGTAACCCCTTTGTCCATTGTTCCCACATTGCATCAATTACTGTATCATACTTTACTGTTGACATAATCAAATTCCTCCTTGAATAATTTGGTCTGGCGAACAGTTATCGTAATGAACAAAACGTTAAAGAAGAAATTCGTAGTTGTGTAATAAACCTAACATTCCGCGCTCGCTGGTTGACCGTGAAATTTATTTAACATTATATTAGGAAACGCAGATGTACTGCGTGAATCCCTTTAATCGTTTTCTTCCTCTTTTGATTCTTTTGACTTTTTAGAAGAAGAAGAGCTAAAAGGGAACAACATGTCGGTATACATGTGAAAAAATGAATCTAACATGTTTTGATACTGTTCAAGTGAATTAGCCCACATGCTTAAATATTGTTCACCGGCATCTGTTAATGAGTAAATCCGGCGTGCAGGTCCTTCAGCTGACGTATCCCATTGCGATGTAATCAAGTTGTCTTTTTCAAGCTGTCTCAGCGTGCGGTAGACATTTCCTTGATCAACTGATGTGAATCCAAAGCTCATTAGTTGCTGAATGAGCTTGTAACCATGTAGATTCCAACCTCTTAAACTTAAAAGAAGAAAAGGAACCATCAAGTTTTTTGGTGCACCGCTAATCGATTTTTCTAAGTTGTTTGAATTAGAGGTGTTATCTTTTTCACTTGATCCCAAGGTAATCACCCCTTCGAAAAAAGAGAATTTGTTTTCTATATGTGTAATTTACACCTAGATGAAAAAATTGTCAACACTTTAAAACAGGTCTTTCAAATACAGGAAAAAAGAACGATTTTTTGAATTTCGACAAAAAGCGTCAAAAAAATTCAAAAATAAACAAAGATTTAGAATTGTTTATTTTGGAAAACGAATTTATAATAGTACATGTAGGTAATTTTTATAACATTTATAATTTGTTGGTAAGTGAATTGTGAAAAGATTTACATTATCCAATAAATAAACGCAAAATTGGTTGCGTTTACTTAGAGCTTCTAATATGTCGCTTGTCACATTAAGTGTCCATATTGAAAGCCATCACTTTTAACGTACACAAGAAAGGAGATGGAGTTTTGGAACAGCAAAAAGTATTTGATCCGTTTCAAGCATGGAAAGACGTATATGACAAAACCGAATCTTACTGGGGTAAAGTTATTGGGGACAATATGAATCGTGAAGAATTTTCCCAGCTCATGGGAAATGTGCTAAATATGAACCTTCAATATCAACAAGCAGTAAATGAAGTAACGGGGCGCTATCTGCACCAAGTAAATGTACCCACAAAAGAAGATGTAGCAAACGTTGCGTCATTAGTCATCAATGTGGAAGAAAAAGTAGAATTATTAGAAGAGCAATTTGATGATCGTTTTGATGAATTAGAAGCACAGCAAGAAAGTGCATCCGCTTTGAAAAAAGATGTAACTAAGCTGAAATCTGATGTCAAATCATTAGACAAAAAACTCGACAAGGTTTTATCTCTTCTTGAAGGGCAGCAAAAAACACAAGACGAGTTAAAAGAAACGATTCAACAACAAATTAAAACTCAAGGTGAGCAGCTTCAGGCTCAGCTGTTAGAAAAACAAGAAAAATTAGCTGAAAAGCCAAAGGCAGAAGCTAAAGCTGAAGCAAAACCATCAAACGCTCAAAAAACTGAGCAGCCGGCTCGCAAGTAGGGCATAGGGGATTTTAAAACAACATTAACTGCTGTATTTACAGTAAAAATCATCGCTGAAGAAGCAAGGGGGAAATTTTTCATGACAACATTACAAGGTAAAGTAGCAATCGTAACAGGCGGATCTAAAGGTATTGGGGCAGCAATTACACGTGAGCTTGCTTCTAATGGAGTAAAAGTAGCAGTAAACTATAACAGCAGTAAAGAATCTGCAGAAGCAATTGTAAAAGAAATTAAAGACAACGGCGGAGAAGCTATTGCGGTTCAAGCTGACGTGTCTTATGTAGATCAAGCAAAACACCTAATTGAAGAAACAAAAGCTGCGTTTGGTCAATTGGACATTCTAGTAAACAATGCTGGAATTACGCGCGACCGTTCATTCAAGAAGTTAGGTGAAGAAGATTGGAAAAAAGTAATTGATGTAAACTTACATAGCGTATACAACACAACATCAGCTGCGCTAACGCATCTTTTAGAATCTGAAGGCGGTCGTGTTATCAATATTTCATCAATTATTGGTCAAGCGGGCGGATTTGGTCAAACAAACTACTCAGCTGCTAAAGCAGGTATGCTAGGATTCACTAAATCATTAGCTCTTGAACTTGCTAAGTCAGGCGTAACAGTTAATGCAATTTGCCCAGGATTTATTGAAACGGAAATGGTAATGGCAATGCCGGAAGAAGTTCGTGCAAAAGTTGTTGCGAAAATTCCAACTCGTCGCTTAGGGCACGCTGAAGAAATTGCACGCGGAGTTGTTTACTTAGCAAAAGACGGCGCGTACATTACAGGACAACAGTTAAACATTAACGGCGGCTTATACATGTAATAGATGCTGGCCCTGACTTTTGTCGGGGCTGTGCTTGTTAACTAACTACTAATGAAATGAAAGGGTGTGTATATTCGTGGCAATTCCTTACGTGCAAGAGTGGGAAAAACTAATCAAATCAATGCCAAGTGAATATAAAAGTTCTGCAAGACGTTTTAAGCGTGCATATGAAATTATGACAACAGAAGCGGAACCGGAAGTTGGATTAACACCAAAAGAGGTTATTTGGAAAAAGAACAAAGCGAAATTATATCGCTATACGCCAGTAAAAGATAACCTTCACAAAACACCAATTCTACTCGTATATGCACTGATCAATAAACCGTATATTTTGGATTTAACACCTGGAAACAGCCTTGTTGAATACTTATTAAACCGCGGTTTTGACGTGTATTTACTTGACTGGGGAACTCCTGGACTTGAAGACAGCAATATGAAGCTAGATGATTATATTGTGGATTATATTCCAAAAGCGGCGAAAAAGGTGCTGCGCACTTCTAAATCTCCTGATTTGTCTGTTCTTGGTTACTGCATGGGCGGAACTATGACATCTATTTTTGCTGCATTAAATGAAGACTTGCCGATTAAAAACTTAATTTTTATGACAAGTCCATTTGATTTCTCGGATACAGGTTTATACGGAGCATTCCTAGACGACCGCTACTTTAATTTAGATAAAGCAGTAGATACATTCGGAAACATCCCTCCAGAGATGATTGACTTTGGAAACAAGATGCTAAAGCCAATCACAAATTTTTACGGTCCGTATGTAACGCTGGTGGATCGTTCGGAAAATCAGCGTTTTGTTGAAAGCTGGAAGCTAATGCAAAAGTGGGTTGCTGACGGAATCCCATTTGCTGGTGAAGCTTATCGTCAGTGGATTCGCGACTTCTATCAACAAAACAAATTAATCAATGGTGAACTTGAAGTTCGCGGCCGAAAAGTAGATTTGAAAAATATTAAAGCTAATATTTTAAACATTGCTGCTAGCCGTGATCATATTGCGATGCCGCATCAAGTGGCAGCTTTAATGGACGCTGTTTCAAGTGAAGATAAAGAGTACAAATTGCTGCAAACAGGTCACGTATCTGTTGTATTTGGTCCAAAAGCAGTGAAGGAAACATATCCTTCAATCGGCGATTGGCTAGAAAAGCGCTCTAAATAAAATAGAGACGAGGCTGGGACAAAAGTATTTCAGCCGAAGTGAAAAACGAACCATTGATATCAGTGGTTCGTTTTTTTGTTATGGTGAACGCAGGATTCAAGTATGCAGTTGCTTCTAGCTGGTGATTGGAGGGCAAGGCGAAGACTCCTGCGGGGAAAGCGGAACAGGTGAGACCCCGCAGGAGCGTAAGCGACGAGGAGGCTCAGCGGTCGCCCGCGGAAAGCGAAGTCTTGCACGAAAATCAACAGCGGTGTCTCCAGTGTCCATACGAGCTCATGTAGCCCATTTATTTGTCTTTAGATTAGATTAGATTAATTTAATTATGTCTCGACCTCGTTTTTTTGTATAAACAGACAATATTGAGTGAAGGTTCTTTATGCGGCTGCTTGGATTTATGATATCTAATGACAAGTGAGGTGACTTCTTTTATACTAATGTAGTCACCTTCTTGAACATGGGATTTTTTACATGGATATTGCGATTCGTGTAACAATGAGTATGCTTTGGGAAGAAAGAAGAAAACTATTAGTATTATAACAAAAAAAGGAATGTCAGATTATGCCGCAACCATGGAAACGACGAGTAAGGCAGATGTCTTCAGCTCAAATTATTGTTACATTTTACATAGTGGCTGTTACGCTTGGATTTCTATTGCTTAGTATTCCAGAAGCTTTAAAGCCGGGAGTGAAGTTAGCATTTATTGATCGCTTATTTATTGCCGTTAGTGCGGTAAGTGTAACAGGGCTGACACCTGTTTCTACTCCGGATACATTTAGTACGACGGGCTATTTTTTGCTCGCTTTTATCTTTCAAATCGGTGGTATTGGCGTGATGACACTCAGTACATTCATTTGGATGATTTTAGGTAAAAAAATTGGTTTGAAGGAACGTCAGCTCATTATGACAGATCATAACCAATCCCGTTTATCAGGATTAGTTGACTTGATGAGAAACATTTTATTTATTATTTTTGCTATTGAACTAGTTGGCGCCATTATTTTAGGATTACATTTTCTCCGTTACTATTCGAGCTGGACAGATGCGTTTCTGCATGGTTTCTTTGCTTCTGTCAGCGCTACAACAAATGCCGGCTTCGATATTACAGGATCTTCATTTATTCCGTATGCCCATGATTATTTTGTACAAGTGGTAACTGTTATTTTAATTACGCTTGGAGCGATTGGATTCCCTGTGTTAATTGAGATTAAGCACTATTTTTTAACATTTAAAGATAAGCGTAAATTTCAATTTTCTCTATTTACGAAGCTAACGACCATTATGTTTTTTCTGCTGTTAGCAGGGGGAACAATTTTAATTCTTGTGCTAGAGCATTCAGGGTTTTTAGCAGATAAGTCTTGGGATGAATCGTTCTTTTATGCGTTTTTCCAATCCGCTGCTACAAGGAGCGGAGGAGTGGCGACCATGAATATTAATGAGTTTTCACTTCCTACGTTAATTATGATGAGCGCGATGATGTTTATCGGTGCTTCACCGAGCTCAGTAGGAGGAGGAATTCGTACAACGACGTTTGCATTAAATATTCTTTTCCTGTTTTATTACGTAAGAGGAAATAAGACGATTAAAATCTTTCGCCGCGAAATTCATGAAGATGACATTATCAAATCAGTAGCCGTGTCGATGTTAGCTGTGATCATTTGCTCGATTTCTCTTCTTATTTTAAGTATTACAGAACATTTTTCTCTCATTGAGCTTATTTTTGAAGTGTGTTCAGCTTTTGGGACAACCGGTTTATCAATGGGCATTACAGGAGGGCTTTCTGATATCGGAAAATGCGTTATTATGGTTTTAATGTTCATTGGCCGAATTGGCATGTTTTCATTTATCTTAATGCTTCGCCGTCCAACGTCTGGACCGGATTATCACTATCCGAAAGAACGTATCATTATTGGATAAAAGAGGCTGGGACAAAAATATGTTAGTTGAAGGAAGATCTGAACGAGTTTGTTTCTTGATTAAGAATCCAACTCGTTCGGGTTTTTTTATTATGATGGTGAACGTAGGTTTCATGTAGCTGCTTCTAGCTGTTGATGGGAGGGCGAAGCTTATCGACCGCCCGCGGAAAGCGAAGCCTTGCACGGAAATCAACAGCGGTCTCACAAGCGGTTCAAGGCATTTATCCTAGTTGTTCGTATTTAGAGTAAAGTAATTTTGTTATGTTTCAACCGCTTTTTTACAGCTTTTTCTGCTTATATTGCTTAGCAAAAGGCGCATTCTAAGAAAAGGAAGTTCAATGGACTTCCAAGCATAGGAGGGATACATGATGGCAAAGCGTAAAGTAGGATACAAATCAGCACTAACTAACAACAATACACCAAAAGAGAGCCTTTCAGATGCAGAATTTTCTGCTGAATATGCTGGCGGCGAGGAGCCGGCTAAAGGCGCGAATCGCAATTCTAAAAAAGGAAAGCAAGGTAAGTAACGATGAGCAAACATAAACAAAATAATAAGCACATCGCGAGCACCGAAGCAAAACAAAAACAATTACTCCAAGAAGAGTTTGGAACGGAAATGGGCGATCCGAACGCAGCTAAAATATATGAATCCCTTGGAAAGACAAAGTCTGATAAAGAGCATGAAAAGAAAAAAGAATGCTAAAAAAAAACCTCGGATATCCGAGGTTTTAGCTTACAACTGGAAGACCAAATGCTTCTACAGGTGCTGAATAAAGTTTTGTATCATTTGCTTTTTGATCATAATAAGCAAGAAGAACAGATGGTTGTTCATTGATGTGTCCCGTTTGTTTATAATACATATAATCAAATGGAAGAATCTCTAAAACAGTGTGCTTGTATAATTCTTTTTCAACAAGCTGTTCAGCTTCAAAAGCCTGTCCCATGATAGAAGGATTAGCAAGCATTTGCTGATAGTAATGAGAACGGACTTGTTTTTCTACTTTATCGTCCCACCAAGGCTTACGAGGTTTATGCTTTTGGTTTTGTAAATAATCAATTTTCATAAACCCTTCAATCACGTCTTCATTTGAAAAACTTTCTGTTTGAATATACTGGTTAAGGCGTCTGAATAAATCTTCAAGCTGATGACCAATTCGAACCCAGCCCATTTCATCCCAATACGTCCCAAAGTTTTGGAAGAAATCAAAAGGCGTATCATAGCAGTGTTCTACTAAAAATTCGATTGTTTCATCCATTCGGTGGTCATTCCAAAACTTTTCTAAAATATCTTCTACATGCTTGATGCGTACGACATCTGAAAATGGCAAGACGTTATTGCTTAAAATTTCATAAGGCGACTGATCCATGTATTGATAATTATAGCGAGGCGCACTTAAACGTAAGCCAGTGCCGCGAAGCATTTTTAAAAAGCCTAGCTGAAGCTCTTCAGGACGAAGTGCAAATACATCATTAAACGTATTTTTAAATGAGTTGTAATCTTCGTCTGGCAGACCCGCGATTAAATCCAAATGCTGATCAATCTTTCCACCTTCTTTTACCATTGTTACGGTGCGCGTTAATTTCTTGAAGTTTTGTTTGCGTTTGACTAGTTCATTAACGGCATCGTTGGTAGATTGAACGCCAATTTCAAAGCGGAATAATCCTTTTGGCGCGTTATCGTTTAAGAACTGAATAACTTCTGGGCGCATAATATCGGCAGTAATTTCAAACTGAAATACGGTACCTTCACGATGTTCATCAATTAAAAATTGGAACATTTCCATGGCGTAGCTGCGGCTGATGTTGAACGTGCGGTCTACGAACTTAATTGTGCGCGCTCCGTTATCCATCAAATAGCGAATATCTTCCTTTACTTTTTCTCGGTCGAAATAACGAACGCCTACTTCAATAGAAGAGAGACAGAACTGACAGCTAAATGGACAGCCGCGGCTTGTTTCAATATACACAACGCGTTTTGAAAGTTCTTGGCGGTCTTCTTCAAAACGGAAAGGAGAAGGCATTTCGCGCAGATCAATTTTATTGCGCTGTGGGTTAACAACTGGTTTTCCTTCTTTTCGGAAAGCCACGCCGCTTACGTTTTCAAACTGACGCTCGCCGTGAAGTTCATCTAACAGCTGCTTAAATGTTTCTTCACCTTCACCAATAGCGATAAAGTCAGCTTCAGGAATACGCTCTAGCCAGTGAGTTACATCATAGGTTACTTCTGGTCCACCGAATATAATGATGAGCTCGGGATTGATCTTTTTAAGCATTTGTGCGACTTTAATCGTTTCTTCAATATTCCAAATGTAACAGCTGAAACCAATAATATCTGGGTTGCGTTTATATAAATCTGTGACAATGTTCATAGCAGGATCTTTAATCGTATATTCGGCCATATCCACTTTATAGTCAGGCTCGGCATAGGCTTTTAAACATCGAAGGGCTAAAGAAGTATGAATATACTTCGCATTCAATGTACTGACAACAATGTTCATTCAAAAAGCTCCTTTTAACTCGTAATATGAAATCAATTTACTATTTTAGCACATTTGAGAAATAAAGTATAAATACCTTTGCACTTTTGTTGTGGCGGGGAAAAGATTTCGGTAAAATGTAACAGAAACGTAAAAGAAGAAAGAGTCTCGGTTAATATGAACCTTGGTGAACGAAAAAAATGAGGTGGAAAACGTGGAATATAAGCGAATTAAGCCAAAAAAAATATACGAAGAAGTAGCCGAAACGCTTCTTGAGAATATAAAAGAAGGCAGCTTGAAGCCTGGAGACCGTTTGGATTCAGTGCAGCAGCTGGCGGAAAACTTTCAGGTAGGACGCTCAGCTATTCGTGAAGCTCTTAGCGCTTTGCGAGCGATGGGGCTTCTGGAGATGAAGCAAGGGGAAGGCACATTTGTACGCGAATTTAACTCAGACATGCTGTCTTTGCCTGTAACTAGCGCTGTATTAATGAATAAAAACGATATTGAGCATTTGCTTGAAGTGAGAAAAGTATTGGAAATTGGAGCTGTTCGAGCGGCAGCTCAAAAGAGAACGGATGCGGACCTTAAACAGCTGTCTAATAGTCTGGAACAAATGAAAGGAGCGTTTGGCAATGAAGAACTGGGAGAGAAAGCAGATTTTGCTTTTCATTTAGCCATTGCCAAAGCCTCACAAAACCCTCTTTTAGTGAAGCTTATGAATAACGTATCAGAAATGATGATTGAAACGATGAAAGAGACAAGACGCATCTGGCTTTATGCAGAAGAGAAAACGGCTGAACGGATTTATAAAGAGCATCAGCAAATTTATGAAGCTATTCTTTCTCAGCATGCAGAAGATGCTCAGTATTTTATGATGAGTCACCTTGATAATGTTGAACATGTACTAATGAAATACATACCGGAAGAAAAATAACGCCATTTCAGGCAGAAAAGTGCGCTCTAAACAACAGAAAAACTAAAATTCAAGCACCTTCCGATAATTTATGCTTGCTCTATTGTGAAAAGATTTACATAATAGAAACTAGGATTGTCAAATGGAGGGTTACAAAGTATGAAAAAGCAATATAGAGATGATAGTCTAGCTTTGCATACAGATCTATACGAGCTGAATATGGCGCATACGTATTTTCAAGACCAGATTCATAAACGTCGTTCTGTATTTGAAGCTTACTTTCGTCGGATGCCGTTTGAAAGCGGTTATGCGGTGTTTGCCGGGCTAGAAAGAGTAATTGATTTTATTGCTAATTTCAGATTTAGCGAAACGGACTTAGATTATTTATATGAAGAATTACATTATGAAGCGGAGTTTATCGACTATCTAAAACAGGTTCGATTTAGCGGTAATATTCGTTCGGTCGTAGAAGGCGAAATGATTTTTGCTAATGAACCGATGCTGCAAATTGACGCTCCTTTAGCAGAAGCGCAGCTTATTGAAACGCCGCTTTTAAATATTTTAAATTTCCATCCGCTGATTGCCACAAAAGCATCGCGTATTCGCTTAGCCGCGGGAGAAGATAATTTATATGAACATACGGGTACAAATCAGCTTATGGAATTTGGTTCAAGAAGAGCACATGAGCTGGATGCTGCTTTTTACGGGGCAAGAGCTGCTTATATTGGAGGCTTTGACGCAACCAGTAATGTAAGAGCGGGAAAAGTTTTTGGAATTCCTGTGTCCGGCACTCACGCCCACGCGCTTGTTCAAGTCTATCGTGATGAATATAGTGCGTTTAAAAAATATGCCGAATCACACCGTAACTGTATCTTTTTAGTAGATACATATAATACGTTAAAATCAGGTATTCCAAATGCTATTAAAGTAGCAAAAGAAATGGGAGAACGAATTAATTTTATCGGTATTCGATTAGACAGCGGAAGACTTCCATATCTTTCTCAAGAGGCAAGAAAAATGCTTGATGAAGCGGGCTATCATGATGTGAAAATTTTCGCTTCGAATGACCTTGATGAGTACAGCATTCTAGATTTGAAAGCGCAAGGTGCCAAAATTGATGGATGGGGAGTTGGAACAAAGCTCATGACGTCCTTTGATCAGCCGGCGCTAGGAGCGGTGTACAAGCTGGTTTCGATTGAAGATGATCATGGAAACATGGTGGATACGATTAAGCTGTCAGAAAACCCCGAGAAAATTTCAACTCCTGGTCTAAAAGAAGTATATCGAATTGTAAATCAAGTGAATCACAAATGGGAAGGCGATTATATTACGATGCAAGACGAAGTGCCGAATGAAGAGCAGCATTTAAAAATGTTTCATCCTATTCATACGCACGTCAGCAAGTTTGTCACGAACTTTAACGCACGTAAAATTCACCAGCCAATCTTTGCACAGGGAAAGCTTGTGTATGAGCAGCCTACCATTGAAGAAATGAGAGCCTACTGCTTACAAAACTTAAAGCATCTATGGGATGACTACAAAGTTATTACAAAATCGAACGAAGATGTATTTCGTCCTACAGAGTACCCAGTAGACTTAAGTACAAACTGCTGGGATAACAAAATGCAAAATATCGAAGAGACTAGAAGCAAGTTACTATCTGATACCGTACTTGTGTAGATTCCGTCAGCTAGTAATGAGAGGAGAGTTTTTTTATGAAAGAGCTACAAAGGCAAATTATTGAAGAAATGCATGTGAAAAAAGAAATTAATCCCGCGGAAGAAATTCGCCGCAGCGTTGATTTTCTGAAATCCTACATGAACAAATATCCTTTTTTACGTTCGTTTGTACTAGGTATTTCCGGCGGCCAAGATTCTACGTTAACTGGAAAGCTGGCGCAGCTAGCGGTTAATGAGTTGAATGAAGAAGCCGAAGAAGAGCGCTATCAGTTTATTGCTGTTCGTCTTCCATACGGTGTGCAGGCAGATGAAGCAGACTGTCAAGATGCACTTGCTTTTATTCAACCAACAAAATCTATTTCTATTAATGTAAAACCAGCAGTAGATGCGATGCTTTCTGCTGTTGAAGAAGCGGCAGATGATAAAGTTTCCGACTTCAACAAAGGAAATGTAAAAGCACGTGAACGAATGATTGCGCAATATACGGTAGCAGGCATGTACAGTGGAGTCGTACTTGGAACGGATCACTCCGCTGAAGCTGTTACAGGATTTTATACAAAATTTGGTGACGGAGGAGCTGACTTAGTGCCTATCTTCCGTCTAAACAAGCGACAAGGGAAACAAATGCTAAAAGAATTAGGCTGTCCCGAGCATCTATATATGAAAAAACCAACGGCTGATTTGGAAGAAGATCGTCCACAGCTTCCGGATGAAGAAGCGCTTGGCGTAACGTATGAGCAAATCGACGATTATTTAGAAGGCAAAGATGTAGGTGAACATGCAAGTAACGTCATTGAAGGTCACTTCTTAAAAACGCAGCATAAACGCCAATTGCCAATCACAGTGTTTGATGATTTTTGGAAATAAATAAGTAAGAAGCTGAGACAAACGTAGTTTAGTTGAAGGAAGATCCGAACGGTTTTGATTCTTGATGGAGAATCAAATTCGTTTGGATTTTTTTAATAATAGGGCAAACGTAGGTTTCACGTGTCTCAATTTCTTATTATTTTGTGGGAAAAATATCAAACAAAGAAATGTATTTTTGAAAAACTAGTGAAATTAGAAAAACATAGGAGTATAATAGCATTAAGTCATCTGATGACCTGTTAACTAAAAGAAGTAAAATGATCAGCTTGGAGGGAGCAAATGATGAAAGTATCTTTATTTGCCACATGTTTGATTGATATGTTTCAAACAAATGTAGGAAAAGCGACGGTAGAATTGTTAGAACGATTAGGATGCGAAGTGGATTTTCCAAAGAGTCAAGTATGCTGCGGGCAGCCTGCGTATAACAGCGGTTACGTAAAAGAATCAAAAGAAGCAATGAAAAACATGATAAAAGCGTTTGAGCATGCAGAGTACGTTGTATCTCCATCAGGCTCGTGTGTGACAATGTTTAAAGAGTATCCCCATCTTTTTAAAGGTGATGCTGCATGGCATGAGTCTGCCGTGAAGCTTGCTGATAAAACGTATGAGCTAACGGATTTTATTGTAAACGTTTTAAAAGTAGAAGACGTGGGAGCCAGCTTAAATGGGAAAGCTACTTATCATTCTTCCTGTCATATGACGCGTTTGCTAAACGTAAAAAAAGAACCTTTTACACTATTAAACAATGTAAAGGGTCTTGAAATGGAGAATCTTGAAAACAGTCATAACTGCTGCGGATTTGGCGGGACGTTTTCGGTTAAGATGGGGCAAATCTCTGAACAAATGGTCGATGAAAAAGTGGGCTGTATAGCTAAAACAAACGCGGAGTACTTAATTGGAGCTGACTGCGGCTGTCTTATGAATATTGGAGGAAGAATTGAACGAAAAGGACAGCCTGTAAAAGTGATGCATATCGCTGAAGTGTTAAATAGCAGAATGTAAAGAAAGGAGAATACCGAATGTCTATGAAAATAGGAAACGATCAGTTTAAAAAACGCGTCGATGACGGAGTCAATAATGCGTTTATGCGCTTTGCGGTTTCAGGTGCTCAAGAGCGCTTAAGAAGCCGTAGATTAGATGCGGCGGAAGAATTAGGGAACTGGGAAGAATGGAGAGCGCTTGGCGAAGAAATTCGTCAGCATACGCTTGAAAATTTAGATTACTATTTAGAGCAGCTCACGGATAATGTAGCTAAACGCGGAGGCCACGTTTTTTTCGCTCAAACAGCTGAAGAAGCGAATGAGTACATAAAAAATGTAGCGAGGCAAAAGCAGGCAAAGAAAGTCGTTAAATCCAAGTCAATGGTTACAGAAGAAATTCATATGAACGCTGCTTTAGAAGAACTGGGCTGTGAAGTTATTGAAACGGATTTAGGAGAATATATCCTGCAAGTAGATGATCACGATCCGCCTTCTCATATCGTAGCTCCTGCACTTCATAAAAATAAAGAACAAATTAGAGATGTATTTCAGGAAAAGCTTTCTTATAAAAAAACGGAAAAACCTGAAGAACTAGCTCTTCACGCCCGGGAAATGCTGCGAAAAGAATTTTTATCAGCTGATATTGGTATCACGGGATGTAATTTTGCGATTGCAGAATCTGGGTCTATTTCACTTGTAACCAATGAAGGAAATGCAAGGTTAACAACTGCCCTTCCTAAAACGCAAATTACGGTTATGGGAATGGAACGAATTGTGCCAACGTTTGAAGAGTTTGAAGTGTTGGTAAGCCTGTTAACTAGAAGTGCAGTAGGTCAGCGGCTTACAAGTTACGTAACAGCGCTTACAGGACCTAGACTTCCAGGAGAAGTAGACGGACCGGAAGAATTTCACCTAGTGATTGTAGATAACGGACGATCTGCGATTTTAGGAACTGAGTTTCAATCTGTTTTACAGTGTATTCGCTGTGCGGCATGTGTGAATGTATGTCCCGTGTATCGCCATATTGGAGGGCATTCATATGGATCTATTTATTCAGGTCCGATTGGAGCTGTATTATCCCCTTTGCTTGGAGGCTATGAAGACTACAAAGAGCTTCCATATGCTTCAACTCTATGCGCAGCCTGTACGGATGCCTGTCCGGTCAAAATTCCGCTGCATGAGCTATTACACAAGCACCGTCAGCGAATTGTCGAGAAAGAAGGAAAAGCACCTATTTCGGAAAAGCTGGCGATGAAAGCATTTGGCTTGGGAGCAGCTTCTTCTTCTCTATATACAGTGGGCGCTAAAGTAGCACCGGCAGCTCTTACTCCTTTTATGTCAGGAAGCAGTATTTCCAAAGGGCCTGGTCCATTAAAAGCGTGGACGGAAAGCAGAGAGTTTCCGGCGCCTACAAAAGAGCGCTTACGAGATTGGTTTGATAAAAGGAGTGATGATGATGAACGGAAGCATTCAAAATAGAGACAGTTTTTTAGACAATATTGCGGCTAATCTTAAGCGAAGCAGGCGAACAAGCGGCGTAGTAAAGCCCCAATGGAAGCATGCTCCTCAGCATGAGGTCTACCGCAGCTATTCGCCAGATCAATTAAAGAAAGAGCTTGAAAACCATTGCGAACGTATTCATACTCGCTATGTAGAAACATCATCACAACACTTGCCAGCTGTCCTTGAGGAAGCCGTAGCGAACTATGGAAATGGTCTTGTGAGCACGTGGGATGATCCTAGGTTTTCCGAATATGGATTGAATCTGCTGATGGAGAAATGGGAAACAAGCAGTAGCCTTCATGTATGGAATTCTGCAAAAGGCGATGAGAATATTAAACTAGCTGAACAAGCAAATGTAGGCATCACATTCAGTGATTTGACGCTAGCGGAATCCGGCACAGTTGTTTTGTTCAGCAGCGCTGCAAAAGGACGATCGGTCAGTTTGCTGCCGGCCACTTATATTGCGATCATTCCTCAAAGCTCCATTGTCCCTCGCATGACACAAGCTGCTGAAATGATTCATGAAAAAGTAGAGCGAGGAGAAACGATTGCTTCTTGCATTAACTTTATTACGGGACCGAGCAATTCAGCTGATATTGAAATGAATCTAGTCGTTGGCGTGCATGGACCTATTCAAGCCACTTATATTGTAGTGAATGATCGATAGAGGCTGGGGAAAACGTATTTTAGCCGAAGTGAAAAACGAACCGTGAATCAAACATGTTGATTCACGGTTCGTTTTCTTTGTTATGTTGAGCATAGGTTTCATTTTGTTATGTCCCAGCCTCTTTTATTCATGCTCCTTTTTTAAATAACGGGAGAATGTGAAGAAATGTCGCATTTTGAATAAACGTGACTAATTTTAAAAAGGTAAAAAGCAAATCTTGTAGAATACTAAGTCTATAGATAAAAGGTGGGGAAATGGGAAGTGCAAAAGAAAGGAGCAATGAGCATGTCACCACACAGAGAATTAACATCTGAAGCTGCGCAAAAGCAGCAAGGTGAATTAGAGCAGCTACGAGCTATTTTTAATGACGTATTAGATGCCATTGTCGTATTTGATGAGTATTTTCAAGTTATAAATGCCAATGAATCAGCCTGCGGGCTGTTTGAAAAAACAAAGGATGAGCTATTAACGTATCAAATGAAAGATTTTCTCATGTATTTTCCGTATGACATGATTGAAGCGTACTATCCAGCGCTTTTAGAAGAAAGCTATTTCAAATATGAAGGCGCGATGACGCTTCAAAGCGGCATGATGAAACATGTTGAATTTACTTCACACAAACATAGTCACATGTCGGGCATTATTGTGTGTACATTTCGAGATATTACGCAGCACAAGATGATGGAAAATGAAAGGTTTATTAGTCATCATATGTTTATGGATGTATTTAATGAAGCGGTAGATGGAATTGTTATTTTTGATCGAACTGGTCAGCTTATCGACGCGAACCCTTCATTTTGCGAGCGATTAAATTATACAAGAGCACAGCTTTTAACCAAAACGTTAGAGGAGCTTGTAGAACCTACTTATCATTATAAAGTGAAAAAATTATGGAGAACTCTGCATCAAGAAGGAAAGACAAGCGGTGAGCTGCCGATTAAGCTCGAAAATGGAGACGTTACTTTTTTTGAATTTACCACAACGGCTAATATATACAGTCAATACTATATGTCCATTATGAGAGACGTGACGGAAAAACGGCTGATGGAGCAGCAGCTGTTGAGAAGCGAAAAAAATTTCAGGGCTATTTTTGAAAATGCGATTGAAGCCATTTTGATTTGGAAAGACGATGGGGAAATCTTAAACGCTAATCTTGCTTCGTCCCGTACTTTTGAGCTGCCGTTGAACAAATTGATTGGAAGTAATTTGTATACGTTTATCGATAAGCAAAGCTTTAGTGCATTAAAAATGCTGCAAACATTTCAAAAAGAAGGAGAAATTCGCAATCAGCTTCCTTTTTACATGCCAAATGGAGAAATCAAACAGTTGGAATTCACGGGGAAAAAAGGCATTATAGAAGGAGACCATTTAACCATTTTTCGAAACATTAGTGAACGTACAAAAATCGAACAAGAGCTTCGGAATAACGAAGAGAAATTCAGACAGATTTTTAATGGTTCGATCGATGGGTTAGTTTTATGGGACGGCAAGCGAAATATTATTGATGTGAATTCTTCTCTTTGTGATATTCTCGAACTCAGCAAAGAGGAGATTTGTGCGCATTCCATGGAGGATTTTATTTCTTCAGCGAATTTAGATGCGGTCATTGAGCATAAAGAAACAATTGAGCAAAAAGGGGAAGCTGAAGGAGAGATTACGTACGTTACGGGGAACGAAAAAGTTAAAAATATCGAATTCTCTACGAAAAAAGATATCTTGCCAGGTCTATATATGACGCTTTTAAGAGACGTAACGGAACGAAATCAAATGCAGGAGCAGATTCGGAAATCGGATACGCTTCAAGTAGTCGGACAGTTAGCAGCTGGGATTGCGCATGAAATCCGCAACCCGATGACGGCTTTAAAAGGGTTTGTTCAGCTGCTAGAAAGCAGCATTCAAGAAGATCACTCTCTTTATTTTGATATTATTAAATCCGAATTAAAAAGAATCGAAACTATTATTACAGAGTTTCTAGTACTCGCTAAGCCACAGGCCGTAAAGTTCGAAAAGAAAAATCTAGCTGCGGTTGTTAAAGAAACGATTGATTTATTAAATGCTCAAGCGCTTTTAGAAAATATTCAGTTTGAACTAAGTGTGTCCCCTCAGCTGCCAATGGTATACTGCGAGCCGAACCAAATTAAACAAGTACTAATAAATGTAATTAAAAATGCAATTGAAGTCACGTCAAACGGGGGAAGAATTTTTGTTGAAGTCTATTCTACAGAGCCGCACTACGTGACGGTCTCCATTCGAGATCAAGGAGACGGAATGCCCGAAGAGCGCATCAAGCGCTTAGGAGAGCCATTTTATACGACAAAAGAAAAAGGAACGGGGCTCGGTTTGATGGTCTCATATAAAATTATCGAAGAACATAAAGGGCGAATTGAAGTGGAAAGCAAAATAGGAGAAGGAACAGCTTTTCGTGTTATTCTTCCAGCCTAATTAGAAAGGATAAGCGAGTATGTACTATGGAGAAATGAACTTATTTTCTGATTTGAAAATTTATATTGTAGCCTCGGAAAAAGGGGTTCAACATATTTGGTTTGATAGTGATGATCACAACGAGCAGCTTAAAAAACTTGTCCATGACGAGAATTATCACCTTGTGAAAGAAGCGAAGCGGCAGCTTCAGGATTATGCTGAAGGGCGCACGCTAACATTTGATGTGCCTTTGGATATAAAAGGAACAGACTTTCAAAAAGAAGTGTGGTTAACGCTTAAAGGTATACCTTATGGACAAACGTGGTCTTATAGTGATGTAGCGGAGTCTGTTAATCGCTCTAAAGCCGTAAGGGCTGTGGGACAAGCGAATCGTCGAAATCCACTGCCTATTATTTTACCTTGTCACCGTGTTATTGGTAAAAATGGAGCTTTAACAGGTTATGCAGGTTCCCAAACTCATATAAAAGAAAAACTATTAATGCTTGAAAGAAATGTAGCAAAAGGCGCTCTGGAGTTAAAATAACTATTCACCGTCTAATTTCCAGCCTTCTCCCTGCACAAAAACACCGTCAATTTGCTGAGGAGAAGGGAGGGAATTTAGTTCTTCATCTTTGGATAAATCGAATAGCTGATATTGCTGCTTACGATTCAACGCTTTGTTTTTATCCGTTTTTTGCTCTGCACTCATTTTTACTCCTCCTTATTCAAAAAGAATCCCCTATAATATATGTAGAAAAAGCAGAGAGTACTGTTACAATTGTGTTACAAATGCAGCCAAAAAGCGCTGTTTAATGAAAAAGGTTGAGACATAACAAAATCAATGTCATCTAAAGATGAACAACTCGTATACATGAACTGAACCGCTTGTGACACCGCAGTTGATTTCCGTGCAAGACTTCGCTTTCCGCGGGCGGCCGCTGAGCCTCCTCGTCGCTTGCGCTCCTGCGGGGTCTCACCCCTTCGGTTTTTCCTGCAGGAGTCTTCACCTTGCCCTCCAATCAACTGCTAGAGGGAACGAAACAGATAAAACGATATTTACCATCACAAAAAAACGAACCACTAATCAACACGTTGATTAGTGGTTCGTTTTGCAGTGGGACAAAATACTTTTGTCCCAGCCTCTTGTTATTGAGCAGATTGCAGCAAAACTTTTTGAATGGATTCAAAAGACGGGGAATGGATAACTCCATGCTCTGTAATAATGGCCGTAATCAGTTCGCTTGGCGTCACATCAAAAGCTGGATTGTACACAGAGATTCCGTCTGGAGCAATTTGCGTATCTCCAATGTGCGTTACTTCTTTAGGTGAACGTTCTTCAATAGGGATGCTGCTTCCGTCTTGAATAGATAAATCAAATGTGGACTGCGGCGCTGCTACGTAAAATGGAATACCGAATGCTTTCGCTAAAAGAGCAAGTCCATACGTTCCAATTTTGTTAGCCGTATCGCCATTTGCTGCAATGCGGTCAGCACCTACAATGATCCCATTAATTCCTTTTGTTTTAATGGTATGAGCAGCCATATTATCCGTAATCAGCGTAACGTCTACTCCCGACTTCTGAAGTTCCCATGCTGTTAAGCGAGAACCTTGAAGAACGGGTCTTGTTTCACAAGCAAATACTTCAAGCGGAATATCGCGCTGCTTAGACAAGTGAAAAGGTGCTAATGCTGTTCCATAATAAGCTGTAGCAATTGAACCAGCATTACATATTGTCATGATTTTATCTTTCTTTTTAAATAAAGAAAGGGCATGATCTCCAATTCGGTAGCACGTTTCTTCATCTTCTACTTGAATTTGAATCGCTTCATGAACAACTTTTGTTTTAGCTTCATTAACGGACGAAGCGGATTCAGCGCTTTTCGCTACGCGCTCCAGTGCCCAAAATAAATTGACGGCAGTCGGGCGTGAACTAGCTAAATACTGTTGATCTAGAGCTAGCTTTTTGTTAAATTCCTTGACTGAATCCGTGTCATAGCTAAGCGCAGAAAGAGCAAGACCAAAAGCCGCCGTAATGCCAATTGCAGGGGCTCCGCGTACTTTCAAGGTAGTGATAGCATCCCATACGTCTTTAATGGTTTGCAGCTTAATATATTCAACTTTGCCAGGAAGCTGCTGCTGATCTAATAAAGTAATATATGATTCATTCCATTCCACTGAGCGCGGAAGTGATAGTGTATTTGTCATGCTGATACCGATCCTTTCATTGTGTACATTATTCGTTATCGAAGTAAATGTTCAAATTCATTTGGTGAAACGTCTTGTTGGTGCAGAAGTAAATAGCGTCCAATTTTTAACGCAGTACGTTTAGCGTTAATTTTTCTTTCCTCTGAAGAAATTTCGTCTAAGTCCGCCACGTGAGCTAAGCCAATCGTACGTCGAATGATTTCACACCCTGCATACCCAACAGCATCTTGCCACGTTTGCGTTAAAATTTCATGTAACAAGCGCTCATCTTTAGCGAAAGGTTCAGTGTTTTCAGAATGCCAAAGCGCAGTAAAGGTATCTTTAAATACGTTCCATGTGTTCGTAATGTGTGCAAATAACGGTTCGCGATCTGTTTTTCGAGAAAGAGCATTTAAAAATAAATTCGCAACAAATTGGCCTAAATCGAATCCAAACGGACCGTAAAAAGCAAACTCTGGATCAATCACTTTCGTTTCTTGACTGCTAGCAAATATGCTTCCTGTATGTAAATCACCGTGAATTAGCGTTTGGGAATTTGTTAAAAATTTACATTTTAATCTTGCTGCTTGTAGCTTTACATCTCCATCGTTCCACAATTCTTCTACATCAGGACGCAGCGCTTCTTCAAATTCATTTGTATCGATATCAAAAAAAGGATCTGTAAAAACTAAATCTTCCGTAATATTGCATAAGTCCGGATTGCTGTACTTGACGACTTCTTCTTTTTTATCCTGAGGCTTTAAGGCAAAATCCGACGTTTTGAACGCAATATGTCCTAGAAAAGAACCGATATGCTGTGAAAGCAGGGGATAACTTTCTCCTTGAATAAGTCCGGCGCGGGAAATCGTTAAATGAGACAGATTTTCCATGACCGTAACAGCAAGCGTTTCATCGTGGTAATACACAGCTGGTACGAGTTCAGGGGTAAATGCACCGAATTGCTTGAGCGCATTGCTTTCAATCGTGGCACGGTTCAAGGATAGAGGCCAGCTCTCGCCTACAACTTTTGCATAGGGAAGTGCTTGTTTGACGATAATGGATTTATTCGTTTGATCATTTATGATGTGAAAGACGAGATTTAAGTTGCCGTCACCGATTTCACGGGCAGTCAGTGCTTCTGTGGCATCAAAAAGACCTAGCTTTTTCACAAGTTTGATTGCTGAAATTTCTGTTAATGGCTGATATTTCTCTGTTTTTATTGTTGACATCGGAACCCCTCCATAGTTTATTAAACTGATTTGTTTACTAAGTTAATAGGTTTAAGAATATATGGAGGCTTTTATAATTTTAGAAAATATAAAAGCCTCTTTCGTTGGAAAGAGGCTTGATTGTAGTGTTCAAACCTCTTATCTGCCAGAAAGAATTACTTTCTGTTGGAATTAGCACCGTGCCTGTGTAAAACATGTTTTACGGGTGTGATCCACCTTAGGATGGAATGACGGTCGGTTGCTGGGCTTCACAGGGCCAAATCCCTCAGCCAACTCTTGATAAGAGTACGATTACTTATTCAATTTTGATTTGTTTGAATATTTTATGATATCTGGTGAAAATCGTATCATGCAAAAAAACGGCTGTCAATACATAATTAATAAAATTCTGTGCGGCGATCTGTAAAGACAGGAATTTGTTTGCGAATTTCTTTTACAAGTTCTAGGTTAACGTCAGCACTTAAAAGTTCTTCGCTATCGCCAGCTTCAGCGATTATTTCTCCCCACGGATCGATGACTAAGGAATGTCCGGCAAATGTGTTATTAGGATCTTGGCCTACACGATTACACGCGATTACATAGCATTGATTTTCGATTGCGCGGCTAATGAGCAGTGCTTTCCAATGGGCAAGTCTTGGAGCCGGCCACTGAGCAACAACAAATAAGACTTCTGCTCCGCTGCTAGTATGCACGCGAATCCATTCTGGAAAACGAATATCGTAACAAATAACTCCTGCGCATAAAGACTGTTCAAGTGTAAAAAGATTTTTTGCTGTTCCTGCTTCTAGATAGAGGTGCTCATCCATTAATTTAAATAAGTGCAGCTTACTGTATTGTGACACTTCACGACCTTTTCGGTCAAAAATATACATCGTATTTGTGACGCCTTGCTCTGTTTTTTTCGCGATCGAACCTGCCACAATATTTACTTCGTTCGTTTTAGCAAATTGAGAGATTAATTGCTTGGCCTGCTGTCCTTCATCATCGGCAATTTCGTCTAGCCGCGTCAAATCATAAGCTGTATCCCATAGCTCAGGAAGCACAAGGATGTCAGGGTTTTCTTTTAGAGCTTCCGTCATTTTTTGTTGAATATATTTTCGGTTTTTAGTTGGGTTTCCAAACGCAATATCAAGCTGCAAACACGTGATTTTTACACTCACTTTATCATCCGTCCTTTTTGTAGTAGTTGAAAAAAATGACTTTACAAGTTGAGTATTACAATATATTATTTGTGACTAGAATTTCAAGAATTTTTTGAGAAGGTGTGCGATGATGAAACAATTTGAGCAATCGGAACTATTAAAAAGTTTACCAAAACAATTTTTTGCATCACTTGTAGGCAAGGTAGGAAAAGTAATGGCCCAAGGGCACGACGTTATTAACTTAGGGCAGGGAAATCCTGATCAGCCTACTCCTTCACATATTGTAGAAACACTTCAAAAAGCAAGTGCTAATCCTATACATCATAAATATTCTCCATTTCGGGGGCACCAGTTTTTAAAAGAGGCCGTTGCGACTTTTTATAAACGAGAATATGGCGTTGATGTGGATCCTGAAAAAGAAGTAGCTATTTTGTTTGGCGGGAAGGGTGGACTTGTAGAAATTCCGCAGTGCTTATTAAACCCTGGAGATACGGTGCTGGTTCCGGATCCTGGATATCCTGATTACTGGTCTGGAGTAGAGCTTGCAAAAGCAAAGATGGAAGTGATGCCGCTCACGGCTGAAAATCATTTTCTGCCCGTATACGAAGAGATAGGTGAACGTGCTAAAGAACAGGCAAAGCTCATGTTTTTAAACTATCCGAATAATCCTACCGGTGCAGTGGCAACAGCAGAATTTTTTGAAGACACCGTGGCGTTTGCTGCCAAGCACGATATTTGTGTGGTACACGACTTTGCCTACGGAGCCATTGGATTTGATGGTAAAAAGCCAATCAGCTTTTTACAGACTCCTGGTGCAAAAGAGACGGGAATTGAAATTTATACTCTTTCTAAAACGTATAACATGGCGGGATGGCGAGTTGGATTTGCTGTAGGAAATGAAAGTGTAGTAGAAGCTATTAATCTTCTTCAAGATCATATGTATGTCAGCCTCTTTGGGGCGGTTCAAGAGGCAGCAGCGGCAGCTCTGTTAGAATCTCAACAATGTGTGAATGATTTAGTTAAGCGCTATGAATCTAGACGCAATACCTTTATTCAAGGGCTTCAAGAAATTGGTTGGGACGTTACATCTCCAGCGGGTTCCTTTTTTGCATGGCTAAAAGTTCCTAAAGGATATACTTCTGAACAATTTTCAGATTTACTTCTTGAAAAAGCCCACGTTGTAGTGGCACCTGGAGTAGGCTTCGGAACATATGGTGAAGGCTATGTGCGCGTAGGACTGCTGACGGATGAAGAGCGCATGAGAGAAGCTGTATCTCGAATAAAAAAATTAAATTTATTTTAAAAACGCATTGACAATCCTTTTTGAGTTGGCTTAATATGTAAGAAGTTAACGAGATTAATAACCGATAAATCCTAGCGGTATTTTTTATTTAGTATATAATCTACGAATTCAATTTAAATAAATAGCAACTTTCTTATTAAGAGTAGGTGGAGGGACTAGCCCGATGAAGCCCGGCAACCGACTTAACGCATGTTAAGCACGGTGCTAATTCTTGCAGCAGCAGCTGAGAGATAAGAAGAGCAACGAAAGCCTCTTCTTAATTACAGAAGAGGTTTTTTTTATTAACGATATTAAACAGCAAGGGAGTTTTTAGCATAATGAGTGAAATCGTTGCAAGCTACTTACTACATGACAATAAAGGAAATTTTCATAAAAAAGCGGAAGGAATCGCTTTAGGACTAACCGTCGGCTCATGGACAGATCTGCCGCTTTTAGATCAACAGCAGCTTCAAAAGCATAAAGGGCGCGTCATATCCGTAACTGAGCTTCAAGACTGCGAACGTGTTAACGGATATTTAGGCGGAGAGGTTAAGCAGGCTATTGTCAAAATTGCTTATCCTACTGCCAACTTTTCAAGAGATTTACCGGCTATTTTAGTTACGGTTTTCGGAAAACTATCACTTGATGGAAAAGTGAAATTATTAGACTTGGATTTTCCTGATGAATTATTAGCTGAATTCCCAGGACCGCGCTTTGGAATAGAAGGTATCCGAGAGAAACTAGGCGTTTATGACCGTCCGCTTGTGATGAGTATTTTTAAAGGCGTAATTGGAAGAGATATGACGTACTTAACAACTCAGCTTCGTGAGCAAGCGCTTGGCGGAGTGGATTTGGTTAAAGACGACGAGATTTTGTTTGATAGTGAACGAACACCTTTTGAAGCTCGCGTTACAGAAGGAAAAAAAGTACTGAATGAAGTATACGAAAAAACGGGACACCGCACGCTGTATGCTGTTAATTTAACGGGACGAACGTTTGAATTAAAAGAAAAAGCGAGAAAAGCAGCTGAGCTAGGAGCCGATGCTCTTTTATTCAACGTATTTGCTTACGGGTTAGACGTACTGCAGGCACTTCGAGAAGATGATGAAATTAACTTGCCGATTATGGCACACCCAGCTGTTAGCGGAGCGCTTACGCCATCAGAGTTTTACGGTTTTTCAAATTCATTACTGCTTGGAAAACTATTGCGCTTAGCCGGAGCGGATTTCTCACTGTTTCCATCACCATACGGAAGCGTAGCGCTTTCTCTTGAAGATACGACAGGCATTGCCTACGAATTAACGCGTCCTGTGTACAAATATAAGCAGACTTTCCCGGTTCCTTCAGCAGGAATTCATCCTGGAATGGTACCGCAGCTTGTGAAGGACTTTGGAATCGACAGCATTATTAATGCAGGAGGCGGAGTTCACGGTCATCCAGACGGCGCTATCGGAGGAGGAAAAGCATTCCGTGCGGCGATAGATGGAGTACTCTCTCATCAAACACTAGCCGAAAAAGCGGAAGAATCAAAAGAGTTGCAAAAAGCTTTGCAACTATGGGGAACAGTAGAGGTGAAAGCATGACATCGTTAAAAATCTTTTGTGACTTTGATGGAACAATCACAAATAGCGATAACATTATTGCTATTATGAAACAATTTGCTCCTCCGGAGTGGGAAAGTATTAAAGACGACGTGCTAGCACAGCGCGTCTCCATTCAAGAAGGAGTAGGGCAAATGTTTGCCTTGCTTCCCGTGGAATTAAAGGAAGATATTATTTCTTATATTTTAGAGACGTCTGCTATTCGAGATGGATTTGATGATTTTATTGCCTATACAAAAGAGCATCATATTCCGCTTTATATTGTAAGCGGAGGAATTGACTTTTTTGTAAAACCGCTTTTGGGAAATCGAGTTGCAGAGGAAATGCTCTACTGCAACGGATCTGATTTTTCCGGTGAGCATATTTCCATTACGTGGCCTCATACATGTGATAAACAGTGTACAAATGACTGCGGCTGCTGTAAGCCAACGATTATTCGCCATCTTGCAGATGAAAGAGATCATACGGTTGTTATTGGCGATTCAATTACAGATTTGCAGGCTGCCAAATTAGCTGACACTGTCATTGCGCGTGACTTTTTAATTAAAAAATGCGAAGAGCTATCTCTACCGTATCGTCCTTTTTCTACTTTTTATGATGTGATTCGCCATTTACAAGAATTAACAGAAGAGGTGAAAGCATGAGTATTATGGCTCAGCAAAGATTACACGAGCTTGCAGATATAAAAGATGAGTTGGCAGAGCGCGATTGGTTCTTCGGTACAAGCGGAAACTTAGCGATTAAAGTGGATCAAAATCCGACAACTTTCTTTGTATCAGCAAGTGGAAAAGATAAAAGAAAACGCACAAATGAAGACTTTTTGTTAGTTGATCAATACGGGAAGCCTGCAGAAGAAACGCATTTAAAGCCTTCTGCTGAAACGCTTTTGCACGTTAAGATTTACGAGTCAACGAATGCTGGGTGCAGCCTTCATGTACATACAATCGACAACAACGTGATCTCTGAACTGTACGGAGATGAAGGGTTTATTTCATTCAAAGGCCAAGAAATTATTAAGGCACTGGGTATTTGGGAGGAAGATGCGGAAATTACTGTTCCGATTATTCCGAATTACGCGGATATTCCGACACTAGCAGAAGAATTTTCTCACCATATAAAAGGCGATCAAGGCGCGATTTTAATTCGTAACCACGGGATTACGGTATGGGGAAAAAATGCGTTTGAAACAAAAAAAGCGCTAGAAGCCTATGAATTTCTATTTAGCTACCATGTGAAATTACTATCACTTAAAGGCATTAAGCCAAAGGTGCATTTATAAAAGGAGGAAATAAAAATGGCGCAAATTCGCTTACATGTAAATAATAAAAGAATTGAAACTCAAGAGGAAGTATCAGCTTTTCTGGCAAACAATGAAGTTATTTATGAAAACTGGGATATTACAAAACTTCCAGAAAATCTTCGTGAAAAATATGATTTAACTGATGAAGAAAAAAAAGAAATTTTAAACGCTTTTGATGAGGATATTAAAGATATTTCTGAACGCCGCGGCTATAAAGCTCAAGATGTTATCTCGTTATCGGAATCTACACCAAACATTGATGAATTGTTAAAAAACTTTCAGCGCAAGCATATTCATACAGATGACGAAGTTCGCTTTATCGTAAGCGGTCATGGAATCTTTGTTATTCAAGGAAAAGACGGCGAATTTTTTGATGTTGAATTAGAGCCAGGCGATTTAATTTCAGTACCAGAAAACATTCTTCATTACTTTACACTAATGGAAGATCGTAAAGTAGTCGCTGTGCGAATTTTTGTGACAACTGAAGGATGGGTACCTATTTACGCATAACAACTACTTGTAAAGCATAGGTCATGATCACCCCGCTTTTACATCTAAAAGCGGGGTATTCTTTGGATTATTATAAAACTAACTATTTTTATATGAATAATAAGTATAATAGGAGGAACACCATGAAAAAGAGTAAAAAAATGCTGTGGCCACTTACTTTGCTCGTACTTCTAGTTTTTGCGCTGGCTGCCTGCACGAAAGAACAGCCAAGTCTAAACGAGAAAGCACAGGCAGCTCCAGCGCAGCAAGCGGCTTCTGCTAAGCCTGTACAGCAAGAAGGAAAACAGATTACGAAAGATACAAAAATTGCGCTTATTTCTGAATTTACATCAGGCACTCACGCTGCTCAGTACATAACAGGTGTGACAAAAGCGGCTAAAAAAGCCGGAGTACAGCTATCCGTTTCTGATTCTAATAATGATCAATCTAAAATGGCTGCGTATTTAGACACGGCTATTAACCAAAATGTTGACGGTATTATGATTGACCACGGCCGGGCTGAAACCCTTGAACCTGGCGTGAAGCGCGCGATTGCAAAAGGGATTCCCGTTATTGCAACAGACGTAGAATTAAAAGTAGAAGGCGTTACAACGATTGACCAAGATGATTATATGCTTGCGCTCCAGGGGTTAAAGCAAATGATGCAGGACATTAACGGAAAAGGAAATATTGTATATGCGTTTGTTGGAGGCTTTGCACCGATGGAAAAACGCGACAGCATTTATAAAATTATGATGAATCGCTATCCAGATGTAAAACAAATTGCCACGTTTGGAAGCGCAACAGACAACACCTCTCTAGACACTCAAAATAAAATGGCGGCTGTATTAAAGCAGTATCCAAATAAAGGAGACATTGCAGCCGTTTGGGCACCTTGGGACGAATTTGCAAAAGGAGTCACAAGAGCGATTAAAGAAGCAGGACGAGATGAGATTAAGGTATACGGAGTGGACTTATCTGATGAAGACCTGCAAATGATGCAGGCAAAAAATAGCCCGTGGAAAGCGTCAGCTGCTGTAAACCCAGCTTCAGTAGGAGAAAAGCAGGTTGATCTGCTTCTTAAAAAGATTTCCGGTCAAGAGATCCCTCGTTATTATTCCTTTGATCCGGTTTTAGTCAAACAAACTGACTTGCCTAATCAAACGATTAATATGGACCAGCTTAGTCAGTACGTAGAAGAATGGGGTAAAAAAGAGTAGAAGTGGAGGGACAGACATGACGAACGAGCTTTCAATGAAGAACATTACAAAAAACTTTGGTTCTTTTCAAGCGCTGAACAAAGTTGATTTTACTGTTCAAAAAGGGGAAATTCATGCTTTATTGGGAGCCAATGGTGCCGGTAAAAGTACGTTGATGAAAATATTGTGCGGAGCTTACGACGAGTACGAAGGAAAGATCTACAAAGACGGAGGAGAAATCTCTATTTCTTCTCCTAAAGAAGCGAAGAGCCACGGCATCGGCATTGTACACCAAGAAGTCGATGTAGCGCTGATTCCTTCGCTATCAGTAGCTGAAAACATTGTGTTAGACGTGCAGGTTTCTAAGAAAAGTAAGACATTTGTAAACTGGAAATCTATTTATAAGAAAGCGGAAGAAGCTCTTTCTTTACTTGGTTCTTCTTTATCCGTTAAAAAAAATGTTGTTGATCTAACTCTATCAGAAAAACAGCAGGTGCTTATTGCACGTGCAATTGTACAGAATGTTGATTATTTAATTTTGGATGAACCAACCGCACCTCTTAGTGTGGAAGAGACGAAACAATTGTTTTCTGTGATGAGAGAGCTGAAGAAAAGCGGAGTAGGCATTATTTATATTTCACATCGCCTTCAAGAAGTGGTTGATATTTGCGACCGCTTAACGGTTTTAAAGGACGGACGCTATGTAGCTACAAAAGAAACTTCACATACATCAATTGAAGACGTGATTACGCTCATGTTAGGAACGTCTTCTGTAAAACAGTGGGTCAAAAAATCAGTAGAAGTTGGAAACGAACTTTTACATGTAGAAGCATTATCCCTTCCAGGGCGCCTTTCGAATATCTCTTTTCATGTAAAAGAAGGAGAGGTAGTCGGTATTGCAGGGCTTGTAGGAGCAGGGAAAACGGAGCTTTGCCGAAGTCTATTTGGTTTAGAGCAATATGTCAGCGGCAGCGTTCGGTTAAAAGGCAAGAAACTAAAGTTGAATAAGCAGCCGTATTATTATATTGCACAAGGTCTTTCTCTTGTTCCTGAAGAACGAAGAAAAGAAGGAATTTTTGTTCATGAATCGATTGCCGATAACTTAGTTTTGCCAAGTCTGTCCCGCTTTACAAATTATTCGTTTCTAAAGCGAGGAAAGATCAAAGAAAAAGCGCAGAAAACGACTGGGCAAGTTGGCGTAAAGTCTCATTCTATCGAGCAGTCAGTTGGAACGTTAAGCGGTGGAAATCAGCAGAAAGTAGCAATCGGAAAATGGCTTGTTACGGATTCTGACGTACTGTTGTTCGATGAGCCAACTAAAGGGGTTGATGTGGGCTCTAAGCGAGAGATATTCGACTTAATTACAGGGCTTGTGTCACAGCAAAAAGGCGTTGTTTATGCAACCTGTGAATTCGAGGAGCTGCTAGGGGTAGCGGATCGAATTTATGTTATGTACAACGGGAAAATCGTGAAAGAATTATCCAAAGAAGAAGCAACTAGTGAAAAATTATTTTATTATACAGCAGGAGGAGTAAAAGGATGAGTGCGGAGTATGTAACAGAACCTGTAGCGAAACCAAAGAGAAAAATAAGCGTTTTCGACTTTTTTTACAAATATGGGACAGTCTTAATGATTTTTGTTATTATGATTATTTTTTCCATTGCCACACCTAACTTTTTAACAGGAGAAAACATTAGTGATATTCTGCGCTCTATTTCCATTGTTACCTTAATTGCGCTTGGTGTAACGATATCGTTAACCGTCAACGGACTCGACTTATCTGTAGGATCTACGGCTGGTTTAGCCACTATTTTATCAGCTTCTATGCTCGTTTTACATAGACAAGAAATTGCAGTCGCGATCATTGTTCCGATTATTGCATCGCTTCTCATCGGGTTAGTGAATGCTTTTTTAGTAGTGAAAGTAAAGATTCCTGATATTTTAGCCACGCTTTCCATGATGTTTATCGTACAGGGGATTTTATTAACGTATACAAAAGGCTCAGCTATTTATACCAATATGCCTTTACCAAGCGGAGAAAGAGCTCCAGGAATTTTCATTCCTTCTTTCCTTGCGCTGGGGCAAGGTCACTTTCTAGGTATTCCCGTCCCAGTGATCATTATGCTGCTGACTGTGCTGCTTGTTCATATCGTTTTTTCCTATACAAAGTTTGGTCGTTTTTTCTACGTAACAGGAGGTAACATAGAAGCAGCAAGACTTTCGGGTGTACCGGTTAATCGTTATCGTATGTATGCCTATATGTTTTCAGGTTTGCTTGCTGGAATTGGAGGAGTCGTTTTAGCTGCCCGTATTGGAGTAGGAGAAGTGAACGCAGGCTCACCATTTTTAATGGATGCCGTAGCTGCGACATACATTGGCTTTTCCGTATTTGGAGCAGGGAAACCGAATGTATTCGGGACGCTGATTGGCTCTATTTTAATTGGTGTGCTGTTAAATGGATTAACGATGCTAAATGTTCCGTATTATATGCAAGATATTATTAAAGGAGCTGTATTAGCAGGAGCCTTGGCTCTAACGTATTACCGCTCGAAACAAACATCTACGGCTGTGTAAACAGCCGTTTTTTTTCGTTTGAAATCGGGAAGAATAAGGAAAAACAATAGTATAATCTATTATTTATGTAGAAAGAGGGAGTATAGATGAAACGTGTCGTCATTATAGGAGGAGTAGCCGCCGGAATGAGCGCAGCTTCACAGCTTCGCCGGATGAAAGAAAAAGAAGAAGTGGAAATCCTTGTGTTTGAAAAAGGTGGAGATATCTCTTACAGCGCATGTGGCATGCCTTACTATCTGTCAGGTGTTGTAAAAGAAAAAGACGATTTGATTGCTCGGACGAAACAAGAGTTTGAAGAGCGAAATATCTCCGTCCATCTTTTTCACGAAGTTAAAGAAGTAAACCATACAAAGAAATACATAGTAGCACAAAATGTCAAAACGCACGCTGAAAAAGAGATAACATATGATGAACTCATCATTGCAACTGGAACAACGGCTGTTAAACCTAATTTTATGAGTGATAACATGCCGAATGTATGCACATTAAAGTCATTAGGAGACAGCGAAAGAATCTATACATATCTACAGGCTCACTCCGTAGAAAAAGTCACTATTATTGGTGGAGGATATGTCGGAATGGAAGTAGCTGAAGCAATGAAGGCTTTGGGAAAAGAAGTACGGGTCATTGAACAGGGAAAGCAGATTCTATCTATTTTAGATCAAGACATGGCAGAGCATCTGCAAAAGCAGCTAGATGACGATATTTTATTTCATTTCGAAGAAGAAGTGGAAGCATTGCTGCATTCAGATGGTTCCGTCACTCACGTTCAAACAAACCGTCAAACGTACCAAACGGATTTAGTGATTGTAAATGTAGGAGTTCGTCCGAATACGCAATTCTTAGAAAGAAACGGACTAAGAATGCTTGAAAATGGAGCTATTTTAGTAAACGAGAAGTTGGAAACCAACGTGCCTCATATCTACGCAGCGGGAGATTGTGCAACGAGCTATCACCGCGTATTAAAAAAAGATGTTCATATTGCTCTTGGAACCATTGCCAATAAGCAGGGAAGGGTTCTTGGTTACCGATTAGGGGGAGAAAATAGAAAATTTCCGGGTGTTCTAGGTACAAGCATTGTCAAAGTGATGGACTATGAAATCGGAAAAACCGGCATTTCAGAAAGAGAAGCAAGAGAAAATTCTCTTCTATACAAAACCATCACAGCCGGGGCTCCGAGTCATGCTTCTTACTATCCAGGAGCTGAAAAGATTGTGATAAAACTTGTTTATCATCCTGAAACAAAAGAGATTTTGGGGGTTCAAATGATTGGGAAAGAAGGAGTTGCAAAACGAATCGATGTATTTGCGACAGCTATTACTTGCCGCCTCACAACAGATGAAATAACCATGCTAGATCTTTCGTATGCCCCTCCTTTTGCTACGGTATGGGATGCTGTACAGATCGCTGCTCAAAAAGCTGAATAAAAAAGAGGCTGGGACAAAAGTAGTTGAGCCCAAGTAAAAAAAGAACCATTCATCAACCTGTTTGATGAGTGGTTCTTTTTTTGTGATGGTGCACATCGTTTTATTTGTTTCGTCCCTTCTAGCAATTGATTGGAGGGCAAGGAGAAGACTCCTGTGGGAAAAGCGGAACAGGTGAGACCCCGCAGGAGCGAAAGCGACGAGGAGGCTCAGCGGCCGCCCGCGGAAAGCGAAGCCTTGCACAGAAATCAATTGCGGTGTCATAAGCAGTCCAGCTCATGTATCTCATTTGTTCGTCTTTCGTTTGGATTTATTTCGTTATGTCTCAACCTCTTTTTTATTCGACAAGCAGCATCTTTTGTCGAAAAACAACTTGTAAAAAAAAGATAAACGGTATTCCTATAGTAATGTAAGCGTTTATAAATTCCGACAAAATAATTTTTTTGCGAAAAAAATGTCTATTATTGCGACTCTATTTACATATTTAGTAGAATTTGTAATAATGCGTTATAAGCTAATTTCTTTGTCATAGGAGAGGATTTTGTGTTTGGAGTGAGAAATAGAACGAAATCAGAGAGATTATTAGTGGAAATCGTCCAAAAAAGACAAAAGATGGTGCAGCTCGGAGAAGAAAAAGGTCTGACTAATGAAGAAACCGTTACCTGTAGTCAAGAGCTTGATCAGCTCTTACTCGTTTATCAAAAGCAGCGTTTAAAAGAAGAGGAAGAAAAGACATCGTTTGCCACACTGATTAGCCGCTTTTTATCTTTTTCAAAGCTGTAATGCAGGACAAGCATTCGGGATCGGGCAGTGAAACAATTACGCTGCCCGTGGCCTCTCTTCAGCTTTAAAAAATGTTTATTAAAAAAATCATAAACAAAATACCAAAAATAAACGAATAAGTAGCAAATCTTTCGTTTCCATCGCCGTGACTTTCCGGAATTAACTCTTTATAAATAATAAAAAGCATGGCTCCGGCAGCAAACGCTAATCCATATGAAACGAGAGACTCCACAAAATTAGTTAAATAAAACCCGAGTAAAGACGTTACAATTTCAACTGATCCTGTAAGGGTAGCAATTAAAAATGCTTTTATTTTACTGATATTTTGCTGAGCTAAAAATAGCGCGACCAACAGTCCTTCAGGTGCATTTTGAAGACCGATTGCAAGGGCAATTAAGTTCCCTGTATTTTCAACATTTGAAGCGTAGCTCACACCAACAGACAGTCCTTCAGGAAGGTTGTGCAACGTAATAGCGGAAACAATTAAAAGTGCTTTTTCATCAAACTGTATGCCGGTTTTAGAATGCTCAAGATCAATGTGAGGAATATTCTGCTCCAAGAGTGTTAATGTTACCACGCCAAGCAGTAAGCCAATCGCTAAGGAAAAAAAACCGCCGCTTTGAAGAGATTCTGGAATTAAGCTCATAGTAGAAGCTGCTGTCATAATGCCTGCAGTGAGCGCAAGAAGTATATCTTTCCAGCGATGAGTGAGTTCTTGATTCAAAAATAGAATAGGCAAAGCGCCTACTCCAGTCGATAGCGCAGAAAGAATGCTTCCAATTAGTACCTCAGTCATAAACCGTCTCCTTTTACGTATTCTTCTTTTTATCCTCAATTCACATCGTTCTTTTAGTGTATGTTTTTTTGTTTTCTATGAGCATGACTATTTTAAAAATGAACAGCTTTATGCAATAATTTTACAAAAAAGTTGAACCAGTGAAGGTTCAACTTTTTAGGTGAAGTACAGCTCCTGAACTTGGTTAGCAATGTGCTCAAGCTTATTGGAAACTTGAGGAATGCCATATCCTACATACAAAGGAGATGTGGCAAAGCGAGGAATGATTTTCGCTGCAATTTTGCCGTTTTTAAGATTATAAAAAAACAAGTTGTAGCTCGTGCAGCTACGATGAAAATGATTTAATAAATAGTGAGCAGCCGTTTGAAGATAATCTGCAAACGTGTGCAGCTCTTTGTCAAGATGATCTGTTATCACGTTAAATTCAAAAAAGCCCATTCGAGGTTTTACAGATAAATTAAATGTGACGTGTTCATTTTTGGCAATTGTGACTCCTTCAAACTGCTCTAGCTTCACATTTTCATTTACATCCATCTCATTTAAACCAATAATTTGCATATGAGGATGTCGTAATGATCCTCCGGACATGGGGCCGTGGTTTTTAAAGAAAAGAACAGAAGCATATTCTCCGCTGTTCATCATCGATATCCATCGTTCAGTAGCAAAACTCAGCAAGGTATACAGATGCTCTTTTGGATAAATAGATAGTTCTGAAGAACATTCATCGGTCTCAATAATAACCGTCTGATAAGCATCTTGCAGAACGGGAAACTTATTTTTTAGCCAAATGATAGGTCCTTGTTTTTCAATGATGCCTGTAAGAGATTCTACGTCGCAAAAGGGACAGGGGTTTTGCCGGTTAACGATTGTTTCAGGCTTTTGCGAACCAATCGCGGAATTAAATAATAAATGGGTTGGTTTCATAATCATTCACCTTTTTATGTAATGTTCATATGTTTATTGTATTAAAAGCATATGTATAAATCCACTTATATACATTTTTTATCAAAAAAATTGTACAAGCAGAGAGAATAACCGATGAAATAAGCCTGCTTTGATTGACTTTGAAGGGAAATTTTAGTATTATCTTGATATCAAGATAATATTAAAGGAACTGATTAAAATGACGAATGATGTAACTAGAGAAGAGTTAGACCAATCTCTTAAATTATTTATTGTACTATCTCGTGCCAATCGTTCAATTAATGATCATGTGCATAAATTTATTCAACAGCATGGAATGAATCCAACCGAATTTGCTGTCCTAGAGTTATTGTACCACAAAGGCCAGCAGCCTCTTCAGCAAATTGGCGGAAAAATTTTGTTGGCAAGCGGCAGTATTACGTATGTAGTAGACAAGCTTGAGAAAAAAGGCTTCTTGGAGCGCGTTGCTTGTCCGAACGATCGTCGCGTAACCTATGCAGCTATCACCAAGCAAGGCAAGGAAATGATTGAAAGCATGTTTCCGAGTCACGAAAAAAGAATTCATGATATTTTATCCGTTTTATCTAGCGAAGAAAAGGAAGTTGCCATTTCGATGCTTAAGAAACTAGGGCACTATGCAGATGAATTTTTGCCGGAATCGACTAATTAAGTAAGGAAAGCTCGTTTGTTTCTGTTGAACAAACGAGTTTTTTCTATGACTTCTTTCATGACCAATCGACATAAAAAATAAAAAGTGACAAAAAATTGAAATTAACAGGAATACAGCTGGATAAAAACGAATTAGGTTACATACAGACAATAGAGGAAGGGGAATAAATGATGAAATTTGAGAATTATACATATACGCGACCTGATATGAATGAAATTGAAAAGCAGTTTGAAAAGGCCATTACACATTTTACGGAAGCAGGGTCAGTCAGTCAGCAAAATGAGGCAATTCGTCTAGCAAACGATGCGTATTCTCAGTACAGTACAATGGGGAACATCTGCTATATTCGTCATTCTATCGACACAGCCAATGAATTTTATAAAGAAGAACAAGACTATTTTGATGAAACACAGCCGCTTTTAGAAGGGTACGTAGAGAAATTTTACAAAGCCTTAATCTCTTCACCTTTTAAACCGGAACTAGAAGAAAAGTGGGGAAAGCAGCTGTTTTCTCTTGCTGAAATGCAGTTAAAAACGTTCTCTCCTGAAATAGTAAAAGAGCTGCAGGAAGAAAATAAGCTATCATCTCAATATACGAAGCTAGTGGCGTCAGCTAAAATTGAATTTGAAGGAGAAGAAAGAACGTTAGCTCAGCTCGATCCGTTTATGGAGTCACCTGATCGAGAGATGAGAAAAAAAGCAGCAGAAGCGAAGTTTCAATTCTTTACTGATCATGAAGAGGAATTTGATGATATTTACGACAAGCTTGTAAAAGTGCGGACCAAGCTTGCTGAAAAATTAGGCTATAAAAATTTCGTAGAAGTGGGCTATGCTCGTATGTCTAGAATAGGGTACGATGCTGAAATGGTTGCCGATTTTCGCCAACAAGTGAAAGAGTATATTGTTCCCCTTACTGAAAAACTAAAAAAGCGTCAGCAGGAAAGAATTCAAGTAGAGAGCTTAACTTATTATGATGAACCGTTTCAGTTTGAAACAGGAAACGCAGTGCCAAAAGGTGATGAAAAGTGGATTATTGAAAATGGACGGGTTATGTATAAGGAGCTTTCTAAAGAAACGGACGAATTTTTTTCCTTCATGCTTGAAAATAATTTAATGGATTTAGTCGCTAAAAAGGGCAAAGCAGGCGGAGGCTACTGTACGTTTATTGAAGAATACAAAGCGCCGTTTATTTTTTCAAACTTTAATGGAACATCAGGCGATATTGATGTGTTAACGCATGAAGCAGGGCATGCTTTTCAAGTGTATTCCAGCCGAGATATGGAAACCAATGAGTATCACTGGCCTACGCATGAAGGAGCTGAAATTCATTCGATGAGCATGGAGTATTTTACATGGCCTTGGATGGAGTTGTTCTTTAAAGAGGACAAAGATAAATACCAGTTTTCTCATTTAAGCTCAGGCTTAACTTTCTTGCCTTACGGGGTAGCAGTTGATGAATTTCAGCATGCTGTATACGAACGCCCTGAGATGACGCCTTCGGAACGAAAACAAACGTGGCGAGAAATTGAAAAGAAATATATGCCTTCTAAAAACTATGACGGCCATCACTATCTAGAAAGCGGGGGCTTCTGGCAGCGTCAGCTTCATATTTACACGTCTCCGTTTTATTATATTGATTACACGCTCGCTCAAATTTGTGCATTTCAATTTTGGAAAAAAGATCGAGAAAATCATGAACAAGCATGGCAAGATTACGTTCATTTGTGTAAGCTTGGCGGAAGTAAGCCATTTTTAGAATTAGTAGAGGAAGCGAATTTGATCTCTCCATTCGAAGAGGGCTGCGTGCAGTCTGTAGTAGATGAAATTGAAAACTATTTAAATAGTATTGATGATAAAAAGCTATAAAAAAAGAGATTGAGACATAACAAAATCAATCGAATCTAAAGACGAACAAATCGAATAAACAATCTAATATGAATCGCTTGTTACACCGCCGTTGATTTCCGTGCAAGGCTTCGCTTTCCGCGGGCGGCCGGTGAGCCTCCTCGGCGCTTATGCTCCTGCGGGGTCTCACCTATTCCGCTTTTCCCGCAGGAGTCTTCGCCTTGCCCTCCAATCAACAGCTAGAAGCACCTAGATTAAACCTACGCTCACCCTCATAATAAAAAATCCGAATGAGTTTGATTCTTATTCAAAAAACAAACTCGTTCGGATCTTCCTTCAACTAACATACTTTTGTTCCAGCCTCTTTTTTTAATGGTTCATTCCTTGTTCCCATAAAGGAATCGTAAGGGTAACGCTGGTTCCTTTGCCAACAGTGCTTTTAATCTCAAATGTTCCTTTATGCTGATACAAAATGTTTTTAATCACAACAAGTCCAAGACCGGTACCTGAGGGCTTCGTGGTAAAAAAAGGCTTTTGAATGTGCGTAAGCAAATTTGAGGGAATACCCACTCCTGTATCTTTAATGAAAATAGTAAGGCCTTTAGTATGCTGAGTAACGTTTAAATGGATTTCTCCTCCGCTAGGCATAGCTTCGAGCGCATTTTTTAATAAATTAATGAGTACTTGCTTAATTTGATTGGCATCACAGCAGATGTATGTATGCGGAGCTTCCACCTGCGTTTTAACTACGACGTTTTTTAATACACATTCTGATTCATACAGAAGAATAACGTCATTTAAAATAGTAGAGAATGCATGTTTTTTCATAACCGTATCATGAGGTTTAGCGAGCAATAAAAATTCTCCAACGATTGAGTTAATACGATTCAGTTCACTCAGCATGATGGTTGTATAAGAATGATAGCGGCTGCTGTCTTCATGAATAAGCTGAATAAATCCATTCAGGGAAGTAAGCGGATTTCGAATTTCATGAGCGATGCCCGCTGCCATTTTGCCGGCTAAAGATAATTTATCGGTTTGGCGAAGAAATTTTTCTGTTTCCTTTTCTTCTGTAAGATCGCGTGAAATACCAAAAAGCGCAACGACTTGCTGATCACGATTAAAAATAGGTGAAACAGTAATTTCTACGTCAATTATTTTTCCGTCTTTTCGCTTATCTTGGGTTTCAAAGGCTACCAGCTTTTCTCCTTTTTTAACCCTTTCTAATCGGTTTTCAGCGTCGCCTTTTAAGCCAGCAGGAATAAATGGGATGGCTTTTCCGACAATCTCTTCCGCTTTCCATCCGTATATTTGCTCAAAAGCATCGTTTACTTTAATCACTTTGCCGTCTAGACTGAACACGGAAATGGCGTCGCGATTGTATGTGAAAAAAGATTGTAAATACTCTTGAGCTGAGTAAAGTTCATCTTCGGTTTTGTTCATTTTGACCGTCGTAATAGCAATTAATTTTTTAGAGAAATGAGCACAATACAACAAAATAATCATTGTGATCAGCGTAAACAAAATGAAATAAACGATATCTAATTTCACGAAAGTCACAGATGTAAAAAGAGTGTTGCTTACATAAAAGTACAAAACAATTATTATGGACATTAATGTAGAAGTTACAATAGCGATATAGCTATAGTAAATAAAGCTAACAATTATTCCAAGAAACAAAAACAAATAATTAATAACAGCAGGTTCAATAGATGTTATGTACGCAATATAGGCATAATAGCATATAAAAAAAGAATACATAATGATAGCAGGATGAAAACGAAAGTAGTACATAGCCGTCACTACCAATAATAAAATTCCTCCGCTTATAAAAACAATCATATTAGGATCAGCTGCAATAAAGTGATATAACACAATGTGGACAAGATATAGCAGCCAGAAAATAAGTAAAAGAATAAAATTACGTTTTTTTATGAGGTTGTGTGATTCCATAAAAAATCCCTTTCTTAAATGGTAAATAATTTTATAGGAGAATAACTTCATAGTCAGCTAGTCGCACGATACAGTGATATATCACTCATATTAGCATAGTTACAACTATGTGAATAGCCGAATTGAGCACTTAGACCAAGGAAGATAGATCTAGAATGTGGCTGGTCATAAACTATTAAGGAAATATGAGGGGAATATGAACGAAATGAAGGAGATGTAAAGCTTTTGTGATAACCTTGTAAAAGTGAACTTTTTTCCAATTGGATAGGCTATACTGCCAGTAGAGCCATATGAATGGTGACTACATAGAGGCTCAGATGATTCGAAAGGAGACGGTAAAATGAACAAAAGTTTATTAGTCAAGTTATTTGGATCACTTCTAGCAATTATGTTAATCACAGCATGCAACTCACAAACGGATGAAAAAGATGCAACAGAACAGCAAACCGAACAGTCGGATGATACTCAATCGGAGGATACAACGACAGATGATTCACAGGAAACAATGAAGCAAGACGAAGCAGATGACTCATCTGGGGATGAAGCAGCTGATGATCAAGAAGAATCAACGGATAGTGCGGACGAAAAAACAGATGAAAAAACAGATGAAAGTAAATAAACGAAAGTATTTCTATAAAAAAAGCGACTCAAGTAGAGTCGCTTTTTCTATTAGTTTTGTACGGTGATTTCGCTCGCTTCATTTAACGTTACGTTCACTGTTGATACGTCCGCATCATCTAACAGTAAATCTGTAATTCGATCTTCAAGCTGTTCTTGAATTGCTCGGCGGAGTGGTCTAGCACCGAATGCAGGGTGATAGCCAAGTTCAGCCAGTTTTTCTTTTACCTCATCTGCTACGCTCAGCGTGATGTTTTGTTCTTGTAATGTTTCTTTTAATTCAGCAAGCATAAGGTCAACGATTTTAATCAAGTTATCTTTTTCAAGGTGATTAAATTCAATGATTGTGTCAAATCGATTTAAAAACTCTGGTTTGAAATAAGATGAAAGTGAATCTAAAACGGATGCCTGCTTAAGCGCATCATTTTCTGCGTCAAACCCAACCGTAATTTTCTTTTCACCTACACCAGCGTTACTTGTCATAATGATAACCGTGTCTTTGAAGCTCACTGTGCGACCTTGACTATCCGTTAGACGTCCATCTTCTAAAATTTGCAAAAACATATGCTGAACGTCTGGATGAGCTTTTTCAATTTCATCTAGTAAGATGATGGAATAAGGGTTACGGCGTACTTTCTCTGTTAATTGTCCTGCCTCTTCGTGACCTACGTAGCCAGGAGGTGAACCGATTAATTTAGACACCGCGTGTTTTTCCATATATTCACTCATATCTAGACGAACCATAGCATCTTTTGAGCCGAACAGTTCTTCAGCTAATGTTTTGGTTAACTCTGTTTTACCAACACCTGTTGGACCAACAAATAAGAATGAACCAATTGGGCGATGCTTCGCTTTTAATCCAGCGCGAGAACGTCGAATCGCTTTTGCTACTTTTTCTACAGCTTCCTGCTGTCCGATTACTTTTTGAGCTAAGTGCTCTGCTAAATGCTTCATTTTTGCTGATTCATTTTCTTGAAGTTTACCAACAGGGATACCCGTTTTCTTTTCAATAATGGCTTGAATGTCAGCAATATCCACATTCATTTTTTGCTGTTCTTCGTTTAGTTGTTTTTCAAGAGCAGCTTCTTCATCGCGCAGTTTTGCCGCTACTTCATATTTTTCATCCTTTAGCGCCTGCTCTTTTTCTTTTGTAATTTCTTTTAAGCGAGCGGCTGCGTCGTCTTTATTTGTAATGCCTGCCTGTAAGTTCATTTTTGAACCTGCTTCATCTAGCAAGTCAATTGCTTTATCAGGCAAGAAACGATCTTGAATGTAGCGGTGTGATAAATTTACACAAGCGCGGATCGCTTCATCTGTATAGCTAACGCCGTGATAATCTTCATATTTACTTTGAATTCCTTTTAGAATTTCAACGGCTTCTTCTACAGACGGTTCATGAACCATAACCGGCTGGAAACGTCGTTCAAGAGCCGCATCTTTTTCAATGGAACGGTACTCTTTTAAAGTTGTAGCTCCGACTACTTGAAGTTCACCTCGTGCAAGAGCAGGTTTTAAAATATTGCTTGCGTCCATTGAACCTTCCGCTGAACCTGCTCCTACAAGAAGGTGGATTTCATCGATAAATAAAATCACGTTTTTTCGCTGTTGAAGCTCAGAAATTAACTGTTTCATACGCTCTTCAAATTGACCTCGCACGCCCGTATTAGCTACGAGTGATGCTACATCTAACAGATATACATCTTTATTTAGCAGCTTTGCAGGAACTTTTCCTTCCGCAATTTTTAAAGCTAACCCTTCGACTACAGCTGTTTTACCAACACCGGGTTCTCCAATTAGTACCGGGTTGTTTTTGTTTCTTCTATTTAAAATTTCAATGACGCGCTCTACTTCTTCTTCGCGGCCAATAACAGGGTCAATTAATCCCGTTTTCGCAATTTGAGTTAAGTTTCGACCAAATTGATCTAAAAAGCCTCCGCCTCCGTTTCCTTGCTGTGGCTGCTCCTGTGCAGCTTGTTCGTGCGCCATTTGCTTGAATAAATCATCGATGTTCATAAAGCCGCCACCTCCAAAGCCTGATGGGATTTTATGTTCTTTCATTAGTGCTTGATAACATGTATGACATAAACGATATTGAGATTTTTGATTATTTGTTTGTACATTTAATTGAATAGATGCTTCACGTTTATTACAGTTTTGACAAATCATTTAATTAGCCTCCCTAAATGATTTTAATCGAAGATCAGCAGGTGTTTGACCTTTCTTGACCTTTCGTAATCTCATTATACTTTGACCTTTCTTGACCTTTCGTAATCTCATTATACTTTGACCTTTTTTGACTTTCAAGTCTTTTGCTTAAAAATTTTTTGAGGGAAGTTCCTCGCTTATGTACAAAAGGTAGTAGATTAAAAAAACGTGTGTTTTGTTTGTACCCGTTTTATATATATAAAAACATTAGAAGCATTTTGTACAATGATTTGCTTAGATAGAGAATAAATATTAATAAGAAGAAAAGTGGAAAAATGAGTGCAGAGCCTGCCCTTGGATAAAATAAGTTATTGACAGCAAGAAGGATAAAAATTATACTCAAGAAGGTTTGCACTTAACTGCGTAAAAGCATAAAAGCGTTTAAGTGAAAAAGAAAGATAGAAAGGGAATACCTCATGAAAAAAGAAATTTTATTTATACAATCAATAGCGGTGATTTTGGTGCTATTAGCTATTATTTTTGTTTCATTATTTATGTTAAAGCTGCCGCCTCATATTCCGCTAATATTTGGTGTAGCATTTATTAGTGTGATTGGCTTTTTGTTGAAATATAAGTGGACAGAAATGGAGAAAGGCATTTTAGACGGTGTTAGACTTGGCATTAAGCCTATCCTTATTCTAATGCTGATCGGGATGCTCATTGCGATTTGGATGGTAGGAGGAACGATACCGACGATTTTATCCTACGGCTTCCACTGGATTTCACCGCAGTACTTTTTAATTAGTGCTTTGGTTATCACCGTGTTAGTTTCAACATTCACGGGAAGTTCATTAACAACCGTCAGTACGGTAGGAGTCGCTTTATTTGGCGTGGGAACTGCTATTGGTGTACATCCAGGGCTAGCAGCAGGGATGATTGTTTCAGGAGCTGTGTTTGGAGATAAGATGTCTCCATTGTCTGATACAACAAATTTTGCTTCTGGTATCGTTGAAGTGCCGCTCCCTAAACATATTCAGCATATTACGTGGACGACGGTTCCAAGTATTGTTATTACAGCAATCATTGCATTGGTAATCGGAATGAACGGAAATCATGAAAGCGTCAATTACGGAGAAATTCAAGGAATTCAAGAAGCATTAAAACATACGTTTAATTTACACGTGTTAACGTTGCTTTCTCCACTCTTAGTTCTTATTTTTTCGATGAGAAGAGTCGATGTATTGCCAACGTTAGTTTTAGGGATTGTAACGGCCATTATTACAGGAATGATTACACAGCATGAATTTACGCTGAGTCAATTGCTAGGGGTTCTTCAAAGCGGGCCGGCAATCGAGTCAGGAAATAAAGTAGTCGATGCGATTGTAAACAAAGGCGGATTACAGTCCATGATGTTTTCTATTTCTCTTATCATGATTGCCTTGTCGCTAGGTGGCTTGATGAGAGCGGTTGGAATTATTGATGCTTTATTAAAAGGATTAGCAAAACAAATCCGCCGCAGCGGAGACGTTATTTTTGCTACGCTTCTATCTTCAATTGGAGTGAACGTTATTACAGGAGAACAGTATTTATCAATTCTTCTGCCTGGGCAAACGTTTAAGCCGCTGTATGAAAAGTGGAACTTAGATCCGAAAAACTTATCACGAACGCTTGAAGACGGTGGAACGGTTATTAATGCTATTATTCCGTGGGGTGTCAGCGGAGCTTTTATTTCAACTGCATTAAATATTCCAGCGGCTGACTATATTCCATTTACATTCTTTAGCATTTTATGTCCGATTTTTTCAATTATTTTAGCATATACAGGCATTGGTATTGCCAAGAAAAAAGCTCAGTCTTAACTGGGCTTTTTTCTTTTTAAAAAAGGACAGGTAAAAAACGACAAAAAAAGTATCATTCCACTTTTCAAATCTATAATTTAATAATACAATTTACTATACGTCTTTCCTGTTCATGTATTTGTATGAATTCTTATTTCTTTATTAATGAAGAAATTTGGGTTTTGCGGTATGATAGATAAGCTGTATTGGCGATGGGATGAATGCCCTTTTTAGCAAACATTTAAGAAGGGTAAAGGCAAATGAAAACACTCATTATAAAAGAGAAAAGATATTTATTGAGGAGAGGGTTTCTGTTGAAAAAATGGGGCATCATTGCATTAATCACTGTAGCTGTGCTCGGTGTGACAGCGGTTTTTAACCGAGCTGAAAGTGATGATGTAAATAAAGAAAAATTGAATTTATTATCGCCTTATTCAAATAAAGTAGATGTATATAGCATTACGTATCCTAGTGATAATTTAAAGATAAAAGGGTTTTTAGTACAGCCTAAAGACATTGCAGACAAACATTATCCGCTTTTAGTATATAATCGCGGAGGAAATCGCGAACATGGCATGATTCGCGCAAAAACACTTCAGTATTTGTCATACTGGGCAAGTAAAGGCTACGTCGTTGTTGCGACTCAATACAGGGGAAATGGCGGAAGTGAAGGAACAGAGACGTACGGCGGTAAAGATATTGACGACGTATTAAATCTTATTAAATGGGGAGAACAGCTTCCTTATGTAAATCACCAGCAAAAGGTAGCGCTAGGATATTCACGCGGCGGTATGATGACGTATTTAACGATGAAAAACGGCGTTAAATTTGATGCTGTTGTCGTACAATCAGGTATTACAGACATGTTTCAATTCTACGACCAAAGAGGGCCTGAAATGAAACAAGTGCTGCGGACAATTGTAGGAGATCCGGCGCAGTATCCAGAGAGGTATAAAAGTCGTTCTGTTGTCTACTGGAGCGATAAAGTAAATTCACCTCTTTTGATTTTACAGGGCGATCATGATCGTAAAGTTCACCACACTCAGGCTGAAAAACTTGTGAAACAGCTAGATGAGCAGGGAAAAGAATACAAATATGTACTGTACAAAAATGGAGACCATCCGCTAACTGCTTATTATGATCAATACAACGCGGAAATTGATAAATGGTTTAAAATACATTTAGCTAAGCAGTAAAGAAATTGGAAGCAGTTTTGATGAATGGAAATAAGCAGCTTGTTTTATCCTACTACATGTAAGCATATAAAAAGGGGATGAAGCAAAATGACTCAGTCTAAAAGTCAAAAAGAGCGTCAGTGGAACGTACGAAAGCAATCACAAAACCCATCGCATGGAAAAGTAAAGTCTTTTGAAGAACTATCAGAAGAAATCACGCCTAAACGTAAATAAGCTAACCATCATATAAAAGAAGACACAAAAAAGGAGAGCTGAAGCTCTCCTTTTTCTATATTTGTTTATGGATTTGTAGACCACATGCCCGCAGATTTGATAAAAATACGCGGATGCAGCTTTAATTGTGCTACCATAATTTCTGCTAGGTCTTCAGGCTGCATCACTTTATCAGGATTGCCATCCGTTAAGTTTTCTTTATATGCTAATTCCGTTGCTACTGTACTTGGTGTTAGAGCTGTTACACGAATATTGTGTTTGCGCACTTCTAGCGCTAAAGATTCAGTTAAGCCAAGCACGCCAAATTTTGAAGCGCTGTAAGCACTTGTAACGGGAGCGCCTTTTTGACCAGCAGTGGATGAAATATTGATGATGTCTCCACCATTTTTTTCGATTAATTGAGGTAGAACGGCGCGCGTTACGTAGTAAACGCCCATTAAATTCACATCAATGATTTGTTTCCACTCAGCTGGGTCTAGCTCTAAAAAGCCTCCGAATTTACCGATTCCCGCATTGTTGATTAAGATATCCGTTGCCCCTAATTTTGTATGTAGATGCTCAACTGCTGCGTTTACTTCTTCCATAGAAGAAACGTCTGCTGTTGCATAAGCAACTTGTACATCAAATGCTTCCAGTTCAGAAGCAACAGCCTTTAAATCTGCCTCTGTACGAGCAATTAAACCGATATTTACGCCTTCTTTTGCTAATTCAATTGCAGTTGAACGACCAATGCCTTTTCCTGCTCCTGTAATAAGAGCTACTTTGCCTTTAAGTGATTGTGCCATGTATAGACTCCTTTCAATGTTCCGTATAAACATTCTTCATAATAACGAAGAATTATCCATTACTATCCTATAGAAATGCACAAATGATGTCAAAAATAAAGATTATTAAAATGGCTTCAAGTATAAATTTCCTTTTCATACAAAAACTATAGAGACTAAAAAGAAGAAATTCCGTTTCTTTTCGTTCAATGTAGTGGAGGATGAACAATGCGTATTAAAAAACTGTCGGAGTTAACGAATAAATCCAAACAGCGGAAAGAAAAAGCTGGTGAATCGAAGGACTCTAAGGCAACTAGTGCTTCTTCCACTGAGGAAGAGCAGAAATTGTCGGAGAGAGTGGGAGATAATATATTCCACATGAAAAAAGCATTAGGACAGAGCACGGACTTAGTGACAAGAGAGTTTCGAATTTCAATTGAAGAAAAATTCACTTTAGGTGTTGCTTACATCGACGGATTGGTAAATAAAGATGAAGTTGAACACTATGCGCTGGACTCCATTATGCATTATCACGATGAGCATTTAACTCATGATGACGGTGTCGTTAATATGTACGAGTTGATTAAAAGCTATAGTTTGGCGGCCGGTGAAATTATGGAAGCCAAAACATTGGATGATGCTCTTCTTCATGTTTTATCAGGAGATACCGTGCTGTTTTTAGAAGGGTATCAAACGTGTATTGTGGCAAGTACAAGAGGGTGGAGAGACAGGGCTGTTTCTGAACCACAATCTCAGACCGTTGTAAGAGGACCTCGAGACAGTTTTACAGAAACACTGCGAACGAATACCGCATTGATTCGGCGCCGAATAAAATCTCCAAAACTTTGGATTGAATCTCAGCAAATAGGAGAGTTTACAAAAACGGATATTGCGCTCGTTTATATAGACGGCATTGCGGATGAACAGGTCATTCAAGAGGTAAAAGAGCGTCTTTCTAAAATTGATATAGACGGTATTTTGGAGAGCGGATATATCGAAGAGTTGATTCAAGATGAAGATTATACACCTTTTCCTACTATGCATAACACGGAGCGTCCAGACTCCGTGGCAGCAGGTCTTTTAGAGGGGCGGATAGCCATTTTAGTAGACGGTACACCTTTTGTATTGATGGTTCCTGCTCTATTTATTCAATTTTTTCAGGCGGCCGAAGATTATTACCAGCGCGCAGATATTAGTACATTGATTCGCTTAATGCGCTACATGGCATTTTTCTTAGCCCTTTTAACACCTTCTGCTTATATTGCTTTAACTACTTTTCATCAAGAGATGCTTCCTTTTGCTTTGTTAATTAGTATTGCAGCTCAAAGGGAAGGTGTGCCTTTTCCAGCTATTATTGAAGCGTTTATTATGGAAATCACGTTTGAAATTTTGCGAGAAGCGGGAGTCCGATTGCCTCGGGCAGTAGGTTCAGCTATTTCAATCGTGGGAGCACTCGTTTTAGGAGAAGCCGCCGTACAAGCTGGATTAGTATCGCCTGCAATGGTTATCGTTGTATCCATCACCGCTATTAGTAACTTTGTTTCACCGGTGTATGATATGGCCATTGCAGTAAGGATGCTGCGCTTTATTTTAATGGTTTTAGCAGCTACTTTTGGCTTGTTCGGTATTATCCTCGGGCTAATTTTAATGATTTTACATTTATGCAGCTTAAGGTCATTTGGAGTCCCTTATATGACACCTATGGCTCCCTTTGTGAAGCGTGATCAAAAGGATGTTCTAATTAGACGTTCGATCAAAAAAATGAAAACAAGGCCAAAGCTTATTAACGAGAAGAATATCTCACGTCAAAAGACGCAAAAAAACTAAACTGCGCAAAGGTGGCCGGTTACTATGAAAACATTTCTGATGTTATGTATCTGTTCATTGCTGTTAAGCGGCTGCTGGAGCAGTCGAGAGTTGAATGAGCTAGCCATTACGGTTGCTGTCGGAATTGATAAAGCAGAAGATGGCATTATTGTTACAGTTCAGCTGATTAACCCTGGTGATATTCAGGCCAAAACCCCTACAAACGGGCCTTCTGTTACCACATTCTCTATTAAGGCTTCGTCTGTAATGGAAGGGTTAAGAAAAATAACGACAAAATCCCCGCGGAAAATTTATCTTTCTCATTTACGAATGCTAGTCATTAGCGAAAGCATGGCGGAAGAGGGTATTGCTGAAGTGCTTGATTTCTTTGCTCGGGATCATGAAGTGCGTACCGATTATTTTGTTGTTGTTGCTAAAAACACGAAAGCATCGAGCGTTCTGAACGTATTAACAACAATTGAAAAAATACCAGCTAACCATATGTTTGCTTCATTAGACGTCTCTCAGCGTATTTGGGCACCTACTAGAGGCGTAAAGTTAAATGAACTGATCAGTAACTTAACGAGCGAAGGAAAGCAGGCGGTGTTATCGGGAGTATTGGTCAAAGGCGACGTGAAAAAGGCAGGAGATATGTCGAGCATTTCCCGGACCAATCTGTCCACCCTGCTCAATTTTAAAGGATTAGGCGTCTTTCAAAATGATAAGCTGATCGGCTGGTTCAATGAAGACGAAAGTAAAGGATATAACTATATTACAGGAAATGTAAAAAGTACGTTAATTGTTATTCCATGCGAAGGAAAAGAAAAACAGCACGATATCATCGGAGTAGAAATGCTTCGAACGAACGTGAAGGTAACGGCTTCTATGAAAAACCATAAGCCTCATATTCACGTGGATTTAAAAGGTGAAGCAAACGTGGCAGATGTAGAGTGTCAAGTAAACTTACAGGATCCAGCTGTAATCAATATGCTCGAACGAAAAACAGCAGCGGACGTAAAAGAAAAAATGAATGACGCAGTGGAAAAAGCTCAAAAAGATTATAAAAGTGATATCTTCGGTTTTGGAGAAACGTTTTACAGACAAGATGTAAAGAGATGGTACAAAATGAAAAGAGACTGGAACAGAATTTACGCAGAAGATTTAACCGTCGATTTAGATGCCAAAGTTCAAATCCGTCGCTTAGGCACGTTAAATAACTCATATATGAAGCAAATGAAGCATTAAGGAGAAAGAAAATGGAGGGATTTATCGCCTTACTGGTACTTCTTGCTTTTTTGACTAAAAAAATTATGATTAACTTCCGAAAGGAAAAGTATTACCGTGAAATCGTTGTCTATCTTTGTCTTATAGGTATGGGTTTATTCTTTTGGGGAGCCATTACACTCCGTAAAGAAGTACCTACGCCTCTGTACTTTTTAGAGGAACTCATTAAGCCTCTTACTAAAACCGTTCATCATCTGTTATTTACGTAAGCATGTAGGAGAGAAGGGGTGTATGATGCAAATAAAAGAATTTATTACTCCGAAACAACTTCTTTTTCTCATTTATTTTTTTTGTATCGGAAGCGCTATTTTGGCAGTTCCGGCTACGTTATTAGAAACGAATAGACAAAATGCCTGGGTATGTAGTGTGCTTGCTATTGGCTTTGCCCTTTTAATTGTTGCGGTGCTGTTATGGCTGATGCACCGTTACCCTCAGCAAACGTTCATTGAAATAGCTAAAAAAGCGCTAGGTCCTTACGCCGGAGCGTGTATGTCTCTTATTTACATTTTTTTTATGTTCATTCAATCTACGTTTTCCCTTCGAGATATCAGTACATTTATGACGACGCAAATTGTCCCTGAAACGCTGCCTACGTGGATTCATGCTCTTGTGATTTTAGCGGTTATATACGGAGGGTATTTAGGCATTGAAGTGATAGCGAGAACCGCGGAAATCTTTTTACCGTGGATCGTCGTCCCTTTTTTATTGTTAATTTCGTTAAATATTCCTCAGATGAAACTGGATCGTCTTTACCCTTTGTTTGAATTCCGCATGGATGATTTAGTGTTAGGAACCACGTATTTCTTAGGAAATCCGTTTATGGAATTGATTTTTGTGCTAATGATTACGCCTCATATAAAAGGTGGCAAAAAGGTAAAAAGAATGATTGTTATCGGCACTGTGGCATCGGGCTTGACGATTACGATTGCAGTTGCGGCTTGTATATTAGCTCTTGGCGCGAATATTGCATCAATGCACAGCTACCCAGTTTATTTATTAGGAAAAATGATTTCGTTAGGTGCAACGATACAGCATGTTGAAGTATTAGTAGCTATTATTTGGATGTTATCTATCTTTTTTAAAGTTCTCATTGTGTTCTATGCTATTCAGTTAAGTATCGCTCAATTATGTAATTTACGGGTGCGCAATTTTTTGAGCTTTCCTTTAGGTCTAATCATTACAGGCGTGGCGTATTACATTATTCCAAATACAGCATACTTCAATTATTTTGAAAAATATTACTGGCCGTTTTATTTATTTGTACTAAGCGTCTGTTTTCCGTTGTTATTTATTGCGCTTTCTTATATAAAGAGAAATAAGACAGCTAAAGGTGATAGAAGCCAACAAACATAGCATTATTTATACGTATGTGGTATAGTATACGATGACAATTCAAGAAGAAACGCCGTACACGTTTGTATATGTACGGGAGAGGTTCGAAAACTCCCTCTATAAAAAACTAAGATCATCGTTGATGACAAAAGACACGGTTTTAGCGTGTCTTCTTTCACGTGCTTTTCTATCAACACGTCTTTTTGACGTGTATGCTGGCGAGGACGTGTATCTTAGTTGCTTTTTAGGGAGATTGCTGGAAAAGAGCAGTCTCTTTTTTGTGTTATAAAATTAGTCACAAAGGGAACGAACGGTTCAATAAAGTTTCTTCTTCTTTTGATTTCAATCAAAAAGGAGACGAACAATAATGATGAAAAATGAAAAAGCTATTGTTGTATTTAGCGGAGGTCAAGATAGTACAACATGTCTATTTTGGGCTTTGAAAAACTTTAAAGAAGTAGAAACGGTTACTTTTCAATACGGTCAGCGTCATAGTCAAGAGATAGAGGTAGCAAAAGCTATCGCAGCTGATTTAGGTGTGAAGCATACCGTCCTAGATATGTCACTTTTAAATCAATTAGCACCAAATGCCTTAACGCGAGATGATATTGAAATTGAGCAAAAAGAAGGAGAGTTGCCTACAACGTTTGTGGATGGCCGCAATCTGTTATTTTTATCATTTGCTGCCGTACTGGCTAAAAACAGCGGAGGCCGTCATATCGTAACAGGCGTTTGTGAAACTGATTTTTCGGGATATCCAGACTGTCGAGACGTATTTGTGAAATCGTTAAACGTCACGCTTAATTTATCAATGGACTTCGAGTTTGTGATTCATACGCCGCTTATGTGGATTGATAAAGCAGAAACGTGGGCGTTAGCGGATGAGCTAGGAGCGCTTGAATATGTGCGTGAAAAAACATTAACGTGCTACAACGGTATTGTTGCTGATGGGTGCGGAGAATGTCCCGCATGTCAACTGCGAAAACGCGGGTTAGATCAATACTTGCAAACAAAAGAAGGAGGAGAAAAATAATGCTGCAACAAATGTATCCTCAAGTCTTTCATGACTATGAATATGAATTGAACAAAGATATGCAGTTTGCTGCGGCACATTTTGTTCCTCATACAGAAGCAGGAAAATGCCGTCAAGTCCATGGACATACGTATTTTGTAAATTTAACTGTTGCCGGAGATACATTAGACGAAGCGGGCTTTTTAGTAAACTTTGCGCTATTGAAAAAAATTGTTTCTGGTCAATTTGATCATACATTATTGAACGATCATTCTATCTTTAACGAAGAAAATCCAAATGATTTTCCTACAACTGAAGTTGTTGCTCGTAAAATTTATGAGTTGGTTCAAGAATATCTAGACACACTACCAAATAAGCCTTCTTGCGTACAAGTATTCGTGCGGGAAACGCCGACAAGTTACGTAGTTTACCGCCCAAAGAAGGTGAAAAAACGTGGCTAATACAATTCCAGTACTTGAAATATTCGGTCCAACGATTCAAGGGGAAGGAATGGTTGTAGGACGTAAGACGATGTTTGTTCGTACCGCAGGCTGTGATTATTCCTGCAGCTGGTGTGATTCAGCTTTTACATGGGATGGATCAGCTAAAAACGATATTCGTCAGCTAACAGCAGAACAAATTTGGACGGAGCTTAAAGAAATTGGAGGAGAGTGCTTTGATCACGTCACCATTTCTGGAGGAAACCCTGCGCTTATCAAGGCGATTGGTTCACTTGTAGAGCTTTTGCACAGTCATGGGGTAAAAGCAGCTCTTGAAACACAGGGAAGCCGTTATCAGGATTGGTTCCTAAAGATCGATGATTTAACGATTTCTCCTAAGCCTCCAAGTTCATTAATGACAACAAATTTCTCCGTATTAGACGATATTATAGAGACATTAATAAAGGAAAAACGCATGGCGCACATAAGCATAAAAGTCGTTGTATTTAATGATGAGGACTTTGAGTATGCAGCGTCTGTTCATGAACGTTATCCTGAGGTTCCATTTTTTGTTCAAGTAGGCAACGAGGACTTAACGACAATCGATAATGCGTCGTTAACACAAGAATTGCTTAAAAAGTATGAGTGGTTAATCGACAAGGCAGTGGCAGCTAAAAACATGAACGATGTAAGAGTTCTGCCGCAGGTTCACGCCCTTGTTTGGGGAAATAAACGAGGCGTGTAAGCGCATAGCAAAAAATTTACAAAGAAAAATAAAAACAGATATATACAAAATAAAAAAACGCTGTTAGAATGACAATCGTAGAAAGAGAGGAAATGCAAATGAGCGGTCGAAAAGATGAAGAATTAGAAGGTGTATCACTCCTTGGAAATCAAGGAACAAACTATTTGTTTGAATATTCACCAGAGATTCTAGAAGCATTTGATAACAAACATCCAAATCGTGATTATTTTGTGAAATTTAACTGCCCGGAATTTACGAGCTTATGTCCAAAAACGGGTCAGCCGGATTTCGCAACCATTTATATTAGTTACATTCCAGATGAAAAAATGGTGGAAAGCAAGTCGTTAAAGCTTTATTTGTTCAGCTTCCGTAACCATGGAGATTTCCATGAAGACTGTATGAATATTATTATGAATGACTTAATTAAACTGATGAATCCAAGATATATTGAAGTATGGGGGAAATTCACACCACGCGGCGGGATTTCAATTGATCCATATACAAACTATGGCCGTCCTGGTACGAAGTATGAAGAAATGGCTAATTATCGCCTGATGAATCATGATTTATACCCAGAAACAATTGATAATCGTTAATTCGAACAAACAGGTTGTGTATGCAACCTGTTTTCCATTGCAAAAACAACAGATGAGAAGGTGAAAGAATGTCACAGAGATCAGCATTAGTATTAGGTGCAAGCGGACTTGTTGGTCAAGAACTTTTAAAAATGTTATTAAGCAATAGCTTATATAACCATGTGACAGTGTTTGTTCGAAAAAAGCTACCAATCGAACACACAAAGCTACGTCAGCTTGAAATTGATTTTTCAGAGCTTGATAAGCACGAAGAATGCTTTGCAGTTGATGATGTATATTGCTGTTTAGGCACGACAATGAAAAAAGCAAAAACAAAAGCGAAATTCATTAAAGTTGACTACGAATTTCCTTTAAAAGCGGCTAAATGTGCAGAAAAATATCGCTGCAAAAACTTTTTAACGATTACAGCAATTGGTGCTGATCTTCGTTCGCCATTCTTTTACAGTAAAGTAAAGGGGCAAGTAGAAGAAGATATCGCAAGCTTGTATATCCGTTCTACTCACTTTTTCCGCCCATCGTTATTATTAGGCAAGCGCCAAGAGTTTCGCCTATTTGAAAAGCTTGGGGGATACACGTTAAAGTCGTGTTCATTTTGCCTTGTAGGAAAGTGGAGAAAATATCGTCCAATTAAAGCGTATAACGTAGCCAAATCCATGATGAAAGCTGCACTTGAAGATAAATGTGGTGTTCATGTACATGAAAGCCAAGACATCTATACAGGTGAATGCTATTATTCGTTTACCAACGGCAAGCGCGTGTTATCAAAATAAAAAAAGCCTCTTCATAAGAAGAGGCTTTTTTCTATCTTCCGTCAGCATCCGCGTTCCCATCACCATCACCATCGTGATCGTGATTAGAAGCAGATTCACTCCAGCTTGTGTAGGAGTTAGAATCTTCTTCGGCATAATTCATGGGTTCAACGGATGTTTTTTTATTTGAAGTTTGCTTGCGTTTAAAAACGAACTGCACGATGAAAAAAAGAATGACAATAAGTGCAACGATAAACAATACAGTATCAAACATGCTAGTAATTCCTTTCAGTAAGTAGGTAGTAGTAGCTTGTTCTTATTGTCACACGAAAATAAGACCCTTTCAAGAAAAAATGGGGCCTGGTTTTGTTTCTTTAAGGAAACTTTTTTTATCTTAGCCATATATTATTGTATGAAGAAACATTTTAGAAAAGAGGGAGTACAGTGAAAAAAAGTTCGAAGGATGTTAAGGTTCAACAGTATATTTATCTCATGTATAAGCTGGGAATTATTACAGAAGAACAAAAGAATCAGTTCTTTCAAAACCACTAAAAAAGCAACCGTTTTTGCGTTCCGGTTGCTTTTTCCCTTTACATAGCAGGATTAATAATCGTGTAGTTTTTGTGGTTGACAACAGTTCGCTGTTCTAAGTCTAAATCCCGGTAGTTTGCCATGTAAGTCAAATCAACAATCACGGAGTTTTCATTTACTTTTTCGACAATGCCCTGTAAGCCATTTTTAAATTCTATCAAGTTTCCTACCTCTGCTATTTTCATCATTCATCGCTCCTTTGTTTTAAATTAGTTCATTATTAATTTTTTAAATAATTTTAATTTTGAAAATAGTAAAACTAGTTAGCGTTTTCTTTTTTTACAATTTTGCCTTAAAACTGGGAATTAGTAAAGGGTTTTTTGAAAAAATATAAAATAAAATTGAAAAAACAAGTAAAATGTGCTGAGGAATAGAAGGAATTGGTAGCTTTAACGAAAGAGAGAAGCAACACAGTTCCATCTTTGTTCATCTTTCGTTATAATAAACGAGGTATAATCTTGTCATAAATTATAAGAATTAGAAGGTGTAGAAATTGAAAGATACTGGACTCGTGCTCGAAGGAGGCGGTATGAGAGGCCTTTATACAACCGGAGTTTTAGATTACTTTATGGAAAGAAATCTTTACCTTCCGTATGTAATTGGCGTTTCAGCCGGCGCTTGTCATGCCACTTCTTATTTATCTAGACAAATAGGAAGAAGTCGCAAAGCTAATTTAGATTTTTTAGAGGATCCTCGCTACTTGTCGTGGAAAAATTATTTTAAAACAAAAGAGATATTTGGAATGGATTTCGTTTTTGATGAAATTCCTAATCAGCTTCTTCCATTTGACTTTGAGGCATTTGCTGAGCGTACAGAGAAGCTTGTAGTAGGAGCAACGGACTGCGTGACGGGAGAACCCGTTTATTTTGATGAGTATGATCGGGATATTTTGACAGCGGTTCGCGCTTCTAGTTCCCTTCCATTTTTAGCACCTGTCGTTACATATAAAGGAAAAGAGCTGTTAGATGGAGGAATCAGTGATCCGATTCCAATCAAAAAAGCAGTGCAGGATGGATATAGAAAAAATATTGTTGTGCTAACGCGAAACGAAGGATATCGAAAAAAGAAATCAAATATGCTTTGGTTATTGAAGCGCAAATATCGTCATTATGATGGGCTGACTCGTGCGCTTGAGAACCGCTATAAATTGTATAATGAAACATTGTCATATATTGAAGAGCAGGAAAGACAGGGGAATATCTTTGTGATTCGTCCGCAATCCCCTCTTGTAGTAGGGCGAATTGAGAAGAATCGTGAGCGTCTCGACGCTCTTTATAACCAAGGATATAAAGAAGCTGAAGCTCAATTTGCGTCTCTGCAAAATTGGCTCAACAGCTAAAAACGAGGTGGAACTGAATGGATGAACAAACAGTAATCAATATGTTAAATGAGTTAAGTGAAGGAAAAGTAACCGAAATTAAAGTTAAAAAAGAAGACTTTCTTGCTTTTCGCCCTTTTTTAGTAAATCGCCCTGATTTCAAACATTTTCGTGGAATCGCCGGACGCGGAGGCGATTTTACCTATACGTATCTAGAAATTCCTAGGAGTTAAACGAAATGATGGCATTATTTGATTATGCCTTATATAATGGATGTATGAGCCTGTACAGTGGAGAATATACTGTTACAAGTGCTTGTGCGTTTATTTAGTAACGTATAGTAAGAGCGAATAAACGTGTTTAGTTATAGGAGGGATATTATGGATGAGTTTCGAAAAAGTACAGCACCTTTTTATTTTGCAGATCATATATGGAAAGATAAAAATGGAATGACGACTTATGGGATGCTGTTAACGAACCGGCCCGAAGATGACGGGGACTATGACCTCCATTCGTTATTAGAAGAAGCATATGTAGATCATAAAAAAATTCTAATTACTACTGTTTACGACAACAGTGAACAGCAGTTGACCGGATACGTGATACATTTAGCAGATGATCAAGACGTTTTTACGTTTATGGATGATACGGGTGCTAAGCTAGTGATTGATTTCTATGATGTTGTAGAAATTGAGATCGAAGATTAAAAAGAGCTGAATGTTGATTACAACATTCAGCTCTTTTGTGTAAAAGTAGATGAATTTAAATGTTTATCATAAGAATTATAAGGGAAAAACGAATGAAGAAATTTCTGATTAAACTGAAATAAGTCGGGAAAATATACCTGTATTTTAGAAAAATTACCGTGATTATGACAAAAAATAAGGTACAATGTCATATTTGTGTTCCGAACGTAATTTTGTTCATCAAACTTAAAGAAATGTAATTGAATCGTTCGGTGAAACCCCCATATAGCTATGATAGAGTAATACCATACGAAATTTCAGGAGGTATTACCTATGAAACATAGTTATATGAAATCAATGGTAGTAGCTTGTTTAGCTACTCTTTCATTTATAGGTTTTAATGCAACAGCTACGGCTGCAACTAATTATAAAGTAGTCAAAGGCGATAGTCTTTGGAAGTTAGGTAAAAGATACAGTGTAACAATTGACGATATTAAAAAATTAAACAATCGTCAAGGAGATATGATTTATATTGGTGAAACATTAGCTATTCCGAGTAAGACAAAAGTGCTGGCTGCTGAAACAACGGAACCTTCAACGGCAGCACCTGCTAATACGGCTAAGCCAGAACCAAAACCAGAAGCCAAACCTGCAGACCAGGAAACACCTGCAGTTTCGATTTCGGCAAGTGAAAAAGATTTATTAGCTCGCTTAGTAGAAGCCGAAGCAAAAGGCGAATCGTATGAAGGAAAAGTAGGGGTAGCAACAGTGGTGTTAAACCGTGTAAATTCTCCGAAGTTTCCAGATACGGTAACAGGAGTTATTAAACAAGTTGTCGGAAAAGCATACGCTTTTTCACCGGTTCAAAACGGATCAATTAACAAACCTGCTTCAGAAGATTCGAAAAAAGCAGTAGAGCAAGCATTGACTAGAAAAGATCGTTTAGATGATTCCATTTACTTTTATAATCCAAAAACAGCTACCGATAACTGGATTCGTTCACGTGCTGTAATTAAAACAATTGATCATCACGTGTTTGCTAAATAAAAAAGAGGCTGCAACAAAAGTATTTTAGACGAAGTGAAAAACGAACCATTGATCACATGTTGATCAATGGTTCGTTTTTTTTTGATGGTGAATATAGTTTTATCTGTCTCGTTCCTTCTAGCAGTTGATTGGATTCATTTCGTTATGTGTCAACCTCTTTTTTTAGTCTAAAAAGATATCTCGTTCCAAACTGCCTTCAGAACCCGTTAAAACTAGACCAATATCAGTATCAGCTTCTAAGTTCTGAACGATGGTAAAAGGCACTTTATGTTGGTTAGCCGCTTGAATATAAGGGGAGAGGTATGAATAAGACAAAGAGCCATTTAAAAACAAATGACCGTCTTTCACTTTTTTTAAAAGAGGCTTTATTTTTGCTGCATCCTTTTTCATGACTTGCCCTTTTTTTAGCGCAATTTCAATATTCTCACGTAGAGCAGTTAAGAAATATCTTCTTTCGTCTCTTTTTGTTTCCTTTGCTCCGTACATTCCTCGTTCTAAGTATTCTTCTAGTTGATCAGACATTATGTCACTTCCTTTCGTTATAAACTATAAACGATTATGGATATAAGTAAAAGGGACAGGAAAAAAGGAAAATCATTGTGCTATATCACCTGTTTTTTTGCTGAGTACAAAGAAAAACAAAAAATGTGTTGAAATTTAGCCTAAAATATTGTTTAATGTAAATAGATAGAAAATCATATCGGTTTTTTATTAAAGGTTTGTAAGCGATTACAGATATACATACATAGCAGCGTTTGGGGAGACGCTCCTATGATTTTATGTTCAAAGCGCATTGTATAAAAAGGGGATTATATAGCTTTAGGGCATATACGGTCAAGCAAAGGGTCAGATAAATTAATAAAAAATCGCTATGTATTTTCATAAGAAGAACGGTCAACATCTTTGTTGAGCGTTCTTTTTATGCGTTCATATTATGTTTATTTCTCATTGCAGCAGCTGCTGAAAATGCTAAAAGGACATTCCTCGTTTCATCTCTCTTATTTTACATGTAGTATGTTTCAAAGCCTTAAAAAATATGTCTGTACGCTTGTTTGATCCTAACGAGGTGATAGAAAAAGAATATTTTTTAAGAAATCACAAAAAAAGAGGCGATTGCCTATGCAAGAAGTAGGTGAATAACATATGTAATAAAGAGAATGAAATATAATTTGAGGAGGCATGTATCATGCAAGAATTTGATATTAATGACATAAGAAGACCATTCGGTGGTTTTGGAGGCTTTGGCCGTCCAGGATTCGGTTTCGGTCGCCCAGGTTTTGGTTTCGGTCGTCCTGGTTTTGGCTTCGGCCGCCCGGGGTTCGGTTATGGCTTTGGTCGCCCTTGGGGTTGGGGCTTTGGAGCTCCATTTCTTGGAGGATTAGTTCTTGGAAGTGCATTAGGAGGTCCAGGTTATTACGGTTATCCAGCACCATATTATCCGCCGTACCCACCATATTATTATTATTAAAACAGTGAGCGCTGATAAAGCGCTCTTTTATTATGTCCAATTCAAGGTATAATATAGAATGAATGCAAGACGCTACGTTTAGAAAATGATAACAGTTTTAAATAAGGAATGAACGCTTAAGCTAAAGGAGACAAGTTTTCCTTGCAACAATTGTTGATTTTGCTATAATAACTTCGGTGGCATTTTTGGTCACTGGGTGGGCGAGGGATAGATGAAAAGAAGGAAATTAGATTGAACGCATTATTTGAAAAGTTGTTTCGTTTAAACGACCACCAAACAACTGTCGGAAAAGAAAGCTTAGCTGGGGTCATTTCATTTCTTTCCATCGTGTATATTATTGCTGTTAATTCAACCATTTTGTCTGATGCTGGTATTCCGCTTGAAGCAGGAATATTCGCAACAGTGGCTTCGGCTTTTGTAGGCTGTGTTATTATGGCTTTTTGGGCAAATGCGCCTCTCATTCTGGTGCCAGGTATGGGGATTAACGCATTGTTTACGTATACGATGGTTCAATCAATGGGGTTATCTTGGCAAGAAGGGTTATTAGCAGTAGTGATATCCGGCTTTCTTTTTATAGCATTAGCTTTTTCACGACTGTCTGCCAAAATTGTTTCTTCGATTCCGCATTCGTTAAAAGAAGCGATAACAGTCGGTGTTGGCTTATTTTTAACATTTATCGGTTTGCAAAAAGGGAAGCTTGTAGTTCCAAGCGAAAACACTTTTGTAGCACTTGGAGACTTGTCAGATCCGTTTGTTATCAGTACGCTGTTGACGTTAATTATCACAATCGTACTGTTTATCCGAAATGTGAAAGGTAACTTTTTGTTAAGCATGATTGCTGGATCCGTCCTTGCCTTCTTACTTGGTGTAAGAAGCAGTGCAGAAAATGGACAGTCCGCTGCGAGCGTGAACGACTTCTTTAGCAGCTTTGGCACATTGTCTTTTGGAGCCATTGGAGACGTTGCGTTTTGGGCAGCTGTCTTTTCATTAACAATGGTATTGATTTTTGAAAATATTGGTTTGCTTCATGGTCAGCTAGGTATGATGAATCAAGATAGCAAATTTCCGCGGGCCTTTCAAGCAACAGCCGCCTCAGCTTTGCTAAGCGGGGTGTTTGGAACAAGTCCAACGGTGTCTTCTGTAGAAGGAGCATCTGGTATTGCAGCTGGAGGGCGAACGGGTTTAACATCGCTGATTACAGGAGTTTTATTTTTAAGTTCACTTCTGTTTATTCCATTTATCAAGCTGGTTCCAGATAGTGCTATTGCACCTATTCTCATTGTGATTGGAGCACTAATGATTCAAAATATCAAAAACATCAATTTACAGGACTTAACAGAAGGTTTCCCTGCATTTTTAATTATTGCGCTTATTCCTCTTACGTACAGCATTGCTGATGGAATTGCATTTGGGTTCATTGCGTATCCACTGCTTAAATTATTCCTTGGTAAAATGCGTGAAGTATCGATGTTTATGTATGTAAGCGCGCTATTGTTTCTCTTGAATTTTGTGCTGCATTATATTGCTTAAAATAGACAGCTGAGTACTTTTGCTCAGCTGTTTTTTGTGTTTGCGGTAAAGAATCCTCTTTTTAGATATCATACTCCGTATTTCGTGTCCTTTGGTTAATCAGCCGCTTCTAAAATGGCGTTTCCTGCGTAAAGTAGTACAGAAGTCGGAGGGGATATAAGGGGGAGAAAACGATGGGAATTAAATTAATTAAAATATCAGCCGTTTATTTTGGAATTGGCATCATATTGGGGTATTATATGTCAATTGTTCACAGCTACGCTTTGACGCCTGTTCACGTGCACATTAATTTATTAGGATGGACGTCGCTTACGTTAGCGGGACTTATTTATTATTTGTTTCCTGCGTTTAGCGAAAGTAAATTAGCTAAACTGCATGTATGGTTGCATAATATAGGATTACCGGTCATGATGATTGGTTTATTTCTCATGATCGTACTAGAAAACCAAGCTTTTACACCCGTAGTGGCAGTAGGAGCAACACTTACGGCTATTGGCGTTTTAATTTTCGTATATCACATCCTTAAAAATTTGAAATCTGAACGATAAACCAAGAAGGTCGTTGACGATGGTTGCTAATTTCAAAAGGAAAAAGAACCAGCTATAGCGAATATACATGTAAACAAGGTGAAAGTGCGATTTACATAAAGGTGTGCTAGGCATCTTTATAAGGAGGGGTAAGCTGCAGGGATTTCTAGCTCTTATAAAAGCCAATAAAAGGGCTGATTATAAGTTTCTTGCGGCGGAGATACTATGGGAGAACATCAACAATTAGTGCGTGTTAGGGAGCTAGCAAATGAAATTATTCGACTTCGTCTTCAAGACCGTACGACTTATGACGAATTAGAGTTGCAAAATAATGTAGAGTTGTTGTCTCGTTCTGTGGTTGACTTAGTAAACATTATGTTAGCCGAAGATGTGGATTCGTCTACGTCTTTAAAAGCTACAGCTTCTAAAATGAAAATGGTGTATAATAACATGCATCAAGCTGAGAAAAAAGATTATTTGCATTTCTAATTGCTAGGCTCCTTTTCGCCACAAACGAAATGGAGGTGTACGAGGCAGATGCTAGCGTCACTAACGACTTCTGAAGCTATTGTAGCATCCGTTCTTGCACTGGTTGTCATTGCCGTTTCCATTATCTTTTTTGCCACTCTTATTATGGTTGTTGTTCGACGAGAAAGAATCAGCAGCTTGGTTAATCACGGAGAGCATGCAGATGGGAAGCAAAAAAGCTTAGGTGAATTTTTTCGTTCTTTACGGAAAAAATAACTACCGTTTTCTTATTAAATAGATAAAAGCGGTCAATTTAAACGTTGACCGCTTTTTTTAGATGGTTTGCTTATTTTTTTCTAAAACAATACGCGCTGCTTCACTAACAGATGACACAACAGCAGAGGCGTGGCGCTGAACAGCTTCAGGAGCTGTAGCCATAGCGAAACTGTTCGGCGTTAATTGAAACATGGGAATATCGTTAAATGAATCCCCCACACATGCAATTTCCTCTGGTTTTAGCTGAAGATGATTTAATAAAATTTCAATGGCATTTCCTTTGCTGATATGTTTAGGCATAATATCCAAACACTGCTTGGCAGAAATATATGTATCAATATAATCACCAAACTCTTCGTTCACTTCTTTTTGCAGAGCTACCATTTCATCATGATCTCCAAGAACCGTGATTTTAGATGGAGAAAGAGCGTGACCAAATGAATCCGTCATTTCAATTTGTTCTTCGATAGGGAAAAACATGTGAGTTTCAATCGCTTCAATAATTTCATTTCGCTGTTCTACATAATTCGTGTCGTTTGAACAGACAAGCGTAATACGGTTAGGATCTATCGTTTTTTTATAAAGTTGAACCGCTAAATCATCTTCAAACACTTTTCCATGAAGTTCTTGATTTTCTTTGGTCCACACAAATCCTCCATTTTGGCTAATGCGATGAAATGTATTATTAATATCAGTAGAAATCTTTAAAATTTCCGTATCCATTCGTCCAGAAGCAAGACAAACCTCTACTCCTTGGCGCTGAAGTTCACTAAGTGCGTCTGCATTATGCTGTTCTACGTATTTTTCTTCGTGTAAAAGAGTGCCATCTAAGTCGCTTACAAATAATTTAATCATCTCTTGAAAATTCCTTTCCCTAAAAAATTTGCTGTGATAAGAGCGTTACAAATTTATTACATTCCTTATTCTATCAGTGTTTTCCAAGAAACTCATAAAAAAAGCTCAAACCGGCGATGAATTCAAAGGGATCAAGACATAACTGCATCAATTTTTTCCGCAGGAGTGTTCGCTTTGCCCTTCAAACAGCTAGAAACAGCTACATGAAATCCAGTTCACGATCACAATGAAAAAATCCGAATGGAGTTGATTCTCAGTCAAGAATCTGGATTCACCGTTCGGATCTTTCTTCAGCTAAAAATACATTTGTCGCAGCCTTTTTTTAGGTTTGTTCACTGTAAAAAAACAGCCGCGGTCTAAAAGACCGCAGCCATGTTTTACAATACGTTAAAATATTTCGCTTCAGGATGTGCAAAAACAAGGGCTGTAACAGAAGCTTCTGGTTCCATCATGAAACCATCTGTTAACTGAATGCCGATGTCTTCAGGTTTAATTAATTTAAACAGTTTTGCTTGGTCTTCAAGGTCTGGACATGCGGGATATCCGAATGAAAAACGCTGACCTTGGTATTTGGCTGAAAAACGCTCCGCCATTGTAAAGTCAGGCGAATCGGGGAATCCCCAGCGGTCACGAATTTGCTGATGAACACGTTCTGCTAATCCTTCAGCTAGTTCAAGCGCAAGAGCTTGGAACACGTGACTCTTTAAAAACTCGCCGTTTTCTTTGAATTTCGCCGCGCGTTCGCGAATGCCTGTTCCTGCTGTTACAGAGAAGAAACATACATAGTCCATCTCTTTTTCTTTAGGCTTTGCAAAATCAGATAAGCACAGGAACTGTCCTTTTGCTTGTCGAGGGAAGGTAAAGCGTTCAATTTCTGTTTTTTCATCAGCAGGATCATAAATAATTAAATCATTTCCGTCTGCTTGAGCAGGGAAGAACTGATAAATAACCGCTGGTTTAATTAAGTTTTCTTTTAGTGCCAGTTCGAGAAGGTCATCAACGGTTTCTTTTAATTGAACAGCACGCTCGTCTTTTTCAGCAAGCAGCTTATTCACTTTTCCTTTTAGTCCTAAGTGATGGCCTAAAAGCATCTGCCAGTTAATATACGGAAGAACCTGTGCCAAATCGTAGTGTTTGACAACGTGGCGCTTTAAATCAGCCGGTACAAAAACAGGAACATCCGTTGAAATGGCGGATCTTTCTAAAACAGCCGTAGCTGCTTGAGCGGTTTGAGGCTGGCGTTCTCGAACCGTTACTTTCTTTTCTTGACGCGTTTTTAAATCTGCTAAAAGCTGAATAACTTCTTCTTTGTTCTGCAGCTTATTTGCTAACGCTAATCCGTCCATCGCATCTTTGGCGTAGAGGACGGCACCTTCATATTCCGGGGCAATTTTAAAGTCAGTAAATTTACGGGAAAGGGCAGCGCCTCCTACCATAATTGGAACATCAATGCTTGATTGCGTTAAATCTTGTGCAGTTAAAACCATTTGCTGAGCTGATTTTACTAAAAGACCTGACAGACCAATGATGTCTGGCTTTTCGTCTTTTACTGCTTCAATCAGCTGCTGCGGCGTTACTTTAATTCCTAAATCAATGACTTTAAAACCATTGTTGCTTAAAATGATGTCTACTAAGTTTTTACCGATATCGTGCACGTCGCCTTTAACCGTTGCAAGAATCACTTTTCCTTTTCCAGAATCATTTTCAGTTGCTTCCATATGAGGTTCTAAAAAGGCAACGGATGCTTTCATAACTTCCGCACTTTGAAGTACTTCTGCTACAATCAGCTGGTTGTCATTAAACAAACGTCCGACTTCCGCCATCCCCTTCATAAGCGGTCCGTTAATAATATCTAACGGATCATCATATTGAGCTAAAGCCTGTTCTAAATCAGGAAGCAATCCTTCTTTTGTACCTTCGACAATATACATTGCCAATCGTTCTTCAAGTGTTAACGTAGAAATTTCTACTTTTGCTTCTTTCTTTTTATCACGATAAAAGTCCGTAAACGTGCTTAGCGTTTCATCAGTTGTGTTAAATAATAACGCATTAGCAAGCTCAATTTCAGCTTCTGGAATAGAAGCATAGCGCTCTAATTTTTCTGTATTAACAATGGCATAATCGAGTCCAGCCTGCGTACAGTGATAAAGGTAAACCGCATTTAGTACTTCACGTCCGACTGGAGGAAGACCGAATGACACGTTACTTACGCCAAGAATGGTCAGGCAATCAGGCAGGGCTTCTTTAATCATTTTAATTCCCTTAACTGTTTCTTCAGCAGAACCAATATATTGTTCATCACCAGTCCCTACAGGAAACACAAGAGGGTCAAAAATAATATCTTTTGGATTAAAGCCATGTTTTTCAACAAGCAAATCATGTGAGCGTTTAGCAATCTCTACTTTTCTTTCTGCAGTAACCGCCATGCCTGTTTCATCGATTGTACCGACAACCAGAGCTGCACCGAATTTTTTTACTAGCGGCAAGATTGCATCAAAACGCTCTTCACCATCTTCTAAGTTAATGGAGTTGATAATGACCTTACCTTGCGAGTACGTTAAAGCTTTTTCAATAACTTTCTCGTCAGTTGAATCGATTACAAGAGGAACCTTCACTTTTTTTACAACTTCTTGAATAAATTCCTCCATGTCTTCCATTTCTTCACGGTCTGGATCTGCTAAGCAAATATCAATAACGTGAGCACCATTTTTAACTTGAGCACGCGCAATTTCAGATGCTTCTTCAATTTTCCCTTCCGCAATCAGACGCTTGAACTTGCGAGAACCGATTACATTCGTACGTTCTCCCACAAAAAGAGGGCGCATAGAATCGTCATATACAAGCGGTTCAATACCGGTTACAGCATGATTATGCTCGGAGCGATCAAGCGAACGAGGAGCAACCTCTTTTACCGCTTCAGCAAGTGCTTTAATATGAGCAGGCGTTGTACCACAGCATCCGCCTACAAAGTTCAGCCAGCCTTTATCAGCAAATCCTTTAATTTTTTGAGCCAGCAGCTCAGGGGATTCATGATAATTGCCTTCTTCATCCGGAAGTCCAGCGTTTGGATAACAGCTAACAGCTGAAGTGGCTAGGTCTGAAAGAGAGCGAATATGATCCGTCATAAATTCAGGACCTGTCGCGCAGTTAAGTCCGACTGAAAGAGGCTTCATGTGTTCCAGTGATAAGTAAAAAGATTCGATATCTTGACCAGCGAGAGTTGTTCCCATTGGCTCAATCGTTCCTGAAATCATAATTGGAACTTCTATTTTCAGTTTTTCAAACGCCGCTGTAATGCCTAAAAACGCAGCTTTTACGTTCAGCATGTCTTGACAGGTTTCGACTAGAAGTAAGTCAACGCCGCCGTCTAACAAACCCCGAGCTTGCTCTTCGTACGATTCTACTAACTCAGGGAATGTAATACCTCCCGTAACAGAGAGAGTTTTAGTGGTAGGACCGATAGCTCCAGCTACGAACCTAGGCCATTCGGGAGTTGAATATTTATCGCGGGCTGCACAAGCAAGCTTCACAGCTTCGATATTCAATTCATACGCCAAGTGGCCTAAATCGTATTCATCAAGTACGGTAGATGTTGAGCCAAACGTATTCGTTTCAATGATGTCAGCACCCGCTGCAAAGTACTCTTCATGAATGCGCTGAATCACATGAGGCGCTGTTCGGGTCAAATATTCGTTGCAGCCTTCATATTCTTCGCCGCCAAAATCTTCAGCGGTTAAATCAGCATCTTGAATCATCGTTCCCATTGCTCCATCGATGACGAGTATTCGCTTCTTTAGTTGTTGTTCGATAAGTGAGCTCATTTATATCTTCCTTTCTGATGTAACGAGTTGCTTGTCATGAATATAGCGTGTTAGAATTTCGGTCATTTCATAGCGCATAAACGGCGTAATTAAGTAAATACCGTCAAATAGCTCATATGCTGTATCAATTAAGTTTTTTGCAATCGCAAGGCCTTCGACTTCACCGCGAATCCGGTCATTTCCCGTTGCGTCCATACGTTCTAGAATATCTTCTGATAATTTAATTCCAGGTACTTCATGGTGAATAAATCGAGCATTTCTTGCGCTTGTTAACGGCATGATCCCGATGTATACCGGTGTTGTTAAATGTTTGGTTGCTTCATATACCTCTTCAATTTGCTTAGTTGAATAGAGAGGCTGAGTAATGAAATAGTGAGCCCCGCAGTCGATTTTCTTTTCCAAGCGCTGAACGGCTCGGTCTAAGTGACGCACGTTTGGGTTAAAGGCAGCTGCAATGGAAAAATTGGTTTTTTGACCAAGCGGTTTGCCGGAATAAGATAGTCCTTCATTAAACTGAGCGATTAAACTAATCAAGTCAAATGAAGATAAATCATAGACCGAAGTGGCGCCAGGGAAATCGCCAACTTTTGACGGATCACCGGTAATTGCAAGCACTTGATTCATTCCTAGCGTATGAAGGCCCATTAAATGAGATTGAAGTCCAATTAAATTTCGGTCGCGACAGGTAATATGAATAAGCGGTCGTGCTTTTGTTTCTTGTTGCATCAGTGTTGCCATTGCCAAGTTGCTGATGCGAGGTGAGGCAAGAGAATTATCAGCTAATGTAATAGCATCTACGCCGACTTTATCAAGTGCTTTTGCGCCTTCTAAAAATTTCGTCGGACCAAGCTGTTTAGGCGGATCCAGCTCAACGATAACCGAGCGGCGCTTCTTCACAATTTCGTGCATATGAGGTTTATCCTGCTGCTCACGCTCTTGAACCGTAACGGCTGGTCTCATTTTAACGACTTTGCTTGTAATCGGAGGCAGGTCTTTTAAGGCAGACGACATGGCGCGTACGTGAGCTGGTGTTGTACCGCAGCATCCTCCAATTAAGCGAACCCCTTGTTCGCGGAATAAACGCGCGCTTTCTACAAAGTAGTCTTCATTCGTTTCATATTCCAGCTTGCCTTCCACATACGCCGGAAGGCTGGCATTAGGGTAAGCAGATAAGAAAGCACGATCAGGAAGCGGTACTTCTTCAAGAGACTGAATCATATGATAAGGACCTAAACGGCAGTTTAGCCCGACAACATCTGCTCCCAAGTCTTCTAATTCTTTTAATGCATCTGCTAAAGAACGCCCATCTTGCAGTACGCCAATATCATGCAGGGAAACGTGGGTAATAATAGGCTTATCCGTTTCTTTTCTTGCTAGTGTAAGAACGGTCTTTAATTCTTCGAAATCATAGTATGTTTCAAATAAAAGGCCATCCACGCCTTCATTTAAAAGCCAAAACATTTGTTCACGAATGCTTCGCTTAACCTCTTCTAAGCTAATAGCATTTTTTTGGAAAGAACGAATTCCGCCGAGTGTACCAACCACGTAAGCCTGATCTTTTGCAGCTTGTTTCGCTAATTTTACACCAGCAACATTGATGTCTTTGACTGAATCTTCTAATCCATAACGTGCAAGTTTTTGATAATTAGCAGCGTACGTATTTGTTTGAATAACGTTTGCACCAGCTTCTACATAAGCTCTGTGAATACGAGAAACCTCTTCTGGTTTGGTCATGTTTAGTTCTTCAAAACAGCTGTCAATACCGTGTGAGTAAAGGAGGGTACCAGTGGCACCATCCCCAATTAAAATTTTAGACTTTAAATCTTCAAGTAACCCCATGTCAAAACCTCCTTAAATTGTTCCGCTTCTATTTCACGAGTGATTCGTTTTATGCAATATGCCGATAAAATAGAAAAAGTCTTCTTAAGAAGAAGACTTTTTTCGCCTTCTTATCTTCCAAGCAATAAATTAATTGCTTGCTGGATTTAGCACCATGTCTCTAACGACTGGTTGCTGAGGTTTCAAAGGGCCAGTCCCTCCACCTCTCATGATAAGAATCAATTGTATATAATTGAAACATATTTTTTTAAATAGAAAGAATACTTATTTAATAATTTATCTGATTTTTAGAAATTATACAACAGTAAATTGTGAATTTCCAGCAAATATTGAGGAAAATTTAAAAGTTAAAGGGAAAATATCCGTATATTTTGTTTGAAAACTGCCGTTATGTTAAGGGATAAAGGGTTTTCATGAAAAAAACAAGAAGGAAATAAAAAAACGAAAAAGGAACAGCACCGGGTGAGGCGAGGATTTACATATAAAAGGCTCGTCTTTTTTTAACCGTTTCTACATATAGTGAACTATGAAGGGTAGAAGGGTGATGGGCATGAAAAGGTGGAAACTCACGCTGCAGGTTGCTGCTACGTATGTAGGCACCGTTGTAGGAGCCGGTTTTGCAACAGGCAAGGAAATTGTTCAATTTTTTACACAGTACGGCGAACTTGGAATGGTTGGAATTTTGGTCAGCGGCTTGTTTTTTATTTGGCTAGGTTCGAAAATGATGCTGCTTTCGCACGCAATTGGGGCTTCTTCTTATCAACAGCTTAATACATATTTATTTGGTGATGTACTTGGAAAAGCGGTAAACGGTGTAATGATCGTCATTTTATTTGGAGTAACTTCAGTCATGCTAGCGAGTACGGGGGCAATAGGAAAAGAACAGTTCGGGCTGTGGCCTCCTGTTGGGATGATTTGTACAATTGTTTTAACTTATATATTTATCGCAAGAGGAATTAACGGTATTTTAATGGTTAATTCTCTTGTTGTGCCGATGATGCTTTCATTTGCTTTTATCATCTTTGTGCCAAATGTCAGCTATTTCTCACTGATTCAAACGAAGCCAGACTTAACGCTCGTCACACAGTGGAAGTGGGCGGTTAGTCCCTTTTTATATATTTCCCTAAATCTAGCTTTGGCTCAGGCCGTTTTAGTTCCATTAGGAAGCTCCGTGAAAGATAAGAGCGTGATCAAAAAAGGGGCCGTAATAGGAGGATGTGTACTTACGTTTATGCTTGTTTCTACTCATCTTGCCCTTTCCAATTTGCCTTATTCATTTCAACTTGATATTCCTATGAGTGCCGTTGTTAAAAATATCTCAGTGTGGGTGAATGTTTTATTTACGGTAGTTGTGTTAGGCGAGATTTTTACTACATTGATTGGAAATGTATTTGGAATCGCTAAACAGCTTCAATCATTTCTTCCCCTGAATGACAAACAAGCTTTTGCGTTTATTATCTTGGCATGCTTTATTATCGGGCAATTTGGATATGCTCAGCTTCTTGAGTTTTTGTATCCGATATTTGGCTATATTGGACTAGCTTTTGTATGGATGCTATGTATTAAAAAAGAAAAAATAAGCTAAAAGATAGATTTTAAAGAACAGATGTGAGAAAACGAAGTTAAATGATGTGACAAGTCGATTTTACTTTGCTATAATGTAAAACAAATAAGACTCTAGCAGTCGAATATATTATCCTTCGGGGTCGGGTGTAAGTCCCAACCGGCGGTGATAAAGCATATGCTTTTAAGCCCGTGACCCGTTTTCATACGATGTATGTTAGCGGTGGATCTAGTTAAAATCTAGAGCCGACAGTAAAAGTCTGGATGGGAGAAGGATCAGGAAGCACAGTTGTTTTTTTGTGTTGTATTAATAAGGGACAGGTTTGCCTTTTTTAAAGCTACCCTTGTTTTTGTACACAAAATATAACTGTTTATTTCGTATACAATTAGCGGAATTTTGCATAGATAAAACTGATTCAGCTCAGCCGACCCCTTGGACATTTGTTCAAGGGGCTTTTTTATTTTCAGTGGTTGGGGGAAAGATAAATATGAAAAAAAAGCAGCTGCTATTTCAAAACGGCATAAGAGGTTGGAATAGCGCCAAAGCAGGTGAAGAAAATGTTCACAGGTATTATTGAAGAAATTGGAAAAATAAAACGTATTCAAAAGGCTACAGAAGCAATTGTTCTTACGATTGATGCGAAGACCGTGTTAGGAGATGTGAACTTAGGGGACAGTATTTCAGTTAACGGAGTTTGTTTAACCGTAACGGCATACTCTCAAAATGAATTTACGGTCGACGTCATGCCGGAGACGATTAAAGCAAGTACCCTGCAGCTTCTAACCGTTGGATCACGTGTTAACTTAGAACGGGCGATGGCTGCAAATGGCCGGTTTGGAGGGCATTTCGTCAGCGGACACGTTGATGGAATTGGAACCATTGTAAGCAAAGCACGTAAAGGAAATGCCTTTTATTATGAAATTCAAGTCGACCCTGAACTTCGTGAATTTATGATGTTAAAAGGATCTGTTTCTGTAGACGGAACAAGTCTTACTATTTTTGATGTCAGCAACCAATCATTTACTATTTCTCTTATTCCTCATACGGTGCTTCACACAGTCGTAGGAGACAAACAGCGAGGAGACAAGGTGAATATTGAATGCGACATGTTAGCTAAATATATGCATCAAATGATGACGAACAAGTCAACTCCTGGCGCCTCGAATCGTTCAGGTAATATGAAGGATTTGTTGCAGCAGCATGGTTTTACAAATTAACAGTGAGGTGAAAGCGATGTTTCATAAAGTAGAAGAAGCCATTGAAGAGTTAAAAAAGGGAAAAGTGGTTATTGTATGCGACGATGAAGATCGAGAAAATGAAGGAGATTTTATTGCATTAGCCGAAAAAACGACGCCTGAGGTTATTAACTTTATGGCTACTCATGGAAGAGGATTAATTTGTACACCTGTTAATGAAGAAATTGCGCATAAATTGAATCTTCACCCGATGGTAGTGAACAATACGGATGTACATGGAACAGCATTTACAGTAAGTATTGATCATATTTCAAGTACAACAGGTATCAGTGCGTACGAACGTTCTGCTACCGTTATGGCTCTTGTAAGTGAAGCAACGGTAGCAAGTGATTTCCAACGACCAGGACACATTTTTCCGTTGATTGCAAAAGACGGGGGCGTTCTGCAGCGTGCGGGTCATACAGAGGCCGCTGTTGATTTAGCCGTGTTAGCAGGAGGAAAGCCTGCGGGTGTTATTTGTGAAATCATGAATGAAGATGGAACAATGGCACGCGTACCGGATTTAACAAAGATTGCAGAGCAATTTGATTTAAAAATGATTACAATAAAAGATTTGATTGCCTACCGCCGTAAACATGACCAGCTGATTAGCCGTGAAGTAGAAGTAAGCTTACCTACGGCATTTGGTGATTTTAAGGCTGTAGGATATACAAATAAACTTGATAATAAAGAACATGTGGCTCTTATCAAGGGTGATATTGATCATAATAGCCCCGTTCTCGTGCGGGTTCACTCCGAGTGCTTGACTGGAGATGTGTTTGGCTCTGAGCGCTGTGACTGCGGTCCTCAGCTTCACGCAGCTCTTACGCAAATTGAAGAAGAAGGACGCGGCATTCTGCTGTATATGCGTCAAGAGGGCAGAGGTATTGGCTTATTAAATAAGCTAAGAGCATATAAGCTGCAGGAAGAAGGATACGATACCGTAGAAGCGAATGAAAAACTCGGGTTTGCTGCGGATTTACGAGAGTATGGAATCGGTGCTCAAATCTTAAAGGACCTTGGAGTCAAACAAATGAAGCTTTTAACGAACAATCCTCGCAAAATTACTGGGCTAAAAGGCTACGACCTTGAAGTGGTAGAGAGAGTGCCTCTTCAAATGCCGGCAGTGGATGCCAATAAAAAATACTTAGATACCAAAGCTAAAAAACTAGGTCATTTATTACATTTATAAGTTTACACTTTTTTTCGTTTTAACAAATGAAGCTAATTCATGAAAAGAAATGTAAATAACTATATATTACTACTAGCAGGAGGAACAAGAGATGAATCATTTATATGAAGGAAATTTAGTTGGCACAGGATTAAAAATCGGAATCGTGGTAGGGCGTTTTAATGAATTTATTACAGGGCGTTTACTTAGTGGAGCAGAAGATGCGCTTAAACGTCACGGCGTAGCTGATGAAGATGTAGACGTGGCTTGGGTACCGGGCGCTTATGAAATTCCATTAATCGCTAAAAAATTAGCTGAATCTAAAAAATATGACGCGGTTATTACGCTAGGAACGGTTATTCGAGGAGCTACTCCCCACTTTGATTTTGTATGTAATGAAGTAGCAAAAGGCGTTGCATCTCAAAGCTTACAAACAGGCGTACCAATTATCTTTGGTGTATTAACAACTGAAACAATTGAGCAAGCAATTGAACGTGCAGGAACAAAAGCAGGAAACAAAGGATGGGAAGCTGCAGCATCAGCTATCGAAATGGCTAACCTTTCAAAAATGATTGAAGGATAATAGAGGACGTTCCAGTTTTTGTGAGTTAAAAGAGGCTGAAACAAAAGTATGGTAGTTGAAAGAAGATCCGAACGATGAATCGTTCGGATTTTTTCATGGTTAGGGTTACATTACAACGTAGGTTTCCTGTATGTAGGCTTCTAACTGTTGAGTGGAGAGCAGGGCGAAGGCTCCTGTAGGGAAAGCGAAGCCTTGCAGGGAAATCACCTGCAGTGCAGCAAGCGATCCATACTATCTCATGTATCCGATTTGTTCGCCTTTAGATTGGATTGATGTAGTATGTCTCAATCTCTTTTGAATAGCAGCTAGCTATGTATAATTTAGCTAAAACGTCTTACTCTAAGTAATAATTAGGTCGTAAAAGGGAGACGTCTATGCCTCATTATACTGCTTTTTTTGCATTGATTATTATCAGCGCAGCCGTTTTGCTTACAGTATTCATACGTAAAAAAGATAAAAAGCTAGTCGTTTTGCTTTTTTTTATCATTGGAATGGCTTATGTACTAGAGTATGTTGTATTTGTGTTGTTTGAAAGTTACGAGTACGATCCTGATTTTATGACCAATGAATATTTTGATAATTTGTTTGGGTCCTTAACTTCTCAAACGTTTGCTTTTCCAATCATGGCTATGGTGGTAGCTGCTTATCAATTAAAATTTCGCTATATTTTAATCATTTCGGCTATGTTTATGGGGATTGAAGAATTATTTTTACACTGGGATATCTATACACATCACTGGTGGAAAACAATTTATACAGGCGTTTTAATGACTATAGGCTTTAGTATTTCAAAGATTTGGTATGTATGGCTAACAGAACGGTATATGACATTTGTGCATTACGCTACATTTTTTCTGGGAATGCTCGCCATTACTTCTACTATTATGTTTCTGCTGCTAGCATACTTTCATAATAATTGGTTTTATACGGGATGGTTTGCGTCGGCTACTCATGATTCCGTAAATGCAACGATGATTTATGTTTGTATTGTTACGATTCTCCTCGTTTGGAGTGTAGTCAAAGAATTTTTTATTGGAGCTGGGATCATTATAGCGGGGCTGCGTATAGTAGATATTTTACTAATTCACTATGGGATTTTACTGGTATCTATTACCACTTCACTTGTTCTTTTTACGCTTTTACAAGCGGGTATATTCATTCTGAGCGTTATGCTTCAACATTTTATTATGAAAAATTGTTATGGGACGAGTAAAAAAGACGTTGCGTTTCCAGCGAAGAACTACTAAGATAATACGTAACTCAAATAGTTTAGTTCAATAATATTTGAAACAAAGAAAAATGAATTGACGGTTATGCGTATTATTTGTAAGATAGGAAAGCAAATAATAGAAAGCCGAAACAGGGGAGTGAAGGATTCGTGAAAGAGTCCTTTTTTGTAGAAAAGGTACTTAATAATAATGTATTAATTGCTAAACACCTTACCTATGATGAAGTTGTGCTAATTGGGAAAGGAATAGGGTTCAACAAGAAAAAAGGCGATGAAATCGATGCAAAAGCCGTGGAAAAAATGTTTTTGCTAAAGAGTGAAGAAGAGCAAGAACAGTACAAGCAGCTTTTAGCTCAGGTGGATGAAGATGTAATTGAAATGATGAATGATATTGTAACGCATATTCAAAAACGCGTTAATATCCCTTTGAATGAGCATATACACATTTCATTGACAGATCATATCGCCTTTGCGATAAAACGTTTTCAGCAGGGGATGGGTCTTAAAAATCCATTTTTACTTGAAACAAAAGCCTTATATCCAGAGGAATATACGATCGCATCTGAAGTGGTAGAGATCATTAGTCGTAAAATAGGCGTGCAGCTTCCGGTAGGAGAGATTGGTTTTATCGCGCTTCATATCCATAGTGCGCTGACTGAAAAAAACCTGTTAGAAGTGAATCAAGACTCGCAGCTTATTCAAACGATCATTAATGTGATTGAAGAATCGCTTCATCTGCAGGTAGACAAAGAATCTGTACACTATATGAGATTGATTCGTCATTTGCATTTTGCCATTGATCGAGTAAAAACAGGGGAAAAAATAGAAGAGCCAAAAAAAATTGCTTTGCTATTGAAAGAAGAATATCCTCTGTGTTACAATGTGTCTTGGAAAGTGATAAAAGTAATGCAGCAAGCGTTACATTTACCTGTGTATGAAGCAGAAGCAGTTTACTTAACGATGCATCTGCAGCGACTTATAACAAAAACGGATTTATAAAATCATTTCAATACGTGTTACTGATACGATCAGGCATGAGTGAGAAATGAAGCGATGTGTAATTGGATGAGTATATCCATTTGTCGTTTCTTTTTCCTCATGCCTTTTTTTGTTATAAGAAAGCGCAATCATTGAAGACTTCGCCTCATAACACCGGGAAATGTAATGAGTTTTCTAGTTAAAGAAAGCGTTTTATGAAAGCGCGTTAATGATTCACGTATCAAATAAATAGCTTGTTGCACACTAAATATATAAAAGGAGGTAAGCGCCATGTTTAAAAAACTTTTTGGAGTATTACAAAAAGTCGGAAAAGCGCTTATGCTACCGGTTGCGATTTTACCGGCAGCAGGGATTTTACTTGGAGTAGGGACAGCGCTTCAAAACCCTACATTGTTGGATGCAGTACCGGCACTTGGTGCAGACTGGGTTCAATTAGTTTCAAATGTTTTGTCGCAGGCGGGTCAAATCGTATTTGACAACTTATCGCTATTGTTTGCCGTTGGTGTTGCCGTTGGTTTAGCCGGTGGTGACGGTGTAGCAGGTATTGCTGCAATCGTAGGTTACTTAATTATGAACAAAACGATGAGCACAATCTTAGTTGCTACAGGACAACTAGATCCTGACAAAATGGGTGCTAATCCAGCTTACACTAGCATCTTAGGAATTCCTACGTTAGCTACGGGTGTATTCGGGGGTATCATAGTAGGTATTTTAGCTTCATCCATGTATAATCGTTATTTCAATATTGAATTACCATCTTACTTAGGGTTCTTTGCAGGAAAACGATTTGTACCAATTATTACTGGGGTATTTTCAATTCTTTTAGGTGTTATTATGATTTTCATTTGGCCGCCAATTCAAAGCGGATTAAATGCTTTCTCTACCAACATGATTGATGCAAACCCAACTTTATCAGCGTTTGTATTTGGATTAATTGAACGTTCATTAATTCCATTTGGACTTCATCACATCTTCTACTCTCCGTTCTGGTTTGAGTTTGGTGATTATGTCAATAAAGCAGGTCAACATATTCATGGTGACCAAAAGATTTTCTTTGCTCAATTAGCAGATGGCGTGCCTTTAACAGCAGGAACATTCCAAGTTGGTAAATTCCCGTTCATGATGTTCGGATTGCCAGCAGCCGCTCTTGCGATTTATCACGAAGCGCGTCCTGAAAACAAAAAATATGTAGCTGGTATCATGGGTTCAGCTGCTTTAACATCTTTCTTAACGGGTATTACAGAGCCGCTTGAGTTCTCGTTCTTATTCGTAGCACCAGTATTATTTGCGATTCACGCAGTATTTGCTGGTTTGTCGTTTATGGTTATGCAATTATTAAATGTTAAAATCGGTATGACATTCTCAGGTGGGGTTATCGATTACGTTCTATTTGGAGTTATGCAAAACCGCACAGCATGGTGGCTAGTTATTCCAGTAGGTTTAGTTCTAGCAGTTATCTACTACTTCGGTTTCCGCTTTGCAATCCGTAAATTTAACTTAAAAACACCGGGTCGTGAAGATAAAGAAGAAGGAGAAGAAGATGTAAAAGTAGAAGCAGCAGAGCTTCCGACAAATATTTTGGCTGCACTTGGCGGTAAAGAAAACATTACACATTTAGATGCTTGTATTACGCGTTTACGTGTTTCAGTAGATGATGTGGGTAACGTTGATAAAAACCGTTTGAAAAAACTTGGAGCAGCTGGTGTTCTTGAAGTTGGCAACAATATTCAAGCTATTTTCGGTCCGAAATCTGACACGTTAAAAGGTCAAATTCAAGACATTATGAATGGCAAAACACCGGTTGTCACAAAAGAAGAGACAAAAACAATTGAAAAACCTGTTGCAACATCTGAAGTAGGAAGCGATAATGGTAATGATATTGTTTCACCGATTGAGGGAGAATTGGTACCTTTATCGGAAGTACCAGATCAGGTATTTTCACAAAAATTAATGGGTGACGGTTTTGCGATTATTCCGAAAACAGGCACAGTAGTTGCACCAGTGGACGGAAAAATAGTAAACTTATTCCCGACGAAACATGCTTTAGGTATTGAATCAACGACTGGACGTGAAATTTTAATTCACGTTGGTATTGATACAGTTAATTTAAAAGGCGAAGGTTTTGAAGCTTTAGTTGCCCAAGGCGATGAAGTGAAAAAAGGACAGCCTCTATTGAAAATTGATTTAGACTTTGTAAAAGAAAATGCGCCATCGACGATTACGCCGATCATTTTCACGAATTTACAAGCTGATGAAAAAATTGATATCTTAAAGCAGGGCCAAGTTTCTCAACAAGAAGCAAATATTATTAACATTTCAAAGTAAAAAGGAGATTGATTTAACATGGCACAAAAAACATTTACAGTAACAGCAGACTCAGGAATTCACGCACGTCCAGCAACAACTTTAGTACAAGCAGCAAGCAAATTTGATTCTGACATCAACTTAGAATTCAACGGTAAAACTGTAAACTTAAAATCAATCATGGGCGTTATGTCTTTAGGTATTCAAAAAGGCGCTACAATCACTATCTCTGCAGAAGGTTCTGACGAAGCAGATGCACTTGCTGCTCTTGAAGATACAATGAGCAAAGAAGGATTAGGCGAATAATGACAAAGGAAATTCAAGGCATTGCCGCTTCTAGCGGCATTGCTATTGCTAAAGCATTTCGTCTAGAAAATCCAGAATTAACCGTTGAAAAAAAATCAGTAACTGAAGTTGAAGCAGAAGTAGCACGTCTAGAAGCTGCGCTAGAAAAATCAAAATCAGAACTTGAAATTATTAGAGAGCACGCTCGTAAAGAACTTGGAGATGACAAAGCAGAAATCTTTGAAGCTCACTTATTAGTTCTAAGCGATCCTGAACTTATTAATCCAATTAAAGATAAAATTACGAATGAAAATGTAAACGCTGAACATGCACTTGATGAAGTAGCGGCAATGTTTATTAATATGTTTGAGTCAATGGACAATGAATATATGAAAGAACGTGCTGCTGATATCCGTGACGTAACCAAACGTGTATTAGCTCATCTTTTAGGTGTAAACGTTTCAAATCCAAGCTTAATCTCAGAAGAAGTTGTCATTATCGCAGAAGATTTAACGCCGTCTGATACAGCACAGTTAAATCGTAAGTTCGTAAAAGGATTTACAACAGATATTGGCGGACGTACTTCTCACTCAGCAATTATGGCGCGTTCAATGGAGATCCCAGCTGTTGTAGGTACAAAAACAGTTATGGAAGACATTCAAAACGGCGTATTAGTAATTGTTGATGGTTTAGATGGCGAAGTTATCGTTGATCCAAGCGAAGAAACAGTAAAAGCTTACGAGAAAAAAGCCGCTGAGTATGCAGAACAAAAAGCTGAGTGGGCTAAGCTTGTAAATGAAAAAACGGTTTCAGCTGATGATCATCACGTTGAACTTGCAGCTAACATTGGTACACCAGAAGATGTAAAAGGCGTATTAGAAAACGGCGGCGAAGGCGTTGGCCTTTATCGTACAGAATTCTTATATATGGGCCGCGAAGATCTTCCGACGGAAGAAGAGCAGTTTACTTCTTATAAAACAGTTCTTGAACGTATGGAAGGCAAACCAGTGGTTGTTCGTACTCTTGACATCGGTGGAGACAAAGAGCTTCCTTATTTAAATCTACCAAAAGAAATGAACCCATTCTTAGGATTCCGTGCCATTCGCTTATGTCTAGAGATGCAAGACATGTTCCGTACACAGCTTCGTGCGCTTCTACGTGCAAGCGTATACGGTAATCTGAAAATTATGTTTCCTATGATCGCTACTGTTGATGAGTTCCGTCAAGCAAAAGCTATTCTTTTAGAAGAAAAAGCAAAACTTCAACAAGAAGGCGTACAAGTTTCGGAAGACATCGAAGTAGGGATGATGGTAGAGATTCCTTCTTCAGCGGTAATCGCAGATTTATTTGCTAAAGAAGTAGATTTCTTCTCTATCGGAACAAACGATTTAATTCAATACACGCTTGCTGCTGACCGCATGAATGAGCGCGTGTCTTATTTATACCAACCGTATAACCCAGCGATTCTTCGCTTAGTGAATATGGTAATCAAAGCGGCTCACAAAGAAGGTAAGTGGGTAGGCATGTGCGGAGAGATGGCAGGAGATGAGATTGCCATTCCAATTCTTTTAGGCTTAGGCTTAGATGAATTCTCAATGAGTGCAACGTCTATTCTGAAAGCTCGTTCTCAAATCCGTCAATTATCAAAAGCTGATATCGAACCTCATTTAGATACAATTCTATCAATGTCTTCTACGGAAGAAGTTATTGAGTTCGTAAAATCAACTTTTCATATTGGATAATAAAAAGGTGTGATCATATATGATCACACCTTTTTTATCTTTTAAGAGAAAATAGTAGGCAAAAGCATATTTGCAAACAGCATTGTAAGAAGTGCTGCTACGATCATGCCAAGGCTAGAAAAAGTGCCTTCAATTTTTCCAAATTCAAAAGCTCTTGCTGTACCTGTCCCATGGGAAGCTACTCCTAAAAGAAGACCTCTTGCTAGAGAAGAGTGCAGTGCGAGGAGCTTAATCAGTTTTGGAGCGACCATACATCCTACTACACCGGTTATAATCACAAACATAATGGTAATATTCGGATCTCCTCCTAGCGTCTGAGACACATTAACGGCAATAGGAATCGTAACCGATCTTGGAATCAAGCTATGAACCAGCGTTGATTGTAAATGAAACACTAATGCTAACAGCATGGAAGAAATCATGGCAGCAAACGTTCCGAGCCCTACGCTTAAGCTGATTTCAACACGATGTTTTTTGAGTAAATCAAAGTATTTAAACATAGGAACAGCAAAAGCAACAGTTGCTGGTCCAAGCATAAAGCTAATAGCACTGGCACCTTGCTTATAATGATCATAAGAGCCATTCGTTACTAATAAGATGCCAATTAAAAGAATGGGGGCTAGTAAAATAGGGGAAACTAGCATAGACTTATATTTTTTATAGAGCACTTTTGTGCCGACATAAACGAGCAGTGTAAGCGGAAGAGCAATCCATGTGAGTAATGTCATTTTAGCGAACCTTCCTTTCTTCTTGAAATATGTTCTGCAATGATTCCCGTTACAGACATCACAATGATCGTACTGATTGTGATAATAATCACAATCTGGATTCCAAAATGCATCAATACATCTCCATAATTGATGAGTCCAACGACGGCTGGTATGAAAAATAATAATAGTTCTCCCACTAACAGTGTTCCACCTTGTTCAACCCAGCTTAATTTAATTACTTTAAAGTACAGTAAGAAAAACAGTAAGAAAAATCCGATGATACTACCTGGCACTGGGAGGTCAAACCACTGTGAAATACTTTCTCCTATTAAAAACAGAGCCGTTAGTAATAAAATCTGTAAAATCACCATAATCAGTTTCATGATTAGCCTCCTTTATTTATGTTTTTATTCATTCATTCATTCCTAGTTTGTTGAGACAATAATGGAGTCGTCTATGCTGAAAAGACGACTCCATCATGGGAAAAGAGAAACTATTTGGATTTTGCAAATGGGGATACAACTTAAGTAAATGAATGCTACACACTTATCTTACAAAAAAACGACTATAATATGAAATATATAATAACTATGATAACTATTCTTTTTAGTTATAGTCGCAAGAAATCTCTTTACAAATGCGTTGGTAACCTTTTCAAAAAAGCGTTTGTGAAATATAAGGTGTAATTATTTAATAAAAGGCAATCAAAAAAAGAAATTGTGACATGCCTACATCCATTCAATCTAAAGACGAACCAATGGGATAAATGATTTAGTATGAATGACTTGTTACACCGCCATGAAAAAAATCCGAACGAGTTTGATTCTTGATGGAGAATCAGGCTCGTTCGGATTTTTAATTAAACTACTTTTGTCTTAGCTTTGTTAAACTGTACTTTTAATATAATCAATAAAAGCCTGCGTAGCATAAGAGATATATCGATCTTTTTTAACGATTAAAGCAATTTCCCATGGAATAGCATTCTCGAGATTAATTACTTTCATATGCTCCAAATCAAGCTTTTCACATAATGAATAAGGGAAAAGAGCAATGCCGAGATTAGCAGCTACCAGCTCTCCAATGAAGTCCCACTGAGAGCTTTTAAAAGCAATATTAGGCGTAAATCCATTTTTTAAACATTCGTTATAGACCATTTCATGCATGGTGAAGTCTTCATGAAAGGAAATAAGCGTTTCGTCTTTTAACTCTTTTAATGAAATCGTAGAATGCTGAGCCAACGGATGAGATTTATGCACAACAAGCTGCAGCGTTTCTCGAGCTAAAGGAGTCGTAAAGAACATATTTTCATCAACTGGAAGTAAAACTACCCCTACGTCCACTTCTCCTTGTTCCACAAACTTTTGCATTCTTTTAGCGCCATATTCCACTAATTGAATATCAATCTCAGGGTATTGCTCTCGAAATGCTTTAATAATAGTAGGAAAAAACAATGTACCAATAATAGGGGGAATGCCTATTTTGATGGTTCCTCTTTTTAAATGCATTAAATCATAGAGGGAATCCGATAAATCTCGGAGAGAAGATAAAATGCTTTCAGCTTGCTCGTACACAATTATTCCTGCATCGGTAAGCTGCACTTGTTTGCCAGCGCGATCAAACAAAGGTGTGCCGAGCTCTTCTTCTAATGATTTAACCATTTTACTGAGAGAAGGTTGAGAAATATGCAGCGCTTCAGAAGCTCTTGTGAAATTTTTATGTTTAGCCACTTCTGTTAAGTAATGCAAATGGCGAACATCCATTTTGTATACCTCCGTGTTCATACATGCTAATTAATAAGATACACACATTCTACCACATTCACGATCAGCTCTATACCTTTCTGTTCTATCCAATAAAATGATCAGTAGAAGGGGGAGTGAATACAAAAGAAATTGCTAACAATATATATTTACACATTGTTTATTTTAGAAGTATAATATATAAATCAGTAGAACGGTTACATATCGATCACAGAATCAATCAATAAGGTGGTTAGAACGGTTGAGTAAAGCAGATGAAATAAGAGATATCGTTTATATTAATGGCCATGTAAATAAAAAATGCTTTATTACATATGGAATTGAATTTAAAGAGTTTTATCATTCCCTTCCTACGCCGCTTGCAAATATATTATTGTTAAAGCACGGTTTTGAAGACAGTGATTACCATTACCAAACCCATATGGACTATGTAGAAGAAGAACAAATTCATCTTTTAGCAGAGGATGATGTTTATAATTATGGCGATTTTTGTTGGATTGATTTTGAGGATATATCTTCGTTGGATTTGTTAGAACCTCAAGATATTGCAGCGCTGCTGTATTTAGGTCATTTAAAAAAACCGCTCAATTCGCCATTTAATAATAAACTCGGTAATCAATTTGTTTATTTAGCTCACGATGATGGATTTTATAACAAAATCTATTTTCGAGACGTGTATGATATGAAGCACATTTTAAGTCGAATCATTCCGTTAAAAATGTCAGCAATTAAGCAAAAAAGATTTGTATTTAGAAGGAAGAAGTTAGAATATCCGATTTTGCCGCTCGTGTTAGCAAATACGCTTCTTACTTTAACGAATGACGGTTTGTTTATTGATTTTGAACATATGGTTCAATCCCGTAAAGATATTAAAATTCCTTTGTATACAATCGGTGATTTTGACGATATGAATGAAATGTATAATGATCGGTTTGAGCACAAAGAGATGAGTAAATTGCAGGCGCATCTTGTTCTGACTCATAAAGAACTGGAGTGGAGCATTGAAGAAGTTCAATAATCTAAAAAGAAGTTGAGACATAACGTAATGAATCCAATCAACTGCTAGAAGGAACGAGACAGATAAAACTATATTCACCATCACAAAAAAACGAACCACTAATCAAACATGTTGATTAATGGTTCGTTTTTCACTTGGGCTAAAATGCTTTTGTCCCAGCCTCTTTTTGAATAGACGTATAAAATGGATTTTTCCATTCCATTAGTACGGCGTAGTTGTGTGAATCTTCATCTTCAATATAATTTGCTGCGAGGCCAATAGGCGTTCTGCCACAGCGCATCAAAAAGGTCATAACGGGGTCGTAGAGAGTTCCGGCTGATACAAGGTTCATATATTCAACGGGCGTGTACAAGGAAGACACTGGTGCGTATCCAGGGATGCGGCACCCGCCGAGCAGCCTTTCTAACTTGTAATGAATCACCACTTCATATAAAGACTGCAACAGCAGCTTCCCAAGCCCCATTGATCGATGCGAAGGAGTGACGCACACGTCCACTACATAAAGCGTATTACCAGAAGGGTCGTGCGTATGAATATATCCGCTTCCTGTTACTTCATCCCATGTGTGAGCCGCATTTCCTTCCACTGAAACAATCGCGCTTGTGATAGATCCGCATATTGTCCCGTCTATCTCCACACATAGCGCTCCATCCGGAAAAAGGGAAACATGGTTATTTAACTGATCTTTACTCCATAATAATTCAGAAGGGAAAGGAGGGGGAAAACTTTCTTCTTGAATCCGAATCAACTCATCAAAATCATTCGATGTATATGATCGTACCGTACATATTACAGGCTTATTTTGATGAAAGACAAAGCATTGCTTTTTATACACTGCTTTTTTGCCTCCTTTAAGAAATAATTTTCAGATAATTATACCATATGGAAAAAAGAAATTATTTCATATTTATTGAAGAATTTGACGAGAACGTGATAAAGTTAAAAAGATTCGAACTATTAGATGAGGTGAAAGAAATGGATGTTGAATTAAAAGGAAAAACAGCGCTTGTATTTGCAGCCAGCCAAGGGCTTGGCAAAGCGATTGCTGCTAGACTCGCAGAAGAAGGCGCAAACGTTATGATTGCAAGTCGTTCAGAAGAGAAACTAGCCCAAGTAGCAGAAGAGATTTCATACCTTGGAAGCGGACAAGTGTTACATAAAACGGCAGACGTTACAAAAACAGAGGACATTCAAGATGTTATTCAATATACAGTAGATACGTTTGGAACTATTGATATTTTAATTAATAATACAGGAGGTCCTAAAGCTGGGAATTTCCTTTCGTTAACAGATGATGATTGGAAGCAGGCATTTGAGTTAAATCTCCTCAGCTATATTCGTATTATTCGTGAGGTAGTGCCCTTTATGAAAAAGAGCGGAGGACGTATTGTCAATATTGCTTCTTCTTCCATTAAAGAGCCAATTGCTGGACTTATTCTGTCAAATACCTTCCGTACAGGAATCGTGGGACTTACGAAAACACTTGCTTCAGAACTAGCAGAGGACGGTATCTTAATTAACACGGTTGCGCCAGGAAGAATTGCAACAGACCGAGTGAAAGAGCTAGATACCATTCGTGCTGAAAAAATGGGAGTAGACGTTTTAGAAGTTGAAGAAGAGATGAGAAACCAAATTCCTCTTAAGCGCTACGGTCAGCCTGAAGAGTTTGCTAAAGCCGTTGCTTTCTTTGTTTCGGGAGCGAATTCATATATGACAGGCCAGTCGTTTCTAATCGACGGAGGCATGGTGAAATCCATTTAGTTACATAGAAAAACCCTGCAGCTGCAGGGTTTTTTGTTAAATCCAAGTTGTAACTTGATCTAATGGTAAACGATCGCTAGCATGTGCTTCTTTAGCTGCTTTTCCAACTGAAATAAGCATAACTGGAATGTATCGATCCTCAATTTTAAACTCTTCTACAAATTTTTGTGCGTTAAATCCGCCCATTGAACATGTGTCATATCCTTTTGCTTTTGCTGCAAGCATGAATGTCATAGATGCAAGCGAAGCATTTGTAAACGCGGCATCGCGGGCGAAAGCACCGTTTTTATAAGCGCCGTTAATTTGTCCTGACAAAATGTTTTTTACGTCTTCTGTCATGTGACCCGCTTCGACTAGTGGGTTGTACACGTCATCTACATTTTTATTGGCTTCTAAATCACCTAACACAGCTACTACAGCGCCTGCTTCTGTAATTTGTTTTTGGTTGTAAGCAATTGGAAGTAGACGTTCTTTCGCATCTTGGTCTGTAATAACAACGAAATGCCAGTGCTGTAAGTTCCAAGCTGATGGTGACTTCACTGTTGCTTCTAAAAGTTCCGTTAATTCTTCTTTGCTTAATTTAGCTGAAGAGTCATATTCTCGAATCGATGTACGTTCATTTACCACATCAAAAAAATCTTTTGTCATAATAAAAACCTCCGTTAAAAGTATGTATTTCTTTAGTGAATCGATGCACATTTTATAATGATACACTATTGAAGTCAATTTATATGCTTCTAGTATACCCGCTCTTATGTGCTATCACTCACAAAAAAATGCATACACTTCTTACCACTGGTTTAACGTGATTGACGAGATGTAATAAGATAAGCTTCAATTCGATCACAGGCTTCACGCAGCGTGTTCATGGAATACGCATACGACAGGCGTACATATCCTTCACCGTGGGAAGAAAAAGCGCTGCCGGGTACTAGTGCAACACCCGCTTCTTTGACTAACTCCAGGGCAAAATCAAATGAATTACTGTGGAAGTTCTGGATAGAAGGGAAGATATAAAAAGCACCAGTCGGCTTTTCTACGTCAAATCCCATGTTTACTAGTCGGTCATACACATAATTCAGTCTTTGTTCGTATTCTTTTTTCATATCCACCGCATCGTTTTTACCTGCTGTCAGTGCCTCGAGTGCAGCTGCTTGAGAAACAGAAGAAGCACAGCTCACGTTGTATTGATGAACTTTCAAAATATGTTTGGCTAAATAAGAAGGAGCAAATAAAAGACCAATTCGCCAGCCCGTCATGGAGTGAGACTTTGATACTCCGTTAATAACAATTGTTTTCTCTCTCATAGATGAAATGGAGGCAATGGACTGATGTTTTTTATCAAAAACGAGCTCGCTGTATATTTCATCAGATAGTACAAAAATATTTTTATCGCTTAAAAGAGCGGAAATTTCTTCTAATTCTTGCTGTGACAACGTCACGCCTGTAGGGTTAGACGGATAAGGTAAGATGACGCATCTTGTTTTAGAGGTCAAATGTTGTTCGATTAAATCCGCAGTTAGTCGAAATCCTGTTTCGGTTGTATCAATATGTACAGGTTTAGCGCCGTTTAACCGGATAAGCGGTTCGTATCCTGGATAAACAGGTCCAGGCAAGATAACTTCGGAATCTTCTTCTAAAATGGTGCGAAGAGCAATATCAATTGCTTGACTAGCTCCAATGGTCACAATCACTTCATCCGCTGGGTTATAGTGCAAGTCATATTTTTCTTTGACAAATTGAGCTGCTGCCTCGCGCAGTTCGATTGTTCCAGCATTGTGGGTATAAGAAGTTTGGTTACCATCAATTGCAGATTTTGCCGCTTCTTTTACATGCTGTGGTGTTAAGAAGTCAGGTTGTCCAATTGTGAGGGATAAAACATCTTGGTATTGTGAGACCATATTATAAAATGTACGTATTCCTGATAGTTCAATTTCTTTGACACGTTTATTGATTAAGTGCTCCATGGTTTCAAATCCTTCCGCGTATTTTCAACTCATTTTATCACAATGAAAATAGGTAAAAAACCACTATTTGCGCATTTTGCAAATAGTGGTTTTAAGTTAGGTGTTATATAGCTTATTATAAGCAGTTGTTAGTTCATAAAATTGTTCTTCATCTCTGTTATCTAACGCATCGTCGATAAGAGATTTCAAATGCTGTTTATTAAAGTTTGTACTCATAGCCGTTAAAATACGATCAGCTTCTTTTGCGTAATAGTGTTGGTAAGGTGTGTACTGAGATGAGTGAGGATAGTGATTCATATTTTTTCGATAAGAACTCATAACATAAACCTCCTTTTTTAAAATAAAACGCAGCTTCTATTACTTGAAATGTACCCTTTCTATATAGTTGTTAACCCTGTTTTTAACTGCGAATGTGCTAAGGTATGTGTTAGGAAATCAGAGGTTCCTTGCTTCACGTTCAATTCTAGATTCAAAAAAATAAGTGCATAAAAAGACCTGCATATATATGCAGGTCTTGTATATTAGTCAGTGTGTATTTGGCCTTCACGCCAATAAACGGGGGAAACGTAGCCAAAATCAACTTCATGATCGTCCAATGTGACAACGCAGTGATCAGAGCCTTCTTGTTCTTTAATATCTTGATATACAGCTTCTTCTACGTTTTCAATAATGGTCATTTCATTATCGTCATTAAAAAGAATGACGGAGCCTTTCATATTACGAACACCTTCTTTTAAGATTATTCATTCACTTTGTGTAGTATAAACCGTTTTGGCTGTAGAGTCCACAGCTATCTTCGATTTCTTGTTAAAAATTTGTGAACAGGCTTTTAGGAATGAATAAGAAACCCTCTAAATAGAAGAGTAACCGACTTGTCTATTCTTTCTTGAAGGGTAGCAGAGTCGGGTTGGTTAGTACACCAGTAGAGAAGGGTGCCAAAAAAATTAAGTATAGCAATAGAAGCCATTTCTTCGGCAGGGATATCGACTATAAGTTCACCTCGGTCTTGTCCTGTTTGAAAAACTTTTGTAAAATGAGCGCGCATTTTTTCAATTTGAAGAATTTCAGATTGTTGAAAGGAACTGTTGGTAATAGCAATATGAAACCAAGAACGGATTAGGTGAGGGTTCGCTTCTTCGTTTGATTGTGCTAGTAATAAAAACAGTTGTTTAACAATGGCAGCAGTTGATTCTTCGGTTTGAAGGAGCTGTTCTAATTTATAGGAGATACGGTTTGTGAAATTAATTCCAAGGTAGTGAAGAACTTCTTCTTTTGTTTTGAAGTAATTAAAAAATGTTCCCTTTGCTACACCCGCTTCATGCGTAATTTGAGACACAGTCGTTTTTTGATATCCCTGCTGTTGGAATAAAGAGATAGCTGCTTTTTGAATGCGTTTTTTTGTTTCTTCTTTTTGTAATCCTCTGTTCATAAATTACACCTCATTTGAATAGGAGTGGTCGTTTGACTCAAGTTCATAAGCTAGTATAGAGAAGTAAAGTAGAGCAAGTAAAAAACTGAGCAGAGGATAAGGCGAAAGGGATCAACGCTCATGTTTTTATATAGTATATAATATTCTGTTAATTCGTAAAACAATATTTTATGTATATGTTTTAGGGAAAAAGGATAATAAAATAAGAAAATTTTTCTTTACGGATATAAGAGGCGGTCACTATAATAGGAAATATGGACTATTAGATAAGCGGGTGAGATGAGAGGAGTAAGTGATATGAATCAAGATAAAGGAATACTGTTAAAAAGTGGTACAAACGAACTGGAAATTGTCGAATTTGAGATAGGAAATGTTTTATTTGGCATCAATGTAGTAAAAGTTAGAGAGATTATTAATCCTGTATCTATTACACCTGTTCCAAATGCGCATTCTTACATAGAAGGTATTATAGAGCTAAGAGGAGAAGTTCTTCCTGTCGTTGACATAGCAAAAGCGTTAAAAATGGAACCTTCAAATACGCCGGAAAAAGATAAGTTAATCGTCACAGAGTTCAATCAGCAAAAAATAGTCTTTCACACACACGCAGTAACGCAAATTCACCGTATTTCTTGGAAAGAAATTGAGAAGCCTTCAGATTTGTATCAAGGTTTGGAAACGCAGATTACTGGAGTGGTAAAATTAAACGGGCAAATGCTTCTGCTGTTAGACTTCGAAAAGTTGATTTTTGATGTGAACCCTGATGCGGGTATTAATCAGTCGAAAATAAAAAAGCTAGGGGCTAGAGAACGTTCTAATAAAAAGATTGTCGTGGCTGAAGACTCGCCGCTGTTGCGCCGAATGATTGAAGATACTCTTGCACAAGCAGGTTATGAGAACACGGAATTTTTCGAGAACGGTGAGGAAGCATGGAACTATCTAAGCTCAGTGATCGATGAAGGAGTGGAAATCAGTGATCAAGTCCAGCTGCTTATTACAGATATAGAAATGCCGCAAATGGATGGCCATCATTTAACTAAAAAAGTGAAAGAAAATCCTCAGCTTTCTATCCTTCCAGTTATTATTTTCTCTTCTCTTATCACAGAAGATTTACGTCACAAGGGAAAAATGGTAGGAGCGGAAGGACAAGTAAGTAAGCCGGAAATCGGAGAGCTTGTTGAGTTGATTGATCTCTATATTTTGTAGGAAGACAAAAAAGTGCCTGAAAGCAGATTGCTCCACTTCAGGCACTTTTTTTAAAAATAACTTTTACCCAGCGGTTTAAACACAGGTGCTTGCCGTTTTCTTGGAGTCGAAACAGGGCTTTTAGCCGGCTGTACGAGATGACCCGTATATTTAGATAATAAGCGCTTCGCATAAGATAATGACATAGTCGTTTTGGGATTTCGATACTGATGGTTTAAATGGCCGAGGTGTGATAACTCTTTGAAGTCTTCTTTCTTTGGAGGCATATGGAAAAAGTAGTCTCCAACTGATACAAGTACATCTGATTTTTGCTGACTTTTACCAGGGTTTGGCGAAAAGTGAAGTCCTTCTTTTTTTGCTTTTCCTTCTAAAATTAGTTGATCTAATGCAATTTTCTTTAACGTATATAACTGCTTAGGATCAGGAGCAGCTTTTGCGTGACGATTTACAGTGAAAATAGCTTGTGCAATCTCAGATACAGACGGGGTCAAAGAGCCTTGTCCATTTGCTTGAGACATACGTTCACTCCCTTTCTATCATATCAGCTGTTCAACCTATAAGGTGAAAGCTGATACGTTCATTATAGCGTGTCTTGTCCCATTTGAAAATAATTACACGAAGAAGTATTTTGGTAATTAATGAAATTTCCTATGTATAGGGTTTGTTTTGTTACGCTTCCTTATACAAGTAAAGTGGAACAGCACGCCATACTTTCTATTTTTAAAAAATGCTGCTCGCACAGTTAAACAATCATTGATTAGTAAATCCCGAACTATTGAGCCATTCGTCGAGAGGGTCGAATATAAACACCAGTACCATTTGGCACAATTTGAGCTAGCTCATTTACTTGGGCATTATACATACGAATGCATCCTTTGGATACGGCTTTTCCAATAGAACTTGGATCATTTGTTCCGTGAATGCCATATGACTTTTTAGACAAGCTTAGCCACATTGTACCAAAAGGCCCCCCGGGGTTTGGTTCCCGGTTAACGATAACAAAGTCTCCAGTAGGCGTTGCGCTCAGCATTTTTCCTGCTGCAATGGGATAGACTTTTTGTATGATATTATTTTTTCGTAATTCAAGCTGTTTTTCAGCAATAAACACGTGGATCGTGTAAGGAATGAGCTCTTTATCGGGGAGGTTTGGAATGATGATTACTTGCCCAGGCTTCAGCGCATGATGGCTTACAAAAGGATTAGTCATCCACAGGTCTTCAACCGGAATCCGGTAGTCACCTGAAACGCTTTGCCAGGTTTCACCGCGCTTTACTATATATCTCATTAACTTCGCTCCTTTGATATATGACTATGCTGTAACAGTATACGATTGAAAAAAGTAAAAGTGACTTTTTAAAGTTATTTTGAAAAAGGTGTTGAAATTACATTGACTTATAAGCATGGACTGATTGATATAGGTTCAAATACGGTACGCCTTGTTATTTATGAATACAAAAAAGGCAGAGGGTTTAAGCAAATTGAAAACGTGAAAGTAGCTGCACGGATTCGAAATTATTTAGATAAAGAAGGCGTGTTAACGGCTAAAGGAATACATACCTTGCTTGATACGCTTAAAACGTTTGGAGTTATTACCAAGCATTATCAGCTGCTGCGCGTTACCTGTGTGGCCACAGCTACCATCCGTCAAGCGACTAATGCAAAAGAAGTTCTAGCCCTTGTAAAAAAAGAAACGGGCTTTTCTATTCAACTATTGTCTGAATATGAAGAAGCGTATTACGGCTTTGTTGCAGTTATTCATTCCACTTCGATCGAAGAAGCCATTACAATTGACATTGGCGGGGGAAGTACGGAAGTTACATATTTTCGCAATCGAGAGTTAGTGCAGTACCACAGCTTTCCATTCGGTGCCTTATCTCTACGTCTGCAGTTCGTCAAAGGCAATATTCCCACTGCAGAAGAAAAAGCGAAAATCCGGGATTTCGTGATCCGGCATTTCCATGCTGTCCCTTGGCTTTTAAATCGTCATGTGCCGATTGTAGCAATTGGAGGAAGTGCAAGAAGTATGGTGCAACTGCATCAAGGTTTTATCCACTATCCTCTCGCGGGGCTGCATCAATATGAAATGAATTTAGCTGATATATTGCATGTGAAATCTGCTATAGGCTCGTTGTCTTATCACAATCTTCAAAAGCTAGACCGCTTGTCAAACGATCGTGCGGATACAATTTTGCCAGCGATTGAAGTATTTCAATCAGTATATGAAACAGTGAACGCGACTCGCTTCATCCTAAGCCGCAAAGGCTTGAGAGAAGGGGTGTTATTTAAAGAAGCATCTGATGCTAATATCCAGCCAATGTACCCCGATGTCATACAGCAAAGTTTTCAAGAAATAATGGAAGAGTTTGAAGTAAGTAAAGATTACGTCAAACAGCTTACGCGCACAGCTAGTATGATGTTTCAGCATCTTAGGGAGCAGGGACCGGTTGAGTTAAAAGAGGATGACTTAGCGCTTCTTATAAAAGCTGCGCAAGTGTATGATATAGGAAAGTATATTGATGCGGAATCAAGCAGCCAGCATACGTTTTATGTGCTTGCTAATCGTACAATAGATGGAATTTCACATAGAGAACGTTTAAAGCTGGCACTTGTTTCTTCATATAAAGGGAAGTCTTCTTTTAGGCAATATGTTGCTCCTTTTAAAAAGTGGTTAACAAAAGACGAACAAAAAAAAGTTCAGCTGCTCGGTGCACTTTTAAAAATAGCTGATGGCTTACATGCAACAAAGCGAAATGTTGTTCAACATATTGATGTGAAAAGCGATGAAAACACAGTGACGATTAAACTATTATGTACAAAAACCTTTCTTCCTGAACAATATCAGGCTGAAAAACAGAAAAAGCATCTAGAAAAAGTAGTAAAAAAAAATATTGTTCTTGAATTTACTAAGCTTTAGAATAACGCTGGATCGGTTAGAATATTCAGTATAGCTAACTAGATTAAATTCATTATCCTGGAAGGTGAGGCTAATGTTAGAAAGTAATCGCACTTATAAGCAAACCATACAAGTGGCTGATTCAGCTTATTACAATAATCGTGAATTGAGCTGGCTGGCCTTTAACAAGCGGGTGCTGGAAGAAGCTGTAGATACGAAAAACCCTTTGCTTGAGCGATTTAAATTTCTAGGGATTTTCAGTTCGAATCTGGATGAGTTTTTTATGATTCGGGTAGCGGGGTTAAAAGATCAGGTAAAGGCTGGATTTAACAAACCCGAAAACAAAGCAGGCTTAACTCCTACACAGCAGCTATTCTCTATCTCCAAACAAAACCACGACCTAGTCAAGCAGCAGTATGATACGTATATTCACACACTTCTGCCCGAATTACAGAAATACGGTGTGGAAATCATTTCGGTTGAAAAGCTGGAGAAATCAAATCTAGATAAGCTTGAACAGTATTTTGACGAGCAAATCTTTCCCGTATTAACTCCTATGGCTATTGATACATACCGGCCGTTTCCTATGTTGATGAATAAAAGCTTGAACTTAGCAGTTGTCCTTTCAGAAAAGTTAAATGATGAGCAGCAAATTGCCGAGATAAAAGGAAGACTAGCTATCGTTCAAGTACCTTCGATGCTAACGCGCTATATTGAAATAGCTACGTCAGATTCTACCCGTCTATTTGTATTGCTAGAGGATGTGATTGCCTATTTTATTAAAAAGTTGTTTAAGGGATACTGCGTTTCTTCCGTTTCTCAATTTCGAATTACCCGGAACGCAGATATGACTATTCACGAAGAAGACGCTCAAGATTTATTAAAAGAGATTGAAGAAGAGTTGCAGAAGCGAAAATGGGGAGCGGCTGTTCGGCTTGAGATTAAGAGTCCATACGATCAGGGTGTACTAGCGTATTTAAAGTCAGTCCTTGAAATTGACGATGAAGATGTGTATGAGATCAAAGAACAGTTGGATTTAACCAGTTTATTTTCGTTTTATAGATTACTTAAATCTACCCATGAAGAGCTCGCTGAAAAAGCCTTTATTCCTAAGGTTACAACACAGTTACACCCGGATCAAAATGTTTTCGACCAAATGATTCAAAGAGACATTTTGCTTCACCATCCTTATGAATCGTTTAAGCCGGTGCTTGACTTTGTTAACTGTGCAGCAGACGATGAAAATGTGCTTGCTATTAAGCAAACGTTATATAGGGTAAGCGGAGATTCTCCCGTTATTAAAGCATTAAAACGAGCGGCTGCAAAAGGTAAACAAGTGACGGTACTAGTTGAACTAAAAGCAAGGTTTGATGAAGAGAATAATGTGCAATGGGCTAAAGAGTTAGAGCGGGCAGGATGCCACGTGATATATGGAATGACGCATTTAAAAACGCATGGTAAAATTACGCTCGTGGTGAGAAGAGAAGGAGAGCATATTAAGCGATTTGTTCATCTTGGTACTGGGAATTACAACGATGCGACGGCAAAGATCTATACGGATATAAGTCTTTTTACTGTCAACCAAAACATCGGGATAGATGCGGCCAATTTTTTTAATTACTTAAGTGGCTATACGCAAAAACCAGTATATCATCATTTATCCGTTGCACCATTTGATATAAGAAACGATTTTTTGCATCTCATTGATCAGGAAATACAGTATCACAGACGGTATGGCAATGGAAGAATCATTGGGAAAATGAACTCATTGACGGATAAAATTTTAATTATGAAGCTATATGAAGCTTCTATAGCGGGTGTGACAATCGAACTCATTGTTAGAGGAGCGTGCTGCTTGCGCCCTCAAATTCAAGGCGTTAGCGAGAATATCAGAGTAAGAAGCATTGTCGGACGATTTTTAGAGCATAGCCGAATCTATTATTTTCATCATAATAAACAGGAAAAGTTTTTCTTTTCATCTGCAGATATGATGACAAGAAATATGGTGAAACGAGTAGAAATTTTATTTCCTGTCTTGGATACACATTTGAAAAAAAAAGTGTGGAAGTGGCTTGAAGTTATGCTTGCTGATAATGTAAAAGCACGAGAACAAGATCAAGAAGGGAATTATCATTACGTCATAAAAAAAGAAAATGAGCTCTCTATCAATAGTCAAGAGATCTTTTGTCAATATGCTCTTTGCGACGATCAAGAATAACATAAAAAAAGCCGAGTGCTCGGCTTTTTAGTCATGTTATTATCTAGGAATGGGACCACCAGGACCGTATCCAGGTCCGTAGTATGTGTTATAAACAGGAGCACCGCCTCCATAACCGGCACCAGGGTAGCCTCCTCCAGAAAATCCAACGCCTCCAAAGCCGGCACCAGGGTAGCCTCCTCCAGGAAATCCACCGCCGTAAAACGGAACGGGATAAGGATAAGGTGGCGGACAGCACCCAGGTCTGCCTCCAAAGCCGCCAACAGCTAGTCCGCCAAGCAGCCCACCAGCTAAGCCAGCAACAAAAGGAAATCCAAAAAAGCGCTCGTCACCATTTGGAATATTACGATATCCTGTATAGGGATATTGATAGTACATAATTTAACCTCCTTGTCAGTTGTCTTTGTAGTGTATGGCTGAACGGAAGTTTTTGAGCCTGGTTTATTTCTTTAAGACTAGAATTAGGCGGTCATGATCAGCTAAAAAAAGACAAAAAAACATAAAAACGCCCTGTAAGGGCGTTTTTATGTTGATTGCAAGGTGAAAAGCGTAATTTCAGGCGTAGCTAAAAAGCGAAAAGGAATGCGCGTGGTTCCTAAGCCTCTATTCACATAAAGCTTCATTTTAGAATCTCCAACTTCGTACATTCCTTCAGGGTAAACCGTCCCAAAGGGCGGTGTAATCAAAGGACCGTAAAAAGGAATTTGAATTTGGCCTCCATGACTGTGGCCGGAGAGCTGAAGATCCACTGGAAAAGGAGCTGCTTTGACAGCAACGTCAGGTTCATGAATCATAGCAATAGAAAAGATATCCGGCTGTAATTGTCCTAGCGTTCCCTCATATTGTGGATTCCCAAGCATAATATCATCGAGTCCACAAATATGAATGTAGCTTTTATCGGGCATGGAAACCGTGTCAACTTCATTTACTAGAAGTCTAAATCCTGCGTCTTCAATGGCTTGTTTGTAGATATTTGTTCCATACCCTCCATGATCATGGTTTCCATATATTGCGTATTTTCCAAGAGGAGCCTGAAGCCTCTGTAAAATCGGGGGAATTCTTTCTGGATGCGGGTATTCATTAGGTACATCCATTAAATCTCCAGTAAATAATATAATAGTAGGCTTCAAATTATTTATGGTTACCATAAGCTGTTCTAGTTGTAATAAATCATAAGAGAGTCCAAGGTGAATATCACTAAATTGTAAAATTTTTATTCCGTTAAAGCTTTTCGGAATGTTTTTAGAAGTAATTGTATGACGAACAATTTGCAGACGTCTAGGCTCAATATATTTGGCATATGTATACCCAAAAGACGTGGTGAGCAAAGACCCTAACGAAATAGACGCTAGTCCTTTCAAAAAAGATCGTCTTGTATACGTCTTTTTCATGCAAAATCAACCTATTCCTTATAGTTTTCAAGTTTTCATTATAGCATTGTTTTTTTTATCATCACAACGAGAAGTCTGCTTTTAAGTTAAATAGATAAAAGTTTCACTTTATTCAGAAAAAATAGTAAAATAATAGTTGTAAAACACTTATGTTTTGGGGAGGAAGATAAATTGAAGAACAAGGTCGTAATTGTTACTGGCGGTTCAAGCGGAATGGGAAAACATATGGCGAAGCGATTTGCAGAACAAGGTGCTCATGTGGTAATCACAGGTAGGTCAGCCGATCGATTACAAGAGACAGAAAAGGAAATTAAAACGTTTGATGGACAGGTACTTTCCGTGGTAATGGATGTACGCAATCCAGAAGATGTGGAACGAATGGTCCAAGAAACAGACAAGGCATTTGGACAAATTGATTTTTTAGTTAATAATGCTGCAGGAAATTTTATATGTGCAGCTGAAGACTTATCCGTTAACGGATGGAACAGCGTAATTAATATTGTATTAAATGGTACATTTTATTGCAGTTCCGCAGTAGGGAAATATTGGATCGATAAAGGTACAAAAGGAGCCATTACAAACATTGTGGCTACATATGCGTGGAACGCAGGAGCAGGTGTTATTCATTCAGCTTGTGCCAAGTCAGGAGTTTTAACCATGACGCGCACGCTCGCAGTAGAGTGGGGAAAGAAATACGGTATACGGGTGAATGCGATTGCGCCGGGGCCGATCGAGCGAACAGGAGGAGCCGATAAGTTATTTGAGTCAGAAAAAATGAAAGCGCGTACATTGAATTCTGTACCATTAGGACGCCTTGGAACTCCTGAGGAAATAGCGGGATTAGCTAGTTTCTTATTCTCCGATGAAGCATCTTATATCAATGGGGAATGCATCACAATGGACGGGGGACAGTGGCTAAATCAGCATCCTTTTTAAGGTTGGATACGCACTAAAAAGTACAAAGCAAACCTAGAAGGACTAGCAAAATTATGCTATTCGTATTATACTAACGTAAAGTGAACAAGGAGAGGGGAGAGTTGAGTGGACCCGTTAGATGTATTAACAAACATAGAGAAAACTCTTCCGTATTATCAAGCAATTTTTAGTGCAGATGGACATAGAGTAATTGGCTATGAAGTGTTGGCGAGGTTTCAAAATGAAGGGGAAATTGAAAGCCTCGGCCCATTCTTTCATGATGATGCGATTCCGGATGAATATCGCATAGAAGTTGATTATGCTGTTTTAACACAAGCGCTCGAGCATATGTTGACCCAGGAAGAACAATTTTTAATTTTTATTAATCAGAACCCTAATTTATTAATGAACGATCATGGAGAATCCTTGCTAGAATTATTGCAACTTTTCGAAAATAAAGGATTATCGCTTGATCGAATTGTTCTCGAAATTACAGAACACAATTTTAGTGGAGATTTGGAATCGCTTCAACACTTACTAAAGTATTATCAAACATATGGTATTAAGATTGCAATTGATAATATAGGAAAAGAAAGTAGTAATCTAGACAGAATTGGGTTGCTGTCACCAGATATCTTAAAAGTAGATTTACATATTCTAAGACAAACGGACATGGCGCAGTCGTATCAAGACGTATTGTATTCTTTATCTCTTTTAGCAAGAAAAATGGGTGCTACGCTTCTATATGAAGATATAGAAGCCTCCTATCAGCTGCAGTATGCATGGAGAAACGGAGGCAGATATTTTCAAGGTTATTATTTACATAAGCCGGCTGCTGAACTTGTCGATCCGAACATCTTAAAGGATAAACTAAAGGAACGTTTCGAAATGTATATCGCTCATGAAAAGAAAAAGCTGCTTGCTGTTTACCAGCTGACGGAACGCTTTCAAGATAAAATGCAGCAGGTAATGACAAAGTGCAGAAAGCTAGAAACGTATGACGATATGCTGCCTGTTATTGCAGAAGAACTATCCAACGTGTGTTTTCGCCTTTACATCTGCGATGAAAATGGATTTCAAAAGTCTTCTAACTATGTAAAGAAAAACGAGGATTGGATTCTTGAGCCTGAATATGTAAAGAAAAATTGGAGCTGGCGCCCATATTTTCTTGAGAATATTATTCGAATGAGCTATGAAAAAAAAGGCATATTATCAGATTTGTATAATGATATTGAAACAGGTGAGAATATCCGGACTTTTTCGTATCCGATTGATAATATGCACTATATATTCCTTGATATTTCATATTCTTTTTTATATGAAAGAGACGTTTTGTAGAGAATATATAAGTTGAAGTTAAACCGGCAATCAGCAAAAGTGGTTGCCGGTTTTTTATGTTTTTTTAGAGGGGAACGACAGTCGGTTATAGAGATATGCATAGGCAGGGGAAATTTCGGAATTCTAATAAAAAAGAAGCGAAGGAGCTGAGTTAATTTGAAGAAAATATGCTTACTTGTCTTTTTGATGATGATCTTGTACTCAGGAAAATCTGTTTATGCAGAAGTGTCAGGAGAGATTAGGCATGAAATCTTTATAAATTTGCAGGACGCTTATCAGGCTCAGCTAAGAGCTGCGTCTGCCCATGCTAATCAAGATGCTGCTCGTGAGCTGAAATTATTTTTAGATGATGAGTATGCATCCGTATTTTTTAATGAGGCTCTCTTACAAAAAGCTCAAGGATATGTCGGAGAGGGACCTGAATATTTAACACACTACATCCCTTTCTTTTCTTTCGATGAACAGACGAAGGTAGCTCTTCATTCCGACCAAAACAAAGCTTATGTCTATCAATTTTTTCCGGCTGTGCATAATGAACGAGTAAAATACCAAGATCATTATGAAATGATCACTTTAGTAAAAAAACAGGGGAAATGGAAGGTACAAAAGCTTATATATAGTAAGAAACACTCAAAATAGCCGAGAAAAGCTTATTTTGAGTGTTTCTGTTACCCAATGTTCAGAAGCTTCTCAAGCGCTTGAAGGTCAAACCCTCTGATAATTTCCTGATCAACACGAATAGTCGGAGTGGAATAAGACTCTAACTCAGTAGTCATTCGTTTTCGAGCAGAAGCATCTTTAGATACGTCAAATTCTTTATAGGAAACGTGGTGATGCTGTAAAAACTGTTTAACAATTTCGCAAGGTGGGCAAGCTGGTTGTGTGTACAGCTCTATAGATCTCAATGAAAGCACCTCCCTATATCAAAATGAATGGTGTTAAAGTAGAATGAAGTTTTGGATGATACATAGTATATCGCTATGTTATTATAATAAAAAACGACATATATCGCTATAATAAGGCATTTTCTTATGAAAAATCACGTAAAGTACTTGTGTTTTTTTAGTATGTGGCATATAGTGAAATGGTGTCTTTTAAGTATTAGTTTAGATAAAGTACTTATTTGAATTGATATTGTAGAAAAGTCGAATGCGTAATGATGTAATAGGTGAAAGGAGAGATTATATGTCACAATTACAAGGTATTTTAACTCGTCTTGTGAATCTCCGTGAGCAAGCAAGTGGAAGTGAAGCGCCACAACGCTTCTTCGAAGTAGAGGGAAAAAGAATTTGCAGCGTGAAATATCATGCAAAAACTGAAACATACGAACTTGAAGTATATCAAGATGGTGAAAAGCCAGCTGTTTATCAATTTGATAACGTTGATATGATTGCAATTGAAATTTTTGAACTTATTCATTAAGGGATAAAGCAAAACGAATGCCGCAAAGGATTTTATACTTTGCGGCATTTTTTTGTTACTGCGTATGGAGTTTTTGCGGTGGCTTCTGTCCTATTTTCCCGGGAAATACCGACAAAGTGATAGCGGATTTTCTGATAAATGGAAGGAAAGGGTCGAATGCTGTAAAAAAAGCAAAATAAAAAATTCAGATAATTATGAACTTTCGTTGACACTTGTTTTAAAAAAATCTAGACTTAACATATAAGGGAGAACATCGAGTGTGTCTGCTTCTATTCCCTCTTAAAGGTTCGCATTTACGTAAGCAAGCTATTTTCATTTTGTAGCTTGTTCTTTTTCTCTTTACACACGTGGAAGTTATGAGAAATGGAAGGAGAATGTATAAATGATTGATATTGATCACAATCAGTTAAATCAAATTGAACTTCGAGATTTGCTTGTCACTTCTGATAAAGTTGCTCATGTTCAAGTCGGAAATAATTTAGAACATGCTTTGCTTGTGTTAACAAAGACTGGCTATACGTCCATTCCCGTATTAAATCCAAGGTTTCAGCTGCAGGGGTTCGTGAGCATGACGCTTATTTTAGATTCGATTTTAGGGTTAAAGCGCATTGAATTTGAAAGATTAGAAACCATGAAAGTAGAAGAAGTTATGAATCAAAATGTTCCTCGTGTCTCCATGAAAAAATCCGTATTAAAAGTCATAAATGCCATGATTAACCATCCTTTTTTGTGCGTAGAGAATGAAGATGGTATTTTTGAAGGGATTTTAACGCGAAGAAATTTGTTAAAGTCATTAAGAAGGCAGTCCATCATTCTCCCGAAAGAGTCATTTCAATAATTTTTTTAAGAAATCGTGTTTCAGCCTATCTTTCTCCGTTTTTTTCTTATATGATAAAGGTAAAATGAAAGTAAAAAGAGGCTTGAAAGGAATAACTGAATGCAATTAATAGAATGTCGAATGCTCGTTGTATTAGCTCAAGAATTAAATATGAGAAAAGCTGCAGAGAGATTATTTGTATCGCAACCAGCTTTATCACAGAGGCTGCAAACCATTGAAAAAGCATGGGATACACAAATCTTCATTCGTTCGCAAAAAGGACTGTCATTAACGCCTGCTGGAGAAAAGATTGTTCAATTTGCAAAAGAAGTAGTAGAAAAAGAAGATCGGGTTCGCGAGGACTTGCATCATTTAGATAATGAAGTATATGGTACACTCAAATTAGCGGTGGCTTCGATTATTGGACAGCACTGGCTGCCGGCGGTGTTAAAACGCTATATGGATCGTTACCCACATGCTAAAATCTCTCTTGTAACCGGCTGGAGCAGTGAAATGCTTCGCTACCTGTACGAAGATGAGGTACATATTGGAATCATACGCGGAAATCCCGATTGGAAAGGCGTCAAAGAACATTTGTTTACAGATCCTCTTTACCTAGTTGATTCAGAAATTGAAAGGGCAGCGGAAGTAGTAAATACTCATCGACCATTTATTCAATTTAAAAGTGACTCAACGTATTATCAAGAAATTTTAGAATGGTGGCATCGAGAGTTTCATACTACACCGAAGCGTACGATTGTAGTGGACCAGATTGAGACGTGTAAACAAATGGCTTTAAATGGTCTTGGTTTCGCTATTTTACCATCGATTGCTATCAAAGAAGCTGGAAGCCATATTCATCGGACGCCGCTTCTAAAAGCAAATGGCGAGCCAATTACACGAGACACTTCTTTAGTTGGATATGAATCAGCGTTTAAACTGAAGCAAGTTCGAGCATTTGTTGATATTGTACGTGAATACGTAAGAGAAACGGTCTAAAGCGAGCTCAGGTGCTCGCTTTTTTTATTTGCAATCGTTATCTTTTTATTAAAACGATAATGATGCTTGTCATTGTGAAAGCATTTTGTTACATTAAATGAGACATTGCTTACTTAGGAGGAATACATAATGAAAATGATGGATGCTAATGAGATTATCTCATTTATTCAAAACAGTACAAAATCAACACCGGTAAAAGTTTACGTAAAAGGTGAAGTAGAAGGAATTGACTTTGGTTCATCTTCTAAAACATTCGTAACGGGCAACACAGGTGTAGTATTTGGTGAATGGAAAGAAATCAAAGCTGCTATTGAAGCAAACGAAGGAAAAATTGAAGACTACGTAATTGAAAACGATCGCCGCAACTCTGCGATTCCTTTATTAGATATGAAAGGAATTAAAGCTCGTATCGAGCCAGGCGCTATTATTCGCGATCAAGTTGAAATCGGCGACAACGCTGTTATTATGATGGGTGCATCGATTAACATCGGTTCTGTAATCGGTGAAGGAACAATGATCGACATGAACGTAGTACTTGGTGGTCGTGCAACAGTAGGTAAAAATTGTCATATCGGCGCAGGTTCTGTATTAGCTGGTGTTATTGAGCCACCTTCTGCAAAACCAGTTGTAGTAGAAGATGATGTAGTAATCGGTGCTAATGCTGTTGTTCTTGAAGGGGTAACAGTAGGTAAAGGTGCCGTAGTTGCTGCAGGTGCAATTGTGGTCGAAGATGTAGCCCCTTACACAGTAGTAGCAGGTACGCCAGCACGCGTTATTAAAGAAATTGACGAAAAAACAAAGTCTAAAACAGAAATCAAGCAAGAATTGCGTCAATTAAACGAAGAATAAGAAAAACGATCAGTTTGCGCTTTTTCTTTGCTGAATTAATAGGTTTTAGCGATTGGGATACTGAATCCTTAAACGTATCATATGGACAAGTTGGAAGCGTGGGCAACCACGCTTTCTTCTTTATTTCGTGAGGAGGACATACACATGGCTGAAAATGAATTTGTGAAAATAAGAAGAGAGCTACATAAAATTCCTGAATTAGGGTTTCAAGAGGTGAAAACACAGCGTTTTTTGCTTGATTATATTAACACTCTTCCGCAAGAGCGCTTAGAAGTAAAGACGTGGAAAACGGGACTCTTTGTTAAAGTACATGGTACAAACCCAACTAAAACAATAGGCTACCGAGCAGATATTGACGGTCTTCCTATCACGGAAGAAACGAATTATTCTTTTCAATCACAGCATGAAGGACTCATGCATGCCTGCGGACATGATATGCATATGGCCATTGGGCTAGGCGTACTGACTTACTTTGCTCAGCATGAAATCAAAGATAACGTACTGTTCATCTTTCAGCCGGCAGAAGAAGGTCCAGGAGGAGCACAGCCAATGCTCCAAAGCGATATCATGAAAGAATGGCTTCCAGATTTCATCTTTGCCCTTCACGTAGCTCCTGAATATCCGGTTGGGTCGATTGCACTGAAGGAAGGGTTACTATTTGCTAACACGTCTGAGCTATTTATTGATTTAAAAGGAAAAGGCGGGCATGCTGCTTATCCACATACAACAAATGATATGGTAGTCGCTGCATGTCAGCTCGTTTCACAGCTTCAAACGATTGTTGCTCGCAACGTTGATCCGCTAGACAGCGCTGTAATTACAGTAGGAAAAATTCAAGGGGGGACGGTTCAAAATATTATTGCGGAGCGAGCTCGCATAGAAGGGACCATTCGCACGCTATCTCCTGAATCAATGACGCGTGTTAAAGAACGAATTGAAGCGATTGTTAAAGGAGTAGAAGTAGGGTATCAGTGTGAAACAGCCATTGATTATGGATGTATGTATCATCAAGTATATAATCACCATGAAGTCACGCGAGAGTTTATGGAATTTGCCAAAGCGCAAACCGACGTGGATGTCATTGAATGCAAAGAAGCAATGACGGGAGAAGATTTTGGCTATATGCTAAAAGATATTCCTGGATTTATGTTTTGGCTTGGCGTTCAGTCTGAATATGGGCTTCATCATGCAAAGCTGCAGCCTCATGAAGGCGCAATAGATACGGCGATTTCACTTATTACAAAATATTTTGAACATAAAGGCAATCAATAAATCGTATAATCATTTTTCCTTATGGCTAAATTAATACCATGAGGAGGTGGGCAACGATGGCACGAATTGGTGTAGAATACGGTTTAACAGATGTACAGGCTGCACTTCAGCAGCTCGGACATGAAGTGGTACAATTACGCAACGAAAGTGATGCACAAGGGTGCGATTGCTGTGTTGTAACAGGGCAGGATTCAAACGTAATGGGGATTTCTGATGCAGTAACGCAAGGCTCAGTTATTACAGCTAGCGGATTAACGGCAGAAGAAATTTGTCAGCAAGTAGGCAACAAGGTACAAGGATAAAAGAAAGCCGAAGGAATAAATCCTTCGGCTATTTTTATGCATGCTGAGGCTGCTTGGCATCTTCAGGCTGCTTTTTATCAATATTTACTTGATGAGGGAACGGAATATCAATACCGTTTGCGTCAAATGCTTCTTTAAACTCTTTGCGAAGCTGACGTTCAACCCCCCACTGCTCACCGTTTTTAGCTTTGCCAACTACACGAAGCACAACGTCCGATGCGCCTAGACCTTGAACTCCTATCACGCTTGGTCCTTCTACAATGTTTTCATTTGTTGCAGCAACGCGCTCACATACTTTTTCTAGTACGGAAATTGCTTTGTCAATATCATCATCATACGAAATGCCAATATCAATCAACGCGCGCATATTGCCTCGGGAATGATTGCTTAAGCTTGTAATTTCACGGTTAGGCACATAGTGTAAAGTTCCATCAAATCCGCGAATTTGAGTAGTACGCAGACCTACTGATTCGACAATTCCTGAAAAACTTCCGGTTGTTACATAGTCGTCAACATCCAGCTGTTTTTCAAGAAGTAAAAAGAAACCTGTTACAACGTCGCTAACTAGTCCTTGAGCACCGAACCCGATTGCTAGACCCACAACTCCGGCACCGGCTAATAGAGCTGTCGCATGGATATTTACTGCTTCAAGCAGCATGACGACAAAAATAAAAATAAGTACATATGAAAACACATTAACGGTTAAACTTTTGAGTGTGAGCATGCGTCCGCGCGTAGTATTTTCGCGCTCACTCATTTTTTCAAAGGAACGCTCAATAACTTTTTTACCAATTGCTCGTACAAGTAAAAATACAATGGTAATGGCAATAAGTTTTAACACAATAACTCCAGCATTGGTAAGAAGCTGTTCCCAGTTGATGTCTTGCATCTTAAACATTCGTTGTTCATCCTTCCTATGTTCTGTTTCAATATTAATAAGTGGGAATGTATTCTGTGGAAAAGATTTTGTAAGAGTATGAGCACATTTGTTTATTCCCGATATTAGACATGCTAAACTGAGAAGGTAAATAAATGCAACCCTTTTATAGCATTTTTTTGCTGAAGTCAGGGTTTAATTTGCCCTAAAGGCGGGCATAACAACTATGTTACCATTATAAGATGTTGTTTAAATTCATTCTTAATTAATATTGACTAAAAAAACAATATCCATTATAATGAAAACCGTTATAACAGTACATAAGTGAGAATGTTTTATACATTTTCTCATTTAATAATTATTTGGAGGGATCATGTATGCCAGAACGTATGGTAGGTAAACAAGCTCCACGCTTTGAAATGGAAGCTGTATTATCAAACAAAGAATTCGGTAAAGTTAGCTTAGAAGAAAATATTAAAAATGACAAATGGACAGTATTATTCTTCTATCCAATGGACTTTACATTTGTATGTCCAACAGAAATCACTGCACTTTCTGACCGTTATGATGAGTTTGAAGATCTTGACGCAGAAGTAATCGGTGTTTCTACAGACACAATCCATACACACTTAGCTTGGATCAACACTGATCGTAAAGATAATGGTTTAGGTGATCTTAAATATCCATTAGCAGCTGATACAAATCACGTTGTTTCTCGTGAGTACGGCGTTTTAATTGAAGAAGAAGGTGTAGCACTTCGCGGTTTATTCATCATCAGCCCAGAAGGCGAATTACAATATTCAGTTGTAAACCACAACAATATTGGCCGTGACGTTGATGAAACTTTACGTGTTCTTCAAGCGTTACAAACTGGCGGACTTTGCCCAGCTAACTGGAAACCAGGTCAAGCTACTTTAAACGCGTAAGCACAACGTTTAAAAGGTCTAACGTCCACGTTAGGCCTTTTTTTCATCGGATAATAAAGAACATATAGTCAATAATAGTGAAAACAAGGGAGGCTTTTATTCATGAAATTACGTCAGCCAATGCCTGAGTTAACGGGCGCTACAGAATGGTTAAACGGAGAGGTTACAAAAGAGCAGCTAATTGGCGAAAAGCCAACGCTTATTCATTTTTGGTCAGTAAGCTGTCATCTATGTAAAGAAGCAATGCCTCAAGTAAATGAATTTCGCGACCAATACAAAGAACAACTAAACGTAGTAGCCGTTCATATGCCGCGCTCTGAAGATGATTTAGACTTAACAAAAATTAAAGAAGTAGCAGCAGAACACGATATTACGCAGCCAATTTTTGTAGACAGTGAACATAAATTAACGGATGCATTTGAAAATCAATATGTACCGGCATATTATGTATTTGACAAAACAGGTCAGCTACGCCACTTCCAAGCTGGTGGAAGCGGTATGAAAATGCTTGAAAAGCGCGTGAATCGTGTATTAGGTGAGAACGAATAAATACAGGCAGTTGTAACAGGTGAAAAGCATTCGATGCTTAGTAGAACTTGCATCGAATGTTTTTCTTTTTTGTGTGTAGGAAGTAACTGATAAAGGAAATATAAAAATGTGGATTTTTTCTTGTGAGTTTACACCATACTAACACTAACAACATGATACGAAACTTACTATTGGAGGTAATTTACATATGAAATTAGGTATGATTGGCTTAGGGAAAATGGGAGCAAACTTAGTATTGAATTTACTAGATCATAACCATTCTGTGGTAGCATTCGATGTGAACAACGAAGCCGTACAGAAAGTATCAGAAAAGGGAGCAGAAGGCGCTTCTTCCATTCAAGAATTAGTAAGCAAATTAGAAAAACCACGCATTGCTTGGGTAATGGTTCCAGCCGGAGAGCTCACAGAAAAAGTAATTTCTGAGCTTCAAGAATTACTTGAAGAAGGAGATATGATTATCGAAGGCGGTAATTCTAAGTATAAAGATTCCGTACGACGTGCTGCAGCTTCTGCTGAAAAAGGAATTCACTACTTCGATGTTGGAACGAGCGGCGGAATGGAAGGTGCCCGAAACGGCGCTTGTATGATGATTGGCGGAGATAAAGAAGCATTTGCTACAATCGAACCTATTTTCCGCGACATCAACGTAGAAAATGGCTACCTCTATTCAGGTGCAGCAGGAAGCGGTCACTTCTTGAAAATGGTTCATAACGGAATTGAGTACGGCATGATGCAAGCAATTGCTGAAGGTTTTGATGTGTTAGAGAAAAGTGAATTTGACTATGACTACGAAGCTGTAGCCCGCGTATGGAACAATGGCTCTGTTATTCGCTCATGGTTAATCGAATTAATGGAACGTGCATTTTCAAAAGATGCAAAACTTGACAGTATTAAAGGAGTTATGCATTCTTCCGGTGAAGGGAAATGGACGGTTGAATCAGCTTTAGATTTACAAGTGCCAACGCCAGTTATTGCTTTATCTTTAATGATGCGCTATCGCTCACTTGAAGATGATACGTTTACAGGTAAAGTAGTTGCCGCTCTTCGCAATGAGTTCGGCGGACATGCAGTGGAAAAACAATAAAAAAAGAAGCTGGGACAAAAGTATTTTAGACCAAGTGAAAAACGAACCATTGATCAATATGTTTGATTAGTGGTTCGTTTTTTTGTTTGAGTGAATAGTTTCGTCTTTAGATGGAATTCATTTAGCTATATCCCAACCTCTTTTTTATGACTATTTACCTTTTTTTGAAAAAATATCTAAAAATTATGGTAATTTATTTCGGGAACCGATATATTTAAATATGTGTGCCACATCTTAGCTAAGGGAAAGGACGGGGTATATGGGAACGTTTAAAAAACTAAAAGATTTTTATTTGCCGTACCGAATGTACTTTTTTTATTCTGCTATTTGCTTGTTATTTGTAACCTCCATCACTGTGATTTACCCTATTGTGCTGCAATATACGATTGATCATATCGTGTTAGGAAAACAATATCAGCTAGTCGATAATGTAGCATTTATTTTTATTGGACTGATGATCATCAAAGGAATCTTTACATATATTCAGCAATATTACGGCGACTTATTTGGAATTAAGTCCGTGTATACTCTTCGCAATAAACTTTACCGCAAACTTCAGTATTTACCGTTTTCTTATTATGACAATGCTAAAACAGGGGACTTGATGTCCAGGTTGACAGCTGATGTAGAAGGATTTCGTTTTTTTCTATCTTTTGGCTTCTCAGAATTAATTCGCTTCGTCATTTTACTTACTGCCAGCTTTTCCGTTATGTTCTATTACTCTATTTCACTCACTCTTGTCACAATTTGCCTGCTGCCTTTTTTGGGGGTAGCTGTTTATCGTTTTGATAAACGCGTTCATCCAGCGTTTCGCTTAATTCGCCAATCGTTTGGAGAACTTAATACAAATGTTCAAGAAAATATAAGCGGCATACAGACGGTCAAATCATTATCAAGAGAAAAATTTCAAACCTCTAAATTTAACGATTCCAACGGAGTTTATAAAAATCGAAACATTGAAACAGCGAATGTGTGGGCAACTTATTTCCCCTTAATGGAGTTTATAGGGAATTTATCTATTGTTGGTCTCCTTGCTTACGGAGGAGCGCTTGTTATGAACGGAAGCGTACGTCCTGGAGAGCTTGTTGCTTTCTTTAGCTTAACCTCTTATTTAATGTGGCCGATTATGAATCTAGGGTTTGTTATCAATATGTTTTCACAGTCTAAAGCTTCAGGTGAAAGGCTGCTAGAAATTTTAGAAGAAGAAGAAAAAGTCCATGAGCATGCCGGAAGTTTCTCTATTAATGGAACGGTCGAGTTTCAGCATGTTAGCTTATCCTATCCAAACGAGGATAAAAAATCGCTTGAGAACATATCGTTTTCTGCTTCTAAAGGGAAAGTAGTAGGTTTAATCGGTGCAACTGGAGCCGGCAAAACAAGCTTAACACAGCTGCTCACGAGGTTTTATGAACCGACTTCAGGACAGATCTTAGTTAACCATCGTCCGATTAAAGAGTATCCGCTCTCTGTTCTTCGGAAAGAAATTAGCTTTGTACTTCAAGAAACGTTTTTGTTCTCAAGCAGCATAGGAACCAACATCTCTTATGGCGTGCCGGGTATTTCTAGAGAAGACATTATTGATGCTGCAAAACGAGCGCAGGCGCATGATTTTATTATGGAGCTTCCAGATGGATATGATACGATGCTGGGAGAGAGAGGACTGGGGTTATCAGGCGGGCAAAAGCAGCGTATTGCGATTGCACGAGCGCTTATCTTAAATCCTAGTATTCTAGTATTAGATGATGCCACCAGTGCCGTTGATATGAAAACAGAAAGAGAAATTCAATTGGCTTTAAAAGAAGTGATGAAAAATCGTACGACGTTTATTATCGCGCACCGCCTTTCTTCTTTGCGACATGCCGATGAAATCTTGGTCTTACATGAAGGTCGTATAAAAGAGAGAGGAAGCCACGAAACGCTCATTCAAAAGCAAGGGATTTATAAAAACATTTACGACATTCAATATGAAAGCAGTACGTCGGTGATGAACGTATAACAAGGGAGGAATAGAATGGCAGGCGAAAAAAATAAAGTTGTGCGAGAGCGCTTTTATTATCAAACAGATCAAATCATTGATAAGACGTTTAACTGGAAGCAAATGGCCCGCTTGTTTCGTTATCTTCATCCATATCGAAAAAACTTGCTTCCTTTCTCGTTTCTTATGGTCATTATCACGACGGTCATTAGACTCGCTATTCCTATTTTGATAGGTGTCTATACGCTTGATCATGCTGTAAAAGATAAGAATAGCACGCTGCTCATGCAGTTAGTTTTCATCATTTTTAGCTTGTATATCCTATCTTATATTGCGAATGTCTTTCGGATTAAATGGATGAATCAACTCGGGCAGCACGTGATATATGATTTAAGAAAACATTTATTTACGCATGTTCAAGGGCTGTCGCACCGGTTTTTTGATACGCGTTCAGGAGGCTCTATTCTTGTAAGGATTATGAATGATATTAACTCTCTTCAAGATTTATTTACCAACGGGGTAGTTAACCTATTTATGGACCTCTTATTGTTAGTGGGAATTGTGGTTATATTATTTTCTCTCAGTCCTGCTTTGACATGTGCTGTTTTAGTCATTTTACCGATTATGTTTTTGATTTCTACAAAGCTGAGAAGAAGAATCCGCCGGTCATGGCAAGTTGTTCGTATGAAGCAGTCAGTATTAAATTCACATTTAAATGAGAGTATTCAAGGCATTCGCGTTACTCAATCATTTGCTCAAGAACAAGAAAATATGCTGTTTTTTGATCGCATAAACAGTGAAAATTACGAGAGCTGGAGGCAAGCTACTCGAAAAAATGCCATGTTTCGACCGTTTGTAGAACTCACAAATGCTGTCGGAACGGCCATTTTAATTTGGTTCGGTGCTGCACTTATTCAAGATGAGCGGCTAACAATTGGTATTTTTGTATCATTTGCTTTTTATCTCGGGATGTTTTGGGAACCGATTTCTCGTTTAGGGCAAGTGTACAATCAATTATTAATGGGAATGGCTTCATCCGAGCGCATTTTTGAATTTCTAGATGAAAAACCTCTCGTCGCAGATTTGGAAACCGCTACGTCTTTAGAGAATATGAAGGGGAAAGTTGAGTTCAAGCACGTCTCATTTTCTTATGATGGGAAGCGTAAAGCTCTAAACAACGTATCAATTGAAATAAAAGAAGGACAGACGGTTGCTTTAGTGGGGCATACTGGATCTGGAAAAACGTCCATTGCTAATTTAATCACACGTTTTTATGATGTGAACAAAGGGCAGATTTTAATTGATAATATGCCTATTCAAGATATTACGTTAGCGAGTTTACGAGCACAAATTAGTATTGTGCTGCAAGAAACCTTTATTTTTTCAGGAACCATCACGGAGAATATTCGGTTTGGAAAACCGGATGCTACCGATGATGAAGTGATTAAGGCCGCAGAAGCGGTAGGGGCTGCAGATTTTATAAAGCGTCTGAAAAAAGGCTATGATACGGAAGTAGAAGAGCGAGGAAACGTTTTATCGGTGGGAGAGCGTCAATTGATTTCATTTGCTCGAACGCTGTTGGCTGATCCTCGTATTATCATTTTAGATGAAGCGACAGCAAGCATCGATACAGAAACAGAAGTGAAGATTCAACAAGCGCTTAAAACGCTGTTAAATAACAGAACGGCCATCATGATTGCTCATCGGCTATCGACTATACGAGAAGCAGATAACATCATTGTGTTAGACCACGGAAGCATTATTGAAACAGGCAATCACGGGGAACTTATGCAGCAAAAAGGCGTATATTATTACCTTGTTCAAACCCATGCTACAGCTTAAAAAACAGAAGGAGCTGATCCTTCTGTTTTTCTATGAGAAATAGTAAAGACATATAAGCGTTGTTAACGGGAAAATGAGGTTGATACAAAAGAATTGTGGTAAAATAACGGTAGTTCAGATTTTTTCCTGTACATAATGGAGGAATTCAAATGAAAAAAGAATTTGCAGTCATCGGATTAGGTAGATTTGGTGGAAGTATTTGTAAAACATTAAGCGATCAAGGAATGGAAGTTCTGGCGATTGACATTGATGAAGAAAAGGTAAATGAGTATGCTAACGTTGCTTCGCATGCAGTAGTAGGCGATTCAATGGATGAAGGGGTTCTAAAAAGTTTAGGAATTCGTAATTTTGATCACGTTATCGTAGCTATTGGCGACAATATTCAGGCAAGTATTTTGACGACCCTTATACTAAAAGAGCTGGGCGTTGAAAAAATAACGGTAAAAGCGCAAAATGATTATCATGCCAAAGTATTATCAAAAATTGGCGCCAATTTTATCGTGCATCCCGAACGAGATATGGGACGAAGAATTGCCAATAACATGATTTCAAACAGCGTGCTGGATTATTTGGAGCTATCTGAAGAACACAGCATTGTCGAATTAGTAGCAAGCAAAAGAATGGCTGGCAATACGCTGATTGAGTTAGACATTCGTGCGAAATATGGTATTAACATTGTAGCCATTAAGCGTGATCGAGATATCATCGTTTCTCCTCAGGCGTCCGAAACGATACAAGAAGGAGACGTGTTAATTGTTATTGGAGCAGACGCAGATATCAACCGCTTCGAAAATAAATTTGCCAGTTCCTAATAAAAAAGAGCAGATGCAATTGCATCTGCTCTTTTTCTTTTATTAAACCTCCATAATGATTGGTAAAATCATTGGACGGCGCTTTGTTTTTTCGTAAAGGAATGGAGCCAATGTGTCTGTGATTTCATTTTTAATCTCAGACCATTGTGACGTACGACGTTCCATCACTTTGTTCAAGTGTTTTGTAATGAGGGACTGTGCATCATTAATTAAGTCGCCAGATTCGCGCATATAAACAAAACCACGAGAGATAATGTCTGGACCAGCAGCGATCTTGAAGTCTTTCATATTGATGCTTACAACGACAATAACAAGTCCTTCTTCAGATAAAATACGGCGGTCACGAAGTACGATATTTCCAATGTCACCAATTCCGCTTCCGTCAATATATACAGAGCCTGAAGGGATTTTTCCTGCTACTGAAGCTTCACTGTCGCTTAAAGCTAGCACCTCTCCATTATCCATAATGAAGCAGTTTTCTTCAGGAACTCCACAGTCTGTTGCAAGTTTGATGTGCATCTTCTGCATGCGATACTCACCGTGAATTGGCATAAAGTATTTTGGTTTCATCAAACGAAGCATTAATTTTTGCTCTTCCTGTCCGCCGTGTCCAGAAGTATGAATATCGTTTAGAGCACCGTGAATAACCTCTGCTCCTGCACGGAATAGCATATCAATTGTTTTGCTAACACTTACTGTATTTCCTGGAATAGGTGAAGATGAGAATACAACCGTATCTCCAGGAATAATTTGAATTTGGCGGTGAGTACCATTTGCAATTCTAGATAGCGCTGCCATCGGTTCACCTTGGCTGCCTGTACATAAAATAGTCACGCGGTTAGCTGGAATTCGGTTAATTTGAGAAGGCTCAATGAACGTATCTTTTGGACATGAAATATATCCAAGCTGTTGGCCAATCTCAATAGCTGCTTCCATACTGCGTCCGAATACAGCAACTTTGCGGTTATGCAATACGGCTGCTTCCACTACTTGCTGTAAGCGGTGAATATTTGAAGCAAACGTTGCAAAAATAATACGGCCGTCTACTTTACGGAAAATGTCATGAATGCTGTCACCTACGCGGCGCTCAGACATCGTAAAGTTAGGAATTTCACTGTTTGTACTGTCTGAAAGCAAGCATAGAACGCCTTCTTTACCGATTTCAGCCATTTTTGTTAAGTTAGCCGGTTCGCCCACTGGTGTAAAATCAAACTTGAAATCTCCTGTATGTACGATTTGTCCGTTTGGTGTTTTTACCACAATTCCGTAAGAATCAGGAATACTGTGAGTTGTGCGGAAGAACGTTACCGATGTTTTACGGAATTTAATTACGTCATCTTCAGTAATTTCATGAAGCTGAGCTGTACGAAGCAACCCGTGCTCGTCTAATTTGTTGCGAAGAAGTCCAAGGGCTAATTTCCCTGCATAAATAGGAATGTTTAATTCTCTTAATAAGTAAGGAATTCCGCCGATGTGATCTTCATGACCATGTGTAACGAAAAGGCCACGGATTTTATCTGCATTTTTTACTAAATAACTGTAGTCAGGAATAACGTAGTCAATTCCTAAAAGCTCATCTTCAGGGAATTTAATTCCTGCATCAATAAGAATAATTTCATCTTGAAACTGTACGGCATACGTATTTTTACCGATTTCGCCTAGTCCACCCAGGGCGAAAACTGCCGTTTGATTATTTTTTACAAATTTCATTTTCATCATATCTCCAATACTTTAAAATCTTCATGCTGTTGTTCATATTCTAGATAGTCTCCAGTCACTGCTTGAACAAACTCAATATTAATTGAACGCGCTTTTAACTTTTTACGAACGTCACGCTCAGAATCTGCGTTCACATACACTGTTTTTGTATTTTCACGTACAGCTACTTCACTCATTTTTTCTTGAAAATAAACTTTAAAAATCATAACAAAAATCTCTCCTTAATTCCGAAATTCAAATAACTTATTTTATTATATTATAAAATGTGTATGTATTTCATGTATTTTCTAAAGAAACTTGCTTTCACTACATTTTAGTCATCTAAATATAACAAGTCAATTAATTATAGAATAATATTAATAGGAAACGGATACAAGACTATATTTTCCGGGCGTATAAAAAATAAGGGCTATTCCATTGTACGATGCAGACACACACTCTGCAAATTTTACAACAGAAAGCCCTAAAAAAATCGATTATGCCATCGTTTTTTTACGCAATAATTCATTCCAGCGTTTTAGCAGCCTTTTTCGAAAATCTTTTAACATGATTTTTCAGCTCCTTTGTTTTTTGCAATACCTGCCTGTCTCTCTCTGTACTTTTATTATATGATGAAAAGGGAGAGGTTTCTCGTGGTTAAATATGGAAAAATTGTAAATAGGGGCGTCCATTTATAGAGAAATCAGTACTTGTTTGATATAATTGGAAAGGCTTAACAAAGAGATAAAAAATTATAAAAAATAAGGTGATAAACGTGGAACGAAAGATTATTTTTTTTGATATTGATGGAACGTTGTTGGATCATGATAAAAAACTGCCTACTTCTACAAAAAAAGCTGTCCAGCTGTTAAAAGAGCAGGGGCATGAAGTGGCAATTGCAACTGGAAGGGCTCCTTTTATGTTTAAAGATCTGCGTGAAGAGTTGGATATTCAAACATATATTAGCTTTAATGGTCAGTACATTGTCTTAAATGGAGAAGTTCTTTACAAAAACCCGTTAAATAAAGAAGAGCTTCAGGATTTAACAGCTTTTGCTGTTGAGCATGATCACCCTGTCGTATACATGGATCATGAAGATATGAAATCAAACATTGAATTTCATGACTATATCGAATCCAGCATCAGCACGCTGAAAATTGGATTTACCCACCCTCACCATGATCCTGCTTATTTCAAAGGGCGTGAAATTTATCAATCCCTCTTATTCTGCACAGCGGGAGAAGAAGCTCCTTATGAAGAAACATTTAAGAAATTTGATTTTATTCGCTGGCATGAATTTTCAACTGATATTCTGCCAAAAGGTGGATCAAAAGCGCGAGGGATTGAGACCATGATCGAAAAACTTGGCTTTGACAAAAAAGATGTATATGCATTCGGAGACGGCTTAAACGATATCGAAATGCTTGAATTTGTCGGAAATGGCGTAGCGATGGGAAATGCGGAAGAAGTCGTGAAAGAAGTGGCTGATCTTGTTACAAAAGATGTAGCAGAAGATGGCATTCTCCACGGATTAGAGCTAGTGGGATTATTAAAATAAGAAAAAACGCGAGCTCTGGCTCGCGTTTTTTAGCGTTCGTATGGAAAAGCATTTTCAGGTTCTTGAAATGGATGTTCTTTATTAATGTAATCATAAAACATAATTCCGTCTAAATGATCAATTTCGTGCTGAAATACGACAGCAGGAAGGCCTTTCAAACGAATCTTTACTTCTTCGCCTTCAAGCGTTGTGCCTTTTACTGTGATGCGTGCATATCGAGGAACAAATCCTGGGATATCTTGATCGACAGACAAGCAGCCTTCGCCGCCTGTAAGATATGTCTTTTCAACGGAGTGGCTAATGATCTTAGGGTTAAATAATGCATAGCTGTATAGCTTACCTTTTTCATCCGTAACGTGTACCCCAATCATTCGTTTTGATACATTAATTTGAGGAGCGGCAAGTCCGATACCAGATCGCAGTCCATATTTAGCAGCAATTTCAGGGTCTTGGCTGTTTTTCACATATTCTAATAAGCTATGTAAAATCTTTTTGTCTTCTTCAGAAGCAGGTAACGGTACTTCTTTTGCTACTTCTCGCAGCGTTGGGTGTCCGTCTTGGATAATATCGTTCATTGTAATCAACTTTCACATCTCCCTAGGCTATTTTATAGGTATAAAGTGTACCAAATCCGTATAAAAAAGTCATTACCTCGACCTTGACCACATAAATGTTTCTACTAATTATATGTATCAAACATTTGGAAAAACATGCATAAGAAAAAATAAAAGCGGCAGTTAGCCGCTTTTATTGTATAATTACCAGCCGCCACAGCTGCAGCCGATAATAACTAATAAAATGAACAGTACGATTAATAACACGAAACCTTTATTAGAACCGCCGCAGCCATATCCACCATAACCCAACATAATGTAACCTCCCGTAGTTATCAATCCCAAGGTAAAAAGTAATAAGCTCCCTTTTTTTCACGATTGGGTTAGTATAATATATTAAAAGGTGGAAAAAGGGTGTAGATAAATTGCTAATTTCCTACAAAAATTGTATAATGACCCATGAATAAGGGAGGATTTACCAAATATGAAATGCGTCGGAAGATATATAGTTATTGGCATTGCTGCTATGTCACTAGCAGGCTGTGCAGAGGGCTCATCGCCTGAACTTGAGGTATATAATGGATTAGAAAAAGTGGTAGCACAAGAAAAGCAATTTGCTGATCAGCAAAAACCGTTAGCTGATTTAGAACAGCAAGAAAATGCGATATACGACCAAATTATTGAGCTAGGGATTAAAGATAAAAAGAAAATAAAAAATAAAGCACAAAAAGCGCAGCAGTTATTAGATGAGCGTGAAAATAAATTACAAAAAGAAGAAAAAAGCATCAGCGCTTCGCAAAAACAGTTTGAAGCGACAGAGCCAAAGATCCAAAAGCTAGAGGACGGCAAAGCAAAAGAAGAGGCGCTTGAACTATCTTCGTTAATGAAGAAGCGTTATAAGGCCTACCAGTCCTTACATGATGCCTATCTTCATTCCATTGAATTAGATCGTCAGCTATATACGCTCTTTGAAAAAGACAATGTGAAATTAGAGAATCTTGAAACACAAATCGCTTCGATCAATGCTACTTATAAAGAAGTTGAAAAGAAAAAAGAAACGTTTAACACACTAACAGCTGACTATAACAAAGCCAAAGAAGATTTTTATAACAAAACGAAGTTAAAGGTGAAAAATAGCGAGGATAAATAAGAAGACCTGTGAAGTTTACAGGTCTTTTTTTTTGGCTGAAAAGGAAGGTTTTCTGAAATAAAGAAAGAGTTTCGACACGATTCAAGTAAAAATTACAAAAGGTTATTGTTTTAAAAAATCGTTTATTTGTGGCAAGATAGGAGATGTGCAGACGTAAAAAAAGAGAAGGTTATTATAAAACATATAATACAGTTTGTATCTGTGTAATAGTACAGCATGTCTTTTTTATGTGTTTTATTTCACAAACTAAAAAAGCGTAATTTCTTGATGTAAATGCATTGACGAACTGTTTTAGTGTATTGTAAACTAGGTAGCGTAGTAAGTGTTGTATTAATCATTTTTGCAAAATAATTAATACAGTTTAACGAAACGCTCGTTTCGCTTAAACTTTCCTTTTACGTAAATGTTTGCACAGGATTCGCTGGGGAATACATAGGAATGTTAAGGATTAGCGAATTCAAAAAGCTACTCGACAAAATATGACTTTTACTTGTCCATTTGGGACATTCTAAAAGCGTGTATGTTTGTTTGATTAGTAAAATGAATTTATACGGCTTAAATGAAAGGAAGAGGTGACTTAGATGGCTGCTAAAACTAAAAAGGCTATTATTGATGTATCAAAGCAACTTGATAAAATCGCTGAGCAGTACCAAACGTTCCAAATTCTTAATGAAGAGGGCGAAGTAGTAAATAAATCAGCGTTGCCAGATTTATCTGACGAAAAATTAAAAGAGTTAATGACTCGCATGGTATACACTCGTATTCTTGATCAACGTTCAATTTCATTGAACCGTCAAGGTCGTTTAGGTTTCTATGCACCAACTGCTGGGCAAGAAGCTTCTCAAATCGCTTCACATTTCGCATTAGAAAAAGAAGACTTCATTTTACCTGGGTACCGTGATGTGCCTCAGTTAATTTGGCATGGTCTTCCACTATATCAAGCGTTCTTATTCTCTCGTGGTCATTTCCACGGTAACCAAGCGCCAGAAGGTGTAGATGTACTTTCTCCACAAATCATCATCGGTGCACAAATCGTGCAAACTGCTGGTGTGGCACTAGGTCTTAAAAAGCGCGGTAAAAAAGCAGTAGCGATCACTTATACAGGTGACGGCGGAGCTTCACAAGGTGACTTCTACGAAGGTATGAACTTCGCAGGTGCATTCAAAGCTCCAGCAATCTTTGTTGTACAAAACAACCGCTTTGCAATTTCAACACCAGTTGAAAAGCAATCTGCAGCACGTACAATCGCTCAAAAAGCAGCGGCTGTTGGTATCCCAGGCGTTCAAGTAGACGGTATGGATGCACTAGCAGTATACGTTGCAGTAAGCGAAGCTCGTGAGCGTGCAGTAAACGGTGAAGGTCCAACTTTAATTGAAACATTAACTTACCGTTATGGTCCACATACAATGGCTGGTGACGATCCAACTCGTTATCGTACAGCTGAGCTTGACACTGAGTGGGAAAAGAAAGATCCACTTGTTCGCTTCCGTAAATTCTTAGAAGCTAAAGGCATCTGGAATGAAGAAGAAGAAAACAAAGTAATCGAGCAAGCTAAAGAAGATATCAAACAAGCTATTAAGAAGGCTGACGATTATCCAAAACAAAAAGTTACAGATTTAATGGAAATCATGTACGAAACTATGCCTTCAAACTTACAAGAGCAATATGAAATCTACAAAGAGAAGGAGTCGAAGTAAGCCATGGCGCAAATGACAATGATTCAAGCGATTACTGATGCGTTACGCACAGAAATGAAAAACGACGAAAACGTATTAGTTTTTGGTGAAGACGTTGGCGTAAACGGTGGAGTATTCCGTGCGACTGAAGGTCTTCAACAAGAATTCGGCGAAGATCGCGTATTCGATACGCCATTAGCTGAATCTGGTATCGGTGGTCTTGCTGTGGGTCTATCGACTCAAGGTTTCCGTCCGGTTCCTGAAATTCAATTCTTTGGTTTCGTATACGAAGTACTTGATTCTGTATCAGGTCAAGCTGCACGTATGCGCTACCGTTCTGGCGGTCGCTGGAATGCACCAATCACATTCCGTTCACCATTTGGTGGAGGCGTTCATACACCAGAACTTCACGCTGATAGCTTAGAAGGTATCGTAGCATCTCAACCTGGTCTAAAAGTTGTAATTCCTTCAACTCCATACGATGCAAAAGGTCTTTTAATTTCATCAATCCGTGATAACGATCCGGTTGTATACTTAGAGCACATGAAGCTTTACCGTTCATTCCGTCAAGAAGTACCTGAAGAATCATACACTATTGACTTAGGTACAGCTGATGTGAAACGTGAAGGTACAGACGTAACGCTTATCGCTTACGGTGCAATGGTACACTCATCATTAAAAGCAGCTGAAGAACTAGAAAAAGAAGGTATCTCTGCTGAAGTAGTGGACTTACGTACAGTTCAACCTTTAGATATCGATACAATTCTTGCATCAGTTGAAAAAACTGGTCGCGTAGTAGTAGTTCAAGAAGCTCAAAAACAAGCTGGTATCGCAGCTAACGTTGTAGCTGAAATTAACGATCGTGCAATCTTAAGCTTAGAAGCACCAGTATTACGTGTAACAGCACCGGATACTGTGTTCCCATTCTCTCAAGCTGAGGGCGTATGGTTACCAGACCACAAAGACATCGTTGAAACAGCTAAGAAAGTACTTGAATTTTAATTAGCATTTTACTGTGATAGAAATCAGCTTTGTGCTGATTTCTGTCTTAGATAAAATAAACACTAACAAATTGAACGCAACTAACTAGGAGGGTGAAGACACGTGGCATTTGAATTTAAACTGCCGGATATCGGTGAAGGTATCCACGAAGGTGAAATTGTAAAATGGTTCGTAAAAGCTGGAGATGAAATTGATGAGGATGATGTACTAGCAGAAGTACAAAATGACAAAGCTGTTGTTGAAATCCCATCTCCTGTAAAAGGTAAAGTATTAGAAGTAAAAGTTGACGAAGGTACAGTAGCTACTGTAGGACAAGTTATCGTTACTTTTGATGCTCCTGGATACGAAGACTTAAAATTCAAAGGTGACGATCATGATGATGCACCAGCAGAAGAAGCTAAAGAAGAAGCTTCAACTGAAGAAGTGACTGAAGAAGCAACAGCTCCTGCAGCACAAGCTGATGTTGATCCTAACCGTAAAGTAATTGCTATGCCTTCAGTGCGCAAATATGCTCGTGAAAAAGGTATAGACATTAAAGCTGTTCCTGGTTCAGGTAAAAACGGACGTATTGTTAAAGATGACATCGATAGCTTCTTATCTGGTGGTTCTACAGCTACAGCAACTGCTGAAGCTCCAGCTAAAGAGGAAACTGCTTCAGCTGAACCAAAAGCAGCTGCAGCACAAGCTATTCCTGAAGGCGACTTACCAGAAACTCGCGAGAAAATGAGCGGTATCCGTCGTGCAATCGCAAAAGCTATGGTTAACTCTAAACACACTGCTCCACACGTAACATTAATGGATGAAATCGATGTAACAGCTCTTGTTGCTCATCGTAAAAAATTCAAAACAGTTGCAGCAGATCAAGGTATTAAATTGACATTCTTACCTTACGTGGTAAAAGCGTTAACTTCAGCACTTAAGAAGTTCCCAGCTCTTAACACTTCAATTGATGATTCTACAGATGAAGTAATTCAAAAACATTACTACAACATCGGTATCGCTGCTGACACTGAAAAAGGTCTTTTAGTACCAGTTGTGAAAAATGCTGATCGTAAATCTGTATTCGAAATTTCGGATCAAATTAACGACCTTGCTGGAAAAGCACGTGATGGTAAATTAGCTCCTGCTGAAATGAAAGGCGCTTCTTGTACAATCACAAACATCGGTTCTGCTGGTGGACAGTGGTTTACTCCAGTTATCAACCACCCAGAAGTTGCAATTCTAGGTATCGGACGTATCGCTGAAAAACCAGTTGTACGCGACGGTGAAATTGTAATTGCTCCAGTATTAGCATTATCACTAAGCTTTGACCACCGTATTATCGATGGCGCAACAGCTCAAAACGCTCTTAACCAAATCAAGCGTTTATTAAATGATCCAGAATTATTATTAATGGAGGCGTAATAAATGGTAGTAGGAGATTTCCCAATCGAAACTGATACTCTTGTCATTGGTGCTGGCCCTGGTGGCTACGTTGCAGCAATTCGTGCAGCTCAATTAGGTCAAAAAGTTACAATCGTAGAAAAAGGTAATCTTGGAGGCGTATGCTTAAACGTTGGTTGTATTCCTTCAAAAGCATTAATCGCTGCAGGTCACCGTTTCGAACATGCTAAACATTCTGAAGACATGGGGATTATCGCTGAGAACGTAACAGTTGATTTCTCTAAAGTTCAAGAATTCAAAAACGGCGTTGTAAACAAACTTACTGGCGGTGTTGAAGGCCTTCTTAAAGGTAACAAAGTTGACATCGTAAAAGGTGAAGCTTACTTCGTTGACAGCGAAACTGTACGTGTAATGGATGAAAATTCAGCACAAACGTACAAATTCAAAAATGCAATCCTTGCAACTGGTTCTCGTCCAATCGAGATCCCTGGATTCAAATTCTCTGAGCGCGTAATCAACTCTACAGGTGCATTAGCGCTTAAAGAAGTTCCTAAAAAATTAGTTGTAATCGGCGGAGGTTACATCGGTACTGAGCTTGGTACTGCTTTTGCTAACTTCGGTACAGAAGTTACATTTGTAGAAGCTGCTGATGAAATTCTAGCTGGTTTTGAAAAACAAATGAGCTCTCTTGTTAAACGTAACCTTAAGAAAAAAGGAAACGTTGAAATCTATACAAAAGCAATGGCTAAAGGTGTTGAAGAAACTGCTGACGGCGTACAAGTTACGTTTGAAGTAGGCGGAGAGTCAAAAGTAATCGATGCTGACTACGTATTAGTTACTGTAGGTCGCCGACCTAACACTGATGAGCTTGGTCTTGAGCAAGTTGGCGTTAAAATGACTGACCGTGGTCTTATCGAAATCGATAACCAAACTCGTACATCTGTAAGCAACATCTTTGCAATTGGTGATATCGTAACTGGACCACCACTTGCACACAAAGCTTCTTACGAAGGTAAAATCGCAGCTGAAGTAATCGCTGGCGAACCTGCTGAAATTGACTACTTAGGAATTCCAGCAGTTGTATTCTCTGAGCCTGAGCTTGCATCTGTAGGTTATACTGAAGCACAAGCGAAAGAAGAAGGATTAGCTGTTAAAGCTTCTAAATTCCCATTCGCTGCTAACGGACGTGCGCTTGCACTTAACGCTGCAGAAGGCTTCTTGAAGCTTATCACTCGTAAAGAAGACGGAGTAGTTGTTGGTGCTCAAATCGCTGGACCTAGCGCATCTGACATGATCGCTGAACTTGGTCTTGCTATCGAAGCTGGCGTAACAGCTGAAGATATCGCATTAACAATTCACGCTCACCCAACATTAGGTGAAATCACAATGGAAGCTGCTGAAGTAGCTATTGGAAGCCCAATTCACATTGTAAAATAATTTTTTTAAAAAGCTGATGCATATGCATCAGCTTTTTTTTGAAAAAAACGGTTTTCATAAAGTATCAGATGCTTGTCAGACAGTTTTTGTTGCTGATGAGTATTCCTTTGGGAGAAACGTGTAAAAAGCGCTGAGACAGTCTTAAATGAGCTCTAGATGCATACATATGAAGTGGGACGTGCTTTGCTTATAGTTGGATACAAAATTGCTTCTTTGAATAACGAATGAAAAGGCGGCGAAGGAGCTATGAAGACATATTTCGTTTGGAGCTTGCACATTGTTATTTGGATGGGGTATTCACTGGTTGAATTATTATCAAAACGTGATCAATTGACATCTAAAATTATTTTATTTTTAGTATTTGCTTATTTAGCTTACGGTATAGCAGAAATGAACGTCAAATCTAAAAGACTGGCGCTTATGATGACGGGCACAACGTCAGCTATCTGCTTGACATGTTATCAACTAATTTTATTTTGCACGGCATAAGAGTGCATAAAAAAAGCGTTAGCTTATATAAGCTAACGCTTTTTTTGTCTTACACAGATTTGTTTTCTCTTTTTAACGCGCCTTCTTCTTTAAATGCTTTCATTAATGAGAAGACCGTTAGCACCAGCACAATTGAGAATGGAAGTGCTGCTATAATCGCAGCTGTTTGGAGCGCATCCAAACCACCTGTCCAAAGCAGAATGATTGCTGTTAACGATTGAATTAAGCCCCACGTAAGCTTAATAGAGCCTGAAGGATTTAGATCACCGTTTGTTGTCTGCATTCCTAAAACAAATGTAGCTGAGTCAGCTGATGTAATGAAGAATGTAGCAATTAAACAAATAGCAACAATGGACATGAACGTACCAAATGGAAACTGTTCAAGTACGTAGAATAAAGCAACTTCTGTTCCTTTATTATTGATAACATCCATAACAGGAAGATCCTTAAAAAAGTCTAAATAAACCCCAGAACCTCCGAATACAGCAAACCATAATCCGCCAAATACGGTCGGAACAGCTAGTACACCAATTAAAAATTCTCGAATGGTTCTACCTCGTGAAATACGAGCAATAAACGTACCAACGAACGGTGCCCAGGCGATCCACCATGCCCAGTAGAAAATTGTCCAATCTCGAACCCAGGTGCTGTTATCAAACGGGCTCAATCGAAAACTCATCGACGGCAAGTTTTGAATGTAGCTGCCAATTGTTGTAACGAATAAGTCCATAATAAAGTTGGTTGGACCTGCAAATAACAAGAATAGCATTAACAGAATAGCTAAAACAATATTAAGGTTACTCAAATACTTAATACCTTTGTTCAGACCTGTCTGTGCTGACAGCATGAACAAGAACGTTACGATAATAATAACAATTAATTGAGTCGTGAAATTATTATCAATACTTGGCGATAAGTAAGAGGCTCCACCAGTAATTTGAATAGCGCCAAGTCCTAGAGATGTTGCTACCCCAAAGACAGTTGCAAATACGGCGATGACGTTTATGACCGTTCCAAGAGGTCCATCCACACGTTTTCCTAGTAGTGGACGTAAAATATTACTGATGATGAACGGGTAACCTTTTCTAAATTGAAAGTATGCAAGGGCAAGTGCAAGAACGGAATAAATAGCCCAAGGATGTAAACCCCAGTGGAAAAACGAATAACGTAGAGCTGCACGAGCTGATTCTGCTGTACCGCCTTCACCAGAAGGTGGAGTATGAAAATGATTGATTGGTTCTGAGACACCCCAAAATACAAGACCAATTCCCATACCAGCACTAAATAACATGGCAAACCATGAGACATAACCATACTGAGGTTTTTCGTCAGGCTTCCCTAGTTTGATGTTTCCGTACTTCGAAAAAATTAAGTACAGCGTAAAAACTAAGAATAATGTAGCTGCTAGTAAGTAATACCAGCCAAATTTCTCGATGATAAAACTATGTATTGCCGACGTGACAGGTGTAAGCCCCGCGCTTCCTAGCACAGATTCGGGAATAACACCCCATACGATAAATACTGCAGCAATAATAACCGAAATGATAAAAACGGGAGTCAGTTTTTTCATCGATTAACACTCCTTTCCTATTCTATTTTACATAACATAGTGTTTCATATAGCCTTTTCAGCTATACATGAAACCACATGGTTATACATTCTAGTAAAGTTTGTATGAAATGTCTACCCTATTGGTAAGAAAAAAAGGCAAGATCTCAAATTCTTATTTTTCGTAATTATTTTAAAGTGCCGAAATAGATATAAAATTAGACATAGTTTTTTTATATAAATAGAGATGATGCTAAGGGGTCAGTTTTTTAAAAACAAATATAACATTTATGAGAAAAATATTTTTAATGTGACATACTAATTAGTTGTTGACATATTTAATGTGACATAATAATATAATATCAAGAGTTGTAAAACGCTTACAAAAAAAGACGGTTAAAGGGGAGTTTACAAAATGGGAACAATCGTATGTCAAACATGTAACTGCACAATTGATCATTTCGAAGATGAGAAAGTGACGCGATTATACTCAACATGTAAAAGCGGAGAATGTCAAAAAGCAGATGAAGATTTAGATTAATTCAATAAAAAAAAGGTGCGGAATTCCGCACCTTTTTTTTATTGAATTGCTTTATGTTCTTTAATGACACGAAATGTCTTTAATTCAAAATCTTCCGGACCCTGCACTGGTAAACCTGCCTCTAAGTTTGTTTCAATGTAGGTTAAATTTTCCTCAGTGATGATTTCCCCAGGAATAAAAATAGGAATACCAGGAGGATAGACCATTACAAATTCTGCAATAATACGACCTGCTGACTCATGAAAAGGTACCACTTCGGTTTCAGCGTAAAAAGCATCACGAGGTGTTAAAGCCAATACAGGAATATCAGGTAATAAAATAGCCGGTTTTGCCGTTGTCTCAGAAAGGTTATGGAATTTTGCGGATAACTCACGCAGAGCTGTGACAAGACGTGAAAGATCTTCTTCTGTATCTCCGGGCGTGATAATACATAGAATATTATAAAGGTCAGACATTTCCACTTCGATATTATGAGCTTCACGCATCCATTTTTCTACGTCATAGCCCGTAATTCCTAAATCTGAAACAGAAATAATTAATTTAGTAGGGTCTAAATCATACGTAGCTTTTGTGCCTAAAATTTCTCTGCCTATACATCGGATATGCTCAATTGTATTAATTTCTTTTCGTGCTTTTTCAGCAAGAGAAATTGCACGTTCAGCCAGCTCTTTTCCTTCTGTAGCTAGACGTTTTCGTGCAACATCTAAAGAAGCCAGCAGCAGATAAGAGGTTGATGTTGTTGTCAGCATGCTTAAAATAGACTGTACGCGTTTTGGAGAAATTAAGCCTTCGCGTATGTTTAAAATGGAACTTTGCGTCATAGAACCGCCTAATTTATGAACGCTTGTTGCTGCCATATCTGCACCGGCCTGCATAGCAGACAGAGGCAAATCATCATGGAAGTGAATATGAACGCCGTGAGCTTCATCAACAAGTACAGGCACTTGATACGAGTGGGCAATTTCTACGATTTTACGAAGGTCTCCGGAAATTCCAAAGTAAGTTGGATTGATAACAAGCACTGCTTTTGCTTCTGGGTGCTGCTTTAAGGCTTTTTCTACAGAGTCTGATGTAATACCGTGAGAAATGCCAAGATTTTCGTCAATTTCAGGATGAATAAAAATAGGCGTAGCTCCTGAAAAAACAATCGCACTCATAACAGATTTATGCACGTTTCTAGGAACGATAATTTTATCTCCAGGTCCACATGTCGCCATAACCATTGCCATAATTGCTCCGCTCGTTCCTTGAACAGAGAAAAAAGTATGATCAGCACCAAATGCTTCTGCAGCTAAATCCTGCGCTTGTTTGATAATGCCTTTTGGCTGGTGAAGATCATCAAGGGGACCGATATTAATTAAATCAATGGATAAAGCATCATCGCCAATAAATGAGCGGAATTCAGGATCCATTCCATTTCCTTTTTTATGTCCAGGGATATGGAATTGTGTTGGGTTTTTCTTAGCGTGATTAACTAATCCAGTAAATAATGGAGTTGAAAATTGAGAAGACAACTTTGCTATACACCTCTTTTATCATAAATTGTCAGTCCCTCTAAGCAAAGCTTAGAGGGACTTTGATTGTTTTTTTATCAAATTACAGCATTCAATTTTATATACCAAAAACTAATGGCTGTTGAATTATACATATTAAAATATGAGATCTTTTTTCTACAAAAGAAATTCAACAGAAATTCTACTCCGCAGTTTTCTTGATTTTAACCATTATATAAATGAATGAAACGCGTATGTTTACTACTGTTTGATAATATAAATACAATTTTTAGTTAAAAAAATACAAGTAATTGTAAACTGCTTATTACTTATTATTTTATAGTTCTTTATGTTTTGAAAATCCCCATAAAACAAAAGAATTATAGCACTTATTAACCTATTTGCAAAGATATTTTAAAGAGAAAATAAAAAGAAAAAAAAGGAGAAATTCTTTTGGGTGAAAAGAGAATAAATTTTGTGTACATTATAGATTGTGATAGAGTTAAGAATATAGATATACATAGAATGAAGAAATAAATGGAGTGATGAGAAGTGGAATATCAATACCCTATCTCCCTTGATTGGAGTACAGAAGAAATTATTGATGTAGTGAAGTTTTTTGAAAGCATTGAACGAGCTTATGAAAAAGGTATTGAGCGTGATCACCTAATGGCAGTCTATCGCCGATTTAAAGAAATTGTGCCAAGTAAAGCAGAAGAAAAAACAATCTGTAACGATTTTGAAGACCAAAGCAAATACTCTTCTTATCGAACGATTCAAAAAGCAAAGGCTGCTTCTTCTGGAGATATCATAAAAATGTAAAAAATGAGACTGGGACAAAAGTAGTTTAGCCGAAGTAAAAAACGAATCATTAATCAAATTGTTTGATTAATGATTCGTTTTTTTTGTTACGGTGAACATAGAGTTTATCTGTTTCGTTTCTTCTAGCAGTTGATTGGAAGGCAAGGCGAAGACTCCTGCGGGGAAAGCGGACAGGCGAGACCCCGCAGGAGCGCAAGCGACGAGGAGGCTCACCGGCCGCCCGCGGAAAGCGAAGCCTTGCAGGGAAATCAACGGCGGTGTCACAAGCGTTTCAGCTTATGTATTCCATTTGTTGGTCTTTCGATGAGCTTCCTTTCGTTATGTCTCACCCTCATTTTTTTATATCAATTCGTTAAAATTATGCATATGCTTTTTTAGTTAGTTCATATAATGGAGTTACCGTATGAAATGTTTGTTCAATACGAGCCATCCATTCTTCGCCGTTCATTGCAATCGCTTCTTCTTTTGGAATTGTAATGCCGCATAGGATCTCAGCTTTTTTAACCGTCTCTAGACGTTCAAACAAACTCTCTAAGTCTTCAGAAGATAAGTCGCCCATTTTTTTACTATCAGGTTTTGTATGATCTTTCGACCAAACAAACGAGTCTGGGATATTTTGACGAATCTCCTCCATGTTTTGTTTTAGCAGCTTTCCAAATTGTTCTTTAATAGGTGATTCGTAAATGACGGCGAACCACACAAAGACGTGTGTTTCCCAAAGGCCAATTTGAAAATGAGGGAGCTTTTTATACCCGCGTTTACTGTTAGCAAAGGCTACCCACGTATCTGCTGGCGGGTTAACTGTTCTTCGTGCATGTTTGGCAATGTGTACGAACATTTCATCTCCACAAAGTGAAGAAAGAGTAGGAGCAAAATGATTGCTCAATTGTTCGAATTTTGGGCGTATCGTTGTCTTGATGGCTTCCATACGTGCATCAAGCCCCTCGATACGGAATACGTTAAAGTCATCTTGTGAAAATCCTGAGAATGCCATGTGAAACCTCCGTTTTTTTAGTGAATATGTATAGCTGCTGTGCATCTATGCAAGTAAGTATGATTTACGCGAAGATTCTACCACATGAAAAGCATAAACACCAATTAATTCGCATATGCTTGTCAAAACGTGTCTATCATTTTTTTATAGGTAATCACACAATTTAGTTGCATGAGATTAGGTTTCGACATAGACTATATCAATCAAAATATCTGAAAATTTAGTTTTCTATAAGTGGGTTCAATAATTTGAGAGGGGTGTTTGAAACATGAAACAAGTGGTGAATATGTATAAGAAGAATGATGGACAAAAAAGATTAGGTGTAATTCGGTTGGAGTTAGATTACGAGTTAGCGACGTTATATGAAGCCATGATGGAGAATAATGAGGAACAAAAACAAAAATGTAAGCGAAAGCTCGAGAAACTTCGTGAAGAAATGATATCTCTTCAGTAGCAGACACGGGAATAAAATAGAACAAATATGGGTAAACTGTAAAAAAGGATTAAACTGAATGAGCAGATTCATAAGTGGTAACAGAGCACGTGGGAGAAGAAGCGGCAGTTCTTCTCCCACGTGCTCTGTTAATTGACATCTTGCAGAGGTTTTTTTAAGCTTAAAATAAGAGACGTATTTTTGAGGGGGAATTGAGATGACACAACGCTGGAAAGAAATTGATACATACGTTAAAGAGTGGCTAAAAGAAGCTGGACAAAAAATTCAACAGTCGTTTAGTAAAGAACTTCTCATTCAAACGAAATCGAATCCAAATGATTTAGTAACAAATATGGATAAAGAAATTGAACAGTTTTTTATCTCAAAAATCAATGAAACCTTTCCGGAACATCATATTCTCGGAGAAGAAGGATATGGGGAAGAGCTTGAATCAGAAGAAGGAACGATTTGGATTATCGATCCGATCGACGGTACGATGAACTTTGTTCATCAGCAGCGAAATTTTGCTATTTCCATCGGTATATTCGAAAATGGTGTAGGACAAGCAGGTTATATTTATGATGTTATTCATAATGAGCTGTATCATGCTTTAAAAGGACAGGGCGCGTTTATGAATGACATCCAATTGCCGAAACTTGAACCTGTACCAGTTGAAGAAGCTATTATTAGCTTAAATGCAACGTGGGTGACGGAGAACCGCCGTATTGATCCTTCCGTATTAAGTCCGCTTGTGCGTAAAGTAAGAGGGACCCGTTCATATGGATCCGCAGCTATTGAGCTTGCTTACGTAGCGGCTGGACGCTTGGATGGATACATTACTTTACGTTTGGCTCCATGGGACTTTGCTGCCGGTAAAGTGTTGATTGAAGAAGTTGGAGGAGTCATGACGGATTTAGAAGGGAAGCCGTTAGAGATTCTTGAAAAAAGCAGTGTATTTGTAAGCAAACCAACATTACATGACGAAATCTTTCGTACGTACCTTGAAGGAAAGTGGAATAAATAAAATAGAAGTGAAGACTTACGTGTAGTCAAAGAATTTTGTGATGAAAAAACGTCATGAACCATTTTGATGTTGCAAATGGCCATGACGCTTTCAATCATCGCAAAAAAATTACAGCTGCCCTTTTTCTCGCATTTTTTTCTTAGTCGTAAAGCCAAGACCCATTACAACAATTAAAGCTACGATAGCTAAAATGACCCCGAGAGCGCTTCCTTCTCCGATAAATATGCCAATTGACATAATAGCTGCAGTTGCGATGAATGCATATAAAACAAATACCCACTTAATGTTTCTCATGTTGATTCCTCCCATTTGTAACGGATATTTATAGTGTACAACAAAATCATTCTGCAATTCTAGAGTTAGTGTGATATAATAGCTTAGTTATTACAAGCATAGGAGTGAAATGCGTGAACATTCGTAAAGATTTACGTAATATTGCCATTATTGCCCATGTAGACCATGGGAAAACAACGTTAGTAGATAAATTATTACATCAGTCCGGAACATTCCGTACTAATGAGCATGTTGAAGAACGTGCGATGGATTCAAATGACCTTGAGCGTGAGCGTGGAATTACAATTTTAGCGAAAAACACAGCTATTAATTATAAAGATACGCGTATCAACATTATGGATACGCCAGGACATGCTGACTTCGGTGGAGAAGTTGAGCGTATTATGAAAATGGTAGACGGTGTTCTACTTGTAGTAGACGCATACGAAGGATGTATGCCTCAAACGCGCTTTGTATTGAAAAAAGCGTTAGAGCAAAACTTAACGCCGATTGTTGTTGTTAACAAAATTGACCGTGACTTTGCTCGTCCAACTGAAGTAGTTGATGAAGTAATTGACTTATTTATTGAACTAGGTGCAAGTGAGGAACAAATTGAGTTCCCTGTTGTTTATGCTTCAGCAATCAACGGAACGGCTAGCACGAACCCAGAAAAGCAAGATGAGAACATGTCATCTCTATTTGACTCAATCATCGAGCACATTCCAGCACCAGTAGACAACAGCGACGAACCGCTTCAATTCCAAGTGGCAATGCTTGACTACAATGACTACCTTGGTCGTATCGGTGTAGGGCGCGTATTCCGCGGAACAATGAAAGTAGGCCAGCAAGTTGCATTAATGAAGCTTGACGGTACGGTAAAACAATTCCGCGTAACAAAATTATTCGGTTTCCTAGGCTTAAAGCGTGTTGAAATCGAAGAAGCAAAAGCAGGAGACCTGATCGCTGTATCAGGAATGGAAGACATCAACGTAGGTGAAACAGTATGTCCGTTTGACCACCAAGATGCACTGCCAATTTTACGTATTGATGAACCTACTTTACAAATGACGTTCTTAGTAAACAATTCACCGTTTGCTGGTCGTGAAGGTAAATTTGTTACATCTCGTAAAATTGAAGAGCGCTTAATGTCTGAACTTGAGACAGATGTAAGTTTACGCGTGGAAAATACTGATTCACCGGATGTATGGGTCGTTTCAGGACGTGGAGAACTTCATTTATCTATTTTAATTGAAAATATGCGTCGTGAAGGATATGAGATTCAAGTATCAAAACCTGAAGTAATCGTTCGTGAAATTGATGGGGTTCGCTGTGAGCCAGTTGAACGTGTGCAAATCGACGTGCCTGAAGAACATACGGGTTCTATTATGGAATCAATGGGTGCTCGTAAAGGTGAAATGGTTGATATGATTAACAACGGAAGCGGTCAAGTTCGTCTGATCTTTATGGTTCCTGCACGTGGTTTAATCGGTTATACAACTGAGTTCTTATCGTTAACTCGTGGATTCGGTATCATTAACCATTCATTTGATAGCTACCAACCAATGCAGCAAGGTCAAGTTGGAGGTCGCCGTCAAGGTGTGCTTGTTTCTATGGAAAGCGGTAAATCATCTACTTATGGAATCCAAGGCGTAGAAGACCGCGGTACAATTTTCGTGGAGCCAGGTACAGAAGTATACGAAGGTATGATCGTAGGAGAACACACTCGTGAAAATGATATCGTTGTTAACATCTGTAAAATGAAGCAAATGACGAATATGCGTTCTGCTAACAAAGATCAAACAACAGGTATGAAAAAACCTCGTATTATGTCTTTAGAGCAATCACTTGAATATTTAAACGAAGATGAATATTGTGAAATCACACCAGAATCTATTCGTCTACGTAAAAAAATTCTTGATAAAAATGAACGTGAAAAAGCAGCGAAAAAGAAAAAATACGCTGACACGAAATAATAAAAAAAGGAAGTCGTTAGCTTTATTTGCTAGCGGCTTGTTTTTTATCAATTATATCAGAATTTTCTATTTTTTGAAAGCGTTTTATAAAGAGATAATTTGGAAAGGAAAAAGGTGGATTATATCGAATAATGTAAAGTAAGGAATAGGGGGAAGGAAGATGGATGTAAAAGAACACCTTTCATTTTTTGCTGCTTTGTATCAAGTAGATGAACATGCAAAAATAGGAATGTGGCTGTTATACTTTACTATTTTAGGGCTATCTGTTCTTGTGTACAAACTCGGGTTTGCAAAGAAGCTGCCGCTTTTAAAATCTGTGGTTATTTATCTATTTTTAGCTTTTGGATGTACGATTTTAACGTTTTTAGGCATTTTTTTACCTGTAGCTGAAGGGCTTGTGGTTGCAGCGCTTGTATTAATTATTTATAAAATACGGCTGTATCAGGCTAAAAAGCAAAACTCCACGTTGGGTTCATAAAAGACTACATAAAAAGACGCTTGTAGCTACAAGCGTCTTTTTAGTATGATATAGCCGAAGACAAGAGCGGCTGCGAAAATTAAATGGCCAGCTGTCCAATAAAAAATTGCTACTGCATCATCCACCGCAGGCGTAGGCTTAAGCGCAAGCAGCGTCAACGGAAAATACAAAGGAATGGTTGGAAGTGTTAATAAAAAAGAACACAATACGATTTTTCGAATAGACATATTGTTTAATTTACCTACTATGTAAACAAAAACGATCCCAATTGCAACGGCAATGAATAAATGAAAAACAAACTCCACCCATTCAGGCCATTGAATAGGGCCAATGATAGGAATAAAATCAACATTTAATAAAAGGGTATAAACTTGTTTGCCGGTTAGCCATTCTATCCATTTCAAACATAGCCCAAGGATAATCCCGCTGAACATGCCAATACTTATTCCTAAACGGAGCACCTTACCAATCCTCCTCTGTCTTTTTCGACTCATATAGTTTAAAGTTACCAGTAGCTATGCGTTCTTTTGTTCGTTTTTCAATCCGTTCAGAACATTCATTGCACATATATGTATGGATAGGACGGTTGCGCAGTCGTTTTGCCACGAGCGTTTCATCCTCAATTGTTTCAATTTTATCGCACATGACACATTGTACTCTCATTTCTATCACCTCAACTTCTCTATACATCATTCTAGCCGAAAATTCTTGTTTTATAAAGTTTTTTTGCGGTGCTATCTCTCGGGAGAAAAGGAACGATAGGAAAACATTCCTAAAGAAGCAGGTAATTTTGCTTGTTAGCTCGAAGATAGTAACTAGTAAGTACATAAACAGTAGGAGGGATGAAAATGGCCAACGAAGTCGAGACTCAATTAGTAGATGCATTATACGATGAGCTACAGACAGAGAGATTTGCAACCATTTCAACTATTGATTTTGAAACAAACGCTCCAAATGTTAGTGCCATTTCGTGGTTAGTAGCTCCGACTAAACAAAAAATTCGATTTGCCGTAGATGTCAAATCGAGGATTGTAGAAAACATTAAACATACGAATAAAGCAGTGGTAAATATTCTTGCTAATGAATCATGCTACTCAATCAGCGGAATAGCTGAGGTAGTGCAGGAAAAGTTAGAAGGAGTAGCTTTAAAGCTGACACTAATTGAACTAGATATTAATGAAGTAAGAGATGTCATGTTCTATGGCTCTAAGATTTCAGTAAACCCTTCATATGAAAAGACCTATGATCCAGTAGCAGCCGCTAAACTCGATAAGCAAGTAATTGAAGCGATAAAAAAAGCTTAGCAGCGGCCTGCCGCTAAGCGACTTTCTTATTCATTTTTTTGAAGGTGATTATTAGATTGTTTTTCCTGCTCATTCTTTAAATTTTGCTCTTGTTTATTATTTAATTTTTGATTGTTTGTATCTGTTGAACTAGGATTTCGGCGGATTTCTTCTGCAAATTCAGGCATCACTCGGTTTACAATGGCTGCTAATTCATCTAAAAATCCTGTAACCGGCCGACCTTTGCGAATTTCATTTCCAATTTGTTTTAGCCGAGCGACCGTATCAGGATCTGCAATAACAACAGAGTTAGCGCCGTACGGATCAGCTTTCAGACCTTCGGCAACTGTATATTTGATTGAACTTACTTCTGAACGATCAATATCTTTGCCGACGTCAATGCCTACGATTGCATACTTGCCGAGCACAATGGCAGTAGCATCATTTACATTCGGAACGCTTGAAGCCAGTTCAACTAAATGCGCTGATATTTCATTAGCAGTACGCTTGTGAGAGCGTTCAGGAGATGAATTTTTGACCTGTACAATTCGATCTGTCTTTTGCCCTTCTTCAACGTCTGCTTGATTATTGTTGCAGCCGGTTAGTGTAATAAAACATAAGCTAATGGATAGAAAAAATTTGTTCATGTGGGAGACTCCTCCTTATGAATGACTCATTTTTTGTAGTAATTTGTATTTAGTTTCTAATAGTTCTTCTATCTTTATACACGTGTTCATATATTTAAAGAAAATGGTCCGTCCATTTAAGGTCACTTCACACATGTGCGTTACATAGTATATAAATGGATGGGTGCCTTGTTTCACTCCTTACAGGAAAAACAATCGGAGTAGGAGGCTGAATTATTGGGAAAAATTTATGTATTAGATACGAATGTTTTATTACAAGATCCGCATTCAATTTTTTCATTTGATGATAACGAAGTAGTGATTCCAGCCGTTGTACTAGAAGAAGTTGATTCGAAAAAAAGAAATATGGATGAAGTCGGACGAAATGCAAGGCAGGTATCCAAACTCATTGATAACTTGAGACAACATGGAAAGTTATATGAGAAAATCCCGTTAGAAAATGGGGGCCATTTGCGAATTGAACTCAATCATCGCTCTTTTCAACAGCTTCAAGAAATCTTTGTGGAAAAAACAAATGATAATCGGATTTTAGCTGTTGCTAAAAATTTATCCCTTGAAGAGGAAACAAAAGAAGATGGACGTGAAGTGATACTAGTGAGTAAAGATGTGTTGGTACGTGTGAAGGCTGACGCAATCGGTTTAAGAGCAGAAGATTTTTTAAGTGATCGAGTAGTGGAATTCAATAGTATTTATACAGGCTTTTCAGAAGTCTATATTGCAAAAGAACTGCTGAGTCAATTTTACGAAAAAGGAGAGCTGCTAACGTCTCAAATTGCAAACCACTCCTTTTTTGCAAATCAATTCTTAGTGATGAAAGATGCATTTGGAGGATCCGGATCAGCCATCGGCATTGTCGATCAAACAACAACGAAAGTAAAAAAACTTTTATTTGAATATGATCATATCTGGGGAATTAAACCTCGAAATGTTCAGCAAATTATGGCGTTAGAACTTCTTCTTAGAGACGACGTTCAACTGGTCACGTTAATTGGAAAGGCAGGTACGGGGAAAACGCTGCTTGCTTTAGCTTCAGGACTTATGCAGACGGAAGATCTAGGGTGTTTTAAAAAGCTGCTTGTAGCTCGTCCAATTGTTCCTTTAGGGAAAGATATTGGATTCTTGCCAGGAGAAAAGCAGGAGAAGCTTCGTCCATGGATGCAACCAATTTATGATAACCTAGAGTACTTATTCAACACTAAAAAACCTGGAGAACTGGATGCGATTCTAGCGGGGCTGAGTTCAATAGAAGTGGAAGCCTTGACGTATATAAGAGGCCGAAGTATTCCGGAACAGTTTATTATTATTGATGAAGCACAAAATTTAACGAAGCATGAAATTAAAACAATTTTAACAAGGGTAGGGGAAAAGAGTAAAATTGTGCTTATGGGAGATCCGGCTCAAATTGATCATCCTTATTTAGATGAGTATAACAACGGATTAACGTACGTAGTTGAAAAGTTTAAAGAGCAAAAAGTATCGGGCCACGTTCGGTTAATCAAAGGAGAGCGCTCCGGGCTAGCACAATTAGCAGCTGATATTCTTTAAAAAAAAGTGGGGTCCCTTTTGGAACCCCACTTTTTTTATTATGTAACGATGATTTCTTCCACATATTTAATAGGGTTATTTCGGTTAGATCCGTCCGGTAAATAGACATAGATAGGCCCGTCTTCTCTAAGAGGCTTTCCGTCTTGGCTGAAACCAAAGATTAGTTTTTGCGCTTCTTCTAATGAAAAAGAAATCAGCGCGTCTTTTGTTTTAAATGAAACGTTGGTAGCGTCTTCAGTAGGTGAAGCGTTTGCTAGAAAAGGTGCAAATAAAATCCCAAATGTTCCATTTACTAGCTCCTGTTTTTTGAATTTCTTTTCGGTTTTTAACGTAGGAGGAAAGACGGCTCCTTCTTGAATTTCACGGTCCCAATGCTTAGAAACAGCCTTTGTGTACGCTTCTGTCTCATCTTTTTGCTCCGGTGGATGTTCAAAGAAAACGTCCATATCGAGCTTGCGGTCATCGAAAATCCACACGCTTGGGTCGAGTGTCAGCGTATATTTTACTTTTCCTTTTAACATAATAATTGAATTCATCATAAATGCCCCCTTGCTAAAAGTATAAGCGCTTTCTCCTTATTTGTCACTTTGATGAAAAAATTTAGTTGAGAGTGATTCTCGTATGATATAATGTAAGAGTCAACGAAAGTGCGAAATTTCCTACATCTATGGTAATGGTTTTGAGAAAGTAACAGTATAAAAAAGACGGCCAGCCTCACGGACATGTTTATCCTTGCTTTTTTGGAGCATAGCCTTTAAAATTGAGAGATAGATTAGGTAATCGCTCGCGAACGGAGGGATTGAGTTTGACGCCTGAGACAATGATAGATCATCGTGAAAAAGCGTATGCGTTGTTAAAAGCTGATGCAGATAAGATTTTGCAATTAATTCAAGTTCAAATGGATAACTTAACAATGCCACAATGTCCTCTCTATGAAGAGGTTTTAGATACACAAATGTTTGGTTTATCAAGAGAAATTGATTTTGCAGTTCGTCTTGGTTTAATTGATGAACGTGTTGGAAAAACATTGCTAGACCGCCTCGAGCGTGAACTTTCTGCACTGCATGAAGCGTTTACAAAAAAATAAAAATCACGCGATCGAAACTCAAACTATATACAAACGTAGTTTGAGTTTTTTATTACAGGTGGTTGAAATTTCCTAATTTACTCAAATTTGTACATAAAAGATGAAACGAAACAGAAACACGTCATTTTTAAAGGAAGAGGGTTATGGTAAAAAAAATATTTAGGCATTTTGACTATTCAATTGTAATTCCAGTGCTGCTTCTTTGTGCGGTTGGACTAGTTATGGTTTACAGTTCAAGTATGATTGTAAGTATTACAAGATATCATACGTCAAGTGATTTCTTTTACAACAGACAAAAAATGTGGCTTGCGTTTACGCTTGTATTGTTCATTTTAACAATGCTAACACCTTACAAGCTGTATCCTAAAATACTGCCTTATGCGATTCTGGGCATTTTTGTACTGCTTTTGCTTGTGTTTGTAATGGGGCATACGAGTAACAATGCGCAAAGTTGGCTGCAGCTTGGCGGAGCAAACATGCAGCCGGCTGAGTATGCCAAGCTTGTTGTCATTTTATACTTATCGTATGTTTTGTCTAAAAGGCAAGAGTATATTGACAACATCAAAAAAGCTTTTTTTGGACCTATGGGTCTTGTATTTCTAATATTAGGTTTTGTAGCGATTCAGCCTGACCTTGGAACGGGATCAATTATTTTTGCGATTTCCGTTACCATTATGCTATGTTCGGGAATCTCTAAAAAAACCTTTTTCCGCATGTTAGCACTAGGTATTATTTTGCTTACGGTCATTATTACGATTGGTTTTTTTACAGGTCAGTTTACTGCCAATCGAATCGGCCGTTTTACCGGTGCGTCAGATCCGTTTGCTAATGCTCAAGGAACCGGTTATCAGCTGGTTAATTCATATTTAGCAATAGGTACAGGAGGCTTAAAAGGCCTTGGTTTAGGAGAAAGTGTACAAAAGTATGGTTATCTTCCCGAGCCCCATACCGATTTCATTATGGCCATTATTGCAGAAGAATTAGGATTCTTTGGAGTTATGCTCGTGCTGGGCCTTTTAGGCTTCTTAATTTTCAGGATTTTAATGCTGGCTAAAAAATCTCAGGATCCGTTTGCTAGCATGATTTGTATTGGAGTAGCCAGTATGATAGGTATTCAAACAGGCATCAACCTTGGAGGGCTTACGGGACTCATTCCGATTACCGGCGTCACGCTTCCGTTTATCAGTTACGGAGGGTCTTCGCTGCTAACGCTGATGGTGTCTATGGGAATTATTGTAAATATTTCATTTTTCGTAAATTATCAAAATAAAAAACAGAAAAATACGGAAAATATCGTGCTACATCCGAACAATACATCAACAACAAGCGATTGATTTTCGTAAAAAAATTGTGTAAAAAAAGCAAAAATTTATTGGAATTTTATTATTTTCCATTGATTTTTGCTTTTCTTTTATCCAATTTTGCTATATATTGAAGTTTATACGAAATTGAGAGGAGATTAGCAACATGAGTTTTGTAACTAAAAAAATCAAAAAAGTATTAGTAGCAAACCGAGGAGAAATTGCGATTCGTGTATTTCGAGCATGTACTGAACTGAATATTCGGACTGTTGCAATTTATTCGAAGGAAGACGCAGGTTCTTATCACCGTTACAAAGCGGATGAAGCCTATTTAGTAGGAGCGGAGAAAAAGCCGATTGATGCTTATTTAGATATAGAAGGCATCATCGACATTGCTAAGTCTCATGATGTAGATGCTATTCACCCTGGCTATGGTTTTTTGTCAGAAAATATCCAATTTGCAAAACGTTGCGAAGAAGAAGGCATTATTTTCATTGGCCCAAAATCCAAGCATCTTGATATGTTTGGCGATAAAGTAAAAGCACGTCATCAGGCTATTCAAGCAGATATTCCCGTTATTCCTGGTACAGATGGTCCTATTGATTCAATTGACGAAGCAAAAGAATTTGCTAATCAGCATGGATATCCTCTAATGATCAAAGCAGCTTTGGGCGGAGGCGGTCGAGGTATGCGTATCGTTCGCGATGCAGACAGCCTGAATGAATCTTATGATCGTGCCAAATCAGAAGCAAAAGCGGCTTTTGGTAATGATGAAGTATACGTCGAGAAACTAGTTGAAAATCCAAAACATATTGAAGTGCAAATTTTAGGTGATGAACAAGGAAATGTTGTGCACCTTTACGAACGCGACTGTTCAGTGCAGCGTCGTCACCAAAAAGTAGTAGAAGTAGCACCAAGTGTTTCTATAGATGAAGACTTACGTCTCCGCATTTGTGAAGCAGCTGTGCAGCTGATGGAAAAAGTGCAGTACATAAATGCTGGTACAGTTGAATTTTTAGTATCAGGAAACGATTTTTATTTTATTGAAGTAAATCCACGTGTTCAAGTAGAGCACACAATTACTGAAATGATTACAGGTATTGATATCGTTCAATCGCAAATTTTAATTGCGGACGGCTACGCACTTCACAGCAAGGAAGTGTCTATTCCTGCACAAGACCAAATTCACGTACATGGATATGCAATTCAATCTCGTGTAACGACAGAAGACCCGTTAAATAACTTTATGCCGGATACGGGTAAGATTATGGCTTATCGTTCTGGTGGCGGTTTTGGCGTACGTTTAGATACGGGAAACAGCTTCCAAGGTGCTGTCATTACGCCGTATTATGATTCACTGTTAGTAAAAGTAACAACATGGGCCTTAACATTCGATCAAGCCGCATCAAAAATGGTACGGAACTTAAAAGAGTTTCGTATTCGTGGAATTAAAACCAATATTCCATTTCTTGAAAATGTAGTAAAGCATGATAAGTTCTTAACAGGCGCTTATGATACATCCTTTATTGATACAACGCCTGAACTTTTCGTCTTCCCTAAGCGAAAAGACCGCGGAACTAAAATGCTTACATACATTGGGAATGTTACGGTAAACGGATTCCCGGGTGTATCGGAAAAGAAAAAGCCAATCTTTACGAAACCGCGTGTTCCTAATGTCGATATAAAACAACCAATTCCAAACGGAACAAAGCAGATTTTAGATGAAAAAGGCGCTGAAGGGCTAGTAAATTGGGTGAAAGAACGCAAGGAAGTGCTATTAACGGATACAACCTTCCGTGATGGCCATCAGTCTCTTTTAGCAACGCGTATTCGTACAAACGACTTAAAACAAGTAGCTAACCCAACTGCACGCTTGCTTCCGGATTTATTTTCTATGGAAATGTGGGGAGGAGCAACGTTTGATGTCGCTTATCGATTCTTAAAAGAAGATCCGTGGGATCGCTTGCTTACTTTACGTCAACAAGCGCCAAACGTTCTTTTCCAAATGCTTCTTCGCGCGTCAAATGCGGTTGGATATAAAAACTATCCTGATAATGTAATCAAGGAATTTGTTGAAAAATCAGCTTATGCAGGTATTGATGTTTTCCGTATCTTTGACAGCTTAAACTGGGTGCAAGGAATGACTCTTGCAATTGACTCTGTTCGTCAAACAGGGAAGATTGCAGAAGCAGCGATGTGTTATACAGGTGATATTTTAGATCCGACGCGCCGTAAGTATGATTTGGATTACTACAAGAACTTAGCAAAAGAGCTTGAGCAGTCTGGAGCACATATCCTAGGCATTAAAGATATGGCGGGTCTTTTAAAACCACAGGCAGCTTATGATTTAGTATCGGCTCTAAAAGAAACGGTTGATATCCCAATTCACCTTCATACGCATGATACAAGCGGAAACGGTGTATACACGTATGCAAAAGCAATTGAAGCAGGTGTAGACATTGTAGACGTAGCCGTAAGCTCAATGGCAGGCTTAACGTCTCAGCCGAGCGCTAACTCTCTTTATTACGCATTAGAAGGTGCGGACCGCAGACCAAATCTGGATATTAAAAATCTAGAAGAGCTTTCTTACTATTGGGAAGACGTGCGAAAATATTACCAAGACTTCGAAAGCGGGATGAATGCTCCTCATACGGAAGTGTACGAGCATGAAATGCCAGGCGGTCAATATAGCAACTTACAGCAACAAGCAAAAGCAGTTGGTTTAGGAAACCGCTGGGATGAAGTAAAAGATATGTATTCACGCGTGAATTTGTTATTTGGTGATATTGTAAAAGTTACGCCATCATCAAAAGTAGTTGGAGACATGGCATTGTTTATGGTTCAAAACAATTTGACAGAAGAAACGCTGTTTGAGCGCGGTGAAACGCTTGACTTCCCGGATTCCGTTATTGAATTGTTTGAAGGGTATTTAGGACAGCCTCACGGGGGATTCCCTAAAGAGCTTCAGCGCATCATTCTAAAAGGCAGAAAACCTATTACAGTTCGTCCTGGAGAACTGTTAGAAGATGTGGATTTCGATGCAGTGAAAGAAAAGCTATTTAAAGACTTAAATCGTCAAGTGACGAGTTTTGACGCCATTGCTTATGCGCTGTATCCAAAAGTATTTATGGATTATCACAAAGCAGTCGAACAATACGGAGACATCTCTGTTCTTGATACACCGACTTTCCTATACGGCATGCGTTTAGGAGAAGAGGCTGAAATTGAGATTGAAAAAGGAAAAACCTTAATCGTTCGCCTTGTATCCATTGGAGAACCGCAGGCAGACGGTACGCGAACAGTATACTTTGAATTAAACGGTCAGCCTCGTGAAGTCGTGATTAAAGACGAAAGTGTCAAAACAACCGTTACGGCAAAACAAAAAGCCGACCAAGGAAATCCGGCCCACATTGGCGCTTCAATGCCTGGAACCGTTATTCGAGTAGTAGTAGAAAAAGGCGATAAAGTCTCAAAAGGTGATCACTTAATGATCACAGAAGCAATGAAAATGGAAACAACCGTGCAAGCACCATTTGACGGCGTGATTAAACAAGTACACGTATCGAATGGAGATGGCATCCAGCCGGGAGATTTATTAATTGAATTAGAAAGCTAATCAAAAAAGGTACGAGCTCAGAGCTCGTACCTTTTTTGATTAATTATGTGTATGACGCGTTGCAAGTAAGGTCAAGTAGCTTAATACACCGAATAGGAAAGAGATAATTAAAGAATGAGCAAGCGCGAGCTCTAGCTGCAGACGTGTGACAACAACAAGCATACCGGAAACCGCCTGAAAAATAACTAGAATGAGAGCAGCTAACCATCCGTAAAAAATATTTTTTTGATGACGATAATATTTAACTGCATGGATAAAGGCAGCTAAAATCCATACAAACGTTAAAACAGCAGCGGATCGATGTCCCATTTGAATCCACTGATTCAAATCAACGGGTAGCCAACCGTTTCCGTTTGAACAAAATGGAACGTCTGGACAGGCTAAGCTAGCTTCTTTATGGCGAACAAGCGCGCCCGTGTACACAACGGCATATGTGTATAAGATAACCCCGTAAATATGTTTTTTCATTTTAGAGCCTAGCTGCATATTAGCTGTGTCGAGCTTTTGATCCACTTCAAAAATGATAAGTGTTAACAGCAGTACAGAAGCAAACGAAATAAGGGAAATACCAAAATGAAGAGCAAGCACCGCATCTGATTGCCCCCACATAACGGCAGCGGCCCCAATTAATGCTTGCAGTACTAGGAAGAAAAAAGAGATAAACGCTAAAGGTCTAACTTCTTTTATATGTCCTAGTGAAATCCACGCCCATACGCATAAAGCGAGTACAAGAAAGCCCGACACGCCAGAAACTAAGCGGTGGCTTAATTCAACAACGGTTTCAAATGTTAAAGGGTCGGGAATGAGCTGTCCGTTACACAGAGGCCAAGAATCTCCGCACCCGTCTGCTGAACCAGTTTTCGTAACAAGAGCACCGCCAAGTAGAATAAGTAACATGGCTATGCTCGTCACAACGGATAAAAACTTTAATCCAAGTCGCACAATAATCACCATCCTAAAAGCAAAGTAAGTAATATAACGAGCTAAACATTTTATCCTAATCTTTTTGTATATTAAACATAAATTTCATTTATTCTCCATAAACTTGATTGAATTTGTTATAATGGTAGAAAGTGTAAGGGTTGTTCATGAGTTTGACTCTGCAGATATGTAAAAGGTACCGTACAGAAAACTATTTTACTTGCAGAAATATCTTTTAACAAGTGACAGGGACATGCATTTAGCTCATGACAAAAAAAATCCATATTTTTTTCATGAATTCTTCACAAAGTAACGGCAAAATATGGTTTAATAAACATGAGAAATAGATAATTCTCTACTATTTTATCGTTTACATGTGAAGCTTTTAAGTAGTTTCGGTGAGAGGAATATGACTTCTTTGTGAACAAAGAGGAGATTTTTGTAAAAATATGTTGAAAACGCCTTCATTTATAGACTCTTTATTTACTAGATAAAAGTCTGTGGATGAGTAAAGGAGGAAGCGCCATGGAAGATTCAAAAATGGTGGAAGATTCAACGCTTTCTGCATCGCCTAACACAGCTCATGTAAGCGAAAATAGTTCCATTTGGTCAGATTTTTTAGCTACGATTAAAATCGGAATAGTCAACTCAAATTTCATCACCACCTTTACTGGTTTTTGGCTAGCTCTTTTCTTCAACGAACAACACTTCTTAGAAAACCTGGATAAAGCATTTTTTACTTTAATAGGTTCTTCACTTATCATCGCCGGTTCATGCAGTTTGAACAATTACATAGATCGTGACATTGACCCTCTAATGGAACGAACAAAGGGACGACCTACAGTGACAGGAAGCTTTACACCTTTGACGGTCCTTGGGATTGGAATCGGTTTGACGTTAACCGGCTTGCTTATGCTACTAGTTGTTTCTTCCGTAGCCGCTCTCATCGGATTAGCAGGAATACTTACATATGTAGTTCTTTACACCATGTGGTCCAAAAGACTATACACAATTAATACAGTAATCGGAAGTATATCAGGCGCTGTCCCGCCATTAATTGGATGGGCCGCTATCGATCCCAATTTACACGTAGTGGCTTGGGTATTATTTTTAATCATGTTTATTTGGCAGCCGCCTCATTTTCTAGCTCTTGCTATGCGAAGATGTGAAGAATATCGAGCAGCGGGAATCCCTATGTTGCCTGTTGTACATGGTTTTGAGCTTACAAAACGACAGATTCTCATTTGGATTGCTTGTTTGTTGCCATTACCTCTTTATTTATACGAATTAGGCATTCCATTTCTAATTTTGGCCACTGTTTTAAACATAGGATGGCTATTTTTAGGATTTGCTCAATACAATAAACAAGAAGACACAAAGTGGGCTAGCATGATGTTTGTCTACTCACTAAACTATTTAACTATTTTATTTGTCTCAATGATTGTCGCAACGCTTTTTGCCTAGATAAAATCTTTCACTGAATGCGACGCTGCACAAGGGGGATTTCTTCTACATGTAGAATTCATTATAGAAGGAATAAGTTTTATGCTCAAGAGGGCATAGATGAAATCACGTCAATGAAAGAGAGGTTGGGGAATGGTATGAAAAAATGGCGATTGAACTTTCGTGTTTTGTCGTTATTTACGCTGCTTGCATTCGTGTTATCGGCCTGTGGAAAACCGTTTTTGTCAACACTTAAGCCTGCAGGTGAGGTAGCTGAAGAACAATATTCGCTTATGCTTCTTAGTACAGCCATCATGGTTTTAGTTATTATTGTGGTCACCATTATCTTTATATTTGTTATTCTGCGCTTTCGTCGTCGTAAAGGCGAAGAAAACGTGATTCCAAAGCAAGTGGAAGGAAGCAGAAAGTTAGAAATTATATGGACAGTGATTCCTATCTTGCTGCTCATTATTTTGACTGTTCCAACGGTCATCTCAACATTTAAGCTAGCGGACGTAAAAGGAATGAAGGACAAAGATGCTGTCGTAGTAAATGTGCGTGCTAACTTGTACTGGTGGGAATTTGAGTATCCTAATCAAAAAATTATTACATCCCAAGATCTAGTTGTTCCAACGGATAAAAAAGTCTACTTTAATATTAAAGCTTCTGACGTCAAGCACTCATTCTGGATTCCTTCAGTTGGAGGAAAGCTCGATGCTAACACAGAAAATGATAATAAATTTTGGCTAGTGTTTGATTCTAAAAAATCGAAGGAAGCTAACGGGGTTTTCTACGGAAAATGTGCTGAGCTTTGCGGTCCATCTCATTCTCTTATGGACTTTAAAGTACGGGCTGTATCAAGCAATGAATTTGATACGTGGGCAAAAGATTTGAAAAAGGCAAAGCCTGATGTAGAAACAGCATCCGCAAAAGCGGGTCAAGAGGTCTTTAATGAAAGCTGTATCGGATGCCATGCTGTTGATGTCAAAGACAATCGTCCAGAGCAAGCTCGTCAAGCACCAAACTTAGCCGGTTTTTCTGAACGTGAGCGTGTAGCCGGAGTGCTTCCTCACAACAAGGAAAATATCAAAAAATGGTTAAAAAACCCTGAGAAAGTTAAGCCGGGTAATAAGATGAGTGGTACATATCCTGACTTAACTGATGAACAAGTAAATGAGCTAGCAGACTATTTAATGAGTTTAAAAGAAAAATAAACGTCCAGTCGTTTTTAAAAGGGGAGGTTTAGCGATGAGTACACTCAGTCAAAAGAAGGGTGTAGGTGGAACAATTTGGGACTTTATGACAACTGTGGATCATAAGAAAATCGCCATTCTTTATTTAATTGCCGGCGGTATCTTTTTTCTAGTCGGAGGAGTGGAAGCGCTATTTATACGTATTCAGCTGGCTATACCAAGCAATGACTTTGTTAGTGCAGGAACGTATAATGAAATTTTAACAATGCATGGAACAACGATGATTTTCTTAGCTGCCATGCCGCTTCTTTTTGCTATGATGAATGCAGTTGTTCCGCTGCAAATCGGAGCTCGAGATGTAGCATTTCCATTTTTAAATTTGTTAGGTTTTTGGTTGTTTGCCTTTGGGGGACTCTTTTTAAATCTAAGCTGGTTTTTAGGAGGAGCACCTGATGCAGGTTGGACATCATATGCTTCGCTGTCTATTGCATCGCCTGGTCACGGAATTGATTTTTATGCGATAGGTTTGCAGATTTCCGGAGCCGGGACATTGATTTCAGGTATCAACTTTCTCGTAACAATCATTAACATGAGGGCGCCAGGTATGACTTATATGCGTATGCCGCTGTTTACGTGGACGACGTTTGTTGCATCAGCTCTTATTTTGTTTGCGTTTCCAGCACTGACGGTTGGATTGTTTTTAATGATTTTTGACCGCTTGTTCGGTGGAAACTTTTTTGACGCCACAATGGGTGGAAATACGATTATCTGGGAACATCTTTTCTGGATATTCGGTCATCCGGAAGTATATATTTTAATTCTTCCAGCGTTTGGTGTTTTCTCAGAAATTTTACCTACTTTTTCAAGAAAGAGATTATTCGGATACTCGTCGATGGTTTTTGCTACCGTATTAATCGGATTTTTAGGGTTCATGGTGTGGGCTCACCACATGTTTACAACCGGACTTGGTCCGATTGCAAATGCCATTTTTGCTGTCGCTACGATGGCCATCGCCGTTCCAACTGGAATTAAAATTTTCAATTGGCTGTTTACGCTTTGGGGAGGAAGTATTGAGTTTACGTCTCCAATGCTTTACGCTGTCGCCTTTATTCCGTCATTTGTTATCGGGGGAGTAACAGGAGTTATGGCAGCTGTAGCACCTGCAGATTATCAATTTCAAGATTCTTATTTTATCGTTGCTCACTTCCATTACGTTATCGTAGGCGGTGTCGTATACGCTATATTAGCAGGTGTCACATACTGGTGGCCAAAAATGTTTGGCAAGATGTTAGATGAAAAGTTAAGCAAAGCAACGTTCTGGCTCTTTTTGATTGGTTTCCACTTAACGTTCTTTATTCAGCATTTCTTAGGTCTAATGGGGATGCCTCGCCGCGTATGGACGTTCTTGCCTAATCAAGGTCTCGACCTTGGGAATGCAATCAGTTCATCAGGAGCTGCTTTCATGGCGGTTGCTACGCTCATTTTACTTGTTAACATTATAAAAACCACTGCCAAAGGACAAAAGGTAGGAGGAGATCCTTGGGGAGACGGACGTACATTAGAATGGGCTATTTCATCTCCGCCACCAGAGTATAACTTTAAACAAACGCCGCTTGTACGCGGGTTAGATGCATATTGGATTGAAAAAATGGCAGGAAATAAAGAAATGACGCCAGCCGAACCTCTTGGTGATATTCATATGCCAAACTCATCGTTTATTCCATTTATGATATCGCTTGGGATGTTTATTGCAGGGATTGGCTTTTTGTATCGAAATGATCATGCGTGGGGAGATGTTGTAGGGATTATCGGAATGATCGTCATGTTTTTATCGATGTTCTTCCGTTCATGGATTGATGATCACGGCTTTCATATTCACAAAGAAGACTTAGTTGATGATGACAAGGAGGCGAAGATGTAATGGAGACTGAACAAAAGCTAACCGCTGAAACTTTCCCTGCTTCGCCTGAAAAAGCAACGCTTGAAGGGAAAAATAAATTCACCGGCTTTTGGCTCTTTTTAGGCGGGGAGACGGTTTTGTTTGCTTCACTTTTTGCTACTTATTTAGCTTTGCGCAATTCAACGATGTCAGGACCTAAGCCGGAAGAATTGTTTGATATTAAGCTTGTTTTTGCAGCAACCATGATTTTATTAACAAGTTCACTAACAAGCGTATATGCTATGTATCATATGAAAAATTTTGAGTTTAAAAAAATGCAGCTATGGTTAGGCGTTACGTGGCTTTTAGGTTTAGCGTTTTTAGGGCTAGAAATCTATGAGTTCAGGCATTATGTTCATGAAGGGCATACGTTTACAAGCAGCGCATTTGGTTCTTCTTTCTACGCGCTGGTTGGGACACACGGAGCTCACGTAACGTTCGGACTGCTTTGGATTGGTTCTTTGATGATTCGAAATGCGAAGCGAGGGCTAAGCTTATATAACGCTCCTAAATATTATGTCGCAAGTTTATACTGGCACTTTATCGATGTTGTGTGGGTCTTTATTTTCACGGTTGTATATTTAATGGGAATGGTGGGATAAGCTGATGACGACAAATCAATCAAACTCAGATAACCCAAGGCTCAATTTAGAATATCGTAAAAAAAGAAACGCAGAAGATATGAAGATGCAAGTTATCTCTTTTGCAATGATGTTGTTTTTAACACTAATTGCTTTTTTTGCGGTTTATCAAGAGTTTAGCGGATGGTACATTATGCCGGTGATTGTGCTCTTGGCGGTTGTTCAAGTCATCTTTCAACTTTATTATTTCATGCATATGAACCACAAAGGACATACCATACCAGCATTTTTCTTGTATTCAGGCGTATTGGTAGCTCTTTTAACCATTTTAGCTTTTGTAACCATTATTTGGTGGTAAAGAAAAGGGCTGGCATGCGCCAGTCCTTTTCATCATCTGTAGAAGGAGGAATAGACGTTGATTAACAATTTGCAGATGTTTGGTTTTGAAGCACTTTGGAGTCCTTACTATTTTTTAACCATTTGTCTGGTGACCGTCTTATATTTTTTCATCGTTGGTAGATGGAGAGGGAATTTTATAGGAGCGGCGGCCGTAGACAGAAAAACAAAAGCGTATTTTGTTATCAGCATGGTTCTTTTGTATATATGTAAAGGAGGACCTGTAGATTTACTAGGGCACTTTATGTTTAGTGCTCATATGACGCAAATGGCAATTGTTTACTTGGTGATTCCCCCGCTTTTTATTTTAGGAATTCCACCGTGGTTAGCTCGTTCTGTTATTTATGTAAGAGGGGTTAAACCTGTTTTTAAATTTTTTACAAAGCCCTTAATTGCTTTACTATTATTCAATGGGTTATTTTCTTTGTATCATATTCCGCTGCTTTTTGATGTTATTAAAACGGATATGACGCTTCACGGAATCGTGAGTGTTGTATTATTTATCGCTGCATTTTGTATGTGGTGGCCACTCATTAATCAGCTAGAAGAAGAACAAACGCTAAGTTCTTTAAAAAAGCTTGGATACATTTTTGCAGATGGCGTACTTCTTACTCCAGCGTGCGCGCTGATTATTTTTGCAAACCATTCTTTGTATGCGACGTATACAGATTCAAGCGCTTGGGTACAAGCTCTTTCCCTTTGTGTACCGCCTTCTATGATTGCAAGTTTAGGGCAGCTTGCTCCTGAGATGTTTAATACGCTGCCTCCCGTGGAAGACCAGCAGCTAGGCGGCGTTATTATGAAGATCATTCAAGAAATTGTGTATGGAACGGTTTTAGGCTTTATTTTTTTTCAGTGGGCTCGAAAAGAACGAGAGAAAGATACGTACATGCCTGATTTTACTGAACCTCAAGATATAAAACCAAAGGAATTTCCGTCTACTCCTCCTTTGAATTAAAAAAAGCGCAGTCTGATTACTGCGCTTTTTCTAATTCTATAGCTGAACGGTCTCAAGCTGTGATTTGATTTGTGTTAATATCTTTTCACACTGTTCTACAAGGGATGGCGGGAAATATTCTCCGTCTCCATATTCTACACCGTGAGGATAATAATGTTTGCCTAATAGAGGTGTCATAAGGTGAATAACAGCATGCCTGCCCCCTACATCGCCTGAAATAGCATGTCCTTGGACTCGCAAATAGAAGGTATCTCGCTGAAACTCGAATTTTCGATCGTACGTGACGCGTTCATAATCCCATTGTCCGGCGCGGACCAGGCCAAATTGATGCATAATCTCATCTAATAAATCTAAATCTACCTTTAATGAATCAAACTTTGCATATTCAAATTTCATATGAACTCCCTCCCAAAACAGATATACCCCAACTAAATCATAAGCTGAATGGATAAAACTTGCAATATCTAATAAGGAAAAATGTAAACGTTATCTATTTTTATTTAAACGTTTTAAATGCGAAAGTTTACTAAAAAGTTGGTCACACTATAAAGCGAACACACTATGTAAAGGAGGATAAAACAATGAAAACTGTACAAGAGGTAATGACAGCTGATACGGAAACATGCACCACGCTCGATAACGTATATGAAGTGGCAGTGAAAATGAAGGAATGGAATGTAGGCGCAATTCCAATTGTCGATAGAGATCAGTTAGTAGGAATGATTACAGATCGAGACTTAGTTATAAAAGGCATTGCAGAAAAGAAGCCAAATTCAAGTAAAGTAACGGATGTTATGAGTGAAGAGCTTATAACTATTACAGCGGAAGCCTCTGTAGAAGAAGCTTCTAAGCTTATGGCTCAACATCAAATCCGTCGTCTTCCTGTTGTGGAAAATCAAAAGCTAGTCGGGATTGTTTCGCTAGGTGATTTATCAACGTTTCGCTATGCAAATGAACGTGCAGGAGAAGCGCTCTCAGACATTTCAGAACATACGCATTAAAAAGCGAAAGCCAACTGTTTGCAAAATATTCGTAAATAGTTGGCTTTTTCTTTTGTTTCCTTCATACCGATAGCTATTTTTTTTTGAATGCATGTATAATAGAGATAAAAATAAGTTAAACAGGTAAAGAAAACAGGTGTAAGGAGAGGAAGAAAAGCTGAAAAAAGTTATTTTTATTCTCGTATTAATAGTGGCATTTATATACGCGGAGGATTATTTACCTCAGCTAGAAAAATATCTAACGGGTCAAAATATTGAGCAAAACCAAACGGATTCCAAAAGTCAGCCCACCCAAGAAGTGGCTTCTTATGAAAAACAAAGTGAAAATATGATGAGGCTCATTGGAGATCATTCAGAACAGTTAATTGGAATGCTTGGAGAGCCGGATCGTATTGATTCTTCTGCATATGGCTATGACTGGTGGATTTACAAAAAGAATCGTCAAACATATGCGCAGGTAGGAGTAGAAAATAATCAAGTTGTATCCGTATACGTCATTGGTTCAAAAACAAATACAGATCCTTTTGAGATTGGTGAGAAGCGAGAAGAAGTGGAAAAAAGAGTTTCACTTTCATCCGAACTCACGCTTCAAAAAGACGGAAATGAATACCGATTTCGTCTGAGTGAAGAGGATATGAAAATGCGTCCCATTATTAAATATGGAGATGTATACGTCCAACTATATTTTGATCAGTTCCTTAATACAATCTCAAGTATTCGAATTATGGATATGGACACGCTATTAAAACAGCGTCCGTACGAAATTGTTTATCGCGGCGAGCTTCCAACAGCTCCGTCATTGACAGCAGAGGAGTGGAAAAGTGTCCAAGAAGGAGAAGAGCAGCAAATTATCGATATTACAAATGTAATTCGAGACCGTTTTCAGCTGTCACCTTTAGCTTGGGACGAAGCCACTGCCGGAGTAGCTTATTTACACAGCAAAGAAATGAGTGACTTAAACTATTTCTCTCACGTTTCACCAGCACAAGGTGATTTAGGCAACCGTCTGCAAAAAGGTGATGTAGTATACCGTATCGCGGGCGAAAATATTGCCTCGAATTATCAGGATGGAATCGCTGCGGTTGAAGGGTGGCTTAATAGTGAGGGACATCGTAAGGCTTTACTCAATAAAGAGTTTACGCGTCTTGGTGTAGGTGTATATGAGAAGTATTATACGCAAAACTTTATCACTCCGATGAATGAATAGTAAGATTAAAACTTCCTTTTGAAAATAGGTCTACTCTTGTCCTCTTTCTCATAAGTTTTAGTAGAGGTTAGAGGAGGGACGAGAATGAAAGGAAGAATAGTAGGAATATTGCTCGTACTTTTCTTTGCATATACGACTACTGTACATGCAGCTGAAGGGCAGTGGGAAAAGCTTGATAACTTATCTGATCAAACGCTATCGCTTGTAGAGCAAAAGGAGTATAAAGCAGCCCAACATTTGTTCAGAAATTTTTCGAATGAATTTACCAGTCTCAATACAGCTTCTTTGGGCGTATCGGCCGAAGATATACGTATTTTAACTCTTTGTTATGAACAGGTAGAAAGGTCTCTTTTATCTTCTGACTCCAGTGATGAAGAACGTCTTCAAAAAGCTACTCAATTTCGATTATTAGTCGATGCGCTGCACAGCAAGCATCAGCCTATGTGGACTGAACTCGAAGGCAGTATGCTAGCAACATTTAAAGAGATGCGAAATGAAGCAGTAAAAGGACAACAGGCGGCTTATGAAGCGCAGCTTAAGCAATTTTTAAAGGAATATGATATGATCTTACCGAGCGCGCAGGTAGACGTGTCGTCTCCCTACGTACAGCGTGTGAGCGCAGACGTTCACTTTTTACAAAGTGAAGGAACGCTAAGTGAGATTAACGATGACCAGTTCAACCAAATGGAACAAAATTTAAAAGATTTTTTTGAACAAGTAAAAGAAAATCGTACGGACCCGTCTTTTATTTGGGTTACAATTACCACCGGAAGTATTATTATTGCTACACTTTTTTATGTAGGAGCGCGAAAGTATTTCGCTGACCAGAAAAGAAAGTCAGCCAGAGGGCGTAATGATTGACGTAAAAGCGCAGAATTGTCTAAAATAAAAGAGTAGTCAAACACATAATGAAAGGTGTGGGTAAATGAGCTTTTTGATTTATTTTCTCATTATTATCCTTGTGCCAATTTGGGCACAGTTTAAGGTGAGAAGTGCTTACAAAAAATATTCACAAGTAAGCAACTCATCAGGAATGACAGGCGCAGAAGTAGCAAGAAAAATTTTGGATGAAAACGGATTGTACAACGTTCACGTAGAGCCTGTAGGCGGATTTTTATCCGATCACTACGATCCTCGCTCAAAAGTCATTCGTTTGTCAGAAGACAACTATTACGGAACGTCTGTCGCAGGCGCTGCCGTTGCGGCTCACGAAGTGGGACACGCGATTCAAGACAAAGAAAACTATTCGTTTTTACGCCTTCGCCACTCGCTTGTGCCGGTGGCAAGCCTTGGATCAAACGCTTCTTGGATTTTAATTATGATTGGAATTATCGCGTCGATTAAGCCGTTGCTATTGTTAGGTATTATCTTCATGGCAGCAGCGGTCGTATTCCAAGTTGTAACACTGCCTGTTGAATTTAACGCTTCAAGCCGAGCGATGACGCAAATCGTCTCAGTCGGAGCGATTCGAAATGACGAAGAGCGGGAGACGCGCAAAGTGCTTAACGCAGCGGCTTTAACATACGTAGCAGCCGCAGCAGTAGCAGTTCTTGAATTGGTTCGTTTAATCATGATTTATACAGGAATGAATAACGACGACTAATAAAAAAATACCGCATTAGCGGTATTTTTTTATCTTTCAAGCGGTTTTTTATTTTCATCAAGGGTAAATCCTTCACCTAAGACATCATGAACATCCGTAACTGCAACGAAGGCGTGTGGATCTACAGAAGTAATAACTTGCTTTAAACGGAAAATTTCATTTTTACTAACAACGCAGTATAGCACGTTGGTATCTTGCTTAGAAAAAGAACCCTGTCCTTTTAAAATCGTCACGCCTCGATCCATTTCTTTCATAATTTTATCCGATATGGCTTCGTTATGATTCGAAATGATGGTTGCGCCTTTGGCCGCATACGCACCGTCTTGCATAAAGTCAATAACCCGTGCAGCGACAAAGACTGCAACAAGTGTGTACATAGCTTCTCGGTAGGATAAATAAATGAGAGACGCACTAATTACAATAAAGTCAAAAAGAAACATCGTTTTCCCCATATTCCACCCGATATATTTTTGAACAACACGGGCAATGATATCGACTCCTCCTGTTGTTCCTCCAAACCTGAAAATAATGCCAAGACCCACTCCAATAAAAACACCGGCAAAAAGAGCTGCTAGAGTCATATCGTGGCGCAGGGGCATATTCACCGGAAAGCGCTGGAATATCCATAAAAATAGCGATAAGCTAACAACTCCGAGCATGGTATAAATAAATGCTGTTCTCCCTAATAGTTTCCACCCTACAAAAAACAAAGGAATATTTAACACTAAGTTAGAATAAGAGGGATCAATGTTAAATAAGAAAAATAAAAGCAGGGTAATGCCTGTGAATCCACCTTCAGCTAAATTGTTTTGCATGTTAAAATTAACAAGTCCAAACGCAAATATAGCAGAACCAAGCAGTATAAAAATAATATTTTTTAATCTGAGACCTTTCATACTTACAAACCTCCTATGACCGTTTTTGCACTACCTTATCATAAAGGAATATATTTCATTTCGTAAATAACTATCGAAAAGATTTTTGAAAATAGTAAAAAGTGATGATGTTTCTTCTAGTGCTATGTATTAGTAGTATCCTCAATTCGTAAAATATAGACAGATTTTTGAGAATTAAGGGAAACGTGAGGAATATTGTGAAAGAGCATCTGACAAAGGCGTGGTAAGAAGAAGTAATTACACTAAATAATTTGAAGTAAAGATGTTATAATAGTAAGCTGAGTGTACTTCTAAAAGAGGTGGAATAAAAAGATGTCAAAAAAAACGATGGAGCAAATGCAGCAAGAAGTTGATGCATATATTAGCCAATTTAAAGAAGGATATTTTAGTCCTCTTGCTATGCTTGCGAGAATGTCGGAAGAAGTGGGCGAATTATCGCGCGAAATTAACCACTATTATGGTGAAAAGCCGAAGAAAACGACTGAAGCAGAACGTACGGTCGAAGAAGAAATGGGCGACATTTTATTTGTATTAATTTGCTTTGCAAATTCATTAAATATTGATTTACAAGAAGCGCATGATCGCGTTATGAATAAATTTAATACGCGTGACAAAGATCGCTGGACGAAAAAAGAAGACTAAGGAGAGAAAAAGAATGGACAAAATTCGAATTGTACTTGCAGGACCAAGAGGTCGTATGGGAAAAGAAGCTGTATTATTAATAGAAGAAACAGAGCATTTTGAATTAGTAGCAGCGGTGGATCGTATCAATGAAGGAAAATACATAAGTGATATTGAAGGAATGCCAAATGTACAAGCGCCGATCTACACGGATATTGAAAAATGTTTTCAAGACGTTAAGGCAGATGTTTTAGTTGATTTGACAACACCTGAAATTGGACGCGTTCATACTAAAACAGCTTTAACATATGGAGTACGACCTGTTGTAGGAACAACTGGCTTTTCAGAAGAAGATTTAAAAGAATTAAAGCAGCTTGCTGAAGAGAAGGAACTTGGCTGTATCATTGCACCTAATTTTGCAATTGGCGCTATTTTAATGATGAAGTTTTCACAAATGGCAGCTAAATACTTTGATGATGTAGAAATCATTGAAATGCATCATGATCAAAAGTTAGATGCACCATCAGGAACAGGCTTAAAAACAGCGGAGCTGATCAGTGAAGTTCGTGAAGCAAAAAAACAGGGCCACCCTGAGGAAAAAGAATTACTAGAGGGCGCACGCGGTGCAGATTATGAAGGAATCCGCCTACATAGCGTACGTTTGCCAGGACTGATTGCTCACCAAGAAGTGATGTTCGGAGGATTTGGACAAACGTTAAAAATTCGTCATGATTCATACAACCGCGCTTCTTTTATGTCAGGTGTGAAGCTAGCTGTTGACACAGTTATGAACGTAGACACACTTGTATATGGGTTAGAAAATATTATTGACTAAGGAGCGAGAAAAATGAAAATCGCCTTAATTGCACATGATAAAAAGAAAAATGATATGGTACAATTCACAACAGCCTATCAAGCGATTTTACAGGAACATTCGCTGTTCGCAACAGGAACAACAGGAACGCGTATTTCAGAAGCAACAGGTTTGCAGGTTCACCGCTTTCAATCAGGACCGCTTGGAGGAGATCAGGAGATAGGAGCTTTAATTGCTCAAAATGAAATGGATATGGTTATTTTTTTCCGCGATCCGTTAACAGCTCAGCCTCATGAACCTGATATTTCAGCTCTGATGCGTCTATGTGACGTCTATGCGGTTCCTCTTGCAACGAATATGGGAACAGCAGAGATTTTAATTCATGGACTTGAACGAGGCGATTTGCATTGGCGTTCAATTATAAAAAAATAGGGTGAAGATAATGAAAGAAACAATAGATATCCTTGCCTTTGGTGCTCATGCCGATGATGTAGAAATCGGCATGGGTGGAACCATTGCAAGAATGAGTGAACAAGGTTTGAAGGTAGTTATTTGCGATTTGACGCAAGCTGAACTTTCTTCAAATGGAACGGTTGAAATTCGAAAACAAGAAGCGTCTAAAGCAGCTGAAGTCTTAGGTGTTCATGAGCGAATTCATCTGCATTTGCCAGACAGAGGTTTGTTTTTAAAGCCAGAATATATAGCTGAAATTGCATCAGTCATTCGCACGTATCAACCAAGGATTATATTTGCTCCTTATTTTGAAGATCGTCATCCTGATCATGGAAATTGTGCAAAGCTTGTAGAAGAGGCCATGTTTTCCGCTGGCGTTAAAAATTATATAGATGATAAGAAGCAAAAAGCTCATCGTGCGGAGTCTCTATATTTCTATATGATAAATGGATTTCATAAGCCAGATTTTATCGTAGATGTATCAAGCACGTTTCAAAAGAAAGTAGCTAGTCTAGAGGCTTATGAAAGTCAATTTATAAAAACAGCAGATACGTTTGATACGCCGCTCGTAAACGGATATATTGAAACGGTAGAGAGCAGAGAGCGATTATTTGGCAAAGAAGTCGGGATAGCTTACGGTGAAGGTTTTTTATCTAAAAAACCGATTTTGATGTACGACGATTTAGTAGGTGGAAAATAAATGAAGTTAAAAATTGGTATTACATGTTATGCTTCCGTTGGAGGTTCAGGAGTGGTAGCAACGGAGCTAGGGAAGCTGCTGGCTGAAAAGGGGCACGAAATTCATTTTATTTCCTCTAGCATGCCTTTTAGATTGACGAAAGTATATCCAAATATTTATTTTCACGAAGTAGATGTAAATCAATACTCCGTCTTTAAATACCCTCCGTATGATCTCGCTTTATCCAGTAAAATGGCTGAAGTGGCTAAAAGAGAAAAGCTTGATATTATTCATACGCACTATGCAATCCCCCATGCCGTTTGCGGGATTTTAGCTAAACAAATGGTAGAGCACGAAGTGAAAATTGTGACGACTCTTCATGGAACAGATATTACGGTTCTAGGAGAGGATCCATCGTTAAAAGACTTAATTAAATTTGGAATTGAGAAATCAGATGCAGTGACGGCTGTATCTCAGTCACTTGTTGATCAAACTCACCATTTAATTAGTCCAGATAAAGAAATTGAAACGATGTATAATTTTATTGATGAACGAGTTTATCATAAAAAAGAAGTTCAGTATTTAAAAGCGGAGTATGGCATATTAGAAAATGAAAAAGTCGTTATTCATATTTCAAACTTTCGTCAAGTCAAACGAGTTACAGATATAGTCAAAACATTTGCTATTATTAATGAAAGGCTTCAGTCTAAGCTGCTGCTTGTAGGAGACGGCCCTGAAATGACGGTTGTGTCTCAATTGGTAAAAGAGCTAAATCTTCAAGATTCTGTGTTATTTCTTGGGAAACAAGAAAATGTAGCAGAATTATATTCGATTAGCGATTTAAAACTGTTATTATCTGAAAAAGAAAGCTTTGGGCTTGTACTTTTAGAAGCTATGGCTTGTGGTGTTCCATGCATCGGAACAAATATAGGCGGAATTCCTGAAGTAATTGAACACGAAAAAACAGGATATATTTGCGAAGTTGGAGACGTCGAAGAGGCAGCGAGCAAAGCAATTCAGCTACTTGAAAATGAACAGCTGCATCACCAAATGAGGGAAGCGTCTCTAAGCGCAGTTAATCATAAATTTCATTCAACAGAGATTGTGAGTCAATATGAAAAACTTTATTATAAATTGGTACAGGGTTGAAGAATGGAGGACGTTATGAAAGAACCGTTCATTCATCCGCTTTATATTATTGAAAAACTGGAGACAGCCGGTTACGAAGCGTATTTTGTTGGAGGAGCGGTCCGGGATCTCATTTTAAATCGGACGATTGGAGATATTGATATCGCTACGTCAGCTAGGCCGGAACAAGTGATGGAACTCTTTCCTAAGACGATTCATGTAGGAATTGAGCATGGTACGGTTGTCGTTGTTCATGAGAACGAGACCTATGAGGTGACCACTTTTCGCTCTGAGGGAGAATATGATGATTTTCGTCGTCCCTCGTCCGTTACGTTTATTTCGTCTCTGATAGAAGATTTGCAGCGTCGCGATTTTACAATTAATGCAATGGCTATGAATGCAAAAGGAGAAATTATTGATCCATTTAATGGAAGGGAAGATTTACGAAACCAGTTAATTCGTACTGTCGGAAATGCTAAAGAACGCTTTCATGAAGATGCTCTTCGTATGATGAGAGCCGTTCGCTTTGTCAGTCAGCTGGCGTTTTCGCTGTCTGATCAAACTAAAAGAGCCATTCAGCAATACGGTGAACTACTGAGGCATGTTTCTATTGAACGCATTACAGTTGAATTCGAAAAAATGCTGAGCGGAAAGCGGCCGTCTTTAGCATTAGCACTTGTAGCAGATACGGAGCTGTATCGCTACTTGCCCGAATTGAATGTAGATCCGCAAAAATTCCGATCTGTTTGTGCACACGATTGGATGATGCTTCAGCGAGTATCGGAGTCATGGACACTTCTTGTACATCTGCTCGACATTCAAGACAAGCAGGCATTTTTTAAAAGCTGGAAATTATCTAATAAGCAAATTAAAGATATTCAGCTTCAGTCTATTGGTCTTCGGGACGTTTTGGAAAATGGATGGTCAAAACGCATCATGTATACAATTGGAGAGCAGGCCAGCGTGAGCGTGAATCGTATTTTACAACTTCTTCGAAGCAATGAGTATATGAATGAACATGAGCTTCTTTACATCTATAGCGAGCTGCCTATTCATTCTTTAAAAGATTTAGATATAAATGGTCAAGATCTTTTAGTATGGACAGGTAAAAAGGGTGGTCCATGGGTGTCTCAACTATTAAAAGAAATTGAGGAGAAAGTTCTATACAATGAGTTAATGAACACGAAATCTTCAATAAGAAAGTGGGTGCAGTCTTGCAGTCAGATATAAGAAGAACGCTGCTTGAAATGTTTACGAACGCAGATGGGGACTATGTGTCCGGCCAAAAAATCAGCGATTTATTAGGCTGTTCAAGAACAGCTGTATGGAAGCATATCGAAGAGCTGCGAAAAGACGGCTATGAACTTGAAGCTGTTCGTAAAAAAGGCTATCGCATTGTTGGGAAGCCGAACAAAGTAAGCAGCAACGAGCTTTTATTAGGGCTTCAAACAACAAAAATCGGCCAGTATATTCACTATGAGGAAAGCGTGCATTCTACTCAAAAAATTGCTCATCGAATTGCTCAAGAAGGAGCAAAAGAAGGAACGGTCGTAGTTGCTGAAGAGCAAACGGCAGGAAGAGGAAGACTTGATAGAGCGTGGTACTCCCCAAAATATACTGGTGCCTGGATGAGTATTATACTGCGTCCTTCTATCCCTCCGCAGCAGGCTCCTCAGCTGACTTTACTATCAGCAGTGGCTGTTGTACAGGCCATTCAAGAAGTGACGAACCTTTCTCCAGACATTAAATGGCCGAATGATGTTTTATTAAATGGGAAGAAGCTAGTTGGGATTTTAACGGAAATGCAGGCTGATTTTGACCGGATTCATTCGGTCATCATTGGAATCGGCATTAATGTGAATCAGCAGGAAACGGATTTTAATGAACAAATCAAACACATTGCCACATCTTTACGTATTGAAAAAGGTGAAGAAATTAATCGTGCCGCTTTGATGCAAGCGTTTTTCTTAAAGTTAGAAACCCTTTATGAAGAATACTTAAAAAATGGCTTTGGTTTAATTAAAGTTCTTTGGGAAACGTATGCAATCAGCATTGGAAAGCGAATTATAGCACGGACGATGACAGCCAACATTGAAGGCTTTGCAAAAGGTATAACAGATGAAGGCGTTTTATTGATTGAAGACGATGAAGGTGTTATACACCGAATTCATTCTGCAGATATTGAGCTCTCTGCTAAAAAATAGTAGAAAAATAAAGAAATTTTTATTATAATACGAGTATCAAGGTAGTATCGAAAGAACTTCACTTGATACTCGTTTGTTTATTTTTAATATGACAATAAATCTGCCTTGATCCATTAAGGACTAGGACAGAGGGATGACGCGTAGGTAAGCACATTAGGTAAAGTGTGCTTTTTATAGATGAAGTCTGTCAAAGTCCTTCTTCCTTTTATAGGTAGAAGGGCTTTTTTGTGTGCAGACGTGCGCTCATCTCCTCTGAGAAGGAGGAGAAAGTTAGTGAAAACAAAATTAGATTTTTTACGTATGAAACAAAACAATGAACCAATTGTGATGCTGACTGCGTACGATTATCCGTCAGCTAAGTACGCTGAAGAAGCAGGCGTAGACATGATTTTAGTAGGCGACTCTCTAGGAATGGTCGTTTTAGGATATGACTCTACGATTCCTGTAACGGTAGATGATATGATTCATCATACAAAAGCGGTTAAAAGAGGGGCTAGTGATACATTTATCGTCACCGACATGCCGTTTATGTCCTATCACGTGTCGAAAGAAGACACGATGAAAAATGCTGCTCGCATTATGCAGGAAAGCGGAGCTCATGCTTTAAAAGTAGAAGGTGCAAACGATGTTCTCTATACAATTTCAGAATTGACGCAAGCTGGTATTCCGGTTGTTGCACATCTCGGGTTAACACCTCAGTCTGTCGGTGTTCTGGGCGGTTATAAAGTGCAAGGGAAAGAAGCGAAAGAAGCCAAACAGCTAATCCAAGACGCAATCAAGTGTGAGCAGGCGGGAGCTATTGCTGTTGTATTGGAGTGTGTTCCTAAACAAGTAGCAAAACAAGTAGCTGAACGCTTAAGCATTCCAACAATCGGAATCGGAGCAGGAGCTGAGACGGATGGTCAAGTACTTGTATACCACGATGTATTAACGTACGGCGTAGAGCGTGTGCCCAAATTTGTTCAGTCATTTGCGAAAATAAATGAGCCTATTTTACAAGGGCTTTCTCAGTATGTAAGTGAAGTGAAAAAAAGAGAGTTTCCGAAAGAAGCACATACTTTTTCAATGAAAGAAGAGCAGTTAACGGCACTGTACGGAGGGAAATAAGATGAAAGTCATTACAACAATTAAAGACATGCAGCAGGAGATGAAAAAAGAAAAGCAGCTTGGACGTTCAATTGGATTTGTCCCGACGATGGGCTATTTGCATGAAGGTCATGCTACTCTGCTTGGAGCAGCTCACACAGAAAATGAAGTAGTGGCGCTAAGTATTTTTGTGAACCCGACTCAATTTGGACCAAATGAAGATTTTGATACGTATCCAAGAGATTTTGAACGCGATGAGCGCGTGGCAAAAGAAGCTAACGTCGACTATTTATTTTATCCTTCAGTAGAGGAAATGTATAAGTCAAGCCGTTCAGTTGCTATAACCGTGAGAGATCGTGTAGACGTATTGTGTGGACAGAAGCGTCCCGGTCATTTTGACGGAGTAGCCACGGTACTAACAAAGCTTTTTCACATTGTAACACCAGATCGTGCATACTTTGGTAAAAAAGATGCGCAGCAAGTTGCTGTAGTAGATGGTTTAATTGAAGATTTTAATTTCCCGGTGGAGCTTAGAGCAGTAGATACAGTGAGAGAAGCAGATGGATTAGCTAAAAGTTCTCGTAACGTATATTTAACAGATAAAGAAAGAGAAGAGGCACCTGTTTTATTTAAGAGTTTACAAAGCGCTCTGCAGCTTCTTGAAGGTGGAGAGAAGCAAGTAGAAATCATTAAAGGGACCATTCGAAAAGAAATTGAGCAACATACGAGCGGTAAAGTGGATTATATCGAGGTTTATACGTATCCAGAGCTAAAACCAATTAAGAACGCCGCTGGAAAAATCATTATCGCTTTAGCTGTTCAATTCTCTAAAGCTCGTTTAATTGATAATGTAATTGTAGACGTACAGGGGGATAACTAAATGTTTCGCACGATGATGAACGCTAAAATACACAGAGCTCATGTAACTGAAGCCAACTTAAATTATGTTGGCAGCATCACCATTGATGAAGATATTATCGACGCAGTAGGAATTGCAGCAAACGAAAAAGTCCAAATTGTAAACAATAATAACGGAGCTCGCTTGGAAACGTACGTGATTCCCGGCGAACGAGGGAGCGGCGTAGTTTGTTTAAATGGAGCTGCTGCAAGACTCGTGCAGCCTGGAGATATCGTCATCATTATCTCTTATGCGCTCGTAGCAAATGAAGAAGTAGCTCACCATCATCCAACCGTAGCGATTATGAATGAGCAGAATAAAATCCAACAATTGCTTAAACAAGAACCAGCTGGTACAATTCTATAAGAACAGTCCCCCTTTATGAGGGGGATTTTTATTTGAATACATACGCTAGTAAGTGAACGGTATAAACCTCTATACACACTAAAGTAAAACTTCTATGTATGAAAGCCTCTCTGTTTTTCACGAGAAGGAGTTGCGCTTTTAAAGCATATAGAGCAGGCTTTCACTTTATACTATAAAAAGACAGACTTGCGAGGTGTTGACCGTGAATAAACGCTTTGTTGTGGTAGATCTTGAAACGACGGGACATTCTCCAAAACAAGGAGATAAAATGATTCAATTTGCTGCTGTCATAGTAGAAGACGGCAAAATTGTTGAACGTTTTTCTAGTTTTTTAAATCCTGGTATGGATATTCCGCCTTTTATTACACAACTAACTAACATTCAAAATGATATGGTGAAAGATGCGCCTTTATTTGAAGAAATTTCACCTAAAATTATAGAATTGCTAGATGATGCTTATTTTGTTGCACATAATGTGGCATTTGATTTAACTTTTTTACAAGAAGAACTCTATCAGTGCGGGATGGAGACGCTTTATAATTCAACCGTGGATACCGTCGAACTGGCCCGGATTCTGTTGCCTACAGTTGATGGGTACAAACTTAGTCAATTAGCTGAGTATTTACATATTGAACATGAAAACCCTCATCAAGCAGATAGTGATGCAGAAGTAACGGCACGTATTTTACTTTTACTAATTGAAAAATTAAAGAAGCTCCCTTTAACAACCTTGAAGCAGCTATACGCGCTAAGCTTACACTTTAAAAGTGAAATTGGAGAACTGATTCAACAAGTTATAGATGATAAAAGTTATGCCGAGGATGATTCTTATGAATTTATACACGGCATTGCGCTAAACAAATATCAGCCGCATTCAGCTAATGAAAAGCAGCACTCTCATACTTACGAAATATTTGAAACTGAAAAGCAAAAGCTGTTCCATCAGGCTCTGCCATTGTTTGAAGAACGAAAAGGGCAGTGGGAGATGATGAACTTTGTACAAGAGTGCTTTGCAGGCAACGAGCATGCTTTAATTGAAGCGGGGACCGGTATTGGTAAAACCTACGCTTATTTAGTTCCTGCCGTGTTTTATGCTTCTGTTCATCACCACCCAGTCATTATCTCAACTAACACGGTAACGCTTCAGCAGCAAATCATCGAAAAAGATGTGCCCATTTTAGAAAAGATTGTGCCATTTCCTGTCACAGCAGCTGTTTTAAAAGGAAGAGAACATTACATTAGTATAAGAAAATTCATTCAGCTCTTAAAAGAGCGAAATAATAATTACGATGCGATCCTCACAAAAGCGAAGCTGCTTATTTGGCTGACGGAAACGGAAACGGGCGACAGCGATGAAATAAACCTGCCTTCTGGGGGCAAACTTTTTTGGGAACAGCTAAATGAAAGCAATCCGTCTCCAAGTGACTTTAAGCATCCTTGGAAACTTTATTCTTTTTATGAACGAGCGCAGAACAGAGCGCAAAATGCCCATATAGTAGTGACAAATCATCGCTTGCTGTTGATGGATGTGATGAGTAATCATGAGCTGCTGCCTGATTATAAACAGGTTATTATTGACGAGGCTCATCACTTAGAAGACATTGCCGGAGAAGAACTAGGAGAGCGCTTAGATTATTTTGCGGTTCATGCGCTATTAAACCGAATCGGAACCATTCAAGACAAAGGGCTGTTAAAAAAAGTTCATCATACGCTTGTAAAATATAGCATCGAGCTTAACACTGAACTTCTTCAAAATCTGTTTGTGCAGCTTCATTCTGAGTGCGATGACTTATTTCGTTTGATTCATTCTTTTGTTCAAAAAAGAACGGGCAATCAGCAGGGCGAGATTGGAAGAAGCAGCTATCGGTATAAAGTGGAAAAAGAGCATGGGCATTACTGGACGGCCATTCAAGAAGCAGCGTCGCGCATTCGTTTTTTAATTCACGATCTTTTTACATGGAATGATGGGGCAAGACATTCCTTTGACGATCTATATGACAAAGCCACAAAAAATGAACAGTCGTCTCTTCATGAATTTCAAACGGCTGTTAAAGGATTTGAGCATATATCTCAGCAAATAGAAAAGCTTTTGTTCAAACAGCAGAGCAATTACGTAACGTGGTTTGAAATTGAGCCAAAAGGAGCAGCAAATGCTACGTATATCTATAGTCAGCCTACTTCCATTGCCGATACGGTGGCTGATGAATTTTTCGCTAAGAAACAAAGCGTTATTTTAACATCGGCTACATTGACGGTGAATGGAACATTTGATTATTTAATTCAAGAGCTAGGGTTATATGACTTTCAGCCTGCTCAACTCATTCTTCCTTCCGAGTTTGATTACGAGAAGCAAGCTAGAGTCTATATTCCTCAGGATATGCCTGCTGTTAACGAAGTATCATTATATGAGTATAGCGCTATGATGGCAGAAAGTATTCTTGACGTAGCCAAAGTAACAAATGGCCGTATGCTGGTGCTTTTTACTTCATATGACATGTTGAAAGCTACATATGGTTATTTGAAAGAGTTAAACGATCTTGAAGAGTTTGTACTGCTTGGTCAAGGAGTCACAACTAGAAATCGCAATAGACTGTTAAAAGACTTCAGTCAATTTGAGCATTCCATTCTTTTGGGTACAAACAGTCTGTGGGAAGGAATTGATTTGCCAGGAGATTTATTATCATGTCTCGTAATAGTCAGACTTCCTTTTTCATCTCCAAATCAACCTCTGTTGACAGCTAAATTTGAGCAGATGAAAAAAGAAGGGAAAAGTCCCTTTATGAATTATTCACTTCCTCAAGCCGTTATCCGTTTTAAACAAGGATTTGGACGGTTGATTCGTTCAAAAAGTGACCGGGGAGCTATATTTATTTTTGATAATCGTATTACGCGAACAGCATATGGATACCATTTCCTTCACTCGCTTCCAAAAGTCCAGGTTGTTCAAAAAACGTTTTCAAATATCTTACTGGACTACAAAGAATGGTGGAATGAAAAGACTTGAGCATAGCTTAAGTCTTTTTTTATGCATACTGTTTCTTCACTTGAGAGACGATAGTAATATACTATGATAAGCAAATGAGGACAGTGTATGATTAAAATATTGCTAAGTGCTGTACTGTTTTTTAGTTTTATGACCTGTTCGGTTTCAGCAGCCGTCATTAAAAACGTAGATTTTGGTTTGCAAGCTGATGAAGTAGTGATCACCTTTCTGCCTCTTTCAGATGGAGAAGCAAGTCTGATTCAAGACGGAAGCGGTGAGGCGATTTTAGTAAATACGGGGAGTGCATCTTCCTATCCAGAGCTAAACAAGTGGCTGCAGCGATATAAAGTAAAAAAAATCAACCAATTAATAATTACGAAACAGCAAAAGTACTATGATTCAAATGTTCAGCGAGCTGTGAAGGATTATCATATAGAGCGTATTATTGTGCCGGCTCAGTACCAGGCGGAATTTCAAACAGAGAAGTGGAAAGAAAATGATTTATTTCAGTTAACGGATAATATACACGTTGATGTCTTGCATGCATCGAAGCAAAAAACAGCGGCTATGGATCTATTATTTACGATTGGAGAGCACCGAGTTCTATATGCCATGAGCGGCTCAGATGAAGTAGAGGAAAAGTTTTTACGCATTCCCCTTACTCATGTAGATATATTGAAAATTCCTAATTTTGGAGAGGGAACGTTTTTTTCGAATACATTTTTGAAGCAATTAGATATACAGCTTGCCGTTGCGTTTACGAAACCAGGGCGTTCCTATTCCCCTCGACTGCTTTCAAATTTAACAGCTGAATGGATTGAATTATATGACGTAAGAGAGGGGAGCGCTTACTCTATTAAAATGTCGCTAAAATCCTATGATGTGATGAAATTTTCTGCAAAATAAACAAATTTCCTTTTGCAAAAAGAGGTAAATTCCTTATAATATTATATATGTTTACTTATTTATTCGGTTTTTACGCAAAACGTACAGGCTGGATTGATGAGTGAAAAAGATGACGATGGTTTTTGATACCTGTTATAATACGGATATCGTCATTTTGCGTCGTGATAGACGAGCTAGGAGGTTTACAATGGAAAGCAGGATTGAAGTATTATCAACTGTCCGCGTGGAAAATTCCTCGGATTTATATAAAATTGTTGATAGTTTGAATCGCACGTTGAAAAAGCAAGATTTGATGTTCGGATTAGCGTTAGATGAAGAAGATCAAAGCAAAGCTGTATTTACAATTTATCGTACATAAGTAGGGATTTTATGAAAAAGTTAATTATTGTAGCGGTAGCTGCTGTGCTTTTAATTATCGGAGGCATTTCTTTTAGCATTTATCACTCGTCTGTGAAGGATGTTCAGTCTGCTGAGGAAAAAGCAGCATCCCAAGCAAAAAAAGAATTTAATTTGAAATCTGTCACAAGCACCCAGCCATATTTCGGCAATCATGCATTTTATGTAGTAGAAGGTACAAACCGAAGCAATCAAAAGGTAATTGCTTGGATGCCTAAAAGCAAAAAACAAACAGCTGTTTTAAAGAAAGCAAGCAGCGGGATCACAAAAGAGAAAGCCATTTCCATTGTGAAAAATGATAAAAATCCGCAGGAAATTAAGTCGGTGCGCCTAGGCATTGAAAATAAAAAGCCGCTGTGGGAAGTAACATATGTGGATAAAGATAAGAAACATTTAACATACTATTATCTTGATTTCTCTAGCGGTGAATTTATAAAACGATACAGCTTATCTCAATCATAAATCGTTTATACCATATGAAATACCATATGTGTCATAATATAAGATTTCAGCGCTTTATGAAAATGAAGCCAATTTTTTATCTATAATCAGCCTGCGGGCTGATTATAGCTTTAGTTCATAGGGGGAGATTTTAGTGAAGTTAGCAAAACGTGTATCAGCATTAACGCCATCATCAACATTAGCGATTACAGCAAAAGCGAAAGAATTGAAAGCGGCTGGTCATGATGTGATTGGACTTGGAGCAGGGGAACCTGATTTTAATACGCCGCAGCACATTTTAGAAGCGGCTGTTACGGCAATGAATGATGGTCAGACAAAATATACGCCAGCAGGCGGTCTTGCACCATTAAAAGAAGCGGTAATTGAAAAATTCAAACGCGATCAAGGCCTGACGTATTCACCTTCTGAAATTATTGTTTGTACAGGTGCTAAGCACGCACTGTATACGTTATTTCAAGTTCTGTTAGACGAAGGTGACGAAGTAATTATCCCAACTCCTTACTGGGTAAGTTATCCTGAGCAAGTAAAGTTAGCAGAAGGTACACCCGTATTCGTTGAAGGTTCTGAAAATAACGAATTTAAAATCACACCTGAACAATTAGAAGCGTCTATTACTGCTAAAACCAAAGCTGTTATTATCAATTCACCAAGCAACCCAACGGGTATGATTTACACAAGAGAAGAGCTTCAAGCTTTAGGAGAAGTTTGCTTGAAGCACGATATTTTTATCGTATCAGATGAAATTTATGAAAAGCTTGTATATGGTCAAAATGAACATGTATCGATTGCACAGCTTTCACCAGCGTTAAAAGAAAAAACAATTATCATTAACGGTGTTTCTAAGTCACATTCCATGACGGGCTGGCGCATTGGATATGCAGCTGGTGATGCTACAGTTATTAAAGCAATGACAAACCTAGCGAGTCACAGCACGTCAAATCCAACATCTATTGCTCAATATGCAACAATCGCTGCTTATAACGGCACTCAGGAGCCGGTGGAAATGATGCGACAAGCTTTTGAAGAGCGTCTAAACGTGATTCATGAAAAGCTGATTAACATTCCAGGGTTCTCATGCTTAAAACCACAGGGTGCTTTCTACTTATTCCCTAATGCAATTGAAGCTGCAAAGTTAACTGGCTTTGATACAGTTGATGCATGGGTAGAAGCTATTTTAGAAGAAGAGAAGGTAGCGCTAGTGCCTGGATCAGGATTCGGTTCACCTGAAAACGTACGTCTTTCTTATGCTACATCACTAGATCTGCTAGAAAAGGCATTGGAACGAATTCAATCATTCATGAGTCGTCATATGAAATAAAAAAGATTATATTTAAAAACAAAAGAGCCTTTTAGCACAAATCACACGTGTTAGAAGGCTCTTTTTGTTTGTTACTTGTTATTATGTTTGTCGAAATGTATAATAGGATGGCATACATAATTACGAAATGTAAGTTTTTTGGAGGGATATTAATCGTGAAAATTACGATTTCAGAAGCAAGCAAGCATGTAGGAAAAGAAGTAACAATTGGTGCTTGGTTAGCGAATAAACGTTCAAGTGGTAAAATTGCCTTTTTACAGCTGCGCGATGGATCAGGATTCATGCAAGGGGTAGTTGTAAAAGCTGAAGTAGAAGAAGAAACTTTTAAATTAGCTAAGTCTATGACGCAAGAATCATCACTATATGTAACAGGTGTAGTACGTGAAGATGAGCGCTCACCGTTTGGCTATGAGTTAACAGTTACAAGCCTTGAAGTGATTCATGAAGCTGTTGATTACCCAATTACGCCAAAAGAACATGGAACAGAGTTCTTAATGGATAACCGTCATTTATGGCTGCGTTCTAAACGTCAACATGCTGTTATGAAGGTTCGTAACGAAATCATTCGTGCAACGTATGAATTCTTTAACGAAAACGGGTTTACAAAAGTAGATCCTCCAATCCTAACAGGAAGTGCTCCTGAAGGAACAACAGAATTATTCCACACGAAATATTTTGACGAAGATGCATATCTTTCTCAAAGTGGACAGCTTTATATGGAAGCAGCGGCAATGGCGCTTGGAAAAGTATTTTCATTCGGTCCAACGTTCCGCGCTGAAAAATCTAAAACACGCCGTCATTTAATTGAGTTTTGGATGATTGAACCAGAGATGGCTTTCTACCAATTCGAAGATAACTTGAAAGTACAGGAAGAGTATGTGTCTCATGTCGTACAGTCTGTTTTAACAAACTGTAAGTTAGAGTTAAATGTACTAGGCCGTGATACATCTAAATTAGAACAAATTAAAGCGCCATTCCCTCGTATTTCGTACGATGAGGCTCTTAAATTCTTACATGAAAAAGGATTTACAGACATTCAGTGGGGAGATGACTTTGGAGCACCGCATGAAACGGCTATCGCAGAAAGCTATGACAAGCCGGTATTCATTACACACTATCCAACGTCATTAAAACCATTTTATATGCAGCCAGATCCAACAAATGAAGACGTAGTATTATGTGCAGACTTAATCGCACCAGAAGGCTACGGAGAAATCATAGGAGGCTCTGAACGTATTCATGATCAAGAGCTTTTAGCTCAGCGTGTAGAAGAGCACAAATTAGATACAGAAACATACAAGTGGTATTTAGAGCTTCGTAAGTATGGCTCAGTTCCACATTCAGGATTTGGTTTAGGCCTTGAGCGTACAGTAGCATGGATTAGCGGCGTAGAACACGTTCGTGAAACGATTCCATTCCCACGCTTATTAAACCGTTTATACCCGTAAGGAAGTGAAAAAGTATTCTGACTCCTGTAGTCAGGATACTTTTTTAGCTTTTTTTATGAATCGTAAAAAGAAAAGAAAAACGAGGTTTTTACTTATATCACAAGGAAACAACGGCAAACATAGAAGAGAGTCTAACTTAAAAGGGAGTTGCAATTCTCGAAAAAATAAGTTAGTGTAATATTCTTGGAAGGAAGTCATCGTTCGTATATATTTTATATGTGCAGAGCAATGGTACGGTTTCAGCGGAAAGTTTTACATAGAAGCTTTTTTAGCTTCGAATAATTATTACTTTGACTATAAACTTCATGATATACTAACTACTGAGGTGTTCGGATATGAAAAAAGAAACGTTAATTGAATGGTTTGAACAAGGCACAGTTTCAATTCCGAAGCTGCTGTTTAATCACTATAGCGATTTGGGAATGAACGAAACGGAATTCATGACGTTAATGCATATTTATGTTTCCATTGAAGGCGGTGAAGGTTTCCCGACACCTAACGAATTGGCGGCAAAAATGAGTATTTCAAGTGCTGTGTGTATGGATACGCTGCGAGCATTAATTCAGCGCGGCTTTTTATCTATTGAGCAAGATCAACAGCAAAACGCCCTTATTTGTGAACGTTATTCATTAAAACCGCTTTGGGAAAAGCTTATTCATCATATGATGCAAGAAACAAGAGAAGTAGAAAAAAGCGAAGAAGAACAAGAAGAGCTTAATTTATATACAATGTTTGAAAAAGAATTTGGCAGAGCATTGTCTCCGTTTGAATGCGAAACGCTAGCGATGTGGATTGATCAAGATCATCATGACCCCATTATTATTAAAGCGGCACTAAGAGAGTCGGTGATGTCTGGAAAATTAAACTTCCGGTATATTGATCGTATTTTATTCGAATGGAAGAAAAATGGCATTCAGACCATTGATCAAGCCCGCAAGCATAGCCAAAAATTTCGTCAAAATCAACAGCCCAAAAAACTATCTTCTGTTAACCCTTCTCAGTCTACATCAGCCATTCCTTTTTTTAACTGGCTAGAGCAATGACAGGATAAAAAGCTGCTTCAAGATCCAAGTAATTGAATCTTGAAGCAGCTTTTTTAAAAGAATGTGGACAAAAGTAGCATTTGACAAGAACCCTATTGTAAAATAGGGGGGAACTACCTGTAAGAAGAAGGAGAACTAGTATGTTAACGTTAAAACAAATCAGACAGTGCCTAGATGCTATGGCAGAAATGTTTCCTGACGCTCACTGTGAGTTAAATCATCGGAATCCCTTTGATTTAGTCATTGCTGTGGCGCTATCTGCTCAGTGCACAGATGCTTTAGTCAACCGCGTAACAGCGGATTTATTCAAGAAATATCAAACGCCTGAAGACTATTTAGCCGTTTCGTTGGAAGAGCTGCAGCAAGATATTAGATCAATCGGCTTATATAGAAATAAAGCTAAAAACATTCAAAAGCTCTGCCGTATGCTCATTGATGAATACGGAGGAGAAGTTCCGAAAGATCGTGATGAGCTGACCAATCTTCCAGGAGTAGGGCGTAAGACGGCTAATGTTGTTGTATCCGTAGCTTTTGGAGTACCGTCAATAGCAGTAGACACGCATGTAGAACGTGTAAGTAAACGCCTTGGGATTTGCAGGTGGAAAGATTCCGTTTTGGAAGTAGAAAAAACGCTGATGAGAAAAATTCCGAAAGATGAATGGTCCGTTACGCATCATCGACTTATCTTCTTTGGACGCTATCACTGTAAAGCACAGTCTCCTCAATGTCATGTCTGCCCGCTTCTTGATCTTTGCCGAGAAGGAAAGAAACGAATGAAAGGAAAAGAGAAGAAGACAGATGTTACCGATTGAAGTGCCGTCACATTTCATATGCGAACCATTTTATTCAAAAGAAGATCGGGTTCTTGAATTAGATACAAAAAATGGAATAAATTATTTTGCTTATGATATTTTATACGATGTACATAAAGAAACGAAAACACCTTGGAGGGATGTTCAAAAGAACATACGGCCATTTTTTGAAAAGTGGGAAACTCAAAGGGAAGAACTGCATACGCTTTTTTCTCAGCGAAAAGCAAAAGAAGCAGCGCCTTGTATGAAACAAGCTGCTGCTATGTATATTAGTTTACTGTTTTGGATTAATGGACAGCCCGTTCGGCGTTTAAATCGGCTGCAAGAAGACATAGCGGACCTAACCTATAAGCCTATTAACTGTGCTGAGAGACTTATGTTTTTGCTGCAGCGAGTTTCTTCTTATCAAGCGTATATTCAGCTGACAGAATTATTTAATGAGCTGCGTAAGCAGTATGCAAAAATGCTTATTCTTCACAAGAAATAAAGCCCCTACACGTGTAGGGGCTTTTTACTGCTGCGTTAATTTTCAGTTGTTGGCTCTTGCTGCGGTGTAGCAGGTGTTGACGGCGTCGATGGTGTAGCAGGAGTTTGTGGTGTTTGACTTCCTGAGTCACTTCCACCGTTGTCTGCTGGAGGAGTTGTTGCGCCTCCGTTATTATTGTTGTTGTTGCTGCTATTACCATCGTTAGCATTGCCGCTATCGTTATTGTTATTGTTATTATCGGTATTGCCGCTATTGCTACCGCTGCTATTGCTGCCATTATTGCTGTTTTGGTTATCATCCGGCTGAGTAGATGAATCGTCACCTTGATCAGAGCCGTTGTTTTGATCAGTGCTGCTATTATCTTCATTTTGATTATCGTCCGTTGTTCCGTCATCTTCAGGCTTAGTAGAATCATCTTCGGTAGCTTGATCTGATGAATCAGGGACTTTTACAGAAGAACTAGCGCTTTGGCCCGTATTTGTTGTTACGGTGAAACTATACGTTGCGCCTGGTGCTGGGTTGGAAATTGTTTTTCCACCGGCTCCTGCGCCAGATGCGAGTTGTTCAGAACCGTTAGGAGATGACATTGTGACTGTAAAGGTTGTATCACTGGCTGCGTTTGACGCTGACCAGTTAACTGAAATTGCTCCTCCGCTATACGAAGCAGTAATTTTTGGCTTCACATCTTTATTGTCTTTTTTCTCTTTTTTGTCCTCTTTTTTATCTTCTTTCTTTTCTTCTTTTTCTTTTTTCACAAACGTTTGAGATACTTTGGTCGGTGCAGTACCGCGCACAAAGTATTCTTTCGTAATTAAGCTCGAAGGAGTAGAGCCGCTTGGGCGTTTTAAGTCTTTGCCCGTTGGTTTTTCCACGGAACGTTCAACTACGCTGTCCGGCTGCTTGAAACTTCCTTTAGGTTTGCCTTCAGAAATATGAGTAATAACATGCTTAAAGATATTTTTTGCCATGCCTGTTTCATTAGGACTTAAAATATAGCCGTCTTTAGCAGTTTCATAGCCTGTCCATACGGAAATCGTATAGTTTGGCGTAAATCCATTAAACCAAACGTCTTTTTCACCAGCGTCTGGAATATTGTATCGTTGCTTTTCTGCAGCACTAAAGTTCGAAGTTCCCGTTTTACCCGCAATTTCTAATCCTGGTGTACGAACAGCACGAGCTGTACCATATGATTCGTTTACAACAGATTTCATCATGTCCGTCATCATAAATGCCGTGTAATCTTGCATTGCGCGTTTTGGTTTTGGCGTTAAATCAATTTCTGTTCCATCAGGGAATTTTACCTTTGTCACCGTATGCGGTGCATTGTACATACCTTCATTTGCAAAAGCACTATAGGCTCCAGCCATTTGCAGAGGTGTAACACCTGTACGGAAGCCTCCGATAGAATAAGATTCAGAATAAGCTTCGCCGTCTTCTTCATCTAATTTTAGCCCAAGGCCTGTAGCGAACTCTTTTGCTTTGTCCGCACCGGTTGCTTGGAACGCTTTTAAAGCAGGGATGTTCAGTGAACGTCCTAAAGCTTCACGCGCTGAAACCCAACCTTTATAGTTGCGTCCAAAATTTCGGATTGGCGTGCCGTTTGAATAATGATATTCTTCATCTTTTAGCGGTTGTCCAGTAGACCACTTTAAGTTCTCAATCGCTGGACCGTAATCTAAGATCGGCTTAATTGTTGAGCCGGGCTGGCGTCTCATATTTGTTGCAAAGTTCAAGCCGCCTGACACACGGTTACGTCCGCCTCCAATTGCTTGAATACCGCCTGTTTCATTATCTACAACGACAAGACCTGCTTGGAATTTATCGTTCGGGAAGTTGACTACTTTGTTATTCATCACATCATCTACATAGTCCTGAGCATTCGTGTCAAGCGTTGTATAAATTTCTAAGCCCGCAGAAAATGGATCCGCGTCTGTTTTCTTTTTTACTTCCTCGATTACTTGATCAATAAATACATCGTACTTAGATGTTGATTCAGTTTGTTTAGCTAAGTGAGCCTGTACATCTACTTGTTTTGCTTTGTCGGCCTCGGCTTGTGTAATGAAGCCGTTTTTAGCCATTAAGTTTAATACTGTGTTACGGCGTTTAGTAGCATTCTCTGGGTTTGTAACTGGGTTATAAGTAGTTGGCGCTTTTGGTAAGCCTGCCAACATAGCAGCTTCATCAAGAGTTAAATCTTTTACGCTTTTAACTCCGTAAAATTTCTCAGCTGCTCGTTCAATACCGTATACTTCACCTGATGCGAAATATATTTTGTTTAAATACATTTCAAGAATTTGTTGCTTCGAATATTTGCGCTCAAGTTGGTAAGCTAACCACATTTCTTGTACTTTACGTTTAACCGTCTTCTTTGGTGATAAGAACGAATTCTTTACCACTTGCTGAGTAATCGTACTACCGCCCTCAGCACCGAAGCCGTTTTTAAAGTTCGCCATTAATGCTCCGCCAATACGGTAAAAGTCGACGCCGTGATGTTTATAAAAACGAACGTCTTCCGTAGCGATAAATGCGTTTTTGACGACTTGAGGGATTTCATCGTATTGCACATATGTACGTTTTTGAGCTCCAATTTCTTTTACAACTGTTTTTCCATCGTTTGCATATACTTTAGATGAAAAAGAGTTTTTTAATACCGAGTCATCAACTTTTGGAGCATCGCTTATCATAGCAAAAAAAGTTCCCACTCCGGCAATGAGCCCGATGATTCCTATCAGTAAAACTGCGGCAACAATTTTACGAAATAGGCCTCCTTTTTTCTTCTTTTTCGGTTTTCCTTGAGATTTACCTTCTGGTTTGTTGTCATTCATAGCTCTTCGTCGTTCTTCACGAGAGCGATAATTATCTGACATAAAAACTCCTACCTTTCAACGCATTGTAAGAGAATGATTTCCGTAAACATATATATCATACTCTTAAAAGTATAATTTATCTATAGTTTTTATGTAATCGATTCTCGGATGGTAACCAAGTTCGATGAAATGCCCTTTTTTTTCAATATCTGCCTTAGGGATTGATTTTCGTCCATCTTTTTTCATGGCATCCCAATAAGGAAAAAGGAACTGTGCTTCGAACAAGTATATTTCTTGTAAAGTAGAGAACATTAATATAACGAAACAAACCCCGTTTTGTTTCACAATTTGCTTCATATGTTCAATTTGATGTTCATGAAAATTACGCAGAGGAAATGAGGTTTTATTTCTCGTTTCTTTTGCTTCAAAGTCAAGGTGTTTTCCTTTATAGATTCCATTATAGTCTGTAGTAGAAGCCTGCTTAAAATAAGCTTCTTTGATAACAGCGGCACTTCTCTTCGGATAGTCTACTTTTACAATTTGAACAGGGGTTGGTTTTTTGTGAACAATGGCTATTCCTTTTGAAACATAGTATTCGTTTGTTTCGTTTAAATCGTCCTCCAGCGTCATACCACGATTGCTATAGCTAGCTTCTAGCTTTTTAGGGGAAGGACTGCTGGTATTCAATGGCTTATAGGCCTTTCCGTTAGGATAGCGAATCATAACCATCACTCCTTTAGTGTAAATCTATTAAACAAACAAATTCTATTATACCAAATCCTACAAATAAAAATAGATGAAAGAAGATGAAGAGATGTCACTCAATAGTTCGGAACAAGCGCTGTTGACGGCGATTAAAAAAACAACAGACAAGCTGAATATTGATAATATATCAAGAACCCAAGCTTATGCAACTTTTTATCATAGATATCCTGAAGTAAAGTGGGCATTTCTCGCAAGTATGGTATCGCGCAACGCAGGGTGGAATATGTGTGATTTGCAAGGAGAACCAATGAAAAAAGCGTTATCAAAGCAAACGCGCGATTTATTATTTTTGACGTATGAAAGAGCAAATTGGCTTATTTTTAAAGATGCCTTCCCGCAATTACTATTGTATGCTGTTTCGCGTAAAAAACATGTCTCTTACGTTCATTTACTTCCCTATTTAAATGTTTCATCTTTTATCGAAGAAAAGTGGAGGCAATTTATGCAGAAACCTTCTGAACTGCAGCTTATTCATGCGTTAATTGTAAATGAGCAGCACGTTATTCAAAAGCCCGTTATTGAACAGCCTTTTTATCAAGACAGAGTATTTAAAAGTGCGCTGTTTTTTTTTCAAGATATATTCCACTTTAGTTCCGTCCTTTTTCCTACTACAAAAGGGGAGCTATACGGTTGTTCTGTTCATGATTTTACAAAAGTAAATAATCGGATTGATTTGGGGAAGAAATTAGGGGCTTTATTATTTCATGAAAAGTATTATCCCTTGTTTTATGAATTTTCTTTGAAAACAAAGCATACGGGTTCGAGACACGATTATGAGCAGTATTTTGTGGATGAAACCAGTTGCTGTACACCTGCACTTCGAAAGGTGTATCCGGCTATTAGCCATCATGAAAAAAAGAGAGAAAAGTGGTTTTTAACAAAAAAAGAGGAACACAAGCTGATGAAAAAGCCGCCTTTTCCAAAGAAAGTTCATTTTACAAAGTGGTATCTTCAAAAGCAAAAGCAGCTGCATATATTAATGAAAGTAGCGCAAGTAGTTAATGTAAATAAAAACGGCCACAAGTGACCGTTTTGTTCTTAAGTAGAAGGCTGGTTAGGACCGTTTAACTTTTTAGGATCACCGTAGGTTTTTGTTTCAGGCTTATTTTTAGGCTGTGATTTTTGCTGTTTGTTGGCCATATCTAGGCACCTCCTATCATGTTGTAATGAACGTTCAGCAGCAGAATGTATCCACTTAGCTGAAATGTCTATACTAGTGTTTTCAATATGTTCTCTTTCGATTCACCCTAAATGAAAATGTCGAAAACATCTTTCTTTGACGAATAGAAACTAGTTTTGTCATGTGTGAAGGGACATTGAATAAAAAAGAGAATACGTTATGCAAAGGAAAATTTGGAGGGATGGCGATGAAACAAAGTATGGTTAAAACAAGCGAAATGATGACTTTATTAGATAGCTTACTAGAGCAAGTAGATCTAGTGGATAAAACGATGTCTACATCTATAAATGAAGCATTTACACATTGTGAAGAAACATATATGGAACAAGTTCATCGCATTGACCAATCACTGCAAGAAATTGAAGTAGCTGTGTATGAAAGCATGCCTTCCGAAACAGAATGGAGTAGAAGCCGAAGAGAAATGGTTCTTCATACAGTATAAAGATTGTTTATGTTACAATAGTCATCGTAGAGGTGACGAATAACGATGAATGAAGATGTGAAAAAAAGTACGGAAATCATGTTTCAATATAATGAAGTAGCTGTAGAACGATTAGCGTCTATTCAACAGGAAGAAAATTATGAAGTTAAATTTTTTGAAGAAGTAAAACCTTATGGAGATATTTTCTTCAAAGAACTTGATGAATGGGCTAGTCTCGTAACGGAATGGCTGAAGAAAGAGCGACCAAAATATATTCATGTTAATCAAGTGGAGACGTTAAAAGAAAATTTACAAAACGTTGTACTACAGTCATTTTATCCAGAGACGCGAGAAAAGCGATTTAAAAAGATGTATCACTCAAATAAGTATGTGCTCGAGTCGATATTGAATAATTAATCCCGGCCTTCCGTTAAGATCTACAAGGTGGGGATTTTCTATGTATGAAATGGTAACAAAAGTATATTACTCGAATTTAAAAACGAACTATCGATCATTTTTTTGATTCGTAGTTCGTTTTTTTTGATTATTAGCATAGGTTTCATCTGTTTCGTTCCTTCGAGTAGTTGATTTGAGGGCAAGGCAAAGACTCCTGCGGGAAAAGTGGAACAGATGAGACCCCGCAGAAGCGCAAGCGACGAGGAGGCTCATCGACCGCCCGCGGAAAGCGAAGCCTTGCATGGAGATCAACTGCGGTGTCATAAGCGATTCAGCTCATGTATCCCATTTGTTCGTTTCTAGATTGGATTCATTTTTGTTATGTCCCAGCCTCTTTTTATCATGATCAATAAAAAGTTAATCAAAATCTTTTTGAGATTGGATAGAAACAGCTGGGTGATCTTGTGAAGCGACTGTATCGATATGATAATCAACTTTTTCGGTATGTTTAGAAGCAACGGCGTTATTTGTTTTATTTACTGCACTTTGTCCCTGTTTTTTGTGATCAAAATGTTTTCCACGACTCATGAGATAGACCTCCTTTATTGAATACTACGTTAAAGCTTTTATAGTATAAACAAGTCAAAAAAGAAGTATGTGTCCACTTTAAAGGAAACAAAGAAACCACCGATTTCTCGGTGGTAGTAAAAAAAATTAATCGTCTTGTGCACTAAAATCGGGCTTAGTAGCTCCAATTTGTTCGAGTTCACGTACAGCGGCTTTGTAATTCATAGGAGTTAAAAAACCTTTTAAATACTGCTGCTGAGCAAAATCGAGTAATTCATTACTTGACTGCGGCTCATACTGTTTCACCGCTATAAAAGCTTCTTGAAGTTCGTTCACATACATGTAAATTCCCTCCTAATCCCCATTTGTGCCACTACGTATCGTAGTATCACTTGTTCTTATCGTACCATATATTTGAATAATCTCGTTTTTTTGAAAAATTTAAACTTTCGACAGAAACCTACATATTTTTGAATACGTTCTCCAAAAGTACAAGTAGACGAACGTCACCTCTTATTTCTGCATACATACTATATATTATGTAATATTAAAAAGGAGGTATTGATTTTGCATGTATACAAGTAAGCACTATCCGTATTATGAGCAACATCAACCAGAACGTTTTGATTTAAGTCAGGTGCATCCATTTCCACAGTATCACCAGCAGCCATGGACGGAAGCTTATATGCCGCAACATCCTTACGCTCAGCAACAAATGCCTTTTGGCCCTCAGCAAATTCCCTATATGAACGGAATGTACCAGCAGCCCATGTACAATAATGCAGGTGCGCCTTTTAATCCATACCCTAAAGCTCAGCAGCAAAAGCCTCAGCCATCTCAATTTCAGTCATTAATGTCTCAGTTTAAATCGAGTGATGGCAATTACGATATGAACAAGATGATGAATACTGCCGGGCAGATGATGGGAGCTATGAACCAATTAACATCCTTAGTAAAAGGATTTTCCGGGATTTTCAAAGTATAAGGACTAGAAGGTGTTTTCTAGTCCCTGCTTACTATTTTTTCTTTTGATTTTTCAAATAGGTTTCTCCAAGAAGTGCAAATACTTCATTGTAAGTTAGTCCAGACTGCGCATTTAAACGTTTGATTTCTTCGACATCTGTGGTTGATGAAGTTAAAATTCGATGCTTATTTTTTTTCATAAAAGCTCTCCTTTTCTATTTCTATGTAAAATGAATAACGCTCCATCTTAGTATATTTCCAAATGTGCACCTTCTATAAGTGGAAAAAAACGCCGAAGACATTCGTAGTTCTTCGGCGTTTTTTTGCAATAAAGATGAGTGTTTAGAGAAATTAAGAGCGGCGAGTAGAACGACGAGAGCGGCGAGTAGAACGACGAGAGCGGCGAGTAGAACGACGAGAGCGGCGAGTAGAACGACGAGAGCGGCGAGTAGAACGGCGAGAGCGGCGAGTAGAACGGCGAGAGCGGCGAGTAGAACGGCGAGAACGGCGAGTAGAACGACGAGAGCGGCGAGAGCGGCGAGTAGAACGGCGAGAACGGCGAGTAGAACGACGAGAACGGCGAGTAGAACGACGAGAGCTGCGAGTAGAACGACGAGAGCGGCGAGAAGAGCGACGAGAGCTGCGAGTAGAACGACGAGAGCGGCGAGAAGAGCGACGCGTACCGCGGGTAGAACGGCGAGAGCTGCGGCCAGTGCTACGAGAAGAGCGACGTGGCTTTGTTAGTGGACCGGCAGTTGGCTCTTGAAACATAAAAGATTTCAGTTCTGTACATTCTAGGGCTTCAGCAGCCTCTTTAATTTTTTCAGGTGTAATATGCAATACAAAAACCTCCTTGTCAATTGGACTAGGTCTTGCATTAATAGAATACGCGATGATGCTTGTCCTTGATATGAGTCAAAAGTGGAGTTTGCGGAAATAGTTGATGCTGCGGGGTATCATGGAGAATTTACCCTTCATATACTTTAATAATTGAAGAAAGGTGGTCGAATCATGAAGCAAAAAGAAATCCCTCAATACGCTCTGTTTGTGAATGTAAAAGATTTAAAGGAAATGCAAAGAGATATTTGGTCAGAAGAAGCGGTTCAGGCAACGATGAAGTTTAACAAAAAACGCTACGATATTGATTTGCTCCTAAGAGGCTCCCATATTCGGAAGATGAAGAAAAAGTCATATTATATTGAATTTTATTCTCCGAAAATATTTCAGCGCGCCAAAGAAATACACCTAAACGCTGAATACAAAGATCCATCGCTTATGCGCAACAAATTGTCCCTCGATTTTTTCTCTTCTTTAGATGTTTTATCTCCCCACTCTCAGTTTGTCACTCTTAAGATTAATGGGAAAAATGAAGGAATATATCTTCAGCTCGAATCGGTAGATGAACTATTTTTGAAAAAAAGAAATTTAGCGGATGGATCTATATTTTATGCAGTAGACGGAGATGCTAATTTTTCTTTGATGAGCGATTTGGATAAAAAGCCAAAAACAACTTTGTTATCTGGATATGAAGATAAAGCAGTGAGAGAAGGAGACGAGGAAAAATTAGAAAAGTTTATATTTAATCTTAATACATGGACAAATACAGAATTCGAACAGAATATTGAGAAGTACCTGAACGTCGACCGCTACTTATCTTGGTTAGTCGGTATTATTTGTATGCAGAATTACGACGGTTTTGTCCATAACTATGCGCTCTATCTAAATCATGAAAGCGGGCGCTTTGAACTGATTCCATGGGATTATGATGCAACTTGGGGAAGAGATGTAAATGGAAAAGTAATGGAAGGAGACTATGTACGTGCACAAGGATTTAATACGCTTACAGCTCGATTACTGGCGGTGAACAGCATTAAAAAGCGATATATTAAAAAAATGAACAATGTTCTAAATAATCAATTTACAATAGAATACATGAAACCAATCATTTATCAACTGCATGATTATATTGCTCCATATGTATTAAAAGATCCTTACGTAAAAGATAACTTGGAGCAATTCCATAAGGAACCAGACCTTATGCTTTCTTTCGTAAAAGACCGAACAGCGTACATTAAAAGTCATCTTTTTGATTTTTGAATTTTACTAGACTGATAGGCAAAAGTGGAATTTAAGAATAATAGGCAAATGCAGGAAGACAATAGCTGTACATGATACGTATATATACATTATGAATGACCAATAAGGACAATTAATAAGGAGGAAAAATAATGAGTAACTATTACTACGACCAAAATCAAGACCAAACTCAAAATGCCAATCGTAGTCGCGCTCGTAAAGTTCAACAATCTGAAAGCACGGGCTACTCTGCCCACTTTAAACCATTAAAAGGGAGAGTAGTAACTGTCTATCGCGGGGGGCCTGAATCTAAAACGGGATATTTAATCGACGTTCAATCAGATTATTTAACACTTGCTCTTGAAACAAAACAAAATAACAATCAGCAAAATAATCAACCGGCGCAGCTTATTCCACAACAGCAATATACATTTATTTATTACCAGCTCGCTCATGTTAAAAGCATTACAGAGGATACAAAGTCTAATTCCGCGCAAACATTTTCTGGATTTAATAGTGAAGTAGAACTGCACAGAGCCAACACATTTGCAGGCACTTTATTATTGATGAAAGATAAACAAGTGCAAATAAATCAAGGAGGGCCAGAGAAAAAATTGGGTAAGATCCTTGATGTATTAGGCTCATTTGAATCTGCGTATGTCGTATTACTAACAGAAGATGACGGCGTCGTTTATATCAATGTAGAGCACATAAAGAGTGTAAGTGAAGTTGTAAGCAAAAATACGCCTGTTGTTCCGCAAAACCCATTATTAGTTGAAGAAACACCTGAGTATATTAAAGCGAAAAGTTTCAATGAACTGTTTGAAGAGTTTTCGCATAGATGGGTAGCTATTAACGGTGGAGGGCCAGAGGCTGTAGAAGGTGTGTTAGTTCAAAGTCGCAATGGGAACTTTACTCTTGTACAAAATAATCAAGTTTTACGTTTACAACCAAGACACGTAAAAACCATTGCCTTAGGATCAAAAGGATCTTTCAAGCAAAATGAAGAAAATTCTGAGCAAAATGGAGATACAAATGAAGAAGATTCTGTGCAAGAATCAACTACTGTAGATAGAACCGGAGGTCGCACGGATGGCCGTACTGGAGACCGTACCGGAAGACGTACAGGAAGACGTACAGGAGGTCGCACAGACGATCGCTCGGGAGGTCGCCGTACGGGTTCACGCTCTTCAACACCAGGTGAAAAAGTTATTAAAACGAAAAATTATCGTTGGAAAGCATGACGAACTGGAACGTAAAAGGTGCTTATAAAGCACCTTTTCTATCATATAGGAAAAAGGAGGAGAATGAGAATGAGTATGAATCATTATATTGATAAAATTGTTGAAGTCGATATATCAGGGAAAACAACGTTTATAGGAAAACTTGTTGATCTAGGGTTAGATGTAATGGTTTTATATAATGGACATGATTATTTGTATATTCCTCTTTTACACATACATCGCTTGCGAGAAGTTTCAGAAGAAGATTATACGCCTTTACGGACAATAGAAGAAAATTTAATAGAAGAAAGCCAGCGGATTTCTTATCGTAATATTTTACAGCAGGCAAAAGGGAAATTTATTGAAATTTATGTAACGGGAGGGAAATCATTGCATGGCTATATCACAAGCGTGCTGAATGATTATCTTGTGTTTTATTCTCCAGTGTATAAAAATGTCTTTGTTTCTCTGCATCATTTGAAATGGCTTACCCCTTACAGTAATGAGTTAACCCCTTATTCTTTAAGTGACAAAGAGCTCCCCGTAAGGCCCGCCTCTGCACCTTTTGTCAGAAACTTTGAAGAGCAGCTTAAAAAATATGAAAATCAACTGGTCGTATTAGATTTAGGGGATCAATCAGAAAAGATTGGTGTACTTAAAGAAGTTTCTAACAATATTGTTGAACTAATTACGGCAAATGGAGAAAGTATGTATTGGAAGTTAGCTCACGTAAAATCTGTGCACTTGCCTTAGAAAAAGAGACCTTGGTGTCGTCTCTTTTTTTATGTGCTTATCAGGACAAGTATATTGAATAAACAAATGAGATGATTTAAATTTTTTAGAAAATTATGTTGACAATAAAGAAAATCTTTATTAAAGTTAGTAACAACAAACGTTAACCACCAACAATTATATAGAACTCTTATCAAGAGTGGCGGAGGGACTGGCCCTGCGATGCCCGGCAACCATCAAATGAATCATTCATTTGAACGGTGCTAATTCCTGTGGAACATCAGTATTGTTCTAACAGATGAGAGAAATCGTGTATAAACGAACACTCTTCCATCTGTGAAGAGTGTTTTTTATTTTGAGTTAAGGAGAGAAATAGATGAAAATTGAAACTTTATTAGTTCGTTCAGGAGTAGGTCGTGATCCTGCAACAGGTTCTATTACAACACCCATTTACCAAGCATCAACATTTGCTCATCCTGCTTTAGGGCAAAGTACAGGATTTGACTATGCACGTACGGCAAATCCTACTCGTACAGCATTGGAAGAAGCAATTGCTGCTTTAGAAAAAGGAGAAGTAGGAGTAGCATTCGCTTCAGGAATGGCGGGTGTAATGGCAGTTTTAGCACTATTTAAAAACGGAGATCATTTAATTGTATCAGAGGATTTATACGGAGGAACGTACCGAGTACTAAATGAAATCTTTTCAGAGCAAGGAATTACTGTTTCGTACGTCAACACAGCCCATCTCGAGCAAGTAAAAGATGCGCTTCGTCCCAACACGAAAGCTTTATTTATTGAAACACCTACAAATCCAATGATGCACGTGACTGATTTGTCAGAAGCAATTGCGTTAGCTAAACAGCATGATTTGCTTACTATCGTTGACAATACATTCATGTCCCCTTACTATCAGCGTCCTTTAGAGCTTGGAGCAGATATTGTGATACATAGTGCAAGCAAATACATTGGGGGTCATAATGATGTTGTTGCTGGTCTTGTAGTCGCTCGATGTAGTAGCTTAGGAGAAAAAATTCGTTTTTATCAAAATGCAGCTGGGGCAATCTTAGGTCCACAGGATAGCTGGCTGTTATTGCGCGGTATTAAGACGCTAGCGCTTCGGATGGAAAAACATAACGAAAACGCACTGAAAATTGCAAATTGGCTTACTGCTCATGATCTCGTGGAAAAAGTGTATTACCCTGGTCTTGAAACACATCCGGGCTATGAAATCATGAAGAAACAAGCAACTGGATTTGGAGGCATGATTTCTTTTGCTGTCTCACACCCTGACATCGTGTCAGTACTTTTAGAAAATGTTAAAGTTATTACATTTGCAGAAAGCTTAGGAGGCGTGGAAAGTTTAATGACATTCCCAGCTCGTCAAACACACGCTGACATTCCTGAGGAAATTCGAAATCGTGTCGGAGTAACAAACTGTTTACTTCGATTATCAGTTGGAATTGAGCACGCAGATGATTTAATTAAAGATTTGAAGGAGGCATTTGATGCATACCAACAATAATAAACATAGATTTGGTACGAACTTAATTCATGCAAATACAGGAATTGACGGTCATTTTGGAGCGGTTAACGTACCTATTTATCAGGTATCTACATTTAATCAAGAAGATGAGACGAACAACGGCCGCTATGACTATTCTCGTTCAGGAAACCCAACGCGTGAGGCTTTAGAAAACACTATTGCTCAGCTAGAAAATGGATACGCTGGTTTTGCTTTTTCATCAGGTATGGCTGCTATTTCATCGGTGTTATCTATTTTTGAATCAGGAGATGAAATTTTAGTTTCACACGATACGTACGGCGGGACATATCGTGTATTAACACGATTATTTTCAAAGTTTGGTATCAAAACAACTTTTGTTGATACAACGAAGGTTGAGAAAGTAGAAGAAGCTATTACAAAAGATACGAAGGCTATTTATATCGAAAGCCCTTCAAATCCATTTTTACAGGTAACGGATATTAAAGCAGTAGCAAGTTTGGCGAAGGAGCACAATCTCCTTACAATTGTGGATAACACGTTTTTAACACCTTATCTGCAGCAGCCCATTGACCTTGGTGTAAATATTGTCATTCATAGTGCTACAAAATATATCAGCGGCCACAGTGACGTCATTGGCGGTTTAGTTGTAGTAAGCGATGAAAAGCTAGCGGAAGAAGTAAAGTTTGTACAAAATGCTTTTGGTGCTATCTTGGGGCCACAGGATTGTTTTTTACTGCTTCGAGGAATTAAGACATTAAAAGTTCGTTTAGATCAGCAGTTAAAAACAGCGCTGCAGTTTGCAAAGTGGCTTGAAGAACAATCTCTAGTGAGCCGTGTATACTACCCAGGCTTAAAAAGTCATCCGGACCACAAACTCATTTCAGAACAAGCAAATGGATACGGAGCTATGATTTCTTTCCAAGTGCAGGATGAAGAAGTAGCACGACATATTTTACAAGGAGTCAAATTAGCTTCAATTGGCGTTAGTCTAGGTGCAGTTGAATCCATTCTCACGCATCCTGCAACAATGTCTCATGCAAGTATCCCAAAAGAAGTACGTGAAGAAAAAGGAATTACTGATTCACTTCTTCGCCTTTCAGTAGGGTTAGAGGAATTCGAGGATTTGAAGCAAGACTTTAACGCTGTTTTTCAAAGCTTAGAAGAAAAAGCGTTAATTAAATAAAAAAAGGACTTCCATTAAGGAAGTCCTTTTTTTGTTATATACAGCTATCTAAAAGGTTTGTGTATAGGGACGTAAGCGCAACTTTTTCATCAGAGGAAAGACCGCTGTTTAGAATTCTTTTTATGCCAAGATGATATTTTACATACGGTGTTTGCCGAACGCGTGGATGAGTCATTTCATCTTTTAAATCTTTCAGAATGGCTTCGTGAAGCTGATCTTCACTTGTCAGGGCTTGTTTAGAAGCGAAAGAACGGTTCAACCATAGGGTCTGATAAGCTGCTAGTAAATGTTCAGAAGTCATTGTGCAAAGAGCTCCTTTAGATTAGTTTCTTCATTATAATAATCTATAGTTTACCATAAGTATTAATACGTGTACGTAACTTTTACAGAAGCAGATACAGTCAAGGACTGAGCTTGAATAGGGGGAGAGGCTGCTAATAACTTAGGCGAGGATCCAGATGACTGATAGACGGGGCCTTCTTCGATTAAAATGGGGATTTGGTTAATAGGGAGCTGCAGCGTGTTGGCAATGGTAAAGGCCTTTTCTTTAGCGTTAAGCAAAGCTTTACTTATCGCTTCTTGTTCATATTTATCATCATTTGTAACGTGGAATTGAAGATCTTGCGCTACGTTGGCTCCGCTTGAAAACGTAGCGTTATAAACATCGCCAGCTTGTTTTACATCTTGTACTCTTACTCTAAACAAATGCTGTACTTCGTATCCTGTAAGAGTCGATTTTCCATCGCTGTAATCATATTTAGGGTTTATAGTGAATGAAGCTGTTTCAATTTGCTGGTCATTGATTCCAAGTTTTTGTATTTCTTGCAGCAGAGTATTTGAAACAGCTGAATTTTCTTTTAAGGCTTCTTGAACGTCTCGGTTTTCCGTGCGCGTTCCAATCGTCATGGAAATTTCATTTGGAATGGCTGAAGCACTCCCTTCACCAATTACTTTAATTTCTCTATTTTGTGTATCTGCGCGCAGTTGCTGTGTAGGTTCATAAGGGAAATAAGAATGTTGCATACCAAAAACCTCCTTTATTGATCTTTAGTATATATATGATAAGAAAAGGAGATTAAAAACAAAAAGAGATTGAGACATAACTAAATCAACCGCCAGAAGCAACTATATACATAAAACCTACATTCACCATACCATTAAAAAATCCGAACGAATTTGATTCTTCATCAAGAATCTCGATTCATCGTTCGGATCTTCCTTCAACTTACGTACTTTTTTTCAGCTTCTTTTTGTTTATTTCGATTCTTTTATTAAAATTTCTTTCATTTCAACAAATTGCTGTTGAACATCGCTTGATGGTTTCTTTGTTTGTAAACTTACAACAATAACAGCTAATAAGCTTAAAAAGAACCCAGGAATCATTTCGTAAAGGGTATCCTTCAACGGAGTGTTCACCCAAATTAATACCGTGACAGCGCCTACAATCATCCCTGCAAGTGCTCCCCATCGAGTCATACGCTTCCAGTATAGACTTAGTAAAATAGCAGGACCAAATGCAGAACCAAATCCAGCCCATGCGTATCCGACAAGTCCTAAAATCGTATCACTAGGTTTTAAAGAAAGCAAAATACCAATAATTGCAACACCTAAAACGGCAGCTCTTCCGACTGTTACAAGCTCTTTGTCAGAGGCTTTGCGTCGGAAAAATGTTTTATAAAAATCTTCTGTAACAGAGCTTGCCGTTACAAGCAGCTGAGAAGAAATCGTACTCATAATTGCCGCTAGTAGAGCTGCATATAAAAATCCAGTAATTAACGGGTTAAAAAGTATATCTGCAAATTTAATAAAAATAGTTTCAGGATCTGCTAGTTTCATACCCGTTTTTTCTACATATGCAATTCCAACAAGTCCTGTCAGCATAGCACCAATAATAGAAATAATCATCCAGCTCATTCCAATACGACGTGCAGGTTTTAGCTCTTTAACAGAAGAGATAGCCATAAAGCGAACGATAATATGAGGCTGTCCGAAATAGCCAAGTCCCCAGGCCAAGAAAGATATAATACCTAAAACGGTTGTACCTTTAAAAATGTCCAGGTATGCTGGATTAATGTTCTGTACAATATCCATTGTTGTGTTAACGCCTCCAACATTGGTGAAAGCTACAATGGGTACTAAAACTAAGGCAAGAAACATAATAACACCTTGCACAAAATCTGTTAAACTAACAGCTAAAAATCCACCGAAAAGAGTGTAGGCAATAACAACAGATGCTGTTACAAATAAGCCGATTTGATAATTCACACCAAATGCCGATTCGAACAATCGTCCGCCTGATACCATACCAGCTGAAGTGTAAAGAGTGAAGAAAATAAAGATAACAATCGCTGATACTGTTCGAAGAATCTTGGCGTGGTCGCCAAAACGATTTTCAAAAAAGTCTGGAATTGTAATAGAGTCGTTCGCTACTTCCGTATAAGTGCGAAGACGCGGAGCGAGGATTAAATAATTTAAATAAGCACCAATAGATAAACCTACTGCAAGCCATAAACTTGAAAGGCCTGTCACATACATGGATCCTGGAAGCCCCATTAACATCCATCCACTCATATCTGAAGCGCCAGCTGAAAGCGCAGTAACGGCCGGACCTAGTCCGCGTCCGCCTAGCATGTAACCCGATACGTCTTGAGTTGTTTTTGTGTAGGCATACCATCCTATTCCAAGCATTCCTACAAAATAAATGCCCAGTGAAATATAAACACCAATATCCACCAAATCTCCCCTTTATGCATTTTTTATGCATGAAACGAGCACTGCTCGCCATGCAAACATCTTATGGTTTCTAAAACTAACAAACTTTTCCCTTACTATCAACCCACAAAACCGTAAATTACCTAAGTCTAAAATCCCCTAAACCTTTATATCACAGAAATGAAAACGTTTTCAAAATAAAGTAAAATAAAAATATTTAGAAATTTATAAGAGCAATTTTTATGCAATATTTTATGCAAAAAATAAAATAAAAAGAGCATTTCGTAAAATGCTCTTTTGTCATTCATGTATATTAGCGTGAATTAGGGAATACGCGTCGAACAACTTCTGAAAACTCGTCAAATAGTCCAGAGACTGGTTTGCCGGTTTGAAGCTTGTCTACATATCCATTCATACGGTTTACAAAGTCGGGGTTTGTTGATACAAACACTCGATGAACACTGCCGTCGGCTTTTCGTACTTCATGTGCGATCTTATGCTCCATATCTTTTGTGAGATTGCCTTCTTTATTATCGTCTAATACAGCTGCTACATAAGCTGTATGGTCGGTTACGATTACGTTAGCATCTTTTACATTTTTTAACGCTACGATACGATCAGCTGCCACATCGGCTACTCTCATTCCGCCGGACTGATTGTACTGTTCTTTCTCATTACGCTGTACGTCTTGCGTATTATTTACGTCATTCATTTTCGTTTTATTGTTTCCATTTTCATATGTGACGTTGCGGACTGTATTATCGTCAATGACGCCATCTTTACCTTGATCTGCTGTACTGCAGCCGAATAAAGAAAGGGTCGTCATGCAGCCTACAACAAACAAAAACGATTTCTTCATGATAGTATCACTCCTTATAAGTTTTAACCTTTCTTATAATTTGTTAAAAACGTGTGAAGCATACATGAAAAATATAAAAAAGCCTATACTATCGAAAAAGGAGGAATATGTATGAGTGAAATCCGACAAAGCATATTTGTGCTTCATACAAAAGAAGAAAACCATGAAGAAACAACAACGTTTGCGTTAACTTCAGAAGAAGCTAAGCTGTTATTTGAAACCCTGCAAAATAAACGAAAAGAAATTATCGACGCCCATATTGATAACATGTTGACGTAAGGAAGGTAAATATCTTGTAAAACAGATGAGCCATATGTTAAAGGTGGCCAAATATTTGCATTCTACATATAGGTATAGTATAATGTAAACGCAACCAAATATAATTAATACTATGTTTTGACCATATACTCGAATTAGATTTAGTGAAAATTCACTTGTTATAAAGGAGATCTACTTCGCGTAGGTCTCTTTTATAATATGTGAATTTTTTATTTACGGTATAAATGTAAATATAGAGTAACATATTAAAATTTTTACATTTTTTGGAGGTTTTTTTACATGGCTACTACAGGTACAGTAAAATGGTTTAACAGTGAAAAAGGCTTCGGTTTTATCGAAGTACCAGGCGAAAATGATGTATTTGTTCATTTTTCAGCTATCCAATCTGAAGGCTTCAAAACATTAGAAGAAGGCCAAAAAGTTGAATTTGAAATCGTTGAAGGCCAACGTGGACCTCAAGCGGAGAATGTTGTAAAATTATAATTCAACGCTACATATGAAAGCTGCCAATCGGCAGCTTTTTTTGTGCAAATTTTTTTTATTTGTATGATTAAGAAAATAGATTAAAGTAGGGGAGAAGGGAAGGCGTGAGTTCATTTCATTGTTGTGCCACATGTCAACATTTTCAAAGCATTAAATTGGATAAGGGAATGAAGTATCAATGCAAGAGACTAGGCTATGAAACTCGTCCTGCTTATCAGTTTACATGCTGGGAACCAAAAGAAGTAGTTAAAAAGCTAATGGAAAAACGAAATCAAAAAGATATTGATACATAACGAAATCGATCCCATCTAAAGACGAACAAAGAACAAATGGAATGGATTCTCTAGTATGAATTGCTTGTTACATCGCTGTTGGTTTCCGTGCAAGACTGCGCTTTCCGCGGGCGGGCGCTGAGCCTTGCCCTCCAATCAACAGCTATAAGCACCTACATACATGAAACCTAAGTTCACCATCACTACGAAAAAATCCGAACGAGTTGGATTCTCCATCAGGAATCTCAATTCATCGTTCGGATTTTTACTAAACTACTTTTGTTCCAGCCGCTTTTAATTATTCCTCTTTATCTGTCCCCTCCTCTGAAGGTAAATGCTTCCCGCAAAACTCTTTGACAGCTGCTTCTTCCTCTTCTTCTAGGTCGAAGTCTAATACTTTATTTGTTGAAACTTCGTAGAAATGAGTCTGGGCAATAGAAGTGTTATCTTCGCCTTTAATATATACTACGCGTAGTGCTAGGTCGCTGCCGGTATATAATTCATCCTCTTCTTCTACCTCAATGTATAAATGAAATTCATAGCGTTCACCTAGAAGGAGACCAAATGGATCCTGCAATTGTTCAGCTGTATATTCTTTAATTGTAAACATATGTACGTCCTTTCCATATATCAGTAAAATACTTGCATCATCTATTATAGTTTTTCTTTGCAAAGAAAGAAAGTGCATGCGTAATTCATGCACGGATTTATTCCTTGGTCATTCTATTTAGCGAATCTACTTGATGCGATGGCGCAAGGAATTCGATGGTTTACTTAAAGATGGAAGAAACGCGCGTATGTTTTTGCTTGTACATGGCAGCATCTGCTTTTTGAATTAATGTATCTAGGCTGGTGTCGTCTGAAGGCGCACATATAATAAACCCGTAACTCGCAGACAGTGCATATGGCTTCTTACATTCTTTCTTTTTATCTTCTAGCTGATTATTAATATTTTGCCACAGCTCGTGTACGTATTCTTCCGTTTGTTCAGGAGCAATTAATAAAAACTCATCACCTCCGTAGCGAAAGAGCGTATCATTCTTGCTAATATAACCACTAATTGATTCTGCTATTGTTTTAATAAGCCAGTCGCCTTCTCTATGACCGTAGTGATCATTTACTAGTTTTAAGGAATTAATATCGATAAAACATAATACAAAAGATGTATCATTGGTTTTAGCTCTCAGCAGTTCCAGCTGCAGTTTTTCCATTCCGCTTCTTCGATTTAAAATTCCGGTTAGCATATCAGTTGAAGCGTGCAAGCTCAATTCATGCTCAACCGCTTTTAAATCGGTTATATCGGTAATACCTGCGAGTATGCAGCTTTCGCTTTGATACTCTAGTAATTCATAATTGATCATAACCCACTTAGAATCTCCATGTTCACGTGCTTCTAGGATGTAGTTTTTTACATGCTTTTCTTGTTGAAGACGTTTTAAAATCTCCTCTCGATCTTCATCAGTAGGGTAGATTATAAATCCGTCTAGTTGATCAAGATCTTGAGAAGCAAGATTGTAAAAATGAATAGCTTTATTGTTAATGAGCAGCACTTTGTGGTCGGATAATCTCGTTAATAGTAAAGGATAGGGATTAATTTTGAACAGCGTAAAAAAATTATGTTCGCTTTCTTTTAGCTTTAAATGATTCATATATTCTTTGTGACGGTATGTATAGAGAATATATGAGATAAGCAAAGCGATAGCAACTGCTGCAGTTGTATTGATCTGCTTTGAAATAAGAGAAAAAGAATCCGGTACATATCGTGATAAGCCATATAGTAAAAAAAGATGGTTAGGAATAAAAATAATGCACAGATGTTTTAATTTCATAGGACATAAAACAGCTGTGGAAATCAAAAGCATCATATAGACGTCTACGCGACCTGTGAAAAGCTGGCTGTTAATAGTAGAAAGTGCTGCAGCAAATACGTAATAAAATATATAGCCATATACCATGGTGCTTAAGTAGTTAGCAAATCGCTCTTTTCTTTTACTAAAATAATAGAAGAATAAATAAAGAGAAGAGAGAGCGAAACTAGTGAAATGAATGCCAATTAGTGTATGTCTAAACTGAGATGTCCCCGCATGTTGAAGTAAAGAAAACCCTATATAAATATAAAGAGGGTAGGAAATGACAAGAGCAAGTGAAACTAGCTTGACTCTTTGTTGAAGCATTTCTGCATTCGTTTTATCGAACATTTTATCTTCATTAACTTCTCTTCCTGAAGGGGAACGAAATTTCTTCAGAAAGGAGAAAGGTAAAAGCGAAAGAAGAAATGACATGACCATCATCTCCATATCTTTTTTTAGGTATTTTAGCATGTTTGTATAAGAAAAGACATGAATTTTTTAGATGAAAATGTCTGCTTTTCCATCAAGAAAAAGCACTAAGAGTTATAGGAGTAAAGGTGAGACCAAAGGGCCCCACCTTTTTTTATTGAAGTTTATTTGATTCAGCATGCCGTACAAACATGTTTTCATCTTCTACTAAGCCGCAAGCTCCGCACTGAATGCGTTTTTGGGGTCCGTTATAGGCAGCGTGAAAGGCATCGAGCGTATCGTTTGTGTATTCTTCTACGACGTCTCCGCTTCTTGGGTCCATTTTTACAGGTTTTGCATTTTGTTCAATGATATTAAAGCGCGTTCGATTTGTTTTGCAGCTAGGGCAAAGATAAGGGCTTCCCATTTTTAACATCTCCTTGAAAAATTTACTGTATTAATACCATGTCCGAATCCACCAAAAACATACAAAAACTTATGGTTTTCTATCGAACGTTCATTCGTTAAAATAGAAGCAGGTGATGAAAATGAGAATACGAAAAAACTTACAAGAAGTAATAGATATCTTGCAAACGAATCCATCGTATCAGCAAAATATTGTTCATTGGCATACAATCGAAGAGAAAGAAGCTAAAACTGCACCATTTCCAGCTTCTTTGCATACGAAACTGCGGGAAGCACTTGAAAAACGAGGAATTGGTTCGCTTTATACGCATCAAAAAACAGCGTTTGATTTGGCGACAGCTAAGAAGAATGTTGTGGCCGTTACGCCAACAGCCTCGGGGAAAACACTGTGCTACAACTTGCCGGTACTGCAAAGTATTATGGAAAACGATCAAGCTCGAGCTCTTTATTTGTTCCCAACAAAAGCGCTTGCCCAAGATCAAAAAAGTGAATTAAATGAAATCATTGAAGAAATGGAAGTGCCAATCAATAGCTACACGTATGATGGAGATACTCCGGCAAATATCCGCCAAAAGGTGAGAAAAGCAGGGCATATCGTTATTACGAATCCGGATATGCTTCATTCAGCTATTTTACCTCATCATACGAAATGGGTATCACTGTTTGAGAATCTGAAATACATTGTGATTGATGAACTTCATACGTACCGCGGTGTTTTTGGAAGCCACGTAGCCAACGTTATCCGCCGGTTAAAGCGAATTTGCCGCTACTATGGAAGCGATCCTATCTTTATTTGTACATCAGCGACCATCGCTAATCCAAAAGAACTCGCTGAACATTTAACGGGAGCTCATGTTATGTTAGTAGATAACAACGGAGCGCCTAGCGGCCGCAAACATTTTATTTTTTATAACCCGCCTATTGTGAATAAACCGTTAAACATTAGAAGAAGTGCTACGCTTGAAGTGCGAAATATTGCAGGAGAGTTTTTGAAAAATAAAATTCAAACGATTGTATTTGCACGAAGCCGAGTACGAGTGGAAATTATTTTAACGTATCTGCAGGAGCTCGTAAAAAACCAGCTTCAACATAAGTCTATTCAAGGGTATCGAGGAGGATATTTGCCGAAGCAGCGACGCGAAATAGAAAGAGGACTTCGAGAGGGAAGTATTTACGGGGTAGTCAGTACGAATGCTTTAGAGCTAGGAGTGGATATCGGGCAGCTGCAGGTGTGTGTAATGACAGGTTATCCAGGCACGGTTGCAAGCGCTTGGCAGCAAGCAGGACGAGCAGGAAGACGTCATGGAGAAGCCGTCATTGTGATGGTCGCAAGTTCAAGTCCGCTTGATCAGTATATGATTCAGCATCCGGATTACTTTTTTAGCAGAAATCCAGAAACAGCTCGAATTAATCCTGATAATCTTGTTATTTTAGTCGATCATTTAAAATGTGCGTCCTATGAGCTGCCGTTTAAGCAGGGAGAAACATTTGATGGGGTAGAAATTGAAGACGTGCTGGAGTTTTTGCAAGAAGAACGAGTGATTCATTTTAGCGGAGATAAATGGTACTGGATGAATGATTCCTTCCCAGCTCATAATATCAGTCTGCGCTCTGCATCCCAAGAAAATGTTGTCATCATTGATCAATCGGACGTTGCAAATGTGAAAGTAATTGGAGAAATGGATCGCTTTAGTGCCATGACGCTTCTTCATGATGAGGCGATTTACTTGCATCAAGGCATTCAGTATCAAGTAGAATACTTGGACTGGGATGAGAAAAAAGCATATGTTCGTGAAGTCGATGTAGACTATTTCACCGATGCAAACTTAGCGGTTAACTTAAAGGTTCTAGAAGCTGATAAAGAGCGACTGGAAGGAACATATTCAATCGGTTATGGCGATGTAATGGTCAGCGCCATGGCGACGATATTTAAAAAAATAAAGTTTGAGACGCATGAAAACATAGGGTCAGGTCCCATTTCACTTCCGGAAGAAGAGCTTCATACAAATGCCGTGTGGCTAAGCTTTGAAAAAGAACAGTTTTACGAATCAGAAGAACGATTGGAACAAGCTCTTATTTCCGTGGCAAATGCCCTTCAGTCAATTGCACCGCTTATGGTGATGTGCGATCCGTCTGATTTACATGTAGTTCCTCAGATAAAAGCGGTGCACAACGAACAGCCGACTATCTTCTTATATGATCGATACCCGGGAGGCATTGGGCTAAGTGATAAAGTATACGAACAAATGAATGATGTGCTAAATCAAGCCAATCAATTAATTGTAAATTGTTCTTGCGAAAGCGGCTGTCCGTCTTGTATCGGTATGGAAGCACAGGGAGAACACGCGAAAAGCGATGCGCTCGTGCTGCTACAACAACTGCAAAGTAGGTGAACTCTTGTCTTTTAAAAATAAATTAAACCGTATGAAAAAGCATCTTCATGTTACAGAAGCAAAGCCGCCGGTTGAAAGTAACCCGCAGCGATCTAAAAGCGCGTCTATTCCCTATGAGCAGGAATGGGAGGGAAATCATGCTGCGCCTTACTTTGCCGAAGACAGCTACTGTATGATTAGAGAAGTGGTTTACCCGCTCGACTACAAGCATGGACATTATGAATTTAATGAGCTGAAAAAAGTAGTGGAAGTATGGAATCGGTCTACAGTTGCTCATCCGCTTTCATCAAAAGGCCACACTTATTCAGATTTATTTTTCTTTGATACGGAAACGACAGGGCTTAGTACAGGTACGGGAACGACTATCTTTTTGCTAGGGTATGCAAGGGTGCTAAAAGATTCTGTCGTTTTTCGTCAGCATATATTGACGGAGCCAAGTGGAGAAGTAGCATTTTACGAAAGTTTTTTAAAAGAAGTAGACTATACGACGCTTGTGACTTATAATGGGAAATCTTTCGATTGGCCTCACGTGAAGACTCGCCATACGCTATTGAGAGATCATTTGCCCAAGCTGCCTAAGTTCGGTCACTTTGATTTACTTCATGCGTCAAGAAGGCTGTGGAAACACAAAATGCATTCGGTTAAGCTTGCGAATGTCGAAAAAGAAATACTTGGAATTGAACGAGTTGATGATATTCCAGGTTTTTTAGCTCCCATGATTTATTTTGATTTTATTGAAACGAAAAATCCAAGAGGCTTATTCGACATTATGAAACATAATGAACATGATATTTTATCGCTTATTACCTTATACATTCATTTATCAAAGCATCTCCTTACTAGTGAGGAGTTTACAGAAAAAGAAACATACGAAGTAGCAAGGTGGTATGAGCAATTAGGGGAGAACAAGCACGCTTTCTCTCTTTATCAGGGCGTAGCGGAAAAAGAAAAAGAAGAGCATGAAAAAGCTCAGCTAGCGATGGCTTATCATTATAAAAAAGAGAAGAGTTGGAAAGAGGCAGTGGACATGTTTGAACCCTTGGTTCAAACATGTGAAGGTGACGTCGCTATAGAAGCATTGGTTGAGTTAGCTAAAATTTATGAGCATCGTCTCAAAGATGTTCATCAAGCACTTCTATATACTGAGCTAGCCTCGGAGAAGTGGAATCAACTCAGAGGAATGACGAAAAAAACGTCGAAGGAAGCGCTTGAAAAAAGACTTCTTAGATTAAAAAATAAATCAGCTAAAGCATAGACTTCAGCTGATTTATTTTAAAAAATTCAGAATTATTATTCTTTTATTTTTGTGGAGGTTTTATATTGTTCTATTTTTCAGTCATTGATAAAATTAGTCAATGTAAGACGTATTCTTACAGCTTAAAAACAGAACTTTGGTGAGATGGAGAGAGGCCTCATGAAAAATGTGATTTTAGTATCATTTTTCGCATTAATTTGTTTAACAGTAATTGTCTTAAGCAGTTTGAAAAATTCGTATAACTCCTTTATGTAGGCCAAAAATAGGTGTTTGTCTTAGTACATGTACACTGCCCTTCACATATTGTAATAGTGTAATAACTAAACAGTGAAAGGGGAAAAAGGATATGTATCCAAGACCAACAAAATGTATGCCACCAATTGTGCATCCAACAAAATGCTGCACACAGTTTACTTCTCAGGAGGTAGTTGTACCTCACATTCATCCAAGTCATAATACATTGGTGAACCATACAAACGTGAAGCACGTGCATTACTTCCCGCAAACACAATCTGTTGTAAATGAAACTTCAAATCAACAGTTTTTTGGCGGTGCGCAGCAATATCCAACTCAAGTAGGTGGAGCAGGCTATCCAGGTCAAATGGGAGGCTACCCAGGTCAAGTAGCAGGTGCTGGTTACCCAGGTCAAGTAGCAGGTGCTAGTTATCCAGGCCAAGGAGGCTACCCAGGTCAAGTAGGTGGAGCTGGTTTTCCAGGCCAAGGAGGTTACCCAGGTCAAGTAGCAGGCGCTAGTTATCCTGGACACAAAGGTTGCGGCCAAGGAAGCTGTCATACAAAAGGCGCGCATCAAGGACCTAATTCAGGGTATTTTAGATAATGTACGTTAATAGGAGCTGATTACATCAGTTCCTATTCTATTTTGTTACAAAGGAGTTATATAATGAAGGTGCTAACGGTTACTGGTTATAAGCCATTCGAACTTGGAATTTTTAATGAAAAACATCAAGGCATTACATACATAAAAAAAGCGCTCCATAAAAAATTACAGGAATTAGTAGAAGATGGATTAGAATGGGTATTGATTAGTGGCCAGCTAGGAGTAGAGATTTGGGCAGCAGAAGTGGTATTTGATCTGCAGCTCGAGTATCCCGAGCTTCAGTTAGCTGTTTTAACACCATTTTTGGAGCAGGAAGAAAAATGGAATGACGTCAATAAAGAATTGTATGAATTCGTCTTAAGTCAAGCAGATTATGTAGATAGCATCACAAAAAAGAAATATGAAAGTCCAGCACAGTTTCGGTTGAAAAATCAATTTTTAGTAGAAAAAAGTGAAGGTATTTGTTTAGTTTACGACGAAGAGCACGAAGGAAGTCCTAAATATATGTTAGAAACGGCTAAAAAGCGTGCTGAACGAGAAGAATACCCTATTATAATGGTGACGTCTTACGACTTACAAGATATCGTGGATGAAGAAAAATTTTCGTCTTTTTAACGCCACTTGACGAAACATTTTAAAAGATAAATTGACATTTGAAGCTATTTTTGAAAAAATGAATTATAATAAAGATAAGGTTTATCGTATTCGAGGTGATAGAGATGTTAGCTGATAAAATTCGTTTAACGGCCAAAGAAATTTTAGAAAAAGAATTTAAAACAGGCATGAGAGGCTATAATCAAGAGGAAGTAGATAAGTATCTAGATTCTGTTATTAAAGATTATGAAGCATTTCATGAAGAAATTGAAGCATTACAAACTGAAAATTTACGCTTAAAAAAGCAAGTAGAAGAGTTATCTAAAAAGCCGCAACAACCTTCGTTTACCCCGCCGCCGGCTCAACAGCAGCAGCAAGCGGGTACGACAAACTTTGATATTTTAAAACGTTTGTCAAACTTAGAAAAACATGTGTTTGGAAGTAAATTATACGAATAACCTAAAAATAGGAGTTGCATTCAACTCCTATTTTTATTATACTAAGGAAAGTCGTTATCAATAACGTTCGGGTAATTGCTGCATCACATATGAGGATGTAGAGGAAAGTCCATGCTCGCACAGACTGCGATGTCTGTAGTGTTCGTGCCTAGCGAAGTCATAAGCTAGGGTAGCTGTTAAAAGCTAACGGCGGGGAAAAAGCCTAAGTCTTTTTAAGATATGGCTTGACTACTCTGAAAGTGCCACAGTGACGAAGTCTTATCAGAAATGATAAGAGTGGAACGAGGTAAACCCCTCGAGCGAGAAACCCAAATAATGGTAGGGGAACTTTCTGGAAGGAACTGAACGGAAGGAAGGACAAAATGGTTACATTTTGTAGATAGATAATTGCCACCGGAGTACGAGGTAGCTAGCCGCTTGCAGTACAATGGTACAAAACATGGCTTACAGAACGTTATTGAAAAGCAATCGACAATAGTTGTTATACACTATATTTTAATCCAACCCAGCTCTTCATATAACGGAAGAGCTTTTTTTATGTCAAAATGACAGCTTATCATAAGCTGTCATTTTTTTGTACAATCAGGCTGAGCTTGTTGTCAGCCTCAGGTCTTAGGAGAAAATAAAGCTCTAGCTCGTTTTGAAAAAACGTTATCATCCTTAAACTAAGTATATAGAGAAGCGAAAGGAGGAAACAAAATGAAAAAAGTTGGTTTGTTTTTGATTGGAGCGGTAGCTGCTATCGTTCTTCTTGCAAATGCTGGCCCCATGGTAGGACTTGCGCTTGGCTTGGTTATTTTGTACGTAGCATTTAAAGGGTTTGTTAAAGCAGAGACCCCCTTTAACAAATGGTTCTGGGGGTTTATTGGTGTCGTCGTACTCTTAACAACCGTTTCAAACCTTCCGGCTCTTGCTGGTATCATCGCAGCAGTAGTACTTTACATTGTATATAAAAAGTGGAACAGCAGCAGGCCTATAAAAATGGAAAAAGAAGATCCGTTTAAGCACTTTGAACGTCAGTGGGCTGACTTAAATCAAAAATAATAAAATTTCACTTTATTATCTAAGGAGATGAACAAAATGAGAAACTTATTTACTCGAATGAAAGAAACGATTTCTGCAGACCTTCATCAATTACTTGATCACAAAGAACAAAAAAATCCAATTGCTGCGTTAAATCACTATTTGCGCCAATGCGAGCAGGAGACTGAAAAGGTAAGGCAGCTTGTTGAGCGGCAGCACACGTTAAAAGAGCAGTTTAATCGCGAATACCATCTGGCACTTGACATGATGAAAAAACGTCATGAGCAAGCACAAGTGGCGCAAGCAGCTGAAGAAGCAGAATTACATGAATTTATTGTAAAAGAGCATGCTCACTACGAAGAGAGAGCAAAACGTGTAAAAGAATCTTATGAAGATGCATCCAAGCAGTTAGAAGAGCTTGAACAAAAGTATGAAGAAATGAAGCATAAGGTAAAAGATATGCATATTCGCCGTATGGAACTAATGGGGCGCGAAAATATTGCCCGTGCGCACCATCGTATGAATTCAGTAATGAAAACGGAAGCATCTTATGCGTCCTACAGTCAGTTTGACGAAATGGAAACCTATATTGACCAGCTTGAAAATCAAATTAATACAAATTACTACAGACAAACGGTAGACAGCAAGATTGCTGAATTAGAAAAAAGAGTAAAATCATCGTAAAAAATCAGTGTTTCTGCATAAAACATGGTATTCTAAAAAAGGCGTAGGTTTCTGCGTCTTTTTAAGATGAGAGAATAGATATCTGCAGCATCCAAAGAACGCTATGTCATCTACGAGGAGAAAGGAGAGGGAGCTGTGCAAAGCGTAAACAAAACAGAATCTCTTATGTTCATTTTTATTTGCAGCTTATTTGTCCTGTTTATTGAAATTATGTTTTTTCACAGCGGCTTGATCTTTTCTGTATTAATTGCCGGTGCGTTCATGTATATTGGGCGAAAAAAAATGGGAAGAAAATTAGGGCGTATGTTATTTTGGATTGGCGTTATTGGGCTTGTGTTGAATATATTTAATACGGTTGCCTTTAAGTTTTTAGTTATTGCTCTTTTCCTTTACTTTTTACTTAGATTTATTCAATTACGAAAGCATCCGGTTGAATTTAGACCAACTGACGAGTTGACACAGCAGCCAAACCAAAGTTTGGTGCAGGTCCGGCCGGTTTTGACGAATAAACTTCTTGGTAGTCAAAGAACCGAAGACTCCGTATACGAATGGGATGATATTAATATTCAAAGCGTATGGGGAGACATTGTGATTGATTTAAGCAATACTGTTCTGCCAAAAGGCGATGCGGTTATCTTTATTCGTCAAGTGTTTGGAAATATTAAAGTGCTCATTCCTTACGAAACAGAAGTATCTGTGAATCATTCTAAACTAGCAGGAAACGTAACGGTTTTTGGCCATCAGCGCGGCTTTTCGTTCAATGAAAATTTGTCTATCAAAACAGAGGAATTTGATCAATCTGCTCATAGGGTGAAGATTGTTACAACTGTTGTGATTGGAGATTTAGAGGTGCAAAGGATATGAGTATTCTTCAACGGCAGTTATTGTGGGGGATTTTCTTAAGTTTTTTTGTATTTGTATCCGTGCTCCTTACCGTGTTTTTGGCATATCCTGTTTTTCAACTTAGCGACTTATGGAAAACGAGCGTATTTGGCATGCCTTTTGTGCTGTTTTCCTTCAGTTTAAGCCTTACGATTGGAAGTGTGATTGGAGGAATCATGGGGTTTATGTGGAGACAGCAGTGGACATATGTTGAAAACCGATTATATGAAATAGAAAATGGCCACCGGCATATGTCGGCAAATGAACCGCTTATTCAAGAGACGTCTCGAATTATAAGCCGTTTAAACAAAGTAGATCATAAAATGATTTTTCAAGCGCAGCAATCTCAAAAGATGGCAACGGAAAAAGTGGAAAATCAGCAAAAGCAAGTGCAAGAAATTGTTTCTCAAGAACGAAATCGGCTTGCTAGAGAACTGCATGACTCCGTTAGTCAGCAGCTATTTGCCGCTTCGATGCTTATGTCTGCTATTACGGAATCCAATCTTACGCTACAAGACTCTGAAGCTAACCAATTAAAGATGGTTGAAAAAATGATTAATCAATCACAGCTTGAAATGAGGGCTTTGCTTCTTCATCTTCGTCCTGCAGCATTAAAAGGAAAATCGCTACAGGCTGGAATGAAAGAACTGATGAATGAGCTTGCTCAAAAAGTACCGCTTGAATTAAATTGGAAAATAGAAGGGTTTGAACTTGATAAAGGCATTGAAGACCACTTGTTTAGAATTTTGCAAGAATCCGTATCAAATACGCTGCGTCATGCAAATGCAACAGCTTTAGACGTGCTGCTGATCAAACGTGACTTTTCCATTATTTTACGTATTGTGGATAACGGAGTTGGTTTTGATGTAGAAAAGGAGAAAGTCGGATCGTACGGTCTGCAAAATATGTATGAACGCGCAGTTGAAATTGGAGGCCTATTAAAAATTATTAGTTTGCCCGACAAAGGAACAAAGCTAGAAGTAAAAGTACCGTTAGTAGAAAGAGAGGAGAAGCAAAATGATTAATGTACTGTTAGTAGATGACCATGAAATGGTTCGTATTGGCGTAGGAGCGTATTTGTCGGCTCAAACAGACATTCATGTAATAGCTGAAGCAGCCAATGGCCAACAGGCCGTTGAATTAGGGCTTCAGCTGCGCCCGGATATTATTTTAATGGATTTAGTCATGGAAGAAATGGACGGGATTGAAGCAACAAAACAGCTCATTAAGCAGTGGCCGGAAGCAAAAGTAATTATTGTCACTAGCTTTCTAGATGACGAAAAAGTATATCCCGCTCTAGAGGCAGGGGCAACAAGCTACTTATTAAAAACGTCTAAAGCAGGAGAAATTGCAGCTGCTATTCGCCGTACATATGAGGGGGAATCTGTATTAGAGTCTGAAGTAACCGGTAAAATGATGTCTAAAATGAGAAAGCCGTCTTTACCTCATGAAGAACTCACAGCTCGTGAAATGGAAATTTTACTTTTAATGACACAGGGTAAAACAAATCAAGAGATTGCAGACGAATTATTTATTGCGCTAAAGACGGTAAAAACACATGTGAGCAATTTATTAAGTAAGCTGGATGTGCAGGACCGAACTCAAGCCGTCATTTATGCCTTTAAACACAAATTAGCGCAGTGAGAATCGTTATTCAAAAGAGAATAACGATTTTTTTTGTGAAAAACCTATTTTTTTGCATGTATTCATTATAAAATAGCGATATGCGTAAAGGCGAACGCTTACGTAAAAGCACTATTTTGAGGGGTTGAGCACATGGAAAAGAAATGGTGGAAAGAAGCTGTTGCGTATCAAATCTATCCGCGAAGCTTCATGGATTCAAACGGCGACGGAATTGGTGACATTCAAGGGGTTATTTCAAAATTAGACTATTTATCTGATCTTGGAATTGATGTCATTTGGATTTGCCCGATTTATCAGTCTCCTAACGACGATAATGGCTACGATATCAGTGATTATAAAGATATTATGAAAGATTTTGGAACAATGGAAGACTTTGATGAGCTGTTAGATGAAGTTCACCATCGCGGAATGAAGCTGATTATGGATTTGGTTATTAACCATACTTCAGATGAACATCCTTGGTTTTTAGAATCTAGGTCTGCTAAAGAGAATCCATATCGTGATTATTATATCTGGCACGAAGGTAAAGATGGAAAAGAGCCAAACAACTGGGAATCTATTTTTAGCGGATCAGCTTGGGAGTTCGACGAAAAGACAAAAGAATATTACATGCACGTATTTTCTAAAAAACAGCCCGATTTAAACTGGGAAAACGAAAAAGTACGTCATGAGCTTTATGAAATGGTTAACTGGTGGTTAGATAAAGGAATTGACGGCTTTCGTGTAGATGCTATTTCGCATATTAAGAAAGTGGCCGGCTTCCCAGATCTGCCGAACCCTGAAAAGCTAGATTATGTGCCATCGTTTGAAGGGCATATGAATCGACCGGGAATTCAAGAACATTTAAAAGAGCTAAAAGAAAAAACGTTTGCCAAATACGATATTATGACGGTTGGAGAGGCAAATGGTGTAACATCGGACAGCGCAGATGAGTGGGTAGCTGAAGATGGCGGAAACTTCAATATGATTTTTCAGTTCGAGCATATGGGACTGTGGGATAAAGGAGAAGAAAAACCGCTTGATTTAATCGAGTTAAAAACAATTTTAACTAATTGGCAAAATGGTTTAGAAAAAATTAACGGCTGGAACGCTTTATATTTAGAAAATCATGACCAAATTCGTTCTGTAAATAAATTCGGCAGCACAGCTTACCGAGTGGAAAGTGCAAAGTGCTTAGCTGCACTATACTTTTTAATGAAAGGAACACCGTTTATTTATCAAGGACAAGAACTTGGAATGACCAATGTTAAATTTGATTCTATTGATGATTATGATGATGTTGGGATGATTAACTACTACCGTATTCAGCGTGAAAAAGGCGATTCACATGACGAGATTATGAAAGTTATTTGGGAAACAGGCCGCGATAACTCAAGGACGCCAATGCAGTGGAATACAGAAAAAAATGCAGGATTTTCTACCGGAAACCCCTGGATGAAAGTGAACCCAAATTACGTAGACATTAACGTAGAAGAGCAGAAAAGTGATAAGAATTCGGTACTGAATTTTTACAAACAGCTCATTAAAATTAGAAAACAGCATGATGTGCTGGTGTATGGAACTTATAAGCTGTTGGCAGAAGAAGATTCCGCTATTTACGCGTATACGCGAACATTAGAAGGTAAAACCGCTGTTGTTATTTGTAATATGTCACCGAATAATCAAACGTTCGAGTTTCCTTCAGAGAGCTCATTTGCAAACAGAGAAGTGCTGATTCATAATTATCCGTTGGATAAAAACGAAACGCTTGAACAATGTACGCTGCACCCATATGAAACACGTGTATACTTACTTTCATAAACAAGTTGAGCAACCGGTTGCGCAACTGTAAAGTGGAAAGCTTTTAAAAACAAATTTAAATACGACATATGTAAAGAAACTGCTGGCTCTACCAAGAGCGAGCAGTTTCTGCATTTTGATAAAAAGACGGAGAAAGCTTTGACTACGGCGCATGTATATGGTACTTTTACACTTAGTGTAGATAATTAGAAACAAAATGAGGTTGAAAAATGGCGAAATATAAAATTATTGCAACAGCAGCAATGGGAATTGAAGCACTAGTCGCTAAAGAAGTGCGTGCTTTAGGATATGAATGTGAAGTAGATAATGGCAAGGTTATCTTTGAAGGAGACGAGCTTGCAATTGCTCGATGCAATTTATGGCTTCGTACAGCAGATCGAATTAAAGTACAGGTTGGACAGTTCAAAGCTCGTACGTTTGATGAGCTTTTTGAACAAACAAAAGCATTAAATTGGGGAGATTATTTGCCCGTAGATGCACAGTTTCCTGTATCGGGAAAATCAGTTAAATCTAAATTGTTCAGCGTATCAGATTGTCAAAGCATTGTAAAAAAAGCAATTGTTGACAGCATGAAAAAACATTATAACAAAACAACAGGCTGGCTCGAAGAAACGGGGTCAACGTTTAAAATTGAAGTAGCGTTATTAAAAGATGTTGCTACATTAACAATTGACGCAAGCGGTGCAGGACTTCATAAGCGCGGTTACCGCGTAGGACAAGGGGAAGCTCCTTTAAAAGAAACGCTGGCAGCTGCTTTAATTATGCTAACGCCGTGGAATGCGAATCGTCCGTTTGTCGATGTTTTCTGCGGTTCTGGTACAATTGCTATCGAAGCAGCGCTTATCGGTCAAAATATTGCACCAGGATTTAATCGTGACTTCTTATCAGAAGAGTGGCCGTGGATGTCAGCGAGCATTTGGGACAAAGCGCGCGAAGAAGCAGAAGACTTAGCGAACTACGACCAAGTGCTAGATATTGCTGGTCATGACATTGACCATCGTATGGTAAAAGTAGCGGAGCAAAATGCATTTGAAGCTGGACTTGGAGATTTAATTCAATTTAAGCAAATGCAAGTGCGCGATTTTACGACGCCGAAAGAATATGGAATCATTATTGGTAACCCTCCGTACGGCGAACGTTTAAGCGATCGTCCTTCTGTTGAAAAAATGTACGCTGAAATGGGCGAAGCGTTTTCTAAGCTTGATACGTGGTCGATTTATATGCTTACATCTCATGAACAGTTTGAACAGTACTACGGTAAAAAAGCGACGAAAAAACGCAAATTATTTAACGGATTTATTAAAACAGACTACTATCAGTACTGGGGACCTCGTCCTCCACGCAACGATCAATAAATACAAAAAGCCAAGCGGTGTAAAAACAGCTTGGCTTTTTGTATTTATTTCTTTTTTAAACCGCGATAAGCTAGCATTCCAAACATGCCTATCCCGAGCACGACAATTAATAAAATAAACCAAAACGTAGCATTAAGCAGGTATTTATATAGTCCGTCATAATAATCATGCATGTACTCACCCCATTATGTTTTTTTATAGTATGGGCGAGTAGCAGGGCAATATATGTATTCATTTCTTTTCAATAGCAGGCTTAAAACGAGAAATGATTAGCTTATTTCTAACATATTTACGAAAGGGAAATCTCATACTAAAACCTAAGAGGTGATAAAATGAGAAAAAATCGATCAGCACGGGTTTTTGGCGGGATGATGCTTCTTTCATGGTTAACCATCCCTTTTATAGGACGACAGCATATTAAGCGCTATTTATCATCTACTATGTTTATTTCCTTTTTAATTATGGTTGAAAGCTATATTGCTGAAAAAAAGAAGTGGTGGATATTCCCTAATCCTCCTCATCCATATTTAACAGGTGAAGCTGCTTTACTCTTAGGTCCATTTTTAGCAGGTTCTTTATGGATTAAAAAGTTCACATATGGCCATTTTGGAAGGTATATGTTATTAAATGCAATCGTAGATACATTTTTTGTTTATCCTTTTCAACGAGCTATGAGCCGTGCAAAGCTTTTTAGGATAGGCACATTTAAAGAGTACCATTTGCTAGGTATCTTTCTGTTAAAAGCTGCTTTAATGTACGTTTACCAACACCTAATAGTAGAGAAACCGAAACCTCAGCGTGCTTTAAAAAATAATCCTATAGAATAAAGGGGCAGGCAGGGAAGCGTGATTTTCTTGCCTGCTATTTTAATGCCCCAGAGGTCATTCCTGAAATGAAATGCTTTTGCAAAAACACGTACGCAATCAATAATGGAATAGAAGAAAGAACGACTGCTGAAAACAGCATAGGGTAATTGGTTAGAAATTCCCCTTGAAAGTCCAATAATGCAATAGGCAACGTTTTTACTTCTTTAGATTTTAATAATAGCAAAGGGAATAACAGATCATTCCACACGATCACAAACGAAAAAATTCCTACTGTAGCCATTGAAGGTATGGAGAGTCGAAGAGCGATTTTTGAATATATTTTCCACTCTGACGCCCCGTCCATGCGAGCGGCTTCGAATAGTTCCTTTGGCAAAGTTTTCATAAACCCCGTTATAATAAACACACCGATAGGAAGCAAAAAACTTATGGAGACGATAATGACCCCTGTTAGCGTATTGACCAGTCCAAGCTTATTCATCAGCAAAAAGACAGGAATCATATTGACTTGAGTAGGGACAATCATTCCGCAAACAAAAAAACCGTATACAATCCATCCAAGCTTTTGAGGTAGCTGAATAATAGCGTAAGCAATCATGCTTGAAAACCATAGAATAAAAAACGTGCTAAAGACGGTAACAATCACGCTGTTTTTAATATAGCCAAAGATGGGTTCATTGACGAGCAGCTGTTTATAATTTTCAATATTCCAGCCTGCTGGTAATCCGATTGGGTTGCTGTAAAGTTCAGGCGTTGTTTTAAAGGTTGTTAATAGAACCAAGCTTAAGGGCAACAGAATGATTAAACCGTATATCCCTAAAATCAGTTGTCTGAATGGATTTTGTTTCATAAAAGAATCTCCTTTTACATTTTGGTCAAGCGAAGTACGCGAAATTGAAGAAACGTTAAAAGAGCAATTACAATCATAAATACAACGGAAATGGCAGAGGCATAGCCGAAACGAAAATTAATAAAAGCTTCGTGATAAAGAAGTGTCGAAAGAATTTCAGTTGAGTTGGAGGGACCTCCATTTGTCATTGCAATGATTAAATCAAATGCTTTAAAGCTTTGTATGGTCGTATAAGCCACAACCATTGTCGTAGCTGGAGCTAAAAGAGGCCACGTAATGCGCTTGAATTTTTGCCATCGTGTTGCTCCATCAATACTAGCAGCCTCATATAACTCACTGGGAATAGCTTGAATTCCAGCTACAAAAATAATAAGCATTTGACCAGTATGTGCCCAAAATTGTACAAAAGCCAAGCTGTAAATGGCAATATGTCCATTTCCAATCCAAGACTGGGTCCAATGCTCAAGGCCTATTTTACTTAAAAATAGGTTAACTCCTCCAATGTTGGGGTCATACATAAAGTTCCACGTGAACGCAATCGACACAGACGAAATAATCGTCGGTACAAAAAAGAGTGAGCGATAAAATGTATTCCATGCAGAATTTTTATAAAGTAAGAGTGCAAAGCCTAAGCTCAATAACGTTTGAAAGATCAGCACGCCAATTGTGAACTTTAAGTTGTTTGTAAGAGACTGTGTAAAAATAGCATCGTTTGTTAAAATTTCTTTGAAGTTTTGAAACCCTACAAATGAGAATTGAGAAGACAATCCATTCCAATCAGTTGTGCTTAAAAATAACGCAGAAAGCGTTGGCAATGCAAAGAAAACAGTATATATGACAAAACCAGGAAGTAAAAATAACCATAGATGTTTGCTTTTAGAGATATTTTTAAATGAAAAGAGAGGAAAAGAGAACGAAGGGGTTCTCTTTTCTTCTTCTTGAATAGACGTATTAGTTTTTAGCGACACGTTCTACCTCTCCTTGTGCTTTTTCAGCAGCTTTTTTCGCTGACATACCGGATAGTACGTCCTGTACAGATGTTTCAACAGCTTTTGATACGCGCTCATTTAAAATGGTGAATCGAGGTTGGAAGACCGTTTTTTTGTCTTTCCACTTTGCGCTTTCTTTGAGTTCAGGTGAATCATATTTCACGTCTTTGACCGTTAATAACTGGCCAGTAGCATTTGCATACTCAGAAGAAATCTTTGGATCTGCAAGGAAAGTTAAAAATTTCTTAGCAGCTTCTTTGTGTTTTGATTTTTCAGCAACACCTAATAAGAATGTTGTGGTATGAACACCTTCGTATTTGGCTTTATCTTGATCCACTGTAATCGGTGCAAGCAAACCTTGATCAATCTTTGGATTTTGCTGTTTGACTGTAGCCATCATATAAGAACCTTGAGCAAGCATTGCGCCTTTTTCCTGAGCAAAAAGTGCTGCAGCACTTTCTTTTTTCGTACCAAGAGCATCTTTTTGGAAGTAACCTTTATCATTTAATTCTTTAATTTGAGATAGGGTTTTGATAAACCATTCATCAGTTAGCTTGCGCTTGCCCGTTTCTACTTCGTGAAGGGCGTTGTTTGTAGGTTCGTTATTCATAATCATTGGGTTAATAAATTGAGAAGGACTTACGTCTCCTGAAAATAAAATCGGCGTGTAACCATTTTTCTTTAATGTTTCAGCTGTTTTTAAAAAGCTATTCCAGTCTTTAGGAACATCTAAATTTAGTTTTTCAAAAATGCCTTTGTTATAGACAGGGATGTTATAGACTAGCTGATAAGGAAGAGCATATTGCGTATTATCCGCTTTACCCGCTTGGATTAGCTTTTCGTCAAATTTGCTGAGTAAGTTTTGGTCGTCCAGCTTTGCAAAACCGTTTGCTTTGCGAATCGTTTCAAATTGACTTCCTGGAAAACTAGCAAATATATCGATGCCTTCTCCAGATAGTAGAGATCCTTGAATTTGTGATTGATATGAATCCGAAGGAAAGACGGTCATCTCTACATGAATATTTGGGTTTTTCTTTTCAAATTGCTCAATGATAGAATCAAAGGCTTTCGTATCTTCTCCTCGCCAATGCGTAAAGTTAATGGTTACTTTTTTTGAAGAATCGCTGCTGTCGCCGCTTGTTGAACTGTTTTTACCGCAGCCCGCGATGATTACGGTGAGCATTGCTAACAAAATTAATAATTTTTTCATTTTAGTTCCCCCATTTATAGAATTCTTTTTAGATAGTTATTGGTCAATTGTGATACGGTTGGTAGATGCTTGGTCAAAGAAATGAGCATGATTCATTTGAAAATGAAACGGAAAGTGCTGATGAACTTGAATATGTTCATCCCCAGGGATTTTAGCCACAAAGAGCTGCTCTCCTAAACTGCTGTATAGTATGTACTCTGCTCCTAATAACTCAGACACATCTACCGGTAATGAAATATGAGGAGCATAAGAAGCAGCGCGCGTAATATGCTCGGGTCGAATTCCTACAGTAATGAATTGATTATTGTAGCCTTTTTCATGTAACGAATGCATTTGATTTTCTGTCAGTTGAAACTCATGTTCACTGATGTGCAGTTTGCTGTTCACTACTTTTCCTGTGAAAAAGTTCATTCCCGGTGAGCCTATAAAACTGGCTACAAACGTATTCTCTGGAGCATTATACACTTGCATAGGTGAACCTATTTGCTGAATTTTTCCGTCTTTCATAACTACGATTCTACTTGCCATCGTCATGGCTTCTGTTTGATCGTGCGTTACATAAATAATGGTCGTCTGCAGCCTCTGATGAAGCTTACTGATTTCAGCACGCATTTGTACGCGAAGCTTCGCATCAAGATTAGACAAAGGCTCATCCATTAAAAAAATTTGGGCATTCCGTACAATAGCTCTTCCTAAAGCAACCCGCTGACGCTGACCTCCTGATAACGCTTTTGGCTTGCGTTTTAAATAGGGTTCTAAGTCCAAAATACGAGCCGCTTCACGAACGCGCTCATCGATTTCTTGTTTAGGGACTTTGCGGAGCTGTAAGCCAAATGCCATGTTGTCGTAAACAGTTAAATGAGGGTAAAGCGCGTAGTTTTGAAACACCATTGCAATATCCCGGTCCTTAGAAGGTAAATCGTTGGCACGATCTCCATTAATAAGCAAATCTCCTTCTGTTATCGATTCAAGGCCGGCGATCATTCGAAGGGTAGTGGATTTGCCGCACCCTGAAGGTCCTACAAATACAATAAATTCTTTGTCTTGAATATGAAGATTGAAATTATCAACTGCAAGACTATCTTTTCCGTATTTTTTATACACATGCTGTAACTGCAGTTCTGCCATTTTTTCTCCTTTCAGCAGGCTTTTAAAAAAATAAAAGCCTCTAATTGCACAGACGGATTGTACGTGTATCTGGCAATCAGAGGCTATCGGTTGACCGGTAAGCCTGTAGTATGTAGTTTTGAGTAATTGAATCTGTAAGTAATTTTAAAATATATTATTCCTATACGTCAAGTGAGAATTAAAATATTTTAATAAGTTCGATTATTTTTTTAAATGAAAGGATCCATTTATTAAGCCAGAGATGCTGGTTTTGAGAATAAAATAAACAGCTGGTGTATAGAATGATAGTATTCACTTTTATAGTAAGCACTACAGAGAGAGGATGTTTATAAATGGATAGAAACACGCAGTTCACTATGATTCGTCAAGCGTTGGAAAACAGCTATCATTTAATGCAGCAGGGAATAGAAGTTAGCGGAGAGACGCTTACTCAGCTGGAACAAGCAAAAGCCGAGTATGAAGCGGCCTTTTTATTGTCTCAGTCCACGGATTCCAAATTCCGCTGTAATTAATTTTTTAATAGCACTTATTCCGTTTGCGTTCTATACACCCAGCTTTTATATAAAAAGGTTCTGTCCTTACAGGCAGAACTTTTTTATGTTCAGCTCTTTTTATTGACATTTTAGATAAAGTAGTCAATAATTAAGTTTTGCTTACATGAGAAATTTACTAGATAAAAAGAAGTGAAGCTAATTTTTATTGATAGATATTTACATAAATAAAGGAGTCAGTATCGATGATGAGAGAGCGGTTGCCTTTTACAATTGAGCGGGATGAAAACTTTTTTGACAAATTAAATGAATGGATAGGTGATGTTTTTTATGATCATCTTCCAGACGCAGGGTTAGAACTTCGGGATGAACAAATTTTTATGGCTTTTCAAATCGAACGAGCTTTTAAAGAAAAAAATGTAATCTTTGCAGAAGCAGGTGTAGGAACAGGGAAAACCATTGTGTATTTACTGTACGCTATTTGTTATGCAAGGTATATTGGCAAGCCGGCTATTATTGCATGTGCGGATGAAACATTAATTGAACAGTTAGTAAAAGCCGAAGGGGACATTGCCAAGCTCTCTGGTATTTTAGATATTAACATGGATGTTCGCCTAGCAAAATCTCAAGATCAGTATCTGTGTTTAAAGAAATTAGATGCTGTGACAGCACGAACAGATAATGAAAACATTGAAGAAATTTACGATACGCTTCCTGATTTTGTTCATGATCATAGTGGTATGCAGTCGTTCTATCACTACGGAGACCGTAAAGAATATCCTCATTTAACGGATGAGGAATGGAATCAAATTAACTGGGATACGTTTCAAGATTGCTCTTCCTGTGAGCAGCGTCATAGATGTGGCTTAACGCTTTCACGCGAGCACTATAGAAAAGCACATGACTTAATTATTTGCTCTCACGATTTTTACATGGAACACATTTGGACATATGAAGCCCGCAAGCGTGAAGGACAGCTTCCGCTTCTTCCTGAAAGCAGCTGTGTTGTATTTGATGAAGGTCACCTGCTGGAATTTGCTGCACAAAAGGCTTTAACGTATCGCATTCAAGAAGATACGTTAGAAAACTTGTTAACGCGTCTATTAGAAAATGACGTGCGAGAAGAATTTGCTGTGAAGATCGAGCACGCTATCGATGTGTATGCAATGTTCTTTGACCGTTTAAGTGAAGCAAGCACAGAAATCGTTGGTTCTAGCCGTAAAGAAGTAGCCCGAACAAACGGATTACAAAGTGTAGGAAAAGAACTTTTATCGCTGCTTGAACATATTGGAAACGAGCTTGTGTTTGAGAGTGAGACCTATACAGTAGACGAATATACGCTGCGAATTGTAGATGAGTACCTAGATCAAATTGATTATTCGCTGCGCTTATTTATGGACAACGAAAATGCCATCTACTGGGTGGAAGAAAACAACTGGCAGCTGACGTTGGTTATTATGCCGCAAGCAGTAAAAGACGTCTTAAAAGAACGAGTATTTGCGAAAAAAATACCATACATTTTCACTTCTGCCACTCTTTCAGATAACCAATCGTTCGATTATTTAGCATATAGCTTAGGAATTGCAAAGCCGCTTTCTTTTTCAGTTGAATCGCCATTTGATTATGATGAGCAAATGAAAATTGCGGTGAAAAATGTTTCGGATGATCAAGAAGAAGCGTTTGCTGAAAAATTTGCCTTTGCTGTTGCTCAGCTCGAAAAAACGAACGGACGAGCACTTTTATTGTTTAACAGTAAAGAAGAACTAGAGATGTTCAAAGAAGTTTCCAAAGAGTTAAATCAGTACACATTTTTATTTGAAGGCGATCAAGAAATCAGTAAATTAGTGTCTCAGTTCCAAAGGGAAGAAGAAACGATTTTATGCGCTGTTCATTTGTGGGAAGGGTTGGATATTCCTGGACCTTCGTTATCGAATGTAATTATTTGGTCTCTGCCGTATCCGCCAAATGATCCGGTCTTTGAAGCAAAGCGCAATCAAGTAGTCGATCCATTTTGGGATGCAGATATGCCGTATATGCTTCTTCGCTTAAAGCAAGGAGTTGGAAGGCTGATTCGCTCTCATAATGATAAGGGTCTAATCACGATCTTTATGCCAAAAAGCACGGATTCAAAAGTGCGTTCAATCATTGAACAAAATGTTCCAACCAAAATAGAAAACGTATAAAAAAGCGCGGTGGCAGCCGCGCTTTTTTATATGCACAATAGATTGAATTTTCAGTTATATACACACCGTTACTATTATGATAAAATAATTTATGGTGAAATAAGGAAAGTAAGGAGGAAAAAACAATGAGAGAAGACATACAGAAAATTGAGAAACAGTTTTATGAATACATGAATAAAATCAAAAGTTATCACGAGGCAATCGGAGTGATGTACTGGGATTTGAGAACGGGTGCTCCAAAAAAAGGGGCGGATCAGCGTTCTGAAGTGATTGGCATGATGTCATCAGAAGCGTTCAATCTTTCCATTTCTAATGAAATGGCAGGTTTTATTGAGAAATTAACGAACCCTGAGTCACAGCCTTACATAAACGATATTACGAAAAAAGCGATGGAAGAATGTAAAAAAGAATATGACTTAAATAAAAAGATTCCTCCGCACGAATATAAAGAATACGTTACGTTAACTTCAAAAGCGGAGTCAATTTGGGAAGAAGCAAAAGAAAAAGCAGATTTTGCTTTATTTCAACCGTACCTTGAAAAAATTGTAGCGTTTAATCAGAAGTTTGTGGAGTATTGGGGGTATGAAGGAAACAAATATAACCGTTTATTAGACCTTTTTGAACCGGGAATGACGGTTGAAATTTTAGACGAGGTATTTGGAAAGCTGCGGGAGCATATTGTGCCTCTTGTTCAGCGAATCGCCGGGTCAAATACAAAGCCCAATACGGAATTTTTATTCCGTACTTTTCCAAAAGAAGCGCAAAAGCAATTTAGTCTAGACGTGTTAAAAACACTCGGCTATGATTTTGAAGCGGGGAGACTTGATGAAACCGTCCATCCTTTTGCTACTGGCTTAAACCCGGGAGATGTGCGCATCACCACTAAATATGCCGAGAACGATTTCCGAACGGCTATTTTTGGCACGATTCACGAATGCGGCCATGCTTTATATGAGCAGAATATTTCAAAGGATCTTGTTGGCACGGTTCTATGTGAAGGTACTTCAATGGGAATTCATGAATCACAGTCGCTGTTTTTTGAGCAGTTTGTCGGGAAAAACAAAGCATTTTGGCAGCATCATTACGACGTACTAAAAAAGCATGCGCCGGAACAGTTTGACGATGTAGGTTTAGAAGATTTTTACCGAGGAGTAAATGAAGCAAAACCGTCTCTTATTCGTATTGAAGCAGATGAGTTAACGTATCCTCTTCATATTATGATTCGTTACGAAATTGAAAAAGGATTAATAAACGGGGAGTATAAAGTTGAGGATTTACCGGAAATTTGGAATGAGAAATACGAAGAATATTTAGGGGTTCGTCCAAGTCACGATGGAGAAGGCGTGCTTCAGGACGTACACTGGGCCGGAGGAAGCTTTGGGTACTTCCCTTCCTATGCTCTGGGCTATATGTACGCAGCGCAGTTTAAGCATACCATGTTAAAAGACTTGCCTAATTATGATGAACTCTTGGAAAAAGGAGAAATTTCGCCGATTACAAATTGGTTAACAGAACATATTCACCAGTACGGAAAAATGAAAAAACCTCTTGAAATTTTAAACGATGTGACGGGTGAAGGGCTAAATGTAGATTATTTAATTCAATATCTAGAAGAGAAATACGGACAAATTTATCACGTATAAAAAGCGCTATAACCGAATATTATGTTTTGTATTGCAAGTAAATGTTCGAAAATATCTTTTTTAGATATTTTCAAATAAAAGATTTGCTGATATAATACAAGTAACTCAATAACGCACTCATATAATGACGAGAATAAGGCTCGTAAGTATCTACCAAACTACCGTAAATAGTTTGACTATGGGTGAGCGATGAAGTTTGTTTTTCACTTTTGTGCGTAAAAGCTCAAAAACATTGCTCTACTCATATACGAGTGCAGCTATGTTTTTGAGCTTTTTTAATACAAACGTTGGAGGAACGAACTATGAAAGCTTTGCAAAACAAAATTTTAACAGATGGAATCGTATTATCGGACACGGTTTTAAAAGTAGACACATTTTTAAACCACCAAATGGATCCTGTACTGATGAAAGAAATTGGAGAAGAATTTGCTTCGCGCTTTGAAAATGCAGGAATTACGAAGATTTTAACGATTGAATCATCAGGAATTGCTCCAGCGATTATGACCGCATTGAAGCTAAACGTTGAGATGGTGTTTGCCAGAAAAAGAAAATCTTTAACACTTCAAGACGGACTCATTACATCAAAAGTATATTCATTTACAAAAAAAGAAGAAAATGAAATTTCAGTTGCTGATAAATTTATTCGAGAAGATGACGTGATTTTAATTATTGATGACTTTTTAGCAAACGGCCAAGCTGCATTCGGCTTGATGGATATCGTACAAAAAGCAGGTGCTAAAGTAGGCGGCATTGGTATTGTTATTGAAAAAGCGTTCCAAGATGGAGGAAAACAAATTCGTAAATCAGGCGTTAAAGTAGAATCATTAGCGCGCATTCAGTCTTTATCAAATGGTAAAGTTACATTTGCTGAAGATAAACCGACAGTGGAGGTTTAATATGAATAAAGGAAAAGTCTTTTCACTTGGTTTACAGCATGTTTTAGCTATGTACGGAGGTGCGATTGTTGTCCCGCTTATTGTTGGAGGAGCCATTGGCTTGACTCAGCAGCAGCTTACGTATTTAGTGGCGATTGACTTGTTTATGTGCGGTGTGGCAACGCTACTGCAAGTATGGAAAAATCGTTTTTTCGGTATTGGTCTTCCAGTTGTATTAGGGTGTACGTTTACTGCCGTAGGACCTATGATTTCAATTGGAGGTTCTTACGGCGTTTCCTCCATATATGGTTCTATTATCGTCGCCGGTTTACTCATTGTCCTTCTTTCTGCTTTTCTAGGTAAATTGGTTAAGTTTTTCCCTCCTTTAGTTACGGGTTCGGTTGTAACGATTATTGGAATTACGTTAATTCCTGTAGCGATTAAAGATTTAGCTGGAGGAGAAGGAAGTAAAGATTTTGGCAGCTTGAGCAATTTAGGTTTAGGTTTTGGCGTTTTGCTATTAATTATTGTTCTGTATCGATTTACAAAAGGATTTATGCGCTCCGTCTCTGTGTTATTAGGATTGGTTGTTGGAACAATTGCAGCGTCTTTTATGGGGAAAGTCGATTTTTCCGGCGTAAAAGAAGAAGCGTGGGTTCATATGCCACATGTGCTGTACTTTGGGATGCCAACTTTTAATATTATGGCCATCCTGACAATGTTCCTTGTTTTACTTGTTGGCATTGTCGAGTCCACAGGCGTTTATTTTGCCGTTAGTGATATTTGTAAAAAAGAAGTGGATGAAAAAGATTTATCTAAAGGCTATCGTGCAGAAGGATTGGCGATTTTATTAGGCGGATTTTTTAACGCATTTCCTTATACAGCGTATTCTCAAAATGTAGGACTTTTACAGTTGTCAGGTGTTCGCACAAGAAATGTTGTATTTGCAGCGAGTGGAATTTTAATCATTTTGGGCTTTCTACCTAAAATCGCAGCCGTGACGACAGTTATCCCGAGCTCTGTACTTGGAGGAGCTATGGTAGCCATGTTTGGGATGGTCATCTCTTCAGGTATAAAAATCCTTAGTCAAGTTGATTTAGCAAAACAAGAAAACCTTCTTGTAATTGCATGTTCGGTTGGCATGGGTCTAGGGGTGACGGTTGTACCTGAACTCTTCAAAAACTTACCAGAAAGTCTTCAAGTTCTCACTGGAAGCGGTATTGTGATGGGGAGTTTTACAGCAATCTTTTTAAATATTGTCTTTAATATGATGAAATCACCGCGTGCGCAAGTTGCGGAAACAAAATTAGCAAATGAAGTAATATCGAAATAAAAAGAGGCTGGCGCCAAAATATTTTAGTTGAAGAAGATCCGAACGATTAATCGTTCGGATCTTTTCAATGTCATAGGGAACATAGCTGTAACAAGCGATTCATAGTAGATTATTTGTCCAATTTGGTCGTCTTTCCTATTAAGACCGTGTTTTGAAAAACAGTGTATAAAGCATTTTCCCCACGTCAGGATTTTTTGCCACTAATGAAATTTCTCTTTTGAATTTGAAGTCTGTAATAGACAATGCTTTAATGTTTGAGCTTTGTAAATGGCGCATAAAAATTTCAGGGAGAATTGAAATACCTAAATTAGCTGAAATAAATCCCATAATACTTTGAGCAAATTCAATTTCATTGGCAATGGGAATTTTTAAGTTATGACGATTGTACGCTTTTTCTACTAGTGTCCGAACATCGCACCCTGGAGGGAGAACTACAATGGGTTCTTCTTTGAAATCTTCAAATGATACGCTTTCTTTTTCTGCTAACGGGTGCTGATCATTCACAAATAAATAAAAGTCTTCTTTGAATAATAGTTTTGACCAGTAAGTATGTTGAACCTCTCGATCATCAAATAAAGCCCCGTCAATTTGATTGCTTTCTAAATGCTCTAACAAATCATAATAGTGATGCGAGGTTTTTATATCAATATGGCGATTGTGGTCTTTAGCAGAAGCCAGTTGATAAGGTAAGTAAAAAGCAGCCATACTCTGCCACGTTCCGATAGTTAAATCACAAGCTTCTTGCGTAGACACTAATTTTTTTTGAAGAGCATGAACGCTTGATAGTATGGATTCACCTTCTTGTAAAAGAATTTCACCTGCTGAGGTTAATTCTACTCCTGTAGCGGAGCGAATAAATAATGTTACTCCTAAATCTTCTTCTAGTTTTCTCATTTGCTTACTGAGTGCGGGCTGCGTCATATGCAGCTGTTCGCTTGCTTTGCTTAAGCTTTTTGTTTTGGCTGTTTCAATAAAAGACTCAAGCCATTCTGTTTTCATATTTATCACCTATAACCTTTTGTTATACCCATAGTATAGAAGGGAAGTTCTCATAAATCAATGAGGATGCTAGTGTATATAGTGTAGTTAACACAGCACAAAGAAATTCACACAACTAGGAGGATGAATGATGTATCCAAACAAACTATATATTAACGGTGAATGGACAACAACAGAAGAGAAAATTGATGTGATTAATCCAGCAACAAAAGAAGTTATAGGACAAATTCCAAAGGCAGGCGCAAAGGAAGCAGCACTTGCCGCTGATGCAGCGGCTGCAGCTTTTAAAACATGGTCGAAAAGAACCGCTCAAGAGCGCAGTTCTATTTTAATGAGATGGCATCAACTAATTGAAAATCATAAAGATGAACTAGCAGAAATTATGACAACGGAACAAGGCAAACCATTTGCAGAAGCAAAAGGTGAAGTGCAGTATGGCAATGATTATATTGCTTGGTTTGCTGAAGAAGGAAAGCGTGTATATGGTGAAACGATTCCAGCTCATCATACGCATAAGCGTATTACGGTTAAAAAACAGCCTGTTGGCGTTGTAGCAGCTATTACGCCATGGAACTTCCCTGCAGCCATGATTACGCGTAAAGTGGCCCCAGCTCTTGCAGCAGGATGTACAATTGTTTTAAAACCATCTGAAGAAACACCATTTACAGCATTTCGTTTAGTAGAACTCGCAGAAGAAGCGGGCGTTCCACAAGGTGTGATCAATGTTGTTACTGGAGATGCAGCAGCTATTGGCGACACATGGCAAAAAGACGGACGCATCCGAAAATTAACATTTACTGGTTCAACAGCGGTTGGTAAACATCTAATGCGCGGTGCTGCTGATACTGTGAAAAAATTATCGCTGGAATTAGGCGGTCATGCACCGTTTATCGTAACAGAAAAAGCAGATTTAGACGCTGCTGTAAACGGCGTAATTGCTTCTAAGTTTGTCAACGCAGGTCAAACGTGCATCTGCACAAACCGCGTATACGTACAAGAATCCATTGCAGATGCTTTCGTTGAAAAATTTGCAGCAAAAGCGGCGGAATTAACAGTAGGAAACGGATTAGAAGAAGGTACACAAGTTGGACCGTTAATTAACGACAAAGCGGTTGAGAAAGTAAAAGCACAAATTGCGGATGCAAAAAGTAAAGGAGCTAAAGTTGTAGTTGGCGGACAAGCTATAACAACTAAAAACGGTTTCTTTATGGAGCCGACAATTATCACAAATGTAACTGATGACATGAATTGCATGTTTGAAGAAACGTTTGGGCCATTGGCACCTGTAGCAACATTCAAAACAGTAGAAGAAGCCGTAGAACGAGCAAACAATAGCCCTTATGGTTTAGCAGCTTACGTATTTACAGAAAACATTAAAGAAGCAACGTTTGTATCTGAAGAATTAGAATACGGCATTGTAGGAGTAAATGATGGCTCTCCATCTGCAGCTCAAGCTCCATTCGGCGGCTTTAAAGAAAGTGGCCTTGGACGTGAAGGAAGTCATTACGGCATTGAAGATTATTTAGAAGTAAAATATATCTCAATGGGACTTTAATAAAAAGTAGGACAAAAATAGTTTAGTCGAAGTGAAATACGAACTAGCAACTAATAATCAAAATTATTGGTTGTTAGTTCGTATTTTTTTATTGTTAAGATGGACGTAGCTTTCATGCGTTTCGTTGCTTCTAGCGGATTAATCCCATTTGTTCGTCTTTAGGTCGGAGTGATTTCGTTTTGTCCCAGCCTCTTTTTTATGCACTTTTGTAAAGAAAATTTGAAATAATAGTTCTTTAACGCAATTAATTGCATTTCTAGGATGTCTGTGCAAGAATAAATATTTCAAAAATAGTTTAGCTTTGTTTAAAGCGTGGGTAATACAACCAATGCACATGATTGCTTGTTAGATGAAATGAAAAGCAGAACTTTACCACTGATAAATTACGCAAGCTAGAACCAAAATAGTAGTACTGAATGGTGAAAAATATAGGAGTTGATATAGATGATTACAGCAGAGAAAAACATAGTGAAATTTAAAGCAAAAGACGGACGTGAAGTCACTATACGCCCTGCAAAGGCAAGTGATGCAGAGCATATTACAACAGCGGTAAGAGAAATTATTGAAGCCGGGGAATTTATTCAAAAAGATGAGCCGCGCACAGTCCAAGAAGAGCAAGATTTTATTGCATCAGTAGAAAAGAACAATCACATGTACGTTGTAGCTGAAGTCGAAGGTGAAGTGCTTGGAATCGCACGTGTTCTGAGAGGCGAAATTAAAATGAAGCGCCACACGGGGCTCTTCCGTACATGGCTTATTTCAAAAGCACAGGGAATGGGAATAGGAAAACAATTTATGAATTATACGCTAAACTGGTGCAAAGAAAATAATCTTCATAAACTTTCTTTAACTGTGTTTGCTTCTAATAAAGTGGCATACGAATTGTATAAAAAGGTAGGATTTGAACAAGAAGGTGTTATGAAAGAACAAGCTTATTTTAACAATGAATATGTAGATGAAATCTATATGTCCATTTTCTTTTCATAAAAAATAAGCACTTATTTTCGTCAATCCATAAATTGTATCTGTACATTCAGATTATTTGCGCTATAATAAAAGTGCACAACAAACATACACTTCTTCAAAACGTAGACTTTCCTGAGTTACAGGAAAGTTTTTTTATGTTTCACCTCCATTCCACTAAAAAAGAATTGAATAAATCCCCAGCTATTACAAATGTTAAATGTAACGCAATCAAAGAGGTGAAGTGTATGCCAAAAATTATCTCAGTTGGATTTGGAGTTCCCCCCTATGAATTAACTCAGCAAGACACGCTGCTATTTGCAAAAGAACTTTTTTTCGAGTCGTTTAAAGATATTAATCGTCTGCTGACCGTTTTTCAAAATGGTCAAATTGAAAAACGTAATTTTGCCAAAGACTTATCTTGGTTTCAAGAAGATCATACATTCGAAGAAAAAAATGATGCTTTTATAGAATGTGCTGTTGAATTAGGTACAAAAGCCATTGAAGAATGCTTAACAAATAAAGACTATGTAAGTACCCCTTTGCCGTGTGGAGAAATTGATGCTATTTTTTACGTTTCAACAAGCGGTGTAGCTACGCCTAGCATTGAAGCTCGAATTATGAATAAGCTTGCGTTTTCAGACCATACAAAAAGAATCCCTATATGGGGATTAGGGTGTGCCGGAGGAGCATCTGGACTTTCAAGGGCTTACGAATATTGCAAAGCCTTTCCGCGCGCTAAAGTTCTTGTATTATCCGTTGAGCTGTGCAGTTTGACTTTTCAGCGGAATGATCGTTCAAAAAGCAACTTAATCGGTACATCTTTATTTGCTGATGGAGTAGCAGCTGCTTTAGTCGCAGGTGACGAAGCAGATATCACTTTTTCACGTTCAAAAAGCTTTCCTTACATTTTACATACACAATCGACGCTTATGCCAAATTCCGAAGACGTAATGGGATGGGAGATTAAAAATGATGGGTTATTTGTTGTCTTTTCAAAAGATATTCCCACTATTATCGATTCGTGGTTAGGCGGAGAAGTGGAGTCTTTTTTACAAACTCAGAATTTGACCAGTCGGGATTTAAAACATTTTGTTGCTCATCCTGGAGGGAAAAAAGTGCTTGAAGCATATGTATCAACGCTATCGCTAAACGAAAATATGATTGCTGATTCACTAGATGTACTTAAAAACCATGGAAACATGTCTTCGGCAACCGTTTTATATGTGCTAGACCGCTTTATGAAGAAAGAAATTCCGAGTAAAGAATACGGTTTATTAACAGCTCTTGGTCCTGGATTTAGTTCTGAAATGCTTCTATTAGAGTGGAGGTAAAGCGATTGTTTTTTTATAGTTTTTTTGTATTTATTATCTTACAGCGTCTATGTGAATTGGTGATTGCCAAAAGAAATGAAGCTTGGATGAAGAAGCAGGGAGCGTACGAAGCTGGTCAAAGTCACTACAAATGGATGGTAAGCATGCACGCCGCTTTTTTTGCTGCTCTTTTTACGGAAGTGTATGTGTTAAACGGTGGAATGTATCACTTTTCTTTTTTGTTGTTTAGCTTTTTTGTGCTTGTGCAACTTGCAAGAGTATGGGCTATTTCTTCGTTAGGAAAGTATTGGAATACAAAAATTATCGTCTTGCCTAACGCGAAGGTTGTGCTAAGAGGTCCTTATCGGTTTATGAAGCACCCAAATTATACAGTTGTAGCGGCAGAATTGGTGTTAGTTCCGCTTATGTTTCAGGCATACTGGACGTTAGCTATTTTTTCTGTTTTCAATTTGTGTATATTAGCCGTTAGAATTCCTTTAGAAGAGCAAGCGCTAACGAATGAAACAAATTATGGCGAGGTCATGCAAAATACGGGACGTTTCTTTCCTGCAAAAAAATCTCAAAACTAATTGAAAATGATTATCTTTCATGATAAGATGAAATCAAATGATAAAGATTATCAATTTCATCAAGTAGAAACGGTGGTGGACGTAATGGTTAGTCTTTTTGTGATCGGAGCACTTGCTACATATGTTGGCGTCACAACGTATGTAATGAAAAATATTGAAAAAGCCCAAAAGGCGTAATATATACACGGTAAATAAATACAATGCAAAGCTGTCAAATTATTGACAGCTTGTTTTATTGTTTTTGTAACTAAAAATTCAGTTTTTTATGGGAAAACGTAGGTGAATCAAGTAAAATAGAGAAAGAATAAGCAGAAACAAAGATGGATAGAGAACATTTAAATACAGTCTTGAATGAGGCAAAAGGGGTAGAGTAATAATGGGTAAAGTGAGTGTGAAACATCAAGAAAATCTCCAATTGGAAGCATCTCTTTTTCATTTACATAAGCAATTTCAAGCAGCTGGAGATGAACAGCAGGCAGCAAAAGCAATACAGCTGTTAAAAAAGTGGGTGAACGGTGAATTTGTTGTAGCATTTTGCGGACATTTTTCGGCTGGGAAATCGAGTATGATTAACGAATTAATGGGGCAAGCAATTTTGCCTGCAAGTCCTATTCCGACAAGCGCAAACTTAGTATCAGTAAAGGCGGGGGATGAGCATGCAACCGTTTATTACCGCAAACAGCCGCCGGTGCGTTATGAAGCGCCTTATCAGTATGAACAAATTAAGCAGTTTGCTGTCGACGGAGATGAAGTAGAGTCCATTCATTTATCAATCGAGACAAACGCTATTCCTAAAAATGTTGTGGTGATGGACACACCGGGGATTGATTCAACAGATGATGCGCATCGTGTATCGACCGAGTCAGCTCTTCACTTAGCGGACGTTATTTTCTACGTGATGGATTATAATCATGTGCAGGCAGAATTAAATCTTCAATTTGCAAAACAGCTGCAAGAAGCTAATAAAACGCTTTATTTAATTGTAAATCAAATCGATAAACATCAAGAAGATCAGCTAACATTTCAAGCATTTAAAGAATCTGTAGAAACGTCATTTTTAAAGTGGAATGTTAGACCAGAAGGAATCTTCTATACGTCGTTAAAAGAGCCAGCCAACCGTCATAATGACCTTTCGTACGTAAAATCTCTATTACTTGCTATGATGACGGAAAAAGAAAACCGACATCAGCATATTCAACATGCGATGCAAATGTTAATTGACGATCACCTTGCCTTTATTGAAGACCAAGAAGAAGAAAAGTTAACGATTCATGACGAGCTGCGCCATAAGCTGACGCTTGAGAACCATGAAATAAATAAGCAGCAAAAAGAGCAGCTTCTCGAAAAAGAAGCGGAAATAAAGCGTGCTGAAAAGCAGTTAGCAGAAACGTACCAACAAGAAACAGGCAAGATGCTAAGCAACGCCAATTTAACACCATATGAAATGAGAGAAAAAGCTAGGCTGTTTTTAGAAACGACAAAGCCTGATTTCAAAGTGGGTCTTTTATTTGCTAAGAAAAAGACCGAGGAAGTAAAAAAAGAGCGGCTGACGTTATTTTTTGACGATATGAAAGAACGAACAGCCTCTCAGCTGCAGTGGCACTTGCAGCAATATGTGCAAGATCTGGTGAAAAATCAAAATCTTACTGACCCGGATCTTATACGCCAGGTTCAGCAGTTTGAAATTCCGTTAGAACCTCATGACTTAATTGAAACGGTAAAAGCAGGAGCTACGATTAATGGTGATTATGTTTTAACGTACGCAAAAGATGTAGCTGATCACATTAAGAAAAAAGCCACGCGATTGTTATACGAGCTCTATGCGCAAATCGAACAGAGCAAAATGGAGCAAGATGAAGTAAAGCGTGAGAATATTTCTCAACACTTGCAGGAATGTGAGGCATTTGAAGAAGCGTATACATCTCTTCAGGAAATGAAAGCAAAACTGGCACGTACAAAAGCGTTGCTTCAATCTTTACAGCAAACTGATGACGACCTAACGCTAGAAGATACAAACGAGTTGTCATATATGTTACAAGAAGAATATGAAACGGGCATCATGAAAGCTGAAGAAAAGCATGAAGCTGCGAGTGAGCAGCAGTTAGTTTCACAGCCTGAGGAAGCTGTGCATGAAACAGGAACAGAAAAGGTTCTTCAAGATGTATCAGCTGTTCTCGAACAGCTCCGTTCATTTGGAAAATTAGACCGCTTTATTAATAGGCTTCAAGAAAAACGTCAAAAGCTATCAAATCAAACGTTTACCGTAGCTTTATTCGGAGCATTCAGTGCCGGTAAGTCATCTTTTGCTAATGCGTTGATTGGAGAAAGATTACTTCCTGTATCTCCGAATCCAACAACAGCAACCATCAATAAAATTATGCCTCCAACAGAAAAACGGCCGCATAAAACAGCTGTTGTGCAAATGAAAACAAACGAGCAGATGATCCAAGATTTAAATGGTGCACTTAAGCTGTTTCATCATGAAGTAGAAACAATTGACGAAGCGCTAGCGATTATTCCGACCCTGCAGGCAACAGAAGAGCTGCAGCTGCATTTGTCGTTTTTACAGGCAGTAGAAAAAGGCTACGGCGAAGTCAAGCATCATATCGGTTCAGAAGTAGTAGTGGATACAGAAGGATTTCATGATTATGTAGCCAAGGAAGAAAAAGCGTGTTTTGTTCAATTTATTAACCTGTATTATGACTGTGAATTTACTCGCTTAGGCATTACGCTTGTCGATACACCTGGAGCTGATTCAATCAATGCGAGACACACGGGAGTAGCGTTTGAGTATATCAAAAATGCAGATGCCATTTTATTTGTAACGTATTATAATCATGCATTTTCAAAAGCTGACCGAGAATTTCTTATTCAGCTTGGCCGTGTAAAAGATGTATTTGCGCTTGATAAAATGTTTTTCTTAGTAAATGCAGCGGACTTAGCCAGCTCGGATACAGAGCTGCAGTTAGTTCAGACGTACGTAAAAGAACAGCTTGAACAGTATGGTATACGCTTTCCGCGCTTATATCCGGTATCAAGCTTGCAAGCTTTGCAAAACCACGAGGATAAAATGTTTCTGCCATTCAAAAATGCGTTTTACCGCTTCATAAATTATGAATTACCAGAGCTTGCTACCCAAAGTGTCTATGCAGATTTCGAACAAATTTTAGCAGTTGCCAATGAAATGAAACAGGTGCAGACAAAATCAGAAGTCGATAAAAAGCGATACATTCAATCTCTTCACATAAAAAATGAGCAGGTAGCAGCAAAACTGCATGAAATTCATTTTGAATATGAACAACAGCAGTTTGACCGAGAATTAGAAGAGCTTTTATTTTATGTGAAAAAACGTCTGTTTGTGAGGTACGATGACTTCTTTAAAGAAGCATTCAGTCCGGCAAACTTAAGAGATGATCGAGGTGAAAAGCAAAAGCAGCTGCGCCTGTGTTTGCAGGAGTTGTTAACGTCTATTTCCTTCGACGCAACGCAAGAAGTGCGTGCGACCACTTTGCGAATCGAAAAATACATCGTAAAATTAATCGAAGACTGGCATCGAATGATCATCACAAAGCTACAGCGCTATGAACCGACGTTTACTCCAACGTTGAACTCGTTAGAGCCTCCAAATGGCAGCGAAGTTGTGACAAGTCATCAATTCGATAAGAATGAATCGTATCAAAAAGAGCTTTCACTGTATAAAAACAATAAAAGCTTTTTTGAAAAAAATGAGAAAGCAAAGCTCCACGCTGCTTTATTAGAACGTATTAAGCCGGATGTTAATCACTACATTGCGAAAGAAGAAGCTGCTCTTCATTCACACTATACCTATTTAGTGAATCAGTACGTTTTAGCGCATAAACAGTCTGTATCTGAAGAATGGTATGATTATTACAAACAGCTGCAAGCGGCCGTGTCTGAAGAATTTCCAATTCAAGAATTGGTAAGTACAATGACGGTGCTAGAACATGTATTGGAGGAAAGAAAGGGTCATTAATTTTTATGTCTACACACATAAATAAACGTTTACAGGAAATTGAAAAAGAATATAATGTAGAAATTTTGTTTGCATGTGAATCAGGGAGCCGTGCTTACGGACTGGACACGTTAGCGAGTGATTTTGACGTCCGCTTTATATATAAATATAAAGCATCACGCTATCTTCATCTCAATAGACCTCAAGAGGTCATTAATGTAGCAGAAGGCAATTATGATATGCAAGGGTGGGATTTGTACAAAACCATTTATTTGTTTACAAAATCAAACCCTTCGCTTTATGAGTGGCTATGGTCGCCTTTTGTTTATTATCAAAAGTTATCGTTTGCTGAGCCACTCCGGCAAATGATGGCTCAATCATATTCCTTAAAAGCATTGGGATATCATTATTTTAAAATTTTAACGATAAATAGTAAAAGAAATCTGACATCTTCTGTTACAATAGAGGATATAAAAGTGATGCTCCAACTGATTCGTGCATTTTTATCACTGAAAGTAGTAGTAAAGCAGCGCAGTTTCCCTGTCATTTTATTTGCCGATTTATGTAAGCAGGCAAATCTCGACGATAGGCAGCAATCCATCATTGAGCAATTTGTACAATGCAAGATAAGCGGGAAAGTCGCTTTTAATGAAAAGATGAAAAACTTTTTGGATAGCATTAAGAAAGAATCTGCAGCGATAGAAAAAAACTTAAAAGAATTACCGGAAAAGCAAATCAGTTATGAGGACATTAACTTATTTTTACTAACTCAGCATAATATAAATGGAGGAACGAACATGAGTGTACATAAAGAAATTTCAGCCCATTCTAAAAAACAGCACGAATTAGTACGTGCTTTTGCCAGCTTAGAAGCTCGACGTGAGCAAGCTATTGAAGCAGCTGTGCTTCTCTGCAAAGAAGGGAAGCCCTTTTCTGTAGACGGTATTAACGCTGTAACAGCAGAAATTAATGAGCTGTCTCAAAAATATACCATCATTCCAGGCCGTAAAGTAGTGACGGAAGAAATGGTTAAAGAGTACGTAGCAAGAATATAAACGTGCTAAGCTCTGGTGTTTTTACCTTAATTTGAACAGGATATGACGTGCCGCTTGATCCATACTAATAGTGTACCAACGAGGTACAAATAGGAGGAGATAGCGATGGGTCGTCAAAAATTAGGTAATAAAAATGCGCAAGCGAATAACAATGCAAAGCATAATTATAACCAAGAGTTCTCTTCTGAGTTTAAAGCAAATCAGGCTCAAAAAGCAAAGCGTGCAAAAAGTGCAAATGACACTTATGCTGGGGAGTTTGCTTCTGAGTTCAACGTGCAACAAAACCAAAATAATTCTGTTAACAAGAAGTTAGAAGCTAATAAAAGTGCAAATAATCAATATGGACAAGAATTCGGCTCTTATGCTGAAGTTGAATCTGCCAAAATGAATAATGCTGCACAAAAAAAGCGTAAAAAATAACAGAACTGTTTCCAAAAACGCCGGGATTAGTCTGCTCTGTCAGCAGATTAGCCCGGCGTTTTTTGTTGGGCAATATTTGCTTGGGTACAAGATGTCAATCCATCGCAAACTATAGATGAGGTGAAGCAATATGAATAAAGGAATTGTCATTGCTCTTTCATCAATCGGTTTAGCACAAGCTTTAAAAATCCCAATTAAAAAGTATCAAACAGGAAAATGGGATATGCAGATGATTGCTGCGTCGGGTGGAATGCCAAGCTCTCATTCAGCCGGCGTATCTTCTTTGGCTACCTATGTAGCATTAAAAAGAGGTGTTTCTACGATTGACTTTGCGTTAGCATCTGTTTTTGGAATTATTGTGATGTACGATGCACAAGGAATTCGAAGGCAGACTGGCGAAATTACTATTAAAGTGAATACGTTAGATGAAGAAATTGAAAAGCTTGCGGGTCTTCCAGACGGAGGCTTTCACGATTTGACGGAACAGCGCTTGAAAGAAATGCTTGGTCATCAGCCAGAAGAAGTGATTGGCGGAGCCATTTTAGGAGTAGCACTTGGAGCAATTGGCTATTTTTTAGAAGGGAAATCATAGTCAAATAGCCAAAAGTAAGCTAAGATAAAGAAGAACCTTTGCAAAAGGATGGGACGAAAAAGTGACAAAAACAGCTCAAACCGTTGAAGAGTATCTTCTTTATCTTGAAGAAAAAGGCTTTCATTTAGCAGAAGATGCACGTGGATTTATTTCATTTGGTCAGCAGTATACGCGTGCAGCTGACGAGATGGTCATATTTACAATTGAATGGACACTAAAAGTACAAAAAGAATTTGACGGCAGTTTTTTTGTATCGCTCCTCGAGAATTTGACATCAAATCGTATTAGCAATCAAAAACAAGCCATTCAATATTTAAAGTCATCAGGTATGATTTAAGCAGGATTACATTCCTGCTTCTTTTTGATTAATGGCTTGTCTGGCCAGCTGATCAGCACCTGCATTTTGAGAGCTAGGGATCCACTTTATAAAAAATAAATCAAATTGACTGGACAATTTGAGGGCTTCTTCCAGTAAAGGAGCAAACGCTTTATTTTTAACGTATTCTTGGTTCATTGCGCGGTCTACTAGCTGAGAGTCTGTTCGAAAAGATACGCTCGTATACTTTTTTTCTAAACAAATTTTTAATGCATGAAGAAGTGCATGGTACTCTGCTTCATGATTCGTCATTGTCCCAAGAGCAATAGCGTAACGATGATGTTCACCATTTCCTTTAATTAAAATACCAGCTCCAGAAGGACCAGGATTGCCAGCAGTGGCTCCGTCTATATAAACTTCAATCATCATACAGCCTCCTTGTTAAAACAATATAAGCTTAAACCATGTTTTTTCATCAATAGTATTGTATCATAAGTACTTCAGCTATTTTATATTAGCACGTATAAACGCTAAAATCCGCTTATTAGGTAAGAAAACTGTCATGAAAAGACATAATAGAAGATAAAATACAAAAAAGCAGAAAAAGTGTTGAATTCAAAATTGCTGATGAAAGGAATGCTCGTTATGAATTTCCAAATTGAATGGCATTATAAATCCTCGAAACATAAACAGTTAATTTTCACATCCGATTTCACAGATGCGAATGAGGCGCTAATGATTGTGGGTGATTTAGAAAAAACAGGTCGAACGAAGGAAATTTTTCTACTTGATGAGCAGCAGCAAAAATGGACTGTAAAAGAAGCGAAAAAGCTCTTACAGGAAGTACAGACAGAGCCTCACGATATTGTGGCATATTTTGACGGAGGCTATGAGCATGATACGCTTTTAGCGGGGCTTGGGGCTGTGATTTATTTTAAACAGAACAACCAGTCTTACCGAATACGACGAAACTCAAGACTGCAAGAGATAGAATCAAATAATGAGGCAGAGTATGCTGCTTTTTATTATTTAATACAAGAGCTTGAGGAACTTGGTGTTCATCATATACCGGTAACGTTTAGAGGTGACTCTCAGGTTGTATTAAATCAGCTTGCAGGGGAGTGGCCCTGTTTCGAAGAAGAGTTTAATCGGTACTTAGATCGAATAGAAGATAAAATGCAGGAACTTGGTATCCGACCGGTATATGAGCCTATTTCAAGGAAGGAAAATGAAGAGGCCGACCAGCTTGCGACTCAAGCTCTTCAAGGGATACCAATTGCTAGCAGGAAGCAAGTGTAACACACAGAACGAAATGGAGATGAACGAGAGTGGAACGTAAACAATTATTAGAAGAAGTAACGGAGTTATTGGATTACTACTGTAGTGATTGTTTTGTAAAAAAAACGTTTAACAAAGAAAAGGGCAAAACATACGCTCAGACGTTTTGTATTAAAGAGTGTACCGTAGGAGAAAAGATTAAGCAGTATGGAGATTTGCTGACTAAAAAGTAAGCGTGTATAATTTGTCGGCAGCAGCTTCATTCTATCCATATGGAGGTGTTCTTTCAATGGATAAGTTTTCAAATGAAGAAGTAACAACAGGATATAATGATTTAAAGCAAGTAGAAGTGTCCATTCAATCTGCTCAAAAGATGATTGGGACAGCTACGATGAGTATGAGTCCTCAGCAGCTTGAAGAGGCAACGAATGCGCTTAACGATGCAAAAGCACAGCTTCAATCTGCCAAAGCTCATGGCACAGGAGTAGACGAGCAATTTCTTCAGCAGTGCATGCAGTCTATTCAAACATGTGACCAGCAGCTTACTGAGGCCAAACGCTAGGTATAACAAAAAAGAGACTCAGAAAAGAGTCTCTTTTACTATAAAATAAAAAGATCTATTTATGATAGCTTAGTGACATTAGCGGCTTGTGGGCCTCTATTGCCTTCTACAATTTCAAAAGATACCTCTTGTCCTTCTTCCAAGGATTTATAACCTTCGCTTTGGATGGCAGAAAAATGTACAAATACGTCGCTTCCGCCTTCAACTTCAATAAAGCCATAGCCTTTTTCATTGTTGAACCATTTTACTTTACCATTTTGCATAACTTGAATCCCCCTAGTACTGTGCAGCATCATGCTGCTGAAACTCGAATTATCATTTCCAATAGAGGTAAATGATTGTTTATATTATATAATAAGAAGAAATAAAATTTCAATATTAAAATTTAACTTTTCTGAAAATTAAATTTTATTTAACGTGGACATAGTCTATTTTTAATAAAAAAATTTCTCGTGAAATGAAAAATAACTGAAAATTTAGTTTATAATAAAAGTATAGTCAACATAATTTTAACGCGGTGATAAGGAGTGGGTCGTGTATGTATCGTACACAAATAAATGGAAAAGAAATCATTTTGTTATTTTCAACGCTCGAAGCAGCAAAGAGCCGCAGCAGCCTAGAGAAAGAACAAATTTATAAGCGCGTATTGCATTTAAATGAGCAGCTGTTAATGTTTCAAAATGGAACAAGCTTCACCATTGGTGATCCGTTAGGATTAATTGTAGCTCAAGTGAAAAAAAGCGATTTGACAACCATATATATCGAACATATTATTGATAAACAGTTTATGTATGATGGAGATGGTCATCGAGGTGAAGTAGTGTAATAAGATGACGCCTATATATGAAGAAGCGTACGGAGATACTCGTACGCTTCTTCATATATGGGATTAAAAACATGTGTTTTTACAAGTATTAACAAGAATAAATAACAAAGTTCAATAAATTAAAGAAGAACAGTGAAACCATGAATAGCAATTACCTTTTTAGCTAAAAAATATAGATACACATCATCTTATGTAATGAGATAGTTAAGCTTTGAAATCAATGAACACGAGAAGTTTTATAAAGCTTAAATTGTAAAACGTGTGATTGTGACGTTAATTAGAAGTAAGGTTTGGAGGACGCTATGGAAAGTAGAAAAAAATTGGATTTACTTGCTCTTGCTTCTGTGCCACTTATCATGACCCTCGGAAATTCAATGTTAATTCCGGTGTTGCCGGTGATTGAAAAACGTCTACAGATAAGCTCGCTGCAGGTATCCATGATTATCACGGTCTACTCAATTTTCGCTATTTTTTTAATCCCGATTGCTGGTTATTTATCAGATCGATTTGGCCGCAAGAAAATTATTATTCCTAGTTTGCTGCTTGCTGCAGTAGGAGGGGCTTTAACAGGCTGGGCTTCATGGCAAATGGCCAATCCATTCTGGGTTATTTTAATTGGCCGCGCGATTCAAGGAATAGGTTCAGCAGGGGCTATGCCTGTTGTGATGCCTTGTGTAGGAGATATGTTCAAAGACGAGCAAGAAATTACAAAAGGACTAGGTTTAATTGAAACAGCCAATACGTTTGGGAAAGTACTAAGCCCAATACTGGGAGCTTTTTTAGCGGCTATGATTTGGTTTCTTCCTTTTTGGTTCATTCCTATTCTTTGCCTTATTTCGATTCTTTTAGTTATCTTTTTAGTGAAAGTTCCGAAAAATGATAGTTCTTCTGAATCTGAACAAAAAAAGAAAAGTATCACGCAGTTTTTGAAGGATTTGAAGAAGACGCTCAAAGAAAATATTGGATGGCTTATGGCTATTTTTATTTTAGGCGCCATTATTATGCTTGTATTATTCGGGGTTTTATTTTACCTATCGACCATACTAGAGGAGCGTTATCATATTGTGAATACGAAAAAAGGCTTGGTAATGGCTATTCCTTTGCTCGCTTTATCTATTTCTTCTTTTGTGGCGGGGAAAAAAGTTGGCAACAATAAAATCGTTATGAAGTGGTCTGCTTTTTTTGGCTTTTTATTGTTAACATGTTCTTTCATCATTTTATTTTTTAATACGTCTCTTTTTAGTATTTTACTCACTTTAGTGCTTGGTGGAATTGGAATTGGAGCAGCTCTTCCCAGTCTTGATGCACTTATTACAGAAGGAATTGAAAAGGAAGAGAGAGGAACCATTACGTCTCTTTACAGTTCGATGCGCTTTGTCGGAGTAGCAGCTGGGCCTCCTCTTTATACATTGCTTATGAAGTGGTCGGACATGGCTGTGTTCCAAACGTCTCTAGGGGTTAGTGCAGTAGGTGCCATTTTAGTTTTAAAAGCTATCAAACCAAAACCTGAAGGCGGCGTAAAACTGAAGAAAGCTGAAGTGTGATTTTACGGAGCTGTCTTATGATAAAAGACAGCTCTTTGCTATTTAAAGACCCGTCAATATGCTTAAATTTATATTGTGTCTAGAAAAAATCCTTGAAATTTCTTATACTTCAATTTATAGACAGCAGATGTAATAGTTCTTATTTTATTGAATAAGGTGGTTTTGAATTGAGTATAAATTATCAGAAATTAAAAAGCATGGTGGATCATTATCAAATATTTGATCTTGTAGCGTATATAACAGAAGAAGTACAAAGCCTTCAACCAAAGAGCCTTGCGGGGATTGTGAAAGAATGGTTGACACACTTACAAACGGAAGAAGAGCTGTACGAGCTTATCCGCTTTTGTGATGAGGCTTTATTAAATCGTTTAAGCCGAATGTTAACGACATATGGCTATCGTCGATTTGGCTCGATTCGAATGGTGACTCTTTATTGCGATGATCTCCTGCGCGAAGGCAAGATACTTGACGCTGATGATAGACTTTCTTTATTAATTTCTCAGCTGGATACGGAATCAGTTAAAAAGGAACAGCTTGAGAAAATCTATTTTTTAAAGGTAAGAATTCTTTTAGAAATGAAACAAGTGGATGAAGCTTCTAAGTGGATGAAACAAGTAACGTCACATAACCAAAAGGGTATGGCTGACAGATGGGGCTATTTTTATTTGCAGCTCAACGACAGAATGAAAGCTGAAGCCTGCTTAAAAGAAGGAACGGCATATAAGGAGAATGGAGATTTTTGCTATGCAATGCTAGCGGACTTATATGCGTACGAAGGGAAGCATGAACAAGCGCTTGAAACAATTAACGAGGCTATTGTTCGCTATCCACAGCTTCCGTCTTTATATATGGATAAAGTCATGCGATTAAAAGATTTAAAAGAGTATTCTCTCTTGCTTGAAACGATTGAATTTATCGACTCAAAGTTACCCTATCACGATTATCAAGATTTTTTTACGCTGCTGCGCGCCGACATTTATTTTGAACAGCAGCAGCAATCTCAGCTTATGCATCTGCTCTCGACCAAGCGATGTTTAAAAGATTCACCTTATCAAAAATTAATCGGAAAGCATACAGACGATAAATTCAGTACAATCAAGCTTCCGATTGTACCCATCGTTCAAAAAGATAATTATTGCGTGCCAGCCAGTATGAGTATGATGTTAAGGCTTTTACATACCGAAAAAACACAGGATGAGATTGGAACGCGTATTTACGGCGGCTTAGGATCCAAATTATCAACTGCGGTGAGCTACTTTGAATCTCTTGGCTTTGCAGCGATGTTTTTCACAGGCACAGTTGAACAGTTTAAAGAACTATTAGACAAAGGGCTGCCTATTTTGGTCAGTCTGGAATTTGAACAAGCTTCCCACGTTCAAGTTGTATTTGGCTACGATGATGAACTTGAACTTTTCCATGTACAAGATGCTAATTTTCTAAGTCCAACATATGTAGAATATAAAAATTTTGATCAGCATTACGCTAATTCGGGGTTTTTATCAATTGTTGCTTCTAAAGCGGCAGCGGATCTCGCTTCACTTTCTAAAGAGCAAGATGAGTTTATCCGTCAGCTGTATGACTTAATCGAACTAGTTGAAGCGGATGAAGAGGCCCACATTAACGATCTCGTTTCTTTATTAAAAGCAAATGAGCATGTTCCATTTTCCGCTATTTACAGTATGAAGCATTTGTACAGAAAAGAGCATGAAGCCTATATTCGTACGTGTATTAATCATGTGTTAGAGAAATATAGCAATCATGATTATCTTAAGCTTCACGCCGCATATGCCTTTTTTAAACTTGACGACAGTAAGGGAGCATCTTCCTTGTTACACTACATAGATAACAAAAAGCATAGCTCTTTTTATCACTATCTTAAAGGAAGAATTGCGCTGGATGAAGAGAAATATGATGAGGCTGTTGAAGCACTGCGCAGCTCGCTGCAATTAGACGTAGAGCAGCATTTGAACTGGAGCTATCTAGCACTTGCATACATGTACCAGGGAAACCTCGAGAAGGCTTTTGAATGCTCGACTATTTCCTTAAATATGTACAGTGATGAATCTTATACACAAATCAATCACGGACTTATTTTAATGGAGAAAGAAAGATACGCAGAAGCCAGAAATCTTTTCGACGCGTTATTAAAGGAAAACCCAAAAGATGCGCACAGCTGGTTTGAAAGAGCCCGTTGTGATGAACATTTAAAAAAGTTTCGTAAAGCTTACCGGGGGTTTCAAGTAGCTAAACAGCTTTTGCCGACTGTTCCTTATCCATATCTTTCGATAGCTGATTTGCTACAATATCAACTAGAAAAAACGGACGAAGCTGAAAGCTATCTCAAAGAAGGCATGAAGCATCTACCGGGCGACATGACAATTCGAGGAAGACTAGGCGATTTATACGTCGCGAATCAAAGGTACGAAGAAGCTATTGCTCTGTATAAAGAAGGCTTAAAAATAGAGGAAGATGCCCTTATGTATTTGGGGTTATCTTATGCGTATTTAGAAACAGGTGAACATTTAACGGCCGTTGATACGCTCACGCTTATTGCGCAGAAGTTTTCATCGAACAGCGACGTCATGTTGGATGCAGGCAGCATGCTTTTAGATGCAGCAAAACAAAAGGAGCTAGACAATCAAACGTTAGAGTTTGGATTTGCTCTTTATGAAGAAGGAATTCATTTTGCTCAAACAGCGTTAGATGAAGTGTTAGAAGCATATACGGGTTATTTAGAAGACACAGCTTTATTGACTCGTGGAATTAAGTTTTTAACTGCAGAACATCAAGAGCACCCTAATGAGATTTTGTACATGTGCTATTTAGGCATATTATACGAACAGGTCAAGCAGCTAACAAAAAGTGAGAAGCTTTATCATCAAGCGCTTCGTATCAAGCAAGATGCTTTGCCATATTATCGGTTAGGTGAAATATATCAATCAATGAATCGCATCACTGAAGCAAACGAGGCCTTCCAAAAGTGCTTAACTCTTGATAAAACATTTGAAGCCGCTTGTATGAAGCTTGCCGAAATGGCTTGTGAAGAACAAAATCGAACGGCTGAAAGAAATTGGCTGCTTCAATGGATACAGCTGAATCCTATGGAAGTAAACGTTGAGCACGTAGCTTCACTTTGTGAAACAGAGAAAGAGTATGAAGAGCTGTTAGAGGTATTAAAGAGCGTAGAGGAAATTGTGCTACCTCAATGGCTCGCTGACAGCCAGGCTCATGTGTATCGTCTAAAAGGAGACATTTCACAGGCTGAAGCGTATCTAGAGAAGGCTCTTGAACTAGATCTACAGAATCCTGCTATTCGCCATCATCAGGCAAAATGGCTCATCATGGAACAGAGATATGAAGAAGCTAGAAAAGTTCTTACAGAGTTGCTAAGTGAGGATCCGGAAGATTACGCTCTATTTCAAACGTTCATGTCTAGCTTTCCAAATGGAAAAAAACTGTCCGGGCTTACGGCAGATTTAAAAAAGATAAAAATGGAAAAACAAAGCAAAAGTTTGTTATTTAAAAACGCAGCCGAGGCTTTAAATGAGTATGCCGATTCGGTCGTAGAAGAGCAGCAAGGATCTATCTTCAAACGAAGCTTAGCAAAATTCAAAGCAAAAGCAAAAACGGTTACGCTGCTTGGCTTAACGATTGAATTGTATGAACTTGCCATAAAAACGGATCGAAATAATAAAGAGGCTGTGCATGCATTTGCGGCTTTTTACGAAGAGAAAGGGTTGATTGAAGATAGCATCACCGTGCTGAAAAAATCGCTGCATCAAAGCTGGGATTTTGATGTTGCCTATCATTTAGCCAATATACTCGTTAATATCCAAGAAAATGAACAGGCTGCACATGAAGCGCTAAACTTAGTTCAAAAACTTCTCAAACAGCAGCCAAATCATATAGATTTGCAGATATACCGAGCATTTATTTTGAGTAACCTTGAAGAGGTAGAAAAATCAGAGGCTGCTTTTCAAGAATTACTTCAGCAGGAGATTTATCAGCCTGACATATATGCAGGACTAGCAAAACTGTATAATAAAACGGAACGTTATCATGAAACTGTTCAGCTTCTTCAAAAAGCAATTGAACAGCGTCAAGAGTATGAAGGAATGTATACCGATTTAGGTATCGCGTATCATTTAGAAGGTGAAACAGAAGCAGCAGCTTCGCTTATGATAACCAGAGTAGAAAGCGGAGACGAAGATCTTTTTATTCGCTATAACTTGGCATGCTACCTAGCTGTTCTTGGAAAAACTGCCTCTGCTCAGGAAGAGTTGGATTATGTTTTAGCGCACGATGAAACGGGAGAATTTTATGAAATGGCTATGGAAGACGATGAACTAAAAGGATTAACGGTAAAAAGGTAAAAAAAGAAGCTGAGTTTCAGCTTCTTTTTTTTATCCCTCTTTTGCATCTTGTCTTTTCAACGAAAGTGATTCGGAAATTTCCAGTGCAAGAATGATAATGGTACCAAGAACTAATCCATTGCTTAAAAACGTAGTAACTAAAGGAGGAAGTGTTGAAAAAGCTTGAGAAGGCAAAAACATAACCCCTATCCCCGACAGCAGCGCAATACCTGCTTTTTTCATTGCTTTTTCGGGCTGTTTGGCATGCTTGAATTCTCCAATTCCAAGAGCCATCATACCTGTAAAAACAGGAAAGATTGCCGCGTATCCGACGGCAGGAGGAAGAGCGGACATAATGGATGTTAAAGGAGTAAAGATACTCAGAAAAAGCAAAAGACACGATGCTACAATAAAAGGAACTCGGCTATAAATATTTGTAGCTGAAATAAATCCACCGGAACCTGAAATAGGAACGGCACCGACACCTGAAAACAATCCTCCAAGCAGCTGGCTTATACCCGAAACCATCCCGGAACGTTTAATATTGTCTTTTTCAATTTTTTCTCCTTTGTGTTTATAAACAGACTCAACAACACGAATAGAAGCGAGCATGTTTGTGATTAAAATGAGTGTTACAAAAAAAGCAGTAACAACCATATTCCATTCAACGCGAGGAGCTCCGAATACAAACACTTTAGGTATGTAAAATAATTGCGCCTGAAATTCGATAGGTTTAGCTAACCCTAACATTGCAAATACTCCCCAGCCTACACCAATACTAATAATAATGCTGAGTTTATTTAACGTCCGGTGTGATAATAAATAAAAAGTCAGCAGCAAAATCGCAGCTGAAGTCAGCGCAATTGGAAGTTTAATAGCTGAATTCGTTTCTGTAATGCCAAACATTCCTTTTAAAAAGGAACCGCTGAGCTGCGTCACTAATAAAATTAAATATGTACCGGTAACCGTTGGAGTAAAGTATTTTGCTAGTTTATCAATGAGACCAAACAGGCTCATTAAAATAGCAATTATCCCGCTTATAAGAAGGGTGAACTGCAGCACGCGAAGCGTTTCGGAGTGAGAACCAAACAGAACGGTTCCAAGACTCGCATACAGAGAAAAGACGCCCCACCAAACGCCAGCTGGCCCTTCCATGATTGGGTATTTATGCCCTATAAATACCTGCAAGAGCCCGGACAAAGCCAAAATAAATAATGTTCGCTGTAAAAATTGAATAGAATCTGCTGGGTTTAAATGAAACTGAGAAGCAATTACAATAGGAACAATCATACTATTAGAAATCATAAATAAAAACCATTGTAGCGAAGCAATGGAAACTCGAAACATTCTTAACACCTCAATTAATGCCGACGAGCGGCTGAATGAACCAACAGGTTGCTCTATTATTTTACCATGGGATTTCCAATTTGTAAGCGATATCTTGTTAAAAGGATGACGAGTAAAATGTCAAAAGATTCAATATATTGTTGTAAAAAGAAGAAAGATAATTTATAATTTTCTTACAATTATAAATTATAAACATAAGAATAATTTATAATAAACTGACTAACAGTCAAGGAAGGAGGAGGGATAAGACAAATGAAACTATACCTGTCGGTTGATATGGAAGGAATTACGGGACTCGTCGATCACACAAATGTTCTGCGAGAGAAAGAGAATTATGAAAGAAGCCGCCAAATAATGACGGATGAAGCGAATGCAGTCATTTATGCAGGGTTTAGAGAAAAGTGCTCAGAAGTTGTGGTAAATGACAGTCATTCGAGTATGAATAATCTCCTTGTTGAACGGCTTCATCCAGAAACTCAGCTTATTTCAGGAAGCGTAAAACCATATTCAATGGTACAGGGATTAGATCAGACTTTTGATGGTGCTATATTTCTAGGGTATCATGCTAAAGCATCCATGCCTGGTGTCATGTCTCATTCAATGATATTTGGTGCTCGCAATATGTACATAGACGATATGAATATTGGAGAGTTAGGCTTCAACGCATACGTCGCAGGCTATTACGGTGTGCCAGTTTTAATGGTAGCTGGTGATGACCAAACGGCGCTGGAAGCACAGCAGCTTATTCCAAACGTGACGACTGCTATCGTCAAACAGGCCATTTCACGTTCTGCAGCCAAAACATTAACCCCTAAGAAAGCAGAACAATTACTTCAAGAAAAAACAGCCGCAGCTATTCAGCACAAACACCTTGTTAAACCTTTAATTCCACCTAAACACCCAACCTTACGAATAGAATTTGCAAATTATGGTCAAGCAGAGTGGGCGCATTTAATGCCGGGCACAGAAATTGAACCTGGAACGACGACCGTTCGGTTTCAAGCAAAAGATATTTTAGAAGCTTATCAGGCCATGCTTGTTATGACTGAATTAGCTACGCGCACAACATTCTGTTAGAAGGTGGGATAAAGGTGAAAAGTTATATTTTAAAGCGATTTTTATCCATGCTTGTTACGCTGTGGGTAATTGTGACCTTAACCTTCTTTTTAATGCATTCGATTCCTGGATCTCCATTTAATGAAGAACGAGCGACAAGCGATGCAGTTCAAAAAAACCTGGAATCATTTTATCACTTAGATGAGCCGCTAGTTGTGCAATATGTTCTTTATTTGAAATCCATTGTTACCTTTGACTTTGGTCCTTCTATTAAACAGCCGTCTCAAACGGTTAACGACCTTTTAGGAAGAGGGTTTCCCGTGTCATTTGAACTTGGAATGGTGACGTTAATTCTTGCGGTGATTTCCGGTATTACACTAGGCATTATCGCTGCTCTTAGAAGAAACGGAATAATTGATTACATTGCGATGAGCATAGCAGTTATCGGATTGTCGATTCCAAATTTTGTTATGGCCACGTTGTTAATTCAACAGCTTTCTGTTAATTTTAAAATTTTACCCGCTGCTACGTGGACGAGCCCTTTACATATGATTCTTCCGACTCTAGCTCTTGCCACAGGTCCTATGGCTATTATTGCACGTTTGACTCGCTCAAGCATGATAGAAGTACTGACTCAAGATTATATTCGAACAGCGCGTGCAAAAGGGCTTTCGCCAATGAAAATTGTATTTAAACACGCGCTTAGAAATGCTTTAATGCCTGTTATAACAGTTCTTGGAACGATTGCAGCCAGCGTATTAACTGGCACATTTGTTATTGAACAAGTCTTTGCTATTCCTGGCATGGGGAAATATTTTGTGGACAGTATTAATACGAGAGACTACCCCGTAATTATGGGCACTACGGTCTTTTACAGTTCGATTCTCATCATTATGCTTTTTTTAGTAGACATTGCTTACGGAATACTTGATCCACGAATCAAACTGTATAAGAAGGAGGGATAACGTGCTGGAAAAACAGGAGTATAAGCAAATTCCTGATGAGTGGTTTACGCCAAAGAAAAAAAAGAAATCTGAAGCCGAAGCAGTTGTAAGGCCGAGTCTTTCTTATTGGCATGATGCATGGCGCAGGCTTGTAAAAAACAAGTTGGCCATGCTGGGTCTCTTTTTTTTAGTCATCCTCGTTGTGATGGCTATATTCGGTCCTATGTTTTCACCCTACAGCGTAACGAAAGCCTCTTTTACAGAGCAAAACCTTCCTCCTTCAGCTAGTCATTGGTTTGGAACGGATGACTTAGGCAGAGATATGTACACTCGGACATGGTACGGGGCTAGAATCTCTTTATTTGTAGGGCTGATGGCAGCGCTTATTGATTTTATCATCGGTGTCATTTACGGGGGCTTCTCAGGCTATAAAGGAGGAAAAACAGATAATGTCATGATGCGCGTAATTGAAATTTTATACGGTCTTCCTTATTTATTAGTGGTAATTTTACTAATGGTAGTCATGGGACCCGGGCTTTCTACGATTATTGTGGCACTTTCCGTTACAGGTTGGATCGGGATGGCGAGAATTGTACGGGGGCAAGTATTGCAAATAAAAAACTATGAATACGTGCTTGCATCCAAAACGTTTGGAACAAAAACAAGCCGTATCATTAAGCGAAATCTGCTTCCAAATACGATGGGACCGATTATCGTTCAAATGACACTAACCGTACCAACTGCCATTTTTGCTGAAGCTTTTTTAAGCTTTTTAGGGCTGGGTGTACAGGCTCCTTATGCGAGCTGGGGAGTAATGGCAAACGATGGTTTATCAACGATTCTATCAGGCTATTGGTGGCGTTTGTTTTTTCCCGCGTTTTTTATTTCTCTTACCATGTTTGCTTTTAATGTCCTTGGAGACGGACTGCAAGATGCACTTGATCCGAAATTAAGGAGGTAAGCAAATGGAAAAAATAATCCGAATCAAAAACTTACACGTACAGTTTTCAACTTACGGAGGGCAAGTTCAAGCTGTAAGAGGCGTTAGTTTTGATTTACATAAAGGAGAAACCCTAGCGATTGTAGGAGAGTCAGGTTGCGGAAAAAGCGTAACATCTCAAAGTATCATGAGGTTAATTCCAACACCTCCGGGCAGGATCACAAGCGGCTCTATTTTATTTAAAGACCAGGATTTAACAAAACTATCAGAAAAGAAAATGCGAGACATTCGAGGCGCTGATATTTCGATGATTTTTCAGGATCCTATGACTGCGCTTAATCCAACTCTTCGCGTAGGTGAGCAAATTGCAGAAAATATTATGCAACATGAAAACATTTCAAAAGAAAAAGCCAAAGAAAAAGCATTTGAAATGCTGGAGCTAGTCGGAATTCCAAATCCTAAAGAACGCCTAAAGCAATATCCTCATGAATTTAGCGGGGGAATGAGACAGCGTATTGTCATTGCAATGGCTCTTGTATGCAACCCCGAAGTGCTAATTGCTGATGAACCTACCACAGCCCTTGACGTCACGATACAGGCGCAGATTTTAGAATTATTTAAGGATGTTCAGCAGAAAACGGATGTCTCCATTGTTTTAATTACCCATGATTTAGGTGTAGTTGCTCAGGTAGCTGACCGTGTTGCCGTAATGTATGCAGGAAAGATTGTAGAAATTGGAACAAGAAGAGACATCTTTTATACGCCGCAGCATCCGTATACAAAAGGATTGCTGCGTTCAGTTCCTCGGTTAGATCTATACGAAAGTGAGCTTGTGCCTATTGCAGGCTCACCTCCCGATTTATTTGCACCTCCATCTGGATGTTCGTTCGCACCTCGCTGTCCTTACGTAATGGAAGTGTGTGATCGCATGTATCCTACGTCGACAAAGCTGAAAGAAAGTCACCAAGTGCACTGCTGGCTTCAAGATGAGAGAGCCCAAAAATTTGTAACAACTATAAGCTAGATTTATAGATGAATAGCGAACTTATGAAAGAGGGGAAAATGATGAAAAAAATAGGGTCTTTACTAATGATGTGTGTACTTATATTTGCACTTGCTGCCTGTACGGCCACAAAAGATTCAGGCGCGGAGCCAGAAAAGAAAAGCAGTACAGCAAAAGAAGACGGTAAGGTCCTTTATATGAATAATGGCGCAGAACCTACGTCTTTTGATCCGCCTATTGGGTTTGATTCATATTCATGGAATATGCTTAATAACTTAATGGAGGGGCTGACTCGTTTAGGAAAAAGCGATGAGCCTGAAGGAGCAATGGCCGAGAAATGGGGTATTTCTGAAGATAAAAAAGTCTATACATTTCATTTGCGAAAAGATGCTAAATGGTCAAATGGAGATGACGTAAAAGCAAGTGATTTTGTGTTTGCATGGAAGAGGCTGTTAGATCCTAAGACTGGTTCTCCAGCGGCGTTTTTAGGCTATTTCATTCAAGGTGGAGAAGAATTTAATACGGGTAAAGGCAGTGCTGATCAAGTAGGAGTCAAAGCGCTAGATGACAAAACTTTTGAAGTTACGCTTAAAAGTCCGCAAGCCTATTTCTTAAGCGTAGTTTCCAATCCAGCGTTTTTTCCAATTAATGAAAAAGTAGCAACAAAAAATCCGAAATGGTTTGCAGAAGCAGATTCGTTTGTTGCTAATGGTCCTTTCAAATTAACTCAATGGAAGCATAACAGTAATCTAGTAATGGAAAGAAACGATCAGTACTGGGATGCTAAAAATGTAAAGCTCGATAAGGTAAAATGGGCAATTGTTGAAAATACAAACACAGAATACCAAATGTATCAAAATGGAGAACTAGATGTTTCTGAAATTCCATCGGATTTAAGTGAAAAGCTGTTGAAAGATGGAGATGTTCATATCGAAGACCAAGCGGGAACTTACTTCTATCGCTTTAACTTAGATAAAGAGCCCTTTCAAAACAAAAATATCCGTAAAGCATTCGCAATGGCTGTAGATCAAGATCAAATTGTTAATTTTGTTACAAAAAATAAAGAAAAACCAGCTCGCGGGTTTGTATCATACGGATTTAAAGATGCAGATGGAAAGGATTTCCGTAAAACAGGCGGCGACTTACTAAAAACAGATGGCAAAGAAGCAAAAGCACTTCTGAAAAAAGGAATGAAAGAAGAAGGATATAAAAAGCTGCCAGCTATTACGCTAACATACAGTACAGACGATACACATAAAAAAATAGCAGAAGCACTTCAGCAAATGTTCAAAGAAAATCTAGGTGTAGATGTGAAGCTTGCCAATATGGAATGGAATGTTTTCCAAGAAGAACAAAAAGCGTTAAAGTTTCAGCTGTCACGAAGTTCGTTTTTAGCTGATTATGCAGATCCAATCAACTTTTTAGAGAGCTTCCAGACGGGTCATTCAATGAACCGTACAGCTTGGAGCAATAAAGAATATGATAAGTTAATTAAACAAGCTATGAATGAAACTGATAATAAAAAACGTTTTGAGCTTATGTATAAAGCAGAAGGTATTTTATTTGATGAGATGCCGATCATTCCTATTCATTTCTACAACTATGTGTTTTTAATAAAAGATAACGTATCTGGAATTGTTCGTCATCCTGTTGGCTATTTAGATTTGAAGTGGGCAGATAAACAGTAAAGTGGAACTTTTCGTCAGAGGGGATTTCAATTCCCTTCTGACCCAAGTTTCACTTTCTTCATTTCTTTACACAAAAGGAGTGTAGCAAATGATCAAACCAAAACGATTAAAAAAAGGTGATACAGTAGCTGTTATTGCACCTGCTAGTCCGCCTAATCAGCACAATCTAAAAAAAGGACTAGAATATTTGAAGGAAATAGGATTAAACGTAGTAACGGGTGCGCATTTATATAAAAAAAACGGGTACTTGGCAGGGACTGATGAACAGCGAGCAGCCGATATACATGCGATGTTTGCCAATAAGGAAGTAAAGGCAATTATCTGTGCATGCGGAGGGTACGGGACTGCTAGGCTTGCCTCGCAATTAAACTACAATTTAATTAAGCAAAACCCAAAGATTTTTTGGGGATATAGCGATATTACGTTTTTACATACCGCTATTCATCAGCGCACAGGTTTGGTTACCTTTCACGGGCCAATGCTTTCGTCGGATATCGGAAAAGAAGATGTTCATATAGAGACGAAGCAAGCTTTTTATCAATTATTTTCTCACCGTTCTTTTTACTATACGGATCAAATTAGCCCGCTCGACACTATTTGTGAAGGAGAAGCAACTGGTCAGCTGATAGGAGGAAATCTGACTTTGCTCGTGAGCACGCTTGGCACTCCATTTGAACTAGATACGAAAAATAAAATTTTATTTATTGAAGATATTGACGAAGAGCCGTATGAAATTGACCGCATGATGACACAGCTGTATATGGCCAATAAACTGCAGGATGCAGCGGGAATTCTTATCGGAGATTTCCATAACTGCTATCCTAAAAAACGTACAGAGTCGCTTTCACTAGAAGAGGCATTAACAAGTTACCTGACTTCTTTAAAAAAGCCTGTTATGAGAGGGTTTCGCATCGGGCATTGCTCGCCTCAAACAGCTGTGGGAATTGGAAGTTATGCCACGATGTCGACTTATGAACAAATGGTGGAATTTGAATCCGGTATTACATTACCAAAAGATAAAGTCGAACGCTGAAGGTTAAACCTGCAGGGAGGAGAAATAAGTGATGGATAAAAAAACGTATTACGTTTGTGTGGCTGTGGCGACTGTGTGGACTTCCTGTGACTCTTGCAGAGAAATAGATGACAATGCAACAAGTGTCCCAGTACAACTAGATAAATGGCTGGAGCAATTAACGTATACACGTCGGTTGGAGCTTTGTGAGAAAAATTTAGTTCAAACGCAGCTGTTACTAGGAGAAGAAGTATATGTAACGGAACTGAAAGGTAAATGGGCAAAAATCGTTATTCCTTCTCAGTTTTCTTCTAAAGATGAAAGAGGATATCCCGGGTGGGTTCCTTTCCACCAACTGATTTCCCAAGCTGAATATTCTCCATTAAATAAACCAACGGCAGTGGTATCAGTAGCGATTGCGACACTGCAGCTAGCGGAAGAAGCCTTGCAAATTAGTTATCAAACGCAGCTGCCTCTTTTAAAAGAAGATAAAGAATGGCTAGAGGTTCAAACACCGGTTGGCACTGGGAGAATAAAACATCAAGATGCTGTTGTAATAGAGGATAGAAACCGTAAAACAACAAAAGGAACTGGAGATATGATTATTGCAGCAGGAGAACAGTTTTTGAATCTTCCATATTTATGGGGGGGTATGAGTGCTTGGGGATATGATTGTTCCGGGTTTGCCTATGCTACTCATAAAGCAAACGGCTATCTTATTCCAAGAGATGCCACCGATCAAGCAAGGAAAGGCAAAGAAGTAGGATTAGACTCTATTCAACCCGGAGATTTATTGTTTTTCGCTTATGAAAAAGGGAAGGGGTCTATCCACCATGTTGGTATTTGTTATGGCAGAGGAAAAATGCTTCATTCACCTAAAACGGGTAAAACCGTCGAACTGATTGAATTAAAAGGAACGCTTTATGAAGAAGAGCTGTGCGCAGCCCGGCGCTATTATTAGGAGGTGGCAGTTATGACAGCGAAGCATTTGTTAGAAGTAAAGCAGCTGAGCAAATATTTTTCAATTACGAACAAGCAGGTTTTGAAAGCAGTAGACGGCGTGTCTTTTTATATTTCAAAAGGAGAAACCTTTGGACTTGTTGGTGAATCCGGCTGCGGAAAATCCACTGCCGGGCGAACAATCATTGGATTGTATAACCGTACATCAGGAGAGGTGCTTTATAAAGGGAAAAACGTGCATGAGCTATCAGAGAAAGAGAAATTTGCTTTTCATCGTAATATGCAAATGATTTTTCAAGATCCATATGCTTCACTGAATCCTCGTTCTACCGTAAAGGAGATTATCTCAGAACCAATGGAGGTTCACGGACTTTATTTCAATAAAAAAGAAATGCTGAACCGGGTGTATGAGCTGCTAGAAGATGTGGGACTAAATCGTGATCATGCCAACCGCTATCCTCATGAGTTCAGCGGCGGGCAGCGCCAGCGCATAGGGATTGCGAGAGCTTTAGCGTTAAATCCAGAATGCATTATTGCAGACGAACCTATTTCTGCTTTAGATGTATCTGTACAGGCTCAAGTAGTTAATTTATTAAAAAAACTCCAAAAAGAAAAAGGGTTAACTTATTTATTTATTGCACATGACTTGTCGATGGTAAAGCATATAAGCAATCGTATTGGAGTTATGTATTTAGGGCATTTAGTAGAATTAACAACAAGTTCGGAGCTGTATCAAAAACCGCTTCACCCATACACTCAAGCTCTACTGTCAGCTATTCCTATTCCTGATCCTGACGTTGAGGATAATCGGAAGCGGATTGTTCTTAAAGGAGAATTGCCAAGCCCCATTAACCCTCCCTCTGGCTGCGTGTTTAATACACGCTGTCCTCTTGCAGTAGCAGCCTGTAAGACTCAAAAACCAGAGTGGCAGGAAGTTGAAGAAAATCATTTTGTGGCCTGCCACTTATACAATCAAAAGATAATGAGTACCAACTATATTGAAACAGCTGCGACAAAATGATGGAAAAAGCAAGAGTGAAAATAGAAGATGCAGTTACGAAATGGAAACGGAGTAATAATGGACTTATACGGATTCATATTGAAGGGAAAGAATCCATACAGATTAATTCTTTTATCCAACAACGAGCAGCAAGTACAATCAAGCTGCTGCTTGCAATAGAAGCGTTTCGTCAAATTGATGAGGGCATCTTGGCTTTAACATCTGTCATTCGAAGAATGGAAAAAAACACGGTTGGCGGAGCAGGTGTACTTAGAGCTCTTCCGCGGTTAACACATATTAAAGTGGAAGAGCTGCTTGCCCTTATGATAATGGTTTCTGACAACACAGCTACAAATGAGCTCATTTCTTTAGTAGGATTTGAAAAAATTAACGAATGTGCTAAAAATCTAGGATTAAAGAAAACCGTTTTAAACCGCTATATGATGGACGAAACAGCTGTTAAACAAGGAATTGATAATTATACGTGTGCCTCTGACGTAGTAAAGTGCCTAAAGGAAATATGTGAAGGAAACTTTTTGCGAAAATCTAGTTGCGAAAAAATAATGAGAATGCTAGAAATGCAGCAGTTTCGGCATAAGCTTCCAGCACGTATAGGATCAGCGTTTCAAGCTGCGAATAAGACTGGAGAACTACAGGGAGCGGAACATGATAGTGCTATTCTCATGCGAGGTAACGAAACGTATTATGCCGTTGTTTTGATAGATGGACTAAGTGACAATGAACAGGGAAGGAGATTGATTACTGATATTGGATACCTTCTGTCATCTAACATCTAAAAATCTTTTGACCATTTCAATAAGCGGGGGTAGTTTGGTCTCTTTTTATTTAATGTCTTCCATCAAAGAAAAACTCACATGTACTAATAATAAATGCTTGTCTTCTCAGATTTTGGCGAGACCGTTGTTTGCAGTGCTGGATTTGTGCTAGTAATAGATAAACATGTTCTTTTTCATAAAATTTTATGAAAAAATAATGATAAATCATTCATCCTATACCAACTTATTCATATTTTTTATATAATAGAATAATAGTATATATTTTAAACGAATAGTGAATGTCTATGCCAATTAGCAAGGAGCATGAAATTATTCGATTCATAAATGGTGGTGTATGTATGGCAAACGAACATGTAATGATAGATATTATAAAAGCATTTAAACGCAATTCAACTGAATCCATTGCCATGGATTTAATTAAGGAAGTGCGAGGGACATTTAGTCCTTTACCTAAATATATAGCGGATTTAATTGATGAGCTGAGAAAATTAAATTTAAAAGACGAAGTGATCAGTGTAATCTTGTATCAATCTGTATATGTGGCGGATCATCAATTTAATATTAAAGATACCATTACCAATCGTCAGTTTGTAAAAGATACGATTGAAATGGGCAGAAGATGGGTGCATCAGTACGGCCGAATTGAAACAGTAGAAGAAGCAATTCATATTGCAGAGCAAGTGTCTACAAAAGAGGACTTGCCTCATCATTTGCAAACAGCAACAATTGACGAAAAAATTACGCTTGAGGTGCAGCTTGATCATCAAACATATGAAATGTTAAAAAATATAGCGGTTTATTATGATCATCATTCCTATGAACAGTCAATGACTGTAGCAATTAATCGTTTATATACGCAGCTGCGCGATGCACAATCAAAAAATAGTTAAATGTCAAATCTCACATGTTCCGTGCACCATGTGAGATTTTTTAAGATGTGAAAGAGGCGCAGATGAAAATGTCTTGCTCCATCATCCATCAAAAGGAGGGAGAACATAGATGAGGGTATATTTATCTCCTCTTCAAGAAAAAGATGCTTCTAAAGTTTTTGCATATTGGTCGGATGAAGAGGTTACGAGATATATGAATATTGAGCCCTTTACGACGCTTTATCAAGCGGAAAGCATGATTGCACTTCTTCAAAGTTTGACGAAAGAAGGAAAAGCAATACGCTATGCTATTCGATTAAAGACTTCCGATGAGATCATTGGAACCTGCGGTCTAAACCGTATTGATTATGGTAAAAAGCAAGCAGAGATTGGGTATGATTTAGGCAGACCTTTTTGGAAAAAAGGCCTCATGACAGAAGCGCTCTGCCTTTTGCTAGAAAAAGCTTTTGAAGAGTTTCATATACGGGAGATTGAAGCAAAGGTCGATCCTAATAATAAAGATTCAATTACGCTTTTAAAAAAATTCTCGTTTCAATTAAAAGAGGCGTATAAGTCAGATGATTGTACGTGTTTATACACCGTCAATAAAGAAAAAGTGAGCGCGATATTGTCAGGACGCTCAAAAAGTAAGAAGTAAATCCAACAGAAGTTCTTTTGAAATAGTAAATATTTTTAGGCCTTAACCGATAACAAAGAAAAGAACGAATTGAAGGAAGGTCATGAATGAATCATCATACACATTTACTAGAAGGGACGTACAATGAGTTACTCGTTACACTTTCTTTCCTTATCGCTATTACTGCGGCGTACGCTTCTTTTGGGTTAGCTAATCGTGTGAAAATTTCCCGGGCAAAATTTATTCAGTTTTGGTTAATCAGCGGGGCATTTACATTGGGAGTAGGCATTTGGTCCATGCATTTTATTGCCATGCTTGCTTTTCACTTGCCCGTAGATGTTTCATACAATTTATGGTTTGTTCTTCTCTCAATCTTGGGAGCGATAACAGGATGTTATATAGGCCTTTACCTCATTCACAAACAAAAGAAAAGCATGAAGGCACTCACCATTGCGGGGAGCTTTATGGGAGCTGGAATTGTTTTTATGCATTATTCCGGCATGATGGCAATGGAGCCCATTATGATTTCATATGATCCATTTGTCGTTTTTCTCTCTGTTCTTATTGCTGTTGCTGCTTCTAATACAGCTTTGTGGCTTGGTTTTTACTCAAAGCTAAATGAAGGGAAGCTTACCGTTTTTGCTAAGCTTATTTGTTCTACTATTATGGGCATTGCTATTGCTGGTATGCACTATACGGGTATGCAGGCAGCTTCTTTTTCAGGAATGCCAATGCCTGAAAAATCAAACGGTTTTGCTTTAAATCCACTATATTTATCCGCCGTTATTATTTTTTTTGTTGTCTGCCTATTTACGGCTGTGTTTTTAACCATTTTTATGGATCGACGCGTACAAAAACAAGAAGTTTTAAAATGGGCTTTTTTTGAATCTGCCCTGGATGCTATTTTGGTGATTGATGAAAAAAGACATGTTTTATCGCTCAATTATGCAGCAGAAACGCTTTTCTCTCTTAAAGCATCAGATGTAATCGGGAGTGATGTTGTTAAGCTGCTGCCCTTCTATAAATTTTCTTCTCTACAAGACGGACGGACTGAGCACTCCCTTTTGATAAGTAATAGAGAAGTTACGGTTGAGATAACGGTGATGGCGGTAGCGATTGAAGAGACGGTTGAGTATATGCTGTATATACGCAATATGACGCAAGAGCGTGAAGCGGAAAAAACGTTGATTGAAGCAAAAAATCGTTATGAAAACTTGTTTTACTCCTCTCCATTGGCAATTATGGTCCATCGAGAAGAAGAGGTCGTGTCCGTGAATGATGCTATGATTCAGCTTTTAGGAGTAACTGAAGACCAGCTCGTTGGGAAATCGTTATATGATTTCTTTTCATCTGAACAAGTTCCTGATATTAAAAAAGGATTGAAGGCAGTAAGAGATAGAAAAGATGAGCCAAGACCTCCATTAGCTCAGTTGAAAATGTTTAATGCGTTAGGTAAGGAACTCTTTTTAGAAGTGAAATCTACGCTCATTCAAATTAATGGAGAGACGCTTTTTCAGACAGTAACTAGAGATGTAACGGAGCAGAAAAAAGCTCAAGAATCGCTTCAATATATGGCTTTTCACGATATGCTAACAGATTTACCAAATCGAAGTATGTTTTCAAACATTGTAGAGAAATCCATTGATTCAGCAGCTGCTTCAGGAAAAAAGCTTCATTTCTTATTCTTAGACCTTGATCGTTTCAAACAGGTAAATGACACGCTTGGTCATCATGCTGGAGATCAGCTTATGCTTCAGGTGGTCGATCGAATGAAGAGTTGCCTAAGAAACCAAGATGTTCTTTCGCGTTTTGGAGGAGATGAGTTTTTAGTTTTACTGCATGATAGGACGGATGAAGAAGTAAGAAAAATCTGTCAATCATTAAATGACTGCTTATCCACTCCTTTTGTAGTGCTGTCGAGAGATGTTTATTTAGGGGTAAGCATTGGAGTTAGTTTATTTCCTAAAGATGGAAGTTCGCTTGAAGTGCTAGTTCGCCATGCTGATTTAGCGATGTACGAAGTCAAAAAACAAGGGCGTAATCATTATCTGTTTTATCAAAAAGAAATGCAGGTTCATACTACGCGACGAATGAGAATTGAAGATGGTTTACGCAAGGCTTTTGAGCTGGGTGAAATGGAGCTTCACTATCAGCCCAAAGTCAATATTCAAAGTGGCCATATTGCTGGAGTGGAGGCTTTGATCCGGTGGACTCACGCCGAGATGGGCGTTATTTCTCCCGCAGAATTTATTCCAATTGCTGAAGAAACAGGCGTTATTGTTACATTGACGAAATGGGTATTAAAAAAAGCGTGCCATCAAAATAAGTATTGGCAGCTGAAAGGACTTCCTCCCTTAAAAATGAGTGTGAACATATCAAGCGTGGATTTTGGTACAACTGATTTTGTTGATTATGTGTTAGATGTCTTACGTGAAGTAGAGTTAGAATCACGATATTTAGAACTTGAAATTACGGAAAGTGTAACGATGAAGCATGTTGAGCAAACAATCGAAAAGCTACAAATTTTAAAAGATGCAGGAGTATTTATTTCGATTGATGATTTTGGCTCAGGATATTCCTCATTCAGCTATATTCAGAAGCTGCCTATTCATACGCTGAAAATTGACCGGTCTTTTATTAAAGATTTAGATCCTAATACAACGGAAGTATCGATTGTCAGAGCCATTATTACACTAGCCAAAAGTTTGCAGCTATCCGTCGTAGCAGAAGGTGTAGAAGAAGTTGAACAAGTAGAACTTCTTCATAAAGAAAAATGTGATGAAGTGCAGGGATACTATTTCTCCAAACCGATTTCAGCGCAGGAATTTTATGAGAAATTTCATAAAATCGAAGAAAAAATGGAATTTGTTCATTAATGTAAAAAGCCGTTCTTATTTAGGGACTGACCCCTGTTTTTGAGACAGGGATCAAAACACCTTTTAAACGACCAGTTGCCGATATTGTACCGGTGACTGGTTGTTTAGTTTTGTTTGAATACGGGCATTGTTATAATAAGTAATATAGTTTTTGACGGTTTGCTCTACGATGGTGGTCGTAGTATATGTCAACTCGTCAAGGTAGAACGTTTCAGACTTTAGCGAGGAATGAAACGATTCGATAGAGGCATTATCTGCGGGAGTCCCTTTGCGGGACATACTCATGGTAATGCCTCTTTCTTTGATTTTTTGTTGATAAGCATACGATGTGTACACGGAACCTTGATCGCTATGCAGCGTGCATCCTTCAGGCAAAGAAGGAAGTTGACTTAACGTATCTAAAACAAACGCTACGTTTTGACAATCACCAATGGAATACGCAATGATTTCTCCGTTAAATAAATCCTGAATACTTGAAAGATACAACTGTTTGGGTCCAAAAGGCAAGTAGGTAATATCCGTCACTAGTTTTTGAAGAGGACGATCAGCTCGAAATTCACGATTTAATACATTCTCTGCAACCTGATAAGGTTGCCCTGTTCGCTGACGTTTCTTCCGTTTTACGCGACATTGCCAACCATACTTCTGCATGGCACGCTGCACAAACTTATGATTCATCTTCATCGTTCGATTGAGTAATGCTGTAATCTTTCGATAGCCATATCGAAACTTGTGTTTATGACATTGTTCACCAACTTGTTGTTCCATCCATTTCTTTAGTGTATCCCGTTTTGTATGTTGCTTCCAACGATAGTAAGTGGATCGAGGGATATTAAGATGTAAACAGATTTGATAAATAGGCACCTGACCTTTTAGCTCTTCCACTGTGTTTACTACAATTTCTGGTACCACTTCCTTTCCAATTCCTTGTACTTTTTTAAGATCTCAATCTGTTGCTTTAACTGCCGGTTCTCTGCCTCTAACTTAGACGTCTCGCTTTTAAATTCAGGACCTTTTCCATATGAATACTGCTTGCCTACAGGCTGTCCAAATCGATGCATTTCTCCATTTTTATACCATGTCATCCACGTTTTCAATTGGGTATGATTACGAATATTCAGCTGTGACAATACTTCTTTTACAGGTATACCAGCTAATCTCATTTCAATCGCTTTTAATTTTATTTCTACCGGATAACTGACTCTTGTCCCCATAGAAAAAACACCTCCAAGTTATTGTTAGGTACTACATACCCGTTTTTTAACTTAAAGGTGTTTTTTATTTGTCTCACTCTAGGGGGTCAGTCCCTTTAAAAGAACGGCTTTTTACATGTAAGGTCAGAGCTAACAGTCTATACAATACATAGATTCCAAGGTATGCACCGGTTAATAAAAAAGCTGAATTTAAAAAGATTGCATGAATGCTCGTCATAAAAACAGTATGATTTTTTAAGATACGATAGATAGAAGCAGCGGCTATATTTCCAAATACTAGCGCTGAAAGAAGGGCTAGCGTATTAAAAACTAGTTCTGCTCCTTTCCACTTTAGTGAGAAAAAAAGCATGATAATAGGAACAATAATACTTGCAGAAACCAACAGGAAAATCAATGGACCATCTCCAATACGTTATCTTATTACAGTTACATAGGATAATGTTTTTACTTATTTTTAGATAGTCTTCCCTTTTTATAGTCTGTTAAGCTTTTTTCTTCCATTTTTTAATTATATAAAAAAGTAAAATAATGGTTAAAATCACTAAGATGATTTTTCCTTGCATAGATCCTTGTGAAATATGATAAACCGAATAAACTTCAATAAAAAGCGCTGGAATTTTTCCAAGTGCGCTAGCAGAAATGAATACCGCAAAGGAGCCTTTTCCTACAGCACTGAAGAATGTAATGAGGCCTGATGGAACAAAGGGAAGTAATCGCAAAGAAAGAATGAATATAAAACTCTCTTTCCCTTGTACGCGCAGCAGCTTTAGCCACTTGGAGTGAGAAGGTGTTTTGGTATGAACAAGTGTACGGAAACCTTTTCGGTACAGCCAAAAAGAGAGAGCTACACCTAAAACTTCTCCAATAAAAGAAAGTAAAAATCCATTCCAAAAACCAAATAATTTTACGTTTACGAACGTAAGGGGCCCGCTTGGAAATACGCCCGTAATGCTAATAAGGATGTTCAAGAGAACACTAATAAGCTCTGCTGCTTCTAAATGTTCAAGCAGAAATGTTTGAAGATAGTCAGTCATGGTTATACTCCCGTTTATGTTTTATATGTAGGGCTAATTTAAGCTCATTTTCTACTAGTATATAATTTTTGGCATGAAATAAGCAGTCAGCAGTTTATAAAAAACGAAACAGGGTAACTACTTACTAATGAAAGACGATTTACTGATTTGAAGGGATGGACAACTCATGTTGAAATTTTTGCTTGTTATTGTGGTTGTATTATTAATTATTATGATTTTTAAACGCATTATCCGAAAATAAAAATGCTAACTAAGCAGCTCGTGAGACCTTTCTCACGAGCTCTTTTGCGGAGCTATTCGGCAGCTCAACAATACACTTTTTACTGTGATGAATATCACTGCAGCTAGAGAAATGAAGGGGTAAGATAGAAATGGGAGGGAGGTATATGGAGCTAATATTCTATCTCAGCACTTATTTATCAGGGGGAGCTATCGCATTATGGCTAATTAATGCAGCGTTTAATGGATTATTAAAATAACAGAGGGAGAGAAAATGAACGATTCTAAAGGTATATTTAACAATAAAGAAAGAAAGCTTGCTCGCTATTTGGAGACGTACACAACCGAGCAAATTTTAAACGAAGCAGGCATGTCTTCGTCTGCTGCGTTATATGAGTTGAAAAAAATAAGATTACCGCGGGCAGTTGCTAATACGATTGTTTATTACGTACTGGCAACCAATAATCAAAAGCTGGTTATGTACAAACTGCTCATGTTAGCGGGCGTTTGTAAAAAGCTTGGCATTCAAGATGCACAGGCTGCCCTCACTTTTATCAAAAAATATTACGTTTGTCATCAGCATTTACACTAAAAAGCACATCTGTCTGAGGGGGAAAAGAGATGAATATTGTCCCGTTTAAGCAGCGTTCATCTGCGGGAATTTATCAAGATAAAGAACAGCCGTTTCAATTTTTCATTGAGGGAGATCGATTTCAGTTAGATTTGTATATGACGTATTTATTTCATCGCTGCCATTCTAGCAGGTATAGATATAGCCGTGCTAACAGAAAGGGTAGGATGTAATGATAAGATACCGGTGGTAAGCGGCTTCATTTTCCTAATGGAATAATGAAGCCGTTTGTTGTGTTAGAAAGAATGATTTACTATGATGTAGTTAATGATAAAAGAAAAAAGGAAGGGAAGGAACGTAATGGATTTACATAATTGGGAATATTGGATTTCAAAGCTTGAGCTGCAGCCTCATCCAGAAGGAGGGTTTTATAAACAAACCTATCGTTCTAATGATGAAATTTCTGATAAAGAAGTGTCATCTCAGTTTGATGACAAACGATTTCTATATACGAGTATTTACTTTTTATTAAGGTCTCACGATGTATCGCATTTCCACCGGCTGCAATCAGATGAATTATGGTACTATCATGGGGGAAGTTCTTTAACCATTCATATTATCTACCGCGACGGAACCTATCAAGAAGTAAAACTAGGTACAAACTTAGAAAATGGAGAAGTTCCTCAATTTTTAGTTCCAAGAGATACCATTTTCGGTTCCTCTGTCGCAAATGAGAATACGTTTTCCCTGGTAGGATGTATGGTCGCACCAGGCTTTGATTTCCGTGACTTTGAATTATTCACAAAACAGCAGCTGCTTGATGAATTCCCCGAGCATGTCGTGATCATCGACAAATTAGGGTACGATAAATTGCCAAATGATTAAAAAGCATGCATCTCGGTTTGATGCATGCTTTTTTCATTTGAACCATCCTTTTTCTTTAAAGCGAGTAATAGCTTCAATGCGATTCTTTACTTCGAGTTTGTCCAGAATGGTAGAAATATAGTTGCGCACTGTTCCGGTCTTAATAGATAGTTCGTCAGCAATTTCCTTTGTGTTTTTTCCATCAGCTACTAGAGCTAATACTTCTTTCTCTCTAGCAGTAAGAGGACTGGTAGATTCACTATATAAGTCATCCACTAATTCTGGAGCATAGAGGCGTCTGCCTGCCATCACGCTTCGAATTGAATTTGCGAGTTCTTCACTCGGACTATCTTTTAGCAAGTAGCCACTTACGCCTGCTTTCAAAGCTCTTTGAAAATAGCCAGAGCGAGCGAACGTTGTTAAAATGATGACTTTACAGTTTAAATCTTTTAGTTCCTCTGCAGCTTCAAGCCCAGTTTTAAGTGGCATCTCGATGTCCATTACGCATATGTCTGGCTGGTGCTGCTTAGCAAGTGATACCGCTTGTTCCCCATTTGAAGCTTTTCCGACAACTTCCATGTCATCTTCTAAATTTAACAAAGAGCCTAAAGCTCCTAACATCATTTGCTGATCTTCGGCAATGACAATTCGAATCATAATTGTTCCTCCTTAATATGTTTGACGATGTTTGGAACTGTAATATGAATAATCGTCCCCCCTTGACTGGAGATATCAAGATGGCCGTTTACAAACTCCAACCGCTCTTTCATTCCTAAAAGTCCGTTTCCTTCCCAGCAGTTTTTTTTCGTATTAATACCCACTCCATTGTCTTCTACCGTTATGCCTACTTCTTTTGCAGACTGATGTAAAGTAATCGTGCAAACGGTGGCTTGACTATGTTTGACCACATTGGTTACGGCTTCTTTTAAGCACATGCTCAGAATATTTTCAATTAGCAAAGACACATTCTCTAATGAAACATCCTTTTCTCCTACAAACGTAATTTCGGCAGCTTCTAAAAGCTCTTGAACGCGTTTTAGTTCTTCGCTAAGGCGAATTCCACGCATTTGAGAAACCATTTTTCTCACTTCATTAAGAGCCGTGCGCGCTGTTTGCTGGACATCTTTTAATTCAGATTTTGCTTTTTCAGGATCTTTTGCAATAAGTTTTCTTGCTAAATCACTTTTTAGACCAATAAGAGACAGCTTTTGTCCTAGCGTATCGTGCAGGTCGCGAGCTATACGCTGGCGCTCTTCCTGTTTTACAAGCTCAGAAATACGTTTATTTGCATCTTCCAGCTGTTCTTCCAGCCGGTCTCGCTTCTTCCGGTTATAAATGCTAAATGGCAGTACAATTACACTAATGGAAATTACAAAAATGAAAGGCAGCTGTTTTAAAAAGATCTCTTCTTGCATAACAACGTTAAAGTTTACCGAAATAACGGTGCTGATCAAATGAACAGCATACAAAGTGAAGAAAGCGAGCCGTTTTTGGATATTTCCAATAAAATAAGCGATAAAAAAAGCGAAGTAAAAGGCAAAGTAAATATAATTAAAAATCGTTGTTAGGGCTAAGGAAATGACGATTAATAAAGCCGTCCATACGTAAACGGACTTGTCTGTTGAAACAAATGCAAAACGATAGAAAATAAAAAATAAGATGGTGAGTAAAGAGCCAAGAATAATGTGATTCATGGATGAAGACTGTAAGATAAAATAAAATGGTAAAATGGCAAATACCGTCCATATGTAAGGAGATAGCCCAGTGATTTTTTGGAAAAACGTATATTTTTTCATAAAGAACCTCATTTGTTTGTTAAAATACACTATTAGTTTACCACAAAGTAGAATGAAATAAGTTTAGGAGAATAGATAAAACAGTCAAGCTTTTGAAAGCTTGACTGTTTTATTAAAGTTCTGCTTTTGTTTGAGAAGAAATTCTGCTTGCTTTTGGTGCAGTTGAGCGTTTTTTTATTTCTTTAAAGCTCACAAACATTTTGTTTTCTTCATCCCATAAACGGAATCGAAGAGAGCGAAGGCTTGTTGCGAGTGTAATGGTTGGTACATTTTGAAGAGGCTGTGTGTGTTGATGAACAGCTTCAAGCTTATAGTTGGGCACTCTTGGGCTTAAATGATGTACGTGGTGAAACCCGATATTGCCTGTTAGCCATTGCAAAAGTTTTGGAAGCTTGTAAAATGAACTTCCTTCAACGGCTGCTTTTACATAATCCCAGTGCTCATCTTCTTCAAAATAAGAATCTTCAAACTGATGCTGTACATAAAACAGCCAAATTCCAATTGAACCTGAAATGAAGAAAATCGGTCCTTGAATTAATACAAACGCCTGCCAACCTACCAACCAGCAGGTCGCTGCTGCTAATGCAACAATCAATACATTTGTAAGATACGTGTTCATTCTCTCTTTTTTCTTCGCATTTTTTCGATTGAATCGGTTTGTAATCAAAAATACATATATAGGTCCCGCGCCGAACATAACGAACGGGTTGCGATAGATACGGTAAGCGATTTTTTTCCAAATAGACGCTTCTTTATATTCCGTTACGGTTAACACCCAAATGTCACCCGTACCTCTTTTATCTAAGTTGCTGCTTGTTGCATGGTGAATGGCATGGCTATGTCCCCATTGACTGTAAGGAAACATCGTTAACACACCGGTAATTGTTCCGAGAATTTTATTGTGTTGTCTACTCTTAAAGAAAGAATAGTGACAACAGTCATGAAAAATAATGAATATTCTTACTAAAAACCCTGCTGCGATAACAGTTAGCGGAAATGCTAACAAATAAGAAATTGAAAGGCTCTCATAAGCGAGAAACCATAGTGTGAAAAAAGGTAAAAAAGTATTAATCAATTGTCTTATGCTGTCTTTCATTACTGCTTTTTCAAAGGGTGCAACTTGTTTTCGTAAATTCTTTTGTTTTTGTATAGTCATATGAAATTCCTTTCATCACCGTATATTATCCTCAGTATAAAGGGATTTTTCTGACTATTTAAGACATACGTGTCATATAGAAACTATGACACTTGTCATATATACATAGGGGGAAGCTGTAAAAAATGAAAAAAAGAGGTATTTAACAGTTTGCGGTTCTGATAAAATTATACAGTGAAGGCTTATTGTGACGGAGCATTTAAGAAAAAGGAGTTTGAAATGAATAAAAGAAATAGATGGGTATATCTGCTTCTAGCTATTGTGATCATGGGAGCAGGCCTCTTATCAAGAAAACTTACTGCGCATCTTCCTCACATCATAAATATATATGCGGGAGATTCGTTATGGGCCTTAATGATTTTTGTCAGTGCGGGTTTTTTGTTTCCTACATGGAAGACAAAAATGATTGGTATGTTTGCTATAGTGTTTTGTTACTTCATTGAATTTACACAGCTGTATCACGCTCCGTGGATTGATGACATAAGAAAGACTGCGCTAGGAGGGCTCATTTTGGGGTATGGCTTCTTATGGAGCGATATACTAGCCTATTCGATTGGAGTCGCGGTAGGAATGAGCTGGGAGTATTATAGATATCGATTTAAAAGACCCGCCTAGCAAATACGTTTCAATGGATCTTAGAACTCAGCTGAGGATGGAATAAGCCGTAGGGTTATGAAGCAGGATGTATATACATAAAAATAAACTTATGCATAAAATTTTTTATTTAAAACCTATTATCTATTCGTTGAACGAGAGGAAGAGAGGGGATTATTTGAATTTAATAGCCTGGATGATTATTGCATGTGAAATCGCTTTTTGGATAGTCATCATTTTAGGATTAGCAACAAGGTATATGTTTAAAAAACAAAAGCTCAGTTTTTTTATTTTAGCTTTAACACCTGTTGTTGATTTTTTTCTTCTGATTGTGACGAGCATAGACCTTTACGGAGGTGCTACAGCGACTTATGCTCACGCTATTGCAGCCGTGTATATTGGAATTTCGATTGCTTTTGGAAAAAGTATGATTCAATGGGCAGACGAACGCTTTCAATATTATGTGATGAAAAGCGGAGAAAAACCTCGTAGGCGCTATGGAATAGAATATGCAAAGCATTATTTTAAATCATGGATACAGCATCTTGTTGCTTACGCTATTGGGGCAGCTCTTTTAGCGGCGATGATGTATATAGTACCAAATGGAAAAATTAATGTGCTGCAAAATGTAGTGGAAGTTTGGACAGTTATTGTAGGAATTGATTTCTTATTATCTCTTTCTAATTTCGTTTGGCCTAAAAAAGAAAAAGAGTCTGGTTATACTAACTCATAAAAAGGCATCGATGCTTGAAAAGCCAGTGAAAAAACCTCCCTGTAAGGAGGTTTTTTGTTTTACCATCCAGGGTATAGGTATATGAATGATGCTTGTCTGAGGTAGTTCAGTTTAGTTGCTTAAGCGGCTAAACTGCTTTTTGTGCAAATATATGTACATTTTATGTAGCATGCATGATAAGAATTCTGTGTATTCCATATACTACCTCATATGAAAGGTAGGCAAGTGATACAATACAGTTTGTTTTTAGGAGAGCTTTTATGAAAAAACGCCGGTTGGACTTTATTTTTTTATTTATTATTTTACTTTCAATTTATGCTTTCTTTTTTACCTCTATTGATATTCATTGGAAGTATGCCTTAGTTGGATTATATGGTGTCATCATTTTCATTTGTATGTATTCACTTATGCTTGAAAATCGAACGCCTGAAAGTACGTTGGTTTGGATGTATGTCCTCTTTTTCTTCCCTGTTGCAGGCTTTTTCTTTTATTTGTATTCAGGACAGCTCTATTTAAAGGGGCATATGTTCAAAAAAAAGCGTATGCATAACCGAGAGATGCTTAGAAAGATGGCAGATAAAGAAACGACGCCTGATCTATCAACGCTTCAATCTCATCAGCGTTACTTTGCTCAGTATCTTCAATGTGTATCTTTGACAAAGATGAATGTTCATACAAAAACCTACGTCCTTAAGAATGGGCAAGAAACGTTTAACGAAATCAAAAAGCATTTGCAGTCAGCCAAACATTTTATTCATATGGAATACTACATGTTTCACTCAGATTCGTTAGGAAAAGAAATCATTGATATTTTAATTAAAAAAGCAAGCGAAGGTATAGAAGTGCGCTTTACGTTTGATACAATGGGAAGCTTTACATTATCGGGTTCAGATATTAAGCGAATGAAGAAAGCGAATGTTAAAGTGCATCCTTTCTTACCTATTAAGTATGGATTTTTTAATCAAAAATTTAACTTTCGAAACCACCGTAAAATAGTTGTAATTGATGGGGAAGTAGGTTTTGTAGGAGGACTAAATGTAGGAGATGAGTACTTAGGGAAAAATAAAAAAATCGGTTTTTGGCGAGATACCCACCTGATGTTAAGAGGTGAATCTGTTCAAACGCTGCACTCAATTTTTATGTTTGACTGGGAATACGTTTCTGGAGAATGCTTAATTCATAATGAAGCGTATACAAAACCTCATCGTGTTGAAGGAGAAGGGTTCGTTCAGGTAGTGGCGACAGGGCCAGATACGCAGGAAAATATGAGCGACTATTATTATACAATGATTACAAGCGCGACGAAGTCAATTTGGATTTCTACCCCCTATTTTGTTCCAAACGAAGCTATAAGAACTGCTCTTCGTATTGCGGCTAGAAAAGGTGTAGAAGTACGAATTATGGTGCCGGAAATTAATGATGGCTTTCTGACTCAATATGGAACAAGATCATATTTTGCCGAACTTCTTCGATGTGGAATTGAAGTATATTCGTATAGAAAAGGATTTTTGCATCAAAAAATTGTGATTATCGACGGAGATATGGCTTCGGTCGGTACCGCAAATATGGATATGAGAAGTTTTCATCTGAACTTTGAAGTGAATGCATTTTTAATTGAGGGAGAGACGATTCAAACGCTCATTAAAAATTACGAAGAAGATATGGAAGACAGTCATTTGATCAAACCAGTAGCATTTTACAAGCGAAGCTTAGTAGAACGTTCGAAAGAGTCATTTGCTCGCTTATTTTCAGGTGTTTTATAAAATAAAGTTTGTTTTCAAAAAGCAGGAGGAAACGTATGGGTGAATCTCCATTTGTTAAAAAAGATACGTTTGGTCGAAAGTTACATCGCTTAAAAGAACGCACTAAGCCGTTTGTCGTGCGTTTTTCACGGTTTGGTCATGTAGCTCAAGGTGTGGTCTATTTTGTCATCGGTATATTAGCGATTCAGACAGCTTTCGGATTAAAAGGCGATTTAGTTACTTCTCAAGGGGCCCTACACACAATTGCAAAGCAGCCGTTTGGATTTTTAATTTTAATCGTTTTGGCAGTAGGTTTAAGTGGATATGCGTTTTGGCAAATCATTTCTGCTATTTTTGACCCTCACCACGTTGGGCATGGTGTAAAAGGCGCTTTTACTCGTTTAGGCTATTTAGTTGTAGCCACGTTTTATATTAGTCTTTGTGTGAGTTCGGTAAAAATTTTGCTTCATGCTCACGTTCATACGTCAGGTAAGCATTATCAAACGGTATCAGCCAAGCTGTTATCTTATCCCTTTGGGCAAACCATCATTGCGCTTACAGGTATCGGCGTTATTATCTTTGGGATTGGACAAGTATATTGGGCTCTTTCAGGACGCTTCCTAAAAAAACTAAAGAAAAACGAAATGTCAAAAGAAGAGTGGCGATGGAGCGGGCATATTGGAAAAGCGGGTATTATTGCTCGAAGTATCGTCTTTGGGATTATTGGCTTCTTTCTTATTCGCACGGCTCTTCAAGCGGATCCAGACGAAACGAAAGGGTTAGATGGAGCCCTTGCTGAAGTAGCGCAGCGTCCTTTTGGGTCTGTACTGCTGGCTATCGTATCAATCGGGCTTATGGCATACGGAGTATATATGTTTGCAGAATCAAGGTATAAACGAATTGATCCTTAATAAAATTAAAAAGATGAAAAAGCTACTTTTTAGCCTTCTGCTCATATCATATAGCAGATAGATAGTGAACAGGAGGAGAGGCAGATGCCATCGGTAGTAGGAGCCGTAAATATCTCGAATGTATTGGTTTCATCTTCAGTGGAGTTTGGTGATTGTCTGGCTATTAAGCCAAAGAGTACAGCTTTTACAACAGTCGGTTCTGGTAGCGGGAACACAGGAAACTTTATGAATATTACAAGCAGTGCCAGTACCGCCAATACAATTGATATGGATATTAACGATCAAAATGTAGTGGGAAATGCATAAGAAACGAAAGCTTATCGTCATCGGACGGTAAGTTTTTTTATTTGAGTTTGACGTATACCCAGACGTTTCTTTACCACAATGTACCTCTAGGATTCTATCTTATAGGAGTAGTAAACTAGACAGGTGATGTCAAAAAGTGGGGAGGCGAGATTATCAAATGAAGAAAATATGTATGAGCCTACTTATTCTCTGTCTTTTCAGTGGAGGATTGGCCCCAATAAGTAAAGGAGACGCTGCTTCTTCAGTAGGCACTGTCAAAGGTGATAATGTAAATGTGTATCGTTCTCCATCTTTACATTCTTCGGTTGTTCAGACAGTGAAAAAAGGAGAAGAATTTCCTGCTATTTCATCTGAAGCGGGAGATGCAGCTCAAGTTATCACCCATAAAGTAGTGCCAGGAAATACACTATGGCTACTAGCTAAACAATATGGTGTAACAGTCAGCGAGCTAATAAAACAAAATCAGCTAAAAACGACGGAGCTAACTCTGGGGCAAACGCTGAAAATACCACCAAAAGGCTTGTTACATAAAGTAGTATCAGGAGATACGCTTTGGAAAATCTCTGTAAAGTACGGTGTAAAAGCGACTGAATTAACAAAGTTAAATCAGCTATCATCAACAAATATTAAGCCTGGACAAATGCTTATTATTCCTGATTACTATGTACAAGTACAGCTTTTGGAAGGGAAAAAGGGCTGGATCAAAAAATCTGATTTAGCACAAAAGAAGCATCAGCCAGTAGTTATGGGCTGGAGCTTTAATGAAAAAACAGCAGGCTATGCAGAATCGATGAAACAAAAGAACTTAGACGTTGTTTCACCACGCTGGTTTACGCTAACGCGGAGTGACAAAGTTGTTTCATCTTCTATAAATCCATCGTATGTTCAAACGGCTCACAAAAACGGCAAAAAAGTCTGGCCGCTCATCGGTAACAATTTCGATGATGTGCTGACAAGTGACGTCCTAGGCAATAAAGCAAAGCGGCAAAAGCTTGTATCGTCAGTCGAAAGTTCGCTTGTGAAAACAAACAGTGACGGTATTAACGTTGACTTTGAAAATATTAATATCAAAAACAAACAAGATTTTGTTTTATTTATTAAAGAATTAAAAGCAGCGTTAAAGCCTCATGGTATGGCCGTTTCAGTAGACGTAACACGAGAGAATAATGATCCGTTTTGGTCAGGAAGCTTTGATCGAAAACAGATTGGTCAAGTAGCAGATTACGTCATTATGATGAGTTATGAAGAACACTGGGGAGGAAGTCAGGTTCCAGGGTCTGTGGCTTCGCTGCCTTGGGTGAAAGAAGGAACAGAACTTCTTATGAAAGATGTACCTGCACACAAAATCCTGCTGGGAGTTCCTTTTTATACGCGAGAATGGAAAACGGATCTATCTACCAAAAAAGTTGTCACAAAAGACTTAACGATGAAAGAAGCCGAAGCAATTATCTCTTCTAAAAAGTTAACTAAAAAATGGGACAGCCAAGCCTCTCAGTACTATGTAGAATACACCGAAAATGGTACGAAGCATCAAATATGGCTCGAAGACAAAGCATCTATGCAGCGCCGGGTTAAATTAATTAATGACTATCATTTAGGCGGGGCGGCAGCTTGGTATATTGGTTCAGAAACATCAGATATATGGGAGTTATATAACTTCTAAATAAAAAACACACCTTATGCTTAATGTAGCTAGGTGTGTTTTTTATTTTCATCATATTGAAGCGCATACATCTATTTACAAACAAGATAAATTTTACAATATTTGTTTTTCTTGAGTTAATTTATAACTATATTCCAAAATGAGCCTATTTAACCTTTTTTTAGTTGAAAACGCTTAATGACTTTACGATAAAGATAATTTATAGTAAATTCAGTTTCTATACAATAAATTCACCAAATGAATAATTAAGTGGTTTAATTATTAACTAATTGAAAGGAATGGATGTTATGGGAAATGTATTAGTAATAGGCTTTCCAGGTGAAGGACATGTGAACCCTTCTTTAGGAATTGTAAAAGAATTAATGGCTCAAGGGGAGAAGGTCGTCTATTACGGCATTGAAGACTATGCTGAAAAAATCCGAAAAGCAGGAGCGGAATTTCGTGAATACGAAGATTTTCGTCCAAGTCTTGATATGAGCAACCGTATGACCAAAGAAGAGTCTTATGACCGCTATGAAATAATGAATTTGTTTTTAAATGAATCTGAAAATATTATTACTAAAATTATGAGTGAAACGAAACATGAAACATATGATTATGTACTTTATGATTATCACCTTTTAGCAGGTTCCGCTGTGGCCGACCTTCTTCAGCTTCCAAAGGTTTCTCTATGTACGACGTTTGCGTTAAATAAGGAGTTAGCAACTTGTATGATGCCAAGTGGTCAAACAGAACCTGACCAATCTTCCTTTTATCCTCAATTCGAAAAATCATTAAATAAGTTCAACAGCCAATATAATACGGAGTTAAAAGACTCCATGGACATTATGTCAAATCCAGGGGATATTACGTTAATATTTACGTCAGAATTCTTTCAGCCGCACGTATCTGAATTTACGAGTGAGTACAAGTTTATTGGTCCTTCAATTGTTAAACGATTAGATATTGAAGATCCTTCTTACTTACAAAATGAAAATGAAAAAATTATTTTTGTTTCTATGGGAACTATTTTTAATCAGCAGCTAGAAATCTATAACTTATGTATAGAAGCATTAAAAGATTTTGAGGGTAAAGTTATTTTATCTATTGGTAAAAATACAAAACCTGAAGAATTAGCACACATTCCAGAAAACTTCGTTGTAAAACAATACGTACCGCAGCTAGAAATTTTAAAACGTGCGGATTTATTTATTACTCACGGCGGAATGAACAGCAGCAGTGAAGGATTATACTACGATACACCGCTTGTCGTTATTCCAATGGCAGTGGATCAATTTATGGTGGGCGATCGCGTGCAGGAGTTAGGAGCAGGCGTGAAATTAGATAAAAATAATGTATCTGCTGAGCTCATCAAAAATACAGTTAACGACGTTTTAACTACTCACACATATAAACAGCATGCACAACAAATCGGAGAATCACTTCGCTCAGCGGGAGGATACAAGCAAGGTGTGAAAGAAATTTTCAAGATGGTGCCTGTTAAAGCGTAATAGATGTAAGACAGCTAGATAACTAACAGAGAGGAGTAAATCATATGCAGACTATAAAAAAAGCAGTTATACCAGCAGCAGGGTTAGGTACTCGTTTTTTACCCGTTACAAAATCTATCCCAAAAGAAATGCTTCCAATTGTAAATAAGCCCGTCATTCAATTTATTGTGGAAGAAGCCTTAAAATCAGGCATCGAAGATATTTTAATTGTTACAGGAAACGGAAAACAAGCGATTGAAAATCATTTTGACCATAATATTCAATTAGAACACTTGCTTCATCAAAAAGGAAAGACCGAACTATTAGAGGAAATGGAGCATATCTCTGAACTAGCGAATATTCATTACGTTCGTCAAAAAGAAATGAAGGGCCTTGGCCATGCGATTGGCTGTGCTCGACAATTTATTGGAAACGAACCGTTTGCAGTTTTACTTGGAGATGACTTAACAGACCCAGATCAGCCTTGTTTAAAACAGCTGATTGACCAGTATACCCAAACGGGATCGTCGGTTATCGGCGTGCAGCGCGTAGAGGAAGAAGCCGTTCATCGTTACGGGATTATAGATCCAAAAGCAAATAAAAACCGATTATACGAAGTGAATGGTTTTGTAGAAAAACCATCAGTCGAAGAAGCTCCGTCTAATTTAGGAATTATTGGACGATATGTATTTACACCTGACATTTTTGATTATCTTGAAACGCAGGAAGCTGGAAAAGGTGGGGAGATTCAGCTAACGGATGCTATTCAGCGTATGAATATAGACCGTTCTATTTATGCTTACGAATTCGAAGGCGAACGTTATGATGCAGGGGAAAAATTAGATTTTATTTTTACGACCCTTGCTTTTGCGTTAAAAGATGAAGAATTAAAAGCACCTCTTTTAACTAAATTCAAAGAGCTGATTAACAAGGAAGAACAAAAAGAAAAAATTGCTGTACAAATTGGAAAATAACCTTCATTTACACACCTTTCTTCTACTGTTTCTTGAAGAAAGGTGCGTTTTTTTGCGAAAATGGAACGTTTGACAGCTGGATAGAAAGGGTTGAAATGAGTTTATGTCGAAAGCAGAAAATTCGTTTGTATCAGGCATAAAGATTGTATTTACAGACCGGGATTTTCGAACGATTTTTATTTCATTATTTATTATTGGGTTGTCTGTTGGCGGCTTTATGCCTTATTTAACGGTTTGGGCAACAAATACATTGCACGCCACTTCGTTTCAAGCAGGATTTTTATTTGTCCCAATGAGCATTCTTGGTTTAATCGTCTCGTTTTATTTGGCTTCTTTATCAGACAAATGGGGAAAACGAAAGCCATTTATTATTTGGGCATTACTGATTGGAACCATTTCAAGAGTTCCCTTAGCGTTTACGCATTCTTATACAATAGCACTCATTTTACTTGCTATAGGAGGGTTTAATGCGTTTTCTTTTTTCTTTGCTCTGCTGAATGATTTTATTATTAAAAAGGAAGAAAGTAAATTGCAGGCAGGTACGATTACCGGTACTGTGCGAATGGCATTTTCACAAGGCTATATTTTTGGACCGATGCTCGGAGCTTTAATCATTGACCACGGAGGGTATACTCTTTTATTTTTACTATCAGGGTTGTTATCGCTGGCAACTTTAGTGTGGGTTCTTTTTGCGCTTAAAGAAGACAGTATGCCTCAACCTTCAGCACATGCATCTTCAAAAGCGCCAGCTGGTATACCTTCTGTATTAATAGCTGTATTCGTAGCAGCTCTTTTCATTTTTGCGGGTGATTCCGGACGTTCTATGTATTTGCCGCTGTATATAACGGATACGTTAAAGCAATCCGTTTCGATTGTAGGAATTCTTTTTACCGTTACGTCTGTTTTTGAACTAATATTTATGCCGTTAGGAGGCTATTTTTCTGATAAAATCGGAGTCAAACGCTTCTTTGTTATCGGCATAGCTTGCCAAGTGCTTTATTTTGTTTTAACAAGCCTTCATTTACCGCTGAGTGGATTGATTGCGCTTCAAGTATTTTATGCTTTCATTCTATCCGCTACAATGGGAGTTGGCATGGTGTATGCTCAGTCACTGGCCCCACGTCAAATTGGACTAGCCACGACGGCATATATGACAGCTATACAAACTTCAGCAGTTGTCAGCAGCTTAGCTATGGGGTCACTAGTTAGCGTGATTCCGTTGCCTTCTACTTTTTACATTTTAGCTGTTTTTGCGGTTGTTTCAGGTGTAATGTTTCTATTGATGAAGCAAAAATCAGCTGAGGAAGTGAGCTGAAAAGTTAAGAAGAGGTTGAGATATTACCAAATTAATCTAATCTAAAGACAAACAAATAGTATGCATGAGCTGCACTGCTTGTGACACCGCAGTTGATTTCCGTGCAAGTCTTCGCTTTCCGCGGGTGGCCGATGAGCCTCCTTGCGGGGTCTCATCTGTTCCACTTTCCCCGCAGGAGTCTTCGCCTTGCCCTCCAATCAACTGCTAGAAGGACCTAAAGAAATGACACATACGTTCACCATAACAAAAAACGAACCATTCATTAATGGTTCGTTTTTTTTACTTTCTCTAAAATACTTTTGCCCCAGCCTCTTTTTTATGAGGCTGTTTCTTGAATTTGTTCGCGGGGCTTTTTATTTAAAATTTTGCGGTAGCGGTAATTAACAAAAGCCGCCGCCGCCATACCTACTACTGAAAGCATCGCATCAAAGATAAAGATAATTGAAATATGTCCCGTTTTAGACATGAGCCCTGTTGCTAAAGGTAATAAAATTGCAGCTAATCCAGCAGCGGTCGCTACAATTCCTGTAACCGTTCCTTTTTTGTTCCAGAAAAGCTCGGTCATAACGGTAATCGCTAATTGAAAGACCCCAGCCGTAGAAAATCCCATGAAAAAAGCAGCTGCAATTGCAATAGCAGGTACTTTAACAAATAGAAGCGTAAGTACAGCGATAAGGGTAATCATCGGGTAAACGAGAATAACCGTTACAGGACGAAGCACTTTGCTTAATAATACAGCTAATACTAAAACAGAGATTAAAGCTCCGATGCTGTAGTAGCTTAAAAGGCGAACCGAGCTGCTTTCAGCCATACCTAATACTTGTTGACCATAAGTAGGAAGCCAAATTTGAGCCACTGTAAACAGAGCTGTAGAAGTAAATCCAATCACAATAAGAGCGATTCCTTCTTGTTTCATGTTAGGAGGAGAGATAAATTTATTCTCTTCTGTACTTTGCTGTTGAACTGTATTCTGTTCGCGTTTATGATTGGGAAAAGGCAGTTTGAACATAAAGATCATATTTAGTAAATAAATAAGAGCGGGAAGGAAAAAAGCATACCCATAAAACAAATCACGATCCGCAAAAAAGGCAATCATAAACGGCAGAAGCGCTGCACCAGCTGATATAAATGCTTTTACAAGAACACTGGCTGAACCTGAAGATTTAGGAAAAACTTCAATCAAAGCAGGGTATGTTCCAGCGTCCATAGCAGAGTTTGCAATACCAGCAATAATGGCAAAGATAAAGGCTGTTTGATAATTTGGCGATAATGGAATGCCAATTAAGAAAATAGCCATCGTCAGAGACGAAACAATAATCAAAGGTTTTCGTCCGACTTTATCAGACAAGATGCCTGATAGAGAATATGAAAGCAATTTTCCAATTCCGATAGCAGAAATGATATAGCTGATTCCAGCACCGTCGGTATTTAATTGTTTTGTCAAAAATGACATATTTGATGCAAGCATGATATTGACCATGCCAAGTAGAAAATAGTTAATATACATACCTGAAGCTGACAGCATGTACTTATTTTTCATCGTTTACACATCCTTACGTAAAAAAGCTTATATGAAATGGATAAAAGTAATCACCCAGCCCTCCTTTTTTCATCGTTATTTATAAACCTACTTCCATGATAAGTTTATGAAGACATTACCTTTACCTTTTATCATTGGATTTATTCAGTTCTTTTTAGTATGCGACTAAATGCATGCATCTAGTGCTTCAAATCAATATGAAATCTATTCTAACATGTTTTTAGCGCTTTAAACCAAAAAAGTGATATTTTATAAAAAAATCCTATCTTCTTTCGCGGCTTCACAAAAGAAACTCCACAAAAAATGTTCGCTTTAAAGCCAGGCTGCACAAGAAGTGCCTCTTAATGATGGTTATTAAAAATGAGAAAAGGGTATTTATAAACTAAGGAAAAAGAAATAAGGGAAGAAAGGTGGAAACAATGAAGCACAAAGTATTTTTTGATGCGGAATGTCCTTTATGTTACAACGTAAAAAAAATAATTAAGGCGCTGGACTGGACGAACCAAATCCAGTGGATTCCAGTTCAATACATTGAACGAACAGAGTATAGCTACTTAAAAGAAGAAGGAAGAGACTTATATGATCAAATTCATATGGTCACCAAAAAAGGGGAAGTATTAGCAGGATTTGAAACGGTCAGACGGCTTTTAGCTGTTTTGCCTCTTACATGTCCAATCGGTGTGCTTCTGCATTTACCATTAATGAAAAAAGCGTTTAGTCCGCTATACAAATGGATATCCACAAACAGGTACGACTGGTTTGGGCGCTACGATTCGCCGCGAACCACATAAACATATAAAAAGGACAAGCTTTTTAAAAGCTTGTCCCTTTTGTTTTGAAGATATTATAATTTATACATACTTTAATTTCTAAAAACGTATGTGACCGAGACGCGTAAATTCTAGAAAAGCAGCTATAGCTGAAAGGGAGAACTTTATATGAAAACAAAATGGACAGCTGAACGAATGCATGATCTAACGGGGAAAACTGCCCTTATAACGGGAGGAAACAGCGGTATTGGATTTGAAGCTGCAAAGGCTCTAGCAGCTCGCGGAGCAGAAATCATTCTTGCTGTGCGTAATGAAGCAAAAGGGAAAGAAGCTAAGAAAAGAATTAAAGCAGATAACGGAAATGCTAAAGTGACTATTATGTCATTAGATCTTAGTGACTTGAGCTCTATTCGGCATTTTGCCAATCAATTTCTTCAACAATACTCGTCTTTGGATCTTCTCATTAATAATGCAGGCGTGATGGTGCCGCCTCACAGCAAAACGAAAGACGGATTTGAACTGCAGTTTGGCTGTAATCATTTAGGACATTTTGCACTTACGGGCTTGCTGCTTCCTTTACTAACGGCCACTCCACATTCACGTGTCGTAACGGTAAGCAGTATAGCCGCTAATTCTGGAGAAATCTATTTTGATAATCTCGACGGAGAAGAAGGCTACAGTCCAATGAAGTTCTATAGACAAAGCAAACTCGCCAACCTATTGTTTGCCAAAGAATTGCAAACTCGCTTAGAAGCAGCCGGATCAACGACAATTAGTGCCGCTGTACATCCGGGTATTTCAAATACAAACCTATTATCACGCGGTTCAGGCAAAGAACCAAACGGCTTGTTGAAATTTTTAGTCAAGCTATTTAGTCAATCTGCAGAAATGGGCGCGCTGCCTACTCTTTATGCAGCCACTGAATCAATAGAAGGCGGTACATATATTGGGCCAGACGGAAAAGATGCTAAAAAAGGATATCCTGTAAAAGATATGATGGGAGATGTTTTATTTAAACCGGACGTAGCGGAAAAACTATGGAGCGTATCTGAGGACTTAACAGGTGTTGAGTACTCGTTTCGTGCTTAAGATAAAAAACAGTTCTGTAAGTGCGGAGCTGTTTTTTTATTGCTCAAAAACTATAGATCAGCGGGTTAAATAAAAAAAAGAATGTTGGATAGCATAATGGTAAGTAAACGTACAATGAGTATGTTCTCTTTTGAGCGATAAAAGCACTCAACAAAGCTCAAGAAGCGGAGGAAAGTAACAGTGCCTGACAAACCTAGTATTACCTCAAGTGAAATTGGAACGCTGTGGATGACATATCAGCAGAAAACGTTAATCATTTGCTTGTTGGATTATATGATTGAACATGCAGACGATGAAGATGCTAAAACAATTATGACAGATTTGCGTGAGCAGCTTATTATATACATACGAAAGATAAAAACAATATTTGAAAAAGAAGGAGCCGTAGTGCCAACCGGGCTTTCATCTCAAGACGTAAACATACAGGCTCCAAAACTATTTACTAATGGATTTGATATTATGTTTCTTCGTGTTATTAAAGAAATTAGTATGGGGATGTATACATTAAGTTTAGGTAAGGCCTACAGAGAAGATGTGGTGAAATTTTATCAAGATTTAACAAAGATTACGCAACATTGTTATGATTCCTGTACGCAGTATTTACTGAAAAAAGGGATTTTATCACGTCCACCCTATATTCCGATGCCAACCACTGTTGAGTTTGTTTCTGACAGAAAATATTTGAGCGGCTTAAATGTATTTGCGGATAAAAGAGTATTAAATACGATGGAGCTAGCTCAGCTTTATCACGGGGTCGAAACAAACATTGTGGGGATGAAGTTAATGAAGGCTTTTTCTCAAACGGCTAAAGATACCGAAGTCAAAAAGCATTTTTTGAAAGGAAAAGAGCTCAGTAAAAAGATTATTACGCGTCTAGAAGAAATAATTATACAAGACGATATTTCACCTTCTGTTGCCTCAACAGGAAGCATCACGACTTCTGAAACGCCTGCTTTTTCTGATCGTTTGATGCTGACATGCGATATTTTACTAAGTAATTTTAGTATTGGAAGTCAGGCATTTGGAGCAGCATTTAGTTTTCGAAGAGATATTGTGGCTAAAATGATGCTGATAGGAGAAGATGCGTTTCAATATGCAAGCGAAGCGACGGAAATTATGATTAAAAAAGGCTGGCTTGAAGTTCCACCAAGTATTGATTAGCTAATATGAAAATACGTATTTACATGATGATCTTTTAAAAGCAATGAATTTAAAATAAGTGAGATAAAAACACGGTGCTGATTCAATACACTTAGTATGTAAATCAACACCGTGTTTTTTGCTTTGTTTGAGCAAGTTATGATGGAAATTCTTCAAAGGTATGCTACGATAAGAATTATCTTGAATTGAAGAGGTGTCACGATGAAAATAGAAGTTTGGTCAGATTTTGTCTGTCCTTTTTGTTATATTGGAAAGCGTCGATTAGAGCAAGCGCTTCAGCAGTTTGCACACAAAGATGACGTGCAGGTTGAATTTAAAAGCTTTGAGCTAGATCCAAATGCTTCAGTTAATACTGGTAAAACGATTAATGAAGCTCTTGCTGCTAAATATGGAATGACCATTGAACAAGCAAAGCAGGCAAATGAAGGGATCGGACAGCAGGCAGCTGGTGTGGGATTATCCTTTAATTTTGACGATATGAAGCCAACTAATACGTTTGACGCTCATCGTTTAGCTAAATTTGCAAAAGCTCAAGGAAAAGAAGCAGCTATTACAGAAAAACTCTTATATGCATATTTTACTGAATCAAAACATCTAGGTGAAGAAGAGACGCTGATTGCTGTTGCAGAAGATGCAGGTCTTGACCGAGAAGAAGCACGTCAAATTCTCGCAGATAAAAACGCATACGCAAATGAAGTCCGCAGTGATGAAGCAACGGCTCAGCAATATGGTATTAGCGGTGTTCCATATTTTGTTGTTAATCAAAAATATGCGATTTCAGGTGCACAGCCAGTCGAAACATTTGTAGGGGCTCTCCAACAAGTATGGGAAGAAGAAAATCCGACTCCCGCTTTGAAGAGTCTTTCTCCAGAAGGCGCAGATGATGCCTTTTGTGCAGATGGGCAATGTGCCGTTCCTGATTCCTCTAAAAACCAACAATAAACAAAAAGCAGAGGCGGAAATTTCGCTTCTGCTTTTTGTTTATTTTTTTAAAAAATCACAAAAATACAAACATGTGTTCTGTTTTTGTGTTATAATAAGTTTAGAAGCAACAAACCTCGATGAGTAAGCTCCAAAAATAAGCGATTAAAAGTGATCCCACCATGAACTAGCTTCCATTTAATCCTGCAGGGGGAATCTGAATGAAGAGCAAAGTGCGCATTATCCCATTTCAAGTAGTTGAACAATTAAGTCAATTTAATGAAGTCCCACAAGGAGTGGCTCTAATTGGAGCAGATGAAGTATGGAAGCAAACAAAAGGACAGGGAATAACCGTAGCGGTTTTGGATACTGGCTGTGAGGTTACACACCCAGATTTGCAGGAGCGAATTATTGGAGGAAGAAATTTTACGCACGATGATCAGCAAAATCCTGATGTTTATCAAGACTATAGTGGTCACGGTACTCACGTAGCAGGCACAATTGCAGCAGCGCATAATGGAGCGGGCGTTGTAGGAGTGGCTCCTGAGGTGAATTTACTTATTCTGAAAGTACTTGATGGGAATGGTTCAGGTCAATATGAATGGATTATTCAAGGTATTACCTACGCCATCCAGCAAAAAGTAGATATCATTTCAATGTCACTTGGAGGTCCGGCCGATGTACCTGAACTGCATGAAGCGATTCAGGATGCTGTTGATCAGAATATTTTAGTTGTCTGCGCAGCGGGAAATGAAGGAGATGGAGAAAGCTCCACAGATGAGTTTGCATACCCAGGCTCATATAATGAAGTGATTAGCGTAGGAGCGGTTGATCTAAAGAAACGTTCTTCGATATTTTCCAACTCAAACAATGAAGTGGACGTAGTGGCTCCGGGAGAGAAGATCATATCAACCTACTTGAATGGAAAGTATGCCGCACTGAGCGGAACTTCTATGGCCACGCCTCACGTGGCGGGAGCTTTGGCATTGATAAAAGTTCTTTCAAATGAAACGTTTGGAAGAGAACTTACAGAACCAGAGCTTTACGCACAGTTAATCAGAAGAACACTTCCATTAAATGAATCACCAAGAGAAGTAGGAAACGGGTTTGTGCACTTGACCATTGTTGAAAAGCTATTGCGTGAAATTCAACGTCAAATGACTTCAGAGGTGATGGGATGAAAAGCAGTTTAGATATATTAATGGTGGAAAAACAGCAGGCAAAAGCCCTTTATCACGAATACGTAAACAAACGAAGCTATTATGATGAAAAGACGGATGAAGAGAGTAAAAATCTTTATTATCGAGGTACTCTCTTTGAAAGAGAAGCCATGCAAGCTTTGTTAACGGAAACGCATCAGCATTTGCTGAGTTATTCGCCGCATAAATATGTATATCCATGGGTGGATCTACAGGAGAATGGAGAGCTGAAGAGTCTGTATTCAGGGAAAGGTATGGATCCGTTAGAAGCGATACAGCAAGATATTGATGCACTTCAGTCGCTTAGTCACTCATCTGTTTCAAGCAATGATATACTGCTAAACTGTGAGCACGTTGTCCCACAATCTTGGTTTGGAAAACAAGAGCCTATGAGAGGCGATTTGCATCATTTGTTTGCGTGTGAACCTTCTTGTAACAGCCGAAGAGGTAATTCCTCTTATATTGACTTCCCGGATTATACACCGGAAGTTAAGCAATCAGATGTGAAAGAAGGGTGCGGCAAATCAGAAAAAGGTAAGTTTGAACCCGAATATGGAAAAGGAATTGTCGCTCGAGCTACGCTTTATTTTTTAATTCGCTATCATAATAAAATTGACTTTTCACGAGTAGATCTTCCTCTTTTACTAAAATGGCATGAAGAATTTACCGTTTCACTTTATGAAAAACATCGCAATGCAGCAATTTTTGAATTGCAAGGCAACCGAAATCCTTTTATCGATTTTCCTGACAAAGCAGCTACATTAATGAATTCGGCTTTCTAAAATAAAAAAGGAGCTCCGTTTCTATTCGAAACGGAGCTCCTTTAGGTATCCTAATAAGAAAATCCATATTTATCGCTCAAAAGGGCATCCATTTTATTTAACAAGCGAAAATATTCTTCTTGTTCTTCTACAGTTAGAGCTGCTAGCATATCTTTTAAAAATACATTTCGCTTCTCTGTAATCATTGAAACAAGCTGTTTGGATTCATCGGTCAATGAAACCCACACGACTCTCCGGTCTTTTTCGTCTCGCACGCGCTGAATGAGAGATTCTTCTTCCAATTGATTTAATAAGCTAGTTGTAGCGCCCGAAGTTAAGTGAAGTTTATTTGAAATATCTGCCACCATATACTTTGTACCGCTGGCAATGTAGTTTAAGATATAAAATTTAGTGGGTGTTAAGTGATAAGGCTGCGTTTTTAATGTTTCTTCGACCAAATGTCGCATATATTGAAAAAAAGATGTGTTAATTTGATAAAGGTGTTCAATTTTTGATTCTACATTGTTATCCATGCTAGCTTCCATCTCCTTGTACACTACGGACATATATAAACTAACTCTAAAATAAAATGAAACAATTGTAAAGGATGGAAACGATTATCTTTAACCCCCATTATTATTTTTAAATTAATATCTTTACGAAAAAATATCTTTATGATAAAGTTATTTAGGTAGTTAACCAAATGGATGATTATAAAGAAACATATCTCCTAATAGATGGAGATAATATCTTTATGAAAAAGCTATATAAAAAAGTAGTTTTATTAGTGAAGTATTAAGGAGGAGTAATGAATGTCTAGAAGTCGCTTAATGGTAACAAATTTTATTGGAATCATCGTTATTTTAGCTTTATTAATTGGAGGAGGATATTATTACGTTCAAAAATCCAACTATATTACAACGGATAACGCTAAAGTATCTGGAGATGTATACAACGTAGTTGCACCTGCAGCAGGTAAGGTAGCAAGCTGGACAGTGGAAGAAGGAAATGATGTATCAAAAGATGCTGAAATTGCTAAGATTCAAGCTGAAAAAGGCTCTGTAGCTGCTACAGTACCAGCAGATGGAAAAATTATTCAAACAAATGTAAAAGAAAATCAAATGGTTCAAGCTGGACAGCAAATTGCAACCGAAGTAGATATGAAAGATCTATTTATCGTAGCGAATATCAAAGAGGATCAGATTAAGGATATTAAAGAGGGCGACGATGTAGATGTAACAGTAGATGGAGACAGTAGTACAAAAATTGACGGTAAAGTTGAAGAAGTGGGATATGCAACTAATTCACTTTCATCTTTAACATCGAACTCAAGCTCAGATGGAAACTACACAAAAGTATCTCAAACGGTTCCTGTAAAAATCTCTATTTCTAATTATTCAGAGCATGTGCTACCAGGAATGAACGCTGAAGTAAAAATTTCAAAAGACTAATTCTTACTACAACAGTTCAAGAAGGGAGGAAATATGATGACAGCCAGTATAGAAAACACAAGTGATGGATCCATCAAAAAGCATATTCCGCTATTGATTGTTTTAATGCTTGGTTTGTTTCTTGCAATATTAAATCAAACGTTGCTAAACGTAGCCATCCCGCATTTAATTACTGAGTTTGGCGTAACCGCAAATACAGCTCAGTGGTTGTTAACTGGATATATGCTTGTGAACGGGGCGTTAATTCCGCTTTCAGCTTTTTTAATTGAACGATTTGGTGTGCGTCGCTTGTTCTTATTTGCAATGGTTTGTTTTACAGTAGGGTCATTGATTTGCGGAATTGCACCTACATTTTCGATTATGCTTACCGGCCGTTTAATTCAAGCTATTGGCGGAGGTGTCTTATCGCCTCTTGTTATGACCATTATTGTGTTTATTTTCCCTCCTCACATGCGAGGAAAAGGGATGGGTATTTTTGGATTAGCCATGATGTTCGCACCGGCTATTGGTCCAACATTATCTGGATGGGTTATTCAAAACTATGATTGGCACATCCTTTTTAACGGCATGGTGCCATTAGGTGCGATTGTATTAATTATTGCTTTCTTTCAATTAAAAGACATTCAGCCTCCAAAGGATGTAAAAGTTCACATGCCTTCGGTTGTGACATCACTTGCAGGTATGGGATTATTGCTTTACGGATTTAGTGAAGCTGGAAATGACGGCTGGACGGATTCAGTTGTTCTTTCTACAATCATTGGCGGGGCAGTTCTTTTAATTATATTTGTTCTTCAACAAATTAAATCTGAAAAGCCGCTATTGGATATGCGCGTGTTTAAATATAATATTTTTTCACTATCAAATATTATTAGTATTGCGATTACAATCAGTATGTACGCAGGTATGTTCTTGCTTCCAATTTACTTGCAAAATATCCGCGGATATTCTGCTTTTGATTCAGGACTGCTGTTGCTTCCTGGCGCACTTGTTATGCTGGTCATGTCGCCGATTTCAGGTACATTGTTTGATAAAGTGGGACCTCGTCCGCTAGCAATCGTTGGTATGTTTATTACATCTATTTCAACGTTTGAATTTACGAAGCTGACGATGGATACACCGTTTAATCATATTTTAGCGATTTATATTATCCGATCGTTTGGTATGTCACTTTTAATGATGCCAATTATGACAGCCGGTTTGAATCAGCTTCCGCAGAGACTAAGCAGTCACGGAACGTCAATGTCTAATACGCTTCGTCAAGTAAGTGGTTCAATTGGTATTAGTTTAATGACGACCATTTTTACAAACCGTACAACATATCATGTAAATGAAATCAGCAGTTCCATGAATACGTCTGATCCATTCTTTATGAATAGCTTTCATTTATTTGTACAAAAAGTAGCTGCTACTTTGCATTTATCACAAGATCAAGCTCAGCAGCAAGCGCTGACGATTTTATCTGGAAAAATGACGCAGCAAGGTACGATTCAAGGTATTAACGATGCTTTTTATTGGGCAACAGCGATTTCTGTTATCGGTTTAATTTTAAGTTTCTTCCTTCGTGACGTACGTAAAGATAAAGTAGTCGAAGAAAAGAAATCAAAAGCTCAAGAGGAAGATATTCGTATGCTTCCAGCTCCAAAAAGTATAAATTCATAAAGTGCTATAGAATCAAAAGTTCATCATAAAACATGTTGGAGAGAAAGGGGCGGTGAGGTGGATGGATCCATTGATATTTGGTGAAGAAATTCAAAGAATTTCAATATCTTTAAACAAAAAAGTAATGACAAATGTAAAAAGCCTTTTACAGTATTACAGAATTACCCCTTTTCAATATCATATTTTACTGATTGTTGAATGTGCACGTACAATGCCTGTGACCAAAGTGGCAGACGAAATGAAGGCGAGCCCAAGCGTTATCACAGCATCAATTACACGTTTGTATGAACTGAATCTTGTGGAGCGCTACCATTCAAAAGAAGATCGGCGTAAAGTTATGGTTGAGCTTACAAACAAGGGAAAACAAGTGATTCAAGCGGCTGAGAAAGACATGCAGCAAAGGATTGAAAAACTGTTTGCATGCTATAAAGAAGAAGAGCAGCAGCAATTTCTTACGCTCTGTCGGCAGCTAGATGAACATGTGACTTGAAGAGGAATAAAAAAAGTATATTGAGTTATGCGGAGTGAGTGTAAATGGATAAAGAGATGGTAAAAAACATTCGAAAAAACTACAATATGAATCAGCGAAACTTCGCTCAAGCAGTGAACTGCAGTTTTTCTTTAATCGCCCTGGTTGAAGTTGGGAAGAGAAGAGTAACAAAAAACTTAGAAGACAAAATTAAGCAAGCATTTCAATTGAACGATCATGATTTAAAATCACTGCAGGGCTAACAAAAAAAGTAGGTGTGAAACGAGCGCACCTACTTTTTTTCGTGTTGTTTTTTTGTAAGCGGATCTACGGTATGTTTATAATCATAAGCTTTTGAGGTGGTAACTACGCACAGCAGTAAAATAACAAATACAATGATAATAGAGAGCATAATAATGATGATCATATAAAACGTCCTTTCTTTTTCTTATTACGTATGCTTTCGGTCTTATTGGTAAAATTCCTTCTTTCTCCACATAGTGCAGAAACGACAAACGCATACTAATAACAGTCTAGAATAAAGGAGTGTTCATTATGAATGAAAAAGAGTTGAAGAAACAATTAAAAAAGGTAGCAGATTATCCTGCATCTAAAGCAGATGGAGTGGACGAAGAGTTTTCGCGTGAATTAGCAGACCAAGACGATTTAGAAGCACAGGTTAGAGCGAACGCTGCAGATGAAAGACAAAAAAAATAATAACTAGACGCGCTTTCTGAAAAAAGCGCGTCTGCATATTATTTTTTCAAAAGCAAATAAACAAAATAAGGAGCACCTATTACGGCGGCAATAATTCCTGCCGGTATACCGTTAGGATTTGCAATGTTATGTCCTATCGTATCAGCAATCAGCAAAAGCCAGCCGCCAAGTAGAATAGCAACGGGAATAAAAAGCTGACTTCTCGGTCCTACTAAGCCTTTAGCAATATGAGGAGCAAGAAGTCCAATAAAAGCCACGCCGCCCGTCACTGAAACCGCGGCTGCCGCTAATGCCACCGCGGCTAAAAGCAATGTTACACGTTCTTTCTCCAGAGAAATTCCGACTCCAATAGCTGCAGCTTCATTTAAATTAAAAATGTTTAATGAGTTTGCTTTGTACAATATAAAAGGAATCAAGACAAGAAGCCAAGGTAGAAGAGCCCATATAAAAGGCCAGTCTGTCCCCCAGATGCTGCCTGCAATCCATTTAGCAATAAAATCAACTTTAACCCGATCAGCTGATGACATAATCACCACCATCATTCCAGAAAGAGCCATTGAAAAACCTACGCCTGTTAAAATCAACTTTACAGGCTGCAGTCCTTGGCTTTTACTATATGCACAAAGATAGATAAGACCAGCTGTCAACAAGGCGCCGATAAAGCCTACCAGCGGAAGGGCATAAACGAAAGAGCCCGCTTCAATTGGGGAAAATAAAAAGAACACAGCAATTGCGGCTCCTGCTCCTGAATTAATTCCTATAATCCCAGGTTCCGCTAAATCATTGCGCGTAACACTTTGTAAGATAGCTCCTGATAAAGCTAGAGCCATTCCTGCTAGAAGCGTAATGATAATCCGCGGAAGTCGAATTGAAAAAAGGACGAACTCATCTGTAAAATTCCCTTTGCCAAAAAGAGTAGGAAACACTTTATTGTAAGGAAGGGGTGCATCACCGAGTCCCATTCCTATCACAACCGTTCCAAGAATCAAAACAGTGAGCAGCATCATAATTATTCGTTGTTTTCTAATAAGCGCTGGGTGAATCATGAGAATGCTTTTCCTCCTTTACGAACAATCACTAAAAAGAAAGGTAAACCAATCATCGATACAACTGCTGCTATCGGTGTTTCATAAGGAGCACTGACCGTTCGAGCCAATGTATCAGCGAGCAGCATAAACGCTGCGCCAGTGATAGCGGACATAGGGATAATAAAACGATAGTCAGTTCCTACAATTCCTCGTACAATATGAGGAATCATCAAGCCGATAAACACCATGTTTCCCACTAGTGCAACAGAAGCGCCGGCAAGAAGAATCATGACGACAAATAAAATGGTTTTGACTTTTGTCGTTTGCTGGCCCAATCCTACAGCCACTTCTTCATTTAAGCTCAGAATAGTAAGCTGCCGAGAAAGCAAAAGGGCAATGAATATACCTCCGAGAATAAAAGGAACAATGATTTGAAGCTGTTCCCAAGAAGTGCCTACAATTCCGCCAGCAGTCCACATGGATACATCTTTTGAAATCTTAAAATAAATACCGAAGCCTTCTCCAATGGCATATAGAAATGCTGAAACGGCAGCCCCCGCTAGTACAATTCGAAGCGGAGAAAATCCTCCTCTTTTTATAGCAGCAATTCCAAACACCAGGATTGCGCCAACCCCGGCTCCTATAAAGCAAGCAATCGTAATACCCAAATAATTTATAGAAGGGATCAAGGCAATTGTTACAGCTAAAGCCGCATTTGCGCCAGACGTTAACCCTAAAAGTCCTGGATCTGCAAGTGGGTTTCTTGTCATACCTTGCATAATAGCCCCTGATACTGATAAAGCAGCGCCAACAAAAACAGCGGCGATTTCACGAGGTAAACGAATATCTCTGATGATCGAAATCTGTTCGTTTACACTGCTTGATGAAAGTGCTAGCCATACATCTTTTATCGATATGTCAGCAGCCCCAAAAACCATTGAAGAAACAAACATTGTGATGAATACGAACAGCATACCTATTAATTTATATAAAAAGGGAATGAAACGCTGATTGTCTTTTTTCATAAAACACCCATCTTTTCATGTAAGAATAAATTTAGTAACACAAAGCAAGAGGAATCCTAAAAAGAATTCCTCTTGAATGAATTACTTGCCAAGAAATTTTTGAGTAAAGAAATCTAGTTGATAATCTAGTGTGATTGGATCATTAAAATAAAATTCTTTTGCATTTGCTTCAAATACGTGATTGTTCTTTACAGCAGGAATATTTTTGTACGTATCTGTTTTCTCAAATGATGTATCTCCATCTTGGTTTTTGCTAAAGATTAAATAATCTCCGGCATATTCAGGAAGAACTTCCGGTGAAATTGCATAGTACCCATCTTTCAAAGCCATTTTTTTTACCTTCTGCGGCATTTTTAATTTCATTTCTTGATAAAGAATCTCCGTTCCGCGTCCCCAGTTATTCCCAAACACATAAAGCTGTTTGTCAAAGTTCTCAATAACTGAAACCGTGGCATCTTCGCCAATTTTAGCTTTGATGTCAGAACCAGCTTTTGCCGCACGCTTTTTAAAGTCGTCTACCCATGATTGTGCTTCTTCTTCTTTATTTAATAGCTTTCCAATTTCTACATGCTGAGTAAGGTAATCTACTTTATCGTATGTATACGTGACAGTAGGGGCAATTTTTTTCAATTTATCAATGTTTTTTGTAGTAGATAAGCCAATAATTAAGTCAGGCTTTAATTCAATAATCTTTTCTAAATTTTCCTCTGATACTTCTTCGACGCCTTTTAATTTCTTTTCAAAGCGGGGATTCATTTTAGACCATGAGTCCACTCCGACAATGTTAACACCTAAAGAAAGTACGTTACCTGCATAGGAACCTAACACAACAACACGTTTCGGATTAGCCGGAACTTTTACAGGGCCGTCTTCAGATTGATATGTGATCGTCTTGGATTCGCTGTTTTTTCTAGAATCATTTTTACTTTCAGTTGAACCGTTGCTGCAGGCACTAATAAGTAGTACGAATATAAGCATGAATGGAAGCAGTAATTTTTTCATTTAGTTATCTCCTCTTAATAAGTTATATGTGATACACATTGGTTTATTTGTTCTCGGATCCCGCCCAATTTCAGCGTCGATATGAAACACTTTTTTTAGAACGTCCTGCGTAATGACTTCTTCACATTTTCCGGCTTTGACAATTTCTCCATCTTTTAAAGCGATAATATAATCCGCAAAGCGAGCGGCTTGATTTAGATCATGAAGCACCATTACAACTGTACGTTCCTGCTCTTTGTTTAGTTTTTGCAGGAGTTCAAGTACTTCTAACTGATGAGCCATATCCAAGTAGGTAGTAGGCTCATCGAGGAATATAATATCGGTTTCTTGAGCTAAAGCCATCGCAATCCACACTCGCTGGCGCTGACCCCCTGAAAGAGAGTCAACGGGACGAAACTTGTAATCTTTTGTTCCGGTTACTTCAAGCGCCCAGTCAATCGTTTGATAATCTTCTTTCGATAGACGCCCAAAACCTTTTTGATAGGGAAATCGCCCATAAGATACAAGTTCTCCAACAGTTAGGCCGCTGGCACTTTCTGGTGTCTGAGGGAGAATCGCCATTTTTTTAGCGAGTGATTTTGTATGTTCTGTTGAAATGTTTTCGCCATCTAAAATGACGGAGCCAGATTGATGGGAAATAATGCGGGTGATGGCTTTTAAAAGCGTTGATTTGCCGCATCCGTTTGAACCAATAATCGTGGTAATCTTTTTGTCTGGAATGTTAACGCTTAAATTCTTAACTATTAGACGTTCACCATAACTAATATGTAATTTCTCTGTATATAGGCGAACCATATTTGCCCCTCCGTTTACGTTTAATACAACGATACTTGATAATGATTATCAATGTCGTTTACTTTACATACTATAATTCGAACGTTTCCGGATGTCAATAGTTATTTTTATTGTCAAAACGTTGAAGAAGATGTATATTTAAATGAGAATGATAATCAATAACGATTGATTACGAGGAGTGAACGTGCATGATACACAATGAACTTTTTGATGTGACAATTATAGGCGGGGGACCGGCTGGCCTTTATTCTGCCTTTTATAGCGGCCTAAGGGAAATGAAAACAAAGCTGATTGAATATCAGCCAAAACTAGGCGGAAAACTTCACGTTTATCCTGAAAAAATGATTTGGGATGTCGGAGGCCAAACGCCTATTACTGGTGCGAAGCTTATTGAACAGCTTGTTGAACAAGGGCTGACGTTTGATCCAACTGTTGTTTTAAATGAGAAAGTTGACTCCATTTCCCGCTTAGAAGATGGTATTTTCCAGCTGAAGAGTTCTTCAGGGAAACATCATTACTCTAAAACGATTATCCTTGCTGTGGGAGGAGGTATTTTAAGTCCGCAAAAGCTCAAAATCGAAGGGGCAGAACGATTTGAAGTAACAAACTTAAACTATACGGTTAAATCTCTGCAGCATTTTAAAAATAAAACGGTGATTGTTTCCGGAGGAGGTAATTCAGCCATTGATTGGGCAAATGAGCTAGAGCCCGTTGCTGAAAAGGTATATATTACATATCGAAACAGTGAACTAACTGGTCATGAAGCGCAGGTGAGACAATTAATAAACAGTTCAGCTCACTGTCTGCTTAACACATCTATTACAAAATTAGTGGCTGATGCGACGCATGAATTTATTGAAACAGTTGAGCTGACTAATCATCAAACCGGTGAGATTTCTTATTTGCCGGTTGAAGAAGTTATCATTAATCACGGTTATGAAAGAGATACAGAGCTGTTAAAAAACAGTAAACTACATATCAAAACCATTGATGACTATTACATCGCAGGTAATGCAGCAAGCGAAACGTCTGTAGAAGGCGTATATGCAGCGGGAGATATTCTCATGCACGAAGGGAAAGTCCATTTAATTACGGGTGCTTTTCAAGATGCTGCTAATGCCGTAAACAAAGCAAAACAATTCGTTCAGCCTTCTGCGGCTAAGACAGCTATGGTTTCTTCTCACAATGAAGTATTCAAAAAGCGTAATTCAACACTAATTAAACAAATGATGAAGTAAAGCGAGATGCAGGGTGCATGTCGCTTCTTTCTCTACGGTAGAATTATCTAAGTGAGGAGGAAGGGAACGAAAAAAGAAAAGAGAAATATAATAAAAGAAAACGCTTACATTTTTAAAGATGACACAGCGCTTGTTTGCATAAGGGGGAAGCCGTATGAACGAAAAAGAGAAATATCAGTTTGAAACAAAAGCCATTCACGCAGGGTATGAATCAAAACATCATTTTGATAGTTTAGCTCCGCCTATTTATCAAACGTCTACATTTACATTTTCATCTCTAGAACAAGGTGCAAACCGGTTTAGCGGAGCAGAAGATGGTTATGTATATTCCCGGTTATCTAATCCAACGATCACCATTTTAGAAGAGCGTATGGCACAGCTTGAAGAAGGAGAAGCCGCTTTGGCATTTGGATCGGGAATGGCTGCAGTATCGGCTGTATTGATTGGACTTACAAAAGCAGGCGATCATATTTTGTGTTCAAAAGGAGTGTATGGATGCACGTTTGGTCTCTTAGAAATGCTTGAGGAAAAATATCAAATCCGTCATTCTTTTTCCAACTTGGAAACTGAGGAAGAAATTCTTGCTGCTATCAAAGAAGATACAGCATGTATTTATATTGAAACGCCGATTAACCCCACTATGACTTTAGTAGATTTAGAGTTAGTTACTTGTATCGCCAAACAAAAAGGAATTCCCGTGGTAGTAGACAATACCTTTTCAACTCCTTATTTGCAGCAGCCGCTGAAGCTTGGATGCGACTTAGTTATTCATAGCGCAACTAAATTTATTGGTGGACACGGAGATGTTGTGGCAGGAATTGTAGTAGGGGACAAAGAGGTTATTTCCGTACTGCGCAAAACGACGCAAAAAGATATTGGAGGTATTCTTTCACCATTTGATGCGTGGCTGTTACTCCGAGGCTTAAAAACGCTGGCCGTTCGAATGGATCGTCACTGTGAAAATGCTGAACATATCGCAAAACAATTAAGTCTCCATCCCAAGGTGAAAGCCGTTTATTATCCAGGTGATAAAAAGATCACTGCTTATTCCCTCATGCAAAAGCAAATGAAAAAAGGAGGGGGGCTTCTCTCCTTTGAAGTGAAAGGAGGTTATGAAGAAACCGTAAAAGTGGTGAATCAGCTTAAGCTCATTTCCATCGCGGTGAGTCTTGGCGATGCTGAAACACTTATTCAGCATCCTGCCTCGATGACGCATGCAGTTGTGCCGGAAGAAGCTCGAAAAGAAATGGGCATCTCAAATGAACTTCTTCGTTTATCAGTTGGGCTGGAAGCTTGGGAAGATATTATGAGAGATTTACAGCAGGCATTAGATAGTATATAAAAAACAGCGCTTGGAGGAATTTCAAGCGCTGTTTTTTATGTTAACCGTATGTAGTTGTAGTTACTCATACCTTCTTCTTTTCCAGTGGAACTTTATCTGCATCTCTAGACAAATGTCCTAGACAGAAGGGGTGCCTTTCAATAGACTAGAGGTTATCTGTGAAAATACAATATTTAGATAAGGAAGGTGCTCTGCTATTATGCTTCATAATCCAACTGGAAAAAAACGTCTAGGATTGGCGTTTCTTCTCAGCACGCTTGCGATATTAGGTCCGCTTAATATCGATATGTATTTGCCAAGTTTTCCTTCTATTGCTGATCATTTAGATGCGCGAGCTTCACTTGTACAGCTTAGCTTAACATCATGTTTACTAGGACTTGCCGTTGGTCAAATCGTGATTGGTCCAATCAGTGATGCAAAGGGACGAAAAGGACCTTTACTCATCTCCATCTCTTTATTTATGTTATCGTCATTGCTCTGTGCACTGGCTCCTACTATCACGGCTTTAGTTATCGCACGCTTTTTGCAGGGGTTTACGGCTTCGGCAGGAGTTGTTCTTTCTCGCGCCATTGTCAGAGACGTTTTTAGCGGAAGAGAACTTACGAAGTTTTTTGCTCTGTTAATGGTTATCAATGCCTTTGCACCAATGATAGCACCAATGGCCGGAGGTGCTATTTTACTTCTTCCTTTTGCAAGCTGGCATACTATTTTCTTGTTTTTAAGTTTAATAGGTCTTTTAATTGTTTTAACAATCTCAATGCGTTTAAAAGAAACTTTGCCCATTGAAAATAGAACACCAAGTTCAATTGGTCATTCTGTTCGCACAATGGGCAGTTTATTACAAGACCGTTCTTTTATTGGGTATGCCCTAATTATCGGACTGGTCCATGGAGGAAGCTTTGCTTATGTATCAGGCACTCCATTTGTCTATCAAGGGATATACCATGTTTCTCCGCAAGTTTTTAGCATTTTGTTTGGTATTAACGGCTTGGCTATTGTGACTGGAAGCTTTATTATTGGGCGCTTTAGCGGAATTATCCATGAAAGAAGCCTGCTTCGCATTGCCGTGATTACGGCTGTAAGTGCTACTAGCGTACTTCTTATCATGACCATGCTTAAAGGGCCGCTGGCTACGATTGTTATTCCCATTTTTATTTACATGATCTCTATAGGAATGACGATCACAGGCTCGGTGACATTGGCAATGAAAAATCAAGGACATAGAGCAGGGAGTGCGAGTGCCGTGTTAGGTATGCTTCCATTAACTTTAGGATCAATTGTTTCTCCTTTAGTAGGGATTAACGAAACAACAGCGATTCCGATGGCTGCTATCTTATTTAGTACGGCGCTTTTAGGTTTTGTAGCTTTCTTTACGTTAACTAAAAACAAGAAAGAAGCAGAAAAGTGCGAAGTTAACGAGTTTAAAACGGAGGTTTCTCCGTAATCGCTTTTTGGATTGTTTTAAAAGCATCACTCCTTTGTGAAAAGGAGTGATGCAAATTTATTCAAGTATTGGATAATATATGCTAACCTTATGACATGATCGAAAGGAGTGGATAATAATGAGTAAAGTAATTCCTGAAATAACGCTTAATGACGGGGTAACCTTGCCTGCTATAGGTTTTGGTACATACAAGCTTAACGGAAATGAAGGAGTCAACGCTATAACGAGTGCGATTGATGTAGGGTATCGTCTAATTGATACGGCTTATAATTACGAAAATGAAGGCACCGTGGGCCAAGCGCTTCGAAGAACACCGGTTTCTAGACAAGAACTGTTCGTTACGTCTAAACTCCCCGGGCGATACCATACGTATGACAAAGCAATTCCTACCATCCAAGAATCTTTATATCGCGCGAATTTAGACTATTATGATTTGTATCTTATTCATTGGCCTAATCCTAAACAAGATCATTATGTAGAAGCTTGGCAAGCACTGATTGATGCGAAGCGCTGGGGCTTGATTCGTTCAATTGGTGTTTGTAATTTTCTTCCCGAGCATATTGAGCGCTTGGAAAAAGAGACCGGCATTTTACCAAGCATCAATCAAATAGAACTGCATCCTTTTTTTAATCAACATCAATATCGAAATTGGTATCAAGAGAAAAACATTCAAATTGAATCTTGGAGTCCACTAGGACGAGCGAGTGCTGTTTTAGAAAATGAAACGATTAAACAAATTGCAGACCGTCATAATAAGACAGTTTCACAAGTGATTTTGCGATGGCATTATCAGCTAGGCGCCATTTCAATCCCAAAATCGTCATCTCGCAAGCGGCAGCTTGAAAACATATCGATTTTTTCATTTTCTTTAGATGAAACGGAGATGAATATGCTTTCAGAATTGAACCGCGAAGATGGAAGACTTAATAATCAAGACCCCGCTGCCTATGAAGAATTTTAACGATAAGGCCTCACTTATTTTTTAAGTGAGGCTTTTCTTCTAAGATTTCTAGTTATGTAAGCTTGAAAATAGTCCGTTTAGTTCTAACGATTGTAAGAGAAAATGTGTTAAAATATTCCGAAAAAAGGAGTGGTGAACCATGGGAAAAGTAGTAAAAGCGATTCAAGACGAATATCCGGATGATTTTGCATGGTGTTACGGCTGCGGCCGATTAAATCAGGACGGCTATCATTTTCGGACAGGATGGCTAGGAGAAAAAACAATTACCCTTTATACACCTAAGCCTGAACATACAGCTATACCAGGATTTGTATATGGCGGACTTCTTGCATCACTGATTGATTGTCATGGAACAGGCTCTGCTTCTCTTGCTCTATACCGTAAAAATGGCTGCGAAATAGGAGATTCAGCAGAGCCGCCGCGATTTGTTACCGGTTCTCTCCACGTGGATTTTAAAAAACCAACGCCCCAGGGTGAAGTACTAAAAGCAATAGGAACGGTTGAAGAAATTCACCCGAAGAAGTGGAGAGTTAAAACAGAAGTATACGCGAGTGACATCATTGTTGCGACCGGAGAAGTTGTAGCAGTTGTTATGCCAAGTACGTTTAAACGAAAAGAAGACTAAAAATGTAAAAAAGTTACATGAAAAAGGAGGAAAAGGTATGGGTAAATGTAATTTAGACCACTCGGTAGAAGATGTACAGCAGAAGTTTAACTCGCAGTCACAATGGCTGCCAGAAGATATTCGCTCGTTATTTCATGAGTTTCTCGTACGAAATCCTTCGCAAACAACATTAAACGAGATGTTTCATTTGCTGAAGAAATATGATTTAGTTGATGAACAAGAAAGAAAAGAGCGAGATCGAAAAATCAAATGGCTGATATTAAATAAAGAAAATACGAACAACTAGAAGCAACTACATGCAGTAAACTTACGTTTACGACCACAATGAAAAAGTCCGAACGAGTTGGATTCTCCATCAAGAATCTCGCTTCATCGTTCGGATCTTTCTTCAAATAAAATGCTTTTACCCCAGCCTCTTTTTAACGAGATTAAAAGTAATCACCACCACTTAAACCCGTCGTCTTCTAACAAATGATTTGAAGCCGCTGGTCCCATCGTACCCGCAGGATAAAAATGAAGAGGAAAGCGTTCATCATTAAAAACTTCTAAAATAGGTTGCACCCATTTCCAAGATAATTCAACTTCTTCCCAATGAGCAAAAAATGTGGAGTCTCCCTGTAAAGCATCAACTAACAGCAGTTCATAAGCTTCGGGTACTTCTCTTTGATTTGTTGAGAAATTGATAAAAATAGGTTCGATTTTATTATCATTCAAAGGGTTTTTGCTGTTTAATTGCAGTGATATACCTTCATTTGGGCTGATTTCGACAACCAAAAGGTTGGGAATAATTTCTTCGTCTGTATAAACATCCTTTAAAGGATGTTTAAATTCAATGACGATACGCGTGCATTTTTTACTCATTCTTTTTCCTGTGCGAAGATAGAAAGGTACTCCTTTCCAAAGCTCATGATCAATCCATACCCGGACTGCTATAAATGTGTCATTGACGGAAGCAGCATTGATGCCGGGCTCTTCTTTATATCCTATAACGGAACGATTTTGGATTTTTCCCGCTTCGTATTGACCTCTTATGACGTTCGAATGGATAAACTCTTTTTGTAGAGGACGAAGGCTTTTCATAATTTTTATCTTTTGTTGGCGAGTCTTTGCGATGTTAAGTGTCTTTGGCAGCTGCATGGCAGTCATCATAAGCATTTGAAGCATATGGTTTTGGAACATATCCCTAATTGCACCGGCCTGATCATAGTAAAACGCTCTTTCTTCTACACCAACTGTTTCACTAGCTGTAATTTGGACATTTGCAACGTAGTGATGATTCCATAGTGCTTGTAAAATAGGGTTTGCAGATGCTAAAGCCTCCAAATTTTGGATCATTGGTTTTCCTAGATAGTGGTCGATACGATAAATCTCTTCTTCATTGAACGTTTCAGTAAGCTTTTGATTTAACACTTGAGCAGATTGTAAATCGTGTCCGAAAGGCTTTTCGATAATAAGACGTTTCCAGCCTTTTGTAGATCCTAATCCGCCGCTGTTTATATTTGAAGCAATGACGTCTACAAATTCAGGAGCCACTGATAAATAGAAAAGACGATTTTCAGGAATATTTAATTCTGCTTCGCCTTCTTGAATAGCATACAGCAACTGGTCATATCCACCACTATTGGTAACATCCATTTTATGATAGCGAACTGTCTTAAGAAATTCTTTTATCTTGGATTCACCTTGTCTAAAGCGCCTTGAAAAAGTCTTTACTGATTCTTCTACATATATTTGAAAGGCATCATCAGACCAGTTGCTTCTATCCGTACCAACAATAGAAAAGGAAGAAGGAAGCTTTTTATCTAAAAATAAATTATATAACGCAGGAAAAATTTTTCTTTTAGCTAAATCTCCTGTTGCTCCAAATAAGATAAAGGTCATGGAATCCACTTCTAACGCTTGTGGTGAATGAGACTTGAGACAATTATCACGTGAACGAGCTACACTGCCCAATTGATCTCCTCCTTTATTTTAACGGCCTATTACAGTGAATATAGTCTTTTACCACCTTTACAGATTACAGTATAGCAGGTACAATTTTCCTTTATAAGTAGACACTTTATTTTCATATAGTGTCTAAAACTATACTATTACGCATAAAAAGGGAGGAAAAAGGATTGAGCAGACTTTTTAGCAAAACGTTTAACTGTGAAAAGGAATTAACGTTAACGATTATTGGAGGCAAGTGGAAAATGCTGATTATGTGGCACCTAGGAAAAGAAGGGACGAAACGATTTGGGGAGTTAAAGTCCATGATGCCGGGAATTACTCAGCGAATGTTAGTAAGTCAGCTGCGAGAATTGGAAGAAGATCAAATCGTTCACCGAAAAGTCTATCCGGTTGTCCCTCCAAAAGTTGAATATTCCTTGACTGAACACGGGAGAAGCTTGATGCCCATCCTTGAGAGCATGGATGAGTGGGGAAAAAATTATATGGAAACCTTTATAGAACCTGAAATGAATAACTCCACACATATGGGATAAAATCTTTTCTTGAGAAGGTTACAAAAACGTCTTTATTATTCAGAATTTTCTAAAATAAACACAATTGATAAGATACACCGAAGCATCCATAGTATATTTTTAGTGACTATATGTTTTAAAAGTGCCTACTTTTTTTTTGAAAGTAACGGTTTTACAATGAATTCATGCTAGACAACCCCATTTAATGAAGGAGTGAAGTAAGTATGGAACTTCAATTAGCATTGGATCTTGTAAATATTTCAGAGGCAAAAGAAGTAGTGCAGGAGGTTCAAGAGTATATCGATATTGTAGAAATTGGAACTCCAGTTGTAATTAACGAAGGGCTAAAAGCAGTCAAAGAAATCAAGGAAGCCTTTCCGTCTTTAAAGATATTAGCTGATTTAAAAATTATGGATGCAGGTGCTTACGAAGTCATGAAAGCTTCTGAAGCGGGTGCTAGTATTATTACGATTCTTGGCGCTACTGATGATTCGACTATAAAAGGCGCTGTAGAAGAGGCCAAAAAACAAGGAACACAAATTCTTGTTGATATGATTAATGTAAAAAACCTTGAGCAACGTGCAAAAGAAGTCGATGCACTCGGTGTTGACTATATTTGTGTACACACAGGGTATGATCTTCAAGCTGAAGGAGAAACCCCGTTCGAGCAGCTTCAAACGATTAAACGAGTTGTGAAAAATGCAAAAACAGCGGTGGCAGGAGGTATTAAACTGAATACACTTCCTGAAGTCGTGCAGTCACAGCCGGATCTTGTGATTGTAGGCGGGGGGATTACAAGTGAAAAAGACAAAAGAAACGTTGCAGAAGAAATGAAAAAAGTAGTCAAACAAGCAACTTTGGTCTAAAAATAAGCAAAAGTATTTAAGCCTTCAAAATTAATTAATCAGTAAATGGTTTAAAAAGAAGATAGCTAAGTTATTTTAGCTATCTTCTTTCCGTCATTTTTGATATAACCATTCATTGATAAGTGTCATTTTGACAGATAGATAGTTTCTTTAAAATTCGTTATTAGAAAGAAAAAGACGGCAGTTTTTCTGATATTTTAAAGTTAAGAAAGCGTTATCCGAACATTAGCGGAAGAAAGTCTAAAAAAATCTATGTCACACTTTTTAACAAAATACTTTGAAAATTATGAATCTTAAAAATATAATTAACTATCGACAATATTTAACATCTTCAAACCAAAAAAGGAGGGAGATATAAAGTGATGGAACATAAGAGGATAGTAGTGATAGGAGCTGGAATTGTCGGGTGCAGCATTGCCTACTATTTAAGTAAAATGGGGCAAAGAAACATAACAGTGATTGAGCAAGGCCCTTTGTTTGAAACGGGAGGATCTACTTCTCACGCTCCGGGGCTTGTATTTCAGCTTAGCTTTTCAAAAGTCCTGACAACACTAGCTTCTCAAACAGTCGAGACCTTTAAAGAGTTGAGTACAGATGAACAGCGCTCGTTTTATCCTGTCGGCAGTTTAGAAGTTGCCCGTACACCAGAGCGATTAGAAGACCTAAAGAGAAAGGCTGGTGTTGCCAGCTCATGGGGAATCGAAGCTCTTCTTCTTTCACCGCAGGAATGCGCGGAAAAAAATTCGCTGATTTGTCCTGATCGTATTTGCGGAGGTCTCTATGTTCCTTCAGACGGTATTGCCAAACCTTTGCATGCCGTTGATAAAATGACTAGTTTTTCTAAAGAGTGCGGAGTAGAATTTTACGGTCATACAGAAGTGACGAATATCGAAGTGACAAATGGTCAAGTGAAAGCAGTGTACACGAGCGCTGGAAAATTTGAAGCAGATGTAATCGTGTGCTGTGCCGGATTTTGGGGACCTCGCATCGGAGAAATGGTCGGTGTAACAATTCCTCTTCAGCCGATGGCTCATCAATATGTGTTTACAAATGATTTACTTGAATTAAACGGAGAAACGGAAGAAGCCGCGACTCCTCTTATTCGAGATCAAGATAATGCAATTTATTTTCGTCAGGTAGAGAAAGGGCTTGGGATTGGATCATATCAGCATGAGCCGTTTCCAATCGAACTCAGTGACATTACAAAATACGGAGAAACAAAAGAAATGCCTTCTGTTAAACCTTTTACACCAAAAGATTTTGAAAAACCGTGGGAAGATGCATTGGAACTAATTCCGGCATTAAAACAGCCAGGAATAAAAAAAGGAATGAACGGCATTTTTTCCTTCACACCTGATGGGATGCCGCTGCTTGGCGAATCACAAGCAGTAGGGGGATTTTGGGTAGCCGAAGCCATATGGGTAACGCACTCTGCAGGTGTTGCTAGGCAAATGGCTGAATGGCTGATGAATGGTGCACCGACTGTGGATTTGGAGCTATGCGATATTAATCGTTTCGATACGTATGCATGCAGCCCTGTTTATTACAAACAGCGGTCTATTGAAGAATATGAAGAGGTTTATAGCATTCATCATCCATTTATGCAGCGAAAAGTATCGCGAAACATGCGCGTAAGTCCATTTTATATGCGTCAGCAAGAACTAAAAGCGTATTTTAACGAAAAAGCAGGGTGGGAGCAGCCGCAGTGGTATGAAGCTAACTATCCGCTTATATCCACATATGAAAAGAAGATGGTTATAAGAAAGGGGTGGTCGGCTGAATATTGGTCACCGATTATCGAGGCTGAACAGTTGCATACTCGTCAGTACGCGGCGATTTACGATACAACGGCAGCAAAGAAAAGGTTGGAAATTAAAGGGGAAGGAGCTCTCCAGTTTTTACAGAAGCTAACGACAGGAAATATAGACATTGCAGTAGGGCAAAGCATACGTACGTGTATGTTGCATGAGCGAGGCGGCATAAAAGATCAAATAACGGTTATTCGCAAAAATATATCCACTTTCTTGATTGTTTGTACGGGAGCCGTAGAAGCAAGCTGGATTCAAAAACACGTGCCTCAAAACGGTCAAGTTGTTTTTCAAGATGTAACGTCAGGGACATGCAGTATAGCATTAATTGGTCCTAAAGCTACAGGAGTAATGAAGTCCGTGGTTCAACGCTCAGAACTTAGCAGCACTTGGATTGAAGGGCAAGCGAAAACCTTGTTTATTGAAAAGAGTTCAGTTCTTGCTCTGCGTGATTCCTACGGGGGAATGGAGAGCTGGGAGTTGATTACGACTTCTGATCAAGGTCTGAATTTATGGGATGTATTAATTGAGCAAGGACAGCCTTATCAGCTGATTGCCGCGGGAGACCGAGCTCTTGAAAATCTTCGAATTGAATCTTTTTCGTTAAAAAGCGGGAAAGACTTTTGGAGCGAGCATCATCCATATGAAGTTAACCTTCATGAAATGGTTGATTTAACAAAACCAGTTTTTATTGGAAAAGAGGCATTGCTTGATCGTCAGCGAAAAAATTCTGAAACAGTATTAGCGACGCTCATATTAGATGATCCTTCAGCGATAGTAATGGGATATGAACCGGTCTTTTATGGAGAAACAGCCCTCGGATTTGTGACAAGTGCCGGCTATTCATACAGCTTAGGAAAAGGAATTGTACACACTTTATTATCTCAAGCCGTACATGAAGAAATGGTTTTAGAAGTTGAATACTTTGGTCAGCGTTATCAAGCAACAATGATGACACACTCCCCAGCGGTAGTTTAATTGATCAATCGAAAGACAGGAGGAATGCAGATGTCAACACATTATGATGTCATTATTATCGGATTAGGAGCTATGGGGAGTACGGCTGCTTATCAGCTCGCCAAAAAAGGTCAGCGGGTATTGGGGTTAGAACAATACGGTCCCGCTCATGACCTAGGATCGAGTCACGGCGGTTCTAGAATCATTCGACAGTCGTATTTTGAAGACCCTGCTTACGTTCCATTATTGCTTCGCGCCTACGAATTATGGAATGAAATTGAAAGAGAAAGCGGTCAAGAAATTCTTACGGTTACCGGTGGACTTATGATGGGACCTCCTGATAGCTTGACGGTTTCTGGAAGCATCGAAAGCTCTAAACAGTGGAATCTTGCGTATGAGATTCTAGAAGCAAAGGATATTTACAAACGGTTTCCGGCGTTTACACCTTCACCTGCTACGGTTGCTCTATATGAAGAAAGAGCTGGATTCGTTAGGCCGGAAGCGAGCGTATATACTCACCTTCTTCAAGCAGAAAAGTACGGAGCTGAGCTTCATTTTTTTGAGGAAGTGGTGTCGTGGGAAGCTCATCCTTCTGGTGAAGGCGTGCGCGTTATAACAGCTAATGGAGTATATGAAGCTGGGAAAATCATTATTTCTGCAGGCGCTTGGGCACCTGATTTATTACGGGATTTGGGTGTTAGCTTACAAGTAGAGCGTCATGTGCAAATGTTTTTTGAACCAACACAAGGAATAGATATTTTTTCAGTGGGAAAACAGCCGATTTATATTTGGGAAGCAGATGATTATGTACAGTTGTATGGTTTCCCTTCGTTTGGATTAAAGGCTGAAGGAGCAAAAGTGGCGTTTTTTCGAAAAGGAACAGCGTGCACTCCGGAAACGATTGATCGAAATATATATGAAGACGAAGTGAACATGATGCGGCACTATCTAGCTCAAGGTATTCCACAGCTTAACGGTCGATTTTTACAAGGGAAAACGTGCATGTATACCAATACACCAGATGAACATTTTGTCATTTCACTGCATCCTGAATATCCTCAAGTAGCGATTGCAGCTGGATTTTCTGGACATGGTTTTAAGTTTGCAAGCGTAGTAGGAGAGATTTTAGCAGATTTAGTGATAGAGGGAAAAACTAATCACCCAATTGATTTGTTTACTCCGCAGCGATTTGCGGCGAATAAAATAGTATAAATCGTCGTCAGCTCTTGCGAATGGTTCTATTTAAATGTTTCTAAAGAAGCGAAGGAGGAATAGTAGATGGTTATGGAACATGGTTTAGTGAATGATAATGGGAGACTTGAGCCCACGTTGAGAGGAGAGCTGTATACATCTTCGGACATTTTTAAGTTAGAAAAAGATCATATATTTTCTAAATCATGGAGTTTAGTTGCATTTGAATACGAAATAGCGGAACCAGGACAATATATTACGACGAGAGTTGAAGGCGAAAATATTTTAATTACTAGAGGAAAAGATCACGTGCTGCGTGGATTCTTGAACGTATGTCGGCATCGAGGAGCTAAGCTGTGCAGCCAAGCATCCGGTAAAGCAGGTGTTATTCGCTGTCCATATCATTCGTGGAGCTATAGCTTAGATGGTGATTTAGTGGGTGTTCCTAACACAAGCCGCTGTCGAGAAGAACTCGTGCATAATGAAAATTACGGACTAACATCCGTTCACATTAAAGTGTGGCACGGCATGGTTTGGGTTAATTTATCTGACAATCCTATATCTGTTGAATATCAGCTAGACGCACAAATTTTTGATCGTTTTGGAGAACTTTATACGTTTGCTAGATATGAAATTCAAAATTTAAAATCCGCTCATCGTGAAGAATATGAAGTCGAGGCAAACTGGAAGCTTATTGTAGAAAACTTTCAAGAGTGCTATCACTGTTCCTCTATTCATCCTGAACTTACGGCAACGCTGCCTGAATTTCGTTCGGGAGTCGGCACTCAAAGTTCCGTGGGAGGCGGAGCTAAGTTTGGGAATGAATTAGAAGCTTTTTCAATCAGCGGGAAAGGAAGCCGTCCTATGCTAAAAGGATTGCTTCCGGAAGATGACCGCACGTATTTTGGCATTACCGTTCTGCCGCTTGTATTTATCAACTTAACACCGGATCACGTTATTATTCATCGTATTATTCCAATTAGTGCGGAAAAGTCTAAAGTGATTTGTGAATGGTTATTCGACCCGGAAGAAATGGCTAAGCCTGATTTTGACCCAAAAGATGCCGTGGAATTATTTCATCGCGTTAATTTACAAGACTTTGAAGCGTGTGAGTGGTGTCAAGAAAATATGAGCTCAAAATCTTATAAAGAAGGAGGTATTTTAGTACCTATCGAACAGCACGTTTCTCAATTTTACAATTATGTATTGGAAGCAATCGGTATGAAGGTCGAATAGTAAGTAGAAGTGGTCTGACACGTTACCTTGAGGTGTCAGACCACCTCTAACAATCTACTTTAAAAAAAGGGGGAAATAAATTGAGTACAAGCTCTAACCTAACAGAACCCATTATCCGCGTTACCGATGTTTCAAAAGTATTTGGCCGTCAAAAAGAACAGGCTCTTAAGCTGAGAGAAGCTGGAGAAAGTAAATATGAAGTCGAACAAGCTACTAAGACAACCGTTGCTATTTACAATGCTCATTTCGAGGTGAAAAAGGGAGAAACCTTTGTGTTAATTGGATTATCAGGAAGCGGGAAATCTACTTTACTTCGATGCTTGAACGGGCTTGTAGAACCGACAGAAGGGACGGTATATCTAGAAAACACAGATATTTCTCATATGCCAAAAAGACAGCTTCAGGAAGTCCGGAGAAATAAAATTGGGATGGTCTTTCAAAATGTGGGCCTCCTTCCAAACCGCACCGTGATTGACAACATTACATTCGGTCTAGAGATACAAGGTGTATCAGCAAGCGAAAGGGAAAAGCGAGGGAAAGAGGCGCTTGAAATGGTGGGGTTAAATGGACAAGCTTATAAAAGAATTTATGAATTATCAGGAGGTATGCAGCAGCGGGTTGGATTAGCGAGAGCCCTTGCTTCTGAACAAGAGATTTTGCTGATGGATGAGCCTTTTTCGGCGTTAGATCCTCTTATTCGAAGAGATATGCAAAAGCTATTTCTTGATATTCAAGGAGAAGTACAAAAAACAGTTATCTTTGTAACGCATGATCTAGATGAAGCATTAACTTTAGGGCACCGGGCTGCCGTAATGAAAGACGGAGAGATTGTACAGCTTGGAACGGCTGAAGATATTTTAAGTCAACCCGCAACCGATTATGTAAAACTGCTTGTTCAAGACGTTAATTACGGAAAAATCCGCCTTGCTAAAGACGCTGTTATTCCGGTAGAAACGGCTGCCTATGAGTATGAATCACCACAAGTTATATTAAGAAGAATGAGAACCAATCATTTATCTGCGATTTTTGTTCTTGATAGTTCTGACCGCTTATTAGGTATGATGAGCATCTATACAGTGATGGAGCTTATTGAAGCTCATAAACATGATTTAAAAGGAAAAGCATTGACACAGCCGCATTGCGTCAATCCTGATATGTCTTTACAAGAAATGATTCCTCTATTTACAGACAGTCATTCGCCTGTAGTCATTGTTGATAATCATCATCGCCTACAAGGTATGATTTCCCCGAGCACTCTTATTGCAAATCTCACTGAACGTATTGCAGTGACCGAGCAGCAAGAAGTTAAATCATATCAAGTGGAGGGTCGATAAATATGATGGTGAATGCTGCGATGATTCCTCGTATTCCTTTAGATAAATGGGCAAATTCATTTGTTGATTACATGATTGATAGTTTTTCAGGTGTATTTACTGGAATCAACCAGATAATGACCAGTTTAATCAGCAGCCTTGAATGGGCATTGACAGCCTCTCCTCCGCTAGTAACTGTCCTTGTTTTTGTTCTATTAGCGCTATGGTTGACAGATTGGAAGATAGCTGCATTTACGTGTTTTGGGTTACTTCTTATTATTAGCTTGGATTTATGGGAAGCATCAATGCTGACCTTATCTCTCGTTTTAGCTTCTACGATTATCTCACTTTTATTTGGCGTTCCTTTAGGCATATTATCACACCGCTTTAACAAAGTGGGGGCAGTCATAAAGCCTATTCTTGATATTATGCAAACGATGCCTGCTTTTGTTTACTTAATTCCTTCCGTACTTTTATTTGGATTAGGGAATGTTACAGCTCTTATTGCTACGTTTATTTTCGCAATGCCGCCTGCCGTTCGTCTGACGCTGCTTGGGCTTCAGCAAGTTCCGCACACTACTTTAGAAGCAGCGGAAGCTTTTGGAGCGACAGAATGGCAAAAATTAATTAAAGTCCAGCTGCCGCTCGCTTTGCCTATGATTATGTCGGGTGTCAACCAAGTTATTATGCTATCTCTTTCGATGGTTGTTATTTCTTCCATGGTCGGTGCGGGAGGCCTAGGTGCAGAGGTATTACGAAGCATCAGTATGCTGGATGTAGGCTTAGGGTTTATCGGTGGGATTGCGGTTGTTATTATTGCCGTTATCTTAGATCGTTTAACGCATCTTTCTACTCGAAAAAGCCAAGATATTCAATCAAGCAAATAAAATGGATAAAGGTGGGATTAGATGAAACATTCAAAAAAAATTTCTTTTATTATGCTAACAATCGTCGTCATGCTGCTTGTCTCTGCATGCGGAAATAGCAATACGGCAAGCGGCACGACGACTAAAAAAGAAATTACAATTGGGTACATACCATGGGACGAAGCCGTAGCCGTTACGTTTTTATGGAAGGAATTATTAGAGGAAAAAGGCTATAAAGTTAAAGCAGTTCAAAGTGACGTAGCCCCGCTTTTCTCAGGAGTTGCTCAAGGAAATATTGATTTATTTTTGGATGTATGGATGCCTACTACCCATAGTTCTTACATGAAAAGATTCGGAAAACAAGTAGACGTTCTCGGCACTTGGTACGATCAAGCAGACAGCGGATTAGCCGTTCCCGACTATGTAGACGCGCAGTCGATAGGTGATTTAAAAAATAAGAAAGGGGAGTTTAACGGAAAGATTATTAGCATTGAACCGGGATCTGGAATCAATGGTCTTACGAAAGACCATGCCATGCCCAGCTATGGGTTAACAGACTGGAATTTAGTAGAGAGCAGTACAGCTGCGATGCTATCGGAATTGGATAAAGCCATTGCTAATAAAGAACCCATTGTTGTTACGTTATGGCGCCCCCACTGGGCTTTTGAAAAGTATAATCTCAGATACTTAAAAGATCCCAAAAATACGATGAATCCAACTGGACCTGAAAAAATACAGTCGATTAGCAAAAAGGGATTTAAAGAAGATTATCCAGAAGCAGCAAAGTGGCTGAAAGATTTTTCTATTAGTGACGATCAACTAGCATCTTTAGAATCAGAAATTAACAGTGCAAAAGACGAAACAAAAGGTGTGAAAAACTGGATTTCTAAAAATAAAAAAGTGACGGAAAGCTGGGTAAAATAATAGATGGAAAAGAAAAGGCTGTCTCATAAGTGAAGCTATTGACTTAGAAACTGTTTTTTTGGGGGAGAACTTTTTATCTGCAGTTTTTCTAACGGATTAAGTTCGGTAAAATCTCAATAAATGAAAGTTTTTTAACCTGATATGTAAATTAAAAAAATATATTTAAATTAAAAAAAGTGGCATTGCTTTCTATTATCCAAGTACAATTTAAATAATGAATGCTTTACGTTTCGCATGTAAGTATTTATTTATACCTATGTTGTCATAATTTATGTGATTCCCCAAAGCATAAATTACTTTTCATTACCTTATTGTGTACAAAAATATTGTAAGATAGGCTCATGCTTTTAACAGCATGGGCCTATTTTTATAGACAGCTTGAAAATAGGTATTTGCAAACTGGAAAATTAATCTTTCCCTCTTGCACAATAAATATTCTTCTGTACAAAAATAGAGTGTATAATAGGAATGTTGACTTGATAAGAAAAAGAGAGAAGCCTTATCAAGCAAAGGAAGATGGAGTGGAGAGTGTGTACTGAAAGTGAAATTGTCCAGCGGCAAAAATAAACATGTTTTTCGAATGCTTCTAGAAGAATATCTAGAATGAAAGTAGGAACATTATGGAAAAGAAAATGAGGTTTGGCATCAAATCTAAAATTATTATTGGATATTTAATTGTTATTGTCTGTTTATTTATTGCATTTATTGTTTTAAACAGTCAAATTTCATCTTTGCAAAAAGAGCGGAATTTTATCATTGATCATGATATTGAAGTCCATGATCTGACCAATCGAATTGAAAAGCACCTGCTTGATATGGAAACCGGACAAAGAGGCTATATTATTACAGGAGAAGCGAGTTACTTAGAACCTTATAACAGTGCAGCAACAAGTTGGGAAAAAGATTATAATGCGCTGTATCAGCTTCTAAATAATAATCCAAATCAGCAGGAGAAACTGGAGAAGATTAAAGGAAGTATTCAAGACTGGATTGAAGCTGCTGGTGAACCGACCATTGCATTAAAAAAAGAAAATAATACAAAAGAGCTTCAGCAATTTTTTGAGAAAGATCCTGGGCGCCAGTATATGGACGATATACGCAGCCAGTTTACTTCTTTTAGAAATGTAGAGAAAAAATCGACTGAAACAAGAGCAACAGAGTTAGACGAGAAAAATCAAAAAATTAAAATTGGACTTTACGGTTTGCTGTTATTCGTTACGCTTATTTCACTTGCTATCGCTATTGTGTTGTCTAATTCTATTGTGAATACGATTAAAGAAGTTACGCAAACGATCAAACGAATTACGGCTTCAAAAGGCGAGTTAAAAGGAAGAATTAAAGTTCGATCTAATGATGAAATTAAAGATTTAGGGCTAGCCACGAACGCGTTGTTAGAAAATATTGAAGAGCGAAACTGGCTTCAAACGAACATTGCTCATGCTGTAACGATGTACCAAGGCATAGCATCTGTAGACAAGCTTGCGGAAAAATTTCTCTTTACGGTTTCAGAAATGACACAAGCTTCTTTCGGAGCATTTTATGTTCGAGAGGAAAATGATAAAGGAAACTTATTCGTCAAACAAGCTGCTTTTGCAGATAGAAAAGGCGACGCGGGAAGAGAGAGCTTTTTGATAGGCGAAGGGCTCATTGGACAAGCTGCTTTAGAGAAAAGAACCTTTGTCATAAACGATGTACCTGACACGTACCAGCTCATTACTTCAGGATTAGGAGACGTAAAACCTAAGAGTATTTTTATTGTACCCGTCTTGTTTGAAGATGAAGTAATTGCTGTTATCGAGCTTGCATCGCTGCACGAGTTTACAGTTTTAGAGCAAGAACTTATTAGTCAAGTGATTGAAACGTTTGGTCTCACTATCAATGGCGTAATTAGACGTATGGAAATTGCTCGTCTATTAAAAGAATCTCAGGCGATGACAGAAGAGCTCCAAGCTCAGTCTGAAGAACTTCAAACACAATCAGAAGAACTGCAAATGCAGTCTGAAGAGCTGCGTATGATTAATGAACAGCTAGAAGAAAGAACAAAAGACGCAGAAGAAAAATCGTTTGAATTAGAGGCTGCAAAAGAAGATTTAGAAGAAAAAGCGCATCAGCTGGAATTGAATTCTCAATATAAATCTGAATTTCTTGCTAATATGTCGCATGAGCTTCGAACACCACTTAACAGCATTCTTATTCTGTCTGAAATGCTTGAGGAAAACGCAGCTAAAACGCTATCTGAAGATGAAGAAGAATACGCTCGTATAATTCATTCTTCAGGAAAAGACTTGCTCGCGTTAATTAACGATATCTTGGATTTATCAAAAGTAGAGTCTGGAAAACTAGATATTTTACTAGCTGAGATGAATATGAGTGAGCTTCCGGATCAAATCGAACGTAATTTCAGCCACGTTGCTGAGCAGAAAAACGTACAATTGAAAATTAATAAAGCACAAGATGTACCGGACATCATTCACACAGATGAAAAGAGATTCCAGCAAATTGTGAAAAATCTTTTATCAAATGCATTTAAATTTACGGAATCGGGATCTGTCACAGTATCCATTCAACGAGTAGCTGACCATCGTCTTACAACAGCTATGCGTACAGTTGATACGGATTGCTGGCTAGAAATAGCTGTAGCTGATACAGGGATTGGTATACCAAAAGAAAAGCATCAGCTTATCTTTGAAGCGTTTCAGCAGGCAGATGGAGCTACGGTCCGCAAGTACGGAGGAACGGGACTTGGCTTATCTATTTGCAGTGAGTTTGCAAAATTATTGGGCGGCTGGATTTCTCTAAGCAGTGAAGTAGGAAAAGGAAGTACGTTTACGCTATACCTTCCTAGCCTCTCTAATGGTCTTATTGACTATGAAAAAGTGAATTTTGCATATGAAGAAGTAGCGGTATCTGTAGAAGAAGCTGAACCTGAAGCAGAAATAACTGAAATTGATCATTCTGTACAACCAGTTGAATCTTCACTGCAAGATGGTGAAAATGTGTTTCAAGATAAGCGAGTGCTCATCGTAGATGATGACCAGCGCAACATCTTTGCCTTAAAAACTGCGCTAGCTAAACAAGGTATGACCATTATGACAGCTCATAACGGAATAGAGTGTCTTGAAATGATGGAGAATAGTGAACCATTTGATCTCATTTTAATGGATATTATGATGCCGCAAATGGATGGATATGAAGCCATGCAGAAAATCAGAGGAGAGCTAAAGCTTGTTGATTTGCCTATTATTGCATTAACCGCTAAAGCGATGAAAAACGATCGTGAAAAATGCTTGGAAGCTGGAGCATCAGATTATATCAGCAAACCTTTAGATTTAAATCAGCTGTTCTCCGTTATGCGTGTATGGCTAGTAAATTAAGCGGGGTATGAAACATAAATGGATATGAAGCACCTAGATTTAAGTGAAGACTTAGTTATGAATAAAAAAACGGATTTAGAGATTGATTTACTGCTGACGGCTATTTATCGATTAACGGGATTCGATTTCAGACAGTACGCTAAATCTTCTATTTGTCGCCGAGTCTATAATCGAATGAAAATTGAACGTATTCCAACCGTGTCTCGATTGTTAGAAAAAGCGATTCACGAAGAAGAATTTATGAATCAGCTTTTAAATGATTTTTCAATAAATGTAACAGAGATGTTTCGCGATCCAAGCTTTTTTAAAGCATTTCGCACAAAAGTGATTCCGGTATTAAAGGATTATCCGGAAATTCGCATTTGGCACGCTGGCTGTGCAACGGGCGAAGAGGTATTTTCTATGGCGATTCTTTTAGAAGAAGAAGGGTTAATGGATAAAACGGTCATTTACGCAACCGATATGAACGAAGATGTATTAGAAAAAGCAAAACAAGGCGCCTTTTCTTTACGTAAAATGAAGTCATATACAAAAAATTATATTCAAGCCGGAGGAAAGAATGCCTTCTCGGAATATTATCAAACGGATCATCACTATGCATATTTTCATCCGTCGCTGTTAAAAAGTATTATCTTTGCTCAGCATAATTTAGTCACGGATCAGTCATTTAATGAATTTCACGTCATCATTTGCCGAAACGTCCTTATTTATTTTACAGCTCAGCTGCAAAATCAAGTGTATAATTTATTTTCAGAAAGCCTGTGTGTAAAAGGGTTTCTTGGACTTGGCGATAAAGAAACGCTTCGCTTTGCTGAGGGAGCAACTTCTTATATTGAGTTTGCAGGGAACGAGCGCATCTATCAAAAGCAATAAAAAAAGACCTCATTTGTGAGGTCTTTTTTATTATGCTTGTGCTTGAATCATAAGCACGCACATGTCATCAGGCTGATTTAACTTTTGTTCTTCTGAGAAAATTTCATTCATAAATGCCTGCGGATTTGTCCATTTTTGTTCAGTAAGTTGTTGAAGACGAAGAGCAGATTCATTTTCGCAAGGGCCCATCGATTCAAGAGCTCCGTCTGTAAATAGCAAAATTTGCACATCGTTCTCAAAGCTGACAACAGATTTCTGAACGTCCATTTCTTCAAAAAACCCTACAGGGCAGCTTCCTCGTTGAAGAGGAACGAGCGTATGTTCATCCACTAACATATAACCTTCTGGGTGCCCGGCATTCACATATTCTACTGTCTTAGCTTCCGTATCAATCACTAAATAAATAGCAGTGAAATAGTAAGGAATTTCATCTTTTTCGCTGTGCAATAATTCCATGTAGCGATTCAACTCTGTAATAACCTGCTCAGGGTCTATGAGGGACTTGATAGCTTCTCTGAGCACAGACGAAATAAACATACAAACAAGCGAGGCAGAGATGCCGTGCCCCATCATATCAAAAAGAATAATACCGTACCGGTGCTCGTCGATTTTGTGCCAATAGTACATATCACCCGCTAATTTAAAAGAAGGATAATATGAAACTTCCATTTGAATATCTTTCTCTCGTAAAGGGGGGCTGAGTAAGTTTTGCTGTACGTGCGTAGCTAAATCTAACTCAGTTTGAATTTTCTTTTCATGTTCCGTGTGCCAGTCAATTTCTGCTTTAAGGCGTAAGGCTACCCGCATACGAGCCAGCAGTTCCACTTTATTAATTGGCTTTGTGACGTAATCTGTTCCGCCAGCGTCTAGAGCTTCTACTAATTTGCTGCTGTCTTCTAGGGCTGTGACAAAGATAATTGGAATATGTTTTAAGCGTTCTACCTGTTGAATTCGCCTGCAGGCTTCGATTCCATCAATTTCGGGCATCATAATATCAAGTAAAATCAAATCGACCGAATTCGTTTTTGAGTTCTCATCGTCCAGGTTAAGATAGTCAAAAAGCGCATGGGCAGACGTAAGAGACACACAGTTATCGTAGCCAGCGCCTTTTAGAATTTTTTCAATCACAAATAGATTGACTTGATTGTCATCTACGAGAAGAATGGTCATGCTTTATTTCCCCTTATTATGTTTGAAGACTATTGATTGAGTATGTAGTTTTCAAGCATTTTTTATACTTTTTCTGTTTTTCTATTTATCTATTATACAGAAAACACAGCGTTTAGGGTATTTTTTAAGATTATTCTTTTCTATTAAAAAAGTCACTTGTCCCCAGAAAAGGAGACAAGTGACTTTTTATAGCAACTTGTATAACGCAAATACCCCGAAAGTCAGTACCACCGCTCCCGAAATACGATTTACCCAGATCAAGCTGTTATTCGTAAACTTCGACCGGGCAAGACTAATAGCAAAACTGAGCGAGAGCCACCAGCAGGCCGATCCTAAAAATACGCCTGCAACCATTGTCAGCGCAGAAGCAACATCAAATGCTGATTTACTAATGCCTACACCAGAAAACACGCCAATAAAAAATAAGATCGTCATTGGATTCGTAACCGTTAAAAAGAGAACGGATGTATACGAACGAAGCAACCCTTCTCCTTTAGCAGCAGCAGCGTGCTCTGCAGGTTGAGAACGAAAAGTTTGTACACCTAAATAGCATAAAAATAATCCCCCAATCAGCTGAAGCCAAATCTTTTGGGTTAATAAAAAGGTTGTAATGAACGTTAGGCCAAACGCAGCGATGCATCCATAAAGAGCATCTGCTGTAGCTGCTCCCAGCCCCGATACAAATCCGTGTAATCGCCCTTTAGATAACGTGCGATTGATGCATAAAATACCAATGGGACCGACGGGAGCAGCAACGGAAAAACCGATCACTAACCCCTTTAGAAAATAAAATAAGTTCATCTTTTACGTTGCTCCTATGAAGTTTTTCTTTAGTATAGTACAAAAGCAATTATGAATGAAGCTAATTTTGAGAAAGGTGTTAACGCATGTTTTTAGTCTGTTCGGGTACATCATAATGGTGTGATAGAAAACATTATTAGTGATTTTGTTTTAATCATTAAAAAGTTCAAATGCTAAATTATTTTACACAGAAAATTAAATGTAGTAAAATAATTCACTGTTACATATATAGAAAGATCTACCACTATAAAGTAGTCATTCGTAATGAGATGAAGAGAGGTTAGTCATCATGAGTAATCTGTTTGCAAAAAAAGATGTTAATAAGCTGTTAGAGGAAAATGCAGCAAAAGAATCAACTAAGACACTAGGGTTATTTGATGTTATTTTGATGGGAGTAGGAGCAACCATTGGGACAGGAGTGCTGGTTATAGCAGGACTAGTTGCCGCCAGGGATGCAGGGCCCTCGGTCTCCGTTTCATTTATTATTTCTGCAATAGCCTGTATTCTTGTTGCGTTGTGCTATGCAGAATTTGGTTCAGCTGTTCCAAGTTCAGGAGGCGCATATACATACATATATGTTTCATTAGGGAAATTTGTAGCGCATTTAATAGGGTGGTCCATTGTAGGATGCTATACGGTGTCTTTAGCGTCTGTAGCAGGCGGATGGTCTTCTTACGTAAATAATGTGCTTACTGAGTTTGGTATTAGACTTCCTGAATCGTTAACCGCCATACCGAGCGACGGAGGTATCATTAACCTTCCGGCAGTATTTATTGTGCTGTGCATGTCGTTTTTATTAACAAGAGGGGTAAAAGAAAGTAAAAAAATAAATAACTTAATGGTTTTAATCAAGATAGGTATTGTTCTTTTATTTGTAGCCGTCGGCGTCTTTTTTATTCATACAAATAACTGGCACCCATTTACTCCTTTTGGTGTGAAAGGGATCTTTGCAGGCGCAGCTTCCGTCTTTTTCGCTTATAACGGATTTGATGCCATTTCTACTTCGGCAGAAGAAGTGAAAAATCCGCAAAGAAACTTGCCGCTAGGTATTTTGATTGCACTAAGTGTTTGTGCAGTCATTTACGTAGTAATTGCATTAGTATTAACAGGAATGGTTTCTTATAAAGAGCTAAACGTAGGCGATGCGTTGTCATATGCGCTCAATAGTGTAGGACAAGAATGGGCAGCGCTCATTGTATCTATCGGAGCGGTTATTGGTATTATGGCCGTCGTATTTGCTTATTTGTTTGTCGTGCCCCGCATACTGATGTCAATGAGCCATGATGGATTATTGCCGTCTCTTTTTGCGAAAGTGAACCAAAAAAATAGCGAGCCTGTCATATCTACATGGCTTGTGGGGGCGTTAGGCGCGATCGTAGCTGGTTTTGTTGATTTAAAACAGCTGGCAGATTTAGCGAATATGCTAGCGATTGTTACGTTTGCTGCCGTTTCATTTTCAATTTTAGCTCTTCGAAAAAGTCAGCCTAACTTAAAGCGCGGTTTCAAAGTACCTTTTGTGCCGTTCATTCCAATTCTTGCTATTCTTTGCTGTATCTTTCTTATGTTTAACTTATCAATGGTAACGTGGATGTACTCAATCGGCTGGATGCTGATTGGCGTCTTTATTTACGTTGGATACGCCAGAAAGAACAAGAGCGTTTAACAAAAAGACTCTAAGCCAACGAGCTAGAGTCTTTTTTGTGTATATATTTCTTTTGAAAGGGATCTATGAACATAACGTAAAAATTAAAATTTTATTCGGGACATATGTCCTTTTTATTTTGGGAAGTGTTATTGTTTAATAAAAAGAAACCGTTATGATGGAGAGGAAAACATGAGGGAAATTACGAGTGAGAAACAGCTGCTGGAGTATATAAATACTTATAAATTAGAGTCAGTTTTCAAGAAAGACTTACTACCGCATTTGTCACTGTATGATGTGGAGGCAGGAGAACGTCTTTGTTCTCAAGGAGACGTGTCTCACTGCTTGTACATACTGGTGAAAGGCAAGGTTAAAGTTTATACCATATCGCCCGAAGGCAAGACGCTTGTTCTTTCCTTTAAACAGCCCCTTGAAGTGATAGGCGATATTGAGTATGTACAGGATGTTGATATTATGAATACGGTTGAAGCCGTTTCACCTTTAGTTGTAATTGGTATACCATACAAACGATTAAAACAGCATGCGAGCGATGATCCACAGCTGCTGACGTTTTTACTGGGAATGCTCACAAAAAAGTTTTGCGCAAAATCGAACTCGCTAAGCTTTAATTTAATGTACCCAGTTGAAGTGCGGCTGGCTAGCTACTTGCTCTCTATTTTTTGTGAAGAATCACATTTGGTTATGGATCAAAAAACAGAAAGCCTAAAAGATATAGCCAATTTAATCGGAACGACTTACCGGCATTTAAATCGTGTTCTTCAGAAATTTGTAGCGCAAGGAGTTATTGAAAAAAAGAAAGGCTCCATTATTCTCAAAGATAAAGAAAAACTGAGCTGTCTAGCAAACGACAATATATACGAGTAGAAAAAGCAATAGATTAGTTGAAGGGGAAAGAGAAGAATGAAAACATACAGAACGCTTCTATTTGACATTGATAATACGCTTTTAGATTTTAACGCAGCCGAAGAGCAGGCTTTACAGCTTCTTTTTGCTAACCACAATATTCCGTTGACTGATGAAAGCAAAAAACGTTATAGCTTGATAAACCAGGGGTTATGGACAGCTTTTGAAGAAAATAAAATAAGCCGTGAGCAAGTTGTAAATACTCGCTTTTCTACTCTATTTAAAGAATATGGAATAGAGAAAGACGGAAAGCTGCTTGAAGCAGAGTACCGAACGTATTTGAATAATGGTCATCAGCTAATTGACGGAGCTATTGAGGTAATTAAAAACCTGAGCAGTCACTATGAGTTATATGTTGTTACAAATGGCGTATCGGCTACACAATATAAGCGCCTTCAGGACTCAGGTCTATATCCTTATTTTAAAGAAGTATTTGTTTCAGAAGATACAGGTTTTCAAAAACCTATGAAGGAATATTTTGATTATGTTTTTTCACGTATAAAAGAGCTGTCCGTACATGAAACATTGATTGTTGGAGATTCTTTGAGTGCAGACATTCAAGGCGGGCAGCTGGCCGGTATTGATACGTGCTGGTTTAATCCTCAGAAAAAAAAGAATGATACAAATTGGAATTCTACCTATGAAATTGGAAGGCTTCAAGAGCTTTATAACCTGCTGAACGTAAACAATGAAGTAGCTTCGGTACAAGTGTAAAAGTGTATAAACGTTAGAAAACGCAAAAAGCGCCAACCCTGTTCTTTAAATAAAACGGTTTGGCGCTTTTTCTGTTTTATAGATTTCAAAGGGCTTAAAATACGCTAGGGATATCGGTCTAGGTAAAGTAATCAATACAAATTTAAACAGTTTTATCCCAAATGCAATAGGGTATTTCACTAATATCCCAGATAAAGTAAGTAACTAGGAGGTCATAAAAGATGATTAATGGAAAAAGTTTATCTCGTTCAGGAAAGAGTTCATATAGAAGAGAAACAGCGGTTGGAAAAACAGGAATGGTAGCCAGTGCTCATCCAATTGCAACAGACGCCGGAGAACAGGTACTAAGAGCGGGAGGCAATGCAATTGATGCGGCAATTGCCGTTCAGTTTGGGCTCAATGTTGGAGAACCGATGATGACCGGTATTGGAGGCAGCGGCTTTTTTATGGTGTACCACAATGAAAGCAAAACAACTAAAATTTTTGACGGGCATTCTCAGGCTCCTAAAGCAGCTTATCCTGAAATGTTTCTTGATGAAAATAAAGAAGTTATTCCGTTTAGAAAGCGTTCTACTCATGCAACGGCAATTGGAATTCCAGGGATTTTAAAGGCGATGGAAGCAGCTCGTAAAGAGTATGGAACAAAATCCCTTGCTGAATTAATTGAACCGGCTGCCAAAGCAGCAGAAGCGGGTGTGGAAACAAACTGGGTGCTTGGAGATATTTTAAAAACATATGCCTATCGACTAGGAGAACATGCTAAGCAGCTATATTCTCCAAACGGCAAGCCTATGCAAGAAGGAGATATGATTAATAAAAAAGATCTGGCTAAAACATTCCGCATTCTTCAAGAAAAAGGTATCGAGGCTTTTTATGAAGGTGAAATTGCAGAAGCCATTATTTCAACGATAAAAGAGCACGGCGGTTTTATGGAACTGTCAGATTTGAAAGAATACCAGATTAAGATTGATGAACCCGTGTGGGGAGATTATAAAGGATACCGAATTGCTTCTTCCAACATGCCTAGTGCAGGAGGAGCTACGGTGCTGCAAATTTTAAAGCTATTAGAGAACTTCGATGTGTCTCAGTACGACGTGAAATCGTGGGAAAAGTATTATTTGTTTGCAGAAGCTATGCGCATTGCATTTTCAGATAAAATTGCATTCTCTGGAGATCCAGCCTACAGTGACATTCCATTAAAAGGGCTTTTAAACGACGAATATATAAAGGAACGTCAAAAATTAATTAATTGGAAGCATAAAAATGAGAAAGTTGATTTTGGCAACCCGTGGGATTATGAGAAAGGCCAAAAAGTGAACGTTGTGCGTCAGCCTTATGAACCTGAACGTGAGCTTAGTGAAACAACTCACTTCACGGTAGTTGACCGCTGGGGCAATATTGTCGCTTGTACATCAACTGTGGAACATCCTTTTGGTACAGGAATTATGGTTAAAGACCATGGATTTTTACTCAACAACGAGCTTACTGATTTTGATGCTATTCCTGGAGGGCTAAACCAAGCGGATGCAGGAAAGCGTCCGGTTAGCTGTAAAAGCCCAACCATCGTTTTTAAAGATAGTGAACCTGTACTCACTTTAGGGTCTCCGGGCGGACCAACCATTGTAGGCTCTGTGTTCCAAACGCTTATGAATGTCTTAGACTATGGAATGGATATAAAAGAAGCGATTGAAGAACCAAGAATTTTTAATAGTACAGGATCACTTATCGGTTGGGAAGCCGGAGTGGATATGAATGCCAAAGGAGAGCTAGAAGCCATGGGGTTTAATTTTGGAGATGAGCCGTTCCCAATCGGAAATGTTCAAGGTATTCAAATTGATAAAGAAAACGGCCGTTTATTTGGAGCAGCTGATTCCAGCCGTGAAGGAAAAGCAACTGGCTTAGACTCTTAATATTAAAAAGATGCATCATACGCTCTCTCTTTTGTAAAAGGGATGGCGTATGATGCATTAAAGAAGATAAAAATGAGTAGGCAAAAAGAAGGAATATTTTTTTCTGAAAACATACTTTAGACCTTTATTATTATCATTCTAATCTCCAGAAAGGAAAAAGAATAGAACGTTTTCATGTCCAAATAATAAAAAAGAGTACTGATTTTTCAAGAGATTGATGAAAACAGAATGATTGAAAAACATAAAAAAAAGGAATAGCGCTTTCAATGCTAGAAAAATAGAGTATTTAATCATGTGAAAAATATAAAACGCAACGGCTGGAAAACGTGGTTTGGAGTGTAAAAAAGTCGTACACTTTTTTTAAAACAAACGGTTACATAAAAAGTTTCTTACACGTAAACTTTGGTCCTAGTTACAGCTTAATGAAAAAGATGAAAATGAAAAATAGCTACATTTGGCATGTTTGACTTTCGTCATTTATCCAAGTAATCTTTTGGTTGAACGGAACCGGTTCTGTTTTCGGATTTTTGATAGCTAATTGAATTAATAAATTTATATTTTTTACTAACCCAAAAGGAGAAAACATATGAAAATGAAACGAGTTGCTAAGCATACAACTGCTGCTACACTGGCTGCAGCCCTACTAGTAGGCGGGGGATACCAAACATTTGCTAAAGGAAATGACAGCAAAGACTTTAATAATAGCTACGGAATTTCACATATTACTCGCGATAATATGGTGAAAATTCCACAGCAGCAAAACAGTGCTCAGTTTAAGGTTCCTGCTTTTGATGAATCCACTATTAAAAACATTGCTTCTGCTAAAGGAAAAGATGCATCGGGAAATACAATTGACTTAGATGTATGGGACAGCTGGCCATTACAAAATGCTGACGGAACAGTGGCGACTTATCATGGATATCAAATTGTGTTTGCCCTAGCAGGTGATCCAAAAGATTCGAATGACACGTCTGTTTATCTTTTCTATAAAAAAGCTGGAGACAAATCGATTGACAGCTGGAAAAACGCTGGAAGAGTGTTTAAAGACAGCGATAAATTCGTTCCGAATGACCCGCATCTTAAAAGTCAAACACAAGAATGGTCTGGTTCTGCCACATTAACGAAAGATGGTAAAGTTCGTTTATTCTACACGGATTATTCAGGTAAACAATACGGAAAACAAACGTTAACGACAGCTCAAGTGAACATGTCTCAGCCAAACGATAATACGTTAAAAGTTGACGGAGTAGAAGATTACAAGTCAATCTTTGATGGTGACGGAAAGATTTATCAAACGGTTCAGCAGTTTATTGATGAAGGCGGTTATGACACAGGGGATAACCATACGCTAAGAGATCCTCATTACATAGAAGACAATGGACATAAGTACCTTGTTTTCGAAGCTAACACTGGAACAGAAGATGGCTATCAAGGCGAAGACTCTCTAAATAACAGAGCATACTACGGAGGAAACAATCCTTTCTTCCAATCTGAAAAGAAAAAGCTTCTTGAAGGATCTAATAAAGAAAAAGCTTCTTTAGCAAACGGGGCTTTGGGCATTATTGAGTTAAATGATGACTATACGCTCAAAAAAGTAATGAAGCCGCTTATCACATCAAATACAGTTACAGACGAAATTGAACGTGCAAACATTTTCAAAAAAGATGGAAAATGGTACTTGTTCACTGATTCTCGCGGATCTAAAATGACGATTGATGGAATCGGACAAGATGATGTGTATATGCTAGGCTATGTTTCAAATACGTTAACAGGAAAATATAAGCCTTTAAATGATACGGGATTAGTTCTTCATATGGATTTAGATCCTAATGATAAAACATTTACATATTCTCACTTTGCCGTACCGCAAACAAAAGGTAATAATGTTGTTATTACAAGCTACATGACAAACAGAGGCTTTTATGAAGACAACCACTCTACATTTGCACCAAGCTTCTTAGTAAATATTGACGGTTCAAAAACATCTGTTGTAAAAGATAGCGTTCTTGAACAAGGTCAGTTAACAGTGGATGAAGACTAAGCCCTTTGCAATAGCAACAAAAGAAAATGGTGATTGTAATCACCATTTTCTTTTGTTTTATTCGATGTAGACAAAAAAGAGAAAGGCGGGGTTTGTTTGAAGAAAAAAGGTGCTTATAAATGGATAACGCTTGCCGTTCTTTTAGTTGTAATAGCCGGACTCATTATAGCAGGCGTATCCAAAAAAGAGGATACAAAAGATCGAGGAAAAGAAAAAGGAAATAAAAGTGAATCCACTTATCGCCCGGTGTATCATTTTAGCACGCCTGATAAATGGAAAAATGATCCTCAAAAGCCCATTTATTTTGACGGAGAGTATCATTACTATTACTTATACAATCATGATTACCCTAAAGGGAATGGGACGGAATGGCGACATGCAACGTCTAAAGATTTGGTTCATTGGAAAGATAAAGGAGTAGCTATTCCAAAGTATACAAATAAAAATGGCGATATATGGTCCGGATCCGTTGTAGAAGATAAAGAGAACACAGCAGGTTTTGGTAAAGGCGCAATTGTAGCGATTATGACCCAGCCTTCTGCTGATGGACAAAAGCAAGAACAGTATTTATGGTATAGCACCGATAGAGGAAAAACCTTTAAATCATATAGCAAAAATCCTATCATGCCTAATCCAGGCACCAAAGATTTTCGAGATCCCAAAGTCATATGGGATAATGAACATGATAAGTGGGTTCTCGTCATGTCAGAAGGTGAAAAAATCGGATTTTATGAATCTTCTGATCTAAAGGATTGGACGTATACGGGAGGACTTGTCACTAAAGATATTGGCATTACAGAATGTCCAGATCTTTTTCAAATGAAGGCGGATGACGGGACAGTTAAGTGGGTTCTCGGGACAAGTGCAAATGGAAAAGAAAGCGGAAAGCCAAACACCTATGCTTATTGGACAGGAAAATACGATGGAACAACATTCACTCCCGATATGGATGAGCCACAATGGCTAGATCATGGTTTTGATTGGTACGGAGCAGTCACGTTTAAAGACGGTAAAAATGAGGATTCTTTAGAAAAACGCTACGCTTTTGCATGGATGAACAACTGGGATTATCCAGATAAGACACCAACGATGAAAGATGGGTTTAACGGATTCGATTCAGTAACCCGTGAAATTACGCTTTCAAAACAAGACAACGATCAGTACAGCCTGTTATCAAAGCCTGTCGAAGAATTAAATCAGCTAACTGATTCAACAAATTCTCTCAAGCAAGTAGAAGTAAACGGAGAGAAAAAGTTAAAGATAAAAGGTGAAGCTTATCAGCTTGATACAGATATTTCATGGTCAGATGCAGAAAATGTAGGCTTACGACTTCGAGAGTCCGCAGATCAAAAGCGGCACATTGATGTCGGGGTTTTTGCAAAAGATAACGTCTCATATGTGAATAGAAGCTATAGTAATCAGCCTGATCAAAGCAAAAAATATGTGGAAAGCCGCGATTACTTTGATGCAGACAAGAAAAATGTTCATTTGAAGATATTGGTAGATAAAACAAGTATTGAAGTCTTTATTGATGATGGAAAAACCGTACATTCTAGCGAGGTGTTTCCTCGTCACAACGACCAAGGAATTACGCTTTTTTCCCAAGGAGGAACGTCTTTCTTTAAGAACATAGAAATCAAACATTTTCGTTCCAGTTAGTAAATTCCCTATTTTTAAAAAAGGGAGCAGAATATCACCTTATTATGGTTTAGGACTCGTTAAAAAGGGTATATGCCTACTAACAGTAAATGAAAGGGTGTTTATTCAAATGGAAGAGAAAATGAGACAACTAATAGAGGGACTTAATACCGATTTAGCGGGTGAATATTCGGCGGTTATTCAGTACACTTACTATGCGTCTACAGTAACCGGCCTAGAATATCAAATTTTAAAACCTTTCTTTGAAGGAGAAATTCCTGACGAGCAAGGGCATGCCCTTTATTTATCAGAAAAAATCAAAAACCTTGGCGGTGAGCCAACAACAAAGCCAGCTGAGGTGAAGCACGTCTCAAACGTGACGGAAATGCTTAAAGAAGCGAGCAAGGCTGAAAAAGAAACGATCCAGCGCTACGAAGAGCGTAAAAAACAAGCAGAAGAGTTAGGATTAACAGAGCTTGTTGTCAAACTTGAGGATATGATTGCAGATGAAACAAATCATATGGAAGAAATGGAACGTTTATTAAAAGATCCCCGACTAAGTTAATCATACAAAATACGTAAAAAGCATCCCGTAACACCTGTTACGGGATGCTTTTTTGTAATTGAAAAAAGAAATTAAACATCATGTACGCATGTTTTTATAAATGAGAGGAAAGTCATATTTTTGAAATTCTCTATCGCTTTGAAAAATTTTATAGTAAAATAATTATTTGGCTGCATATGGCAGTAACTATATGCGGAGCATCACATACATATAAAGGCTAAAAGGGTATAAGTATATTGAAACCGCTTTTATCTTCTGTAAAAAAAACGATGGTATGCCCGCAGTTGCAAGGAGAGAAAGAGATGAGGAAACGAATCATGACAGCGCTGCTGCTTGTCACTGTTTTAGCTGCAATGGAAGGAACCATTGTCAGTACGGCTGTTCCAAGAATTACAAGTGATTTGTCGGGTATTGAGCTAGTTAGCTGGGTATATGCCATTTATATGCTGACAACCGCTGTATCTACACCTATATACGGAAAGTTAGCGGATTTATTCGGCCGAAAAAAAGTTATGCTTGTTGGAATTATTATTTTCTTAATCGGATCTATACTTTGCGGGCTTAGCTTTTCGATGCAACAATTAATTGTCTACAGAGCAATCCAAGGGCTAGGCGCCGGGGTCGTTATGCCGCTTACAATGATTATTATTGGCGACTTGTATGAAGAAGCAAAAGAAAGAGCCAAAGCCCAAGGTTGGATTAGCGCAGTTTGGGGAGTTGCTGGAGTTCTCGGTCCTCTTCTTGGGGGATTTTTAGTCGATACGCTGTCTTGGCGCTATATTTTCTTTTTAAATATACCGTTTGGACTAATGGCTTTTATTGTTCTTCTAGTAAACTATAAAGAAGAAGTGGTAAAAGAAAAACGCTATATCGATTACATTGGAGCGGTGACGTTTTCAGTTGGAACCATTGCATTTTTATACGCGCTTTTAACCGGAAGTCAGCATCAAAACTGGGGAGATCCGATCATTATAGGATTATTTGTTCTAGCTGTTCTGACATTCATGGGCTTTATTTATATCGAAAAGAAATCGCCGGAACCTCTTATTCCGCTTGAGCTGTTTTCTATTCGAAGTGTATCTGTTATAAACTTATTAACACTTCTTGTCGGGTCAGTAGTTATTAGTATTACGGTTTACCTGCCAATTTGGAGCCAAGGAGTGATGGGAAAAAGTGCAACCGCTGCCGGTTTTGTGTTAATGCCCATGCCAGTATGCTGGACAATTGGTTCACTGCTTTCAGGGAATTTAGTAGGGCGTCTTAAAACGCACTCCATCCTTACGCTAGGAACGGCAATCGTAAGTACGGCATGTTTTATGCTGTTTTTAGTCTCCACGCACTCACCCGTATTTTTAATTTATGTAGCCGTTGGGGTTCTTGGGTTAGGAATGGGAATTATTACGCCTATCTTTATGTTAGTTATTCAATCAGCAGTCCCAGCCAGCAAAAGAGGAGTAGCGGTGGCTCTTAATACGTTTACAAATACATTTAGTCAAACACTAGGTTCCGCAGTGTTTGGTACAATCTTTAACTTAGTGACGCTTTCACAGGCAAAGAAATTAGGGCAAGAAAATTTGAATGCTTCGTTTGAGACAGGCGGGGTACCGGCAGAAGAACTGTCAAAGCTGCATGAAATTCTTGCATCAGGTGTTCACATTATTTACAGTGGAACGTTTTTAGCTGCTTTACTAAGCTTTGCTGTCTCATGCTTATTAGTAAAAAACGGCCATAAAAAAATAAAAAACATATCTGTGCAAAAGTAACGGAAGAGACTGTTACAAAAGTAGTTTAATTGAAGGACGATCCGAACGAGTTTGATTAAGGACCAAACTCGTTCGGATTTTTTTATTGGTAGGTGAATGTAGGTGCTTTTAGCTGTTGAATTAGTTATGCATTAGTCTCTTTTTTAAAAGAATTATCAAAGAGAGAAAAGAAAAAAGATATTGTCTAATAACGTTCGGGAAAAATCGTTAACAGAAGGACGGATTTTTATTATTGCCGAAAATTTCTTATTTTTTGTTTTTTTAGTATGGACATTTACTTGGTTGTTGATTATTATAAATTCTATAAGTATTGAATTTTAAGCGCTTACAAAAGAAACATTTGTCTTTCTCAGGAATACACTTGATTTTTAATTCATATACTACAAGTGCTTAGATTAATCTTTTAATGGGGAAAAGAGAAGTTTATAAGACGTGTTGAACAACAATGAGGGGGTATGGAAGATGACAAGCAGACGTTTAAAAGAATTCTTGAATAATAATTTAGAAGATTTAAAAGATAAAGGGCTATACAACGTCATTAATCCAGTAGAGGGACCAAATGGACCTGTGATTCAAATTGATGGAAAAAAATTAATTAATTTATCATCCAACAACTATTTGGGGCTTGCTACAGACGAAAGGCTTATTAACGCGTCCAACGAAGCCACTGAAAAATACGGGGTGGGAGCTGGAGCTGTCCGAACGATTAATGGAACTCTAGATATTCATATTAAGCTAGAGGAAAAGCTTGCCGAGTTTAAGCATACGGAAGCAGCTATAGCTTACCAATCTGGCTTTAACTGCAATATGGCAGCCATCTCTGCAGTTATGGATAAACATGACGCGATTTTATCAGATGAGCTGAATCACGCTTCAATTATTGACGGGTGTCGGCTATCAAAAGCAAAAATTATTCCTTACAAACATTCGGATATGGAAGATCTCCGTGCAAAAGCAGGCGAAGCACAAAAGTCCGGTGCCTATAATAAAATAATGGTAATTACCGACGGTGTATTCTCAATGGATGGAGACATTGCTAAGCTTCCGAAAATTGTAGAAATCGCACAGGAATTTGATTTAATCACATACGTAGATGATGCTCACGGATCGGGCGTATTAGGTAACGGTATGGGGACAGTCAAACATTTTGGCTTATCTGAAAAAGTAGACTTCCAAATTGGAACATTGTCAAAAGCGATTGGAGCTGTAGGCGGATACGTAGCTGGAAAAAAAGACTTAATTGACTGGTTGAAAGTACGAAGCCGCCCGTTTTTATTCTCGACTGCTATTACACCAGGCACGGCTGCTGCATGTATTAAAGCGATTGAAATTCTAAGCACAAGTACAGAGCTGCAGGATCAAATGTGGGAAAACAGCCGTTATTTAAAGCAAGGATTAAAAGAGCTGGGCTTTGATACCGGCGAAAGTGAAACACCTATTACTCCGTGCATTATAGGAGATGAAAATCAAACGCAGATTTTTAGTGAGAGATTAATAGAAGAAGGGGTATACGCTAAATCAATTGTTTTCCCTACCGTTCCAAGAGGAACAGGACGCGTTCGCAATATGCCAACGGCTGCTCATACAAAAGAAATGTTAGATGAAGCACTTCGTATCTACAAAAAAGTAGGCAAGGAAATGAAATTAATCTAAACGTTGAATCTAAGCAGTACATGAGGAGGATATTGAGATGAAAAAAGTATTAATAACGGGGTCTCTAGGACAAATCGGTTCTGAATTAACAATGAAAATGAGAGAGATATATGGTCCAGAAAATATTATTGCCACTGATATTCGCAAGACGACGAGCGATGTTGTGACTTCAGGTCCATTCGAGATTTTAGACGTAACGGATCAGACTGCGTTATTTACGATCGCCGAAAAGCATAAAGTCGATACGGTTATTCACTTGGCTGCGCTGTTATCAGCGACAGCTGAGCAAAAGCCGCTTCTAGCTTGGAATCTAAATATGGGCGGATTAGTAAACGCGCTCGAAGTAGCGCGTGAGCTGAAGTGCCAATTTTTTACTCCAAGTTCAATTGGTGCATTTGGTCCAACGACTCCAAAAGACTGGACGCCGCAGGATACAATTCAACGTCCTACCACGATGTATGGTGTTAATAAAGTAGCGGGTGAATTACTTTGCGATTACTATCACCATAAATTCGGAGTAGATACACGAGGGCTACGTTTTCCAGGCTTAATTTCATACGTAACGCCTCCAGGTGGAGGGACAACGGACTACGCTGTTGAAATTTATTATGAAGCCGTTAAACATAAGCGCTATACGTCTTATATCGACAAAGGAACCTATATGGATATGATGTATATGCCTGACGCACTAAACGCCGTCATCCAATTAATGGAAGCGGACGGTTCTAAGCTAAAGCACCGAAATTCATTTAACGTTTCTGCCATGAGCTTTGATCCAGAACAAATGGCAGCGGAAATTCGAAAAACGATTCCGGAATTTGTGCTGAATTACCAAGTAGATCCTGTTCGACAAGCAATTGCTGAAAGCTGGCCTAACCATATAGATTCCAGCTGTGCGAAGGAAGAGTGGGGATTTAAAGCAGAATATAACCTAGAAAAAATGACGAGAGAGATGCTGGGAAAGTTAAAAGTTGAATCACAGCTTGTCTTAACGTAAGTAGAGAAAAATGATTTCTTCCTCGAAAATAAAGTAAGCGCTTACTAAAAGGCAGGTTGCTTGTTTATGCAAGTTCTACTTCGTAAAAGTGGTGGACAGTACACATAGATCTTCTGCCCCTTTAAGTGAGCGCTCGTTCGTTGAATAATCAGCACCCTTTTAGGTATTCGTCTGTTAAAATAATAAGGGGATAGAAGGGAGAGAATGACAGTTGAACAATAAATTTCAACAAGTTAATGATTTTTCAATGGGAAGATTAACATCTTTACTCGTTCTTTTACATAATACGGAACTAGCTGAAGGTATTGAAAAGGAAATCAATGAGAGAGGATATAGCTACACAGTAGGAAAAGTCGGAGCGATGGAACTGTCTAAAGTCGTGGCGGCAATTGAAACGAGCGCCAAGACAAACAAAATTATTAATGCCCAGTCGTACCGGGAAGTTCACGCTCTTTATCATGCTATACTTGAAGCCATTCAAGGAGTGAGTCGAGGAACGCTGCAGCTAGGTGATATTTTACGGACAGTAGGACTCACATTTTCAATTGTACGCGGAAAAATTGAGTTCTCAGGATCAAGCGAGGAATGGATTAGTGTTTGTGTGTATGGAACGATAGGTGCGCCTAAAAAAGGCTTTGAACATGATACATTAGGCTTTGGTTTTAACCATATCTAAAGAGTAATTGATGAAATAGTATGATAATAAAAAGCGAGTAGTAGATGTACATAGCTGCTTTAAAGAAGATATTTTTCTTATTGAAAGGTTCTGTGCGGCGTGTTAACATAGTGATTAATATAATAACTGCCTTTAAGACGGTCCAGAGAGGCCGAAAAGGACGGATAACTTGTTTACTGCTTCTATGCCTATCTGTGCCCTTTTGCCCTCTGCGACAAAAGGGCTTTTATGCGTTACTTACCTCTTTTAAACGAAGTCCAGAGAGGCTTCAAAAGAGAATGGACATATGTTATTTATCCATTCCTTCAAAAAAGAAAGAGCGTTTATACAGAAAGAATACAGTGGAGGGTGGAACAACATGAATTATCGTAACAAGACAGTTGTAGCATCAGTAGCAGGTTTGACGTTAGAAGGGATGGACATTATGTTTATCTCGTTTGCTATGTCAATGATTATCGCTGAATTTCACATTGATTTAGCAACGGGTGGACTTATTTCTTCTATTACGAATATAGGAATGCTGATAGGCGGAGTCATCTTCGGAATTTTAGCAGATAAATTTGGAAGAGTGCGGGTTTTTACCTACACGGTTCTTCTATTTGCAGTCGGAACGGCATTAACAGGTTTTGCAGCAAATGTTGAACAAGTGTATGCTTCACGATTTATTGCCGGAATTGGGGCTGGAGGAGAGTACGGAATCGGTATGGCTCTTGTTGCAGAAGCGTGGCCGAAACATAAGCAAGGAAGAGCTTCATCTTATGTTAGTATTGGCGCACAATTTGGAGTTATTCTTGCGGCGCTTTTAAGTTCTCTGATCCTGCCGATTTTCGGATGGAGAGCGCTGTTTTTTGTCGGAATTATCCCCGTCATTTTTGCTTTTATCGTACGAAAAAATTTAAACGAATCTCCTGAGTGGCTAAAAGCTCAAAAAGAGAAAACAGCCGTTGTTAAAAATAATGGCAAGCTACGTCAACTATTTGCTACGCCTAAGACGGCGATGACGACTATTTCTCTGGCAGTGATGGCTACCGTTCAAATTGCAGGCTATAACGGACTCATGATATGGCTTCCGTCTATGCTTCAGCAATCACAAGGACTCTCTGTTTCAAGTTCAGCTCTTTGGACAATCAGTACAGCCGTTGGAATGATTATAGGCATGCTAACATTTGGTCAATTTATGGATCGTTTTGGTTCGAAACGTACTTTTGGAATTTTTCTTCTCGCTTCAGCGTGTGCGGTATTTTTATACTCGTATGCCGAAGGAAGTGCAGGGCTGCTTATAGGAGGAGCTGTTGTCGGATTTTTCTCAAACGGAATGTTCGCAGGATACGGAGCCTTGATCAGCAGTCACTATTCGGTAGAAGTTCGCAGTACTGCAACGAACACTATTTTTAACTTCGGGAGAGCGCTCGGAGGGTTGTCACCCATTCTTGTCGGCTATCTTTTGCAAAGCTATGATATGACGGTAGCGATGACGTACTTGGCGGGGCTGTACTGTATTTCGTTTATTTTTATGATGAGTCTTAAAAAAACGGGAGAAAAAAAAGTAAAACAAATGAACGCTCAGTCTGCTCTTTAAAATAAAAAATAGATTCTATGCTTTTCTGGAAAAAACCGCGCTTACTCAAAAGGGCGGTTTTTTTGAGTGGATAAAAAAATAAGTTTAGGTGTTGTACGGTTGTTTTTTTCGCAAATGCTTCATTAACAAAGGCGTCTACATTATCTATAAAAATATTTATGGATAAGCAGATATTTTCTAATTTGTATTATAGTAATTCCTCTCTTACAATATGGTGTGTAAGGCGGAAACAGAAAATACTATCTTTATTTACAGGAGGACGTTACTATGTCTAAACATATATTAATGGTCGTAACAACGGCTGACAAAATGAAAGAAAATCATCCAACAGGCCTTTGGCTTTCAGAATTTGGTGAAGCGTACGTAGAGTTCGAAAAAGCTGGATTTACCATTACTGTAGCAAGTCCTCTAGGAGGAAAAGCGCCGGTGGATGCTCGCAGCCTTGAAGGAGAGACTTCTCAAGAAATCTTAAATACAGCTAAGCATCTAGAGAATACCCTAAAACTTGATACAATTACAGACAGTGCTAAATTTGATGCTGTCTTCTTACCAGGCGGTCATGGCACAATGTTTGATCTGCCAGATAATCAAACGCTTCATGCTTTAATTCGTGAACTATATGAAGGAGACAAAGTAGTAGCCGCTGTATGCCACGGACCGGCAGGCTTAGTAGGTGTTACATTATCAGATGAAAAGCCGTTGGTGGAAGGAAAAGATGTTGCTGCGTTTACAGATGATGAAGAACGTGAAACAACATTAGACCGCTTCATGCCGTTTCTTTTGGAAACACGTCTGCGTGAACTTGGTGCAAATGTAGTAACTGCTCCAAACTGGACAGATAATATACAAGCAGATGGCAACCTAATAACAGGTCAAAATCCTCAGTCAACAATCAGTGTAGCAAAAGCAGTCGTGAAACAATTATTAAACTAAGATGTAAAAAAGCCTGTAGGACTACAGGCTTTTTTATTAACAGCATCAACAAAGACCGCCGTAGATAATGTGTATGTTTTGCTGTTTTGGACTAGAGAGATCCATCATCATACAAAAAATATGATGGTCAGTGTAATAAATACAAAAAGAGGGAAGCTTTTTATGGAGAATATTTTTAAAGAAATGAGGAAAAACGATGTCAGAAATTATTATTAACGCCATTTTACAAGCCAAGCCAGGAAAAGAAGAAGAGCTTCGATCAGAGTTAGTAAAAGTTATTGAACCATCAAGAGAAGAAAAAGGATGTATTCAATACACTCTCCACCAGGATACAGACAAAGCAGGCACATTTGTTTTTTATGAGAAATGGAAAAGCAAAGAAGATGTTGAAGCTCACATTGAAACACCTCACTATCAACAATACAGACAGCAAACAGAACCGTTAATTGAAAGCAGAGCGGTACATCGTTTACAAGAAGTACGTTAATACAAAAGAAATACAAAAGAGGCTGGAGCAAAAGTGTTTTAGTTGAAGGAAGGTCCGAACGAGGAATCAAGATTCTTGATGGAGAATCTTGATTCCTCGTTCGGATTTTTTGTGGTTATGGTGAATATGAGTTTTATTTAGTGAGACCAAGCAGTAGAGTAAGCGAGGAGGCTCATCGACCTCCTTGCACGGAAATCCACAGCGGTATCGTAAATAATCCATACTAGCTCCTTTATCCGATTTGTTCACCTTTAGATGGGATTGATTTCGCTATGACTCCATCTCTGTTTGTTATAAAGAACTAAAAAGCTTCAGGGGAAAAATCATTTCAGCTGCGAAAAGCCGATTGGAAAAGGGATAAGGCAGTGAAAGAAACAAAAAATAATAGAAGCGGTGTTTGAGAAGCAGACAGGCGGGTAGATAAAAACTAGATGACATAGTTCAACAATTAACAAACTAAAAGTAACAAACTAAAAGGAGAGATCAAATCAATGCGTACAAATTTAAAACACTTTATTAACGGAGAATGGGTTGAATCAACAGGAAACGAAACGTCAGATGTGATCAATCCTGCTACTGAAAAATCAATTGGTAAAATTAGCTTAGGTACAAAAGAAGATTTAGATAAAGCCGTGGCAGCAGCTAAAGCAGCGCTTCCCACATTTTCAAGAACAACAAAAGAAGAGCGAATTAAAATGCTTCGCAATATTGCAAAAGGGTATGAAAAGCGTAAACAAGAGCTTATTGAAGTCATGACTGAAGAGCTTGGCGCTCCTTTAAAAATTTCAGAAGAAGTGCACTATGAAATGGGACTTAGCCACTTTAAAGAAGCAGCTAATGCGCTTGAAGATTATACATTTGAAAAAGATCATGGAAGCTACAAGGTCGTAAAAGAGTCTATTGGAGTAAGCGGACTTATTACACCATGGAACTTCCCAACAAATCAAACGTCTACTAAAATTGCAGGAGCTATCGCAGCAGGAAGTCCAATGGTATTAAAACCATCAGAACTTACACCGTATGCAGCGATGATATTAGCAGAAATCATTGATGAAGCTGGTGTACCAAAAGGTGCCTTCAACCTTGTAAACGGAACGGGAAGCACAATCGGTGACGGTATTAGTTCTCACCCGGACATTGATTTTGTATCATTTACGGGGTCAGGTGCTGTAGGCGAGAAAATTATGCAAAACGCGGCTAAAACAATCAAAAAAGTAGCTCTTGAACTAGGCGGGAAATCACCGCTAGTTGTATTAGAGGATGCGGATGTAGAAGAAGCGGCTAAAATAGCAGTTTCACACATTGCAATGAATACAGGACAAGTATGTACGGCAGCAACGCGCATTATCATTCCTGCCTCTATGAAAGAAAAATTTGAAGAAGCAGTGAAGAAGGTTTTACCATCATTCCCAGTTGGCGATCCGTTAAATAAAGACAACGTAACTGGACCGCTCGTAGCGGAAAAACAGTGGGATCGCGTACAGGATTATATTAAAAAAGGAATGGATGAAGGTGCAAAGCTTCTTACTGGCGGAACGGGCAAACCAGACGGCTTAGAAACAGGATACTTTGTTAAACCGACAGTCTTTACTGACGTTTCAAACGATATGGTTATTGCACAAGAAGAAATCTTTGGACCTGTAACTACTATTATCACGTATGATGATCTAGAGCAAGCTCTTGAAATCGCAAATGATACAGTCTATGGACTTGCAGGCTATGCGGTCGGAAAAGACCAAGAAACACTTGACTATGTTGCTAAAAATATTAGAGCTGGTCAAATCATCGTCAACGATGCTGAGCAAGACAGAGCTGCACCATTCGGTGGATTCAAACAATCTGGTATTGGACGCGAGTGGGGAGCATTTGGTATTGAAGAATATCTAGAGCCAAAAGCGATCATGGGCGTTAAAGTTCCGGCAAAAGTATAATTGATGTAAAAAAAGAAAGGAGTTTTTCTCCTTTCTTTTTTTTATGGGTACATAAAAGAGAGCTAGTAAAAGAAAGAATAACGAAAGCAAAGGTGGATAGCATAAACGTGTATCACGCATATGAAGTGACACGTTAAAGGAGGGAATTATAAATTGAATAGAGAGATGCACGGAAGTTCATCAACGGAAAGTTTCATTCCCATGAGCTCTATAGCCAGTGGAAAAGGAGTCGAAGTGGCGCCGGATATCTACAGCTATACTACACAGATTGTTAACGTATGTTTTATAGGGAATCCAGCCAAGAACGATCGCTTTGTCCTTATTGATGCAGGCATGCCTAACTCGGCTTCTATGATTATTAATGAGGCAGAGGAAAGGTTTGGAAAAGAAAAAAAACCAAAAGCAATTATTCTTACACATGCACATTTTGATCATATTGGATCTATTATTGAATTAGTGGAGAAGTGGAAAATACCGGTATATGCACATCCGCTTGAACTTCCATATGTGACGGGTAAAAAAAATTATCCCACACCAGACGGCACAGTCGAAGGCGGGCTTGTAGCAAAGCTTTCTCCGCTATTTCCAACGGAAGCCATTGATTTAGGTTCTCATGTGCAAGCTTTACCAGCCGACGGCTCTGTACCTCATATGCCGGAATGGGAATGGATTCACACCCCTGGTCATTCTCCAGGACATATTTCTCTTTTTAGAAAGCAGGATCTTGCGCTTATCGCTGGGGATGCTTTTGTTACCACTAAGCAAGAATATTTACTGGATGTACTAGAGCAAGAATTGGAAATTAGCGGTCCTCCTCGTTATTTAACTACGGACTGGGCATCTGCTAAAAGATCAGTTGAAGTGCTTCAGTCACTGCATCCGTCTGTGGCGGTGACCGGACATGGAAAACCGGTTTCCGGAGAATGGCTTTCAACTAATTTATTGAAGCTTACGAAGAATTTTGATGAGATTGCTCGTCCGGATTATGGAAAGTATGTATAAGGCTAAAGAAAAAAGTTTACTCTTTACGCAGCTCTTAAAAGCTGCAGGTGAAGATCAAAAGCTCTACGAACTCAGTGAGTTCGTAGAGCTTTTTTAATTTTTCGTATAAAAGTGAAAAAAGGTTGTTATTACCCTTATTAAAAATTTTGTTGAATAGCCTGCTGCGCTTCTCGTAAATGTCTTAAGTGCTCTTCCATTCGTTTTAATTCTTTATCACTAGACGCCGCTTCTTTTTGTTCATTAATTTGCTGCTGAACGATAGTCAAATGCATTTGAGCATTTTGAAAATTAGCTCCATTCAAATTCATCTGTCCTTGATAAACTGCCTGTTCAGCTAATTGTAATGCTTCTTTAATATGAGTGTATGAATTCATGCTTCTCATCCTTCTGTATAGTATTTACAGTTAACATGCGCTGGTTTTTCGCAGCTATACAAAAGGATTTAGAAATAAAATAAAAATTACGTAGTACAAGCTAAGCAGGCTGCATACATTTATCATAGTTCAATTTATAAAACCTCAGAAGCAGGGAGGGATGCATGTGGGAGCTTTTTTCAGTTATATGTTATTAGGGCTATCGTTAGCCGCACCAATCGGTCCTATCAACGCCGCTCAGCTTGATAAAGGAATTAAAAATGGTTTTTTACATGCTTGGTTCTTAGGGATAGGGGCAACATCGGTTGACGCCCTTTATATGCTTGTAGTTTATTTTGGGTCCGTTCATTTTTTAAGCAGCGATTTTATGAAAACGTTTCTTTTTTCGTTTGGATGCTTTGTATTGATTTATACCGGTATTGAAGGGTTAATGAGCGCAGGGAAAATTACACAGCATCGGAATGCAAAAGGAGATTCGATCGTAAAGTGCTTTTTTTCAGGTTTTTTAATTTCATTAACAAATCCGCTTACTATTCTTTTTTGGCTCGGTATTTATGGCTCTGTTTTAGCCAAAACAGCTAATACATACGAAACAGAACAGCTTATTTTATACAGCTGTGCTATTTTTACAGGGATTTTATGCTGGGATATTGCTATGGCAGCTTTAGCAAGCACTTTTCGTAGGTATTTAGCAGCGACGTTTTTGACTGCAGTTTCCGTTATATCCGGCCTTTCTCTAATAGGATTTGGTATATATTTCGGCTGTCAAGCTGCACAGCAATTCATTATTTAAAAGGAGAGAAAGCAGAATTGAATTTAAAGCGTTTTCTATCTGCTGAAAAATAGTAAAAAGCTGCCTCTTTTTGCGCATAAATTTTTCAAACTATCACACACTACATCGAGGTGTAAGGAGTGATAGTATGAAAAAGAAAATAGGCTGCGGAAGTCAGGTTGAAGGGAAATTAAAATGGTGGCAGCTGTCTTTAATCGGAGTAGGATGCATAATCGGCACAGGCTATTTTTTAGGATCAAGTATTGCAATAAAAGCCACGGGTCCCTCTGTATTAATTGCTTTTTTACTAGCAGCAGTATGTACATTTATTGTATTTGACGCTCTTGCTAAAATGAGTGCTCAAGATCCTCAAAAAGGTTCGTTTCGCTCCTATGCTAAAAAGGCTTATGGAAGATGGGCAGGCTTTAGCAGCGGATGGGTATACTGGAGTTCAGAGATGCTGATCATGGGGAGTCAGCTCACGGCTTTATCTCTTTTTACACGTTTTTGGTTTGACGGTATTCCACTGTGGGTCTTTGCCTCTATTTATGCTGTTTTAGGCATTGCTGTTGTATTAATAGGAACAAAAGGCTTTGAACGAATGGAAAATGTATTTGCTGTCACAAAAGTGGCTGCCATTTTAATGTTTATTGTATTAGCTAGTCTCGCTTTATTTGGATTTTTAGACGAAGGTGCCAAACAAGGGATGCCACGAACGATAAGTGAAGTATTTCCCCACGGGTTTTTAGGTTTATGGGGCGCTTTGCTTTATGCCTTTTATGCTTTCGGCGGAATCGAAGTCATGGGGATCATGACGGTTCGTTTAGAAAAAAAAGAAGACGCACCGAAAGCAGGTAGAAGTATGCTTATTCTCCTTGGAATTATTTATATCGCTTCACTGAGTTTAGCTATTTTAATTGTGCCATTTCATGATTTTCATGGAAATCAAAGTCCATTTATAACGGCTTTAGAAACATACCATCTTCCATTTTTTCCTCATGTTTTTAATGGAGCAATGATTATCGCTGGATTTTCAACAATGTCGGCTTCTTTCTTTTCCGTAACAACAATGATTGTCACTCTTTCAGAAGATGGAGATGCTCCTGCATTGTTTTCAAAGCAAAAAAAGAAAAAGCTGCAGTTTCCTTTACCGGCCTTGCTTTTAACAACGGCAGGATTAATTGTTTCTATTGTTCTTTCCTTGCTATTGCCCGGGAAAATTTATGAGTACATTACAACAGCAGCGGGACTGATGCTGATTTATAACTGGTTCTTTATTTTAATTTCTTTTCATCGCTTAATCAAACAAACCGTTTGGGATAAAGTAAAACAAGCTGTTGGCCTCTTATTAATCCTGCTAGCAGTAAGCGGTACGCTGTTAGAATCTGCAAGCAGACCAGGTTTCTTTGCAAGCTTATGCTTTTTAATTGTTATAAGCCTTGTTATTTTAAAACTGCGCCATAAGTGGAAAGAAGAAGAAGCCGCTACTTAACATATATTTAATCTTTATGAGGGACACTATGCACGTTGTACAATTACAAAATAAAAGGTGGTTATGATCATGCCAAAAAACAAGCAGACTCCTTCTTCACAAGTAGATCAAAAACAAGTAGTAGATGACAAAGCAAAAGCGCTACGAGAAAATAATTATGAAGATGGTCATATTCGCAAGATAACTCAAAGCGGGGCAGACGGCCAATAACAAAAAAAGACGCGTTCGCGTCTTTTTTTTGTTGAAGTGTATCCTTACCAACGATGAGCTTTTGCATTACTTCGCAAGATGATGTTCGTTTGAGACATCTCTGTATGTCCATTTACTTGGGACTTTGAACGCTTCGGTCTCGTCCAGTTGTGGCGGAATAGTTCTGAATGCTGATCTACTTGATTTTTATCATTCATCATAATCACCTCAAGGATAGGATACTTTCACGAGATATTTACGGTGAAATATCTCTCTTATAGAATGGGGTAAAAAAGAAGAAATACACCTAACACTTTTAACCATACATATAAAGGGAGTGCCTATTCATAAACTATAAAGGGCAACTTCTAACTTTGGACTAAGCTTCGGATTTATAAAGTAAAACTGCCTTAGTGGGGACTAAGGCAGTTTTTTAGTTGAGTAATCAAACTTCAATAATGATGGGAAGGATCATAGGTCTTCTTTTGGTTTGGTTATATGAAAATTGACCAAGCGTTGCCTTGATTTCTTTTTTCATAATGCTCCATTGGTGAACATGAGCTTTTTGCAATTGATTTACAATTTTAGTCACTTGTCGATTAACATCTTTCAACAACTGTTCTGAATCTCTTGTATAAACAAAGCCTCGTGAAATGGTATCTGGACCAGACACAATTTTCCCTTCCGCTTTATTCAGAGTAATAACAATAACCAGCATACCATCTTCTGAAAGCTGTTTGCGGTCACGTAAAATCGCGTTCCCAACATCCCCAATGCCAAATCCATCTACATATACATTGCCTGCAGGAATTTTCCTTGTTTGAACAGCTGTTCCGCCCTTGATATCAACAATATCACCGTTATTTATAATAAAAATGTTCTCTTTTTCCACCCCGACGGATTCTGCTAATAAGCTGTGGTGATGAAGCATGCGAAACTCGCCGTGAATCGGGATAAAATACTTTGGCTTCATCAATGTAGCCATTAATTTTAGCTCTTCTTGATAGCCATGTCCTGATACGTGCATACCTGTTGCGCTTCCTGAACCGTAAATCACATGAGCCCCGAGTGTGAAAAGGCTGTCGACAATACGAGAGATATTACGTTCATTACCAGGAATAGGCCCTGCTGATAAAATGACCGTGTCTTCAGGAAGAATTTCTACTTGGCGGTGATTTCCGCTGGCTAATCTAGATAAAGCGGCCATCGGCTCGCCTTGGCTTCCAGTACAGAGAATAGCGACTTGTTCAGGCGCAAGTGAATGTACTTCATAAGGTTCAATTAGCATCCCTTCAGGAATGGTTAAATACCCTTTCTCTAACGCAACTGATACAACGTTAACCATGCTTCTTCCTAGCAGCGCAAGTTTTCTGTTCGTTTTAATCGCTGCATCTACAATTTGCTGTACGCGGTTAACATTTGAGGCGAAAGTAGAAATAATCACTTTTCGCTTTGCTTTACGAAAGGCCTCTTCTACATGTTTGCCAACTAGCTTTTCTGAAGGCGTAAATCCAGGGCGCTCCGCATTCGTGCTTTCTGATATTAAAGCGAGTACACCTTCACTGCCGATTTTCGCCATTTTATGAAGATCTGGATATTGGTCGTTAACAGGAGTTAAATCAAACTTAAAATCCCCGGTATGCACAACAGCTCCTTCAGGCGTATGAAAGACAATTCCAAGACAATCTGGAATGCTGTGATTCGTTTTGAAAAAAGAAAGCGGAATATTGCCTAATGTAATTTCTGACTCTTCGTCGATTTCAATAAGCTCCGTCTCTGCAGATAATTGATGTTCCTGCAGTTTAATGTCGATTAATCCGAGTGTAAGGCTTGTTGCATAAATGGGGAGGCTTAACTGTTTTAAAAGATAAGGAATACCTCCAATATGATCTTCATGACCATGCGTCACAACCAGTGCTCGAACTTTTTCTTGATTCTCTTGCAAGTATGTAATATCAGGTATAATCAAATCAATTCCTAATAAACTTTCGTCAGGAAATTTAGAGCCGCAGTCAATTACAATGATGTCATCATCATATTGAACGGCATACATATTTTTTCCTATTTCATTAATGCCGCCTAAAGCAAAAATGGATAGTGTGTTTCTATTTGTACTCACACTTAGTTCCTCCTATATTTTCAAAATGGATATAGAGAATTTCTACTCTTAGTATGAACATTTATTTCTGGTGCATTCTGTTAAATATGGAAATTTTATTTTTTATTGGATATGGGGATGCAAGTAAAAAGAAAAGAAGGTCATTTTCCTAATACTACCTCTTATTTTCTTTTTATAACTCCATAAAATATAGACGTTACACATGGAGGTGGATGGAATGAGTAAACAAAATAAAAGCAAAAACCAAGGAGTCAGCAGCAGTGCAGCAGCTGTCGATAATGTGAATAAAAGTATTTTATCAAACGATATTCATACAGATGAGCTTCAAAAAGCAAAAGTAAGTCGTCATAATAAGTAAAAGAATGACAGACAAAAGAGCAGCTTTGAGCTGCTCTGAATAAAATAGAGATAGGGAAGTGAAAAACGTGTCAGAACACAAAAATTCTCAGTATAAAGAAGAAAATAAGTCAACGCCTAGTCGTCCTCTTGAATATAAAGAACGGGCGAACGAATCAAAAAGTACACGTCAAATGCTGCGCAGTATTCTCGAATATTCAAGTCGTTATCGTTAACAAATTTTACATATAATCATGGGCATATTTAAAAGGGAATGTCTCGACAAATATAAGGTATAAAGAACCTTTTTTGAAAAAATATATATTATTTACAATAAATTTAAAAAAATCATAAATGAACCTGCTATAATCCTCTTGAAAAGACAAGCGTTGCAAAAATTTGAGGGGAGCATTTTATATGCGGAAAAAATATAATCGCGTAGGTTATGCCGTTTTGACAATGTGTACAGCTTTATCTATCTCACTGCCTTTTACTACTCATCCAGCATCAGCAGAAAGCGCTGCTGACCCTGCACCAGAAATTAAAGCTTCTGTTGTAAATAAAAACAATGGTAAAAAAATCTTGTTTGATAATACCCATGGTCAAACGGCGGGTACAGCAGATTGGGTTATTGACGGAGGTTTTTCTGATTTTGGGAAAGGGCTGGCTGGCAGCGGGTTTGATGTAAAAGAGCTGCGGAAATCTACGCCGATTACATACAGTGACCTTAGCGGCTATAGTGTGTTTGTTGTGCCAGAAGCAAATATTCCGTATAAATCTTCTGAACAAGCTGCCCTTTTACAATATGTTCAGAACGGGGGAAGCGTCTTCTTTATTGCTGATCATTACAATGCAGACCGAAACAAAAACCGCTGGGATTCTTCAGAAGTTTTTAACGGGTACCGTCGTGGAGCATGGACAAACCCAGCAAAAGGCATGACAACGGAAGAAGCAAACTCTGAGGCAATGCAAAACGTAACAAGTTCTGACTGGTTAGCAAGTAACTTTGGTGTTCGCTTTCGCTATAATGCCATTGGTGATGTGACAGCCAATGATATTGTATCTCCTTCTCAAGCGTTCGGTATTACGCTAGGTGTTTCCACCGTTGCTATGCATGCAGGTTCTACGGTTGCAATTACGGACCCAAACAAAGCAAAAGGAATTGTGTATCTTCCTAAGACAACGGCAAAATGGTCAAATGCTGTAGATCAAGGAGTGTATAACGGAGGGGGAAGAGCAGAAGGTCCTTTTGCTGCTGTTTCAAAAGTAGGGGCAGGTAAAGCTGCTTTTATAGGAGATTCTTCACCGGTTGAAGATGCTACACCAAAATATAAACGAGAAGATACAGGATCTTCTAAAACCACATATGACGGATTTAAGGAACAAGACGATTCTACACTGCTTGTAAATATGGTCAATTGGTTAGCGAAGCAAGAAAGCTATATTTCTTTGAATCAAGTATCAGGACTTCAATTGGATCAAGCTACAGCATTACTTTCGTCGGAAACGCCAAGTCAGTCCACTGAGCCTCAGCCAGAACCATGGTCAGCACCTACAGCAGGGTATAAATGGTACGATACGTCAACTTTTGCATCTGGTTCATATGGTTATAAAGGTGGAACTACGCAACCATCAACTGCTAGTGCTTACACATTTGAACATCAAGCCATTTTACCAACGAGCGGCGTATTCCAAATACGCGTAAAGGTAAGCGGGCTTTCAGCTAACACTGCGTACAGCACGTTTAATCTAGGTGTATATAACGGATCGGGAACTCAAATTGCTAAAGTCCAAAACGCAGATGGAAGCTGGCCGTCATCCTATGGATACAGCAGCAATTTTTCAATTACAACGGACGCAGCTGGAAATGGAGAAAAGGTTGTAAATGTCCAACTAAATCCGAGTGCAGCGGGGAGTGCTAATCTCCGTTTACGCCAAAGCAGTACGAACGCATATACAGAAGTTGTAACGGTAGGGAACGTAGCGGTTGAACCACTGCCTTAATAATAGTGAAAGCAAGCACTTGTGCTTGCTTTTTTGTTGTTGTATTTCCTATCTTTGAGGTTAAAGAAACGTCAGAGGAGAGGCTTATCCATAAAGGAGAAATATGATATCTTAGAAGAAAGAATGAAGTAAAAGGAGTCAGCTAATATGTCTAAATATAAAGAATTAGAGACAGGTTATCTAATGGATAAAATTAAAGAATACAAAGAATTAATTTGGAGAGTAGGGCCAGGAAGTGAAAGAACAATAGAAGCTGTTCAAGAGATTCAAGGAATGGAAAAAGAGTTAAAAGCACGGGATGCGGAATTTGAAGCTACGGATTGGAAAGCTTTTACTCAGGAAATAAGAGAGAACTACGATTTTATTTATTAAGAAGACACATTTATCATAATGTGCTTGAGATAAATATCTCCAAGTAGAAGGCTTTCTGTTTTCTACTTGGAAACGATAAAAGTAGTATGAAGACGATTAAGAAAAATGATCCAGTATCAATGAAGCAAGTAATCCAAGTGCAGCAATCAATCCTGTAATAGAACCTCCTTCTTCATAGGCCTCTGGCATCATTGTAGAACCTACCATAGCAATAATACCACCGCCGGCAAAAGCAGCAATAGCAGCCATAAGTGTCTCAGATGCATGATCTAAAAAAACAAAGCCTGTCCATGAACTAAAAGCTGAAATGAACAAAACAGCTGCCCATAGTAAAAAAATTTTCCTCTTAGAGAATCCGCTTTTTACTAGACCGGTCGTACTGGACAGTCCTTCGGGAATATTACTTATAAAAATAGCGATAACAAGAAGCCAGCTAACGGTTGCATTTTCAATTAAGCTAGCTCCAATCATAATGGACTCTGGGATTGCATCCATGACGGTTCCTATAAATATAGCAATTCCAGAACTATTCGCGGCCATTTGTTTTGTAGACCTCTTTCTTTTATTCGCTCCTTGACGTGAAATTAGATAGTCTAAAAAAGTAAAAACGACAGCCCCCGCAAGGAACCCAAGAGAAGTAGCTTTTAACCCGCCGCTATGAACGGAGTCTCCAAGCAACTCATAGGTAGATGCTCCAATTAATACACCCGTCCCAAAAGCCATAATATAACCAATTATCTTTTTGCCGATAGGCAAAAAAACTGCTGCCAAAGCACCAAGAAGGACAGCTGATCCTGAAATTCCGCCCCACATCGCAGCTTGCCACATGAAAAATCCCTCCTCATCTCTATTTTCTATGGATACTTTCCCTAAGAAAAGAAAGAAAAAACGTAAAAGTAGAAAAAAGGAATTTATTCGATTAAGTAATGGTTTTATTTCGTTATCCTTGAGAAAGAGAGTGTTCCAGCATCCAAGCTGAGACTATATTTATTTTAATATTCATAAAATTTTAATTATAATGAAATAAAAAACTATTTTACGAAGATGACTGATTTGACAGAGGTAAATGGTTTACTTAAGTGTTTTTCTGAAAAAAACAATTGTATTTCTGAGGAAAATTCATTATTATAAAATAAGTAATTATACAGTCGAATAGCTAAAAATAGAAAAAATAGTTTAGTTGTAAAGGTACTAGGTAAAAATGGAATGATTTAAAAACGACAGCTGTTCCATCAGACACAAAAAGTATCTTTCCTAACAGAGCTATAACAAGTTTAGGAGGAGGAAATGGAATGGCAGACAAAGAGTTAAAAAGAGGCTTAGAATCTCGTCACATTCAAATGATCGCGCTTGGTGGAACAATTGGCGTTGGATTATTTATGGGATCAGCAAGTACGATTCAATGGACAGGTCCATCGGTATTGCTTGCTTACGCAATCTGCGGAATGTTTATTTTCTTTATTATGCGTGCTATGGGCGAAATGCTGTACATGGAACCAAGCACAGGTTCATTCGCTACATTTGGCCACAAATATATTCATCCATTAGCAGGTTATATGGCTGCATGGAGTAACTGGTTTCAATTTGTAATCGTAGGGATGTCCGAAATTATAGCGGTAGGAGCATATATGCATTACTGGTTCCCTCATTTACCAGCTTGGGTGCCTGGTATTATCGCCATGTTGATTTTAGGCACAGCAAACTTAGTTTCAGTGAAATCATTTGGAGAGTTTGAATTTTGGTTTGCGATGATTAAAATTGTAACAATTATTTTAATGATTATCGCGGGACTTGGATTAATTTTCTTTGGATTTGGAAATGATGGAGACGCAATTGGGTTATCAAATCTTTGGGCACACGGAGGCTTCTTTGCAGGCGGATGGTCAGGCTTTTTCTTCGCGCTATCTCTTGTTATTGCAGCTTATCAAGGAGTCGAGCTAATTGGGATTACAGCTGGTGAAGCAAAGGATCCTAAAAAAACGTTAACAAGCGCGATTCAAAGCATCATCTGGCGTATTTTAATTTTTTATATTGGAGCTATTTTCGTCATCGTGACGGTATATCCTTGGAATGAGTTAGATTCTTTAGGAAGTCCATTTGTATCTACATTTGCTAAAGTTGGTGTTACGGCAGCTGCAGGTATCATTAACTTTGTAGTCATTACGGCAGCGATGTCAGGCTGTAATAGCGGAATCTTTAGTGCAGGACGCATGCTTTATACGCTCGGTGTAAACGGTCAAGCACCTAAATTCTTTACAAAAATTTCTCGCAACGGCGTTCCAATTTACAGTACGCTCGCTGTTATGATTGGATTAGTAATTGGTGTTATTTTAAACTACATCGCTCCACCTAATGTGTTTGTTTATGTATACAGTGCTAGCGTGCTTCCTGGAATGATTCCTTGGTTCATTATTCTTATCAGCCAAATTCGTTTCCGTAAAGCTAAAGGTGCTGAAATGGATAGTCATCCTTTCAAAATGCCTTTTGCGCCTGTAACGAACTATATAACCATTGCTTTTCTACTAATGGTGCTTGTAGGCATGTGGTTTAATGATGAAACGCGTATTTCACTTATTGTAGGGGTTATTTTCCTCGCTCTCGTTGTCATTAGTTTTTACGCATTCGGAATAAATAAACGTATGATACCTGATACAGAGAACGGTCAAATAAAGAAATAAATATGCTTTTTCATAATCGAAAAGCAAAACAAAAAAACGGCTGATAAAAGCCGTTTTTTTGTTTTGCTTAAATAAAAGACATAAGAAAAAATGTCATTGTGTAGTGATCGTTTGGATAAACTATATTCGTTCATATAACGTAAAGGAGCGAATGTTATGAGAAGTCACAGATATACGATCAAAGATTCACTAAAAGCTGATGAGGTTGCCAAAGATTTGGAACTGCAGCTAGACATAAACCGAATGTCGGATGTCAGAATTCTTTCGGTAAATGCACAAAACGAAATACTCGTTCAAATGCAGGAGGAGAACGAGGAAGCAGAAGATGTTATTGATGTATTTATGAAAGAGTATAAAACAGAAGAAATTATTAAATAGCACGTAATTGAGAAGAATATTGAGTGGTTTTGTTGAATAAATAAAAAGAAAACACCTTTATTTTTTATTGAAAAAGAAACGGACGTAAGAAAACTTCTTGTTTATCAAGAAGTTTCTTTTGTATCTGAACATTAGTTTGTATACGCAGGTAGGGGAGAGGTGATGAAGGTGAAAAAAATTGGTGAAGGTCACGTCTTTTTTATTATTCTCGGAGGCCTGTTTATTTTAATAGGCACACTCTTTGCAAATACTTCTGTTTATTTTCTCATCTCCGGATGGATAGCAGCTGTCTGTTGTTTAGGAATCAGTGCTGTACTAAAGAAAGGAAAAACAAAATCAGTCAGTAAAGAAGATGAGCAATAATAATTTTTATATAAAGATGGAAATTAAATATATGAAAAGGAAGAATGGATATCCATTCTTCCTTAAGTCATGGTGTGTATGAAATTGTCTTAGAAACGTCCGCCGCCAAGTTGTTGCTCAGCTAATTGTACAAGACGTTTTGTGATTTCGCCGCCTACTGATCCGTTTGCACGTGCAGTAGTGTCAGCTCCTAAATTTACTCCGAACTCGCTAGCGATTTCATATTTCATTTGATCGATTGCTTGTTCAGCTCCGTATACTAATAATTCATTATTATTGCTGCTTTTATTGTTTGCCATTGTATTCAACTCCTTTCTGTAACGTTAAGGTGTGAATAAAGGAAGAAGAATATGCAACAAACTGATATTTATTTTATAAAAAACATATTTTTACGTCGTTTGCCCTTCTAGAAGCTTAACAGGAAGACAGATTTCACGGGGGACATTACTAAATTCTCCTTCAATTTCTTTTAGTAAAATATCAATGGCTGTTTGAGCAATCGATTCGATTGGCTGTTGAATTGTAGTTAGGCCAGGTAACAAAGTCTTACTGGCTTCTGTTCCATCATAGCCCACGATTTTTAAATCTTTTGGGATACATTTTCCTCTTTTTTGTGCTTCAGCAACTACTAAAGCTGCAAGTAAGTCATCGCTTGCAAAAATACCATCTACTTCCGGATGTTCTTCAAAAACCTTAGAAATAGTTTCTCGCTGAATGTTGCGGTCAAAGGTATTTGAAATCTCATACGTGATAGGCTGTTTTCCGTACTGTTTCATCACGTTTTCATATGCTTTCCTTCTTAAGTTAGCTGGAGTTTCAAGTTTAAGGGGACCGTTAATATGAATAATATGCTTACAATCTTTTGAAATAAGCAATTCCGTGGCTTGTTCTCCTCCAGAATAGCTATCAGAAGATACGGTTGGAATATCTTTGGATAAATAATGATCGACTGCTACTACAGGAAGGCTTTGACTTTCGGAATCAAAAATACCTCTATTATAAGTAACGGCAATAACCCCGTCTACCTGATTTCTGATAAGCATTTCTACATATTTTTTTTCTTTATCAATGCGATTCAGACTGTTACAAAGAAGTACTTTGTAGTTAAGGGAAGCACATATACTTTCAATATGAAAGGCTAACTCTCCGAAAAAAGGGTTGCTCGTTTGCGGGACAATCATCCCGATTAAATTTGTTCGCTTATTAAATAATGATCGCGCAATATCATTTGGGAAATAATTAATTTCTTTCATTGCTTTATAAACATTTTCTCGCGTTTCTTTGCTTATGTAACCACGGTTATTTAATACACGAGAAACTGTAGTTGGTGAAACACCTGCAATTTTTGCTACATCACTAATTTTGGCTTTCATCTAGTTTCCTCCTAATTTCTCCAAAACCTTGCTTTTATAGTATATATCTGCTGTGGAAAAGCCTTAAAATAAATGCAATCAAGCGAGCAGCTTTCCAGTCGCTACGTTTTATTTTGATAAATAAAAATCTATGTAAGGATTGTAAACGGTTTATTGAACAACTTAAACATACCACAAAGCCCACTTTTACGCCTAATACAAGCTTTTTGCAATATAAAATGTGAAACCGGTTGACATATGAAACCGGTTGACATAAAATCAAGTTGAAAGTGCTTTCATTTTGTTAGATAAAAGATTTTATATCTTAAGCTAAAGGGGTAACTAAAATGAAAAGTTCAAAAAGTTTATATTGGAAGCTGAGTGCATATTTTTTCTTCTTCTTTTTTACGTGGTCGTCGAGCTACTCTTTATTTTCTATCTGGTTAGGGCAAGAGATTAAGTTGAACGGATCAGCTACAGGCTTAATCTTTTCTGTAAACGCTATCTTTGCATTGTGTATGCAGCCTTTGTACGGATATATATCTGACAGGATAGGTTTAAAGAAACACATTTTATTTTTTATTAGCTGTCTTTTAGTGTTTGTAGGACCATTTTATATTTTTGTTTATGGGCCCTTACTTCAATACAATGTGTTGATAGGAGCTATTATTGGAGGCTTATATTTAGGAGTAGCGTTTTTGGCGGGCATCGGAGCGATTGAAACATACATAGAGAAAGTCAGCCGAAAATATAAATTTGAGTACGGGAAATCTAGAATGTGGGGGTCATTAGGCTGGGCTGCAGCTACATTCTTTGCAGGACAACTATTTAACATTAATCCTCATATTAATTTTTGGGTGGCATCCGTTTCAGCGGTTATCCTAGTGGCTATTATTTTTTCTGTGAAGGTAGAAATGAGCAGCTATGAAATGGAAAAAGCTGAATCCGTCACGCTGAGAGATGTAGGTAATTTATTCTTATTGAAGGAATTTTGGTTTTTTATGATTTATGTTGTTGGCGTTACGTGCGTGTATGGGGTATACGATCAGCAATTTCCTATCTATTACGCATCTTTGTTTCCTACTGAATCGATAGGTAATCAAGTATTTGGCTACTTAAATTCGTTTCAAGTGTTTTTAGAAGCCGGAATGATGTTCGCAGCACCGTTTATTGTAAATAAGATCGGTGCAAAAAATAGTTTGATTTTAGCAGGATTTCTAATGGGATTTCGTATTATTGGGTCAGGACTTGTGGTTGGTCCAATTGGAATATCTTCGATGAAGCTTATTCATGCATTAGAACTTCCTATTATGCTCATTGCCATCTTTAAATATTTGGCAGCTAACTTTGACACGCGCCTATCTTCTATCCTTTATTTGGTTGGATTCCAATTCGCTTCACAAATAGGTGCTTCAGTTCTTTCACCCATAGCGGGAGGATTATATGATAGCGTAGGCTTTTCCCGTACCTATTTAATTATGGGAGGTATGGTTTTGGTATTTAACGTTATTTCCATGTTTACACTACTAAACTCTAAAAAACATAAGTTTATAAGAAAAGATGTACAAGAAAACACGCAGATTATATAGGGGGATATGATGATGTTAACGATAAATAAAATCGAGCAAGCTCAACGTTCATTAAATGAAGCAGAGAAAAAGGTAAATCATCAATATCGGTTAGGGTATCATATTATGGCGCCAGCGAACTGGATTAATGATCCGAATGGGTTGGTTCAGTATAAAGGAGAATATCATGTTTTTTATCAACATCATCCTTATGACGAGAATTGGGGACCGATGCATTGGGGACATGTCAAAAGCAAAGATCTTGTTCATTGGCAGCATTTACCGATTACTTTAGCTCCTGGAGATACATTTGATAAAGATGGATGTTTTTCTGGAAGTGCCGTGGATAACCAAGGAGAGCTTACGCTAATTTATACAGGACATAATTATATAGACAAAGAGCTGGATACTTTTTTTCAAAACCAAAATATAGCTGTTAGTAAAGACGGCATTACCTTTGAAAAAGTAGAGGTCAACCCAGTTATTGCGGAGCCGCCGGCAGATAGTTCTCATCATTTTCGAGACCCTAAAGTATGGAAGTACGAGGATTTCTGGTATATGATTCTAGGAAACTCAACAAAGAAACAAGAGGGACGCGTTATTTTATACCGGTCTTCAAATTTACGAAAATGGGAATATGTTGGCGTCCTTGCTAAAAGCGATGGAGATCTAGGATATATGTGGGAGTGTCCGGACTTCTTTGAGTTAGACGGAAAGCATGTGTTAATGATTTCTCCTCAAGGGATAGAAACAAAAGGTGATTCCTATCACAACCTTTTCCAAACAGGATATTTAGTTGGAGAATATAGTTATGAAACCAATACCTTTCATCATGGGTCATTTACTGAATTAGATCACGGCCACGATTTTTATGCTGTTCAAACGCTTTTAGATGATAAAGGAAGACGAATTGCAATCGGGTGGATGGACATGTGGGAAGCTAATATGCCAACGAAAGAGGATGGATGGTGCGGTGCGCTAACGCTTCCGAGAGAACTAACTTTAAGAGAGGATAAAGTGTTAATGAACCCCGTCCAAGAGCTGACATCACTTCGGAAAACTCAATATAATATGCTAACCAATAAAGCTCTTTCTGAAAGCTATGTAGTAGAAGTAAATGAAGATTTGCTAGAGATAAAAGCTGTATTTGATTTAGCGGACTGCCAAGCTTCATCAGTAGGAATAAAAATTTGTGGAATAAACAATGAAGAAACGCTTATGTGTTATAACCTTAATGAGCAAAAGCTAGTGCTTGACTGTACTCACTCGGGAAAAGAAGATGGAGTGAGGAAAGTAGCGTTGCAAGCAGGTGAGACACTAGCTTTACGAATATTTGTGGATCGTTCTTCCATCGAAGTATTTGCAAACGAAGGACAAGCTACCATGACAAGCCGCATTTATCCAAAAGAAAGCAGGCTTGGAATTGAGTTATTTACTGAAGGAGGAGACGTAATCGTAAAAGAGTTAACATATTGGAATTTAAAAGATATTTGGGGGTAAAATACAGAGGAAGAAGTATATTAATACTTCTTCTTTTTTGAGCATTTAATAGCTCGTCAACAAAGTGGCGGTATATAAATGGATAAGGAACTTTAGATTAAAAGTACGAGCAAATACGATATAATAGTAAAAGAGATAATGAATGAAAGAGAAACTGTCCTGCTCTAAGATGCCCAAAAGAAAGCAGGATAGAGCAGGGCTGCTGCACTTATAAAACCACGATCAGTAAAGAAAAGAGTTATGTTTTAAGACACAAGAAGAAAAGGAGATACGATGACTAATCAAAAAGAAACAGGATGGAATTTACGTAATAGCTATGCGGAGTTACCAAACATTTTTTTTACGCCTCTTGATCCTAATCCAGTGAGTTCACCTAAAATAGTCAAATTTAACGACTCTTTAGCCGCATCTCTAGGGTTACAAAAAGAACAGCTGCAAAGCCAAGAAGGAGTTAGCATTTTGGCAGGAAACAGTGTTCCAAAAGGTGCTTTCCCACTTGCACAGGCTTATGCAGGACATCAATTTGGCCACTTTAACATGCTAGGAGACGGACGGGCTATGCTGATAGGGGAGCAAGTTACGCCTTCGGGTGAACGAGTGGATCTTCAGCTTAAAGGCTCAGGCCGAACTCCGTATTCCCGGGGTGGAGACGGTCGTGCAGCTCTTGGACCTATGCTGCGTGAGTATATAATTAGTGAGGCGATGCAGGCCCTAGGTATTCCGACTACTCGGAGCCTGGCAGTCGTAACAACAGGCGAATCCATTGTTCGCGAAAAAGAACTGCCAGGGGCGATTTTGACGCGTGTAGCTTCCAGTCACCTTCGTTTTGGCACATTTCAATTTGCTGCAAAATGGGGAACAGTCGAAAACCTTCAAGCTTTAGCTGACTATGCATTAGAACGTCACTTTTCCCACATAGAAAAGAATGAAAAAAAATATTTATCATTTCTTCAAGAAGTGATTAAGCGTCACGCTACCCTAGTTGCTAAATGGCAGCTTATTGGTTTTATTCATGGCGTCATGAATACGGATAATATGACAATTAGCGGAGAAACAATTGATTATGGGCCATGTGCATTTATGGATACCTATGATCCAGAAACTGTATTTAGTTCAATTGATGTACAAGGGCGCTATGCATATCAAAATCAACCGGGCATTACAGGGTGGAATCTTGCGAGGTTTGCTGAAGCTTTATTACCTCTGTTGGATCAAGATATAGAAAAAGCAGTTGAAATAGCACAAAACGCCGTGACGGAATTTCCAAAACTCTATCGAGAAAACTGGCTGGCGGGTATGCAGGCTAAACTTGGACTTTTTAACGAAGAAAAAGAAGATGAAGCATTATTCCAAGAGCTTCTTACCATGATGAAAACCTATAAAGCTGACTATACAAATACATTCCGTGCATTAACTTTCAATAAGCTAGGAAAGAGTGACCTGTTTGAAAGCGAAGAATTTGCACAGTGGCAGGAGTTATGGCAGAAAAGACTAGGCAGACAAAAACAATCTAAAGCAGAGTCGGAAGAGCTTATGAAACATAACAATCCCGCTGTCATTCCTCGAAATCACCGAGTAGAAGCAGCGCTAGATGCAGCACAAAAAGGAGACTACAGCGTTATGGAAGATCTTCTAGAAGTGCTTTCTAGCCCATATGAATCGCCGGATCAGTCAGAGTATTGTACACCGTCTGCTCCGTCTAATCAGCCTTATCAAACGTACTGCGGCACTTGATTTATTTAGATAAGAACAGCTATTTAAAGACAGCATAAATGAAATCAAAAAGAGCTCTTTATAAAGAGCTCTTTTTGATTTTCTGAAAAATGTATGATTGATTAATTGAAATGATAGCGATTCCTTGGGAAGAGCTGCATAAAATTTAACAGTATAAAAGAATCAAAATAAAAAGAGATTACCTAATTCTTTTGTCTCTTATTATTACCAGTAGAAACTATTATATAATAAATTATTCCACTATTTCACAAAAAATACATTAACGATATTTTCTTGAAGCTTGGGTACTTTAACAGCTGTAGAAAAGCTTATAAAAGGATAGTAGGTTAAATATGATGATGAATTTGCCGATTTAATTAAAAAGTTAAAGATTTAAGACTTTATAACTAAATTAAAAAAACAAAGGGATAAAAAAGGGTATGATCACTCCATTTTACCTATTTGACTTTTCAATATTATGCAAGTAATCTTGGAAAGGTAATGGAACCGGTTCTGTTATTTCACCAGATGGATATGACTTCTCGATACATAGAAAATGGATCACTTGTGAGTAACACAAGAAAAAGTATGATACAAAAGGGAGAAAACAGATGAACATTAAGAAAATCGCAAAGCAAACAACAGCATTATCTTTTGCTGCAGCTATGTTAGTAGGTGCTGGATCTCAAACATGGGCAGCTGAAAGCAATCATAAAGATACAAATAATAATTATAGAGTTTCTCATATTACACGTGATAACATGCTGAAAATTCCTCAGCAGCAAAAAAGCGAACAGTTTAAAGTTCCAGCTTTTGATAAAGCAACAATTAAAAATATTGCCTCTGCAAAAGGGTATGATAAATCAGGTAATTTAATTGACTTAGACGTATGGGACAGCTGGCCTCTGCAAAATGCTGACGGAACAGTAGCCAACTACCATGGTTACCAAGTTGTATTTGCACTAGCAGGCAATCCTAAAGATGCGGATGATACATCTATTTATGTGTTTTATAAAAAAATAGGTGAAGAGTCGATTGACAGTTGGAAAAATGCAGGAAGAGTGTTCAAAGACAGTGATAAATTTGTACCGAATGACCCTCATTTGAAAAAACAAACACAAGAATGGTCAGGATCTGCTACTTTAACATCAGACGGAAAAGTACGCTTATTCTATACTAATTTTTCAGGTACAAACTATGGAAAACAAACTTTAACAACAGCTCAAGTAAATGTATCTCAGCCAAGTGCAGATACGTTAAAAATTGAAGGTGTTGAAGATCATAAATCCATTTTTGATGGTGATGGTAAAAAATATCAAAATATTCAGCAGTTTATCGACGAAGGCGCATATGGTTCAGAAGATAATCATACGTTGAGAGATCCTCACTATGTAGAAGATAAAGGGCATAAATACCTTGTGTTTGAAGCAAACACAGGAACTGAAGATGGTTATCAAGGGGAGGATTCTCTTTACAATCGAGCTTACTACGGTGGAAACAATCCATTTTTCCAATCAGAAAAAGAGAAATTACTGCAGAGTTCTAATAAAAAGAAAGCCTCTTTAGCAAACGGCGCATTAGGCATTGTAGAACTAAATAACGACTATACCTTAAAAAAAGTAATGGATCCATTGATTACCTCAAACACGGTAACAGATGAAATTGAACGCGCAAATGTATTCAAAAAAGATGGAAAATGGTACTTATTCACAGATTCTCGCGGGTCTAAAATGACCATTGATGGTATCGGCCAAGATGACGTATATATGCTAGGATACGTATCAAATACGCTGACAGGAAAATACAAACCGCTAAATGATACAGGACTTGTTTTACATATGAACCTCGATCCTAATGACAAAACGTTCACGTATTCACATTTTGCAGTTCCGCAAGTTAAAGGAGACAATGTCGTGATTACAAGTTACATGACAAACAGAGGCTTCTATTCAGAGGAACACTCTACGTTTGCTCCTAGCTTCTTGTTAAGTATTAAAGGATCAAAAACAACTGTTGTGAAAAATAGTATTTTACAACAAGGACAATTAACTGCAGATAAATAATTTTTAAAAACGAAAGAGAATGGCGACAACTGCTGCTGTTTTCTTTCGTTTTATTATGTAAGCAAAAATATGCTGTAACTGCAGTGCTAAGTAAAATGAAAAAGTAGTATATACAGATTCACAGTTATTCAAAGAAAATGAAACATTCAGACAGACTATAACTTTAAGAATGAAACCGGTTGACATGCAAGGTTGACTAACTTAATATATTTACATATAATGGCTTGAAACGCTTTCATAGATTAGTATGACATGATGGTACTTATAGGTGAAATAACTTGTAGTAGTAGGGAATGTCTCATTTCTTTGAAAGAGAAACTTCCGATCGTGAACTGAAAATAAAGAAGGTGCTTCTAATGAAACGAATTGATAAGGTATACAATCAGCTGTTGAGTAATTTTCAGGAGTTTACAGAAGTGGAACTTTTACATAAACAAGGAAGCTCAGCGATTGAAATTGCTGAACAGTTAGATTTAGAGAGATCTAATGTAAGTCTTGAACTGAACAAACTTGTCCGCATGCAAAAAGTAATTAAAATTAAAATGTTCCCCGTTCGCTACGCTCCGCTAGAGATTGTCGAAACCATTTTTCGTCAAAAGTGGGATACGAATAAGATGGAAGTGGAAAAACTAGAGCAGCTATCTAATGGGGGAAAAGAAGAAGCACTTTCTGCTAATCCTTTTGAATTAATGATTGGAGCCACAGGCAGTTTGAAAAAATCGATTTCTCAAGCAAAAGCTGCTGTTCTTTACCCGCCCAACGGGTTACATATGCTGCTATTAGGTCCCACGGGATCAGGCAAATCTCTTTTTGCAAAACGAATCTATCAATTTGCTATATATTCAGAGAGGTTAAAAACAGGGGCCCCGTTCATTACCTTTAACTGCGCTGATTATTACCATAATCCTCAATTACTTCTTTCTCAGTTATTTGGTCATAAGCAAGGGAGTTTCACTGGAGCAACTGAAAGTAAAGTAGGTTTAGTAGAACAAGCAAATGAAGGCATTCTCTTTATGGATGAAATACACCGGCTTCCTCCTGAAGGTCAAGAAATGCTTTTTTACCTCATTGATCAAGGTACGTACAATCGCCTAGGGGAAACAGATCATAAGCGAATGTCTAAAGTATTAATTATTTGTGCTACAACTGAAAATCCCGGTTCAGCCTTACTGCAAACTTTCTTAAGAAGAATTCCGATGACTATTCATATTCCGTCATTAGAAGAGCGATCTCTCAAAGAAAAGATTCGTCTCACAACGTTTCTTTTAGAACAAGAAGCTAAACGAATTAATAAAAAGCTAAGTGTCCACATTGATGTATTAAATGCTTTAATCCACACTGAAAAATTCGGGAATGTAGGGCAGTTAAAGTCCAATGTACAGCTCGTGTGCGCACACGGATTTTTAAATAACCTTGATAGTAAACATATGGTGGAACTTACAGTGAGAGACTTGCCTGATGATATTAAACGAGATTGGATTTCAAATAGTAAAAATATGGAGCGCAGCAGAAAAATTTCTGAATATGTAAATCTCAAAACGATCATTTCTCCGGCTATGGAGAGGCAAGAAATAAAAATAGAGGAAGACGTATCGTTTAATTTATATCAGTTAATAGAAGAAAAAGTAGATGTTTTAATAAAAGAAGGTTTATCTCAAGAAGACATCAATCAATATATTCTTACCGACATTCATTTGAATGTTCGGAGCTTTTTTAATCAAAAAAATGGCCAAAGTTCTAATTTAATGAAATTCGTAGAAGATGACGTGATTCAGCTTACAAAAGAATTAAAACATTTAGCAGAAAAAGAATTGAACTGTAAATTTGATCGCAGATTTATTCATTTTTTGAGTATGCATATGGAATCCTTTTTAAAGCGAAAAAAACAAGTAGACGTATTAAATACAAAGGAGATAGATGAAATTCGCGAAACGTATCCAAAAGAATATGCGGTAGCCCTGCTTTTTAAAAATCGAATTGAAAAGTGGTTTAACATTATCGTGCCAGAAATAGAAGTTATTTATCTCACAATGGTTATTCAATCCATTCGAACGTTAGAAGAAAATAAGCGAGTGGGGATTGTGGTTGCTGCACATGGAAACAGCACGGCAACTTCTATGGTAGAAGTGGCTACGGAGCTTTTAGGAAGCACTCCTATTATAGCTATTGATGTGCCTTTGACGGTATCTCCAGTCGAAATTGTAGATAGATTAATCCAGGGAATTAAGAAAGTAGATGAAGGGGAAGGCGTATTAATGCTTGTAGACATGGGCTCGCTTGCCATGTTAGAAAGCAAGTTGGAACAAAAAACAGGGACTAAGATTAAAACAATCAGCAACGTGACGACGTCTATGGTGTTAGACACCGTTAGAAAAGTAAATTATTTAGACTTAAATTTATATGCCATATTTGATTCGGTGCAAAAAGACTTTATGGAATTTATAGATAAGCAGCAGCATGTGTTTGGGAAAAAGAAAGCCCTTGTTTCTATTTGTACAACAGGAAGCGGTACAGCAAAACAACTAGAAAAAATCTTAACGATTATTTCACGGAAAGTATCTCAAGAGCCTATTAAAATTCTAACCGTTTCTTCTATTAAATTAGCAGCAAACATTCGGGAAATTCAAAAAGAATATGAAATTGTCGCAACAGCAGGTACCAAAAACCCTAAGATTGATGCGCCTCATGTATCACTAGAAGTCCTTATTGAAGGGCAGGGAGAGCGAATACTTCAACAGGCAATTACAAAAGAAACGATACGCTATGATGAGGAGAAGACTGAAGGGAATATTGTAGTGCGTGAACTTTGCGAAGAAAACTTACGAAAGTACCTTCTATTTATTAATCCGTATCTCATAAGTGAAATTCTGTTAGAGTGGTTAAATCACGTACAAGATGAGTTAGAAATGGAATTAAGCAACACCGTTATGATTCGAATTGTGATGCATACAGCCTTTGCTTTAGAAAGAATGATAAAAAACGAACCTCTTGCTTTTCCGGAGGATGAAGAAATCACTCCTCAGTTAGAAAATATTTATCAAAAAACGGAAAAAACATTACAAGCCGTCGAAAAAAAGCTTAAACTTACCTTAACAAGAGATGAAAAATTATTTATTGCCACCATTTTTGCGGATGAAATGTAAAAATCATATGATAATCCCAAGAAACTAGTTTAATTTATATGCCGCTAGTTTCTTTTTTTATCCCATTTTTTAAATAACAGAAAAACCTGTATTAAAACGCATGACGTTTTGATACAGGTTTGTTTATTTTAAGGAACCTGTATCAACAACATAGAAAAAGGTATTGAAAAATAAATGAAAGCGCTTAATACTCTTTGTTGGCACGATACTTGCAATAAATAAGTGTAGAACGTAAAAGAGAGGAGCAAGTGTACATGATTTCAGTCATTATTAGTGGGCATGGTGATTTCGCACCAGCATTAGAGGGGGCTTCCAAAATGATATTTGGTGAAGAGAATCACGTAGTAGCCGTACCTTTTCTAAAAGGAGAGGGTATCCAAACGCTTGAAGCAAAATATAAGCAAGCATTAGAGGAGATGCCCTTAGAAAATGAAGTGCTTTTTCTAGTCGATATTTTTGGAGGTACACCTTACAATGCGGCTACTCCATATATCCTTAAAAACAAAACAGCGGATATGGTATCCGGAGTTAACTTGCCTATGTTATTAGAAGTGTTAGCCATGAGGGAACACGTTACATTAAAAGAGATGCTAGGGAGATTAAAGCAAGTGAATGAAGAAAGTTTTCAAGTGTGCAGTGAACATTTGGAGAAAGTCCAGCAAGCAAACCAAATCGGAGAGGATGGATTATTATGAAAATCGTTTTAGCAAGAATTGATGACCGCTTTATTCACGGGCAGGTATTAACAAGATGGATCAAAACAAATGCAGCAGATCGAATTATCATTGTTTCAGATGAGGTGGCAGCGGATGAAATGCGAAAAACGCTTATTCTTTCTGTGGCTCCTTCGAATGTAAAAGCAAGTGCTGTCTCAATTTCTAAAATGACAAAAGCATTTCACAGCCCTCGTTATCAGGATACAACAGCCATGCTGCTGTTTGAAAGTCCCGCAGATATTGTTGCTCTTGTTCAAGCTGGAGTGCCTATTGAGACAGTAAACGTAGGCGGCATGCGTTTTGCTAATGACCGAAAACAAATCACCAAATCTGTAAGCGTTACCGAAAAAGATATCGATGCTTTTGAGAAACTGCAGGAACTAGGCGTAAAGCTTGAGCTGCGCCAATTACCTTCAGATTCTAGCGAAAATTTTATTCAACTACTGAGAAATGAAACAAAAATCAAATAAGGAGATGAGTTTATGTCTTCCATACAAATTATTTTATTATTAGTCATTGCAGCGGTAACTGGCATCGCAAGCGTATTGGACGAAGGGCAATCCCATCGTCCTCTCATTGCCTGCACATTAGTAGGCTTGGTGCTTGGAGATTTAAAAACGGGCATTATTTTAGGCGGAACGCTGGAATTAATGGCTCTTGGATGGATGAATGTTGGATTGGCGATGGCACCTGATACGGCTATTGCTTCTGTTATTTCAACTATTTTGGTTATCACAGCTGGTCAGGGGATTGGTGAAGGCATTGCGGTAGCTATAGCTTTAGCAGCTGCAGGGCAAGTACTCACCATTTTTGTTCGTACCATCACAGTATTTTTAATTCATCGAGCTGATAAGTACGCGGAAGAAGGGAACTTTAAAGGAATTGAAATTATGCATATTACTGCTATGGGTTTTCAGGCTCTCCGCGTTATGATTCCAACGTTAATTGTTACATTAATCAGCGTAAGCGCCGTGCAAACTTTCCTCGGAAATATTCCGGAAGTTATTACAAAAGGTCTGCAAATTGGGGGAGGCATTATCGTGGTCGTAGGATATGCCATGGTTATCAATATGATGAACATTCCTCATTTAAAGCCCTTTTTCTATATCGGGTTCTTATTAGCGGCATTTACAGGGTTTAACCTGGTAGGATTTGGGGCGTTAGGTCTTTGTTTAGCCCTTCTTTATCAGCAAGTAATGCAGCAGCGAAATCAAATGCAGCCGGCAGGCGTTCCCGCAGCTACAGGGAGCGAACAAGTATATGATGACGATGATGATTTAGATGCCTAAACGGCGAACTTAAGGGAGGGATAGAGATGGAAAATGAAAAAAGATTAACGAAAAAAGACATCTTTAGCATGTTTATTCGCTCGAATTTTTTACTCGGTTCATTTAACTTTGAGCGTGTTCAGGCAATGGGCTACTGTTACGTGATGATTCCAGCAATTAAACGTTTATACGGACCAGGGGCACAGCGAAATGCAGCACTAAAGCGTCATTTAGAATGGTTCAATACACATCCGTGGATTTCTGCACCTATATTCGGCGTCACGGCAGCAATGGAAGAAGAAATGGCAAACAAAAAAGATTTTGATGAAAAAGCCATCAGCGGAATGAAAATTGGATTAATGGGCCCGCTTGCTGGCGTAGGAGACCCTATTTTCTGGGGAACGCTGCGGCCAGTTCTTGCGGCACTAGGCGCATCTCTTGCGTTAGGCGGGAATATTGCCGGGCCACTGCTGTTTTTCATCTTAATTAATGCCATTCGATTAAGTACAAAATATTATGGATTAAAATATGGTTATTTAAAGGGAACAGAAATTTTAAAAGATTTAGTAGGCAATCGAATTCAAAAACTGACGGAAGGTGCATCCATTTTAGGACTCTTCGTAATGGGAGCATTGGTTTCGAAATGGACCACTATTAATATACCAGTGGTTGTTTCTAGGATCAAAGATGATTCTGGTAAAGTTGTCGTGAAAACCGTGCAAGACGTACTCGACAGTATTTTACCGGGACTGCTTCCTTTAGCGCTAACTTTATTAGTAGCATGGATGCTTCGAAAAGGTACAAATCCGCTGCTTATTATTTTCGGTATTTTCTTAATCGGTATAGGAGGTTATTGGATCGGCTTTTTAGGCTGATAAGTAAGAGGAGTCATCTATTCTTCTAGCATCTGGTGGTGAACATATTTTACATAGCCAGTATGCCAATAAAGGAGGAAAGGAAGATGAAAAGAACCGTCAAAAAGTTATTGATGATTGGAGTCGCTTGTTCTATAAGTTTGTTTTCTGTATACCCTGTATTAGCTGATAATACAGGGTATTATCAAGAAAAATACCGGAATCAATTTCATTTTTCTCCAGAAGCGAACTGGATGAACGATCCAAATGGAATGGTCTATTATAACGGGGAGTACCACCTTTTTTATCAGTATTATCCTTACGGTACCACCTGGGGACCTATGCACTGGGGGCATGCAGTTAGTACAGACTTAGTGAAATGGAAACACCTTCCGGTTGCTCTTTCGCCAGATGAGAACGGAGAGATCTTTTCAGGAAGTGCCGTTATCGATTGGAATAATACCGCAGGATTTGGAAAAGAAGCGATGGTAGCTATCTTTACGCACTCGGGCAGTAAAGGGCAGGTGCAAAGTCTAGCATACAGCACGGACAGCGGAAGAACATGGACCAAATATGAAGGAAATCCCGTTATGCCAAATCCCCCAGTTCCTGACTGGCGCGATCCAAAAGTCTTTTGGCACGAGCAAACCAAGCAGTGGGTTATGTCTTTAGCTGCTAAAGATAAAATCATGTTTTATACATCACCTGACTTGAAAAATTGGAAATACGCAAGTGAGTTTGGATCTGATGGAGGGATTCAAGCAAACGGTCAAAGCGGTGCTTATTCATATACTTTGTCTGAACAAAAAGGTCAATCTTTTACTCTAGAGGGAGAAATTACGCTTGTAGAAAAGAATGGACGCGAAGGTGCAGGAGGCCTTGTTTTTCGTTCTAATAAAGATGCAACAAACGCATATACCGTCAATTTAGATGCTGAAAAGAACCTCTTAACACTTAACAAAGTAGAGAAAGGAAGCGTAACGACCGTTGTTTCAAAGCCAATGAGGCTGGATACGTCACAAGCGTATCATGTGAAAGTAGAAGCAAACAGTCACCACTTTAAGATACTGCTAAATGGAAAACAGGTTTTAGAAGGCAGTGATGCATCTTTAGAAAACGGTCAGTTTGGACTAACAGCATGGAATTCCACAGCTGTCTTTCGTCATGTTAAATTTACGAATCAATCTAATTTCATCACCAATCTATCTAACTGGAAACCTGTTACGGGAACATGGAATGATACTACTGATGGAAAAATCGGTAAATCTGACAGCGACGGATATATTATGAGTGAAGAACAGGGAGATCAGTTTATTTACGAGTCAAATATGACATTTTCAGATGAAAATCATGGTTCAGGTGCACTACTTTTTCGAGCAGACGCGGAAGCCAAAAACGGATATATAGCTAGCGTGGATGCTTCTAAGGATACAGTCAAACTAGTAAAGCTTCAAAATGGCATTTCAACTGTACTTGCTGAAACAAACGAAAAAATTGATACGAGCAAATCACATCAAGTAAAAGTAACTGCATCGGGAAATGAACTTGATTTGCATATAGACGATAACTTCACCCTTACTGCAAAAGATGAAACTTTTTCAAAAGGATTGTTTGGATTACACGTTAATCAATCTTCAGTCCGGTTCCAAGACGTTAACATGACCAAGTTTATTGATACGGATGAAAAAGAAATTAAAAATAAAAGTTTTGAAAGAGGAGATCTCACCGGCTGGAAAACAATAAAAGGAAATGCATTCACAAATGATCATGTAACGGATGCCACCGCAAATTGGAGCGGTCTTTTTGAACAAAAAGGAAAGTATCATTTATGGGGTTTTTCTGATAAGCAAGATGGCGATAATGCCACTGGAGAATTACATTCGTCTTATTTTAAATTGAGCGGTTCAGGTGAAATTAATTTGTTAATGGGAGGCGGAAACGACCCCACAAACCGCTATGTAGCCTTAGTCCGGGCATCCGACGATAAAGAATTGATTCGTCAAGCGAATACAAAGTTTGCAGATGAAAAGTACCAGCGCTACGTATGGGATGCTTCTAAGTATATAGGAGAAGTACTGTACATTAAAGCCGTTGATCAAGCTGTAGGCGGATGGGGGCATATTAATCTAGATGATGTAAATGTATTTAATACAGAAAAAATGCCGGAGAAAGTAGACAGTGTAGCAAAAGAACCAGAGGAAGCTAAACAAAGGGAAGGCGGAGAGCTTTCAGATTGGAACACAGTGTCAGGAGAATGGGTGAATTCAACTCACGGAAGCAACGGAGGCATTTGGGAGTGTCCTACTTTACTCGAACTGCCGGTTGATGGAGACAGCACAAAGAAAAAATGGGTGCTGCAGGTCAGCATCAATGATGGAGCGGCAGCTGGAGGTTCAGGTATGCAGTACTTTGTTGGTGATTTTGACGGAAAAACATTTAAAAATGAAAACCCGCCAGAGGAAGTGCTTTGGACAGATTATGGTGCCGACTTTTATGCCGCTGTAGATTGGAGCGGAGTTGAAGGAGATAACGGAGAAAAGTATTGGCTAGGCTGGATGAGCAACTGGCAATATGCCAACAATACCCCAACTACTACTTGGAGAAGCTCTATGTCAATCCCAAGAAAAATAGAACTCACCAACACAGCAAAAGGGCTTCGTTTAAAACAAATACCTGTTTCAATTGATTCAATTCGCAATAAGCAAGAAAAAAAGGTGTTGAAGAATCTGATGGTTACTGAAAACAAAAATCTTCTTTCAGGCATACAGGAAAACAAATATGAAATCATTGCAGAATTCGATGTTTCAAATACGGATGCACAAGAATTTGGTTTTCAAATTCAAAAAGAAGGCAGTGAAAATACAAAAGTCAGCTATAATGTAAACAAGCAGCAATTATTTGTTGACCGAACAAACTCTGGAAGTTTTGATTTTGGTGAAAATGTGAAAGGCAAACACTCTGCTCCCATGCTTCCAAAAGACGGAAAGGTTAAGCTTCATATGTTTGTAGACCAGTCGTCTGTAGAAGTATTTGGAAATGACGGCACGGAAGTAATAACAGACCAGCTCTTTCCAACGCTTTCAAGTAATAAAATAAAGCTTTATAGCAAAGGAGGCGCTGTAAAATTAAATTCTCTTAAGATGTATCCGTTAAAATCTATTTGGAATAAAAGTCCTGTTGATACAAACTTATCTGGATGGAAGAATATTAGCGGACTATGGGCCGATACGATTAACGGAAAACAAGGACGAAGCAAAGAAGATTTCTTTACCTTATCATCAAAAGAAGCAAAAAATTTCACATATGAAGCAAAAATAAAGGTGTTAGACGATTCTGTTTCAAATTCTACAGGAGCAGGAGCGCTAGTATTCCGTTCGGATGAACAGGCAAATAACGCTTACGCTGCGAATGTAGATGTGCTTAATAATCAAGTGAAACTCATTGCGTTTAGAGATGGAATAGGAAAGGATCTCATTATTTACGACGATGGGGGAAAGCTGCATTTAAAACCAAATACGGATTACCATCTAAAAGTGATGGCTGAAGGAGAACACATTCGAGTTTATCTCGATGGCAAGCTGGTGATCGATACAATGGACCCTACCTTTTCAGAAGGTTATGCTGGGCTGAACGTGTGGAATTCTACTAGTTTGTTTAATGAAGTGAAATTTGAAATAGTAAAATAACGGATTGTGAGAGCTGCCGCTTACCAAGGCAGCTTTTATATAACATAAAAAAGTATGCTGCGGTGAAGTAGCATGCTTTTTTGAATTTCATAGGTTAATGAAGAGGATTTTTACATATGATAAATATCTTACTAATCTAATTAATCATACATTTTAGTTCTTAAAAGGTCTTTTGAAAAATCCTCATAAAAATATGATAAAATCGGATAGGATATATATTTCGAGGAAGGAAAGTGTTTTTTTATGATTATTGGTAACGAACAAGATTTAGAAAGTTTACGCAAAATTGGACGCATCGTTGCACTTGCGCGCGAAGAGATGAAAAGCCAAGCAAAAGCAGGTATGACAACAAAAGAACTTGATATGATCGGTAAAAAAATATTGGATGAACACGGTGCTATTTCTGCACCTGAAAAAGAATATGATTTCCCAGGTGTAACGTGCATTAGTGTCAACGAAGAAGTGGCTCACGGTATTCCGGGAGATCGCGTATTAAAAGATGGCGATTTAGTAAATGTGGATGTATCTGCCGTACTTGATGGCTATTATTCAGATACAGGCATTTCATTTGTTATCGGGAAAGATGAAGAAAAAGAAAAGCTGTGTCAAGCTGCAGTAGATGCATTTTGGGCGGCTATGAAAAAAGTAAAAGCTGGTTCAAAACAAAACCAAATTGGTCGTGCTGTTTCTAACTTTGCACACCAAAACGGATACGCGGTTATTGAAAATTTAACGGGTCATGGTGTTGGCCGCAGCTTGCATGACGCTCCTAACCACATTTTAAACTATTATGATCCAATGGATAAAGCACTTTTGAAAAAAGGTCTTGTTATTGCTGTAGAACCGTTTATCTCTATGAAAGCTGATCATATCATTGAACGCGGAGACGACGGCTGGACGTTTGTTACACCTGATAATAGTCTTGTAGCACAATGTGAACATACGATTGTTGTAACAAACGGTGAACCGATTATTTTAACTGAACTATAATCAAGTTTCTCTATAGATCTCGGTAACAAAAAAGCTACTTCACTTAGCAATGTTTTTTCATTGTATTAATAGTGAGGTAGCTTTTTTTATTATTGTGTAATGAATGAATTTCATATTGAGTCGCTTTGTTTATACAACGTTTGAAAGATAGTGTAATTGAATATGCTCAAGGGAATGCTAAGTATAAATCAAAATGAAAAGGGGTATGAAATGTGGAATATGTAGGAAGAGAAGCGATTGTAAGTGAACTGACTCATCATATGGATGACATTTTAAACAAATATAACCTTCAAGGCGTTTCTGTATATGAAGAAGAAGGAGAAGGGAATCATTATTATCTTGGCTATACAGTAAAAAAGAATGATCAGGTGTTTATGGTTAACAAACCTTATATAAAAGATAAAGACGGGAAACTAGCAGTAGAAAAGCAAGAATGGACCGTTCAAGGTAACGAAGGAGAAACAAATAGATATACTTCACTTGAAGATGCATTTCAACAAATTGATCAAATGATACATTAAATAAATTTGATCAATTTCACTGCGGATGCTTTTCTTTACTTGCGTGAGAATGAGTAGAAGAGGCACTGATAGCTGGCGCGCTTTTTTCGCTTATAGGATCTAAATTTTCTTTGCTATAAAGTCTAAAAATTTGTTTTTTTTAGGTTTTACTATATAAATACGGGGTACACATATAGTACAGCAGCTATCATGCAAATGGTTGTTGTGGAAGGTTAAATACTTAGAGTTTGAAGGGACTGATTAGTTTTGAAAGGCTTAACAGCGACTTCAGCAAATGTATTACCGCAAATTGAAAGCAGATATTCGTATCTGACACAAGGCACTTTGGTTATGAACCGATATACGTAACGAAAGGGCCTGACTAGGCAAACAAAGGAAAGACTGAATCAACGAGAAGAAGCCTGCATCTAAACATGTAGGCTTCTTCTTTTTTACAGATGAAAATAAGGCGATGAGTGCGTACATAACGGGTATAAATTAAAAAGATTCACATTCAGTCAATTTTCCGTACACGTTTTTCTTGAAAAAAGGTCATAAGTTGAAGATACTGTATATAACTGTGTAAAAGAATTTTTGAAGAAAAAATAGTAAATCTGCTTGAGGTGAAAATGATGAGAAAAGCAAATAAAAGTGAATTTCTGTGGAATACGTTAGACGGCTGGCTTTTTATCCCTAGGAACATTCCTTTACTATTTCTTTTTGTATTTCTCTTAGGGGTTTCTTACCTAGGTTGGGTTAAGCTGTTTCATAAATTCGTTTAGATACACCAACAAGCTGAAACAAAAAATTGTTTCAGCTTGTTGGTGTACTGATTGATTTATTTTATGTATATCTGTACCTTAATTTACCTAAGTTATTCATTCCATCCTTTGCACACATCAACCCATTTTAAGCATTTCGAAAATTCTTCTAGTTCGGGTATTGTTAATTCAATTGCACTATTTCCACTTCCACAGGCAGGGAAAACGGTAACAAAACGTTTCAGAGATTCATCTAGATACACGTGAACACCTTCATTAACGGCAAATGGGCATACTCCGCCTACGGCATGACCAATCAGCGTTTCTACTTCACTTGCTCCAAGCATTTTTGCTTTGGTTCCGAACTCTTCTTTATATTTTCGATTATCAATTTTCGCATCTCCTGCTGCCACAATTAATAGAACGGTTTCTTCTGCGTTAAAAGAAAGACTTTTTGCGATCCGTTGCGGCTCACATTTTAAAGCTTGCGCTGCCAGTTCTACAGTAGCACTGGACTCATCCATTTCAATAATTCGATTCTCCATGCCAAATTGTTTAAAATATGCTTTTACTCTTTCAATTGCCATTTTTATATCCATTCCTTTCGTTAACTCTTGCAAATATGTATGATTGCCTTACAGAGGATGTACAGTTTCTCTTTGAAATAAAAAATTCTTATTATTTTGTATATACGGAAATTATACACAACTTCTCAGTTAAAAGCACATATTCGTTTTAATTAAAAAAGTTACGTAGGTAAAGTATTTTTAGCTGATTGAAGCAGGATTACGGAACCCTTTGACGAATGTAACTATGTCGGCTGCGAAAACATAGGCATTAGAACAAAAGATAAATGATGAAATTGAAAAGGCGCAAATGTTCTAGTGAAATGAGGAAAAGGAATGCCAAATTTACACACTATCGTCAGTTTCTTTAGCAGTACATGTATGGCAACGATGAGTATGATTTATTTGTTTTCCCTTGTACCGCGGGCATGGTCTTTTAAATTTCGATTTGGAGCCATGATTGTAGGAATCCCAGTCGGCATTATAATGGGCCAGGTTGCTATGCTGATCGGCTGGCACCATCATTAAAACTTTGAACTTTTTAACAAAAAAGGAGACATGTAAAATGAATATTGTCACATTAAACAACGGCTTAAAAATGCCTCAGCTTGGATTTGGCGTATGGCAAGTAGAAGATAACAAAGCAGCAGCTGCAGTGTCAAAAGCAATTGAAGTTGGATATACCTCTATCGACACAGCTATGATTTATAAAAATGAAGAAGGAGTAGGTCAAGCGATTAAAGAATCTTCTGTTCCTCGGGAAGAGCTGTTTATTACAACAAAAGTTTGGAACAGCGACCAAGGCTATGAAAATGCACTACGTGCGTTTGATGAAAGCCTAGAACGATTAGGACTTGATTATGTGGATTTATATTTGATTCACTGGCCTACTCCTCAATATGATGAGTATGTGGAGACGTATAAAGCATTAGAAAAGCTTTATCACGATGGCAAAGTAAAAGCAATTGGCGTCTGCAACTTTGAAATTGAGCATTTGGAGCGCTTGTTAAATGAATGTGACGTAACGCCTGTTTTAAACCAAATTGAGTGCCATCCGTATCTTGCTCAAAATGAATTAAAAGAGTTTTGCGCCAAACATAATATTTTCGTGGAAGCATGGAGCCCTCTTGATCAAGGAGGAGAAGTGTTACAAGACGAGGTTATTCAAAAAATTGCTGAAGTACATAGCAAAACTCCGGCTCAAGTTGTATTGCGCTGGCACTTACAGAACAACACAATTGTCATTCCTAAGTCAGTTACACCGTCTAGAATAGAAGAAAACTTTAACGTGTTTGATTTTGAACTTACTGCTGATGATATGGCAGAGATTAATGGATTAAACAGCAACCGCCGCAAAGGTCCGCACCCAAGCGACATGAACGTCCGATAACGTTTAAAAAATAAAATTGTGCAGCCGTGAATCATCGCTGCTATAAGAAATAACGATTTTATTTCTGATTATTTAAAATTTTCTTAAATAATAATTGACAAATGATTAATTCAGCGTAATACTTAGTGTAGGTACCCTAGTTGCTTTAAGTTGTACAGCTTAAAGTGTATAGTGATTTAGTCATTTAGCGATTGTATGTATAAGTGAAATACTGATTATTAATAAAAGCCCATAGTGTAAGTAGGTTAGTTTATAGGGGGCTATATCAAAAGGAGCTTGTTTCCTCTTTGATATAGCCCCTTTTTGTGTTCAAAAAGAAAAGGCAGTCTACAGTTTAACAAGGGAGCGGGTATGATGTTTATTCAAATTGATGGAAATTCACTGACGTTCGACCAAATTTACAAAGTTATTTACCAAGGATACTCCGTGAAAATTAGCGATCACGCAGTTGAACATATACAAAAAAGCAGAACGTTAGTTGAAGAGAGCATTACGAACAACAACGTAATTTACGGAGTGAATACGGGATTTGGAAAGTTTAGTGATACGGTTATTTCAAAAACAGACTTAGCCGATCTGCAGATTAACCTGATTCGCAGTCATGCCTGCGGACTAGGAGAGGCATTTTCGTTAGAAGTAAGCAGAGTCATGCTGCTTTTACGAGCGAACGCATTAGCTAAAGGGTATTCCGGAATACGACTGGAAACCTTGCAGCTTCTTATCGATTGCTTAAACCAAAACGTAGTACCGGTTATCCCGAGTCAAGGTTCGCTTGGAGCTAGCGGTGACTTAGCCCCGTTATCACATCTAGCGCTGCTGCTAGTTGGAGAAGGAGAAGCTGTATATAATGGTCAGCGAATGCAAGGAGAAGATGCTTTAAAGCTAGCAGGGCTTGAACCTATACAATTACAGGCAAAAGAAGGGCTAGCTTTGATCAACGGCACTCAGGCAATGACGGCTGTAGGAGTAGTTTCGTACCTTGAAGCTCAAAAGCTCGCTGATCTTGCTGACGGAATTGCAGCACTGACATTAGAAGGTCTGCAAGGTATTGTAGAAGCATTCATGCCTGAGTCACATGCAGTAAGACCTTACCCGGAACAACAGCAGGTAGCTGCCCGAATTCTTTCGTACTTAGAAGGCAGTCAATTAACTACTTCTCAAGGTCAAATAAGAGTGCAAGATGCTTATTCACTGCGCTGCATTCCTCAAGTTCATGGTGCTATTTATCAAGTTTTAAATTATGTAAAAGAAAAGCTGTTAATTGAGATTAATTCAGCAACTGATAACCCGCTCATCTTTGCTGACAGCGGCAAAGTAATTTCTGGAGGGAATTTTCACGGACAGCCCATTGCGTTTGCTATGGATTTTCTAGGAATTGCAATGGCGGAGCTTGGGAATATTTCTGAACGGCGCATTGAACGAATAGTAAACCCTCAGCTTAGCGGGCTGCCCGCATTTTTAAGTGCAGATCCAGGTCTAGAGTCCGGGCTCATGATTACTCAATACGCTGCGGCTTCATTAGTTTCCGAAAATAAAGTATTAGCGCATCCATCAAGTGTTGATTCTATCCCATCTTCAGCGAATCAAGAAGACCATGTCAGCATGGGAACGACTGCTGCACGTCATGCTTATCAAATTATCCAAAATACAAGAAGAGTTCTATCAATCGAAGCAATTTGTGCGGCTCAAGCAGCCGATATTCAAGGAGTGGATAAACTTGCTTCAGAAACAAGAAAAATTTATTCAAGAATTAGAAAAACCGTACCAACCATTATGAAAGATCGAATTTTCTCACGTGATATTGAGGCGTTAGCAGCTGATTTCAAAACTTTTGTGCAAGATACGAATTATGAACTAGCACTGTAATAAAAAGTTAGTTTAACAGTTTTTCATTTTTATAGAGGAGGAAAACGAAATGGAGACAAAACAAAGTGGAATAAAAGCACCTCGTGGAACAGAACTAACGACAAAAGGCTGGGTACAAGAAGCCGCTCTTCGCATGCTTCTAAACAATTTAGATTCCGAAGTAGCAGAGCATCCGGAAAAGTTAGTCGTATACGGAGGGATCGGAAAAGCAGCCCGTAACTGGGAGGCGTTCAATCGTATTGTAGATACGTTAAAAGAATTAGAAGAAGATGAAACGCTTCTCATACAGTCCGGCAAGCCGGTTGCGGTTTTTAAAACGCACAGTGATGCGCCGCGTGTTTTATTAGCAAATTCAAATCTTGTTCCTGCTTTTGCGAATTGGGAGACGTTCCATGAGCTCGATAAAAAAGGGTTAATGATGTACGGGCAAATGACTGCAGGAAGCTGGATTTATATCGGAAGCCAAGGCATTGTTCAAGGAACGTATGAAACATTTGCTGAGTGTGCCAACCAGCATTTTAACGGAACTTTGAAAGGAACCATTACGTTAACAGCTGGATTAGGAGGAATGGGAGGTGCACAACCACTAGCCGTTACGATGGCAGGCGGCGTTGTCATTGGAATTGATGTTGATCGCACGCGTATTGAAAAACGTATCGAAACAAAGTATTGCGATACGGTAGTCGAAAGCGTAGCTGATGCAATCAAGTTAGCTGAAGATGCAAAAAGATTGGGCAAAGCGCTGTCCATTGGATTAGTTGGAAATGCAGCCGAGATTCTTCCTGAAATGATAAAGCGAGGATTTATCCCAGATATTGTGACAGATCAAACATCGGCACATGATCCGCTTAACGGATATTTGCCGATTGGAGTCAGCTTAGCAGAAGGAGAAAAATTGCGGAATACAAATCCAAATGAATATATAAAACAATCAAAAGCAAGTATGGCTATTCACGTTCAAGCCATGTTAGAGATGCAAAGAAAAGGCGCGGTTGCTTTTGACTATGGCAATAATATTCGCCAAGTGGCGCTCGATGAAGGTGTCGCGAATGCATTTGATTTCCCGGGATTTGTCCCAGCGTACATCCGTCCGCAGTTCTGTGAAGGAAAAGGACCGTTCAGGTGGGTCGCTTTGTCAGGAAACCCAGAAGATATTTATAAAACAGATGAAGTCATTTTACGTGAGTTTTCGGATAATACGCATCTTTGCAACTGGATTAAAATGGCGAGAGAAAAAATTGAGTTTCAAGGGTTGCCGGCGCGTATCTGCTGGCTAGGCTACGGAGAAAGAGCGCGCTTTGGAAAAATTATTAATGACATGGTAGCAAACGGAGAGCTGTCAGCGCCTATCGTTATTGGCAGAGATCATCTAGATGCCGGTTCTGTGGCTTCGCCAAATCGTGAAACTGAAGCAATGAAAGATGGCAGTGATGCAGTAGCAGACTGGCCTATTTTAAATGCATTAGTCAATACGGCAGCAGGCGCAAGCTGGGTATCCGTTCACCACGGAGGAGGAGTAGGTATGGGGTATTCTCTGCACGCTGGAATGGTTGTAGTAGCAGACGGGACAGAAGATGCCGCCAAACGTCTAAAACGTGTTTTAACAACAGACCCTGGCATGGGTGTTGTTCGTCATGTAGACGCCGGCTATGATAAGGCCATTCAAACTGCAAAAGAAAAAGGGATACAAATTCCTGCGTTACATGAATAAAAAAGGAGGGATACGTATGACTATTACGTATATCAAATGCGCTGAACAAGTCATTACGGTTAAAGGCGGAAGTCAGCCTAGACGAGAGGAAGAAATGTCAGCTCTAGGAATCATTGAAAATGGCAGCGTACTCGTGAAAAATGGAAGAATTGTATTTGTTGGACCTGACGTCAAAGCGCAGGAATACCTTGAGCATATCCATGAACCTATTAATATAATTGATGCCGAAGGAAAAATCGTAACGCCTGGGTTAATTGACCCCCACACTCACCTTGTGTTTGGAGGCAGTCGTGAAAAAGAATTAGAAATGCGCTTAAACGGGGCAAAGTATATTGATATTTTAAAAGCGGGAGGAGGAATTTTACAAACAACCGTTAGTACACGACAAGCAACAGAAGAGGAGCTAATCAAGCAATCTACAAAACGTTTAAATAAATTTCTGCAGTACGGAGTTACAACTGTCGAAGCCAAAAGCGGGTACGGTTTAAATCTTAAAGATGAAATCAAACAATTAAAAGTAGCGAAGAAACTGAATGAACAGCATCCAGTAGATGTTGTTTCAACCTTTATGGGAGCTCATGCGGTGCCAGTTGAGTACAAAGGAAATGAAGATGCGTTTGTTCAACACGTTATTGAAGAAATGATACCAATTGTTGCAAAAGAAGAGCTAGCGGAGTTTTGTGATGTATTTTGTGAAGAAGGCGTGTTTACAGTTGAACAGTCAGAGCGTATTTTACAAGCTGGAAAAGCATACGGACTAAAACCTAAAATCCACGCCGATGAAATTGTGTCTTTTGGCGGGGCAGAATTAGCGGCTAAAGTGGGAGCTGTGTCTGCGGATCATTTATTAAAAGCATCCGATCAAGGAATTAAGCAAATGGCTGAAAGCGGAGTTATAGCCGTTCTATTGCCGGGTACTGCATTCTTTTTAATGGAAGAGCCGGCGCGTGCTAGAAAAATGATCGAAGCAGGGGTACCGGTTGCTTTGTCTACAGATCGAAACCCAGGGTCTTCTCCTACGGAATCGCTGCCGTTTATTATGAATTTAGCTTGTTTAACGATGAAAATGACGCCAGCAGAAGTTTTAACAGCCTGTACGATCAACGCGGCTCATGCCATTGGCAAAGAGAATCAAATCGGAAGTATTGAAGTAGGTAAAAAAGCCGATGTAGTGCTATTTGATGCGCCCAATTACCAAACGCTGCAGTATAACTATGCCGTAAATCTTGTAGACACGGTATTAAAAGATGGGAAAGTTGTGGTTGAAGGCGGTGTTTTACATGAACTATCCGTACCCACAGCTTGATCGACCGCCTTTTTGCTGGCAGCGTCAAAGTACTTCTGACCCAAAAGTAAGTGATTGGATTCAGACAGTTGAAGATGGGTGCAAAGTCGACTTTACATCGATAGATATTACGGTTTTGGGCGTGCCTCTTTCAAGATCCTCCATTAGCGCTTCGGGAGCCAGTGAGACGCCAATGGCCATGAGGAAACTCTGGAAATCCTTTAATCCGTATCATATTGAGTATGATACGGATTTGACTTCCTTGTCAGTGTTGGATTTAGGTGACGTCAAACAGCACGTAACGGATATAGAGAAGTCTCATCAGTATATAAAAGAAGCGATGATGTCTATGCGGAAATGTCATCCGCATGCGCTGCCTGTTATGCTCGGAGGAGACCACTCCATTACAGCTATGTTAGTAAAAGGATGGAAAGAGTCACATCCCGAACAGAAAATAGGAATTTTACAGTTTGATACGCACTTTGACTTACGAAGCTTAGAAGACAATGGCCCTTCTAACGGAACACCCATACGAAATTTAATTGAAAGCAACACAATTGATGCAACTCATGTATGGAATATTGGGCTTCACGGGTTTTACAACTCAAAATCGTTAAAGGAATATGCGGATAGCAAAGGCGTTCATTATGTAACGCTACTGCAAGCAAGAAAAGCGGGAGTAACTCATACGGTGAAAGAAGTACTAAAACAGCTGAGCAAAGAAGTAGACATGATCTATTTAACCGTTGATATGGACGTGTTAGATATTGCTTACGCACCTGGAGTTCCAGCAGGAACCACAGGGGGAATGAGAACGGAGGAATTGTTTGAAGCGGTATACACGGCTGGGAGTCATCCGCTTGTTCAAGCAATGGATATCGTTTGTCTAGATCCGCTGCGTGATGTAAAAGAAATAACTGTAAAAGCAGGCGTACATGTATTTTTGAATTTTTTAACGGGAGTTGTAAACAGAAAGTAAGGGAGTATAATTCCTTGCTTTTTTTATCGTTAAATAGCTGCTTACATAGGATTAATAAACTTTTTTTAGAGCAAGATAACATAACTTTAGAAGTGTGTATGGATTTTAGTAAATATATTTTTACTAAAATAAACTATTTATATTGTTTTTATTTAAAATTAGTAATAATATTTTTACTAAAGAAGGTGAGTATCTTATGGAGGAAAAACTGGCTAAGGAATATATCGCTTTAATACCGGTTTTATTTGAAAACTTCAAGAACTTAAACAAGAATGAAGTGAAATTAACACATTTACAAAATCACGTAGTTGAATTCATGTATATGAAAAAAAGAGATTTGAATATTAAGGAAATTAGTAATGGATTAAATATTGCCAAACAACAGTTAACGAATGTTATCAGTGAATTAGAAAATGAAGGATATTTAATCAAAATGCCCGATTCGCGAGACAAGCGTGCAGTTTTAGTCTCATTAACATCTAAGGGAAAAAGTATTCAAGAGGAAAAGTGGAGAGGGATTTATAGTAATTTTCATACAAATCTTGCGAAGTTAAATGAAGAAGAGCAATTAGACCTGCAGTTTGCTCTTCATAAATTAAATGTTTTGTTAAAAAAGATGGAGGGATAAATCATGAGTCAAAGAGAACGAATTTCACTTATTAGTGTAGGCGTTATAGGCGGGACAGTAATGGGAGTAATTTATAAAGATATATCCAACTGTTTGATTACAGGTGTTATTGTTGCTTCAATCATTACTGTAATGCTCAATCAAAAAGCGAAAAAAACAGCTAGATAGTATGAATAAAAGTAAGTCAGCACCACCGAGTTGCGAACTCGACGTTCTGGTGCTGATCTTACCTATCTTCTAGATGAACATTACGAAGCCGAATATGTGTTAAGAGCCTCAATCATTAAATCCCAAAAACCATCTGCATCAAGGATTAAACCAAACTTCGCATTTGCTGTCCTTCCTGTAACTCCAAGCAAATCAACTGAAGTCGTTCCAGCCGTGTATTCTCCGCGTGTTTCTACTACAATATTAACTTCTTTGAGCGTAAATAGTTCTGGAGCTACACAGTAAGCAACGGTCAATACATCGTGAACAGGAGGGCCATTAAATCCAAACGTTTCTTTATAGGCAGATTTAAAAAACGCTAATAATTCACCCACCTTTTTTGCTACGTTATTATCAATGTTCATCACTTGGTTAATAACATTATCTGTTGCAACGGCTTGATGCGTAATATCTAACCCCATTACTACGAGTGAAATACCGCTATCAAACACTTTTTTAGCCGCTTCTGGATCTGCCCAAATGTTGAACTCAGCCGTTGGCGTCCAGTTCCCGAAGGTTCCGCCGCCCATAAGGATAATCTCTTCAATGTTTTCTTTAATTTCTGGAGCTTTTATTAAAGCTAAAGCAATGTTCGTTAAAGGACCGGTAGGCAAAAGCGTAACGGGATCTTCTGACTCTTTGACCATTCGTATAATAGTATCTACTCCGTGTTCTTCGCTCCAGCTGCGAGAGAGAGGAGGGAACTCAGGGCCGTCTAATCCTGAATCCCCGTGTATACTAGGCGCGTTTTCACGTCTGCGCATCATTGGTTCGCTTGCTCCTTTTGAAACAATCACGTTATGTAACGATACTAAATCACACACTTTCAAAGCATTCATCGTCGTTTTTTCAATTTCTGCGTTTCCTGAAACAGTTGTAATCGCTAAAATATCTAATTCCGGTCGTGCGGCAGCCAAAATAATAGCAATAGCATCATCATGACCTGGATCACAGTCCATAATAATCTTTCTTTTTTTCATTATGATCACCTCTATAGAATGGATAAATTGCTGTTAATTTTACATGGATTTTATTTTTTCTAAAATAGCTTCTGTAAACTCCGACGTAGAGGCATGTCCCCCTAAATCTTTCGTTTTCACTTCAGCTTGGAGCGTTTGATAAAATGCGTGTTCTACTGTAGCAGCCACTTCTGTAAGTTTGTGATCAGCATGTTTTTCAGCCAACCATTTCAGTAGCATGGCTGCTGAAGAAATAATACCGGTTGGGTTTGCTATGTTCAAACCTGCGATATCTGGCGCAGAACCATGAGCTGCTTGTGCCATAGCGATATGTTCATTTGCATTAAGAGAAGGGGCTAATCCTAAGCTTCCTACAAGCTCGCCTGCTAAATCTGAAAGAATATCACCGTACATGTTTTCTGTCACAATGACATCAAAATCGGCTGCACGACGTACGAGATGAGCAGCCATGGCATCGATATGGTAGTCGTCCACTTTTACTTCAGGATATTGCTCAGCTATTTCTCGACAAACGTTTAGAAATAGTCCGGTACTTAATCTTAAAACATTTGCTTTATGTACGATTGTTACTTTTTTACGACGCTGCATAGCCAATGCAAAAGCTTCATGTGCAATTCTTTCTACGGCTTTTCGCGTAAATACCCCCGATGTCACCACAACGTCTTTTGTAATCTGCCATTCCCCGTGTCCAGAATACATATTACGATCGGCATAAAATCCTTCTGTATTTTCTCGGACGATCACTAAATCGGCTTCTTTCACGACGCTTTTAATACCTGGCATTGTTTTAGCAGGGCGAATATTTGCGTAAAGATCTAAACTGTGACGAAGCTCTCCGCTAGGATTACGCTTTTCTTTGTGTTCAAGAGGGTAAGCCACAGAATCATGCGGGCCAAGTATCCATCCATGCGTATGTTTTAAAGCATCTATCGTTACTTCTGGAAGAGGATCGTTATATTGTTTAATTCCTTCCCATCCCATAGGCAGATAAATCCATTCCATTTTTACTCCTGCTTTGCAAGAAGCAGTTTTAACTACCTTAACTGCGGCATCGACAATCTCCGGCCCGATGCCATCACCGGCCAATACCCCGAAACGATAAACAGTCATTGTTTTGAACACCCTTTCATTATGCGCAATGCTTTTATAAATAGATTGAAGGTTTATAGTATTAATCTACTTAAAGAAAAGACAATAATAAAATAGTATTTTTTTATGTTTATAGATTAAATTCTTTTATCTTTCTTTTTGCAGCTTTTTAAAAAAGAACTAGCTAATGCTTCGTGCTCCAAATTTTCTATCAACCAACATCTTAATTGGCGGTGTTAATTTTTTTAAAGCACCCAATTAACACCTAAAACACGATTTAATTATATCATAATTCAGAAAATTAAACGGTTCTACGTTGGCACGAAAATTGCTTGTACTATATATGAGGAATACAAAAGAAAGGAGCAATATATAGTCGCAGATAAGGAAGCTGCTTTTAAAGAAAGAGAGGTTTGTCTAAAGCTATTATTTCACAATGAAGGGGAGAAGAAGAATGAGTGAACCGCAAAAGGAAATGAGTTCATTAAATCAAGTACGGAAAAAAGAGAGGAAAATAAACGTTTTTGCTTTATTGTTAGGCTTTCTTGTGATTGCTACCATTTTAACGTATATCTTGCCAGCTGGAGAATATGCGCGTGTAGAAGTAGACGGGAGAACAACGGTAGATCCTCAATCGTTTAAATGGATTGATTCTACACCAGTTGGATTCTTTGATATGGTCAAAGCGATACATACAGGAATGGTAGAAGGAGCCGACATTATCTTTTTTGTATTAATTATCGGCGGTTTCTTTGGTGTACTAAGTGCTACGGGTACAGTAGATGTATTAATTACAACGATGGCTAAAAAGCTTGCTACCCGAGAAAAGCTATTAATTCCTGTTATGATGCTATTTTTTGCGGTAGGAGGATCTTTAATGGGAATGGCGGAAGAAACGCTAGCCTATATTCCTCTTTTAATTCCGCTGGCACTTGCTCTTGGGTTCGACGCATTAACAGGGACTGCTATTGTGTTAATTGGAGCATCAGCTGGTTTTACTACGGCCGTTATGAATCCATTTACAGTAGGTGTTGCACAAGGAGTAGCAGAGCTTCCTATGTTTTCTGGAATGGGCTTTCGTCTCATCTTATTCGTAGTTGTTTACGCTGTTTCAGTATGGTTTGTCTACCGATATGCGATGAAAGTGAAAAGAAGTCCTTCTATAGGAACATACGGAAAATACAGCATAACTAATGCACATAAACTTTTAAATTCTGATGCGAAGTTAACTAGAAAGCATAAATGGATTATGGCAGCATTTCTTGTTAACTATGTAATTCTTGCTTTTGGCGTTATTAAGTATAAGTGGTACATTACTGAAATTGCTTCTCTGTTTGTGATTTTGACAGTTGTGATTGGGATTATTGGAAGACTCTCTGTTGAAAATACGGTTAAGTCGTTTACAAACGGGGCAGCAGCACTGGTTGGAGGAGCGCTTGTTATCGGAGTTTCTCGCGCAGTTCTTGTTGTTTTAAATGAAGGTCATATTGTAGACCCTATGCTTCATCAAGTATCTGGAGCGATTCAACATATTCCGGGATATTTAAGCGTCATCGGAATCTACAACTTCCAAGCGCTGATTCATCTTATTTTAGCATCTGGAACGGGTCATGCGATGCTGACGATGCCAATCATGACGCCGCTTGCAGATTTGCTTGATATTACGCGACAAACGGCAGTATTATCTTTTTCTTTTGCAGACGGCATCGGAAACATTATTTTCCCGACGGCTGGAACATTAATGGCTGGCTTAGCAATTGCGGGAATTTCATGGACAAAGTGGGCAAAATGGGTTTTGCCGTTAGTCCTTATTCAATATGTGATTGGTCTAATAGCCGTTGTGATTGCTTATTTTATCAATTACGGGCCATTTTAAGAGATAGAAAAATGTAATTTGTAAGTTGAGCTTACTAGGAGGAATAGAAGTTGTTAACCTTAATCAAAAACGCAGAAGTATATGCACCACAGCACTTAGGAAAAAAAGATATATTGCTTGCAGACAGCAAAATCATCCTTATAAAAGATTGTATTGATCATGTAAATACGTCCATTCCTATTGATGTTGTAGATGCCGCTAATCACATTATAGCTCCAGGCTTCATTGACTCACATGTTCATATTATTGGCGGAGGAGGAGAAGGTGGATATAAAACACGCACTCCTGAACTAATGTTAACCGATGCAACGACTGCCGGTGTTACAACTATTGTAGGTGTACTTGGAACAGACGGTACAACAAGAAGAATGGAAAACCTTCTGGCCAAAGCAAGAGGGTTAGAAGAAGAAGGGATTAGCTGCTTCATTCACACAGGTTCCTATCAAATACCGGTAAAAACGTTAACTAATAGCATTGAAGAAGATCTTATTTTAATTGATAAAATTATCGGAGTAGGTGAAATTGCCATTTCCGACCACCGTTCTTCTGAACCGACATTTGAAGAACTGGTGAAGGTGGCTTCCGCTGCCCGCAATGGAGGGATTTTATCAGGGAAAGCCGGAATATTAGAGATTCACGTAGGAGACGGAGAACGAAAATTATCTTTATTGAATAAAATCGCAGATAAAACAGACCTGCCAATTCGTCAGTTTCACCCTACACATATTAATAGAAATGAAGAGCTGTTTAAAGAAGGAATTCAATTTGCAAAGCGAGGCGGATATGTAGATTTTACGACTAGCACGATCCCTCACTTTTTAGAAGAAGGCGAAGTTAAGTGCAGCAAAGGGTTACGCATCATGCTGGAAGAGAAAGTGGCGATTGACAGCATTACGTTTTCATCCGATGGAAACGCGAGCCTGCCGTTTTTTGATGATAACGGAGATTATAAAGGTCTTCAAGTTGGAAAAGTGTCTTCTTTATTTCAAGAAGTACGAGATGCAGTATTAGAGGAATCAGTACCGTTAGAAACAGCTCTTCAAGTCATTACTTCTAATCCTGCCAAAGTATTAAAACTGTCCAATAAAGGGCATATTCAACCCGGAAAAGATGCAGATTTAGTCCTTTTAGACAAAGAGACGCTAACAATTAAAACGGTTTTTGCTCAAGGTAAAGTAATGGTAAAAGACGGTGTCCCTGTTGTGAAAGGAACGTTTGAATAACAGGTTTTAGATATCATTTATCGAAAGTATCGCGGAAAGGATACGAGCTAATTAGAGAAGGGTATTAAAATTTGCGTGGAAAGGATCTTTCAAATGAAAAAGAAACTGGTTTCATGTCTCATCAGCTTTACATTACTTTCTTCGTTGAGTACACCCCTGCTTGCAAAAGCACAAGAAAATACTGAGGGCATTAAAGGCAGCCTTGTTATTGCGGGCGGAGGTGTAGGAACATCCAATCACGATATATATGAAAAATTTCTCTTGCTTGCTGGGGGAAAAGAAAAAGCCAAAGTAGGGATTATTCCAGCTGCTAGCACAACGCTGCAGTCTTCTGAAAAGTTTAAGGAAGACCTCGTGAAATACGGAGTAAACTCAGATTCTATTCAAATTCTTCCCGTTTCCAATCACGATTTTTCTGACACACAAAAAGATGAATCGACTTGGAAGAATCAAGTGAACGACAAGAAGTTATCCCGTACGATTAAAGGACTAACGGCAGTTTGGTTTGTTGGAGGAGACCAAACAAAAATTGTGGATTCCCTTCGTGAAAATAATGGAAACGATTCTGAAGCGTTAAAAGCTATCTGGGATATATATCGTAAGGGAGCAGTTATCGGAGGTACAAGTGCAGGAGCTGCAATTATGAGTGACGTCATGATTACGGGGGGAGACAGTCTAGGAGCTTTAAAAGAAAGTATAGGAAACAAGGCAAATAAGCATGTAAATGGAGGGGAAGATGAGAAAAAAGAGTACGAGCCTTTATCAGTTCAAAAGGGGCTGGGTTTTTTCCAACATGGCATAATCGATCAGCATATGGATGAACGAGCACGACTTGGGCGACTTGCAGTAGCTGCGTATAATGCTGAACGTGAGAAAGAAAAAAACTTTGCATACGGTGTGGATGAAGATACAGCTATGGTTGTTAATAATAAAGATCAAAAAATTGAAGTTGTTGGACGAAGCGGAGTAGCTGTCTTGGATATGAGCGAAGCTAAGCTAAAATCAGCTTCAAGCTATACATCTAAGCAAAAAGCGCGTTCAGGCTTAGAGAACATAAAAGTCAGTTACTTATCTCCTGGAGATAAAATTAACTTTCATTTAAAGTCATTTGAATTTCCAAAAGATAAAGTAGAAACAAAGGGGTTTGAATATAATTCCTTTAACGCGCTGTCTGCTACGGGTGTTTTTACACCCTATGGAAGATTAAAGGCTTATTTATCCTATTCTTTTGTTGACAATAAATCGATGAAATCTGCTAGCAGCTATGTTTATGACAGTAGAGGGTCTGGTTACGAAATTGCTTTCCAAAAGGATAATGACACAAACGGCTACTGGAGATATACTGACGGACAAAAAGATGACTATTCCATTGTAAATGTAAGAATGGATATTACGCCCAAAACCGTCAAATTCCAGCCGGATAAAAAAACTAGTTTAACGTATAAAAAATCTACTTTTTCTTCATCTGAAAGTCCTGCATACGATTCGATCAAAGGTAATCTTTTAATTGCAGGCGGAGCGCTTGGCAGCAGCAATTCAAGCGTGTATAACAAGTTTATTGATCTTGCAGGAGGAAAACAAGCCAAAATAGGAATTGTGCCTGCAGCGAGTACTAAGTTCGATTCCTCTAATCAGTTTAAAGGCGATTTAGTTAAATACGGAGTGAAGGCAGAAAATATAGAAATTTTACCTATTTCAAACCATGACTTTAAAGGAACTTCTGAAAACGAGTCGAGTTGGAAACTAAATATGAACAATGAAAAACTAGCGCAAAAAGTTAAAGGGCTAACAGGCATTTGGTTTGTAGGAGGAGATCAGACGATGATTACGGGCTCTTTGCGTAATGAAAATGGTTCAGACTCAAAAGTCTTACAAGCTATATGGGATACGTATAAAAAGGGAGCAGTACTTGGCGGTACGAGCGCCGGAGCTGCAATTATGAGTAATACTATGCTCGCTGGCGGAGATAGCTACGGAGCTCTTTCGTACGGGTTTACAGACACCTATGATGATATGACTCAGCAAGAACAAGGGCCTGCTTATTTAGAAAAAGGCCTTGGCTTCTTCCAATACGGTCTTGTAGATCAGCATTTTGATAACAAAGCAAGATTGGGACGGCTTATTGCAACAGCATATGAAAAAGGAAATAAAAATCAGCTTTCATACGGCATCGATGAAGATACTGCTATGGTGGTAAATAATAAAGAAAAACAAATGGAAGTTGTGGGAAGAGGCGGTATTACGCTAGTTGACTTAGCGAAGGTACAGACAAATGACAAATTTCCGAGTGATTACAAAAATATTGTTATCTCTTGTATTACTCCAGGCGATAAAGTAAATATCACAACAAAAGAAATCGTCATAAACCCAGCTAAAACGTCTACTAGAAAAAATGAATACTACAGTGAAAAGGTTGGACCAAATACAGGTCTTTTCTCTCCACACGGTGTATTAAGAAAGTTTTTAGCTTACGATCTTATTGATAACGCTCAGAGCAAAGAAATAAAGAGCTATGCGTTTAACCAAAACAAAGGATTTGAGCTTACCTTCCGAAAAAGCCCCGAAAGCAATGGGTATTGGGCTTATACAGACGGTCAAAAAGACGATTATTCCATTGTAAAGGTAGCCTTAGATATCAAACCAATAAAAGTAGCTATTAAATAAAAAGAGAACAGACAGTAATTCAATGCATCTAGCACTTTAGCATATTGTGCCTCCACCTATTAAAGCGGAGGCACTTTTTTCTACTTATTTTTATTTACAATAGGGACAAACGTCCGCTAGATGAAATGGAGGGCAACGTATAAAATGATAGGTACAGTATCCCAAGACTAATCTCTGAAGGCAAGCAAATTTAAAGGCCTGTAGAAAGGTGTTCATACGATGAAAAAGAAATTAGTTTTAATAACAGGAAGCAAGCAAACTAGAATCATTTTGCACGATCAATTAAAAGAGCTGCTAGACGATTGCATTTTTATTGAATGCTTTGCGATTGACGAAGAATTACCGGGTGAAATTGATGGCGATGTTGTACTCTACTCATCAGAGAGTATAAAGCACGAAATGAAGGACAGATTAGACGTTCAGCATGCACATGAAATTGTAGGAAATAGAACAATTCACCATAAATATATAAATGAATTGCTGCAAATCCCTGCCCATACAAAAGTATTAATTGTAAATGATGACGATAAAGAAACTCTTAAATTAATAGAATCTCTCTATCAAGTAGGTATTAATCATGTTCAGTTTATTCCTTTTAAAAAGCAAAAGACCTATTACGAAGGTGTAGAAGTTGCTGTTTCTCCAGGTGAGATTCACTTATGTCCGCCATATGTAAAACATGTAATTGATATAGGCGTTAGGCTTTTTGATATGGCGACCATTTTTGAACTTATAAAATCATTTGGTTTTAATCAGTCTAATCATTCAATTATTTGGGATCGCTATTTACGAAATATTATTGAGCTGCAAAAAAAGCTAATAGAAGCAGAAGGGCAAATGAAAGAACTTCACCTCCATGTAAAGAGTGTTGTAAATGTAGTAGAAGATGGGATCCTAGCCGTGGATTTCAATAAAAGAATTACGTTATTTAATAAAAGGTTAGAATCATTGTTTCAGCTATCTTCTTCTGATGTTGTAGATTGTGAAATTCAACATGTCATTTCTAACGAAGGCCTTGTGGAGTTTATTACATCGTCCGACGAGAAAAGTCAGTACTTTAACGTAAACGGATACGAAATGGTTATCTATAAGTCTATGATTCAGGAAAGCAATACTACGGTAGCAACGTTTAAAAGTGTGAATCAAGCTGTTGAAATAGAAGGAAAAGCGCAGTCAGAACTTAGAAAAAACGGCTTTTCTGCTAAGTATAATTATCAAGATATTATCGGAGAACACCCAGCTTTGCTTAAAACGATTGAAATTTCCCGGAAAATGGCGGTTACTGAGTACCCTATTTTAATTCAAGGAGAAACCGGTACAGGAAAAGAGCTGTTTGCTCAGGCTATCCATAATCATTCTACACGTAAAAACGGACCGTTTCTTGCCGTGAATTGCAGTGCCATGACCGATACATTACTAGAAAGTGAGCTGTTTGGGTACGAAGAAGCCAGCTTTACAGGAGCGCAGAAAGGCGGCAAAAAAGGGCTGTTTGAGAGCGCTGATAAAGGTACAATCTTTCTAGATGAAATTGGTGATATCAGCCCGCGTTTACAAACTCAGCTTTTAAGGGTGCTTCAAGAAAAAGAAATTAGGCGGGTAGGAGGTACAAGAGTCATTCCGATTAATGTAAGAATCATAGCAGCCACTCACAACAATTTACTACATAAAATGAAAGAAGGTCTGTTTCGAGAAGATCTGTACTATCGTTTACATGTATTATCTTTAACGATTCCTCCTTTAAGATATAGAAGAACCGATATTCCTTTACTGATTCATCATTTTATTTCTAAATCAAAAACGTGGACGCATATCCATCCAGAAGCGATGAAGCTGCTTATCGAATATGAATGGCTAGGAAACATAAGAGAATTAAAAGGAGTCATCGAGTATTTGCTTACTGTCTGTGATGAAAACGAAGTGAAAGCAAAAGACGTAGAGTATAGGCTTAGTAGTCAAAAGGAGGAGCATACTTTACATGAAATTGAAAATGAATCGGTTGACTTGATCGAACTTCAAGAAAATCACGCTCTGTTAGAAACGATAAAGCAGTGTAATGATACAGGAAAAGCAGCAAGCAGAAAGTGGATTACACAGCATTTAAAAGGCTTTACTCTTACAGAACAGCAGGTGAGAAATCGTTTGGATGTACTAGAAGAAAAAGAGTATATTATAAAACGCAGAGGCAGAGCAGGAACGAAAATAACAGAAAAAGGACTGCATTATCTATATCATTTAAAAACAAAACAGCACTTAGTCAATCCTTAATATACGGAAGAAAGGGAAACTTCACTAATCAAGTTTCCCTTTTCTATAAAATAGTGTCGTCATAGACTTGGCGTTTACGGCTGATTTCCGCCGTAAACTTTTCCTGTAGAAGAAGTAATAACACCGCTGTTTACGTTTAAAGTATAAGCTAATCCTCCAGAACCTGTCCAAGTGGAAAGATTAAAAGTGCTGCCATTAAATAGTTTATAGATAGAAATATTATTAAACGTCAGCGGCTGACCGCTTATACAAGTAGTAGGCGCCTTATTCGTTTTAGCTAGATAAACAGCTGCGTTTGTAGAGCCTGGCTGTGTTACTACTTTAGCTGAACCATCTTTTTCTACTAGAAGCGCTGACTGTTCATTAACAGCAATTCCTTTGGCGCTTGTTCCAGTTTCTTCTCCGTCTTGAATATTACGTGCAAGAAATGTTAAAAAGCGTCCCATTCTATCTCGTTGTTCAAAATGAGTGTCTGTTTGAATGTTATTATTATGCGGGGTTTGAATCAAATAATCTGTAAAAGAAATAAGAGAACTATAGGGATTGTTTAGCGCTGTTTTCGAATCTAAAGTTGTAGAGCCTGCTGAGATAGAGTCATAAACGTGATCACCTTGAATCATGGTGCCGGCACTCGTTCCTCCAAAAGGAATGCCTTGATTAATACGATTATTTAAGGCTGTAAGAGCTGGCGATCCTTTTAAGAAATCTACGTAATCAGCTTGATTGCCTCCAGCAAAAAAGATGCCTTCTGCTTTGTTAATTTTGTCAATTAAAGAAGAGTCTGAACCTGCTCTTATTAAATCATCAACAACAATTGTGCTAACAGAGTTAAGGGGCTTACCTATGCTTTTGGCAAGGTCATAGATATATGAATTATAGGCGTCAGTACCCGTCGCTCTTATAACCAAGAAATCTCCGCCGTTTGCCTTTTGAATCATCCATTTGAATGCTTCATCTACATCGGTGCTTCCGCCCATATAGACTTGTCCGAAGCTTGTACTAGTCGCTTTGTCTGCAGTACTTCCGACTTGATAAAGTGTGTAAGGTGCAGATGCAGCAGAAGCTGAAATGGGCAGTAAAAGAGATGCTGCGAGAACAGCACCAGTAATGACCTGTTTTTTAATACTTTTCTTACGTTTAACTCTTTTCATAAAGTTCTCCTCCTTTAGTAAGTGTTCATAGATGAACATGCAAGTTTTATACCAACTTATTAAACAGCTGAAAAGCTGTGAAAAAAGAGGTCTTTTGAAAAAAACACGGGTGATATAGGTTCTTGATGGGTTCTTATTGAATTGCTTTATAACCAAAAATGACAAGAAGAACTCTAACTTTGATGCCTAATAGTGAAAGGGAAATAGTAAAGGATATATTTTAAAAGTCCATCCTCATTGAAAAATAACCTTTAAAAACTTAAAATTATAATAGAAAGGAAAAACAAGGATAAAAAGAAGAGCTGTTCGCAATAGCGACTTATTTATTAAACAGACCTTCATTCTATCAATGTCTTCATCTCTTAACCGTTTTCCACCAGCATTTCTACGCAGAAAAATTATACATGAGAGGATCTGTCAAAATGAACAAACAGGAAAGTAGCTACAGATGGGTTGTTTTTGGAACCGCTTTATTAGCGTATTATTTGATTGTCAGTCAACGAACAGCCCCTGGACTTATTACAGAACAGTTAATGAAAGATTTTCACGTTTCAGCGTCTGTTATAGGATTAATGACTAGTATACAATTTTTAGCATATGCAGGTCTTCAGATTCCTATTGGTTTACTTTCTGACCGATACGGTCCCAATCGATTTTTGATTATAGGGTCGCTTTTAACGGGGATAGGAAGTCTTATCTACAGCACATCTCCCAACGAGTATGTGTTAATTTTCTCTCGTTTACTAGTCGGTACGGGAGACTCCATGATTTTTGTCAATTTAGTGTTAATTTTAAGTCAGTGGTTTAAGGGAAATGAGTTTGTAAAGCTTTTAGGTTTAATTGGGCTGGTAGGAAGTGTGGGGTCATTATCAGCTACCGTACCTTTATCTATGTGGATCTCCTTTTCAGGCTGGAGGGTTCCTTTTCTTAGTATAGGTCTAGTTTTAATCGCGGTATCTTATTTGCTTTATGTCGTTTTAGTTATAAAACCTAAACGATTATTTGTAGATGATGCTAAAGCAAATAAAGCCTCTGTTAAGACTCAAGAAAGCGTATGGGCGATCCTAAAAAGGGTAATGACGACTCGTCAAGCATGGGCAACATTTCTTTGTCATTTTGGTGTAGTAGGTACATATATAGGTTTTATTGGCTCTTGGGGAGTTCCTTATGGCATGAATGTGTTTCATTTATCTCGCGCTGATGCAAGTCAGCTTATTATGTATGGTTTGTTTGGCGCTATGATTGGCGGACCTTTAATTAGCTGGATATCAAGCAGGTTAAACTCCATTAAAAAAATCTATTCACTCGTCCATCTTATTGTGGTGCTTAGCTGGACAGGATTATTATTAACGGGAGTGAAACCTTCATTCATGCTAGTCGTTATTTTACTTTTTATCATCGGATTTGGAAACGGAGCAAGCGCTTTGACATTTGCCGTAGTACGTCAATCTTTTTCAGTAAAAGAAGTAGGAGTTGTATCAGGTTTTGCTAATATGGGAGGCTTTTTAAGCGCCGTATTATTACCTAGTATTTTCGGAAATGTCCTTGATTTATTCCCTGAACGCTCGCTGCACGTGGGCTATCATTATGCTTTTATGATTCCCATTTTGTTTTCAATGATGGGGTTGTTAGGTGTCTTACTAATTAAAGAAAAAGGAAAAAAGGAGCAGAAGGTGCTGCATGCTTCTTAATTCACAATGACTGTCGCATTTACAGTACAGAAAAATTCGTATATTTATTATAAGGTTCATTTTTATACTTTCAAGCAGCCAGAAGATAATCGCTTTTATAAGTGGTTATCTTTTTTAGTCTACCCCATTTCTTCAGAGTCATATAAAGCTATACTTCTAAAAACAATAGTATAAATGAGCATTCTACTCCAAATAGATTTTACTCATATCAATAATACAAAAATTTTTATAAGACAGCACGCTATTAGAATTTACTACTTAAATAAAGAGCCACATCGCGAATGGCTTTATCAGTTTCACTTTCTATTAACTCTCTGTCCTTTGTATACGAATATAGAGTATCGCCGTGAAGAAGGTGGTCTGATAAATTCAACAAGCCCACAGCGCGCTTGTTGAATTTATGAGCAATCGCTAAAGTGGTAGCTGTCTCCATATCCACGCCGAGAAAATCTGCAAGTGACCATTCTTTTACCATATTATGCGTCTCCATAAGCATGGCACCCATACTGACCACATGTCCTTTAATATAGCTGTAGCCTTTTTGTTCACAATATCTGCAGGCGGCTTCCACTAGCTCTTTGTCAGCTTCTACAAGCGTTTGGTCTGGTAAATACCAGTGCGATACGCCGTCTTGCATTTGTGCTGCAGATACAATTAAAATATCTCCATATTGTATAGTGGAAGATAAGCCTCCAAAATATCCCGTTTGAATAAATAAGTCGGTTCCGCTGCCGGCAAATTGATGTACGATGTTTGATGCCATTGGGCTGCCGTACACATTCGCAAACCCTATATTTCTGTTTTTGAACTTACCTATCACCGTGTTCCATTTAGGCATATGAACATTGGTAGATAAAATCTCTTTCCATAAGCTTAGATTATCTTGGAATCCCCACTCACCATGAATAATAAATGCATTAGGCAGCTCTTTTTCTGATAGCTTTAATACGTTTAGCCAATCTTCTTTTTCAAAATCTCCGTACAGTTTCATATCGTTCTCCTTACTTTTTACATTTAGACTAGTTGGAGAAGAATTCTTCATTTCTATCTTTTATTCCTTTAATTTTTAAAACGAACAAATACAAAATAAATGACGGTTCTGATTTAGAAATGAAGAATTGCGTGCTTTTTTGCTTGTTTTTCGACAAATATTTATGACTAAAAAAGGAATTCACTAATAATAAAAGAACTTTTTTACTAACCATTATTTAAATTAGATAAAGCTGTGAGAAAAGATCCGTCCAGTTAATGAATGGATAAGAGGAGGGAATTACAGGTGTCACATCATTTTCCTGTCATTAAAACAAAAAGACTTGTACTAAGGGAAATTGTAGCAGAAGACGCAAGCAATATTTTAAAATATTTATCCGATAAAGAAGTAATGAAGCACTACGGTTTAGAGCCTTTTACAGCGGTTGAAGATGCTTTAAATGAGATTTCATGGTATAAATCAATCTTAAACAAAAGATCTGGAATAAGATGGGGCATTACTCTTAAAGAACAAGACGACATTATTGGCAGCTGCGGGTTTCTTAATCGAGTTCATGACCATTACCGTACGGAAATTGGTTATGAATTAGCCAGAGACTATTGGGGAAATGGAATTGCTAATGAGGCATTCGGCGCGGTCATAAAATATGGGTTTACACATTTTAATTTGCGGAGAATCGAAGCTTTGATAGAGCCTGCTAATGCTGCTTCACAAAAATTAATAAAAAAGCACGGTTTTATAAAAGAAGGCCTATTAAGAAGCTATGAATTTGCGTGTGGAAAATTTGATGATTTGTACATGTACTCTTTATTAAAACAAGATTTTGACAGGCTTCAACCACATGAAGAGAATATCTAGACATAGTTATTAAAAATACGAATAGCACAATGACAGATAAGGGGAAAATGTATGGCCCATTTTAATGTTGATATTGTTCACTATCATCCACAATTTGCTGAGGCAACGGTAAAAATGTGGAGAGATAGTAAAGAAAAAGCGATTGGACAAAAGGAAATGCACAGTTTTGACCGTCATGTTTATTTTTTAGATCATATATTGTCAGCACACTATAAAGTTGAATTAGCGTTAATAGATAAACAAATAGTAGGAATGATTGCTTATAAGGCTGACGAAATTAGCCAGCTGTACATTCATATAGATTATCAAGGGAGAGGAATCGGACAGCGATTGCTTGAAAGAGCCAAAGCAGAATCAAATGGAAAATTAATATTACGTACATTTGAACGAAATAAAAACGCCCAAAGGTTTTACGAGAAACACGGCTTCAGTATTATAAAAAGAGGATGTGAAAACGAAGAAAAATTACCTGATATTACATATGAATGGACAAACAAATGAATCATACGTAATTTTAATAAAGGAGCGGTTAGTGTGAATACGTTAGCACATGAAACATAACAACGCTGCCTGTATGTTCGTGGTCCGCCTTTTACTAGTTTAGGATAGATGATTAATGCTAGCTATAAAAGGAGGAGTTTAATATGATAACGGACAAACATTTTTTAAACGCTGTAAACAATACACATGTTGATTTTACTGAATGGGATTTTTCTATTATTACTCGTACTGGTCGTATGGATAGCGGCATGCTTTCGTGGTCATATGGAAGTGAAGCTTGCCACCTTATTCAAAACTCTAATGCTGCTTTAGATATGGGAACAGGAGGAGGAGAATTTTTATCTTTGTTACAACCTTTTCCTCGCGTTATGTATGCTACCGAAGGATACAAACCTAACGTTCCAATTGCTAAAAAACGATTAGAGCCACTTGGTGTCACAGTTGTTGAACGAAATGAAGAAGCAAATTTACCGTTTAAAGATGATACATTTGATTTAATTTTGAACCAACATGAATCTTTTTGTGCTTCGGAAGTAAGAAGGATTTTGTCCAAGGAAGGCACGTTTTTCACTCAGCAAGTGGGAGGGTTAGACTGTTCGCGAATCAATGAGTGTATAGGGGTTCCACTAAATAAAGAGTTTTCTAATTGGAATTTAAAGAAAGCAATAGAAGAGCTTAAACAAAATTCTTTTAACATCATCTTTTGCAAAGAAGAATTTCCTGTGCAGAGATTTTATGATATCGGGGCGCTAGTTTTTTATCTAAAAGCAATTCCTTGGCAAGTTCCTAATTTTGATGTAGAAACATATATCAAAGGGTTGTATAACATACATAGAATTATACAGTCTAAAGGTTTCTTTGATGCAAAACAACATCGTTTTATTATTAAAGCTGAGGCAAAATAAATAGTGTAAACTAATCACATATAAAAATCGGATCTCTAACTGGAGATCCGATTTTTGTATGTGAATGATGATTTTACATAAACGTTCTATTTCAGTTATGTAATGGAGCGTTTATGATCTTTAGTATGATTTTGTGATATACGAGAGTTTGTTAAAATGCAGTCTACTGCTTTTTGAGTAATGGGCATAAAGAAATTAAGCAGCACGCCGCCTAAACACACGGTTAATAACGTTCCAACACCAATTGGTCCGTTTAAAAATATTGCGGCTAGTAAGAATGTGAGGTAAATAAATGTTCTTGAAAGAAATAAATTGGTTTTAGCTAGTTTTTGTATGATTAATGTTAAGCGATCAATTGGAATAGGTGCAAAATTTGTATGTAAATAGGCTGAGGTTCCTACTCCTATAATGATTAAACCGATTCCGAAACAACATACTTTGCTGTACCAACTTTCGAACGTAATCCAATTCTTTAAGAAAAAAAGCCATATATCGATACCAAGACCTGTTATGAATGCCGTTAACAGTCCCAGTATTTCTGGCTTTTGTTTGCTTAAAAGAGAATTACCACAAATTAAAATACAGGCAAGTATAATCTCCCAGCTTCCAACGCTAAAACCTACGTTTAGTGACAGTCCAACCAACAGTGCATCAAAAGGTGAAGCTCCTATGTTAGATTGTATCGTCAAAGCAATTCCAAGAGTTAATAGTAAAATTCCTCCTGTATAAACCACATACTTCACTGTCATCATCCTTTTTGTTATTTTTCGTTGCAAATGCAACTATTTTGAGATACATTAAATGTAGATTATTTTTATTGTATTTGCAACAAAAACATGTATAAAGGAGATATTTTATGAGTGAAATTCTGCGTGAAATTGGCATGATAGCAAGAGCACTGGATTCAATTAGTAATATAGAATTTAAAGAATATGACCTGACAAAAGGGCAGTATTTGTATTTGGTGCGAATATGTGAAAATCCAGGAATCATTCAGGAAAAGTTAGCTGAAATGATAAAAGTAGATCGCACAACAGCGGCTCGGGCTATAAAAAAGCTTGAAATGAATGGTTTTATTGAAAAGAAAGATGATCTCCATAATAAAAAAAATAAAAACCTTTTTCCTACTGAAAAAGGGAAGAACGTATACCCGTTTATAAAAAGAGAAAATGATTATTCGGATAAAGTGGCATTAGAAGGTTTTACCCAGGAAGAAGCAGATACCATTCTTAAGCTAGTTCAAAGAGTAAGAAAAAATATCGAAACAGACTGGGAGTTTGTCAAAAAAGGAAACAAGAGAAATTATTGATGATATAAAGGAGAGGCGCATGTCAGTGATGATGCATATAAAAAAGTGTATTCTTGAAGATGTATATGATCTTCAAGACGTTAGCTATAAAACGTTTTATGAGACATTTAAAGATCAGAATTCACAAGGAAATATGACAGCTTATTTAGAAAAAGCATTTACAATCGAACAGCTAGAAAAAGAACTATCCAATACGTTCTCGCAATTCTTTTTTATGTATGTTAATCATGAAATTGCAGGTTATTTAAAGGTTAATATGAATGACGCTCAGTCTGAAGAGATGGGGGAAGAAGCGCTTGAAATTGAAAGAATTTATATAGGTAACAGCTTTCAAAAACAAGGACTTGGTAAACATTTATTTAATAAAGCAGTAGAGATAGCAACGACATTTAATAAAAAGAAAATTTGGTTAGGCGTATGGGAAAAAAATAAAAATGCGATTGCTTTTTACAAGAAACAGGGATTTGTTCAAATTGGATCTCACTCATTTTATATGGGAGACGAAGAACAAATAGATCTCATCATGGTTAAAACACTTTTTTTATAGTTTTAAAAAATAAGGATTATTCACTAATTTAACTGGTAGAGGATAATCCTTATTGCATACAGAGATTTTATGCTTTTTTTCAAAGCAGATGCTTTTAGGGGAAGTAGTAAGCAAACTAATATGGTTGCTGTGCGAACACATAGGAGAATGAAATTAATGTCACATGCTTACCAAAATGTTGGCTTCTTTCATTTTGGAAATTACATTTTTACTTTAATTCTATTTGAAACAACACAAACTAATTAGACGTATATCGAATTAGAAGGCTTAAAAAATGAACGTTTTTACGTCCACTTTAATAAATAATGGGCCACATCTCTTTCGGATTTAACTCGTATTCTCCATTTTGCCTATACATAAAATGCTGCATAATTAACTCTCTGCGAATCGTTGCATAATCTTCATGATATTTTTTAATATGTTCATTTAATTCTTTTTCTGGATACGTTTTTCCGTGCTGTAAATCACGTATTAAATAGGCTAATATTACGTTCTTTTTCTTTCTTTGACTTGGAATAATTTTTAAAGTACCGTCACTATTTATAAAGTTTTTAACAATAGATAATTTGTCTTTATCCTGTAAATGGTTGTCTTGATTTTCCATCGAATCCTCTCCAATACTTAAAATAGCCTTCGAATTATATTCAAGTCTTTCAAGGTCTAGATAAAAATAAATAATGTTTCCTTGTCTTCTTTGATAAACAATTCCCACATCTCTTAGCTTTGAAATATGATGAGTGATAGTTGAAGGCTGTAACCCCAGTTTGTAAGCAATTGCTTGCCCGTGAAGAGGCCCTTTTTTTAATAGTGAAATAATTCTAATCCTGGTAGGATCACCAACGGCTTTATGATAATTAACCAACTTATCTAATTGCATAGCTTAATACCTTCTCTCTTTAATTCGATATACATCTAATTTGATATTAATCGAATTGGATGTACATGTCAAAAAAATATTTAAAGTGAAGACTTGTCACACTGCATATAAAAAATCGGCTCCGTCTAATCTTTAAAGTGTAAAAAAGATCCTGCTTCTCTATATAATTCAACTATTATTTTCACCTGTTCTTTTTATTAGTAAGAAAAAGTTACCATGTTTTCATCAAATAATACCGGGGAACATATTCAAAAAGATAAATGAATTATTAATGATACATGTATGTAAATAATAAATGAAAAAGGAATGAGTAAATCATGGCAGGAAATTCAAAAGTTTTAATGGTTGTTACAAATGGACATACGATGGAAAATGGAGAGCTTGCTGGAATTTGGCTTACAGAATTCTCTGAAGCATATTTAGAATTTAAAAAAGAAGGATACGAAGTAGTCGTAGCAAGTCCAAAAGGCGGAAAATCGCCTGTGGATCCTAACAGCTTAACAGATGATGTAACGGACGAAGACAAAGAAGCAGGAAAACTTTTAGAGAATACAAAATCATTAGCTGAAGTAAGTTCACAAGAATTTGCAGGTATGTTTGTACCCGGAGGGCACGGAACAATGTTTGACTTTCCAGACGATACGCACTTACATCGTTTGCTAACAGAATTTGCTGAAGACGACAAGCTAATTGCAGCGGTATGCCACGGACCGGCAGCTCTTGTAGGCGGAAAGCTTAAAAATGGTGAGCCGATTGTAAAAGGAAAACGTATTACAGCGTTTACTGATTCAGAAGAGAAAGATACAACGTTAGATAAATACATGCCGTCTCTTCTTGAAACAAAGCTTCGTGAGCTAGGCGCCGAGTTTATTGCAAAAGATAATTGGAGCGATCATATTGAAGTAGACGGAAAGCTTTTAACAGGACAAAATCCGCAGTCTACAATTAGCCTAGCAAAAGAATTTGTGCGTGCTTTAAACGCGTAAAAGTATGTATAGCCTTAATGGGGATGTCTCATGAGTGTTTGAGACATCCCCATTTCTTTAGGGTGAAATAAAATGAGAATCAAGGAAAACAAAAAGGGCGGCTATCTAAATAGCTGCCCTTTTATTTATTAGAAGATTTATTTCTGAAAATGTATGTAGTAATTCCTGTCACAATGATAACAGCCACAATACAAATGATCAGACGAACAATCTGTGTCACAAAAATATTATCTGCAATACTCATGTGTTTCGTTAGAATTAACGTTCCATAAGCAGCTAAAACAGATAAAAACATATTGACGATTCGTTGAGCCATGTTGTCGTTACTCCTTTCGTTCCACTACTTTACACTTTAACATATGTATTCACTGTAAAAAATAGCGAATTACAAGTATGTCAGAAAATCAGCACTCTCGTAAAAGATTCCACACGTAAGGAAGTAGCTGATATCATATTAGTTATGACGACTAAACGCAGTTCAGAGAAGGAAATGAGCTTTCTTTAGTCGAATTTAACATGCTTGTATTCTTTTTTAGATAGGTGGGAAAAGCTTGTTTGATAAATTGAAAAAGCTATTTATGGATAAACAGGGTCAGGAAGCAGATGACAAATACATTTTAGTCCCGGAGAGTGAAATAAATGAGAATTTAAAAAGAGAGATAGTGAAGTTGGAAGAAGTAGGAGAGGCATACAGCGAAAGTCTTCAGCACAAATATAGAAATAAGTTTGAACATGATGGTAAGCAGAACTTAAAAATATGGGTGTGTCGAGATATTGATGGCGACCAACTACCAAATCTAAGTTCGGAGCAGTGTCTAGAAAAAGAATATCGTTCCCAAGTTGCGATAAACTTTGATGGATTTACAGATGAAGAAGATGCATACGTTCATCACCTTCAATTATGGTATTACTTTGGTGGGTATTTCAAAGGGGCAGGTGCTTTGTATGATTTGTCAAAAAATCATTTAGAAACAGATATTGAAGAAAAGTTAGAAGAATTAATGAAACAGCTATAACCTTTTAGCATAGAGATTACGTGTGATATTCATAGTGATCCATTTAAGTGTCCAGGAATACGGTTTAATTATCCATGATGGTGGTTCATCCATCATTGGAATTTCATTTTGCCTATGGTGTGGTAAGAAGCTTTAACTTAAGTATGAAGGGGGATTCTCTTCACTCTCGGAATGGGGGATTATACTTGATCTTACGTTATCTAGTTATGTTATCAGGATTGGGAATAGCTTTATTAAACCTTTTTGGCCCTTTGCATCAAGGGATTACGCGCTGGTTAATGGTTATCTGTGGCTTGTTGATTTTTATTAGCCATTTAAAATTCATTGTAGATAAGAAGTCAAAAAGAATAGATAATCAAAATAAGACCTGCTAATAAGATTTTCTTTTGATTTAGTCCTGTTGATAAACGGTGTTATGTAAACGAAAAACTTACTGAATATGTAGTAGAGAAATAAACGAGAGAATTATATGTTATAATAATCATAAATATCCAAATAAAGGAACTTCTTGTTATTATGAATCGTAAATTTAATTCTCTATTTATCATCTATCCTATCGTTTTCTTTGTAGTGCGTACTGTTTTTTCTTTTGTGAAAAATAGCGCTGCGGAATCTGTTTATGAGACGTTAGCTATACTTGCCATGTATTACTTTGCAGTTAGTGTTTTCTATTCGATTGACTTATATATGCAAAAGAAAAATAGTTAATAGATTAAAAATGCCGAGAGTCAGAGTAAAAACAAACGATATAAAGGAGTCTAACAGTGCGCATTAAGAATTATTTTTTGTTTATCTTTCCACTCATTTTACTATTAGTAGCTAGCTGTGATCCATCTTTTACGCCTAAAGAAAAATACTATTCAAGCACCAAAAGCACAAACCTTGAATTAGAAAATGTTAAATCAGTATCAATAGGCAGTTCTAAATATGACGTAGCAAGTTTTTTGAAGAAGAAACCAAAATTTATAGAGGTTACGGAGAAACCGCCGTATACTACCTACATTTACGGAGAAAGTACAGAAAAGTATGATGTTGAATTTAAAATTGTAGATAATAAAGTCAGTAGGTATGACTTTATTAGCAGCAAGTATGGTACGGAAAAGGGCATACATACTGGTGACAGCAAAAAAGATGTCATTATGGCATATGGAGAAAATTATTACGAAAGAGAAGATACCGGAGCAACAATAATAGGGTATTTTGATAAAACTCATAAACTCAATATTGAGTTTTCTTTAGATGATAAGGATAAAGTTGGCGGCATTTTGGTTCAAAAAATAAATAATTAAGATGAGTAATAATCATTTATTTGCAAAATGAACTATATTGACTAGTAAATTTCAAATAATAGTAATAGAGGAGAATATACTGATGCTTGGGGAAACATTTACATTATTAAGACCTATTTATTACCTGATCGCAGTTTTTTCAGCATGCAATTTGGTGTATATAATTTTCTTGAGAAATAAAGTCAAAGCAAGTAGTTATGTAATCGTCAATTCTTTTTTCTTTTTAATAATTGCAGCAGCCTTATTGTTTCAAGAAGGCATCATTGTAGATGAATTTAATCGTTCAGGTGATTCTGTAACCTTTTATTTAACGATGTTATTGGGCTTTTTGTTTATAGCTAGTTTCATTTTTCAAAGAAAGAAAATGAGAGATAAAAATTGAAGTAAATAAATATAATCATGTTTGCTGTAACTTTCAATATTTGCTTTTTTATGTAAATTGAGTGTCAGGGCGACCAATCTACAACAAATAAAGGGAAAGGATTTTTCTATTGAGCAACTTTATTAAAGTAGTACCGTCAACTTTTATACTTCTCTACATAGTATTCTTCTTTTTAAATATTTCGTATCGTTACGGTGTTTCTTATTTATATAGCTTTTTTCTTTTTTTGTTTTTGTCGTTAATATCTGTAGTTTTATGTTTAGTAATATGGTTTAAGAATAAGGAACGTCTTTTTCTATTTTTGACCGTCGTTTCAATCCTCCAACTTATGTTTACTGTTTTTATTTATCTTTTACCAGAAGCAGGAACCAAACCATTGATCTATGAAAAAGTAATTATAAAAGAAGAGGTTTTAAATAAATAAGCTTACACAAAAAAACTTCAAGAATGTGTATCTAGTATAAGGCTATTAAAGAGATCCCCTTAAATAAAGAGGATCTCTTTGATGTAGGTGTTTGTAATAGTAATTATATTAACTAGAGCTGTATACTTTTTCATTAAAAAGCGTTGTTTCATACTTATTAAAAAAAGAAATGTGTACAGTTAGTTGAGGAAAAGAGATCTGTCACTATAGGTTTCTTTCTTCGTTTCTAAAAAACCATTAATTTATATTTTAACCATAATATGTTATAATTTTTTAAAAATGGTGGTGTGACAATGAGCGAAGATAAAGAAACACCTGAAAGAAGAAGAGAGAGAGTAAAACACGAAGAGGTAAAAAGAAATCCAGCTGGGAATATGAACGATGCATTTAATAGAAATGAAGCTGGAAACTTGTCTGGTTTAGCAGGTAGCTTAGGCTGGAAGGGCCTAGGTATACTTATTACTGTAATGATTATAGGTTTTATCGTTGCGTCACTATTTTTAAAATAATATCAGGTTTATAAATTGAAAATACTGGAGGCGTTATTTTGAAAAACTATGCAGTGTTTATTGGTAGTTTTATAGTGTTGCTATTTGCTTTTCAAATTGTTTCTGGTCTATTTCTTACACTTACATATGTACCTGAGACTTCACAGCACTTGAGTAGCTCAACGGTCAGTATTTTTTCTGTTAATTATCCATTTTTAAGTTCGATTATAGCGGCCACTTTTTCATTTATTATTTCAAACAAAGTATGTAAAGTTAAGAAGAGTGCCTATAAATAAGTAGGTGCTCTTTTTGTGCTGAGAATAGTGATTACTATTTTTAATAAATTACATCTTCCTTTTTATGGTATTGTATATAGATACGTATTAAATACTGTTGAAAGAGGGAGATACTTAATGTTGCAATCACTAATCTTTGATATGGATGGAACGCTGTTTCAAACAGATAAAATTTTAGAATTATCACTTGATGATACCTTTAACCATTTGCGTACACTTAACCAGTGGGATACTAGTACTCCTATTGATAAGTATCGTGAAATCATGGGTGTACCGTTACCCAAAGTATGGGAAGCTTTATTACCTACTCATTCAGATGAAATAAGAAAGTATACGGATGGCTATTTTTTGAAAAGCTTAGTTGAGAATATAAAAAAAGGCAAAGGCGCTTTATACCCCAATGTAAAAGAGGTTTTTAGCTATTTAAAAGAAAATAATTGCTCCATTTACATAGCAAGTAACGGTTTGAAGGAATATTTAGAAGCGATTGTAGACCATTACGATTTGGATAAGTGGGTAACAGAAACATTTAGTATTCAACAAATCCAAACGCTCGATAAAGGAGATTTAGTCAAAACGATTATAAAGAAATACGATGTAAAGCACGCAGCAGTAGTGGGAGACCGTCTATCGGATATCAATGCTGCAAAGGATAATGGTTTAATGGCAGTGGGGTGCAATTTTGATTTTGCTCAAGCAGCTGAGCTTGCGCAGGCTGATGTGGTAATAGATGATTTAATGGAGTTAAAAAGGATTGTATCTAACATAAATAGTAGCTTGTCAGTCTAATAGACTGATCCTCGTACATAACCATTATAGATGGTTAATGTCTCAATTATAGACCTAAATCTACTGAAGTTGAAACATAAGTAATGAGCGGTTCCCCTGTAATTTAAAATGTTTACATAATCTTTTCTTGTCATTAATAAATGGTTTACAATACTGAGCTATGCTTAGGTTAAGATTTCCAAAATAGTTTTATAAGAAGGGAGAGTTTGGATTATGACTTCACATATGATTCGTAAATCTGATAGCGCTCACTTATATGTTAGAGGATACAAAATTAAGTTGACACTCAGCCAGTGGAAGCTTGTAAGCACTCAGAGATAATGGTTAACCCAACTGTAAAAGAGGAAAACCTCCATCTTAATTTAGATGGGGTTTTTTGCATTTCTTTTAGTAACCTTTTAATTGATTAACTATTTAGACTTTATAATAAAAAAGACTAATAAAAGTTAAAAAATGTAATAAAAAAGAGGAATATTATTTAAGTGAAATTAAAATAAAGCACAACTAAATATGCATTTTTTAAATGTTTTACCATTTTTTATTGACCATAAAAATTTAAAAGAATTAAAATAAATATAAAGTAAGTAATTACTTACATTTTTAAAATTAGTTTGTGGGAGGATGAATATTTTTAATGTATAGCTTAAGTTTTCAAAAGGTGGACGGGGCGAATGAACGAGTTGGAGCAAAAGCTTTAAACCTTATAAAAATGAAAAGAAAAAATTTACCGATTCCAGATGGGTTTGTTATTCAAACGGAAGCTTTAAAGCGATATATCGAATGGAACGGGATTGATCGTCAAACGGATAATATACACGAGAGAATTTTACACGGGGAAATTCCTATTGAAATTGAATCAGATCTCATAGAGGCATTTCGAAACCTAAAGTGCTCTTATACATCGGTAGCTGTTCGTTCATCATCTAGTGTTGAAGATTTAGAAGGTGCATCTTTTGCTGGCCAGTATGAAACCTATCTTAATGTGAAAAGCACCGAGGATTTTTTGAGTAAAGTGAAAGCGTGCTGGGCCTCATTTTTTACTGAAAGAGTCGAACAATATACTCAAAATATGTATGCTAATTTTGATGAAATTTCAATGGCAGTTGTTGTTCAAGGGTTAATTCAGTCCGAAGTATCGGGAGTGATATTCAGTCAAAATCCTGTCAATCATAATACAAAAGAAATGATGATTAATGCTAGCTATGGATTAGGAGAAGCCATTGTATCGGGCTTAGTAACACCTGATGTTTACCTAGTTAATAAACAAACTTTTAAAATAGAGAAAGAAAAAGGGCTAAAGGAAGTAAAGATAATTCCACTTGCTGAAGGCGTTGAAGAAATCGAAACAACGGAAGATGAGCAGCAAAGGTTTTGTTTAACAGACGAGAAAATCATTGAATTGGCCGAAATAACAAAAGAAGTAGAAGCTCTTTACCAACATCCCGTAGACATAGAGTTTGGGGTTCAAGACAATCAAGTATATCTATTACAGGCAAGAGCTATTACCACATTAACAGAGGCCAAAGAATTAACTCCTTTCCAAAAAGATATATCTTTAAGTTTCGACGATATGGAAGAGTTTTGGATTTTAAATGACACAAGTTTTTCTCATGCTGTTAGTCCTCTGTACGCTTCATTTATTATTCCGGCATTTTCTGAAGGAACAGCTGCTAGTTTTAAAAAATTAAAGTTTATGTTTAATAGACTTAATTTAAAACTTTATAAAGGTCATATCTATACAAAAATGGAGCCTTTTAAAGGAGATTCTAATAAAAGATTCCAAGAAAATAAAGAATTGATGGAAAGTATTTATCCAATCCTAACAAAACGAATGAATCAAATGATTACGGAACAATTCTTGCCTTACTATAACAAATTAAATAGTTTTACCTATGAAAGTCTAACCCTTCAGAGAGGAAAAGAGATTCTTCAAAGTTTAGCTGATTTTTATAAAACGGCATATGATCTGCATTTTGATATTGTTATGCCTCAAATGTCTTTAAATACTATAGTTGAAGAGTACTATAAAAACCTTACAAATAAAAAATCCGGACATGATGTTTATGAGCTATTGACCGGAAAAATGAACAAATCGTTGGAAACGGATCAACAGCTTTCTAGACTTGCTTTAACAGTGAAAAGAGATAGTGAACTTACTGAAATTTTTCAAGAAGAATGCACAGAAACTTTATTAAAGAAATTAGAGGGAAATAAAGCAGCAAAAAGCTTTATGGCTGAAGTAGATACTTTTCTAAAACAGTATGGATATCGAAACGTTGTAAGTCACGATTTTGTAGGAGAAACTTGGCTAGAGAATCCTCTTCACGCATTATCAATTATTCAAGGGTATGTTAATGACAATTACAACTTTGATGAGAATTTCAAACAGACGGTCAAGAAACGTGAACAGAACTACAATGAATTTCTGGAACAGATAGCGGATAGCAAACACAAAGAAGAGTTTAAAAAATACTATCAGTGGGCATTAGATGCATCCGTTATAAGAGATGACCATCATTTTTATATCGATGCAATGCTGGATGCAAAAGCTCGTTTGTTCCTACTTAACCTAGGTAATTTACTAGTACATCATCATGTTTTTCTAGTGGAAGAAGATATTTTCTTCTTATATCTTGATGAGCTAGAGTCTCTTTTAGAAAATCCAGCAGACATGACAAAATTAATCGAGAAACGTAAAAAAGAACACGCAGAACATGAGCAAACGTCTAATTTACCTAGATACTTCGGCGTCCCTGAAGCAGCTCAGCTGAAAGAAGCTGAGAAATATATGGGAGCTATTGAGGAAGATGACGCGAACAGCGAACATTCTATCAAAGGGTTAGCCTCTTCTTCAGGAATCTATACCGGAAAAGTAACAGTCATTTCAAATACGAAAGACTTTTCTAAGCTGGAAAAAGGTGATGTTTTAGTATGCAAGACCACTACTCCACTTTGGACTACTTTATTTCAGACTGCGGGAGCTGTTATCACCGACGCTGGAGGTATTCTTTCTCACTCGGCAATAATTGCACGTGAATATGAAATTCCTGCAGTAGTTGGTACGAAAATAAGTACGGATAAGCTAAAAGATGGCGATATGGTTATGGTCGATGGTACGAATGGAATTGTCACGCTTTTAAATGACTAAGTGATTCTCTTCGCTTCTATTTGACAACAGCTCTTTTTCCTTTATATACTGCCTAATGGAAAGTAAATACTTACATTCAGGAAGCATAAAGGATGATTAACATGAAAAAAGATGAAACAAAAAAGAAGATAACAAAAGCTACAATAGAACTGCTTAAAGAAAAAGGCTATAAAGGTACTACCACTAGAGAAATTGCAGAACAAGCTGGCGTTAATGAATTGACGGTTTTTCGCCACTTTGGCAATAAAGAAGGCATTATTCAAGCTATTGTCAAAACAACAAGCTTTTCACTTGAGATTTTTGATAAATCAATTGAATGGGAGCTTGAAAAAGATTTGACGAATTTCGGTTATCTGTTACTAAAAGACTTTGATAATAACCGAGACATGATTTCAATTGCTTTAAAAGACCCTTTAATTTTCTCACAAGCGCACGAGGAAATTATAAAAAAAATTAATGATACGAAAAAAATATTAAAAGAATACTTTGAAGAAATGCAAAGGAAAGGATATATCAAAGAATTAGATTGCTGCACACAAGCAGAGATTTTCCTAAGTACGTATTGGGGATATTTTATGTATAAACTAAATTTTGGAGACAAAGCCTTACATGCGGATTATCAAGATATGATAAAAAACAGTATAAACACGTTTATAAAAGGAATTTCTCTCCACTAAAAGGAGGCATTAATGTTTGGGTAAACATAAAGAGCTTATCTTGATTATTTCATTGCTAATTGGGACATTTCTTGTACCAATTAATTCAACCATGATTGCCGTTGCTCTATCAACTATATCAGCTCATTTTAATGAACCACTTGCAAATATTTCGTGGGTAGTAACTATTTATTTGATTGTAATGGCTGTTACTCAGCCTATCGCTGGAAAGCTAGGAGATTTGTACGGAAACAGAAATATCTATTTATGGGGCGTAGTGTTCTTTCTTATAGCATCTTTAGGATGTATATTTTCAACTAATCTCATTTCCCTTATTATTTTTCGATCACTGCAGGCAGTAGGAGGAGCTTTACTCACCCCTAACACGATAGCCATCATTAGATATGTGGTGCCAAAAGAGCGGCTTCCTAAAATTTTAGGTGTATTTGGAATGGGAATGGGATTGGGTGCTGCAATTGGACCATTGCTAGGGTCTGTATTGCTTGAAAACTTCAACTTGGAAGCTATATTCTGGGTGAATGTGCCTTTTCTTTTCTTAGCTTTAATCAGTGGCATAGTTATGATTCCTAAATCTAATGTAAAAAAACAAGCAAGTACTTTAGATATTCAAGGTTCCATCTATTTAGCCATTAGTATTTCCTTATTGATTTTATTAACACACGGTATGGAAATTACTAAGGCTTTAATAATGGGATTAGTATTTGTTTTATCTTCATTCTTATTTATCAAAAGAGAAAATACGGCAGAAAACCCGATTATCAATTTTTCTTTGTTTAAAAATGCCGCCTTTACAAGCGCTAATTTGTCTATTATGCTTAGCAATTTTGTTATGTATGTGATTTTATTAATTATGCCGCTGTTAATGAAGGCTCAATTTCACTTATCTACAGCACAAACGGGTATTGTTTTATCGGTTTTTTCGATTTCAATGTCTTTAAGCGGCTGGATAGGAGGATTGTTAAACAATAAGTTTAGTTCTAAAAAAGTGATTGGATTTTCTTTTGCTATGATCATTGTCTCTACTATTCTTTTTCTATCTTTAGAGAACGTTGGATCTATTCTTTTTCTTATAGTGGCTTTAATTATTGGAGGTTTTTCGACCGGAATAGGCTTAACAAGCATGCAGGTTGCCTCGCTAGACTCGGTAAGCAAAGAGCAATCTGGTACAGCCTCTGGCATTTATTCAACGTTTCGTTATTTCGGAAGTATTATTTCGTCCACGCTTATTGCTCTTGTTACAAGCTACAACTCCATCTTCATTATTTTAGGGTTATCGGGGGTAGTAGGTATACTAGTAGCTAAAAACATTAAATCTGGTAGCCAAGACATGATAAGCAGCAATAATTCCAGTGCAAAAGTATAGTTGTTTTTTGATAAAGCTTTTGGTTATATATGCGATTTACTAATTAATCAATAAAAAAAGTACTGCTTCTAAAATAGGAGCAGTACTTTTTTGTTTAAAAACCTTAACAACACACAAATTTACAAACCGACTTGTTTCAAATAAAAAAATTCTAATAATTCAATCTTGTTATTGACGAACTCGCATTTCAGATGTACACTTAAGTCACAAAGCTACTTAGTATACAAGTTACCTAAGTGTACTAAATTATATGTTAATGGATATATCGTTTAGAAAACAGCAAGTCATAAATTAATGAGGTGACTAAAATGAAAGAAATTAGTATTGAAGAATTAAAAGGAAAAGCCATTCAATTAAGAAAAACAGCTCTTACAATGATTTATGGAGCACAATCTGGCCATCCAGGAGGTTCACTTTCTGCAGCTGATATTATGGCAGCGCTTTATTTCAAAGAAATGAATGTTGATCCGCACAATCCTAACTGGGAAGATCGTGATAGATTTGTTCTTTCTAAAGGTCACGTTTGTCCCATTCAATATTCCGCTTTAGCTTTACGAGGATTCGTTCCCTATGAAACGATATACACGCTAAGAGAATACGGTTCTCCGTTTCAAGGGCATCCAGATATGAAAAAGTGTAAAGGTATTGATATTTCAACAGGCTCACTAGGACAAGGACTTTCGTGTGGCGTAGGCATGGCAATTGCAGGGAAACGAGATTTTAAAGACTACCGAGTTTTTTCTTTAGTAGGAGACGGAGAATGTCAAGAAGGACAAATTTGGGAAGCTGCTCAAACAGCAGTTAAGTATCAATTAGATAATTTAATTGTATTTGTAGATAATAACAGACTTCAAATTGATGGATTTTGTGATGAAATTATGCCATTACAAGATTTAGAGAAAAAATTTGATGCGTTTGGTTTTGAAACAAAGCGAATTAATGGACACTCCATGGAAGAGATTGTAGAAACATTGGATGAAGTAAGAGTAGCGAAGAATGGAAGACCAAAATGTATCATCTGTGACACGGTAAAAGGTAAAGGAGTTTCGTTCATGGAGGATGTAGCTGATTGGCACGGAGTTGCTCCTAATGAAGAACAATATCATCAAGCAATGGAAGAAGTAGCAGGAGGTTTAAGATAATGAGCATACTAGAAAAAGATCTTACAGTAAAAAAAGCTACGAGAGAAGCCTTTGGAGATGAAATCGTAAAATTAGGGAAAGAAAATAAAAATATTTATGTCATTGATGTCGATATTGCAAAGTCGTGTAAAACAGTAAACTTTATCAAACAATTACCCGACCAGCATATTAATGTCGGTATTGCAGAGCAAAATGCAGCTGGGTTAGCAGCTGGACTTGCTACGACTGGTAAAATTCCTTTTGTAAGCACTTACGCGGTTTTTGGTTCGTTAAGAATGCTTGAACAAATTAGACAAGAAGTCTGCTACCCTAACTTAAATGTAAAGATTGCTTGTTCACACGGTGGTCTAACGCCAGCTAACGATGGCGGAAGTCATCAGGCTATAGAAGATATGGGTGTATTAAGATCGGTTCCAAATATGACTGTCATTATGGGAGCTGACTATTATTCTACTAGAAAGCTAGTAGAACAAGCTGCGAAAATATACGGACCTGTATATCTTCGTTTTACTCGCGATACGGTTCCCATGATTTACGATGAAAATGAAGAGTTTACAATTGGAAAAGCCAAGAAAATTAAAGAGGGAAGCGATATCGCTATTATTGCCAACGGCGATACAGTACGACTCGCTTTAGAGGCAACGAAAGAATTAGAGAAACAAGGCATATCTGTGAAATTACTAGACATGCATACGATTAAGCCTTTAGATCGAGAAGCAGTGGTTGACTGCTTAAATATTGGAAAAATCATTACGGTTGAAGATCACAATATTTTAAATGGCCTTGGCAGTGCCGTATGTGAAGTAGTTGCGGAAGAAGGAAAAGGTACAGTTCGAAGAATTGGTGTACAGGATCAATTTGGGCAATCTGCGCCTTATGAAAAACTATTAGAGTTAAATGGAATTACTGTAGAAAATATTATCAAAACAGCTAAAGAACTGATTTAAGACTAACTAAATTAAATAGAAGAAGCTAACAAGATGGGGGAAATATAATATGTTTGATTTAAAAGAGAGAGTAGCAATTATTACTGGTAGCGGTTCCAAAAAAGGAATTGGACGTACAATCGCCCTGACACTTGCAGAGCAAGGAGCGGCTGTTGTTATAGCAGATATCAATTTTGATGGTGTACAGGATACAGTCAACGAAATAAAAGAAGCCGGTGGCAAAGCCCTGGGAATAGAGCTAAATGTAACAAGTAAGGATTCTTGCGATGCGATGGTTAAACAAACACTTGAAGAATTCGGCAGAATTGATATTTTAATTAATAATGCAGGGATTTCTCAAAAGGTTACCGTTCAAGATATGACGCTTGAAGACATTACAAAAGTGTTTAACGTCAATATGTTTGGGTTGTTTCTATGTACGCAAGCAGTATTAGAAACAATGAAAGATCAAAAGTATGGTCGAATTATAAGCCTGTCTTCTGTTTCGGCTAAAAGAGGTGGAGGAGTGTTTGGGGGACCTCACTATTCGGCATCTAAGGCAGCAGTACTAGGTTTTTCAAAGAACTTAGCGCGCGAGGTAGCTTTAGATGGCATTACGGTTAACTGTGTAGCTCCTGGACTCGTTAATACAGAGATTTGGAAGTCTCTTCCTGAAGAAGATGCAAAGTCTGTGATTGATAGTATTCCTATGGGTAGACCAGGTGAAGTGAAAGAAATCGCGGCTACAATTGCCTTTTTAGCTTCAGAAGAAGCTTCGTATATTACAGGAGAAGAAATTGATATAAACGGTGGCTCACATATGGATTAATATTCAAGTTCGTTATACAGGCATGCCATTATGGTATGCCTGTATAGCTGTTTATTGATAAAATCATTAGCAAAATGAAAAACTCACTACATAAATAAGGATTTTTTTGTTAGAAGATGCTAGGCTTGTTGCCCCTAAAAATAGAACAGTATATAATAATTATGTCTACTTAATTATGAATAAAATGAGTTAATAATTATAGAGAGAAGTGATTTCCATTAGTTTTAATCCAGTTTCCAATAATAAATTATATATTCAAATTTATAATCAAATTCTTTCTGAAATTCAATCTGGCGCGTTCCAAGTCGGAGATAAACTCCCTGCTGAAAGGGAGCTGTGTGAACAATTCGGTGTAAGTCGAGTGCCTGTTAGACAAGCCCTTAGCGCACTAGAATTGAACGGTTTTATTTATTCTCGTCAAGGAGAAGGTGTATACGTTAAAGAATTTCAAACAGAAGCTGAAAATTCTCAATCCACATTTTTGATGGAATCTGCCTCCCCTGAAGACATTGTTGAAGCAAGAATGAACATAGAACCTCTTATTGTACGCTTTGCAGCTTTGAGAGCTACAGAAGAAGACATTAAGGAACTGCGTGCAACAATTAATAAGATGGAGGAAGAAACGAACGCAGGCGTGTATGTACCAGAAACGGATGAAGCCCTACATAACGGCATAGCCAAGGCCTCGCATAATGATTTATTTATTAGCATTATGGCAGCTATCAGCAACGCAATGAAGCAGCAGGAAATGTGGAAGTTTATAAGAGATCGAACAGTAACGAAACCTGACTATAGAGAAGTTAATTTTAATGAGCATAAATTACTTATTAATGCAATTGAACAGCATAATGAAGAAGAAGCTGTGAGAATTATGAATTTTCACATGCGAAATTTATATGATCGTTATTGGAAAGCCTAATTCCAACTGACTTTCTATCAAAAGCATATTAAATATGAAGTTAAAAGGCAGCTAAAGTGCAGCTGCCTTTTTTGTGTTAAAAAAACCGCATAAAGCAAGCACTTTTCTATAATGTCAAAATACGCATTCTTCTTCTCATTTAATAAAATTCAGAAAATGTTTAATTTAATAATTATATTGACAATTGTTAGGTATGTAAGTACACTGTTTATATAAGGTAACTTAGTATACAAGTAGCTAAATTAATAAAACGGAGGTAATGTGAATCTTAAAATTCATTATTTTTAAGCTTGATATTTTTTGAAGAGATTAGCAGAGGGGCTCAAAAATGTAAGCGTTTTTTATCGTTACTGTGCATTACAAATATTTTGGATTATTAGTATAGAAAGTAGATTTATAATGCTTTTATATCGCTAGTAAGGTTTTGTTGTACGATATTTTCTAATAGTTCTTACTTTTTTAAATGATAAATAATACAGGGGATACTTCGCTTTTTCATTTTTTACATCTCCATATGAAAGGGATTACAGAAGTAGGAGCTAGATTTACTTAGACTTAGAAATAGATTAATCATCTTTTATATCAACCACTAATTCTTTCTGTCAATTAGCCTAGGGTAAATACTCGGGTCAAAGACCAAAGAACACGAAGAGGAGAAAGATGATAACCCAGGGGAGGAATTATTTTGGATTCAATTAACTTAGAACGTTCAACTACCAAAAAAGTAACGTTGAGGCTCATTCCATTTCTATTTTTATGTTTTACCATATCTATACTTGACCGAGTAAATATTGGGTTTGCTGCATTACAAATGAATGAAGATTTAGGTTTTTCTAATGCTGTTTTTGGATTAGGAGCAGGAATTTTCTTTCTTGGCTATTTCCTTTTAGAGGTACCTGGCAGTGCTATGATGACGAAGGTCGGGGCTAGAAGATGGATTAGTAGAATCATGATTACATGGGCAGTTATTGCTATTTTAATGGCTTTTATCCAAACACCATGGCAGTTTTATACAGCAAGATTTCTTTTAGGAGTTGCTGAAGCTAGCTTTTATCCTTGCATGGTCTTTTATCTAAGTGGTTTTTATCAAACAAAACATCATGCAAAAGCAATTGCCGGATTTATGATTGCGATCCCTGGTGCTAATGCAATAGGATCTCCTCTCTCTACTTACTTATTAGGCATTGACTGGTTAAACATGGCTGGATGGCAATGGCTTTTCGTTTTGGAAGCGATTCCAGCTTTGATTTTAGGTGTGATATGTTTCTTCTATCTTGACGATAAGCTTGAGGATGTCAAATGGCTGACGAACGAGGAGAAGAAATGGTTAATCGACGTTACAACAAAAGAGAAGTTAGAAAAACAGGAAGCCAAACACTATACATTTGCTCAGGCCTTAAAAGATCGTGACGTATTAACCTTATCCCTAGGATACTTTTTCTGGATGGTTGGCTACTATGGCATCGTCATGTTTTTACCGACAATTTCAGAAGGTTTATCTAAAACGACTTCTCTTAGTACACATGCGATGGGCTGGATTTTAGGGTTAATGTATGTTTGTGCAATGGTAACCATGATGTTGGTTAGTAACCACTCTGACAAAAAAAATGAACGACGTTTTCACGTAGTTGCTTGCTTAGTAACAAGTGGCGTGGCATTAATTATCAGTAGCTACGTTGCAAATACGAACATTGTTTTATCGTTTGTATTCTTGACGATCAGTCTTTGCGGAGCGTTCGGAGCATATTCTCCGTTTTGGGCAATTCCACCATCTTTCTTAACAGAAGCTGCTGCTGCAGGTGCTATTGCTCTTATCAATAGTATTGGTAATCTAGGCGGTTTCTTCGGACCGTATATTGTGGGATACATTAAAGATCTAACAGGATCTTTTAATGCTAGTATGACATTTTTAGGTATTAGCATGTTTGTAGCGTCCTTTATCGTAGCCTTTTTACTAAAACAGTCAGGAAGAGCTATTAAAAAAAACACAGTCGATCGATTAGAAAAAACTAGTTGATTCTTGTTTGAAAGAAATGTGTAGTACTAGAAATGGCCGGCAATTAGTTTCTAAGACTGTAGGTCAACTTTCTTACATGGATAAGAATAACAGGGGTGTATGACAATGATGAAGCTAGGAGTTTTAACAAGTGGCGGAGACGCTCCAGGAATGAATGCTGCTATTCGAGCAGTAGTAAAAACAGCTGTTTATCACAACATGGAGGTAATGGGAATCGAGGGTGGTTACCAAGGTTTAATAGAAGGTAAACTTTATAGATTAACCTCTACGGATGTAGACTATATTGCGGATAAAGGAGGGACATTTTTAAAAACCTCCCGGTGCCCAGAATTTATGAAAGAGTCGGGGAGAATAAAAGCTTTAAGTATATTAAAAGATTATGGAATTAATCATTTAGTAGTAATCGGCGGTGAAGGCTCTTTTAAAGGAACACAAAAATTACATCAGTTAGGTGTAAATGTCATTGGTATACCGGCAACGATTGATAATGATTTATCTTACACAGATTATTCACTTGGATTTGATACTACATTAAATACGATATTAGAATGTCTCGGTAAAATTAAGGATACAGATTTATCTCATGAGAAGACTACGATTGTAGAAGTTATGGGAAGATATTGCGGAGATTTAGCCCTGTACTCTGCTTTAGCGGGAGCTGGAGAAATTATCTCGACACCGGAAAGAAAATTAAGTTTTGAAGAGATATGTTCCAAGCTGAACAAGAAAATTAAAAGTGGCAAAAAAGATAACCTAATTCTAATTACTGAAAACATATACGATATTCAAGACCTGAAAAAATATGTTGAGGATCAATTAGATATCAGCGTAAGGACGAGTATATTAGGTTTCATCCAAAGAGGAGGGCAGCCATCCGCATTTGATCGTATCTTAGCAAGTAAAATGGGGATTACAGCAGTAGAACTATTACTTAAAGGGTATTCTGGTAGGGCTGTAGGAATTAAAGAAAATGACTTAATCAATGTAGATATTGAAAAAGTTCATTCGAAGTTATCTATTAATGATGATAAATACAGCTTACTGGATACCATTCTAGCTTAAGCACATCTTTTCTATCATACAATGGTTTATCAAACTAAAGATAAAACGAATTTGTCTTTAAAGAAATGTATTTGAATACAAACGAATTTTGCTAATAAAAAGGAGGAAATAGCTATGAATAAGCAGGTTAATGTAGAACAGGGAACTATCGTTTGTCAAGTATGTGGGAAAGTTATTGAGAATGTAGACAACTCTGAAGGGGTTAAAACATGGTACGGGAAGTGTTCTGAGGATTGTTCTAGGAAATAACGTATCAGGAAAAGAGACTCAAAAATCATTAGAATTTTAATTAAGACTATAGATGAATGAGGAGAGTAATCTTATGAAAGTTATAATTGCTTCAGATCATGGCGGAATAAACACTTGTAAAGAGATTATCAATCTGCTAGATGAAATGTCCATAATATATGAAGATTTAGGCTGCGAATGCAGCAGTTCAGTCGATTATCCGGACTATGCGATTCCAGTTGCCAAAAGAATAGCGAATGGAGAAGCCGATTTTGGAATTTTAATCTGCGGTACAGGGATTGGGATGAGTATTGCCGCTAACAAAGTAAAAGGAATTCGTTGCGCACTCGTTCATGACGTTTTTTCAGCTAAGATGACACGTGAACACAACGATACGAACATTTTAGCCATGGGGGAACGAGTAATTGGGCCAGGTTTAGCCCGCGAAATCGCGAAGACGTGGTTATCAACTCAATTTGTTGGGGGGCGTCATGAAAATCGCATCTGTAAAATTACAGAATACGAAAATGTATCAGAACCTTCTCTTGAAAGAAAATAAAGACAGAAAAGGCAAGAATCAATCTGATTCTTGCCTTTTCCTATTACTTCACTTACTGATATGATGGTTACAGCTCTTATCAGAATAGCAAAACTAACTATTCCAATTCCCATACCAGTTAACCTTCCGTAAAAGCAGCTTATTATGACAACACTGAGACTAGTTCTTTTGCAATTAAAATGAATGTAATAAAATATGCCTGATTTATTCTTGAGAGCTAAAGAAGTTTGTTTGCTGATGAAGAAATTTGCACGGTTAGTATCTATATATAGGAGGAAGCAAGCATGCAGGGTAAAACGATGATAACAAAAGTTATGGCTTACATAACTAGATTCAATGATCCCTATACAGAGTTACTAGTTTGCGAACATAGAGATTATCCAGAAGCAGGAGTTCAAGTTCCAGCAGGTACTGTAGAAGAGGGAGAAACAATTGAAGAAGCTTTATATAGGGAGGTCAAAGAAGAATCTGGATTAGTGGAGTTTTTATCGGTGAACAAAATAAAAACATACGTCTATCATCATGAAAGTAAAAGTCAGTATCATGAACGACATGTTTTTCATTTAGAAGTTCAAGAAGAAACGGCAGAACGGTGGGAATATAAGGTGAATTCTGAAGGGGAAGATGCAGGATTAATCTTTTTCTATTATTGGGTTCCTGTTGGAGCTGTTCCTAAACTAGCTGCAAATCAAGATGACTGCATTAATCAGTTATTCGTATAGTTTTGAATTTACTCATAAAAGAAACATGCATTTAAACAAAAAATAAAACCGATTTTCATATTATATTAAACCGTCCATAAGGAGAATAGGAAACATGCTTAACCAATTAAAGTTGTGGGCTAAAAAGTTAAAAAAGCAGCTATTTATCTTATACTTAGCTTATAAAGATAACCGAGTATCTTGGTATACCAAAGTATTTACTGCTTGTGTGGTTGCATATGCCTTCAGTCCAATCGATTTCATTCCTGATTTTATACCGGTTTTAGGCTATATTGACGATATAATCATTGTTCCTTTAGGAATTATGCTTGCTTTAAAGATGATACCTAAAAATGTAATAGAGGACTGCACAATAAAAGCAGAAGAGCTCATTCAAAATGAAAAACCTAAAAATTGGGTTGTGGGTTCAATTATTATCATAGTATGGCTACTTATTTTTACGTGGAGCTGTTTTACTGTTTTTAAGTTTTTAAACTGAATGTACTCTTACAAAGAAAAAAATATATTAGGTTTACTATCGATCGTTATGATAAAAAATGGTAAATGATATATACAATTGAAAGGAGTACATTAGAACACATGCAGCAAATTGATATTCAAGAAAAAAATAGACAGAGCTCTCTTTTAATGTATTTCCTCCATATTTATCTTAAAACAGAAACAAAGATTGTACCTTAGCCCATAATTGATAACCATAGGTATCAATTATGGGCTAATTTATCTCTATGCCTTTTGAAGAAATGTTCGTTAATGGTTTTTTTATATAAATTAGATTGATTTACAATTAGAAATAAAGGTTGAAATCAAGCTAATAATCCATTTGTTTAGTACGGTTTTTTTACTATCCACTTTTTAGAGATGTAGTGTAAGAGAAAGCCTCTGTACTGATTTATAATATAGTAGCTAGCAATATAGAGTATACTTCCAAATAAGAAGCTATTAAGAATCATACCTAATAAAAAATTCTTTCCTATTTTTGCTCCTAGTTCTAGTCGATTATCTAAATCTTCATCTGTATTCTGAAGTAAAGTTTGATCAAGATCGATTGGGAATATATATCCTCCAACTACTGTATTCAAGTAAAACATCAACGGAAAGGCCCACATAAAAAACATTCCACCAATGAGTCCTGCTATGCTGTTTCCTTTACATACTTTAGCTAAACCTACGGATAGTATAAGGCCAAATCCAAAGGTAGGAACAAAGTTCACAACAGAACCTAGACTAAAACCTAGCGCAACTTTATGTGAATGATCTTTTAATCGTAATAGTTTAATAAGTAAGTATTTAAATCGGCGCTTCAAACCCGCTATTTTGCTCACATTATTCCCCCTATCCTTTACCATGCAGCCTCTATTTTTCTTTTTTATGTTCACAATTATAAAAAGGTGCTTTATTGTATGAAAGATTTAGCGGTATATACGTAAAGCAGTAAGGTCAAAGAATAGTAACTTTAACCATTATAAGTATATTTATACTTTATATGACAAAACAAATAATTACCTCCTAATAAATCAAGTGATTTTTAGAATTGTCACAAAAAATTCACAAATAGGTTGTTTCTTTTCTATTTCTCCCTGCTAAAATTTTATAGTCAAGAACAAGAAAAATATAACATCGGGGGATATACTTAGTGAAAAAGATAATTTCTTCATTAGCTTTATGCTCATCATTGATTGTTTTACCAACAATAAGCCATGCAGCTTTAGGGGACAAGCTATTAAAAGAAGGTATGACAGATCCAGACATAAAAGAATTACAGGATGTTTTAAGACAGAAGGGTATATTTTCAGCTACTTCGACTGGCTATTTTGGTTCAATTACAAAAGATTCAGTTCTAAGCTTTCAGCGTTCTCATAGTTTAACCGCTGATGGAATGGTGGGACCTAATACATATCAAGCGTTAATAGCTAATTCAACAAGTGCGGTTACAAGCAGTACACTTCTGAAATATGGAATGACTAGTAATGAAGTTGAAAAAGTACAGCAGCTGTTAAAGGAAAAAGGTTACTTTAACGCCACACCAACAGGCTATTTTGGCACAATTACTCAAACTGCCGTTATGGATTTCCAACGGGATCATGGCTTAGCTGTGGATGGAATAGTAGGTCCAGCTACTTTAAATGCCTTAAATAACGCATCTACTAGCGCCACTGGTTCTTCAACTGTTAATAGTTCAACGCAAGCGACAGCTAGTGATATTGTGGCTTATTCTAAAAAATTCATAGGGGTGCCATATGTTTGGGGCGGAACTTCTCCAAATGGTTTCGATTGCAGTGGTTTCATTTATTATGTATTTAAAAATGGAGGTGGAGTAACTGTACCGCGAACAGTAGCCACCTTGTATCAGTCAGGAAAAAGTACATCTACTCCGAATATTGGAGATATTGTATTCTTCGATACTACTGGAGGTCCTTCACACGCTGGAATTTATATTGGAAACGGGCAGTTTATTCATGCTGGAAGTTCAACTGGTGTAACTATTGCATCGTTAAGCAATTCTTACTGGGCACCTCGTTATTTAGGAAGTAAATCTATCCTCTAATAGATTACTAGTAAAAAACACAGCAATTCTAAGCAGCTGCTTGATTATTTATGTAAATAAAGTAAAAAGTCCTGATATATAGTCAGGACTTTTTATTATAGCAGCGAGCAGTGGTGTTAATATGAAGGTTGAGCTTGCTTGAAAGAATTAGAGATATGTGTCTTCTGTAAAAGCTTGTTAATAACAACCACAATAGCTAACATACACCACTTAGCGATTCAAACGTTAAACATTCCTTATATAAGCTTGTTCCACTGACTGGCTTTTATATGTTTGAGTGTATGTGTTAAACATCGAAACATTGGTAAGTATTCCTGCAGCAAGCATTAACAATGTAAGCGAAGAACCTCCAAAGCTTATAAAAGGGAGGGTGACCCCGGTAATAGGAAGAAGACCCGTGACAGCTCCAAGGTTTACAAATACTTGAACAGCCATCATAACGGAAATACCAATAGCTAACAGTGCTCCAAAAGGATCACGACACTTAATAGCTGTTTTTAATCCTTTAAAAATAATAAAAAACAGTAGCCCTAATACAAGAAGTACACCCCAAAATCCCAGCTCTTCTGCGATAATGGCCATAATAAAATCCGTATGTGATTCAGGCAAGTAGCCCGTTTTTTGAATGCCTTGGCCCAGCCCCATACCCAATATTCCTCCATTTCCTATAGCTACATAGGAATTAACAAGTTGATATCCATCGCCTTGTTGATTTTCAAAAGGATGTAAGAATCCAGTAAAACGAGCTAAACGCCCCGGAGAAAACAAAAGGTCCATGTTTCCGGTTACTAATAAAACGGCTAACATAACAAGTGTTCCAATTACGCCTAATAAACTAATTTTTAAAATGGATTTTTTTGAAATGCCTGAACATAACACAATAGCTGCAACTGTTCCTAAAATAAGCAAGGCTCCGCCATAATCAGGCTGCAAAATAATTAAAAAACAAATAAAAAGCACAACCAGCATAGGTGGAAGAATCGACCTTTTTAAATCATTGATATACTCTTGTTTGTTTGCAAAAACAGCAGCTAAATAGATAATGAGCGTTAATTTTGTTATTTCTAACGGCTGAATAGCAATAGGCCCAATTTTAAACCAACTTTGTGCATTACCTGCTGTATGTCCAAAAGCTAAAACTAAAATAAGGAGTGCAACAGCGACACCTAATAAAATTTTCAATACTGCTTTTTCCTGATAAATTTTATACGGAACGATAGCCGCTAATGTGAATATGATAAAGCCTGCTATAAGAGCAAGCTTTTGTTTTTTATAAAAATAATCCCCAGATACACCATAACGACTAATCGCTGTTACCATGCTGGCACTGTAAACCATAATTAAACCGATTAGGCTTAAAACAACTAACGCAGCAATAAATTTGTAATCGTAACACTTTAGAATTTTTTTGAACATAAAAACTCCTCCTAAAAAAACCACCTAATAACGGCTATATACAAGAGAGAAAATAAAAAAATACACATATATTTCAATACTTTCATACGAATCTTTAGGTCTGAATTTATCTCTTTAGCTATTTTTTTACTAGTCATTGTATTACCTCACATCCTGATCAAACATATAAGCCTTTGATCGAAAGCTTATATTTAATACTAGTCCCATCAAAAACATCGTACTCATTAACGCACTTCCTCCGTAGCTTATAAACGGCAGTGGTATTCCCGTTATCGGAAGAAGGCCTATACACATGCCCACATTTTCTAAGACATGAAAGAAAACAATTGAAATAACGCCGGTACAAATGTATGTAGAGAATTGATCTTTCGTCTGAAATGCGACGGTAATAATTTGGTAAATAAGCACCATAAATAAGAAAAGGATAAGGCTAGTTCCTACGAAGCCGTAACTTTCTCCAATTGCACTAAAAATAAAGTCTGAATGTTTTTCAGGAACATATACTGAAAACTTTGATGTATCTCTTCCTGAAATGGATCCTGCACCTATTGCTTTTAACACTTGCATATAGTTGTAAGACAAGCTGTTTGCATAAGATTCCGGATCAAACCACGCATAGATACGATCAAACTGATAGGATTGAACGTGCAAATATTTTTCCAACATTTTTGGGTGGTTCAAAACCATATATAAAATACCTGAAGCGATTCCTATAATAGAAGTAAAGGTAGGAAGAATGAGCTTAAAACTTACCCCTGAAACGAATATCATGACAAAGAATAAAAAGATCATCACAAGTGCCGTTCCTAAATCGGGCTGCTGCATAATAAGAAGAATAGGGACAGCTAACGTAGCTCCTAGCTTTCCAACGAGTAAAACATCGCTTCTTATATCTCTTACGCGAAATTTTTCGTTGTGATTTCGTATCACTTTACTAAATGCTAAGATTAAAGAGATTTTTGTGAATTCCGAAGGTTGTATCGATCCAATACCAGGAAGGACGAACCAGCTTTTTGCACCATTTTTGACAGGAGCAATACTTTGAGGAGAAACGATGAGTAAAATAAGGATAAAAATATTTAGCCCATAAAAGAACCATGTGAATTGGTCCCATTGTTCCTCATCGGGCCTCATGGTGAGGAAGATAATTCCAATACCTACTGCGTACCATTCGACTTGTTTAATTACAAAGTTTGTAGAATACTGTCCTGTTTTTTGCGCGTTATAAATAGCTATACAGCTAATGATAAAAAACAGCAGCAGTGTAAAAGCGAGACCATAATTAAAGCTTTCCGACTTCTTGCGTTCCATCTTTAAAACACCTTTTCTTTATTAAATTTCTATTCCAATCACTGAACATAAGTTTCTCTAATATATGTAGAATTAAAAAAACATCAATAAAATAGATTTCTTCTCATGATTTATCCCAAACCTCCAATCTGTTTTACCTGTATTTTTTATATAAAAGGTCTACCAAGGGATAGCCTGTATAATTAAAAGCGTTTAATAGTCCTAATTTAATGAAAAAGCTATTTTTTGACTTCAACTTATTTTTTTTGTTGAATACTATAAATTTGCCTAAAGGAAACTTTTTGGGCGTAAGAAACCCTTTAAAATAAAATTTTAACTTAGAAGAGACTGAAATGCCTATATACGCTAGCAAATCATATAGTTTAGTTGAATCCTGATTTATTTTTCCTTCAGGAAACAGTTTAACATCAAGGAAAAATATTTGTCTAATAAAAAACTTAGAATCTTACTAAAGATTAAAGTGCACTGGCTCAATGAATATAGAAAGCTATGATGTAGTTAATTCTCTTTTAACTCAAAAAGCTGACCATGATGGTCAGCTTTTTAGGTTAATAAATAAATTATTTTGCTTGCTTCTTGTGTCATCGTGATTTTATCATAGGAAAATGAAAAATAAGTGAAAATATAAATATTAATACAAATAAGTAAAAATATTAAGTTTATAGAAATTTAAGGTGATATATAAAAATATTTAGAAAGAATGTTTGTTAAAGTTTTACCTTTTAACTTTTATATAAAAGCTGTGATTACTTGCAGCGCGCAAAATTTTTTTGAAGATTACCTTTTTATTTTTATGAATATTGAGCTTTATGATACGATATGAAGTGAACTTTTTAAATGAGGGTCTATATGCAAAAAATTAAAGGTAAAAGAGTAAAGATCAGTATATTCATGCTGGGATTAGGGATGATTTTTTTCCTGTTTGCCGGGAAAGAGCTTGTAGTGAACGAAAAGCCTGTAAAATCTGACGTGATTATTGTGTTAAGTGGTGATAATGATCGACTGGAGAAAGGAATTGAATTATATAAAAAAGGATATGCGTCTCATTTGATCCTTTCGAATGGTCAAGAGAATAATTTTTATCATCAAGCCAAAGACTCTGGAATACCAGAGGATTCAATTATATTAGAAAATCACGCTACAAGTACTATGGAAAATGCTAAATTTACAAAAAAGCTAATGATGAACTATCACTTTCAATCCGCTATCGTTGTTTCTTCAAACTACCATATGAAAAGGGTAGAAAAAAACTTTAATAAAGAATTTAAGGATACCAAAATACAATTAACCTATTGCTCTAGTGGAAGTCGTTATTATAATCCACAGAGATGGTGGGAAACTGCTTTAAATAGAAAAGTTACTTACACAGAATACGTCAAACTTATTGGCAATTATTTTGGTTTTAGCGGAAAGAAATCTAAAGAATTATTAAGAGAATTTATTTAACAAAATAGCAAAAAGTCCATAGGGAATGCCTCTATGGACTTTTTGCTATTTGAAATTCCGGCTAGTTTAACATAGTCTTGTAAGCTCATATGAAACGGAATGATAGTGGATTATTTGTTTAACATAAAGGAAAGCACGGTGCCCCATATAAAGATTACTAAATAGAATAACCTTTGCAGCAGACCGGTAGGCATAGGAACAAAAAATACAAGCATAATGAGTAGGAGAATGATTAGTAGGGAAATTAAGCAGCCATAAGTCCAATACTTGCCGCTGCTTAAAGATGATGCATACATCCAAAGACCAGCTAAAACAGTAACCATGCCAAGCTGAGCAAGTATTGAATGCCAAAATAAATGTATATCAGCCGGGATAAAGCCTGAAACAATATTACCTAAAGCTAATATAAGAATAAAAGCTGTTGCTAGTTGGCTTTTTCTCGTTTTCTTTAGGTTTTGTGAAATGTACAAAACACCAATTGAAAGTGTCAATCCGTTTATAATAAACAATACGTTCATCCAGAAATGGTGAGGAGAGCAAATTTCATGAGGTGCAATTGAATAGGTGTAGTTTCCACAAGAAGTTACACCAAGATCACTCATTGCGTGATGTAAAAAACTGTAGGGAGCAGTTGAAGTCAAAATAAAGAAAGGTTCAACTAAAAAATACAAGCAAGTAGCAAACCAGCTTAAAATGCCAACCTTTTTTGATATATACAGAATTATCACCTCTTAAAAAGCGTTATATACGAATTTTATATCCAAATAATGTTAAAAAGAATGCCCTTGAAGCCTATTTTTATGTAGGACTTGGGGTTGATGTGAGGAAGGAGGACAAAGTGTTTAACTTGGAGGTGTTTAGGAAAGCACCTCTTTACTAATGCTTTGTAGCGCTAGAGAGGTCCAAAAGCAGCTTGATTAGAAATGTATAACGCTGATTATACGGCCTGACTTACATGGAGTTTAATGTATCCAAAACGCGGTGGCATTCAAGATGTTTTCTCTAGAATTTAATAATCTGCTGTTTTTTGAATATCTACATCATATTCATGTGCAAATGTTTCTAATTCCTTAAAAACATTTGGTGGATTAAATAATGCTATTCGCATATTCCACCCGTTTTCTACTTTTACTACTGCTAATTTTGATTTCCAACTTAACCGTTTAAATACAATTCTTTTAATGTCCCTGGGTTTAACGGTTTTTGCATATACTTTAAACCATAATATATATATTCTATAGGTTAAAGTATCTCTGTCTATCTGAAATTCATATCGGAGAAAAAGGGAAAGAAACAAGCAAAGGATAGCCAAAAGGTGTAAAAAGGCAAGTTCTTTATGTTGAACTGCTTGAATGAGTAATAAAGTATTTAAAAGTAATAAAGGATAAACAACAGTTTTTTGAGCGGTAGCTTTAAATAACATAAAGTCTCCTTCCTTTAGTAAATAAGCCAACTTATTTTTCTTCTATGATATTATTTAGTTATTGATTTAGATTAGATTTATATTGGGAGGTCTTTTATATGTATAATACCATTTCAGATTTTATCAAAGAATGGAACAACGAAGCCATGCTGACTCAAAAAGTTTTAGATAGCTTGACAGATGATTCGTTGAAACAACAAGTGTATCCTGAAGGGCGTACGTTAGGGAGAATTGCTTGGCATTTTACAACAAATATTCCAGATTACCTAACTGAATTCGGATTAAGCATAGACAGAATTGAAAGTACAGCAAGCGTTCCATCTTCAGCACAGGAAATCGCTATAACTTTTAAAAATGTAAGTTCTTATGCTGCTAAAATTATTGAACAGAAATGGACAGATGAATCTTTAGAACATACGCAAGAAGCGTTTGGAAGAACCCAATCAAATGCCACAATCTTAATGGGACTAATCAAACATATTGTTCATCACCGAGGTCAAATTACCATTCTTATGCGTCAAGCAGGCCTAAAACCTGCTGGAGTTTATGGGCCTCCAAAAGAAGATTGGGTTCATTTAGGTGTGGAAAATCCACCGCTTTAATAATATCAGGTAAATAAAAAAGAGGCTGCCTGGAAAATACTATAAAATTATTTTCCAGGCAGCCTTTACGTAAAACCTAATTAATCATTTAGTGCTTACTCTGAAAAAGATTTTGAGTAATGTACAACACCTTGCACATTTTTTAGAGATCCTTCTGTTAACTCTATGGCCATAAAAAATTCTTCAGGCACGTCAAATGGAGCATATATATTCCATGAGCTAGCTGGTTTAAATCCAAACTTAGGATAGTAATCTTTGTGCCCTAAAACAATTACTGAATGATAACCAAGCTCTTTTGCGCGTTTTAACGCAGCGTGTATTAGTTGGCTCCCAGCTCCTTGTTTTTGATACTGAGGTGCAACTGAAACTGGAGCAAGTGCTAAAGAAACGGTAGCGTTATCACCATCTATAATTGTTATTTTAGATAGAAGAATATGGCCTATAATATCTGCTGCATTCGGATTTAATGCGACTAGTGAAAGTTCAGGAATAAATTCATCTGACTTCCTAATTCGTTTCACAAGTAAATGTTCTTTCTTATCGCTGTATTCTTCATTTAAAAAAGCGCTTTTCACAACTTTTTCAGTTTCATTATATTCTTCAGTGAGTTCTTGTTTAATTAAGATATCCATTTAGAGTCTCCTATCAACTTGCTAAATTACCGCTTTTTATACTCCATAAATGGGGCTTCCTTTATGCACACATTCATTAAGGAAGCTTACTCACCCAGCTCTAAGCATAAGTTTAACAAACAAAAACCTCCAAAATTAGTATGTATATATTTTACAGTGTTGTATTTTGTGAGTCCACCTTTAATACATAATATTTGTTTATTGATTATGGTAAAATACACTATATATGTTAAATTGAAGTATGTAAAGAAGGTGTAATGTCTGGTGTTGAAATTATTATTTATAAGTCTAGTAAGCTGTTTAATCATTTATATTGGGAAACGTGTATGGAAAAAAGGTAGTACTAATTTTATTGCTGGATATGGAAAGATATTTACACCTAAGGATGAAAAGCAGCTCGCTAAAGGAATTGGACTTATTATTATGTTGTTTGGCTTTGAAACTATAATATTTCCCATTCTTTCTTTATTTTTTGAAAGGCTTGGCTTTTATTATGGATTGCTGGTTGTATTAAACTTCTTCGCTATATTTGGATTTATGATAAAGGATCAGGTGCAAAGAGAAACCTAAAGGGGGAGAAAACAATCAATAAAAATATTCGGCTTATGATTGGTTTAATCGGCACTATTATCCTGTGTTTTTATGGAATAAGAGGTTTATTCATGCATGAAACAATACCGTTTTCTTCTTATCTCTTTGCGGTAGGTGGAGCTATTTCTACAATTGCTCTTATCTGGGAATTAAAAAAGAAAGATGCAGCTTAAATTGAAAGGAGTGATGATGTGAAAAGACGATGGATTTCCTGGTGGATAGCTAATATAATTTGGATCATACTTTTCGTCGTAGGAACAGCTGTTGTCTGGACAAGAGAAGTGGATGGAGCGGGTGTTACCCAAACACTAGAGCTGAAATTGTTCGCATTTATAGTGTTGCTAATCGCATTTATTTTCCCTTTGATTATTCAAGTTATGTGGCTAATTATTAATTTAAAAACTAGTAAGCATGTACTATAGAAAATAGGAATGATGTTATGAAATAGAAAGGGTGATATGTATGCAAAGTAAAAAGTGCTCTAAATGTGATTCATCTCTAACCAAAGCCCGTATTCAATCATCACCTGGTACGGTAGGTATAAATAAAACACCGAGCAGGGTATTAAATAACGATCACCATTACAGTGAATTAATATTTTATGTTTGTTCAAGCTGCGGTTATGTGGATTTTTATGTGGAGGAGCCTAGAAAGTTTGTTTAATAGAACTTTTAGGATTGTTCGTTTTCGAATACATTATGATACGTCACTGAACTTGGTATATCGCCTAATGTCAATTTTAATTAAAGGGTAGAAAATGATTTCCGGAGGCTATTATGAAGAGAACACTTAGTTTTCTGTTAGTAGTTTATTTAACCGTTCTAACTGCATGTAATCAAGAAAGTACAGGAACGAATACAGAAAGTTCTTCTGCTATCATTGTTGTAGTTGAAAACAAGGAATATAACGGAACAGAAGATAAACTAGATCAAAAGCAGGAAATAGGAGACCAAATAGGAACAATAGAAAAGAAAACCAAAGCAACTAAAATGCCTGCAGGTAATAATCAATCAAACTATTTTACAGTTGGTTCAGAAATCTATTCAGTAAAAGGAACAGAGGATTATATTATAGTTAAAGATAAAGATCATAAAAGTCAGTTAATGAAAAAGGTAGTCCAAAAAAGGTGAGTGTTATCGAATATTGTCAAACAAGATTTTAAGTCTCTTAACGAATATAAATATTATCTTGATACATTCCGCTTTTCCACCAGGAGTATTTGTCTTACCCTTCAATCAACTGCTAGAAAGACCTAAACAAATGAAGTCTGCGTTTAGCTTAATAAAAAAACAAACTACTAATCGCTTGATCAATAGCTCGTTTTTTACTTCATCTAAAATACTTTTGTCTCAACCTCTTTTTTCACCAGAATCTCTACTTCCGACTTTCTTATTCCCGAAAAAGAACTTTCCTGACACTGTTTTTCTGACCCCGAAATAAGTTCAACTAGATAAAAAAATTGTTGATATGTGTAAGTTTTTGATGATAAATCAGTTGAACTGAAGGATTGAAAATCTACCTTTTCTTTTGTATAATAAGTTCAACAGAAGTTCAACTAAAAAAAGAGGTGTATAGAGATGAAAATTTCACGTTTTAATAAAGACTGTGGGAACTCAGTCGATATGAATATCATAGATGGATATCTATTTGATTTCCAAACCAACGTAGTAGAACTCCAAAAAGAAGCTGCTGATTCATTCTTCACAGATGCTGTTACAGCACCAGAGGAATTTAAAAAGCGCATCTTATTATCTACAACCATTGGAGAGGAAGAAAAAGAACGTTATTTCTTAGTGGGTGACATTGCCGCCAGCCAACAATTAGCAAACAATCATATTAATCGTTTACATAATAAAATTACAAGTCATATTCCATACGTAACATTTTTAGCTGCCGTCGCATACTACCACGCGTTACATACAAAAGATCAAAAGGACAACAACATCCAGATTGACTATTTCTCTACAATGTTACCAATTTGGTTACTAAAAAAAGAAAGTACGTTTGGTGAAGCGCAAAAGGCTATGGCAAATCGCTTTGTAGGTGAGCACACTTTTTATATCCATACCCCAGGATTTGAAAAAGAATTAAAAGTATCTGTGGAAGAAAGTGTTTGTTTAAAAGAAGGTGAAATCGCACGTTTTGCGTTAAAGAAAGACCTAACGCTTCAAGACCGTGAAGATGCTAATGAATATGTGGAATGTGAAACCGTAATGATCGATATCGGTGGAGGATCCATTGATGTTGTAATCTTACCTGAAGGGTTGAAGGCTGCGAACAGTCGTGAATCGTTCCAAAGTATCGAGGGTATTCCCTACTTAGCACATATCGATAAGTTACGAAAAGAGAAATTCCCAGAGTTGTTTACCGATTTACGCGCTTTTGATCAATTTATTTTAGATAACTACAGCAAACAAAAGTTTGAACTAAAAAATGAAAACACAGGTGAATCCATTGATTTAACAGCTCAAATCAAATCTTCTCTAAGAGATTATGTAGAGATCTTACTAGCTAAGTTAAATGACGTCGCCCCACCACCAGCAAATAAAATCCGAAAATATGTATATAGTGGCGGTGTCGCTCCTACATTAGAAGTAGCGATTATGAATAGCATGCGTGAAAAAATTGGCGAAGAACGCACAGAGAAATATCATAAAGTGCCTGAGGATAGCCGTCACTTAAATTTATTCGGCTTAGAAATCCGAAGCATGGGGTACCTTCAAAAGAAACAAGCCGAGAAGAAAGCCGTTAAATCCTAACAGCGCAGGTGATAACCATGTCAGAGCGTCAAAACGCCTTTACGATTAAAACTAACCAGTTGAGTGATGAAGTCTATGATATACTTGCAAAATATGCAAAGTCTCGAAAATTAGGGGACTATATTTCATCTCTAATTGTTCGTGACCTTCATAGTTCATCTTCCAATCAAGTAGAAGCAGGACACAGAACAGAAGAACTTCTTGAACATATCAATTCCGAACTACGGGAATTAAAGAAATTAGCTCAGTCCAACGGGTTTGTGAGTAAACAAGAGGAGACAGAAGAGAAGCCTTCAGAAAGCCACCAAACCTTCAAAGAAGGTAAGGTTGCAGATCTAGAGCAATTATCCGGGTCATTAGATGATGATGATTTAGAGGAATATAACGATTTTTAATTTAAAAAGCTATTGGTATGTGGGACGAGACTGTCCCACATACTAGTGGCTTTTTTTGCTTTCAATATGCCTATTCGTTTTTGATACATTATCATATGTACAAAAAACGTGTTAAAACTAAAAAAATGGGAGGAAACAGTTTATTTATGGATAATAATAATTAGCACGAGTACTTTTATTTATTTTAAATTTGCTTTGTCTCAAGAACATTAATAATTAAGTTTAGGTATTCTAAATACCATGTCGAAGCTCAATCACACCATGAAGTGTTATATAGAAGGAATCAGCACAATCATGTACTAGTAAACAAACATGATATGTGAATAGGTAGGGGGATAAATATGAAAAAGTTCTATCTTGGTTTTTCCGTTATTTGTTTGGTGTTTATCATTTCCGCTTGTTCAAAAACGGAATATGTAAACAATGTTGATTACTTAAAATTACAAAAATCGGAGGTAATGTTAACAGATGATAAAAAAATCGTTGGGGAAATGATAGTACCTGATAAAAAGAATAAAAGTAAACGTATCGTTCCAACGGAGTTACACTATACATTCACGATGGAAAATAAGTCTAATAATATTATGGCTCTCTCTGATCCTGTTAAAACAAACATTCGCATAGAACCAGATAAGGAGTTAGTATCAGCTGTAAAAGAAGCAATTGGTTCAAATATTTATAAGATGGATAACAATAAGTTAGGGGTTGGCATGAGTATAGGAGAAATTCCATCTAAAGGAACAAGTAAATTCACTCTTAATTATACGTTAGGAGCAAAGGAAAAAAACAATGAATTACCTCTTTTACCAACTGAAGAAAAACTAAAAAAGCTACAGGCTAATGCATTAAAAGGCACACTCATTATCTCTCAAGACGACAAGGATATTGCGGAGTTTAGGTTAGATTCAAGCCAATAACCATGATTTTAAGTTTAAATAGGTTAATAGCTCGCTAACTCTGTATATCGTCAGCGTTAGCGAGCTATTGTTTTTATATTTATACGCTTGTATGTGGATTTACTTTTTCCAAAAATAAAATTGATTAGCCTTACTTATTTGGTTACGATAAGCGCTCGAATAATTTCATTCCAGTAGTATTTGAAGCTTTTTTCACTTGTTTCTTTTTGCGTGAGGCTAATTGATTCTTTTGTATTTTCTTTTTTTATAGTCATTATGATTTCCCCTTATCTCTTTATATTTAGTATGTTGTGGTTTGATTTACCATATTTTATAATGAAATTAATGATCGTTACAGATGAACATTCCGATTGAATCAATCGGAATATCCGATTATATAGAGGTGAGGAAAATCGAAATAAAACAACTGATTACATTTAAAACAGCTGCAGAAAATTTAAATTTTACCTATACGGCTAAAATTTTAAACTTTGCTCAATCAAGCGTTACCGCTCAAATAAAAGCTCTTGAAAATGAACTTGAAACGCCTTTATTTGAACGTCTCGGAAAGCGCTTGGTTTTAACAGAGGCAGGCAGAGAATTTAAAAGGTACGCCGATAAAATGATTCAACTGACTAAGGAAGCAAAAAATGCTGTAAGTGGAGTGGAGGAACCTGCCGGTACACTTATTATTGGGTCTTCTGAAAGTCAGTGTACATATAGATTGCCTCCAATATTAAAAGAGTTTAAGGATCAATTTCCAAAGGTTAAAATGATTTTTAAGCCTATTTACTCTCAAGCACAAACAAGAGCGCAGCTGCTAGACGGAACTCTTGATATCGCCTTCACAATGGAGCCTATTCAGCATCATGATGCAAATCTACATACGCAATGTCTTGTTGCAGAAAACTTAAAAATTATTGCTTCTCCTCAGCATCCTTTAGCTGATAAAGCGGAAATCTACTTAGAAGATCTTGAGAATGAGACTCTTTTGTATACCGAATCAGGATGTTCATATCGTGTAGTATTGGAAAACTTGTTTCGTGAGGCGGGTATTTGTACATCAACTAAATTTGAATTTGTAAGCGTAGAAGCTATTAAGCAATGCGTTATGCTAGATTTAGGTATTGCCATATTGCCCGAAGTAGTAGTAAGAGGAGAGCTAGAGAACGGCATATTAAAAGAATTGGCTTGTACTAAAGTTGATACGCCTCTTTATACACAAATGTTTTGGCATAAAGATAAATTTATGTCTCTTCCTTTACAATCTTTTATTCAATTGGCTTGTAGTACTTTTGGGTTAAAGTATAAGGGGATTGAAAGTAAGAATCTCTAGGTACATTATGCTGACTAAAGAATTACACAGGATACATAAAATAATCTAATATCTTTCCTAATAAGATAAGAGGTGAAGGAAATCTTCATTTCTTCACTAATATATAGATGAACCTTAATAAACTAGATTTTAATTGGTGAAATCTGAGTTAGGAGTTGAGTTAATTTGAAAATGGGAGTAAATCAAATTGAACTAAATGGTTTAACATTTCAATATCGAGAGTCGGGCGAAGCTTCGGCACCCGCTATTATTGCACTTCACGCTTTGGGAATGAGTGCAGAGTCGTGGGATGAAGTAGCGGCTGTATTAGGAGAGGAATATCGATTTTTAGCTTTAGATCAGCGAGGACACGGTGGAAGTGAAAGAACCGGCACCTATACGTTTGAACTTATGTGTGATGACTTACTTCAGTTCGTAAATGCCATGAATTTGGAGCGCTTTACGTTGATTGGGCATTCTATGGGCGGTACGGTGTCCTATCTTTTTTCTGAAACATTTCCAGAAAGGGTAGATCAATTGATTGTTGAAGACACTCCTCCACCTTTTACAGGAGAAAAGTTCGAAATTCCTGCCAAACCGCCTGGTTCTTTACCTTTTGACTGGGAGGTTGTACCTTCAATCCTTCAACAGTTAAACAACCCCAATCCTAAATGGTGGGGAAGTCTTACAGAGATAATTGCACCTACTCTCATCATAGGAGGAGGATCCAGCCATATCCCTCAAGATAAATTGCAGGAAGTTTCTAAGCGCATTCCAAATTGTAAATTAGTAACGATAAAAGGGGCTGGACATGAGGTGCACGCAGGAAACTTATCCGCTTTTTTAACTGCTGTGAAAAGCTTCCTTGCTTCTTGACTTTCTGGAGCTTTTATTTAATTTGAAAGTTTGGTTAAGTAAATAGAGTTTTTAAAAGTTATTAAACTTTTATAGAAAGGGAGACTATACGTTAGTCTCCCTTTTAACCTGTATATATGTTAATATATAGATTATATGTAATAAAATTCATAATTAAATAATTTTTGTGGAAGATAAATAAATGCTCATCTAATGAGTTATAGAGAGTGCTATAACTCATTAGATGAGCATTTTTGAAAGGAGGAGAGTTTCTTGTTGAAATTTATAGAAAAAGGTTTTTTCTACGGCCTTATTTTAGGAGGATCATTAGGTTTCTTTGTGATTCCATATAAAGAAGTTGAATCAGTCGGTGATGGTGTAACAGAAACAACCTATTTAAACCTTATTGATTTTATTATTCATCTAATTCGCTTTAGTATTGTGATAGCTGTACTGGGGGCGATAATAGGGTTCTTTCTTTATAGGAAAAAGAGCTTGGAGTGATTCACCTAAACTTTTTTTCTACTGATTAATTACCTTATGTTAAAGGATAATAATTAAAAAGGAACGCAAAATATTTTAGTTTGATTTCTTTTGTAGTAATTCCAGTATTTATTATGGAGGGACCTTTATTTTTCACGATTAATTTCGGTGAAAAATAAAAGAAAAAGCACTTATATTGAATATTTGTATGTTAAAATTTGTATGTGGAATGTAAAAACACAATTCGGTTGGTAGTCCGGATGCATTGATATGTATCAATGTCAGTAACCTTCCCCTCCTCGGGATGTCCATCATTTCATAGTATGTTTAGAGGAGGGAATCGTTATGTCATTAACGATTTACCATGATGGTCAGTTTTGGATAGGAATTATTGAAGTTGTAGAAGGCGGTAAATTAAAAGCATTTCGTTATGTATTTGGAGCAGAACCAAAAGATACAGAGATATTAGACTTTATTCATCACAAATTGTTAAATCTGATTAACCAATCGATTCATTCAGGTCTTGATGTGAAAATAAAATCTAATAAAAAGGTCAACCCAAAACGTTTACAGCGCCAAGTAGCAAAAGAAGTAAATAAAATTGGTATTTCTACTAAAGCTCAAGAGGCTATGAAACAAGAGTACGAAGAAAAGAAAAAAAGTAGAAAAAAGAAATCTAAGCAATACCGTGAAGAACTAAAGGAACAAAAATATTTGATGAAGAAACTAAAGGCGAAAGCTAAGCACAAAGGTAAATAGAGTACGAATAAAGAGCCCTATTTACGGCTCTTTATTTGTTGTTATTCCTTTACTATCGGAACATTCTTAAAAAAATGTTCTCGAATAGCTGCCGATTTAACTGTTTTATTTATCTTTTCTTTATTATCATCTATAAATTGCTGTGCTTTTTCTTTATCAAATAATTTATTACTATCCGGTAAAGTTTTAATGTTGCCAGAAATAAACTCTTCCATTTCTTCTCTAGATACTGAGAATTTTTGATTGTCTACTTTAAAACTGTAACCTTGAGCATTAGGCACTAATATTGCTAAATAAATAGCATTGTAAAGAAAGTTTTTCTCCAATGTATTCTTACCGTCAAACCAATATTTTAACGTTTCATCTTCTGAAAGAGAGCCCGCTTTAGTACCATACGTTATTTTTAGCGTTTTATTATGTAAATCAATTTCTTTAAATGTTTCTCCTCCAGGCAAGTCCCTTACGATAGCTACCACGTTAGAATTATTTCCAACATAAGTTCCGCTACGCTCTTTAAGCTTTTTTACATCAACAGTATTAATGCTTGTAACTTCTTCTTTTTGAGAACAGCCGGTTATGCCTACTAGGAGTAATAAGATTAAACAAAAAAATACCTTAAAATATTTCATAAAAAGCCTCCATTTTCTTACTTTAATACCCTTATGTGGATATTTCATGAATTATTAGTGTATCGTAAATAGGCTGTCTTGAAAAGGTGTAGGTCCTTTTGTACAAAATACCCTTTGCTATAGAAAACGTTTTTGTCAACTGCTAGTAGAAGAAAGGAATTTTGAAATATGAAAAGACCCCAAAGCTTTCTTGAAAAAGCGCTTTGAAGTCTTCATTTCTCTTTTTTTACTTTTAAGAGCTAATCCCTACAATTGCTTCGATAATTTGGTCCCAGTCCTCACTATGAACTTCATGTCCTGTACCCTCAAGAGCTATTAATTTAGCATGAGAAATAGCTTTTGCAAGCGCAAGTCCATGTTCATAAGGCAGTGCCGGATCTTTTGTTCCATGAATAATCAGCGTAGGTGTGCTAATTTCACTCGACCTGTCGTAATATTGGCCTCCTCCTTGAAGTAAAGCATGATTAAATCTACTAGGCAGCTGTTTGGACCGGGCAGCTTCTCTTTTTGCTAGCTTATACATTCTTTCCTTTTCATAAGGTTTTGTCCCACTTAACGTTTTCCATCCACCTGCAAGGTAGTGAACGGTTTCCTCTTGATTTGACCAGTCTATGGAAGTGCTTTTTGTATGATAATCAAGTATACGCTGGTCCATTGGAGGCAATTTTTCCGCCTCAGTTCCAAAAATGCTTGATGCAATTAAAGTAAGAGAATCTATGCGTTTTGGATATCTAAGAGCAAGAATCTGACCTATCATCCCGCCCAACGACATTCCAACAATATGAGCTTTTTCTATAGAATAAGCATCTAAAACGCCAATTGCATCATCAGTCATATCCGTTATTGTATAGTTAGAAGTACCCGGCGGATAAGTGGTAGATTGGCCTAAATCACGATGGTCGTAACGAATAACAAATCTCTCCCTTTCAGCGAGGCGAAGACAGAAGTCTTCATCCCACCAATCTAACGAGGACATTGCTCCCATTATTAAAAGAATAGCCGGATTTTTAGGGTTCCCAAAACTTTCTGTGCAAATCTCTACTTTATCTATTTTTAGTATTTGTTCATTCATTTGTGTACCTCCTCTTAAGTGTTAGAGAAATGAAAAGCAGCTCTTTATTCAGTTCTCTAAAATGAGGTTATTTCCTTTTTGAATTTTATTTAGGGAATCGATTATTTCGCCTATCTCTTTACCAAAGAGTGAAATATAACCAAAACTAAGGGGAGAGGACGAGCATAAACTGTTAGAGACCGAGAGTTTACTAGCTGTAATAAGTTCTATATTGACTAGAATAGAGCAGGAAAGTTGAATGCACGTATGGAAGACTAATTAATTATGTGAGGTGAAAACGAGAATGAATGATTACTATGGAGAGCTCTGCACAATGTTGTACGAGGTTGATAAATCCGCTGCAAATAAAAAAGAGCTTGAGTTTTACCTTTCCTTTGTCAAAGGTCAAAATATGAAAGTATTAGAACCGATGTGCGGGAACGGCAGAATGCTTCTTCCATTTATGCAAAAAGGAATTGATATTGAAGGGTTCGATATTTCTAAAGATATGCTTAAAGCATGTGTAGAAAAATCTGAAAGAATAAATCTTAAACCAAATGTATGGTATCAAAACATCGAGGATTTTAAAAGCAACAAAAAGTATGATCTTATTATAATACCTTTTGGTTCCTTTTCTCTGTTAGCAGATGATGTAGCTGTTAAGAGTCTTCAAAATATGAAAGCAGTTTTAAAAGACGATGGTAAAGTACTTTTAACTATTATAAAGAAAAAGAATAAAATTGAAGAACTTTTAGATTGGACTGAAACGAATAGAGTATCTTTCAATAAAGAAACCGTTATTGTTTATAAAAAGAGCTTCTACGATAAAAGAACGAGCTCTTTGAACACGAAGATACGATATGAACTCCTTCAAGGAAATAAGACAAAAAAGGTGGAGATAATGGATTTCCCTCTTCGACTTTATGGCTCAGAAGAATTTGAACGTATCCTTAGCTCTAATGGATTTAACAATCTTACTGTTCATGAAGTAAAAGATGGCTACGGAGAAGGCATGTCATTCTCTGTCTATGAGTGCAGAATATAGACATTGTAATACCATTTAAACTTTGATTACCTTTTTCATTCATTACAACTTGATAGATTAATATACATATACAGGATTGCTGAAATCGTGTGCTATTGGTGAGCATATAAATTCAGCGTTCCCATGAGGAGATGCTTTATGAAGCGATTAATAAATAAAATTGCGATTGTTACTGGTGCTAGTCGGGCAAAAGGTATTGGTACTGAAATATGCAGGGAGTTAGCTAAAGAAGGGGCAGATATTTTTTTCACTCATTGGTCAAATTATGATCGTTTAATGGATTATTGTAATGAGGATGATTTTAATTGGTCGAAGCATCTGATTGAGGAGATACGCAGTCTGGGAGTACGATGTGAATCGATGGAATTGGATTTATCACAGCCCGATGCATCAAGAAAACTGCTTGATACAGTTCAAACCAAACTGGGTTCTCCATCAATCCTTGTAAATAATGCAACACATTCTGTAGACGTAGATTTTCGTTCGATAGATGCTGATGTTCTCGACGCTCATTATAACGTGAATGTTAGAGGAACATGTCTTTTAACTGTTGAGTTTGCACGTCTAATCGAAGGCAAGCATGGCGGTCGAATTATTAATATGGTATCAGGTCAAGATAAGTCACCTGAGCCTGGCAATTTGGCTTATGTTGCCACCAAAGGTGCCGTTTCTACATTTACTAAATCAGTTGCTATTGAATTAGCACCTCTTAAAATTACTGTTAATGCTGTAGATCCTGGACCAACTAATACTGGGTGGATGAGCAGTAAGTTGAAGGAAGATTTACTGCCGAAGTTCCCAATGGGTCGACTTGGTGAGCCCCGGGATGCCGCAAAATTAGTTATTTTTTTAGCAAGCGAAGAAGCAGAATGGATTACCGGACAAATTATCCACTCAGATGGTGGCTTTTGGTGATTTAACATAGTAGCGGTCTCCCACTTTTTTAGCGGATTTTTGTATGAAATAAGCAGTCAAAAAGATCTTCGAATGAAGATTCTTTTTTTATAATGTAAAGTAACATTAATGGGCTATGAAGGGAAAAGTACGGGCTGTCCTAAATAGATGGTGAAATAAGGTATATCATTGTGGTAAATGTTTTATCACTTTCACTTATTAACGACAAATCGGGTATATTCAGGGGGAATATTTATATGTCAGGCTTTAAGGACGAAGAAGTACTAACAGGAGGGAATGTTTCTAACGTTTACCGCTCGGGAAATACCGTACGACGAGAATTAAAATCAGATAGTCATAAATTTCATAAGCTATTAAAGCATTTAGAAAACAAGGGGTTTACTTATGCACCAAAATTTTTAGGCATTGACGAAAAAGGGAGAGAGGTCTTGTCATTTATTGAAGGTGAAGCTGGTAATTATCCCTTGAAGAAATATATGTGGTCCGATGCTGTTTTGATAGAAATAGGAAAAATGCTCCGTCTTTATCATGATTCAGTGAGTGATTTTTCATTTGATGACAGTTGGAAATCAATAGATAACACGCCTAAACCATTTGAAATACTATGTCATAATGATTTTGCTATATACAACATTATTTTTAATGATGAGAGACCAATAGGAATTATTGATTTTGATGTTGCTGCACCTGGGCCAAGACTTTGGGACATTGCTTATACTCTTTATACGTGCGTCCCTTTGAGTAGATTTTATCTTTCTGAAACAGGTGAGAAAATTCATTATAATTCATCACAGCATGCTCAAGATAGAAAGCGAAGAGTGAAATTATTTTTTGAATCTTATGGCGAAGAATTACAAGAAGGTTATTTGGAAATGGTATTGCTGCGATTAGAGGGGTTATGTAAAACAATTACAAGAAAAGCTAGTGAAGGTGATATTGCGTTTCAAAAAATGATAGACGAAGGGCATCTTGAGCATTATCAAAACGATATCAAATTCATTTATGAACATACAAAAGAATGGATTTAATTTTAATAGAGGAGCCCTTGTCATGCGAATTATTAATATTAGAGAACAGGTAGAGTACAAAGACAAAGCTATTGAATATACTCAGCGTAAGTGGGCGAGTAAAGAGAATTTAAAGCTTTACGAAGACTGTATTATACATAGCTTAAACACAAATAGTTGTCTTCCAGTCTGGTACCTGTTAGAAGACGAAGGAGGAATTATCGGCTGCGCAGGGCTTATCACCAACGATTTTATAAGTCGAATGGATTTATGGCCCTGGGTGTGTTCTCTTTACATTGAAGAAAGTTATCGAGGTAAATCCTTAGGTGAGCAACTTCTTTTAAAGCTGAAAGAAGATACGAAAAATGCCGGATTTGATAATCTTTATTTATGCACCGACTACGTTGGATACTATGAAAAGTATGACTTTTCATATATAGGCGATGGTTATCATCCGTGGGGGAGTAGTTCAAGAATCTATAGGGCTAATTTAATAGGTTAACTATCAATTTTTTTATAAAATGTTTTTAGCTGTTTCAATCAGTGAATAGCGGGTATAAGTTGATTATACAAGCGTAGCCCCCCAGGAACATGCATGTATATTTCTTTTTCTTACTTACCCTGTTGAATCCTCTTTTTCATGGAGGATTCTTTTTTTATGTCTAAAAGAAGACTTCTCAGACTATATACATCAAACACCTTAAACATCCCTTTATGTATTTTATACTCACTGAATCTAGGTTACGTTACAAGATGAAAGAGATTCAGAGGTCTCATGGGACTGTGGATAAATGTAAGAAACCCTGCAGAAATACTAAAGACAGGTATAGCCAAATTTTTATTTTATAAAATATTTTTATACTTTTACGCGTTTTGCTTATACCAATTTTTGCTTTCTTCATAGTATGTACTATAAGTGTATAAGGAGGTGGAGTTATGCCAGGACGTCGTAGTGGAGATCGTCGTACATCTCAATCTCAATCTCGTTCTATAGTAGATAATTTTCGAAGAGGAGATAAAATTCAAGTTTTTTCTGCTGGAAGACAGCTTGATGGAAATGGTACGTTTATTCGAGCAGAAGGCGGATTTTTAGTATGGGAAGATAATTCAGGTAATAGAAATACGACTAGTTTAGAAAGTATCAGCGTTCGCAGATTAAGAAAACGTAATTGCTAATAATTTGGACAGGCTCTGATTTTATATAAATAAAAAACACCTTCAAGCTGATAACTGGGTATGAGGTACCGAGCAATCACTTGGAGGTGTTTTTTCTCATAGGAAACATCAGAAATAAGTTTTTTGACAGTATCACTTATAGATTAATACCTTTCATAAGACGGAAGGTTTCAAGAAGCAAAACGTTTAACCCTAGCCATACTCCTCCAAATACATATCCTGCTGCAATGTCACTGGGGTATTGTATGCTCAGATACAAACGACTAATGGCAACAAGCAATAAAATAAGAATGGCCACTATTGGTGCTACTGTAGGAACCCACAATCTTTTAGAGTGTCGAACCAGCATAAATACAGCAAACCCATAAATAACAAAAGCCAGTAAAGACTGCTCGCTTGGAAAGGTGTATGAAAGCTGTTCTATCAACGATTTTCTAATAGGGGAGAAATGATGGAACATTCGTCTCAGGCTTTCTTCGTATAGCTCGCCGCCGCCTGCAACAACTACCAGAGATAATAATTCAATTTTTTTATCTCTGCCTTTCCATAAAATCCATACAAGTGTAAAGAAAATCAATGTTGCCAGAGCTTCCCTAGATCCTAGCATGAAAAACACCCGCATTGGTACATTCCAATCTTTATTAAAAAGAGCTGTTATTAATAAACTCGTTATTTTGTTAAAATCTCCAAACTCGTTTGCGATAAAGTCTTGCGTCATTCCAATCATAAGCAGAATAAACCCTAATGTAACTAATGCTGTAAATATAAAAACAAGACCCGCCCGTTTCCGCGTATGAAATGCGTTTACTATCCACTTGAGGCAATTAATTGCTATCTTTTTAATCGTTACTTTGAACTTTTTATAAATGTAAATAGCTGCGAACAAACTTACAGCTACAATCAGCCCAATGACAAAATACTTCTTAATAGAATGATGAAACTGTTCCCACTGAGGTCCTAATAACTTTCCTAAAGTAATAAATGTGGTAACCCAAAGAAATGATCCACTATAGGCATACAGTGCATACGTACGAAAGGGAAGCCGAGTAATTCCTGAAAAATATCCTGTAATATGTCTAATAACTGGGAGGAAATAAGCAATAATCAACAGCTTGTTTCCATGTACACCAAACCATTTTGACATTCTTTCAATTCGCTCTGGCCCCATATGAAGGGTTTTTCCGTATTTATCAAAAAAGGGAGTCCCTAACCTATAACCTACCCCGTAGGCTATGGTCATTCCAACCATACTTCCCATACCAGCCACCAAGATACTTCCCACCCAGCTCAAATGTCCTTGAAAAGCAAGAACCCCAGCGTAGCCCATGAGCAGCTCCCCTGGAAGAGGAAGTGCAAGAAGTTCCAGCATCAATGCTAGAAACAGCACGATATATCCGTATTGATTTATATAAGATGTGATAAAATCCATGGTTTGTCCTTCTTTCATAGTATGTATGCATCTAAAGCACAGTCGGTAAGGCGAATATGCTTACATGCGATTGAAATACAAAGGTGAAAAGATTAATTTCATCTTTGTATTTCTTTTAATGTAGCACTATTTATTAAAAAAACTGGATTTTTCATTAATTTTTAATGTTATTTTTAGCCTATTTTTAATTACAAAACGTAGACTGAAAATGTGCTATTTGAAAGCTCAACTTAAGACTGTTTGTTTTTCTAATAAATAGTGTAAGGAGTTCCTAACCAATCTATGTAACGAAAAAGAAGAAAAGATATACCCTACAAATCGATTAAAAAGGGGAACTACCCATTATTCCTTTTTTATCAGCAGAGCAATTCTTTAATCGCCTAAACAAAAGAACAAAAAGATGTGCTGAAAAGTCTAAGTTTTACCCCACAGCACAAGCATACAAACTACAAGGAGGGAAAAGTCATGAATAACCGTGAACGGGATAAATACTTAATTCTTTCCGCTACGTTTGGAGAAGGACATAAACAAGTGGCAAATGCGATAAGTGAAGCAGTAAGTAATGTCGTTGCTGATGCTGAGCCTATTACCATTGATATCATGGAGTGGGTTCATCCCAACCTTTATCCAATCAGCCATTATATTTATAAAAAAGGAATTAAGAAGTTTCCACAAGTGTATAGCTTTTTGTATGAAAAAACTCGTGTGAAAAATTCTTTTTCCGTTAAGCTAAATTCGATCTTTTTATCGGGTATGGAAACCGTGCTTAAAATCATACAGGAAATAAAGCCGAAAGTAGTGGTTAGTACCTACCCATTTGCCGCGGGAATTATATCAAAATTAAAAGAGCAAGGGTTAATTGATATTCCAGCGGTAACCATCATCACAGATTATACGGATCATTCTTATTGGATTCATTCCTCTACAGATCAATATGTGGTAGGGTCTGCTCGATTGCGTGATCAATTAATTGCGTTAGGGGTAGAGGCAGATAAAATTAAAAACACTGGAATACCTGTACGGAAAAGATTTATGGATGTTCTTCCAAAGGATCTTCTCTTAGAAAAATATATGATTAATCCCAATATATTCACCCTGCTCATCATGGGAGGGGGCGACGGATTTTTTGGGAAAGGACTTTCAACCTTTAAGGCCTTAGAATCCATTTCTACACCGATGCAACTTTTTATAGTATGCGGTAAAAACAAGAAGTTAAAAACACAATTAGAGTCGGAATTAAAAGACTCGAAGCATGACGTGAGAATTTTGGGATATTGTGAAAAGGTTGAAGAATTAATGGCTATTTCAGATTTAATGATCAGCAAGCCGGGGGGAGTGACAACGTCTGAGGCAATGGCGATGGATTTACCCATATTAATTTACCATTCGTTACCCGGACAAGAAGAAGACAATGCAGAGTATTTATGTCGTTCAGGATTCGCACTTTCTGTAAAAACAGAAGAAGAGTTGGTTGCGCGGGTCGAAAATCTGGTTCATGATTCAGCACCTTTAAAATGGATGAAACAAAGAATAAAAAAATACCAAACTAAAACGTCATCCATAGACGCTCTCCATGTCATTGTCGAAGCAGCAAGACGTAGTCCATTACTCAACGTAAATGATAGAACAATACAAAAGCAAAAGGAGATAGAGGTGAGTATATAATATGGAGTTCATGATTTCTGCTATTATTTTTTTAATTTTATTATACACCGTTATTCCGTATTTCCTATCACGTGGTCTAGGAGTAAACGTAGTTAAAAGGGGAAGGGATTTATCGAAAATTGCTTTTACGTTTGATGATGGTCCGAACCCTATTTATACGCCGATACTTCTTGATTTATTGAAGAAAAATGAGGTGAAGGCAACCTTTTTTGTGGTCGGTACCAAAGCAGAAAAGTACCCTGAACTGATTCAGCGAATGCATAATGAAGGCCACTTAATCGGAATTCATAACTACGTACATCACTCCAACTGGTTTATGTCGCCTTGGAAAGTTCAAAAAGGACTGAAGGATACAGCCAAGGTGATTGAAGCTATCACGGGAGTCGAGCCTATATATTATCGCCCGCCTTGGGGAATGCTTAATCTTTTCGATTTTATCAAAAGAGGTAAATATAAGATTATTCTATGGTCAATCATGGCGGAAGATTGGCGAACCTCTGGCGGAAGCGAAAAGATTAAACAGCGCCTAGCAAATATAAAAGGTGGGGACGTGATTTTGCTGCACGACTGCGGTGATACGCTAGGGGCGGAATCTGAAGCTCCAAGAAATACAATTAATGCGTTAAGAGATGTGTTAAAAACAGTGAAAACGAAAGGATTCACTTGTGTCCGTGTTGATGAATTGGTAGAGAAGCTATAAGTAGTAAGAGAACTATATTTATTAAAGCTCACAAATGACATTTTAATTCTTGTCATTACCCTAACTAAATATCTTCTCTGTTATAAAAAGAACCTCTATTTTAAAGAGGTTCTTTTTTATAGTCAGTAAAAATATATGGTAATATAATCATATATTGGCTATATTTATAATTTCGTGATTTTTAAATTCTGTGTTGAATCAGCAGTCAATCTAAACGACATCTATAGAAGTAGGGTAGTTCTTGAAAAAAGTTATTTTGAAATTCTTGGTATATTTTTAAATTTTCTTTGGAGGAAACGTAATAATTAATATGCTGTTTACCTCTAATTTTGATCTTTTAACAGCATTTTCAACCGCTTTTGGAGTTTCTTTTGGAAATGCTATCTTTGGGTATTGTACACATAAAGGAGGCAAGGAAGCATAAGATGCTGTGTTTTTGACCTACTACATAAAAGATTTTATGAGAAACGTAAATATCATAGTATTAAATTATAAAAATGTTGAGGTTTGAGATGGGGAATTTGTTGAATTACATTTATTTTTTTATGGCCATTTTAATTGGCTTGTACTTTTTTATCACCAATAAGCACTCTAGAAAGCCACTATTCATGTTGTTACTATCGATGCTTTTATTTTATAGCAGCGCGTATTCTTTTTACTATAAGACTTACCCAATTAACTTACTCAGTACATCATCAATACTTGTGTTTTGGTGGATCATTCTTTTATTACTAAGAGAGATTTATTCTAGAGAAGAAAATATTTTATGGAGTCTTTGTTTAATCTATGTAGCGCTATACCACTTTTTGCATTATTTTTTTGATTCATTGGCTCAAAAGAACTTTTGGTATGGGTCTATTTTTTATGTTTATACAAATGTAGGATTACTTCTGCTTGGCTTGTACTACTTCATGAGAATCTATAAAAATAGAGCCGTGCATTAAAATAAATAAAGCTCCTTGTAGGTGAATTTTTAAAATTCTTGTTACGTTAAATTTTTTATAACAGATTGCTTTGCAGAAGATCAATTATTTTTCATTATTCAATAAATAGTATTAAATCTCATGGACGCCTTGTATATTTTTATATTATTTACCGCAATTTAAAAGAAAAAGGTGAGGCTGATATAATGGCTAAAATAATTTCATCCTTATGTATTTTGCTGGGGGCTTATGCTCTTATTGTATTCATCGACGTTTTTCAGGGAAACTATATGTTTCAATCGTTTTATAACCTAAAACAATATTTTGTAATTGCACGTGGAGAAGATTATTTTTTGATTGTTTTATTTGCTTTGTTGTTCGTTACTGTTAGCATTTTTCCTGTTTTAAAAAAACAATAGCCTCCCTTGTCATGAAAGGGTAGGCTTTATTTTTTGCTTAATATATGCTGTAATCAGCAATAGTATAGGAATTGCTATATGAAAAGGGAGGTGTAATAAATAAGGAACAACTTTGAGCCCTTCATTTATATGAGCTTGGTAGCTAGGAGCAATCATCAGTGAGGAGAAAAAAATAACACCACCAATTAGATAAATGTTTGCAACAGAAGGTTTCATACGAAACAAATCAGTTGCCCCAATCACGGCACAAAAGAAATAGATGGATATTTTAACAAAACCTAAAATGACCATGAGAATAAGAATAAAGGTATCCAGCCTTTGAATAAAACTGGCTATGTTAATGTAACTCACAGCTGTAAGAGCTGGGAAAGAAGATCTTAAAACAGTCTCTGGTCCAAGTACACATAAAAGAATAATTGAATTAATGGTTAAGACAATCCCTCCTATTATAATGGCGGATAGTCCAATTGTTGCAGCCTGACTTTTTTTATTCAAATAAGGAAGAAGCATAGTAAAGGTAATCAATTCTCCGAAAGGGACAGTAATGCCAAGAGGGACTAACTCTTTCCCTATGTTTCCCCATCCATTTGCTAATACGGGTTGAAGGTTTTCCACTTTGATATAACCTCCTACTACATACAAAACATTTAATATAAAAAGAGTCAGTAAAATAACAACAAAACATAAGCATGTAACTCGTGCGAATGCTTCTATTCCCAAGTGAATACTATAAATTAACACAAAGGTCATGCATATGCCGAGCGTAATAATCGATGTAACATAGTAAGAAGAGCTAATTAGTAATTCTTCAAAATCACGTAGTACTCTAGAAGCAATATAAACAAAATATATAATATAACAAAAGCTGATAGCACTGCCTACGTATTTACCCCAGATTTTAATAAGATAGCCGGTTAAAGGCATATTAGGGTATCTCTTATATAGGGAGATATAGACTAAATACAGTGCACATCCAAAAATAGTAGCCAAAAAGGGAACGATCCATGCATCTTGCTTAGCAGCCTTTCCTATATCTAAAAGCAACGTACTGCCTAATATAAAGATAAACATCATACAAAATAATTGAAACCCATCGATTTTTATTTTAGTCAATGCTTTTTCAGCTCCTCATCTAATTTACCTCATAAGGATTTGTACGCATTCCGGTATTTACGATAGTGACGTTCACATTCATCGATACCTTCGCACTTGAAAATAGACTCTCCCAATTCTGTTTATGCTGACGCCAATAACTAGGGTTGGTTCGAGATAAGCTATCACCAAAGCCAAATATATCTGCCTTTTCTTTTTGTGCGATGCTAATAGTTTTTGTAATTTCCTTTTGTAGTTCATTTTGGACTTCTTTTTCCAACTCTTTTAATACCTTAGGGTTGCTTAAATCTTTTTGGCATGATGTTTCCGTAATTTCTCCCATCACATTCAGATCTGTATGAATAAAAGGTTGTCCACGGCGGATTTTTGTTTTTATTTCACTTTTTATTCCAGTCGCTGTAACTGTGATATTCTCATTTATATTACAAGGGAAAACAAGAGCTGTGCTCTTCACTTCAGACGTAACAAGTTGAACAGATCGAGCCTCATCCCCATCCAGCCATCGAACTAATTTTCCTTTTCTAAACATAGCTAATCCTTTTACCTGCATAGCACTTGGGCTGGTATTCTCTAAATTGCCTGCTTCTTCTGACTGCTGAGAGGGTTTGTTAATATTGATTCCAGGAAGAGATAGATCTTTTCCCTCACTCAAAAGCATAGAAATAACTTCATATGCTTGTACATTACTAACTATTCCATACATTTTTTGATTGTTCTGGGTTGTACTTAGGATACTTTTGACTGGAGTAACCTCAAAAGGTTCAATCACACCAAGCAATTTCTCAGCAGTTCCATCACGCGCAATAAAAACTGGAATACTTGTACGAGCTTGTTTGCCTCGATCCAAGGCATCAAATAATAAGCTAAGACCATTTCTTGCTAACTTTTCACCTACGACGATAAGCGAAAGATGAGAAGTAATATGTTCTCTTGGAATGACGACAGAGGCTTTTTTTAATGCTTCCACTAACGATTTGGCAGTTACTGTGTAGTTAATGACAGGAAGACCCTGTCCTCCCGACGAACTGCCTTGTGACAAACCACTTGGGTTAATAATCTGATAGGTTACTTTATAGGGTTCTTCCGAATTTTTATTCTCATCAATTCCCAGTCCTATAATGACTCCTATTTGGTTCAATTCTCGATAATTCGAACACCCTGAAACACATAAACAAAGGGCAGTAATCCATAAAAGTGAAAGGTAACTTTTCATTTTTCATCCTCATTCATCTTTATGTGGCTTCTATTTATTTTGTTGTTTTCTTAAAAGAGATGGTAAAGAGAATCGAGCTAAAGTATCCTTTTGCTCTTTAAAATCAAAGGGGGCAAAAGGTGAAAAGTAGGGGACACCGAAAGATCTTAGACTACTTATATGAAGCCATATACATAAGGTCATAAGCAAAATTCCATATAAGCCAATAAATGCTGAAATTAGAATCAAGATAAATCGAAAACCCCGGGCCGCATTGACAATGCTAGTAGATGGCAGTGTAAAATTGCTGATGGCAGAAATAGCAACAATGATCACAACAGCCGCTGATACAAAACCTGCTTCTACAGCTGCTTGTCCTAAAATCAGTGCTCCTACAATGGAGACTGCTGGTCCGATTGCTCTAGGCATTCGGATTCCTGCCTCTCGCAACATCTCAAAAGCTAGTTCCATCACTACTATTTCTACAATTGCTGGAAAAGGAACTCGTTCTCTTTGAGCCATTAAGCTGACCATTAATGTGTTTGGAATAAGTCCCTGATGATGCGTAATCAATGCTAAATAGATAGCAGACGCATACATAGAAAGAAAAAAAGAACCAAATCTCAAGATCCTTAAAAAGGAAGCAATATAATAATTTTGATAATAATCTTCGGGAGACTGAAAAAATTGAGAAAAAATAGCGGGTGCAATTAAAACAAAAGGTGTTCCTTGTACAATAATAGCAATTCGTCCCTCTAATAAATTTCCTACAACGGCATCAGGTCGTTCTGTATTTAATAGAAGTGGAAAAATAGTGGTCCTATCATCCCGGATAAATTCTTCAATATAGTTCGACTCAAGGATCCCATCTACCTCAATCCCTTTTAAACGTTCTTTGATTTCTTCTACAATACGTTCATCTGCATTTCCTTGAATATACATGATTCCTATATCTGTGTGAGTTACGCTTCCAATTTTCATGCTGTCTAAACGTAAATTAGAATCCTGAATTCTAGCTCGTATTAAAGAAGTATTCGTCCTTAAATTCTCTGTGAAACTATCTTTAGGTCCTCTAACAACCGTTTGACTGGTTGGTTCTGTTACTGCTCGGGACTGAAGTTTTTTTGTATTGCCAATGAAAATTTTAGAACTTCCATTCATTAGTATGACCGTATCACCAGTTAAAACTGCTGACACAAATTCATGCCAATTCTCTTTTATAGTCAATTGAGATACAGTCAACATCTGAGGTATTTGTTCTTCTATCTCTTCAACGGTTACTACTTGATTACTTTCTTTAAACCACTGAATAAGAGGAGTCATGATATTCTCATTTATAATGTTTTCATCTGCTAATCCGTCAAGGTGAATAACGGCTGCTTTTAACGTGTTTTGATGCGGAGACTCAACCATTCGAAACGACACATCAGAACTATTTCCTAATTCGTTCAATAGCCTCTCTATATTTTTATTTACATCATCATATAAGGAAGTTGCTGAACAAGCTGTTGTCTTTTTTTTATTAGGGCTTTTCAGAAGATATCTTTGTCGCACGTTTTACCACCTTTTATATGAGTGAATATTTGTTATACAACGAGTAACGTTATCATTCCTATAAAATGTAAAAAATATGCACGTGAGGAAAATACATAAAATAAAATGCTAGTATTACTTTATATCCAGTGACAGATCAGAAGATATTGTTTTAAGAATTAAGTAATTGGAGAGAAAAGCACATCGTATTTCTCTGTATATCTGATGTTTTTATTGTCGATATCGTACATTATGATAACTAAAAATGAAGTGAATATTCAAATTGGCTGATTCCAAAATTCCCAATGCAAAAGAATAAAAAGCCCTCTCTTAAATATAAGTGCTTAGAGATTGGGCTTTTGTATAGGAATATGTTCAGCATTATAAGTGAATTTCTACTTGCAATGCTTTTCTTTTTTATGCCTTAACGATCTGTTTTTTCACAGGAATGTAGATGTCGATCTCTTTGTTTTCTGAACCATAGCATCTCTTATCATACAGTTCAAACTCCATTGATCCGTAGTGCTCATAACCCGATTCAGGGAACCATTCTGTAAAAACATAATTCCACGTGGACTGAATGGAAGAAGTAAAAGATTCTTCATATGATTTTGGTGTAGTAAATACGGCATATTCTAGTTCAGGGAAGCTTTTGTAAACTGTTCCTTCAGGTGCTGGAGTGTCTTTCTCAACTTCCATACCAATTACATAAACAAACTCACCCGTTTCAGGATTAAAGTCAGTGCAAATACCAAGCTCCACGTTTTTGTTTATAGGATGGGGTATTCTAGAGCCTAATCCATTTTGCATGTACTGTTGCCAAAATTCAGGAATGTCTTTATTATTCTGGCCACCCTCGTTCTTTGTTTTTAGCTCATATCCAATGACATAAAAAGCAGGTTTAGTGACTAGTTTTGGTTCCATCTTATTTCCTCCTGACAAAATTGCAGTATTTAGGTAGGCTTTTCCTCGCAGCGGTCCAGATATTCTTCTTGCGTTACGGTATTGTTTCGGTGAAACATCATAAAATTTTTTGAACGCTCTGTTAAAAGACTCTTGATAGTGGAAACCAACATCAAGTGCGATATCAATGACTTTTTCATCTGTGAAAAATAAGCGTTCTGCTGCGCGCGTAAGTCTTCGTTTCCTCACATAATCCATCACTGATTCTCCAACTATGGCTTGGAAGACACGGTGATAATGAAAAGGAGAAAAACAGGCAATTTCTGCTAACTTTTCTAAAGTGATTTGTGTCTCCAAATTCTCCTCAATGTAATCCAGCGTTCTCTGTATACAAGTTACATAATTCATTTACATTCACCTACCTTACGTTCACTATAACAGCAAACAAATCTTTGTTCTTAACATTTTTTGCTATATTTAATTAGGTGAGGGGACTTTTCCAATATACGCCTCTAGATGTATAGTCCTAAGAGGATTTTGATGTTAAAATTTTCTATGTAAATTAATGAAAAAAATACATTGTTAAAGGGAGCGTTTGAATTGAAAAAACTTTGTTTTAGCTTAATAATTATTTTTTTATTAGGCGCTTGTTCTTACCAGGAAAGTACAAAAGAAGCTAGTGGAAAAATTGTATTACCAACTTCCATATTTAGTTCATCGAAAAATAATGCCTTAATTGATGAAAAAGAAATGAAAAAAAGTATAAAGACATACTTAGACACTAACGAGGATCTATCCAATACCGGTGATCAATTTGAAGAAATTATGGAGTCCGATCAAAAATTAAATAAAGCTCAAGCGAAAAAATTTGAACAGTTAAAAGACCTGGTGAAAGCAAATGATCATAACTTTTCCACCTATATTTCGCACAATACTTTACCAGAAGGATATAAAAAAGATTCAGAGAGAATTAGCCGCTATATTATGGGTTCCAATCAAATTTTAGATGAACTGGATCAAGCAATCGATGACATGGTTGAGCATATGAGTGAAGGAGATTTTTCTGAAACAGAAATTGAGTCACTTATGAATAAAAATAAAAGTGTAAATGGAAGAGAGCAGATAAAGATAGAGAGTTTCCTCGATGACAAAAATATTGATACAAAAGCTTTTGGACGAAAGAGTTAAAACATTTTAATAGATTGTCTTTGGTTAGGGGGAGTTTACTATTGGAATAGTTAAGTCTACAAACAAACTTGCATTTTCTATTATCTATTTAGTCTTCGGTACAGCTTTGGGGATAGCAACCAAATATTTAGATACTGTTGCAGGTGTTGATGGAAGTTGGCGGATGAACATCCTGCCATATTTTGGAGGTTTGTGTTCGAGGACAGGGATTTGGGCACTGATTGCTACCCTTATAGCTGCGTATAGTAAAACCAAAATTAGTGCGGCTCTTAATACATTCATGTTCTTTATAGGAATGCTAACAGGCTATTATATATATTCCGCTTTTTTATTTGGATTTTTTCCAACTAGTTATTTTTTACTGTGGGGAAGTATCGCAATAGCGTCTCCGTTTCTAGCAGCTATTGTATGGATCGCTAAAAATAATTTACGTCTAGCTTGGATATTACCAGCGTTGCCTATGGGGTTATTGTTAAGTCTTTCTTTAGCGGTTGGAATATTTTATATACATGTAAACTATATTGAAGAATTCATTATGTATGTTGTTTTATGCGTAATCTTTTACAAAACTCCAAAACAGCTAGCGGCAACAATTGCTGTTTCGTTTATTATTTCGTTTATTATCAAACAAGTAAGTCCCTTTCACTTTTGATTTAGATTAAGATTTTTGTTTTTTAATGAACGTTTACTATGGGAAAAGAAGATTTTGGTAACTAACTATACATACAATTTAAAGTGTTTTTTACATATATATTCTTTAAAATACAGTAATCAGGAAACTTTTAGAGGAGTAATTCGTATAAAAGGTAGGAGGTGATGGATATTAACACTGAAAAACGTCTGGATGAAATTGAAAGAAAATTAGATGATTTACATAATAAGATAAGTAATCAAGAAAATAGAGCAAAGTATAAACCTATCTTTACAGTTGTATTCATTCTATCTGCAATTCTCATATTTTTTGTGCTGATAGGTGTTGTAAGCTTTTTTACAGGTTAATTTTTTTACTAGTCTCTCAGAATTATTTCTGGGAGACCTTTCATTGTTTAAACTAACAGCAATTTGTTTTGTATAGAATATGCCTGAGGATAAAAGGGGATAAAATTATAATGGAAAGTGAAAAGAAACGTTCCGCATTTAGCGCATCTTTCAAAATCTACGAACAGTTTTTAAAAAAGATCTTACATATGTTCTTTACTAGATAATATTCTACGCTACGTTAACTAAAAATATATAGTTTAATACAATATAAGTTAGTAAAAATGACATTATGCTGTTTACATGGAGGACGAGGATGAGAAAGTTTTGTATTGCTTTATTTAGTCTTTTCTTTTTTGTTTCATTAGTTGGATGTCAAAGTAAAGCTGAGTATCCTTTAGAGTTTTTAGGTGAAACTCAAAGCTGGTCAGCTACTATTACGTTATATCCCGTTGAAAATAGTAAAGAAACAGCTCAAATTAACTTAAATTATCTAGGTGGTAAGGTAGAAAACGTAGGGGATTTTGGAATTAATTTAGACACTTCAAATAATCAAAATGGAATTGCAGTGAGAGACGCAAGGTTAAATGAAGAAGGGAATTTTAAAGAGAAAGTAAAGGTTGACGCTAGTGAAGGTATAATGAAATCTAAACATTTGATTTTAACTGTTAAATGGAATGACAAATTAGAAGATGTTGTTTTAAAAGGTAAGTAATTCGAGAGAAAAAGCACCCCATACTTATCTATATCAAGTATTCCCCCAGGTCTTCAGAGTAGGGGCACTATACGAACATTTTTAAAAATCTAATAGAGGATTATTAATGCTCACTTTCGTCTATTTCGTCTTATTTTCACGTAAGTAGTTGGTGATGTACCAATGACGTTCCCGCATGAATCTAATGCTTTGACTTGAAAATAAGGACCACCTGCCTCAGCATGAATATCTGTTTCAAATCCAGTACGAGGGGTACTAAATACCACTACTGACAATTTAAAAGGTGTTGGTCCCGCCAGTACCTGCCAAGCGACTGTTTCTGTTGAACCATTCCATGATGTGTAAACTGTAGCTTCACCGTCGGGCAATAAGTCTACAGTTATGCTAGGCGGATAAAGTGGGAGACCTACCCACTTATTTTTAAAGGCTCGATACGAAAGATTCTGATTTGGATACTGCATATCATATAACAAGTTAAATGAAGGGTTTCTCCGCGTATTGCCAGCGTTCCTAAATTCCGAAAGGTACGGTTCTTGTCCCCACCCAATGAGTTGATTTCCATTGGAAAGCTTTTGCGCATTTCCTTGACTTGGAACATATAAAGCGGGGTCATGATAATATGTTCGATTTACATTTGCAACCTTGTGGTTATAATCTAAGTGAAGAATTAAACCACGCGCTTGCCCTTGAGGTGGAGAATCAGGAGAAGCACAGCAGGCATTGTCAAACAAGCTTATCCTGTTTTCGGACCTGTAGCGCGCATCATGCTGCCAAGAAAATTTAGCGTTCGGTCCAAGCCTAAAATCACTTTGCTTTCCACCAAGTTGCCAAATTACCTTTCCCGTTTCTTTGTCAATATTATAAATAGCCCACATACTACGCATGCTCACTAAAAGTGTATTGTTTGGACCTTCTTCGACTGAATTTACGTGGTAACAATCCCATATATTATTAGAGCTTGTTGCGGATGAAGCAGGTACCATCGAATCAGCTGGATTAATATGTTTAAGTACATCCCAAAAGAAAAGAAGCTCTCCCGTCTCAATGTCTACTTCTTGAATAGAGTAATTACTAAAATACCCGTTTGAGGGTCCTCCATACTTAGATAAATCTGCGGGTACTTGTTTTACCGCCGTAAATAAAGCCGTATTCCGTTTGGTGATTGTAAACTCGTGCAAATCAGAGGTAAACCCTTTTTTAGCAAATAACTTTTTAATGACCTCATAATGCTGATTGATAATTTGAAAATAAGCACCAGGCTCAGGTTCACCTACTGGAAGGTTAGGGTTTGAAGTTTGAGTGCCTGAAATTGTCCCTTGCCACATCGTAAGAACAGGGTTCCCGCAGTATATTTGTACTCGAAAGTCTGTATTTTGGATATACCTACTAGCAAGCGGTCTAAACCACACTGGATTACCCGTCTGATCCATAATTAGTGCGCCGGTCTGTCCAATCATCGCTGCTCCATATACCGTATAAGGTGCAACAAATAATAGGCCGGGAGCTGTTCCAGGCTTATTAGTATTAATGGTAACCTTCATGGGATGTAAATTAGGAGCTGAAACAAAATTCCATACTTGCGGGTTTGGATGATCAGTGGATGATTGTGAATTGAAATTATCCATTCTCACTCTCATCTCCTCTAACTTTTATTAGTAAACACTGTCTCTTGAGCTATTAATATGTCATTCGCTTCAAAATATGTACATGCATTTTAGGTTTACTGGTGTCTTTTGTTTATTTGAAACAGTTATATGTAAGGTAGATAAAATAAATATAAAAAACAAGCTCTTAGCAGATAAGAGCTCGTTTTTCTTGTTCATATACGATTATATATTATCAATACAGCAATACTTTAATTGTGTTTAAAGTTGAAAACCATGCAAAAGAAAAGCAAATTTTTGTGTATATATTATTCGTCAAGATTTAAAAAGATGATCAAGCTTTGTCTTTATGTAAGCTGAAATTTTCATCTTTTTCTTGAAAAAATTCTATAAAAGGTAAAAACTAAAGCCTATCGCAATGTAGGTACCAACAAGTAAAACACCTTCGAACCAGTTGGAATCACCATCGTTCACAACGGTCACCGTCATGAGAGCGGCAAGAATCATCGCAATCATTTCCGCTGTATTAAACACAAGAGGCAAGAAATCATACAAGTATGAGAACAGAACAAGTATAGGAGCAACAAACATGGCCGTTTGGACGGTTGAACCAATGGAGATCTCCACCATTACGTCCATTCTGTTATTATAGGCCATGGCAATTGCTGACACGTACTCTGCAGCACTTCCCACTATGGCCACAACAATAATTCCAATAAAAACGTGACTCCAGCCTAAGGCATCACCTACTGGCTCAATGGTGCCAACAAGTTTTTCACTAATATAAGCTAGTACAATTGTCGCCAGTCCAAGCACAACGATTGCTTTCTTTTTTCCCCATTCTGGTTCCTCTCCATTTTCTTCTGAGTTTCCGGTGAAAATCCCTTTATGTGTGACAAGTTTAAAAAGAAGAGCAAGCAGGTAAATGGTCAGCATCACAATAGCAAAAGAAGTGGATAGAACCTGCATATCTTTATCATCCAAGCGTTTTGCAAAGATAAATGGCAATACAAAAGTTACGATAATAGCAAACATTAAGAGGGAAGTATTATGTCGTGTTTTAAACACACTAAATTTTTGCTTTTTAAATCGAATACCTCCAACGATCATGGATATTCCACTGGCAAAAAGAAGATTAACAAGAACTGCTCCCGTAATGGAGGAAATAACGATTGTATTTAATCCTTTACTTAATGCAAAAAATGAAATAATAATTTCCGCAGCGTTGCCAAACGTAGCGTTCAGTAATCCGCCTGCTGTTGGACCTACTACAACGCTAAGGCTTTCAGTGGAACGTCTGATGTAATTAGCCAAACTAATTAATGTCACGCAATAAATAAAAAACATGAAAATATAATTCCAATTAAACATGCTGCCAATAATTGAAAGAGGTACACCAATAATCATAAAAATAAAAAAGACTTTATTCATATTTTCCTCCATGGTCATTTATAGATCCTATAGCAAGAAGAGAAGCTCTATATTATCTTAGCGTTTTTATTAATATAACTCTTAAGACTTTTGTTATTCACATGGAGAGTGCAACTAGCAATTAACTCGATGCATAGAAAGAGAACATACGTAATAGCTGCTACAAAAGGAGACTAAAGTTAAAAAAAGAAAAGAATCCTACAAGATCAAACGCTATGAATTCCTCAGCATAAGCTGCAAAGTATATTGAATAGTCTCTTCTGAATAACTAATATGTATCTTTTACATGGTAAAAAGTTATGGGTTTTCCAAACGTCCGCAATTGACGTTTGCGTTAACGTTAATCGTGGGTAATGTAGTTTATAGAGTTAAAAATAATTAGAATGAAGCACCATTTAAATATGATTCAAACTGGTCATTATCATTAAAGGAGAGAGCTATCATGTATACACTTGGAGAACTATTAGAGCAAAGAGCTAAACAATCTGCTGAAAAAGAGGCTTTAATTTGGAGTACATCTTTCCATACATTTAAAGAATATAATGAACGTGTCAATCAGCTGGCTCATTACCTGTTAAGCCATAATGTTAAAAAAGGAGATCGAATTGCAATTCTATGTCAAAATAATCATCCGTTTCCTACCATTCTGCTAGCTGCATTAAGAATTGGAGCCGTAGCGGTTCCTATTAGCTGGCAGCTGACGAAGTACGAAATTATCGATATTTTAGACAGTGCACAACCTAAAGTTATTTTCTACGACCAAAAATTTCATGAGGTTATTCCTTTTGATTCTGAACTATTAAATGACGTTATTACTTTACAAGTAGGAAGAGAAAATAGTGTGGAGACAGTTGAAGAATATAATGACATTTTTTCTGCGTATTCTATACTAAACCCAAATGTACAGGTCTCTCAGGATGACATTGCGATGCTTCTTTTTACTTCTGGAACAACTGGCAATGCAAAGGGCTGTATGATTGAGCATGGTCACGTGTATTCTTATATACAACCATCGAGTCAACGAATAGACTATGAAGAGGATGGTCGATTTCTTGCCTCGCATCCTTTTTATCATATGAGTTCTATTAACAATATTTTAAAATCTGTTTCCAACGGAATGGGGTTATTTCTGTTGTCAGATCCTACACCGGAAATCATTTGGGAAACGATTGAAACTCATAAGATCACTATGATGCTAGCGTTTCCTTCTATGTATATGCAAATGCTCGAAGTAGTGAAAAATGCAGGGTCAAAGAAATCTTCACTAAAGGTTGCTATTGCCGGAGGGGCAAAAGTTCCTGCTTATCTTATTAAGGAGTATGAAAAGTTAGGCATTAGAATGATCCAAGGGTATGGAAGTACAGAAGCATGGACAGTGAGTGGATGGACACCGGATATGGGAAATGAAAAAATTGAATCGGCGGGTAAGCCTCTTTCCGGTGTAGAAGTAAAAATCATTAATCCTGATTCAGGACAAGAAGTAAAAACAGGGGAAGTTGGAGAAATTATTATAAAAAGCCCCTACTGCTTCAAAGGCTATTGGCATAATCAAGAGGCAACTGAAAAAGTGCTTCGAAACGGTTGGTTCTATATGGGGGACGCTGGAAAGATAGATCAAGACGGTTTTTTATATATTATGGGACGCTATAAAGACGTTATTGTATATGGCGGCGATAATATCTATCCTGATCAGGTCGAAGAAATCATTGAGCAAATAGGTACGGTTATAGAAGCTGCTGTAGTAGGAGTAGAAGATCCTGTTTATGGAGAAAAACCTAGAGCTTATGTAGTAAAGGATCCTCATTCTTCCTTAACAAAAGAAGATATTCTAAATTATTGTAGAGAACGATTGGCAAGTTACAAAGTTCCGGAAGTTTATTTTATTGATCAACTCCCTAAAAACCAGCTCGGTAAAGTGTTAAAAAGAGAACTAAAATGAAGAGGGTTAAAAGCGCGGGCTGAATGCAGCCCGCGCTTTTATAATTTAATAGAAGCGAAATCATTTTAACGCAAAAATGTTAAGTAGAAAGTTTCCTGATATCAGAGTAACAAATACAAAGTGTATTTTCATATTCAGATTCGTATCCTGTAAATACGAGATTTCTTTCTTTATCATCGTAGTGAAATCCGAATTTCTTTAAATCATCTTTCAAGATATCTTCACTAATTTTAATGGAAGAAGCAATATCTTCATAAGAAGCACCATTATTTAGCTTTTGAACAATCTCACCTATTAACAAGTTACGACCTCCAGTAGCATATGTTTCTTCAGTAATAATTTATCCTAAATAGCTGCTTTTATGAAAGTTGTGCGGAAAGCCATTCTAGATTATTAAAATTTGCATTGAGTGCTTCGTTTGCTAATTAGTGAATTAATTATGTTTTTTCTTTTTACGCAATAAATGAAAAAAATACTCACAAAAAATCCAACGAAGAGACCAATGAGACTTTCTAATTGAAAATCTTTTTCCCCAATTATTTGGCCGTAAATGATTCTGAATATCACACCAAAAAAAGAAAGAACAACAGCCGTTGTGGTAATACTTAAAAAGTTAATAAAATCACACCTTTTTACAAAGTGTATTCCCCTTTTTTAATACATTTAAAGTTAAGACTGATTATAGGAGGTTCTAAAGTGAAAGTGAGAATATCACTTAGAAAACACAATAAATAATACAAATATGGAACTTTTATGAAATTTGTTCGTAAAAGATATAGGAGGCGATAATATGGATATATCAAGTGTTAATTGGGCGGACGTAGCTTTTCAAATCTTTTGGTTAATTTTATTGGTTTCTTTAGGTTTGTTTATTTATAAAGTCGTTCAAGTTAAAAAAAGAAATAAACGTTTTGTTAAGAATGAATGATCCTTTTATACATAAAGATGTGAATGGAGTATTCAAGCAAAAGAGGTGTTTTTTTGAGAAAATTGATAAAAAAATATTCATTTATCTGTACAGGATTCTTATTTGGTTATTTTCTTTTACTGATTTTAGGCTTAGATGTTTCTATTAGTAGTATGTTTAAAGTGTTTATACCAGTAGCAGCTGTAGGACTGTTGCTTGGAGAAATTATAAATATGGCTTTTAATCATCATCAGACTAATATGAACTAACATTATAATTCCGCTCAAAAATTACATAAAAACAAATAAAAGCATAAGACAAGAAAGGTAGAGTATATATGGCTTGTTGCAATCATTGCAATTACAAATGGAACGCTAAAAATGTATGGTTACTTGGGTTTTCTAAGAAAGGAAAGAAGTGTCCTAAATGCCATACCAGACAATTTATCTTTTTTAAAGGTGCTGGTCCTTTAATGGGGCTAGGTTATTTAAGTGGGATTGTTGCTATATCTCTTATTGGTTTATTTCCGTTTATCGTAAAGCTAACAGATAAAGAAGAGCACAGATGGAAGTAAATTAAAAAAGCAAAGAGAATATTAATATTCTCTTTGCTTTTTTCTTGGTTTTACATTCATAGAAGCCATATAGTAAATCAATTATAAAACACCTTTGTTTTACTACTTAATTCTCTTTTTCTGATACCACTTCAGCTTTACCTGGCCAGAAAGCAAATCTTCCTAAAACCGTAGTGATCGCAGGTACAAGGAATGGTCGCACAATAAATGTATCTAACAGAACACCTAAAGCCGTGATAATTCCAAACTGAACCAGAACTTGAATAGGCAGTGTTGCTAGAACCGCGAATGTAGCAGCTAAAATAATTCCAGCTGATGTGATAACACCGCTTGTTTCACTTACGCCTTCTTTAATCGCTTGTTTTAACGGCATGTATTTCTTTTTCTGCCAGATGCTTGAGATCATAAAAATATTATAATCCTCACCAAGCGCCACTAAGAATACAAATGCGTATAAAGGAATCGCTCCTTGGATAGCATCTGCTCCCATGATATTGTGGATGATGAGCCAGCCTAAGCCTAAAGCTGCACTGTAAGAGAGGATAACAGTTCCCACTAAATAAAGCATAGCTACAATAGAACGCAAGTAAGCCACTAGCAGCAGCGATATAAAAATAATTATTAACGGAACAATAATACTGTTGTCTTTATCACTAACAGTCATCGTGTCATATTGCGTCGCTGTTTGACCGCCAATCCATACTTTGGATTTTACTGAGGAAACTCCGGACTGTGACAGTGCCTTTTCGGCTGCATCTTTCAAGTCTGGAATAGCCTCCATAGCTGTTATACTATATGGATTTACATTAAACGTGACGTCATATACCTTTAAATCCTTATTACTTTTACCGCTTTGAGGTGCAGAAACGGTACTAATCAGATCGTTTTTCTTTAACTCTTTTTCTAGATCTACCGATTTTCCTTCTGTATCAATTACTACTTGTGCTGGTGCTAGTTCACCAGGAGAGTAAGCGTCAGAGATAATGGTAAATCCTTCACGAGAAGGCATATCTTCAGGGAAAGAAGACAATAAATCATACGTGTACTTGATTTGACTAGAGTATATGGATAAAGCTCCAAAAAAGACTAGACAAGCTACAATGATTGTCCATGGTTTAGTCGTAACCACATTACCAATCCAATTCCCGAAACGGTTTTTCTCTTTTCGGTCACGCACCGGTTTTCCTTTCTTTTTCGCCAATTCTTCTTCCATTTCAGGAGTGCGAGGAACAAAAGGATAAAAAGAACCTCTTCCCATAACTGCAAGCAGGGCAGGAATAAGAGTTAAGCTCGCTAATCCCATAATAAGAATAGATAAACTAAACGGGATTGCAAAACGGTGGTAAGCACCGTATTTTGCTACGATTAAAGCTAAAAGAGAGATGACAACCGTAAAGCCACTCATCGCTATAGCACCTGAAGCACCTTTAAAGGCGTTGATAAGTGCTTGTCTCTTATCTTTTACTTTGCGAAGCTCATCGCGATAATGAGAAATTAAAAATAAACAATAGTCTGTTCCGGCTCCAAATAACAAGACCGTCATAATGGATATGGACTGTGAATCGACCGTAATCCATCCTTTATCTGCTAAAATACCGAGAATGGGACTCAGAACCCCATAGGCAAAACCTACACCAATTAAAGGAATAATCGCTAAAATTGGGGAACGATAAATGACAAGAAGTAAAATTAAGACTAATAAAACTGTTGCAATTAGTAACGAAACGTCTGCTCCTTCAAATAAGCTCGTTGCATCTACTTGAATTCCTACAGGACCGGTAACGCGTGTGCTTAATTTATCTTTTTCATCTATATCCGTCGCAAAAGAATCGTATGAAACGTTTTCTTTTACTTGTTTTTTAATCGTATCTAGATTTTTTTCTAGTACATCCGTCTCAGCGTTTTCTTTAAAGAAAATAGGCTGTACAAGCGTGGTACCATCTTTTGATATCATTTTTTGTAAAGCTGCTAACGGTAATTTATGCAAAGGCGGTGTAGACGTTTGTTCTTCTAATGGTTTCTTTTCTAAATCCGCCGCCATTTGCTGAATAGACTTTAGATCATCGTTGTTCAAACCTGATTCTTTGTGCCATGTAAGTAAGGCAGGAACCCCTGATGAGTTAGGGAATTCTTTCTTTATGAGATTTTCAGCTTCTACGGAAGGTGAATTCTCACTTAAGTTGGGTGCATTGTTCACTTCCGTTTTATTAACGGCAGGCCAAGCAATTGTTAGAACTGCAGTGGCCAAAATCCATACGGTAATAACAACCCATCGACTCACTTTCCCAGTCATAAATCGGCTGAATGTTGCTAAAGGTGATTCTTTCATTAATTCTCCCTCATTTCCAAATCTGTTTGTTTCTATTACAATATATATAGAACCTTCAATAATTATATATACCAGAAGGTTAATTAATCAACTAGTTTAAATGTGGCAATTTCTTGAACTAGAAGGAGGCCCTCTTATGAATACTGATAAGACACCAAAAAAAAAGCCTGGCAGACCTAGAATAACAACTGAAAATAATATAACAAGAGAGCAAATTTTAAAGACTGCTGCCCATTTATTTATGGCATATGGATATGAAAGAGTATCAATGGAGCAAGTAGCTGAGGCTAGCGATGTGACTAAGGCTAGTGTTTACTACTACTTTAAAAATAAGGCCACTTTATTTACCGTTTCGGTATCAAGCATGTTCCAACGTATTACAAAACAGACAGAGAAATTATTACAAAATTCCAAAGGGCTGAAACATAGATTATACGAGGTAACATTGGATCACTTAAAGAGACCGCATATTGATTTTGAAACATTATTGCAGGAAGCTACTTCTTCGCTTACAGAAGATCATATTCATGAAATTCGTGAAGCAGAGAAAGCCATACATCAGGCATTGGAGAACGTATTCAAACAAGCTGCAAACAGCGGTGAAATTGTCGTAACAAGCCCTCGCTTGCTTGCGCATACATTTTCTATGGTCACAATGATTCGGAATAAAAAAGAATTAATAACTGAATTAGGAGGCCCTGAAAAAACGGCTCAGGCTCTAGTAGATCTTTTTTGGGTAGGGATTAGTCCTAATTGAACTGTTTTATTGCATGGTGCAAAGAAGAAATAAAGAACGGCTAAAAAATATTCATCAATATTTTTTAGCCGTTCTTTTCATTGGTCGCAAGCACTTTGTAAAAAAAAGCCTGAAATAATAGCCATTACCTATTAACCATCCAACTTATAGAGATGTTGGCCCGAAGTTTTCATTAATCATGTAAAAAAGCGAAGTTATATGATAAAAAACGTAAAAATTTAATAATTTGGTTTTTATTTGTATTTAAAGCAGTATTTGATGGAAGGTTAGTGTTAAAATAATGAAAATCCTATCTTTTAGGGTTGCCTTTAGCATATATGGTTATTCTATTGTAAACAAAACCTTTAGCATAGCAGCTTACATTTTGGAAAGGGGAGAAGCGGATGGAATCTATTTGGTTCGAATACGTATGGGCATTATTGATTCTAATTGGATTAGAAGGATTATTATCAGCTGACAACGCTCTTGTACTGGCAGTTATAGCCAAACATTTACCCGAGGATCAGAAAAAAAGAGCGATTAATTACGGAATTCTTATGGCATTCATTTTTCGATTTGCAGCTCTTTTTGCTATTTCATTTATTGCCAACGTCTGGTGGATACAAGCGGTAGGAGCAGTTTATCTTCTTTATTTGGGTTTGAAGCATATTATTCAGGCACGGTTTGGGAAGCATAATGAGAATATTCATAATGATGATGAAAAGGAGTCTGCTGGAAAGGGGTTCTGGCCGACAGTAGGGAAAATTGCGTTAGCTGACCTTGCTTTTGCCATTGATTCTATTTTAGCGGCGGTAGCCATAGCTCTTGGACTTCCGGATTCACAATTTGGAGAAATCGGCGGGATGGATGGAGGACAGTTTGCAGTTGTAGTTCTTGGAGGGATTGCAGGTCTTATCTTAATCAAGTTTGCAGCAACCTGGTTTGTAAAACTCCTTGAAAAGCGACCTGCCTTAGAAACTACAGCATATGCAATTGTTGCCTGGGTCGGTGTGAAACTTGCGGTTATTACTTTTGCGCATAAAGATATCGGGGTCTTAGATTCTCATTTCCCTCATAGCACCACTTGGACCCTGATTTTCTATGGAGTATTAGTTGGTATCGCTCTATTGGGTTGGTTTGCACCGGGCAATAAGTCATCAGAAAAGCCATCGGTTTAAAAATAATCAATTGCCATACGTAACCCTAAATTAGACTTCTATTAGAGATTATCATTTTTTATTATTCTATAAACAATACGCATCCTAAATTATCAACCATCCTTACTTTTTTCATCCAAGCGGAGCCTCATTTTTAATATTTAAAAGCATGTTTAGATTCTATAGAAAGAGTGAGGTTTGTTGATTCATGCCTAACTATCAAGTACGTTAATTCAAGCAGGTGTAACGTACTTTTTAATTGAAGCTATTGTATAGACGAACCTAGTTATCTTGTTTGTTATTTTTGTTCCTTAAAGAAGACCAAATCATTAACGATTTGGTCTTCTTTTTTCTAGTAGAGAGAATGGTTTAGAGGAGTAAATTCGTTTGTGCTAATTATAATATCTCTATTTTCATTTCTGAAGTTTTAAAAAATAACGAATACTTGTTTAAATGGAAATGATTTGGGAATATAATTCACAAGTCAAAAAAATGAAAAGGAGGATGCAAACATGGCAAAGGGACTAGCTATGCACGAAACGTTAGAAGTTCACGAAATCTTAACGCTTAAAACATCATGTGTAACAAAAGGAACAGCGATGTTGGAATTGGTAGAGGATGAGGAATTAAAAAAGATTCTTGAAGAAGATGTTCAAACATCTACTGAAGCGATTAAAGAATTGAAAAAAATCTTAAAGAAAGCTCAATAAATAGGAGGGGTAGAAAAATGGCCACTAAAAGTACTCTTACTAAAACGTTAGATGATCTTGCTATTGCGACTGATTTATTATTATCAGCTAAGAGTGGTGTACGAACATATGCTGTAGCGCTTACGGAAACAGCGACACCCGAAGTTCGAAAGGTATTAAAAAAGCAATTAGATGAAACCATCGAGCTTCATGAAAAGATTGCTCAATATATGATTGATAATAAAATGTATCATGCCTATGATATAGAAGAACAAGTAAATCACGATTTAGAAAAGGCAGATAAAGCTTTAGGTTTAACGAAAGGTTAACTAAAATTCCCCCTCTGACAATAGAGGGGGAATTTTTTCAAGGTTACATAAAAAGTACTCTTTCGATATTTCTACAAAGGAAAAGAAGTCGATATTTTATTCTCTTATAAATAGATAATTCAACTCATTTTATACAATATTTAGATAATATTTTATAGTCTTTTATCCCATATCCGAATAAATTGGTTTTAATTGGATGATGTAGGATACACCTATTAGTAGAACGACATATTCTATGGGGATAGAGGAGGAGAAAATAGTGAAGGAAATTAAAGTAGCAGAAAATAGTGGTCAGGCAAATAAGTTTATTGAAGAGTTCTTTGCCAACGGGTTTAGTAAAAGTGAAATTTATTTATTAACCTATAATAAAGAGCGCTCGGAATATTTAACAAATACAACAAATACAAAAGAATATCGAGCTTCTGAACAAGGAGTTTTTGAATCTGCAGTTAACAAGTTATTTTCTCGTGAAGATGAACTTCATTCTAAAATGGCCTCGTTAGGTTTAACCCAAGAGGAAGCTAAACAATGTGTCGGTGAAATGAAACAAGAACGTATAATCATTATTGCAAAAAAAGGTATGTAATGGTTTTTCCTTGCAATAACGTTCGAAGAAACTCAGTGATCGAGAAGTATTAGTAAATCTTACTAGCATGCTGCTTTATATATAATATTGTTCTTCTGTACAAATGTTTTATGAATCGGAAAGATACTGAACTGAAAGTATTTTACTAGAGTCGTTTACTACTCTCATATGGAGGTGAAAGGGTAATGATTCAATTTCTTGGTATCCACATAGGGACGCTATATTTTCCTACAAGTATCCTTCTAATTACTTTATTAGTTTTATTAGGTTTTATTATCTATTTTCTTAGTAGAAAAAAAAGAAATAGAGATCAAACGATTCATTCAAATGAGAATAGAGTAAAAGGGAAAAGAGGAAAAGACAAAGCTCTGTAAATAATCTAAAAGAAGAATTCATCTATTTCGTCATCAAAAAGAATTGCAGTATAAAGTGAAAATAAATTATCCTAATCCTAAAGTTCCTGATACAGCCTTACATTATGATTTAACTTGTGAGAAAGTATGATTTAAATAAATGCAGAGAAGGCCCTTGAATTCATTTCCAGGGGCCATTTTTATTTTTAGTATGTTTTTTTAGATCTTAAACAAGCAATTGAACCCTTGATAAATATGAAATAGTAGTCTAACCTTTATGTTAAGGAGTGAAAATTATGAATGAAAACATTTCGGGTATCGATTATCAGGAAGTCATTGAATATGCGCTAGATCCACTTATTATTCATTCAAATCATCAGATTATATATGTTAACCACGCGGCTGAACATTTTTTTAGAGGAAAAAGGGAAGATATCATAGGTGCAAGCCCTTTAGATATATTTCAAGAAACATCTAAAGCAGCAATAAGGAAAAGAATCCAATCTGCCTATGAGCGCCCAGCAGAGCTCATTGAGGAAACCATATTTAGAATGGATGGAACAACTGTTAATGTTGAATTATATTGTCATCCCTTGCTGCTAGGAGATAAAAAAGTAATCCAAACCTATGTGAGAGATATTACGGTAAAAAAAGAGAGTGAAATAAGACAAAAAGAAATAATAAAGCAAATAAATGAACTGTCTACAACCCTTGTTCCTCTTTTAGAGGGAATCGCTGTACTTCCCTTGGTAGGATCTATAGATGAGGAAAGAGCACACCAACTTTTAATGGCGGTTCCAGTAAAAGTGCAGACACAAAATATACATTGTTTAATTATAGATTTTTCAGGTATTTATACACTGGATTCAATTGTAACGGAGCATCTTTTTAAAATTAATAGCGTTATGTCACTACTTGGAGTGCAATGTATCTTAACAGGATTAAGACCAGAATTATCTCGCTCTGCTGTACAGCTAGGTATTAATTTAGCTTCTACCCCGACAATGGCCACTGTAAAAAATGCGCTTCATTTTTTAGGAATTACTTTTAGTAAACAACCGTTAAAATGAAAATACCTAAAGCAACTTTTACGTTTTTAAAGATACATATGATATGAATCTTTAGGTGGTGCTAAACCTTTCAGAGGAAGTTTCTAATTAAAGAAATAGTGGCATCGTCTTTACGGTTTCGTGCTGTTTTAACTATGTCCGAGTGGTTTTTTTAATTAGATTTATTAGAAAAACAAAAGAAACTCCCGGACATATACCAGGAGTTTCTTTTGTCTAAAATAACACATATTGTGCGGTCATACGTTTGTTAAATAAAAGATAGAAGAATCATTAAATTGCTTTCTTCAGTTTAAGATCTTATATAAAGCTTCAGAAGCGTTATCTATATCATAATCGTTGTAATTTAAGGTTTTTTGATCCGTAAATGTAGTGATTTGAAAAATCTTAGATGTTTTACAATACGACAATTCCAGTACTTCAGGAATTGTATGAGTAATAGCGCTATCCTCATATTGAATAAGAGTATAAAGCGTTTTTTTTATTTCAAGTATATTCATAAAAGTACCTCTTTCCATTATAAGGAAACCCAGGGTACAAAGAGACCATATAATTTAAATTTTATGTTCTTTCTCTATTGTAACATATGCCCGCATAGAAAAATACCTGCTGAGAACAGACAATATGGTAGCTGCAGAGGTAGATTATCAATCTATTTTATTGCTTTATAAACAACCGGTGAGGAAAGTTTAATCAATGTAGACGGCTCTCCAAAAGCCATAGATTCATCAATAAATGTTTCAAGAGATTGAACGGAATTAGTTAAAATTTTTACTAGATAGTTGTATTGACCCGCCAAACGATGACATTCGATAACCTCAGGGTGTTCTTTACAATATTCTACGAATTGCTTGCATTTTGTATTGCTGTATAAAATAAAAGCAGTTACAGGTTTGTTGAAATTTTCAGGGTTAATTATTGCTCTATATCCATCTATTATGTTTTTCTCTTCAAGTTTTTTTACTCTTTCATTAACAGCAGGGGTGGATAAACCAACCAGCTTTCCCAACTGTGTAACGGACAAACGAGCATTCTCTTGTAGATGTAGTAATATATTTTTATCAATTTCATCCATAAAACATACCCCGCTTTAAATTATAAATTAAAATAATGAATTTTCCGTCAATATTAAAGCTATTAATTAGTAATACAATAAAATAGATATGTGAAAATAGAAATTTATACAATAAAATTTAATTATATCAAAACGAGGGATTTAATGGCTTTAGAAATGAGAAATACATGCGAAAAGTGCAATAAGAAACTCCATAATAGCTCTGTTGCTTATATCTGTACACATGAATGTACATTCTGTGATAAATGTAGTGAAAGTGCGATGTATATTTGTCCTAACTGTGAAGGGGAGCTGGTCAAGAGACCAAGGGGGCAAGAAAATCCGCTAAGTTGCTCATTGATTTAGACACAACACTGTATAGATAGTGCAGTCAGAACAGCTACAATCAATGGGGTGGATGTGACATTAGTGGGTGATGGACATTCAACAACGGACAGTAATGGTTTAAGTGCTAAACAAATCATAAAGCATTATAGTGAAACTTTACATGGTCATTACAACGTTGCACACTTTTCAATTGTCAGAAATGCAGAGGAAGACTTGTTTTGTCCCACACTTTATTCATAAAGGTAATAGTACACAACTAAAATAAAGCTCTAAAAGTGTTTAATGGACGCTTTTTAGAGCTTTATTTCTGCATTATGTCTCAATCTAAGCAGGAAAGCCTCCCGTTGGCGGTGGCCATGCTCCGTTTAATCTTCTCATAATGACAATTTCACCTAGATGATAGCTGTTGTGAGAAGCAATATTACGCAGTAATCCCCCTGGGGTTTCACTTGGCCAAGCATCCAGAGGTTCTTCGATTGATAATGTCTCAGCTAAGTGACAAGCTTCGTCAATTCCATCACAAAAATGCTGGATCGTCTTTTCCCATTCTTCCTCATCAACCGGAGCAGGATGTTCAGGCCAGCTTTCACTTACACTTTTCGGTCTCTCAGGGTTTTCTCCTTTAGCAAGAGCAAGTAAAAAGTCTTGCCAATAGCTCATATGCTTCACTAATTGATAAATAGAGTAAGGTAATTCCTTTTGTTTATGTGAAGCAAGTTCCATATTAATGTCGGTTATTGCATTAATTGTTGGAAGATGACCTCTTTCACCTCGCAGTGATTTGATAAGTGCATCACGAAATGCTGTATTTGTTTGTGTCATGTTTTTTCCGGCCTTTCTTTTTCGAAGTATTAATCTTGTAACAGTCTAACACAAATTAGTTTAATATATGTACTTCTGTGATTAACAATTTACTATAACAAAGCCACTAAAATAAATAGTATCCATCACAATTTTTTGTTTGTAAGTCACCTTTATATGAAGAAATATGGTTTAATGTAAAAAACGCAGCGAATCTTCGATTAAGTACAGAACTTTTTCTCTTTTGTAAAAAGCGTATCGTTCGCTACGCTTTTTACAATTCATTTAATCCTCAACGGTTATTTCAACTATATAGAGATTTCCTTGATATGAAATAGAGAACGAACGAATAATGGTCGTGACAGTTGTGCCTTCTATCTCTTCCCCAGATTGACTGGTAAGCCAATATGCGCCTTGTCGTCCTCTACGTATACCGAAATACTCATAACACATAGGTCTGAAAACAGTATAATGCGACTTTCAAGCAAAGAATCGTATTCAACTATGTAATAGTCGATTGTCTCATTAAGTGTGTCGTAGTCTAAATTATCTTGACTAAGGATTTTATCCAATTCAAGTGCAAGTGGTTTTTCAATACTAATATTTATTTGTTCTGTGCGCATATAAACCGCTCCTTAAAAAGAGTATCGACAAGTATAAGTGTATGTTTACATAATACCTACACTTTACTATTTGTAAGTAAAGAAAAAACATGAGGTGAAAGTATGAATTGGACTGAACAACAAAAAAACGTATTTAACACATATGTACCGAATGGCGACTGGATAAGTTTTATGGCCCATTTGGGGATTTCACAAGAAGAAGTAATGTTAGTTATTCTAGATGAAGAAATGACAATTGAACAATACTGTCAACATGGACCACCAGAAGCAGCAAAAGAAGTGTTGACATACTACAAGGAAAATGGAGCACTCGTGTCCTTCGACCAAGAAGGTTTGTCTATTAAAGGAGATAAAACCATTCCTCCATTTCGCTCAATGGAAAAGAAAATCACCCATTTTTCGTTAAAGGAACGAGGGTTCATTTGTCAATTAGCGCATCAATATTTGGAAACCCATGAGTTAACGGCAGAAGACATTAAACACATCTTAGAGATTTAAATTGAATTAATCTATGTTTTAAATAAACTATTTAAAATAAAATCAGCAGCTAAATAATCACAAATTTTTTTACCTTATATTGTATAGATTATAAAATAAAGTTATATTTTGACGTGAGTGAGGTGTCCTATGATCTTTCTAAGTCTTACCTTCCCGTTGTTCCTGGGTTTGCTGTATATTGCATTTGCTATGTTTCTGAAGAAACTACATAATAAAGAAAATACAACGGGTGTTATCGTATACGGAGCAATTATTTCCGTTATTTTAGGTAGTTATGTTATCATGTTGTTTACCTAAAATTAAATAAAATATATGTGCGTTTCATATAAAAAGCCGCTATCTCGAGTATAGAGTTAGTGGCTTTTTTAATTATTTATATGCCGATTTAATTGTATCTAAATAAAAATAATCAGCATCTGCTTCATCTTGAACAACCATTAATTGATAGAGATGGTCAGGCTTATCTGGAATATTAAAAACAATGTTTAAATCAAGTGGTTTGTCTTCTAGTTTCATGTTTGGATAATTTGTTGTAAAAAGCGTATATCCCTCTTTTGTATAAGCCTCTCTAGTAGCTGGTTCATAGGTCTTACTGTCTGTTACGTCTTCTAATGTAAAGTGAAGGTCTTTTAGCGATACAGAATTTCCTTCTTCAAACGTATTTTCTAAACGTACAGATACATTCATAAATGTTGAAGTTCCGTTAATGCTATCGATATCATCCACGTAAGATGCGCTGTTGGTTGAAATATAGTATTTATGGTGTTTAGATTTTTCATGATAAGATAGGCTGCCTTCTGCCGGTCTAACGTTTGTTGCGTGCTCAAGGCTAGCGGTATGTTTTGGGGCAGGTGCTTCTACGGTTACTTCGTTTTCTTTCTTTCCACTTTCGCAAGCAGCAAGGCCAGAGACTAAAACGGCACACATGATGCTTGTTTTTGTTAATTTATTCATTATACTCCTCCAAGATAGATGATAGTGTTTATGTTACATGGAATATATATGGGAATCAAGGAAAAATGTGAAAGGTAGTTACAGAGGTAAGGAGTTTAAATGTTCTAGGATGCTTCCAATTTGGAGAAAAAAGAAAAAATGGTAAAAAAGAAATAAGGAGAGTGCAGAAGTTGGGGTGAAGGTAAGAAAAGCTGATTCATCTTTACCGATGAACAGTCTTTTTTTTGCAACCAGTCTGATGTTATGGGAGATGTCCCTTATAGTATGAAGTAAGACTCAACAGGTAACACATAATGTTTCAATTGGTTATAAAAAGGATGGTGTTCAGGATGAAAAAACGAATAAAGATGTTAATTTCTATTGGAATTGCAGCGTCTTTGATTATTATTTCGTCTCAATCGAAAGTGCATGCTAGTACTCCGATTGGTACGGTTCAGGTTAAAGCTCATTCGTTATATCTTCGAGCAGGAAATAGTTTTAATGCAAATGGAATTATATCATATGCTAAATGTTTCTTAGGGATGCGATATATCTGGGCATCTGCAAATCCTCTTTATGGTGGATTTGATTGTTCAGAGGGAATATAGTGAAATTCAGAAGTGACGGTACCTTTATATTTTTCGTAATAAACTAATCGAATGTCCATAAAACCAACCTTTCGTAGGGTAAAGCACAAATAAACTATCTGGAAGAAGTAAAACTATTATATAGTTGATGATAACAACAATAAACACCAAATGAGGTGATACGATGAAAAAAGAAGAAAAAGTGGAAGCAGAAGAAGTATTGTGCCGGTTGTTTAAAGGTGGAAAAATTAAGCACGTTGGAGATGGAATACGTTCTGATTATTTTAGACTCAAAATACAAGCTGCTGATAGTCAACCACTTGTTATTACTGCGGAAAACAAGTGGGCTGTTTCACCTATACGTTCCTTTTTTTCACTTATTGCCAAACAAGAGGAAATCACAGACATATTCTTAGGGGAACAAGAACCTCATTTAACGTTACAGTTTACAAGCGGTGTGCTCTTAACAATCTTTGGAGTAGATAACCTCTATGAAAGTTGGCAAGCCGGTACAGATTCACAAGATTGGTTAGTCGTTGCATGTCCAGGTGGAGAAGTGGCAGTTTGGTCTCCAGAGAATGAAGAAAATATATAACAGTAGGGGGTGTCGGCAATGAGCAATATATACGAACAATTAGATGAATTGCAGGAACAGCTACAACATTATGCTCTTAATAGAATTGAAGAGTATTATTACACCAGATGTTGTGAAGTAGCCGGAACCGAGGTTACTTAAGGGCCTTATTTATCTTATTTTTATTAGAAAGCTTTCAGTATAATAACCCCTGTAATAATAAGAGTAACGGAGATAATCTTTCTTTTGTTTTTTGATTCTTTAAATATATAAATACCTAACAGCGTTGTACTAGCAATCGTTAGCCCTGCCCATATAGCAAAAACAATACCCATTTCAAAATAGTGTGTTGTTAGAGAAATGAAATAAATACAGGCAATGAACAATAAGAATGCACCTATCGTGGGAAAAGTTTGTTTAAAGCCTTTAGATAGTTTTACACACATTTGCCCTGCAATGCCTAAAACTAAGCCAATCGTTAAAAATACGTATCCCATTACGCTGCCCTTCTTTCTTTAGAACTTCCTTTAATGTTAAGAGAAACTGCACCAATTACGATAAGAGAAACTCCTAAGATTTTAGATAAGGAAATAGTTTCATCAAAAAAAATAATACCTGTGACAACAACAAGTACGGTTGCACCTCCTGCATATAAAGCACTTGCTACTCCTACTTCACCTTTAGCGTTAAGGAGCATATAAGCAGCAATCGAAGAACAATAAAATAGTATGGCAAAAACAGTCGGAACAAAGTTTGTGAATCCATTTGTAAGATTAAGAAAAAATACTGCGATTACCTCCAAGATGATGGCAAGAAACAATAGTAAATAAAACAATCAGATTTCCTCCTTTTAGTCACCTCATTTTAAGAACTTTACGTAATGGCTACTAAATAATTGCAGTAGCACTCGGATGTCATTATTTTATCTAGAGCTTGATATCTTGTAAAATAATGATAAATGATTATAGATATCATTATCATTAATACCTAAATGAATGAACGTAAGTAGAAAGAAGGATGTTTATGAAAGTAGAAGATATACGTATATTTATGGCTGTGGCAGAATACGGCAGTGTAAGTCTTGCTGCTGATAAGCTAGGTTATGTCCAACCAAATGTAACAGCACGTATTCGATCTCTTGAACGAAAAATTGGACACCCATTGTTTCATCGTCACAGACGCGGAATGACATTAAATGTAGAAGGTCGAAAACTTTTAACGTACGGAGAACAAATGATGAGGCTAATGGATGAAATACAGAAAGCATTTCAAGATGAGCGTAACCTTGTTGGATCATTATGTATTGGATTAGTTGAAACGGTAGTAGGGTTTCCTGAAATCATTTCTTCCTATCATAATAAGCACAAAAATGTGGATATTTCTCTAGTATCAGGAGTAAGTACACAATTAATAGAGAAAGTTCTTAAGTTCCAGCTAGACGGGGCATTTGTAGCAGAACCAGTAAATGTGTCAACGCTTGATCAAATTCCGGCTTTTGATGAAGAAATTGTACTTGTATGCAGTGCAAATGAAAAAGGGAAGAAGCAGATTCAGTCTGCCAGAGAGTTACTGCACCTACCATTCATTTTATTTAATGAAGGCTGCCAATATAGAGAAAGACTACAGCAATGGTTAAAAGAAGAACAGATCGTATCCCCGAAAATTATGGAATTTGCTACACTCGAAACGATTATGGGGACAGTAGTTTCTGGTCTTGGTGTGACACTTATAGCCCGGTCATTAGCGGAGAGATATGAGAGGGAAGGGTTAGTACAGCTCTTTTCAATACCTGAACCTTACAGAAACCTTAGGATTGTATATGTTCGTCGTTCCGACTCCTATCTAGGAGTAACTGAGCGTGAATTTACAAAGACAATCAGCGAAGTAAGAGAAAGGAAAAATCAGAAATAATCAGACTGTTTTTCGTAAAGATCTTTTTTATTTAGCCTATGTTTAGGATGAATATACCAAGTGCTAATTTGAGCAGTAAAAGTGAGCTTTTTAATATCTAAAGAGGATTACACTGCTTAACTTTTTATATGGTATACATCCAAGAAACGTGTAAAGGAGCAGCTGCAGTGAAGATAGAGGACAAAAAATTTACGGAACGAGTACTGAAGCACTTACTTATTAGCAGTCAAATAGATGGCGTGAAATGTGGGCTTAATAGCTCTGTAACTCTATTGTATTTTACTAACTATAATAAAAAAGATGATAGTGATTTTGTATTGAATATCGAAACAACTTGGACTGTATATCCTGAAGCCCGCGATACATACCCATCATCAGAGGATGCAGTGCCTTTCCATACAGAAGAGCAATATTTTAAGCATATTTGGGATATCAGGAGACAAAAAGTAGTAAATGTTCAGCTGGATGCCGTATCGCCTCATCTTATCATTTCTCTAGAATCGGGGAGAGTATTATTTGTGAACGGTCATGATCCTAACTATGAATGCTGGCAATTAGGAGACCCTTTTGCAGGAAGTGATTGGGTTTTAGTTGCAACTCCGGGGGATGACATAGCTGTTTGGTGTCCTGAGGAGTTTGAATGAGCGTTATGTTAACTATTCTTACATATTGTATACAGAAAAATTACTAAGGGAAATGTTAAAATAAAACTAAAATATGGAGGGGAATTCATGAATACGATCCTAGAGAGCTTTTATGACTTAAAGGAAATACTGAGTTCTTTTAATAATCTTCATGAAAAGTACAATTGGCTGTTGACTGATTTAGATGGATCTTTTCCAGATAAGTACCTTGATTACTTTACTGACTACAGAATTTACAACAATGGAACGAGCCGCAATACATATTGGATTACAGGTGAAAAGCTCACAAAGCTTGCTAATAAAGAGGACATCTATTTTATATGGGGAGTTTTTTCTGCCTTTGATAAGAAAGAAACTATAAATTTAGATATGCTTAAAGAAGAGCCTTATGCTGATGGTAATCCGGGTTTTTGGATTGAAACACCGACAATTCAGCACCCTAAAGCAATTATAGAATTAGTTTTTTGGGACTCATCTTTAATTTTACTTTTGAGCAAGGACGAAGAAATATCTAGGGATTTTAGAAACAAGTTTGCAAAATGGAAAGACCTAGACAAGTATAATAACGAATAGTTTCATGACGTACATGTACTATCGGAAGATTAACTAACTAGAGGTAGGAGGGGAAAGTTGATGATTGATAATAGGCTACGAAAGATAAAGAATCATGAAACCGATGATTCTTTATCTGAGCTTACGGATACGGAAGTTTTATTAAATTTTCAGCGTGCCATTACCAGCTTATATCCCCATCTAATACGCGTACATGCTCATGCTTATGAATCATGGGATGATATTATCATCCCTTTATTTTATGAAATGGTTTATAAAACTTTTTCGTTTAAATATGGCGTTGAAATTATGGCAGATGAAGCACACCCTTTTTTGTTTACTTTAAGGTGCTACGAAGGTATTCATCATATCCAGTGTCTTCCCAAAGCGTCATCGTTTCAAGGGATATTGAATAATGAGAAATTTGGTGTTAGTAAAGAGAACGTGGAAGGGAAAAGGCTTATTTTTAAGTCTTTTGGCGATAGTATTAATTGTTTAACAATGGGTCTAGATAGTGAGGATGTTCATGCTGTTCATTTTAATCTGGTTGAGGTAGATGTAGTATGTGCTCAGTCTAATAAATGTATTGATATTGACGGGTGTACTACATTTTTTATTCATAAAGACAATGTAGAATTTGAATTTGTCGCTGAGACTTTTAACCAGAAGTTGCAAAAATAAAAAGGTAATTAACCTTAATGCCATAAACAAAATAGATTAATACATTCTAATTGTTTAGCTACTTACAAAGAAAGCTTTAGCTGCAAATAAAAGGAGAAAAGCATGAGAAAAGCAATTAGATCAAAATTAGACAAATTAGTGGGCTTAAATGTAAGATGCGCGGGGAGAGCCTCAAATTTGTTTTGGCTAGGATTTGGAGAAAAGATTTTAGTAACCAGAAGGGGTAAAACGGAAGAGGTAGCTGAATACGCTTTACATATTCAATGTTCATGGCGTATTGTCAAAGGTAATAAAATTGTAGTAGCCTCACGGGATTTCTATTCTCCAAGAACAGGATTGGATGATGAAAATGAGTACTTTGAATGGGATGTCCAAGGAAATAATCGATTCGATGAACCAATTGAATTTTTTATAGAAGGTATAAACGAACACACGATTGTTGAAAGAGTTGACTCGGACGAAGTAGGAGGGCTAAAGGTCTTTTTATCTCAAGGTTATTTAGTGGAGGTTTTCCGGATACGTCAGAAGACGATGAGTATAGTGAGTTCTGGAGACTTTTCAACCGAAAGGAAGACAGCCCTCACTTTGTTGTCGCAGGAAAAGGTATTGAAAACGAGTAATCGTATAATTAAAGAAACGAAAAAAGCACAAACCCGTTGAAACCAAACGTTTTTGTGCTTTTTTCTTATTTTATAGTTGATTTACATATAATCATAAGCGGAATCATCAAAATAGAGCCAGTGATAATATTCAACCTGCGGATCTGTCATTTTTAAAACTTCTTCTTCATTGAATTTTTTATACTCAACTAATTTCTGCACTTTAGAATTTCTTTCCACTTGGCTCATTTTAAATCCTCCTTATAGTTTGAAAAGTAACAATGTATTTAAATTTAGAAAGCGTTTTCTTTTTTCTTATTTTTATTATATATCTCAATATGAGATTAAAACAATATCAATTATAGATGATTTTTCAAAAAACAATATAGAAATGGTATTATGGCGTCGAATTGGGACAACAAGGCTTCTGCAATCGAAATTAAATAATAGGTGATTGCCAACGGCCAGGTTAAAAATTTTTGTTCGTATCGTTGCTTAATTCCTAAAAAAAATTATGATAACTAGCTCTATAAACTAAAAATAAAGCTAGCTGGGTTAAGCTAGCTTTATTTTTTTATGTTGTTTTGCAGAGTGATAAATTTTTAACTGTCGTTCACTTTGGTATAAAAACTCTTTATCAATTTCATCATGTTACGCCCCGAAGTTCTTGACATTGGATGATGATCTTCATCATCACGTGTACTCAGGTACCAGCTTCCCTTGTCATCTTCATTTAATCTATATACCTTATTGGTTCTACTATCTGTATAAAAGTTTCCATCCTTCAGTCTCAAACAATCCCCCCTCTACCACGTATCTATCCTGTATTATGCCCAAGATATCAATTTTATGAAAAATTTTATATACACAAAAACAGCAGGTTTCTTAATACGCTTATTATTTTGTATGTAATTTACACAGGTGCAAAAAAGGATAAGGGCTATGAGTGAGAAAATATTTAGTAATGGAGAAATAGTAACTATAAGAGTATCGAATGAATCAGTAACAATCTTAAAAAATCATTATGTAAAAAACATGAAAAGATACTCTTATACAGTCGACAAATATCCAAGTACCTTTTTCTTTGAAGAAGAATTAAAAAAACACGAACTATAATTATTGATAAATAAGTTTTGATATAAAAATCTTTTTAAATAAAAACAGACTCTGAAAATAGAGTCTGCTTTTTAGTATGGTTTTTATGCTTTATTTACGTTTGTCGCTTGTGGTCCGCGTTGCCCCTGTTCGATATCAAAAGTTACTTCTTGACCTTCATCCAAGGATTTAAAGCCTTCACCTTGAATAGCTGAGAAGTGAACAAATACATCTTCTCCACCTTCACGCTCAATAAATCCAAAACCTTTGTCAGCATTAAACCATTTCACTTTACCGTGTTCCATTTTTTGTTGCCTCCTAGAATGTAGAAAATAAACCAGATTATCATTAAATCTAGCTTATTTATTATATTATCCCAATAGAGACATCTTAAACTTAAATTAATGTGATCTTTCTAACTTTCTTTATCAATACTCACTTCACTAAAAAGGTGATTGGGGTATGACGATTTACATCATAATGAGGTTCATATGCAAAAACATCAAAATATTTATAAGTGATCTTCTAAACATCGAAATGATAGAAGTCAAAGATCAACCAATGCCCACATACTCAGTATGGGCATTTTATTCATAAATATGAACTAAATTAGATGAGAGAGCACACGGGGACCCGTCTGCCCAAAAGAAAGGGAAGTTCACTCAAAATCTTTTTGAATAGTGGTGTAAAAATAGATTCTATTAGATAAGAATCTATGTACCTTTTCATATAAACCCAACCTTCGCATGAAGCATCCTTAAACATGTTTACAAATAAAAAATGACGCCGTTGGAGGCGCCATTTTTTATAGAATAGAGAAGGACACACCCTATGCACGGGCGGTACTCTTAACACATCGTCTTGATTTGATAATACCCAGTGTTTAAGTTTAATAAACCTTTTTTTGGTATGACGATTTATGCAGAATATCTACATGTACCTTTTATACGAGTATTCGGCTTATTATTTGTATATGGAATTTTTTACATTCCTTAAAATGTTACTTTCTCATAATAATTCTTTATAGAGTATTGTCACACTCCTAATCAGTTCACACGGATGAAAGGTTGACTCATCCAATTATTTATACATTATCTAAAAAATGTATTTAACATAAGAACCTAATGGTAACACTATAAACAATAGTTAGTGAGTATGATTTCATTCCATATATTTAGGGTTTCGGTTAGTTAAGACGAGATAAGAATTAATGAGCTATTTCTTTCACATAAGCTTGTCAGAATACTATCTAAAGAGAGGTCGAACAATATGAAAGTGACGGATACACTTGTTCAATGTTTAGAAAATGAGGGAGTTGAATATATTTTCGGAATACCTGGTAAAGAGACGTTGGATTTTATTGATTCTTTATCCAACTCTAAACAGATTCAATTCGTGAATGTGCGGCATGAACAAGGAGCTGCTTTCATGGCAGACGTATACGGAAGGTTAACAAACAAAGTAGGGGTATGTTTATCAACATTAGGACCAGGAGCTACTAATTTATTGACAGGTATATCTAGTGCAAAGCTAGACCACTCTCCTGTTGTAGCATTAACGGGACAGGCTGTTTTGGGGAGACAACATAAAGAGTCACATCAATATATGGACATTATTAAAATGGTAGAACCAGCAACGAAGTGGCGTGTTCAGATAAAAGATGCACAAACGCTTCCTGAGATTATTCGAAAAGCATTTAAAATTGCACAAATGGAAAAGCCAGGACCCATAGTAGTAGAATTGCCAGAAGACTTAGCAACTCAAATCGTTCCCATCAAACCTATTTCACCTACATCTATACCCGTAAGTATACCTATCATGGAGTCAATTCAGGCTGCCAATACTCTTATTTGGCAGTATGGGAGACCTTTTGTTATTATCGGTAACGGCGTTGTTAGACAGGAAGCCGTGGATGAGCTTCAACTATTTATTGAACGTCTTCAATCACCGGTTACCCATAGTTATATGGCTAAAGGTGTGTTATCTAAAGATCATCCACAAAATTTCTTTACGTTTGGATTTAATGAGAAAGATGAAGTGCTCGCAGGCTTAAAGGAAGCTGATCTGCTTATTGTAATTGGGTTTGATTTTGTCGAGAAGCTACCCAAAGAATGGAACACGGAAAAAACACCAATTTTACATATAGATACCTTACCAGCAGAAATAGATGAATATTATCCTGTAGAAGCTGAATTGGTTGGAGATATAAAGCAGACTTTACGGGTATTCAATCAGCTCGATATTCCTTCTAAACCGTGGATTCCTTCTGGTAATCTCCAGAAACAAATTAAGCAATCCTATCATATTGAAGAGAAAAAGATAGACAGCAATTTACTGCCTTTAACAATCGAGAATATCTTGCATAGTATCGATAAGCTCTCTTCAGAGGAAACAATTGTGATTTCAGATGTGGGAGCTCATAAAGTATCTATAGCTCGAACTTATCAACCCAAAAACGCTAACAAGTTCATTATATCAAATGGTCTAGCTTCCATGGGTATTGCTTTACCAGGCTCAATTGGAGCTAAACTAGCCTGCCCTAATGATTCAGTTATTTGTATTACTGGAGATGGAGGAGCTTTAATGAATTTTGCAGAAATAGAGACGGCAAAGCGCTTAGGGCTTTCATTCATCATTATTGTCTTAAACGACTCTACATTAAAAATAGAGCAGGAAATGATGAACAAAAAGTTTGGTAAGAGCTATGGAGTAACTTTTACAAACCCAAATTTTGTCCAATTGGCAGCTAGCTTTGGAATTAAAGGAGAACGGGCAAATAGTTTAGTCGAATTTGAAAATATAATAAAAAGAGCCTTAAAAAATGCAGATGAGATTATCCTAATTGACGTTCATCTAAAAAGCTGATTGCGATTTCTCCATTATTTTAACGAGTTATCTCTGTTAAGAGATTAATCTGTAGATTCACTAGGAAATAAATGTTTTTAATTTTTTTAAATAAGCTAAGCTGAGCTCAACCCAAATCCAACTATAAAGGAAAGTAAATACAAAAATTAAACTAGTAGTAGAAAGAGAAAAATTATTGGAGATCACGGGACCTAGCACTGGGAATTTGAAGATGCACAATAAGGTAATAATCCCAACAGTTAATGAGGTGGCACCACTTATAATAATGTACAATCTCTTTTTAAAAAAGTAAAAAGCAGCTCCTATGCCTATTCCCAGTATTCCTGTTGTAAAAGGAAAAATAATAAGTTCACTTGGCTGGATAATCAGAAGAAGCAGGTTTGTTAGTATATAGATAATAAACCCTAGAGGGAGCGAAAGTACAAAACAAAAAAGAATGGGTGCAGTAGATAATGGACTAATGAACATTCCTATTCCTGGTAAGAAACCTCCTGCTGATTGAAAAAGGGCTGCTATGCTGGCGAAAAGAGCGCCTGATACAAGCTGCTTAGTTTTAGATAATCTATTAAAAAGAAGCTGCGCAGATTTTACTTCATTTGAAAGAGACTTTAAAAAGTACATGAATTTCACCTCGGTTAACTGTTTTTACATTATAAGGGGGTAAAGATCCATTTGGACCACTGCCCGATATATCAACTCTTACATGTAATATATAAAGAAATTAAGAGGGAGCACTAATAAGTCGCATTTATTTTTACAGAAATAGGTCGTATCCGTTAAGATAAGTTTCTTTATCTTTTTAAAGGTATGTACTGTAGCCCATAAAATGAATCTTTTATGGGCTTTATTGATTAAAGGCTTTTTTATTTTATAGAAAGTTCATTTGCTCATTCCTATAAAATAGCTACTGAAAAAATTAAGCTATAATTTTTTTGGGGGAAATCAATGCTTAGTCAAATTTTATAAATGTAAATCATGGAACAATTTCAAAAACAGTACCTTGATTAAAGTCAGACACTTTCATAGAGCCATAAACTCCTAAATAAAGCCTCGTTTGTTCCAGGTTCGTTCCCAAACTAACGTAGTAAGCTGATTGAGAACCAAAATTATAATCAATTTCCACAACCCTAAAATCATTTATCTTACAATCTGTACCTGCCTTGGTATAAGCTAAAACTCCTCTAACTGGAGATTGAGATTCTTTAACCTGGGCAATATCCGTAAACATAACGCTTCCTGTTAAGCTAGGGATTTTATTTCCCATATATGGCTGAACTCCTGTAAGGGAGGTCCCTCCAAATTTGTTTGGACGGGGATCTTTGTGAAAATAACTAGTTAAAGGCTGAAGACGTCTCGCTGAAGTTTTTACTGCTTCATTGTAATAAGCAATTATTTTCTCATCCAAGGCCGGATTTTCAGAACACCTTTTTATAAATGAAGTTGGAAAATCTCCTTCCCACCCCCGCCAGCCAAGGTTAATAAATCCTTCGTGACTGAGTTTAGCTCTCATTAAAGAAGCTTGAACAAGTTGAGAAACAGGTATTGGCCTATAATGAACAAATGAAAAAATCGACTCTACCACGTCTTGTCCAACATTTCCCACATATTTGATGTACTGATTATAAAATTTTTGAAATGAAATGCCGGTTATATTGCGAACTCCTTTGGCAATGAGCGCAAGGGTTTCCTGAATAGGTGAGGGGAGTTCACTAAAACGTGTGACTGCGGGTGGATTATGGATGAATGTATTCTTACTTACATCAATTTCAATTATTTTTCCGTAAATCTCCATATCATCCTGACTTAAATTAAAGGGGTCATATCCTGATCCGCCATCTCCAATTGTTAAGATAAGTTTTCCAGTTTCAGGTGAAAAGTTTAAGCTGTTAACACCATTATGATTAAAAAATGGTCTTCTTAAGTTAAGTAACGTCCGTCTTTTTTGAGGCTGAGCATTTGGTTGGAAAATCCATTCTTCCACTGTATCAATATGGTCATATTTAGTTTCTCTATTTATCCACTTTAGGTTTGAAGTTTTAGGATCACACGGGTTAGGCTTAAAATGTTCAGAAAGTGCACCTGGTCCTTGTGTTCCAGCTACTGAGTAATGAAGATAAAACAGACCGTTATAATGAAATTCTGGATGAAACGCTAGCCCCAGCAATCCCCGTTCATCATATCCCCCACGAGAAACACCTGGTTCAGACGTACCCAATTTTATGATTTGTGAGCCAATATCTAAAAAAGTCCGTATAGCTCCATTCCTTATGTAAAAGATCTCTCCTACTTGGGTTGCAATAAATAAGCTTTCAATTGAGTCACCGGGAAGTATAGCTGTTTTCAAAACGGTAGGTAAATTTATCTTACTAATAATAGGCCGTAAACTAACCTTAGCTTTTATCAACTAACTTGACACTCCTTTTCAATGTTTTCTCTTATAAGAATATGATTGAAACTGTTCTATTAGTATCAATACTATTTTATAAAGTGCTGCAATTTAATTGAGAGACCTAATCGAGAAGCTTCTTTCATAAAACTTATTTATTCCTGGGTACGCCTGCTATTTTCTTCTCTTAGTACTCACGATTCTCCTAACTATTTGTAGTTTCCAGAAATTGCGACTAAGGAAAAAAATACTTAATTTACAAAAAATATTAATATTATTTTATGAATTGGAAAAGAATATGGCTTAGGAAAGGAGTGATTGCAAATGTCTATGAAAAAGTGGATAACGGGATGGGTCATTTTGTTTGCGATGCTTATCGGTGTGATAAATTCAGGGGCACTCGGCGTTTTGGCTGAATCGGACATGGTAAGACAAAAAGCCATGGAGGTTCAGTTGAACGATGATTACTTTAATCCAGAAACCATCACTATCCCAAGTGGAAAAACGATAACATTGATATTGAAAAATAAAGGTCAGAAAGAGCATACCTTCACAGTGGAAAAACTCGGAATCGATGCTGAAGTCCAGCCTGGAAAAGAAAAAACCATTACCGTGAAACCACAAAATTCCGGTACGTATGAACTGATATGTAGGTATCATTTCAATAGTGGGATGGTAGGGAAAGTGATAGTCAAATAACAAGCAGGGCCAATCGGTCTCTGCTTTTTGAAGTGAATATAGCATACTTTCTTAGTTAACATAATAGATTTTAAAGGTGCAAATAAATCATTCACAAGTTCAAAAAAGTAATAAATATTAATTTGAAATATATACTAAATGAAGAAAAGGCACAGGAAAGTATGGAATAAAAACAGCATGTATATCCACATTATGAAAAAACGTATCCTTAATGCGCGATGAACATTGTTTAATTAAAAGGAGGAGTTTTATATGAGTAATAATCAATCAAATGATTTAGAACAGGTATCAGAGGAATTAGCTGATCTTGAGAAAGAGTTTGCAACAAAGCCTTCTGATCCTTATCCCCATAAGTATTATACTGGAGACACTTCTATAGTTTCTAATGCTGTGCCAGGAAACGATAAAGAATAAAAATTCCCCCTTATCTATTAATAGATAAGGAGAAATTTAGAGCATGTAAGCTTAAGCACTGTATTTTTCCAGAACCAAAATACATCTCATAAAAAGACAGTTATATTTCATCTATTATTTTGAATTAAAAGTAATCGCTTTCATTTTTTGCTTTCCCGAAATCATTTGATAGGTTATAATAAATATCTACAAAAATATTAAATGATATGTAAGTAACAAGCAATTACACCCTTAATATTTAACTAAACAGAAAAACTCCCTTAAGGCATTAGGGGAGTTTTTCTGTTTTTATGTATACTATATAAGGGTAATTTCACCATAATAATAGGACGAACTCATTTTTCAATTCTAACTAATGTTTTTTCTGGCATGTCAATGTCGTCGATGTCAAAGTAATGGATGTTTAACGTTAATTTCCTCTCTGGTTCTTCAGCTTCTTCTCCTACCCAACAACTATACAATTCAAAAAAGTCTCCTGACTTAAGATAGCGGTCCATCAATTTGCATAGTGCAATTAGTTTCTCTTTTGATTCTTTGCGCCTGCTCTTATTCATATATTCCGTAATCTCAATTCCCCAGTCACTTGCAACTTCATAAACATAAAGGGTAGTAAATTGGTGTTTCTTTATATTCAATCGATTTCTTTCATCTGAAAAGCAATTCCCAATAGTAACTAAATCATCTAATCCCTTATTAATAGGTAATTCTACGTTCGAACCTATATAAGTAGCTAAACTCATTTGTATTCACTCCGTTCCTCATCTAAATAACCCGTTAAGTTTTGTGGAACTAACCTAGGTTGTTAACATCCTAAGAAATACATCCTGTTATCAAAAAGGTGTTTCACTAAACTTTATTACAAATACTCGAGTTTTATTCAAGGTTTACTATTATTCTACTTAATATATGAATAGGCTGCGAAATGTTTATATACCTGTAAATGGGGGACTTACCATATAAGAACATTAATACTTAATTGGAAGGAGAATGAAAAATGAACAATAATACTGAAACCGTTGAAAATAAAGTAGAGGATAAACTAAATGAAATGAGTCAAGAGAAGAAAGACAACATCCTTTCTAGTTTTAACGAATTTAAAAGTTACTTAGGAGATAAAGTCACAAAAGGTGAGAAACTAGGGTTAAATGATAATCAATTAGCTCTAGCAGCTAAAAAAATAGCTGACTATCTCGCAACCCATGAGGAGCCACAAAATGAAGAGCAATACTTGTTACATGAGTTATGGAAAGTTGGAAACGAGGAAGAACAACATCATCTTGCTCATATGCTTGTTAAATTAGTCAAAGAATAATCTAAATCGATTATAGATTGCGTTTTGCCACTATTTAATAGAGGTTCAAGTGAATTCAATCCACATAGCAAAGAGCCACTTGCGTAAAATAAGTGGCTCTTTTTTCTCTTTCATGCTGCACCTCTTTTTATTTTTTAGTAGGTCCCTGCGATGCATCAATTAAAAGATAAAGCTATATTTCCCCAACAATAATTTGACTACATACTATAACTCACTTCATTGAAAACATCAGTACGAATCCAACGGATTCGTATTTTTCGGTGACATTCAAAATACGTACCAAGCAATAGAAAGAAGAGGTTTTGAACGTTTATAATTCGGTTAAACATGAAGTAACAAATTATTTTTTATTTATTCTGCATATTTAAATTATTCGTTCGTAATGGTACAATAAAATGATGGAAAGAAGATATGATGCTTCTTTCTTAATAAAGGATGAAGAAATATGGATATTAAGGCTCAGCAAACAAAATTGGCGAATAACTTGGGCAAATTGTTACGAGATAACTTTGGAAAAGGCCCCGAGGCTGTTCATGTTACGATTTATGAACCTTATGTTGTTATTTATGTCAGTGGCTTTGTATCGCCGATGGAACAAGTACTGTTAAACCAGAATGAAGAACTTCAGGTTATGACTACAAGAGAGCTTTTGGTAAAGACTCTTGAACCTCAAATCACTGGTCAAATTAAAGGGATTACAGACCTTGACATCCAGCACTTATATTATGATTGGAATTTAGATCATCACTCCGGAATTTTTGTGGGAGTTTGTCTGGACGATTTGAAAGCCGATTTGACTGAGGGTGACCCTTACCCAGGAAAACAAGCAATTCATGATCGGATTATAAAGATGAGTGAAATTGCACAAAAAGGGCCTGAGAAAATCTCTTCGTATAAATTAAGTGATCGTACATTGGTCATCGTAAGAGAAGGAATACTGGTGGCTATTGAAAAGCAGCTAATTTCGTTGGGTTTTGATGACACCTTACGCATCTCTAAACGCCCTTTGGAAAAAGGAATCTTACGACAAAACGATGACTATGATGAGATATTAAATGCAGACATTCTTGATATTTTTGTGGATTGGGATTTTGAAAAGGATAATAGCATTATTACTCTTATCTTAAAACCAAAAAATTAATGAGGCAGTAATGAATTGGACACATTGTGCCAAACATAAGCCGAGGAAGAAAAGCTCATACCTTTTCTTTTTCGGCTTATTTTTGTTGTTTCAAAAGAGTAAGTCCTTTTGTAACGGAATAATCCCCTAAAATAGCATCTGAAAATAGGATGTGCCAACAGAAAGGATTTGGTCGGTATGGCTGATAATCATGAGATTGTATTGTTTATAAAAGAGCTTCGTCGATTGTTGCAGGATTACCAAAAGCATGACAATGAATTTTACAAAGAAGAAATTAGCAAGGATATAATACTTTTAAGTACCATTATCTACGGAAGTAAAATTGGAATTTCAAATAAAAGAAGAATCTTTAAACATAGAAAATACAAAGGTAAACAGAAACCAATCTATTAAAAATGTACTAGTATGACTAGTTTACATTTTATAGAAAGTGAATTCTTATTACCTAAAATGATCTTATGATGAAGAAGGAGTTTTCATAAAACATCACGAATAGTATACCTTATGAAACTAGAAACTAGGTGCACCATCTATGGATAAAACGAAACTGGAAAAAGAATTAAGTAGTTATATGGGAAGGTTACTTCGTGAAAATTTTGGAAGAGGTCCTGGAGGTGTATTCACCGTCATTTCTCCTCCTTTTATAACCGTTTATTTTAAAGCCTTTTTATTACCTTTAGAAAAGGCTTTGCTAGACAAGGGACAAGTTATCTATGTTCAAAAAACACGTGATTTGTTGATGGAGACTTTAATTGAAGAGATAAAAGGATATATCCAATTAAATATACATTTAGATATTGAAGAATTTTATTATGATTGGAATTTAGAGCTGCAGTCTGGCATGTTTATCATGATCCATTCTGATAAAAATAACATAGTCAACCATTCCTATAAAAATCAGAAATTGCTGCATAAAGAAGTTGAGGAAGTGACTCAAAAAGCAGAAAAACTTCCTCAAGATGTTTCTTCTTATTTATTAGATCAGAGAACACTCCTTATAATCAGGGAAGGTATTATGGTAAATGTAGAGAAAGAATTAGTTCAATTAGGGTTTGAAGAAAACCTTACATTGGCTAAAAGAAATCTCGAAAAAAGGCTACTCCATGAGCATAGCCAATCATTAGAAGTAATTTTAGATTCAAAGGTAACAGATATACTAGTCGCATGGGATTTTCATAAAGATAAAAGTACAATTCTTCTGATTTTAAACCCAACTTCATAACGGCACTGATAAGCTAGGCACTGAACTAGATGTAGGCCAAAAAGAAAGGTTATCTAACCTTTCTTTTTGGCCTATTGTTTTTCCTCTCCTATTAAAATAAAGAAAGTGGTGATAATGATGCTATTTCAATCGGATGAAGGAAAGGAACCTTTAACTGTTGAGATACACACTGAAGTGGATATAGTAGAAGCGCGTCAGAAAGGACGGATGTTCTCTAACTGCTTAGGCTTCAGCACACTTGATCAAGCCCGAATTATTACGACTATTTCAGAATTGTCCAGAAATATATATAAATATGCCACGACGGGAAAAATTATAATGGAAATAATAGAGAATCAACTTGAAATAGGACTCAAAATAATAGCTATAGATAAAGGACCAGGCATTAAAAATATTCAACAAGCGCTAGAAAGTGGCTATACAACGTCAGGGGGATTAGGCGTTGGTTTATCAGGGGTAAAAAAATTAATGGACGAATTCACCATATCATCTCAAGAAGATTATGGCGTTAACATCGAGGTTATAAAATGGAAAAAAAGAAATAAATAAAAGAAACACAAGGTAAAAGGTTAAGAAAGAACTGACTTCCTCTTTACAAAAAACTCCTTTATTAAATAGGAGATAGCTTCTAAAAATATCATCCCCTGATGATCCTGCTCTAGGATACGGTTAAGATATTTCACATGCTTGAGTTGGTGCCTTCAGCATGTGCTTCTCCTCTATTAACTCTTAGCCGTAGGACAAAAATTTTTCTCTGCAGTAATCACAAGAAGCTTAGAAACATGAGAAAAAGGTGTGGGAAATTATGAACAATTCCATTTAATCTTTAAATGGAAGGAGCAAGCTCTCATGATAGAGAGCTTGCTCTTTTTATTTCTTAATATAATCCTATCTGACAAAAAACAGCCTGTTTCAAGTACACCAAAAACATACATTTATGATACATAGATTTTGAGATCATTTCTGGAACATTTCTACCCGTATTAGGGGCGCCATAGAGGGGGAGTGTGTAAAGAAGTTACCCCTTACTTAACTCAGTTATATAAACAAACAATCCTCATATACATTTATTGAATGGCTTCTTTAAACTTATCACGAAATAAAACATAATTCGATAAAGAGTACATAGGAGGAGAAAACATGTTTGTTTATATAGTTCAACCTGGTGATACGTTGTCTTCAATAAGCAGCAGATATGATTATCCCATTGCACAGCTCAGAAGTGTAAATGGGTTAGAAGAAACGAATATTGTTCCAGGTCAGGCCTTACTTATAGCTTCTTATGTATACACAGTTCAACCTGGTGATACAATGAGCAGCATTGCTAAAAAAGCTTATGTATCCTTAGAAGAATTAAAAAGGGTTAATTCTTCAGTTCATTATAATTATTTGCAGGTGGGAATGAAAATAAAAATCCCTAATATATCCAACTACATTGCAGGTACACTGCAATACTATGCTGTTCGAAATCCAGAATTAGATCGCAATTTAATTACTGATTTTGCAACTTATTCCTCGTCCATTTCTATTTTTGAATATCATTTTGGCAGCAATGGAGATATTATAAATAATTTAAACGATTTAGTAGCGATTGAAACGACTTGGAAAAACCGAGTTACACCGTTAGTTACGATTACTAATCTAACTTCTGAAGGATTTAGTTCTGATCTTGCCCATCAAGTTTTAAATAATCCTCAGGCAAGAAACAATCTTGTTAATAATATTTTTTATTTAGTATCTAGAAAAGGATACGGAGGGGTGAATATTGATTTTGAACGTGTAAAGGCCGAGGATAGAGATCTTTTTACAGGATTTTTACGTCAGTTGGGTGAACGTTTAAAACCTGCAGGGTACGTGTTGACCATAGCGGTTCCAGCCAAGACAAGCGAAGATATTCCTTGGTTAAAAGGGTATGATTACGGGGGAATAGGTGCAGTTGTTAACTATATGTTCATTATGGCATATGATTGGCATCATGCAGGCAGCGAACCAGGGCCTGTTGCACCTATTACTGAAGTACAAAGAACAATAGAATTCGCGATAAAAAGTATTCCTCGAAGAAAACTTATCATTGGAGTCCCGTTGTATGGATATAACTGGTCAATTCCTTACAGGCCTGGGACAGTAGCATCTGCTATATCAAATCAAAATGCGATTAAAACAGCGATGAGATATCAGTCGCCCATCCAATATTCAAAGGAGTACAAATCCCCATTTTTTCGATATAAAGATCAAGCGGGGCAGATGCATGAAGTATGGTTTGAAGATGTAAGAAGCATGAGTGAAAAAATGGTGTTAGTTCGTCAATTCGGCTTGCAAGCAATAGGAGCTTGGCAATTAACACTTGGATTTACGCCAGGGCCTTGGCTTTTAAAGAAATTTTTCACTATTAGAACGGTATAAATAGCAGTAGTCATTATGGATCAATCCAGAAAATTTCATGTATAGTAAATTATAAGAGGGTGGGGGGTTCTTCTATGGCAAAAAGGATAGATGTCTCAATAAAGCAGCATCAATTAAAACTATATGATGGAGCTAAATTAGTAAAGACATATCCTATTGCTGTAGGGAAAATGATTACTCCAACTCCAACTGGAAAATTTAAAATCATTAATAAAGATACGACCCCTCCAGCTGTATTTGGCCCCTTATGGATGGGACTGTCAAAGCCTACATATGGAATACACGGGACCAATGATCCAGCTTCTATTGGCAGAGATATGTCACATGGATGTGTCAGAATGGATAATGAAGATATTCTAGAACTTTCCTCTGCAGTTCCTATTGGAACGCCGGTTTATATACATAAATAATAGTTTAAGAAGAGCACGACTGTTTACATTTAGTTAATTGTCGAGATCGAGGGTATCAAAGTTTAAGGATATGCTATACAATCATGGGCTTTTTGTACGAAAACAAAAAAATACCCCGATTAACAGAGGTACTTTTAGCATTTTAACTTATTTTGATGCTGGAGACGTAGTAACTTCTGGAGACGTTACTTTGTCATAAAAATCTACGAATTTGTCACGATCCTCGCTATCACGGTAAGCCATAGCAACACGTGGATGTTCATTCAGCACACCAGAAATCATGTAAGGAATGATATAGCCCCATTCCCACTTTTGACGCATTTCAAGCATATGCTTTTCAATTACGCCAAGAATCGGCTTCATCTCATAGCTTGGTTTTGGTATGTAGCTAACAAGCAGCTCTGTGTTACAGTTACCAGCTGCACGGCCCATACCATAAACAGATGAATCAAGGAATGTAACGCCATTACGCATCGCAGTTAATGTATTAGCAAAAGCTAGTTGCATGTTGTTATGCGTATGGATCCCAAGCTGCTTGCTAGGAATCATGGCTTGGAACTTTTTCACTTGATGCTCGATATCGGCAGGGTCTAGGCTTCCAAAGGAGTCAACAATATACACAACATCTACGGGGCTTTTCTTTACCATTTCAAATGCTTCAATAAGCTGATTTTCCGGTACGCTAGATAGTGCCATAATGTTAAGTGAAGTCTCATAGCCTAAATCGTGGAACATTTTTATAAGCTCTAAGCCTTTATCTACTTCGCGAATATAGCATGCCACTCGAATCATATCTAACATACTTTGTTCACGCGGCAGGATGTCATTCGAATCTACACGCCCGATATCTACTAAAGCAGATAGCTTCGTGAACTTTTTCTCAGGGATAATTTCTTTGAGAAAGTTATCGTCAAGAAATCTCCATGGGTTGGGCTCAGTTGCTTGAAGAAGCTTAGGTGAATTTTTATAACCGATCTCCATATATTCAACGCCGGCTGCGCTTAGGCCGTTATATAAGTCTTGCACAAATTCAACGCTAAAATCCCAATTATTAATTAAACCTCCGTCACGAATGGTACAGTCTATAATTTTGCTATTATGTTCCATGGTATTTATTTCCTCCTATGTCGTCTATTTATGTATTTTTTTAAACTTTATCGCTTTTATGCTTTTAAGCACTAAACTCTCATATTGTGTTTATACCATGACTGATTCAAAGGCGTCAATGTATTTTCTAAATGTGTCTATGCTTTACTGTATTCCATGGGTAGAAGATGCTTTATCTTTTCATCCGCTTGATGCTCTTAAAACAACACCAAGTTCAGCACTACAACCCCTAGTATATACAAACACACCCTTTATTACATCACTACTTACTGCAATAAAGGGTGTTTTTTAATTGAAACCGTTTATTAAGGAGAGGAACTGCCATTAGTATCTAGTATAGGTTTAGATTTCTCTATAATTAATCCATAAATTTGGAAAGATATTTAAAACCTGAGAAATAAAAGACTTTTTCACATTAACAGTTGTATACGAAGTATTAGCTGTTACTTAATCATTTTAATTTACTGGTCTTTACATCGTCCAAAACGTAAGAAATGATAAGAGTATAGAGGTAATAAACATCGCAATCAACGGCTTTAATGCTTTTGTTCGAAGAGCCTTCATACTTACATTTAACCCTAAGCCGACCATAGCCATTGTTAAAAGAAACGTGGTTAGAGTTGAAATATCATTCATAATCGTTTTAGGTATGATAAGGTGCTTGCCTACGACATAACTTCCAAAAATACTCATGATGATAAAACCTATTAAAAACCAAGGAAATTCAATCTTCGTATCCTTTTCCATTTTTCCTGTTCGCTTCATCCAGTACATTAAGATAAAGCTTAATGGCACAAGTAAAAGCACTCTGCCTAACTTAGCCAACAGGCCAATAGCTAGGGCGTCGCGTCCAGCTGGTGCTGCAGCTAGAGCTACATGGGCAATTTCATGGAGGCCAACGCCTGACCAAATTCCATATTGTATATTTGTTAAATGTATATAAGGTCTTAAAATGGTATATCCAATTGCAAATAGAGTTCCCACTAAAGCGATAACACCAGCTCCGATAGCTGTATCTTCTTCTTTTGCTTTTACAATCGGAGAAACAGCTGCAATAGCTGCCGCACCGCATATTCCTGTTCCTATTCCTAAAAGAAGAGATAAACCACGATCAGCCTTCATCCATTTGGCTAGAAGAATTGTTAAAACAATCGCAAATACAGCCGTTCCCACATCGCGAAGTAGCATTCCTAGCCCTTGATGAATAACAACATCAATATTAAGTTTTAGTCCATATAAAACAATCGCATAACGTAACAGCTTTTTACAAGAGAACTCAATTCCAAACCTTATTTTTTCGGGGTATCCCCAAATTTGACGATAGATTACTGCCATTATAATTGAACAGGCTAGTGGACCGATATGATTAAATCTCGGGACTTTCGCTAATCCATAAGCAAGTAAAGCAAAAAGAAAAGTAAAAGCAATTCCTCCGGCCCATAAAGAAACATTAGATGACGTCCGGGCATTTGTTCGTAAGAATACAGTCCGCTTTTGGGCTTTATTTATATTTATCATACATTTCATCTCCAATATGAATTCTTATCAAGCACGGCTTCACACAAGAAGTGTATAATTTAACTATAAAAGACATTTTATTATTAGTAAAATATAGATAAATCATTATTAAGATTAAAAATATTAATAAACGAAACAAAAAAAGAGCAAGTTGATCTTCAGAGTTACTGAAAATCAATTTGCTCCTTTTGTATGTTTTTATCCTTTAATTCTTTAAAAAATCATTCATACAAAAACATATGTGCTTATGAGAGAGATACAGTCTTACTAGTTGCTAAGCCTTTTTTACGTCTATACCATAGCACGATCAAACTGCCTAGCACGCAAAGGAAAGAAACGAGCTGAGCTATTCTGATATGAGAAGTTAGCATTAAGCTATCTGTACGCAATCCCTCTATAAAAAATCGTCCTATCGAATACCATAGTAGGTAAGTAAGAAAGACTTCGCCTCTTTTTAACAAAGATTTTCTTAGTACGATCAAGACAAGAACACCTATTATGTTCCAAAGGGATTCATAAAGGAATGTAGGATGATAATAAGTTCCATTGATATACATTTGATTAACAATAAAATCAGGTAAATGTAAAGTTTCTAAAAACTGACGTGTAACAGGTCCGCCATGTGCTTCTTGATTCATAAAGTTTCCCCACCGGCCAATAGCTTGGCCTAATAATAAGCTAGGAGCTAAAACATCAGCCATTTTCCAAAAAGAAAGATTCTTTTTTCTGCAAAACCATATAGCTGTTAATACAGATCCAATAATTCCACCGTGAATAGCTATGCCTCCATGCCAAATTGCTATAATTTCGCCTGGGTGGTCTTTATAGTAACTCCATTCAAAAAGTACGTAGTAAATTCGAGCAGTAACGATAGCAATGGGTAGTGCTAGCAGAAGTAAATCAGAGATGGTTTCTGAAGAGATACCTCGTTTCTTTCCTTCTTTCGAGGCTAACAAAAAGCCTAAAAAAGCTCCTATCCCTATAATAATTCCATACCAATGGACCTCAAGTGGACCAAGGTGGAAGGCGATAGGGTTTAAAGGTTGTGTGTGTTGGTTCATGTTTTTTCTCCTTTACTTCATATCGGTTTTCTTACATTTTTTTAGAGTGATATTAAATTAGAGTGCCTTTTTAGTATATCTAATTAGATATAGAAAGGACAACTTTTGCTTACGAAAGGCCACTATTTCTTTGCCTGCTTTAGTGTAACAGAATAGTCAAAATTAAAATAAACAGTACATTGACATAATTACCAAAATATACTATTATTTTAGACAATATATTGTCTAAAATGGAGGGTTAATATGGATATTTATAAAGATCTTTTTTTAATGCAGCAAACTTACGCTACCTTATTTTCTCTGGCAAATAAAGTCCAGGTGAAAGGAGATCAGTCTCTTGAGCTCTTAACATCAAGACAGCATATGGCGATGGTGGCAATTGCTCATTTACCTGAAGATGAAACAACGTTAAATAATATTGCTAGAAAATTAGGAACCACAAAACAAAGCGTCAAGCAGTTAATTACCATTATGGAAAAGAAGGGGTATGTTGACGTGGTTCCTAGCAGTAAAGATAAACGTGCAGTTAACGTGAAAATCACAAAAGAGGGAAAAGAGGCGCTGCTTGTTGTTTCAGAAAAAGGAATTTTCTTTTTGGAAGACCTTTTTAAAAAGTTTTCAACCGAAGAGTTGGAAATAATGTGGAAGCTTTTAAAGAAACTTTATAGCTTTGACGGGGAAGAACATGATGGATTTGAAGAAGAAGGCAACATCAAAATGGATGAAGATCACAATGAATTACAGTTGAGAGTGATAAGGGAGCTTGAAAGTCGAAGAGTTCAAGCAATTGATAATATAAAAAAGAACTTATAAAAATAAATTTGATAGGCTACTTTACTTTGAAGCATATCGATCCTTTTAATGATTTTCGAAATAAAGGATAAGGGAGAGCACTCATTATGTTTGAAATCAGTGATGAAACAGTACGATTAATTAACAAGACCTGTAGAGGAAAAAAGAATTTGAAATTAACCGTTGGCTATTTAACGGACAACCAATATGTTATCAAAATTTATAATGAAAGCGGTGAAATTGACTCATCCGAAAAATACCATTATGAAATTGGTTCTATTACTAAGACTTTTACTATATCGCTGCTATCAAAATACATATCTGAAAACAAGTTGACACTAAACGATTCTATACGAAAGTACATAAAAGAACTTAAGGAAGACACGTATTATCCTACATTGCTCCGCCTCGCTACTCACTCTTCTGGATATTCAGGAAGCTTACCTTTAAATAAACGGGAATATTTTAAAATAATTTTTAATTTGATTTTTGGCGGAAGTGATTTGAATAAAAATAATCCGTTACATATGGATTTTAACAAAATGAAGATGCTGATTGAAAAAAGTAAATTAAAAGAAGTAGATTATTCATGGAAGTATTCCAATTTCGGTATATCCCTTATTGGATACGTGTTGGGAATGATATCGGGGAAGGGGTATTGGGATACTATGAATGACTTTCTTCTTAATGAGCTTGGACTAAAGGATACTTGTTTAGGCGCTTCAAACAATAATCTACATGGCTATGACCGCAAAAATAATGATTGTGGCAACTGGCAGTGGGACAAGGGGAATTTTATATCACCTGCGGGCGCAGTATCCTCAACCGCTGATGATTTACTTAAATACGCAAAAATAAATATGGATGAAGATAACCCATATCTGTCTTTTTGTCATAAAAAATACGCCAATGGAACAAAGAAGTTTGATATGGGTCTTGGATGGTTGCTTTTAAAGAAAAACAATAATGTGATATTGCACGGCGGTGGAACAGGATGCTTCAGCTCATTTTTAGGGATTGATAAAGAAAAGAAAGTTGCTTCCGTCGTTTTAGCTAATTATAGACTAAGTAGAAATAAGGATGAACATATAGGAATGTCTTTATTAGAAAGCCTCCAAAATTCAAAAGATATATAAGGATGGAAGACAATTTGAAAGACTGTCGCCGAATATGACCGACCTTCAAGAAGCATAGAATATGCTTCTTTTTTTGAGGAAACCGTGCTATTATCATTAAGGTTTGTAAGGAACCGAAGATTTTTGTCTTTCCGTACATTTTTTTGGTATAGTGTTAGAAATAAGGAGTGGGTAAGTTGGTTTTCACTGAATTTTTCCAGCAGTTTCCCGTAAAGGTTTTAACGGTAGGGCTGCTGATTGTACTTATCGTTTATTTTATTCGCAAATTCATTAAGCTTTTCTTTGATAAAACGAGCTTTTTAGATGAAAAACGAGAAGAGACGCTCATGCACTTTTCTAATCAGGTCACAAGAGTATTGGGGCTGGCTTTTTTCTTTATTTATGTGCTTAGCCATTTCTTTGACTTCGGAAAGATTCTCACTAGTTCGGTAGTGTTAGCCAGTGCCCTGGCAATAATCCTCCAGCATATCATCCGTGATTATATAATGGGACTGACTTACTTGTTTGAACGCCAGATCCACCACGGAGATTATGTTATTCTCAACGGAAACCGTCAAGGGAAAATAGAAGAAATTACGATGCGTTACTTAAAGATTCGTCAATATGACGGCTACCTCTATACCGTCTCATATAGCAACATTACGGAACTTCAGAACGGAACCCGAGGAAGACGCCGGGTAAATGAAAGTCTTATTCTCAACTATAGGCAAAACCCGGACGATGCCTTCAAAGTAATGGAGCAGGTAGCACAAACATGTAACGAGAAATATGGTCAATATTTGTTAAAAGATGTGAATGGAATTCCTATAGAGAGCTTTCAATTCAATCAAATTACTGAACTGAACGTAGGTTTTAAAGGTCACCAATATTCATTATCAGGACTTGTAAAGGAAGCTGATTTTGTAGAAGCGAGCCAAAAGGTACGATATGAACTCGCAATGGCTGCCTACAAAAATGACCTTATGATGGCTGAAAGCTTCGAGACAAGCCATTAAAAATAAAACTCGTACCTTGTTTATATACAAACTTTTATATTTAAGATATAAACACCCTTTTGATTTTTCAAAAGGGTGTTTTTTATTTTTAAAAATATCTATTAAGTACTTCTCTAGTACAGATTAATTATCTGAAACAGAACAAATTAATTAGTACATCTAAATTATTCTTCTAGTGACATGGTAAAATTAAACAAAGTACGTAAAAAGGTAAAGGGGGATTAACTATGACGCAAAAATCTAATTATACAAAAATCAACTCCGAAATGTGGGATGAATGGGCTTCAGCTGGAGGAGAATGGTCATTAGCTATTAATCATCAAGATTTTGTAGATGCAACTCAAGGTAATTTTGATATCTACTTAACACCTTGTAAGCCTGTTCCGCATAACTGGTTTATTCCATTTAAAAAAGCGAAAATATTGGGACTTGCTAGCGGAGGAGGACAGCAGTGCCCAGTCTTTGCAGCCCAACATGCGGAAGTTACGGTTTTTGACTACTCTGATAAGCAATTAGAATTAGAAAAAATGGTGTCCACTAGAGAAGGCTACTCTATTGACTTAGTTAAAGGGGATATGAGTAAGACATTTCCATTTGAAGATGAGACGTTCGATATGATTTTTAACCCTGTATCAAACTGCTATGTTCAAGATGTTGAACACGTTTGGCAAGAATGTTTTAGAGTTCTTAAAAAAGGTGGCGTCCTGCTATCTGGCTTTGCAAATCCTGCTCTTTATTTATTTGGAGAAGATGAGAAAGCATTACAAGTGGTTAATAAATTACCTTATGATGGAACTAAAAACACAGTAGAAAATGATGAAGAACTTATAAAAAATGGCGGTGTACAGTTTAGCCATTCATTAGAAACTCAAATTGGCGGACAGCTAAAAGCTGGATTCACCTTACAAGATCTTTATGAAGATCATCACCACAAGGGAAAAATCACCAAATATATGCCTTGTTATATTGCGACTAAATCTATTAAATAATAGTTGATTATCATGTTGAATAAGCTACCGCAACTTTTTCCAATTAGGCGATACCGTAGATTATGATGGTATTACGTATGGAGTCTGGATATTTGAAGAAGGAACATTTATTAATGAAGGTGATGGAGGTTATGATAACTGGGCCTTTAGAGGTTGGTTTGAACGCACAGGAGATGACGAGAAAACAGTCAATTTTCATAGACCTTAACTAAAGATAACATAAGACTCCCATCAGGGAAGAGCATATGAAGAGCCTTTACCGCCATGGTAAGGGCTCTTTTCAATATTTGAAAGCCTGAGACCGGATGTTTATAAGCATGCAGAATAGAAATTTGTATATCATCTACAGCTTAAAAAGAGAAAAGCTCCTGTTGCGTCTGAGCAGGAAGCTTATACTAATTCAACCTTAGTTTTTATTTTTGGTTTGTAAATATTCTTTTTGAAACATACACATTCTTATAGCGTTATGATAGCTTCCATCGACAAAAAATTCATCTTTTAACTCACCTTCAATAGAAAAACCGACCTTCTTATAGATATGAATTGCTTTTTCGTTTTCCTTGTCTACAATTAAGTAAAGTTTATGCATATTCAATACCGAAAAGGCATAATTCATTGCTAGATTTGTGGCAACCATGGCGTAACCATGACCTTGATATGTAGGGTCAATGATAATTTGAAACTCTGCTCTACGATGAATATAATCAATTTCGACCAATTCCACTAATCCAAGCATATCCCCGTCCTTTTCTAGTATGAACCGACGCTCACCTTGATCGTGAATATGTTTATCATATAAGTCCTGTAGCTCTACAAAAGCTTCATAAGGCTCTTCAAACCAATAAGACATAATATTTGCATCATTATTGAGTTCATGGACAAATTTTAAATCTTCTCTTTCCAAAGGACGTAACTTAAGTTCCTTATTCATTTCTCAAACCTCCATATTCTAGCATTACTTTAGCACTTTCCGTTTTAAATGTAAAAGTTGCTGTAGTTTTAAAAAATAACAAGACATAGTGCGATGTTTTACATATTTATTAAAAGAGCAATAGTATAATTTAAACATCTTGTAAGTGAAACTCATTAACTTTAAGGAGTATCTTATGAAAAAAGTAGTTGGTATTTTTCTTATTTTACTGTGTTGTATAAACCAAAGGGTTGAGGCAGCTAATCAGCCTTCAGTAGAACCTATACATCATGAGATCTACGTTTCTCCTACAGGGGACGACAAAAACTTAGGTACTAAAAGCAAACCTTTTAGAACATTAAGAAAGGCAAGTGAAGCAGCTCCACCCGGAACTACGGTTTACATCAGAGGTGGCATTTATTACGAACAATTAATTATTAGCCGTTCAGGTACTAAACAAGAGCCTATTATTTTCAGGAACTATAAAAGTGAAAAGCCCCTTATTAGTGGAGAAAAAATAAAGCAGTCTACACAAATAGACTGCTTCTTAATTAATTATTTACCTGTTTCGGCAAAACGCTGAATACGCTCACCAATTTCATCACGGACACGTTGAAAGAATGCCCATTTCTCTTCATCTGTTCCTTCTGCTTTTGCAGGATCATCAAATCCCCAGTGTTCACGCTTCACATGAGGAGGTGTTACGGGGCAATGATCAGCTGCATGGCCACATAATGTAACCACTAAATCTGCATTATTTAAAATTTCAGGATCAATAATATCAGATGTTTGGTTTGAAATATCAACACCAGCTTCTTTCATTGCTTTTACAGCGTTAGGATTTAATCCATGAGCTTCTAATCCCGCACTGCGTACATCCCATTCATTGTTATTTAGATATTTTTTTGCCCATCCTTCAGCCATTTGGCTACGGCAAGAGTTACCTGTACATAAGAAATAAAGTGTTTTTTTAGACATGTGTAAAATCTCCTTTATGATGTGTTAAGAAATAATTGATAACCAAATATATAAACCAACAAGTGTAATAAACAATGTTGGGATGGTTAAGATAATACCTGTTTTAAAATAAGTTCCCCAAGAAATCTTAACTCCTTTTGTCGAGAGAACATGAAGCCATAAGAGCGTCGCTAGAGAGCCAATAGGTGTAATCTTTGGTCCTAAATCCGAACCAATGACATTTGCATAAATCAGAGCTTCTTTAATCGTACCTGTTGCAGAAGTTGCATCAATGGCCAAAGCATCAATCATCACGGTTGGCATGTTGTTCATAATCGATGAGAGAATGGCTGCAATAAATCCCATACCAATGGTTGCTGCAAATAATCCTTGATCAGCGGTTGTTTGAATAAGGCTTGCTAGCACTTCAGTTAGCCCCACATTGCGTAATCCATACACAACAACATACATACCAATCGAAAAGAAAACAATCGCCCACGGAGCTCCTGCTAACACTTTTCTCGTGTGAACAGCCGGGCTTTTTCTTGCTATTCCTAAGAATAAAATGGCAATAATACCTGCGATAATAGAAACTGGAACATTGAAGAACTCACCAATAAAGTAACCAAGAACTAAAATAAATAAAACGATTCCTGATAAACGGAACATTTTCATGTCTTTAATGGCCTCAACAGGTTTCTGTAAATCATCTAGATTGTATTTCTTAGGGATGCTTTTACGAAAATACAAATACAAGACAGTAATACTTGCCAAAAGTGAAAATAAATCTGGCACAATCATGCGTGAGGCAAATTCAGAAAAACGAATACCAAAGAAATCAGCTGATACAATGTTGACCAAGTTACTTACTACAAGAGGTAACGATGTTGTATCCGCAATGAATCCACTGGCGATAATAAAAGGAAAGACCATTTTATCTTCAAATTTGAGTGCCCGCACCATAGCAAGTACGATAGGTGTTAGAATTAAGGCTGCCCCATCATTTGCGAATAATGCGGCTACTATAGCTCCTAGGAGGGATACATATACAAACATGCGAACGCCATTTCCTCCTGCAGCACGCGCCATATGTAACGCTGCCCACTCAAAAAATCCAATTTCATCTAAAATTAAAGAAATAATAATAACTGCAATAAACGTTAACGTTGCGTTCCATACAATTTGAGTTACATCCAGCACGTCATGGAAATCAACCACACCTGCTAAAAGAGCTATTACTGCGCCTCCACACGCTGACCAACCAATAGACAAGTTCTTTGGCTGCCAAATGACAAAAATCAATGTCACTAAGAAGATGAGGGAGGCTACTATAACTGATACCACTTTACAAACCTCCTACTATTAGCAACAACTAATGCGTAATCCTTGTTTTTCTAGTTCTTTTAATCGTCCATCTTCGCTTGGTAAAGATTCAAGTATATTAAGGACAAACTGATAATAGCCGGTTTCTTTATTTAATGAATAGAAAATCCAATGTCCTTGTCGTCTTTCCTTTACAAGTTCGATATCTCTTAATTTACGCAAGTGTTGGCTAATAGCCGGTTGACTTGCTTTATAAATTTCAACTAGCTCACAAACACAGCACTCGTTATTTTGGAGCAGTTTCATCATAGATAATCTTGTCTTATCGCCAAGCAGCTTCAGTATCTGTGCTGCTTTCTCCATTTCTATTTGTACTTTTACATCCAATCCAACTCACCTCCTTATTTTGAAATATAATTATATAAGTATTTTATTATACATTCAACAAAAATATACACTACTATTAAACAAAAAAATTTGATTAATGTCTTGATTTATCTAAATTTTCCAGATATGATGAATACATCAAAAAAAATTGATTTATAAAAGTGAGAGTGAAAGCAGTGAGAGTCAACAACTCTGGAAACTTATCGGTTACGTACTTTCGAGCCTATTTTCATTTAGTTATGAACACTCAAGGGATGAACTATAAGGAAGCACAAAGTCTAATCTTTCAGCGTTTTTTTCATCAAGATCCTACGTTAAGAGGGGAAACTACATACAGTAACTTTAAAAAAGCTACCGAGAGCTTCGAACTTTAAATCAAAAAAAATTGATGAAGGAGAATGACAATGGAAACAGTCAAGGAAGGAAAGCACCCATTTAAACAGTACGAACAAAAATTTAAAGCTCTTGCTGATCAAAAGAGATTAGAAATTATGTATGAGCTCTGCCAGCGAGGACAGACATGCGTATGTGATCTAACTGAATTCTTTGGGATGTCTCAATCTAAACTTTCCTACCACTTAAAGATTTTATTAGAAGCAAACCTCATCACAAAAGAAACAAAAGGGACATGGAGTTATTACGATTTAAATGATAAAGAGGTGAACCATCTCTTATCAGAAGAACTATGCTGCTTGTTTAGAAAAGATACAAGTAAAAGCGGCCCATGTTCTTAATTTACTACATTCCAAATAATATTATTTAGCATGCGAAGGAGGAAGTGTAAATGAAATATGTTCATGTAGGAATTAATGTAACGAATCTAGAGGCGTCCATTAAGTTTTATCAAAAGGTATTTGGCGTTCAACCTGTGAAAACGAAAATAGATTATGCTAAATTCTTGTTAGATGAACCCGGATTAAATTTCACCTTGAACGTACGTGACGATGTAAAAGGTAATCAAGTGAATCATTTCGGCTTCCAAGTAGAAACTCCTGAGGAGATTCATTCTCATAAATCACGACTAGAAAAAGAGGGATTCTTTGCTCGGGAAGAAATAGATACGACCTGCTGCTATGCTGTGCAAGATAAGTTTTGGGTAACAGATCCTGACGGGAACGAGTGGGAGTTTTTTTTTACGAAATCTGATAGTGAGGTTCATAAGACTGAGGATAGCGTTGGGGTGAATGAAAAGTCACCTGCCAGCAACTCATGTTGCTGATGCTTAAATGACAAAAAAGACAGGAAGAAGTAGACTCTTTCTGTCTTTTTTATTTAGCATAAAATCGATTATGTTTAGTGGAGTTTTCTTACTAAGACAGCTAACTGTAAACAAGAAAATCTCGTGATGTACGTCCTTTAACTCGACTAAACAGTTATTTTGTTTCTGTATGAGAAATATTCCAAGGGTCAACAAACATCATTCTTTCTTCTTTAATTGAATCTCTCTTACCTTTTGACGAAGATGATCTGGCCACCACGCTCCACAATCATCAGATACAATGCAAGCAGCGCATGTTTTGAAATCATAAACCATCATCTCCTTGATTGGGGGAGAGTAGAGATGAAGAGTAACTAGACCCGCGCCTTCAGCACTCTTCATCTTGTGCACACCTTTCTTGGGAGCAAAAAAAAGCTTACCTTTTCCCTGATGCTGAGAAAACAGCTCTTCTGGCATTTGGTTTTCTTTAACTTCGTAAACCGTATTTATAGTTGTACCATTTACTACTTGAATCCATCCATGCGAATGACCGTGATCGTGAGGAGCACACTCTATTGCTGACCAATTCATAACAAGTAATTCCACTTCGTCATTTTGATAGAGAAGCTTTCTATAGTATGGCTTGTCTTTTGCTGACTGCAATAGTGGTTTTAAATCATTAAAGTTTATATCTAAAGCCAAAAGAGCCTCTCTCAGTTCCAATTTGGTAGGGGAGTCCAAGTTATCTAAAATATGCTTTACCTGTTCAATTAAGCTCATACACGCATTACCTCCTTATGAGCAGCACAAATTTTTGGTTTTTCTGCATAGCTACAATTTTTTGTTTCTCCACGGCAAGTACCTTAAAAAAGTTAGTAGTCTTCCATTGGCTACAATCACTCCCACTATAATTATGACTCCTCCTAATATGCTGACGGGAATAATCTTTTCTCGTAACAGTAAAACAGCTGTTATCAATGTCGCTACTGGTTCTAAATAAAGGAACAGAGATACCTGGGACGCCTCTAAAACCTCTAATGCCTTTGCCCAGTACCAATAGGCAACACCTGAAACGAATACACCGAGAAATAATAAATGAGCCCACTCCACGCTTGTTAAAAAAGGCATGATCTCCCAGCCTTTATTTCTTACGAGAAAAGGAGTCGTTAGAGTAAATCCTATTAAACACATATAAAACGTAACAACAAGAGAGGGAAGTTGGATATCCAGCTTTTTTAATAGGACAGAATAGATTGCCCAGTTTAACGTACTTAAAATCATTAACAGGTAACCGATATTAACCGGAAGCTGAAGTGAATGCTGATTGCTAGAAGTGGTCACCAGTAGAACGCCAATAATAGCTACAATAATCCCTGATGCTTTTAATAACGTCATCTTTTCATGCAAAAAAAATACGGAGAGAATGACCGTAAATACAGGAGAAAACGAAATAATCCACCCTGCTGCAGAAGCATTTATTGTGAGAAGTGCTGTTGCCTGAATAACTTGATGAATGAATACTCCAAGGATACCTAACACAATCAAATGAGGAATATACTTAAGCGGAATGTTTAATGGATATCTCTTTAGCACTAATAATACCAATAAAAAAAGTGCCCCAATTCCAAAACGAAGAACAAGGAGTGTGTATGGATCTAGTTTATCTAAAACAGCTTTGGTAGAGACAAAGGAAATTCCCCAAAAACTAATAGACATTATTGCATAGAACGAGGCAGCAAATTTAACCTTTGACGCAATCATAGGATCAATTTTCCTTTCAACAATAAAGGTATCTTTTATTAACTAACATATGCCTTTTCGAAAGGAAAATGAAAAAAATCATGCCATTCTAAAAAAATAGTAGAAACTTTAGTATTTGTATCGTTATCACTATCTCTTAATCTTCATTAAAATAGCTATAGATGTTATGTATAGAAAACTAAATTTGGGAGTTTATAGCCATGTATAGGCTAAATTCTAAAGAGTCTGTTACCAAAAATAAAAATGCCAACTCTCCTTAATTATTGAGACTCTTTTATTCCTTCTTCCTGCTTGCTTATATAAGCATTGCCCCATTTCTCTAAAGATTTAAGTATTGGGATAAAACTTTCTCCAAGCTCTGTTAAATAATATAAAACTCTTTTAGGGTTATCGTTTGTTTCTTCTCTTTCTATTAATCCGTCTTTTTCCATATCGCGAAGCTGGAGTGTAAGGATGCGCTGAGTAATACCCGGTATTTCACGGCGCATTGCATTATAATACATAGGTGACTTTGATAACAAAGACAAAATAATGCCTTTCCATTTACCGCCCATAATGTGCATCGCTAATTCAATTGGACAGGCTTGCTTTACAGTTAACGTACAAGGGCCGTATTGATCGCTTTTAAACTCTGACATTTCCTCACCTCAATGGGGAGTAACAAATTTGTGCCTTCTTGTTACTCCTATTTTTTCTGATTACACTTATAATATCAAATAAATCAGAAGAAGGTGTATGAATTGGAATTTGTTCAAATCTCTGAACATGTTTATAGACTCACTTATGAAACCCTCGTTGGTATTCGAGTTAAGATCAATACATGGTACATAGTGGATGGTGAGGATGTTTATCTCATCGATACCGGAATGGAAGACTATGCATATGCGCAGTTGAATGCAGCAAAATCTTTAGGTATTCCCAAGAGTATCTTGCTGACACATGGCCATTTGGATCACATTAATGGTGCCAAGTATTTAAAAGATCATTTAAATATTCCTATTTACGCACACGAAATTGAAACGCCTTTTATCAATGGCGAAAAACCGTATCCAAACAAGGCAGAAAAAGAAACAACAGGCGTAGAACATCAAGTTGAAAGTTTAAGTGACAATATCATTAAAACGTTACCCGTAGACGTATATCTAACACCCGGTCATACCCCGGGACATGTCATATACCATCATAAAGATGACAATGTGCTGCTAACTGGAGACTTATTTTTTTCTAATGCTGAATCCTTACATCCACCGATTCGAAAGTTCACAGTTGATATGGATGAAAATATTAATAGCGGGCGAATTATAGATAAAATTAAACCCTCTATTATTTCTTCTTCACATGGCGAAGATGTCAAATACAGCAATGATTTATATTCTATTTATAAATTTATCTATGAATAAGAGGGAAAAACATGAAAATACAATTATTTCAAATGGAGATTATTGAAGGAGAAGTTAAGCAAAACGAAAACCGTATTGTATCCTTATTTGCAGAAAAGCTGGATATAGATACGGAAATTGTTGTAATACCTGAAATGTGGAATACGGGTTATGATTTTAAAAATGTAGCAGAAAAAGCTGATATTGACTTACAGAGAGCTTTTCCTTTTATCCAAAGTTTAGCAACTAAACATCGAGTGAATATCATTGCAGGTTCAGTTTCGAATAAAAGGAATGGAAATATTTATAATACAGCCTTTGCAGTATCAAAAACGGGCGAACTGCTCTATCAAAAAGATAAGATACATCTTGTGCCGATGTTAGATGAACATCATTATTTAACAGGTGGAGATGAAGTACCGGAAATATTCAAAATTAACGGTATCAAAACTAGTCAAATTATATGTTACGACTTACGTTTTCCAGAAATTACACGCTATCCAGCGTCTCAAGGTGCAAAAATTATATTCTACGTTGCACAATGGACTACCAAAAATATAGATCATTGGAAAACACTATTGAAGGCAAGAGCTATAGAAAATGGTGTATACGTTATTGCATGTAACAGCGTGGGAAAAGTGAATCATAAAAATCATGTTGGCAACACCTACGCGGGACACTCAATGATCATTGACCCAAATGGAAACATTATAGAAGAGGGGAGAGACAAAGAAGAAATCATAACAGCAGAAATCCATATACAGAAAGTTACAGAACAACAAAAAAACATCCCAATATTTGAAGGCCTGAGACCCAATGTTTATAAGCGTGCGGAATAGAGATTTATATATTATTTATAGCGTAAAGGCCAGCACATGACTGTGTCTCATTGCTTTTCCATACTGAAAAGCACCCTTTTTAGAATACTAGTATCAGTATGGAAAAGTTATATGTTTCTTACGTCAGGACTGAAAACTCTACATCTTTTCTTGATAATATTTCCGATAGACGTTAGGAGTTATATTTTCATATTTTTTAAATGTCTTGATGTAATATCCAGGATCATTAAAACCTAATTCATCGCTAATCTGTGCAATAGACAAATCCGTTTCTTCTAATAATTGCTTGGACCACTCTATTTTTTTGAGCGAAATAAAAACAGAAAAATTCATACCCGTTTCCTTGGTAAATATACGGCTGAAATAACCTGTGCTAATGTGACATAAATCAGCCATCTTTTGCTGAGATATTTTTTCTCTTTTATGTTTATAAATGTAGTCAAAGGCTGGCTGTAATACTTTGTTTTTACAAACTAAGTGATCGTTAATAGACGTTTTTACATAAGCATTAGTAACTGTGTTGGCTAATTCCTTTTTTATATTTTGAATATTATCTAGAGAATAACCGTAAGAAATATCTTCAGTAGAAAGGTCTTCTTTTACTGGAGCCATCTTTTCATATACTTCTAAAATCAAATTTTTATTCATAGCTTCCTCTACAATGTAGTTACAAAGCCTATATAACATTTGAGCAGCTTCGTTAATTTCTGTATAGGATAGAGTAGGAATAGAATCATATAGACGCTGTATTTCTTCATTATTATTTAACTTCTGTTCAAATCCCTTTGATGGAACAGTAAGCATTTGTTCCAATTGAGGATGTTTGTCACCATCCTCAATTTTTACTTCTCCCGCCATGATAGCGCCTACATATTTATCATCAATTATAATGGGAATGGCAATATCGACAATATTCCAGTGGCATAAATAGATATAAGGAGCATTGGTTCTAACTGCCTCTAATCCTCCCCGCGCATCGCACTTTTCACAAAGTTTTGCCGTATCAGGATTTTTACGCATAGTCTCACAAAATGGACGTACACCACTGTGTTGAGAAATGGGCACTCCTTTATAGTTAACCGTAACAATCGCTAATTTTGTAACAAGCGCAAGTGAATCTTGAAGATTTCGCCATTTCTTTAAATCTAGTATTTTATCTAAATTCATGTAAGTAGTTTTCAATGATGTTTTATCTCCCTTGCTTCTACTTCCCGTGTGGTAGTTTGTATTACCTACTTGAGAATACCTTTATTTTATTCCTGAGTTTGTAAAATAAAAGAGTGTTCAGCGATAAAGGTAACCTCTTTTCAACGTGAACTTGGTAGTATTTTCACCTAAAATAATGTCATAATAATACCATATTAAATGAAGAGAGCAAAAAAATACGATAAAAAGTTGTAAAAACTCGTCATTTAAGACTAATGTAATCTTACACAAAAGATAGTAAAATTCCGATTGTAAGGGATTACAAAGTTAATTAGGAGGTTTTATTTATGAGAAAAGCATTTATTAGTCCTTCAAAATACATTCAAGGTGAAGATGAGATTTTAAATTTAGGTTATTTTGTGAAAACATTTGGTACCTCTGCACTTTTAATAGCACATCCTGAAGATATTAAACGTGTACAAGGCAAATTAGATGCAACAGCAGAAAAATATGGTATTACATTTTTTGAAGGCGGATTCAATGGCGAGTGCTCCAGACCAGAAATTTCTAGATTGCAGGAAATAGCAAAAGAAAACAACTGTGATTGTACAATTGGTTTAGGTGGCGGTAAGGCAATTGATACGGCAAAATGTGTAGCAGAGGGAGAAGGGTTAATTATCGTCCCAACAATTGCTGCTACGGATGCACCTACAAGTCATTCCGCAGTTATCTATACACCAGAGGGTGCTTTTGATGATTACGCATACTTTAAGCAAAGCCCAAGTGTTGTATTAATTGATACAACAGTCATTGCTAATGCACCTACTAGATTCTTAGTATCTGGTATGGGGGATGCGTTATCTACTTATTTCGAAGCAAGAGCAACAGCACGTTCTTTCTCTAATGTAAATGCTGGATTACCTTGTGGAGTGCGTGAGGACTTATGTGCACCAGCAAAAGGTACAAATGCAGCGCTAGTTTTAGCAGAACATTGCTACAACACTCTATTAGAGGACGGGGTTAAAGCAAAAGCAGCAAGCGATCATAATGTTGTTACTCCAGCCTTAGAAAACATTATTGAAGCCAATATCTTATTATCAGGATTAGGGTTTGAAAGTGGTGGATTAGCTGGAGCACATGCCATTCATGATGGGCTTACTCTTTTAGAAAGTGCGCACCACTACTTCCACGGTGAAAAAGTAGCTTTTGGTACATTAGCACAATTGGTATTGGAAAATGCGCCAACTGAGGAAATAGAAGAAGTGTTAGATTTCTGTTTAGCAGTAGGACTCCCAGTTTGTCTTGCTGATATTGGAGTAGAACAAATTACACAAGAAGAGTTAATGGAAGTAGCTAACAAAGCTTGTATTCCAGAGGAATCTATTTATTCTATGCCATTCCCTGTTACTCCAGAGTCAGTAGCTGCAGCTATCCTTGCAGCAGATCAAATTGGAAATGATTATAAGAAGAGGTTGATATAAGATGAAAAAAATTATTAATAAACCAGAAGATGTCGTACTTGAGATGTGTAAAGGGATGGTTCTAGCACATCCGGAACTGAGTTTAATTGAAAAATATAAAATCATTAAAAAAGAACAAATTAACAAAAATAAAGTAAGCATAATTAGCGGGGGCGGCAGTGGACATGAACCTGCTCATGCTGGGTATGTCGGGAAGGGTATGTTAGATGCAGCAGTTTGTGGTGATGTATTTGCCTCACCTTCTCAAATACAGATTTATCAAGCCATTAAAGAAACTGCTAGCGATAAGGGAACTTTACTCGTGATTAAGAACTACAGTGGTGACATGATGAATTTCAAGAATGCTGCTTATCTAGCTGAAGAAGATGGAATTCAAGTGGATTATGTAAAAGTAGATGATGATATCGCTGTACAGGACAGTTTATATACAGTTGGAAGACGTGGAGTGGCTGGTACTGTTCTTGTCCATAAAATAGCAGGTGCTGCAGCAGAACGCGGATATGATCTATCAAAAGTGAAAGAGGCAGCAGAAAGCGCTATTGCGAATGTTAAAAGCATTGGTATTGGATTAACTTCTTGTACAGTTCCCGCTAAAGGAACTCCTACTTTCGAGATTGCAGAAGATGAGATGGAATTTGGCGTTGGCATTCATGGAGAACCTGGTATCCGTCGTGAAAAAATTATTTCAGCAGACGAACTTGCAGAGCGCATGGTAACGGCATTATTAAAAGAAATAGGGATAGAAGATGGAAAAGGAGAAGTGGCTGTCCTAATTAATGGATTTGGAAGCACACCTCTTCAAGAACTGTATTTATTAAATCATTCTGTCATTCGTGAATTGTCACGTAGAAAAGTAACGATTGCAAGAACGTTTGTCGGAAACTATATGACAGCCATTGATATGGCCGGTGCTTCTATTTCGATTATGAAATTAGATGAAAACTTAAAGAGTCTCCTATCTGAAGAGTGCGATACTCCTGCGTTAAAAATCAAAGGTGAAGTACCAGCTGTCACTTATGATGAAATCATCGGTAGCGTAGAGGCCCCGAAAGTGTCTTATGAGGTGCAAACCAACAAAGAATATTCCGTAGTAACGGAAAATCGATTGACGTTGAATAATATTATTTTTATGGTAGACCAAATGAGTGAATGTATTATTAGAAATGAAATACCGTTTTGTGAATTAGATTCCCATGCTGGTGACGGAGACTTTGGTATGAGTGTTGCTAAAGGATTCAAACAATTGAAAGCTGAATGGCACGAAATTCTAGAAAATAAATCAAATGATATTGGAAACTTTCTAGAGGCATGTTCCATTGTTATCATGGAGCACTGTGGCGGGGCATCAGGGCCTATTTGGGGATCAGCATTTCGTGCGGCTGGAAAGAACACTGAATCTAAAACCGAACTGACTTTAACAGAATTTGCTGAAATGATCCAAGCGTCTGTAAAAGGCATTCAAGCAACAGGAGAACGTTCTTTTGGGCGTGGAGCTGTTGTAGGAGATAAAACTTTAATCGATGCTTTAGTACCTTATGCAGATACGTTAACATCAAGTGCTGCTGAGGATGAAAGCTTGAAACATGCTCTTGTCAAAGCAGCAGAAGCTGCTGTTGAAGGAGCAAAATCAACTGAACAGATTGTTGCACGTATGGGGCGTGCTGGTACGGTTGGAGAAAGAAGCCTTGGTTATCCGGACGCAGGTGCACATGGATTAGGTGTAATTTTTACTGAAGTAGCTCAAGTAATGCAAGAAAAACAGTAAAATTTGGTATTATCTCCTCTAAGTATAGTGTAAAGAAATTACTCTTTGAGAGTGAGGGTTACACTATATTTAGTGGGGATTTTTTTATGGGGCACAACAACAAGTTTTTGCAACCGAGTTTAATTTAGATGTAGTAAAAATGCACAATAACCAATAGTATTTCAAGGATAAAAAAGAAAAACATAAAGTGAACGAGCCCTTGATTATCAAGGGCTCGTTTTTAGCATGTCTCCCGGAATAATGTATACAAGAGAATGAATTGTTTTTTGTTCCTATAATAAGGATTATTTTATAGATTAAAGTTTCAATAACTATAAATATTAAAAGCATAAACCTACTTTTTACAAAAAAGATATTTCTTTGGCTGGTTTGTACAAAACTTTCTCCTTTACAACTAGATGCGTTTATTGTATGATTACACAATAGGAACATTTGTTCGATATTAAGGGTTTAGAGATAAATAAAGGAACAACAGAATAAACCAAGACAGTTAAACACAAAATTTTCTCGCACGGAGCAAAAACATTTGAGCCAATCCTTATTATTTATCCATATACATTGTCGTTTACTGTAAACGTACTAACAATCGGAGGTTTTAAATTATGAATGATAAACAAGCAGCACTAGATATGGCTCTAAAACAAATTGAAAAACAATTCGGTACAGGATCAATTATTAAGATGGGAGAAGGCACACATACAAAAGTTGAGGCATCTAGCTCAGGCTCATTAGCTTTAGATATCGCTCTTGGAATTAATGGTTATCCAAAAGGAAGAATCATGGAAGTGTACGGACCCGAAAGCTCAGGTAAAACAACAGTTTCCTTACATGCGATTGCAGAAGTACAAAAAAATGGAGGTCGAGCTGCCTTTATTGATGCTGAACACGCACTTGATCCAGTTTACGCAAGAAAACTAGGTGTAGATATTGATGAGTTACTGTTATCTCAACCAGATACTGGTGAGCAGGCACTTGAAATTGCTGAAGCATTAGTTAGAAGTGGTGCTGTAGATATTATTGTTGTTGACTCAGTAGCAGCATTAGTTCCGCAAAAAGAAATTGAAGGGGAAATGGGAGATTCTCATGTAGGTCTACAAGCTCGCTTGATGTCTCAAGCCCTTCGTAAACTATCTGGAGCAATTAATAAGTCTAAAACCATTGCTATCTTCATCAATCAAATCAGGGAGAAAGTAGGCGTTATGTTTGGAAATCCGGAAACAACGCCAGGTGGAAGAGCACTAAAATTCTATTCTTCCGTTCGTCTTGAGGTTCGCCGCGCTGAACAACTTAAACTGGGAAATGACATAGTTGGTAACAAAACAAGAATTAAAGTAGTCAAAAATAAGATGGCACCTCCTTTCCGCATTGCTGAAGTAGATATTATGTATGGAGAAGGTATCTCAAGAGAAGGAGAAATCTTAGATATTGGTTCTGAAGTAGATATTGTTCAAAAGTCTGGATCTTGGTTTTCTTATAATGGGGAACGTTTAGGGCAGGGACGAGAAAACGCTAAGGTTTTCTTAAAAGAAAACCCTGAAATCAGAGAAGAAATTAGAAAAAACATTATTGATTTTAAATATGGTAATACTGACAACGAAAATGATATTGATAACGATAGCGATAGTGAAAACGAAAGCTAATAAAAGCTTAAAATGCCTTTCCCGGCAGCTTCAAGCCCATCCATTTCACTGATTTCACTTCATTATTTTGGTCATTTTATGCGATTTATAGTAGGCAGCAGGGAGCTGATATTTTCTTAATTCAAAAGGAGCTTGGCCACAGTAATCGTAAAATAACGGAACGTTATCTAGCAAAGGTTTTGCAGAGAAAACAAAAAATTGGGCTACTGTGGAAGGAACAAGATTTCTAATTGAGATACTGTTGTCTAAAGCGCTATACTAGACTTTTTATTGCAATCTTTTTAAACAGAAAAATTCTTATAGCAAACAAACAGAACCCTATTTAATTAAATAGGGTTCTGTTTAATTAGATCAAGGTCTATGGAAGTTGACCGTTTTCTCATCGTCCCCCGTGCGTTCAAACCAACCTCTAAAGGCCCAGTTATCATAACCTCCATCACCTTCATTAATAAACGTTCCTTCTTCAAATATCCAGACCCCAAACGTGATACCATCATAATCTACGGTATCAAAATATTGTACACCTTGTAACTGGTCGGAATTATAACCTTGACTTAAATTCATTACTATCACATTATACTGCTGACCCGATTCAAAGAAAGCTTTTTCCATCGCTCCCTTAACAAAACCACTTCGATTGTCGGCAGTTTTAGCCGCATCTGCAATGGCTTGTCCTATGGCTACTGGATCAATCGCTACGTCTCCTCCAACTTCTGCAGCTTCTGCGGAGCCAGCAGAACCTCCTAAATTCGGTAGAGCTAATGGCGTCGCTAACATAGCTAAACCTACAGCAGAAGCTACAACAGCTTGTTTCGCTCTTCTCATTTGATCTCCTCCTATTTTAGTTGATTCTTAGAACAAATACCCTTTTTATGAATATTAAAACAAAAATTCCATAATTAAGTATATATAGGGGGCAAAAAAGTAAAATAAAGGTTTGAAAAAACCTGAAAATAATCTCGATCTATTGAAGATTCAGATAGGTTAAATGTACATTTCAGTAAAGACTTTTATAAAACGTCACTTACTTATTTGTTACTGAGTTGCTCTGCCAAACCGATTAAAAGTCCTTCTATTCCACGAATGTAGCAGAGACGATACGAGTCTTCGTACTGAACCACTTCGCCAACGAGCTGAGCGCCATATCTAGTAAGTCTGGAGACCATTTCGTCAATGTCTTCAACAGTGAACATGACGCGTAGATAGCCGAGAGCGTTTACAGGAGCATTCCGGTGATCTGATATAGTAGGTGGGCTGAGAAATTGCGAAAGTTCAATCCGACTGTGACCATCCGGGATAACCATCATCGCAATCTCTACACGCTGAGAACCCAATCCCGTTACGCGGCCACCCCATTGACCTTCGACGGTGGCCCGCCCTTCGAGACTCAAGCCAATCTCCTTAAAGAAAGAAATTGCGTCATCAAGGGATTCTACAACGATGCTGACATTGTCCATTCTTAGTAGGTTGTTTTTTTCCATAGTTTTATCTCCTTATGTGTAAAATTTTATTATCTGTCCATTTTCATAATCATTCTATTTAAAAGTTACAAATTCCTTTCAAACAAAACATTCCTATCCTGTCACTAGGCCATATTTGTTGTATACTTTATATTTTTTGTAGAAAAATGATCTATTTGTCATTAATACACGAAGTACTTTATCATTTACTTAACTAATTAATGAAAAAATGGGTGTAATAATAATTCTAAAGAGTGTATAGTAAAGAATAATTTTTCATTATATGTCTGAGAGGTGGGATTGTTATGGAAAAGCTAGAATATGAATGGGTAAAACAAGCACGACAAACTTTATTAGAGCAGTGTAGAGAATTGAGTGAAGGTGACTTGACGAAAGAGTTTGCATTTGGTTTTCAAAATATTAGAGATTCTCTAGTTCATGTGGCAGGTTGCTACCATGCTTGGTTAGGTTCTTTTGTGCTTTCAGAAACATCATCACCACTATTCACAAAAGAAGTAATTAATACTATGAAAATAGACGATATTCAGCATTATTTTCAACAGGCTGATAGATATGTAGAAAAAGTATTGGAGCAATTCACAGATAGATTTGATGAGTCTATCGAAAAAGAACTTGCTTGGAGAGCAAACAGTGGTTTTGTAAGAAAGACACCTCGTCAATTGCTTACCCATTCAATTACTCACGAATCACATCATAAAGGACAAATTGTAGTTATGTTACGTCTATTAGGGCATACACCTAAAAATACGGACATATTGGGATTACCTGAAAAAGAACCTTTCAAATAATAAATTAAGAAATCATTTCACGAAGAGCATATTTGCAGTCCTGGCTTATATTTGGATGTTCCAAGAGGCCGTGATCGGGCTTCCTGAAATTGTGCAAAACATCTCGCGTGTGCTGGATATTGGTGAACGTGTTGCTGAAGGCGTTCACAGCTAGAATCACAAAAATTTAACCAACCATCGTTGTTACGCTATCCACTAAATTATTGTTGTTGTCTTTTCAGAGAAATAAATCCATAAATATAAGTTGGAGGGTTTTAATGAAAAAAAATATTTCTTCTAATGGGCTCTGAGGAAAAGGTATCTTCTTATTTCATCTAGATAACGGAATGAGCGTTAAATTCAGTGGTATTTAGTAATATCAAGTTGGGAAAATTTGTAGAAAAAAACTATTTTGTCGTCACTAAGTGTAAATAGTAAAAAATAAATAATAAATAAAATACTTTATCAATTACTTAACTAAAAAAACTTAAGTAAGGTTGCTTTTTAAAAACAGAGTCATCACAATGTTTATTTTTAAAGTTATATGTATATGAATCTACAAATCTGGCCAGACTAATAACGTATTCCCAACAGAACAACCTCCTGTACAGGAGGTTGTTCTGTTTTATAAATTATATACTTAGTTACCATCAACCAGCTTATTGGAACAAAAAGGGCATCTATCTATATAGTCGCCCTTTTTTATTTTACTGGCTTGCTTATTTTATTAAAAGAACCACATAACTTATAACTGTTCCAAACATATTAAATAGAACATCGCCTATATCTAAGCTACGTCCCATGAAATATTGAATAAATTTAATTAAACATGTAACAGATAAATCTAAGATTGTTACTTTTTTTACTTAACGAAACTTTCTTGATAGGGGTTTATTTTTATAGAATCCTTCAAAAAGGTTGCTATAGACCCACTTGAACTTGCTTTGTTAGGATAAAAGAGAGAAAACATTATGGAGTCCCGTAGTAGATATCTCCATTCTCGCAAATTCCATCTTGGGAGTAGACGCTGCTCATAATATAACAGCTAAAGTAGAGAATACATTAGCATAAGAACACAGTATAGAGGGTGCTAACTTATATGTGGAAACAAGCCAAATAGTAAACATGCCAATTAAAACGAATACATAAAGGGAAGGAATTAATCATATGGAATTAGGATATAAGAAAAACATACAGCTTAAAGATAGAGATTTAAAGTATAAAATAAAAGATAGTGAGGAAACAATTGAATTGATTGTTTTTATTGCACTTTTAAGTGTGATTTTTATTATTAATACTTTCTTTAAATTCTTCTAGTCTTTTTTACATGTGATTGTATGAAAAGATATAGTATGTATGTCTGGACGTGCATATTATAGTAAAAAGCCACCTTTACTTCAAATAATAGATGGCTTTTTATTTTATTAACGATAATAATTTCTTTAACACTCTGCAATAGATTTGAATATTTTGTTCGTGAAAATATATCTTTTTAAAAACACAAAAACTCATTCATAATGTAAGAAAGAGCTGGGAAATAATAATTCGTAAAAATGAGTCATGATTTTTTTGTCTGTTGACCTATACATTTAGTTTATTATCGACAGCAATATTCTTCAGGGTTTACACATATAAAAACACCAAATTGTATTAGTAATGACCTTCACGTTTGGTGGTAGAGCAAATAGCTGAATCATCATGAGGGTGCTCTTCGTTTTCTAACTGGATAGTCGCATGCTCAATTTCTTGATGTTGAAGTTTGGATTCAATTTCTCTTAATATGACCTGACTTTCCAGGAAACTTATTTGATTATTTAACACCACATGACAGGATAATGCATTTTTCCCACTAGTTATACTCCAAACATGTAAATCGTGGACATTTAGTACACCTTTAACTGCATGAATTGTTTCCATTACTTTTTCTAAAGAGATTCCTTTCGGTGTACCTTCCATTAAAATTCCTATTGTCTGCTTTACAATTTTCCATGCGCCCAAAGCAATTAATAATGCAATAAGAACACTTAGGATTGGATCTACGATATTCCAGCCAGTGAATAGGATAATAAGTCCTCCGATAATAACTCCTGCCGAAGCCATTGCGTCCCCAATCATATGAAGTACGGCGCTTTTCACATTGATGTTGTCTTCCTTCCTTAAGCCAAGACCTAAGTAAAGGTTCATGGCTAAACCAACAGATGCACTAATGAACATCCATGTACTTCCCACTGGTTGAGGATCCTTAAAGCGATCAATCGCTTCGTATAGTATGACAACAGCAATAACAATTAACGTCATGGCATTAATAAAAGCAGCTAGTATCCCTGAACGGTGATACCCGTAAGTGAAATTTTCCGAAGCTGGCTTTTGGGCTTGGTGCATAGCAAACCACGATAGCCCTATGGCTGCAATATCTGTAAGTACATGTCCAGCATCAGAAAGTAGGGCTAAGCTGTGTGAAATGAATCCTCCAATTAATTCGACTACCAGGATAATTAAAGTAAGAAAAAATGCTAATTTCATTTTCCCAATCGGAGCATGGGAGTGAAATACATCTCCGTGGTCGTGATTGTGGTTGTTTCCCATAAAAATCTCTCCTTGCTGCAAAAACATGATCATTGTTTGAAAAAACGTTATTTCTCTTGTTCTGGATTTCACTAAAAGTAGTTTATTCAAAAAACTCAATGGGTGGATCTTTAAATCCCCGAAAGCCTTATATACTAAAGATTCCTTTTAAGACAGTAGATACAGAATGTTAATTCTTTTATGATGGGATGGTGCTTTTAAGTTCTGGGAAACCCTAACAGAAGCTTCATCATTTAAAGATTTAATTTGACCATTTGTTTTAGTATTTTCAACTTCATCAAAAATCATTTATGTCACTCAAAAGCTGTTTCCAAATCAATCTCATACTTCTTTTTAACAAATCAGAAAAAAATCGGATCACGACTTTTGAATTTCTTATGTAATATGATTAATCTTATAAGAATAAAAAAAGAGACCTTATAAATTAAGATCTCTAAAATTTTCTATATAAGTTTAATGACTATGAAATAGTGAAAGGGAATAGTGATAAATATAAATAATTAGTACTCCTAGCGATATTAATAGCCATACATGTAGGTTTCTGAAGTGACTAATGGCCTTTCCTATTATTTCATGAAAAATAACAAAAGATAGGGTGCCAATTGCTCCTCCGGTAGATAAGGCTTGTATTTTAAGCGAGGAAGCTTGTACATTTTCTCCAAGTAATAGACTCCCACCCAAAGATAGTGATAGAAGGACTATAATGAATAAAAAGAAGACGTTAGGTATTTTTGCTATGGAGAGCACCGTCATCAGGGCCATACCCTCTGGAATTTGGTGTAAGAGGGTAGCTACGAATACGGAAGTTGACTGATGTAGATCTGTTATCCCAAAGGTAATTCCTGTAATAATATTATGAAAAAAGATTGCAGCCGTTAATAAAATAAGTGACTGAAAAGGTGAAATTGCACTATTTGTTTTATGCAAAAAGAGGTCAATGCATAGCATAACGATATATCCTGCTACGATGCCTAATAGAACGCCTTTTAAATCATACAGATGCGATGTGGAAGGAAGGATATCAAAAAATAACAACCCTAATAAGATTCCTCCACATATCGCATACATAAACTGAATTCTACCTCGTGACAGGTGACTAACTAATTTAAGAAGTCCTCCACCTACTAATAAACCCATTAAAGAACCTAAAGTAAATAAGGTATTTATTTCTATATGCATAATTGCTACTTCCTTTCGGCTATATGTTTTTTTTCAACTAACCTATTCAAAGGAAGGGCAATCATACCTATGTTTTATAAATGGTTAAAAAAATAAAATTACATGATATTAACTTGGGAGTGATTTTTAGGTGAATCACTAATAAAAACGGACATACTAACGTTATCTAAAGAAGAGGTGTTACTATGGAATCTCCTTTTGAAATGATAACCAACGTGGACAAGGTCGAAAATGCTTATTATATCGAAGTGAAGCCAGGTGAGTACAATGCAAAGTATTGGAATAAAGAATCGGTCTATTTTGCTGATGAAGCTTTTGCTTATTTCTACACCACGATTTGCAAGTATGTGCCACAGTATCAACCTACCCAAGTGACAGAAATCAAAGCAGAAACATGGCTGAGAATCAGTAATCAGCTGCAAGAACTCGCGTATTTTTTGAGCACCAACCCGCCTATGATTAAACTAAAGAAATGGATTGATTTTAGCAAAGTGGAGGAAACGTACAAACAGTTTGATCATCACAAAAACCAGTACATTCGTGAGTTAATTAACATGATTAACGAATTTACAGTGTGGATAACAAAGGTATGTCAAACACACTCGTATATCACCATTTTGGGCACTTAATGGGAATTGACATTGCTTATTGTAATCTATAAGCTATGCAGAAAGTGAAAGAATTTCTCAAAACGAATATGGCATATTGGATGGAAACCTGAAAAAGAAAACGCGTTAGGTTTCTAGGGACTGGATAATGTCAAATTAATTGGAACTTTTTTATCGACAGCAAGGCACTTTATAATATCTTCAAGCGGTGTATAGTGAAAATTTCACTATATGTCTCAGAGTTGAGATTCTAATGAAACAGTTAGAATCTGAAATGCTGATTATGTTAACTGGGTTTGTATATGTGGTATACATAAGCGCTTAACTTGTTTAATCCCAGACTTTAGGACGATCAACTCCCATTGTTCTTAAATACTGTAAGAGTTGTCCTGCGTGTACGGACTCATGATAACCTATACGCAATAACATATCACCTAAAGAACGAATATAGCCTACATCTGAACGATCTATTTGAATATATGTTAAATCCTCATCTGAAAAGGTACTTATCATCTCTAGAAATTGTTGATGGTATATGTCTGCAAATTCCAATTCACTTTTTACACAAATCAATGGTTTTTTTTCAAAAGGAGAGTCAAATTCTTTTAAGCTACCCCTATTTTTAATAGCTAGATGATAATAATATTCTGACTCTAAGACATGTCGAACCATCTCTATGCATGTCATGGCTTCTTTATCTGGCTTCCAATCCAATTCAGTTTGAGGAATTGCTTCCCATATCTTTATGCTTCTTCTTCTAATCTCTTTTATGTTTAATAATATGATTTCGGTTGTGCTCATGCTTTCTTCCCCCTTTTTATCTTCTTAGATAATTTTACCAAATCAAAAAGAGAAACATCTAATTATTTCAAATGTTTATGGTTCTTATAATAGGTTTTATGTTAATTAACTCGGCATATTGTATTCATTAATTTATCTTCTCTTATAGTGTGTTAAAATGTAATTATAAGGAAAAAGGGGATGTTTATATGTTTACAGTGGGAATTGACGTTAAGAAAACAGAAAAAGAATTAATCATAAAATGGCAACTTGCTAAATTTAATATTGCACTAGAAGATATTATTGAGATTACGGAAGACGATACGTATGGAGGTAAAGCAGTTGATGCAATCCGCATAGGTCCTCCATATGGAACAACTGATCGAATTTTTATTAAAACTAAGAAGCAAAATTACATACTTTTCACTACAAACAGGGCGACAATCATAAACAGAATAAACTCATAATCGATAGTTTTTATGTATACATAATGGCCATATCTAACCACAGATGTGGCTATTAATATTTAGCTTCACTACCAATAAAGTCCATTATATTAATTACAAATCAAATATCTTATGTATTTTTATTTACTTTTAAATACTTTGTAAAGTAAGCAGCGAGTAATAGTAACATCATATTAACAACCCAACTTATTGTACCGTTATAATTTAGCCACATCGATAAAAAACAATTAATGGATATGATATAAAAACATAAACTGGAGAGAATTTCTTTAGGTTGAAAACCTACTTTTTTATTCTAGCTCTTAAAATGAAAAAGTAGAGCACAGTTGTTAGTACTAAAAGCGGTATTACTACATGTAACAAATAAAATACACTCCTATTTCTTTATTAATCCTTTAAAGGGTCATTTTACCATATAGTTGAATCTGCGCCAATAACGTGGTTTATAAAAACTAGAGGTATAAAAAAATTAAATAGAACTTAAAAACAAAAGAACCTACCTTTTGGGAGAGGGGGGAACTTCTTTTGCTCATTAAATAGGAACCCTAGACAGTTGTCTCAGTGTTAACACCTGTCTTCTGTTAATATTCAATACAAAAATGGTTACAGTATTAATTGTTTACAATTGGAAAATAAAACATAATTTATTCTAATTACTAAAAATCACAATGTTATAATAAAATGGGTTTGAAAATATTTAACAACTAAGAGGGGATAAACATGATATTTCTTACTCTGTTTTTACTATTAATTATTGTAGGGTATCCAGTATGGGACTATTTTTATTTAAAGAAAATAAAAAGCAATCAACTAAACAAATGGAGAATGTACGGGGAAATTGTTATTACTCAATGGATATTGGTCATCATATTTCTAGTCTATTGGTTTTTGACTAAACACACGTTTAACAACTTATTTTCTATTAAAAAACCTTTATTTTCTTTAGATAAAGATTTTTTACTGTCTGCGGGAGTGGGGGCAGGAATTAGTATTATAATGATTGTTTTTATGATTTCCTTTTCCAAAAATGCTAGAGAGAAAATTTCCGAAGGATTAAGTGATGAGAGTATTCAATTTCTGTTGCCATCAAACTTCAAGGAAAGGCTGTTTTTTCTTTTGGTAGCAGTTACAGCAGGAGTTTGCGAAGAGATTATTTTTCGTGGCGCAATGTTTCATTATTTCGACCACCTCCCTTTTCATTTATCTACCGTTGCAATTGGAATTATTTCAAGTCTGTTATTTGGAATTGTTCACCTATACCAAGGCTGGAAAGGGGTACTATTCACTTCCTATTTAGGTGGCATTATGTTTTTTCTTCTTGTGGGGACAGGCTCTTTGTGGGTTCCTATCGCACTACATTTCATTATTGATTCGAAGTTTGTCTTTTTGCCTAATAAAAAGAGACCTTCAAGTGTAATTAAAGAAAATTAAATCACTATTATCAAGAGATACTTGAATAAATTATTATTCAGGTGTTTTTTTTATTACTATTCATTTCTACCTTTAAATTGAGTATTGAAGTTTCATAAAATTTCCTTTTTAATGTGTTCTGAGAACAGAATTTATAAAGAGAGCTTTTTATATCGTATATAAAGAATTCACTTAGAAAAATGTTAAAATAAAATCAAAAACCACGGAGAAAAATATATGAACCATGATATTCTACACTCATTTTTAGAAAAACATTTTGAAAGACTAATATTAGGCCCTTCTCTATTTTATTCATGGAAAAATAGCATTCGTTTTGAAATATCGGATCCTTTGATACCTTATTATAAGAAGGAACATTTAGAGCAAGCATTTTATCGTTCAATCCGATTATTTGAAGCAGTATTTGAGGAAGAAGATGAGATTCTTCTTGTTACGGATGTACACTCCATAAAAAAAGATATCTTCCTCCAAAAAAGACCTTTAAACGTATATTTAAAATACATAAAAAATAAGGAAAAGCTATATCAATTAAGTCATCATCCTTTACCTAGTGTATTTGATGAGGCAGATGATCAATCTGTCACTCATCGATTTGCACTTTCTTGTAAGAAACCAGAACTAAAATATGTACAACTCTTAAAAGCTATTTGTTATGAAGACTTTGATCATCCATCTAGCATACTTAAAAACAACCCACAAAGTGGTTATGATATTTATTTTGTTAATCTTTCTAAAGAAATCATTTTTCATTTGTATGATGATCGAGGTTGTGATTTATTAGCCTCTAATAAAGAATCTATAAAGTTTCTTTATGAAGAATATAATTATTGGATTTTAGATTATGACCGGGAAGAAATAGATCTTTTATTTAAATAAAAACATTATTAAATGCAGAGTCACTGAACGAAAGGTTACTATATATGCGTAACAAAGGATCTGTTCTAATAAAAAATGACAACCAACTAAACCATGCAGAATTAGCACAAATAGCATATTGGAAACCAATTACTGTAGGGGAAGTTCTTTATAACTACTGGGATTAAATTTTCACTAAGAAGAAAAGAATGGAGATATAACGATGGATTCAAGAAAAGCTATGTTGATGGAAATGCAGAAACTTATACATGAATATTCGCAAATGGGTAACCAACTAACTAATATTAATAAAGAACTCGTTTGGCAGGAACTAAACTTAACAGATGAAGAAGCCCTAAGTTTAAGTAGCGAAAATTTATCGCCAGCATCAATAAAAGCAATTGAAAAAATAGTTAAGGATAATATGATGGGCTTATTTCATGATTTTATGTGTTTAGTAGATGGCGTTTCAGATCCGAATGAAATTGAAATTGATAACGATGGAGTCTGGCTAGGTCTTTAAATAAAACCAAAGCACTTATTACCTGAACAAGAATTGGAAGATGAACATAGTGAATTAATGCTACATGACGAGGTTTATGATAGTTATTGGAACTGGAAAGACCAATTCGGGGAAAATGATGATAAAAACGGATAATACATTACTTAAACATCTACTTATGACCACTTCTGTTATGACCCTTATGATGTTTTTAACGATTGTTCTCCTCCCCGAGATATGGCATCTATCTAAAAATTATATGATCGCGATAGGAATTTATTGGGATAGGGGGAATACGTTATTAGTCTGACCAGATTTTTAGATTCATATACATATAGCTTTAAAAATAAATATTGTGATTAAATCTCCGAGTGTAAAATAACCTCATCTTCGTTCTATTATTAGTTAAGTAAACATTAAAGTATTTTAGTTATTATTAAAGTTTTATTATTTACACTTAGTGACGACAAATATGAACTTTTTATACAATGTGTGTAATAGTTAACGATATTTTTAATAAAATACGTTAGATGTTACTTCTATAGAAAAGGGGTCGCAGGAAGAAGAGTTTTTTAGTTTATGCATATTTTTATACATCGTTGATTTAACAAGGTTTCTCTTTGAGACAGAGCTTAGAAAAGTGTATAAAAAGCGCACCTTCTGTATGTGGTTTTATTTATTTGTTTGAAAATTCAATAAGTTACCACTATATTTTGTTTACATAATCCTAGTATAATGAGAGAGCGAGAAGAAAGAAGGGGTTATGTGTTGAAAAGTAAAATGAATCAGTTGTTTGCAGAACAAAAGAGTATTCATATACTGTATTCCTACGACCAGCAAGAAAATTATATACGACAAGTTGTAAGTTATATCCAAGAGGGGATTTTTGCTGGAGATTGCATTCTTCTTATTGAAAATGACCGTTTTTATCCTTTTATTCATGATCATTTGAAAATACTATTGACCACAGATCAAATGAAAATGATACATCGTATAAACAACTTTGATTTCTATTATTCAAGTGGTAGCTATCACCCTCCCGCCATTCTTAATTATTTTAATAAGAGCGTTCAGCCCTACTTAGAAAATAAAATTTCTTTCAGGTCATGGGCACATGTAGAATGGAGCACAATGGAAGATCCTTTACATCTAATCGAAGATTTTGAAAGAATAGTGGATAGTGCGGTGAATAAACTCTCATTCCCATTGATTTGTGCATACAAAGGAGAGAGAATGCCAGAGTATCTCAAAACTATTCTGATGGAAACACACCCTTATGTTCTCATTGAAGGTGATTTAATTACGTCTAAACAATACCGGCCATTAACTGATTTGGAATAAAGATAAAAAACGCTTAATCGATCATACTAAGCGTTTTTTATTTTTAAAGAAATCAATGGCTCCTTTTCATCCATTCAGTTTATTTACCACTATAAGCTTTTTCCTCGTATTCTTATGTCTCTTCAGGTTAGTTTTTCTATTTCGAGGTAGCTCTTTTTATTGTAAAGAAAGTCCGGTTTAATTATTTAGTTAACCTAATGGAAATCATAAATACAAAGAATAGAAAAGCATCATTCTCTTATACAGCCCTCATAAAAATACCGGTTTTGATAGGCAAAAATGTGGAATATCAAATGTAAGATTATTTTAAGAGGAAAGGGAGACAGGTATGTTTGGATGGAGTGATATGCCGAAACTATTATTTTCTTTTTTGATTGTCATTCCACTTGTGTCTGTTATTCACCAACTGGGGCACTCACTTATGGCTATCATTCTAGGAGGAAAGGTCGATTTTACCATTGGACAGGGGAGAACGATTTTTAGGTGGAAGAAAATTAAAATAAAATCTATTTATTTTTTGCACTCCTTTTGTATTTACGAAAAATTAAAGTATGATAACCGTTTTACTCATGCTTGTGTTTATGCTGGAGGTACCGTAGCTAATGTAGCGTCTATCCTTCTTGTGTATGGTTTAATTATGTTGGGTGTTCTCTCAAAGAATCTCTTTTCTTACCAATTTGTTTATTTCTCTATTTATTATATTGTTTTCTCGCTCTTACCCTTTGAATATTCAGAAACGAGTTTAAGTGATGGGCGAGCTATCTATGATGCATTAAGATATGGAAAGATAACGTGTAATCCGGATTAACAAAGGAAAGAAAAATGGCTAATTAAAACTGGACGTCCACAATGCGTATTAACGCGGCAACGGTACTGAAATAGATACTGATTAGTAATCAAGTCGTAATTCTTTAGATACTATGATGTAGCTACTGCAGTAAGTAAGGCGTAGATGGTTATATACGAGAAAAACTCTGATCAGGAAAAAAATAACAAGATTAATGAGTTTTAGTGAGGGGTAAAGTTAACTAAATAATTTAAAAGGAGGGAAGTAGTAATGGAGATTCTATGGATGCTAATTGTAGGTGGAATTATCGGGTGGCTCGCCGGTTTAATTACAGGACACGACGTTCCTGGAGGTATTATTGGTAATATTATCGCTGGCTTTATTGGTTCTTGGTTGGGCGGCCTTATCTTGGGAAGTTGGGGGCCAGTCATTGGCGGTTTTGCAATTATCCCAGCAATTATTGGATCAATCATTTTAGTATTAATTGTAAGCTTTCTTTTAAGAAAAATGGGTCAAAAAAAGAATCATGGTCATCATGTATAAAAATTGAAAAAACTTAAATTGGAGTGATTAAAAATGAGAGAAGAAAATAATTCTATGCTATATGATTTTGTTGAAGGTAATCAATTTGAACTAGATTCTTATCTTACTTATTTATTCGATCAAATTAATAATGATAGCGAAATTCTGTCAGAAGATTAATGAGATTACAGATATTTTATTGTAAAGAAACAGACAAAAAAACAATAAATCAAAATATAGTATAAGCGACCTTAGTAACTTTGTTTACAGTATATAGGGTCGCTTATTATTATGGAAAATATTTAAAAATAAAGTGCAGATATGCTTCATTACTGCAGTAGGTCAGGCGTAAACGGCCCTAGAATCTGCGCTTTTTTATAGGTTAGGGATTAGCTTCCTCACTTAAACTGAAGTATCTATTACTCAACCTTATTAAACATAAACAAAAGGCCCCTTTAAATTCTGAAGGGCCTGGTTATCATATATTTATATACTCTTCTTCATGCCACATTCTCTACATTCATGTAAGAAAACGCCACCTTTTACGGAGCTTTTGAAGTAAGCTGAGTTACAGTGATCGCAACGGCCACTAACCTTATTCGGAAATTCCACATAGTCATACACTTTATCAAAATCGATTTCTTGCTCTTTTATTTCTTCCAGGTTGATCATTCTTTTCTATTTGACTTTTATTAGATTAACACAATTAGGTCTATATAAAAGGTGTATGTTAAAATTACTTTGTTTTTTCCATAACAGTTCGTCGTTATTAAAATATTATTTACTTCTATGAGACCTGTCTAAATAAAATGTACGCGAAATGAATAATAATTTTCTTGATTTATCTGTCGTATATAAATATAATGTAACTGAAGTACGCAAAAAGAGAACATGAAATTAAAAATATACTTTTCGTTATTATCATTTTTTTGATTCCATTCATTACCTATATACAAGAAACGCATGTTTATTATAATGAGATTACAGTATGAAGAGGCTGAAGGAGATACCCCAACTTAATGCTGTAGTTTAGTTAATTAAGTTACACTTGAAATAAATCCTAAATTCCTTTAGCTTTCAGAGAAGATATATGTAGTTACTACGATTGAAATTTTTGAAAGCGATATCATTTAATTTGAAGAAAAACATTTTAAGAGATTTAATTATTTTAACAAGTTATAGAGATATCTAATGTTATGATTTCCTTATCTCTAAATAAAAGAAGAAGATATTTCTTTATCTGAAATGAAGGGATAATAGATTAAGGTACTCTTGTCTAACATTCATATAAATCTAGTAACAGTCACTTCTAGGTTTATATGAATGTTAGACAATAAACAGGATTTCAAAAGGTTAAAAGGATAATAGAAAATCTCTTTATAAATGATACTATATGCTCAGGTATATAAGGTGAGCCGAAAAAGTGTATTTTACATTAAAGATTTTGAAAACGCTTTACTGAAGGGGGGAGTTAATTTCAAATTATATGATTACCATTTATTTTAAAGATTATTTACACATTGGACTTATTTTTAATTATTGTCTTTTTTTATAGACGCTAGCCTAAGCATAGGCTCTCTTTAAGTGTTTTAATGAACTGTAAATTGAAAGGGGTTACAACTATGAAGAAATTGGGATTAGCTACACAAATATTTATTGGACTTGCGTTCGGGATTGCTATAGGCGCTATTTTTTATGGAAATAATACAGCGATGGCCACTCTTCAACCTTTAGGAGATATTTTTCTTCACCTAATCAAAATGATTGTTATTCCTATCGTTGTATCTGCACTAATCGTATCTATAGCTGGTGTAGGTGATATTAAAAAGCTAGGAAGACTAGGTGGAAAAACCATTCTTTATTTTGAAATTGTTACTACGATTGCATTAGCAGTGGGCTTATTAGCCGCAAATTTATTCCACCCAGGTAGTGGTATAGATATGGGAAACCTTGAGAAAGGTGACATATCCAAATATGAAGAAACATCTAAAACAACTGAGAGTGCAGGTGTAGCAGCTCAAATCGTTCATATTATCCCAACTAATATATTCCAATCATTAACTGAAGGAAATTTATTAGCGATTATCTTTTTCTCAGTCTTATTTGGTCTAGGAGTTGCAGCAATTGGGGAAAAAGGTAAACCAGTTTTAAACTTTTTTGAAGGCGTACTAGAATCCATGTTTTGGATGACAAACTTAGTTATGAAATTTGCTCCATTTGGGGTATTTGCTTTAATTAGTTTGAATGTCGCGAAGTTTGGAATCGGTTCATTGATTCCTTTAGGAAAGTTAGTACTCGTTATATATCTGACCATGATTTTCTTTGTTTTTGTAGTATTAGGTATTATTGCAAAGATGGCTGGAACTAATGTTTTAGTCCTTATAAAAATCTTAAAAGATGAGTTGATTTTAGCGTTTACAACCGCAAGCTCTGAAGCAGTATTGCCAAGGTTAATGACTAAAATGGAGAACTTTGGTTGTCCGAAAGCTGTCACATCATTTGTTATTCCGACAGGATATACCTTTAACCTTGATGGATCATCCATTTACCAAGCCATTGCTGCCCTTTTCATTGCACAAATGTATGGGATTCATTTATCTTTCGTAGAACAAATTACACTTTTACTTGTGTTGATGTTGACTTCTAAGGGAATGGCAGGAGTTGCGGGCGCCTCATTTGTTGTTGTATTAACAACATTGGGATCAATGGGATTACCTCTAGAAGGTATGGCATTCATTGCTGGTATTGATCGTATTTTAGATATGCTTCGTACATCTGTCAACGTAGTAGGTAACGCATTAGCTGCTATTGTGATGTCTAAGTGGGAAGGCGGATTCGACAAAGAAAAAGCAAAGCATTATACAGATTCTATTAGAAAATCGGACGTAGCATAAAAAAATTTCTTTTTATGTAAAGAAGGAGATCAATGTTATGACAAATATAGAAATACCAGAAAAACAAAATGTAAGAATTGAAAAAGATTTCCTAGGAACAAAAGAAGTTCCTAATTATGCTTATTATGGGATTCAAACTTTACGTGCAGTTGAAAACTTCCCAATAACAGGATATCAAATTCACCCAGAACTTATTAAAGCATTAGGGATCGTTAAAAAGGCTGCTGCTCTTGCTAACATGGAAACAAAAAGGTTATATGATGGGTTAGGTAATGCAATTATTGAAGCAGCAGACGAGGTTATTGAAGGGAAAAGAAACAATCAATTTATTGTTGATCCAATACAGGGCGGTGCGGGGACCTCAATGAATATGAATGCAAATGAGGTTATTGCAAATAGAGCTTTAGAGTTACTTGGTCACAAGAAAGGTTCTTATTCCGATTTAAGCCCTAATAGTCATGTAAACATGTCACAATCAACAAACGACGTATTCCCAACTGCTATCCATATTGCAACGCTTAATCTGTTAAATAAGTTACTGAAAACAATGAATTATATGTACAGTGTATTTCAGAAAAAGGCAGAACAATTTGATTCTATTATAAAGATGGGACGTACTCACCTACAGGATGCGGTTCCAATCCGTCTTGGTCAAGAATTTGAATCATATAGTCGTGTTCTTGAGCGCGATATGAAACGTATTAAGCAATCTTATGGACATTTATATGAGGTTAATATGGGAGCAACTGCAGTTGGAACGGGTTTAAATGCAGATCCACGTTATATCGAAAATGTTGTAAGATATCTAGCAAATATTAGTGGTTTACCACTTAAGAAGGCCAATCATCTTGTAGACGCGACTCAAAATACAGACGCTTATACAGAAGTCTCCGCTAGCTTAAAAGTTTGCATGATTAATATGTCTAAAATTGCGAATGATATCCGATTAATGGCGTCGGGTCCTCGTGCAGGATTAGCTGAACTTATATTACCAGCTCGTCAACCTGGTTCATCTATTATGCCTGGAAAGGTCAATCCTGTCATGCCTGAAATGATTAATCAAGTAGCTTTTCAAGTTATAGGTAATGATCATACAATTTGCCTGGCATCGGAAGCAGGTCAGCTTGAACTAAATGTGATGGAGCCTGTTCTTGTATTTAACTTGCTTCAGTCAATCAGTATTATGAATAACGCATTCCACGTCTTCACAGACCATTGTCTAAGAGGCATTGAAGCAAATGAGGGACGTTTAAAAGAGTATGTAGAAAAAAGTGTAGGGATTATTACAGCCGTAAATCCACATATCGGATATGAAGTAGCAGCACGAATTGCTAGAGAGGCTATTTTAAATGGAAAGTCGGTACGAGAACTATGTTTGCAATATGACGTATTGACTGAGGAGGAGCTTGAGTTAATTTTAAATCCCTATGAAATGACGAACCCAGGCATATCTGGCAGCTCTCTTTTTGACAGAAATTAATTTTTAACAGCTTGCTCCATATTAAGTTTATCGTATAAGCCACCTACTTGGGATATCCCTAGGTGGCTTATTTTCGGTATAAACGTCTAAAAATACCACATGCCATTCAAACCAGGCTATTTTTTATAGTCCAAGTACTACCTAAATGCTTTTCTTCATGGCACACTCTCGACGTTCACGTAGACGAATTCAACTTTTTATAGAACTTTTGAAGTAAGATAAATTGCAGTTATCGCATTGGACATTAACTTTATTCGGAAATTCAGCATAGTCGTAAACTTTATCAAGGATGATTTTTTGCTACTCTTTCTCTTCTATAAAGTAAAAAAGCAGTCCTTGAGTAGTTAAAGAACTGCTTTTTTACTTTATTCTATAACGAAGCTAACTCTTTCTTCTTCGTTCTCATGTGAAAAATAATTTCAAATCTGTATAGTAGAAAGGAATTTATAGAAAAGCTGTTAGGATTTATTTCCTTTAAATATGATCTTTCTTTTCTCCTGTTCAATCCGTTTTAACCGTAGTTCTATCTTTTTATCTAACGCTCTATATAGTATTTCGCTAGTTGCACATATCAAAAATAAGATTAGAGTAATAATTGCAGCCTGTGGTACATGAAAATAGAAACAAAGTACGACTACAAGTAGGGACATGGCGTAAATAGAGTTGGTTACCCATCTTCTACTTCTATAAGCTTCTAGGTTTCTCTCAAGTAATTCTTTTTGCCCTTCTTCTTTTTTTGTATCTTTTAAATGATGGTATGTAGAATTCATCGCTTTTTCTCCCCCATAAAAACTAATTGTAAATTATCTCTGTATTAAATATCCTATATGTTTCAATTAAGGAAAAATATGAGGTTTTTCCTTTTTTACATTATATACGAACAGATGTTCTTTTTCGATAAAAACTCTAAAGTTTTCCCGAATATGGATATCGCCTCTACTTCATCTTTCTACATTTTATAATGTAGGGGTCATTTACATAGTCATCCTTATTAAGCTTTAAATAAAAACCCACTGGGTGGATAGGCTACACTCAGTTGGACAGAATTTTTAAGGTCAAGTAGACTACAGATAACATACTAAAGGAGCATCTACAATGACCAGAAGAGAACGTCGAACATTTACAAAGAAATTTAAACAACAGATGGTGCAGCTGTATCAGAACGGAAAACCAAGAAAAGAGATTATTCATGAATATGACTTGACTCCTTCGACTTTAGATAAGTGGATAGAGCAAAGTCAAACATCTGGTTCGTTTAACGAAAAAGATAACCTGACCGAGGAACAAAAAGAACTGATGGAGCTTCGCAAACGAAATAAACAATTAGAAATGGAGAATGATATTTTAAAGCAAGCCGCGCTGATACTAGGACGAAAGTAAAAGTGATTAAAAATAACCAACACAAATACTCGATATCAGCAATGTGCAAAGTCCTACAACTCCCGAGAAGTACGTATTATTATGAAGCGAAGGAGCGTCCGACGGAAGATGACGTTACCTCTGCCATCATAGACATTTCCCATGCCAATCGTCAGGTTTATGTGACACGCAAAATTAAGTATGAGTTAAAGAAACAAGGGAAAGTTGTCTCAAGACGCCGCATTAGCCGCATCATGAAAGAGCAAGGTTTAGTTTCTATCTACACAGTCGCTCAGTTTAAACCATGTTCTACTGAACCAAATGAATCCGAACAAAAAAACAAATGGAACCGACGGTTCAAGCAAGAGAGAGTGTTGTCCGTTGTCGTCAGTGATCTCACGTATGTAAGAGTAGATAAAAAATGGTCTTACATATGTGTATTTGTCGATCTCTTTAATCGAGAAATCATTGGTTATAGTGTAGGCGCCAATAAGGATGCCCTCTTGGTTTATCGAGCGTTTGCATCCATAAAAGCAAATCTTCATCAAATTCAGCTCTTCCATACGGACCGAGGGAATGAATTTAAAAATAACCTCATAGATAAAGCACTAGAGACATTTACAATCGGAAGATCGTTAAGCATGAAACGTTGTCCATATGACAATGCGGTCGCTGAAGCCACCTTTAAAATCATTAAAACGGAATTTGTGAACGGGCGAAATTTCGCTAGTCTAGAAGAATTAACAAGGGAATTACAAGACTATGTCCATTGGTTTAATCACTTGCGTATCCACGGAACCCTTGATTATATGAGTCCTATTCAATACAAAATGAAACACCTTAAAAAAACTGTCTAGTTTAGTTTTAACATACCAATGGCAACAGATTAAAAGAAAAATGATGTTAATTTTCATTAGAGCATTTAAAAGAGCCTAGTAGGGGTCCTTCTCTATTTAACTTATTCGAGTATTTAAATGGTAAAGAAAACTAATTTTACCATTAAATACTAAAAGGTAGTATAATTACATTGTATTTCTGGTGAATCTAAAGGAGATAATAAGATGAAAAAAAACAACTTAAATCATGGCATTATAATTTTATTAGAGTTTTATCCTACGTGGTTAGCATTAACACGTGAAAAAAGAAGAGAGCTTGCGGAAGATTTATATTCAATAATTGAAAAGTACAATGAGAATGTTAAAGTGAAATTCTTTGACGCGGATGCGTTTGGAGACGGTACTTATACCGATTTCATCTTTTGTGAAACATCAGACTTAAAAATGTATCATTTTATGTGGGAAGAAATCCGTGATACATATGCTTATTCCAATGGCTACTTTAAAATTAAAAAAGTGATAATGGGATTACAGAATGCCTACCAAAAATTCGAGGAAGAATCCTTAGAAATGAGGCCTGAACACAGATAGAACCTTATTGTAATAAGAGAGAAATCGAGTATTTTAGGCTTTCTTCATTTATTTAGCAGCATATTTGCTCCAACAACAAAAGCAGTGTAATTTCAATCGTGAAATACGCTGCTTTTATACGCACATTTTCTTGTAGTGATCCCCAAAAATAGAATATCCTATTTTTCAGATACAACATTTACAGATTCCATGAAGGGCTTCATTAAGCGTATACAGCTTGTATTAACGCAGTAACGTTACTGAAATAGGTGATGAAGTTAAGATTCTTTAGATACTATGTAGCTACTGCAGTAATCTTGTCTGTCTAATCGGAAAAGAACAAAGAACCCTTACCGCAGTAGGTAAGAGTTAGCCAATTATGTAAGAAGGAATGAGTTTTTATATGCTGTATCTATTCCTAATAGTCCACCTTTTGCATAAAGTAAATGAGAGTTCAGAAGCTTCCCTAACTATTGAAGATAAATGTGATATTTTAGTGAGCTCTTGAAGTAAGCTGACTTGCAGTGATTGCAACAGCTCCTAATCTTATACAGAAATTCAGCATACTTCTCTTATTTCAGATCAAAATATTTCCAAAATTAAACTAGTTGATTAATTAACCTTCTGGTATATATAATTAAATATATAGTGCTACTTAACTTGTAAGGTTTCACCTAACTCTCACTAAGTCCTTAGAATAAAAACATAAATAGAAATGGGAATTAGTTGTAAAAATTCAAAGGAGTACGAAAGGGGATACATCTATGAAGAAAAAAGTGACGTATTTTTTCATTGGTCTCGTTGCAATAATCATGGTAGGTTTTCTTGGTTTCTTTACATGGTCACAACAAACGTATGAACCATCTCAAAAACTTTATACACTTGTGAATAAAAAGGACATTAAGTATGAAAACGATTGGATTATTTTTAACTCGAAAAATAATAATCAAGTGGGAATTGTGTTGTATCCTGGAGCAAAAGTAGAACCGGAAGCGTACAGCTATTACGGTAAACAATTAGCAAAACAAGGTTATTTAGTGGCTATACCTAATGTGAACTTTAACTTTGCATTATTTGACTCTAATAAAGCACAGGAGATAATAGATGCTCACTCCTCTGTCCAAAAATGGGTTGTAGGTGGTCATTCCTTAGGCGGGGTTACTGCATCTAAATTTGCTTATAATTATCCTAAAGAAATTGATGGTGTGTTCTTGTTAGGTTCTTATCCAGATGAAGGAACTGATTTCTCAAATAAGAATCTTCCTATGCTTTCAATTTATGGTGAAAAAGATGGTTTATCAACCGTAGAAAAAATTGAAGATACAAAGCATTTATTGTCCCAACAAACAACCATGCATGAAATAAAAGGTGGTAATCATGGTCAATTTGGCATTTATGGAGCACAGAAAGGTGACTCTAAATCATCTATATCTGTAAAGAGACAACAGAACGAAATGGTTCGTGTTACTTCAACATGGTTAAAAGAAAATATTAACTAATTAATGGTTTGTTATAAGAGAATTTTGTTGAAGGGTGACTTTTATGAATTCAATAGATCTTTTAATCAAAGCCTTAAGAGCAAAAAACATTCCAGTTCAAAAGGTAAAAGTAAAAAATAATACGCGCAAGGAGTGGAAAAGTTGCCAATTGCTAAATGAACAAAAGCAACTTTGGGATGTGACACTAAAATAAATTATAAGACTTAGCTTTTAGTTTCGACTTAAATAATCAAGGAGAAAAAAATGATTGATACAATACTCTATTTTCTGTTTAGTATTTGCTATTTAACGTTGCTGATTTTAAGCATAAAGCTTATTAAAAAAAGAAATGTATCCTTTTATATGGTATTTCTACCTCTTGTAATAGTTGGTTTGATTTACGATAATATCATTATTTTTGTGGGATCATTTATTGGGGAAGGTAATGTACTCCTTCTTCTTAGTATGTTTCGCTTTTGGTTCCATGCTTTATTCACGCCTACTCTTTTACTTTTTGCTTATGGAGTAGCTAAACAATCTAACCTTCAATGGGTTAACAAATTTATATTCAAAATCATCTTCCTAATGAGTACACTTGCTCTTATTAGTTATGAGATTATAGAAACGATTAATAAAAATCCGGAGGTATTACGCGAGTATGGCATTGTTCGATATACTCTTGTAGGAGCCTCTGGTCCACCTTTAATGGTTATTATTGTGGCATTCATTTTACTTGTTGTTGGAGTTTCTCTCTATCGCGAAACACGATGGAAGATAATGATGATTGGAGTAGCTCTTATGGTTGCAGGAAGTGCTATACCCATTAACCTTCCAAGTACAGCTATAATAAATATCTTTGAGCTATTCTTTATTTGTTCTTTATTTTTAACTCAGCGTTATGTTACTTTTTCAATACATGATAAAGATTAAATTGATGTCTTTTATTCTTATGAGATGCTTCATTTAACAAAATCTTTATTTTAAAATGTAAGTATATATGTCTAATTTTAATAAGGAAAAAGAAGAATGGATACCCATTCTTCCTTCAGCCATCATTATAAAATTGTCTTAGAAACATCCCCCTGCCAAGCGGTTGTTCAGTCATTTGTACAAAACGTTTTGTGATTTCGCCACCTATTGATTCGTTTGCAGGTGCAGTTGTATTAGCACCAAGGTTTACACCAAATTCGCTCGCGATTTCATATTTCATTTGATCGATTGCTTGTTCAGCACCGTATACTAATAATTCGTTGTTGTTGCTGCTTTTGTTGTTTGCCATGTAGGAGAAAAAGGATGATAAAACAAGAATATCAAGTAAGCAGGAAGAACACCGTAGATTGCCAGCCTCTTGTTTGCAGCCGTAGTAAGACGAGAATACATTAAACAGATAGATAAGTTATGCTACAATAGAGATGGGAATAATACGTGAATCATCTAATGTATTCAACGTAGCGAAAAGCCACTTGTAGTATACAAGTGGCTTTTACTTATTAGAAATCTATATACTTTTATTTACATTGATTAATTAAAGATTGAAAAATACATATAGACGAGGTGTGAAAAATGATTCATCTATATACGACAACCAGCTGTATTTCTTGTCGAAAAGCAAAGGCTTGGCTTGAGAAACATCAAATTGATTATATTGAGAGAAATTTATCGTATGAACCTATTACAGAAGATGAAATTAAGACTATTCTTAGTATGACAGAAAAGGGTACAGATGAAATTATTTCTACAAGATCATAAAATAATGCAAATTGGATATAAAGAAGAAGAGATAAGAGCTTTTATTCCTCGGAAACTTCGTTCTCTCACGATGACAGAACAGGCAGTAATAGGTGATTATTAGAGGGTAAAAGAGGAGCGATTAACGGATGCCTTACGTTTTAAAGTAGTTTGTAATACAAGGTCTCGTCAGTGTAATAGAGTAAATATTTCTAATTCTAAAAATAAGTCAACACAACTACATTTACATTTACATAATTAGGAGAAGGGTAAAAATCACTCTCCTTTTACTATATAAGCTCTATACTTAGATACTCTTCTTCATGCTGCAATCTCGACATTCACGTAAGAAAATGCCACCTTTTACCGAACTTTTGAAGTAAGCTGAGCTGCAGTTGTCGCACCTACCACTGACCTTATTATCAAGACTTAAGTTGAAAAAAGATAGATAAATAAAAGGTTTTTATATATTTTATACGACTAATATGTAATGTCTCTTTTTATTCAACTCATGAATCTAGTACAATGATGATAAGCATAAATTAACCGTTTAGTAGCGTTTTTAAGGCTTTATCAATTTCTCTTCTCAAGTAGTGAACTTACTAAAAAATTCTAGAGCAAGTATTCTCCGAACAGACCAAAGTGATACAATTATTATCACTGGTGATGGAACATCTTATTCTGTTAAAAAATCGAGGTAATTATGAAAAAGATAAAAGGTATTATTGATCGGTTTGAAGAGGGATTTGCTGTTGTGGAAATCAGAGGCGAGACAAAGGACTACCCTAAAGATATCTTCCCTCGAGATACATAAGTTGGGAACGTGGTTTATATCATCGGAGACAAAGTTGAGGTTGATAAAAGCGAAACGAAAAAACTCTCAAAAGAAATTGAAGACCTAATAAATGAGGTTTGGGAAGATTAAACGCTCTTACTAATTGTATACAAAGTTATATAGATATCATGTGATTCAAAAAGCCGAGAGTTACCGTTTCGGCTTTTTTGTTATGACATATTACGGGAACTGTTTATTTACATAAAACCATTTAAGGCTTGAGATTTAAGTACATCATACATTCTTTTGGAAATAAAAAAACATTAAGTCAATTAGTTAGGGATATATTTTAGGAACTGATAAATCTATCTCCGTACTTATTGGATTTATCTCACTCTTGCTTTAGTAATGTTATTAATAGTAATATTATAACTATGAAAAATAAAATTAAAAAATCACCTCTTGCTTTAGCTATACTTTGTCTCCTCGTTGAAGAGCCTATGCATCCATATCGTATGCAACAGCTTATTAAAGAGAGAGGAAAGGATGAAGTTATTAACGTTCGTTATCGAAATAGCATCTATCAAACCATTGATCGTTTGCATCGCGATAGAGCGGTTGTCATTCAAGAGAAAAAGCAGAACGAAGGGAGACCAGATTTAATTGTTTATGAAGTAACAGAAGAAGGGAGAGAAGCTGCGTACGAGTGGATAAGAGAAATGCTTTCTACACCCAAACAGGAATTCTTAGAATTTCCAGCTGCTATTTCTTTCCTCCCTCTTTTAACACCTGAAGACGCGAAAGAGCAACTTCAAAAAAGAGTGCTGGCTTTAGAGCAAACATTAGCTTACGTAGAAAAACAGATGGAAATAGCGACAAGTAGGGGGATTCCACGCTTATTCTTACTTGAGGTGGAATATCAGAGAACTATGTCACTAGCTGAGTTAGAATGGATCCAATCTACCATCGACGATATTCAAGATGAAAAATTAAAATGGGATTGGGAATGGTTACGCGAGATATCGTTATATCTTAATTCTAAAGAAGAACCAGTGGACTAGCCTTGGCTGGTGCTTGTTCAGTTATTTAGAATTTACACACTTTCAGAATTTATTGTGTTACAAAAGGAGAAAAATGATTAAATATGAATGCAAAACAAGGTAATTTAAAGCTAGTGCTGGCAGGTCTTTTGCTAGCAATTTTAATGGCGTCTATGGACAACACCATTGTCGCTACTGCTATGGGAACTATAGTTGGAGAGCTTGGTGGGCTCGATAAATTTGTCTGGGTTACATCAGCTTATATGGTAGCCGAAATGGCGGGAATGCCAATATTCGGTAAGCTCTCAGATATGTTTGGACGTAAGTTGTTTTTTATTTTTGGACTAATCGTCTTTTTAATTGGATCCATTTTGTGTGGTACAGCAGAAAGTATTATCCAACTCAGTATTTACCGAGCAATTCAAGGGATTGGCGGCGGAGCACTTATCCCAATTGCTTTTACTATTATGTTTGATACGGTTCCTGTTGAGAAACGTGGTAAACTAGGTGGTTTATTTGGAGCAGTTTTTGGTTTGTCGAGTATTTTTGGGCCTTTGTTAGGTGCTTATATTACAGATTACATCAACTGGCACTGGGTATTTTATGTGAATATTCCTTTGGGACTTCTAGCATTAGCATTTATCGTATTTTTCTACAAGGAATCACCAGTGCATACCAAACAAAAAATTGATTGGTGGGGTGCTGTAACTCTGGTTGGCTCTATTGTCAGCTTAATGTTTGCCTTAGAGCTTGGCGGTAATAAATATGAGTGGAGTTCTGGAGAAATCTTAAGTTTATTCATTGCTTTTGTCGTATTATTTGTTGCTTTTATTTTAATTGAAAGAAAAGTAAAAGATCCTATTATATCTTTTCAAATGTTCAAAGTTCGTTTATTTACTACAAGTAACCTCTTGGGTCTTTTTAGTGGGATGGCATTCATCACGGCTTCAGTTTATATCCCTATCTATATCCAAGGTGTGCTTGGAGGAACAGCTACTAACTCAGGTCTTGTATTGCTTCCGATGATGTTAGGCTCTGTCGTTTCAGCCACAACCGGTGGTTTTCTAATGAATAAATTAAGCTATCGTAGTATTATGATTGTCGTTACAATTATTCTAGGAGCAGGTGTATTCTTACTAACAACGTTGAGTCCTGATACAAGTCGTTTCTTGGTTACAATCTATATGATTCTTACAGGACTAGGAATTGGAGCAACATTCTCTGTTCTTAGTAACGCAGCAATTCATCATTTTGAGCCGGCACAAAGAGGATCCGTTAACTCAACCGTTTCTTTTATTCGCTCATTAGGCATGACGCTTGGTATTACCATTTTTGGAATCATTCAACGGGACGAATTTTCTTCTAAACTTAAGGAGATTTTTGCAGGACAAGATCAAATGGTCAACAACCCAACATTTAACGATCCTCGCGTAATTCTTGCGCCTGAGGCTCGTGCTCATATCCCAGCACCTGTGTTAGATAAAATTGTAGGAGTTCTTTCTTCTTCTATCGCCCATACATTTATGTGGGCGCTCATTCCTACCGTGCTTGCATTTGTGGCCGCACTAATAATGAGCAAAGAACAACTAAAAACATCTCTGGAAAATGAAATGTCGAATAAAAAAATGAAAATAAACAATTAAAGTAATTCAGTTATAATAAGAGTTAATAACTTTATAGATATTCATAATAAAAAAGAAGTTATCCCTTGATAACTTCTTTTTTATTTTAATATGCATGTGTAATCAATATCACAAGGAATAGTAGAGACCAAGCAGTTCCAAGAATCATGAATGAGACCCGCGTGAGTTTTTCTGCTGACACCTTTCTACATAAAAACAGCTTATATGGTTAAAGTAATAAAAACTAAAAGAAGGGTGTTTAAATCTATGCCTTCGTTTTTTAAAGATCGTAAACAAAAAAAGAAACGAACACAGGATAAAGAGAACCAAGATACTAATCATCAAGAAGAATTGATACAAATTTCTTTGTCAGACAATCTCAACATAATCAAACAAAAAACTGGAAATAGTTCAGATGTCGTCATTCGAGAGATAAAAATAGGAGAAAATTATAACATGAGAACGGCAATTGTCTATATAGAAGGAATTGTAGACAATCAATCGATTCAAGAGTACATTTTGCAATCTATCATGAAAGATAATAATAAGAACGAAATAAATCGATACAATGTGATAGATTTGTTTTCTAAAGATATAATGACGATTGGAAACATATCTCCCATCACTAATTTTGATGATTTATTTGGAGCTTTAATGGCAGGAGATACTCTTATCTTAGTGGATGGAGTAGAACAAGCGTTAAGTGCTAGTACAGCAGGCGGTGAGAAACGTTCTATTGCGGAATCTACTACCGAGATGGTTGTGCGAGGACCAAAAGGAGCGTTTACAGAGTCCCTGGGAACAAATACAGCTATGGTACGTCGCATCATTAAGACTCCCGATTTATGGATGGAATCTATAAAAGTTGGACGTGTAACAAAGACAGATGTAACGTTCATGTACATACATGGCATTGCCAATGATAAAGTTGTTAATGAAGTTCGTGAGCGATTAGAACGAATTGACATTGATAGCATCTTGGAGTCAGGTTATATTGAACAATTGATAGAGGATCAAACAGCTACTCCTTTTCCAACTGTATACAACACGGAAAGACCTGACGTTGTAGCAGGAAATCTGTTAGAAGGACGCATTGCTATATTTGTGGATGGAACCCCTTTTGTACTTATTGCACCAGCTGTGTTTATACAGTTTTTCCAATCGGCTGAAGATTATTATGCGCGTTTTGATATTGCGACTTCTATTCGTCTTTTGCGTATTTTGATGTTTATGATTTCGCTAATTGCGCCAGCTACATACGTGGCAGTTACAACTTTTCATCAAGAAATGGTACCAACAACTCTTATTGTCGCAATCGCAGCACAAAGAGAGGCCGTTCCCTTTCCAGCCTTCGTAGAAGCTTTACTAATGGAATTAACCTTTGAGATTTTACGAGAAGCAGGTATACGTTTGCCAAAAGCCATTGGTTCAGCCGTCTCGATTGTTGGAGCTCTCGTAATTGGTCAAGCAGCTGTTCAAGCAAGTATTGTGTCCCCCGCAATGGTCATTATTGTATCGATTACAGCCATTGCAAGTTTTGCTACACCTTCTTTTAATATGGCCATTTCAGCTCGCTTAATTCGTTTTTTATTTATGATTGGTGCAGCAACATTTGGTTTCTATGGTATTATTTTATGTCTTCTACTGATCGTTGTACATTTGTCTAGCTTACGGTCGTTTGGAATTCCTTATATGTCTCCATTTGCTCCCTTTATCCCCGTTGACAATGGTGACACTGTTGTAAGGCTACCATGGTGGACGTTGAGACAGAGACCTCGATTAGTTACTTCTAACACGATTCGGGAAGCTGAAGATCAACAGCCACGTCCTCCTGCATCTCGTAATATGGTAAATCGTGATTTTGAAGAGGGTGACAACAATGAAGCGTAGAGCAATTTTTCTATTATTGATAGCGACAATGACACTATTTCTTACAAGTTGTTGGAGTAAAAAAGAATTAACAGACCTTGCTATTGTCGCAGCTCTGGGCATTGATAAAACAAAAGATGGAAGATATCACATAACGCTTCAAATTATTAATCCTGGTAACGTTGCAGGAGGAATGCAAGGAGGAGGTGGAGGCACACAAAGCCCTCCTATTACAATCTATTCAGCTTCAGGGGATAATTTAGTCGAAGCAAGTAGACGAGCTTCCGGACGAATCTCTCGACGATTATATTATGCCCATACAAATTTGGTTGTAGTTGGAGAGAAATTAGCCAAAGAAGAAGGGCTAAATACCTTAATTGATGGTCTAGATCGAGATCCAGAGTTTCGGAATACATCAACAATTGTGATTGCTAATCATTCTTCTGCAGCTGATATTGTAAAAACGCTAACTCCCGTTGATAAGATTCCAGCAAACAAAATACTGAAAACCTTAGAATTTACACAAAGAAAATGGGGAGAGAATTTAAAAACATCCCTCCAAGAGGTGATGAAGAGCCTTGAATCTTCTGGAAGAGGAACCGTTGTATCAGGTTTTCGTCTAGTGGGTAATCCTCAGGAAGCACAAAAGCTAGATAACCTTCAGGAAAGTGCACCAGAAGCAACACTTCAAGCTTCTGGTATTGCAGTATTAAAAGAGGGAAAACTAGTCGATTGGTTATATGGAAAACCAGCACTAGGAACAGTATGGCTCCTTGATAAAGTTCAAGGTACTGATGTTGATATTGATTGGGAAGGAAAGAAACAAGCCATTGCTTACCAAACTGTAAGACAAAAAACAATTGTCACTGGGCAAGTAAAGAATGGCCAACCGCATATTTCTGTTCATACACGTGTTGAAGGAGATATTGGTGATATGGAGGTACCTGTTGATATTACGAATCCAGAGATCATCACAAAGATGGAACAATCCGTAAGGCAAAAGATTAAAAAAGACTTAAAGATGGCTATTAGACGAGCACAAAAAAACAGAACAGATATTCTAGGATTTGGCGAGGTAATTCATCGTACTAGACCGAATCAATTTAAAAAACTAGAATCAGAATGGAATGATGTGTATTTTCCAAAAATAGATGTGGATATTACAGTGGAGGCCTATATACGTCGAGCTGGTTTGCGAAATAAATCTTTCCTTTCAGGAGTAAAAGAAAATCAAAAGTAAAGAAAGGGAGGTGCCATTCAACTCTTTATTTTAATGGACCTATACCAACTAGGAAGTGATTTAATGGTACCTCTTGTTATCGTGATTTTTGTCATTCTTCTTTTGATAGATTTTTAAAAAAAGGAATGATATGGAGATAAAGTACGTTTAATTAGCTAAAAAAAGTATTTTTAGACTGTTGTTACTTTTATAAGAAATTCATTATCTATTGCAAAAAAATCCAAAAACAAAGGAAAATGGAAAGGAGGAGAACTAGATGGAAAAAGCTAAAATTAGTGCTAGTCAGCTTTTTATATTAATGATCTTATTTGAACTAGGCAGCGCTTTGTTAGTTCCTCTTGCAATTGATGCGAAACAAGATGCATGGCTTGCAATTCTACTTGGAATGTTGGTCAGCTTTGTTTTACTGCTGGTCTACCACAGGCTTTACCTCTATTACCCAGATATTTTGCCCACTCAATACATGCAAAAAATTTTAGGTAAAGTATTAGGCAGCATATTAGCCTTTGTTTACATTCTTTACTTTATGTACGACGCTTCAAGGGTTTTGCGTGATTTTGGTGAAATGCTATTGACTTTTGCCTATCCAGATACACCTTTATTTATCGCGAACGCCCTATTAATTCTTGTCATCATTTATACCGTTAGAAAAGGCATTGAGGTCATTGCTCGATCAGGAGAGCTACTTTTTATATTTATGTATGTTCTTGCAATTGGTGGATTCATTCTAATTGTATCTTCTGGATTAATTGATTTTAAAAATTTACAGCCTATTTTGGAAAATGGGTTATCACCGGTCTTAAAAGTGGTATTTACGCAAACTTTATATTTCCCATTTACTGAAGTTATTGTAATTACGATGATTTTGCCTTATTTGAACAATCCTAAGAAGGCAAAAGTGACTATGTTATGTGCAACCGGGTTAAGTGGAATTAATTTGGTTATTACGATGCTCATTAATATTAGTGTGCTCGGTGTTAATCTAACTGCACGTTCCCAATTCCCTCTTCTTAGTACAGTTGAAAGTATCCAGGTGGCCGATTTCTTAGAACGACTTGATGTATTTTTTATGCTTGGTTTAATTATCACTATTTTCTTTAAAATCTGCTTGTTATTTTATGCAGCTGTAATAGGAGCAGCTAATTTATTTCATGTGAAGTCGCCATCAAGGTTATCGTACCCATTTGGGCTAATCATTCTCTTTTTGTCAATTACTATTGCTAGCAATGTTCAAGAACATAACTATGAAGGACTAAAGATGGCAATGTTTGTTGTTCATATTCCTCTCGTAGCAATTATTCCGGTTCTGCTTTTTCTAGTTGCATTCTTGAAAAATAGAAAGAAGCAGAAAGCATAACAGGTTTGTTTACTAATTTTCAGGATAATAAAAAATTCAAACGCCACTAATAATTACGAAACATTAGTTATAAGCGCGAATTCCAATCATGAGAGGTGTTTTTTCTGTATACGTGGTTCTATGATCATTTTATCAATACGATCCTCTTTCCCCTTACATGCATTGTCACAGTATCTATTGCGCTAAGTGTATATGCATACTTTCAATTAAGAAAAAACTAACTATCTTAAGACTCCTTATTTAAAAAATATTCTATCTGCCATTAGTTATTAGTCCCCTGCAAAATACCTTTAAGCTGGCATCAAGACATGTAGGTATACTAGTGTAAACATGTCTTAGAAAACTTGATACTTGTTGACTATAAGTAAATGATAAGACACTTCTTTTTTCTACTTGGTACAATGTAGCTTACAGCGTAAAAAACACTAGCTTAAGGCTAGTGTTTTTTATCTATAGATAGTTACTTATCCAAATCCTATCCGAAGAACGAAAAACCAACGTATAAAACCACAGAAATACCTGCAGCTATCAGTGCTGGAACAAGTTTTGAACGAGCATATTTAACTACATCTATTCCTAAAACTGTACAGGTTGTCACGGTGTTGTCGCTGAGAGGGGACGCAAATGCTCCAAATGTACCACTAGCAAAGACAGCACCAATTGCCATTAAAATGCTTGTATGCGATTGGGTTGCTAATGTTACGCCGAGAGGCATTAAAAGTCCCCATGTTCCCCACGATGAGCCAATAAAATAGGAAATCACGGCTCCTAAGATGAAAAGTGATGGAGCAATAAACATATGAGGTATCCAAGATGTTAAATGAGAAGTAATGTACTTGGAAAATCCTAGATCTTCCGAAACAGCTGTTACAGCCCAAATAAGTGCTAACATAATGATAACGTTAACCAATTCGTTTCCACCCTTCACAAAATGGGTAACAAGGGTGCTAACTGGAAATCGCTGAAAGATAAAAATAGCAAATGCTATGATAATAGCGATTAATAACGAAGTTAACATGACTCCTAACATATCGCTCTTTATAAACGCATTAAAAAAGCCATTTGCTTTGGAATGACCATCCCACCAGCTGAGAAACAGAGTTAACAATAAAAATAAAGCTATAGGGACAATTAAATTCCACGGACGTATTGGCGTATCCTTAATATAGGCACGGTGAGCTGCATCTAAATCTTCTTGCTGATCCGCATGGTTTGGAGTGTTTCGATCAAACATTCCCGTCCTTTCCCCATGAATATCTGGTTCATCAACGATTGTTCCTGCCTCCATGTTAAATGAACTCTTTAAATTGCTTCTTTTAGCATTAAAAACAGTCGTGTGTGGTGGTTTATGTTTTGTATTTTCATTTTGATTAAAAGATTTTGCTTGATGATTCTTTTGGGCGTTCTCCATATGTTCGTCTTCGTTTTCTTTCTCTTTTTTGAAAAAACTGTAATATACGCCCACTAAGATAATGACAATGGAGAAAAAATTAAAAGGTATACTCTTTACATAAACCATGTAAGCTGATTCATGGATTCCAGATGTTTTGAGGGATTGGCCAATAATGGATACCATGTACCCTACAAAAGCCGTTGCAACTGGAATCAAAGCAATAGCTGGGTTTGCGGTAAATTCAATTGCATAAGCGATTCTCTTTTTAGACATACCAAGACGTTTACTTAATGCTTTCATAATCGGAGCAATCGTTACGATACGAAAATCAGGCTCGCTGAATGTACCAAGAGTGGAAACCCATGCAAGGATCATGGCACTCTTTTTTGTTTTTACCTTTTTACTAATTAAATGAACAAATCCTTTAATTCCTCCGGTTAATTTTATAATCCCTACTAGCCCAGCGAATGCATATAGAAAAACAATAATTCGAATATTATTTGTGACAACAATATTGTTAATTAAGTATTTAATTACGTGTTCAGCCCCACCTAATATGTCCGGATAAAGGAGGTAGCTCCCAACTAACAGCCCCACAAATAAACCAGACTGTACTTGTTTGGTCAATATTGAAATTGGAATTACGAGAATAAATGGAATTAGGCACGCCCAAGTTCCTGCCATAAAAACAACACCTCTTTCAAACACTTTTTTTTGTTCTTTTTGAAAAGAGGGTATCTTATGCATTTGAGCAATATCCTTCGAACAAACTACTTAAGAAGCATTGTAGCTCCACTTACAACCTAACGTACTTGTAGACATAGCTACCTTTATGAAAGGTAGCTTTTCATTTTTTAATAAATTGTCATACGTTCTAAAGGGCAAACATACTATTAAAAAAAGAACTCAACACACCTTTCTATGAATTGAGCTAGTAAATGCCCCTAAATTAGACCGTTTAGGGGCATTTACTTTTATATGGGTATGAAAATATTTTAACCGGACCAAAATAGAAAGGACGCTGTGAAGCGTCAGTTTGGTAATTCTCACTGTTGCAAATTGAAAATCGTGAACCAGAAAAAACTACTTGAAAAATCAACTGAACAATTAGATGGAGTGGTTTTTTCTGGTTTTCAATTTACTATGACACAGATACTTCATTTGTATAAGACTCTATTCTCAACACTATATCTAATCTTACCTTTTCGTTACATAACAACCTAGGTTTTGGAGCATGATGCAAATGATCGCATAAGGTCTCAATACGTTATCACCTAAAACTTTTGAGCGAATCTAAGCCAAGAGTTTTCTATCGTTGATGATAAATATGTTTCTTCTTTTTGAATCAAATGTTCTTAAAACGAACAACCTATTAAAGGTTTATTAAAGCTTCAAAATTACACTGTAAAGTATTGATGGTAAGAGACAAAAAAGCATCTTCGAGAGAAGGTGCTTTTTTGGTTGAAAGGAATAGATGACACGTGAAAAAAGCACTCAAATATTTGTTTTTCTTAATTGGTGGAGCTATTTGTATTAGCCTCTTGCTATTTTCCATCTACACCGACCTTACTTACCTTAATGGATACAGCCCTATTCCTGTTGAGAAGTAAAAAGTGCGCGTGCACACATATTTATACTGCGAATAAACTTGTTTTTTGAGTAGAAATGCGTTTTGATGCGTAAACTACCCAAGATGGATGGAATCATCAAAAATAAGATTGCGTTACAAAAGAAACTATCGCAGATGGGGTAGTTTCTTTTGTTTTTGAGACCTATTATTAAATTGAATTTCAATTAAAATAAAACGGATTTCAGGAACACATTACAATCTGCAACACCTGAATTATTCTTTTTTTCCTTTTTTAGCAATGCTGTTATCTATAAAATTAAATGTACCATCAGTTATACGACCCATACCACCACATTTAGGGCATGGTCCAGCAGTATTTCCCAAAAGAGTTATTTCTGATCCCTCTATAGATATTCCTGAAGGGAAAGGGCTTTTACAGTTATCACAAATTGCAGATACCATTGGCATATAATACCCTCCCGTTCTAAAAATGTATAAGCCAGCTATTCAATAAATTACCTTTATGTATAATAGATAAGTCTAGTTACCATTATGATTTTTCTAGGTATCATCATATGCTCTATTGATAGATAATACCTTATTAGCAAATATAAATTATGATATGGTCTGAAGAAAGATTAACAAACGAAGTATGATATAATGACAAGAGCCCTCTGATCGTAAAACGGTTAGAGGTTTTTTCTATTTTAACGAGAAATATATAGTGTTTCCTCCATATAACTAAAAGATAAAGGGAGCCATCTAACATGCAACTTATAACTATTGAGCAACTACATCCCATTAGAGATGCGATTATACAACGTAAAGAAGAGCTTGCTGAAAGAAAAAAACAAAACCTGGCTGTTCTTCATGATGTTTATACAGAATTAACCACCTTTCGACTCGACCTTCTGACTATTTATGCTGACTCTATTCTTGTAGAGAAAGACATTGCTGCTGATATGATTAAGGGATGGGGAGAGACTTTATCTAATCTACTTGTTAATCGCGGACTTCCTTTAGACCTAGCTTTAGATGAAATTAGCTACTACAGAGATATTATTGGAGAGATTATTAAAGACGAAGCAAACGATAAAAGATTCTCTGTTACCATGTTCTATGAAATCATTTCACATTTTAATACCATCGTAGATGATGCTGTCCAGTGGGTCAGTAGATCATACTTACAAGATTACACAAAACAAATAAAACATGCTCAATATGCAATTGATGAGTTATCCGTACCTATCGTCCAAATGACAAAAGAAACAGGTATTCTTCCTCTAGTAGGGGATTTAGATACTCAAAGAGCTCAGATACTGATGGAAAATGCATTATCTAAAGGGAGCGAGTACAAGTTAAAATGGCTCATTATTGATTTATCGGCTGTACCTATTATAGATACGATGGTCGCAGATCAGCTCTTTAAAGTCATTGCAGGATTACAACTAATAGGGGTAAGTGTGGTTTTAAGTGGTATTCGTTCAGAGATTGCCCAGACTATGGTCAATTTAGGAATAACAATTGATCACATTAAAACGTTTGCTAGCTTACATCAAGCTGTTTCTTATACAAATTCTTTTATCCCATCAGTAGGATAAATTATTTATATTAAGTATAAAAGCCAGATACACTAAGCACACTATATAAGATACCATCAGGTGTCATTGGATAAAGTCGTGCGACAAACCAGCCTTTAGGTACTTAAAGGTAGTTTTTTGCGTTTTCTGTAGTTAACATAAACACTCTTATAGGTAGTCATAATAAATAAAAAAGATAAGCCGTTAATTAAGGCTTACCTTTTTATTAACTTTGTAGTTGTTCGTGAGTATCTATTTTCTCCTTTTGTGTAACCTTACGAGGTTCAGGCAGTAACAAGTTTAAAATGCGTGCTCCTGCTAAGATCATAATTGAAACATAAAAAGAAATATTATAACTACCTGTTTCGTTATAAAATAAGCCTGGTAAATAAGCGCCCAATACCGATCCGATTTGATGACTAAGAAATAACCATCCTAAAATAAACCCAATGGAGTATTCTTTAAAATATTGAGTAGCTAGTAATTGAGTTGGAGCTACAGTTGCAAAGTCAACTAATCCAAATAATACTGCAAAAATAAGCAATAATGCAGAATTATGACTGTATAAGAGAATACAAATAGATATTGCCCTCATTCCATATAAAAGGAATAACATTTTGCGACTACTCCAGCGATCAGCCACAATAATACATAGTAAGATACTATAATATTAAAACAAGCAAGTATACTTACCCCAGCACAAGTAACACTTGTTGAGAATCCATGATCATGTGAAAAAGGAAAAAGGTGCGTATCCATTAATCCTGTTGAAATTTATGGTTTAAAATATAAAAAATAGATAAAATTGTTTATTTATTTTGAAACAAATGGTAGAATTATAATCGATTGTAAAAAATGTATATAAAAGGAGTATTTAATTATGAAAAAAATTGTCTCTACATTATTATTATCTGGTTGTCTGATTAGCAGTACAATAGGTGTATCTGCTGCTTCACTAGGAGATGGAAATACTGGAGAAGTAAACCTTGACAACTATAAACAACAATATGAGGCTTGGAAAGATACTCATACAACTGGTACTTTTAAGATTTTCCCAACATCTACTACTACAGATTCTGGATCTTACTCAACTGCCGCAGTTAAAAAGACTGACGCTGGAGGGGGGAAATTCTGGGTTGAATGGGGAGGAGACCGTCACTGGTCTAACTATGAACACGCAAAAAAAACTCATAGGTCAAGTGCATCAAATCATAGAGGTACAAATCGTAGTGATTGGATGCCAAAAGGAGAATTGGCGAATATAGGAATAAAATCATCTCTTTATGGAAATAAAGCAGGGTGGGCAACTAAATAATTAATAAGCCACTAGATGAGTATTAATACTCATCTAGTGGCTTATTAAACTTATTAAAAGGAGTACTATTTTGTGAAAAAGCTGCTTTATACATTGCTAGCATTAGTATTAATATTAGTAAATATATTTAGTTATTCTATATTGAATAATAAACGTTTCTTTGATTTTCTATATAATGATAACCAGGTTGTACATATTAATTATAATGCTTCTATAGCATCTATGAATAATTCAAAATTTATAAATGGTTTAATGAAGTTTTCTAAACAAAACGACGTTAATATCAGTCAGTATACTTTCTTAAGTGATACTGATTTAAATATATATTCTACCAATATAGAAAATGATCCGAAAGTTCAGTTGGTTTCAGGTTCGTTTCCCGTAGGGAGTAAGTACATTTCTAATGAAAATTTAAATCCTTTAAACGCTGAACAATCGGGTGTTTTTGCATTTCCATTATCTAGATTTCAAATTCATATCTATGATATTAAAGAATTTGAGAATGTTGGGCTGAGTAATGATTTTTATATAAGTGGAGCTAATAAAAATATTCTAGATGATTTTATAAAGGAATTTTCTAATTACGGTAAAATATCGAAGGTTGAAAAAGGTATTAACAGTCTAGTTATAATGAATGTACCCTTACTAATGGTAGTAATTCTCTCTTTTATAATCTTCCTTATTGTACTATTCTATTTCCTTATCCAAGATCGAAAGAATATTTTGTTACAGGAACTTTGGGGATATTCAAAGTACTTAGTCCTTTCTTCACTCTTTAAGAAATTTGCGAAATTTTTGTGTATATTCCTAATTTCTTTAATTTTAGGTGGTTTGTTGTTTGTATTACTTTATAACCAATTACATTTCTTAGTTTATTATATATTACTGTTTGTTATAACTAACACATTGACTATAGTTATACTTCTTTCTCTTATATTTTTAGGTGTAATTTTTGTACAAAGATTTAATACTTCAGCTGGAAATATTAGAGGAAAGCTGCCCTTTCAAAGAATACAATGGATATCTTTTATTATAAAGACAGTAATTTCTTTAGTATTATTTGGACTTTTAATAATGTCTCTAGATAATTTTTATTATTTAAAGAGAAAAGTGGATAGTCTACATTATTGGGAACATACACAGAATATATTTAAAGTTGAAGTAGGACCACTTAGCGAGGATATAGATAATAACTTAAAGTTAGATAGAGACTTAAATAATCGCCTTTTTAATTTCTATAAAAAGTTAGAATCTAATAATGATGGCTTTTTAATGAAGTCTAATAATTTTAATGTAGTTAACTATGTGGATAATAAACCTATTTATAGTTATAAATATAATGTAAATGATAAGAAAGAAATTTATTCTCCGCAAGGAAGAAGTGTAACAATAAACAGAAACTATTTGAATGTTAATCCTATAAAAACTATTAATGGAGAAAATGTTACTTCCCAGATAGATGATAGTAAAAATACTCTAAATGTATTAGTACCGATTAAATTCAAAAAGATGGAAAAAACAATTGTGGAATCTTATAAAGAATGGTTCTATTTCCAAAAAGTTGATGTTAATAATATGTATAATAAGGATTTAGGTTATAACTTAAATAAGACATCTATAACTGATCTCAACATTAATATTATATATACTGCAAACAAACAAAATTATTTTACATTTGATAGCAATACTGGTGATAAAAAGAATAATATACAAGATCCATTGGCAATTATATATAACGATACTATAGATACTTCAGCTATAGGTGCATATGCTACAACTTCCCTTTTCTTTTTGGATAATTCAAAAGGACAAGCTTTTGCAAATATTTCACCTTTATTAAATGAAACCAAGGTATCCGAAATACATAGTGTATCATCTATTTATGATGAGAATAAGAATGATATTGTCCAACAGAAATGGCTATTATTTCAGAAAATAGTCAGTTTAATAATCTCTATTATTTCTTCAACAATCTTTTTTATCATTTTTATTTGGTCTTACTATAAATCAAATATTTATCAAATAAATATCAAATATTTGTTTGGATATTCGTACCTGAAAAGAAATAAAACTGTTATACTGCTTGTTTCAATTTCTAATACCTTGTCAGGTTTAATAGTTTATGCTGTTTTTAATCGTCATATTATTTTCGTAATGTTAACGACAGTTTTAATAATAGATATAATTATCATAAGTTTGTTAAGCAATTATCTAGTTAAGAAAAATATTAACAAAGTCTTAAAAGGGGATCATACATGATCATATTAGAAAACGTAAATAAAAAATATGACAATAAGAGTATATTGTCGAATTTTTCACTAAATGTGGATAAAGGTGAGTTCGTCTCGATAATAGGTCCAAGTGGATCTGGTAAAACAACTATTCTAAACTTAATAGGGTTACTAGATAGTCCAGAATCAGGTAACGTTAGGATTGACAAGTATATGAACCCTAATAAAAAGGAAACAGTATATCTAAGACGTTACATTTATGGGTATATATTCCAAAATTATGTATTGATGGAAAATGAAACAGTTTCCAAAAATCTGTTGATTTCAAAAGCTTATAATCAAAATTTCACTCAAGAAATGATGGCCGAAACTCTCGAAAGTGTAGGACTTTCTTCTGCAATTCTAAATAAAAAAGTGTATCAATTAAGTGGTGGGGAACAACAGAGGGTTTCTATAGCACGAGTTATGTTAAAGCCTTGCAAAATTATTCTAGCTGATGAACCAACTGGTAATCTTGATAACTCTAATAAAGATATAATAATTTCCTTATTTCATTATTTTAAAAAAGTAGGAAAGACTATTGTCTGTGTAACTCACGATAAAGAAGTTGCAGGAAATTCCGACAGAATTATAACATTAAATTAATAAGGAGACATAACATGATCAAAATAATGAGTATTTCTTTGCTTAATTGTATTTTAATTCTTTTTACTATTTTAGTGCATAAACTAATTTATAGAGTAATGTTGTGGGACTATGCAAGCTTAACTAAGTATTGGACCCTTTTTATTGTTATATTCTTAATTTTAAACTTAATTACAAACTTTTTATTTCTTAAGCCTAAAAGAAATTAGGTTAATATATATTAACAAAAATTAGATAATTAAAGCAAAAATGTTTCTGTAATATACCTTCTAGAATAGACTGGTTGCAATCTCATTCTAGAGGGCATATATAGAATTAATGAAACAAATTAAAAGTTAAACGAACAATAGTGACAAGACAGTTATCTATTTTAACAATGGACATACCGAAATTATTTAGTACCATCAAAAAAAGAATAATTTTGATAGGTTCAGATAAATCTTCCAATATTCTATCAATGATATTAAATTATAAAGGTGGTTTTTGCAGTGAATAAACCTAATTTGATTTATCAAGATTTAAATAAGGTTAAAATAGATATAGAAAATTATGTTATATATGACCTTACCGCTGAAGAAAAAGACGTTCTCAAAAAGAAAATATTAAAAAAATTAAAGCTATAATGAAATAAAACTCAATTGTAGTAAAAAGGGGGAGCAAAATGTTTTGCCTTTTTGCTCTTCGCTATTTTACAACTAAACCAATAGATAAACACTTCATAATTATTAAACATAAATAATACTTCGAACTAAATCTACTATATTAATCTAACTTCTACTAATACTTTAAAATAGTTTGTGTACCAAAATTGCTGGTAAAGTAATAATATAAAGTCACTTTAAGTAAGCTTAAAGGTCTTAGTTTGTTTATAAAACCTCTAAGAGTTTTCTAAAGTTAAATAAAAAAATTTTATATGTATACGACTCTTTATTTCTATTTTTATACTCCTTTACCCTACTAAAAACCGTCCGTAAAAGTATACGTTTACAAACTCTTCTTGTATATAGGAAAACTATTATTTTCATTGTTCGCTTAAGTTATAAAAACAATTACGAACGTCTTCTGGAATCCATGCACTTTTACGAACGTTTTTAGTAATAAAAAAGGATTCATACCGGTTAAGCGATATGAATCCTTTTGAAACATAGTTATGTACCAATAGGTATTTCTTATAATAAAATTAATCCACCTATTATAAGAACAGCACCAAGCATAATACGGAACCCCGAAGACGACACTGGATCAGTAACTATATCGGATGCTACTGCTAAAAAAACTAAAGTTTTTTTAGTCTTTCCTTTTGTGTTTTTATCTTTTACGATGATTAAAATTCCCGAGACTAATAGATACAAACCAATTAGTAAAACTAATATAGGTATAAAAATTATTTCCACCTGCTCTTATGTATTATAGTGTATTTATTTTCTATGCTTTTTATAACGTACATAGCTCTTTGTGTATGTATAGATAAACCATTAGAAAACATTCAATATTGCTCCAACAATAATAGTAAGAGGTATAAAAATGTTTTTAGCAATAATATTCAACTCCTATTTAAAATACATTTAACAAAGTACCAACTCCTATAGAAGCTAAATAAAAGAAGAAGAAGATAACGGCTAAAAGGTGTTCCTTTGTTTCTCTTGCAAATTTCCATTCCATAAATATATTAAATCCCTGATAAACAATACAAAAAGCAGCTAAAATAATCCACATAGGAACTTGATTATAATAGCTTAGGGAAAATAAAAATATTATGTATAATACAACTTCTATTCTTGAGTGCCACCTGTTTACTTTTTTTCTATAAATATCTGGATCGGTTTCTAAGTGCATCTTTTTTCTTAAGTATTTTTCGACATAATGAGCGATATAAAACGCTACTATAATAAAAATCAAAAATTTGTACATAAATACCTCCTAATATCCAATAATATCATTTTTTTCTATTTTAATTAAATTAATCCACTTACTGTGGAATTAATCATATGATTTAAGGCAGGTTTTATTGAACAGTAAGAAGAGGCTTCACTTGTGAATGAAGACATAGTAGCAATTGAAAGTTATAAAATTGAGTTTTATAAAGATTTAAAATATATGTTACTGGAGAAGATGATGCAATAAAAAAATAACTGTGTGACGAAAAATATGAAAGGGTAAAGAGCCCTTGTATATCAAGAGCTCATATTTTGTACGATTCCGATAATCAAACGCATGTTAACTAAATTAGAAAAGAAAAAAGCCTGGATCTCCTTAGATACAGGCTTTTTCTCAACTCTGTTGTTTAAGTAGAAAAAAGTACTTACTTTAAATTCAAGGTTACTTCCTTATTTAGATATGGAGATGTAAAAGTTACTGTTTGTTCATTTCCTCATTGTGCATCATGAGCTCCTAAAACATTTAAATCGCTCATATCCGTATTTCGTGTCATAACATGAAGAGGTTCTTGATTTATTCGTTTTTTCACCAAAGGGAATTCCGTTTGTTTATAAAAATCATAGTAATGATTAGTTTCTCCAAGACTCCAATTAGAATAACCAATAATAAGTTTTTGGGTATTCTTAGGGGAACTTAGATCATAATAGTCAACTTTATTAGTATAAAAGAACGTGAACCACCCAACGATTGCCATAGGTACAATAAAAAACGGCCCAATTACTCCCCAAAACACTTTAGACTCTTTTGTTTTGCTAACGGTTATAAGGACTATGTATAAATAGATAAAGTGTAGAACAAATATCAGAAAATATATCGAAACCTTTGAAGAGAAAACGTATAGGCTCTTTAGTGCTAAAAGATAAAAGAATAGATCTATAGAAAGAAGGATGATAGCTAACATTTTTAGTATACTCTTATTATTTTTATATTTCATTGACTACGAACCCTCCTCCTTTTAATTTAGAAATGTTAAATATCGCTGCTATTAATATCAAGTGAGTAGCTACGAGGTATATAATTTTGGACTTTTCCAGGTGAGTTAAATAGATCACTCTTACTGAATATCGTAAATCCAACCTCTTCCACATCCACAAATGTATCGACTTTATCTATATCGACATTTTTAAATTCTATAGGTTTATTCCATTGTCTCGAAGGAATTAAATCCTGCTCTACAATACCTTCTCCGTAGAAAATGAATATACTCAGCCCATTATTAACTAATTCTTCTGCTAATCCACTAACATGGCTCAATTTTTCTTCAGAATCAACTTTAATAATAGCACCATCTAATGAATGCTCATAAAAAGGAATTTTATTTTTAATCAATGTTTCTTTTCCATGTCCAGAGAGCATTGAGTCTAAAACAAAAAAAACAGGTAAACCAAACATTTTTCGAACTAAAGAGATGATTAGATCATGATTAATGTCCCTAATCCCTACAGTAATAGATACAAATTTATCTTCTGGAAAGTCAAAACTATCAATTATACTTTGGTCTGAATATTGCACAAAATATTCTTTTTTCAACATTTATCCCCCTTTAGGGTTTAGTCTTTTTGAACTCTTACTATTACGTTATGTAGTAGTTACTTCTGTTAATGTAACAATAAATTCTATGCAAGTGATAGCAATAATCGGGAAAAATTTAGAATTTCCATTGAATAAAGAACGTTTGTTCGTATATAATAGAGAACAAACGTTCTTTATCTAAGGAGTTCTTTCAATGGATTATGCCCAGCTACCAAACAGAGTCATTATATGCATCGACATGAAAGCATTTTTTGCTTCAGTTTCTTCTGTCATACGGGGGTTAGATCCGCTGAAAACAAAGCTTGCGGTGGTAGGAGATATCAAACGGTCTGGATCGGTTGTGTTAGCTGCCACACCTTTATTAAAGAAAAAAGGAATCAAAACAGGAAGTCGTCTTTTCGACATTCCTAAAAGAAAAGATATCCATGTCGTGAATCCATCTATGGAGAGGTATATCAAAGCTTCGAACTATATTTCTAGTTTGGTGTTACAGTATGTGGCTCCTGAAGATTTTCATGCGTACAGCATTGATGAGTTGTTTATTGATGCGACAGCTTCGTTGCATTTATTCGCTAAAACACCAGAAGAATTAGCTCATAAAATCATCAACGAGATTTACCGTAAGACACGGCTGACAGCTACCGCAGGCATCGGTCCCAATCTCTTACTGGCAAAAGTGAGCTTAGATCATGAGGCTAAGAATAGCCCAACAGGAGTTGCTTATTGGCGATATGAGGATATTCCCTTTAAGCTGTGGTCCATTCATCCGATGAAGGATTTCTGGGGAATTTCGTCTGCTACGGAAAGACGCTTACAACGGTTAGGCATTCACACCATCAAAGAACTCGCTCTTTCTTCAAAGGAGATGTTACAAAAAGAATTTGGCATTCTGGGTGAAGAGTTGCATCAACACGCGAATGGGATTGATTACAGTCGCATTTCTGATGTGTACATTCCTAGCTCTCGTTCATTTGGAAAAAGTCAGATTCTATTCCATGATTATACAAACCGAAAAGAAGTGGAGTTATTGCTGTTGGAGCTATTAGACGATGTATGTTTTCGTTTACGCATGCATCAAGTAGTGGCTCAGACTGTTCATTTATCCATTGGTTACAGCAAACGAACAGGTGGAGGCTTCTCAAGACAAAAGAAAATGAGGAGAGCTTCGAATTTAAGCCAAGATATCTTTCCGTATTGTTTAACCATCTTACATACACATGATAGCGGAATGCCGATTCGTTCCATTGGGATTTCCTTGGCGAACACACGCATTCAAGAAGAAGAACAAATGAGCTTATTTGAGGATATTGATCAGCGGGAAAGAGCCTATGCACTTGCAAAAACGATCGATGACATTCGTCTTCGTTATGGAAAGAATAGCGTTCTACGGGCCTCAAGCTATCTCGATCATTCAACGGCTCGTTATCGAAACGGCCTTCTAGGAGGTCATAAAGCATAAAGGAGGAAGCTGCTATGCAGAACAGAGGAATGAAAAAATGGCGACCGTTCGCCACTATGCCAGAGCAATACAAAGGATTACAGGAAATTATAAAAAAACAAGCAGAAATACCACAACCTTTTTTAACAGAAGATCAAATGGAACAGATTAATTTCACTTTGATTGAAGCGCTTCATACACATAAAAAAGTGTACCTGACGTATTACAAGCATGGGCAGTGTATAACAGAAACAGGAGTTATTCAGTTCGTTGATTCTCTAGGAGGATTATTTGTTTTTATAGATGAGGGGGGTAACCAGGCAAATAAAATGAGGTTAAGCGAGCTAATTGATATTCGTTTCATGTAGTAGAAAGTAATAAAACAGTTTATTTACATAAGATTTCCATACATAATTAGTATAAGCTTAAAAAGTACAGAATCATTTTTCATAGATTCATTTAGTGATGTTATATAAGGAGGCCTTTAAAATGAAGCAGGTTTGGCATGAATTTGAACAGTGGTTGAGAATAAATCGTCCAGAAGCAGTAGGAACACTTAACGAAGCAGCTGCTGAATCAGAAATTGCAGCGGTTGAACAAAAGGTGGGACTAACCTTCCCCCAAAACCTTAAAGACTGGTTAATGATACATAATGGACAGAGCGATGAGTATATAGGAGTTATTGAAAATTATACTCTATTACCTCTAGAGGAGATTCTTTATACGTGGCAAACCTTAAAAGAGCTTTTAGACGGAGGAGAATTTGAAGATTTTCCAGAAGTAGAACCTGTTGGACCAGTGAAAAAAGAATTGTGGTGGAACCCGCGTTGGATTTCGATTGCCACGAATGGGGGAGGAGATGATATTTGTATAGACTTGGATCCGGCTGAAGGAGGAAAAGTCGGCCAAATTATCACCTTTTGGCACGATTGGGAACAGCGCGAAGTAATAGCAGACAGCTTAGAAGAATGGGTAATGGCCACGATAAATCATACAGATCATTAAAGGGGAGAAGCAAATGATAAAGCCGGATATAGAGAAAATCTATAAAATTCTTAAAGCACTTCCAGGTACGTCGGTGAAAGTAGAATTTGAAGATGAAGTGGGAGAAATTCTTTCTACTCCTTATTATATCTATCTTAAAAGCGAGTTTTTAGATGGACAATTAGGCTATAGAGAAGATCTAGAAGCCAATTTCCTTATAGGGAATCAAGAAGGAGATTGGCAAGAAAGCTGGTTTGTCATAGGGTATGATGAAGAAATCGGCGGTGACCCGCTTTTTATTGATATAGCGAATGAAGATTATCCAGTTTTCACAGCTGAACATGGTATGGGTGAATGGGACGCTTTAGAAATATATGATTCTCTGAAAGAGTTTGTAGAAGGTGTTACTTAATTGTGGGTTAGTTAAATACTTACCGAAAAGGCAGTTACTCCAAAAGAGTAACTGCCTTTTTTTCATTAGCAGTCATCAAATTTTCAAATTGACTTAGTACTTCTATACCTAATTCTGTAATCTCTGTTCCTTGTTTTCTCTTTCCGACTTTAATACAGTTAACCTTATTTAACATAGATAACCGATGCCTCAATTGTGAATCAGAAAGAAAATGGGGGAGCATTTCTTGTATAACTCCTCTTCCTATACTTAAGCCCTTTTTTTTACAAACCTTTAGTATTTTTAGTATAGATTTATAATCTTCTATGAACTTTCCATTTTTTAAAAAGAGAAGAGCTTCTTCAATCTCCGAAAATGAATCATTTGCTAAATTAGAAGTAGAAGTCCTTTGTGATGTCAAAATTTGATCTGGCAAGTGATTTTTAGTTACTGTATTACCTTCGACGATAACTATTAAATAGCGAATGAAATTTTCGAGTTCACGTATATTGCCTGGCCAATTATAATTTATTAAAAAATTTTTAACAATTGAATCGAATGTTAAACATTTTTTATTTAGCTTAAAAAAGAAATCTATTAATATGAATAAATCCTCTTTTCTTTCTCGAAGTGGCGGAATGTTTAGTGGTAAGACGTTGAGTCGAAAATATAAATCTTCTCGAAACGTACCTTCCTTAATCATTTCCTGTAAGTTTTTATTGGTTGCAGCAATTACTCGTACATTAATTGGTATAACTTTATGACCGCCTACACGCATTACCTGTCGTTCCTGAAGGACTCGTAAAAGGGATGCTTGAATACTTAAAGAGGCGTCTCCAATTTCGTCCATAAAAATAGTTCCATTATGAGCTAATTCAAACAATCCCATTTTGCCTTCCTTTTTAGCACCTGTAAATGCTCCACCCTCATAACCAAACAATTCACTTTCGATTAAAGTCTCGGTTAATCCTGCAAAGTTTACTGCTACAAACGGTCCATCTTTTCTTTCAGAATCATTATGTATAGCTTGGGCAAAGACTTCTTTTCCTGTCCCATTCTCTCCAGTAATTAAAACTGTATAGTCACTTTGAGCTAAACGATTTGCTTTCTGTTTGGCGGATACAATTAAATGGCTATTTCCAATAATATTATCAAATGAGTATTTAGTTGTTAGACCCAGTTCTGTACTTTTTCGTCTAATTTCTTGTTCCATTCTTTGAACTCTCGTAACATCTTGAAACGTAATGACCAGTCCTGTAAGTTTTTGATTAACGGTTAAGGGGACTTTTGACACTAGCAACGATCGGTTATTTATTTGAAATATGCTATTTAGTTGTTCTTTCTGCTCGTTTAAATTTTCACTTATCTGAAAATTAGGTATAACCTCATTGTAATGCTTTCCAATATAATTTATAGAAGGGAGTTGTAGAATTCGATGAGCATCTTCATTAATTAATGTAATGAATCCTTTTTCATCTAGTCCTATAATTCCTTCGTGCACTGCATTTAAAACAGATTCTAATTTCTGCGTTAACTCTTTCTCATTCTGAATAGATAATGATAAATTCCTTCCCATTTTCACAAAATCCCTAAAGAATTCTGCTGTATAAAAATGAGCATTTTCTAAAGATAGATTTAAAAGACGAGCAATATCGAGCATAGTGGTTAAATCGATCGGTCGGTTCTCTAAATCAATGATTTTTTTAATATGACTAGGAACTAACTCAACTTGTCCAAGTGTAATTGCTAGCTCGATATTGTGAGTCTCTTTGGCATTTGTAACTCCTGGAACATAAGGAATTAATGTTAAATGACCAAACCCAAACGCATGCAGAAGGTCAATAGAATCCCTAACATTCTGTATATAATTAGTAACCAATAAAATTTTTGTTTGAGGAGCCAAATCTAGAAGTTGCTCTAACTTCGCAATTCGGATAGATCGTCTAGCAAGCATAACAGGAATGCTCGGTTTCAGGACTTTAATAGTATCTTCAAGCACTGGGCTTGATAATACAACCAAATCTGCTTTATTGATCCTCTCCTTATTTAATTTTAGAGATTCATAACATGTCTCAATACGAATTTTTGATCCAAAAAACATCCTTAGATTTTCCTCAAACGTTTTGCATACTTTTTTACTGATAGTCACCAGAAGTATAGTAGGTTTTTTCATTCTTTTCTCCTTACCCCACGGTTGCATTTTGCTCTTATTCTATCAGATTTTAAATGGAATTAAAAAGGACCCCATTTTATTAATACACCAATCGTTAAAAAGATAGCAGCCAATACAGCCCAGATGACAGTTAAAGGAATCATAAATCTCAGCCATTTACCATATGAGATACCACTAGTAGCCAATATAGCCATTAAAACCCCTGATGTTGGATTAATACAGTTTACTACTCCCTCACCAAACAAAACGGACTGTACGGCTACTTGACGGGTAATGTGTAACAAATCTGCAAGCGGTACTAGTATTGGCATTAACATCGTTGATTCACCAGAGCCAGATGAAATTAAAAAGTGAATAGCGGCACTACCTATGAACATACCTAACGTTCCAGTAACTGGCGAAAGGGGCGCTAAAAGAGTTGAAAGGCCATGAACAATTGTATCTAAAAGTTGGCCTTGCTCAAGCAAAATAATGACTGCGCGTGCCATTCCTACAATTAAAGCTCCATATACAAGTTTTTGACATCCATCCATGAATGTTTTAGCAATATCATTAACTTTCATACGAGAAATAATCCCTGCACCTATAGCAATAAAAATAAACAAGCCTGCCATCTCGTTTTCAGTCCATTTAAAGATAAGTGTGCAGATAATGAATGCTAATAGAGAACCTCCTGAAAATAATAAAACAATTTTGTGTTGCAATGTTAATTTCTCTGTTTTTATTTCGTTCTCGTTTATACCTAAAGAATTAGGAAAACGTTCTAAACCCAAAATACTTTGGCTAATATCCTTCTTGATTTTACGTGCATACCAATAGATATAACATATGGTACACAATAGAAAAGTTAGATAAATCACAATACGAAAACTCATCCCAGATAACAAAGGAAGCTCCGCAATTCGTTGGGATAACCCTAAGGTTTGTGGACTTATTAATGAAACATTCCATCCTGCATACGTACCAAGATAGATAAGAGATACACCAAAAATGGCATCTAATTTTAATTTACGCGCAATCATTACTCCTATTGGAATAAAAGCTATAACAGAATTAACAATGATACCTGTGGTGCCTAGTATAGAAAACATTAAACAAATAGGAATGATAAGAAGAAGAACTCTTCCTTTACATAAATTTATAACATTACGAATAAATGTATCAATGGCTCCGGTTTTATCAATAACAGCTAGTGCGCCACCTGTAAATAAAATAAGGAAAATTAAGGGCGCTCCAGCTACCATTCCAGCTTGAATAGCTGTAAAAATCTCAAGGAAATTAACAGGAGTGGACTTAACCAAGTGATAGCTTCCAGGAACGGTCATGGTAATGTCACCTTTTTTTACTCGATCAAATACTCCAGATGGAACAAGGTACGTAGCAATAGTGCAGAAGATTAAAATATAAAATAAAAGGACATAGGCGTCAGGTTTAAATAACTTACGTTTAATAGGTTTATGGACTGTTTTTTCAGCTGTAGATTGCATAAATATAAATCCCCCTTCAATTTAACTTGTACACAGTTCAGAAAAATGCTCGCTCCTCTCTAATGATTTTAATTATTCAGAATTTTAAACCCCTGAAAATTTTTGTTACTTTACACACTTACAATAAATGCAAAAAGCATGCCAAATACTTAAACCCCTAAATTAAGCCTTTAAAGTATTTTACATTAAAAGAATAGAATTTATAGGATCATTTATAGGTTATTAACCAGACAAAAAACATCCTATAAAAAGAAAGTAAATTAAAAATATACAAATTTACTAAGAAAACAAAGTTGGCAAGGTTCTTGCATTGGTATTAATTGAGGCCGCGTACGGCTCACCAAACAGATATTGTAGAGCTCAGAGGAGGAATTATATTGGGTAAGCTGTTAACACCGCAAACTATTCATAGTTATTTAGAAGAACATGAACAAGCTATGCTAGATGATTTAATTAAATTTGTAAAAAAAGAATCGCCTTCACGTAATAAAAAGTTAGTAGACGAATGTGGTGCATATTTAACTGACCTGTTCCAATACCGATTAGATGTGGAACACTATGAAGTAATAAAAGAAGATAAAGTGGGAAATCACATGAAGTTTACAATGGGAAAAGGAGAACAACAAATTTTAATTATAGGACACTTTGATACGGTTTGGGAGAAAGGTAGACTTAAACTTAAAAAAGAAGGAAACAAGTTGTTTGGCCCTGGAATCTTGGATATGAAAGGGGGAATTATTCAATCTCTATGGGCAATAAAAGCAATTCAAGAATTGCAGCTTCCTCTTAATAAAAAAATTGTTTTTCTTTGCAACTCCGATGAAGAAATTGGTTCGATTGCCTCTAAAAAATATATTGAAGAGGAAGCTAAAAAAAGTGAAGCCGTGCTCGTTGCTGAGCCTGCTGTGGCTGGTTCAGGAGCCTTAAAAACTTCTCGTAAAGGGGCAGGGATTTTCAACTTAAAAATATGGGGACGTGCAGCTCATGCCGGTAATCATCATGAAGACGGTGTAAATGCGATTGAAGAATTAGCTAAACAAGTAATAGTACTACAAAGATTAACTGACTATCAAAAAGGGACAACTGTTAATGTGGGAACAATTACTGGAGGAAGTGGAATAAACGTGGTTCCCGAATACGCAGAAGCAAATATTGATTTGCGTGTCTCGACAGAAGAAGAGGCAAAAAGAGTGACGGACATCATTTTAAACTTAAAACCACTTTCAAAAGGAATCAAACTTGAAGTAACTGGCGGGATGAATCGACCTCCTATGGTCAAAACTGAACAAACAAAGGAACTATTCGAATGTGCTCAATCTATTGCTAACGAATTAGATATAGCGTTAACAGAGGAAGCTGTTGGAGGGGGCAGTGATGGAAATTTCACCGCCGCGATAGGTACTCCTACACTGGATGGTTTAGGTGCTTGTGGTAAAGGAATTCATGCTGCGCATGAACATATACAAATTGATAAGCTAGCTGAACGTTCATCTTTATTGGCTAATTTATTGTTGAAAATATAAGGATTACACTACAATTTAATCATTTTAGCCAAACGGAAAAACAGTACGCCGGGCGTGAAAATGAAAAAGTTCAGTTACAATTAAAACTCTATGAGCGCAGCAGTAGTATATAAAAACGCAATATTCTCTAGTAAACAAAGAATGTTTAATTAAAACAAATATATTATTTTAAGTAAATATACTTTAAAAAAGCACTCCTGTGAGTGCTTTTTCACTTTGCCTTAAGGAACAATTCTAAAAACAATCATTTTATGTATAGGTACTTCCACACTCTCCATGTGCAAAAAACTGGAAAAAACTCTCTCTAATAATTTATAATAATAGAGAACTATGTCGAATCCTAAATATTGGAGAGATTACTATATGAGAAGAATATTTCCTTTTATAATTTTTACCATTTATTGCATTCCATATGTTTATCTATCTATACGAAAAGATTTTGAAGATGATTCAAAAATAAACTATATAATCATGGCCATGGTTACAGTCGTACTATCTTATCTAAGCGGGCTGATTAGAGCAGATTTGTCACTTATTTTAGGAAATATCGTTTCTTTTAGTACTTCATATTTTTATAACGCGTTAAGACTTCCTGATCCAAAATGGGAAAAATACTTTTCGCCTGTTACTTCGGTTGAGCAAATCGTACTCATAAGCCTTGCGGCGCTTGTACTGCAGATGATTGTTTATACAGTTGCTAGAAAGCGAGCGAAGAGATACATTCGTAACGCTATGGTTTCAAAATAGCAAAAAAGAGAGTTAGTCATTTGATGGGCCAGACTCTTCAGATGACTAGCTGAAAGAAGGGGTAAAAAGAAATTCATTCTGTATGAGAAGATAAAGCGATTAAAAACATTGAAAAAAATTCTCTTGCAGTCAAACGAGGAGGGAAGAATAGAAGCGTTATTAGGCATATACTTACCTGCTTTAAACAGGATACGAATCAATTAGGTAAGCTATTTATTACAACTTTTAAATATGTAACCGCAAACAAAAAGGTATGTACTTCTCTTCCTACTTTAATTATACCACATAAAAAAATGCCGATATAGACTGTTTATTCTCATTTACTGCTGGTAAAATCAATAAAACATTACCGGTTAGGAGAGATGTTGAATGAACTCTTTAGTTCTTAGCTTTCAAGAAATAAAAGATACACAGCTTTCACTTGTTGGAGGAAAAGCTTTAAATTTAGGCGCGTTATCAAAAATTCAAGGAATACAAGTACCGGAAGGATTTTGTGTGACAGCGGCCGGGTATCAAAAAGCTCTTGAACAAAATGAAACATTTCAAGCGTTACTGAACCAGCTGACGATTCTAAATGCTGATGATCGAGATCAAATTGGTGAAATCAGCGAAAAAATTCGCCAAACCATTATGGAAATAAAAATTCCTTCTGACGTTGTAAAAGCAGTTATTCATTCTCTCTCTCAGTTTGGGGAAGAGCATGCTTATGCAGTTCGTTCAAGTGCGACAGCTGAAGATCTGCCACATGCTTCTTTTGCTGGTCAGCATGACACCTATTTAAATATCAGAGGCAAAGAAGCCATCCTTGAGCACATTAGCAAATGCTGGGCTTCCCTGTTTACAAATCGCGCGGTAACCTACCGTATAAAAAATGGATTTGACCATAGTCAAGTGCACGCATCGGTTATTGTTCAACGAATGGTTTTCCCGCAGGCTTCAGGTATTTTATTTACCGCTGACCCAATTACTTCTAACCGAAAGCTGTTATCCATTGATGCAGGATTTGGACTTGGAGAAGCGCTGGTGTCTGGTTTCGTATCTGCCGATTGCTATAAAGTACAAGAAGGAGAAATCGTCGATAAAAAAATAGCAGCTAAAAAGGTAGCTATCTACGGATTAAAAGAAGGTGGAACAGAAACCAAGGAAGTTCATTTTGATCTGCAAAAAACGCAAGCGCTCACTGACTCTCAAATTTTACAATTAGAACGTGTTGGAAGACAGCTTGAAGCTTATTTTGATTGTCCTCAAGATATTGAATGGTGCTTGGCTGATGATACATTTTACATTGTCCAAAGTCGCCCAATCACTACTTTATATCCAATTCCTGAAGCAGCTGATCAAGAAAATCACGTGTATGTATCTGTTGGACACCAACAAATGATGACCGATGCCATGAAACCACTGGGATTGTCTTTTTTTCTGTTAACGACTAATGCACCGATGCGTACAGCCGGTGGAAGGTTGTTTGTTGATGTCACCCCTATGCTGGCTTCACCTGACAGCAGAAAAATGATGTTAGGTGCCATGGGACAGCATGATCCGCTCATGAAAGACGCACTTACAAGCATAATAGAGCGAGGAGATTTCATAAAATTTTTATCTAATGATCAAAGTTCCGGTAAAAGCAATAAAAGCGTGCCGCCTACGAAACCTAAGGTACAAATCGAAAACGACTTTACAATCGTTTTTGACTTGATCAAGAAGAATCAAGCTTCAATAGAAGAGCTAAAACAAACCATCCAAACGAAGTCAGGGTCGGAATTAGTCGATTTTATTTCAGAAGATATCGGGACATTAAAGAAGATTTTATTTGATCCACAAAGTACAGCTGTGTTTATGGCCGCTATGGATGCTTCATCATGGATTAATGAAAAAATGGAGACATGGTTAGGTGAAAAAAACGCAGCAGACGCGCTTTCTCAATCCGTCCCAAACAATATTACTTCAGAAATGGGTCTGGCGCTATTGGATGTCGCAGATGTAATTCGCCCTTATCCAGAAGTCATTCATTATTTAAAACATGTAAAAGGTGATAACTTTTCGGAGAACCTGGTTAAGTTAGAAGGCGGACAGGAAACCCGAGACGCTATCTATGATTATCTCAGCAAATACGGAATGCGATGTCCCGGCGAAATTGATATTACGAAAACTCGGTGGAGCGAAAAGCCAGCTGCACTTATCCCTGTGATTCTTGGTAATATTAAAAACTTTGAGGCTAACGCCAGCAAACAAAAATTTGAAAAAGGTTTGCAGGAAGCCTTTAAAAAAGAGAAAGAGCTATTAAGTCGATTAAAGCAATTGCCCGATGGCGAACAAAAAGCAAAAGAAACAAAAGAAAGAATTGATCTCCTCCGAAATTTTATCGGTTATCGTGAATATCCCAAATACGGGATGATTAACCGTTATTTTGTTTATAAGCAGGCTCTCCTGAAAGAAGCCGCTCTGCTAGTAAAAGCCCGCGTTATTGATGAATCAGAAGATATATACTATTTGACGTTTGAAGAACTTCAAGGAGTTGTACGCACACGTAAACTAGATTACCAAATCATCAGTAAACGAAAAGAAGAGTACAAATTATATGAAAAGCTAACACCTCCGCGTGTGATTACGTCTCAGGGTGAAATTATTACAGGTGCGTACAAACGAGAAAACCTCCCGCCCCAAGCAATTGTAGGTTTACCGGTTTCTTCCGGAGTGATAGAAGGGCGCGCGCGCGTCATTTTAAACATGGAAAAAGCTAATCTATCAGATGGAGATATATTAGTCACTTCCTTTACTGACCCTAGCTGGACCCCGTTATTCGTAGGAATAAAGGGGCTTGTTACGGAAGTTGGGGGATTGATGACTCACGGCGCAGTCATTGCCCGCGAATACGGATTGCCAGCGGTTGTTGGAGTAGAGAATGCTACTCGGCTAATAAAAGACGGTCAGCGAATTCGCGTACATGGAACAGAAGGGTATATTGAAATACTGTAAAAGCCAAAAATACTTGCACTATTTTATCTAATTAATAGATGAAGATTTGTCTAGATTTCTTTGCGCATCTTCAGTTCATACAAAAAGGCAGGCCACAATGGCCTGCCTTTTTTATATTGGTAACAAAGTAGATTGAAACGTCAAATGCTGACTTTTTTCGTAGCTGTCTGCTGCACATGCTCCATAAACAGTTTAAACAAGTTCAGCATTGAAATATGTTCTTTTGCCATCATTTCTGGATGCCACTGGACGCCGACTACAAATTGATTTCCTTGTTTTTCAATGGCTTCAATGACTCCGTCTTTTGCCCATGCGGAAACTTCAAAGCCTGGCGCTACGTCTTTAATCGCTTGATGGTGAAACGAATTAATAAGAGCTTGATTACCGTAAAGGTCATGTAGGTGTGTTCCGTCTTTAATCATGATGGAATGAGAAGGGTCGCTTGTATTGTTGTATTGATCATGTTTGATAAATGACTCTTTAATGTCTGACATGTCTTGATAAAGCGTGCCGCCGTAAGCAACGTTTAAAATTTGTAAACCGCGGCAAATCGCTAATACGGGCTTTCCTTGATCAATCACATGCTTTAACAATAGATGTTCAGACTGATCTCGTGCTAAAAAAGGTGAACCTGTTTTTGTTGTAGGTTCTTCACCGTATAAAAGGGGATTGACGTCTTGTCCACCTGATAAAATCAACCCGTCTATACTTTCTGCCTGCGCTTTAATCATTTCTTCATCTTCTAGTACTGGCAAGATAAAAGGAACTCCGCCGCTGAGCGCTGTTGATTCGATATAGTCGTTATTCACATACGCTCGCTTATAGCCTGGAAAGCGTCCTCCTTGATCCACAATAATGCTTCCTGATATACCAATTAAAAATCCCACTGTTGTTTTCTCCTTTTTTGTTAAATTACCATTTCTTAAGATGTTTTCTCTTTTTTACTGCGTTGATAAAGTATTTTCAATCGCTTGCTTTATAAGAAATAAATGGTTCTTTTATTCAACTATTATACATATATACCATATTTATTTAATAGAAAATGGTATAATAGCCTCTGTGTGTCAAAAATACTAATTGCCAAAGGTAGAAGGTAGTGCTACAATTGTTCACATTCCTACTATTCTTCTTATTATAGTCGGATTAAAATTTTATACAAGGAAATAGGAGTGATTTTAGTGAAAAGGACTTATTTACTTTTCATCTCTCTTTTAACCATTGTCCTCATGGTAGCAGGGTGCAGTGGTAACGCAAGTAAAAATACTTCAAGTGAAAAAGAAGGAAAAGAAGGCGGAACGCTAAACGTCGCGTCTCAAAGTGAGCCAGCAACGCTAGATGCTCAAATCACTGGGGACTCAGATGTGAAAGATGCAACGCGCAGTATCTATGAAGGGTTAATGATTTTAGACGACAAAGGAAATCCTAAGCCTGACTTAGCGTCTAAAGTAGATATTAGCGATGATAAAAAAACATACACGTTCCAATTAAGAAAAGGGGTTAAATTCCATAACGGTAAAGAAATGACTGCAGATGACGTTGTCGCTTCTATTAACCGCTGGATTAAGCTATCATCCCTTGGGAAAACAAACTTCTCTGGTGCTGAAATGACAAAAACCGGTGATTATACGGTAGAGCTTCATTTACCATCACCAAATGTTAACACGCTATCTTTATTAGCTGATCCAATCCCCGCAGCAGCTATTTTACCAAAAGAAGTGGTTGACAATGCATCTGATGAAGGGATCAAAGACTACATAGGAACAGGTCCATATAAAGTAAAAGAGTGGAAGAAAAATCAATATCTTTTATTAGAAAAATTTAAAGATTATTCTTCGAAAGGCCGCGAAGTTAAGAAAACTCCTCACGTCGATGAAATTAAGATTAGTTTCGTAAGCGATGAGTCAACTAGGATTTCTGGTATTACAACCGGACAATTTGACGTTGCGCTATCTGTATCAAGCGATAATGCCAAACAAGTTGAAGGCAGTCAAAATGCAAAAGTAGAAACATCACCAGGCGGATTTATGGGACTTTTCTACAACGCAGATAAAGGCGTCTTTAAAGACATCAATGCGCGAAAAGCAGTTAACGCAGCTCTTAACTCAAAAGATATCTTAGACAGTTCTTACGGAAGCTCAGATTATTACAAGCTTTCTTCATCCATTGTGAACAAAGAGTATCCAAACTACTACAGTACAGCTGGAAAAGAAGAATATAACCAGCATGATAAGAAAAAAGCAAAAGAATATTTGAAGAAATCTAGTTATAACGGAGAAGAAATTCGCTTAATGGCGTCTCGCGATTACCAAGATCAATACAATACAGCTGTTGTGGTTCAACAAGAATTAAAAGACATTGGTATGAATGTAAAATTAGAAGTATACGACTGGGCGACATTCAGCGATAAAATGAGTGATACAAACCAATGGGACATCTATCCTGTTGACTGGAATGCTCGTTCTACCATCTTCCAAGGATTCTGGACGACAAAAGGTACATCAGTTGAAAAATCAATGGACTACTTAAACAAAATTAAAGCTGCTCCTTCTGTTAAAGAAGCTCGCGGTGACATTGATGCCATCCAGCAATACGTATGGGACGAGCTTCCATTCACGCTTATTGGTCATAAAGTGAACATCAATGCCGTTTCTAACAATGCAAAAGGCTATGAGTATAATTTAGGTCCAATTTTCTACAATATGAGTTTAACAAAATAATATCTTATCATTCTAATAAACAGAGGGCTTATGCTCTCTGTTTTAGAAAGGAGTTTACGATGGGAGCTTATACACTTAAGAGACTTTTTGCACTAATTCCTGTTTTATTCATTGTATCTATTGTTGTGTTCTTAATTACGCGCTTAACGCCTGGGAGTCCCGCAGCAATCATTTTAGGACAAGGCGCAAGTCCGGAACAAATTGCAGCGCTAAGCAAAGAAATGGGATTGGATGAGCCTGTTGTCAATCAATACTTTATCTGGCTATCTAACATCTTTCACGGAGATTTTGGTTATTCCTACTTTTTAAATAAACCTGTGCTCGGGGCAATTTGGGATAACGTAGGTCCTACGGTTTCTCTAGCTATACTTGCGCAAATTTTTGGCGTGGTGTTTGCTTTACTATTTGGTATATATGCAGCTAAACATAAAGGAACGATTCGTGATGAAAGCATTATGGGAGCCAGCCTTTTAGGTATCTCTATTCCTAGCTTTCTTCTCGGTTCATTCCTTATTTTGCTTTTTGCTGTACAGCTTCGAATTTTCCCTGTTTCAGGATACGTTCCGTTAAATGCCGGATTATTTGAATACTTAAAGTATTTAGTTTTACCAACGATTACGCTTGGAGCGATTCAAGCTGCATTAATTACGCGTATGACGCGTTCATCTTTACTCGATACCATTTCTGAGAACTTTGTTAAAACGGCAAAAGCAAAAGGATTAAATGAACGCACAATTATGCTTAAGCATACGCTGCGCGTGAGTTTTTTACCGATTTTAACAGTTATCGGAGAATCATTTGCGGGACTTGTGACCGGAGCGGCAGTAACAGAATCATTATTTAACATCCCGGGATTAGGGCAGCTGATTGTTTCATCAATTGAACGCCGAGATTACGCGCTTATTCAAGGAGCTGTACTTTTAATTACGGTTGCTTACGTGGTCATCAATTTAGTTGTTGATTTGCTGTATGCCGTGATCGATCCGCGTGTACGCAATTCTTATCATGATTAAAGGAGGGTGATGAATGTGAACGCACAACAAAATACAGAGACCATTTCAGTAACTTCAAAGAAAAAAAGAAACCCAGCGGCAGCGCGTTTCTTCTCAAATCGTTTGCTAGTAAGAGGAGCGATACTTATTTTATTATCTATTTTGATTGCTGTTTTTGCTCCGCTCATTTCTCCTTTTGGCAGCTTACAAATCGACCCTGCAAATCGATTAGCACCGCCGTCAAGCACGCACTGGTTTGGAACGGATAACTTTGGGCGAGATGTATTTAGTCGGACAATGTACGGCGTCAGAATATCGTTAATGATTGGAGCCGCAGTAACGATTATTGCTACTGTACTTGGTTTAATCGTTGGACTTTTATCTTCTTATTATAAAATTCTTGATTATATTTTAATGAGAATTTGTGACGGCTTGTTTGCTTTCCCGTCTATTTTACTAGCAATTGCCATCATGTCTGCTTTAGGACCTAAAACAAGCAATGTTATTATCGCACTGAGCCTTGTATTTATTCCTTCGATTGCGAGAATTGTTCGTTCAGCTGCGCTTGTTGTAAAAGAAAAAACATTTATTGAAGCGCTAAAAGCTCAAGGAGCAAGCTCACTTCGAATCATTTGTTTTCATATGGCACCAAACGTCTTATCACCTTTAATCGTTCAAGTAACATACGTGTTTGCCGTGACGATTTTAACAGAGGCTTCGCTAAGCTTTTTAGGAGCTGGAATTCCTGCGCCAACACCAAGCTTAGGAAATATGCTGTATGACGGAAAGCTTGCGATTTACAACGCGTGGTGGATGACCGTGTTTCCGGGTGTATTTATCATTTTAATTGTACTTGGCCTTAATTTATTTGGTGACGGTCTGCGCGATTGGTTAAATCCGAAAAACGTAATGCTGAAGAAAAGGAGGAAAAAACGTTGAGTAACGCCCTTTTAAAATTAGAAGACTTACAAGTAACTTTTACAACGTATAGCGGAGAAGTAACGGCTGTTGACAATGTATCTCTTCAATTAAATAAAGGAGAAGTATTGGGCATTGTCGGTGAATCCGGATCTGGAAAAAGCGTAACGTCCGAATCTATTCTTCAGTTATTAGATGAAGACCTAACAAGCTACGATGGTAAGATTTTGTTTGAAGGAAAAAACTTATTAGACATGTCTTCAAAGCAAATTCAAAAGCTAAGAGGAAACGCAATCTCAATGATTTTCCAGGATCCCATGTCGTCATTAAATCCCGTTATGCCAATTGGAAAACAAATTGCTGAAGTGATTCGTCTGCATCAAAAAGTCTCTAAAAAAGAAGCGCAAAAGAAAGTCGTAGAGCTTTTGAGACTAACTGGCATTCCGTCTCCAGAACAGCGAGCAAAAGAGTATCCGCATGAAATCTCGGGAGGAATGAGGCAGCGCACTATGATTGCGATGGCTTTAGCCTGTGAGCCGAAGCTTCTTATTGCCGACGAGCCAACAACGGCTTTAGATGTAACCATTCAAGCGCAAATCCTTGACCTTATGATGGATTTAAAGGACAAGCTCAACATGGGCGTGCTGTTCATCACCCATGACTTAGGCGTTGTCGCTAATATTTGTACAAAAGTAGCCGTGATGTATTTAGGACAAGTGATGGAAGAAACGGACGTTAAAACGCTGTTTTCAAAACCGCTTCATCCTTATACAATGGGCTTAATTAAGTCGGTTCCTCACTTAGATGGCGACAGAGCAAAAGAGCTTTCGTCCATTCCAGGAACGGTTCCGCCGCTTTCAAACGTGCCAGACGGCTGTCGTTTTGCACCAAGATGCCCGTTTGCAACGGAAAAATGCCATAAAGAAGTACCTGTTTTAGAGCATGCCGATGAGACGCATCGCGTTCGATGCTGGCACTATGAAAAAATTCAAGAAGGAGAGGTTGCGTATGTCTAGTGAAGCAAAGCAGCAAAGCGCCAAGCCCTTGCTTGAAGTTCGCAACCTGCAAAAATACTATCCGGTTCGTTCAGCCTTAGGAAAAGCGAAGGGACAAATCAAAGCGGTTCAAGATTTGTCTTTTGATATTTATGAAGGCGAAACGTACGGATTAGTAGGTGAATCTGGGTGCGGGAAAAGTACAGCGGGGCGCACGCTTTTAAAGTTAGTAGAACCAACGGGCGGGGAAGCACAGTTTAATGGAGAAAGTATTTTCGAATCTAAAGCATCACGCTTACGGACGATTCGTAAAGATTTGCAAATGATTTTCCAAGATCCGCATACTTCCCTTAACCCAAGGAAAAAGATTGGAGCTTCCATTCAAGAAACATTAACAATTCATAATGTAGGCGCAAAAAGCGAGCGAAAGCAGCTTGTCATTGAGTTATTAAAAAAGCTTGGATTTAACGAAGAAGATTACAACCGTTATCCGCACGAATTTTCAGGCGGCCAGCGCCAGCGTATAGGCATTGCGCGTTCATTGATTTTGAATCCAAAGCTTATCATTTGTGATGAGCCGGTTTCAGCGCTGGACGTATCCATTCAAGCACAAATCTTGAACTTACTGCGCAGTTTGCAAAGAGAAATGAAGCTTTCATATCTCTTTATCTCCCACGATTTAAGCGTTGTAAGACATATTGCAGACCGCGTTGGCGTAATGTATTTAGGAAGATTAGTAGAAGAAGGGCCAACAGATGAGATTTTTTCAAATCCTCGTCATCCTTACACAAAACTTCTTTTATCCTCTGTCCCGGCGATTCATGAACATGAAAAACGTGAAAAAATTGAGGTTAAAGGTGAAATTCCTTCTCCTCTTAATCCACCTTCAGGCTGTGCGTTTCATAAAAGATGCCCGTTCGCATTTAACCGCTGCATGAAAGAAACACCTGAAGATACAGTGATTGATAGCAAGCATAAAGTAAAATGTCATCTATATAGTTAAGGTGAAAATCTGTAGCGATAGAGAAAACAACCATATTGATGCAGCAGCATAATTGAATGAATAGAAATGAAAAAGTCACTAGTGTCTCTAGTGGCTTTTTTCTTTGAAAACATCGGGTTCCAAGGGTAGTGAAAAGTCATTATTTAGCATATTAGATTCATTTTTATATAAAAAACGAATATTTTAATGATAATATAGTTCTATAAATATACATAAAAAGGGGTTTTTAGATGAAAAAGGGATCTTTTGTTTTGGGAATTTCACTACTGTTATGTGTAGGTAGCTTAACCGGGTGTAGTTTTTCAGATGAAAAGGAAGCCGCTACAAGCTCTCAAGAAACCAAGGAGAACGCAACAAAGAAAAACGTAGAAGCAAAAGAAGAAAGTAACGAAGCAATCAAGAAAAAAGAGCCTCAAGACAATGCTACAGAAGAGTCGGATAAAAAAACAAATAAAGTCACAGAAAAAGAGAAAGAATCCTCAAAACCAGGGGATAAACAGAAAGAAGATTCTACGCAAGCAGCAGATAAAACTGAATCAGCGTCTAGTCAAGTTGACTGGGGTAGCACGTGGAGCAGAAATATTGATACAGACCCCGCTGGAATAGATATTACTAATTTAAAAGGCGACACGTTTAAGTTCAAATTAAACGCAAATCATTTTGACAACCCAGAAGATGTTAGTACAGGAATTGTGAGTGCAGGGGATGTGGAAGGAATTGCAAAGATTAAAGGAAATGTCGCTACTCAAATAACGGATGATATAGACGGTGGTTGTATGATTACGATGACTAACTATACAAGTTATATAGAAGTTAAAATTCAGCCGAGCTGCACTAGTTCTGGTGGTGGAGTAGGCGTTTATTATGATGGGAAATATCAAAAAGGTGATATAGTGTCACAAGAAGAGAACACCGATAACAATACAACTTCAGAAGATGCCGAACAAGAGAAGCAAGACCAAGAAAAGAGCGAAAAATCAAGTAAAAAAGAAATTCCATCAGGGAAATCACAAAATCTGTTGACACATGAAGAAGCAGAACAGCGTGTAAAAGAATTTTTGAGTTTATCAATGGATAATATGTATTATGTATATGACGGGGATACTCCAGAAGGAAATTATTCAATACGTGTCTATCAATATCAAGAGGCAACAGCCGATTCCACTGAACACGAAGCTTTTTATGGTTTTTATACAGTAAATCCGCAAACTGGAGAAGTAGCTGATGCATATGCTGATTTAAAAGAAAGTAACTAAAATATCTTTATAAACAAAAGACCCCTTACTAACCTATCCATCCTAATATATGGAGATATGAAAACAAAACGTGTTATGATGGTATCGGTGATAATTATGGGTAAAAAAGCAGATAAAACAAACGTAATGCGAATTTTAGATCAGAAAAAAATTGAGTACAATTATTATTCTTATGAAACTAAAAATCTGAGTGGGGTACAGGTAGCTACTTCGCTCGGAGAGGATCTTGCTAAAGTCTTCAAGACACTTGTGACCGTAGGGAAATCAAAAGAACATTATGTCTTCATGGTACCAGTTGAAAAGGAGCTTGACTTAAAGAAAGCGGCAAAAGCAGCTGGTGAAAAGTCCTTAGAAATGATTCCTCAAAGAGAGCTGTTGCCACTTACAGGATATGTTCACGGCGGGTGTTCTCCTATCGGAATGAAAAAGCAGTTCATAACCTTCATTGACTCTACAGCAGAAGACTGTGAAACGATTTACTTTTCAGGCGGGCGTGTAGGTCATCAGATACAGTTACCACTAAGTGACTTATCAAAAGTAATTCGTATACGTCCGGCAGACATCACAAAAGATAGTTGAAATGTAGTTCCCTTGAGCGAAACGCACTTAGACATAAGCGTTTCGCTTTTTTAGTTGCTTTAATTACTGTTGGAATAACGAAAAATAAAAGTAAAAATATAGAAAAAATGATATTATATAGATAATGCATGGGGGTTTTATAAAAAAACTAGGAGGAAGACAGAAATGATTAAATCAATTATTGGTGGGTTCATTTTATCTTTTATTCTTTTAGTAGCATGTACAATAGCTAACGTAAATTCAGAAACAGTACTTTTCACCGCTTTCATTATATTAGTGGGGCTAGCTCTTATCATATCTGGAGCAGCTGTAAGCGGTGATCGAATGAGAGCTAACCTTTCCACAGAATCAAAAACGGACAAGAAGTGGAGAATTACAAACTCTATAAACCTTATGTTAGCTGCCGCTCCAGTTCTCGGGGTATTTCTTCTCATTCATTACTTTGTATAGTTTATTCTTCGACATGTAAGAGCAAGCCGCAAGGTCCTAAAAAAACAAACTAATTATTTTATTCATAAGATAATAGTGAAAAGAGGTGCTAGGGTGAAAGAAATTACTTCAACTGCAGTGAATCCAACAATAAAAAAGCTGTTATCTTATGCCACTTTAGAAGAGAAGGTTAATGAGGAGTATAAAAAATACACGTGTTTGCCAAGTCGGAAATTATATAGTATTGAAGTAAATGGAGACACAGTTAGCTGTATGGGAGTTAAATTTCTTAACCCCAAGGAAGCTGTTATAAAACATATAGCTGTTTTACCAAAAGAGAGAGGGAAAGGAATAGGAAGCAGCATGATTCGCTTTCTTTGTAAGAACTATGATATACATTCTATTTTTGCTGAGACAGATAAAGAGGCAGTAAACTTTTATTCTAAGTTTGGCTTCCAAATAACAAGTTTAGGTGAAAAATATCTCGGAGTGGAGCGCTTTTTGTGTGAATTTAAAGTTCAATGAGATAAATTAAGGTCGCCGATGTAACAAAATTATAGAGCATCTATGGCTGTATATATAATAAGGGATAAGATTAAAATTCAATAATTATCTTAAATTTAGGTTAGAGCTCAGTACAAGTTATGTTTATTCTACATATTATGTCAATGTAAGCAGCTTACACTCACAAGTTGAAAAGAGTATTTTCTTAACCATGTTCTCACTTAAAGAACATGGCTTTTTTCTGTTTGTCATATAAATTAGAAAGCCGAACTTTGTAAAATTTTTGTATTAATAATTAGAAAATATTATATTTTCTAATTAATCAATAGTACAATATATAAATAGAAGGGAGGGTTAACACTACATATATAATAGACAGCAGCCGCTTTTAAAACCCTTATTTTGTTACCTATAAATGATATTGAAATGGATTATTCAACCTTTTTTAAGCGCTCTCATTATATAAGTGATTGGTTGAATAGGTTTTATAGAAAGCAATACAATCTAGCTGTTTAAAAAGATTTACTGGTAAATTACTTACTACTTCATGTTACAGGAGAACCAACATTAAACACTCAAAGAAAAGAGGGATTGCTCATGGCTCATACTAGTGAAGCTGCAAACAACAGGCGTGTTACAAGTAATATTTTTAAGGGGTCTGTTGGAAATTTAATTGAATGGTACGATTGGTACGTTTACTCTGCTTTTGCCGTCTATTTTTCATCGCAATTTTTCCCAGAAGGCGATCCAACAAGTCAGCTGCTTAACACAGCCGCAATCTTCGCTGTTGGTTTCTTAATGCGTCCAATCGGTAGTTTGCTAATGGGACGCTATGCCGATCGATATGGTCGCCGTGCTGCGCTTACCTTATCTATTACCATCATGGCGAGCGGTTCTTTGATTATCGCTTGTACCCCTAGCTATGGCACAATAGGGTTATTATCTCCTATTATTCTAGTACTCGCACGTTTGCTTCAAGGAATCTCCTTAGGGGGAGAATACGGAACGTCTGCAACTTATCTTTCTGAAATGGCGAGCAGCGGGCGAAGAGGATTTTATTCAAGCTTTCAGTATGTAACGCTTGTTGCTGGTCAGCTGGTAGCATTAGGTGTTCAAATTATTCTGCAAAACGTTCTTAGTGAAGCAGATATGATTTCATGGGGCTGGCGTATTCCTTTTGTTATTGGAGCCATCGGCGCGCTAAGCGTTTTATGGCTGCGACGTACCATGGATGAGTCAGAGCAATTTTCTAAAATGGACTCTGAAAGCCGTGAAAATGCAGGGACTATTAAAGCACTTATGAAGCACCCTAAAGCAGTGTTGACCGTTATTGGTTTAACATTAGGAGGAACGGTTGCATTTTATACGTATACAACGTATCTACAAAAATTCATGGTAAACAGTGTAGGGCTGGATAAAGGGGTCGTAAGCTGGATTAACTTCTGTGCGCTGCTTGTATTTGTTGTCATTCAGCCAATAGCAGGGATGCTATCTGATAAAATTGGACGCAGACCTCTGTTAATGAGCTTTGGTATTTTGGGAACATTGCTGACTGTACCGCTGTTTCTTTTTATGAAACAAGCACATAACCCAGTCATGGCCTTTCTATTAATGACAGTTGGACTTATCATTGTAACCGGTTATACATCTATTAACGCAATTGTAAAAGCTGAGCTTTTCCCAACGGAGATTCGAGCTCTTGGTGTAGGATTACCGTACGGACTTACAGTTGCCATATTTGGAGGGACAGCAGAATTTATCGCACTATGGCTAAAAAGTATTGGCCATGAATCAATTTTCTTCTTCTATGTAGCAGGGTGTATTGCCATCAGCTTTCTTGTTTATTGGCGTATGGGAGAATCCTCTAAAGATTCATATATAGAATCTGAGCTGAAGACAGATGACAAAGATGACAACGTCCCGCCAAATAATATCAGCTTTTAATTTTGGTTAAATAAATAATCGTTTGGTAACATAAAAAAGACGGGCTTTTTATAGCCAGTCTTTTTTTATACCCTTAATTCTATAATAGGATTTTCGTATATTATTTAGTGATAATAAGTCCTTGTATGATCTCATTCCAGTAATGTTTAAAACTAGGCTTTATTTTCGGCATTTTGAACACTCCCTTTAAAATTTTCCCAATTGGATAGTCGTTATAGTAAGTTTAATAAAATTAACCAAAGTTGTTACCCAACGCAGAGCGTAACTTACTCTATGAATTTGTACCACTAAAGAGTGAAGAGAAAAATAATGAAAGACATATATGAAAGATAAGATACATAATAAAAGGATTATTTTGTGATATAACGAAATAGAGAGTATATACATCAGAAATAGAGAGAGGGTAAACTTCGTGAATACTTTATGTTCCTTTTTTATGAATCCAGTTTTAAGCGCTTCAACTTTTTTAATAGAATTACAGAGTGCGTTCTTTCGCCCTATTTGGAAAGAGTATAATTATGATGATTACTTTACCTACAAGGTATATGTTCCAAGTACATATACTGGGTTAAGTAAAGTACCATTAATCGTTATGCTTCATGGGTGTCAACAAGACGCAGATGATTTTGCTGCGGGTACGGAAATGAATAAGCTAGCGGAAGAAAAAGGTTTTATTGTTCTCTATCCCCAAATGAATTACTTTGCTAATTCCAACGGGTGCTGGAATTGGTTTTATGAGTATAACCAGTTTCGCGGTAATGGAGAGCCAGACATAATAAAAGATATGATTGATCACATAACCACTAAGTATGCGATTGATTCTACTAATATATACCTTGCTGGCATGTCAGCTGGAGGCTTTATGGCGAATGTGATGGCTATTGCTTATCCTGATATATTTAAAGCGGTAGGCATTCATTCAGCAGGCAGTAATGCGTATGCTGTAGACCTCATAACAGCCGGAGAAGTTATGCTATATGGATCTCTAAATCCTGAATTTGACGGTGATGAAGCTTATAAGAAAATGGGATCTTACGCACGGCCTGTTCCCATCATTACGTTTCATGGCCAATCAGATACAACAGTTAATCCAATTAATGCGTCTACACTAATTCAGCAGTGGATTTATACATATAAGTATTTCGGTATCGACCTACATGAAAATGCTGCTTCTTACACTTCAAGGGAAAACGAAAATCATTATAGTTACATAACTTATGACTACGTAGATGCAGAAAATAAAATCTGGATGAAAAAAATTATGGTAGAGGATATGGGGCATGCATGGTCAGGTGGAAATGACAATGGATCAGATACTGATTCAAAAGGTCCTAATGCTTCAAAAATGATGTGGAATTTTTTTGAAGCACAGAATGTTTAACTAGAATATGAACGAGCGATCAAGATGTACTACTAAATAACATCAGCCTTCATTTTTTTGAAACAAATAATTGTCGACCAACAGCAAAAAAAGGATCTTATCGAAAGATCCTTTTTCTGTTATCAACCAGCATTTCTTAACAAGTAGCTTCAAACCGATTTAACAATACATCTAGATCCTGACTGATTTTAATCGTATTACTACTTGTAAACCCTTCTTCTAGGGCAATCATCATCATCATTTTTCGTATAAATTCTATCTTTATCAGCAGTAGTCTACATTTGAAACACATTAAGTTTCCTCCACTTGCCACGTCATTTTAAAGGTTTAAATTATTGAATTTTTTATGTAAAAACGGTTCAAATCTAAAAATAGAACCTAAAAAATATAGTAACAAATAGATAGTGTCGAAGTCTGTCGTATTTTGAATTCAGATATTTTCATTTAAAAAGAATTAACTCTTAAACGTTTTGCTGGAAGCTGCGCTCTGTCTTAATTATAATTGTTCCACCGGTTGTAAATAACTGACGGAGTAACAGAGCTTCCCCTGTTTTTTGGATATAGGCATAATCAGATTACATTTAGGCATGTTAACATAAGATTGGACTTATTTAAGTTAGTCAACTTTAAACAAAAACATATCTTTTTTTCATTTATTGGTTTCTGTTTAACTATTTATGGCTATCAGGCACTGACAAATAAAGATAAATGATAGGTGAGGGCCGTTTCTAACCGCTATAGACTTTGTAAAAAGCGCAACAAAAAAGCGTCTGTTAAGACGCTTTATATATAATACATATACTGCTCTTCTTTATTGGCATTTGTTGTTTCATGGATTATTTCTTCCGGGATATTGGACGTCCGGTTAGTAAAAAGCATAAACAACGCAATAATTGATGCCACAAAACCTAAAGTAACAATCACAATAAATCCCTCCCTTTAGAATATATATTCTACTTTCATCTTCATTTTCCTATATTTATTTTATACCCTTATTTTATTTTCTCAACACATAGAATAAAAAGAGGGTATGCATCGCCTGAATATCCATCCAAAGTAAATACAATCAAGGGAGCTTAAAAAAGTAGGAAAACATAAAAATTTCTTCGTATTCGGGGCATGAATCATTAAAATTATTAATCATTAAGATAACTTATTTATATTGTACGAATGAAAGAAATTTATATATATTAAAAATACGAAATATTCATTAAATTATACAAGGGTTTGTTTTAAGTTAAAAAGAAAAAAGCTGCTGCTTTAAAGGCAACAAGTAAGCAGTATAAGATTAAGGAGTTACACGGAATATAAAAGTTATAGAAATGAATACAAGTAGAATTCTTTTTGCTCAAATATTCACATAGTTTTCATTCGTAAAAAAGACTGAAAATTTTGATAATAAATTTCACTTTTATTAAGGGGGACTTTTTATGACAACAACGGTTTTAAATGTATCAACTTATTCTTTTTATCTGAATGGTGAGTGGAAAGAAAGCAAATCAGGGCAGACGATCGATATTGTTTCTCCATATCGTCATGATGTGATTGGAAAAGTGCAGGCTATCACAAAAGAAGAAGTCGATGAAGCGGTACATGCCGCACAGAAAGCTCAGCAAGGGTGGACAGAAACTTCTCTGCAAGACCGTGCCAAATATTTATATAAGTGGGCAGATGAGCTGGTAAAAATGCAGAGTGAAATTGCCGAAATTATTATGAGAGAAGTTGGAAAAAGCTTAAAAGATGCAAGGAATGAAGTCGTACGCACGGCAGATTTCATTCGCTATACAGTTGAAGAAGCTCTTCATATGAACGGAGAAAGCATGAAAGGAGATAGCTTTCCTGGAGGTTCTAAGTCAAAGGTTGCGATTGTTGAACGCGTGCCTTTAGGCGTGGTACTCGCGATTCCTCCTTTTAACTATCCGGTAAATTTGTCTGCTGCTAAGCTTGCGCCTGCTCTTATTTCAGGAAATGCAGTTATCTTCAAACCCGCAACGCAAGGAGCGATCAGCGGTATTAAGATGATTGAAGCTCTTGATCAAGCAGGGATTCCACAAGGACTTGTAAACGTCGTAACGGGCCGGGGATCTGTAATTGGTGATTACTTGGTTGAACATAAAGGCATTAACATGATTTCGTTTACCGGAGGAACAAATACGGGTACTCAGTTAGCTAAAAAGGCAGGCATGATTCCTCTTGTACTAGAACTTGGAGGAAAAGACCCGGGTATTATATGTGAAGATGCAGATTTACAGGAGGCAGCAAAACATATTATAAGCGGAGCATTTTCTTATTCGGGTCAGCGCTGTACAGCTATTAAACGTGTACTTGTACATGAAAAAGTGGCAAACGAGCTGGTCGACATCCTAAAAGAAGAAGTACATAAACTATCAGTGGGTTCTCCTGAAGATGGATGTACAATCGTTCCATTAATTGATAGTAAGGCAGCGGACTTTATTCAAATTTTAATTGCAGACGCGCTCGGAAAAGGTGCAGAAGTTGTGACTGGGAACAAGCGTGAAGGCAACCTTATCTATCCTACTCTTTTAGATAACGTGAATGATACTATGCGTGTAGCATGGGAAGAACCATTTGGTCCTGTGTTACCAATTATCCGCGTCGCTTCTGACCAAGAAGCCATTGACATCGCAAACGAATCAGAATTTGGCTTACAAGCAAGCGTTTTTACAAAAGATATTAATAAAGCTTTCTCAATTGCAAATAAAATGGAAGTCGGTTCCGTTCAAATCAACGGCCGCACAGAACGCGGCCCTGATCATTTTCCTTTTATCGGCGTAAAAGGATCCGGTATGGGCGCTCAAGGCATTCGTAAAAGCATTGAATCCATGACTCGTGAAAAAGTAACGGTATTAAATCTTCAATGATTGAATTCCAAGAGCTATCCAAATCGAGTCAGTAAAATGTAGAGAATCTCATGGAAAAAAGCCTGTGCTCCAAAAAGCACAGGCTTTTAAACGTCTTATTTACCTATCACTCGATTCCATCTTTATAGTTCTTATGCCAGTTTTTATCACCTTTGTGCTCGATATCTTCAACGGTTTTTTCGAGCTCTGACATAATGAGTGTTTTTACTTCATAGATGGTATCAAAAAAAGCTTTCTCTTCATCCGGATTCGGCTTTATTTTGGCTGCTGCCGAAATATCAACATATCTGCGATGTTCAGTTGTTAATTTATCAAGCGCATCAAAAATATGAGAGGTAAGAACAGCAACCTCTTTATGATTATCAGGCAGCTTTTCTTTTAATGTTTCAATTCTTTTATCCATGTTAAAGTCCCCCTATAACGTGTTGTATTTATGTAACTTTCCCACTAATAAAAACGAATAACCTTAAAAAGTAAAAAAATATGGGAATTAGCACGTGAAACAAAAGTATACTACAGGATATCATGTTAAAGTGAAAAATTGGTGAAATGGGTGGGTATATTTTCAATATAGAGAAGTTTGTACTAATAAAAGAAGAGGTCATTTAGCAGGTAACCTTTGTCCGTGTTTTCAAGCCTTACCTATATTTAATCGATATAAAGCTTTTTAAAAATATTTGTAAGTTGATTCATTTTGCATCAAAAGAATTTTTTGGTATATTATAGATGTGTTTAAAAATGCAACAGAAGGTGATTGAATGAAAGTACTGGCTATCGCTCCTTATAACGGTTTAAAAGAGCTAATGATTACCCTAGGAGAAAAAGAAGAGTTCGAGTTGCAAGTAGAGATAGGTGATTTAGAAGAAGGCCTGACTCTTGCTAAAGATGCAATACATAATGGCATAGATATCATCATCAGTCGAGGAGGAACGGCGGAACTCATCCAAAGAGAGTTGACTATCCCGGTTGTTGAAATTGAAGTTTCTGGTTACGATATGCTTCGCGTGCTGACGCTTGCTAAAGGTTACCCAGGAAAAAAAGCAATTGTTGGGTTCTCTCCTATTTCAGAAGGAGCTTCTACAATTTGTGAAATACTAGATATCAATATGTCTGCATACAAAGTCAAAAGTGAGAAAGAAATCGAGCCTATTTTAGTTCAATTACAGCAAGATGGATATACAAATATTATTGGAGATGCCATTACGGTAAAAATAGCTGAAAAGCTTGGACTCAATGGTATATTGCTGACTTCTGGAAAAGAAAGTGTTTTAAAATCTTTTCAAAATGCAAAGAAAATATATGGATTTCTTTCGTCTTTCAAAAAAAACTACTTGATGTCTTATGATATTATTCAAAATGAAATGGAAGGAATTGTTGTATACAATTCAACGTCTCGGGCTATTTTTTCTAATCCTTATTTTAATAAGAATTTTACTGACAGCTTTAAACAAAACCTCAATGTAGAAGAGGCTGTAAAGACTGTATGTAACACAGGTTCTTTTGAAACAGTCTTTAGTAGGAATGATGACTTTTGGACAGTAAAAGGATATCCTCTGGAAACCTCACATTCAAAATTGATTATGTTTCGCATTAATCAATATAAGTCCAATGAAAATCAAGGTATAGATGGAATCTCAATTGTGTCTTTACAAAACGAAGTAAGCTCTGCAAGTAACCTTACTACTATCGTCACAAAAAATGAGAGAATGCAAGGTGTTTTAAAAGCTGCAACTATTTATGCTGATACGGAAGAACCTGTATGGATTAGCGGTGAAGAAGGAACTGGAAAAGAACGACTAGCAAAGCTTATTCATCTTAATAGTGAAAGACGTGAATATCCACTGCTTATTATAGATTGTGAAGTTCTCTCAAAAGCACAGTGGGCGCGCCTTCTAGACAAAAGTTCCTATGATGATTTATTAGCCCATAATCCGCATGGAAGCGTTATTTTAAACAATATAGACCTTTTAGAATTGGATACTCAAAAACAATTAGCGAGTTATTTAAAAAAGAATTCAACTACGTGCCGTTTTATAACTTTATCGCGTAAAAGTATCGAATACTTAACTGAAACACAGCGTTTTGATCAAGAGTTGTATTATTTATTAGCTAGTTTAACCTTGGACCTTCCTTCATTAACAGAAAGAAAAGAAGATATCGAAAGCTTAGCTCTTTTCTTTATCGGAGAATACAATATAAAATTCGGCAAGCAAATCGTAGGGATACGTAGCGATGCAAACGAAAACTTAAAGAATTTTGAATGGACTGGTAATATAAAGCAGCTAAAACAGATCATTAAAGAGAGTGTACTATTAGCTGAAGGGGCTTTTTTAGAGCTTCATGATCTAAAGAAAGTAATAAGTACCATTCGCGTTACAAGTGACAATCAGGAAATTGATTTAAACGGAACGTTAGAAGAAATCGAACGAAAAATCATAAAAAGAATATGGTTAGAAGAGGGTATGAATCAAACAAAGACAGCTGAAAGGCTAGGTATAAATCGAACCACTCTGTGGCGGAAACTAAAATGAAATTTCCTATATATATTCGATTGAGTCAAATTTAAAACCACTTTATCTATAAGTTAGTAAAGATAAAGTGGTTTTTCCTGTTGAATTTTTAAACAATTTAGAAAAGATTAAATTTTACCACTTTTAACTGTTGATTAATTAAACGTTTATGTATATAATTCAAATTGTAAACGTTTTAAAAAAGTAAATCGTACATAAACGTTGCAAAAATAAACAATTAACTAAATTCAAATAGATAGTGTAGGGAGGAAGGAATATGGAGTTAAAAGGAATTATTCCAGCGTTATTAACGCCTTTAACAAAAGAGCAGAAAATAAACGAACCGGTACTGCGTCAATTAACTAGTCACCTTATTGAATCAGGTGTCCATGGCATTTTTGCTTTAGGAACAAATGGTGAATTTCATCTCTTCACAAAAGAAGAGAAATTAAAAATTGCTCAAGTGATCATTGATGAGGTCAAAGGAAGAATCCCCGTAATTGTTGGTACGGGAGGGAACAGTACAGAAGAAGTTATTGAATTATCAAAGCAGATGGAAAACCTTGGAGCAAATGCTCTTTCTGTTATTACTCCTTACTTTGTTACACCAACTCAAGAAGAAGTGATCGTTCATTTTCAGCAAATAGCAGAAGAAACATCATTACCAGTTCTTTTATACAATATCCCTTCAAAAACGGGAATGAGCTTAGAGCCCGATACTGTCGCCAAGCTAGCAGACGTTCCTAATATAGTAGGAATTAAAGATAGCAGCGGCAGCTTCGAAAATATCAAAAACTATATTCATGTAACAAAAGACAAAGACTTTTCCGTGTTTGCGGGAACGGATTCTTTAATACTAAAGACCTTAGAAGCAGGAGGAGTAGGAGCAGTTGCAGCAACTGCAAATATGGTCCCTGATATTGTCGTATCTATTTACACCAGCTGGTTAAAGGGATTTAATAACGAAGCGGAAGAAGCTCAAAAAAAATTACAGCCTCTTCGAGACACATTCCAATACGGTACGCTTCCATCGGCTTTGAAAAAAGCTGTAGAACTATATGGAATTCCGGTAGGCCCTCCTAAACTGCCAGTCTCTGAACTATCAGGAGAGGGCCTTGAAAAGGTAAAAGAAATGGTTGCGGGCTATAAAAAACAGAATGCACTTTAAAATAAACTAACTATAAGGGAAAGAGGTTAAAATGATGCAAAAGCTTTATCAATTTCAAACAGCAAATCATCTTATCGCAGGACCAAATTCAATTGAAAAAGTAGGAGAATACCTTTCTCTATTAGGTACAGAAGTCAAGTCAGCCTTAATTATTACTCAACCATCGATGAAAAGGTTAGGTTTTGTCGAGAAGCTTATGCATCATTTATCTGACAAAGGCGTATCAGCCTATGTGAATATTGATGTTCTTCCAGAGCCAACGCTTGAAAACATTGAAGAAGTTTTTCAAGCCATTAGCAAAGAACAGTATGATGTATTAATTGGATTTGGTGGAGGAAGCGTGCTGGATGCAACAAAAATTCTTTCAGTCTTACAAACAAATAACCAATCTATCCGTGAACTATTAGGTACAGATTTAGTTAAAAACCCAGGTACACCAACTATCTTAATTCCAACTACTTCAGGAACAGGTTCGGAAGTAACGCCTAATGCGATTGTTACACTGCCCGATGAAGAATTGAAGATTGGAATCGTAAGTAAGTATTTACTGCCTAAATTAGTGGTACTCGATCCAGTTCTAACATTAAGTTTGCCAAGACCTATCACAGCTGCAACCGGGATGGATGCATTTACTCACTCATTAGAATCATTTATTTCAAATAAATCAAATTTAATAAGCGATATGGTTGCATTAGAATCAATTCGTCTCATCTCGTCTAGTATTATAGAAGCTTATCAAAATGGGAATTCGGTCGAGGCGAGAGAAAAAATGCTTGTAGGTTCTATGTACGGCGGAATGGCTTTAACAAGTGCAGGTACTGCTGCGGTTCATGCATTAGCATATCCGCTAGGCGGAAAATTTAAAATTCCTCACGGTGTAGCTAATTCGATGCTTTTACCCCATGTGATGGAGTTTAACATGGATGCGATTGAAGATCGGTTGTTCCTCGTAGCTGAGCCTATGGGAATTAAAATAGAGGGTTTTTCAAAGACGGAAGTAGCTCAAAAAGTAGTAAATCGTATTGTAAAGTGGACAAACGTTTTAGAAATCCCACAAAATCTAAAAGAATATGGAGTAAAGGAAGAAGATGTTCCAGAGCTAGCTCTTTCCGCTTCAAAAGTAACGCGATTATTAAATAATAATCCTAAAGAAGTAAGTTTGAAAGATATGGAAGGAATTTACCGTAAATTACTTGTTTAAAAAGGTGATGACATTCTATGAAAATATCCGTTATTTCTGATGATTTAACAGGCGCAAGTGATTGCGGAGGACAATTAGTTCGTTATGGGTTAGATGTTTCTGTCGTTTTAACCGATGACAATAGTAATTTAAGTAAAAAAGAAGCTTTTATATTTAATACGGATAGCCGCGCTGTTTCAGGGAAAGAGGCTTACGAAAGAGTTAAAAACGTTTGTGAAAGAATTCAAGGTGAAACATTTGATGTTATTTACAAAAAAATTGACTCCACAATGAGAGGCAATATTGGACAAGAAATTAATGCTGTGTACGACGTATTTCAACCTGATTTTGTTTTTATCGCTCCAGCCTTTCCAAACGCCGGAAGACAAGTAATTAACGGCGTACATTTTCTGAATCAAAAACGTTTAGATGAAACTGAAGTAGCGAACGATCCTAAAACTCCCGTAAAGGATTCTTTAATTGCCAGACTGGTTAAAAACCAAGCGCAAAAGGAAGTGGGCCATCTTTCGTACAAAGATCTTCATGCAGGATATGAATTTATCTTCAAAAAGCTTAAAGCATACAAAAATCAAAACATTTCATACATCACAGTAGATTCAATTCATGAATCAGATCTTAAATGTCTCGTTGAAACGATAAAAAAGACGGAATTTTCTGTTGTATGGTCCGGTTCAAGCGGATTAATTAACTATTTACCTCAAGCTTATGGACTACAGCCATCCACAAAGAAAGTCAGTTTTCTAAGAAATGATCAACCCGTGCTATTTGTTATTGGAAGCGTAAGTAAAGTTGGAAGAAATCAGCTGAACCAACTATTACTATACTCTGACACCATTAGTGTAGAAATGAACCCATCAAAAATCATTTTAGACGGTGTTTCCAGACAAAAAGAAATAGATCAGGTAATAGAGAGGGCCTTAACATTTCTGAAAACAGGAAAAAGTATTGCTTTATTCTCTTCAGAAGAAGTAAAAGAAACACAAGAGATTGGTAAAAAACAAGGCTATAGCGCTATTGAAATAAGTGACTATATTTCAATGGCCATGGGAGAAGTAGCTGTAGATCTAATTAATCAATGTACTATTACTAATCTTTTTCTTACAGGAGGAGACACGGCTCAACAAGTGTTAAGTCAATTACAGGTTCATAGACTTCATTTGGTTGACGAAGTGGAGCCTGGTATACCGCTTGGCAAGTTAGATTATAAAAGAGAGATTTTTGCTGTAACGAAAGCAGGAAGTTTTGGTACAGATGTAGCTATGCTTAAAGCTAAATCGAAGCTGCAGGGGAAAAAAGATGTTTGGGAACCCTCTGTAAGATTAAGCAAATAATTAAACAGTGCAATAAAAATGGAAGTGAATTTTAAAGGAGGCATATGATGAAACCTGTTATCGGAATTACAATGGGCGATGCAGCTGGAGTAGGTCCAGAAGTTATTGTAAAAGCACTAGCAGATCCATCGGTTTATGAAGCTTGTCGTCCTATTGTTGTAGGAGACGCTAAGATAGTAGAAAGAGCGATCAAAATGACACGAACCTCGTTAACTGTCCATCGCGTTAACGAGGTAAATCAAGGAGAATTTACTCATGGCGTAATTGATTGTCTGCATTTGGACTTAGTGCCGGAAGATCTTCCAGTTGGAGAAATCTCATCATTAGCTGGGAGCGCAGCGTTTAAATTTATTAAAAAAGCGATTGAATTAGCAAAGCAGCAAGAGATACAGGCCATTTGTACGGCACCTTTAAATAAAGAAGCGTTACATAAAGGCGGCTACACTTACCCTGGCCATACTGAAATTTTGGCAGAGCTTACGAATACAAAGGATTATTCCATGATGTTATCTTCACCAAAGCTAAAAGTCATCCACCTTACTACTCATGTAGGATTAAAAAAAGCAATAGATGCTATTACACCGGAACGAACATACACCGTTATCAAACTTGCTCATGAAACATTAAGTCGCGCAGGGTATAAAAACCCGCGAATTGCCGTTTGCGGAATTAATCCTCACGCTGGAGAGAACGGTTTATTTGGAGAAGGAGAAGAGGAAGAAAAACTAATTCCTGGTATTCAAATTGCAGCTTCTGAAGGGATAAATGTTACAGGTCCATACCCTGCGGATACGCTATTTTTCCGTGCAGTTCGCGGAGATTTCGATATTGTCATCGCTTGTTATCACGATCAGGGACATGTGCCTATTAAAGTCCTAGGGTTAGAAGAGGGTGTCAACATCACAGTTGGTTTAAACGGCGGCGTTATTCGCACTTCTGTCGATCACGGTACAGCATTTGATATCGCAGGAAAAGGAATTGCTGATGAAAGAAGTATGTTAGCTGCTCTTCAATCAGCTGCTGAGCTATCACCTAAAAAGGTTTTAAATAAGTTTTAAAAGTGGCGTTGTTATCAATTTTTTATAAAATGTCTTCGGAGGAATTTGAACATCTTTTACTATGAGTATAGTAGTAATAATATGAATTGTAATCAAAGAACTCCGAAGACAGTGAGTTATATTTGGTAATGTTTTATTACTTCTTCACAGAACACAAATGAAAGCGCTTAATAAATGTCTGCATAAAAACGTTTGACTACTGACCAATGAATCTTTTTAGAACAGAAAAAATGGTAGAAGCATTGAGAAAAATAAATCCTAAAATATTGAAAGTTTTATCAACATATATCAAAATTCTGTTGTTATTATAGGAGGAAATCTATAATGAAAGCATTAAATCCTTCAAGCCTGGTTTTTGTTTTAGCAGTAATTGTTGTATATATTCTATTTACAACATGGTTAACAATGAGATTAAGAAGTAAATCCAGCGCGGAATTTAATAACGCAGCCAAAACATTGCCTGCGCTTGTAGTTGGAATCTTATTAATGTCAGAGTTTATCGGCACGAAATCAACAGTAGGGACTGCTGAATCATCATTTACTGGTGGTATCGCGGCTTCTTGGTCACTTATTACGGTAACAATTGCTTTTTTCCTCTTTTCATTCTTTTTGGTTAATAAATTTTATAGGACTGGGAAATATACTATTTCCGGTATAATTGAGCAGAAATTTGGAAGATCTACAAAAACGGTTGTATCAATTATTATGATAGCGGCTCTTTTACTTGTGAATCTAGGAAACTACTTGAGTGGTTCTGCGGCCATTGCTTCTTTGTTAGGTTTACCATTAATGACATGTGCTATTATTACAGCCATTGTCAGTACATTTTATTTTACATTTGGGGGAATGAAAGGGGTTGCTTGGGTAACCATTCTTCACTCATTCGTGAAATATGCGGGTGTCTTGATCACAGTAGGAGTGGCATTGTACCTTTGCGGTGGGTTCAAGCCTATCGTGCACGAACTGCCAAAAAGCTACTTTACATGGGATGGAACGATTGGTGGAGGGACTATTTTTGCATGGCTTATCGGGAATATGGGAGCTATTTTCTCTACACAATTTATTATTCAAGCCATTACGTCGTCAAAAAGTGCAAAAGCAGCTAAAAAATCAAGTTTATATGCAGCACTATTATGCTTGCCGCTTGCATTGGCAATCGGAGTGATTGGGGTATGTGCACGATATTTGTATCCAAATATCGATCCTATCTACGCGTTTCCAGTATTCTTAGAACATATGAATCCAGTATTAACAGCAATTGTAGCAACTTCCTTAGTAGCATCCATTTTCGTTGGGGTTTCAACCGTGGCTTTAGCTACAACAACATTAATTGTTGACGATTTTTATGTTCCAAAAGCTAAACCATCTCCAGAACAACAGATGAAGATGACTCGAATTATTTCTGTAGTTGTTGGTATCATTCCTTTACTTGGTGTGGTTTTAGCCCCAGAACTATTAACTTTATCTTTTTTCACTCGTGCATTGAGAACATCTATTGCTGTGGTAGCTGCAATGGGATTTTATCTTCCATTTTTTAGTTCAAACCGAGGTGCAACTATCGGCTTAGCAATGTCCGGTATTTTCACAACTGTATGGTATTTGCTAGGAAACCCTTTTGGTATTGACAATATGTATGTCGCTGTCATTACACCATTTATTGTGATGGTAATTGACCGATTTATCGGTGGAAAAGATAAAAAGTCTGAAAATACTGAATCCAATACTGTAGAATATATAGATGCAAAGTAGAAAATAGCTTAGTTTACGTTAATACGTTAAAAGGAGAGATATGTAATGAGTAATCAATCAACGACTATTGTAGCAGATGGAAAATTAAAAATGTGTCCAGACGGATTCGAACATGTAGAGGCATATATTCCCTCTGATTGTATACAAAATCATGCTTCTAATTTACTTGTGTTAGACAACGGTGACCTGTTATGCACTTGGTTTGGCGGCACACAAGAGGGAATAGCCGACATTCACATTTATCTATCAAGACTTAAAAAAGGCCAAAAAGAATGGAGTAAAGCTGTAAAACTTTCAGATGATCCCGCTCGTTCTGAGCAAAACCCCATTTTATTTCGTGCTCCAGACAATAAATTATGGTTATTGTACACGGCACAAAAATCCGGTAATCAAGACACAGCGATTGTAAGATATCGTATTTCGGAAGATGAAGGCTATTCGTGGGGACCTATTGAGACTTTATTTGATCAGCCAGGTACTTTTATTCGACAGCCTATTGTTGTATTAGATAACGGTGATTGGCTTTTACCTGTTTTCTATTGCATTACGCCTCCGGGACAAAAGTGGACAGGAAATAAAGATATAAGCGCGGTGAAAATCTCAAAAGATCAAGGTGAGTCTTGGGAAGAGTATGAAGTGCCTAATAGCTTAGGGTGTGTTCATATGAATATTGAAAAATTAGATGATGGTACGCTTTTAGCATTATTCCGCAGCCGCTGGGCTGATCATATTTATAGCAGCCGTTCAACTGATTACGGGAAAACGTGGAGCGAGCCCATTCCAACGCAGTTACCTAATAACAATTCTTCTATTCAATTCACAAAATTAAATAACGGGCATTTAGCGCTAGTTTTTAACAATATGAACGCCGATAATTGTACGGAGCGCAGGCTGTCGCTTTATGATGAAATTGAAGATGAAGAGGGTACGGATATTCTGTCTGCTAATCAAGATACGCCTGAAAAAGATGATGAAGGCAGACAAGCATTTTGGGGAGCACCTAGAGCACCGATGACAGTTGCGATTTCAGAAGATGGAGGTAGAACATGGCCATATAAAAAGGATATTGAAATAGGGGATGGCTATGCAATGACCAATAATTCAAAAGAAAAATTAAATAGAGAATACTCATATCCTTCTATTAAACAAAGCGCTGATGGAAAAATTCATATCGCTTTTACGTATTTTAGACAAGCTATTAAATATGTATGTGTGTCAGAAGAATTCATAAAGTCTTAATAGCTTCATATACTTCGGAGGGATAAAGTATGCTGTTGGAAAACAAGATTGCGATTATTACAGGAGCTAGTAGAGGTATTGGAAAGGCTATCGCTTTAACTTTAGCTAAAAATGGTGCCTCATTAGTTATACACGGTACGAATCAGACTTTATTAAATGAATTAGCTCTACAGGTTGAGGAATTAGGTAGAGAATGTATTGTAAAAGCTGGGGACGTAGCAGATCCAAATGTTGCAACCGAGGTTGTAAGAGCTGCTGTAGAGCGTTTTGGAAAAATTGATATTTTAATAAATAATGCGGGTATCAATATGCGCAGCTCAACATTAGAAATGACTTTGGATGATTGGAAAAAGGTATTGGATGTTAATTTGAATGGAACTTTATATTTCTGTAAAGCCGTCTTACCTTATATGATAGAGCGAAACTATGGGAAAATTGTCAATGTAAGTTCTACAACAGCCAAAACAGCGCATAGAAATGCAGCGCCATCTTACGGAGCTTCAAAAGCTGCAGTTAACTACCTTACGATGCATTTAGCTTTAGAAATGGCGCATCATAATATTTTTGTAAATGCTGTATGTCCAGGTCCTGTAGAAACGGACATGAGCAATCAATGGACAGATGAATACAGGAAAGAAGTAACAAAGCGAATTCCGTTAAATAAGTTAGGAACTCCTCAAAATGTTGGGGAAAGTGTTTTGTTTTTAGCTTCAAGTATGTCTGATTTTATAACGGGTGAATCTATTAATGTGAATGGCGGAACGTACATGAATTAGGGAATGAAAAGCCTAGAGAGTTGACTATCTAGGCTTTTCAATTGTTTCTCTAAAGAATAGAATATAAACAGGTGATTAAAATGGAATTTTTAACAATCCTATTACCTATTTTCGGCATATTTACACTAGGTTTTATTGGGCAAAAGAAAATAGGGTTCGATACAAAAATTATATCCACCATGGCGCTTTATTTAATGTCTCCGATATTAGTTTTTAGAACGTTTTATACGACAAAATTTCAGGTGGATTATTTATATCTTGCTTTTTATACGTTTGCCCTTTGTTTTACTTTAATTATAGTTGTATATATTGTGGCGTTTATTCAGAAGTATTCCACTCGAGAGACATGCGGAATGATATTAGCCTCTTCTTTTATGAACAATGGGAATTACGGTACTCCTGTGGTTTTACTAATCTTTGGAGTTTCAGGGCTTGACTGTGCAATCATTTTAATGGTTATTCAACAGCTGGCAATGTGTACAATTGGAGTCTACTACGCCGCAAAAGGAAGTGCAGAAGGAAATGGTATACGTTCAGCTATTCGTGCTGTTCAGCGCATGCCTGCTATATATAGCGCCTTTTTGGGAGCTTTTTTTCAATTTTTCAATATTCATTTAGGGAAATCAGTCCTCGAAGCGGTAGATTTAGTTGCGAATGCAGCAATACCTACGGTTATGATTGTACTCGGCATGCAGCTGGCAAAAATATCAGTTAAAAATTTAGCCAAAAGCAAAGTTTCTTTATCGCTTATAATTAAACTGATCATTTCTCCTGCCGTTGCTTATTTACTTACTTTGTTTCTTCCAGTTGATGACATGGTTAAACAGATTATGATTATTACGGCCGCTATGCCAACAGCAGCAAACACGACCATGTATGCGCTGCAATTTGATACTGAGCCAGAATTTGTTTCAAGTGCAACGCTTATTAGTACATCGTTGAGTTTAGCTACTTTACCCCTAATTTTTACAATTGTATTGTGAAAATCTTTTATGACTACGTAATTTTTATGTCATATGAACTTTTTTGACTACTTTTTACGATTTTATGACTTTTTTTGAATGAATTTGATTGTTTTTGATGATTTTTCGAATAATCTGATATATAATGAAAGCGTAAACAGTAAAACATGTCGGTTGGTTAAGAAAAACATCCACAAAAACTGGATTTGTTATTACATAAAATCAGACCTCTGTTTTTTTATAAAAATAAATAGAACTTGAGAAAGGGAGAATGAGAATGGACATATTGGATGCAAAAGTAGTGAATACAAAGTACGGTTTAGAAACATATCTGGATGTATCAGAAAGCGTAGAAATAAAAGAAATTCATATGCCAAGTTCAGAGAATCAATCTCATAAAATTAAATTTGGAATCAAGTATTTTCTTTTAAGAGAAGGAAAGTATTACGATAGCCAAAAAGGTTATTTCTGGCTTTGTATGAATCACGATTTTAGCAGCCTTATGCTGAGTGAAACGGAAACAGAGAGTTTGTTTGCAGTTAAAAGTGAAGAAGAAAGAGAAGCAACAAAAACGCTATTAGCAGAATGGTTTATCCAAACAAATGCGTACAAAGAAGTCATCAACGAATGTATCCATCAGATTAAAACGGAGAATATTCGTACAGAAGAAGACATTGAAGACCGAGTGGACGCTATACAATTTTTAGAAAAACTAAAGGTATTAACTGCAAAAGAGATTGAAAACGCTTCTATAGAAAATCTATATGCGCTGCAGCAAATTGGCTAGGCTATAGTTCGCGTACGCTGAAATGCAGATTGATGTACAACAATAAGGAGGAATAGTGAGATGAAATTTTTTATTGATACAGCAAACCTTGAGGATATTAAGAAAGCATATAAAGTTGGTGTTCTAGCAGGTGTAACAACCAATCCATCTTTAGTAGCAAAAGAAGGCGTAAGATTTGAAGACCGCATCGAAGAAATTCTTCAAATGGTACCGGAGGTTGAATCCGTTTCCGCTGAGGTAACGCCTGACGCACTTTCTGCTGAAGACATGATCGCTCAAGCTGAAGAACTGATTAAAATTAACGATGGAGATAAAAATATTACGATTAAGCTGCCTATGACATTAGCTGGCTTGGAAGCGACGCGCTACCTTGCAAAAAAAGGCGTAAAAACAAATGTAACCCTAATCTTTACAGTAAACCAAGCGCTTTTAGCAGCTCGTGCTGGAGCGACGTATGTTTCTCCATTTTTAGGACGTCTTGATGATATTTCAGAAGACGGAGTACAGCTGGTATCTAAAATTGCTGAGTTATTCCGCGTTCAAAACATCGACTCTCAAATTATCGCCGCATCTGTAAGACACCCGGATCATGTAACGCGCGTAGCACTTGCAGGGGCTCATATTGCCACAATTCCATACGCTGTTATTGAGCAATTAGCAAAACACCCGTTAACTGACCAAGGAATGGAAAAATTTGCAGCAGATTGGGAAAAAGCAGTTAAAGCTTAACAAAAAGTCATATCAATAAAAAAAGCTTGGGATAAGCATAGCTTATCCCAAGCTTTTTTTCGTTTAACTCGCTAGTTTCTTTTTACGTAGACGCTCTAAGCGGCGCTGCACGCTATTTCTTGAACGCCCGAGCAGCTGCCCAATTTCTCGCTGATTGCGCTTTTCCTGATAAAACATACGCCACAATTTAGCATCTTCTTCTGCTGTCCACTTTTTATGCTCGTATTTAGGACGCTTTACATAGTCTAGCCTTCTTTGTTCATTCACCCACGCTGGTTCTGGAATAAGCGTATTTTTAGGTATTTTAAAAAAGTTAAGGCACGATTTATTTTGTTCAGCCCACTTCCAAAAAGATTGAATGTCAATTCCCATGAATGTTCTTGTCTTGGCGATGATCATTTTATACGGTAGATTCTCTTTATGAATCCACTTGTAAATTGTATGAACATCTACTTCGAGGCAGGCTGCTAGCTCACACGCTGTGATATGTCCTACGTGCGATTTAGCTCCATACACCTCTAAACGACTTAACCTCGATTCTAGTGCCTGCACACTTCGCTGCAATTTCGCTGATATGCGCGAAAAGGGTTTTGTTCCGTAATACCTTAGCAAATATTCGTCTTCTTGTACGGTCCATCTTCGCATCGCAGTTTTTCGAGTTAAACCCAAAACTTTTATGCGCGTAGCAATAGAAGAAGGACTTCTGTCTAAGGAGTCTGCCATTTCACGGTTGTTCATGATATCAATGTTCTGCTGTAAAAAAGCATCTTGTTTCGGCGTCCACTTTTTACGTAAAGCTGTATCTGAAGCTCGAAGATTTAATCGAGTAAGCCGTTTATTAACCGATTCCTTGCTTCTATGTAAATGCTCACCCATCTTTTGAAGCGTCATAACGCCATAGTGTTGGATAAGAAATTTATCTTCTTCTTTTGTCCATCGCTTTTGATTTTTACTCACTGTTGTCTCACTCCAATTCACACGGAAAGCTCAAGATGAAAAAGCATCTAGTAATCTATTTTACGGATGAGCAATATCCATTCAGACTGATACTCACTGCGTTTTAGCCTATATATATTTTATCATATTTCTAGAGAAAAACCAAACGTGTGTTCTTATTTTGTTTTAGTCATCATAAAAGGAATTAGAAAAATAGTTGGCTCCTTTAATAGAAGCGAATTATGGTAAAATTGACTATAATCTCTAAAAGATTTACATAACTGACAGCTCAGCATCATTGCGTTGAGAAAGGAGAATGAGCATGAATTTTAATTTAAAAGAAGCGACCGAAATACTTGAGCGTACGCCTAAGACGCTTGAAAAACTTTTGTCGGGTCTATCTGCAGGGTGGCTGCAATGTAATGAAGGAGAAGGAACTTGGAGTACCTCGGAAGTAATAGAACATTTAATAGAAGCAGAAAAAAATAATTGGATACCAAGGCTAAAATTCATCCTTCAAGAAGGAAAAGGAGGAGCTTTCCCTCCATTTGATCGCTATGCTCATTTACACAAGGAATCTACTAGTTCTATTGAAGAAAAGCTTCTTGAATTCAACATGATAAGAATGCAGAATTTACAACAACTAAAGCTGTTAATTAAGCCTGAAAAGCATCTTGAAGTGAGAGGAGAACACCCGGAGTTTGGGGAAGTAAAAGTCAGAGAGTTGCTCTCGACTTGGGTTGCTCACGATTTAACGCACATTGCCCAAATTGTTCGAGTAATGGCAGAACGATACAGAGAAGATGTAGGGCCTTGGGAAGAATACTTAGGAATACTAAAGAAATAGCAATGACAAACAGTAGCCAGCCTTTATCATTCAAGCTTGAATTAGAAAATGTACACGATTACAATAAAATGAGAATAATGAAGATTCAGGAAGGATTGCAGAGGGAACTATAAGAACATATCCCATGTGTATAACATGTAGGGTCCGTTAAGCAATTTACGAATAAAAAGAGGATTGGACTGATTAAAAATGAAAGTGAATTTTGAGAAATTTGGCGAACTAAACAATCAAGCTGTACATGCTTATACCTTATTAAATGATGAAGGGCTTAAAATCACCTGCCTTGACTATGGATGTGTGATATCAAATATTGAAATGCCAGATTCTGAAGGGAAGATTGAAAGTGTTGTCTTGGGATTTGATTCAATAGAAGAATACCAAAAGTATTCTCCTTATTTCGGAGCTGTGGTCGGACGCGTAGCAGGACGTATAGGGGGAGCGGAGTTTCAGCTTAATAATGAAACCTATCGTCTAGAGAAAAATGAAGGAAACAACCATTTGCATGGCGGTTCAGAAGGGTTTAGCCACAAAATATGGCATGCAAAAACAATCGAGGCAAGTGATCACGTAGGTATTGAATTTACATATGTAAGTAAAGACGGAGAAGAAGGGTACCCTGGCAATCTTGAAGTGAAAGTTACGTATACGTTGACTAATAAAAATGAGTTTCATATCTCTTACGAAGGAACAACAGATCAAGACACTCTTATCAATTTAACAAACCATACGTATTTCAATTTAAGCGGAAATCTAAAGGAAACGGTCTTAGATCATGTTTTAAAGCTGAAAAGTAACGAATTCTTAGAGCTGAATGATGATCTTTTACCTACTGGAGAAACGATAAGTGTCACAGATACCCCATTTGATTTTAGAGAAGGACATAGCCTCAAGGAAGGAGTGGAATCTACACATCCGCAAAATGTATTAGTTGGTAAAGGATACGATCATCCATTTCTTTTAGAAGCAGAAGCTGAAAATCAGATGTCATTATTTGATCCAGCAAGCGGTCGCAAAATAGAAGTCAAAACGGATCAGCCTTCAGTTGTTCTCTATACGGGAAATCATCTAGATGAAGAATTTGAAATTAGAGGGGTTCACTCAGAGAAATACCTCGGTGTTTGCTTGGAAACACAAGGTTTACCAGACGCTATTCATCATAAGCATTTTCCTTCTTGTGTATTAAAGCCAGGTGAGAAATATGAAGCATCTACTCACTATACATTTATAACTGATCGCAGCCTGTAACAAAACGGAATGATAAAAAGGATTACAAACGAGCCTCTGCCGATTGTAATCCTTTTTTATTCTTACTTTTTCTTTTGGCTTTTTGCACGATTAGCGTCAAGCTCAGCCGCATATTCTTCTTGAGACTTTCCTTGCTTTTGACTCTCAGACTGAATCTTTTTAAATTTGTTATCGTTTAAATTTGGCATATTAGCACCTCCTTGCAGACAGGGTTATTTTGTACAAACATTAAGGATTTATATGCTAAAAAGTTTTAATGAACTTGATTAGAAATTTCGCTCAATGCTGCACCAGCTTCATCAACATATACGTTCACTGTCGCAAGGTCACCGATTGCACAGATTCCAACCATATTATTATTCTCCACTACAATAATGCGGCGAATTTGATGATCGGCCATCATACGTGCACATTCATGAATATCCGTATCTGGAGAACAAGTAATCACATCTTTAGTCATACAATCATGGCAATGCACAGTGTTGCAATCTTTTCCATCCGCCACGCAGTTTAACACGATATCACGGTCTGTGATCATTCCCATTACTCGATTTTCTTGACACACTGGCACAGACCCACAATTAATATCACGCATTAATTTTGCTGCAGCTGTTACTGGGTCGTGCGGTGCACAAGCTTTCACATCTTTAGTCATAACTTCACGTACTGTAGTCATTTTTAATTCCTCCTTTTAAACATTCACCTCCATATTTTCTCCATGCACATGCAGAATATGAGAATTAATAATTTCCTGAAAGCAAAAAATCTTGTAATAAAAGACGAATAAAAGAACGAACGCAGTGTAATAAACACATAAAAAAGAGCCTATTACACAAACTAAAGAGAATATGATTTAGCTTACATTTTCGTAACGGCAGGAGTTGGGTACATAATGAAAGGAAAGTTAACGCTTTTGGCAGTACTTTTATTGCCTTGGCTGTCTATAATAAAAGTTGATAAATTTGTCTTTAAAAGATACCTACCTGTTTTGACATTTAGTTCATTAGTTATTGCTTTTATCAGTGAGTTATCTAAAAGCTTTACATGGTGGAAAGTGAGGAAACCTCTTTTCCCTAAACTTTCAAGCGACGTTTCTTTTATATTTGGACCGTTTTTTATAGCTAATTTTTGGGTATTCAAGCTGACCTATGGGAATTTCAAAAAATATTTGTTAATTAACATCCTATTTGACTATCTATTTGCTTATCCCTTGACCAGTTTGGCAGAAAAATTAAAGGTATACAAGATGATCAACATGACGCGTTTTCAACTTTTTGTGATCTCGATTGCCACTGCTCTTATTAATTATTTCTATCATTATTTTATAGAAGATGTATTAAGGAAGAGAAGGCAATAGCTGATAGTTCGTTAACGAGCTCCTCGGCATTTAAGTTTCGCTTACTGTCAATCTTGAATGGTATTAAAGGTCTTCAAGTGTAGTACATAAATACTTAGCAGAGATACTAAAAGTCCAATAAATAGCGAAATAATAAAAAGAGAAGCGTGAGGGAGAAGACCAATCTCTTTCACGTTTCTCTTTTTTGTCATGTATATAAACTTTATCTGTACACGGTCATGGGCAAATACGTTAAAGATTGACCAGTAGCTGAAGCTGTTAAATTCGGTTCTAATTCAAAATTCAAAATGGGTAAATACGGAAAAACTACGGTGATAAGTTTCTTTGAAAAGAGAAATATTTCTCTTTTCAAAGAATGCTTCATCTTGAATATAAATAATGGAATAAGATCAAACACGGTTATATCCGCTTTTATAAATCAGATTATTCAAATTAATTGAGCGGACTCTGTTTCAAAAAAGAGAAAGTTAGTTGATAATTATAAATAAAGCAATAATCTACTCTCAAGTTATTATAGAAAGGAGCTTACAATACTGTGAAGAATACATTCCAAGAGCACATAGAGGTCGACTGCTCTTCTAAAAATTTTAACTGGTGGCATGCAGTTATAAATTCGATAAATGATGGTATTCTAGTTATCGACAGAGAAGGGATTGTCAGATTTATTAACCCAGAGTATACAAAGATTACAGGAGTAAAAAGTGATATTATTGGAAAGCCACTAATAGAATATCGCCCAGGAGCTCAGTTAACAAATGCTCTAAAAGACCAACAATGCAGAGTAGGTGTATATCGAAAAGAAAAAAATCGGGAATATATGGTGGATATGGCTCCAATTATAATAGAAGGTAAAGTTGCAGGAGCCGTATCGGTTTGTAAAAGTCTTAATGAAGTTGACAAGTTATCAAAGGAATTGAGAAGACAAACCGAAAAGTTAAAGAATTTAGAAAACCGAATGGATTCTATCTATGAAGCAAAATATACATTTGAACAAATAATTGGTAGGGAAGAAGGGTTAAGGCACGTCGTTCATATAGCTGAAAAAGTAGCAGAATCTCAATTTCCTATTCTTGTGACGGGAGAAAGCGGCACGGGAAAAGAATTATTTTCACAGGCTATACATAATAAAAGTGAGCGCCAGCATGGTCCTTTTATACCTGTAAATTGTGCGGCTATTCCTTCGTCTCTGTTAGAAAGTGAACTTTTTGGATATGGAGACGGTGCTTTTACAAATGCTAAAAAAGGCGGGAAGGCTGGACTATTCGAAATAGCAAACAACGGAACTATATTTTTAGATGAAATTGGAGATATGTCATATGATCTTCAAGCTAAGTTGTTAAGAGTTCTGCAAGAGAAGAAAATCAGAAGGGTAGGAGAAGCTACTGAACGAGAAGTTGACGTAAGAATTATTGCTGCTACGCACCGCAACTTACAGCAGCTTGTGAATAAGAAACAATTTCGAGAAGATTTATTTTATAGACTTAACGTTATTCAACTAGAGATACCTCCTTTGAGAGAAAGGAAAGAAGATATACGTAAACTCGTCTCCTCCTTTATTAAATACTCGACCGCCAATGCATCTTACAAAATTGACGAATATACACTAGGCTTTCTTCAATCCTATCATTGGCCTGGCAACGTAAGAGAATTAAAAAATGTGATTGACTATGCCACATGTATGGCAGAAGGTACAGATATTATGTTTCATCACCTTCCACAATTTATGATTAAAGATGAACAAAGCTTTTCAGACGTTCTAGGTAAGGTAGATAAACCTAATCAAACACTGCAGGAAGCTATACAGGATAAAGAGTGCGCATTTATTCAGGAAATATTAAGAAAATACCCAAATAATATTGGGGGAAAAAGGAAAACAGCAGAGGTTTTAGGTATTTCTTTAGCTACTTTATACAATAAAATGAAGAAATATCATATTCATTTCTAAGTCGTTAGAAAGATTTCTAGATTTTCAGAAATGCTGGAAACTATGTATTAAGAAACGTATCTCTTCACTGAGCGGTGATTATTTCTAAAATATTAGAATTTCAATTGACAAGAACAAAAAAAGAAAGCAGATTCATTGATAACGCTTTCTTTTTTTGTTGTGCAATAAATTTTTTTGTCACATTTTGAAAGGGTTTTGTAAAGGTTTGTTGCTGTTTTTACATATCCTTGGCATGAATCCTGCAAGAATAAAAAGTACAGAAGTTTTTTACATCCAAGATTCATCAATCTACAAATTTAGGGCAGGGGGGATTACATGTTAGCATTATTAGGATTTTTAATTATTGGTTTATTTCTATTTTTAATTATGACCAATCGTTTATCTGTATTGATTGCTTTAGTTCTCGTACCAACTGTTTTTGCATTAATAGGTGGATTTGGATTAGAAATGGGAGACATGATGTTAGAAGGCATTATAAAAGTAGCACCTACAGGCATTATGATTGTTTTTGCAGTTTTGTACTTTGGTTTAATGATTGATACGGGTTTATTTAATCCTATGATTTCTAAAATGCTTCGTCTAGTTAAAGGAGATCCATTAAAAGTAGTCGTAGGTACAGCTATTGTTACGATGCTTGTATCATTAGACGGTGACGGTGCATCTACTTTTATGATTACCATTACAGCGCTGCTACCTCTTTATAAAAGATTAAAGATGAATCCTCTTATTTTATCAGGAGTGGTTGCTTTAGGAGCAGGAGTTATGAACTTAGCTCCTTGGGGGGGGCCTACTGCTAGAGCCATGACTACATTTAATGCAGATTCTTCTCAATTATTTAACCCTGTTATCCCCGCGATGATTGCTGGGATTGTGTGGGTGTTAGCATCTGCTTTTTGGCTTGGGAAAAAGGAGCGGCAGAGACTAGGAGTCATTGAACTAGAAGAACATATACAAGGGTTTACAGAACATGCAGCTGCTCTAGAAATGAAAAAGCCCCAGCTTTTTTGGTTTAATCTTGCTTTAACAATTTTGCTTCTTATCGCGTTAATTAAAGTATGGCTGCCTTTACCGATTTTATTTATTGTCGCGTTTGCAATTGCTCTTTTAGTCAATTATCCAAATCCAGAAGAGCAGCAAAAACGCTTACTAAGCCATGCAAATAACGTTTTAATTGTTTCTACGATGATTTTCGCTGCAGGTATTTTCACGGGTATTTTGACAGGAACAAAGATGATAGATGGAATGGCTTCTGCAATGGTTAGTATTATCCCTGAATCACTAGCTTCTTACTTACCTGTACTAGTAGCAATTACAAGTATGCCTCTTAGCTTAGTGTTTACACCGGATGCCTACTATTTTGGGGTCTTACCAATTATTAGCCAGACGGCTTCTAACTTTGGCATCAATCCAATTGAGATTGGCAGAGCAGCTATTTTAGGACAGATGACGACTGGATTTCCATTAAGTCCTTTAACCGCCTCGACCTTTATCCTTGTAGGGTTAGCGGGAGTGAATTTAGGCGATCATCAGCGTTTTATCTTTAAGTGGGCATTTGGAACCACCATTGTTATGACGATTGTGGCATTAATAACGGGAGCAATTACTATTTGAGGTGATGAAAATGATAAGAATTGGATCAGGCGCGGGTTTTTCAGGAGATCGATTAGAACCGGCGGTTATATTGGCTGAAAAAGGAAATTTAGATTATTTAGTATTAGAATGTTTAGCTGAAAGAACAATCGCACTTGCCCAAAAAAGAAAAAGTCAAAATCCTTTAATGGGTTATGATCCCTTATTGGAAAAAAGACTAGAGCTTCTTTTGCCTATTATCAAGAAAAATAAAGTGCGAATTATTACAAATATGGGGGCAGCCAATCCAATAGGTGCTGCTGAAAAAGTTGTGGAAATGGCTAACCGATTGAACATTGAGATAAAAGTGGCGGCCGTATCCGGAGATGACGTACTAAAGTTGATAGATAGAAATGGATTGACTCTAGAAACAAATGAACCGATATCTCATTTTGGTAACGTTATATCTGCAAACGCTTACCTTGGTGTAGGAACAATATTGCCAGCTCTAGAGACAGAGGCTCAAGTTATTATTACCGGTAGAGTAGCAGATCCGTCTTTATTTGTTGCTCCAATGGTACACCACTTTGGATGGTCTTTAGACGACGTAGATAAAATTGCTCAAGGAACAGTAATTGGACACTTATTGGAGTGTGGGGGACAGGTAGCTGGTGGTTATTTTGCTGATCCCGGAAAAAAAGAAGTCCCAAAGCTTGCTGAATTAGGTTTTCCATTTGCTGATGTTAAAGAAGATGGGACAGCCATCATTACTAAAGTAGAAGGGACAGGAGGAGTCATCAACTTAGCTACTGTAAAAGAACAGCTTCTTTACGAAGTAACTAACCCTCATCAATATATAACACCGGATGTTATTGCAGATTTTACTTCCGTTCATTTACAGGAAATTAAATTGAACCAAATTCAAGTGTCTGGCGGAACAGGTATAACAAGGCCTGAAACGTTAAAAGTCAGCGTAGGTTACGAAGCAGGTGTTATTGGAGAAGGGGAAATTTCCTACGCTGGATCCAATGCTCTAGAAAGAGCTAAGCTAGCTGGTGAAATCTTATATAAGCGTTTAAAAGATAAAGTGGTCGACTTAAGAATTGATTATATCGGTATTTCTTCCGTTCATAGAGTCTCTTTTCAAGAATCAGATCCTTATGAAATCAGGCTGAGAGTAGCAGGGAAATGTCTTACTTTAAAGGAAGCAGCCAAAATTGGAGAAGAGGTAGAGGCTCTTTATACAAATGGGCCCGCAGGTGGAGGCGGAGCAAGAAAGTATGTTAATGAAGTAGTAGGAATTGTTTCTACGTTGATTTCACGTAACAAAATAGAAACCTACTTTACATTAAAGGAGAGCATAACAAATGAAAAAGAAATTATATGAACTTGCTCACAGTCGAGCTGGGGATAAAGGAAACACGCTTATGCTATCACTAATTCCGTATGACGAAAAAGATTATTTTTTATTACATGAAAAAGTGACTGCTTCGGAAGTGAAAAAACACTTAAAAAATATTGTAGAAGGAGACATTGTTCGCTATGAGGTTCCTAATATATCAGCGTTTCAATTTGTATGTCACCGCGCGTTACTTGGTGGAGTGACTACTTCTTTAGGAATGGATACGCACGGAAAAAGCTTAAGTTATGCCCTGCTGGAAATGGAAGTAGACATTTGAATAATAGTATAAAGGAGGTACTTTATCAGTGAACAATACGTCAATACAAAAAGTTCTAAGTTTTATTACTATAGGAGTTCTTATTCTAGCTTTCTTTCCTTTAAGTAGTGTTGCGGCAAAAGAAGAAAATAATTATAAAAACGTAAAAAAACCAACCTCTTCAGTTTTATCAGGTAACTATTATTTGGAGCAGAAGATTGAATTAAAGACAAGCACACCAGGTGCGAAAATTTACTATACACTTGACGGGAGCACTCCGATCAGTCAAAGCAATCAGTATTCGAACCCAATTATTATTAATAACGATACGGTGCTTAAAGCAATTTCCATAAAAGGAAACAGCGGCTTTTTCTCCAATTCATATGCCTAAGAATTCAGGTATTCCATTTATCATGTCGGTTTTCTGGTTCATTGCTGGTTTTGGCTTAACGTTCCACTGGGTATGGGTAGCGATATTCGGTTTGACAGGAGTAGGAGCTTGTTTACTAGCCCGTTCTTTTCAATACAACTCGGACTATTATATTCCCGTGGATGAAATTCGACATACAGAAGATTCAGTAGGGAGGGTCGGGTAACATGGCATATGCGACAGCGCATCACGAAGAACATCACCATGAACATGATGATGAAATCAAAGTTATGGGTTTTTGGCTTTTCCTCGTAACGGACTGTATCTTATTTGGAGCATTATTTGCTACATATGCCGTTCTTGTTAATCATACTGCGGGAGGCCTTACAGGAAAGGAATTTTTTGAAGTCCCAGGATTTGTTTCTGAAACGTTTATCTTATTAACGAGCAGCTTTACAAGCGGATTGGCCGTGTTAAGCATGCACAAAGGAAAAATAAAGCCTTTAATTGGCTGGCTAATTGTAACTCTGCTTTTAGGTGTATGCTTTGTTGGCCTTGAAATTCATGAATTTCAAACAATGGTTCACGAAGGAGCAACCATTTCTACGAGCGCATTTTTTACGGCTTTCTACACGCTGGTTAGTACACACGGGCTGCACGTTTCGGTCGGAATCATTTGGATGATTTCAATTACAATCCAGTTAAAACGATACGGAATTACCTCTGTAACAAAACGAAAAGTGACGATTATCAGCTTATACTGGCATTTTCTTGATGCTGTCTGGATCTTCCTTTATACGGTTGTGTATTTAATGGGGGTGATGTAGATGGAGAACCACGGGTCGTTAAAAGCTTATACAATCGGATTTGTTTTCTCGATTATTTTAACCATTATTCCTCTGCTGCTGGTATTAAACCACGTACTTGCTAAAAATATATTACTAGCTAGCATTCTAGGAATGGCCGTGCTTCAATTTTTTGTTCAATTGTTTTTCTGTATGCATATTAAAGACGGAGAAAAGCCTCGTTATAATGTGATGGCCTTAATACTTGGAATCGTTTTTGTTATTACGATTGTAGCAGGATCTATTTGGATAATGACTTTTAACTCTCAAGTTCAATAAAAATGGAGCCGTGCCCCCACACGTCTCTATTTTTTATTAATTTCTATAACTTGTGATAAAAATCACATACTTTCGCTTGCGCAAGAAGTACAATAAAAGTGTAGCAAAGAAAGTTCTTTATAAACGAATGTTAAAGGAGAGATTATGATGAATATGGCTTATCGTAACATCCTCGTAGCAGTAGACGGTTCTGTAGAAGCGGAGTGGGCATTCAAAAAAGCAGTTAACAGTGCGAAAAAAAATAACGCTCATTTGATAATTTGTCACGTTATCGACATACAGGCGTTAAGTCCATCACCTTATGCATTTTATACGGATACACGCTTTCAAGATGCAGAGAAATTTGCTGAAGAACTTTTAACCAACTATAGTAACCTAGCCATTAAGGCTGGAGTAACGAAAGTCGAGCCCTTAATTGAACACGGTTCTCCTAAAACAAAAATATCTAAAAAAATTGCTCCCGATAAGCACGTTGATTTAATTGTATGCGGTGCAACCGGGTTAAACGCGGTAGAGCGTATCTTAATCGGAAGTGTATCTCAGCATATTTTGCGCTATGCCAAATGTGATGTGTTAATCGTTCGCACCCCTAAAGAAGCTGAAGAGGAATCAAAGCCTTTACAAGTAGAACTAACAGAGTAGCAGGCACAGACGAGAAATAAAACTTGTTGTGCACAGCAAAATAAAAAGCTCTCACCATTTATTTAAAGAGAGGGGATAAACGTATTTTAGTTAAAAGAAGATCCGAACAAGGAGTCAAGGTTCTCAAGAGAGAACGTGACTCGTTCGGATTTTTTTATTGTGATGGTGAATGTATTTTTCGTGTATCCAGCTGTTGATTGAAGGGGAATGGCAGAAAGAAAGGGGAGGATAGTAGAGCACATCAAACATGTTTATGAAAGAAGAAGAGGGGAAGAACAAGCATATAGAAAACTTTTCCTTAGTTGGTTAAGGTTGATTTATAAAGGAGTGACGAATATGTCAAAGTTAAATAATCCATTAACTCAATATTTCCATGAAGACTATCCAAAGCAGTATCAAGAACCGCCTGGTGTACAAAAAGAAATGAACGTCATCCCAGACTGCGGGGAGAACAGTTACATAGGTGCAGGTAAATTAAAAGGCAGAAAAGCTCTTGTAACAGGTGGGGATTCAGGTATTGGCCGAGCAGCAGCTATCGCTTATGCAAGAGAAGGAGCTGACGTTGCGCTTAATTACTTGCCACAAGAGCAAACTGATGCAGAAGAAGTAAAAAAGCTTATTGAGGCAGAAGGCAGAAAAGCAGTACTCATACCTGGTGATGTAGGCGAAGAATCTTTTTGCAAGGAGCTAGTAGAAAAAGCTTATAAAGAATTAGATGGATTAGACGTTTTAGCGCTCGTAGCAGGTAAACAGCAGGCAGTAGAAGATCTTGCTGATTTAGAAACGGATCAGCTGCGCAAAACCTTTGAAGTAAATGTATTCTCTTTATATTGGACCGTAAAAGCAGCGCTGCCTTATTTACCGGCAGGTGCTTCTATTATTACCACAAGTTCTGTACAAGGCTATAGCCCAAGTCCTAATTTATTAGATTATGCAGCTACAAAGTTTGCCATTAACGGATTCACTCGCGGACTAGCCAAGCAATTAGCTCCAAAAGGTATTCGCGTTAACTCCGTTGCTCCAGGACCTATCTGGACGCCGCTTCAAATTTCTGGAGGGCAGCCAAGCGACGCTATTCCAGGCTTTGGACAAGATACACCTTTGCAGCGTGCTGGTCAGCCGGTAGAGTTAGCAAATGTATACGTATTTTTAGCTTCAACGGATGCAAGCTACGTAACAGCTCAAGTTTACGGAATTACAGGCGGAATAGAACTAGCTTAAAACAAAAAGACACGTGCAGTTATGAACTGCACGTGTTTTTTTGTTTTATCGTCTTTTACCTTTTAAAGTTTGTACACAAATGTAGCTAAGCGTAGCGAATAACGCTGTAATAAATGCCGAGTGAGACAGTGTAGCAAAGACATTTAAACGAGACATGACAACAAAGATACCGCTAAATATTTGAGCAAAGGTTAAAGCAACTGCAATGATAGACGCGTAGTAAATATCACGGCGAGTTTCTTTATACTGTTTGATAGCAGATACCATAATCCAAATGATAAGAACAAACAGCACAAGAGCAGCAAATCGGTGAGCAAAGTGAATGCCTGTTGTTCCTGATAGCTTTGGAATAAGAGTGTTGCCATAACAAGCCGGAAAGCTTGTACACGCTAAGCTTGCACCTTTGTGACGCACATATGCACCTAAATAAATATCGCAGTAGGTAAATATAAGCGTAAACCATGCGAGCCATCTAAATTTGCCTGTAACGGCTCCTTTAATAAAATGATCCGAACGGTCCTTTTGAATAACAAATATTGAAAGTAAAAATACACCGGTAAACGCAATAAGCGAAAGACCGAAATGCAGGGCTAGCGCCTCAGCTGACTGAGGCCAGATAACGGCAGAAGCCCCCAGCAACGACTCGATAACGATAAATGCAATACTCATGATCGCTAAAATTTTCACTTCACGGTTTCTGCGATAACGAATCCAAGCCCAAATAGAAAATGCTAAAACAAGAAGACCTGCAAATGCGGTAATCAAACGATGCGTATATTCAATCATTGTTGCTACTGCGTATTCGGGTATTAACTGCCCGTTACATAGTGGCCACTCGTTTCCGCACCCTAATCCAGACCCTGTGGTTGTGACCAGACTGCCGGCAATCATTAAAATAAACATAACAATCGTTGTAAATATAGCTGTTATTTTAAATAAATTTCTCATACGTTGACTCCCTTTGTTGAGTTACTAATTATGACTATAGATTTGATGAATACGATAGTCAAGTAGTAGAACGTAATTAACAAATAACTGTCACAAACTCGCACATGTTTTCCTTAAAGTTGATGTCAGAAAAGCTTTCTTCACTAAGCTTTGTAATGGTTTTTTTCTTTTAAACAATGTAAATATGCTTTCATACATAAGATATAAAAAATTATATTAGTGATTTTATACAATTTGCAAAAAAAACTTTAGAGAGAATGGAGATACAATCATATTCCAAAAGTGATAATATAAATATAAATCAAATGATGTTATAAAACCTATCATTTTATGTTAGATATAAAATAAACTTTTTTATCACGGAGAAACTTTATTGAAAGGAGAGATAACGATGAGCTTAGAAGCTTTAAATAAAAGAGTAGAAACCGATCTTTCTTACCTTTCTTTCAGGAAACCAACAGAAGTACAGCCAATTATCCCTAAAAGTGGACACGTATACGATGTAATCATTATTGGAGGAGGTCAAAGCGGTTTAGGAACGGCTTTTGGCTTGCTGCGAGAACGCGTGTCAAATATTCTTGTTATTGATGAAAACCGTTCGGGTTTAGAAGGTCCGTGGGAAACGTATGCACGAATGATTACGCTGAGAACGCCCAAAAACTTAACATCTATCGATTTAGGTATGCCTTCGCTTACGTTTCAAGCGTGGTGGGAAGCACAATTTGGCTCAGAGGGCTGGGAAGCTCTTGACAAAATTCCAAGAGGAGACTGGATGAATTATTTACGCTGGTACCGGAGTATTCTTAACCTTCCTGTGGCAAATGAAATAAAATTAACGTTAATTGAGCCGACGGAAACAGGTATTCATCGCTTGCATATTGAAGGAAATGGAGCTGCATGTCCTACACTGATGGCACGTAAAGTTATACTAGCTACAGGAATTCAAGGAGGAGGAGAGTGGCATGTCCCGCCTATGATTTCTGAAAAATTGCCGCCTCATCTTTATTCTCATACTTCCCAAACGATTGATTTTACTACGTTAAAGAACAAAAAAGTAGCTGTTTTAGGAGGAGGAGCTTCGGCGTTTGATAACGCCAACTATGCGCTTTCCGAAGGAGTTGCTGAAGCTCATGTATTTGTTCGACGAAAAGAACTTCCGCGTATTAATCCAATCAGACAAATGGAAGCTTCAGGAATGATTGAGCGTTTTCATGCTCTGTCAGATGCTGAAAAATATGAAGTAATGGCTCATTTTTTCGAATACAATCAGCCGCCTACGAATGATACATTTGGACGCGCTTCCTCATGGCCAGGTTTTCATTTGCACGTACATGCACCGTGGCTCGATGTCGAGGGAAAACAGGACAAAGCAGTTGTAACAACTCCTCAGGGAGTCTTTACATTTGACTATTTAATTATTAGCACAGGCCTTCTAACAGATCCGGCTCTTCGTCCAGAATTACGTCTTGTTGAAAAACACATCGCCCGCTGGAGCGATTATTACAAAGCACCGCATGAAATTGCCAATCCAGTATTGGATGCCCACCCTTACCTTAGTAATGGCTTTGCTTTTTCAAATCGCAATGGGGAAGGTCAAAAAATGGTATATGGCCTTTTTGCTTTTAATTATTCCGCTTTAATTAGCTGTGGAATTTCTGCTTCCGCTCTTTCAGGGCTGAAATATGCGATACCGAAGCTCGTATCAGAAGTCGCCAATCAGCTTTTTATTGATAACCGCCATGAGAATTTAACCAATTTCTTTGACTATAATGAGCCTGAATTTATCGGCAGCTGGTCAAAAGACGCTAATCAAGTGAAAACAACATAATAAAACTACATTTTTAACAATGAAAAAGGTGAAGCATATGGAGCCGATCTCTAAAAAGAAGATAGCTACTTTGTATACTCAAATTAGCCAAGAAATTTTTAATGTAGGCGTGAATACTCAAAAAATAGATATTATTGATAATAAAATTCTTATACTAGCTCAATCAAAAAGAATGCCAGCGCTAGACGCCCTCAGTGAAGAATATAAAGAATTAGTGATGTCTCTTGATGCGGCTTTGTCGACTAAATATAAAAAAATGCTAAAGCAAAAAGTGGAGCTATTATTCGATATCCAGGTCACTTCTTTATTTAGAGATTATGATCCTGCTACTGAGAATTCTTGTACGGTTATTTGCTTTAAATAACTTCTCTATATAAATGGCAAAACGTTCGATGAAATCGTTGGTTTTGCAAAAAACGTAAAAGACGGATGCTTATCTTCTGTTTACAGAAGCAAAGAGCCGTGAAGATAGAAGGGTTTCCTTCTGTTTTCACGGCTCTTTTTATACATATTTTCATAAAAAAGGAGTGGGGAAATGACTGAATATACACTTGTTGATAAAGCGGCTGTAAAAACTAGTTAAAAAAATCCAATCGATCATTAAAGGAGTGAAAAGCAAGTGGCGATAAATGAAAAAGTTGAAACTCAGCATATGGAACTAATAAAAAAATCAGCACCTAATCCTTCATGGGTAGATAAGCTGTTTCATTTAACAGAACGTAAAACAGATGTAAAAACAGAAATTCTTGCGGGAATTACGACTTTTGTGACGATGAGCTATATTATCTTTGTTAATCCGACGATTTTAGCAGATGCAGGCATTCCAAAAGAAGCGGCAATTGCGGCAACAATTTTTGCCACTGTTTTTGCAACTCTTTTGTTTGCACTGTGGGCGAACATGCCTATTGCAGTTGCACCAGGAATGGGGCTAAACGCTTTTTTTACGTATACAGTGGTATTGGGTGAAGGGTTAACGTGGCAAACAGGTTTAGGAGCCGTATTTATTTCAGGGGTTGTATTTTTTATTTTAACCATAACAGGCTTACGCAAGAAGATTATTGAAGGGATACCCGCTATTTTAAAAAGTGCTATTTCCGTTGGAATCGGTCTATTTATTGCTTTTATCGGTTTTAAGCAAGCTGGAATTATTGTAAGCAACAAAGAAAATTTAGTAGCGCTTGGACAACTGACAAAACCGGGCCCATTACTTGCTTTATTAGGTTTTATCGCGGTAACTGTATTAACTGCTCGAAAAATTAAAGGAGCAGCTTTGATTAGTATTTTACTAGTATCAATTGCAGGGATGGTGCTGGGCATAGTAGAAGCCCCTAAAAGCATCAGCAGCGTTGTGTCGTTTTCAATGCCAAGCATGTCAGAAACTTTTTTACAAATGGATATTAAATCTGCTCTCCACTACGGTCTTTTCTCTATTATTTTTTCATTTACGCTTGTGGAGCTATTTGATAATTTAGGATCGATGATTGGATTATCTAAAAAAGCTGGACTAATGGATGAAAAAGGAGAAATTAAAGGGTTAGATAAAGCGCTTATGGCAGATTCTCTTGCGACTGTAGCCAGTGCTGCTATGGGATCTACCGCAATGAACGCGTATGTAGAAAACGCGGCGGGAATTGCAGAAGGAGGCAAAACGGGTCTTAAAGCACTGGTTGTTGCCATGCTGTTTTTAGTCAGTATTTTGTTCACTCCATTGATCAGCATTATTCCTGCTTTTGCTACAGCGCCTATTTTAATTATGGTTGGAGCTCTCATGTTAACAGAAATTAAAAACATTCCTCTCGACGAAATAACAGATGCTGTACCTGCTTTTTGCACCATTATTTTGATGCCGTTAACATTTAGTATCGGCGAAGGCTTAGCGCTAGGGTTTTTATCTTATACGTTCGTTAAATTGTTAGCCGGCAAGGCGAAAGAAATCCACTGGATTATGTACATCATTAGCGCCGCTTTTATTATCAACTTCATCTGGGCTGCTTGAACGCATATATCTAGAGCAAAAAAGACTTCTCAGCTGAGAAGTCTTTTTTACTGATCGTGTAGATTTTAATCTCTCTCCCTTACAGAAATAAAAGATAGCGAAGGAAGATATATAACGTTGAAATTAAAAGAGATACAAGCATAATTGGAGCTCCAATTTTCAAAAAGTCCATAAACGAAAATTTATGTCCTTTTTTTACAGCCATGCCAGCTACAATGACGTTGGCAGATGCTCCAATTAACGTACCGTTTCCTCCCAAACATGCTCCTAGAGCCAATGACCACCATAGTACATTGATTTGAGCAGAATCAGGGCTCATTCCCATTCCATGAGCCATATCTTGAATAAGTGGAATCATTGTAGCAACAAAAGGAATGTTATCAATAACAGCTGAGGCAATGCCACTAATCCACAAAATGAGATAAGCTGAGAGTGCGATATTGCCGTCTGTAACGTTCAACGCGCCAGCAGCCAGCTTTTTAATAATGCCTACATCGATTAAGCCTCCGACAAGAACAAACAAACCTGCAAAGAAAATAATGGTTGTCCATTCAACAGAATCAAATGCGCTTTCTACTTCATCATGAGTTCTTAATCCAATTACCAGTAGTACAGCAGCACCTGTAATGGCTACCATAGCCGCATCAATGTGCAAAACAGAATGCAGGGTAAAACCTAGAATCGTTAATACTAATACAGTTAACGATTTTTTCATTAAAACAGAATCTTGAATATAATCTTTTTCATTTAAACTCATTAACTCTTGCTTTTTACTATCTTCTACTTTTAACTTTTTACGATAGATAAGAACAAGAATCCCCAGCGTAACAACACCGATAATCAGCACTGCAGGAGTTAAATTTAATAAAAAAGCATTAAAATCAAGGTGAGGATTCGCTGCCCCAATCATGATATTAGGGGGGTCGCCTATTAAAGTTGCCGTTCCTCCAATATTTGAAAACAGCACTTCTGATATAAGAAACGGAAAAGGATTAATGTTTAAAATAGTAGTAATCGAAAATGTAACCGGAACAATTAACAACACCGTTGTTACATTGTCTAAAAAAGCTGATCCGACGCCTGTTAAAATCGATAAAATAACTAGAATTCGAACCGGATCACCTTTAGCAATTTTAGCAGACTTGATGGCTGCGTATTGAAACACGCCTGTTTTGTTTGTGATGCCGACTAAAATCATCATACCCATAAGCAGGACAATCGTTTCCCATTGAATATGCTCCATAATGGCCTTATTAAAGTCAACAATACCTAACAAAATCATCAATATAGCACCTAAAAGAGCTGCTGAAGCGCGATTGATCTTCTCGGTCATAATCAAAAAATATGTAATGATAAATATAATAATGGCTGCGTATACATGAAAACTTGTAATGTGTTGAATTGCATTGTGCATAACAGTAACCTGGCGATATGTCATCTAGTGACGAGAACTTTGGATGTTGTCCAGGTTTTCACCTCATCTTTCATCGTTTAATTTACATCCAACTTTACGGTGAAACTTCTATAAAATCCGCTTTCCTTTAACCAACCTCCTTTAAAAGCTTTGGTGTTCTTCAAAATGCAGACGATTCCTTCAGCATTATATCATATTTACATAAAAGCTTTCTTGCTAATTATTCATGTGATTTTCAACCCACACGCTTATTATGCACCTTAAATTCAGTTTACATAATTGATTCCTCTAATATCGGACAAAGTTAGACAAAGTTGGAACAGTGTCCAATTTTGTCTAACTTTGTGAGAACAAATAAAACAATGGATTGCTAAGATAAAGCGGTTTTCATGTTGGCACGGTACTTGCAAGAGTAATTAAGTGAAGTTTGATAATCAAATGAGGAGGCTTACCATAATGAAAACTGCTCAAAATAAAACAGAAAAGCTTACGAAAGAAAAAGCCAGCTGGATGTATCAGAAAATGGTAGAAATTCGAAAGTTTGAAGATGAAGTACATCAAATTTTTGCAAAAGGTGTACTGCCTGGTTTTGTTCATCTGTATGCAGGTGAAGAAGCGATAGCGGTTGGAATGTGCGCTCACCTTAATGACAGTGACAGTATTACGAGCACTCATCGTGGACACGGTCATTGTATTGCTAAAGGCGGCGATTTAGATGGAATGATGGCTGAACTATTTGGGAAGGTAACCGGGTTAGGCAAAGGAAAAGGCGGATCTATGCATATCGCGGATTTAGATAAAGGAATTTTAGGAGCAAATGGAATTGTAGGAGGAGGATTTCCGCTTGCATGTGGTTCTGCTTTAACTGCTAAATATAAAAAGACAAGAGATGTAAGCGTTTGCTTTTTTGGAGACGGAGCGGGCAATGAAGGAACGTTTCATGAAGGAATTAACTTAGCAGCCATTTGGAAACTGCCTGTTGTTTTTGTTGCTGAGAATAATGGCTACGGAGAGGCAACTCCCTTTTCTTATGCTTCAAGCTGCAGCACGATTGCAGACCGTGCCGCATCTTACAATATTCCAGGCGTACGAGTGGATGGAAAAGACGTGATGGCTGTTTATGAAGCAGCTGCTGAAGCGATTCAACGAGCTCGCAGAGGGGAAGGCCCCACGTTAATTGAATGTGTAACGTATCGAAATTACGGGCATTTCGAAGGCGACGCACAAACGTACAAATCAGGCAGTGAAAAGAAAGAACATCTTCAGGAAAAAGATGCGATTGCTCTTTTTGAAAACTATTTGCTTTCAGAACAAGTAGTAACAGAAAAAGAGCTTAGAGATATTGAAAGTGACGTAGAAAAAGCAGTAAAACGCGCAGTTGAGCTAGCAGAAACAAGCGATTATCCTGATGCTTCCGAACTATTAACAGATGTTTATGTATCTTACTAATTAAAGGGGGAAAAGAAAATGACTAGAAAATTAAGTATGTCTGAAGCTATCAACGAAGCAATGAAACTAGCGATGCGAAAAGATGAGAATGTGATTCTGCTGGGAGAAGATGTAGCTGGCGGAGCGGAAATTGACCACCTGCAAGATGATGAGGCTTGGGGCGGTGTCCTTGGAGTGACAAAGGGACTTGTACAAGAATTTGGACGTGAACGAATTCTTGATACGCCTATTTCAGAAGCAGCTTATATAGGAGCTGCAATGGGAGCGGCAGCTACGGGGTTAAGACCGGTTGCAGAATTAATGTTTAATGACTTTATTGGCTGCTGCTTAGATCAAGTGCTGAATCAAGGCGCAAAATTTAGATACATGTTCGGAGGAAAAGCAGAAGTGCCCGTTACAATTCGAACGACTCATGGAGCTGGATTCAGAGCTGCGGCTCAGCATTCTCAGAGCTTGTATGCTTTGTTCACTAGCATTCCTGGCATTAAAGTAGTGGTGCCCTCTACCCCTTACGATGCAAAAGGTTTATTATTAGCAGCAATTGAAGACAATGATCCGGTTATCTTTTTTGAAGACAAAACATTGTACAACATGAAAGGTGAGGTTCCTGAAGGCTATTATACGATTCCATTAGGAAAAGCAGACGTGAAACGCGAAGGAACAGATTTAACTATTGTAGCGATTGGCAAACAAGTAAATACTGCACTTACAGCCGCAGATCAATTATCTCACAAAGGAATTGACGTAGAAGTAGTCGATCCGCGAAGTCTATCACCTTTTGACGAAGAGACGATTCTTTCTTCTGTAGAAAAAACGAATCGATTAATTGTTATTGACGAAGCTAACCCAAGATGCAGCATCGCAACAGATATTGCTGCGCTAGTTGCTGATAAAGGATTTGATATGCTTGATGCACCTATTAAACGAATTACAGCACCACATACACCTGTACCATTTTCACCTCCATTAGAAGATATTTATCTGCCAACACCGCAAAAAGTAATTGAAGTTGTATCGGAGTTGCTAGGAGATAAATCGCTTCTAAGCGTGTAAGTAAAGAGAAAGGAGGAGGAAGCAAATGGCTGCAGAGGTTGTAATGCCAAAACTAGGTATGGCAATGAAAGAAGGAACCGTTTCGACATGGAATAAAAAAGTGGGAGACTCCGTTTCAAAAGGAGATATGATTGCAAGTATTAATTCTGAAAAAATAGAAATGGAAATTGAAGCGCCGCAGGACGGTGTGATTCTTGATATCCTTGTGCAAGAAGATATAGGAGTGCCTCCTGGAACGATTATCTGTTATGTTGGAAAGCCAAACGAGCAGCTCACTGAGCAGAACCGTTCAGCAAATGAGCTGCAAGCGCCTAAAAACGAGGTAGCGGCTGCTGTCTCTTTAGAAGAGCCGCCAGCAAACGCAGCTTCATCAAAGAAGAGCAAAGAAACTGTGCGCATTTCACCAATTGCACGGAAAATAGCAGAATCTGAAAACCTTGACATTGAAATGATTAAAGGCACGGGACCAAAAGGAAGAATCACAAAAGCGGATGTAGAGAAAGTGCTGACAGAAAAAGCTTCAGAAACAAGTCATCCACCAGTTGAAATAGATAAAGCTACAAAAAAAGAAACGCTTCCAGTAGCGGGGATGAGGAAAGTCATTGCAGGCCGAATGCATAATAGCTTACTAAACAGTGCTCAATTAACGATTAATATGAAAGCTGACGTGACGGATTTGCTGTCTCTTCAACGAGAAATTAAAGAAGTGATTCAACAACGCCATAAGGTGAAAATCTCTCTAACTGATTTTATTGCTCGCGCTGTTGTTCTTTCACTTCAAGAACACAAGCAAATGAACAGTGCGTATATCGATAACGAAATTCATCTCTATCATCATGTTCATCTTGGAATGGCCGTGGCTTTAGAAAATGGGCTAGTTGTTCCTGTTGTGCAACATGCTGAAAAAATGCCGTTAGTTGAATTAGCTGCAGAGATAAAAACACGAGCAGCAGATGCTCGGCAAGGTCAGTTGAGTACTGATAGCATGCAAGGTTCCACATTCACTATTACTAATCTCGGTGCCTACGGAGTAGAGTATTTTACACCTGTATTGAACCCGCCTGAAACAGGAATCCTTGGTGTGGGAGCTACTGAAGATGTACCTATGTATATAGGAGACGATTTACAAAGAAGAAACGTGCTGCCTTTAAGCCTGACGTTTGATCATCGCGTACTGGACGGAGCACCTGCAGCTAATTTCCTTGGAACTATTAAACAATACTTAGAGCAACCTATTTTACTACTCTTATAGAAAGGTGGTGCATTCCATGAAACCTTTAGTTGTCATTGGCGGCGGTCCTGCAGGATATGTGGCGGCAATCACTGCCGCCCGGCAAGGAAAACAAGTTACGTTAATCGAACAAAAAGATTTAGGTGGAACATGTTTAAATGAGGGCTGCATGCCAACAAAGTCATTATTAGCAAGCGCGGAAGCCTATGAGAAAATAAAGCAAGCTGAGCAATTCGGCATCACTCTTCCTTTAGAACAAGTGAAAATTAACTGGGATGGCGTTCAGCATCATAAAACAACCATTGTTAAAAACTTGGTCAGGGGAATTGGCTATTTGATGAAAAAGAACAGTATTAAAGTCATGAAAGGAGAAGCTTCTTTTTTGACAAATCATCGCCTAGCCGTGCGAAATGAAAATCAAGTAGAAGAAATAGAGGCTGAACAGTTTATTATTGCTGCAGGTTCAGAACCTGCTAGCCTGCCGTTTGCTCCGTTTGATGGAAAGTGGATCATTCACAGTGGACAAGCGATGTCGCTGCCTGCTATCCCTTCATCTCTTTTGATAGTAGGAGGAGGGGTAATTGGGTGTGAATTTGCAAGCATTTACAGTCAAATGGGAACAAAAGTAACGATTGTGGAAGCGACAGATCAGCTGCTTTCTGGTGAAGATGCCGATATCGCCTTTATGTTGCAGGAAGAGTTAGAGAAAAAAGGCGTAACGATTTATACATCCGCTTCGCTAACAGAAATGCAGCCAGAAGATAAAACGGCTCTATTTAAACATAAAGAAGAACTGTATGAACTGCAGGCTGACTATGCATTAATTTCAATTGGGAGAAAGCCTAGAGTGCTAGGTTTAGGTTTAGAAAAGCTTGGCATACATTTTTCAAAACAAGGAATTGATGTTAATGAACATATGCAAACGAATATACCTAATATCTATGCTTGTGGAGATGTAGTCGGTGGAATTCAGCTTGCCCATGTAGCCTTTCATGAAGGCACAGTTGCTGCTTTGCACGCATACGGAAAAGATAAGAGCGTGAATTACCGAGCTGTATCACGCTGCATCTATACTCATCCTGAAATTGCAAGTGTCGGTTTGACAGAAAAACAAGCCCGAGAAAAATACGGTGATGTTCGTATCGGAGAATTTTCGTTTACGGCAAACGGCAAAGCGATGATTGCAAATGATTCTGTTGGAAAAGTGAAAGTAATCGTAGAACCGCAGTTTAATGAAATTATTGGGCTTTCCATTGTAGGTGCACATGCTACAGAATTAATTGGACAAGGAACTATCATGCTGCACGGGGAGTTGACCACGGATGTAATGGAAGACTTTATCGCTGCTCATCCTACATTATCCGAAGCGATTCATGAAGCTCTTTTGCATTCAGCGGGTCAGGCCGTTCACTCATGATTATACAAGTGCTCAAGTTATTAAGCTCTTTAAGAATGAAAAGTAAAAATGAATGATTCAAAAAGGTAAACTAGAGGATGAAGGAATCATGAAAGAGGGAGAGGGATTTTCCTGCATCCTCGTCTAGTTTTTCTATTAATTTTTACATAACGTGAGTTTAAGAATCTATCTTTGTTAATGATAACGTTTTCTTTGTGATTTATAATAATAGTAACAAGCCTTGATTTACTATATTCAATTAAGTTTATAGGGGAGAGGTAAGAAATGGAATCCACACTTTCTTTAAACACATGGAAACGTTTTGTAAACGAAGGAGCACTTGAATCTTCAAGGTTAAACGACATCATTGTAAAATCGTGGCACCGCTGTAAAAGCGCAGATGTTAACCCTTACCTAGATAAAGGCAGATCGATTTTAAGAAACGAAGATTTTCATTCTCGAAAACAAATGAACTCTTTATTTCTTGAAACGGCGTTGCCGCACTTAGAAAGAATCAGACAATCAGCGGCAGATTTAGGAATGGTTGCTCTATTAATTGACCCAGAAGGCTATATTTTATCTATTACAGGAAATAGACTTACACTGAATGAAGCAAGAAAAATTAATTTTGTGGAAGGTGCCTGTTGGACAGAAAAAGAAGTAGGAACAAATGCAATCGGGACGGCTCTGCAAACGGAAGAACCCATTATGATAACAGGTACAGAACATTATTCGATTGCTTCGCATCAATGGAGCTGTTCGGCGGCGCCTGTTCGAAATGACGACGGAAATTTAATTGGGATTATTAATATTTCCTGTCCCGTAAACAGAGCGCATCCTTATATGCTTGGAATGGTTACGTCCATTGCGTATACAATCGAACGGGAGTTAAGCATTCGAATGCACAAAGACGAAATTGAGTTGGTTCATGCTTCTATGAATTTTGTCGATAGCAAGCAGCTCTTGCTGCTTTGCAATTACAAAGAAGTGATTGTAGGAGCAAGTAAAACCGTTCGGGAATGTATACCTAAATGGTCAGGACAACAGTTGAATACAATTGTACAACAGGGATTTCGTATAGTGATGGAAGTGCCTGTCATTTCAAAAAGACACGGTCATTCTATTGGAAAGATTGTTTACTTATCAGAAGAAACGACTCATAACCAAACAACTAAACAGATCTCTGCTCAATCATTTTGTTTTAAAGGAGAAGCAGGCATAAGCCGATCCTTTCAGCGAACATTAGAAGAAATAAAGCAGGCGGCTCCTACGGATACAACGGTCTATATTTTAGGGGAAACAGGTACTGGAAAAGAAATAGTGGCGAGAACGATTCATGAAAACAGTTCGCGTGAAAACGGGCCTTTTATTGCTCTTAATTGTGGTGCCATTCCGAAGGAACTTATGGAAAGTGAATTATTTGGCTATGCAGAAGGAGCTTTTACAGGAGCACGGCGTCAAGGATATCAAGGGAAGTTTGAACAGGCTAATCATGGTACGATTTTTCTTGATGAAATAGGTGAGCTTCCTCATTCTATGCAAGTTTCTTTGTTAAGAGTATTGCAAGAGCGCAAGGTCACGCCTGTGGGAAGCAATCAGGAAATTCCGGTAAACATCCGGATTATTACCGCTACTCATCGAGATCTTCGCCAACTTGTCAATGAAGGGAAGTTTCGAGAAGATTTATACTACCGGCTTCACGTGTACCCCGTGCATGTTCCGCCTTTACGGGAAAGAAAAGAAGATATTCCGCATCTTATGCGGTACTTTTGTCAAACGAATGATTGGAATATGAATTTCCCCAAGGAACTAGTAGATAAATTGATAGATTACCAGTGGCCCGGAAACGTTCGAGAATTATTTAATGTACTTGAACGCTTGAAAATTTCACTAAACGCGGACACAGAAAAAGAGACAATATTGAGTTATTTGAGTTCTTTACATCTTGGTGGTCAGAGGACCATCTCTCACTCTGATACTTCACAAGAAATAGAAGAAAACGATTTTACGTCCCTATCCGCACTCACATTTCGCGAAAAAGTTCAAAAAGACTTGATGATGGATGCTTTACGTAAAACGCAGGGTAATGTGTCACTTGCCGCTAAACTGTTAGATATACCAAGAAGTACATTTTATAACAGACTAAAAAAATTCAATTTATAAGCTGAGAGTTTTTAGCTATTTTAAATTTAGACGAAGTAAAAAATGAACCATTGATCAAGATTTTCAATTAGTGGTTCTTTTTTTTTTAGGGTGAACGTACGTTCGATTTGTTTAGACCCTTCTAGCAGTTGATTGGAGGGCAAGACGAAAACTCCTGCGGGAAAAGCGGAACAGGTGAGACTCCACAGGAGCGTATGCGACGAGAAGGCTAAGCGGCCGCCTGCGGAAAGCGAAGTCTTGCACGGAACCAACTGACATGTCACGAGCGTTCAGCTCATGTATCCTATTTGTTCGTCGTTAGATTGAGTTGATTTCGTTATATCTCGATCTTTTTTAAATTTAATGAAGAATGTACGCATATTTTATTATCAGATTATTCTGTACTATATACAGTATATTGTATACAATATATAATTTAATCAATATCTAATTAACAAAACCAGAGGTGATGAGTGAATGACAGACAAACAGTTTAGAAATGTACAAGACGGCACAAAAGCGGTATGGGCAGGAGAAAAAGAATCGCTTGCTTACAATGCCACTCAAGTTCCCGTCGTCTTCAGCGTAGCTTACAATTATGATGATGTAGACGAATGGCAAGAAGTTGCGTTAGGAAACAAACCAGGCTATACGTATAATCGCATGAGTAATCCTACGGTTAAAGCTTTTGAAGAAAAAGTAAGGATACTTGAAGAAGCAGAAGAGTCGGTCGCATTTTCCTCCGGCATGGCGGCTATTAGCAGCACATTGTACACTTTTTTAAAACCCGGAGACCGAGTCGTATCGGTAAAAGATACATATGGAGGAACAAATAAAATCTTCACTGAGTTCCTTCCTAACATTGGAGTGGATGTAACCTTATGTAATACGGGAAATCATGAAGAAATTGAAGCGGAAGTAAATAAAGGATGTAAAGTGCTGTATTTAGAGTCACCTACAAATCCTACGATGAAAATTATTGATATTGAAAGAATAGCGAAAGCAGGAAAATCGGTAGGGGCAGTGGTCATTATTGATAATACGTTTGCGACACCAATTAACCAAAACCCTCTTCAATTAGGAGTAGATCTTGTCATTCACAGCGCCACAAAATTTTCAAGCGGACACGCCGATGCTTTAGGCGGGGTAGTATGCGGCTCTAAAGAATTAATGCAGCATGTGTATCACTACCGTGAGATCAATGGCGCGACCATGGACCCTATGTCAGCGTATCTTATTTTAAGAGGAATGAAGACGTTAAAGCTGCGTATACGTCAACAAGAACGAAGCGCTTTGGAAATTGCTAAATTTCTTCAAAAGAAAGAAGCTGTTGAAGCCGTCTATTATCCTGGATTGGAAACACACCCTCATCATCATATTGCCAAAAAACAAATGAAAGGCTTTGGCGGAATATTAAGCTTTGTGTTAAAAGGAGAAATGGAAGCTATTAAAATTTTGCTGCCAAAGTTAACGTATGCAAATAAAGCCGGTAATTTAGGAGCAGTTGAAACGATTTACGGTCCGGCAAGAACGACTAGTCACGTAGAATGTACGCTTGAAGAACGTAAAGCTCTTGGAATATCCGAAGGACTGGTTCGCATATCTGTAGGAATTGAAGATACGGAAGATTTAATTGCAGACTTAGAACAAGCATTTGCTCACTTAGAATCTGCATCACCTATTAGTAATTAAAAAGACATGTATTACTTTTTTAAATAAAAATAAGGTAAGCAACTCTTTTTAGTTGGTAGACGTTTCTTCAAAATTGCAGAGATATTGTGGAATAAAGCTGAGAAATTAAACTGCACGTGTATTTTTTCGTCTGATTTTGTAGGTATACTGATAAATTAGATGAAATAAAAATGTTTTTACACGCTTTAAAAATAAACTAACTTACAATAGCCTACAAATAAGGAATGATAGTATGTCGAAACAAGAAAATGAATACACAATAAAAGATGCATCATTGTTTGGATTTAAATTAATGCAGGTAAGTAAAGCCATCTGGCGAGCTGCAGAAGATGATTGGGAGCAATGGGTGAAACCTTATGGTCTGAATGTAAATGAGCATCATATTTTATGTTTGGCTAGCAGCACGGGAGAAATCTCGATGTCAGAGTTAGCTAACTTAGGCGCTATGCATATCTCTACAGCATTTAATTTTTCGAAAAAATTAGAAAATCAAGGGTATCTGCATCTATCCAAAAGAGAAAATGATAAAAGAAATACCTACATCAAACTGACTGAAAAGGGAGAACAATTATTGCTTGACACGCTCAAAGGGTATGAACCACATAACAGTAAGGTGTGCAAAGGCGCACTTCCTTTAAAAACGTTATACGGAAAATTTCCCGATTTTCCAGAGCTCGTAACCGTTGTTCGTCACGTTTGCGGCGGCGACCTAGTGACCGTTGCTGATCAACCTTTTGTGAATATAGAAGAAGCGGGAATAGAAGAAAAGGAAGATAAGAAAGAAGTCCAGCTAACTAGTAATTGAACGCGCTGAATAATGGGCAGAGAATAGGGCTTCGTAAAAATAAGTGAATAACAGACCGAGCTGTTTTATCCGTGAGAAACTTCACGTATAAAACAGCTCTTTTTTATTTTGTGAATAATGATTCTCCATTATATTATGAGAAATTTAGGATAAGCTACCAGTAGTAAATTTACCGGAGAGAAGGAGTGGTTACCATGAATAAGTCAGACTCAATTTCTGTTTTTCAGCTGATCCTTCTTTCGATGACGTTTATTGGCTTAAAAACTCATGTGATGCTTATATCTCCATTAATTAAAACGGCAGGGCGCGATGCTTGGATCACTGTTCTTCTTACTTGTCTTTTAACACTCATATGGGTTCCTTTACTCGTATATGTAAATAAAAAAACAAACGGCGAACATCTTTTTCAATGGATGAAAAAACATATGAATAAGTCATTTACCAATGTTGTTATTTTTCTTATAATCGCTTATTTGGCCATTATGGAAATTGCCACCTTACGAGAGACGATTACGTGGATCAATATTATTTTTCTTCAGCGAACACCTTTAATTATACTCGTTTTATTATTTGGTTTTACCTGTTGCTTACTTGCCGCTACGAGCATGAGAACGATTAGTATTGTAAACGTGTTTCTTTTATTTTTTATTGTACTATTAGGTTTTTTTGTTTCTTTTACAAACTTTCAATTTAAAGATTATTCTTTATTGCAGCCTGTTTTAGAAAATGGCTATTTTCCGGTTATTAAAAGTATTGTATTTCAAGGATCAGGGATGGTAGAGCTGCTGCTGCTTTTCTTGCAGCACAAAGTACCGCAGCCTATACGCTATAAGCATTTAGCGGTGGCAGGAATTCTCTTAACGGGCCTTACAATTGGGCCTCTTATTGGGGCAATTACTGAATTTGGTCCTGTAGAAGCCTCTAAGCAACGTTTCCCTCCCTATGAAGAATGGGGAATTGCATCACTTGGAAAGTTTATAGAGCATATCGACTTTTTATCTATTTATCAGTGGCTGTCGGGTACCTTCATCCGCATTTCGACCTTTCTTTTTATTATGAAAGAATTAGTTCCATTTCAAAAAGGCCACAAAAGGTTTCTTTTACTCATTTTAGTGGTTATCACTGTATGCACGCTGGCTCCTATAACAGACTTTACTTTTTCAAATCTTTTATTTTTTACAATCATACCGGCTACTTTCTGGCTGTTTGTTGCTTTTTCTCTTTTCTTAGTAGTCATAGTCTTTCTAATTTCTCATAAAACAAGGAGGGATAAAAGTGGAATTTTTTAAGAAGCAAAAAGACTACAGCTCTAAAAAACAAAAGACCGAAAGTCTTTTAAAAGAAAGTTCTTCTTGTTCTCAGATCATCAATGAGCGTACGTTAAGAGATTTATTTGGAAAATGCGGCGATATTAACTTCGAGACCGTTTATTTTTATAACAAACGAGTGCTTATGATTTATTGTACCGGTTTAGTGAGTACGGAAATGCTATATGGAATGATCCCTAAAAGATTAGAGGAATGCTGCGCTAAGTTAGAGGGGGAAGTAGAAGGAGACAAGATCATAAAATTATTAAACCTTCCCTCAGTTTCTATCGTTCAAAATGAAGAACAGGCAGTTTCGGAAATTTTTTCTGGGAAATTATTCATTGATTTTGGATTACCGAACGCTGTTGTATCTATTGATATTTCTGACCGTCCTCAAAGAAGTCCAGAAGAAACGAAAAATGAAGTAACCATATTGGGTCCTAGAGATAATTTTATTGAAGACTTACCTGTGAATATTGCTTTAATTCGTAAGCGTCTTAAATCGGTTTCCTTGTTAACAAAATCTTTAGAGATTGGAAAACGAACAAAAACAAAAGTAAGCATTTTATACATGGAAGACGTAGCTGACAAGAAGATACTTGACGAAATTATGGAGAAGTTAGGGAATATCGATATCGACGGTATTTTCAGCGGAACACAGCTAGAAGAGCTCATTAATAAAAATCCGTATAGCTTTTTTCCTCGCCACGCTTATACAGGAAGACCTGATTTTGCGGTTCAATCTCTGTTAAATGGCCGGTTCATTATATTAATTGATGGAACTTCATATGCGTATATTACACCTATTAACCTTTTTTACTTATTAAAAGGATCTGAGGATAAAGAAAATACATATTTATACAGCTCTTTTGAGCGTATTCTTCGAATCTTCGGGCTTTCTATCGCTGCTTTTTTGCCGGGGTTTTGGGTTGCAATGACGGCTTTTCATCAAAATCAGCTTCCGCTCAGCCTATTAGCTACGATTGTTGAGGCAAGAAGAGGTGTCCCGTTTCCTACCTCTCTTGAAGCGATACTAATGCTTCTTTTATTTGAATTGTTTCGAGAAGCAGGGTTTAGACTCCCGACTTCTGTCGGGCAGACACTCAGTGTAATCGGAGGTCTTATTATCGGTGATGCAGCCATTAGAGCTGGTTTAACAAGTCCTGCCATGCTTGTTGTCATTGCAGGCTCTACGATTGCTACCTTTACGCTAGCAAATCAGTCCCTTATAGGAACAATTTCACTGATCCGCTTTTTTAGTATTATCTGTGTTAGCATTTTAGGTTTTTTTGGCTTTTTTATTTCCATCTTTTTAGTCATGATCTATATTACAAACATTCGAACGTTTGGTGTGCCATATTTCGAATTAGCAACCCGATTAGACGCGAAAAATATTTTAAAATCCCTCTTCCGCCTGCCCGAAAGTAAAAAAGCAACGAGAGCTAGTATGCTTAACCCAAGCGATTCCACCCGCGAAGAAGGAGGAAGTTAGTGAAAAGGACCATAAGGAACTTACTTATACTTATTATGAGCTCTTTTTTATTGTTTCTTTCGGGGTGCTGGGATACGAATGAACCGGAACAAATGGTTTACGCACAGGGAATGGGGGTAGATTTTAAAGATAATCGTTACATTCTTTACCTGCAGACAATCAATTTAAGCTTATTGGCAAAATCTGAGGCAAGCGGTGCTGGCGCGGGTCAAGTCAAAGTAGAAGTTGGCTACGCAACAGGAAAAACCATTGATGAAGCTATTTTTAGGTATTATCAAATTTCTCAGCGCAGAATCTTTTTTGGGCACTTAGCTTTTCTTGTTCTAACGGACGATGCGTTAAAGCATGGCGCTGTCAAATCTGCGGTGGACTTTTTAGATCGTTATCGGGAAACGAGATATAACATTTGGATGTATGCGACGAAAAGCCCTTTGAAAAAAACGCTGTTAGCTACGCCGATGTTCGAAGTATCGAATGCTCTTTCTCGCTTGAACGATCCTAAAGTGATTTTCAAGCAAAACTCCTTTATTCCACCAGTTGATTTAAGAGAGCTCATTATCCATCTTAATGAACCAAGTCACGAAGTAAACATCCCTCTAGTTCAGACTAAAGAACATTTAACAACGGATCAAAAAAGTGAAACAGCTATTCAAGTAAACGGAGCAGTGGCTATTACATCATCTGAATTAAAAGGAGTTTTTTCTGAAAGTAAAATCAAAGGGCTTAGATGGATAACTGATGAATTTGTACGAGCTGGTTTACGGGTAAGGCTGCCTGATCATTCCGATATTGATCTTGTGGTAGACAAGAAAAAAGTAAAGATCGAACCTGTTCTAAAAGGTAGTAATCTAACCTTTAATATAAAAGTTCGGGCAAAAGCAACGATTTTAGTTATGCCGCAGCACGAAAAACTATCAACTATAAAAAAAGAAGCTGAACAGAAAATTAAGAAACAAATTATTGAAACATACGCGCAAGGCTTAAGTATAAACAGCGATGTTTACAGGCTTTCTCATGTTCTTTACAAAAAAGAACTGCGTAAATGGAAAGCTGTTCAAAGCAACGGGGCTATTCCTCTAACAAAAGACTCAATAAACGTGAAGGTCAATGTACAGGTTAAGCACGGAAACAAACAGCGAATAGGTCCTACTATAGACTAAAATACTGAAAACCTGCATTTATCACCTAATAATGTTAAATCAAAAGTGGAAGAATAGATAAAGTAGAAAAGACCAACCAAAAAGCAAATCGAATTAGGAGATTATAGATGGAAACAATCAAACCAACTAAAATAGGTTCAAAAAAAAACAAGCGTGAAAGAGAAATTAACAGCCCCCGAAATGGGTAAACTTTGGGCAACCTATATGGGCAACAACATGTCTTCACATATTTTAAGCTATTTTCTTGAACACGTTGAAGATCCGGATATAAAAAAGCTGTTACAACATGCAAAAGGTTTAACGGAAGAATTTCAAAGTAACGTAAAAGACATTTTCACAAAAGAGAATGTGCCAATTCCGTATGGATTTACGCAAGAAGACGTGAACCTAGGTGCTCCAAAGCTGTTTGAAGATGAATTTTACGTGCATTATTTAAAATATGCTGCTAAAGCGGGTTTAAGCATTTACAGTATTGCACTGCCGCTAATGTATAGAGAAGATGTAAAGACGCTTTTAACGTATTGTATGAAAGCAACAATGGAATTGATGGAACAAATAAAGGCAATCTTAATGGATAAAGGATTTATTATTAAGCCGCCAATTATTCCCGCACCAGAAAAAGTGAACATCGCTACTACTCATTATTTAAGCGGGTTTATAGGAGATGTTCGACCTTTGCACGCATTAGAAATTGCTCATCTGTATGATAACATCGAGAATAATGTGACAAGCAAAGCCTTAATTTTGGCATTTAGTCAAGTTGTTAAAAGTGAAAAAATTCGTGCATTATTTGTAAAAGGCGAAGATCTGACAAATAAAGCGGTAGAACGCTATGTTGAAAAGCTTCATCTAGATAATTTACCAGCGCCATCTTTTCTTGATCATTTAATTACTACTTCGACTTTTTCACCATTTTCCGATAAATTAATGCTGTTTCACAAAATGGATATGTTCTCAATGAAAATGAGGGCTTTTGGAAATTCGGTAGCCGTCAATGGAAGACATGATTTGGCGCTGTTATATGGAAAATCAATGACAAATATCTCAAAGTTTGTAAAGGAGGCTGCGGATATTATGATGGAAAATGGCTGGATGGAAACACCGCCAGAAGCAGCAGACAGAGGTCATTTAATCTCCAATTAGTTACTCAACGCGTCATAAAACAACGAGAACCAGTTTAGAAACAGGTTCTCGTTATCTTGTTAAGTTAAAGGAGCAGGATTAAACAGACATAAATCATTATGCAGCCCCCAATAATCACTCCACGTTTTCTTATGGCCGCTTGCAATTTCTATAATTAAGTGAAAGAGCTCCCAACCCACCTCCTCAATGGTTGCCTCTCCTTGTGCTATTCTTCCTGCATCTAAATCTATTAAATCGTCCCATTGCTCAGTTAATGAACTTCTAGTAGATACTTTAAGAACAGGTGCCATTGCCAGGCCATATGGAGTTCCTCTCCCTGTTGTGAAAATATGCATGTTCATCCCAGAAGCTAACTGTAATGTTCCGCATACAAAATCACTCGCCGGAGTTGCTGCATAGATTAAGCCTTTTTTAGTCGGCTTTTCTCCAGGCGATAAAACTTCGACGATTGGAGTTGTTCCTGCTTTAGCTATAGAGCCAAGTGCTTTTTCTACTACGTTTACAAGTCCGCCTTTTTTATTTCCAGGTGAAGGATTTGCACTTCTATCAGCTTCGCCTCTTTTTAAATATTGATCATACCACTTCATTTCATTAATTAGAGATTGACCGACTTCTTCATTAATTGTTCGTGGCGTTAACAAATGAATAGCATCTCGAACTTCAGTAACTTCAGAAAATAAAACAGTAGCGCCTGCTCTTACTAGTAAATCTGCCGCATATCCAACTGCTGGATTGGCGGTAACACCGGAAAAGGCATCGCTTCCTCCACATTGTAAACCTACCGTTAAATCAGATAGGGGGCAGGTTACGCGCGTCCTGTTATTTAGCTCAATTAATTTTCCCTCTGCCATCTCTATGATTGTAGCAACCATTTGCTTAAAACCTGTCTGGTCTTGCAAACGTGTTATATTTCCTGAATCCTCCTGGGGAATCAAACGTTCAGGAAGAAGCTTTTCACACCCTAAGCCAACTACTAAAACTTCACCCCCGAAATTTGGATGGGTAGAAAGATTTTGTAATGTACGAATCGGAATGACGGCGTCCGGTGCATTAATAGCAACTCCGCAGCCATAATTATGAGTTAAAGCTACTACATCCTCTACATTTGGATAAGAAGGAAGAAGCTCTGTTTTGATTTTTTTAACCGCATAATCAAGTACTCCTGCTACACATTGAACACTTGTCGCAATCCCAAGTATATTTTTTGTTCCAACACTTCCATTTGTATTTTTATAGCCTTCAAATGTGTAACCTTCTAAAGGAGGTAAAGGGGCAAAAACTTTAGTTTCCAAAGGCAACTTTTCTAAAATAGGAGGATCAGGCAGGGTAACATATGATTCTTTTACCCAAGTTCCCTGAGAAATTGGTGAGGAAGCAGTTCCGATAATTTCTCCATAGCGAATAATTTTGTCATCTTTCTCAAAGTTTCTTAATGAAACTTTATGCCCTTGAGGGATATATTCTTTTAACTCTAACCCAGATGGAAAAACAGTTCCTTTCGGCAATCCTTTTGAGTTTACAATAGTAGCAACATTATCGTTTTCATTTACTTTGATATAAAGGGGTTTTTCCGTTTGATTGATTTGCAAAGACATGATTCATCTCTCCTTAATCGTTTTTAATTTCTTTCTAAACATGTTCATCTTTATTGCAATAAGCATGCCAAGTGCTTTAACGGGTAAAAAAGCCTTTATATCGTATAAAAGTGATGAAATATACAACAATTGTTGTACATAAAGCAACAATTGTTGTGTCAATGCGTTATAATAACTAGAATATTCTAACTAATAAGGAGGGAACGAATATGTCAAAAATTGCTTTTATTGCTCCAGATAAACAACTGTTTTTACAAGGGAGAAGAGTAATTCAAGAGTTAGGATTACAAGGAGAGGTTGAAATCTATCTTGCAAGGTTAAGTCGCGCCGTAAAACTCGCCAATACATTAGAATCCAGTTGTGATGTTATCGTTTGCAGAGGAGGGACTGCAAGGTTAATTACTGATTCTGTAAGCAGAATTCCTCTAGTTGAAATTCCAATTACAGGACAAGATTTAGCTCAAGCCTTTTATAAAAGCAAGAAGGCAACAGACTTAGAGAATCCTAAAGTGGCCATGCTCGCTTTTCAGAATATGAAAAATGATGTGGAAATTTTAGCAGATATTTTGGGTATCAACCTTTCTATTTATCCTCTTAATTCAGTTGAAGATATTCCAACTTGTATTGAGCAACTTTCTTCGATAGAAACAGATATTGTTATTGGTGGAATGAAAACAACTACTTTATCGCTTAGGAAAGGCTTTAAGGCAATTCCTATTGAATCTGGAAACTCCGCTGTTAGAACAGCATTTTTAGAAGCTAAAAAGATTTCTTTAGGAAGAAAAATTGAAAAAGAGCGTTCCCAAACAGTTAAAGCCCTTATTGATTATTCTATACAAGGAATTATTAGTATTAATAGAAATAAAAAAGTAGAAGTATTTAATCATGCTGCTGAGCATTTACTAGAATTAAAAAGGCAAGAAGTGCTAGGAAAGCAGATCGATGCTGCTATGCCTTTTTTGCCTATTAAAAATTGTTTTGAAGGAGAAGAGCATCTAGGTATAATCAAAAAAATCAAAAATAAAAGTTTAATATTTAATATTGCTCCAATTAAAGTGGAGAAAGACATTATTGGAGCAATGATAACTTTTCAAGATATTACAAGTATTCAAGAAATGGAAGCTAAAATTAGAGGGGAAGTACTGTCAAGAAAGTTCGAGACACGCTACACATTTTCTGATATTTTAGGACATTCTAAGCATATTTGTGAAGCCAAACGGATTGGACAGACAGTGTCTTCGGTAGATGCAACCGTTCTAATTTATGGGGAGTCTGGCACTGGGAAAGAGTTATTTGCTCAGAGTATTCATGCAGAAAGTTTGCGGAAAAACGGTCCTTTTGTTGCTGTTAATTGTGCCGCCATTCCGCCTAATTTACTGGAAAGTGAGTTATTTGGATATGTAGAAGGGGCCTTTACTGGGGCGACCAGAAAAGGAAAGCAAGGTTTGTTTGAAATGGCGCATCGAGGAACGATTTTTCTGGATGAAATCTCTGAGATGGATACATATGGACAATCGCGCTTACTTAGAGTTTTACAAGAAAAACAGGTTATGCGCTTAGGTGATAATAAATATATTCCTGTAGATGTAAGAGTTATTGCAGCAACGAACAAAAATTTATTAAAAGTCGTAGAAAAAGGCAAATTTCGAGAGGATTTACTTTACAGGCTTAAGGTCTTAACTATAAATATTCCACCGCTCCGTAAAAGAAAAAGTGATATCCGTTACCTTGCTCAGCATTTTTTAGTCTATTATACGAAACTCTATCAAAAGAAAAATATAGAGATTACAGAAAAAGCTTATTCCCAATTAACTACCTATGAATGGAAAGGAAATGTAAGAGAATTGATGCATTTTATTGAAAGGTTAGTAGTGATCAGTAAAAATAATGTAGTTTCGGATCAGGATATAAAAGAGCAGCTAAACGAAAATGCTTTTGAAACAAATTACATCGGTGAAGAAGCAGAAACCACCAATCATCTTCAACCTGAAAAAGAGCAAATTTTACTTGCTTTAACAGAAACTCATTCCAATATATCTCAAGCAGCTAAATTGTTAGGAATTGATCGAAGTACACTTTACCGTAAGTTGAGAAACTATGAAATTGAAATAAAAAAGGCGTATAAATAGAAACAAAAAACATCTCCTTCTTAGGGGTGTTTTTTGTTTCTATTTTAAAATTCTTTATTTAATAATTTAAGCTTATTTATTTTATTGACAAACAATTTAATTTGTCTTACAATAAAAATGTAAAAATTATCTGAAAATTTATAGGAGGATATGCATGTGAATATGAATAGAAAAACACCTACAGGAATTTTAGGTTTCCCCGTTGCTCCCCTTAATAACCAAGGAAAATTAGATGAAAAGGCTTTAGAGGCGAATATTCAATTTTTATTAGACGAAGGGTTGGAGGCTATCTTCATCGCTTGCGGTTCAGGGGAATTTCAATCCTTAAGTACAAAAGAATATACAGCAATGTTAGAAGTAGCTATATCTGTCGTCAACGGAAAAGTTCCCGTTTATACAGGGGTGGGCGGTAATCTTTCTACAGCTTTAGAGTGGGCTCGTATTTCAGAGGAAAAACAGGCAGATGGCTATTTAATTTTACCTCCATACTTAATTGAAGGTGAACAAGAGGGCCTTTACAACTATCTAAAAGCAATCATTGAGCATACAAATTTAAACGCAATTGTTTATCAAAGAGATAATGCTATTTTAAAGTTGCCAACTTTAGAAAAGCTTACAGAATTAAACCAACTAGTAGGATTAAAAGACGGATATGGAAATATGGAATTAAATATAGAATTAACTCAGTCTTTAGGAAAACGACTAAGCTGGCTAAACGGAATGCCAATGGCTGAAGTAACGATGCCAGCATACGCTCCAATTGGATTTGATTCTTATTCGTCAGCAATCTCTAACTATGTCCCGCACATATCAAGAATGTTTTACAACGCTTTATTAAGTCATGATCAAGAGTTACTAAGTGAACTCTACCAAAATATAATTCTTCCAATTAACGATATTCGCAAGCAAAAAAAAGGATATGCTGTTTCATTGATTAAAGCAGGGATGGAAATTATAGGTTTACCTATTACAGATACAGTAAGGCCTCCTATTGTTTCAGTAGATAAAGAACATTACGCACAGCTTGAAAAGATTTTAACACAAGCATTTGATCAATATCCTAAATCCTCTAAACAAGTTTTATCTTAATCAATAAAATGTAAACGCTTTATAAAAAAGGAGAGTTCATATGACAATTAGTGTTCAAGACAAACAATACTTAAATTTTATTAACGGAAAAGGTGTTCCATCATCGTCTCAAGAGATGATGGAGAGTCTAAACCCAGCCAATAGGAAAGAGGCTGTAGGATATGTACAAAAATCAACTCTTGAAGATTTAAATCTAGCGGTAAAAGCAGCTAAACAAGCTCAAGAAAAATGGAAGCGCTTGTCAGGCGCAGCTCGCGGACAGTACCTTCACAAAGCTGCGGATATTATGGAAGATAGACTAGATGAAATTGCGGAATGTGCTACACGTGAAATGGGAAAAACCTTGGCTGAAACAAAAGGAGAAACAGCTCGCGGAATAGCTATTCTTCGATACTATGCAGGGGAAGGTATGAGAAAAATGGGAGATGTAATTCCTTCTACGGATGCTGAAGCATTGATGTTTACATCTCGAGTACCGTTAGGCGTTGTTGGAGTTATCACTCCATGGAACTTTCCTATTGCTATTCCTATATGGAAAATAGCTCCGGCACTTGTTTACGGAAATACTGTAATAATTAAGCCAGCTACTGAAACAGCTATTACGTGTGCTAAGATTATCGAATGTTTTGAAGAAGCAGAAATTCCAGCGGGTGTAGTAAATATGATTACGGGCTCTGGATCAATCATTGGTCAAGCTATTGCTGAACATCCAGAAATTAATGCGATTACATTTACAGGATCCGATCGAGTAGGCAAACAAATTGGTCAACAGGCTTTCGTTCGAGGAGCTAAATATCAGTTAGAAATGGGGGGGAAGAACCCGGTAATTGTAGCGGCGGATGCAGATTTAGATTTAGCAGTAGAAGGTACGATCAGCGGTGCATTCCGTTCCACAGGTCAAAAATGTACTGCGACTAGTCGGGTAATTGTTCAGCACGAGGTATATGAAAAATTCAAACAAAAGCTATTAGCAAAAACAAAAGAAATTACCGTTGGAGAAGGGTTAAACGTGGAAACGTGGATGGGGCCATGTGCAAGCGAAAATCAGTTACAAACCGTATTGTCATATATTGAAAAAGGAAAAAGTGAAGGTGCAACTCTTTTATACGGAGGACGTCAGTTAACTGACGGGGAATACGAAAATGGATTTTACGTAGAACCTACTATTTTTGAAAACGTAGAATCGAATATGACGATTTCACAAGAAGAAATTTTTGGTCCTGTCATAGCGCTGATGAAAGTAGAATCCATCGAGGAAGCATTAGCACTAGCTAACGATGTTCAATATGGGCTAAGCGCTTCTATTTTCACTACAAATATTTCTCATATGCTTTCATTTATTAATGAAATGGATGCTGGACTTATTCGAATTAACTCGGAAAGCGCAGGCGTTGAACTTCAGGCACCGTTTGGAGGCATGAAACAATCAAGTTCTCACTCTAGAGAACAAGGGGAGGCTGCTAAGGAGTTTTTCACTGCTATTAAAACTGTTTTTATAAAAAGTTAAGTACCTTTATTGTATTATGAACCTTTTATTCTCTTGAAAAGGAGGAAAATTCCTTCTTTTTAAGAGAGATAAACATAGGAAAAGAACAAGACGATAAAAGGGGGATGGAATAGGTGATTATGCAAGCTAAATCAAAATTGGAAGCGGGAAGCAGCAAAAAAAGCCATGTACGCTGGTTTGTCGTATTTATGCTTTTCGTTTTGACAACGATTAACTATGCCGATAGAGCGACGCTGTCCATTGTAGGAGACTCTGTTCAAAAAGAATTAGGCTTAAATTCAGTTTCAATGGGGTATGTTTTTTCAGCATTTGGATGGGCTTATGTAATTGGTCAGCTTCCTGGAGGTTGGTTTTTAGACAAATTCGGATCAAAGATAATCATTGCATGCAGTGTATTTTTTTGGTCTATTTTTACCTTTTTTCAAGGATTTATCGGCTTTTTTAGTGGCGGTGCTGCTATAATTATCTTATTTACGCTTCGTTTTATGGTTGGGTTAGCTGAAGCCCCTTCTTTTCCAGGAAATAGCCGTATTGTAGCGGCCTGGTTTCCAAAATCTGAACGGGGGACAGCCTCTGCGATTTTTAATTCGGCTCAGTATTTTGCACTAGTATTATTTTCGCCTATTATGGCATGGCTCACTCACAGGTTCGGCTGGCATTTTGTATTTATTATTATGGGTGTCTTAGGGGTAATCTTAGCTGCTGTTTGGATGAAAGTGATCTACAGTCCAAGCAAACATCCTCGCATTACAAAAGGAGAAGTAAATTATATCCAGCAGGGCGGCGGGCTCATTGATATGGATGATAAAAAAATAGAAAAAAAGAAAAATACCGGCCCGGGATGGAATCAAATTAAACAACTTCTTAAGAGCAGAATGTTGTTAGGGGTTTATATTGGACAATATTGTATTACGACGCTCACTTATTTCTTTTTAACATGGTTTCCTGTTTATTTAGTTCAAGCACGCGGAATGTCAATTTTGGAAGCTGGATTTATTGCTTCTCTACCTGCTATATGCGGATTTTTAGGAGGGGTGTTAGGGGGAATTGTATCTGATTTCTTTTTAAAGAGAGGTCGTTCATTAACGTTTGCACGTAAAACACCTATCGTTATTGGCATGTTGCTTTCCTGTAGCATGGTTGCTTGCAATTATGTAGATGCTGAATGGATTGTTGTAGTAATTATGTCACTTGCTTTTTTTGGAAAAGGATTTGGAGCATTAGGGTGGGCTGTTGTCGCTGACACTTCCCCTAAAGAAATAGCGGGTTTAAGTGGCGGGCTTTTTAATACATTTGGAAACATTGCTTCTATTACAACACCTATTATTATTGGGTACATTGTCAATGCAACAGGCTCTTTTAATGGAGCATTGGTTTTTGTGGGCGCTAACGCTCTTGTAGCTATTCTCTGCTATCTTCTTTTAGTGGGAGAGATTAAACGAGTAGAACTAAAGAATATCCCCGCAAAGGATGAAAGTACGTTTAATATGTAAGCGGATACAATAAAACCTAAATTAGGAGTGGAAATCATGAACAATTATGTCCTTACAAATAGTGAAATTCAAAACGAAAAAAAATCGTCTACGCCTCAAATTATAGATATGCAGGTCATACCAGTGGCTGGGTATGATAGTATGCTGCTTAATCTCAGCGGAGCTCACAGTCCCTTTTTTACTCGAAATATTGTTATTTTAAAAGACAGTACCGGAAGCACAGGGGTGGGAGAGGTACCTGGAGGTGAAAACATTCGTCAAACGCTTGAAGATGCGAAAACATTTGTAGTAGGTCAATCAATCGGAAATTATAATAACATTTTAAATACAGTACGTAAAAAATTTGAAGATCGAGATATGGCAGGTCGAGGCCTTCAAACATTCGATTTACGGACGACTATTCATGCCGTTACAGCGTTGGAGGCGGCGTTATTAGATTTAGTAGGGAAATTTCTTGATGTACCAGTTGCAGCATTATTAGGAGAAGGACAACAAAGAGAATATGTGGAAATGCTAGGTTATTTATTTTATATTGGAAATCGCAAAAAAACCGACTTGGACTATCTAGGTGGTGAAAATGAAAAAGTGGAGTGGTTCCGACTTCGTCATGAAGAAGCTCTGACTCCTGAAGCAATTGTAAAACTTGCACAGGCAGCTCATCAGCAGTATGGATTTAATGATTTTAAATTAAAAGGCGGTGTACTTCAAGGTGAGCAAGAAATAGAAGCGGTAGCAGCATTAGCTGCAAAATTCCCTGAAGCTCGCATTACCTTAGACCCCAACGGAGCTTGGTCTTTGGAAGAAGCTATTCAACTATGTAAAAATAAACATCATATATTGGCCTATGCAGAGGACCCTTGCGGAAGCGAAAATGGATATTCAGCAAGAGAAACAATGGCGGAATTTCGCAGGGCAACTGGACTGCCAACTGCTACGAATATGATTGCTACAGACTGGCGTCAAATGGGGCATGCTATCCAGTTAAACGCTGTAGATATTCCTCTAGCAGATCCCCATTTTTGGACGATGCAAGGCTCAGTTCGTGTAGCTCAAATGTGTCATGATTGGGGTCTTACATGGGGATCACATTCAAATAATCATTTTGACATTTCCCTGGCCATGTTTACTCATGTGGCTGCTGCCGCTCCTGGAAAAATAACGGCTATTGATACGCATTGGATTTGGCAAGATGGTCAGCGATTGACAAAAGATCCTTTTAAAATTGAGGGAGGAAGAGTAGCAGTACCTAAGAAACCAGGACTTGGCATAGAGGTGGATTTAGAACGAATCGAGCAAGCACATCAGCTATATAAGAAAATGCAATTAGGAGCACGTGATGATTCAAAAGCTATGCAGTATTTAATTAAAAATTGGAGCTTTGATAATAAACGTCCTTGTCTGGTACGTTAAAAATTTTTTCAAAAATAATTATAGGGTGCTTTTAGCTCGAACAATTCTACGTCTTTGTTCGAGCTTCTGTTTTTATAATAACGAGCAGTTTAATACATAATCTTATGTAGACAAGAAATAAGAATAGTTAAGAAGTAGCGGTTGGTAATACATAAAAAAATTCTATATGATATAATTAGTCTTACAAATAAACAATATTCAGAAAAGGGTGGATGAAGATGAGTGGTTCGACTAAAAAAGTGTCATTTGAATCCGTTAATCGTAATACGCTGGCAAAACAAGTAGTCGACCGTATTATTCAGTTATTGGTCAGCGGGCAATTAAAGCCAGGAGACAAACTGCCAACTGAAATGGAGTTATTAGACGTACTGAATGTAAGTCGCCCTGTATTGAGAGAAGCCTTGAGTGCATTAGAAGTACTTGGTGTAATTACAAGAAAAACTCGTGGAGGTACGTATTTTAATAACAAAATAGGAGCACATCCTTTTTCCGTTATGTTAGCGTTATCAATCGATAATTTACCTGCAGTAGTGGAGGCGCGCATGGCACTAGAACTGGGCCTAGTAACCATGGCAGCGGAAAAAATAAACGATGATCAATTAAGCCAGTTAAAAGAAACGATCGAGGAAATAAAAAAGAGCACAGATAACAATTACGGTGCAGCGGATAAGGAATTCCATCGAATTATTGCTGTTAGCGCGGATAATCCGGTGGTAGAAGGTATGATTAATTCCCTGCTTTTCACTCATGAAAAAACAGATAGCGAAATTACCTTTAGAGAACCAGCACTTACTGTAGAACATCATACCGCTATTTATAATGCGTTAGCTAATCATGACCCAGATGATGCATTCAAGAAAATGTATCATCATCTTAAATATGTACGTGATAAAGTTCTTAAACAATATAATCCTACTAAATAAAAAAAACACACAAAGCAGATGTAAAGAATTTGTTTTGTGTGTTTTTTTATGAAGTGATACAGATACATGAAGTAAGAAAGAGAGTTTCCATTTTATAGGATCGCTTTTTTCAGTGAGTTATATATTTTAATTTAATGCATCCAGATATATGAATTATATTTATTCGCTGCTCTTTATTTTAAAGAAATTACTATACATTTATAAGAGATTAAAAAGAAATTAAAGAGATTATAAACATTGTTAAAAATTATATTGGTAAAAGCCTTCTGCTGACTGAGTTTAAGGGGTATTAAGGAATCAAAAAAACTGCAGTTAACAACAAGAATTTTCACGAAAAAATATAGGATTTTTTTATAACAGTCATATTTTCTACGCAATCGATCGGAAAATAACGTTTATTTATTGTATTTTTTGTTCATTTAGTTGATTTTTTTCATGAAAACGAAAATCATTATCATTTAAAGAGATTTATTATAGCTGAGAGACAAATATGTTTTAGTAAGTTAAAGAGAAAAGAAGAGTAGGAGGGAAATAGAGTAGAGATGAGGAAAAAAGGCATAACAAAAAAGAGTATTATAGAGCGTTAATTTTTGCCTGATAATACCCGTTGGCAATTTTGCGGATATACGTAAAGAAGTTTGACTCCATTTCATGCACAAGAGGGCGAAATGCATCCATACTTTCTTCTATGTAAGTTTGTTGCAGGTAAAGCTGAACGGACGTTAATGATTTTTCAATTATATCTAAACCGAACTCATGTACAATGGAATGAATATCTTCCTTTTTAATTGAATAATGACCAAAAGATTTAAAGAAATTCTTAAACTGAGCAAATGCATGCTCTCCACGGATCTTTTCGATTTCTTTTTGTTTTTTACTATCATGAGCACCAGTTAAATTAAAGCTTAGAATAAAACCATCCTTGATTTTTTCAATAATTGATTTTCTTGGCTGCTTTTCTTCTAATAATGTTTTGACACAATCATCTTTTTCTAGTATATCGATACGGAAAATTGTACTCAATTTACTAGCCATTTCTTTAATAGCAGCTTTATAGCCAATGTATTTTGGAAGAATGTGTTTTACCTCAGTGTAAGATAAAAGTGCTTCTGAATCTTTCTTTACGTTTACATCAGATTCGTATACATACAAAGCACGTAAAGCCAGGCGCAGCATGTTAATATTTTTGATAGCCAGCAATTGATAAATCACTTCCATTGAAACAGAAGTGTAACCACCTTTTGAAGTATATGTATTGTGATCTTTATCAAGCATTTCCGGAGTATATGATATGTTTTGAGCATCAGCAGCTTCTTTTATATGTAAATCTAAAAAATCCTCTAAATAGTTGTTTAAAGAAACTTGAATATAGTCTCCCCATAAACGATCCCAGCGAATGATGTCATAGTCTTCTAAAAGCTTATTATTATTTTGAACGGTCCGAACGGAACATTGGATTGTATTAGCCAGTTCTTGCTCAGAAATAATTGAAATATGACCTTGGCTGTTACATTTGGCTACGTAAGCTAAAATTTGCTTCATCAGAGAACCCGTCCACTTTATGTCTACAAAGTTTTTTGCTAGACCAAATGAATGTTTTTCATAGTAATAGCTGTTGTCTCGTTTCGTCTCTCTATTTAAACCGCTCATGACAATCAGCAGCTTGTTTGCTATCAGAGTGTGCCGTTTTAGTGCCAGCTTTTGTATACTCATGTAGTTACCTCCTTTCCAAAACTATATACGTCATCTTTTACAGTATAGACACAGTCATATAGGCTGTAAAATGACATATTTGCACGGAAAAATGGTGCATTTTTTTAAAAGACTAGTGATACCAAGGGACGAGACATCTATTTACAAGGTGACATATTTGCACGGAGATGTGGAGCAAAAATAGCGTTACATTTCATAAACGTTGATAAAACAGCATTCTTAAGACAAATGTCGTATTATGACGGATGAAATACACGTAATGTGAAAAATTCAAAAAAAAATTTGATGTAAAAATGACATATTTGCACGGAGAATAGGAGCAAAAATGATAAAAATAAAGATTTGGGCAACAAAGTGACACATTTGCACGGAAAATAGGGACATAAAACAAAAAAATGCCCTTTTTTAGACACAGAAAGTTCACATTTTTACAAAGAATAAATGAACATTTGCAGAAAAAATCGCGCTTTTTTTAAAAAGTGGCATGTTTGCACGGAAATCTGGAGCAAAAAACACTTTTGTACGGAGATTTGGAGCAAAAAATGCAGAAAACGAAGGGGGAAAGTCGCTGTCTCAAGAAAAATTATGTAAAAGTGGCATATTTGCACGGAAGATTGGAGCCAAACTTATAGTAAATGCAGTATAGAAAGAAAAAAACACTTTTGCACGGGAACCTGGAGCAAAAATTAGTTATAACACTTCTTTTAGACACAAAAAGTTCACAAAATGATAGGGAAGGTGAAGTTTAATAACTATATCAGCAGGGGAAATAGTATGTTTATATGGAGAATTGGAGCAAAAAAACACTTTTGCACGGAAATGTGGAGCAAAAAATGCAGTAACTAATGGTAGGCTAAAAAAAGAATGCTCTTATAAAGATCATAAGAGCATTCTTTTTTTAGCCTATAGAACTTGTTACGTTTTGATAGATAGAAAGGGGAGCATATTCGTAATCACCGGCTAATAAGTCTTTTACTTCACTTTCTCCCACAGGAATAAAGGTAATCTGAAACACTTGGCCCACTCTTTTATAAGATTGGACAGCTAGTTTTTGTTCGACTAGCTCATCTAAGGCTGTTTCAATTTCGACAAGGTTTTCTTTTTTGCGTCTTTTTCGAAAGCGGACTCTTGTCGAAAAATATAAATAATCTCTTGTGACATTGTATGAAGATTTTGTTTCATAGCAAATGAGACGCTCTTTTTGCATAACGAATAGCAAATGGTAAGCGGCGTCTAAACTTAATTTTTCTACTTTATTTTTGTAAATACGCACCGTTTGGCGTTGAATATAGTCTCTATATATCACTTCATTGACGTGAATTTCAGCAATTCGCGTTCCGTTTGGCATCGTAGTAATATCCACAAAGTCAAAAATACCATAGGCAATTGTCTTATTATGCTGTACTTTTGACATGCTGTAGTGCTTCATTTTTGTAATTCTTTCTTCTATCATCTGATAGTTGCGCTTACTGTCTGTTTTATAAAGTGCTTTCACAAGGTCACCAATCTTTACATTAATGATTTTTTGTGTAGCGAACAACTCGTCGCGCTGGCTCATGATCTCTAAAAACACTTTATAATCAAACCGATCTAAATCACTAATTTTATTTCCATTTTCTTCAGCGTATTCTTTTTCTATTAACAATTCGTAATCTGTCCCGTCTTCAGAGTTATAAGTACTTAAGAAATATTCTTTTCCTTCTTTCTCTAATAGGGGTTGCTCGACGAGAAGCTTTGCTCTTGAGTTAGAGAAAAAAGGGTTCTCTACAGTTGAAAAAGGGCTTTCAATAATACTATGGTTTCCGTTTTGGAAGCTAGGGTCCAGTATAGTCAGCCCAATAATAATAGATATATCCGTATGAATTGCTTTTTCTCGCTGCGTTTTGGTTTTTTGATGAATATAAGGATAATCAGTTAAGAAGAAGCTATCTTCTTGACTCCATTCACGTAGGATATCAATTCGTTTATTAATGACTTCTTCCGGAGACGGTATGTTTTCAAACTGTTTGCAAAAGAGTTCTTTTCCGTTTGTTTTATAATAAGCTGTTAGCGCTCTGTATTCCCCAATCAGCTCTTTATTCTTCTTGGGCTTTTTTTGCTCATAGTCGCGTATAGCAGCATCTAACCATCTGCGTTTCGTACGATTGAGAAAGTCTTTTTTTAAAATCCTCAACGCTTCGTTTACATCCTTATTTTCAAAGTGCTGCTGATAAAGAGGGAGGATGGTGCTCTCTAAATCACCTTTTATACTTTCGTTATAAACGGATAAGAGGCGTAATTTAGATACTCTATCAATGACTTCGCGTATGAGTAAAGATGAATAATCCATACACATCTAACCTCCTTAATCTTAAGTTAGTCATTTTAATCCTTAGTCGGATAGTAGCTTTAAATCTATTGTAATGCACGAAAGTTCGATGCCACAAACAAAAGACGGCTACTATCTATAGTCTATTTTTCATTATACACGTGCAAAGGGGGCGAAGGGGGGGATTTTCTTATTTTCTTTTTTCGTAATCTAAATTTGGTCATGAAGTATATACATTTGCTGTGTAGCTTATGTAAGAAGGATAACTCTGTTCGCAAGACTGCTAATTCTGCCGCGGAGTTTACTGGATGAATAGCAAGCAATTTAACATAAAAGGATATCAGCGGTTAAAAGAGAATACTTTCTAAAACTACTAAACATACCCTGGAGGTCATGAATGAACCCTATATTAAATGAAGTAGGCACGATTTTTATTCCTGTAGAAGATATACAAAAAGCACGAGACTGGTATTGTGACGTGCTAGGTTTGCCGGCAGATGGAGACATTTTATATGATCATTTATATGTGATACCTATGAATGGAACAGGAATTGTATTAGATAGCAAAACTTATTCAAAAAATACGCTTTTTAAAACACCGGCTTTTCATTTGAATACAAACGATATCAAAGAAGCTTATGAGTATATGAAACAGAAAAAAGTAGAGCTAACGACAGGAATTGAACACAATCACTGGTTTATATTTAAAGATCCAGATGGAAATCATCTTATGGTGTGTGAATGCTGAACCTATGGAATAATAAAAGGACCTTCAAGAGAAGGTCCTTTTATTGTATTGCCTTTGCATTTTATAACTTGATAGATTTGTTTCTGAATTGAATCATTCTTACAATATTTATCACAATTGTTTTTGTTACAGCATAAGCCGGAATCGCTAAGATCATTCCGAGTATTCCTGCAATATTACCCGCAACAAGCAATAAAATAATAATCGTTAAAGGATGAGTGTTTAATTTCTTTCCAATTACCAGCGGAGAAATAATGTTCCCATCTAGCTGTTGAACGATTACGACGACAATAATTACTAATATCGCTTTTGTAGGAGAGTATAATAAGCCTACGATTAAAGCGGGTGCTACGCCAATAAAAGGGCCGACGTACGGGATAATATTAGTAAGGGCTCCTATTAGTGCGAGTATTAATGCATAAGGCAACCCGATGATGAGGTAACCAATGAATGTACTAATACCGACAAACAAACAAACGAGCATTTGGCCTTGAATATAAGTAGCTAGCGTATTTGTTGTTTCTTTCATTGTACGCAACGTTTCTTTTCGATAAGAAGCAGGAACCATACGCAGCGTATTTTTACGAAGTTTATGGCTGTCTTTGAGCATATAAAAAAGAATGAAAGGAACGGTTACAACCGTAAGTGTAATATTTGTTACGACGCTTAAAACAGATGAAATACTGTTTGTGAGATTCGTAGGTAAAGTAGACGCGTAGTTTAAAAGTGACTCTTCAATATGATCGAGCGACACATATTTTTGTTCAACGAGCCAGTTAAACCATCTTGAATTAGATAAATCATTTATGTACTCTCTCGTTTCTACAATGTAAGACGGAATATTCTTAGCCAAATCAGTTAATTGTTTAGATAAAGTAGGTCCCACACCGCCTACAATAGAAGCAATTACGCCGATAAAAACAACGTATAATAGTAAAATGGCCAGTGTTTTTGGCACTTTTTTTCTTGTGAGAAATGACACAATTGGTTCGAATAAAAAGAAAAGAAAACCAGCTACAAGAATAGGGAAAAACAAAGTGGAGATAAACACACCGATTGGTAGAAAAACAAACGAAATATGTTTACAAATGTAAATCAGTAAAGCAATCATTAATAGTTCTAATGTCCAAAAATGCAGTTTCGATTTAAACAAAAAGTTACCCTCTTTCTTTACTATTTTTTACTATCATACATCAAAAAAGAAACCCACTGCACGTTAAAAGTGGGCTTTTTTAGTCTGTATAACTTTCATTTAAATAAAAATTAGGCTTTTTCCTCTTTATCTTCAGTAGTATCCTCTGGAGTTTTTTCGTCGTCATCCTGTATAATTCCTTCTGCTGCATTTTTAAATTCTCGCAGGGAATGTCCAAATGCTCGTCCTATGTCCGGCAATTTACTTGGTCCAAATACAATTAAGGCAGTAATCCCGATTACGACCATGCTTGTGGCTCCTGGCATGATATCCTCTCCTTTAAAAGCAATGAATATATAAAATTAAAAAGAGATAGTAAATAAAGTGCATGTTTATACTATTCACTTTTCTCTTTAAAATTCCTTTATTTTAAATGATGCGAAAATAAGGTGCAGCGATTATGTATGATTTAAATGCTTGTAGTGATACTTTTTTCTTTCGCATCCGACGCTAATTATAGCATTAAAGATAGCTATTCGTCTTAGTAACCTTATAAGCTCTATGTAAAAAAGTCTTCATAAGAATTTGCAAAGCAATGGAGGGAAATACGGCTTATGGATTGGAGCCTATGAACGTTCTCCCGTTACAAACCTAACAATTCGCCATTCTAATTTCCAGCATGTTGCAACCCCATTGTTAATGGAGAATGTAAAGAACCCTGTGTTTGAAGAGTTTTGTATAAATGGCAGCTGCATGAATACAAATCCGTAAAAGGGCGTGTTCATAATCAGATGCAAGTAAGAGGTAGAACAAACGTATTTTAGCCCAAGAAGTATCCGCACAATGAATCGAGATTATCGATTCATTGTGCGGTCTTTTTTTGTTGTGATGGTGAACGTAGGATCAATGTGTTAATAATGGTAAAAACCTGCTCTGGAATTTTTACTATTTTATAGATAAGTAAAATGACTCTTACTAATTGATAGATAACATGTATGAAAGAAATGACTTTTGAAGATTGTTTTCTAAGCAATTTATTACCTAAATGTGGATGTGGGGAGTGTGAGGGAAGATATATAAAAGAATTATAAAAACATTTGTCTTTGTAAGCGTTTTATTCTTTATTTTAATAAAGAGCAAAAAAAGGATGTTTTTCTCTAAATTTTTACCATTGAATATTTTGAATAAAGTTCATAAAATAAACTTGTAAGCGTTTTAAAAGATTAGAAAGTATGTATCTTAAAAGTTGAATAGAGAATTATTTATGAAGACAGGAAATGTGATTTTTTTGCTTTTGATCACCGTTTCCAAGAATACCTTAACAAGTAACAGCAAAACGTTCATTTAATGAAATAAAGAAATAGATAGGAGTAGAGAAAAATGTACATCGGCGTCGATTATTACCCTGAACATTGGCCAGAGAATATGATAGAAGAAGATATCCAAGGTATTAAAGAGTTAGGATCAAATATGGTGAGAATAGGGGAGTTCGCTTGGCATCTTATGGAGCCTAAAGAAGGGCAATATGACTTTTCTTTTTTTGATAGCGTTATCAATAAGCTTAAAAAACAGAATATTGACGTTATGTTTGGTACCCCTACTGCCACTTTTCCGGCTTGGCTTGCGAAGCAGCATCCTTCTATTTTATCAAAAGATGAAAATGGGGCGGTCAGAGCATTTGGAGGAAGACGTCAATATTGTTTTAATTCTCCTCTTTACCGGCAGTATAGCGCTCAGATTACAGAACAACTCGTAAAGCACTACTGCTCAGAAGAAGCAATCGTAGCATGGCAAATTGACAATGAATTTGGCCATGAAGGCAGTGATATGTGTTACTGCGAACAATGTCATAAAGAGTTTCAGCAGTTTTTGGAAAGAAAATATAAAGATATTAATGAGTTAAATGAAAAGTATGGCACTATTTTCTGGGGACAAACGTATAACGACTTTACCGAAGTGCCTATGCCTGTAAAAACAATTACGACACACAGCCCTTCGTTAAAGCTAGACTGGGCCCGCTTTCGCTCTTTTTCGTTAAACAGATACGCTCACGAACAAACAGCGATTGTGAAGAAATATAAAGGTGATCACCAGCTGTTGACCACGAACGTATCAGGAGGCTTTTTTGATAAATGGTTCGATCATGAAGAAAACCTAGAAGTAATGGACTTTGTATCCTATGATAATTATCCGGTATGGGGCGGTCAAACAGAGCCAATTACCCCTGCTCATATTGCACTGGGACATGATTTTAATAGAGGTCTGCTACATAAAAATTTCTGGATTGTAGAGGAATTAATGGGTGCTCAAGGTCATGATATCATCGGTTATCTACCGCGACCTAATCAGGCAAAAATGTGGTCTTATCAAGCTTTTGCTCATGGATGCACGAATATGCTGTATTTTCGCTGGCGCGGAATGACAAGAGGAGCTGAGCAATACTGCTACGGAATTGTAGGTCACGATAATCACTATGGAAAACGTTACAAAGAAGTTCAGTCGTTATTTAGTGAAATCGTTCATTACGAACATGTGCTTGAGTCTGATATTAAATCGGAGATTGCCGTTTTATATGACTATGAAAATATATGGTCATGGCGTTTTCAGCAGCAAAGTGAAGGATTTGACTTTACGCAAGAGCTTCTTAGAGGATATACACCGTTTTATAAGTTGAATACACCAATTGATGTTATTCCTGCTACAAGAGGTTTTTCAAGCTATAAAGTACTGATTGTTCCAGCTTTGCAAATCATTGATAAAGAACTAGGTAAAAGATTTACTGAATTTACTGAAAACGGAGGCGTCATCGTTTTTACGTTTAGAACCGGCATTAAAGACAAACAAAATAATATTCACTTTAAACAGACGCTACCTGGATATGTAAAAGAAATAACAGGGATTGAAATTCATGAAGTGGAAGCACTGTCTTCTACTCAAAAAGCAGCTATTAAAGGAAAAGGACCGTATGAAGGAGAACAAGCAAGCGCATCCGTGTGGAGAGACATTATCACACCTGTAACAGCTGAAGTGCTGTATGAGTATGATGATCCATTTTATAATCAAGCGGCTGTAACAAAAAATCAGTTTGGTCGCGGGACGGTTTATTATGTAGGCTGTGGAATTGAAGGGCAAACGTTTGAAAAAATGGCGCTTGATATTGTAAAACAGCAGCAGATTGAGCATACGGAAAGTGAAGATGGAGTTGAAGTATATCCTCGCAAGCTTGGAGAGACAAGTTATTACTTCCTTATGAACCATACGCCAGAAGTAAAAGTATTTAAAGATATTGTTCTGCAGCCTTACGAAAGTCGAGTTGTAGAAAACATGTAGTAGCAACAGGACACTAGAATCTCATAAAGCAATGAGATTCTAGTCACTCATAATATGATATGAAAGCGTTTTATAGGAGAAGGGAGTTAGGTTACATGAACATGGGGGTACAGTCAAAAGTTTCTCTCAAAACCGTATTATCATACGGAATGGGGAGTTTTGGAAACAATATTATTTATGCATTAACAAGTACATATTTAATGATTTTTTATACGGATAGTGTAGGATTAAATGCTGCAGCCGTAGGAACCTTATTTCTTATTGCAAGGATATGGGATGGAATTGCAGACATTATTATCGGAATGATTGTTGATAATACAGAAACGAGATTTGGTAAGTTTAGGCCCTATCTTTTAATAGGCGGATTTTTTGCAGCTGTTGCTACAGTCGCGTGTTTTATTAGTCCTGATCTTTCTCACACAGGAAAATTAATTTATGCTTATATCACTTATATCGCGTGGGGAACAAGCTTTGCTATCATGGATATTCCTTATTGGTCGCTTTCAGCAACGATTACACAAGATGTAAAAGAACGAAACAAAGTTGTGGCTTTTCCTAGAACCATTGCAGCAGTAGGGTCTTTATTTGCTAGTTTATTAACTCTTCCACTAGCTCATTATTTTGGAAACTGGTTTATGCTTAGTCTTATTTATGCGTGTATCTTAATGATTACAATGATCATCACATTTTCAGGAGTAAAAGAAAACTATACCGTAAAAAGACAGGAAAAGCAGACGCCAAAAGCAGTTTGGAACTTATTTATTCAAAATAGACCGTTGCGCTACCTGATTTTCTCAATGCTTTTAGTTGAAACAATTTTAACGATTCGAACTACGTTTTCTATTTACTATTTTAAATACAATTTAAATGCAGAGAACATCGCGTCTCTTTATTTAACCTTATTTTTTACAGCACAAATTGTAGGAGCGATCGCGTCTCCTTTCATTTCAAATAAATTTGGAAAGAAACGTGCAGCAATAGGGGGAATTGCCCTAAATGCTGTAGCCACTCTTACAATGTTTGCAACGGGTTTCCACGTTATGCCAGTGATGATTTTAAGCTTTTTAGCTTCTTTTGGCGGTGGGGTTAGTAACATTGCTCAAACATCTATGCTCGCTGACTGTGTAGAATACGGCGAATGGAAAACGGGGAACCGAGCAGAAGGAATGGTGTTTTCTACGAATATTTTCAAAACAAAGGTCGCTTCAGCAGTGGGTGGAGCAGTAGGTGGGTACATCCTTTCAGCAGTAGGGTACGTGCCAAATCAAATTCAGTCACACAGCACGCTCATTTGGATTGCTTTAATCTTTACGATTATTCCGGGTATTCTTTGCTTGTTATCACTTGTCCCACTCGTAAAATATGAGTTGACGGAAAAGAGATATTTAGAGATTTTACAGGATATGAAAAAACGCTCAAGCCGCATAAAAGAAAAAACGGCTATGAAAGTGTCTAGCTAATTCAAATCAACACAAGCATTGTACACAAAAATCACAAGAAAAAAAGACTGCATTTTCTCAGCTCCTCTTGCTATGATGTCAGGTAGACAGATATCAATGTAAAGAGGAGTTTTGTTTATGTTTATTAATTTTTCAAAAGAAGACAAAGATAAAATGCTGAATGAAATTCAAACGTTTTTTTATAAAGAACGAGATGAAGAAATCAGTGAATTTGCAGCGGAAAATGTATTGGAGTTTATTAAAGAACATATAGGTCCTCACTTTTATAACCAAGCCATTAAAGATGCGGAAGATATTATGAACCAGGTCATGCTTTCTGCAGAAGAAAATTTACATGCATTAAAAAAACCAATCGAAAAGTAGTTCGAAAAAGAAAATATGAAATAGGAAAAAGCGTTTTATGTACAAAAACATAAAGCGCTTTTGTTTGTTTATGAAACAAATTATTTGTTCGCCCAAGTGATATATGATACATTCGTTTTAAGATAACATTAACGTTAACGTAAATGTTATATTTAAAGTGTTTTGATTTAACTTGATGAGGGCATAACTTCAGCAAGCAGGGACATAATGAGGTAATTATATGAGGAAAGAAGGGACTACACATGAGCAACATTACGAAAGGTCAGCTAACAAAATCTATTGTGAAAGCAAATGAAAATCGTTTAACGGATAATAGTGATTTTGATATCTATCAAGAGCTGGAAAATGTGCTTCAAGGAGTCGACTTATCAGCAAAAGACAGTGGAGGAAACATTACATTTTACGGAGAAGATCCGATTGTTCCTAGTACGCTGCGACTTGCCTCAGCAGCAGCTATTGCACTGGTTGCTAAGTCAGTAGCTGTCTCAAAAATTTGGAGAATACGCGGAGGAAAAGGTCAAGATATTCATATGGATTTACGAAAAGCGATCCGAAGATTATCACCTTTTTACGATAAAAAATGGGAAAAGCTTAATGGGTACGCACCGAGTAAAGCAAATGATCCTTATAATCCATTAGGCTTTCGCTTTTATCAAACAAAAGATGGCAAATGGGTAATGCCGCTGAATCCGTATCCACGCTCTAAGCATGAAACGCTCAAGCTATTAAATTGTATAGAAGACCCTGATGCAGTGGCAAAAGCGATTCGCGGATGGAATGCAGAAGAATTGGAAAAAGCTGCAGCGGAGCGAGGAGTTATTATGCCTGTTGTGCGGACAATTGAAGAGTTTATGAATGAGTCCGTGTATGAAGAAGTAGCGCAGCTTCCTTTGATTGAAATTGAAAAGATTGGAGAAAGTGAGCCAATTCCTTTTTCCAAGAACCCTAAAACGCCGCTAGACGGTATTCGAGCATTAGGGCTTGGTCACGTTATTGCAGGAGCCGGATTTGGTAGAGCTCTTGCTTTACACGGTGCGGACGTCTTAAATATTTGGAAGCCAACGGATTGGGAGCATGATACGATTTACGCTACGTCTAATGTCGGTATGCGCTCTTCAACGCTGGATGTCGGTGAAAAAGAAGGAAAAGAAAAAATGGTTGATCTTCTAAAAGAAGCCGATATCTTTTTTGGGAACCGTCGCTACGGATTCCTAGAGAGATACGGTCTAACAGCTGAAGAGTGTGCAAAATTAAAACCTGGAATCATCCACTGCACCGTTAACCTGCACGGAACGCAAGGAGAGTGGGCAAAAAGAAATGGATTTGACCAAACAGCGGGAAGCGTAACGGGAGTCATGGCGTTAGAAGGATCGCCAGAAAATCCTAAGCTGCCTCCTATTGTAGTGGTAAATGATTATGCGGTTTCTTGGCTGCTTGAAGTTGGTGCTTTAATGGCACTAGAAAGAAGAGCAAAAGAAGGAGGCAGCTACCGCGTGCGTGTATCATTAGATCGCGTATCTTTATGGATCTTATCAATGGGCATCTATGATAAAACATATGCTCATCAAACAGCTGGTTCGTCAGAGAAGCATGAGTACATTGCACCGGATCTCTTTACAGCCCAAACACCTTTAGGATTGTACCAAGGGCTTACAGAACAAATTGAAATGTCGGAAACTCCAGGGGAATATAAGACGGTTCTCGTTCCTCGAGGTTCTTCACGCCCAGAGTGGTTGTGATAACAAGAGGCTGAGACAAAATTATTTTAGTGGAAAGAAAATCCGAACGATGAATCGAGATTCTTGATAAAGGATCCAACTCGTTCGGATTTTTTTGTTATTGTGATGAACGTAGGTTTCGTTTATGTGGGTAGATGCTTCTAGCGCTTGCACGGAAATCAACAGCGGTGTCACAAGCGGTTCAGCTCATGTATCCAATTTGTTTGTCTTTAGATTGAATTGATTTCGCTATGTCTTAATCTCGGTTTTTGGGGGTCAAATTTAAAATGAAAAATAAGAAAAAATATTTGAATAATTATATGATTTCTTATATAATAGCGAAAAGGATGAGGAGTTGACTTGTAATGGAAAACTATACGTCCCGCAAAATGACACGAGAAGAAGTAAAAGTATCAGACGCGACAGCAGCTCAACTAGTGCTAAACAAATCTCTTCGTGACTTTAAAAAAGCACAGCTTTTACTGCAAATCGATCAGTCTTTAGAAAAAAGAGATAAAGAAACTTTTTTACGTTTAACTGAAGAGTTAAAAGAAGTTTGTTAAATAACCTACCAACATAAACAATCAGCCTTTGCTTCTAGTGAGCAAAGGCTTTTCATATGGGAAAAAACGGATAAATGTTTTGTTTTTTCTGAAAGCGGTAAAAGTATAGTATGGATGATAAAGCAAAAATCAAGAAGTCTCTTACTTTATTATTTGTTGCTTTATCATCTACAGCATCTAGATGGTAATACATCACGAAAGAACAAAAAGAGAGAGGGTTCTTGATATGTATAACAAAATCTTAGTAGCCTTTGATGGTTCCGCACCTTCTATTCGTGCTCTTCAACATGCAAGTAAACTAGCTAAAAGCGTAAATGCTAATAAGCTGACAATTGTACATATTAAGGAAAGAATTCACTTGCAGCAGCCTGTTTTTAGCGTTGACTTGGACGCACTGATAGAAGAAGAAAACCGCGATATTTTATCTGAAGCTCACAATCATTTAACTCAATCAGGTATTCCATATGAGGCATACGGTGTAGAAGGCACCGCTTCAAAGAAAATTATTGAATACGCACGTGACAATCAACAAGACGTCATTGTGATAGGAAGCCGAGGAAAGGGCTTTGTTAAAGAGACCTTTCTAGGAAGTGTAAGTCACGAAGTTGCTCAATCTGCAGAATGTCCTGTTATTATTGTTAAATAAAAAGAGGCTGGGGTAAAAGTAGTTTAGTTAAAGAAAAATCCGAACGATGAATCGAGATTCTTGATGAAGAATCCAACTCGTTTGGATTTTTTTATTGGTATGGTGAACGTAGGTTTCATGTATATAGTTGCTTCTAGCAGTTGATTGGAGGGTAAGACGAAGACTCCTGCGGGGAAAGCGAAGTCTTGCACGAAAATCAACTGCGGTGTGACCAGTAATTTATACTAGCTCCCTTATCCAATTTGTTCGTCTTTAGATTAGAGTGATTTTGTTAGGTCTCAATTTCTTTTTGCTTTTGGATTATGTATTGCTGTACGCTTCGTAAGTTCGAAATTTGCTGTATGATAAACTTACTTCATACGCTAAGCTGTCAGATACCCGTGGTAAAATGTCAAAGAATAATCGTTATTTAATTAGGTATGTTTTATTCTGCACAGTTTCTTCATTTATTACTTTTATAATGAAAGCAAGGGATGTGAATAAATGAATCGTATTTCTATTAAGCTTGGACTCTTGTTTTTAATGTTCATTTTACTAATTGAAGCCGCTCTCTTTTTCTATTTATATAGCGGTCTTGCCAATACACGAATTTCAGAGGAGCTGCAAAGCTTGCGTTTAAGAGGAAACAGTCACCGGGAAGTATTAGAGAAGCATCATGATTCTGCTACGCTTGACCATGTTGCACTGATGGAATCAGAAGCAGAAACTGATGTTATCATAACGGATAAAACAGGAAAAATTATCAGTTCGTCTAGGCCTTTAATTCAAGGTGCAAGAAAAGCAGTAGAGAAATGGAAAGGAAAGTCTCTTACATATAAAGGTGAAATTATGCAAGGCGACTGGAAAAGCAAACCTTATATCGCCACGGCATCACCTATTAAAGAAGGCCATCAACAGTTCGGAACGGTTTATATGTTCAAAAACACAAAGGATATTCACGAAATGATTGCGAGACTACAGCATCATTTTTACGTAGCGGGAGCTGTGTCCGTTTTATTTTCCATTGTGACTATTTTTGCTCTGTCTAAATTTATAACCGCTCCTTTAATCAAAATGAAAAAAGCAACTGAGAAGCTGAGTCAAGGAGATTTGTCTGTGAAACTTGGCGCTCATTCAAGAGATGAACTTGGACAATTAGGAATGTCCATTCAGTCGTTAGCGAATGAGCTGCAGCGGTTACGAAAAGAGAGAAATGAATTTTTAAGCAGCATTTCACATGAACTTCAAACGCCTTTGATGTATTTAAAGGGCTATGCAGACGTAGCAAGAAGGCCTTCTAATACACCGCAAGAACGTGATAAGTATCTTGCTATTGTGGAAGAAGAAGCAGGAAGAATTTCACAGTTAGTCAAAGATTTGTTTCAGCTGGCGCAGCTGGATCAGCATACATTTTTTATTCAAAAACAAAAAGTAGAGCTAGCTACGTATTTGCACACCGTATGCGCGCATTTTCATTTAGCTTTAAAAGAAAAGGAGATGGAGCTGGAGATAAGCTGCCCTCAAGGTCTTTACGTTTCACTAGATCCTGAAAGATTTCAGCAAGTGATTATCAATTTACTTGATAACGCAATGAACTATTCAAAAGAAGGGACTAAAATTGATTTAAGCGTAAAAAAATCAGCTGAATCATTGACAATAACTCTTAAAGATCAAGGAATAGGCATTCCAGAAAAAGATCTACCTTACGTATTTGACAAGCTGTATCGAGTGGAAAAATCCCGCTCGAGAAAAAGCGGAGGCTACGGATTAGGCTTATCAATTGTAAAGGAGATTGTAGAAGCTCATGGAGGAGAAATAACAATCACAAGCGAGACGGGAAAAGGTACGACTGTAGAGATTGTATTAAGAGAGGATGGATAGGATGGCAACTATTTTATTAGTAGATGATGAAGCAAGGATGCTGGATTTACTAGAACTTTATCTGCTGCCAAACGGATTTACATGTATAAAATTTGAAAAAGGCACAGAAGCGCTGCGCTATCTTTATGAAGGTAACAAAGCAGATTTGATGTTATTAGATATTATGATGCCAAGCGAAGATGGGTGGGAGATTTGTCAAAAAGTAAGAAAAATGTCTGATCTACCGGTCATTATGCTCACAGCTCGCAGTCAAACGTTAGATGTAGTAAAAGGATTAAATATAGGGGCAGACGACTATATTACCAAACCGTTTAGCGAAGAAGAATTGGTTGCACGCATCGGTGCGGTTCTTAGACGTTCGTTAAAGGAAAAACATGAAATCACCTACAAAGGGTTAGTATGGAGCAAGGAAAATCACGTATTACAATATAAAGATCAGCAGATTCAAGTAACGCCTAAAGAGTTTGAATTGGTGGGGTTACTTCTTCAGCATTTAAATCGTGTGTTCAGCCGAGACGACTTGCTTGTGTTAGTGTGGGGATATGAGGCGGAGATTGGAGACCGTACTATTGACTCTCATGTGCGAAATGTTCGGGATAAGCTTAGAAAAGCGGGCTTTCCCGTAGACGAATACTTGCAAACTGTATGGGGAATAGGCTATAAGTGGGTTGATGTTAGTTGAAAATGATATGAGCATAGCTACTGAAATTGGTGAAAAGATAAAGTGAGCAGAAGCCAGCTTTTCGCTTTACATAGGGTAGGGGGGTATAGTATCATGAAGTTATGAAGGGAGGATGTTAGATGGTCGAAGCGAATCACATGAATAGTGAAGAAAAATGTTGTACGATAAATAGTGAAAGAAAAAGTCACCATTCTCCAGAAGTGAAAAAAAACCTAACAAGCCGATTAAATCGAATTGAAGGACAAATTCGAGGAATTAAAGGATTAATTGAAAAAGATACGTATTGTGACGACGTGATTACTCAAATCGCAGCTGCGCAGTCTGCTTTGAATAGTGTAAGTAAAATTTTGCTTGAAGGTCACTTGAAGCATTGCATTGTAGAACGTGTGCAAGCTGGTGATGAAGAAGTAGTGGATGAATTATTAACAACCATTAAACGATTAATGAAATAAAGGAGATGCTAGAAATGGAAAACGTAACATTATCAGTACAAGGAATGTCTTGCGGTCATTGTGTCAAAGCTGTTGAAGGCGGCGTAGGCGAACTTAATGGCGTTAAAAGCGTAGAAGTAAGCTTAGAAGATGCAAAAGTAACGGTTGCATTTGATCCAAGTCAAGTAACGGTCGAAGATATTAAAGAAGCTATTGATGACCAAGGTTATGAAGTAGCATAAACAGCATCGCGTGCGAATACCTTCGCACGCTTGATTTAAGAGAAAAATATACCCCTTGTAGGTATATAACAGGAGGCGAAACGCGGTGAGTGACAAACAAAAAGAAGCCACCTTGCAAGTTACGGGTATGACATGCGCAGCGTGTTCTAACCGGATTGAAAAAGGGTTAAAAAAAATAGAAGGTGTAAAAGAAGCAAACGTGAATTTGGCTTTGGAAAGATCTACTATCATATTTGATCCGTCTAAAACAAGTCCACAGGCCTTTGAAGAAAAAATCGAAAAGCTTGGGTACGGAGTTGTAAGTGAAAAAGCCGAATTTGCTATTACGGGCATGACGTGCGCCGCTTGTTCGACTCGTATTGAAAAAGGGTTAAACAAATTAGAAGGCGTGACAAAGGCAAGTGTTAACCTTGCTTTAGAAACGGCTTCTGTTGAATACAGCCCTTCTCAAATAGATCCGCAAGACATAACGCAGCGAGTTGAAAAGCTTGGATACGGAGCCAAGCTAAAGTCAGAAGAAAAAGAAGAAGAGCAAAGCTACAGAGAAAAAGAAGTGAGTAAACAAAAAGGAAAGTTTTGGTTTTCATTTATTTTAAGCGTACCGTTATTATGGGCAATGGTTAGTCATTTTACGTTTACGTCGTTTATTCCTTTGCCTCATATGCTGATGAATCCATGGGTTCAGCTCGCTTTAGCTACGCCTGTTCAATTCGTCGTAGGGAAGCAATTTTATATAGGTGCATTTAAAGCTCTTCGTAACAAAAGTGCCAACATGGATGTTTTAGTAGCACTAGGTACAAGCGCAGCTTATTTCTATAGTTTATACTCTTCTCTTAAATCGCTTGGCTCATCTGCTCATACTACTCAGCTTTACTATGAAACGAGTGCTATATTAATTACGCTGATTCTTTTAGGGAAATTATTTGAAGCCAATGCCAAAGGCCGTTCTTCAGAAGCAATTAAAAAGATGATGGGTTTACAAGCTAAAACGGCCGTTGTAGTAAGAGACGGAGCGGAAATTGAAATTCCAGTGGAAGAAGTGCAAAAAGGCGAAGTTATTTTTATTAAACCCGGTGAAAAAGTACCTGTAGACGGAGAGATTATTGAAGGACAATCGGCTTTAGATGAGTCCATGCTGACAGGGGAAAGCGTACCGGTAGATAAAAGCATTGGAGATAAAGTAATTGGAGCCACACTCAATAAAAATGGTTTTCTAAAAATAAAAGCTACAAACGTTGGAAAAGAGACGGCGCTTGCGCAAATTATTAAAGTAGTAGAAGAAGCGCAGGGGTCTAAAGCCCCTATTCAGAGATTAGCTGATTATATTTCAGGTATATTCGTGCCAATTGTGGTTGGAATTGCTCTTCTTACGTTCTTTGTCTGGTACATTTGGATTGTGCCTGGCGAATTTGCACCGGCTTTAGAAAAGCTTATCGCCGTATTAGTGATCGCATGTCCATGCGCATTAGGTTTAGCTACTCCAACTTCCATTATGGCGGGGTCGGGCCGCGCAGCAGAATTTGGTATTTTGTTTAAAGGCGGCGAGCATTTAGAAGCGACGCATAAAATCGATACGATTCTTTTAGATAAAACGGGAACTGTTACAAATGGAACGCCTGAGCTAACCGATGTACGTATTGCACAGGGCTACGAAGAAAATGAGCTATTACAGTTAGTTGCATCAGCTGAGCGTTTATCGGAGCATCCTCTAGCTCAAGCACTCGTAGCAGGTATAAAAAATAAAGGTATAGAAATTCAAGATCCGTTATCTTTTGAAGCGATTCCAGGGCATGGAGTAAGGGCAACTGTACAAGAACGAGAGCTGTTAGTAGGAACAAGAAAGCTTATGAACCAACATAAAGTGAATATTGATGCAGCTTTAGAAGAAATGACAAATTTAGAACGAGAAGGAAAAACGGCCATGCTCGTTGCTCTTGACGGAAAATATGCCGGCATGCTTGCTGTTGCAGACACTATTAAAGAGACTTCTAAAGAAGCAGTTTCTAGGTTAAAAGAGATGGGCTTAGAAGTGATGATGATTACCGGAGATAATCGTCAAACAGCTCAGGCTATTGCGATGCAAGCGGGTATTGAGCACGTTATAGCAGAAGTGTTGCCAGAAGGCAAAGCAGAAGAAGTGAAAAAGCTTCAGCAGCAAGGTAAAAAAGTCGCAATGGTAGGAGACGGTATTAACGATGCTCCTGCACTTGCGTTAGCTGATATTGGAATGGCCATCGGAACAGGAACGGATGTAGCGATGGAAGCCGCTGATATTACGCTGATGCGAGGAGACTTGATGAGCATTGCAGATGCGATTGAAATGAGTAGAAAAACGATTTCTAATATCAAGCAAAATCTATTCTGGGCGATGGGTTATAACACGCTCGGTATTCCAATTGCAGCAGTTGGGCTGTTAGCTCCTTGGGTTGCTGGTGCCGCGATGGCTTTTAGCTCTGTATCGGTTGTATTAAATGCACTGCGATTGCAGAGAGTGAGGCTATAAGGTATGAAAAAGTGGATCATCTCAGCTATTTTGTACGTGCTTGCCGTTATAGCAGTATATGCTGTGTGGGAAATATAAAGTGAAAAATATTTGGGTCACCAAGCCATTTTCGGTGAAAGTGATGTAAAACAAAGCTGCTAAAGAATATTCTTTAGCAGCTTTGTCAGGTGCAAGGAATTTTTTTGATTCAATTCATACCCTTTAAGATGAAGGTCTTCTGGATGCTTTTGCTGAGCAATTAACACATCACGTCCATCATCCATAATCCAAATGAAATAATGACGGCTAGAACCATCTCCATAGGTAATGGTCATTTTGCAATCGATGCTCCCAGCAGACTCTTCATCTAAGAGAAGTTTCATGCGCTCAGCCTTTTTTATACTATTGGTGAATGTATTCATATCTTGTTCATCGATAAACGTTTTGAGCGTTTTCATTTTAATGGACGTTACTTCTATCTTTTGTACGCTAGGTGAGAGCGTGGACTGTGCGGAAAAAGAGGGGACTCCCATCACCAAGCTAACTACAAGTAAGAGTGAGGATAGAGCAAAGCGTATTTTTAGCATGTTTCTTTCCTCCTTTTATTTTTATACTTTTTCCTAGTGGTAAGTGTTTCATACGAAGGCCTTTTTTAGGCACAGGAAATTTTCGTACCTAATTACCTTCATCTTCACAAAATCTGCACAAAGTCTGGCTACAATAAAGAAAAGAAGAGTATGCAAAGATAAGTTGTTTCTAAGGATTAAAGGATTTTTATTTTAAAATTTATTAGGTGGAAAAGAGGGACTGTCATGAAAAAACAGCTATTTATTCTTGGTGCATCTGTCATTATTGGACTAAGCGGATGCGGAAACGATTCTAGTCATGAAAAACCTTCAGCTGACAAAAATGAATCCATGCACGATCACTCAGAGATGAATCACTCTAGTTCAGGAGAGGTTCCAAAAGGATTAAAGCAAGCTGAAAATCCAACATATAAAGTTGGAGATAAAGCCATTATGAAAGCTGATCATATGAAAGGCATGAACGGTGCTGAAGCAACGATTGTTGGTGCTTACGATACTACGGCCTATACCGTTTCGTATACGCCAAAGACTGGCGGGGAAAAAGTAAAAAATCATAAGTGGGTTATTCAAGAAGAAATAAAAGATGCGGGTAACGAGCAGTTAAAGCCAGGCAGCGAAGTGACGCTTGAAGCAGATCATATGAAAGGTATGAAAGGGGCAAAAGCAACGATTGATTCAGCCGAAAAAACAACGGTATATATGGTAGACTACACACCGACTACAGGCGGAGAGAAAGTGAAAAATCATAAGTGGGTAACGGAAGATGAGCTTTCAGCAAAATAGACTGTTAGCGAGAAAAAAGGCTGGACAGAAGTATTTTGGGTGAAAGAAGATCCGAACAATGAATCAAGATTCTTGATTGAGAATCTCGATTCATCGTTCGGATTTTTTATGGGTAGGGTGAGCGTAGGTCTTATGTAGTGTCTTCTAGCTGCGGTATTAAGTAGAATGCTACGGTAATAAAACGAACAAACTACTGATGAAAGGAGCTAGCTATGAGTGAACATACAGTAAAGCGAACAGGACGCACACGATGGTTCATTTCATCTTTGTTAAGCAGTATGATTATTTTAAACTATTTTGATCGTGTAGCGGTGTCAGTGGCCGCTCCTGCAATACAAGATGCATTTCACTTAACGGGAACAGAGCTTGGAATTGTCTTTTCTATTTATACGTATTCTTATACGATCATGCAAATACCTGCGGGAAGCTTGCTTGATCGGTTCGGAGTAGCATGGGTGACAAGAGTCGGTATGGTGATTTGGAGTTTATTAACGATGTCGATGGCCTTTTTGCAAGGAAAACTTCTTCTCTATATTGTCCGATTTTTAATAGGAATAATGAGTGCTTCTGCATTTCCGGCAGCATCAAAAGCTACGTCGCTATGGTTTCCTCCAAATGAAAGAAGCTTACCAAATTCTTTGTTTGATTCAGCGGCCAAATTTTCGAATGTACTTGGCGCGCCTCTTGTAGCGTTTCTCATCACCAAATTTGATTGGCGCACAGCATTCTTATCTATTGGAATTATAAACGTACTGTTTACGCTGCTGTTTTGGTTTTATTACGAAAAGCCAGAAAAGCATAGACGCATATCAGATGATGAGCTGAAGTATATTCAAGAAAATAATTTAAATGCAAACGATGAGCAAACATCAAAATTTTTACATACCTTGAAAGTATTATTTACGAATCGAAAAGTTTGGGGGCTAATGATTGGGTTTACAGGCTATGGATATACGTTTAATTTACTGTTAACGTGGCTGCCAACTTTTTTAAAAGAAAAATACGGTATGGATATCATGTCATCGGGCCTGCTTACGGCAGTACCTTGGCTAATTGCTACATTTGCTGGCATTTTAGTAGGCGGGTGGCTTGTTGATTACCTCATAAAAAAAGGTTATGACAGTCAAAAAGTATATCGCACCATCATTGTTATAGGATTATGCTTAGGGTTTGTTTTTTTAGGCTCTATTTTCACTAATAGTGTCGTCTTAGCGATGATTTGTATCTCGATTGGACTGGCAGGTATATCTGCAACCGCACCAATCGGCTGGTCTATTTCTGCAGAAATTGCACCTGCAGGCTCTATTTCCCTTCTTAGTTCTATTGTTAATTTAGCTAATAATTTGTTTGGAGGAATTATAGCTACAGCTTTAACAGGGTACCTTTTAGATAAAACAGGTTCTTTTAACCTAAGCTTTATGGTAGCGGGAATTGTATTGTTGCTAGGCTTAATTTTTTATATTTATGTGCTAGGAGATATTAAACAAATTAAAATTCCAAAAAATCAACGTACGAAGTAAAACCCCATGACTCGTTATGGGGTTTTACTTTTGATTATAAATAACGACCTTGCTTGTGCGTTTAGCGATGTGAGAAACGCTATTAAGAAGGGAAATAAGGTAAATTTGTTTGTTTAAAACATATGATAGAGACTTATTTTAAAACAGAATTGTTAGTATAGCATGTTCTTAAAAAGGTTAAGATGGTTTTTATGAAGAAACCTTGTGTCTAGTTTTGTTATTTCAGCAGAAGTAGATACGAACCGCACTATAAAAAAATAGAAAGGCAGAGGAACATGAATCATAAAGAAAGTGAAAGCAATACTGAGTTAAATCAAAGTCATTTGTTAAAGGAGCCTCAGCGCATAGAATTATCTAAGTACCAAATTTTAAAGGCACTGATACCTGTTATTATACTTGGGCTTGTCGTTTTAGTGGCCGTATTACAAAACGATGGTCTTCTTAATTGGATCTAGGCATGTAAAAGGGGTCTGTAACGTACAAACAGACGTCGCAATCAGTAGAAATAATGGATTGCAACTTAGGCATGCAACAAAAAAACTGCATAGAGTGTAATTCAAATCGCTTGGATACAGTAGAGGGAAAGAGGGAGATATATGCCAAGAGTAACCGTTTTAGGATACGGCAGTTTTGAAGTGGCAAAAGGAAAAAAGCTTGTCTTGGCACTCGAAGACAACGGTATAAATATTCTTCATCGGTGCGGTGGGAAAGCTAAATGCACGACTTGCAGGGTAGAAGTGCTCGAAGGTGAATATTGTGATTTAACACACGCGGAGAAAAATGCATACTCAGAAAGTTCAATTGAAGATCATTTGCGCTTATCGTGCCAAATTCGTGTAAATGAAGATGTCACCGTTCGGCCAATACTAACGGTAGAAAGCTCAGGACGAGAAGCAGGACCTCGACCCACAGAGTAGTCATGTAATTGCAAAAAGCAGCGTGTGGAATGTTTACATGCTGCTTTTTGTATGTTTACTTAAAAAAATAACAAGAACAGCTAAGGGGAGTAGCAGCTGTTCTTGTTCAAGTAAAATACCTACGGAATGATTCCTTTAAATTTTAGCATTCTGTAAGGCGGGCAGTAAATCACTCAAAAGAGTGATTATAAAGGCTTTTTTCGAACGGTTATCTGCAAATAGATTTAATTGGATTCTTCAATCACATCTCCACTTTTGTAAATATGATACCAGCCTATGGTACCTGATCCCCCTTGATCCATCCAGTCTTTATTTTTTGCTACGAATCTATAGTAAGCTTTATCGTTGTTATCTTTCCGTAAGCGGTCGTCTGTACTGAAGACAATGTTGTCACCGAGTTCTTTTTTACCGAATGCAATAGCCGTGCTGACAGGAAATTGCTTTCTTTCTACCTTGTTCTCATCTAAAGCTGCCCATGTTAAGGGGCCAACAATACCATCTGGAGACAAGCGGTGATCGGTTTGAAATTCTTTTACTACATTTTGCGTTCGCGTACCGAAAATGCCATCAACTGATGTGTTATACTTCACATCCTTTAAGCTTTGCTGTAAGTCTCTTACGTAGCTAGAGTGGGAACCTTTACGAAGCGTAGGCCTCGTTTCTGCTTTAGCTTCAATTTTTTGTGAGTAGGCATCTTTAGCAGCTGCTTCAGTAGTTGGAGTGCTGAATGCTACGCATGTTGTTGCAAGCGTAAGAGTAGAAAGCATGACAAGTGTTTTTTTCGTTAACATGAAATAACCTCCTTGTTTTTAGCAACTATTTGTCGCTTTTCATGAGCTTTATAACTAATTAGTAGCTATAAAGTCAACTTATTATAGCGCAGCCAGTTTTCTATTTGTTTTTATATTCCTATGATTATATAAGATAGTCATAAAAAACTAGTGAAGTAGATAAATCGTTCTATGTTTTCACTATAATTTCATTTTTCTCTGATACAGTACGGAAGGGAAAAAACAGTAGGTTTAAGCGTCTTGTGTACTTGGAGTATGTCTTGCTCTATAACGCTCATAATAAACGAATGAAAAGACTGCAAAGGGAATTTGGATCTCTTTGCAGTCTCTTCATGTTCAAAAGCTCTGCGTTCAACTGATAACCAGAAAGGAAAGTATTTATGTCTACTTTGTATGCTCAGCACATAAGGAACCTTTTTTCGAAAATAAAGTCCAATAAATCATCACGGAAACAAATTTTTCTCTACATATTAGGGATTTGCTGTTTGTGTATAGCGCTCATTGTAACAAACCACAATTATTCTCTTTATAAAAAACCAATAGCTGAGGTAGTGAAGACGAATGTTGTAGAAAAAAACAAATCTGCTGATTTAAATCATAACAAAGATACCGTATACTCTCAGGAAATTGTTGCTAAAATAATGAACGGAAAATATAAAGGAAGGCTTATCCATTTAGAGAATACGTACTCATATTCAGGTGCTTATGATCAAAAGTATACTGTCGGAACAGATCTTTTTGTCTCCTTAGAAAAGAATTCACAGCATGCTCTAAATGGAACAATTGAAGGAGTGAAGCGGGACAAGCAGGTTACCGCTGTCGCTGGTTTATTTATATTAATTTTGCTGGCTATTGGAAGAAAACAAGGTTTTTATTCAATCATTAGCTTATTTATTAATATTGTTCTTTTAATCGGGGCCCTCAATGTATATTTAGCACTAGGAAATGTGAGCTTGCTAGCTGTATGTATTGTTGCGGTCGTTCTTTTTACGGTTATTTCTTTGTTATTAGTAAGCGGTAATAAAGAAAAAACGCATGTAGCAATTATTTCAACTTTAATAGGTACATTTGTTTCTCTTTTAATCGCGTATGGTGTCATGCAACTAACAGATTCTAATGGCCTTCATTATGAAGGAATGGAGTTTGTGACGATTCCTCCTCAAAAAATATTTATGAGTGAGGTATTAATAGGATCTTTAGGAGCTGTTATGGATGTAGCGATTACGATTACTTCTTCTGTCTATGAACTATATGAAAAAAATAAAGAGATTGCGCGCAAAGATTTACTGAAATCAGGCAAAGAAATTGGTGGAGACATCATGGGAGCTATGACGAATATTTTATTTTTTTCATATATAAGCGGAACAATCCCAATGGTTCTTCTTTATTTAAAGAATGGCTCTCCTTTAGGATATACGTTTTCGATGAATTTCTCCTTGGAGTTAATCCGTGCTCTTACTGGCAGCATTGGCATTGTTTTAACGATTCCCATTACACTCTATCTTTCGATTCTTTTTATTTTTAGAAAGGGGAACAGAAAGTGAACGTTTTACTATTGCTTGCTCTTATTTTATTTATTCTGATGAGTGTTGTGGGCGGAAAAAAAGGAATCCGGTCTTTCCTTGCGCTGTTCTTGAATTTTGGCGTTATTTTTCTCACCATTCTCTTTATGCTGTCTATAAAAAATACGATTGTTGTTACGTTAATCGCTTGTACAATCATTAGCTGCATTAATTTATTTTATATTAATAAATTCAATCATAAAACGCTTGCTGCGTTTGTTTCAACGATTATTACCTTAGCTGTTTTAGTACTCTTTATTTTTATTATTGAACATCATGCAATGATTCAAGGATTTGGAGAAGAACAGGAAGAAGAAATTAACGCTTTTTCACTTTATGTTGGAATTGACTTTGCTAAAATAGCCATTTGTACAATTATTATGGGTGCCATAGGAGCGATCATTGATATTTCGCTATCTATTTCGTCTTCTATGAATGAATTATTTGTTCATGATCCGTCCGTAACTAAAAAGAATCTCTTCAATTCTGGTTTGAAAATCGGAAGAGATATTTTGGGCACCACAACCAATACACTGTATTTTGCCTTTGTAGGCGGATATTTGACGTTAATTATCTGGTTTAAGAGATTGTCGTATTCGTTTGGAGACATTATCAATTCAAAAACCTTTTGTGCAGAAGTCATTTCTATTTTAAGCGGGGGCATTGGTGTAGCCATTATTATTCCGATTACCTCTTGGATTAGTGCCTCTATTTTCTTACAAAAAAGAGAAAAAGGGAAGCAGTACAAGGAAATAAAGTAGAGAAGCGTATGGACAAATAAAAACAGAAAGTCATAAGAAACTGCCCCTCCAATGGTTAACCATTGGAGGGGCAGTTCAAATTAACCTCGGCCTATTTGTGGGATTTTGAGAGGAAACTAGGTGGAGGATGGGAGTTGTAATAGCATTAAGGATTACAATCTGTTTTTCTTACTGATAGATAATACGAAAAGGCCAAGAAGCAGAATTTACAGGAGAAGCAGCTTTTACAAGGACCGTCTCACCATTAGCTGGAAGCAGATTCTTAAAAGCATAAATTCTACGTTCACCTCTTGGAGATCCAGGCCCTCTGGAGGTCTTTTGAGGTATAATATTTCGTTCGTTTTTTGGGTCAAGTATCCAGTGTACGTACCAAATCTGACGTAAAAATTGTCTATTTGTACTTTGTGGACGTTCATCAAATATACAGTGATTCACTTGGCCTGTCCAATATAGATATCGCCCGTTTCCTATATGCCATTCATCTTCTGACCGATATCTGATTCCTACACATTCACCGGGATAGATAATATCAGGGATGTTGTAATGACTTTCTCTTTGACAGCTAGGGTCACTATATTGTGTATAAGGTGTGACTTCTACCTTTTCCAATTGATTTTTTCTAAAATACAAATATTGCTGCGTGACTTGCCCTGTCGTTCGATTTACGGCTCGGTGACTTAGAAGAATACCATTATAGGTCTGTAACTTTGTGTTATCGATGCTTCTTGTAACCGTTAAGGTACCGGCATTTGAGCTTATGACACCGCCTACTAATCTTCCATTATGAACACAGTACCCGTTTCTGCATGATGCACCGGCATTAGCTCGATATAGAACTCCTACGCATGTCCCACTAGTAATTAGAGTCAATTATATTCACCTCACATTTCAACGTTGTTTATAGAAATAGCTTTCGAAAGTACTCTTCGTTTGAAGTGATTTCTATAGATCATCTGGGCCATATCGATAGGAAGGCTGTGTTTGAATAAAATAGCCATTTCGTACTTGAGCTACCCAGTTTTGAAATATTTCTCTCCATTCAACACGGTTAAAAAACTCATCAAGCGGCTTTGAAGAATCCCATTCAATGATAAAGAACGGAACTACTGATGGATTCCATACGCCTATACTATTGACACCTGCTTCTTTGATAAGAAGTAAAGGCAGGCCTCGTTGGTAACCCATGCTTGGCTCTATTTGTAAAAATGGAGCACCTTCCCATGATGGTGGCGGAGGTGTACCGCCGGGAATATTCGTCATGGTATAATTGGCGAAGACTTGCTGCATATTCACCGCAATCAATCCATAGCTAGAGAGGATCATTCGGCGAACGCTTGTAATCGTTTTATTAGGATATTGCTCCGTATCAGGCAGTGTACGAGGGAAAAGAAGAGCACGTTCAATTTCATCAATTAAACGATTAAGAAATCTTGTTTGAGTAGCATTAAGCATAGAAGGGTGGCTGAGGAATACAGGAATTTTATAAGCTCTGTCGGCTGTATTTTTTAAAGGGATTTTAGGGGCAGCAGAGGGAGATACTTTATCGTCTCTAAGAGAGTAAGGCTTGTCTACATAATATTTACCATCTTGCGGATTATAATAGGAATAATGTTTTTTAATCGTAATCATCCTTTCTTATTTTTCTCTATATTTTATTCAGATAGACAAAATAAGTATGTATGTTTGTCCAAGGACATTAGGAGCATTTTTACGAGAAAACATATCTATATTATCGTATGTTAGATTTGACTTAAATTAGTAGGGAAAAATAATTTCTTAAATCCAATCCTTAAACAACTACTAAATCACTCTTAGTTCACTAAAAAATTGTAAATCAGTTAAAAATCAATTATAGTAATGAAGCATTAATACATAAGCCCATTTATACATCAGCTGAAAGGGAGTAGGAGGTGTTCATTAATGAGTACAAAATCTATAGATAGTATTGAAAAGGCGGCTCAAATCTTAAAATTATTGGGAGATAAAACAAGGCTTTCGATGGTGAAATTAATAGAGAACAATGAATGTTGTGTGTGTGAGTTCGTGGATATCTATCAAGCTAGCCAACCTTCAATTAGTCAGCATTTGCGAAAATTAAGAGATGCTGAGCTTGTGAAGGAAAGAAGAAAAGGGCAATGGGTTTTTTATTCTCTTAATAAAGAAAGCCAGTACTATGAGTTTGTTCTAGGTATACTTGAATCTGTACCAAGTCAGGACGAACGTTTAAAAGAGCTAGAAAAACAAGGACTGCGTATTAGTTGTTGTGAATAATTGGAGGTTTAAAAAGTGGCATCAGTTGTACTAGCATCATTGATTTTTTTAGTAACACTAATTTTTGTCATTTGGCAGCCGAAGAATTTGTCAATCGGCTGGTCGGCTTGCGTGGGAGCTATCCTTGCTTTACTGGCAGGCGTTGTTGATTTTCAAGACGTTCTTGAGGTAACCAGCATTGTGTGGAATGCGACTCTTACGTTTATTGCTATTATTATTATTTCTTTAATTTTAGATGAAATTGGTTTCTTTGAATGGGCAGCGCTTCATATGGCTAGAGCTGCAGGAGGGAACGGCGTGCGTATGTTTGTCTACGTATCTCTTCTTGGAGCCGTTGTAGCAGCGCTATTTGCTAATGACGGAGCAGCTTTGATTTTAACACCCATTGTTTTAGCCATGGTTCGGGCATTAAAGTTCGACGACAAAATGGTTTTTCCGTTTATTATCGCAAGTGGATTTATTGCGGATACAACTTCGCTGCCGCTTGTTGTTAGTAACTTAGTGAATATCGTATCAGCCGACTTCTTTGGCATTAGCTTTTCTGAATTTGCATCACGCATGATTGTTCCAGATTTAGTTTCTCTGTTTGCAAGTATTATGGTCTTGTATCTGTATTTCCGCAAAAGAATTCCTAAGAAATACAATGTAGCAGATTTGCAGAAGCCAGTGGATGCCATCAAAGATGAAAAGATGTTCCGACTATCTGGAATTGTCTTAGTTTTGCTAGTGCTAGGCTATTTAATTGGAGAATTCTTTAGCGTCCCTGTTTCAATCATCGCAGGTATTATTGCTATTCTGTTTTTGATGATGGCAAAAAAAAGCCGAGCGGTTCATACAAAAAAAGTGCTAAAGGGAGCTCCATGGGCCATTGTCTTTTTTTCTATCGGCATGTATGTCGTTGTATACGGCTTGCGTAATGCTGGTTTAACAGAAATTCTGGCTGATGTGATCCAAGCAACGGCTAGTCATGGACTGTTTGCGGCAACAATTGGCATGGGATTCACTGCCGCTATTCTTTCATCAATTATGAACAATATGCCAACCGTTATGATTGATGCACTAGCAATCGATGCAACACACGCAGCTGGCACAATCAAGGAAGCGCTCGTTTATGCAAACGTCATTGGATCGGATTTAGGTCCGAAAATTACCCCGATTGGTTCTTTAGCAACGCTTTTATGGCTTCATGTTCTGTCAACAAAAGGCGTGAAAATTTCCTGGGGAACGTATCTTAAAACGGGTATTATTTTAACGATTCCGACATTGTTTATTACGCTTGTTGGTTTGTATATTTGGCTATTAATTATTTCATAACATGTCCTAAAAGAGACGTGTTTCAGTCAATAGGATAATCGCTGTTATTAGAAAATTTTAGATGTGTATCGAAGCTGTAGAAAATAATCTACAGCTTTTTTATTGAAAAAGTATAACGGACACTGACACGCTTTTAAAATGGGATATGTATTTCTCATTGAAACTACTTTTCTCCCCATTCATACTCCAACAGCTCTTTCTATGATAAAATAATAAAACTGAATAAGTTTCACATGGAAATTTGAAATGTAAGGTGATTAAATACATGAAGTTAATTATTGCAGAAAAGCCGGATCAAGGATCGACGCTCGCTTCACAGTTCAAGCCGAAGCGTCACGACGGCTATTTAGAGATTCCACCGAATGAAGTGTTTACAGACGGAGCATATGTAACGTGGGCAGTGGGGCATTTATGTCAGCTTGTGAGCCCGGAAGATTATAAGCCGGAGTGGAAAAAGTGGTCAATTGACACGCTGCCGATGATTCCAGACCGTTTTCAATATGAAGTGACGCGCTCAAAAGCAAAGCAGTTTCAAGTGGTAAAAAAATTGCTTAAAAAGCCGACGGTCACAGAAATTATACATGCGGGAGATGCGGGGCGCGAAGGAGAATTAATCGTTCGTAATATCATTCAGCTGTCAGGTGTGCATAAGCCGATGAAGCGATTGTGGATTTCTTCGTTAACGCCAAAAGCCATTTATGATGGGTTTCAACAGTTAAAAGACGAAAGCGACACGCGCAACCTTTATTATGAAGCCTATACAAGAGCATGCGCGGATTGGGTCGTTGGGATGAATGCTTCACGCGTGTATAGTATCTTATTGAAAAAGCATGGGATGTCAGATGTTTTTTCAGCAGGGCGCGTGCAGACACCAACGCTTGCTTTAATTGTAAAGCGTGAAAAGGAAATTGATAATTTTAAATCAGAGCCTTTTTGGGAAGTGCTTGCTAAGTTTGATATTGAAGGAAAAAAGTATGAAGGCAAATGGTATCAAGACGGAGAGTCGCGTCTTAAAGAAAAAGAAATGGCGTATAAAATTGCTCAGTTTTGCGAAGGAAAAGACGCACAAGTTCATGAACTCGTAACGGAGCGAAAAGAGTTCCAGCCGCCTTTATTATTTAACTTATCATCACTTCAAGCAACGGCGAATAAAGCGTTTAAGTTTTCACCTAAAAAGACGCTTGATGTGCTGCAAGGGCTGTACCAGAAAGGAATTGTTTCTTATCCACGATCAGACTCAAACTACGTAACAGAAGGCGAAGCGGAAACGTTTCCTGAGATTTTAGAAAAGCTGAGCGCTTTTTCTGAATACGAACATTTATTTCCGCTTCCGTACTCTTCAATTCTAGGAAATAAACGCTACGTAAATGCAAAAAAAGTGAGCGATCACTATGCGATTATCCCAACGGAACAAGTGAAGGACCCTAGCAAACTGTCAGGAGACGAACAGAAAATTTATGACTTAGTCGTAAGACGGCTAATTGCAGCACACTACGAAAAAGCGATTTTCGACTACACAACGATTACGACACTTGTGGAAAAGCGAGCAGCTTTTATTTCAAAAGGAAAGCAGCAAATTCAAGAAGGCTGGCGCAAGGTAATTTTTCAAAATGAGAAAGACGACGATGTCATTCTTCCGAATGTTCAAGAAGGCGAAGAAGGTAAAGTTATTAAGGTAGACGTAAAAGAAGGCAAAACACAGCCTCCAAAACGCTACACCGAAGGTCAGTTGATTACACTGATGAAGACAGCGGGTAAGCATTTAGATAACGATGAGCTGGAGAAAATTCTAGCAAAGTCAGAAGGCTTAGGAACAGAAGCAACGCGTGCTGGAATCATTACAATGCTTAAAGATCGTAAATATATTGATGTGAAAAAAAACCAAGTGTTTGCGACTGATAAAGGAAAGGTATTGATTGACGCGATTGGAGATAAAATTTTAGCTTCACCAGAAATGACGGCTAAGTGGGAGCAGCGTCTAGCTGAAATTGGAGAAGGAGCAGCATCGGCCGCTGCCTTTATGGAACAAACAAAGAAACTGTCAGCTAAAATTATTGAAGACGCTGTCGAAGCAGAAAGCAAGTGGAACTTCAGCGGATATGACACTGAATCCATTCAGCGAAAAGGCAAGGGAAAAGGTAAAAGTTTTTCCTCTAAATCGTTTGGTCCATGTAAGCTTTGCGACGGAAAAGTAGTCGATAAAGGTTCCTTTTACGGATGCTCAAACTATGCAAAAACAAAATGTACATTTACCGTATCAAAAAAGATTTTAGGTAAAACAGTTACTCAAGCTAATTTAAAAAAGCTGTTAAGCGAAGGACAGACAGATTTGATTGAAGGTTTTAAAAAAGGCGACAAGACTTTTAACGCTAAGTTAGAATGGAAAGAAAACAAAGTACAGTTTTTATTTGAAAAATAGAGAAATAAAAAGTGCTTGCTAAAGATAAAGAGCAGGCGCTTTTTGTATGTAAAAACAGGAGTTTTCCAGCCTTTCTAGAATTTCCTACATAGCTTATTTATGTAAAGGATGAGATTAATGAAACGAACGAGTAAAGGGATGATTCCGTTTTGGGATTATATTGGCATTGAAGAAACGCTGCTTGAAAAAGGATATGCAGAGTTGAAAATTACGATTCAACCACAGCTTCTGCAAGGAAGAGGAACGGTTCATGGAGGCGTTATTGCCACGCTTATCGACGCGGCTGTTGGTTCGGCTGTGCGTTCTTCTCTTTCTGAGGAGGAAAGTGCCAGTACAGTTGAGTTAAAAGTAAATTACACAAGGCCGGGTATAGGTGATTATTTAGTTGCAAAGTCTACATTGTCTCACCGCGGCAAAACGCTTGCTGTTGGAGAAGTGAAAATTGAAGACAGCAGCGGCAAGCTTGTTGCGCTTGGCAGTGCAACATATATGATTTTTTCAGCAAAAAAAGCTTAGGATTCTAAGCTTTTTCTGCTGAATTCAGCTGCTGACTAATACATGCAATAATTGTTTTATAGTAAGCTTTGGGATGGGGAGCAAATTCACTTTTATGTGCTGTACGGTGAATTGGCTCTTTTTCATTTGTTATCCCTTCAATGATCAGTTCTGTTTGATTTCCAAGCCACAGTTCGCAAAAGTGAGAAAACGGAGCTTTTACAAGTCCTGATACTTCTTCTTGCTGCAACGTAAACGCACTAAGAGGGTGAGAGCTGTAGTATAAAAATACATGCGCAAATTCTTTATCAACATAGTGCGGCTGAGATACTTCGTATTTAAAGACATCTAAAGGAAGCAATTCATCAAATGAAATGTTGACGCCGAGCTCTTCGTGAATTTCTCTTACACCGTCCTTAGCGGTTTCTGTATGAAGCAAATGTCCGGCAGCTGTGATATCGAGTGCACCGGGGTAATCTTGCTTTTGCTCGCTGCGAATTTGGAAATAAATATAGTCTATATCATTTTCGCGGCTGACAAACCAGCAGTGAAACGCTTCGTGCCAATAGCCTTTTTCGTGAACTTCTTTGCGAGACGCGGTTCCTATGCGCTCCTGTTGGTTGTTAAATATGGTTAACACTTCATCGTTCATCGTAAGTCCCCCAATTTTTTTCCTACTTCTTTCTACTCTAACCTGCCGTGAAAGGTATGTAAATAATGGAAGATGAAAATCTGCTTTGATACATACAAATATGCACAAAATAAAGGACACATCAATTTTAGTAAAGAAGGTGCATGCGTTGAATCATTGGATGGAAGTAGTACTTCGTTCAGTGCTGATTTTACTTGGCTTGTTTTTTATTACAAAGCTGTTAGGAAAAAAACAGTTATCTAAACTTTCTTTTTTTGAATATATCGTTGGCATTACGATTGGTGATATTGCGGGAACCATTTCAATGGACGTAGATTTACAGGCAAGTCATGGGGTAGTCGCGATTTTAGTGTGGGCATCGTTTCTTATTTTTGTCTCAAACGTATCGTTAAAAAGTATAAGCTTTCGAAAAGCGGTGGAAGGGACGACGACGATCCTCATTAAAGAAGGAAAAATCCTTGAGGAAAATGTAAAAAAAGAAAAATATACCGTAGATGAGCTCATGGAACAGCTTCGCAAAAAAGACATCTTTTATGTGGAAGACGTCGCTTTTGCCATGCTCGAAACAAACGGCGAATTAAGCGTGCTGTTAAAAAAAGAAAAGCAGAACGTTACGCGTGAAGATTTAGTACTGAAAGAAGAACATACAAGATTACCTCAAACGATTATCATGGATGGAAATATAATGAAAGAAGCGGTTCATGAGCTGGGGTATAGCGTAGCGTGGGTTAAAGAACAGCTCAAAGAGAAAGGTGCTGCAGTCGACAAAGTATTTTTAGGGCAAGCAGACTCAGCGGGTCATCTCTATCTTGATTATTATGAAGACTGAGGCTAGGACAAACGTATTTTAGCCCAAGTGAAAAACGAACCACTAATCAACATGTTGAATAGTGGTTCGTTTTTTTGTGATGGTACATATCGTTTTATCTGTTTCGTTCCCTCTAGCAGTTGATTGGAGGGCAAGGTAAAGACTCCTGCGGAAAAAGCGGATCAGGTGAGACCCCGCAGGAGCGCAAGCGACGAGGAGGCTCAGCGGCCGCCCGCAGAAAGCGAAGTCTTGCACGGAAATCAACTTCGGTGTCACAAGCAGTCCAGCTCATGTATCTCATTTGTTCGCCTTTAGGCTGAATTCATTTCGTTATGTCTCAGCCTCAGCGGGGATCTACTTCTCGTCCAGATTTTATGTCGATGACTTTAAGGCTGTCTTTTGGTGCTTTAATATCTTTACTTGCAGGCGCTGCTTTTTTATTTTCTACCCAGTCTACTAACAAATCAAAAGATTGATGAGCATATGGGAGCAGGGGCTGAAGCTCTTGATTTGGATCCGTTTGTTTATTCCACACTAAGCTATCAACGTGATTTCCGTTTTTCACAGTATAAAGGCGATGAAGATTTGCCTTGCCAGCTTTTTTAACGAGTTTTTCATAGCCTTCGGCGTGAATAGACGGGAAGATAAGTGAATCGAGAGAGCCAGTCATACTGATAAGAGGCACATCGATATCGCCCGTATTTTCTACTTTTGCTACATTTTCTTTTACGCTTTTTGGACGGGTTTGATAGCGATAGTTTTCAAAGATGTAGTCCCATGAACGGTCGCGCAGGCCTGATGAAGTAAAGTTTAAATAGTTGTGCCAGTTTGTTCTTCCTGGAGCTGTCGGATCAAAGTGGTCACGGTAAATGTTTAAAGTGACCGCCCAGTACACTTGATCATGATAACTCCACAGTTTTTCTGATCCTTTCGGAAGGCCGGCTTTATACATTTGTTTAATAGCTTTTTTCTGCTCTTTTCCGGTTCCGTACAGCGCTTCTTCCGCGTTGTTTACAACCGGTGTTAGTGAGCTGATTAAATTTGGCGCTTTTGCACTCCACAATACGCCTTCCCAATCGACGCCTCCATCAAATAAACGAGGCTCTTTGGTTTGTTTTGGATCGTCGTGTTCAAGTGCGTATCTGACAACGTATCCGCCGTTTGAAATGCCAATTGCATACGTGGGTACTTTATGATCGTTGCGAATCAAATCGCTTGCAGGGTTTTTTCGATTAGCCGGATTGATTAGTTTGTCCGAGTAATGAGTAGTCAAGTATTGCTGAGCTGCTTTTGTCATTTGACGATAGCGCATATTCCATTCTGCTACGCTGTCGTCATCGTTAGCAAGCGCATTTTTTACTTTAGCAAAAGGATCGTTAGGGTCACTTTCTCCTTGCGTTCCTTTATCAATCGCGGCAAACGCATAGCCTTTTTTAAGAACGTAATCGCTGAATAATAAATCGGTGGACGTTTCGTTGCGCGTAGCAGGAATGCCGGCTACCACAAGTTTTCCATTCCAGTTATCAGGAACACGGATGACGAACTGAGCGTCTTCAAAAATTCCATTTACTTGCGTTCCTTTAACCGCAGCGGGCTGATTGATTCGATACCAGCCTGATTCATCTTCAGCTTTTCCCCAGTTATAAGGAGTAAGCCCGATGTTTCCATAGAGCGTAGCCAGCTGATATTGAGCGGGGTTTTTAGTCGTCAGCCAATTCCCGTTCGCTCCGTCAAAATAGGTTTCTGCTGACTGATCAGCATTTGGAATGACATCTGTTTTGTTAGCAGCTTCAGCAAGAGATCCTGAAGCGGAAAAACAAAGAGCAGCAGAAAAAGTAAGCGCTATCATTTTTCGTTTCACGTTTCTTCCTCCTCATGAAAATACTCACACCTTTTAAGTAAATTCCATAAAAAAGAAAAATATCCTGTTTTAAAATCAATTTAGAAGAAAGTTTTTGCGTTTGTTTCTAAGCTGTTTTTGTCTGACAAATAGGTAAACTGCATCCAATTCTCTAGTTTCTTTTTAGGCTGCTTATATTATAATGAAACAAGGATTAAAAAAGACAGGGTAAAACAATCGATTAAATAAGTATAAAAGAAGGTAAGGGAGTAGGTCTATGAGTAGCTTTAACAGTCAGTTTTTGTATTCCATTACAATTATTCTATTAGGATACATACTAAAACGAACAAACCTCCTTCAGCAAAAAGACGGGGAAGCTTTAGCAAGAATTATTTTTAATATTACAATGCCTTGCTTGATTATTGTTACATTCAGCAGTATTAAAATTGATGGATCGCTTATTTTACTATTAGTTATTGGGATTGTCTATGGCTTGCTGTTAGCTGCAGTCGGAATTTTTGTTTTTCGAAAAGATGAGCGAAAGGTGAAAGGCATGCTGACGATGATGATTCCAGGGTTTAATATTGGAATGTTTGCTTATCCGTTAGTAGAAGGCATTTGGGGAAAAGAAGGGCTTAAATACTTTGGTATGTTTGATGTCGGAAATGCTTTTGTTATTTTTGTTTTATGCTATGTAATTGGCAGCTACTACTCAGGGGATGATATTGACATTGAATTTAAAAAGATTTTATACAAAGTATTAAAATCGATGCCGCTTCTGACCTATGTAATCATTTGTCTTCTTGCGATTATAGGCATTCATTTACCATCATATGTATTAGACGTCTCAGGTATTATCTCTAAAGCGAATATGCCGCTTTCTCTTTTGCTTTTAGGCGTATATTTAAATTTTTCGTTCCAAAAAAGCTACTTAAAAAAAATTATCATGTTTTTAAGCATTCGCTACGTGATCGGACTTGGCGTAGGAATTGCGCTGTTTTTCTTGCTTCCATTTGAAGATATGTTCCGGTATACAATTTTAGTTTGTTTCATTCTACCCGTAGCGGGATCCGTTTTACCTTACGCAGTAGAATTCAAATACGATCAGAAATTTGTCGGGACCGTTTCAAATATGACCATTCTGCTTAGCTTTTTGCTGCTGTGGGGAATGACAAATATTTTAATGTGAATAACAAAGGACGCTCGCACTTGTGAGCGTCCTTTTTGATGAAAAAAGGATATTCCCAAATAAACAGAGGTAAGCTAGGAGAAGAGAAAATCCATCATACATACAACCTGACGGGAGGAAAAAAAGTGGAGTCCTTAACTTTTGTTTTATTTGGCGCAACGGGTGATTTAGCAAAAAGAAAAATCTTTCCTGCTCTTTATAATTTATTTACAGACAAAAAGCTCCCTGATGCTATTTCTATTATTGGATCAGGATACGAGAAGCTATCTCATGAGGATTTTAAAGAACGTGTAAAGCAATCTATAAACGATTTTTCAAGACGGAAAATGGAAAGTAACGAGGAAGATTTTTTGTCGCTGTTTCATTACCAAGCAGTAGACGCAAGCAAAACAGAAGATTACAAACAGCTGCTAAAGCTTGTGAATGAGCAAGAAACAACTCATAGAAGTAAAGGAAATCGTTTGTTTTATTTGTCCGTAGCACCAGAATACTTTGATGTAATTGCGCTGCATATAAAAAAAAGCGGCTTAGACCAAACGAGCGGCTGGAAGCGTCTTATGATTGAAAAGCCATTTGGACATGATCTTGCTTCTGCAAGAAAGCTTAATGAAAAGCTAAGCAGTACGTTTAAAGAAGAAGAAATTTATCGAATTGATCATTATTTAGGTAAACCGATGGTGCAAAATTTAGAAGCGCTTGAATTTACGAACCCTGTACTGCAATCATTGTGGAATAACAAACACATTGCGAATGTCCAAATTACAGCAAGTGAAACAGTCGGTGTTGAAAATCGTGCAGGGTATTATGATCATACGGGAGCCATACGCGACATGATTCAAAATCATATGCTGCAGGTTCTCATGATGACAGCCATGCATCTTCCAAAACGAATTTGCTCAGAAAACATTTTAGAAGAAAAGCAAAAAGTAATGGAGTCACTGAGGAAAATTCCAGCACAAGAAGTAGCTCGCGATGTTGTACGAGGACAATACGGAAGCGGAGAAATTGATCACAAATCTGTTAAAGGATACAAAGAAGAGCCCGGCGTAGAAGCAAACTCTAAAAATGACACGTTTGTAGCCGCTCGCTTATGGATTGATAATCCATTTTGGAAAGGTGTTCCTTTTTATATTCGAACGGGTAAACGAATGAAAGAAAAATCAACTCGTATCGTCATTGAATTTAAAGATTCGTTAAAAGGTCTGTATGAAACTCCTTATGATAAAGTAGCGCCAAACTTATTTATTATTGAAATTAGCCCAAGCGAAAACGTCGCTTTGCAGCTTAATAGCAAAAATCCATTAAAAAATGGTGTGATTGAGCCGGTTCGTATTACGTTTTCAAGAGAAGAAGAAAGTGTGCCGGAGGCATATGAACGAATTATTTACGACGCATTAATCGGCGACTCCACATTTTTTGCCCATTGGAAAGAAGTAGAGCTATCTTGGCAGTGGGTACAGCCAGTATTAGATGCATTTGAAGCTGATATGCTGCCGCTTTATGAATATCCATCTGGTTCACAAGGCCCTGAAGAAGCACAAAAATTAGTTGCACAGGAAGGCTTTAAATGGTGGCTCGATGACGATGAACATGGGGAAGCACCTGGAGTGTTTTTGCCGATTTGAAAAAGACATCTCTTTGAGGGATGTCTTTTTTACGGTTTGTATATTCTGAATTTTCTTGAGATGATTATTTTCCCTGCGTATAATCAAAAGAGTATAATCCATGAGGTATTGTGTATAGATCTATATAAAAAGAAGCAGGGGGACTTTTGATGAAAACGTTAAAAATAGCGAATATACCAGGAGATGGAGTAGGGAAAGAAGTTGTTCCAGAGGCAGTTAGAGTTCTTCATACGATTGCAGAGCTTCACGGGGGATTAAAATTTGAATTTACAGAATTTCCTTGGAGCTGTGATTATTATTTGAAGTACGGACAAATGATGCCGGAAGATGGGCTACAGCAGCTTCAAGACTTTGACGGAATTTTTTTAGGAGCCGTAGGAAATTTAAATCTTGTGCCAGACCACGTGTCGTTATGGGGTCTGCTTATTAAGATTCGTCGAGAATTTCAGCAGGTAATTAATATTCGTCCGGCCAAGAGGCTAAAAGGCATCGCATCTCCACTAACGAACCCAAAAGACTTTGATTTAATTGTTGTTCGTGAAAATAGCGAAGGGGAATACAGTGAAGTAGGAGGCCGGATATATCAAGGAGAAGATCAAATTTCGATTCAAAATGCGGTTTTTTCTCGAAAAGGAACAGAACGAGCGATGCGCTATGCCTTTGAATTAGCTTCTAAAAGAAAAGCCAAAGTTACAAGCGCCACGAAGTCAAACGGAATTGTTCATTCCATGCCGTTTTGGGACGAAGTGTTTCAAGATGTTGCAAAGAGTTATCCTCATATTGAAACAGATTCCCAGCACATCGATGCGCTGGCGGCTTTCTTCGTAACAAATCCAAGTCGTTTTGATGTCATTGTGGCAAGCAATTTATTTGGAGATATTTTAACAGATATAGGAGCTGCTATTATGGGGAGTATTGGCGTTGCTCCTGCTGCAAATATTAATGTGAACGGAAAATATCCTTCGATGTTTGAACCGGTGCACGGGTCTGCTCCTGATATTGTCGGAAAAGGAATTGCAAATCCAATCGGACAGATTTGGACGGCTAAAATGATGTTGGATCATTTTGGTGAACAAGAAGTAGGCAGTCATTTGTTAGAGGTTATTGAGCAAGTGACGGAATCGGGTATCATTACACCAGATGTTGGAGGCAGCGCAACTACTAGTGAAGTAACGGATCAAATTATTTCTCATTTAAAAAAGTGACGCTTCTAAAAGAGGCTGGGATAAAAGTAATGTAGTTGAAGGGAAATCCGAACGATTAATCGTTCGGATTTTTTCATTGTGATGTTGAATGTAGGTTTCATTTATTGATTTGTTTCTATAGAAAAATGAAATCGATAAATACATGTTGACACTTACATATATGAACCCTATAATAGTTTGAGTTGAGATAATTCGTATACATATTATTTATGGACTATGCTTTAGTTTGTTTTAATAAATAGGTACGAATGAAAAGATAAAAGGAGGAAAATCATGCAGAAATCGAAATTATGGACAAAAGATTTTTTAGCGGTCTCACTGACTAGCTTTTTTGTTTTTGTCATTTTTTATATGTTAACTGTCACATTGCCGCTGTTTGCAACGGATGAACTTCATGCAAGTAAGCAAAGCTTAGGGTTAATTGTGACAATTTTTTTAGTCTCCGGCATTGTGTTCAGACCGCTAGCCGGTAAGTGGATGACAACATTAGGACAAAAGAAAGTCCTATTAATAGGTGTCTTCATCTTTTTAATTGGTTCTATTTTATATATGAATATTCACTCATTATCAGCGCTGCTGCTGCTGCGTGTGCTTCATGGTATTGGTTTTGGAATGAGCACAACTGCTACAGGAGCAATTGTTGCAAATGTAATCCCTGAACAGAGAAAAGGAGAAGGGATGGGATACTATGCGACGTTCATGAATTTAGCGATGGTAGTGGGTCCGTTTGTAGGCTTAACGTTAACAAATACTTTGGGTCATGCAGCGGTCTTTACCGTTGCGATTGTATCTTCTGTTTTAGCAGCATTATGCAGTTTAGTACTTCGTGTACCTGAGGTGGAGCCAGCTTCTTCTGCAACAAATAAAATACAGCCAGCTAAAGGTCTTGCGGCGTTTTTTGAATACCGTTCGCTGCCTATTTCTGTTGCTGGCCTTGTGGTAGCTTTTTCATATGCAAGTGTTATTTCGTTTGTGTCTATGTATGCAAAAGAAATGGGCTTTACGCAAGCTTCAAGCTTTTTCTTTGTTGTATACGCGGTGTGCTTATTAGCTTCTAGACCTTTTACTGGAAAATGGTTTGATCAATACGGAGAAAACAGCGTGGTATATCCGTCCATTTTATCTCTAGCTATCGGTATCTTTTTGCTTAGCCAAGCGACAACAAGCTGGGTGTTTTTATTAGCTGGAGCATTGATTGGATTAGGATTTGGAACGATTACATCAAGTTTTCAATCCATTGCTGTAAAAAAAGCTTCTCCTCATCGCCGAGGTGTCGCCACCGCTACGTTTTTTGTGTTTTTTGACTCTGGAATGGGTTTAGGGTCCTTTTTATTAGGCATTTTATCTACAGCAGCCGGGTATAAAGGAATGTATGTCTTCTGTTCCATTGTTGCTCTTTTAGCTATAGCAGTATACCTTGTATTGCACGGCCGAAAAAGCCAGAAACAGCGCATTATTTCTCAAAATGAATCATTAGGAAAATAACATAAATAAAAAAAGGCGTGCTCAAAGGGAGCATGCCTTTTTTATTTATGGAGCTCTAAAGAAAACGAAAACGGCTGCGAGTATATCGATATAGAAGCCCTCCAGATTTCTTTAGAGATTTCTTTTATTCCACTTCTTCTTTTGTAATCCACTCACTGGACCATGTCTGAATTTCCTGAATTACCGGCGCCAGTGCTAATCCTTTGTCGGATAGCGAATACTCGATTCGAACAGGAGTTTCCGGAATAACCGTACGAATGACGATTCCTTCATGCTCTAATTCTTTTAAGCGCTCGGATAAGAGCCTTCCGCTTACTGGAAGTGCTTCTTGCATTTGAGAAAACCGCTGTGAGCCGGAAAGTAGCTGAAAAATGATCAAACTCGTCCAACGTTTCGTTAGTATAGTAACAGCCTTTTCAAAACGCGGGCAGAGTGCTAAACCGTCCATGTTATTACCTCCATTCTCTTCCTATATTATAAAACAAAGTCAGCATTTTATCTAGTGTTGTGTAATTTAATTACTTAAAGAACATAAATTACTTTACGTTTTTATGTTTTAATTATATAATTTATATAATTAAAGAAGTTAATTACTAAAAGTAACAAAGAGAACATAAAAGCTTTACAAGATAAATGTATCGTCATATAATACTTTAAGCAAGTAAAGTTACTTACTTTTAGTAAGCTAATACATCAATTAAAAAAGATAAATGTAGTGAAGTGCTAGAAAAAATATTTGTTCATGTGAGAGATTGAGCACAATGTGAAAAGAGTAGATAAGTGAAAGACACATAAGAGGAGGAAATGACTGTGATTAACGAAAAAGTTGTTTCAATTTTAAAAGATAAAATTAATGTAGTAAAAAATGATGATCATTTTATTTATATAGTAGGACCTATCACGCTTCCGGTGAATCTAGATGGAGAGACACAAGTATTTAGTTGGTATTCATGGTTGCGTTCTGATAATGTAAAAGAAGGATCTTTAAGTACGGAAGAGCTTATTGAAAAAATGCAAGGAGCTAATTTAGCTGACATGCAGCAATCGAGTGTTCTTGTGTACGGAGATTTTCAAGAATCGCATGAGGCACTCATTCGTATGCACAGTATCTGCCATACGGGAGACATATTCGGAAGCAAACGCTGCGACTGTGGTTTTCAATTAAAACAATCGATGAAAATGATTGTCGAAAATGGAAGCGGAGCGCTATTTTATTTAGCAAATCATGAAGGACGCGGCATTGGCCTATTCAGCAAAGCAATGGCATACGTTCTTCAAGAAAACGGATTTGATACGGTAGAGGCGAATGAAGGGTTAGGATTTGAAGATGATACTCGCAGCTATAGTGATGCCATCAGCGTGTTAAAAGTGCTGCGCCAAAAACCGGTTACGCTGATTACCAATAATCCGAAAAAGCTAATCGCACTTGAGAAAAACGGCGCACTTTTATCAGGGCGCGTTCCACTTTGGGGAGATGTATCTCAGTTTAATGAAAAGTATCTAGACACCAAAGTTAAACGTTCAGGACACTTAAAAGAGGAGGTTCTTCTTTGATCAATCACGAATTTTATATGAATATAGCTTTACAAAACGCAAAAGCAACAAAAGGACAAACAGATCCAAATCCGCTTGTAGGATCTGTCATTGTAAACGATAATCGAATCGTTGGAATCGGTACGCATTTAAAAGCGGGAGAGCCTCACGCTGAAATTCATGCGCTGCGAATGGCTGGCGAACAAGCACAAGGAGCGACTGCTTATGTAACGTTAGAGCCTTGTTCACACCATGGACGTACAGGTCCTTGTGCTGAAGCGCTGGTTGAAGCCGGTGTAAAAAAAGTGGTCATAGCAACTTTAGACCCCAACCCTTTAGTAGCAGGTAATGGAGTTGAAATTTTAGAAAAAGCAGGCATTGAGGTCATAACAGGTGTATGTGAAGAAGAGTCACGTCAAATGAACGAAGTCTTCAATAAGTATATTGTAACGAAGAAGCCGTTTGTTTCGTTAAAGTCAGCGATTACGTTAGACGGTAAAATAGCTACTGCTTTTTCTCACAGCAAGTGGATTACGTCTGAGGCAGCTCGTTTGGATGTACATCAGCTTCGTCATGAAACGGCGGGTATCTTAGTAGGGGTGAACACGGTCATTAAGGACAACCCCGAGCTGACAACTCGCATCGAAGGCGGCCGAAGCCCGATTCGTATTGTGATGGATTCGAAGTTGCGTATGCCCCTTGATTCCAAGCTAGCAACGGATTCTTTAGCCCCAACATGGGTATTTACAAGTCAGGGCTATTCAAAAGGAAAAAAAGAACAGCTTGAGAAACAAGGCGTCGAAGTATTTGTCACAAGCGGTGAGGACAAAGTAAATCTTGAAGATATGCTTTCTATACTAGGTGAGAAATTTGTGTCGTCTCTTTTAATTGAAGGAGGCGGCGAAGTGAATGCCGCATTTCTAGAAAATCGTTTAATTGATAAATTGGTGCTGTATATGGCTCCAAAGCTGTCAGGAGGAAAAGAAGCTCCTACTTTTCTAGAAGGAAAAGGCGTAGAAAAGATGTGGGATGCAGTGGACGTGGAGCGTCTTTCTGTTATTTCAATCGGTAAAGACTTTAAATTTGTTGGATATCCTGTTTATAAATGAAAAATGTAAATGAGGCTGGAACAAAAATATGTTAGTTGAAGGAAAATCCGAACGATTTATCGTTCGGATTTTTTAGAGAAGAAAAATAATACACTATTTTACTCTTATAGATTAATTTGCTATTATAGGGAATGGTCAATTTCGAAACATTGCATAAATTTTTAACGTGTTTACAGTTGACTATCTAAATAAAAGCACTATATGTTTATAGAGAGAATATATTATGTGAAAGTAAGGGTGAGAAAAGAGATGAGAGAGTATAGAATTGGGAGTGTTATGAGAGACCTTCGCAAAATGGCAGGGTTGACACAACAAGAATTATCAAGAGACATTTGTACACAAGCGCAAATCAGCAAAATTGAAAATGGTGAAGAATATCCATCAAGCATTACCCTCTATAAAATTTCTAAGCGCCTTGGCGTAGATGTTAACTACTTTTTTGATAGTGTAGAATCACCTCGACTTGATTACGTAGATGCGGTTCAATCGTTAATTCGTCAATATATTCGTCAGAGAGATTATGATGCTATTCATAATATCATTGTAAAAGAAAAAGAAAGTCCCCTGTTTCAAAATCCGCTGAACAAGCAATTTTTAATGTGGCACGAGGGTATTTGCGTGTATTACATTCATCATAATAAAGAAGATGCGCTGTCTAAAATGTACCAAGCGATCGAGCTTACTAAGCAATCGGCAACGTTTTATAAAGAAAGAGAAATTGAAATTTTAAATAGCATTGGGATTATTCTTTATGAAGAGAAAGAGTATGAACAGGCTCTAGATACATATCAAACAGCACTCAAAAGCTTAAATGAGCTGCCCCAAACAAAAGACGAAAATATAAAAATTAGAATTTTAAATGCACTTGCCAAAACGCTTGGAGATATGAGTAACTATGATGAATCATTGATATATAGCAACCGAGGAATCGATTTGTGCATTAGTAATGAATCAATGTATTTATTTGGAGAACTTCATTACCAAGCAGGAGAGAGCTTAATCAAATTAGGTAAAATTGAACAAGGTAAAGAATATATGGAAAAGTCTATGACCATTTTCACCTTGCAGCGAAACGAGCGATTCGTCAAGCTAGTAGAAAAAGAACTTGAAGCTCTATTTGTTTAAAATATTCCTATCATTATAATTTTTGAGAAATTTCTATCAAAATGGAGGAAATCCATGGTTTTAAGGTGATAAATGCTGATAGAAAGGAATTCATCTACTTTTATCCTGTGATACACTAGAGTCAAATCAAAGAAAGAGGAGGAAATAATTATGAAAAAAGTATTAGTCGGTATGGCATTAGCGTTTACATTAGTAGCAGGTGTTGCTTCAGTTGGAACAAGCGTAGCAACAGGAGATTTTTCAACATTAGGTCTTCCAAGCCAACATTAATAAAAAAAGCCGTGCTAAAAAGCACGGCTTTTTTTATTGTGTTTTACTAGACTGATCTTTGTTGCGTTTGTTTCCCTTTGAATTATCCCCGCTTGAAATTTCTTCACCCATTTCAACAAGGTGGTGCTGCGTTTTTGGATTACTTTGATTAGCGCTTCCTTTGTTATTCTTTTTTGTCATATCCATTCTCCTTTAAAACGATGGCAATGCATCGAGATTATTTGTTTTGTCATGGTCAGGAATGCTGCGAATATACGTACCGCCGTCTTTCCCTACAAAGGTACTCACATGCTCAACGTCCCCAGCTTCTACTTTCTTTAACGCTTCTTCATAGGTTAAAACGTCTCCTGAAGCCGTTTGGAATTCTAAGAGGTCACCGTCTGCATTTTTACGTACTGCAACGAAACGTTCTTTCATACAAATAAACACCTTCCTTTACATCTATATGGTTGCTGAAATAGTCGTTTTTATTCATTATAAAAAGTGATAAGGTAAAGAAAAGAGTGCAAAGGGGATAAAAAATGACAACATTTAATTGGCATGATCAAGCTCAAGACGAGTGGAACCAAAAAGTATCATTTTGGAATAGTCGAAGTGAAGAAATGTGGAAAAACGGAAGTCGGAAAACAGTGATTCCATTTGTTCAAAAACATCTTAAATCAGGTGGTATAGTGGCAGACGTGGGCTGCGGTGATGGGTTTGGGACATCTCTTCTAGCTGCTTCTGGATACAAAACAATCGGTCTTGATTTATCGGAAGAAATGATTCAAAAAGCATCGCAGCTGCATAAAAGTGAAAATTTGTCGTTCGCTCAAGCTGATATTATGAAGCTCCCGCTGTCTTCTGAATCAGTAGAAGGGGTTATGGTAATCAATGCGTTAGAATGGACTGAGCATCCTCGATTAGCTTTGAAGGAATTGTACCGAGTTGTAAAACCAGGAGGATATGCATGCGTAGGTATTCTTGGGCCAACTGCTCAGCCTCGTACCAACAGTTATCAAAGACTATATGGGGAAGACGTTATTTGCAATACGATGATGCCGTGGGAGTTTGAACAGCTTGCAAAAGAAAATGGATGGGAAGTAATCGATGGCGAAGGTGTATATAAGCGAAATGTTACTGATAAGCTGATTGGACAGCTCCCAAATGAATTAAAGCAAGCCTTAACGTTTCTATGGCTATTTATGCTCAAGAAACAATAAAAACAGCACGCGTCTCCTTATATGTAGCTGTACAAAGGGTACACTACAAACTGGAGGTGAGTGACATGAGTAAAATTAAAAAAGACCGCTCAAAATCAGAGCTAGGTTCACCAAATGTAGAAGGACAAGGGACGACCACTTCTGAACAAGGTGTTCAAAGCAGTTCAGCTAACAAAAAGCAGAAGCGTTCATAACAAAAATAAAACGAACTTGCAGGGAGAACAACGAGCTCACTGCAAGTTCGTTTTATTTACGGTGTCATCTTTATAAGTAAGAAAGTATTGTCTGCAAGATTGCAGATAGCTTATAATAAAATCTGAGCCAATAATTGTAATTTTCTACAAGCTTGGTTTCCATTCGATGTAAAGCGGAGGTGTAATAAATGGTGAATAAAAGATATTTACCGGATACTGCAGCGTCTCATGCAAAGCCTGATATTAGAGAGGCGATACTTTGCATGGGGTGGACGGTTTAGTAATAGACATCGCCTAACCGAGCATATCTCATTTCTAATATATACGGCTTTGCCCCTTATTGTATAAGCAAAATCACATAAGGAGCTGGCAGAAATGACGTATGTAAAAGCAACAAATATTTTACCTGAAGAGCTGATTAGTGAAATTCAAAAATATATTCAAGGAGAAACCATTTATATTCCGAAGCCGCAGAAGGCAAGGAAGAAATGGGGCACTTGCTCTGGTGGAAGAAAGTTGATTGACGAGCGAAACGAACAGATTAAGACGTTGTTCAAAAAAGGAGCTTCAATCGAGGAGCTAGCCCGTGAATACTTCTTATCAACCGAAACCATCAAAAAAATTGTATATAAAAAGCAACGGTAAAAATCAAGCGCGGGCGACTGAATGCCCGCGCTTTTTTAGGTATAGTTTATTTCTGATTTATTTTTTACATTTCGTAAAAGGAATCCATACGGTAAAGTAAAAAGTAGCTGATTACCTGAAGAAGGAGTGAAGAACGTGGAAGCGTTTATAAGAAATGATCAATATAACTTTATCAAAAGCCAAACGCAAATTCTTATCAATGGGTATGGAACAGTGAACAATTCCGATGTGCTGCAGGCTTTAAAAGCTCTTGCAAAAGAAAAAGTATTAAACGCGTTTGGAGTTCTTACTGAGGAACAGGAAGAGTTATTGCTACCGGTTGCTGAAGTTAAAAATAAAGAACAAGCAGAGGTGTTTTTAGAAACGATAAAGCCTTACGTGATTTCATTTAAATCGTTTACAGAAGCTGGCGTGAAAAAATTGTTTCCGAAAGTGAAAAAGTTAAAGATTCCTTCAGTTGATACCATTGATCTAGGGAGCATTTCATATGTTAGCTGGGTCGATAAAGGCTCAAACAAAAAGTTTATCGTAGCGCAGGATCTCTATACTCAGAAGCTAAAAGGTATTCAAGGAACATTTAAGCCTATCAACCAGAAGGGAATATGCACACTTTGCCACAGCTACGAGGAAGTCGGTATGTTCACTGCTGAAATCAAAGGAACTGTTCAAGGAACATTTACCCAACGAGGAAATTATATTTGTCAAGATAGCGAAGCGTGTAATCAAAACTTGCTTACCTTAGATCGGCTTCATGATTTTATGTTGAGGCTCAGTAAATAGCATGCGGCTAATAAGAAAAATACAAAAAAAGAAGGTTCAGTCTCTATACTTTTGGTGAGACTGAGCCTTCTTTATCTATCTGTTTTTCTCGATTGGATTGTCACGATAGCTAATCCAATCGCTCCAGCTGCCGGCATATAATTTTACATTTGGAAAACCGGCTGATTTTAAAGCCAAAACGTTAGGGCAAGCAGATACACCCGATCCGCAGTATACAATGATTTCAGCGTGAGAATCAATAGCTGAAAACATCTCCTTCCACTCTTTATCTGTTTTCCATAAACCTTCTGAAGTTAACACATCTTGCCAAAAAGAATGAATGGCGCCTGGAATATGTCCTGCTACAAAATCAATGGGTTCTTCTAAGCCGAGATATCTCTTTTTTTCACGAGAGTCGACAAGAACAACATTAGGATTATGAAGATTCTCTTTTACGTATTCAACTCCTGCAACTCCCCAATCTTGTTGAACGAAAGGTACAAAAGTTTGAGGAGAAGATGCTGGAACGCTCTTAGTTGTTTCATATCCCGATTGTTTCCAGTTATTAAAACCTCCATTTAAAATTTGTACGTATTCAATTCCTATATATCGCAGTAGCCACCATGCTCTTGAAGCCATCATTCCGTTTTGTTCATCATAAACGACGACTCTGGAATCAGCATTAATTCCTAAGTTGCCGAGCTTCTGAGCGAGCTTTTGAACATCGGGCAGCGGGTGTCTGCCTCCGTGAGAAGTAGCCACAGAGGACAAATCTTTTTCTAAATCCAAATAATGAGCATCCGGGAGGTGCTCATTTTGATAAGCATCTGCTCCTGCCTCAGGCTTTCCAAGGGTAAATCGGCAGTCAAGCAACACAATGGAGTGTTGGGGTTGCTGTAATGCAGTATGTAAGTCAGCCGGTGAAATAATAGTGTTCATAACATTCACATCCTTTTACCAAAATTCTAGTTGAAATAAATAAAAATGAAAAGCTTTAAATATAAATTACGGCAAAGGTATGCTGCTTTCCTTCAATTATTCCCCAGAGAATAATTGACCATTTTAGCGCTTATCTGATGCAGAGTGAAATGTTCCTGTGCTACAGTTATAGTAAGAGTTACATAGTATAAGTTAAATACTCAGCGTAATGTCATACTTACTATTGATGAGAAGGAGAGAGAAAGATGCAAACAAATGAAAAGAAAGAATTTAAACTGATTGCACTAGATATGGATGGAACCCTGCTGAACAATCAGCAAGAAGTTTCTGAAGAAAATCGTGCGGCCATTGCTAAAGCTCAAGAACAAGGTGTTCATGTGGTATTAAGCACGGGGCGATCTCTTTTAACATGCCGTGAATACGCGCAGTCTCTTCAGCTGTCTTCTTACCTTATTACAGTAAACGGAAGTGAAATTTGGGATGAATCTGGACAGCTTGTAGAACGAAAGTTAATTGATGCTTCACACATTGAGAAAATGTGGAATTTAACGCAAGAGCATAAGCTTAACTTCTGGGCTGTGACGACGGATAAAGTATGGAGAGATGAATTTCCAGAAGATATTGCTTCACAGGAATGGCTGAAGTTTGGCTACGATATTCCAGATGATGCTTTACGAGAAGAAGTGCTGAAACAAATAGCAGGCATTTCAGATTTTGAAATCAGCAACTCTAGTTTAACGAATCTAGAAATTAATGCACTTGGTATTAACAAAGCAAAAGGGATCATGACTGTATGTGAACGTTTGGGCATTTCAATGGATGAAGTCATTGCAATGGGAGACAGCTTAAATGATATGGCTATGATTGAAGCGGCAGGTTGTGGAATCGCCATGGGAAATGCTCAGGAAGCTGTAAAAGAAGCAGCGGACTGGGTGACAGATACAAATGTCAATAACGGAGTAGCGAAGGCTATCAGCCACTGGGTACTGAAATAACAGCAGCTCTACACAGCAGGCGGCACTGTTGCACCACTTAACTACTTTCCGCATAAACTGATACTGGATGCCTCCCTTAGAGTTCGTCTTATACGTATATATAAGGAGAAGCCATCTAGTTAAGGAGTGGGGAGTATGAGCGATTTATCATTAGACAAGCTGTTAAAAAAAGCAGAAAATAAGCTGCAGAATGTACATGAAATAGTGCAAGAAAAAGCGTACGAACTCATTAGGCAAGCATATAAAGAAAGTATATTTATTGTGATCACTGAAGGATTTAGATCGATAGAGCAGCAGGATAAACTATATTCACAAGGCCGAACAACACCAGGAAGTATCGTGACTAATGCCAAAGGCGGCTATTCTTATCATAATTATGGACTAGCTATTGATATTGCGCTGCTTGATAACAACGGAGAAGTTGACTGGACCATTGATCGAAGATGGAACAAAGCGGGAGAGGTAGGAAAAAGGATCGGGTTGGAATGGGGAGGAGATTGGAAAAGCTTAAAAGATTATCCTCATTTTCAATATACATTCGGTTTATCTTTGTCGCAGCTTCGAAGTGGAAAAAAACCTGAGAAACAGACGGAAAAGGTTTCAAGAGTGCTAATTGAATACGGAGATCGAGGAAATCAAGTACAGTTAATTCAACGTATGCTTATTCACTTAGGCTATTCTCTTTTTGGAGGAGCAGACGGTATATTCGGGTCTTCCACTCTCAAAGCGGTAAAAGCTTTTCAACAAGCACTTTATCTGCAGGTAGATGGAATAGTTGGACCGAAGACACTCGAAAAACTCTATAGCAATTTTAATAAAACTATGTTCTAAATAACCATAAAAATATGAGAACGAGAAAAGGAAGAAAAGAGATGGATGGAAATCGTCTCTTTTCTTCCTTTTCTGTAGTTATGGTAGAAAAACTGAAATTTATAAAGAAATAAAAAGGATTTTCTAAGCGTAAGAAACGTTCACGTGATCTAACTGGATAACATTGCTCAACAACACGATATCTTTATATATTTCACTTTTTACAGAGGCGTTTGAACAGTTTTGATAGTCTTTCAACAAGCGGCCAAGTTCTTTAATAAATAACAACGTCTCTTGTTCATTAATCATAGTCAAAACTCCTTGTTTAGAAATGAATCCAGGTCATTATATAGGAATTCTATCATATCTATACGCACCTGTTGACAAAAAAAGTTCGTCAATTTTTTTGTGAGAAGAAGAAATTTAGGGATATGTGGAATGCGTTCGACTCTCTCATTTTATACATATGCAGCTTGTCTAAAAATATGAGAGTAGTTATAGTAATATTTACTCCTAATTATGCAACTTAAAACCTATTTTAGAGGTTATCCTTAAATTCCCTTTATTGTAGAGCGATGGAACAAAAAAAGAATGCCTCATTTTGTATCTTTAGTATGATAACGTTTTGAAGAAATAGGGCATATCTTTGAGTTTTAAGATGGATTTGAATTAGATCTTTTGACACGCACTTTTTGTAGGAGAGGCATATTTACTTTCTATTAAGGTAAATCGTAAAGCTCCAACGAGTTTCTATATCAGAAACTCGTTGGAGCTTAATTTTTTGGATAAGGGATGTGCAATAGTTCTGGGACGGTCACAAAATGATATCCTTCTTGTTTAAGTCTAGGAATGATGGTATCCAGCGACTTTGGGGTGTTGGAAAGGTCCATGGTCCAATGGCCACCGTCGTGCATCAAAACAATTGTTCCAGCGTGCATGTTCTTAAATACATTCTTGGTGATTTCTGCTTCTGGGATTTGCTTCCAGTCTAATGAATCAGAAGACCAGTTAATCGCATAGACATTTTCATTTGGCAGCTCGCTGATCATTTCTTGCGTTAAATTTCCATAGGGAGGACGAAACAGCTGTGTTTCAAACCCGGTAATATTTTTAATAATAGCCTGAGTTTTGGCAATTTCCCAGTGAAACTTTTCAGTCGATTCTTTTAGTAAGTTGGGGTGCCAATAGGTATGAATCCCAACAGCATGACCTTCAGCTACCATTCTCTTCACCAGCTCAGGATGTTCATGAGCTTTTGCCCCGATAAGAAAAAAGGTTGCTTTAATACCATACTTTTTCAATTGATCCAATACATGTGGAGTAAAGCGCGGATCCGGTCCATCATCAAATGTTAGGGCGGTTTGCTTTAGGTGGTTATTACCTTGATAAAGCAAACGGTCACGCACAGCTACACTTTTTACTTGTTCCGCTTTACATAGTGCAGGAAGGGCTCCATTAAATAAGAAGCACAGTGTGAACAGCAGTATACTAATTCTCCGTATCATGTACATGCACGCTCCTCTCTAGGGCAAAGTATAACGTTATGATACCCGATTAAAAACTTTGTATGAAGCTGAATTTCCCTTTTGTGTCAAAACGTATGATATGCATGAAACAGCGCACTATAATAAACAGTTACTATTAGGTGAAGAAAGGAAAAAGCAGATGAAAAAAATAATGATTGCCGTAGCATTGATTTTTTCGCTAAGTTTATCTCCCTTAGCTGAATATATTTCCTATCAAGACGACTATAACGTAAGTGCAAGGTCGTATCGTTCGGGGAAGCGGTCGTTTAATAGACAGCCAAGCGTTAGACAAAATGAGCCGAGATCTAATTTTTCAAATCGCAGAAATGGAACTGTAAATCGAGGCGTTACCCGTTCAAAACGAGGAGGATTCGCTCGTGGACTGCTGTACGGCGGTCTGGCAGGGATGTTATTTGGCGGTTTGCTTGGTCATATGGGTGCACTGGGCGGGATTTTTGGGTTATTAATTAACATTTTGGCTATTGTACTTGTAATTAATTTAATTCTGCGTTTATTCCGCCCTTCTCGTCGCGACAATAATTGGAGATAGACCGTAATTGCTGTCATAAACTAGTAAGAAAGCTCCATATAAATAAGAAAACGCTTTCTATAGTTAATCGAAAGGATGAAACGTATGTCAGCAAACAGACAGCGCAGCAAATACCTGGCGTTTTGCACAGAATGCGGTCTCCCAAATAGGTTAACATTGTTTCTTTTAAGGCAATACGTTGCGACAGACGAATATAGCGGATTTTATTGTGGGAATTGCGGAATTCGAAACGAATTTCCAGATTCGGTCATTGAATATATTAAAGAGCTGTAAAACACAATCTCTTAGAAGATTGTGTTTTATTTATTTGATAAAACTATGTTCTAAATAATAATCGAAAAGAAAGCTAGCTGCTTACAAAAGAGAAATATAATCAATGCAAAAACGACAAATCCATATAAGGACTTGTCATTTTTTATGTTTGATATACGGCCACTCGGTTCTTTCATTCCCACAGATATGGAGTCTCTTGGTAAACATAATAGTTTAGCCAATTCATAAACAGCAGGTTGGCATGAGAACGCCATGTTTTTAAAGGGTTTTTGTCAGGATCATTGTTTGGGAAATAGTGTTCCGGAAGCTTTGGTTCTAGTCCTCTTTCTGTATCTCGAAGAAATTCTTCTTGCAATGTTTGAACGTCGTACTCTGGGTGGCCTGTCACGAAAACAAACTTTTCGTCTTTAGACATCGCCATATAAACACCAGCTTCTTCAGAGTAGGAAAGAAGCTCAAGGTCAGGATGATTTTTCACTTCATTCATGTCTACATCAGTGTGACGGGAATGAGGAGAATAAAAGACATCATCAAATCCTCGCAGGAGCTTAATCGGTTCTTCACTCGATACAACATGTGTAAATACACCCGTGCATTTATCAGAAAGAGGTCGCTTGTCAATGCCAAAGTGATGATAAAGTCCGGCTTGGGCTCCCCAACAGATATGAAGGGTAGAAGTCACATTTGTTTTACACCAATCCATAATTTCTTGAAGTTCTTTCCAGTAGTTTACTTCTTCAAATGGTATATGTTCTACAGGTGCTCCTGTAATAATCATTCCGTCATATTTTCGTTCTTTAATTTGTTCAAACGTTTTATAAAACTGATCTAGGTGATTTTTACTCGTTGTTTTTGCTTTATGGCTTGCCGTGTAAAGAAGTGTAATATGCACTTGCAGCGGTGAGTTCCCGAGTAAACGTAATAATTGCGTTTCAGCTTTTTCTTTTTCCGGCATTAAGTTTAGGATAACAATATTAAGCGGGCGAATTTCTTGGTTAACCGCGCGCACGTCGTCCATGATGAAAATTCTCTCTTTTTCTAAAATTTCTTTTGCCGGAAGATCACGTGGAATATTAATAGGCAATAAAATTCCTCCTATTCGATTTCGAAGTAATGACGCGTATAAATGTTCTTTCTCACGTGAAGATGAGGTTCAACATTTATGTACAATATACTATTATAGGAATATACAGAATATTAAGCAATTGAATTTTGAAAAAAAAGAGCATTAATATGCGTAATGGTTAAAATGAAATGGTACAATAAGGTTAAATTGGAGCGTTGCTATGCTTTTTTAGCATGACTGAAACTCAGTAAAATTTATAGAGTAGTCGTTCCTGTATTTATTAAACTTCATATCTCCCCCAGAAAACGGATTTTATCCTTTTTTGATGAAGTGTTTAAAAAGAATTCTCAGCAGAAAAGGGGTTTTTATATGACAACTAAGAAGCAAATAAAAAGTGATTTGCAAATTGCACAAGAGGCAACGATTAAACCGATTAAAGAGATTGCCGAGCAGCTCGATATTTCAGAGGCCGAGCTAGAGCCGTACGGACATTATAAAGCCAAGCTTTCTTTGTCCGTTATGGAACGTTTACACACAAAACAAGATGGAAAAGTGATTTTAGTTACAGCTATTAATCCAACTCCAGCAGGAGAAGGGAAGTCGACAGTGACGGTTGGCTTAGCTCAGGCATTACATAGATTAGGTAAAAAAGCGATTGTCGCCATGCGTGAACCTTCTCTTGGTCCGGTAATGGGAATTAAAGGAGGTGCCGCTGGAGGTGGCTATGCTCAAGTGCTACCAATGGAGGATATTAATTTACACTTTACTGGAGACCTGCATGCCATCACAACAACTAACAACGCGCTGGCAGCCATTTTAGATAACCATATACATCAAGGTAATGAACTGCGTATTGATACACGTAAAATTACGTGGAAACGAGTGGTGGATTTAAACGACCGTGCGCTGCGTCAGGTTGTCGTTGGATTAGGTGGTCCGATGCAAGGTGTTCCTCGAGAAGATGGATTTGATATTACCGTTGCATCAGAAATTATGGCTATTTTCTGCTTAGCGTCAGATTTACAAGACTTAAAGCGTCGCTTAGCGTCTATTGTGGTAGCTTATAACATAGACAATGAGCCTGTAACGGTTGCAGACTTAGGTGCACAAGGAGCGCTTACCCTTCTTTTAAAAGATGCGATTAAACCAAACCTTGTACAGACGTTGGAACATACTCCAGCCCTCATTCACGGAGGTCCTTTTGCTAACATTGCCCACGGCTGCAATAGCGTCATTGCAACAAAAATGGCTGCAAAACTAGGCGACTATGTAGTAACAGAAGCGGGATTTGGGGCAGATTTAGGCGCAGAAAAATTCCTGAACATTAAAGCTCGTATGGCAGATATTAAACCAGAAACGGTAGTAATCGTTGCCACAATTCGCGCTCTGAAAATGCATGGGGGTGTTCCTAAAGAGCGTTTAAATGAAGAAAACATTGAGGCTTTAGAAGCGGGAATTGAAAATCTTGAAAAACATATTGAAACGATTCAGGCATTCGGCGTTCCTTATGTGGTAGCCGTGAACCGTTTTGTAACAGATTCAAAAGGTGAAGTAGAAGCGCTTATGAATTGGTGCGCTTCAAAGAATGTTCCAGTTGCTTTAACAGAAGTATGGGAAAAAGGTGGAGAAGGCGGCGTCATGCTTGCTGAAAAAATTCTTGAAGTCATGAACGAGACAGAAAGTCAGTTTTCTCCTCTTTATGATGTGTCAGCTTCGATTCCAGAAAAAGTAGAAGCTATTGCTAAAACCGTATACGGAGCACAAGGCGTAGATTTTGCTCCAAAAGCGTTAAAGCAAATACAGCAATTTGAAGCAAACGGATGGGATCACCTGCCGATCTGTATGGCCAAAACGCAGTATTCGTTAAGTGACGATCAGACGAAGCTTGGACGACCAACAGATTTTAAGATTACGGTAAGGGAATTCCGTCCTTCACTCGGAGCTGGGTTTCTCGTTGCGCTAACAGGTTCAATTATGACAATGCCTGGACTTCCAAAAAAACCTGCTGCGCTCAATATGGATATTGACGAGAATGGACATGCACTAGGTATTTTTTAAGAGAAAAGCGATGCCTTGGCATCGCTTTTCTTATGAGATAAAACAAAATAACAGGTATGTTATGAATTAATTTGGCAAGAAAGAAGAAGAGCTGACTGTTCGTATTTTATAAAAAAAGGAAGTAGTTGAAATGTTTGATCCAATTGTATTTGATAATTTAAAAGTGGTTGTAGAAGGAGAGATCTATGATCTTGACTTATCTGGGCAAGTATCTGTTACAAATCGCGAAGATTTTGTAGACTTAGCTCAGTTTACTCGAACGTACCGCATTTCTTTTCAACAGCATTTTTGCTGTACCGCGTCGCTAACTTTATCAACCGACTTAGATAATATTCATGCGGAATTAACGCCTTCCCGTGTAGAAAAACCAGGTTGTACAGTTTATATTCATTTTCAGCTGAAAAAACAAAAACCGTTTGAAGAAGCTGAGTTTCAAAACATACAGGAAATGTGTGAAAGGATCTGGGGAACAACAAGAGTGGTTAAGCAGCGTATTACTCATGAAGTTGGAGGAAACGAATATGAAAACAATATTGCGGTAACCTTTAACCGATTCATTTACGAAGATCAAGTAGGAGATTTAATCGAAATGATTGATTATATGCTGCAAACGACTGATCAGCTAAAGGTTCTTTACGACAAATCATAAGAGCGTTTCAGTTGTACTTCAGAAATAAAGTGAATTACAATAGGGAAAAGGAGGCGTTTTAATGAGCGTGTATGAATACTCTGCAAAAACAATTAAAGACGAAGACGTATCACTATCTAACTATCAAGGTGACGTACTGTTGATTGTGAATACAGCTAGCAAATGCGGCTTCACCCCTCAATATAAAGATTTACAGGCGCTGTATGAAGAAGAAAAAGAAAACGGTCTAACGGTTCTAGGTTTTCCTTGCAATCAATTTGGTGGTCAAGAGCCAGGAAGTTCAAATGATATTGAACAATTTTGCGAGTTAAACTACGGCGTTTCGTTTCCAATGTTTGCAAAAGTAGATGTAAAAGGTGAGTATGCACATCCGTTATTTGCATACTTAACAGAACAAGCACCTGGCCTGCTAGGTTCTAAAGCGATAAAGTGGAATTTCACAAAGTTTTTAGTGAATCGTCAAGGTGAAGTCGTGAAGCGATACGCACCTCAAACTGCACCAAAAGATATTCAAAAAGATATAAAAGAATTGCTGTAAAAGCAGGTGGATCTCCATCTGTTTTTTATTTTTCAGCCAGGGTTTTCAAAGGGTGCTCAGCTGTCAGTGAGACGAGCGCCTTACTTTGTGCTAAAATAATGGTGGATATAATTGAGGTGAGCAAATGAACAAAATAGAAAAGACGGAAAAGTGGGTTCAAGCAAAGCTTGCGCATGACACGACGGGACATGACTGGCAGCATATCGATCGCGTGCGTCGAAATGCAGTGCTTTTATATAAAAAAGAAGGCGGCAACCGGGAAGTTATTGAACTAGCCGCGCTTTTACACGATGTGGTAGATGATAAGCTAGTGGAAGATGTTGAAAAAGCGTATGAAGAAGTGCGGGAGTGGCTGAAGAGTCAGCGCGTAGAAGAAGAGAACTGCAAGCATATCGTTCATATTTTACAAACGATGTCATTTAAAGGCGGAAACCGTCCGGCTATGGCCACGCTTGAAGGTCAAGTTGTTCAAGATGCAGATCGCTTAGATGCAATTGGTGCGATTGGTATCGCACGTACGTTTATGTATGCAGGTTCTAAAGGCACGGCTCTGTATGACGAAAACATTGCTGTACGAAGTGAGATGACAGAGGAAGAATACAGACACGGAAAATCAACGGCTATTGCTCATTTTTATGAAAAGTTGTTAAAGCTGACTGCGTTAATGAATACTCAAACAGCACGGTCTCTAGCGCAAGAGCGACATACATATATGAAAGAATTTTTAGTTCAATTTAAGAAAGAGTGGAATTATCATTATGAAAATGCTGACTGTTGAAAACTTAACAAAAACATATGGAGAAAAAGAGCTGTTTCATCAGCTAACGTTTACAATTACGGAAAATGAGCGAATCGGCTTAATTGGTGTAAACGGAACAGGAAAATCGACGCTTCTTAAAATTATCGCAGGTCTAGAGCTGGGAGATGAAGGGGATATTGTTCATGCTAAAGACTACAGCGTGACATATTTACCTCAGCATCCCGATTTTGATGAAGACTTAACGGTTTTAGAGCAAGTTTTCAGCGGAGATACGCCCCTTCTTAATTTATTAAAAAACTATGAGCTAGCTCTATATGCGTTAGAGCAAGATTCTGCAAACGAGAAGAACCAGCAGACACTGTATGATTTACAGCAGAAAATGGATGCGGTGAACGCGTGGGAAGCCAATTCTAACGCACAGTCGATCTTAACGAAGCTGGGAATTTCAAATATGAGTGCAAAAATCGGCGAACTTTCAGGTGGACAGAAAAAGCGCGTGTCAATTGCCCAAAGCCTAATTCAAACACCTGATTTATTAATTTTAGATGAGCCCACTAACCACTTGGATTATGAGACGGTTAAATGGCTCGAAGAATATTTATCCAAATATCAAGGAGCCGTATTGCTTGTTACTCATGATCGCTATTTCTTGGATGCTGTTACAAACCGAATTTTTGAATTAGACGGTGGAAATTTATATAGCTATAAAGGAAACTATGCTGCTTTTCTAGAAGGAAAAGCGATTCGAGAAGAGCAGGAAAAAGCAACTCAAGCAAAATTAAGCAACTTATATCGCAATGAATTGGCTTGGATTCGCCGAGGAGCAAAAGCGCGTACGACTAAACAAAAAGCGCGTATTCAGCGATTTGATGAATTAGAAGGAAAACTCGATTCTTCTGAAAAAGAATCATTGGATTTAAGTTTAGCAGGCAGCCGCCTTGGGAAAAAAGTGTTTGAATTAAAAGATGTGTCTAAGACGTATGAAAATAAAATCATTCTTTCAGACTTTACGCACATCGTGAAAAAACAAGACCGAATTGGAATTGTCGGTAAGAACGGAAGCGGAAAGTCTACCCTATTGAATATGATTGCAGGACGCATTGAGCCGGACAGCGGTGAAATTGACAGAGGACAAACGGTTAAAATTGCTTACTATACTCAAGAAAGCGATGATATGGACTTGAATCAACGCATGCTTGATTATATTAAAGAATCGGCAGAAGTTGTTCATACGACGGATGGGAAAATGATCTCTGCATCGCAAATGCTTGAGAGATTTCTATTTCCTTCACATACGCACGGAACACCGATTCAAAAGTTGTCCGGAGGAGAGCGCCGTCGTTTATATTTATTGAAATTGTTGATGACATCCCCAAATGTTTTACTGCTAGATGAGCCGACTAATGATTTGGATACTCAAACGCTAACGGTGCTTGAAGACTACCTCGAAGAATTTCCAGGTGTTGTTATCACGGTATCACATGATCGCTATTTCTTAGATAAAGTAGCAGATTACTTACTTGTCTTTGAAGGAGAAGGAAACATTTCGACTTATTTTGGCGCTTATACAGATCAATTAGAAGAAGCGGTGAAAAAGAAGCAGGCAATGGCTCAGCAGGCTAAAGTGAAAGAAGAAAAGCCAAAACAGCCGGAGAAAACGAAAAAGCGTCGCTTAACGTATAAAGAACAAAAAGAATGGGAAGAAATCGAAGATCATATTGCAGCAAAAGAAGAAGAAATTGAACGCTTAACAAGTGAAATTGAACAGGTGGGCAGCGATTATACAAAAGCGCATAACCTATCGTTAGAACAAGAAAAAGCAAATGAAGAATTAAATGCATTGCTTGATCGCTGGGCAGAGCTTTCAGAGCTGATTGAAGAAATTGAAAACGCGTAAACAAGTCGTTAGACTGAGTATAAGCCACATGCTACAATTTTAACGAGAGGAGTACGATACGATATGAACATTAAATCAATTGAGCCAACGCCAAGTCCGAATACAATGAAAATTAATTTAGACGAAGTGCTATCAGGCGGAAAAAGCAATAACTATACGGAAAAAAATGCTGAAGCAGCGCCTGAAGTTGTTCAAGACATCTTGAAAGTAGAAGGGGTAAAAGGAGTCTATCACGTAGCGGACTTCTTAGCAGTAGAGCGAAATGCTAAATATGACTGGAAGCAAATTTTGCCGCAAGTTCGTGCAGCGTTTGGTGAAGATTTGCAAAGCAGCAGCGAACAGCACAAAATGAATGAGCATTTTGGTGAGGTCAATGTGTCCGTTCAAATGTTCAAAAACGTACCAATGCAAGTTAAGCTAACGGATGGAAATGAAGAAAAGCGATTTGGTCTGCCTGAACGATTCGCAAAAGCGGTAGCAGAGCTTCAAAGCTTTTCAGATAATGTAGTGCTAGAACGGAAATGGAAAGAACAAGGCGTTCGTTACGGAGAGTTAGCGGCTATCGGAGACGAAGTAGTGGAAGAATTAGCAGCAGCATATCCGCAAGAAAGATTAACTCGCCTTGTAGCCAATGCACAAGAAGAAAAAGAAGGCGGAAAAACGGTACAGCCGCGTAAAACCTATAAAGTTACAGAAGAGATGCTAGAAGACAACGATTGGTCAGTGCGCTATGCCCATTTAGAACAAATGGATCCAACAGAAGCTGATTTAGACGTTTTAAATAAAGCGCTTGATGATGAAAAAGCATCTATTCGCCGCTTAGCTACGGTCTACTTAGGAATGATTGAATCAAAAGCGGTACTGCCTTATTTATACAAAGCATTAAAAGATAAATCAGTCACTGTGCGCCGTACTGCTGGAGACTGCATGTCGGATTTAGGTTTTGAAGAAGGTATTCCGGCAATGTGTGAAGCCCTTGGTGATAAAAATAAGCTTGTGCGCTGGCGTGCAGCGATGTATTTATACGAGGTAGGGGATGAGACGGCTCTTCCTGCATTAAAAGCAGCAGAGAATGACAAAGAATTTGAGGTAGATTTACAAATCAAGCTAGCGATTGAACGTATCGAAGGCGGAGAAGAAGCAAAAGGTTCTGTTTGGAAACAAATGACGGAAAGCAGAAAAGCATAAAAAAAGATCATTCACTTGAATGATCTTTTTTTATGACTGTTTTGCAGCGGGAGTTGGAAACTGCATAGGCTGCATCGTGTTATCAATTTTAATAGGCTGATAACCGGACTGTTTTAAGTAAGTCAAAATAGTCGGCAGAGACTGTGCCGTAAAGGATTTGTCATGAAATAAAATGACGGGTGTTCTTCCGTTGGAGTTAACCCCTTGAATATGAGGTTCAAGGCCCTGAATAATTCTAGGTGCAGAACGAAGTGCCCAGTCTTCACTGTCTACATTCCAGTCCCATAATTTAAAGTGGCTTAGCAACTCTGTACGGTGCGGCTCTTTTAAATAAGGAACGCTGCCGTAAGGAACGCGGATTAACTTACTGTCAACACCGGTTACTTTCTTAACTGTCGCTTGACACTCCTGCATTTCTTTTAACGCGGCGCCGTCTTCACTATACATGACATGAATATCATGAGAGACGCCGTGACAGCCGATGGCATGTCCTTCCTGTGCTACTTTTTTAGCAATTTCAGGGTGAGCGTCAATTTGATACTTTAACATAAAGAAAGTTGCTTTTACGTTATATTGACGCAAAGCATCTAAAATGTGAAGGGTATCAGGCGTTGGGCCATCGTCAAACGTAAGGTAAACAGGCTGTGTAAGAGCTTGATTTTGATCGTTCACGGTATTTCCTACATACATATTATGGTGAAGTGTATTAAGCAGCTTCTCAGGTTGTGCTGAAGATGCAGCTTCTTTCAGCGGCAATGCAGTAGATGCTAAGACTTGCTGAGATGCAGCGGATTCACTTCCTTTGGCTTCTGTAATAAAAAATAAAGAAGCGACGATCACTAACACTAAAGACAAAAATGCATAAAATCGTTTGTTTGGCTTAAATCGTTTGTTCGGTTTAAATCGCTGGTTCAATTTGAAAATCCTTTCTACTAAACTACTATTTACTACTATAGTACAAAAAATGGAATATTAATAGTAAAAATCGACATTTTTATGGAAAAAAATTAGATGATATGACCCGGTTTTAATCTTTTTTTGTCAAATGAAAAAGGAGAACGAGACAGCGATAAGGATTTGAAGAGTGAGTAGCTAGATTTTTCCTGGTTTTTATAGTATGCTTTTAGCGTGAATGATTGTTAGGAGGAATGTTAATATGTCAATGGCATATGAAGAATATATGCGTCAGTTAGTTAAACCAATGCGTCAAGAATTAACTCAAGCTGGTTATGAAGAATTAACAACAGAGGAAGCCGTAGTTGATTTTATGGAAAACGTAGAAGGAACAACTTTTGTTGTCGTTAATTCAGTTTGTGGATGCGCTGCTGGTTTAGCACGTCCTGCAGCAACGCAAGCGTACTTACAGTCTGAGCAAAAACCAGATCAAGTGGTAACTGTTTTTGCCGGTCAAGATAAGGAAGCAACAGCTAAAATGCGTGAATATTTTGGGGACATTGAGCCTTCATCACCGTCTATGGCACTTTTAAAAGGAAAAGAAGTTGTTCATTTTATTCCTCGACATGAAATTGAAGGTCAGCCGTTAGAAGTTATTTTTGAAAACATTTTAAATGGCTTTAAGCAGCACTGTTCATAAAATGTCCTGCTTTTGTCACATCTAGTATATAGATTTTTAAAGAAAAATCGCATATACTTTATAAGAAAAAGGATGTCTATCGGCATCCTTTTTCTTTATGTAAATAGCCAAACAGTGTAGGGGGAGTTATGAAAGTGATTGTTACGACTGCTGGTCGAACAAATGAACAGATGATTGTAAAAGCCAAACAAGTAGCCGCTGATTTAAGTATACCTTTTGTAACAAGAGAGAAGAAATCTGTTGCAGATCTTCAAAATCTTGAAGCGGCAGACGTGCTGGTTGTCGGTAAAAATAGAGTAGAGTTGCACGTCCAAAATGAAGAGGAACCTATTTTTTTTCATCCAAACTCCGCTATGTTTAGAGTGAAGAGATGGCTGCGGGGAGAACGTGATCCGTTTATTGAAGCTGCTGGTTTAGAAAAAGGAATGAGCATGCTTGACTGTACACTTGGTCTTGCATCGGATAGTATGATGGCGAGCGTAGCGGTAGGGAAAAGTGGGAAAGTTGTCGGACTAGAAGGCAACCGCTATGTAGCTTATTTAGTCAAACAAGGACTTTTAAATTGGGAAAGTGACGTACGAGAGTTGAATGATGCAATGAAGCGTATAAACGTGGTTCATCAAAATTTTGAATCGTTTTTGGCGTGTTGTGAAGATAATTCTTTTGATGTTGTCTACTTTGATCCGATGTTTCAAGAACAAATTGAGGAATCGAATGGAATTAATGGTATTAAAGCAATAGCACTGTATACCACGCTGACGCCAATGGCTATACAAGAAGCAAAAAGAGTAGCCAAACAAAAGGTCGTGCTAAAAGATCATTGGAAAAGCAGTCGTTTTAAAGAGCATGGATTTACTGTGCAAAAACGAAAAACATCAAAATTTCATTACGGGACAATTTATATACAAAAATAACCAAAAAAGTAAAATTAATTACGCTCATTGAAAAGACTTCCAAAACCTTTTAGGAATTAAAAAGTTTTGGAAGTTTTTTTTATGAATTTCATCTAAAGTTCATAAAAGTATGATATATTTTTGAACATAAAAATACTTTTGTGTTTAAGCATCCAGCAAAAAAGGAATATCTTGTATAGGTTTCCGCTCGGTGTGACAACCTCAAACAGAAGAAGGAAGGTGGTAACTGAAAAGTCGTCAAATGCCCGTAGACAGCATAAATGAATAAGCAAATATAGGTAAAAAATTAATAAGTATGTTACAATACCTAGTGAGTTATGATAATGAATTTTACAATATGAAAAGACCATATGGGAAAAGATGAGAAAGGAAAGATACGAATGCCTAGATGGATAAAAAGAATGCTAATTGTATTTATTACAGTATTTACATTTGGGCTTGTCACTCCACCAGAATATTTATACGTTGATGATGCAAAAGCGGACAAGCAACATAAAGCAGGGTATGTAAGAGAAACAACTCCTGTCACAGCTGTTATAGAAGATATTCATTTGCCATATGAAGAACCAAAATATGAAGACGTTTCATCATTTGTTACGTATGCAATGGAATCAGCTGAAAAACAGTCAGTGGAAAAATTCGGAACAAAAATTGGTCCTGTCATTGAAGATGAATTTCGTCAAGCAGTGTTACCTAAAATTGAAGAAGTGCTGACCGACATTGGCACTGAACGTGAACAGTCAATTCAGAATCTCGAGATAAGCGAGCACCCTGCTGCTGGCTACGGTGAAAAGATTTTCCATGTATATGACCGGGAAACCGGTCAGGACTTAATACGGTTTCATGTACGGCGTGAAAATCCTCCAAAAGATGGATACTGGTTTAATTTTCACTATCATGCGGCCGCAGATAATTTTCAAAAGCATTATGATTTAGGGAAAATTTATTGGAACCGAAACATGCCGCCTAAGTGGTTCAGCTGATAATAGACACAACATTCTACAATTTCGAAATGTTAGCTTTTTTAAGCTAGCATTTTTTTACGTCTAAAACCGTTATGGTCTAAATAAGCTGAAACATTAGCACAACGATAAAAAAATCGTTTATAATGAAGTCAGACTTCTTACTATAGAGTTGTAGGAAGGAACGAATAGACGCTGGAGGTAACACAATGAAACAATTTACGGAAGAAAAACAATTTCGCGAACAAATTAAGAATGAAACACTAAGCGTTGGGATTTTTACGACAACGTGGTGTCCTGATTGCAAACGTTTGGATATGTTTATTGATGAAATCGTTGACGAAAATACAGATAAAGCATGGTTTAAAATTGACAAGGATGAGTTTGAAGAACTTTCTGCTGAAAACAATGTAATGGGTATTCCCTCTCTTCTTGTATATAAAAACGGTGAAAAAATTGCGCACCTGCACAGTGCAAATGCTAAAACGCCTGAAGCGGTCCGTGAATTTTTAGCAACTCTTTAATTCCCTAAGCTGCGAGAGCATTCTCGCAGCTTTTTTTGTGAGAATGGCTATTTCCATTTTTCGATGAGTGGGGTATACTAGGACAAGTGAATAATCGTAAAGCAATAAGGTCTCAATTTAAAGATTGAGTGAAAAGGGAAGTCTGGTGAAAAACCAGCGCGGTCCCGCCACTGTAAGCGCTTTGTGCGTAAGTCAGGAGACCTGCCTTATTGTTAGCTGTGAAACCTTCGAGGAAGGGTGAAGCAGGGTAATGAACATACATATCAAGTATAGTGAACGGATTCTTTTCCTGCTTATCTTGACGTTACCTGCTTTGCTTTCAATTGAAAGTAAAGCTTTTTTATTTTGAAGCTGCTGCCGAGCAGTATACATAGTCAAAGCGGAAAAAACGGGATAGCGCTGCTTTTTGCATGATCATTTGCTTTTTCTTTAACGTGGAGGTTTCGTATTCACAATGAACAATATATAGGGGGAGTATTTAGATGAAAAAATGGCTTTCGTATTCCATTATTGCGCTGTTAGTCATCGTACTTGCTGCATGCGGTGCAGGCAGCCAAAGCAACAGTGATAAAAAAACGAAGCAAGATACAGAACAAACGTCACAAGCTGCATTTCCAGTGAAGGTAAAAGACGCGCGTGATAAAGAAATTACGTTGAAAAAACAGCCTAAGAAAATTGTTTCATTAATGCCAAGTAATACGGAGATTGTATATGCCCTTGGCCTTGAGAAAGAATTAGTCGGTGTCACAAGCAACGATGATTATCCTAAAAGCGTAAAGAAAAAAGCGCAGGTGGGAGATATGAACGTTAATGCAGAAAAAGTTATTGCTTTAAATCCTGATTTAGTGCTGGCACACGCTTCAAGTATGGGCGTTTCAGATGAAGTATTTAAACAAATTGAAAGTGCGGGTATTCCGGTATTTGTTGTAAAAGATTCAACAACGTTTGATACGGTTTATGATTCTATTACGCAAATTGGTAAATTAACGGGTAAAACAAAAGAAGCTAATCAAACAATTAAAGACATGAAAGAAAAAGTAGCTTCAATTGAGAAAAAAGCAAAAACGATTTCAAAAGAAGATCGTAAAAAAGTATGGATAGAGGTATCGGGAGCTCCTGAGATTTATACAACAGGAAAAGGTACGTTCATGAACGAAATGCTTACTATGATCGGTGCTGATAACGTAGCGGCTAGTGAAAAGGGTTGGGTTAAGTTTTCTGAAGAGCAAGTTGTTAAGTTAAACCCTGACGTTATTATCGCAACGTATGATGCAGACAAAAATGAGATTATGAAGCGTCCCGCTTGGAGCAGCATGACTGCTGTAAAAGAGGGGAACATCGAAAAGGTTGATCAAAACAAAATCAACCGCTTAGGACCTCGTATTGTAGATGGCTTAGAGGACTTAGCAAAAGCAGTATACCCTGAGGTGTACAATAAATAAAAAGAGGGACCATATTCCAGTTCGAATTGAAAAGGGGATTGGTCCCTTTTCACATCTTAAAATTGAAGAACGGCCTGAGCTTTTAATCATGAAAACCGAGACTTCTTATAAAACATACAGCTCAGGCGTTTTAGGAACAGGCATCATGGAAACGGACACCTTTTACAATCGATTTGTTCATAAAGACTATTATTCAGATACTCCTTCTTTAGAGTATGAGCAATATTTGATGAAAGAAAATGTGCGCCATGAGCAAATCGTAGGGTTGATGACAGCGGTTTGGTTAAAAGAAAGAGCGGTTTACTGTTACGAAGGCTACGGAGTAAGAGTAGCTTCCGTGATAACGGCTGGAGTAGGAAACGCAGTAGATATTACAGCTGACGAAGCTGTTCCATTTTATTCCTCTCCCGGTACAATTAATATGTTTTTTTTCGTGGAAGGCACGCTTACGGATGCAGCGTTTTTACAGCTTTTTATTGCCGCTACAGAAGCCAAAACAAAAACGCTGTCACAGCTGGGTGTCATAGATCCAGCTACAAAGACGATTGCTACGGGAACATCTACGGACAGTATCTCAGTTGCAGCGTCTCAGCAAGGACCATTATATGAATATGCAGGCTCTATGACCGCTTTAGGTCAAGCGGTAGCCAAGCTGGTAAAAATAAGCTTAGAGCAGGCACTTAAGGAAAAGAGGTGAAGAAATGAGTATTGCACAAGCGATGATTGCACACCTGACAGCCATGACGATTGCTCTACTCATTGACCGAATCATAGGCGACCCAGAAAATTGGCCGCATCCCGTTCGCTGGTTTGGCAAGTGGATTTATTGGATGGATTCCAGATTAAATAAAGGCGCAGGAAAACGATTCAAAGGATTGCTTCTTGTGATAAGTATGGTGGTGCTCGCAGGAGTTATTCCTTTTTTATTCCTTCATGCTTTGTACGGAGTTCATTTTATACTAGGTGTTTTAGTAGAGGGGGTAATGATTGCGACTACTATATCCACTCGTTCCTTAAGCGAAGCTGCTTATAAGGTGCAAAAGCCGCTTCAGCTAGGAGATATGGAGAAAGCTAGATATGAAGTAAGCATGATTGTGGGACGAGATACGGATCGTTTATCAGAAGGAGAAATTGCCAGAGCGACGGTAGAGACCGTGGCTGAAAATACAAGTGATGGTATTACAGCTCCGCTTTTTTATGCATTTATAGGAGGAGGAGCCCTAGCCTTTTTTTACCGAGCTATTAACACATGCGATTCAATGGTTGGGTATAAAAATGACCGCTACTTTCTGTTCGGCTATTTTAGTGCAAAAACCGATGACGTATTAAACTATATTCCAAGTCGGTTAACTGCAGTGGTGATGACCGCTGTTAATGTAGCAAAAAGCCAATATTCTCTTTGGCATGTAACGAGTTTGATTAAGCGCGATGCTAAGAAGCATCCAAGTCCAAATAGCGGATACGGGGAAAGTGCAGTGGCTGCCCTTTTAGGTATTCAACTCGGCGGGCTTAATACATATAAAGGCATAGAATCTAATCGTGCAAAAATGGGCGAACCACTCATTCCCCTGCAAGCCGGTCATATTGAACAAGCTGTTTTCATTATGAAAAGGACGGTCTATGCTACGTGGTTATTCTATCTTTTGTTAGGAGGAGTTATTAGTGCTATTACCTACACATGGAGCTAACCCCAATGTCTTTTTAAAAGCAATAGGGGCCGAGAATTTGTCGCATCTAAAAGACTTTAGCGTAAACACAAATCCTTTAGGGGCTCCCCTTGTTCTTCACGAAAAGTGGAACGAATTCAAGGAAGCTGCGTTTAGTTACCCTGATCCTGAAGTAACAGAACTAAAAAATAAACTTGCAGCTCATCATCATGTTTCCGCTGCTCAAGTGCTGCCCACAAATGGAGCCGCTGAAGCGTTTTTCCTTATTGCTTCTTTATTTTCAGGAGAGAAAGCGGGGATTGTACAGCCGACGTTTGTCGAATACGAACAGGCAAGTAAAGCGTATGGATGTGAAGTGACATACGTTCCTTTAGCTGAAGAAAATGGCTGGAGCTGGGATATAGAGTTGATTATGAGTATTCTTCCGGATATAAAAGTACTATGGATTTGTCACCCAAATAATCCAACGGGCGTTATGTATAGTCACGAGGAATGGATGAAAGTAGTAAAAGCTGCTGCTCATCATGGTACATACTTAATAATTGATGAAGCATTTATTGATTTTGTCGAACATCAGCCTTCATTTGATTCTCTTATTCTAAACTATGAACATCTCATTGTTGTGCGTTCGATGACAAAGATGTTTAATATTGCGGGGCTTCGCCTTGGCTATATTTTGGCAAATGAAAAAATCATTAGCAAGATGTCTAAAAAACAACCTCCTTGGAGTGTAAACGGATTGTCGCAGCAAGTAGGGATGATATGTGTAGATGAAAAAGATTTTGTGAAAAAAACCGTACATTATATTAAACAAGAACGAAAACGGATCTTGAGTCAATTAGAAGAATGGGGGCTTTTGGTTTCTCCGTCTCAAACAAACTATTATCTTTGCAGCGTTCCGTCTTCTATTAAAACGCGCGATTGGCTTATCTATTTAGCAAGCCGCGGTGTGGTAGCTCGGCATACCGAAAACTTCCCATTTTTAAATGGACGCTATATCCGTTTGGCTGTGAAAACGAAAGAAGAAAATGACTATTTACTTAACGTAATCAAACAAGGACTCGATGAAATATGATCATCTTTATTAGCGGAGGGGTTCGAAGCGGCAAATCACGTGCAGCGGAGAATATGGTTCAAACTTTTTGTACAAAGCGCGCTGTTTATATTGCCACAAGCCGGCAAACAGATAGTGAAATGCAAAAACGTATCCAGCTTCATCAAACAGAACGTCAAGCGGCGAACACGCCTTGGGCAACGATCGAGCAGTCTGTAGATTTACAACAAATTCTTCCAAACCTTCGAAGTGATGATACTATACTCTTGGACTGTGTCACAAACTGGCTTGCCAATGAGCTTTTTTTAACCGAAAAAAGGTGGCAAACAAAAGAAGGTAAACAAGAGGTTTTTCGTCAGATGATAGAAGCGCTCGATAAGCTGTTTGCGCAGTCTCAGACGGTCGTGCTAGTATCTAATGAACTGTTTGAAGCGGGCGTGTTAGAGGAGCCGACATATAGCTATATGCATATGTTAGGGAAATTACATCAGTATATTGTAGAAAAAGCAGATGTGGCTATTTGTGTAGAAGCGGGACTTTCCCGTTTTAAAAAAGGAAAGGAATGTGTAAGCAAATGAAAGAATGGATAGCCATACTACGAATCTCTCTTCAGTTTTTTACGATCTTACCACTGGCTAAAACCGTTCAATGGACTGAAAAAAGAACGGCACGCTCACTTTTTGTCCTGCCTTGGATTGGCATATTACTAGGTTTAATGTTTTATAGCTTTTTACAGCTGCTTCACTATTCACCTATCACTGCTATTGTTAGCAGTATTTTAGTTTTGCTTTTGCCGCTTGTTTTAACGGGTGGTCTTCATGTAGACGGGTGGATGGATGTAAGTGATGCGTATTTTTCCCATCAGTCAAAGGAAAAGAAACTGCAGATTTTAAGCGATCCGCACGTTGGGTCTTTTGCTATTCTTTCTCTTATTGTTCTGCTTCTGCTGCGCTTTAGTGCAATCTATGAATTAACGTCTCTTTCTTCTTTATCGGTTTGGGCATGTATAACCGTCTTTACACTTCCAAGAATCGGAGCCGCTTTCTTAGTCATGAGAGATAAGCCCGCTAAAGATACGGGGCTTGCTGCTTATTTTCAAAAAGGAGTCACCAAATGGTCTATTTATGCATTTATCGTCATGAGCCTATTCTTAGTTGCTATTTTCATTGTTTTTATAGACAATAAATTCATTATCTTTTTCTTTGCCGGTTTTTTATGGCTCTGGATACGGTTTTATCGTTCGCAGTTTGGTGGCGTAACAGGAGATGTTATAGGTGCAACCATTGAAGGAGGAGAAACGTTTTTATGGATAATCCTTTGGTTATCACATGTATTCGCCATGGCATGACGCTTGAAAATCAACAAAAAAAATATATAGGGTGGAGTGATCCGCCTTTAAGTATAGAAGGGAAAAATGAATTAAAAGAGCTTTCTCTAGAGCCGGAGCTCGTTATTTCCAGTGACTTAAAAAGAGCGCTAGAAACAAGTTCAATTGTTTTTCCTAAATCTCAGGTGATTAAAAGGGAAAGTTGGCGTGAGCTGCATTTTGGAGATTGGGAAGAGAAGACGTATGAAGATTTAAAAAACATACGGGCATATAGAAATTGGATCGATCACTGGGCAGAACATACGCCTCCGAATGGTGAAAGCTTCTCAGGATTTTCAAACCGAGTTTGGGAAGCTTGGGAAGAAGCGGTCGATTTGGCGGCTAGTCAGCAATTGCGTCACATTGCTATTGTTTCACACGGCGGACCACTGCGTTTACTTGCGTCCCATTTTAAACAGACAGCGTCGCTTTGGGATGTTTCTTTTTCTTATGGAGAAGGTTTTTCAGTAACGTGCACATACAAACAGGCAAAGGAGAGAAGAGCATGCATTTCGTATTCGGCGGTGCATTTACCGGCAAAAGAAAATGGGTGAAGCAGCAGTATGCCAGTGAGTCGATAAAATGGCATTGTTTGTATGAAGACCCCGTTTTACCGGCCATTGAGTTTGAAGAAAGTTACATTGTGCTAGAAGGATTTGAGCACTATGTTAAGGAATTAATACATAGCGAGCTGGAGGCTCCGCATCTTGTTGTTAAAAAGGTCATACAGAAGTGGAGAGACAGCGGTGTATGGGAACAGTTAATAGTGATTGGAACTGAAGTCGGCAAAGGCATTGTTCCTTTAGATCCAATAGAGCGGCAGTGGAGAGATGAATGCGGGTATGCGTATCAGCATTTGGCGGCACATGCCCAGAAAGTAGATCACATTTGGTACGGAATTGCTAATCGATTGAAGGAGGAAATACAATGAACATTTACACAAAAACAGGGGACAAAGGGCAGACAAGCTTAATTGGAGGAAGAGTAAATAAAGATGATATTCGAGTGGAAGCATACGGGACGATTGATGAGCTAAATGGCTTTGTAGGTCAAGCGATTTATCAGCTGGATGAAACAACATTAAAAGATGTAAAAGAAGAGCTAATTACGATTCAGCATGAGCTTTTTGACTGTGGAAGTGATTTAGCATTTGCAAAAGATGATCATCCGTACAAAGTAACGAATGACATGATAGCAGTACTTGAAAAGCGCATTGATGTCTATATGTCAGAAGCGCCGGCCATTGAGCGTTTTATTTTACCTGGAGGCACACCTGCAGCGACAACGCTTCATATTTGTCGGACGATTACACGCCGCGCAGAACGGCTTGTTGTTGGCGTGCAGCGTGAGCATAAAATTAATGTGGCGGTGCTTCAGTATTTAAATCGTTTATCCGATTATTTCTTTGCTGCGGCTCGAATCGCTAACGCGCGAGAAAATGTACAAGACGTAGAGTATATTCGCAGTGCCAAAGTATTTAAACAACCTAAAAAATAATGTATAAAAAACGGTCGAGCTAAAAGCGATCGTTTTTTTTTTTTTTTTTGAGCTATTTCGATAGGCAAAATAAAGCTATAAAAAAGAGGTAAATGCATCTATAATGATAAGAGACAGAGAGATAAAGAAAAGAGGTTGAGAAATGAATCAAGATTCTAAACGAGCAGGTATTGTTTATACAGCCAGCGCTTACGTTATGTGGGGGCTTTTTCCGCTTTACTGGAAGCTTCTTGGCGAGGTGAATGCGAATGAAATACTCGCTCACCGCGTTATATGGTCATTTGTTTTTATGCTTTTACTTTTGCTTGTGACAAAGCAAATGAGTTCTTTAAAGAAGACGCTTGGTTTATTATTTCGTAATACGAAACAAGCGGCCATTTTATTTGTGGCTTCAGTGCTGATCAGCATCAACTGGTTCGTTTACATTTGGGCGGTTAACCATAATCATATTATTGAAACAAGTTTAGGTTACTACATCAATCCGCTCGTTAGTATTTTGCTTGGCATAGTCGTTTTAAAAGAGAAGCTTAATTTTTGGCAAGGTGCTTCGGTTGGATTGGCTGCTATAGGTGTTATCGTTATGACAGTTACATACGGACATATCCCATGGGTATCATTAAGCTTAGCGTTTAGCTTTGGTTTGTACGGTCTTGTAAAAAAGACTATTCAGTTAGAAGCAAAAGTAGGATTAACGATTGAAACAATGATGGTTGCACCTATTGCAGTTATTTATTTTATTTTTCTTTTAGTGAAAGGATCTTCAAGTTTTTCCCTTCAGTCGCTTGATGTGAGTGCTCTTTTAATTGGAGGCGGTGTTGCTACAGCTATGCCACTATTGTATTTCGCTAAAGGGGCCCCGCTTATTCCGCTATCGATGGTCGGTTTTTTGCAGTACATTGCTCCTACCATGACGCTTTTATTAGGGGTATTCGTGTATCACGAACCGTTTTCTAGCGTGGAAATGATTGCCTTTTTGTTCATTTGGGGCGGGTCGGTGATGTTCATTTTATCTAAAACTAAGTTCATGAGCTCTCATCAGCCGAAATTCTTTAAAGGGCGTTCAGCTTAACGGACAAAAAAGCGGATATCTTTAGATATGCGCTTTTTTGTCTGCTGTAAAGAAATAAAAACGGAGACGGAAAAGTCACCGTATGTATACTTTATAGCTTCCGCTTGAAATGAGCGTTCAACTGACCTTGAAGCATTTGGTTTTTTACTTCTTTCATTTTTCTCGCTTCATCTTTTTTAGCCAGTTCTGTGCGTATTTCACTCGTTTGAACTCCTTCTTCTATACGATCGGCAATATCCATTAATCGTTCGACGTCTGAAAACGAATATTTCCGGATACCCGTATTGGTTCGGTCCGGAAAGAGCAGGCTTCTTTTCTCATAGTAGCGAATTTGTCTTTCTGATAAACCGGTTAATTCTTTTACAATCCCAATAGACATGACTTTTTTATCTCGATATGACGCTTCATTCGTAGACAATCTCCCTCACCCCTGAGTACGTAGTAGTATGTTATTATAAAGGAAAAAAATACAAAAAATTATAACATGTAATACATTCTAACATATATATGTTATATTTTTGAATTACTATGTGAGAAAAAGTGACATAAATAATGAAATAGGGAAAAGAGTCCTATAAACTAATGATTAACTCGATCCCAAGTGGTTAACCATACAGGATAAAGCCTTGTGGTTAATCACTTGCTTTCAAAATGATGAATAGAAAATAAATGTGAGAATATACATAAATTCTAAAAGGGAAGGGCGTTTTACATGGCTGTGCAACAATTGAAAAAAGAAGAGATTATTGAGCTGGCAAAAGAAATTATTGAACTCGATTTGAAAAGAGATGAAAAATTTGAAGAATTGACAGAGTTAGCCGGAAATCGTGCATATGAAATTTTGCGCAGAGTACAAAATGCCTGTTTATAAGTAATAAAAAAATCCCGCCTAGAGCGGGATTTTTAATGAGATTGTTGTTCAAGATTAAATAATTCTTGTTTCATCTTAGCGTGATCGAGGTTTTCACCTATAAAGACAAGAGTGGTGGGCAGCTTCATCATTTCTTTCATATATAGAGGCATGCCGTATGAATATTGAAACGAATACGTATCATTCGAATGAGTGAAGCGCATATAGCCTTTAATGCGATAAATGGTATCTGGCATTTGGCGCAGCCAATTTTCAAATAATTCAAGATCCACTTTTTTTGTAAACTCATATACAAATGTTTTCAAATGAAGATGATCTTCAACATGAGCCTTATGGTGCGGCTGTTTTTGAGACAGCTGAGCTTTTTGAATCACATCAAGCTTCACGCGGGAAAATGTCGTTAATAATGTCCTTGCACTAGCGTTAATGGATTGAATCTCAAAAAGCAGGGAAGACTTTTCTGACTCAGACAGCATGTCCGTTTTATTTAATAAAATTACATCCCCATGTTTTACTTGTTCTTGAAGAAGTTTTTGAAGTTGAATGCTTAAGGAACCACGTTCTTTCCATCTTGTCGCATCCAGTGTGGTGATAATACTTTTAATCGTAACTTGATGCGCAAAAAGAGGAGACATACAAGCATCTAATACTTCAATGGGATGGGCAACTCCCGTTGTTTCTATATAGATAGCATCCAATGTGTTCTCCTGTAAAAGTGAATGAAGCTGCGTTTCAAATTGACCTTGAATCGTACAGCACACGCAGCCATTTAGCAATTCTTTTAACGGCGTGTCTTCTTCTACTTCATTTGAGTCAATCGAAACTTGGCCAAGCTCATTCATCACAACAGCAATATTGCGATTACGATCTTTTTCTTGCTGAAGCAGCTGTTTAAGCAACGTTGTTTTTCCGCTGCCTAAAAATCCAGATAAAATGTAGATTTCTGTTTTCATTTCAGTCTCTCCTATGTAAATAACATTATTTAAATCGGAATTTTTCCGATTACGGGTTGGTAAATCGTATATCCAAGAGGGGATAAATGTCTAAACGTAAATTTTTATGCTTTTTTGTATTCATTATAACAACTTTAAAAGCGCTATGGCTATCTTTTGTAGAAAACTCAAAATACAATGAAATAAGAATATTATAAAATTTCAAACTAGCTGTGCTACAATAAAAGAAAAAGAAAAGGGGAGCAAAAGTTATGCGAATATTAGTTTTAGGCGCAGGCGGCGTTGGCGGTTATTTTGGAGGCAGGCTTGTGGAAAAAGGAGAAGATGTTACTTTCCTTGTCAGAGAACGCAGAAAAAAAGAGCTGGAACAAAACGGACTTGTGATTAAAAGTGCACACGGTGACTTCACTTCACCTGTACAAGCTATTATAAAATCTGAGGTAAAAGGACCTTATGATGTTATTTTGTTCACAACGAAGGCTTATCATCTTACACAAGCAATTGAAGATGTCCGTCCTTTTGTAGGGAATCAGACCGTTGTAATACCTTTGTTAAACGGTATGGCTCATGTCGCTCCATTGCAGGAAGCTTTTGGGGAAGAGAAAGTCATTGGAGGGCTGTGCTTTATTGAAACTACTTTAAACCAAGATGGAGAGGTCGTCCAGACGAGTCCTGCTCACAGACTTGTATTTGGTGAATTTAAGCAGAAGGACACAGAACGATTACAACTGATTGAGCAAGCGTTCAGTGGTACAAAAGCTTCGTTTGTGAAAAGTTCATATATTGAACAGGATATGTGGCATAAGTATTTGTTTATTACGGTTATGTCAGGCATGACTACTCTTATGCGCGCACCTGTTGGACCAGTTTTAGCAGCAAAAGGCGGGCGTCAATTTGTGCAAGAACTTTTTAAAGAAGTGGAAAATATTATGATGGCCTACGATGCACCATTAGCCGAAGGAATCATTGAACAGCATATGAATACGATGGACAAAATGACGTATGACATGAAGTCATCGATGCAGCGCGACATGGAAAAAAGCTCTCAAATTGAAGGAGACCACCTTCAAGGATATTTGCTGAAGTTAGCTGAAAAATCGTCTATACACGTACCGCTTCTTCAAACTGTACATACGCATCTAAAAGTATATGAAGAAATGTTAAAAGGTTATCAAAAATAATGACAGCAAAAATTGATTTAGCAGTCATGCAAGTATTGCAAAAGCTGCTAAGTACAGCAGAAATGGGACAATTGCCTTCCGCTCCTGGCATTTATTTTTTCTTCGATGAACCCGGCCGGCTTTTGTATATCGGAACCACGACGGGCTCTCTATCAGAAAGAGTAAGAGCTCACGTTGCAGGAAAAGGTGTTAGCAATACAAAAAAATTCCACAAAGAAATTCATGCGGTTGGATATATTGAAGTTCATGGATTAAAAAAAGAATTAGATATGTTGAGAACGATGCTTGTGAATGGTTATTTTCCAAAATACAATAAACAAGATGTAAAAAGAGAAAATGAATACGACATTTACACCGTTCACGGCAGAGTCCTTAGGGATACAGGAGTTAACAAGAAAAAAGTCTCTAAGCGAAAAACGGTGCTAAAGCCAACGTTAAAAGAGATAGAGATTCGTCAAGAAAACAGCGATATTACATATGCACGAGTCGCAAATATGAATGCTGAAGATCGAGTGAAAAAATTGTGGTCTTGTCAAGAAGCAGGAGCGCAGCTACATCTTCCGGAGTCGAAAGTGTTAGCAATAAGTGACCGGCTCTTAAAAGAACAGTATACATTTCAGCGAGATATGAAAAAGAATATGATGTTTACGATGCGGGATTTAGTTGTTATTCAAGTGTTGTTAAATTTAAATCCGACTCATGATTTGAAAAAGAGAGAAATAAAGGAAGCCATCAGTTTAGTGCGTAAATTTGGCATAGAAGAAGCTCTTCGCATCTCTGAAAAATTACTCAAAACGTAATAAAATCCATGATCATTGTGATCATGGATTTTATCATTTATCATTCGCGCTTAAGCTAATTCGTCAATAACTTTTGGTAGAGCCATAATGGAAATAACGCAAAGTGAACTGACAACTTGATGCATTTCAAAAATGGCAATGATGAATAACATCAGTGATATATATAATTGAAGGCCTTTTAATCCCCACGGCTTGCGATCGAAAAAAAAGTCGCTAAGTACAAATACAAAGAAAATGAGCGAACTGAACAAAATAATCATGGATGTAGACATGGAACGATCATAAGCAATGATAAATAACAAAGCGAGAAGCGACACAACAGATATAACTTTTAATGTTTTAATCATCGTGTTTTTATTCACTTTTTTCACCTTCATTTGTAGGATTGATCTTTCATCCTCATTTTATAGGATAGTCAAAAGTTCTAAAAGTCAAACGAATAAATCATAACAACAATTTAACATCTTTATACTACATTTACATTGAGAGAAAAAAATGGGCGGGTTTTGAGCTTTGTGTACTTCATTGACGCGTGCAAAGAACAAGTGCTATAGTATGTTTGCTCTAAAAGCTAAAGGAGCAAAGTTTTCAAAGGACGTGACTATGTGAACGAAACACTATTAGTAATTGATGGATTTAATTTATTAAGCCGCTGTTATTTTGCTACTTCTTATGGAAGAGATGAAGCAGCGTTGACAAGAAACAGTAAGGGCCAATTTACGAATGCCCTGAGAGTAACGATTCAAAAAATGCATACATTGATTCACCAATATGAGCCAAGCCATATTTTCGTCGCTTGGGATGTTAAACGCGAGGATACAAAACGTAAAGATACATACGCTTTATATAAGCAAACAAGAGCAGAGCTGCCTGATCCGCTGATTCAGCAGTACGAAACGTTAAAGCAATTTTTTGATACAGTAGGCATTTATCAAATGTCATTGTCTTCTTATGAAGCAGATGATTTAATTGGAGCACTTGCAAGCAAGTGGAGTAAGGAAAAGCAAAGTCCAGGGTACATCTATAGCAACGACCGAGACTTGCTTCAGCTCCTAGATCAACATATTTCGCAAATTATTGCTAAGAAGCAGGTTGGCGATCTTGTTTATGGCTTTAAGCACTTTCAAGAAGAATATAATATTGATCCTCGTCAATGGGTGGACGTAAAAGCATTGCTTGGTGACAAATCTGATAATATTCCGGGCGTTCCAGGTGTAGGAGAAAAAGCCGCACTGCCTCTTATTCAACAATATGGCTCTATCCATGAAATTTATGCACAAATTGAACAATTAGATCCAGCTTTTAATCGTTACAAAAAAAAGCTAGCAGAAGGAAAAGAACTAGGTATGCTTAGCCGTGAACTCGCTGAGATTATTATAGACATTCAAGAAATCAGTATGTTGAATTGGGAAGAATTAACATTTATGTATGATTATGAACGATGGAATAAAGAAATTCAAAGTCTAGAACTAAACATTAGGATTCGCTCCTGATTTTTAGTACAATACAATTTATGAACATGAGAAAGGAGTAACAAGCGTGCAACCAATTCATAAAGAAACAGTTCAAAAAAAAATACAAACATTTTTAAATAAAGACGTATATGTACACCTTGAAACGACAAACGGTGCATATGCTTCACACGTAAATGAAAAAGTAATGACAGTTGGGGCTTTTATTCGCAATGGTAAAGTCACTATTTCAAACGGAAAGATAACTGGAGAAGGTCCTTATCGTGTAGGTCTTCAAATTGATTTAGGATGGATTTATGCAGAGGGATTAACAGATTGGGAAATTGATGAAGAAGGCAGACTTCTTTTAGCAGGGCATGACTTTGAAGGTCGTTTAGCAGTTGCCCTTCAATTAAGTGAACATCCGTTTTCATAACAGAAAAGAGAGGAGAATAGAACATGGAAGAAAGATTATTAATTGTATTTCCGCATCCTGACGATGAAGCATATGGAGCAGCAGGAATGATCACGCAAGCTAGACAAAAAGGAACGCCCGTTACATATGCTTGTGTTACGCTAGGTGAAATGGGACGAAACATGGGTAGACCGCTGTTTGCTAACCGTGAAACTCTACCTCAAATCCGAGAAAAAGAACTTTTAGATTTAGCAAACGTTTTAGACATTCAAGACTTGCGTATGCTAGGGCTTCGTGATAAAACGCTAGAATTTCTTGATATTGATGTTTTTGCAGATAAAATTGAAGAAATTATTAACGATGTAAAGCCGACTCACATTTTAACGCATTACCCTGGCTTTGCAGTACACCCTGATCACAATGCCACGGGAGCAGCTACGATCCAAGCGGTAAAACGTATGCCAAAAGAAAAGCGGCCGGTTGTTTGGTGTCATGCGTTTTCAAAAGATCGTATTGAACATATTGGAGAACCAGATGTTATTTTTGATGTAACAGCGATGAAAGATAAAAAAATTGAAGCGTTAAAAGCCCATCGTTCTCAAACAGAAGGAATGATGAACGCAATTGACTTCGATCGCTTATCTGACTATCCGCAAATGGAACGTCTATTAACAAGAGAAGAATTCTGGACATATAACTGGGAGTAACAGATGAAAAAACAGCGAATTTTATTTATTGGAGCAGGACGAATGGCTGAAGCCGTAGCGGCTGGCTTGGTTACGAGCAGCGCTGATAGTATTGAGGCAGTGGTGATGTCAAACAACGGAGATATCGGTCGGTTACAGCGAGTTGAAAAAACGTACGGCGTACAAACGACGCAAAATTGGCGCCAGGAAGTTGACAATTCGGACGTTATTATTTTAGCGATGCCTCCCGAGGCGCATCCTTCCGTTCTCAAGGAACTTTCGACTCATTTAAATCAGCAATTTGTTGTAACGTTAGCTGCAGGAATTGGTCCGAGTTATTTAGAAAACCACCTTCCTCAGGAAACGCCTGTCGCTTGGATTATGCCAAATACAGCTGCTATGATTGGGCAATCGATGTCCCTGTATACACTTGGAACTTCTGCAACAAAAGAGCATAAAGAAGTGCTTCAAATGATTTTAAAAGGAATTGGTGAAGCGCATGAGTGTTCAGAAAAAGAAGTACATGAGCTAACGGCTGTAACTGGCAGTGCACCTGCGTTTTTATATTATTTTGCAGAATCGTTAATTGATGCAACGACTGCTTACGGTGTGGACGAAAAAACAGCCAAAGATTTAGTTATTCAAATGATGTATGGCTCTGTACAAATGCTACATGAAACCAAAGATCCTGCGTCTTTAAGAGAGCAAGTAACAACTCCAGGCGGCGCTACTGCCGAAGGATTAAAAGTGATGAAAGAACAAGACTTTTTCTTAACAATGAAGCAGGCAATTGAAGCAACGAATAAAAAAGCAATGGGTGGAAGCTAAAAAAGCTCACACAATCATATGTTAGATAAAAAATCCGAACTATAGTTCAGCATTCTTTCATTAGAATGTTGAATCAGTTCGGATTTTTTTATGAATAGACTTTCTTAACATAAAAATATGCCTCTTTGGAATCGTTTTTTCTCTATGTGCCGAGCTTTTTTAGTCATCGACAAATCGCTTTTTTGTATCAGAAGTTGGGAGCATGCAGTGCTGCTGTTTGCCAAACCACTTATATCGGTTGCGAGCGATCCAGTTGTATACGATATCTCGAATAGGCGCAGGAATGATAATAAGTGCATATAAAAATTTAACGGGTCCATCTAAGCGCTTGGCGATTTTTAAAGCAGCCGTTGATTTTATATATCTTTGTTTTCCATGGATATATACAATGCTGTCTAATTGCTCAGGAAGTAAGCCGTGAGAGGCGAGCTGCTGCTTTCCGAAATCTGATTGAAGAGAGGCGAAAGAAAACAAAGCTTGTTCATCATGTTTAATAATAAATTGAACACTGCTGTTACATAAATTACATATGCCATCAAAAAGAATCAAATGTTTCATTGGACAATTTCGCTCCTATTCCATAAAAAAAGTATAATTACTTGTTATTTTTGAAAAATAAAGGTACGTTTAAAAGATGTGAAAGTGATCCAAATGCAAAGGTAATTCGATTATATAATAAGGACTCATAAGAGTTAAAGGAGAAGGGTATGAAAGAGCAAAACGACGTTGTCTTATACAATAGAATAAAAGAACAAGACAAAAAAGCCCTTGAACTGCTGTATGACAAGTACGAGCGAATTCTTTATTCGTTTGTATACCGGTTAACAAATAGCTCTGATATTGCTGAAGAAGCTGTTCAAGAAGTATTTATTAAGCTGTGGAGAGGAAAGGGAGTTTACAGCGATGAAAAAGGGAAGTTTTCATCATGGCTGTTTACGATTACAAGAAACACCGCGATTGATATGGTGAGAAAAAGAAAAAACGATCCTATTTTCTCAGAAGAAATTTTTGATTTTATTGAAGATGATCATCCTCAGATTGACGAGCACCTTCAGTGGAAAGAAGAACAGCAGAGAGTACGGCACGCTGTATCAAAATTGTCTGAAGACCAAAAAAAGATTATTCAATCCGTTTATTTTAAGGGATTAACGCAGCAAAAAGTAGCAGAAGAGCAGCAAATCCCATTAGGAACAGTAAAGGGTAGGGTGCGATTAGCGTTGCGGAAATTAAAAACATATTTAGGTACCGATGCAGAAGGGAGAGCTGATTCATGAGTATGTGCGATAAACTAATTGATTACTATAATGATCAGTTGACTTCCCATGAGAAAAAAGAGTTTGAAATGCACTTAAAAAACTGTCAAAGCTGTCAGGATGAACTAAAAGAACTGGAGGAAGTTCTTGGAGATCTAACGTATTTGACACCAGAGCAATCTCCTCCTCCAGAAATGAAACAGCGAATACTTGCAAATGTATTCGAAGAAGATCAAGGTGAGACAAAGAGAGAATCAATAGCTTTAAAAAATGAAAAACAATATGCTGCGTCTAAGAAATCAAATAAAAAATCCGTCATTATTGGATTAGCTGCGGCACTTATTTTATCCCTTGTAGGAAACAGCTACTTTCTGTTGAAAGATGGAGACAAAGGCAAACAAGAACCAAATGTTTCGGTTGCTCCTCAAAATGAACCTCTTACATCTGAGAAAACGATGAAGCTGCAGGCAGAGCCGAATGTTTCTGGTGAAGCAACAGCATCTCTGACGAAAAAAGGTGGAAATTTAAATGTGGTCATTCAAGCGAATAACTTGAAAAATGTAAAAGGGAATGAAGTCTATCAGGTATGGCTCATAAAAGGTGATAAGCCTCACCCGGCAGGTGCTTTTGTAACAGATAAAAATGGAAATGGGACAGTGGTCTATACGATGAGCCAAAAAGAACAGAGTGAAAAGTGGGATGTTATGGCTATTACTTTAGAACCGAACGCGAATAATAAGACGCCAAAAGGAAACGTTGTGTTAAGTTCAGCGCTCTAACAAAAACCCTTCTGCTAGCAGAAGGGTTTTTGTTACGTGCAGTTAATCATCTTCAAACTGTATAGCAATGGTTTGATCATTTTCTATCTTATTCAGTCGAATTTCCAATAAACCATTTTTGTACTTAGCGCGAACTGGTTCGTCCGTGTAGTGAAAAGGAAGTTTGACCGTGCGAGAAAATACGCCTGTATGGCGTTCGTTCAGTTTTAGCTTTTGTTTAGATGCTTCATAAGCATAAGGAACGTTCCCTTCAACGGTTAATATATTTGCGTCCAACTTAATTTGAATGTCGTTAGTGGAATGTAGTCCAGGAACTTCAACGACGATAATGCCTTCTTTATCGGTTTCATATAAATCGACGTTTGGAAATCGCTTTGGCAAGATGTGATTTAAATCGCTCCAAAAGTGATTTCCAAGCATATCTTCTACCTTATGCTGAATTGAACCCCAATCAATCTCTTCATATTTTTTACTCAAAGGAACCCCTCCTTATATTCACGTAAATTCCTTCTATATATATGAAAAAAAGAAAATTCAATGCCTGCTTACAAAGAATGAGAAAAATGCGTAAATAAGTGAAAAAATGTGAGGAAAAAAAGAGATTTTGAATGAAAAAGAAGGATTATGTAGAATAAAAAAAGTATAATTACGTATAGAGCTTTCTATTATTCTAAATGAAAGCAAGTATGTGAAGGGGGAAGTTGAGATGAGAGAAAAGCGTACATCCAGTGGTTTTCTATTAAAACAACGTGCTTTCTTAAAATTATATATGATTACAATGACGGAGCAAGAGCGTCTGTATGGCCTTCGGTTATTAGATGTGTTGAGAGATGAATTTCGACCTTTTGGATTCAAACCTAATCATTCTGAGGTATACAAAGCTCTTCATGACTTGATTGAAGACGGTGTCCTCAAACAGGTGAAGCGTAAAAAAGAAGGAATGAAGCTTCAAGAAGTGGTTTATTATACATTTACAAATGAGGGAGAAGAGAAAGCTAAATTATATAAAAAACAATTAAAAGTAGAGCTGGAGCGGTGTGAAGCTATGATTCAAAAAGCTATTCGTGACAACTTCGGGTCCAAATGAACGTGTCTTTAGTTAGAAAAGACACGTTTTTTCTATAGCTGATTTTGTCGTCTTATGTCGGAATAAAAGTTATAAAATGGGTACAAAGTAGTGTAAAAGATGGATATATAGTTATATTATGGATAAAATACACACTTTTAACATATATGGATGAATTCGATTTTAAAGATTATGCACTATTCATAAATAGTGTACGAATTGATATGATACAAAGTGTATATAAATCTATTTAATACGTTATTTGCCATATTTTAAGAACTTATAAACCGTTATCAGACCATCATTCAAGCATTTTGGTTTTAGCAACTCTGACGAATTTGACTAGATTTGTATCGAGAAGATATTATTTGTTTACTATGAAAGGAATGGATTTTATGAAGTCTACAGGAATTGTAAGAAAAGTAGATGAATTGGGTCGCGTAGTAATTCCTATTGAATTGCGCCGTATTTTAAATATCAACACAGGTGATCCAGTAGAAATATATGTTGATGAAGATATTATTATTTTACAAAAGTATAGCCCGTATGGTGCTTGCTTAGTAACTGGGGAAATTACGCGTGAAAACTTAACCTTTGGTAATGGAAACGTTGTGTTAAGTAAAAAAGGTGCGGAACAGCTTTTACAAGAGTTAGAGCGTACCTTAAATAAATAAGAAGTTTTAGGTCTTAGTATAAGGAAGAATATCCATCCATCTTTAAACCAAAAAAGAACGTTCTTTTGAGAACGTTCTTTTTTGGTTTAAGCCGTTCGAGAAGATTTATCCTCCTCTAGCAGCTGCTTTTTTTGTATTTTTATCAAACGATACGCAAGTCCTGTTGCTCCTGCAGCGAGCCCAGCAATTAGTCCAACCCAATAGCCAAACGCCTGCAAATCGGTGTATTTTGCTAACACAATGCCTAAAGGTAGACCAATTACCCAATAAGATACCAAGGACATTAAAAAGGTTACATTTACATCCTTATATCCTCGCAGCGCACCTTGAATAGGAGCTTGAAGAGCATCAGAAAGCTGAAAGAAAATTGCATAAATCAAAAAGTGAGAAGTTAATGCGAGCACCTCTGCATCTTTTGTATATAAAGATGCTACGGATTCTCGAAGAGTAAATAAAAGACCTGCGCAAACAAAAGCCATGCCAACAGCAATTGTTATACCAATTCTGCTATAGCTTCGTGCATCCTGATTCCGTTTAGCACCCGCTTCAAATCCTACAACGATTGTTAAAGCCATCGAAATACTCAGTGGAATCATATAGAGAAATGAGGCAAAATTAATAGCTGCTTGGTGAGAAGCGATTGTAATGGTATTATATGAGCTCATAAACAGCGTGACAGCTGAAAAAATACTTGTTTCGAAAAATACGGAAAAACCGATAGGTAAACCAATTTTTAATATTTCTTTCCAGGCAGAAAATGAGATACGGTGAAATTTTTTAAATAAACCGAAGCTAGAAAAAGGCTCTTTTTTATGAATAATTAAAATCGATATGACAAGTATACACCAATATGTGATGGCCGTTGCATAACCAGAGCCTACGCCACCCAAGTGAGGGAAGCCCAGCTTACCGAAGATTAATACATAGTTTAAAGCCACATTAATCGGAAGCCCTAAAATGGTGACCAGCATAGACGTACGAGTTTGCCCTAAAGCATCAATAAAGTTTCGTAAAACCGTATAAATAAAAAGCGGAATAATACCAAAAGATAAAGCGATTAAATACTGTTTGGCAATGCGCATCACGTTTGCTTCTAAATTCATTCCTTTTAAGATAGGACTAACAACAAAAAAGCCGATTAAAATGATAACAGCGGCCATTAAAATGGAGACATAAAGCCCTTGAATGACAGAGAACGGAACTTTTTTCTTTTGATTAGCTCCCACCAGCTGTGCAACAATTGGCGTAATAGACATTAAAATTCCGCTTAGCCCTGTAAAAACAGGCACCCATAAGCTCGAACCAATTGCTACCCCTGCCAAGTCATCTGCACTAACTCTTCCTGACATCATCGTATCAAAGAAAGTCATTGAAAACATTCCAAACTGGGTGACCAATATCGGAAATAAAATAAAAACGAACTGCTTAACTTTTTGAGACGTTGAAAACGTTTGTTGCATTAAAAAACCCCCAATTTGAAAACATTTACACCAAAAAGCATTATATCACGCAAAGGCTTGTTTTTGCTAAGAGTTCTGACAATAAATTCAAAGAATGTATCCATAAAGAACACACTTTGAAAGGAAGTAAAAGGTAAAGTAGTATATGATTTTAATTTTGAGACGCGGTGGGATATGATAGAAAGTATAGTAGTTATCATTTAACGTGGAGGGATACGTGTGGATTTACAGTTGCAAAGTAAAAATGTACTCATTACCGGTGGATCAAAAGGGATTGGGAAAGCTATAGCTGCTTTGTTTATTCAAGAAGGAGCAAACGTTGGAATTGCTGCAAGAGGAGAGGAAGCATTACAGCATGCACAGTCAGAATTAGAAAACGTACGTACATATACAGCAGATCTAACAAACGAAGCGGATAGAGTTGCGTTAATTAAGAAATTCATTAACGACTTTGGGAGTATTGATATTTTAATTAATAACGCTGGAGGAAGTAATGGAAGCACGGCAATGGAAACAGATTTATCTCTTTTTCAGGAAGCAATGGAGCTAAACTACTTTTCAGCTGTCCACTTGAGCAAGCTAGCAGCAGCTCGTATGACAAAAGATGCGGCAATCGTTAATGTTACGTCTATTTTTGGGAGAGAAAGTGGAGGGAAAGTTACGTACAATAATGCAAAAGCAGCGCTTATCAGCTTTACAAAGTCATTTGCAGATGAAATGATTTCTAAAGGAATTCGTGTAAACGGTGTTGCTCCGGGAAGCATTTTGCACGAGACGGGTAATTGGAAAAAGAGAATGGAGGAAAATCCGGAAAAGATCAAGCAGTTTGTTGAAAATGAAATACCAGCGGGCCGCTTTGGAGAGCCAGAAGAAGTGGCAAACGCCGTTGTTTTTTTAGCATCTTCTCAAGCTTCATGGATAGTAGGTGCGACGTTAAACGTAGATGGTGGACAGTCAAAAATGAACTTTTAAAAAAAGTGCAGGAATTTCCTGCACTTTTTCATTATCCAATATCTTTTTGCATACGAGGAATCTGAAAATCTTCATTAATTGCGTCCGCTGTAAGCTGACCTGATAATGTCACCATTGGCACGCCGCCTCCAGGGTGTGTAGAGCCTCCTACAAAATAAAGGTTAGAAAGAAGCTGACTTCTTGCCGGAATTTTAAACCCTCCATTTTTCTTACGGTCAGTTGCTACGCCATAAATGGACCCGCCGTTAGCGCCGTAAAGCTCTTGGATATCGTTAGGAGTAAACGTATATTCAAACTCAATGCTGGAACGTAAGTCTTCTAATCCCATTGCCTCAAGCTTTTTTAGTACGACATCACGGTAGCGGTCTTTTAATGCAGCCCAGTCGTCGCCTTCTTTTAAAGGAGGTACATGAGTAAGAACGAACAGGTTTTCTTTTCCTTCAGGAGCTTGCGTAGGATCTGATTTAGATGATACGCCAATGTAAATTGTCGGATCCATCGCTATTTTCCCTTTGTTAAAGATTGTATCAAACTCTTCTTTCTGATCCTTTGAGAAGAAGAAATTATGATGTTGAAGCTGTTTGTACTGTTTGTTAACCCCTAATAAAAGAACAAGGCCAGAAACAGTAGGTTCAAATTTTGCAAGCTGCTGAGTTTGCTTAGCTGCTTGCGCATGATTTTTTAATAAATAGCGGTAAGTTGGAATGGCTTCTAGATTAGATACCACAACATCTGCTGATAGGCTTTCACCGTTTTTTAGTGTAATTCCAGTTGCCTTTGCTCCGCTTGTTGTGATTTCTTTTACCGGCGTATTTAGATGCACAGTGACGCCAAGTTCTTGAAGGAGCTTATCCATCGCTTCAGCAATTTTGTACATTCCGCCTTTTACGTAATAAATACCTAATCCTAGCTGAACGTGAGCAAGCTGTGTTAATACAGCCGGTGCATGATAAGGAGAAGAGCCGATGTACATAATTAAAAAATTAAACAATTGACGCAAATGTTTGTTTGAAAAATATTTGCGTGTAGTAGCATCCATAGATCTCATTGGATCCATTTGAAGCAGTTCTTTTACCGTGTGCATCGTTCGTAAATCGTGCAGTCCAGATAAACTTTTTTTATAAAAACTTTTTAAGTTCGATTCGTACATTTTATTTGCATAAGATAAATAGTCAAAAAAACCTTCAATGTCTTTTGGAGCAAGTTCTTGAAGCTGCTGAAGCATGCGAGGAAGGTCACTGGTCAAATCAATTTGTGTACCATCTTGGAAAAAAGTTCTCCACTGAGGCTCAATTCGTTCTATTGTCAAGTAGTCGTGGATATTGCGGCCTGCACTGTCAAACAGCTGCTCTAGCACCCACGGCATTGTTAAAATAGAAGGTCCCGTATCGAAAGAAAACCCTTTGCCGCTGCGAATATTTAACTTACCGCCAATTCGCTCGCTTTTTTCAACGACTGTTACATCATATCCATCAGCTGACAGACGAATAGCAGCTGACAGACCACCTAAACCTGCGCCTACAACAATTACTTTCTTTTTCATCTTTTTCCTCCTTATAAAACAAAAGCGAGTTGTCAACAATGTGTATAAAATGACTTCACGCAAAATAAAAATAGGTCTACAACTTTTTATTTTATCCAGTTCGCTAATTTTCATACGTGAAGGAAAGGAGAAAGAGATGTCTTTTTTACTGGTTGCTCTTGTCTTGACAGGTACGCTTGTCATCACTATCCCTACATTTAAACGTGTAAAAATAGTAAGAAACGATATGTCATGTTTGTCCATTATTATTCCAGCTAGAAATGAAGAAAAAAACCTTACCTTTTTATTGCAGTCACTCCAGTTACAGAACGCTGACTTTGAAGTGATTGTTGTAGATGACAACTCAACAGATCATACTGAGCGGGTAGCCAAAGCATTTGGCGTGAAAGTAGTGCACCCGGGGACACTTCCAGCTGGATGGTTAGGAAAGTCATGGGCATGCTGGAATGGAGCAAGAGAAGCAAAAGGCTCGTTGCTTTTGTTTTTAGATGCTGATCTTACAGTAGAGAAAGACGGAATTGAAAAAGTATTTTTCTACTATCAACAGCAAGGGGGGGTGCTGTCGGTTCATCCTTATCATCTTGTTAAGAGGCCTTATGAAATGTTTTCTGCTTTATTTCACTATGTTACGTTTGCATCGATTGGCGCTTTTCACCCCTTTAAAAATTGGAAAAGTCCTTCCGTCGGTTTCGGGCAGTGCTTGCTTTGCAGCGCAGCCTCCTACTTTCAAAGCGGAGGCCACGAAGGGATAAAAAAAGAAGTGGTTGAAAATATGGCACTGGTTGAGAAAATGAGCAAACAAGGTGAATTTATTACGTGTATGAGTGGACAAGGAGCTCTTTCCATGCGCATGTATCCAGATGGTATGAAAAGCCTGATAAGAGGGTGGAGTAAGAGCTTTGCTTCAGGTGCGGGGAAAACGGAAGCCATTTATTTATTTCTAGTAAGTTTATGGCTTACTAGCATGATTAATTATGTTCTTTTTTTACCTACTCTATGGAATCAACATGCAGGCTTGGCAATTAGCAGTTATGTTTGCTATGTCAGTCTCTTATTTAATAGCTTAAGAAAAATAGGTTCGTTTACTTTTTTTTCTTTGTGCTTATTTCCTATTCACGTCCTGTTTTTTCTGGGCCTATTCGTATGGTCTTTCATCCAAACAGCGGTGAGAAAGCAAGTTAAATGGAAAGAACGCAGCATATCTATAGAAGAAGAAAAAAAGAAGAAAGTGATAAAATGACAGGTGCTCAGCTCTTAATTAATATCATGGCATGGTTTGTGATTCACATGTTCATCGCCTACAGGTGCACAAAAATTTCTGCCTTTTATTTAAAAAAAGACCTTGCGCTGTTTAAGGTTCACAGCTGGGAAACAGTTGGAATATATAAAAAATTCGGGGTGCACCGATGGAAAACGTGGCTTCCTGATGCAGGAAAGCTATTTAAACGAGGGTTTTATAAAAAGAAATGGGAGAGTAGAACGAAGGAATATGCACAGCTTTTTTTAATGGAAACAAATCGAGCAGAGTTAACTCACTGGATCAGCATACTTCCTTCTATTCTTTTTTTTATATGGAACTCTCCTTCTATAGGTGTTTGGATGGTTATTTATGCGATTATTGCAAACGTACCGTTTATTTTGGTTCAACGATATAATCGAATACGGATTCATCAAGTCGTTTTAAAACTCAAACGAAATTAATTAACATGCCTTTGGCTCCGAGTAGGGGCCTCGGTTTTTATCTTTTTCTCCTTATTTGAAGACAATAATTTCTTGGATAAAAGAAAAAAAGAAGCAAAGGCGATATAAATACTAAAAAACACTAAAAATCCCCATAAGCCTGCTATGGCATCATCAAATTCCATGTTGCCTCGAGTGGTAATTCCTTGCTGAATTTCAATAGCAAAAACTAAGACAAGCATAACGGTAAGAGTATAGATAAAAGAAATAGCTGTAATACTAAATTTCCATTTTGACAATAATTTAAAGATCATATAAACGCTTAAAAACGTGAGCAGTCCAATAATGCCAATAATCCAGAAGTGAAGTTCTTTATCTGAAAGAGAAAATCCTAGTAAATAAAAAATATAAATTAATCCATCGTGCAATACATTAATAATATTTGTAATGAAAACAATACATTCTTTCATTTTTTCTCCTTTATAAAAATGTAAGACGTTTAAACTTCTAGGTATACAAGTATACGTAGCCCGTACTCATTCCAATTTTATATAAAAAATGCACTTTCTAGATCAAATATTAAAGAGATCTGAAATTTCAAATAATATTTATAATTTATATTATAAACAAAAAGGTAAAAAAATAAAAATTTTCGATGCAAACTGACACATTTTTTTCATATTTAAAGAAAGAAATAACTCAGAATATGTGGTTTACTGTAGAAAGAAAAGAAAATAAGAGGCATTGATATAACAAATATTCACAAGTGCTTTTATGCATTCTCTTGTAAAGCAGAAGGAAAACTAAGGCAAGTGTTAAATTTATATGTATAGTGGACAAAATAAAAAATAAATATAAAATAGTGAAACCTAAAGAGAAGCTGTCCGTATTAAATAGTGAGAAGAAAAAAGCGCAGGATATATTTGTGTTTGAAAGCCGATAGAGCTGGGAATAAGAAAGTAGTTATTTTCTCACGTTTGGTGAAAATTATACGTAGCGGTGTTGACAATTTTTTTTAAAGAGTTAAAATGTGAAAGAACAGATTAGCTCTCTTACATTTTTTGTAAGGGAGATTTCTTTTTACATTTACTATAAAAATAAAAGTGAGCTTAAATTTCAATAGAGACAGAGGTGGGAATATGAAACAGCTCATGACAAACGGTAAAAATATTTTTTCGAAACAGCTGCCGTTATTTCTAATTGCAGTTTTGTTGTTTTGGATTAAAACGTATACCGTTTATCGTATCGAATTTAACTTAGGGCTAGATAATTTTATGCAAAAGTTCTTACTTTTCATAAACCCAATTGGTTCGGCAATTTTCTTTTTTGCCATTGCATTACTATTTAAAGGGCGCGGAAAAGTACGAGCACTGCTTGGAATGAATTTTTTACTTTCATTCATCCTGTACGCAAATGTAGTATACTATCGCTTCTTTAATGATTTTATTACTGTTCCTGTATTGACTCAGTCAAACAACTTTGGTCAATTAGGCGGCAGTGCTATGGCTTTAATTAGCCCAACTGATATTTTATACTTCACAGATTTCTTTATTCTTTTAGTTTTAGTATTATGGAAAAAAGTTGACTTACCAGCAACAATTAGTCGACGTACTGTGACAGGTGTATTTTTATCAGGGATTTTATTCTTAAGTGCCAACATCGCACTAGCGGAAATGGATCGTCCTCAACTATTAACAAGAACATTTGACCGCAACTATTTAGTAAAATATTTAGGAACGTATAACTATACGATCTATGACATCATCCAGAGCTCGAAATCTTCAGCACAGCGCGCGCTAGCAGATAGCAGTGATGTGGCTGAGGTAGAGAACTATGCAAAAGCAACGTATGCTGAACCGAACAAAGAATATTTCGGTCAAGCAAAAGGCAAAAACGTTATCTATATTTCATTAGAATCACTTCAGTCATTTATGATTGGTTATAAGTTAAATGGTGAAGAAGTAACGCCATTCTTAAATTCACTATTAAAAGATCAGAACACAATGTATTTCGATAACTTCTTCCATCAAACAGGGCAAGGTAAAACGTCAGATGCTGAATTCATGATGGAGAACTCATTATTCGGCTTACCTCAAGGTTCTGTATTTACAACAAAAGCAAATAACACCTATCAGTCGCTATCTGGTATTCTAGATCAGCAAGGCTATACAACATCTGTGTTCCACGGAAATGGAAAATCGTTCTGGAACCGTGATGAGATGTATAAATCAATGGGTGTAGAAAAATTCTTTGATTCAGCTTATTACAATATGTCAGACGAAGATACGCTGAACTATGGTTTAAAAGATAAACCTTTCTTTAAAGAATCAATGCCGTACCTAAAAGGCTTAAAGCAGCCATTTAGCGCGAAGTTCATTACGTTATCAAACCACTTCCCTTATCCATTAGATAAGGAAGACCAAACGATTGGACCTCATAATACGGGAGATAAGTCAGTTGACCAATACTTCCAAACGGCTCGTTATTTAGATGAATCAATTAAGCAATTCTTTGAGGACTTACAGGCCTCTGGCTTAGCAGACAATACGATGGTTGTGATGTACGGTGACCACTATGGTATTTCTGAAAACCATAAGCGTGCAATGGGCAAAGTAATGGGTAAAAACATCAATGATTTTGAACAAGCTCAACTGCAGCGCGTACCATTATTTATTACTTCACCAGGCCTTAAAGGCGGCGTAAATCATACGTATGGTGGAGATGTAGATGTTCGTCCAACAGTGATGCATTTATTAGGTCTTGATACAAAAGACTATATTGACTTTGGTACAGACTTATTATCAAAAGAACATCAGCAAGTTGTACCTTTCCGTAACGGTGACTTTGTTACACCGAAGGTAACAAAAGTTGATCAGAAAGTGTATGACAACGCAACGGGCAAGCAGCTTTCAGATAAGGAAGCGAAACAGTATGATAAGTATGATGAACTAGTTAAGAAAAAGCTAGAACTATCAGATAAACTTGTTTACGGAGACTTACTCCGCTTTCATACACCAGAAGGGTTCAAACCAATTGAACGTTCGAAGTATGATTACAACAAGCGCGAAGATCAATAAAAAACAGGCAGCTATAAAAGCTGCCTGTTTTTTTGTTTTGTGAAACTTTTAAGGGATTTATCCGTATATAAATTATAACAGTAATCGTTTTAAGAGATGGGAAGACAATGGTATAATATGTATACGTTTAAAAGTTCGGTCACATTTAAGATAGGAGTGAAAGCGATGAAAGTCGTTCGAATCATAAAAAAGATTCTTGCCATTTGGGTAACAGGAGCAGTAGCCGTTCCGGTCAGCTATTTTGGATTCAGTACCACGATGATTCAATCCGTTGGCATTAGTATAGGAGTAATGGTCGTGATGAGCCTGTTTTTTATTATGAGCAGTGCTCGACGTCATTATCAAAATCCATATAGAGAAGAAATTGCATATGTGCGTCATCAAGTAAAAGAGGCAAGAAAGCAATTAAGAACCATTGGAAGCTATCGTTTTAAAATTCGGTCTGTTCATATGTGGACAGAACTTTCTAAACTATACAAAGTAGGCAAAAGCATCATTGAAATGGTAGAAAAAGAGCCCGCACGATATAAAGATGTTCAGCCCTTTTTTACGAACTACTTACAATCAACGGTTACCGTCATTGAAAGGTATATGTTTTTATTATCAAAACCAACGAAAAGCATAGAAGTAAAAGAAAGTCTTCATGAAGCGGAAGACATGCTGCGCGGGTTATCAGGGAAGTATGAGCATTTATTAACAAATGCTCTTTCACAAGATAAGCTGACATTAGATGTAGAGCTTAAAGTGCTAAAGCAAGCATTTGAAGAAGAGCAGCCATATATACCGACAGCTACTAATCGCACAAAGTAATGTAAATGCAAAGGATGGGATTTTATGATGAAAGAATATGATCAAAATAAATCGTTAGATGCGCTGCTTGATGATCCTTTTGCTTCGCCTACCCCGCAGTTACAATCGGATGCTCGCGCTGCAAAAAGAAGCACATACGATGATTTGACACCGGAATATCAGGAAAAAGCACAGAAAATCGCAAATCAAATTGATTATAAAAATCAGCAGGCTATCTTACAGTACGGGGTAGCAGCTCAGTCAGAACTATCTCAGTTTTCTCAATCTGTACTACAGCATGTTCAAACGAAAGATACAGGACCAGTAGGAGACGTTATAGGAGATTTGATGAGTAAGATTCGCCAAGTAAATCCCGATGACTTTTCTTCAAAGAAAAAAGGAGTCATCGGTCGATTGTTTTCAGGAGTCTCTAGGCCTATTCAAAATTTATTAACAAAATATCAAAGCATTAATGTGGAAATTGATAAAATTGCAGATAAGTTAGAGCGCTCAAAACAAATGCTGTATCGAGACATTACAATGTTAGATAGCTTATATGATAAAAATAAACAGTTTTATGAGGCGCTTAACGTTTACATTGCAGCGGCAGAATACAAGTTAGTGGGGCTGCAGAATGAAACGCTGCCCCAGCTGCAGCAAACAGCCTCTCAAAAAAATGACTACTTAATGGCTCAGGAGGTCAATGATTTAAATCAATTTATCAATAGGCTAGAAAAACGAGTGCACGATTTAAAGCTGAGCCGTCAAATTGCCATTCAAAGTGCACCGCAGATTCGATTAATTCAAGAAGTCAATCAGACCCTTGTGGAAAAAATTCAAAGCTCTATTTTAACAGCTATTCCACTTTGGAAAAATCAAGTAGTCATCGCAACCACTTTATTGCGCCAAAAGAAAGCAATGGAAGCCCAAAAACAAGTATCTAAGACAACAAACGACTTGCTTACTAAAAATTCAGAGCTGCTCAAGCAGAATACAATTGAAGTAGCTCGTGAAAACGAGGCGGGGATTGTCGATATCGAAACATTGAAAAAAACGCAGTCCGACTTGATTACTACGTTAGAAGAAGTATTAAAGATACAAGAAGAAGGGCGTACGAAGCGTACCGAGGCAGAATCAGAGCTGTATCAAATGGAAAACGATTTAAAAACTAAACTGTTAGATATGAAATAAAGAAAAAGTCGGTTTACACACTTTGTAAACCGACTTTTTTTCTGTTTTATGCATTTTGAAGTGTTTTCGCCATTTCCAAAAACGGAGTTAAATCCCTTTCGGATTTAGGAGCAAAGATCGTTAATCGGAAAGTAGGGTGTTGATTTTGCTTTCGAACAAGAAAGCCGTATGCATTACTTTTATCATCGGACGCTTTGTACGCAGCTTCTATCTCTAAGCTAGATTGAATGAGGTGCGTGTCAAGGGAAGCCACTTCCGAAAAGCCAGCTCTTAAAATTTCTTTTGTTTCTTTCTTCAGCTCCTCTACACTTTTATTTGAGGGAAACACTTCAATCCGCATCCACAAAGCATCATTTTTTTTATTGTAAATGACATCTTTTCGGGGCTCTTCTTCTGTAAACTCGTATCCTTCTAGTACGTAAAGCGTATAGTTTTGATTACTGCTTCTTTTAAGATAACCTACATCTGTTCTGCTGCTTCCTTTGTAAGGATAGGTGAAGTTTAGCTGTGGCAAGCGTTCTCTTGGAATTTCTTTTTGTGTGTTGATAAGCTCTTCGCGAAAAGCAGTTGAACAGCCACTCATCAAACATATAAAACAAACAAGAAATATCTTTTTTTTCATAGCTGGCTTCCTTATCTATTTTCATTCATGCGTTTTTACTGAGTTAACAATTGAAATTAACTTTTTTTCATCATCGGAATTTTTAGCCGTAACCATCGTGATTTTTAAAGCAGGGTGCCCCTTTGTTTCTCTTAATACATATAGTTTTGCCGTTTCTTTTTTACTCCCAGACATAGATGCAAACACAACGGGTTGAATAAATGGGGATGTAGAAGAAATTTTTAACGATTTTCCAAACTGGTCATCAAACAATTCTTTTGAACGATCTAGATATGGTGTGCTTGTACTTTCTTTCCCGGAAAGGACTTCAATTCGCATCCACGTATAGGGAGTCTTGGTTGAAAAAAGAATATCTTTTCCATCTTCTTCTTTTTGAAGCGTATATTCACCGGGCAATGAAAGAGAATATCCTTGTTCGCTTACGGTGAGCTGCTGATGTTTCTCGTTGCTTTCACTGATTGCTTTAACAGAAGGCAGTATAACCATGGTTCCGCTTATCATTAACAGAAGCGCTAAATAAAATTTTCGCATGTATATATCTCCTATTCAAAACGCTAGACAGCGTGTAATTACTATATAAAAATGTTTTCGCCATGTGAGAACCCGTAGGTTTATTTTTGACTTTTTGGTAAAGCTAAAAACACAATCAATTAGTAATGGAGAGAAGACTATGAAAAACCGTAAATCAACTTCTGCAGCTAATCGCCGTCAACGGCGCGTGTGTTTGGGTGATGAACGATTATTTGCAGTTGGTATTAAAGCGTTTATTGACAATACGCATGAATCACACCTAGACAAAAAAGGAGGTCATTGAGTGAAATGGTGCTTGTCAATTATTATTATTGTTTCCATTAATTTCTACGGTATTCAGGTGGATGCTGCAAAGAAGAGCAGATTTTATTATGAAAGAAAAGGAGATATCGTGTGGGAAGTTCCCATGAAAGATGAGAAGTTAATTGCGCTTACATTTGATGATGGACCAGATCCTAAATATACGCCGACTATTTTAAATTTATTGCAAAAATACGGTGCCAAAGCAACTTTTTTTGTAGTCGGCGATCGAATAACGTCATTTCCCAAGCTTGCTCAAAGAGAAGTTCGTGAAGGTCATGAACTTGCTAATCATACATATAGCCATTTGAAAGTAAGGGGCCAGGAAGTAGAGAGAATTGAACAAGAAATTGAAAAAGCGGATGAACGTATACAAGCTATTACAGGAATAAAACCTTACCTGTTTCGTCCACCTACTGGTTATTATGACGATCGGGTAGTAAAAGCTGCTAAAAATCAGCAGTATACGATTATTCTTTGGTCTTGGCATCAAGATACATTTGATTGGAGAAATCCAGGCGTCGGTAAAATTGTAAGTCAAGTGCTTAACCATGCCAGATCAGGAGATATTGTATTGTTTCATGATATGGGAGGAGATCGAACCCAAACCATTGAAGCATTAAAACAAATTTTACCGAAGTTAAAGGAAGAGGGGTATAAATTTGTAACGGTCTCAGAACTTTTAAAACATCATCCCAATTATAAATCTCTTTATTTGATGCAACAGCAAAAACAGCACTCCGTTCAATAAGCGGGTGCTGTTTTTCTAGTAAAAGCTTTAGCTAATCTTTTAACTGGTTTTTCCTTCTCTTTCGTCCCCATCAGACGTATTTTTTTGGAAAAATGCTTTTACTTTATCTCGTTTTTTCTTCGAAATAAGAATATATAATGTATCACCTGCAAAAATTTGTGTATTTCCTCTAGGTGTAAGTAATTTATCATCTCGAATAACAGCAGTCACTAAAATGTCTTCAGGGAGGTGAAGTTCTTCAAGCGATTTACCTGATATATCTGCATGTTCCACGAGCTTCAACTCAATCATTTCATTTTTGGTTTTGCCCATCGAAACAAGCTCGAGACTGTGAGGAACCGTCTCTTTTTCACCTTGAGAAAGGTTTAGAAATTTGGCTAAAGGAGCGATTGTTGCTCCTTGAAGAAGAGCGGAAGTTAAGACCACAAAGAAAACGACGTTAAAAATGAGCGTGCTGTTCTCCAAACCTGCCATCATAGGATAAGTAGCCAATACAATTGGAACAGCTCCTTTTAAACCGGCCCAAGAAATAAACAGTTTTTCTTTGGATGAGTATTTAGCAAACATCATCGAAAGAAATACGCCGAGTGGACGAGCGACAAACATAAGTAAAAGAGATAACAGTATACCCTGCCAAATGATATCTAGCAGTTGATTAGGAAAGACAAGAAGGCCGAGTAAAATAAACATTAAAATTTGCATCATCCATGCAAAACCTTCGTTAAAGCGGACAATTGTGTGACGATAAGTTAGATCTGCATTTCCTACTACCACTGCCATTACGTATACAGCAAGTAGACCGCTTGCCTCTACAAATGTGGAAATTCCATAGGTTAAGGCGGCCAATGACAATGTGAGCACAGGGTAAAGCCCAGAAGAATCTAAATTAATTCGATTAATAATCCAAACGGATGCTTTTCCAAGTACTAAACCAAGTACCAGCCCGATTCCCATTTGCCAAAAGAAATTAAAGATTAATGAGAGGATAGGAGAGTCTGGATGCTGAATTAATTCAATAATAGAAACGGTTAAGAAAATGGCCATCGGATCGTTGGAACCAGATTCTGCTTCTAGCGTGGAGTTTAGTTTTTGGCGGATGTTCTGTGTCCCTAGTACAGAGAACACGGCTGCAGCATCTGTAGAGCCAACGATTGCCCCAAATAAAAAGCCTTCAAGCCAAGTAACGCCCAAAATATATTTGGCAAGTACACCCGTTAAAACTGTCGTAATGAGGACTCCGAAAGTAGCTAATGAAACGGAAGGGCGAACAACGCGTTTAACATCTTTCCATTTGGTCTGCACGCCTCCATCAAAAAGAATAATGATAAGCGCTAATATTCCGAATCCTTGTGTTAAAAGAGCATTGTCAAAGTAGATGTAGTGGCTAACAACCATTCCTACAATAATAAAGAGTACAAGCGAAGGGACCCCAAGGCGAGTAGAGAACTTTGCAGTAAGTACCCCTATGACAAGGAGAATGGATAATAAGAGAATTGAATGGTCTACCGTAAAATCCAAAAAATACACCTCTTTTGTTTAAAATTTTTATGTAAGCAATAAGTGAGGTTCCTCTATAATAATTGTAGCATAATGGATTTAAAACCTTGAGAAATCTGCTTATCAAAAAAAGAGATGCATAAACATCTCTTTTTTGGTCATGTATGAATAACAGGGATAGATTCTTATTTAACATCTTGCTCGTGATAAAGATGAGGAGCTTTAAATGTTGCTTTCTTTTTAACGGAAGAACCTTGTTGGTCTGGACGGGAACGATCGTAAATAGCTGTTCCAACAATCTCAGCCACATCTTGAAGTTTTTCTTTGCTTATTTTATCAAGGGTATCTTCAGGCGTATGATACCAAGGTTCAGACGGACTGTGAATAAATAGAGCAGCCGGTATTCCTGCCTCTGCAAAAGGAACGTGATCACTGCGGCCGCCAGCTTGGAATGGCGTAGGTGATCCATTTAATCTTGTACTTGAAGCTTGAGCTAATTCTGTGACAAGATTTGGTGTTCCATCAGCTGTATTCATCACCAAATCTCCCGCATCTCGACTTCCTACCATGTCTAAATTAAACATTCCAACAATACGATTTTTCTCATTTTCAGATAGCTCACTAACATAATGCTCGGATCCTAGTAAGCCTACTTCTTCAGCTCCGAATGTAACAAATCGCAGTTCTGTATCGGTAGGAAGAGTTTTAAATACGCGAGCTAATTCAAGCACCATTGCTGTTCCAGAAGCATCGTCATTTGCCCCAGGTGCTCCGGCCACAGAATCATGATGAGCACCTACTACAATAATATCATTTGTTCCTTTTTTCTTAAAAGTAGAAGGTTTAGCAGCGGTTACATTATAAGATGTTCGCTCACTTACGACAGCTCCTTCAATTTTTACTGTACCTGAAGGCTTTTCGCCTTTTTGAATAGAAGTAAGAATCTTTTCACCTTCTTCTTTGGTAACAGCAAGAGACGGAATGTAGTTATCATTAGCGCCGCCAAGCGTTCCGTTTAGCTCACCGTCTGTATTATTAAAAATAATGACGGCTGCAGCCCCTTTTTCAGCAGCATTTAATACTTTTTCACCAAAAGTAATACTGCCTCGCTGAACTAATACAATTTTACCTGTCACATCTTTGTTTGCTAAATTATCTTTTGTACCCAGCCCTCCATCGACAATTTCAGCTGTGACATTTCCATTGGTGCTATAAGTAAAAGTTGTTGGAGAGTAGCCGGTACCGTTTACGCTTAGTGAAAAACTAGCTGCTGGTGTGTAACCGGTAAAGGTAAAAGGTTCCACTTCGCTCTCATAGCCTAGTTTAGACAAACGCTTTTGAACAAATGTAGCAGCTTCGCGTTCAGCTTCAGTTCCTGCCACACGAGGTTTTTTTGAGAGATACGAAATGTCTTGATAAATTTTCTCAGCATTGATTTTTTTTAATACTTTTTGTTCAGAACTTTGATGGTGAGAAGCATTTGCAGAAGTAGAAGCTTGTACACTTGTAAAAGATAAAGTCAAACTTGTGGCTACAGCCAAAGAAATCACGGTTTTTTTCATTAAAATCCCCCTAAATTTATCGATGTAGTTGGTACTATTCGAATTTACAATATTAAGAAAATACAAAAAAGAGTATTATTACCTAAATGTTCCAGGATATTCCGTATCTAAATTCCTATTTTAATAGAGAAAATAATTCAAATAAAATGAAAATGCGGAAACAAATAAAGAGGATAAAAGAAACTGTGTCAAAAGTAATAAGAAAAGGTATTAGATAAGAATAAAAAAATAAGGTAAACTAGTTTAAAAGTAAGAAGAATATTCAGAACTTAATTGATGAAACATAGAGAGTATTCACATAAAAAACAAAGGCTGGTGGGAAATATTGATAAAAAATAGGGAGGGTGTACGAAAAGCAGCGGCGGTAACGGGTCTTCTGCTTTTAGGGGTGTACACCGTCTTTCAAACAATGGCATTTTTTAAAGGAGCATATGCTCTTAGCAGTTTGATAAAAGATAGTTTACTAGTGGGCATAACGGCTGGCACGTTTTATTTACTTCATAAGCGTTCGGTTTATACCCAGGTGTCTGATGAACAGTATCAGCTTGCTACATTAATAAACTCAATGCCAGATTTTATTTGTTTTAAAGATGGAGCTGGCAAATGGGTGGCGGTGAACGATTTTGGAAGAGAACTTTATCATTTAAAGGGTATTGATTACAGGGGTAAAACCGATGCAGAGCTTGGGGAGCTTGTGCCTTTCTTTCAAGCGGCTTTCTTACACTGTATTTCATCGGATGAAGAAGCTTGGAGAAAAAAGGAAAAGGTACGCATGGAAGAAGCATTTGAAATACCAAACGGCGAGGTCAAAACATTTGACGTCATTAAAGTACCTGTGTTTTTTGATGATGGCTCAAGAAAAGCTCTTATTACGATTGGACGAGATATCACTCAGCAAAAGCTTGCAGAAGCACTTCTGATAAAAAAGGAAAAGCTTTCTGTAGTAGGCGAATTAGCTGCTGGAATTGCCCATGAAATTAGAAATCCGCTTACGAGTATTAAAGGGTTTGTTCAGCTCATGAAAGAAACAGACCGATCCGCGGTAGGGTATGCTAATATCATGCTTGATGAGCTGGAACGAATTAATGGTATTGTTAGTGAAATGCTCCTGTTGTCAAAACCTGAAAGTGAACATTTTCGCGTGTTTTCTCTTACAGAAGCGGTTAAGTATGTAATGAGTCTAACTTCCCATGAAGCTTTATTGAAAAATATTGACTTCTTATACGATGAACAAACAAATAACGCTAGTGTATATGGAAATAAAAATCACCTTATCCAAGTATTACTTAATGTTTTTAAAAACGGAATTGAAGCCATGGATAAGCCTGGAAATATTTATATCACAATCAAAACAGCGCAGGATGACCATATTTTTATAGAAGTTAGAGATGAAGGAGTAGGAATTTCTAAAGACCGTCTAGAACATATAGGAGAACCGTTTTTTACTTTAAAAGAAAAAGGAATGGGGCTTGGATTAACAATCAGCTCTAAAATTATTCATGATCATCACGGTACCCTGCAGATTGAGAGTGAACAGAAAAAAGGGACGATTGTTAAAATCCGACTGCCTCTGTATGTCGAAGATACGGCGGTTTTTGCAAGCAAATGAAATGTTGTAAACGAAAAGTAATGAAAACGTCATCCATTTCTTATTGCTAAACGCAGCTGTACATGATGTAATAAAAGAAACGAACATGTCAGGAAGGTAGCAAAATGAGACGTGCAGATCAAAAAATTATATTACCGTATACACCGGAAAATTTAAGAATGCTATTGCTTCAAGTATGTGACGGAGAAAATCCGTTTTCCCATCAAGACCTTGCGTATTGGTGTGATAAATATACTCTCCATTATTATGAGTATGAAGCGGATGAAACGCAGTGGATGAATGATATGCAGCAGACAGATAATAGACAAGATCTAGCTAAATCCTATGCCATTGCTAAAGATATTGGCTGGCAGTGGTACTTTTATATGGCTAGAGGAACGACGCTATCTGATATTCAATATGTCGAGCTTTACGAACTAGAATTACCCAGACATTTGTTTGTAAAATGGCTAAATGAATTATATGAAATGTAATCCTATATATGAATTGTAGTACATCCGGTCTGATGAAAGAAAGGCCATCTCTGGCAACGGAGCAAAAGACCACTGAAGTACATACAAGCGTAAAATAGAAAGCTAAGGAAAATCCTTAGCTTTTTTGTTTTGTCAAAATTATTCAAAAAAACTGTCTTTAGGAAAAAACATAAAACCTAGTTGACTTATTGGTATTGTTGTATTATAAGTAATAGAGACATAAATTATGGAAAAATTACAGGGGGAACATCTATGAATAACTTATTAGTCATTCTAAACATCCTTATTATGCTGGCACTGCTTGCGGGGCTGTTTATGATGCAAAAAAAACATGTATCATTTTCAAAGCGTGTGTTCACGGCGCTTGGCCTAGGGATTATTTTTGGCTTTGCTCTTCAGTGGGTGTATGGTCCGACTCATGAAGTAACGATAGCGACCGCCGATTGGTTTAGCATTGTAGGAAGCGGATATGTGAAGTTTCTTCAAATGATTGTCATGCCGCTTGTATTTGTATCGATTGTAGCGGCATTCACTCGTTTGAAATTGACGAGCAATATTGGAAAGATTAGTAGTTTAATTATTGGGATTTTGCTTGTCACAACAGCGATAGCAGCTGCAATTGGTATTTTTACAACAACGAGCTTTAATTTAGAATCTGTCCAAATCACAAAAGGGGAAGCGGAACTTCAGCGCGGAGAGGACTTGGAAAACAATTTATCTAGTTTAGAAGCAAAAACAATTCCGCAGCAAGTAGTAGAATTATTACCTGCTAATCCGTTTCTTGATTTAACAGGCGCACGATCAACTTCCACGATTGGCGTTGTCATCTTTGCCGCATTTGTTGGAATTGCGTATTTAGGCGTGAAGCGTAAAAAAGCTGAGGAAGCGGCGTTATTTTCAAAAATTATTGATACGCTTTATGCAATTGTCATGCGTGTAGTGACGCTAATTCTTCGTTTAACTCCTTATGGGGTACTTGCAATTATGACCAAAACAGTAGCAACGAGTGATATTGATGCAATTGTTAAACTTGGAAAATTTGTTGTAGCATCATATGTCGCATTGGCAGCTATGTTTATCGTTCACTTAGTTATTCTAACAATCATCGGTGTAAATCCGATCACATATGTTAAGAAAGTATTTCCTGTATTGGCGTTTGCCTTTACTTCTCGTACGAGTGCTGGAGCATTGCCTTTGAATGTTAACACACAAACAAGACAGTTAGGGGTTCCAGAAGGAATTGCGAATTTTGCAGGTTCATTTGGTCTTACAATCGGTCAAAACGGATGCGCTGGAATATATCCAGCTATGTTAGCCGTTATGATTGCACCAACGGTAGGTATTGATCCTTTAACGCCTTCATTTATTTTCACGTTGATTGCCATTGTAGCAATTAGTTCGTTTGGCGTAGCAGGGGTTGGCGGAGGAGCGACATTTGCGGCTTTACTTGTATTATCTTCTATGAATTTGCCCGTAGCGCTAGCAGGCTTATTAATTTCAGTAGAGCCATTGATTGATATGGGGCGTACGGCGCTTAATGTAAGTGGAAGCATGACAGCCGGAGTCGTCACTAGTAAATTAACAAAAGAGCTAGATACAAACGTATACAACGATCAAACCATCTCACCTGAAACAGCAGAAGTGTAAAAGAGATACGTCATCCGTAGTTAACATTGTTAACTATGGATTTTTTTTCTTTATCCACATAAAATAGGAAAAAATACTTATGATAACGCTTTCAAAAAAGGTTATAGTGAAAAATGTGTACGTACTTTATTTTATGGGAGGGTTTTCATTGAAACGTAGTTGGACTAAATATGCAATGGTACTGACGGCTTTACTCTTACTAGTAAGCTCTTTTTTTAGCCCATTTATGCAATCGTTTGCATCTGCAGCGGATACCACAAAACTCACGATTCACTATCAGCCTGCTTCAAACGATACAAAAGAATGGGGATTATGGGTTTTTCCTGAAGGAGGAGAAGGGAAGCCTTACGCATTTACAGGGGAAGATCAATTTGGAAAAGTAGCGGAAGTTGAACTACCCGGTACTTATGACAAAGTAGGTTTTATTGTACGAACAGAATCGTGGGAAAAAGATGGAGGAGACCGCTTCGTTTCAGTGGAGAACGGTGAAGGAGAAGTATGGGTAAAAAGTGGAGATGAACATACATATACGTCTCCTCCTGACGGTGAATACCGAGATTTACCGGAATTTGATAAAGTAAACGTTACCTTAAACTATCATCGGTACGATGGAGATTACAGCGGGTGGAACATTTGGACATGGCCAGGTGATGAAAAAGAAGGCAAGCAAATCGAATTTACGGAAGACACGAATTTTGGGAAGAAAGCAACTTACACAATTAACAGTGGAAGTGGTAATTTATTTGACAAAATTGGTTTTATTGTACGCCATTCTACTAGTGACAGCGATTGGGAAAATAAAGACGGAGGAAACCGCTTTATTACCAAGGTTGGTAAAGATGGGAATGTAGAAGTATGGATTGTTCAAGGGCAAAATCGAATTTATTACGATAGAGCTGGAGTAGATCTCACTCGGAAAATCATGAAGGCGACGATGGATACATTTAATCAAATCACCTTAGAAACAAACGTGCCGTTTGACTCTTCTAAGAGTTTAGGAGACATTGAAATTGACGGAGCTCAAATTGAGAAAGTGACACCTTATAAAGAGGGAGGAGACGCTGTTACTACTAAAATTAAAATCATAACAAAACGGCCTTTGGACGTTACACAAACGTATAGAGTTAAGCAAAAAGGATACGGATCAGCTGATGTAGTCAATGGAAATGTCGTGCGTACGAAAGAATTTGACGAAAAGTATGCATATAGCGGAAACGATTTAGGAAACACATATTCTAAGAAACAAACAAATTTTCGCGTATGGGCTCCAACTGCAAGCGAAGCCAAGCTAGTGACTTATTCGTCATGGAACTCGAAAGCTTTAAAAGAAATTTCTATGACTAAAAGTGAAAAAGGAACGTGGAAAGCGGAGTTAAAAGGAAATCAAGATGAACTAATTTATACGTACAAAGTAAAAATTGGGAACGTCTGGAATGAAGCGGTTGATCCATATGTACGAGCAACAACGGTCAATGGAGATCGCGGAGTCGTCGTAGATTTGGCTAAAACAAATCCGAAAAAGTGGAGTACAAATAAGCCGAAATTTAAAAATCCAGAAGATGCCATTATCTATGAACTGCACGTACGAGATTTATCGTCTCAAAAAGAGAGCGGTATCAAAAACAAAGGAAAATATTTAGGCGTAGCGGAGTGGAATACGAAAGGACCAAATGGAGTAAAAACAGGACTCAGTCATATTAAAGATTTAGGTGTAACGCACGTCCAGTTCCTGCCTATTTACGATTATCGTACGGTGGATGAAACGAAATTAAACGAGCCGCAGTTTAACTGGGGATATGATCCGAAAAATTATAACGTCCCAGAAGGCTCCTATTCAACAAACCCATATAATCCTAAGACTAGAATTATTGAGCTTAAACAAATGATTCAAACGCTTCATGACAAGCAGCTTCGCATGGTAATGGACGTTGTTTATAATCACGTGTATGCAGTGAGTGAGCATAGCTTTGATAAACTAGTTCCAGGCTACTACTTCCGTTATAAAGAAGATGGAACTCTATCCAACGGAACAGGTGTTGGAAACGACACGGCGTCTGAACGGAAAATGGTTCGGAAGTTTATCGTAGATTCTGTTGCGTATTGGGCAAAAGAGTACCACATTGACGGGTTTCGGTTTGATTTAATGGGGATTCACGATACAAAGACAATGAATGAAGTGAGAAAGAAATTAGATGAACTTGATCCTTCCATTATCGTCTTAGGAGAGGGCTGGGATCTAGGAACCGAGCTTGACGCTAAGCTCAAAGCTAACCAGAAAAACGCTCAGGATATGAAGCGCATCGCTCACTTTAATGACGGTATGCGGGATGGTCTTAAAGGCAGCGTATTTTTTGATCGTGAAAACGGATTTGTGAATGGAAAACAGGGTCAAGAAAAGCTCATACAGCAAAGTATAGCAGCTGGAATAGATTATGATCATTCAACTGCCACGTATGAAGACCCGGATCAAGTTGTGACGTATGTAGAAGCCCACGATAACCATACGTTATGGGATAAGCTTCAGCTGACGAACCCTGCTGACACCGAGCAAACGAAAAAGCAAATGCATAAGCTTGCTTCTTCTATTATTTTAACATCTCAAGGAATGAACTTTATACATGCAGGTCAAGAGTTTATGAGAACAAAAGGCGGAGACCATAATAGCTATCAGTCACCCGATTCTGTCAATCAGCTAGATTGGAAGCGCCGAGCAGCTTTCAGCCAAGAAGTAAATTACATGAAGGGACTTATTGCGCTTCGAAAGCAATATTCGTCATTTAGAATGACGAGTGCACAGGCTATTCATCAAAATTTACGCTTTGTTGATGCACCAGCAAACGTAGTAGGTTATACGTTAAATGCTAAAGCTAATAAAGATAAAGCAAACGAAATAATGGTGATTCATAATGCAAATAAACAAGCTCAAACGGTTCATTTGCCTTCTAACAGAACGTGGAGATTACTTGTTGACGGCGAGCAGGCAGGAACAAAAACGCTCCGTACGGTGAAAGGAAATACAATAAACGTTTCGCCTCTTTCGACATTTGTACTAGTAAGATAAGTTTTAGATAGCTAGAATGCATGTAGAAAAATTCAGAATATTGTATGCAAAATTGTTGATTTTACTAGATAACGTGGTAAAATATTCATTGTTAGCGTTTTCAAAATTCGTGGGGAGGTATGTATTTGATGCAAAATCTTGGAGCGAAAAAAGTTGAAATGAGTCCGAAAGTAGTGGAGTTTTTAAAAGGAGTTAAACAGCTATACATTAATGGCGAATGGGTAGACTCTGTTTCAGGAAAAACGTTTGAAACAGTAAATCCAGCAACGGGTGAAAAGTTGGCAGATGTAGCTGAAGCAAATCCAGAGGATATTGATCGCGCCGTCAGAGCGGCTAGAGAAGCCTTTGATCATGGACCTTGGACAAAGATGTCAGCAGCTGAAAGAAGTCGACTTATTTATAAATTAGCTGATTTAATGGAAACACATCAATTGGAACTTGCGCAGCTTGAAACGCTTGATAACGGAAAACCAATTCGTGAAACATCAAATGCAGACATTCCATTAGCCATCGAACATTTCCGCTACTTTGCAGGGTGGTCAACTAAAATGGTTGGACAAACTATTCCTGTGCAAGGAGCGTATTTTAACTATACGAGATATGAACCAGTAGGAGTTGTTGGCCAAATTATTCCGTGGAACTTCCCGCTTTTAATGGCCGCTTGGAAGCTCGGAGCCGCTTTAGCAACTGGATGTACAATTGTGCTCAAGCCAGCCGAGCAAACGCCTCTTTCTGCACTTTACTTAGCTCGACTAGCCGATGAAGCAGGATTCCCAAAAGGCGTGCTAAACATTGTGCCAGGCTACGGGAAAACAGCAGGTGAACCGCTCGTTCATCATGATCTTGTCGATAAAATTGCTTTTACAGGATCTACTGCTGTCGGAAAAGCAATTATGAAGCAAGCTAGTGACTCCTTAAAGCGTGTGACGTTAGAGCTTGGAGGTAAATCACCAAACATTATCCTGCCGGATGCAGACTTAACAAAAGCGGTTCCTGGTGCACTTTCAGGTATTATGTTTAATCAAGGACAAGTATGTTGTGCTGGAAGTCGTCTGTATGTTCAAAAAAGCTTATATGATAATGTCGTAGCTGATTTAGTTTCTCAAACGAAATCTATTAAACAAGGAAATGGATTAGCAGATGAGACAACAATGGGGCCGCTTGTATCTGCGCAGCAGCAAAAACGAGTGAAAACCTATATTGATAAAGGAATAGAAGAAGGAGCGGAAGTACTCGCAGGAGGAAACATTCCATTTGATCAAGGCTATTTCGTAGAACCAACTATCTTTGCAGATGTCGATCATTCAATGACGATTGCTCGTGAAGAAATCTTCGGTCCGGTTGTAGCTGCTATGCCGTTTGACGATCTTGATGATTTGATTGCCAAAGCAAATGATACAGCATATGGTCTAGCAGCGGGCGTCTGGACACAGGATTTAAAGAAAGCACACTATATTGCTCATGGTATTAAAGCAGGTACAGTTTGGGTGAACTGTTACAACGTATTTGATGCAGCAAGCCCGTTTGGAGGCTATAAACAGTCGGGAATTGGTCGTGAAATGGGAAGCTATGCGCTTGATAACTACACCGAAGTGAAAAGCGTATGGATCAATATGGAATAATTAGTAAGAATTTTTGTGAAAATCAATAGCATATCTTTGTGTGAAAAAGAGTAGTCTTTAGTGGACTACTCTTTTATTTGTTTAAGTCCCGCATTTTTAGAAAAGGAGTGATAACATTGCCGGTTATACAGGGCCCCTCGTCGTATAAGCTTACCGGTCACCTGCAAAAGTTTAGAGAGAACCCCCTGGGTTTTTTGGAAAACTTGACTCAGTATGGAGAAATTGCAACATTTAGAGTTGCGCACAAACGCTTTTATGTAACGAGAGACCCTCAACTTATTAAAGATGTAGTCATTACAAACAGCAAGGCGTTTCAAAAAATTAAACTAACGCACATGTTTAAAACGCTGCTAGGCGAAGAAATGTTATGGACAGATGAAGCATTATACATGAGCCCCATTCAACCCTCACAACTAAAACAACATCTAACTTATAATAAGGAAGCAATCGCAAAAATAATTGAAAAGCATACGGAAACGTGGGAAGAAGGGCAGCTTCGAACGATAGTAAAAGACATAAGACAGATAGTCGTAGCTGTACTCCTTCAACTTGTATTTGGCATTTCGATTGAGGATAAAGACAAAATTCACTATGTTCAAGCACTTATGAGAAAAAAAGAAAAGTTAGGCAAAATTTATATTCGTCTACCCTTGCACCAGCCTGACTCAGATGAGCAGCTAGAACAACTCCTTTTTGAACGCGTTCAAATGCGTGTTCAAAACAAAACCGAAGGAAATGACTTACTGCAGTGTGTATTAAATTCTCACGGGGAAGACATCCATGAAAGAGAAATATACGAACAGCTAAATTCTATATTCCTTTCGATGTATGAAATGATTACGCACGTATGCAGCTGGTCTATTCATTTACTGTCTCAAAATATTAGGGAGCACCTTCAGCTGCATAAAGAAATTCAAGCCTATGCTAGCGGTGAATCGCTTTCAACCAAAAATTTGACATATATGCGCAAAATAATTGCTGAAAGCATGAGGCTGTATCCGCCTCTTTGGCTATTTGGGCGTCAAGCACGTGAAGATATACAAATAGATGGTTACAGCATTAAAAAAGGGGAGATTATGTTAATTAGCCCTTATATGATGCATCGCCATGAAGATTATTTTTTAGAGCCAAGTGAATTTTTACCTGACCGTTTTGAAAAAGGAGGATCCATTGATGTCCCAAGCTATATGTATATGCCGCTTGGGATTGAGCATCAAGCGGAAAGAGGCATGGACTATATCACTGAAATAGTAACTATTTTTCTGTCAGAAATGACAAAGCGCTTTTTATTTCAACTGACTAAGCCCGAGCCTATTGCTCCGATGGCGGGCGTTATGCTGAATATGAAAGAAGAACTGGATGTGAATGTTCACAAAGTTCACACGCAGTCTTGAATGAACGGGAATCCTTTCCCTCTTTATATCAGGCTGTCAATTTATTGACACATCCTGCATTGAGATTTATCATAGGATAATATTTGATAGAGATTACTGAAGGATTTTTAGAGGGGACTATGGATAAAACAATTAAACAGTTAGTGTCGCTAGTTGAAACATCATTACTAACGCAAGTTAAGATTCAAAGTGAAAGTGACTATGATCCAGTTGAAGTTACGAACAAAACAAAAGAGTGGGTACTTATTGGTAAAGGAAACTATGCCGGTGTGTTTACGCACGAGAATTATCCTGAATTTGTCGTAAAAGTATACGGAAGAGACGTTTATGGTGTAAAAAAAGAAGCGCAAGTGTATAGAAAGCTGGGCGTTCACCCAGCTTATTCTCAACTTTTTCATGAGGGAAAGACGTACTTGATTTTAAAAAGACTTACAGGTGTTACTTTGTATGATGCTGTACAGCGGGGAATAAAGATTCCCGAACAAGTCATAAAAGATGTGAACAAAGCTTTGGACTATGCAAGAAGCCAGGGGTTAAACCCGTATGATGTGCATGGTAAAAATGTCATGATGAAAGATGGAAGAGGGTATGTGGTGGATATTTCTGACTTTTATAAGGAAGGTATTGATAAAAAATGGACAGACCTTGTAAAAGCTTATTACACCTTTTATCCATTTATTGATAAGTACCATATCCGCTTGCCATACCCGTTGTTAAACGTGATCAGAAAAGCATATCGTCTATATCGTAGAATCAAATCAAAAAGGAGTTTCCGCTAAAGGAAACTCCTTTTTAAGATGAAATACAGCGCAATACATGCTGCTGCTCAAAAGTTGGTTTTAATTTGAATAGAAGGGTTTGTAGTATTTCAGATTGATAGACAAATTTTAGCGTATGTTTAAGGGAAAGAGGGTGTAAGAAAGAACGTATTCTTTTTTCAGCATAACGTATCACCTGTTCTTCATAAAATAAAGTACGTGCGGAGATTTTAGCGTGAATATCTTTTGTTAGTTCAATTGTAAACTGGATAATCATTAAATCAGTGTCTTTACAGTATTTTTCTAGTAGCATAATATCACCTCCATTTTGTCAACTTATTTACATAATCTTAATATAAAATTTACAAATGTCAATAAAACACGGAAAAATAAATGGTAAGACTGCTCTTTTTATATGTTGAATAAACAACAACGTGATAGAGGTGAGTAAAGTTGAATATTAACGTCGGGTTTGCAATTTTAGCTGATATTGATAATAAGATGACGGCTGCTATTTATGTGGAAAATCAAATTGTAGCGATTATAGCTGGACCTTCAGATATTCTGTATGAAAAGTTAAAAAAAGTGTTTTTATAATAGAGAAAAGCTGTAATTGTAAATATGATTCATAAAAAGCTTAAAAATTCTATGAAATAGTCGAAATAAAAGATGAGGATAAAATACACAAAAAGAAAGAACAGGAAGTTAAGGATAGGAGAATTACATATGGATAAAACATCTTTTATTGGACTGATTTTAGGAATAGCCTCTCTTATTGTAGGCATGTTTTTCAAAGGGGTTAATCCATCTGTGTTAGGAAATCCGGCTGCTATTTTAATTATTATTGTCGGAACCGTCGGAGCAGTAGTGATTGCATTTCCTTCAAATGAAATCAAAAGAGTCCCAAAACTGTTTGGTGTCCTGTTTAAAGAACAAAAAATGCTGCAGCCCGTTGATTTAGTATCCATGTTTTCTGAATGGGGACAAGTTGTTCGAAAAGAAGGGTTACTATCACTTGAAGCCCAAATTATTGATGTAGATGACCCTTTCTTAAAAAATGGTTTGAATTTAGCTATTGATGGTCAAAGTGCGGATTATATACGAGACGTGTTGTCTGAAGAAATTGATGCGATGGAAGAAAGACATCAAACGGGTGCAAGTATTTTCGCTTTAGCAGGTACATATGCTCCAACTCTCGGTGTACTTGGAGCTGTTATAGGGTTAATTGCTGCGCTTGGGAACATGGAAGATACAGATACGCTAGGACATGCGATCAGCGCGGCGTTTGTTGCTACGCTTCTTGGTATTTTTACTGGGTATGTACTATGGCATCCGTTTGCAAATAAACTAAAGCGTAAATCGAAACATGAAGTAAAGGTAAAGTATATGATGATCGAAGGAGTGCTTTCACTTCTAGAAGGAGAAACACCGAAAGTAATTGAGCAAAAGCTGGCTTCCTATTTGCCAACAGCGGAACGTAAAAAGCTTCTTCAAGAAAGCGAAGTGGGCACAAATGAGTAGACGCAGAAAACGAAAGCATGAAGAGGACCATGTTGACGAAAGCTGGCTGCTTCCTTACTCAGATTTGCTTACACTTTTACTTGCTTTATTCATTGTATTGTTTGCAATGAGCTCAGTGGATGCGCAAAAATTTAAGAACCTTTCCCGCGCATTTAATGAAGCGTTCGTTGGAGGAACGGGCGTGATGGAATTTCAATCTCTGCAGGAATCTGAAGAAGCGGTTCAGCCTTCAAATACTCCTGCAGCTAAAAGTACGGAAAAAACAAATGAAGTAGAGACAGCTCCTAATCAGTCTCCTGCTTCTTCACAATCGTTAACGAGCGAACAAAAGGAGCAAACCATTCGAGAAGCTGATCAAGAAGAGCTTCAGCAAATTCAATCTAAAATTAATGCGTATATTCAAAAGAAAAACTTAACAAATCAATTACAGACTTCGCTAACCGAGGAAGGTCTCTTAATTTCCATTCGAGACAATGTATTGTTTGATTCGGGAAGAGCACAAGTGCGGAGTGAAGATACAAAAATCGCAAATGATATTTCAGAGCTTTTGGTGATTGATCCTCCTCGTAATATTATTATTAGCGGCCACACCGATAACGTACCTATTCGCAACGCTGGTTTTGAATCCAACTGGGAGTTAAGCGTGATGAGAGCAGTTAACTTTATGAAAGTTATCTTAAAAAACGATAAGCTTAATCCAAGCATGTTCAGTGCAAAAGGATTTGGAGAGTTCAAACCGGTGACATCTAACAATACAGCAGAGGGGCAAGCGAAAAATAGAAGGGTTGAAATATTGATTACTCCTCGTACAATTAAACAGCCGTAAAAGCAGTCCTGCTTTTACGGCTGTTTTTCTATGTGTTATAAAGCTAAGAGTCTTCTCTTTTCAAAGTTTCCTCGTACTAACTTGAGGTCCATTCCATCTAAAATCAAATCAATGAGAGCGCCTTTAAAGACATCTGCTGTTTTTTTCTTATCATTGGACTGCAAATATTGCACGCGATACCACTTGCCTTCAACTTGAAAGTACATAAAACGTCCGTGCGTAAAGTCAATCCAAAACTTGGTAGGTTGTCCATTGAGATTTTTATAAACATATCCCCAGCTTCGTCCTTGGTGAGCGTCCTTCATTTTAGGGCGAGCTGTATTAAATACTTCGTAATATACTTTATGCTTAATATCATAGAGCATCATGTGACAGTCCTCCTATTTATAGACGTGCTAGCAGGTAAAGATATATTTGTATACGACAAGTATACTCAGATGAAAGGAATCGTAGACTATTTTTTTGAGACAAGCAGGAGCAAAGGTAAATGAAAAAGACAGTTTAAATTAGCTCAATCATTCCGCTTTTTTTATACTGTAAATAAATGCGTTAAATAAGGAGGAAAAAATGAGACGAGTAGGCATAGTAGGTGCTGGAATGACGGGCCTTACAGCAGCGGCTGAATTGCAAAAAGAGGGAATAGAGGTCTTTCTTCTTGATAAGGGCAAAAGTGTAGGGGGACGAATGGCTACCCGACGAGTAGGGGATGGAAAAGCAGATCACGGAGCTCAATTTTTTACAGTGAGATCCGATGAATTTCAACAAGACGTAAATAAATGGATAGGTGATAGAAAGGTTAAGAAGTGGTTTGGTGACCATCACCCTCGGTATCAAAGTCCGAATGGCATGAATGCGCTAGCTAAATATTTAGCTGAAAATCTACGCGTATATGTAAATCGAAAAGTTCAAGCCATTGATTTTCAAAACGGAAGGTATCAGTTATATACAGAAGAAAATGAGATTTTTGAAGCGACTGATATCATTCTTACACCTCCGTCTCCTCAGGTTATTGAGATGCTTAATAACAGCAGGTTACAGGTGGACCAATCTATTCTTAAAACACTGAAATTCAGTCCTTGCTTGGTTGCTATCGTGGAGCTTTACACAGAGACGCTGTTTGGTGATCGTGGTCAACTCACGAATCCATCTGGCACAATCCAAAGAATCATTAATCATGAGCAAAAAGGAATATCAAAGACTCCCGTTCTTAGCATATATATGAATAAAGACTGGTCAGAAAAACATGTTGATGAACATGAACGTGAGTTGCTGCCGATGATAAAAAATGAAATAAAAGAATGGATAGGTGCAAATCATATTAAAAGCATCCAGATAAAGAAATGGCGCTATGCAGAGGTTGAACAAGTTCTTCATCAGCCCTTTGCTAAAATTATGCCGTCGCTACTGGTGGCAGGAGATGCTTTTTTAAGAAGGGAAGACGAGACGAATCACTCACGGTTAGAGAGCGCATATTTGTCAGGCAAATCGGCAGCCGCTGAATTAATGGAAAAGAACATCTAGAAAAAGGAGGGACCAAGAAGTGAAAAATAATTGGATAATGAAACAAACGTGGAAAGATTTACTGTTTATTCATTGGCCTGTAGATCCGGCATTTTTGGCTTCTTTATTGCCGAGTCAGTTAGAGCCTGACACCTATAATGGTCAAGCGTGGATTGCGCTTGTGCCTTTTACGATGACAGACATTCGATTCAAAGGAACGCCTGCCGTGCCCATCTTTTCACGGCTATATGAGCTAAATGTGCGTACCTATGTTACATATAAAGGGGAAAAAGGCGTTTATTTTTTTAGTTTAGACGCAAGCAATCCACTAGGAGTATGGATTGCTCGTCAGTTTTTTCACTTGCCTTATTACCACGCTGCTATGACATTCAACAAAACTCAGAACTATATTTCTTTTCAGTCAGTTCGAACGCACAGAGACTCAAAAAAAGAGCGAGTAAAGCTTACATATAGAGGTACTTCTCCGTCCTATCACAGTAAAAAAGGAGAATTAGCTCATTGGCTTACAGAGCGCTATTGCTTATTTACCACTCATCAAGGAAATGTCTACAGAGGAGACCTTTATCATGATCCTTGGGAGCTGCAAAAAGGAGAGTGTGAAATAAGAGATGATTCTATCACTCAGCCTTTTTTGCGTCCCGCGGACTATCATAATTTAACTGTACACTACGCAAAGAAAGTAACTGCTTATTTTTACCCGTTTAAGAAAGTATAGGCATCAAAACAAAATTAAAAAATCTTCATAGCCTTCTTCTTTAAGCTTCTCTTTTGGAATAAAGCGAAGAGCCGCAGAATTTACTTGATAGTATTCGCTGTTTTCTTCTGTTAAAAGTAAACCAAGATAGTTATCTCCTTCTTTGCTTTTTAGCGCTGTTGAATGCTGAGCCGGCACTTTTTTTATGTTTCCGTATAAGATAGGACGCTTAAAAATGGGCCAGCCTGTATGAGAAGGAAGCTGATCTGACGTTTTGAACAGTGCTTCTCCAGTTAGAAGGTCAACGTAAATTCCTTTTTTTTTGTTATTCCAATATAAATTTGTAAAAGGGGGTTCGGTTCCGTTTTCCTGCGTAACAAAATATTGCATAGGCGTTAGGAACTTTTTAAGGTAAGAGCGGTCCTTGGGCCAATGCTGCGTCAGAAAATCAGTTCGCCCCGAGCCTTCTTTGTATAATTTATAGTGAAATGCATTTTTTCGATAATAATCCTGCTGCTGTTCTTCTGCTTCGTAAAAAGAAGAAAAAGGTAAAATAGGTGTGACGATAGGGTTCTTAAAACGTCTGCTTTGGGCGAGCTTTCTTTTAGAATCGAGAGCCACTTCTTTTTGCTTTTCGTTATGATAAAAAATAATGGCTCGATACGATGGTCCGCGGTCTGAAAACTGTCCGGCGGAATCCGTAGGGTCAATTTGCTGCCAATACAGGTTAAGCAGCTCTTCAAACGTAATTTGAGAAGGATCCCATACAATTTGCACGGCCTCTACGTACTCGCTTTCCTGTTTAGCTTCAGAAGCGATTTGTTCATCTCTAGCGTAGCCCGAGCGGATACTAATGATTCCTGTAAGCTGATCAAAAGGAGCGACCATGCACCAAAAGCATCCTCCTGCAAACGTTGCATATTCTTTCATGTTACTTTCCTCTTTTCGTTGAATAAAATAAATGAAAATATATTTATATATTAAAATGTATAAACAAACAGAAAGCGCTTTATAACGAGTCTTGTAAGAAAGCACACTCTTATGGTATTATGACCACTGGATAAAAGAAAGATGGCTTATTGTTTACGCGAGTATCCTTATTTTATGTTCTTAAAAAGATGCAGTTTATTGTTTAAGTACTCATAGAAATACATACGTTGGAGCAGTAAGAGGAACAATTAAAAAATAAGGACGTTTTGCTCTTAAACGATACCACATTCCAGAATCTACATACCAGTTTAGGAGGAGCTAGTTTGAACACAACCCGTTTACCATCTATGTGGGAAATAATGATTGTGCTTGCTTTATTTTTAGCTGTTGTTATTTCGTTTGCAACTGTTTTTGATTTACCTATTCAGCTCGCTTTATTTATTTCATGGTTTATTGTTATGGCGCTAGGAGTACGACTTGGATATACGTATAATCAGCTGCAAGGGGCCATTACAAGAGGAATATCAAACGGCTTAGAAGCTATTTTAATTTTATTAGCCGTCGGTACGTTAATTGGAACATGGATTGCCGGAGGAGTTGTTCCTTCTCTCATTTATTTTGGATTAGAGTTTATTAATCCAACATTCTTTTTACTTGCTACACTTATCATTTGCTCTATTACCTCGATTTCAACAGGAACATCTTGGGGAACGGTTGGTACAGCCGGAATCGCGATGATGGGAATCGGACAAGGCTTAGGTATGCCGCTTCCTTTAGTAGCTGGAGCCGTGATTTCAGGAGCTTATTTTGGAGACAAGCTTTCTCCTCTTTCTGATAGTACCATTTTATCTGCGTCAATGGCCCGAGTGAACGTTATCGATCACGTAAAAGCAATGTTAGTATTGGATATTCCTGCTTATCTCATTACGGCAGTATTATTTACGGTAACAGGGTTTATGTATGGGGGAAAAGATTTTGATGCTGGACGGGTAGAAGAATTAAAATCTTCGCTGTTGGATACATTTCACATCAGCGGGTGGATGCTGATTCCGGCTTTGGCTGTCATTGTCCTTTTAGCATTAAAGAAACCTTCTCTTCCAGCAATTGCGGTTGGTTCATTATTAGGAATTATATGGGCAGTTGTCTTTCAACATATGGATGTGGCGAGCGCATTTAATACGGCTTATGAAGGATTTAAAATTAATACCGACAACACATTTTTAAGTGAGCTATTAAATCGTGGCGGAATTTTAAGCATGGTCGGTTCTATTATTGTCATTATTTTTGGACTAGGATTTGGCGGGTTATTAGATGAGCTCGGCGTCTTAGAAGTCCTGCTATCTAAATTTGAAAAAATTCTTGTCAATTCAGGAAACGTTACGGCTTCTACTATTTTCGTTGGATTATTAGGAAATATATTTGGTTGTGCGATGTATGTTTCATTAATTTTAACACCGAAAATTATGGAGAAAAGTTACGATAAGTTAAGAATACAGCGTCTAGTGCTTGCCCGTAACTCAGAAGTAGGGGGAACCTTAACTTCTGGAATGGTTCCGTGGACGGATAACGGTGTATTTCTAGCTACAACGCTTGGGATCTCTACATTCGCTTATCTGCCGTTTATGTGGCTCAGTTTTGTCTCTATTATTTTGGCGATTGTTTACGGATATACAGGGAAATTCATTTGGTACGTAAAAGAAGAAAAACAGCGTTCTGCTATAGCAAAATAAAAGAGGCTGGGACAAAAGAGTTTTAGTTGAAGAAAAATCCGAACGATGAATTGAGATTCTTAATGAAGAATCAACTTCGTTCGGATTTTTTCATTGGTATGATAAACGTAGGTTTCATGTATTTCGTTTCTTCTAGCTGTTGATCGAATTGATTTAGTTATGTCTCGAGTTCTTTTTGATCAAATCATTTCTGGGTATTCGATTTTCCAGTGAACATTTTGAAGATAAAGCTGAACATCGGCCTTTTTTTTCTGCTGCAGAAGTTTTAGAATATGGCGGTGATGTTCATTCATTACGCGTAAAATGGCGTATAGCTCTTTGGTGTCATCGCTAAAGTACGTTTGTCTGATGAATCCGTCTTGTAAAGACATAAGCTGTTCTTTTAAGGTCACATTATCGCATCGGTTCAAATATACTCGATGAAAATACGTTTGATATTTTTGATAATCCTGATAATTTTCTGATTCAATCGAAACATCGATTTTTTTAATAAGCTCATCCATCTTCGTAAAATCTTCTTCAGTTAAGTGATCAATCGACAAGGCAGCTGCCAGACCATCTAAAGCACCGACGATTTCAAATACTTCTAGTTTTTTTTGTGTATCAATTTCCTTTACAGTAAACCCTCTGCGCGGTCTGTATTCTAATAGGTTGTCTGAAGCTAATTTAATAAGCGCTTCTCTTACAGGCGTTCGGCTGACATTCAGCTGAGAACAAATACTGGCTTCATTTATTTTGTCGTTAGGCAGCAGTGTACCTTCTTGAATTTGACTTGCTATGTAGTTATATACATGATCTTTTAATGAATGATAAATCATAGGCCCCTTGTTCATTGTTTCCCCCTAAAATAAATATCGCATCAGCTGTTCTTTCTCTTCATGTCATGGTGATGAAAGAGTATAAAAATAGCAAGAAAGAACGTACAGGTGTAAAAATAATCATATCATATCACTTCATTTAATCTTAGTTAGAATATAAAAAAATAGAATTATTGAAATATTTTTTACTATTCATTGTTGTAAAAAATCTGAAAAATGATATAATCGTAAAAAGATTTAAGAAGTGTATATTGTATACAATATACAAAATTCGTACATATCGAAGAAATAGAGCCTATTCCTGAAGAGAAGAGACTATAGAGAATATGTAAAAAAACCAAGTTTTTGGATGGGTTTACTATAAAAAAGGAGGTACATAATGGGTGAGAATACAACATCTATGAATCAGTTACAAAGAAAAATGAAAAGCCGTCATTTATTTATGATTTCCCTTGGCGGTGTTATCGGTACGGGGTTGTTTCTTAATTCTGGCTATACAATTAATGCAGCAGGTCCTGGGGGAACGCTCCTTGCTTATTTAATCGGTGGATTAATTATGTATTTAGTCATGATATGTCTAGGGGAACTAAGCGTAGCAATGCCTGTGTCAGGATCATTTCAAGTATACGCTACAAAGTTTATAGGGCCGGGAACTGGTTTTGCGGTGGGCTGGCTCTACTGGCTGACTTGGGTAGTATCTGTCGGTTCGGAGTTTACAGCGTCTGGGCTGCTTATGCAAAGATGGTTTCCTGACGTTTCGGTTTGGATATGGAGCGCGCTGTTTGCTCTTTTATTATTTGGTTTAAATGCAACATCTGTACGTTTTTTCGGCGAAACAGAATTTTGGTTTTCAAGTATTAAAGTATTAACGATTATTGTATTTATTATTTTAGGCGCAGCAGCGATGTTTGGATTCATTCCACTTAGCGGTCATGAAAAAGCGCCGATGCTTTCTCATTTTACAGGAGAGGGCGGTTTATTTCCAAATGGACTTATGCCTGTATTAATTACGATGGTTTCCGTGAGTTTTGCTTTTTCAGGAACAGAATTAATTGGTATTACGGCGGGAGAAACAGAAGATCCAGAAAAGAACATACCTCGAGCCATTAAAAATATCATTTGGCGTACATTCTTCTTCTTTATTGGCGCCATGTTTGTACTATCTGGGTTGATCTCATGGAAACAAGCAGGAGTGTTAGAAAGTCCTTTTGTGACGGTGTTTGATCAAATAGGTATTCCTTATGCAGCAGATATTATGAACTTGGTTATTTTAACAGCTTTACTATCAAACGCTAATGCAGGCTTATATGCATGCTCGAGAATGCTCTGGTCATTATCCGATCAAAAAATGGTTAGCAGCTGGTTAGGGAAAGTAACGTCTAAAGGAGTTCCATTTAATTCGTTGCTTATCAGCATGGGAGTGGCTTGTCTGTCCTTGCTGTCAAGCGTGGTTGCACCAACTACTGTTTACTTAGTATTAGTTTCTATTTCTGGATTTGCGGTGGTAGCTGTATGGATGGCTATTGCAGCTTCTCATTTTATGTTCAGAAGACGCTATATTAAAGAAGGAAATGATGTATCAAAGCTTGTTTACAAAGCTCCTTTATATCCTCTCGTTCCTATCTTAGCATTCGTTTTATGCTTTGCTGCTTGTGTAGGACTTGCTTTTGATAAGAGTCAGCGTATCGCATTATACTGCGGTATCCCGTTTGTCCTTTTTTGTTATCTGTTTTATTATTTAAAAAGTAAAAAAGAAAACGGAAAAGATGACAGTCAGCCTATAGCAAAATAAAAAGCAGAAGACCTAGGTCTTCTGCTTTTTTTTGCAATACAAAAACACCCTATCCATCCGTACTGGTTAAGTGTCCCGCAACAAGCGAAATTGAATTGGATAGGGTGCGTATCTATATAGTAGAGAAAGAGGCGCCATTTGTCAAACTTATTTAGCGGCGCCTTATTTAAAAATAGAAAAAAGAAAAGTTTTCACTGTTTTTTCATTTTCACTATGTATAGTAAGGGATGTAAAGAAAAGATATTCGCAGCAGCACGTCGTACAAATCCATAGAACGTAAAAGAAAGGAGGAAGTCAAATGGCTAAGCGGGATGCGTATTTTGATAACGTGAAATTTATCTTAATTGTACTGGTAGTGTTTGGCCATTTGTTAACTCCCTTCATTAATGATGAACAGTGGTTACGAACACTCTACATATTTATTTATACTTTTCATATGCCAGCGTTTATTTTAATAAGTGGATATTTTGCAAAGGGATACCGAAAGAAAGGATATATGTGGAAGATGGCGAAGAAAGTATTACTTCCTTATATTATCTTTCAACTTATCTATGCGGTATATGATTATAAACTGTATGATGAATCGTCATTTGAAGTTTCAGTATTTCAGCCAGCTTGGTCACTGTGGTTTTTACTAAGTTTGTTTTGTTGGAATGCGATGCTGTTCATTTTTACAAAGATCAAATATCCTTTAGCCGTCGCGGCAGTTTTAGGAATTATGATTGGCTTATGTGAACCGCTAGAAACAACGTTAAGTCTTTCTAGAACATTTGTATTCTTCCCCTTCTTCTTAGCAGGGTTTTATATGAAAAAAGAACATTTTAAAAAGTTGACGTCTGTTTCTTGTAAGAAAATAGCTGGAGGCACATTGCTCATTATTGCTCTGTGGATCCAGTACGTAGCACCGGATTTTGAGAAAGAGTGGCTATTTGGTTCAAAATCTTATGCCTCCTTAGGTGTAAATCAAGTAGAGGGAATGATCATTCGTACACTATTTTATAGCATCAGCTTAGCGATGACGGTTTCCTTTTTAGCTTTGATCCCTACACAGACGATGTCTTTTACATCTCGAGGTGCTCAAACCTTTTATGTGTATTTGCTACATGGATTTCTGATTAAATATATTCGCTTATCTTCTTTTGGAGACTGGATAGAAAGTGTACAAGGATACAGCATTCTTTTGATTGGAGCTTGTGGAGTGGCGTGGCTGTTGTCGAGTAAATACGTATCTACGATTGCAAGGCCTTTAATTGAGCTTAAACCGTTACCAACGCGCAAAAGTTTAAGTTTAGGTAAGTAATGAGAAATGGAAAAGGAGTTTAATGATGTCTAAAAACAAAATAATTATGATTATCGCAGCCGTTGTCATTATTGCTGCAGTAGCTATTGGTGCCGTAGCAATGAATAAATCAAAGGTAGTTGCTACCGTTGGTGATGAAAAAATCACAAAAGATCAGCTGTATGATGCTCTTCTTGCTCAAGGAGGATCAAGCGTCCTTGATTCACTAATCGAACAAAAAGTCATTTCAAAAGAAGCAGCTAAACAAAATATTAAAGTAACCGATAAAGAAATTAATGCTGAATTAGAAAACCTTAAAAGTCAGTACGGTGGAGAAGATGCACTAAATCAAGCATTAGCATCTAGCGGTGTAAAATTGTCAGAGCTGAAAAAAGATTTAAAGACGAATATTGAAGCAAAAAAAATGGTCGAGTCGACTATTAATATTAAAGATAGTGAAATGAAATCGTACTTTAATCAAAATAAAAATTCACTAGCTACAGAAGCACAGGTAAAAGCTAGTCATATCTTAGTAGCAGACGAAAAAACAGCAAAAGAAGTAAAGGAAAAGCTTGATAAAGGAGAAGATTTTGCAAAGCTAGCAAAAGAATATTCAACGGATACAGCTTCTAAATCAGATGGCGGAAACCTTGGATACTTCAAAAAAGGCGATATGGTCGAAGCTTTTGCCAACAAAGCATTTTCAATGAAGGTAAATGAAGTAAGTGATCCTGTTAAAACAGAATACGGTTACCATATTATTAAAGTAACAGGCAAAAAAGAAGCGCAAAAAGCAACATATGAAAACAGCAAAGCAAAAATCAAGCAAACGCTGCTTGATCAAAAATACCAAACAGAGTATCCAACATGGTTACAAAAGCTAAAGAAAAAGTATGATATTACAAACAAACTTGATTCATAAATAATACCTTAACGAAATGAGGGGATGGATATGAAACAAACAGCGTCTTATAGCAAATTAGAAAAAATCGTCGAACAATTGAAGCACAGAGGTGTACGAGCTGAAATATGCCGGCGTGTTGTAAAGGTCACAGAAACTGTTAATGGATCAAATCCTTCATATTCAAATCAAATCGTTAGTCATTCATAAAAGTACAAAAGACGCGAACGGCTGAACAGCAGTTTGCTCTCGTTCTTAATACAGGTAGGGAAAATTAAAATGAAAAGAGATCAGTAGAGGCAGCTTGTTTCTGCTGATTCTTTTTGTATAATAAAGTAAACAAAAGGATGCAGGGAAATGTATCAAACGAAGGAAGGAGTTACGCAGAATGAACGTACTGCTAGCAGAAGATGATTTGCAGCTAGGTGAATTAGTTAGTTATATGCTGAAGAAAAAAGGAGGCTATAACGTCGAATGGGTGACGGAAGGGAATGATGCATATGACTATGCATCTGAAGCACATTATGATGTGTTAATTCTTGACTGGATGATGCCCAATGGAGACGGAATCGATGTATGTAAACGTCTAAGAAAAGAAGGATACGCCGGGGCCATTCTTATGTTAACAGCAAAAGATGCGGTTCAAGATCGTATACAAGGCTTAGATGCGGGAGCGGATGATTACGTTATTAAGCCATTTGAAATTGATGAGCTGCTTGCAAGGCTTCGCGCTTTGGCTCGTCGTAATTATGCACCAATTTTAGAAGAAGAAGTAGAGATTGCCAGCATGATATTAAAAAGAGCAAGTCAAACCGTGCAGTTTGACGAGGAGTTTATTCAATTAAGTCCTCGTGAATTTCAACTGCTAGATTTTTTAGTAAAAAACAAAGGACAAGTTCTTTCTCGAGATATTATTTTAGACCGGGTATGGGGATATGAATCAGATGTTTCCATTAAAACGATTGATGCGACGGTTAAACTTTTGCGGAAAAAACTAGAGAAATTCAACAAACAGGATCTTATTCAAAGCATTCGCGGAGTAGGCTACAAAATTGAAAGCTAAACTCCTTACAAGAGCTAAACAGAAAGTAAAACAAAAAGTAAAGCAAGATTTATTCAGCCAGACGCAAAATCGTTTAACATTCCGATACAGCGCATTGCTAATGCTGTTTCTGCTTTTATTCGTATTTATTGTTTATGCATTGGTGTATGTGGTTGTATCCAATAGTCAGCAGCAAAACTTAAATAGCATGTTAAAACAAGAGTCTCGAATTGTCCAAAGCATCTTAATTAAACAAGCGATAAACAGCTCGAATCAGCAGTCAAAAGAAGAGTACAAAAACATTGTCGTAGCCGGTGAAGATCAGTTTTTTTATTATGTCATCAGTCCTGAAGGGGATCTTATTATGGGAAACGAAGCGAGTGAGCGGCTTCGCTCTAACTTGTTAGATTTAATTGATGGGTGGATCCCTATTGAAAATGAAGTGAGGAAAGAACGAATAAAAGCTCCCCGTCCTAGTTTTGAACACATTGAAGGAGTAAAAGGGCAAAACGGGGAAGGCAGAATAGATATTGATTTGATGATGGCGGGTGAACCTATTTTTTATAAAGGTCAATTTTTAGGGATGCTTTATATTGGAAAAGACGTTTCATTTCTTTATCAGCTGTTAAAGTGGCTCCTTATTATTATGTTAAGCCTTACCGTCCTGTTTGTAGGAGTAGCCATTTATATCAGCCGCTTAATGTCAAAACGTGCCATGGTCCCAATTGAAACAGCTTTCCAAAAGCAAAAAGAGTTTGTGGCGGATGCATCCCATGAGTTAAGAACGCCGCTTAGCGTTATGCTTTCTTCTATCAACGCTTTAGAAATGCAGGAGGAAGTAACAGAAGATCCTTTTTCTAAAAAATTAATCAATAATATGAAAGCTGAAGTGAAGCGCATGACGAGTCTCGTCAGTGATTTGCTTACGCTTGCACGCTCAGACTCTAATAAAGTAGAAAAAGCAATGATGCCCTTTGATATTACAGACGCGGTGCAAAAGGTAATGGAATCCGTTGAAACCCTAGCGGTTTCTAAACATATTGATTTGCAGCTGGATACACCGGAAAAATTAGTGGTAACTGGAGATCAAGAGCGTCTAACTCAGCTGATTTACATTTTGTTAGATAATGCGATTAAATATACGACTCCTCATGGCAGTGTAAACATTCAAGTAGTTCAGCACGGGAGTGAATGTATATTAAAAGTACGTGATACGGGCGTTGGGATCCATCCAGATGAAAAGGATCGAATCTTTGACCGCTTTTATCGTGCTGACAAATCGCGTTCCCGTCAAATGGGAGGTCACGGGCTAGGCCTAGCAATCGCTAAATGGATCGTAGAAACACATAAAGGCAAAATTGATGTAGAAAGTGAACAAGAAAAAGGAAGTACATTTACAGTAAGGTTGCCAATGTCACAAAAAGTAAAAAAGAGTTAAAAGAGACTGTGACAAAATTAGTTGAAGGAAGATCCGAACAAGTTTGATTCTTGATGGAGAATCAAACTCGTTCGGATTTTTTTATGGTTAGAGTGGAGGTAGGTTTCATTTATCCAATTTGTTCGTCCGTTGATTTAGTTATGTCTCCATCTCTTTTCAGTTAGTGAAAGTGACCAAATGAAAAAGAAAAGTTTAGACAAAATGGCGAATGAAAAAATCGGATAATTCAGTTATATTAACTGACGTAATAATCAGTCTGTGTGTCAGGGTTCTTTACAATGATAAAGACTTTTTAAAGGAAACAGTGCATGATAGAACAATAGCAGACTACTTCGTTTAACAAAAAGATGAAGTAAGTAAAGGGGAGTTTGATAATATGTACGATTTAATTATTCGGGATGGTTCGGTCGTATTAGAAGACGAAATAGTAAAAGCGGACATAGGTGTTAAAAAAGGAAAGATTGCAGAAATAGCGCAAGGTGTTAGCATACCAGCAAAAAAATACGTAGATGCTAAAGGCAAATATGTTCTGCCTGGAATGATTGATATTCATGTGCATTTTGATGAACCGAGCCGAGACCATTGGGAAGGGTTTGACTACGGTTCAGCATCTATGGCCGCAGGAGGCTGCACTACATATTTTGATATGCCTTTAAACGGCGTTCCTCCTACCGTAACAGAAGCAGCGCTGTGGGAAAAGAAAAAGCTGGCTGATCAAAAGTCAGTAGTAGATTACGGTCTATGGGGAGGGTTGGTTCCTGGTAATAAAGAAGAATTAGCCAAAATGGCTCATTCGGGTGTAATAGGTTTTAAAGCATTTATGTCAGAAGCAGGTTCTGAATTTGATTTCTCAGATGACCTCACATTATACGAAGGAATGAAAGAGATTGCAAAACTAAATAAAGTGCTTGCCCTGCATGCTGAAAGAAATGACTTAATACAAAAGCTTGAACAGGCTAAACAGAAGCAAAAGCAAACGGCTATTAAAGATTATTTAGAAACGAGACCGGTTGTAGCAGAAGTAAACGCAGTAAAGCAAGCGCTTGAGTACGGTGAAGAAACGGGATGTCCGCTTCACTTTGTACACATTAGCAGCTATGAAGCAGTGCAGCTTATTACGGAAGCAAAGAAGAATGGAATGAACGTTACGCTGGAAACTTGTCCGCATTATTTACTTTTTACAGAGGAAGACTTTGAAGAAATTGGCGTAACGGCTAAGTGTGCACCTCCTCTTCGCAGCAGGAGTCAAAAAGAAAAATTATGGGCATGTATTCAATCAGAAGAAGTAGATATGATTTCTTCGGATCATTCTCCTTGCCCGATTGAGTTAAAAACAGCTCATCAGAATGATTTATTTAAAGTTTGGGGTGGAATATCAGGCGGTCAGTACTCTTTGCAAGCAATGATTAGTGAAGGAGCGATCACTAGAGGGATTTCTCTTTCTCACATTTCAAAGCTTGTATCAACCAATCCAGCTAAACGATTCGGCTTATATCCCAAAAAAGGAAGCATTTTGCTAGGAGCCGATGCGGATTTGGTTATCGTTGATCTGGATCAAACTGAAAAAGTGACAAAAGAAGGAATGGTTTTCAAACATAAGCACAGTATATATGAAGGAACGGTATTTAATAGCGTTATTTTAACTACCATTAATAGAGGAACGATTGTATACACTAAAGAAGAAGGTGTGTTTCCTCTTCACAAAGGACAAATGGTAAATGGTGAATACGTAAAATTGTAGGCACAGTAAAAAAGAGATGAAAAATAAACCTTTTATCTCTTTTTTTACATAAAAAAATGAGGATGACTTATATTAAAAGTATTACATAGGTGAAAAAAGAGTATCTACTATAACAAAAGAGACATTTTTAAAGAAGGTTTTATTATTTTAAAAAAGTATATTTTTGATTGAGGGAAGCATAATTTAAAAAGAATAAAGCTTCTTTTTAAATATAAAGAAAAATTTCCCAAAAAGAAAAATATTATCTGGTTGTATGAAAAGTAGATAATCAGATGCTTTATAATCAAGGGTTTTGTATAAAAAAATTTTCAAAAAGATATTTTAAGAAAGGAAATCTTGATTTAAAGCTTTTTATAGGTGCAATTTTATAATGAAAAACCGTATATTATGCACTCATTGTAAAATTCTGATATTGACAGAATCATTTTATAAGAATAAAATTTTCTTGTTTCTATTTTTTTATATCATCATAATTTTTTGACAGTTTTGTCTATGGTGGTTTACGGTTGAAAGAGAGGTTAAGGAATATGTCGGTAGAGAGAGAAAAAGTGTATGAAACAGTTCCTCAAAAAGGATTCTTCGGACATCCTAAAGGTTTATTTACCTTGTTCTTTACAGAATTCTGGGAGCGTTTTTCATACTATGGAATGCGTGCGCTACTTGTATTGTACATGTACGATACAATTGCAAACGGTGGATTAGGAATGGAACAAGGAACCGCTTTAGCGATCTTTTCTATTTATGGTTCTCTTGTTTATATGTCTGGAATTATTGGCGGTTGGATTGCAGACCGCATTTTAGGTACGTCTAATACGGTGTTTTACGGCGGTATATTTATTATGCTCGGACATCTAGTGCTTGCATTGCCAGCAGGTGTAACAGCGCTGTTTATTTCAATGTTCTTGATTATCATTGGAACAGGTTTATTAAAACCAAACGTTTCAAGCGTTGTGGGCGATATGTATAGCCCGACTGATAACCGTCGAGATGCTGGATTTAGTATCTTCTACATGGGTGTAAATGCAGGGGCATTTATCGCACCGCTAGTTGTTTCAACAGTAGGTGAAAAATATAATTATCACTTAGGTTTTGGAATCGCAGCAGTAGGAATGCTTTTAGGTCTAATTGTATTTATGGCTACACGAGGTAAAACCTTAGGTCGTGCAGGCAGACAAGTTCCAAACCCTTTAAAACCAGAAGAACGCAAAAAAGTTTTTGGTACTATTGCACTTGCTGTAGTTGTACTTGCTATCTTTATTGTACTGACTTCTTTAGCAGGTATTTTAACAGTTGAAGGCGTTATTTTATTTGTAAGTATTTTAGCGATTGTTATTCCTATTATTTACTTTGTGGTTATGTATAAGAGTCCCAAGACAACAGCTGATGAGCGTTCACGCGTATTAGCTTATATCCCTCTTTTTGTTTCTGGAGTAATGTTCTGGGCAATTCAAGAGCAGGGGTCAACAATTTTAGCAACGTATGCAAAAGATCATACACAGCTAACGTATGGCGGCTTTAAAATTCCAGTTGGCTGGTTCCAATCGTTAAATCCGTTATTCATTATTATATTTGCTCCAGTTTTTGCAGCAATTTGGGTGAAATTAGGAAACAGACAGCCTTCTACACCAAAGAAATTTTCATTAGGACTTTTATTTGCAGGGCTTTCTTTCCTTGTCATGGTTATCCCGGCTAGTATTCATGGAAATGAAACGTTAGCGAGCCCGCTATGGCTAGTGTTAAGCTTCTTCTTAGTTGTAGTTGGAGAGCTTTGTTTATCACCAGTAGGATTATCAACTACAACAAAACTAGCACCTGCAGCGTTTTCGGCTCAGACAATGAGTTTATGGTTCTTAACAAGCGCAGCGGCGCAGGCAATCAATGCTCAGCTTGTTCAATACTATGAAAACATTTCGCAAGTTGTTTATTTTGCTGCACTGGGCGGAGTATCGGTCATTTTAGGTGTAATTGTACTAATGATTTCGCCAAAAATTCAGCGTTTAATGAAAGGTGTTCAATAAAAAAAACCGTCCTTAAGGGCGGTTTTTTTTATGATTTATTTGAAAAAATATTCATGAAGGAGGCGTATGTCTGATCGTCCTCACCCTCATAGAACGCAAGATTTAAAAGTCTGTTAAGTTCGTTTGTTGATTTTTCAGTTTCTGCAATAATTTGATGCATATGAGCAATCTTAGACATGGATCCGTTGCCATAAGCATTTTTAATTTGATTTAATGTTAAATGGAGCGATAAGACCTCTCGGCGAAGAGCTTGTCTTAATTCAGAGGAAGCAGGGATAAAAAAGCGTTTATAAAAATAACTGGCTTCTTCAAACACCAATTCTCCATTCTCTAGCTCTTTAGACGCAATTTCTTTAATCTCTTGATCGTCTAATCGACTGGCCGCTTCTTCGATAAGAAATCCAAAAATAATAGCTGTATCTGGTTTTAACATATAATAACCTCCATTATTATAAAAAAGAACTATGTAGTTTATATGTATAGATAGAAAGGAAAGAATATTCATAGTAATTCACTAATCAGCATAGACAAAAAAATAAAAAATATTCTTTTATAGGCAAACTAAAATTATTTCAAAATAAATTTTTTATAATTAAACATTTTTTCCATATTAAAGGATTGTTTTGACTTTCCAAAAGAGATGAATAGAATAAAGAAGGTTCTTAGTACCTATATAAAAAGAAAATTGATAAAAGATATTAAATTCAGAAATTTCTACCTCTTTATAACTAAAAAATTGCTCTACTAAAATAGTTGACAGCAGAAATAGATAGGCATAAAATATACTATTGTCAAATGAATTAGCAATCTATTCATAAAAAGTTAACGGACATTTGAATAATATGAGTAATATCCATATAAGGTATCAATTACTTAAATCTAACCAACTTGTATGCTTGTCATACAAGTCTACAGAAAGGAAGATAGTCGTATGCGCAACGTATTTTTTACAGATAATGAAACAATTGAAACGACTTTACGTGGGAAAGAAATTTTAGGAGCTCCAATGTTAAACAAAGGAGTAGCTTTTACAAAAGAAGAGCGTAAAACGTTAGGATTAGAAGGTTTACTTCCTCCAATGACTTTAAGTTTAGATGAGCAGGCAAAACGTGCATATGAGCAATTTTTAGCTCAGGCAGATAACCTTGGTAAGAATGTGTATTTAAACGATTTACAGAACCGTAATGCTGTATTATTTTATCGTTTATTGCAAGATCACTTAAAAGAAATGCTTCCGGTTGTTTATACACCAACAGTTGGACAAGCAATCCAAGAATACAGCCACGAATATCGCCGTCCGGGTGGCGTATACTTGTCAATCGATAATGTAGAAGGCATTGAAGAAGCTCTTAAAAATATCGATGCAAATAGTGAAGACATTGATTTAATGGTTATTACAGATTCAGAAAGTATTTTAGGAATTGGTGACTGGGGCGTTGGTGGTATTAATATTGCTATCGGTAAATTAGCCGTGTACACAGCTGCAGCAGGAATCGATCCAAGCAGAGTACTTCCAGTTGTTCTTGATGTAGGAACAAACAATGAAAAATTATTAAATGATCCTTTATATATCGGAAACCGCCATGAACGTATCCGCGGTGAGCGCTATGATCATTTCGTAGATCAATTTATTTCAAAATCTCTTGAAATATTCCCTAATGCACTGTTACACTGGGAAGATTTCGGTAATGTAAATGCTCGTAATATTATTAACAAGTACGGAAAAGAAATTCTAACGTTTAATGATGATATTCAAGGCACAGGTGCCGTAACGCTTGCCGCTATTTTCTCAGCAGTTCAAGTGTCTAAAATGCCACTTCGTGACCACCGTGTTTTAATCTTTGGACCAGGTACAGCAGGTATCGGTATTGCAGATCAAGTACGTGATGCAATGGTATTAGACGGGATCACAGAAGATGAAGCATACAAAAACTTCTGGGCAGTCGATTTCCGAGGCCTTTTAACAGATGACATGGACGACTTATTAGGTTTCCAAACGCCTTATGCACGAAAAGCAGAAGAAGTGAAGGACTGGAACCGTGAAGAAGACAAAATTTCTCTTTTAGAAGTTGTCAGACAAGTTAAGCCAACAATCTTAATTGGTACGTCTGGTGTAGCAGGCGCATTCTCAGAAGAAATCGTAAAAGAAATGGCGAAGCATGTAGAACGCCCAGCTATTTTACCAATGTCAAATCCAACTCCGCTTGCGGAAGCTACTCCTGAAAACCTATTAAATTGGACAGAAGGAAAAGCACTTGTAGCGACTGGAAGTCCGTTTGAACCAGTTAACTACGACGGTGTGGAATATGAAATTGGTCAATCTAATAATGCTTTTGTTTTCCCTGGTCTTGGTCTTGGATCAATCGTGGTAAAAGCAGAAGTTATTACAGACAGCATGTTCGCAGCATGTGCACACGCTGTAGCTCAAATGGTAGACAGCAGCAAACCAGGAGCTTCATTACTACCACGCGTAGAAGAATTACGTGAAGTATCATATAACGTTGCTTTAGCGGTTGCTAACGCAGCAATTAAAGATGGCGTTGCAAAAGAAGTTCCAACAGATGTAAAAGCGGCAGTAAAAGCAGCAATGTGGGAACCAACATACAAAGAAATTAAAGCTTTAGAAACAGTAAATGCTTAATTTTTAGATAGAAAAAGCACAGCTTCTGAAAAAAGAAGCTGTGCTTTTTTTAGTTACAAAAATAATTCTTAAGTTACATAACGTATATAGTTTTTTTAAACTTGTGTATGATTCTCTATATTAGAACTACAGGGGGTTATGAGATGAATACAGCACGTAAATTGGAAACGTTTACTCAAGATTCACAGCCTGAAAATAAGGGTTTTTGGAACCGAATCAACAATATTAAAGTAGGAGTTATTCCTCTACCGCTATACGTTTTACTTGCATTAATTGTATATGGCGCGGCCGTTTACAACGAACTTCCTCCAGATATGATTGGCGGATTTGCGATTATTATGGTAATGGGAATGCTGCTTGGTGATTTAGGATTAAAAATTCCGATTTTAAAAGATATTGGCGGACCAGCTATTTTATCACTGCTTGTACCTTCCGTATTAGTTTTTTATAATGTTTTAAATCCCGCGTCTATGGAAGCGGTAACAACTTTGATGAAAACATCAAACTTTTTATACCTTTATATTTCTTGTTTAGTAGCCGGAAGTATTCTGGGCATGAACCGTAAAGTTTTAATTCAAGGCTTTACACGTATGTTCGTACCGCTTGTGTTAGGTACGCTAGCCGCTGTAGCTGCAGGCGTAGCCGTTGGGATGTTATTTGGTTACGGAGCAAAACATACATTTTTCTATATTGTTGTACCAATCATTGGAGGAGGAATTGGTGAAGGTATTTTACCGCTTTCACTTGCTTATTCTCAAATTTTAGGTAGTTCAGCAGAATCTTTTGTGTCGCAAATGATTCCAGCTGCTGTTATTGGAAACATCGTTGCTATTGTATGTGCTGGCTTAATGAAACGTCTAGGAGAGAAAAAGCCTGAATTAACAGGTAATGGAGTTCTTGTGAAGACAAAAGGCGGAGATGGCATCTCAGAAGATACAAATATCAAGAAACCAGTAGATTTTTCGTTAATGGGCGCAGGTCTTTTAATTGCATGTAGTTTCTTTATTTTCGGAGGCTTAGCACATAAGTTTTTAGGAATTCCAGGTCCAGTTTTAATGATCGTAGCGGCAACGCTAGTCAAATGTTTACAAGTAATGCCTGCTAAGATGGAGCAAGGTGCTTACCATATGTACAAATTCATTTCTACGAGCTTGACATGGCCGTTAATGGTAGGCCTAGGAATTTTGTATATTCCTCTTGAAGATGTAGTGAAAATTGTGACACCAGGTTATGTAGTCGTATGTGCAGCAGTTGTTATGGCTATGGTAGCAACCGGTTATTTTGTAGGTAAAATGATGAAAATGCATCCGGTGGATGCAGCAATTGTAACCGGCTGTCACAGCGGTTTAGGAGGTACGGGAGACGTAGCGATTTTATCAGCTTCCAACCGTATGTCACTTATGCCATTTGCTCAAGTAGCAACAAGACTTGGAGGCGCTTCCACTGTTATTTTAGCTACGCTTCTTATGAAACTTTTAGGAGTATAAAATCAAAACAAAAAAGCAGCTCGGTTCGTACGAGCTGCTTTTTTTGTCTTATGAAACACTAACAGGTTTTAAGATGAATTCTTCCACAACTTTTGCCACACCGCCGTTCATGTTTGTATCTGTTACGTGGTTGGCTTTTTCTTTAATATCTTCAGGAGCATTTCCCATTGCTACGCCAAGTCCAGCAAATTCAATCATGGCAAGATCATTATAACTGTCGCCAATAGCAATCACTTCATCGCGTGTAATGCCAAGCTGCTGAATTAATAAATGTAAGCTTGTCCCTTTTGTGACACCTTCTTCTGTGAATTCAAGGAAGTATGGTTTAGAGCGCATTACGCTTAGCTCTCCTTGAAGTTGCTTTTGAAGTTTCTTTTCAACGTGAACCAGCATTTCCGGTTCTGCCAGCATGAGTACTTTTACAACAGGTTCTGTAACGGCATCAGTAAAAGATGAAACAACACGGATCGGCAGACCTGTAATGTCACTTTCAATATCCGTAAACTTATTTTCTACTTCTGTTATAATTTCATCTCCAACGTACGTATGAATTAAAACTCCTTCTTCGCGGCTAATATCGTCGAGACGTGCAACGGTTCTCGGAGATAATGTGCTGCTAAATAGCTCTTCATTTGTTAAGCAATTAATAATTTTCGCCCCGTTAAACGATAAAATAAAGCTTCCGTACTTTTCTAACTCCAGTTCTTTGGCGATGTGAACCATTCCGTAAGTTGGTCGGCCGGAAGCAAGTACAACTTTTACTCCCGATTCTTGCGCCTTCATTAATGCTTCTTTCGTGCGCGGAGAAATAGTGTGATCATCGCATAATAGTGTATCATCCAAATCTAAAACAATCATTTTGTAAGGCATAATTTTAAATTCCCTTCTTCTACTAGACTCATATCTTCATATGGTACTATAAAAAAACGTTTGATTCAATTTAATGATTTTTTGAAAACAAGAAGCATGCGTATACTTTGTTTGAACGCCTCGTAAGTAGATGAAACAAAGAACTTGAGACATAGCTAAAACAGCCCAATCAATAGCTAAAAGCAATTAAACACATGAAAGCTACGTTTACCATGACAACGAAAAAATACGAAGTAATAATCAATCATTTTGATTATTACTTCGTATTTTACTTCGACTAAAATTCTTTTATTTCAGCCTCTTGATTAGTAAGCTGCTAGAGTTTGATTCGTTTTCTGAGCATCTCCTTCACTGAAAGCTTCTTTTAAGAGCGTATAAGACCGCTTTTTTTGTTCAAAATCTTGAAGAGCAGTAAGAATAATAAATTCATCAATAGAAAATGCCTGTTTCAAAGCTTGGAGCTTTTGACGAACGGTTTCTTTTGTACCGTGTATGACGTTTGCTTCTTTTTCTTCAATTCGATAGCTTTCTTTAGACTGCTGACCAAATTCTTCCGCTTTTTCTTTGGAGCCTAATGTAGCGGATTTCCCATTTTGTAAGTATACTTTAAATATTTTTGTGCTGGATGCTAATGCTTTTGCTTCTTCTACGGTATCCGCTACGATGACGGAAAGGGCAACGACAAGCGAGCGTGCATGGGATGAAACGTGCTGATTATAGACGGAAATCGCTTCTTCTAGCACTTTTTGATCACCATTAATGAATTGAGCAAATACATAAGGAAGATTTAGAGATGCCGCTAGCTCTGCGCTTGAAGCACTTGCTCCCAGTAAAAACATATCTGCTGCTTTTTGGGGCCTTGGATAGGCTTTTAAACCGTAAAGAGGGTGATCTTCCGGCAGCGTATCGTTTAGGTATTGTTTAAGTTCTATCAGTTTGTCTGTTAAGGACTTAGTGGGCTGAGAGTTTTGTTGCAAGGCTTGAGTAGAATGAGGTAGTCCTCCTGGTGCTCTGCCGATTCCAAGATCGATGCGATTTGGAGATAATGAGGCTAAAACGTTAAAATTTTCTGCTACTTTATAAGGGCTGTAGTGTTGAAGCATAACACCGCCTGAGCCGATACGGATATGATGTGTTTTGGCGAGCAGGTGAGAAATTAACACTTCGGGTGATGATCCTACAACATGTTCAGAGTCATGATGCTCCGCTACCCAAAAACGGTGGTAGCCAAGTTCTTCTGCTAGCTGAGCTAATTGAATGGTATGCTGAAATGCATCTTCAGCACGCTCACCTTCATAACGCGGGCTTTGATCTAAAATACTTAATTTCACTGAAAACACTCCTTAAAGTTGATAAAAAAGGTAAGAATAATTGGGATTAATTTTAGCAAAGGATTTTCCAGATGAAAAGAGTTTTTTTAAAGAAAAATATTTTTTGAAAAATAAGTTGACTTTGCCATTTTGAGGCTATATAGTTGAATCATCAAATAGAAAAGCCGATAAAACAACTTGGATAAATAAGAATTGAGTGAGTATGTTTCAAAGACACTTCACTTCATTCTCCGGTTTTATCAAAAAAACAGTTAAAGCTGATTGGTCTACCAAAGGCTCCTGAGGAAACTCTAGGAGCCTTTTTGCTGTAAAAAGGAGGGGGAAAAGGTGAGCGATGTATGTATTTTATATAACGGAAGCTCTCATAATTATCAACAAATAGCCTCAGTGAAAGATGAGCTAGAAGCTTGCTTAACCTCAAAAGGAGTGCACGCCGAAGCTATCTCGTATCATGATGTACACGCTTTGAAGCAGGAAGCGCAGAAAGAAGTAAAGGCATTTATTTCGAAAATGAACCAAGCTAAAAGCATTGTCGTTCTGTTATCGGGAGTAAATGAAACATACGTAGAATCTTTTGAACGGCTAACAAAAATATTGCCAGAAGATTTATTGTATAAAAAAATACTTCTGCCAATTCTTATTGGTGAAAATGTGAATTCTTTACTAAAAGCTAAGTATGATTTAAAACTTTTAGCGTCTTTTTTAGGTAGACCTTACTGGCTCAGCAGTCTTTTTCTACTGCATGAATACGTCTCTTTTACAGGTATTAACAATGCGAATGCCAAAAGTCGTTTAAAGGAAGCGGTGGATGAGCTGATTTACAAAGGTAATCTATCCCTTCAAACATTTATAAAATGAGGTGAAGAAAATGAGTGAATTATTTCGATTAGCTACCGTAGAAGATGCTGAAGAACTGTTGGATTTAACGCTTCGAGCATATGAGCCGATTCGAAAGCTAGGAATTAAATTTCCTGCTGCGACGGCAACGATTCAACTTGTAAAAGAAAACATTCAAAACAGCCGCTGCTACGTGCTGGAAAGTGATGGAAAAATAGTAGCTACGATTACAGCAAGAACGTATAAAGAAATAACGAACTGGCCTTTCTTATGGTGGTTTGCGGTAGATCCTTTGCTTAAAAAGAAAGGAGTAGGTTCTAAACTCTTAACGTGGGTTGAAGAAACGGTTATTCGAGATCACATGGGGGCTCCTGCTGTTACATTAGCTACTTCTGATCGACACCCATGGCTGATTCCTATGTATGAAAGAAAAGGGTATGAACGCTTTTTTGAAGTCGATCAAGGAGAAGAAGGAAAAGGCGTATTCTTAAGGAAGATCTTACATCCCGAAAGATATGAGTTAGAAAAACACAAGGAGTTACAACAAGCTAATTAATCATTTAAAAGAAAAGAGGAGAAACCATGTCAGTAAAAATTTTATTATGGAATCGAAAAGGTTGTCATCATTGCGAAGAACTAAAAGCATATTTTCATGAAAAGGGCCATCAATATGAAAGTATCGATGTAGAAGGAAAAGATTATTTGCGAGATTTACTTGAAATTAAATACGGTATTCGTCATGTACCGGTCGTTGAAATTGGAGATAAGGGGCAGTTTAAAGGAGTTATTGAAAAAGATTATGAACAAATAGAAAAGTTGATTGAAGACTATTCACCAATCGTTAAATAGCTGCAACATCCATTTTATTAACTCGTTAAAACAATAAATTATTTTGAGACATAGTGAGGGACCAAACACATGAAAAAACTACAGCTGACAGCTATCTTTTTATCACTTCTTTTATTATTAGCCGCTTGCGGAACACCCAATAAAGAAACAGCAGCTAACGCAAGCAAAGACAAAGTGCAAAAAATTATTGTGGGAACGGGTACGCAATTTCCCAACATTTGCTTTCTTGACAATAAAGGAAATCTAACGGGGTATGACGTAGAGCTTGTTAAAGAAATAGACAAACGTCTTCCAAACTATAAGTTTGAATTCAAAACGATGGATTTTTCTAATTTACTTTTGAGCTTGGAATCCAACAAAATTGATTTAGTCGCCCATCAGATGGAAGTGAATGAAGAAAGAAAACAAAAGTTCCTGTTTAATAAAGAACCTTATAATATCTTTCCGCTACATGTAGTTGTAAATGAAAAAAATACGTCAATTAAATCAATTAAAGATTTGAGCGGTAAAAAGGTAATTGTAGGAGCAACGAGTAACTCTGCTAACTTAATCGATAAGTATAACAAAGAACATGGAAATAAAATTGATATCGTTTATTCAGGTCAAGGATCTGATGATACAAAAACGCAGCTAAAAACAGGACGTGCGGACGCTACAATTAGTACGCCGTTTGCAGTTGACTTTGTCAATAAGCAAGCGGACGCAGAGCAAAAAGTTGTGGGACCTGCTATTTCAAATTCAAAAGTATATTTTATGCTTCGAAAAAATGAAACAGGTTTACAAAAAGATGTTGATAAAGCGCTAAAAGAAATAAAAGAAGACGGAACATTGACAAAATTAAGCAAAAAATGGCTAGGAGAAGATTATACAAAAGCAGCTGGAAATAACTAAATCACTTACTGTGACCCAAGCCTTGAACTTGGGTCCTTTCGCTACCTGTAGAGGGAAACAAAGGAGAGAAAAAGATGGGAAAAGCATTTGATATAGAGCTGATTTTCACCTCTATTCCTCAATTATTATCTTATTTGCATATTACAATTTGGATTTTGGTTGCTTCACTTTTGATTGGCAGTACCTTGGGATTGTTTATTGCCCTGCCTCGTATTTATAAAGTACCGGTGTTAAGTCAATTAGCAGCAGTTTATATTTCTTTTATGAGGGGGACGCCTATTTTAATTCAATTATTTTTAGTTTTTTACGGGGTACCTGCCCTCTTACAATTGATTCATATTGACGTTTCTAGAATGGCTCCGCTCGTATTTGTGATTATCACATATTCACTGAGCACGGCGGCGTCTTTTTCTGAAATGATGCGCGGTGCCATTAATAGTGTAGATAAAGGGCAAACTGAAGCAGCGTATAGTGTAGGAATGACCGGAAAACAAACGTTCACTCGAATTGTGCTGCCGCAAGCTCTCGTTGTAGCATTTCCTAACTTTGGAAACCTTGTGATTGGTTCCTTAAAAGATACGTCTTTAGCCTTTACCATTGGTGTCATGGATATGATGGGAAGAGGAGATACCATTATCGCAGCAACGGCTCATGCAGTTGAAGTATATATTGCACTTGCCATTATTTATTATTTGGTAGCCATTATATTAGAGAAATTTTTTATGAAATCCGAACAGAAGCTGCAAAAACACGATCAGCCTGTTCATGTATAAAACGAGCTTACTAAAAGAGGTGTAAACATGATTATTGACGTACCGTTTATATGGACAGCATTTGTAGAAATTTTGAAGGCATTACCTTTAACACTCCTTATTACCATCGGTCCATTACTAGGCGGATTGCTTATTGGTATTGCTGTTGCGGCTGTGAGAATTAATTCAGTAAAAATAATAACGCCTATTGCCAACGTATACGTATCATTTTTTCGAGGAACGCCTGCCATTCTTCATATTATGGTTATTTACCTAGGGTTCCCGCTATTGATTAATAAACTATCAAGCTACTATGGATGGGGCTTCAATGCAAACAGCATTCCTATTGTCGTATTTGTATTAATCGCTTTGTCTTTTACAGCGGGGGCTTATATGTCAGAGATCATTCGCTCTGGTTTGTTAGCGGTAGAAAAAGGACAAATTGAGGCTGCGTATTCCATTGGAATGAATCGTTTTCAATCGATGAAACGAATTGTTTTCCCTCAGGCGTTTGCTTTATCTTTACCAAATTTATGCAATATCTTCATCGGTTTTTTGCATACGTCTTCTATCGCATTCATCGTCTCACAAAAAGAGTTAAACGGTGCAGCTAATATCGTAGCTTCAAATAATCTTAAGTTTTTAGAAGCCTATATTGCTGCTGCCCTTATTTATTGGATGCTGACGATGTTAATAGAAGGAATAACAGCGCTGCTTGAACGAAAATTAACGGTTTATAATCGAGGAGGGGTTGTATGATTACATTAACAAATATTAAAAAAACATTTGGTCAACATACAGTATTGGACGGTATTGATTTAATTGTTAAAAAAGGGGATGTTGTGACCATTTTAGGGCCGAGTGGCTCTGGAAAGACTACGTTTTTACGCTGCATTAATTTCTTAGAAAAAGCAGATGAAGGAGAAGTTTCGATCGATCAATTTACGGTTCAGTGCCAAAAGCCAAACCGCAAAGATATTTTAACTCTTCGACAAAAAACAACGATGGTTTTTCAGCAATACAATTTGTTTAAACACAAAACCGTTATTGAAAATATTATGGAGGGGCTAGTTATTGTTCAAAAGCTGCCAAAGGAAGAAGCAAAACAACGAAGTTTAGACGTCCTTGAAAAAGTTGGGCTTGCTGAAAAAGCAAATGCGTATCCAAGTCAGTTATCAGGAGGTCAACAGCAGCGAGTGGGTATCGCTAGAGCGCTTGCTTTAAATCCTGAAGTCATTTTATTTGATGAGCCAACGTCTGCTTTGGACCCTGAACTGGTGGGTGAAGTACTGTCTGTTATTCGTAAAATTGCTGAAGAAGGAATTACGATGATTATTGTTACGCACGAAATGAGTTTTGCCCGTGAAGTCTCTAATCACGTGGTGTTTATGGACGGAGGAAAGATTGTCGAACAAGGTCATCCTGAAGAAATATTTTTAAATCCAAAAGAAGATCGAACAAAGCAATTTTTCAAGCGTATTAACCCAACGCATTCGCCTTACTCTTATGTTTATGAAAAAACAATCTAATATTTTAATTTAAAACCCACTTGACTCATAGGAATAATAAGTATATGATAAAATCATCAAATTAAACAAACCGACTAGATCACTAGAGGTTCTTTGCACAATGTCACGCATTGTGCAAAGAACCTTTTATTTTTTACTAGACTTAAGGGAAGAAGGGTGAACGTAGTGAATCGAGGAGCATTAAAAGCTAAAACAAGCAAAAAACTTATTATAAAAGGCCAGGTTGTACCTGGAAGGCAGCAAGGAAGACATTTGGGTTTTCCGACAGCTAATATAGATACTCAGCATGAGGAATTAAAAAATGGCGTGTATGGTGTCCTCGTTCATCTGCGGGGACTTGAACATATAGGAGTTATGAATGTAGGCGTTAAGCCGACATTTGGATCGGAACTATCTAAAACATTTGAGGTTCATATTTTGGATTTTAACGACGTTATTTATGGAGAGACAGTTCAATGCGACGTTATCTTTCGGGTGCGAGGTGAGAAAAAGTTCCCTTCCATTGAGTTTTTAAAACATCAAATTAAAGCCGATACACTACAAGTTAAGCAAAGATTTCAACATATGGGCTATGTATCTAGTGAACATACAGCTTCCAAGCTAGGGCAAGCGAGATATTTAAATCTGCCTGATCTACAGTTTTTTAATTGGTGCCACAGCCAATTCAGAGTCAATAAAGGGATTTACAATACAATTGATCAATGGTTTTATGACGAAGGAATTGAAAATATTCACCCTAGAAGAGTTCACGTTATCGCTTTTTTGCAATTTGCACAGGAAGGAAATGAAAGAAAGACAGAAAAAGAAGGAGTCCTTCGCTTTGGAGCAGGCGGTTTGACCAATCAACTACGAGAATTTATGAATGGATATGAAAAAGGAGAATGGTAATATGACAATAAAAAGACAATTAAAGCTAGGGGCTATTATTCATGGAGTGGGAGGAAACATGGGGGCATGGAGACACCCTGAAATTTTGTCAGATGCCAGCGTTAATTTCGGTTTTTACAAGCAGCAGGCTCAAAAAGCGGAAGAAGGAAAATTTGATTTAGTGTTCATTGCCGATGGGTTATATATTAATGAAAAATCGCTTCCGCATTTTTTGAATCGTTTTGAACCTCTCACTATTCTATCAGCACTTGCTTCTGTCACTTCTCATATTGGTTTAGTTGGCACTCTATCGACTTCGTATAGCGAGCCGTTTACGGTGGCTAGACAATTTGCTTCACTTGATCATATTAGCAGCGGCCGAGCGGGATGGAATGTTGTAACATCTCCATTGGAAGGATCTGCGCTTAACTATGGAAAAGAGCACCCCACTCATGATAAACGCTATAGAATAGCTGAAGAGTTTCTAGAAGTAACGAAGGGATTATGGGATTCTTGGGAAGATGATGCATTTATTCGAAATAAAGAAACCGGACAATTTTTTGAAGAGAAAAAGTTGCATCGCTTGCACCACAAAGGGGAATTTTTTTCTGTAGAAGGTCCGTTAAATATTGGCCGCTCAGCTCAGGGGCAGCCCGTAGTGTTTCAAGCAGGCTCCTCTGAAAGCGGAAAAGATTTAGCAGCGAAAACGGCTGACGCAGTGTTTACGGGACAAGATAATTTAGAAGAAGCGAAAGCTTTTTACCAAGATGTAAAATCAAGAGCCGTAGCGCAAGGACGCAATGAAAACGAACTTTTAATTTTCCCGGGAATAGGTCCTATCATTGGCAGTACAACCGAAGAAGCCGAAAGAAAATATGAAGAACTTGCTCAATTGGTAACAATTGAACATGCGCTCAACTATTTAGGACGTTTTTTCGATCATTTTGATTTTTCACAGTTTCCATTAGATGAGGCGTTTCCTGATTTAGGGGATATCGGAAGTAATAGTTTCCGCAGTACAACTGATAAAATCAAAGAAAACGCTAAAAAACATAAGTGGACACTGCGAGAAGTGGCGCTGCGAATTGCTACACCTAAAACACAATTTATTGGGACGCCAGAGCATATCGCTAATTTGATGCAACAGTGGTTTGAAGAAAAAGGAGCTGACGGCTTTATTATTCATTCAAGCGTTCCGCATGGCTTAGATGACTTTGTTGAACACGTCGTACCGATACTGCAAGAAAGAGGCCTGTATCGTACAGAATACGAAGGGAGTACGTTAAGAAGTAACTTGCAATTGAATGTTCCTAAAAATCGTTACACACAGGTGAAAGTTAACTGAAGTGGATTAAAAGAGACTCGAAGGAGTCTCTTTTTTAATATTTTTAATATTAAAAATATGGTAAAATTATTTTTGTAGGTTATTCGTTTCAGTTCATAAGGCCTAAAGGGTTTTGAATACCCGGAAAGGAGTCAAATGGAAAAAAGACATAAAAGTAAGAAGAAGCGTATGATTATGTGGATATCTTTATCCGTTCTTTTAGTCGGGGGAGGAGCGACAGGATGGATATTGTACCAAAACGGAAAAATTCCTTTTTTATCACAGCAAAGTATAAAGGCAAGTGCCCTTAAAGTGAATCAACAAAAAGTTGATAAGCTGGAAAGCAACGATCAGCAGGCAAAAGATTTTATAGCTGAACATCATGACGTACTAAATGATTTGACGGGGTGGAGTGCCATTGAGCACCCAGACTGGCCTGCCGTACAAGAAGAAGCGGCAGCCATTAAAAATACCATTGGCACGATTGAAGTAAAAGATTCTGTTTTAAAGAAAGACTTTCAGCATATGGAAAAGCTTGCTGGACAGCTAGAGCAGAGGAAAGATCAAGCACTGTTAAAAGAACTTCATCGTTATTTTCATGACTTAGATGTTGTGATCAATGAAGACGATGGATCAAATACATATTTTAATGTTACCAGCTATGGTAAATCAGTTGTAAAGACTTCTAAATGAGCTATAGCAAAAAGCTTTATACATAAAAGTAGTTTTGTATAACAAACGTCTTCGCTTATTCATGCATATGCTACGGATAAGGAGGAGACAGGTTATATGAAAAAAATTTATTTAGATGCAGGTCACGGAGGGGCAGATCTAGGAGCTGTAGCCAGCGGGTTATATGAAAAAGACGTAGTGTTAGCTGTTCAGCAGTACATCATCTCTTTTCTTTCTACTCACTATCAAGGATTTTCTCTTTGCACAACGCGTACAACCGATGTGTTTTTGTCATTAAATGAACGGGTCAACAAAGCCAATGTGTGGGGGGCTGATGTATACTTATCTATTCATATAAGTTCAGGTGGCGAAACGGGATATGAAGATTTTATTTATAGCAAAAATATAAATAACCAAACCATTGTGTTACGAAACGATATTCACGATCAGGTGAAATTTGTTCTCGCTAAATACAATCACTCTAACCGAGGCAGGAAATTAGCTAATTATAGTGTGTTAAGGCGTTCATATATGCCGTCTGTATTAACTGAAATTGGGTTTATTGATACAGAACACGATGCAAAGCTCTTAAAAAATCCTCAATTTCTAAAAGATATGGGGGTGGCATATGCAAAAGGGATTGCGCAGTTTTTAAACTTGGAGCCTAAATCTACAAATTCTGTGGGAGATCCTGACGAAGAAGGGTTTCTAAAGCCTACTTTTTTATATAAACCTTTATGGATAAAAACAACCGAGGATAAGGAGACGTATAAGTATACCAATATGTCAGAGAGAACAGGTTATTTAAAAAAGAATACCCTCTTTCAAGTTTATAGTGAAACGCATGCAGCCTGGATAATTGATGGAGATCATTTTGTTGAAAAAAAAGATACAATCATTGAAGGAGAAACTATCACAACTGCGGAATTAACAAAAGAGAATATGGAAACATTAAAAGTGTTTGTGACGAAAGAAAAGTTAGAAACAGCGGTAACCTTTTCTAAAGAAGGAGCTGCGGTAGCCATCTTTACACTTCACGATAAAAAAATATTGAATGTAAAAGCATTTTTAGATAGAGAAAAATGGTGGTACAAAGCTGAACGGATAAAAACATCGTGAAAAAACCTGCTTGTTTTTTTGAAGCTTTCACCCTAGTAATTTTACTTATTTTTGATAGAATATAAAGAGCTGAATCGTAAAGATGCATAAAGGTGTGATGGAAATGGAAGAGCAACAAGAAGCGATTGATTTAACAAAAGTATATGTATATGAGGAGTTTCCGGATAAAGTTGCAGGCAGATGCGATAACTGTGGACATGTGAAATTTAAAAGCTTAGTAAAAGACTTTATTTTTATCCGTACATGCGCAAAGTGCGGCATGAAAAAAAGTATTTAAATCCCTACTTCTTTATAAAAAACGCTCTTTTCTAAAATGAAAAGAGCGTTTTTTCTCTATTTAACGTATAAATGATCGCTAAGCTGCTCTGAAATAGTTTCTACATCTTCTTGCACATGTTTTTGTTTTTTCATCATTTCTAACAGGATTTGTTCAAGGTTCTGTGAATGATTTTGCTTATCTTTTGGTTTATGTAAATACTTTGCGATTTGATGCATATTATTGCTTAGCCGGCTTAGCTCAGACTCAATTTTTCGCAGGTTAACTAATAGTTCCACACCTGCTTCTTTGCCGATTAAAGGCGGCTTAACTTTTCCGTCCATAATAAATTTTCGAATGAGAGACGTTCGTTTTAAATTATAGTGTTCAATAAGTTCCTCTAATTTTTCTTTTTCTTCTTCATTCAACTTAATTGCTGGAATGCTGTGTCCTCTCATAAGGTATCTCCTTTCAAGAGCAGTTCTTGCTGCGTTCAATCATATGTAAACATTCTCTTGTCTTTAATAATAGCAACCTTTTCCATGGTTAACTATGGTGAAAAGTTACTAAAATGTCGAACGTACAGTCTGTTAAAAAACTGGTAAATTAAGAAATTTGGTTTAGTAATAGTTGAATTATAGAAATAATGTCATTATCTACAATATTGCTGCTTTATTAAAAAGGCAGCCAAAGGGATGAATATACCGCCTTTGTACTCACCATTTTTGAAAGCGCAGCTTTAAAGAAGAGGGATGGTTTTTATCATTTTTTCCTCCTACCACATCTTTCCTCCTAGTAACTCTGTCGAATCTTCTAGACTATTGTCTCAAGGGAATAGAACGAAAGAAGACGAAATGGTTGAGAACGAGGTAAAGTCATATTATGTCTTTATTTACATCATTTACATCATTTACATACTTTACGGGGGAGGAATACGTTTGAAACTAAAAAAACGATTAAAACTAAACAAGATAGGGGCAGCCATGCTTGCGGCTGGGGTTATATGTACAGGTTATACGCCTATTCATATGCTACAAGCGCCTCTAGTCGCTCAGGCTGCAGAGAATCAGTCGGACTCTTTGGAGTTAGCATTTGCACAAGCATCTAAAGAATTTGGTGTGCCAGCTTCGCTTTTAAAAGCAATTTCCTACAACAAGTCGCGCTGGGAAAGTCATAATGGGAAACCTAGCGCAGCCGGGGGATACGGCCTCATGCATTTAACAGACATCCCTTTTTTAGAAGATGGAAAAGGAAACGGAACTGCGTCTTCACAACCAGCATATGACAAACAGCAAACGCTCTCCTTAGCTGCTAAGCTGCTTAAGTCAGATAAAGAAAGATTAAAAAATGACCCTGTGCAAAATATTCGTGGTGGCGCTGCTGTACTAGCTTTTATTGCAAAAGACAAAAATGGAAACGTACCGTCTACTGATCAGAAATGGTACGACGCAGTCGCCGCTTACAGTTCTTCTCAAGATAAAGAAAACGCTCAAGTATTTGCCGATGATGTATATGAAACGCTGGAAAAAGGGGCAGAGCGTACAACATCGGATGGACAGCATCTTAAAATTTCTCCTCAACATATAGATATGTCGATTCCTCGTGCTGAAAATTCCAATACGAATAAAGCGGATTGTCCGGCATCTTTAAAATGTGAATACATTCCTGCTTTTTACGGGAAATTCAGCGAAAGTCCTTCAGATTACGGAAACTATGATATTGCAAATCGTCAAAAATCAGATGTTCGCTATATTGTTATTCACGATACAGAAGTAAGTTATGACGGAACCATTGATTTGTTTGCTAACCCTAACAGAGCAGCTGCAAACTATGTCATACGTTCAAGTGATGGCCACATTGCACAGATGATTGATAACAAAGATGTAGCATGGCATGCAGGAAACTGGTATTTTAATACGCACAGTATTGGAATCGAACATGAAGGGTTCGCCCTTGAAGGATCCACGTGGTTTACAGAAGAAATGTACCGTTCTTCAGCAAGACTCGTCCGCCACCTTGCCAAAGAATATCATATTCCATTAGACCGAGCTCATATTATCGGTCATGACGAGGTACCGGGTTTGTCTCCTAAGGCTCAATCAGGTATGCATTCGGATCCCGGGCCGTTTTGGGATTGGGGGCACTATATGGATTTAGTAGGAAGCCCAGTCGAGCGCCAGCATACAAGCAAACTAGCCGTTACAATTAATCCCGTCTTTGAAAACAATCAGCCAGAGGTATCAGATGCACCAAAGCAGCCGGCCAACTTTGTGTATTTGCATCAAGCTCCTAGCAATGATTCACCGCTACTGAATGAGCCTGCCGCTTCAGGGCCAGGAACGAAACAAACGTTAGACTGGGGAAGCAAAGCTGTAACGGGCCAAACGTACGCAGTCGCTGACACAAAAGGAGAATGGACAGCGATTTGGTACGGAGGACAAAAAGCGTGGTTTTATAATCCACATAATCAAAATACGAGTAAAGGTACGGGCATATTATTAACGCCAAAAGCAGGAAAAGAAAGCATTCAAGTGTACGGAGGAGCTTTCCCGGAAGCTTCAGCCTATCCTTCTGATATCCCGGTTAAAGACATGGTCCCACTTCAGTATACAATCTCTCCGGATCAGGTGTACGTAGGGGTAGAAAAAGTAAAGAGTGACTATTACTATGCACCCACTTTTACAACAAATCCAAACGATCACAAAATGATTGTGGGAAAAGATGAATATTATCAAATTCATTTTAATCACCGCTATGCGTTTGTGAAAGCTTCGGATGTAGAGATTAAAAAACAATAGAATAGAGTTTTAAAAGAAAGGAAGAGACAGGGTGTATAAAGGGTTTGTCTCTTCCTTTTAATAAAATGTTATGAAAAATTCAGAATTTTATTGACAGTATTGCCTTATAGTGATTTAATAAGATTATTCAACTGGTAATTACATCATTATGAGTTGTAAGTGTAAATAAAATTTATTTTTTAATTCATTTGTCTTACAATGGAGAAAAGAAATAAATTTTAGAAGAGGTGCATTGTGATAGACAATACAAATAAAATAGTGGTAGAAAAAAATAGACCTTTGCCTCTATACTTTCAGCTGAAAGAAGTACTTAAAGAAAAAATTGAAAAAGGAATTTATAAGCCGGATGAATTGATTCCTTCTGAACGAGAACTAATTGATACTTATGGGATAAGTAGAACACCTGTAAGGCAGGCTTTAAATGAACTAGTGGCTGAAGGTTTTTTGAGAAGAGAGCACGGTAGAGGAACCTTCGTTGCACCAAAGAAGATTGACCAAATGTTTTTGGAAAGTTTGAGTAGTTTTGGAGATGAAATGGAGCGTAAAGGACTTTCCTTTGAAACAAAAGTGTTAAATAAAGAGATTGTTGAAAAAACGTCCACTCTTCAAGAGATCTTTGGAGATAAATATCAGTTTTTTTACCGAATTGATCGACTAAGGTATATTGAGGAAGATCCATACGTCCTTGTAACGACCTATATTCCAGCATCTCTTGCATCGGGTCTGCTTGATGAAGATTTAGAGGTTCAGTCTTTGTACAAGACGCTTGAATTAAAATATGGATTTCATATCAGTCATGCTAAGCGTGTAATAGAGGCTGTTAATGCTACGAGTGAGGACGCTGGCGCTTTAAATATTCCTCCGATGTCTGCTGTTCAAATTACAAAAACAACGGCTTTTCAAAAAGATTCTCAGCCTTTTGAGTATTCTATAGGGCGTTACCGTGGAGATTTAAACAAGTTTACAGTAGAGGTAAAATACGAAAGAATATAAGAAAGCTGAACGAGTTTTTTAACTTGTTCATTTCTCTGCACTAACTGGTAATTACGTCATTACAAGATGAAAGATTTAGTCTATGAGCTATTGAAGGAGGGATGGGTATGAGTAATGGGTATATTATTGCTCATGATATCGGAACAACGGGAAATAAAGCAACTTTATACAAGGCTGACGGAACGTTGGTTAATAGTACGCTCTATAAATATAAAACCTTCTATCCTAAAGCTGGATGGGCTGAACAAAATCCATCAGACTGGTGGGAAGCCGTTTGTGAAACAACAAAAATTTTGCTTGAGCAAAGTGGAGTGAAACGCGAAGAAATTTCTGCTGTGAGTTTCAGCGGGCAAATGCTCGGCTGCTTGCTTGTAGATCGAGATGGAACTCCTCTTGGTAATTCCATTATATGGGCAGATATGCGGGCGGCCGATCAGGCTCGGCGGTTTGAGAATGAAATAGGTATGAAAAATGTTTATGAAATCACAGGACACCGCATTAGCTCATCATATTCTGGAGCAAAGATTAAATGGGTCAAGGAAAATGAGCCGGAACGCTTTAAAAAAGCATATAAAATCTTACAAGCGAAAGATTACCTTGTGTATAAACTAACAGGTATATTTGCAACCGATTATTCAGATGCATGCGGAACTAACTGTTTTGATTTAGTAAATAAAGTATGGTCTCGTGACATTTTAAATACATGGAGAATTGAGCCGGAGCTTTTTCCAGATTTGTATGCTTCTACTGATGTAGTAGGATCAGTAACAGCTAAGGCATCAGACGAAACAGGCTTACTTCAAGGAACTCCTGTGGTAATAGGGGGAGGTGATGGAGTGTGTGCAGCTGCCGGCGTGGGCGTTATGGATGAAGGAGAAGCTTTTAATTACATTGGCTCTTCTTCATGGATTGCAACGGCATCAAACAAGCCTATTTTTGATCCTGAAATGAAAACGTATACATGGGTTCACCTTGATTCTACTAAATATTCCCCTAATGGAACAATGCAGTGCGGTGGGGGATCTATGCAATGGATCACAGAGTTACTTTATCAAAATTCCAACAAAAGCTATGAACTTATGAATAGTGAAGCCGAGCAATCGCCCCCTACGTCAAAAGGGCTAATTTATTTACCTTACTTAATGGGAGAACGCTCACCCAGATGGAATCCGGATGCTAGGGGAGCTTTTGCTGGTTTGTCCATTACTCACACAAGAGGAGACATTGCTCGTTCCGTCATGGAAGGAGTGGCATATAACTTGAAAATTGTACTTGATACTTTTCAAAAAGAAGGAGCACCAATTGACCGGATGTGGGTATTAGGCGGCGGAGCAAAAAGCACTTTATGGCGTCAAATTCTAGCAGATATTTACGGGCTTGATGTGTATGTGCCTAACTATTTAGATGAAGCAACATCTATGGGGGCAGCGATGGCTGGAGCCGTTGGAGTAGGGATAGTAGATAATTTTAAAGAGGCTAAAAAATGGGTGAAGAGAGTAGGTATTCACCATCCTCAGCCAGATATTCAAGAACAGTATCAAGAGTTTTTTTCGGTATTTAATGAAACGTATGAACAGCTAAAACCAGTTTACCAAAAGTTAAAAGTTTTTAATTAAAAATAGAGGAGATGCATGATAAATGAGTACATTATTTCAACCTTTTGCTACACAATTAGATTTTGAAACAGGTAAATTAAATCCAGAAGGAAAAGTCATTATTCGACATTTATCGGATATGGAAGGCATGTACTTAGACGAGGGAGAATTTGAAAATCAACTTAAGAACAACCCGCTTATTTACGAGGTTTATAACGTAGTAGTTCCAGAGACAATGCCTCACATTCAGCATTGCGTAACTATTTTGCATCCAGGAAAAGTAGGAAAAGAGTATTTTATGACCAAGGGACATTATCACGAAGTATTAGATAGAGCTGAAATTTATTTTTGCCTTAAAGGAAAAGGTGAGCTGCTAATGCAAACAAAAGACGGAGAGTTTTCTATCCTAGAAATGGTGCCGGGAACAGTGGCATATGTGGCACCAGAATGGGCTCATCGCACTGTTAATACGGGGGAAGAACCTTTTGTGTTTTTTGCAGCTTACCCGGGAGATGCAGGCCATGATTACGGAGGTATTGAAACAGAAGGATTTGTAAAGGCGTTAGTTGAACAAAATGACAAGCCAACATATATTGAAAACCCTCGCTATATACAAGCGGTAAAATAACAAAAAAGGAGAAAACCACATGCTTAAAGTATTAATTACCCCTCGGTCATATGGGATGTTTACAGAAGACATTATGAATAAATGGCGCGAAGAGGGGTTTGAGGTGATAAGAGAGGTCGGCCCTATTTCTGAGTCCAGGTTTATAGAGCTCATACAAAATGTACAAGCCTTAATCATAGGAACTGACCATCTTAGCAAAGAAGTTTTAAACCACGCTTCGGAGCTTAAAATTATAGCAAAATATGGAGCAGGTACTGATAATATTCCTAAAGAATATGCAACCCAAAAAGGAATTGTGGTCGTGAATACTCCCGGTGTGAATCATGAAGCTGTTGCAGACTACGCGTTTGGTTTAATGCTGTCTGTAGCCAGACAAATTTCACTATCTTCTCAAAGGCTCAGAAAAGGGCAGTGGACAAAAAACGTAGGTGTTGAACTTTATGGGAAAACGCTAGGGATTCTAGGGTTCGGTGCAATAGGAAAAGCTGTTGCCCGCCGTGCTAAAGGATTTCAAATGAACGTCCTCGTTTATGACGTTTTTCAAGATGAGCTGGCAGCTGCTGAATATGGTGCAACCTACGTCCACATAAATGAATTGTTAACAAAAAGCGATGTTGTATCTGTTCATATGCCTCTTGTGCCTGAAACAACAAACCTTCTAAACTATCAAATGATGAAGAAGATGAAGAAAGAGGCAATTCTCATTAATACCGCAAGAGGCGGAATCATAAATGAAACCGATCTTTTTCATATTTTAAAAGAAGAAAAAATACTAGGAGCGGGAATTGATGTATTTTCCGTTGAGCCGCCTACAGATTCTCCTTTGCTAGAGTTAGATAATGCTGTTTTAACCCCTCATAATGCAGCGGCCAGTAAAGAGGCAATCGAGCGTATGACATTACAGTCAACGCATAGCGTCATTAAATTTTTTCAGCAAGGAATTTCAAAAGGGCAAGGAGGGAACCAGCATGTCACGCAAACGTGAAGTTATGAATGGTATTTGTAAAAGTAGTGTTGTGGCAGTTTTACGAGGTACAGAAGCGGAAGTGTTAACGACAGCTAGAGCTGCAATTGATGGCGGAATACAGGCAATCGAACTAACGATGACGGTTCCAAATGCAATTGACATATTACGTCAATTAAAAAGTGAATGTGCCTCTCAGTCCGTTTACATAGGAATGGGTACCGTCATGGACGTTCATTCGGCGGTTAGTGCCCTTCAAGCAGGAGCAGATTTTGTTGTGACTCCTCACTTGGACATGGACATTATTGCGGTAAGCCATCAATATCAAGCTCTTGTTATGCCCGGAACTTTTACAATGACAGAAATGGTTACTGCGCTTAAAGCAGGGTGCGAAATTCTTAAATTATTCCCAGCAGACTTAGCAGGAACGGCTCATATTAAAAATGTAAAAGGGCCTTTGCCTCAAGCTAATATTATGCCTACTGGAGGCGTCAATGAAACAAATATTGAGCACTGGATTCAAGCAGGAGCAATCGCTGTAGGGGTAGGGTCTAATTTAACAAAAGCAGGTGGGGAATCGCTTGACTCCCAAAAAATTCGTGAATATGCCTCTTTGTTGATACGTAAAGCGCAGCAGGCTAAATTGACGCTTAGCGGTATTAGATAATGAAAAATTCAAGTCGTATACAAACTGTTTTAGGCCTTGTGGATTCAAACGAAATCGTACATGTTCAGCCGCATGAGCACCTTATGCTTGAAAAAGGTCATGCAGCGAGTACTAATTCAGATTTATGCATTGATAATGTCGATGTTACAGTAAGTGAAGTAAAGAAACTGTCTGCGCGCTCTCTTGTAGTGGACGCACAGCCGATCGGCGCGGGGCGCATGGCAATGGACTTGATACGAGTCTCCAAGCGAACAGATGTTCATATTGTTGCTTCAACAGGGTTCCATAAATCCATGTTCTATTGGCGAGATCATTGGATCCATAATGAATCAGCAGAGGTCCTTACAGCGCTTTTTGTTTCTGAAATTCAAAAAGGAATGTATGTAGGTAATGGAATAGAGAGGCCCACTAAAAAAGTTAATGCAAAGGCAGGGCTAATTAAAACAGCCGTCGATAAAAAGGGGTTAACTCCCTATTATCAAATGAAGTTTGAGGCAGCTGCCGAAGCGTCGCTTTTAACAAACGTCCCTATTATGGTTCATATTGAAAAAGAATCCGATCCGTTTGAAATTATTCAATTTTTGACGGATAAACAGGTAGCAGCTAAAAAAATAATTCTTTGTCATCTCGATCGTACTCATCATGACTACGGATTGCATAAAGAAGTAGCGGCAACGGGTGTCTACCTTGAGTACGATACGATTGGACGGTTTAAATATCACAGCGATGATAAAGAAATTGAGTTAATTCACCACATGTTGAATAGCGGCTTTCAAGAATCTCTTTTAATTAGCCTGGATACAACTAGAGCGAGGCTGCAAGCATATGGGGGAGAAATAGGAATTGATTACTTAACTAAAACCTTTATTCCAAAGTTGAAAATAAGTGGGATTTCAGATAAAACCATTAGTACCTTAGTTCTGGATAATCCGCTCGCAGCTTTAAGCGTTTAGAAAAATCAAGGAGGACACTATGTTAAATCTAGTAAATGCAACCAAACCAACCTTTTATTTTATTGGCGTTACAACAGGACAATCCTCTATCATGAAGCTATTTCCTTTATGGGCTAAATCTCTTTGTATCGATGCGGAGATTAAAGGAATTGATATTGATATTCATGCAAGCCGTGAAGTGTACCGTGAAGTGGTAACTTTTTTAAAGAATGATCCTCTGTCGCTGGGGGCATTGGTCACAACACACAAAATTGATCTATATCATGCGGCAAAAGACTTGTTCGATGAGCTTGATCCTTATGCGCTGTTATTTGGAGAGTTATCAAGTATTTCCAAAAGAGACGGAAAGCTGATTGGACATGCTAAGGATCATATCTCTAGCGGATTAGCCATGGAGGGTTTCCTTCCAAAAGGTTATTGGAACAAACATAAGGGGGATGTCCTTATTATGGGAGCTGGCGGAAGTGCCATTGCCATTGCTTCAAACTTGATCCACGATGCAAAACGTAATGGCATGCCATCTGCTATCTATGTGACAAACCGAAGTCAACCGAGGTTAGATTCAATGCAGAAAATTATCTCGGAAATGTCTACGGATGTACCTATTCAGTATCTTACAGTAGACGAGCCATCTAAAAATGATAAAGTGTTATCTAAACTCAAGCCTTATTCTCTAGTTATTAATGCAACGGGGCTTGGAAAAGATCGACCAGGCTCTCCGCTAAGCAACGAGGCGCTATTTCCTCACAATAGTCTTGTGTGGGAACTGAATTATCGAGGGGATTTGTTGTTTATGCACCAAGCGCTGTCGCAAAAAGAGACGCAGTCATTATATGTTGAAGACGGATGGATTTATTTCATACATGGGTGGACTCAGGTAATTTCAGAAGTGTTCCAAATCCAACTAAGCAATGAGCAATTTACTGAAATTGAAAGAATTTCAAGTGAGTTTAATCAATCAAAAGTAAGTGGGAAATAAGGGAGTGAGGAGAAAATGTTTCTCCTCTTCACTTACATAAAACAGAGATAACTAAAAGTGAAAGCGTCAACAAAAAAGACTACAAAAAGGTGAAGGATGTGCCTCTTATGAAGATTATAAGCACAGAAAATTATGAGGAAATGAGTTACATGGCAGCTGTTGAAACGGCTAAATGTATAAAGGAGAATCCAGAGTTAGTATTGGGTCTTTCGACCGGAGGAACGCCTCTAGGTACGTATAAAAATTTAATTCAGTTATACGAGGAAGGAAAAGTAGATTTTTCAAATGTAACAACATTCAATTTAGATGAATACATCGGTTTGGAGCCAGAGCATTTCCAAAGTTACGCGTACTATACATGGGAAAATTTTTTAAAATACGTAAATATCAAAGAAGAGCAGGTGCATATTCCTTTAGGTATATTTGAGAACGAAGATCAAGCAGTGAAAGAATACAATGAGAAATTAATGAAAGCCAACGGAATTGACGTACAGATATTGGGAGTTGGAAGGAATGGTCACATTGGTTTCAACGAGCCTCAAGATTACTTGCATGGGGCTACGCATATTGCTAAGTTAACCAAAGAAACGATACGAGACAACGCTAGGTTTTTTTTAAATATAGAAGATGTCCCTGAAAAAGCAATAGCAATGGGAGTAGGAGACATTTTAAAAGCAAGACACATTATCTTTATCGCCAGTGGTAATGAAAAAGCAGAGGCTGTTTATCAAACGTTACATGGACATATTACAACAAGATGTCCCTCTTCTCTTCTTCAGTTACATCCTAACGTCACAGTTATTGTAGACAAAGAAGCAGCCTCGTTACTTTAGATGTCAAGGAGTATTTTAACAGCATAGGTGAACACGGAAGCAAGTGGATTTGTAAAGAAATGATGAGTGATAATAGGGAGGCTTTACAATGAAACATAAAAATTTAGTTCAAATGCCTAATGGGTATCTTAATCGAACGCCTATCTTTCAATTTATTTTACTTTCTATTCTTTTCCCACTTTGGGGAGCAGCCGCGAGTTTAAATGATATTTTAATTGCTCAGTTTAAAAGTGTATTTACTCTTAGCGACTTTGCAACGGCTTTTGTGCAAAGTGCTTTCTACGGGGGATACTTTTTAATTGCTATTCCAGCTTCGTTAATTATTAAAAAAACAAATTATAAGCTTGCTGTTATTACGGGACTAATCTTCTATATTATAGGTTGTTCACTGTTTTTTCCTGCTTCTCATATGGCTACCTATTCTATGTTTTTATGCGCAATTTTTGCAATCGCCATTGGTTTAGGTTTTCTTGAAACATCAGCTAATACGTATAGCTCCATGATGGGACCTAGGGAATCCGCAGTGCTACGCCTTAATATCAGTCAGACGTTTACACCTATCGGATCTCTTTTAGGAATTGTACTTGGTAAGTATTTAATCTTCCAAGAAGGGGAAAGCCTTGATAATCAGCTTGCTAAAATGAGCTCGGAAGAAGCACATATTTTTGGCCTTAAAATGTTACAGCATACGCTGCAGCCTTATAAATATATGATTTTAGTTCTTATTGCCGTACTGGTACTTTTTCTTATAACGAAATATCCTTCATGTAAAGCTCAAATAGAGAAGCACGAGGTAGGGCAAAAAAGCGAATTAATAAAAACGCTAAAGTATTTAGGGGGGAATTCGTGTTTTCGTAAAGGTATCATAGCCCAATTTCTATACGTAGGGATGCAGGTAGCTGTATGGTCATTTACCATCAGATTGGCCTTAGATCTTAATTCTGAAATTAATGAGCGAAGCGCATCAAATTTCATGATTTATAGTTTTATTGCTTTTTTTGTTGGGAAATTTGTAGCTAATCTATTGATGACACGTTTTTCAGCCAAAAAAGTGTTAGTTATCTATTCAATTATTGGTACGCTTTTACTTGCGTATACGTCGTTTGCATCCAGTACGATGGCTGTATATGCAGCTGTTGCTGTAAGCATGCTTTTTGGTCCATGTTGGGCAACAATCTATAGTGAAACGTTAGAAATAGTAGAAGAAAAACAGCATACGGAAGTCGCGGGAGCTATTCTAGTTATGGCTATTGTAGGAGGAGCTGTTATTCCCGCCGTTCAAGGACTTGTATCAGACTTAACAGGGTCGCTTCAACTCGCTTTTTTAGTTCCGACGGCATGTTTTATCTATGTAGGATACTATTTTTATAGTGGTGTAAACAAACGTGAAAAAGTAAAAAAACTAATGAATGAAGACCAAGTTAATTCAGCTAAATAGAAATTGATTTTATAAACAAGGAATTTTAAGTTTTTCATCGAATACAATGTAAATTGCCTTAAGTTAAAAAGAAAACTGCTTTGGAAGCAGTTTTCTTTTTTTTACTTTAATTATTTATTATTATCTTTTTAAAAAAGGAAGGAATGTCCTGTGATTATAATTAAGCCTTTAAGTCAGTGTTCTTTTTCTGATGCGCTAGAAGCATTTAATAAGGGTTTTGAAGATTATTACATTCCGGTTGAGATGTCACTAGATCAATTCATTTGTAGGTTTGGTGTGGATCGTTTATCTGTCGAGCATTCTTTTGTCGCTTTTTATAATGACACACCAGCTGGAATTATGTTAAATGGAATAAAAAGAGTCAAAGGAAAGAAACATGCTTGGAGTGGAGGTACAAGTGTAGCATTCCTTTACCGAAAAATGGGAATTGGTGAAGCCTTACTAAAAGCTACACTTGAGAAATATCAGCAGCAAGGAGTAGTGGAAGCCAGTCTGGAAGCATTTACAGTCAATAAAAAAGCTATTCACCTTTATGAGAAATATGGATATGAAATTGTAGATACGCTTTTCTTTCTAAAGCATAGAGGTAGTTTTCCCGCTTCTTTACTTAAAAAGAAGAATCAGCTTGCATATTCGTTAAAGCGAAGGCTTGCAAAAGATATTCAAAACCTACCCTTTTATACATACGACGTTCCGTGGAAAAATCAATTTGACTGTATTTGTGATGGAGAATCGTTTATTGCGTTGAATGAAAGAAACGAAGAAGTTGGCTATCTATTATTTCAAAAGAATTTTTCTTCCATAGGCATCGTGAATTCCGTTACTTTTTATCAAGGAAGCGTTAAGGAACATATCTCAAATTCAGAGGACGTTCTGGCCTTTTTATTAGCAACCATTTTTAATATGCATGGACCAATTGCTTACAATACACATAATGTACCTGAAAAAGGAAATAGCTTACTCGTGAAAATGTTAAAATCATTTGGTTTTCAAGATTTATATACAGATGAAGGAATCAAACTTGAGCAGGTGTTTATGAAAAAACAACTTTAAAAAGCGGCAATGGGCCGCTTTTACTGCATTTCCGTAATTGGATGTGCATCATAAAATTCCTCGATTTTTTCTTGCTGCCCTTCGTATTTTGCTTTCCATGCTTGAGTCCCGTCCTTATAATTGCGCAGATCTGTTCCGTAGAAGTCGGTTAACTCTTTTCGAGTAATCGTGATTGTCTGAGGAACAGTCGTGTTAATAGTAAAGTGAACGCTGTCAACATTTTGTACGGCAGAAAGTAAAATGGTTGCGTTATGTAAAAGTGTACGTTTAGTTTTAACAGACGTCCAGCTTTTTTCAAACGCATGCTGATTATCTGTTGCAGCGTAGTTAATTGCTAAGTAGTAAGGTTTTTGCGCATTTTGAAAAGTTATACCTTTTAAATAAACGTGTCCTGGAAGTTTATTTGTTATTTCTTCTATTGAAGTATCACGTTTTAAAGAAGAAGTATGATGAATAGAAGAAGCAGAGACTCTTTCAGCAGACAGATTATTATGAGGTGCATAGGCACACCCTGATAGGCAAGTGAGCACTATACAAAGTGTAAGAGAAGCATCTATTTTTTTCATAATGGTAACTCCTTTTGTTTATATCTACTTGTAAAGACGAAAGACCTACACTTTTTGTTTCATACAAAATATAAGTTTATTCATTAAAAAGACAGATAATCCAAAATAATAGAAGTTAATAACCCTAATGAAGCAATAAAACCAATAATAGGACCACCTTCTTCAAAAGCTTCCGGCAACATCGTAGAAGCAACCATGGCCACAATTCCACCACCGGCAAATGAGGCAATAAAGCCCATCATGTTTGGGGTAGCGTCTTGAAGAAATAGATATCCAATCCAAGAACAAAGAGCTGATATAAAGAAGACCGAAAGCCATAATGAAAAAATTTTCTTTCGCTTATATTGGCTTTTTAGTAGTCCGCTTGTCCCGGAGATTCCTTCCGGTATATTGCTGATAAAAATAGAAACAACAAGCAGCCAGCTAACATGGTGCTGTTCAATCAAACTTGCGCCAATCATCAGTGATTCAGGTATAGCATCCATAATGGTACCAATAAAAATGGCTAGTCCTGAGCTAGCTGGGACAAGGTGGTTTGAACGTTTTCTTTTGTGAGCACCTTTTTTAGCTAAAGACATATCAAGAAGAGTAAAAAGTGCTGCGCCTGTTAAGAAGCCTAAAGAAGAAGCAATAATTCCCGCTTCTTTTACCGAATCTTGAATGAGCTCGTAAGCAGCAGCTCCTAACAAAACGCCCGTGCCAAAAGCCATAATATAAGCAGTCAACTGTTTTTTTAAAGGTACAAAAATAGCTATAATAGCTCCAATTAATACAGCTGAGCCTGAGACACCACCCCACATAAGGGCATCTATCACATGAGATCCCTACTTTCTTGCGTACTTATTTGTAGTGTAACCATCTATGTGATTATTATGAAACAAGATAAAAGAACTAAAAAAATGGAAAAGAATCACTGATTTAGACCTTAAATAAAATAAGTCTTCTGTATAATTGACAAAATTTTCTGATTATGTCCGTTGAAAGTGAAAAAACCTTGTGATAGTCTGATCAAAAGATATAAAGATGGAAAAAAATTCTTTCATCTGTAGAAGGTCAAAAAACTTAATGAGGTCACTTTTAAACGAAAGAAGGAAGACGAGATGAATCCAAAAGCAGTGAAAAGAGAAAATCGTTATGCTAACTTAATTCCTATGCAAGAAATTAAATCCGTTGAACAGCAGCTTTACCCATTTGATATTTATAACAGTCTGCGTCAAGAAGCACCTATTCGTTACGATGAAAGCCGAAACTGCTGGGATGTATTTGATTACGAAACAGTAAAGTATATTTTAAAAAACCCGTCGCTTTTTTCATCCAAACGAGCAATGGAAGAACGCCAAGAAAGTATCTTAATGATGGATCCTCCAAAACACACAAAATTACGAAACTTAGTGAATAAAGCTTTTACACCAAGAGCTATTCAGCACTTGGAGGGTCATATTGAAGAGATTGCAGATTATTTATTAGATGAAGTAAGCAGCAAAAAAAAGTTTGATATAGTAGAAGATTTTGCTGGACCACTGCCGATTATTGTAATAGCTGAGCTGCTAGGAGTACCTATACAAGATCGAGCACTGTTTAAAAAGTACTCCGATGACTTAGTGAGCGGTGCTGAAAATAATTCAGACGAAGCTTTTGCGAAAATGATGCACAAGCGTAATGAAGGGGTGCTTTTTTTACAAGGGTATTTTAAAGAAATTATCGCTGAGCGTCAGAGAAAGAAACAAGAAGATCTGATTTCGCTGCTTTTAGAAGCAGAAATTGACGGCGAACATTTAACAGAAGAGGAAGTACTAGGGTTTTGTATTCTATTGCTAGTAGCAGGCAATGAAACAACAACAAACTTAATTACGAACGGAGTCCGGTATATGACAGAAGACATAGACATACAGAATGAAGTTCGTCAAGACATATCCCTAGTTCCGAATCTCGTGGAAGAAACGCTCCGCTATTATCCTCCTATTCAAGCGATTGGACGCATAGCCGCTGAAGATGTAGAACTTGGAGAGTGTAAAATTAAAAAAGGGCAGCAGGTAATTAGCTGGGCAGCAAGTGCAAATAGAGATTCAGCTAAGTTTGAACGGTCTAACACTTTTGTCGTGCGTCGTAAAACGAATCCTCACGTAAGCTTTGGTTTTGGCATCCATTTTTGCTTAGGAGCACCGTTAGCAAGAATGGAAGGGAAAATTGCCTTTGCTAAATTACTAAAAAAAGGGGAATTTTCCAAAGTTGAGAATCAGTCTTTAAAGCCAATAGATAGCCCTTTTGTTTTTGGGGTAAAAAAATATGAAATTACTTTTGATAACGCCTGAAAAGCGAGCGCAAATGATGCGCTTGCTTTTTAGCGTTCAGTCTTCCATTTTTGGTCCTCTGAAGGAGACGTATAGGTGTCCATTGAAGAGATAAGCTGTTCGGGAGTATCAGAAATATTGATGAGACGAATAGCAGAATCCGTAGAAAATCCTTCATCTACTGCATGCTGAACCATTTGCATAAGCGGGTTGTAGTAGCCGTTTACATTTAATAACCCCACTGGTTTTTTATGTATGCCAATTTGAGCCCAGCAAAGAGCTTCAAACAGCTCTTCAAATGTCCCGAAACCTCCAGGAAGGGCAATATAAGCATCTGCTAACTCGTGCATAGTTGCTTTTCGCTCGTGCATGCTCTCTACTTCGATGAGTTCTGTCAGCGCGGTATGAACAATTTCACCGCTAAACAAACCGCGGGGCATAATACCAATGACTTCGCCCCCATGTTCAAGCATTTCATTTGCGACTTCTCCCATCAGGCCCATTCGTGAGCCTCCGTAAATCAGCCGGTAGTTTTCTTGGGCCATGTAGCGTCCTAGCGAGACGGCGGCCTCTTTATATTCTGTTTTTATTCCTGCGCTTGATCCTGCAAACACACAAATTGATTTCAATTTCTTCACTCCTTTGTTTCTTCTCTATATAAGTCTTTTCTGTTTATGAACAACAAAATCCTTCTTAATAATTTATGAATTTTCACAATGTCATCGCTTGATTATTCTAAAAACTTTGCTTATAATCAAAGCGAAACATCTGTTTGAAAGCGTTATCTATTTCTTTTCTTTTGATGAAAAAGAGAGTACGCATAGATCTACTTGTAAGATAAGTAGATAATATGAACTTATGGGAAATTGGACCGTTTTAAACGCTTCATTAGTAAGTATACGTACTTGCAGGATTAGGACAAGGGGGATATGGGGATATGATGAATAATTTAATACGCACATTAATGGTACAAACACCGACTGTACCCGGAAACTTAGGAAGAGTAGCAACAGCCATTGGAAATGTAGGAGGAGACATTGGCGAGGTTGAAACCGTTAAAGTAGGACATAACTACACGATGAGAAGTATTACGGTTCAAGTAGAAAGTGAAGACCAGCTTGAGGAATTGCTTGAAGCGGTTCGCAGTTTAGAAGGCATTACTTTACATACAGTATCAGATGAAGTTCTTCATGCACATGAAGGCGGTAAAATTCAAATGAAAAGCAAAATGAAAATTGAGTCGATCGCTGACTTAAGAAGAGTATATACACCAGGTGTAGCAAACGTTTGCCGTGCTATTCAAGAACAGCCCGACAAAGCTAAAATTTATACGAGCATTGGAAACACGGTTGCGATTGTAACGGATGGTACCGCTATACTAGGACTAGGGAATATTGGTCCAGTTGCAGGAATGCCTGTTATGGAAGGAAAAGCTGCGTTATTTGATCAGCTTGCCAGTGTAAACGCTATCCCTATTTTGTTGAATGTAAATGAGCCGGAAGAAATCATTCAAACGGTTAAAAATATTTCACCAGGATTTGGCGGTATTTTACTAGAAGATATAGGGTCGCCTCACTGCTTTGAAATTGAAGAACGTTTAAAAGAAGAGCTAGATATTCCAGTTATGCATGATGATCAACACGGAACAGCAGTTGTGACGCTAGCAGCAGCTATCTCAGCTTGTCGCAGCACAGGTGTGAATTTGAAAGAAGCAAAAGTAGGGCAGATTGGTTTAGGAGCTGCTGGTATCGCTACTTGCAGAATGTTCATGGCTTACGGTGTCAAACAGGTGATAGGAGCTGATAAGTCTCCTGAAGCGAATGAGCGCTTGGTCAGCTACGGTGGAAAAGTAGCTGATTCATTAGAAGAGCTTATGGAGAACTGTGATATTGTTATTGCGACAACAGGTGTACCTGGCTTAATACAGAAAGAATGGATTCGAAAAGGGCAAATCATTTTAGCACTTTCTAATCCAAAACCAGAAATTGAACCTGAAGATGCTCTTGAAGCAGGAGCTATTTATGCTACTGACGGAAGGTCAGTGAATAATGTGCTTGGCTTCCCAGGTATTTTCAGAGGAGTATTAAATGCGGGAGTGCGTGATATTACGCATACGATGCTTGTAGCTGCAGCTGAAGCCATTGCAAATTCAACGCGTCCAGGCGATTTAGTTCCTCACCCTCTTAATCTAGCTGTACACGAAGCAGTATCTGAAGCAGTTGAAAGAGCGGCTGTTGCACACGGAGAGAAAGACGGCGTTTATCGATAACAAACAAGGCTGCCTCGAAATAGGCAGCCTTGTTTGTTTTTTATCAAAAAATAATAAGAAAATAGTAAACGATGAAACTTTTTTCCTTTTTTAACGTAATATAGTAATAGTAATAGTAAAAAAGGTAGAGAAAGGAGTTTCTATGGAGTTTGAACATTTAAAGGGCAAATTGCCCCTCGAGGCTAAAAAAGCGATGCGCTGGCAATCCATTTTTACGCATAGCCTGTGGCTTCTGGCAACAGCGGGTTATTTTCTACTCGTTCATTTTTTTGATTGGTGGTCAATTATTGGATGGATATCAGCTGGACTATTAGTCGTGAGCTTTATCATATATACAATTATAGCTCCAAATGTATATATGAATGTATATTCATATGAAGTAACAGATACTCAAATTGATGTGCAAAGAGGGCTCTTCATCTGGTATCATACGAAAATTCCCCTTGTGAAAGTACAGCACGTTGAAACGTTGACAGGGCCGATTTTTCGAAAATTCGACTTGGCATCTGTTAAAATCATCACAGCAGCTGGAAGCGTCGAAATTCCTGCACTCGTACAAAGAGATGCTGAAGCACTGCGAGAGTATATTGCTAGACTAGCAGAGGTAGATGATGAAGATGAGTAAGCGGCTGCATCCGCTATATATTGCAATAGCATTTATTGAACATATAAAAAATAATATCCTGCCTTTTGTGTTTGTATTTATCGTCAATCGGCACCTGTTGTTTACATATTGGTGGGCAACGCTATTAGCGGGAGGCGTAGTCGCTTTATTTGCTTTTTTTACCTGGAGGGAATTTCGTTATGAAGTAACGGAAACGGAAGTGCGTCTGTATAAAGGGATTTTTAAAAAAGAAAAACGATTTATTCAACGAAATCGCATTCAATCGATTCAGTTAGATCAGCCGTTTGTCTTTAGAATTCTTCGCTTAGCCCGGCTTCGTATTGACACGGCCAGCAGCGGTACGGATGCTGAAATTGATTTATCTGGTATTTCACTAAAAGAAGCGCACCATCTTAAAGATACGTTAAAGCTGTCAGGGAGTCAGCCGGAAATAACAGAAAAAAGTCCTGAACGTATGATGAAAGTGTCGGTGAAACAGCTGGCGTTAGCTGCTGCGTTTTCCGGGAATTTTGGCTATATATTTGCTGCTCTTGGTTTTCTCTATCAGTATATTGATACGTATATCAACCGCTGGGTGAAGACAGCTTACGAAGAAGTGATTCATCAATCGATGCTTGGTTTATTTGTATTAGTGGCTGCAATTGTGGTGCTTGCTTATTTGTTGTCTATCGTTTTATATGTGATACGATTTGGCGGTTTCACAGTGGAACGCTACGATCATTATCTACATATTAAATACGGACTATTAAATAAGAAATCCCTTACGATTCCTTTTCATAAAATACAGGCTGTTACGATAGAGGAAGGGTTGGTTCGACGCTTATTTGGATGGTCTTCCGTTTCGTTAAATGTCGTAACCTCTGATTTAAAAGAAAAGGTCTATTTACACCCGTTTATCCAGCAAAAAGAGATTTCAGCGTTAATGAACGTATATGTCCCGCACTACGAATATATAAAGTGTCCAAGAAATACAGCTATTCAATATGCATGGTACCCATTACTATTACCGCTCTTGTTATTTGTAGCGGCAGGGATTGGCATCAGCTTTTGGAAATCAATGTTCGTGTGGGTTATTGCTGTGCTATGCCTTGCATATGTACTTATTCACTGGTTGGGCTATCGCCAAGGCGGCTTAATGATGAACGAGGTATTTGTCGCTATTCGCTCACAGTTTTTAACACGAAAAACAACGATTATTAGAAGGAAGAAAGTGGAGCAAATTGAGGTGTTTGCAGGCACCTTTTTATGGAAAAAAGGATACAGGAAAATAAAAATTTCAACTATGGGTACAAGCGGCAGCTATAAATCGGGATATTTTCCATTTGAAATTTGGCATCCTATCTTTCTGCAAGCTACTTCTTCTAAAAAGGCATGAAGAATATCATTGTTCTTCATGCCTTTTGACGTTATCTATTCATTAACTTTTTTCCTTGCTCGTAATAGCTATTCATCACGTCAGCGGGCACCATACTGCCTCCAGTTGACCATACAAGGTGAGTAGCTTTTGACATATCGTTTTCTAGTGCTTGCGCTTGTATATAGGAAGACCCGCTTTCCATCAGGTGAAGAGGCCCTTGTAAACCAGCCGCTGCTGAAGGTTCTATATACATATTTTCACGATTGGCTAGCTCATAAATAAATCGGAAAAGCTGATCATCTTCTACAGTATAAATTCCGCTAATAAGCGATTTTATCGTTTCGCCTACAAAGCTAGATGGCCTTCCTACAGCTAGTCCATCGGCAGCTGTTATGTTATCAAGTCCAATATCGGTAACGGAAATGCCATCATGCAGCTCGGTCATTAATCCAAGCAGCATGCAAGGAGAGTGAGTAGGTTCAGCAAAAAAGCAGTGAACATGATCACCGTATATTGCTTTTAATCCAAACGTAATACCGCCAGGACCTCCGCCTACTCCGCAAGGTAAATAGACAAATAAAGGATGTTCGGCGTCTACTTGAATTTGCAGCTCGGCTAGCTGCTTTTCCAAGCGTAAGGCAGCGACGGAATAACCAAGAAATAAATCTCTAGACTGCTCATCGTCAATAAAATGACAGGCGGGGTCTGCTTCGGCTTGCTTTCGTCCTTCTTCCACGGCTTTTCCGTAGTCAGACTGATATTCAATAACGGTTACGCCTTTCGAACGAAGCAGATCTTTTTTCCATTTCTTCGCATCGGCTGACATATGGACGGTGACGTTAAAGCCGAGAGCGGCGCTTATAATACCAATGCTTAAACCTAAATTACCGGTAGATCCTACTGCAATAGAATAAGAAGAAAATAACTTTTTACATCGTTCTTCAGCTAGAAGAGCATAGCTGTCTTCTTCAGTAAGCAGCCCTTCTTTGATAGCAAGACTTTCAGCAAATTTTAATACTTCATAAATGCCGCCTCTTGCTTTAATAGAACCTGATATAGGAAGGTCGTGATCGCATTTCATCAATAATTTTCCTTGCAGCTCGTTATTCATTTGTTGATTTAAATAGTCTTTCATGTATGCAATTTCTTGAAGAGGTGATTCAATGATTCCTTTTGATGCTTTTAGCTCCGGAAAAGCGATTTGAAGAAAAGAAGAAAAGCGAGAAAGTCGCTCTTTTGCATCTTTTATATCTTTGGTATGTAAAGAAAGAGACGAAAGTGCTTCTTGAGCAGGTTTTAAATAAGGATTTATCCAAAGTATTTCCTGTTTATTGATTAAAGGTGTTAATAAAGGATATTCACGCATCCATGTAGCAAGGGGTTTTTGGTGAAATAAATGTGTAGTCATAAAGGCTCCTTTCTCAATATGTTATTTCCTTTATATAGTATCAAGAATAGAAGAAGTTGAAAACGAAAATATCAAAAAGCAGAAAGCGCATTTTAACTGCCTCTTGTATACTAATAAAGATAACTTATACAACTGCATAGAAAAAAGGAGAGGAATTTATGGCATTTTCAGGCGATGATAGCAGATGTCCTATCTGCGGAGAGAAAAATAACTGTGCTTCTGTACAAGGCAGAGAAATAGAAAAGTGTTGGTGCATGCAGAAAGTTTTTACTCCTGATCTGTTTAAACAAATTCCTTTAGAAAGCAGAGGGAAAGCGTGTGTATGCGTCAAATGCGTTGCGAGACAGAAGGAAGAAGGTGGGGATTAACGTGAAAAAAGGAATTATTTCATACGGTGAGGCATTTATTGATTTTATCGCCAAAAATGAATCTAACACTGACTTTGACCCTTTTTTAGGAGGCACAACCGTTAATGTAGCAGTTGGAGTTCAGAAGTTAGGAGCAAAAGCATCTTATATCTGCAAGTTAGGGAGTGATGAAACAAGTGATTTTGTAAGAAAGAAGCTTTTAATTGAAGGAGTAAACCAAAGCGGCTGTGTAACTTCGGTGACGAAAAAAGTTTGTGAAGTGTATGTACATAAAAGTAAAGAAGGAGATCGTTACTTTCATTCCTACATAGATTCTACCCCTCATGAGCAAGTGTATAAATATGAGCTGCAGGAAGCTCTATTTGAGAAGGCAGCGATTTTTTATTTTGGATCAGGCACTTTGTTTCATCCGATTTCCCAGGAAACTACAAGAGAAGCTGTGAGGCTCGCAAAAAAATATCGTATGCTTGTAGCGTTTGATCCGAATATTCGAATGAAAAGATGGGAAAGTGAAGCAGCATGTAGAAATATCGTAACATCGTTTTTGTACGAAACAGATATTTTGAAAATTTCTCAAGATGAGCTCCTATTTTTGATGAATTCAACAGATCTGGCAGAAAGCCTAGAGAAACTGAGAGCGTATCATATTCCGTTCGTATGGGTCACTCAAGGAGAAAATGGCGCAGTAGCCGTTACTGCAAATCAAACGCTTCATGTGAGTGTAAAAAAAGTACAGGCGATAGACACAACGGGAGCGGGGGATGCATTTATGGCAGGAATTCTCTGGTGTATTCATGAAAAAGGTTTGCCTGAACGTGAGGAGTCATGTAAGCAGTACACAATGTTTGCCAACGCGTTAGGTGGAGCAGTTTCGGCGAGATACGGAGGAATAATTTCACTGAAAGCAAAAGAAGTATCTAATATAAAAGCAGGTAGCTAATAGCTACCTGCTTTTGAACGTTTATTATTTAAAAAATGACAGTATAATCATAAGGGCAAAAATAATCGTAAGGTGGTTCAATGAGAACACAAACATTAAAGTAGCCCATTTTGTATCTTCTAATTTTTTAAATCCAACAATCCCAAGAAGCATCCACACGAGTGTTAAACCGAACATTGTAAATGCGATAATTTTACTAAACGATAAAAATAAGAACGATGCCGCTAGCAAAATAACTAGGTATACAAGCGTTTGGACTTTGGAACGACGGATACCTTTTACTACAGGAAGCATTGGTACACCTGCGGCTTTATATTCCTCAAGTCTTCTAATCGCAATAGCGTAGAAGTGAGGAGGCTGCCATAAAAACATAAATACAAACAATCCAATTGCTACTGGATGGAATAAGTCTGGTGAAATAGCGGCCCATCCAATGATTGGAGGCATAGCTCCAGAAATACTTCCGACTTCGGTATTATAAATGGTTGTACGTTTTGTAAGCATAGTATAAGGCACTACATAAAAGAAAAATCCTAAAATACCCATAATGGCGGCCATGTTAGAAACTAAAAATAAAATACCTACACCAATAACAAATAAAGCCAGTCCTAACCATAGAGCAAATTTAGGGTTGACCGCTCCTGTTACCGTCGGTCTGTCTTTTGTACGTTTCATGATCGCATCGATATCACGGTCATAGAAGTTATTAACTGCCCCAGCTCCTCCTACGACAAAGGATGTCCCAATTAAAGCCAAAATAATGATAGGAATTTGTGTCACAAAGCTTAAGTCATTAACAGCAATTGCGAGACAAAGCCCAGCAACCATTCCTAGTGAGTTCGATTTAATAATCCCAGTTTTTATAATAGCACTGATTACTTCCCGGGAAAAATACTGATTGATAGGAAGTGATTCCTTTGTGATAACTTCGGTATTTTTCACAGCAATTCTCCTTTTTGAGCTTATTCTTACACGAATAAACCTAATCTTTATTAATCAACTAAACTATTTTAACAAAAAAATATCGTAATTACATCAAGGTTGCTCGTAAAAATTGTTAACATTCCTTGAACTTTTTTAAAAAACAAAGAAAAATGTCGAATTTCCGACTGAAAATAAGTACATCCTTTATTATAAGATAAAAATGGAATGCTTAAAAACGAAAATTTTGACTATCTGGTGAACTTTTAACGAGCAAGAAACTCGAACTTAATCGTACCATATTTATTGGTAATTGCAATCACATAGTATGTGATGAAAGAAAAGATGTGGTACATTAAAGAAAGAACTAATAAGTTTATTTACTATGTCTCATTCACAAGGAGGATATATGATGCCAGATAAATATGCTAGCTTCTCTGAACTTGCCTCTTATGAAGTATACAACCAAGACTACAAAATTCAATTTGAAATCAGACCTTCTAACATTATTATGCTCGCGATACACGGCGGAGGTATCGAAACTGGAACATCCGAACTTGCTGTTGGCCTAGCGGGCAACGAATACTCGTACTATATATTTGAAGGGTTAAAGAAATCAGGAAATGCCGATCTTCATATCACATCCACTCATTTTGATGAACCTCATGCGTTAACGATTATATCAAAAGAAGACTATGCAGTATCTTTTCATGGATACAACGACAAAAGTGAAAAGCATACTAAAATCGGCGGTGCTGACAAAGCGTTAAGGTCCAAAGTACATGAAGCGCTTGTTTCTAAAGGCTTTAGTACAGAAATTTTATCAGATCAAGATCCTGTTTCCGGTACCAGCCCTAGAAATATAACCAATAAAACAGCTAGGCGGATGGGTGTGCAAATTGAGATAAGTAAAGCGCAAAGAGAAGCTTTTTTTTCAACTAACACGAGAAATGAACGTAAAAATTCGAAAACCCAGGAATTTTTTGAGTATATATCAGCTATTAGAAGTGCATTTCCTCTTAGATAAATCAGATACGTTTAGTATTTATTAAACAGGTTAGATTTATTACGGACATGTTTGTGGTATACATATAGTAACTACATAAACTGGAGGAGATAATCATGAAAAAGTTTGACCAAGAAGATACCCTAGAACGACTTAAAGCCTCTTATCGATATTTAAAAAGCATAGACATACCAGAAATCAGCACATTAGATGATCAAAAACGAGCGGAAGCTGTGCAGTTAATCGAAGAGATTGGTCTTAAAATATCAGAAATGCGCGTAAAAGTAGAGTGAGTAAAAAGGGAAAGAAGGACATCTGTCCTTCTTTCTCTTTTTCGACAACTATAAACAGGAGATTGGCCATGAATGAACAATATTATGACGCTTTATTAAATATAAAAACAACGGGAGAACAAAAGGGATTTAATGATTCATTTCATTACCATCGTTATGAACCCACGCCTTATAGTGCATTAGAAGCACTTTTCAGTCAATATGATCTAACAAGCAGCGATAGAATTGTCGACTTCGGGTGTGGGAAAGGAAGGCTGAATTTTTATGTGAACTACCTATGTAATGCCACCGCTGTAGGGATAGAAATGAATGAGCACTTCTATGAGCAGGCCATAGATAATCAGAGGCGCTATTTAAAAAAAGCCAAGGGCCGAAAAAGTCATATTTATTTTCAGTGTTGTTTAGCCCAGGAATATAAGATTCACCCACTAGACAACTGCTTTTATTTTTTTAATCCTTTTTCAGTTCAAATTTTTATCCAAGTAGTGAACAATATTTTGCGTTCGTGGGAAGAGAATAAGCGCGAGATTGATTTAATTTTGTATTATAGTTCAGAGGATTATCTTCATCATCTCGAAAAACACCCTTCTTTCATTTTAAAAGAAGAGGTAATGCTGCCAGAGTTGAATCGTAAAAATCCATATGAACGGTTTTTGATTTATAAAGTAGCTTATTAAGACGACTTATTTACTATTTCATAAAGGTGTATCGTCGCTCGTTCTATTTAACAAATCAGCAGGGGCTAGAAAAAGGCCTGCTGATTTTATTTATAACTTTTTAGAAATTAAAGCATAACACTTTATTATGTAAGCGCTTTCTGTTATAATGAAACTAGGTTGGATAGCATGCGTGGCTATCGGTGTACTCAGCGCAGGCGGGGCTAGTACAGAAAGAGAAGGCTACATACAAGTTAATAAACATTTAGTCGATAGAAATAAGAAGTCTCAAAAACAAATTTATTAATTTGTATGCTAAATCGTAAATTAACAGAAACGGCATTTATGATAAGGTTTTAGAGAAAAGAACCCAGCATATACTGTATAAGCAATTTTTTTACTCTAAAAAAGGGTGAAGAAATTGCTTATTTATTTTTAAATAAGTGCACAGCTGTTCAGATTTGTTTTGAGATATCTAGCGTTAGTGTATAATAGTAAAAAGTACGAAAAGTTGACATTGTTAATTGATTAAAGGGGATTTAAAAATGAGTGAACTAAAAATAGATGATGTAGCGAAGCAAAGCGGTTTAACAAAACGTACGATTCGTTATTATGAACAAATTGGACTGATGCCAGCACCTCCAAGAAGTGAAGGTGGATTTCGTCTGTACACGGAAGAACACGTAGAATTCTTAAAGAAAATTACGAATGCCAAAGAAGTCATGGGTTTTTCACTTCAAGAATTACAGGAATTTCTTGCTTTAAGTGATACTCTTGAAATACAAAAGATGGATTATAGGCAAGTGAAAGGAACAAGTCAACAAAAAGAAAAGTTAGAGCAAGTGTTACATACGGTAGAAGAGCAGCTCAAGCTGATTGAACAGAAAAAGAAAAACATCTTAAAAGTAGAGTCTGACCTTCTGTCACTGAGAGATCGTGCTAAGGCTGCAATTATAAAATTCGAGCAGGAAGAATCATAAAAAGCAGGCGCATTCACCAGAAGAGTGCGTCTGCTTTTATGTGTTTTATAGGGAATTTATTTATGATTGTGAAGAGTTTTCTTCTAGCTGTACCCCTAAAAGAAGTAGAATAGCCTGTATCCCGTCGGCTTTTCCGCTGTGAAAGCTTCTTGTTTCAGCATCCAAAGCTTCATTTACAGATTCCATCATATTTGATTCGTATAAGTCTAAAATCAATTGTTTTCCTTCTGGACTCAAATGCAGCTGCCCGCGTTCCTTCATTTTAAACTTCAACTTCTTCAACTCCCTTTCCCATAATACTATCAGTATACAAAAATAATAACATTTACGTAAACGTTAATTTTTGTATGTGGACAGAAGAACGTATTAAGTATAGGTACTAAGTGAGGGGAGAGATACTGGTTATCCTTTGCTTGTTTTAATGTTTGTCAGCTTATAGCCGCAAGCTGAGCATATATAGATAACGTTTTGATTGGACTGAGCAGTTAAAACGGTAGCGAGCTCTTTTTGAGAATGACAGTTAGGACAAATAACAACAGGGGATTTCATGTGATTTTCTCCTTTTCTTTTTTATAGTCGAATTTTATTTTATGTAAAGTTTAATCAAATATCCTTCGTGCTATCAAAAACGACGGAAGATATGTAAAAAAGCATTCTCGCTCAAAAGAAACGGGAATGCTTAAGGTAAGTTTAAAATCCGTCCTGGCTTGCTGTAAATGGAATGTTAAGTCTTCTTTCTACATTGCGTAAGCGCTGATTTAATCTGTTTATACGGTCAGTATGTCGCTCCACAACTCGATTTAAGCGAGTAATTTCTCTGACTTGCTCCTCATTTTGTCTCTCAAGAGCACGAATTCTTCGTTCAAATCCTCCAAGATTTTGAAGCTGCTGTCTTTCATCGTATTCTTCATGCTGTGGTACGTAAGGGGGATAGTATTGTTGAACTGAGTAATCAACTTGCTGAGGAATATATCCGGGGTTGAAATAATAAGGGTTCATTAGGGCACCGCTCCTTTTAAATAGTAACTTCAAATCAAACACGATATAACGTATGCGAAGATAAGAAAAATGCTATAGGCATATACCTAAAGACATTCTGTATTTTAAAAAAGGAAAGTATTTTTAAGAGGAAAAAGGAGATAGCAAACCCTTTCTTGAATATGCAAAATAGAAAAGCTTCTTTTTTAGACACTTTATTTAAGAAAGAGGGAAAGTGACCGATGGCTCAAGGGAAACAAAAACCAGCACCTAAAATAGAAGAATCAAAAGCTCCGCCTGCAAAGAAACCAAAGCCGAAGAGCCGCAGCACCAAAAAAGCTCCGCCTCCTACATCGCCCTGGGTAAAAGCTGCTTCCATTTTATCTAACATTGATTTCATTCGTTTGTTTCGCGTGCTGTTTCTTGCTTTGGCGGTTGGTTTTATTGTGTATCAATATATTTTACTTACAAAAGGGGTCTTCATCAAAACATACGTAGACCTTTGGCATCATCACAAAATGATCTTGCTAGCTGGAGCTGCATTTATTATCTATACTTCTTTCATCTTTTACCTTGGCTACCGCACCGCTAAAAAGCGCTAGAACGATTCTAAACGGCGAATATCATCCATTCTTTAAGCAAACCTTATATGTATATCAGCATAGAGGGGGGAAGAAACGTGGACAAGCAGCGAGCAAAACAAATTGCTGATTCACCCGTTATGGCTAACGTTACGTATAACGATACGGCCGTTTATATTCAACATGTAAGCGAAGAAAATGATACGGCAAGAATTTATCCGCTAGGTCAGCCGGAAAATGAACAAGATGTTGCGGTGAGTCAATTAGTAGAGAATTAAGGTGGATAAATAGAGCTACTAGTTCAGTTAAATAAAAGGAAGAGAGCAAATACACAGCTCTCTTCCTTTTATTTATTCTTCCCATTTCTTACTGTTGATTTTCTCAATAATCCCGTGCAAATCACCTGGCTTATGAAACTCAATCGGAGACGCGCCTTTTTCAAACAGAATCGATTCCGCTTCAATTAACGCCACGTAGCGTCCGTTCACTTTTGCTAAATGAATATTTTCACCAAAATCAGCTAGCAGCCCTTTAATCTCTGTTTCGCCAAGCTTCATTTTAAGCTCTGCATCAGGGGTATGCTCGACGATATGAGCAGCGGCTTCCATGACTTGATGGGTATCTAAACGTTCTTGAAGCTCACGCTTTTCACTTGTTGCCCACAGTTCCATGTCTGATTCAAACTGTTCAAGCTCTACGCTTTCTGCTTCAAACGTTTCGCTGACGTGTTCACGCACCATATCCATCACTTGTGTTTTCATAATCTCAGGCATCGGCTCGTTGTAATCAATGAATTTCAAAAAGTCTTCAAAATAACGGGCGTGAGACGCTTGGTGGATAACGAGTTCGCTTTCTTCCACCATGCCTTCTTCAGGCATGTATGGGTATTGAATGGATTTCATGTTTTTAGTAGTAATCGCCATTTCTACGTGACGAATAAGGGTTGATTCATCTGAAATTGAAGCCACTTTTGGTTCGAAGTCACATTTTAAAATAAACACAAAAGCATGATCAAAATATTTTCTTGGAACAGCAGATACCACTAAAAATGCTCCTCCTCGAACGGCTGCAGTATCAAGGTATGCATTGATAAACTGTTCGCTGTTTTCTTCAAATTCTTCTTTGGTTGTGGCAAAACGAGTGCGGTGAAATAAATTATAATTAGGGTTTGAGTCGAGAGCGTGTCCCGGTTCAACTATAAAATACCCGAGCTTTGTAGGCACTTGTTCTGCTTTGGGGTGTCGCTCTACTTTGCGCTTTACAATTTTTTTAAATTCACCGTCTAAAAAATCTTTAATGGAACTTTCTTCATATTCTTCCGTATCAAGCGTTTGAAAATGCTTATATTGTTTAGAGGCCTGTTCTTCTTTTCCTTCTACTTGTATTACGTAAAATGATAAAAAATTAATTTTAAAATCCATAGCAGTCACCTTGTTTCTTTTTAGTCAGTTACTTCAGTATAAGAAAGAGTCCGGTAAGCGTCAATGCCTGTTAGCTTTAGGGGAAAAAGATCTATTTATACAATTGATCAGCTGAGGAATAGTGTATAAAGCAAAGAATAGGAGAGGCAGGGGGCCTCTCTTATTTATACTGTTCCAAACGTTCGAAAAAGGTTTTGACAAACTTATAAAAAATTTTATCAGAAGGTGCTAAATCACGATTTCTAGGAATAATCATTCCGACTGTCCGCTGAAGCTGCGGCGTATGAATAGGAAGTTTAGTCGTAAAACGAGGAGTCGTTTCAGACACTGTACTTTCAGGAAGAAGCGTCACGCCAATTCCTGCGGATACAAGACCTTTAATCGCATCTAAATCTTCTCCTTCAGATGAAATATTGGGCATGAATCCTGCTTGTTTGCAAGCGTCAAAGGCCATTTTATGTAAAATGAATCCTTTTGGAAATAGCACAAAATCTTCATTTCTTAAATCCCGCAGCCGAATGTTATCCCGTTCAGCGAGCGGGTGATGAGAGGGAACAAGGGCTAAAAGATTTTCAGTGAATAGAATATGCCCTTCAATACTTTGATCTTCTACAGGTACAGGGCCTAAAAAAGCGATATTAATATCTCTTTTTTTAACCGATTCAATTAAAAATTTGTACGAACCTTGTCTAAGATGAAAAGCAACATTTGGGTGTTCTTCTTTAAAGGCTGATATAATAGTAGGAAGAAGGTGACTAGCAAGGCTTGTTGGAAATCCGATTTTAATCGTTCCTCTTTCGGGATCCAAGTATTCATCAATTTGTTCTTTCGCATAGTCAATAGCTTTCATGGCCGTCTCCGTATGCTCAAGAAAGACTTTTCCTATTGCTGTTAACTTGACATTTCTTCCTTCACGTTTGAATAAACTAACACCTAGCTCAGATTCCAGGTTCGCGATTTGACGGCTGATTGCTGATTGAGCTACATGCAGATATTCTGCGGCCTCAGATACGTGTTCTCTTTTTGCAACTTCCATAAAATAGCGTAATTGACGCAGTTCCATAAGCATCCTCCATCTATATATATCAAAATTAGATTAGTTTTATCTAAATTATATATTGTTTATATTGATTTGAAAACTTACAATGTAAACAGGTGATCTTAAAAAGATAAAGAAAACGAACGGGGGAGAAGAAGATGACATACAATCAAATGCCAAAAGCTCAAGGTCTCTACCGTCCTGAATTTGAGCACGATGCATGTGGAATCGGACTATACGCTCAATTGAAAGGCGTAGCGTCACATGATATCGTTAAAAAAGGACTAAACATGCTTTGCCAGCTTGACCATCGAGGCGGACAGGGAAGTGATCCGCTAACAGGAGATGGAGCTGGATTAATGGTACAAATTCCACACGCGTTCTTTAAAAAGACATGCGTTGAACTGAACTTGCCAGAAAACGGTCGTTATGGAGTTGGAATGATCTTTTTCTCAAATAATGAAGACGAGCGTCGAGAAATTGAAGCTTATATTAATAAATTAATTGAAGAAGAGGGACAAACGTTATTAGGTTGGAGAACTGTGCCTGTAAATGTCGGAAAAATCGGAAAAGTTGCAAAAGAAAGCTGTCCATACGTACGACAAGTATTTATTGGGGCAAATGACAGTATTCAAGATGACTTAGCGTTTGAGCGCAAGCTATATGTTATTCGTAAGCAAGCGGAAAATTGGGCGCAGGCACGTCAAAACCGTTTTTATTTTACAAGTCTTTCAAGCAGAACAATTGTGTACAAAGGGTTGTTAACACCTGAACAAGTGGATGCTTTTTATCTTGACCTACAAGATGAAGACTTTACTTCAGCGTTTGCTTTAGTGCATTCTCGCTTTAGCACAAACACGTTCCCAAGCTGGGAAAGAGCACATCCAAACCGTTATTTAATTCACAACGGTGAAATCAATACGCTTCGCGGTAATCAAAACTGGATGAGAGCGCGTGAACAGCAGTTTGTTTCGGACGCATTTGGTAAGGATTTGCCGAAGGTTCTTCCAATTTTAGATGCTGAAGGAAGCGACTCATCCATGTTAGATAATGCGCTAGAGTTTTTTGTATTGGCCGGCCGCAAGCCAGCCCATGCAGCGATGATGCTTATTCCAGAGCCTTGGTCTGAGAATCCGCACATGTCAAAAGAAAAACGTGCTTTCTATGAGTATCATAGCGCATTAATGGAGCCATGGGATGGTCCGACTGCTATTTCGTTTACGGATGGAAAGCAAATCGGTGCTATTTTAGACCGTAACGGTTTACGTCCAGCTCGCTATTATGTTACAAAAGATGATTACATCATACTTTCATCAGAAGTAGGCGTCATTGATGTTGAAGATGAAAATGTGTTATATAAAGATCGTTTAAGCCCAGGTAAAATGCTTCTAATCGATTTAGAAGAAGGCCGAATTATTTCAGATGAAGAAATTAAATCTGAAATGGCACAGGCTGAGCCTTATCAAGAATGGTTAGATGAACAGCTGGTAACGTTGCCAGAAGTGCAGGGAGAAAAATCTGAATACTTCGATGATTTGGTCATTCGCCAGAAGTCATTTGGCTACACGTATGAAGATATTCATAAATATTTAGTTCCAGTTATTACAGAAGGAAAAGATCCGCTTGGTTCAATGGGTAATGATACTCCATTAGCCGTGTTGTCTGATCGTCCTCAATCGCTGTTCAATTACTTTAAGCAGCTGTTTGCTCAAGTAACGAACCCACCGATTGACGCTATTCGTGAACAGTTGGTTACATCAACAATGACGTTGCTTGGTGCAGAAGGGAATTTACTGCATCCAACCAAAGAAAACATTCATCGAATTCAGCTTGAGACGCCGGTTTTAACAAACGATCAAACTCATCAGCTGAAGTCTGCCATTCATCCAGATTTCAAAAGTGCTGTTATTTCTGCGGTGTTCACAAATGATTTAAAAGCAGATCTTGATCGCGTATTTGCTGAAGCTGAAGCGGCAATTAACGCAGGCGCTAGCATTCTTGTTCTGACAGACCGTGAAGCGGGAGCTCACTCTGTAGCCATTCCAGCTTTATTAGCGGTCAGCGGGCTGCACCAGCACCTAGTGCGAAAAGGAAACCGTACAAAGGCGAGCATTGTAGTGGAAACAGGAGAAGCGCGCGAAGTGCACCATTTTGCAGCACTGATTGGTTACGGAGCAGACGCAATTAATCCATATCTTACTTTTGCAACATATCAAAATGAAATTAACGCAGGTACGTTGAACGTATCGTATGACTATGCTGTTGAGAAATATGTAAAAGCCGTTACTGAAGGTGTTGTAAAAGTAATGTCTAAAATGGGCATTTCAACGGTGCAAAGTTATCGGGGCGCACAAATTTTTGAAGCAGTTGGAATCAGTGCAGAGGTTATCGAGCAATATTTTACAGGTACTGCCTCGCAACTTGGCGGTATCGGTTTAGATGTTATTGCAAAAGAAGCGAAAACGCGTCACGACAATGCTTATGTTGAAACAATTGAGCAAACGTTAGAGTCAGGAAGCGACTTCCAGTGGAGACACACGGGCGAGCATCATGCGTTTAATCCAAAAACAATTCACACGCTGCAGTGGGCTTGCCGTAAGGGAGATTACAGCTTATTTAAAAAATTCTCTGAATCGGCTAATGAAGAACGCATCGGTTTCTTGCGCAACCTATTCTCGTTTAATGGAACGCGTTCATCTATCTCCATTGATGAAGTGGAATCAGTTGATTCGATTGTAAAACGTTTTAAATCAGGTGCTATGTCGTTTGGATCTTTAAGTCAAGAAGCTCATGAAACATTAGCGATTGCGATGAACCGTTTAGGCGCACGCAGTAACAGTGGAGAAGGTGGCGAACACCCTAGCCGCTACACTGTGGATGAAAATGGAGATAATCGCCGCAGTGCGATTAAACAGATTGCTTCTGGCCGTTTTGGAGTGAAAAGTCATTACCTTGTGAATGCGGATGAGCTTCAAATTAAAATGGCACAAGGTGCAAAACCCGGAGAAGGCGGTCAGCTTCCAGGAAACAAAGTATATCCATGGGTAGCAGATGTGCGTGGATCAACGCCAGGAGTAGGCTTAATTTCACCTCCTCCACACCACGATATTTACTCGATTGAAGATTTAGCACAGCTTATTCATGACTTAAAAAATATAAACCGTGATGCACGAATCAGCGTCAAACTCGTTTCAAAAGCAGGAGTAGGAACGATTGCTGCCGGAGTAGCAAAAGGAGTAGCGGACGTTATCGTTATTAGCGGCTACGACGGAGGTACGGGAGCATCTCCAAAAACAAGTATTAAACATACGGGACTACCGTGGGAACTGGGCTTAGCGGAAGCTCATCAAACGCTTATGTTAAACGGTCTTCGCGAAAAGGTAGTGCTTGAAACAGACGGGAAATTAATGACGGGTAAAGATGTAGTCATGGCAGCACTTTTAGGAGCAGAAGAGTTTGGTTTTGCTACGGCGCCTTTAATTGTTTTAGGCTGTATCATGATGCGTGCGTGTCACTTAGATACATGTCCAGTTGGAGTGGCGACGCAAAACCCAGAGCTTCGTAAAAAGTTCCTAGGAGAAGCGGATCACATCGTTAACTATATGAAATTTGTTGCACAAGAAGTACGCGAAATTATGGCTGAACTTGGATTTAAAACAGTAGATGAAATGGTTGGACGTACAGACGTATTAAGCGTTAGCGAACGTGCAAAAAATCACTGGAAGGCGCAGCACTTAGACTTAACAACTCTTTTATATCAAGCTGAAGGTGTACGTACTTTTAAAACACCTCAAAACCATAAAATTGACGAATCTCTTGATATGCAAAAAATCTTGCCAGCGGTACAGCAAGCAATCGAGCATAAGTATCAAGTCGAGTTAGAACTGCCAATTTCTAATATTAACCGTGTAGCTGGAACAATTGTAGGAAGTGAAGTTACAAAACGTTACGGTGAGAAAGGTCTGCCAGAAGATACGATTACTCTTCGATTCACTGGCTCTGCAGGACAAAGTTTTGGTGCATTTGTTCCAAAAGGAATGTCTATGTATCTAACTGGAGATGCAAATGATTATATCGGAAAAGGGTTATCAGGAGGTAAAATCATCGTTGCTCCACCTAAGGAAACAACAGCTGTGTCAGGTGAAAATGTTATCGTCGGGAACGTGGCATTTTACGGTGCAACAAGCGGTGAAGCTTATGTTAGCGGGCTAGCAGGAGAACGTTTTGCGGTTCGTAACAGCGGTGTGAACGTAGTGGTTGAAGGAATTGGGGATCATGGCTGTGAATATATGACTGGCGGACGCGTTGTCGTATTAGGTGATGTAGGTAAAAACTTCGGTGCGGGAATGTCTGGCGGTATTGCTTACGTATTTGCTGATGATCAAGAAGCATTCAAAAACCTTTGTAATAAAGACATGATTGGGTTTGAGAGCTTAAAAGGAGAAGAAGCAGAAGAAGTAAAAGAGATGATTGCAAATCACCTAAAATATACTGACAGTCATAAAGCAGCATTTGTATTAGAAAATTGGGAAGAATCGCTTTCGAAATTTGTAAAAGTGATTCCGAATGATTATAAACGCATGATGAATCGCATTGAAGAGCAAAAAGCAGCTGGGTTAACGGAAGAAGAAGCAGCTATGAGTGCGTTTGAGGAAAATGCAAAACAAGAAAAGAAAGCATCGGCAAAACAACAAGAAGCGGTAGCTCAGTAAGAAAGGGGAGAGTACGATGGGAAAACCAACAGGATTTATGGAAATCAAACGTGAAAAAGGGAAGGAACGTGACCCGTTAAAACGTTTAGGTGATTGGAAAGAGTATGCTGCTCCTTTATCTGATGAAGCGCTAAGCCGTCAAGGAGCACGATGTATGGATTGTGGCACACCTTTTTGCCACATGGGAATGGATATTAATGCTTTTACTTCTGGATGTCCAATCTATAACTTAATTCCAGAGTGGAATGATTTAGTTTATAAAGGACGCTGGAAAGAAGCTTTAGAGCGTTTAATGAAAACCAACAACTTCCCGGAGTTTACAGGACGCGTTTGTCCTGCTCCGTGTGAAGGTTCCTGTACGCTTGCTATTTCAGATCCAGCGGTTTCGATCAAGAATATCGAACGCGCTATTATTGATAAAGGCTTTGAGAATGGGTGGATTATTCCACGTATTCCGGAGAAAAGAACAGGCAAAAAAATTGCTGTTATTGGCTCTGGACCAGCAGGCTTAGCGAGCGCAGATCAGCTGAATCAAGCGGGTCATTCAGTAACGGTATATGAAAGAGCAGATCGTGCCGGTGGTTTATTAACATATGGAATTCCAAATATGAAGCTAGATAAAAAAGTAGTGGAAAGACGTGTTCGCTTATTGACACAAGAAGGTATTGATTTTGTAACGAATACGGAAGTTGGAAAAGACATTACTGCTGAAGAGTTAAAAGAACAATATGATGCTGTCATTTTGTGTACAGGAGCTCAGAAGCAAAGAGATCTAGTATTAGAAGGTCGTGAAGCAAAAGGAGTTCACTTTGCAATGGGCTACTTAACAACTTCAACAAAAAGCCTTTTAGATTCTAACTTCAAAGATGGTCAATTTATTGATGCTGAAGGAAAAGACGTTATTGTTATTGGAGGCGGAGATACGGGAGCTGACTGTGTAGCTACTGCTCTTCGTCAAAAATGCCGCAGCGTTGTTCAGTTTGGTAAACATCCTCAGCTTCCTGCTGAGCGTACGGCAGATAATATGTGGCCTGAATATCCACATGTATTTAATCTTGAATATGCTTATGAAGAAGCACAGGCGAAATTTGGGGACGATCCACGTGAATATTCAATTCAAACGAAAAAAATCGTGGCAGATGAGCAAGGTAATCTAAAAGAACTTCATACGGTTCAAATGGAAAAAGTAAAAGGTGAAAATGGACAGTACATCTTTACCGAAATTCCAGGAACAGAAAAAGTATGGCCAGCTCAGCTTGTCTTTATTGCGATTGGGTTTGAAGGTCCAGAGCATCCGGTTCTATCAGCGTTTGGTGTTGAAACGAAAAATCGTCGCGTAGATGCAGCGTATGGAAATTACAAAACAAATGTTGAAGGTGTTTTTGCTGCTGGTGATGCTCGTCGTGGGCAAAGTTTAATCGTATGGGCTATTCATGAAGGTCGTGAAGTAGCTAAACAAGTTGATAGCCATCTAATGGGAGCAACTGTATTACCATAACAAAAAACCGTCACAATTGTGGCGGTTTTTTGTTTATCTAGGATTTGGCACTTCATTTCCTCTACGTAAATTTTCAAATGAAACGGTTAAAATCGTGTTAGTAATTCGAACTTGTGAAACAGGGGAAACGCTGTATAAGTTAAAAAGTTCAAATATCCAGGGATCACGTTTTTTCAGCTGTCGCGCGGCTTTTTCGACGCGTTCGTTAATAGATCCGCTGTAATTGTTATAGTTATCATCAACAAATCTTACAATGGAACGAAATAAGTATTCTGTTAGTTTGCTATCCATCCCGCCTCGTTGAGCATCTCTGTAGATGGACTGATACTGGCGTTTTAAAATTTTCATCACTCTGTCTACATCGCGTGTAGATCTAACTTCCTCTTCTTCATGCAGGATATAAGAAAATAAGTCTTCATTGTATCTATAAGGTTCTAAATAATTTTCATTCGTAGTAGGAACCACTGGATGGTAGTAGCGCGGCATATAGGGGTAAACCCATTGACTGTACATGAGACATTCACACCTTCCTCGTTCATTTTCCATTAGTTTATGCACTAGCGTGCTAGCTGCTGCATGTTTGTTTTAAATAAAATTTAGGGGTTTGATAATAGGACCACCCTCTAAATTCTTGATAAGTCGATACAAAATAAATGTAAATCGGTGTATTTAGCAAGTCTGGATAATGTTGAAAAAACGCTTGGTCTCCGTAAAATATTGCTTCTAAAGCAAGCGGAAGCTCCCGGCGGAAAATGTGATAACGAAGCTGTGCTTGCTCGCGGCTGAACTCACCTCCGCTAACAAAAACTTCGCCTTGAATAACTGCTTGTCGGTCTGTTACGTGAAGAGCAGCTAGTACTTCATCACGCATATTTTTATCTATCGCCTTGTTGTTATATGAGCATCCGATGCTTAAAAAAAGCTGACCGGTTGTATCAGAATGAGTAAAAGTATATTTTCTTCCAGAAACCGGATAGGAGGAAGTAGCAGGGGGAATGAGAGTCGTAGAGAGTTTTGAAGAATTAAACGAACTCATAGTCATTGACACTCCTTTTTTTGAATAAATTTCAATATTATACGGCGCTATGGGCTCAGATGTGATAAATGTCTACTTTCTTTCTGCAACAAAGGCGTTTTGATGTACTTTTTGAGAAATGAATGGTAATATTTAACTAAAATTATGCGTGTACAGTCCCCGAAGATTGTCTTCAAAAGCAAATGTGAATGGAGGTTATCACTTGAATATCACAACGTTTGACGGTAAGTATGGAAACTGGTTAACGACTAAAAACCCTCTTCAATTTCAAGCAGCGACTGCCTATGGGAACATTGGGCTGGCTCCTATCTATTGGGGAACAAAAGAAGAAAAAAATGGATGGTATTACATGTATCAGCCTGAAGAAATAACGGGCGTTCAAGTAGAAGGTGAAGTTGATGGTGGTAAATTTCTCATTCGAATTCCTGATGACTGGAATGGAAAGTTAGTTATGTCGGGAGTTCCAGCTACCAGAGATGAGAAATCAACGGATTTACTGTTCAGCGACTATGTGTTGGCAAAAGGGTTTGCGTTTGCTGCTTCTGATAAAGGGACACAGGGAGAAGAAGTGAGAGATGATCCATTTGCTAAAGCAAAAAACGCTCTAGTCAAAGAAGAAGACTCCATTAGAAAATGGCATATTCAATACCGAGAAGTGACAAAAATTGCTCAGAGATTTTTGTTTGAAAATTATCGTCACAAACTCCAGAAAGAAGTGACAGAATATTTTGATATAAAAACGTATGCTTTAGGTATTTCTAATGGGGGTTATGTTGTTCGCTATGCTTTAGAAAACGATGGGAAAAATGGAGAGCCTCAGCTTTTTAATGGAGGGGTTGAATGGGAAGGGGTTATGTGGCGAGCTGATCACGATAACTTGATCACTTCCCTAACACCTGTTGTAAATCATGCCGAAGAAGCACTGTATACGGTAGGTGAATCGCAAAAAGAAGCTTTGCACCGGTTGTATCAAGCAGGGTTGCCAAAAGGATCTGAGTTTTTATGGCCATATCATGACCAGTATTATTGGTTTTTAACGCTTAATATATATAGAGATGAGTTTGACAGTCAAGCACCTGGAAGCATTCCGTGGCAAAAATACTTGACGCTTTTTGAAAACGGAGTTAGAGATCGTTCGTTAGATTCTATTTTTAAAAAGTATGATTATCAAGAAAGACCACAAGATGTTAAGCAAAAAGTTCGTGAAATTGAAAATACAGGTGATATTTCCGTTCCGTTGATAAGCATTACAGGGTCGTTAGATGCTCTTATTTTTCCGGATATTCATGCTTATCCTTATGAACAACTGGTAAAAGATTCTGGTAAGCAGCACCTTCATCGTCACTACGTAATTGAAAATGGAAACCATATTGATAGCTTAGTATGGAATCATCAAATTGATCCAGATCGAAAGCTTCAGCCTCTCCTTCCTTATGTGTATCAAGGATTTGAACTGCTATGTGATTGGGTGGAGAATTTTGAAGAACCTCCGAAAAATAAGAAAATAAGTGTGCCTCTCAAGGAAATGCATGTAAAGGATCTAAAAACAGAGGAAGACGTGCTGCCGTTGACTACAAAGAAAAGCATATCAACAAAAAAATAAATCGTCGAAAACCGTGCCGAAGGCGCGGTTTTTAATTTAGAAAAGCAACATTTGAATAAAAACAGCTTCTATGAATACAAAATATTATAGTGCGATAAGAATGGAATATACGTTATTTGTTATTTATTTTTATCTATTTAAAATAAAAATAATAAAAACATTGAACAAAACCGAACTTTTGTGTTAGATTAATAACTATAATTCGTACATTTATTAAATGGCTACAGTTGAAAGGAGCAAAAAACATCATGACAGCGAAAGTAATTAAAGGAAAAGAAGTAGCGCAAGAACTGCGCGCCGCATTAAAAGAAGAGGTAGCTCAATTAAAAACAAAAGGTATCGTTCCTGGTTTAACCGTAATTTTAGTAGGAGAAAACCCTGCTTCCCAATCATATGTAAAAGCAAAAGCAAAGGCTTGTGAAGAAATCGGTGTTGCGTCTGAAATTATCAAACGTGATGTAACGATTACGGAAGAAGAGCTTTTAAACGAAATCCATCACTTGAATGGAAATCCATCTGTTCATGGTATTCTTATTCAACTTCCATTACCAAAACATATTGATGAAAAAGCAGTATTAAATGCTGTATCTCCTAAAAAAGATGTAGATGGCTTCCACCCAGTAAGCGTAGGGAATATGGTCATTGGCGATGAGTGCTATTTACCATGTACACCACACGGTATCGTTGAGTTAATTAAACGTTCAGGTGAAGAAATTTCAGGTAAACATGCGGTAGTAATTGGACGAAGCAATATTGTTGGTAAACCAGTATCCATGCTGTTACTTCAAGAAAGTGCAACGGTAACAATTGCTCACTCTCGCACAAAAGATTTATCTGCTTTAACAAAACAAGCTGATATTCTTGTGTCAGCTGTAGGACAACCTAGACTTATCAAAGCAGATGATATTAAGCCGGGTGCCATTGTAATTGATGTAGGTAACACAATGGAAAATGGTAAACTCGTTGGTGATGTTGATTACGAAGCGGCTTTAGAAGTTGCAGGTTATATCACACCAGTACCAGGCGGCGTTGGTCCGATGACCATCACAATGCTATTAAAAAATACGGTAGACGCTGCTAAAACAATTAACAACGTAAAATAATAGAAAGTTAAAAATCCCGTGCGTATATGCACGGGATTTTTTTGCTTCAGTAATGGAATGAAAGCTAAAAGAATAGAATGTAACATTCTGTATAGAAAGAGGAGGAAGCGATGGTTACGTTACCTGCAACGGTATATTCTCAACAAATAGTGAAGAAAAAGTTAAACGTTTACTATCCAGCTGTTCATTTGACTAATCCAGCTGTTCAGCACAGCATTAACAGTAAGATCTTGCAGCGTACGAATGAATTAATTCGTCAGCAGGGATATGGAGAAAATCCGGATACAGAAGAAACGGGTTATTATGAGTTGAAAACAAACGAGCGAAATGTGCTCAGCTTAACGCTTGTCAATTTTGCTTATTCCGGGGGAGCGCACGGATTGACCGTGGTAGTTCCGTTAACGTTTAATGTGCTGACTGGAAAAACGTATCAACTAAAAGATTTGTTTAAAAAAGACAGTAATTACGTAAGTGTTCTTTCTAAAATAGTAGGAGCGCAAATAAAAGAGCGCGATATTATGGTTCTTGGAGAATATAAAGGAATTAAACCAAATCAGGATTTTTATATCGCCGATAAATCACTTGTACTATTTTATCAGCTGTATGACCTGGCTCCTTACGCATATGGAATTCCTTACTTTCCAATTTCTATCTATGCTATTCAAGATATTATTACAGATGAAAGTCCACTTGGACAAATGTTTGGATAAAGTTATAAAAAATTGCGGTGCGGCCGTACGTATCTTTTTAATTCGGCCGCTAACTGCTGACGAAGCGAACGAACGCCAATCGCTTCAGCAATATCTTTTGCTACAGGAAACACCCCGATTTTAGTGATATGAACACGAAGATAACCCTCGTACAAGCATCCTCGCTCCGCATGCTTGATTTTGGTGCGTACAACAGCTTCTATTTTATCGTTTTCATTTTGCAAAGGGTAAGAATCTGTAATATGAAAACGAAAAGAATATTCCTCCATCACCATCATCCTTTTTTCTATGATATGTACTAGCATACTATACAAATAGTGAATCAGAAAAAATAAATGTGTCAAAAGAACAAAGCGCAAAGTAATCAAGGAAGCAGTTTCTTGCATGTAATGATCATTATTTGTGAACGATAACAGAAAAAGACAAAAAGCTGGAGTTGCGATGATAAAAATAGCATTCAAAGGATTACTTATTATTTTATCTTTATATATTCTGTATGTGGTTATAACGGCGGTGGTTCTCTTTTATGTACCTTTAAAAATAGGAGAGGAAACGACCTCAATTAAACCGGCTAGCTTTTTTGGTCACAGTGAGTCTACGGACCGAGTGAGACTTCTTGAAGATGGTTATGAGGCAGGAAGAGTTCGTATTCAAATGATTCAACAAGCTGAGAAATCGATTGATATTGCTTATTACTCAATAGGAAAAGGAGAGTCAACTGATTTAATTATGGCCGCCCTTTTTAAAGCAGCTGATCGAGGCGTCCATACTCGCGTTCTTTTGGATGGGATAGCTAACGGCTTACGGGGAAACCGAAGGGGCGTGCTCTATGCATTAGCTTCACATCCTAATATTGAAGTGAAGTATTACGAACCGTTTCAATTGTTTAAACCTTGGGCGTGGCAAAATCGTATGCATGACAAAATAATGGTTGTAGACGGACAGCTAGGCATAATAGGGGGACGGAATATAGGGGACAAATATTTGGCTAAAAAGCCTCCTCCAGACTTCGTCTATGATCGTGATGTCTTTATTACAAACAGTAAACATAAACAAGATAGCGTCATCACTCAAATGCAAAATTATATAAATGAATTATGGGCTCATCCCTACACTAAAAAAGCTTTTCATCATCTCACACAGTACCAGGTTGATCAGGGGAAGAGGATGAAAGCTTTGCTGCTGCAGCAATATGATAAAGCTAAGCAAGTAGGAGAAACGTTTGCGACCCCCAAGATTAATTGGAATGCTTCCACCGTTTCTACAAAGCGTGTTTCTTTTATTCATAATCCAATTGAACGCTTTAATAAACGACCTTTTATGTGGAAAACGTTTATTAACCTAGCAGAAGAAGCTAACCGCTCTGTTCTTATTCAAAGTCCTTATGTGGTGCCCACCAATGCGATGAGAAAGTATACAGCCATGAAAAAGAAGCCAGACGTTCAATGGACGCTACTCACAAATTCAGTTACATCTACGCCCAATGTGTTGGCTTTTTCCGGATATATTAGTATGCGTGATACGATTATGAAGACAGGTGTAAAGCTTTACGAATACCAAGGACCTTATTCGATCCATGCAAAGTCTGTGATTTATGATCAAAGACTCAGCGCCGTAGGCTCTTTTAATTTGGATTCCCGTTCTACATTTTTGAATAACGAATCAATGATCATTATCGATAGTCAAGAATTTGCAAAAAAGCTGACGATGGCGATGGAAAACAAAATGGATAAAAGTATCCTTATTGCCAATCACAAGCGCTGGGTTAAACCTCCTGAAATCCAAAAGAAAGAAGAGCCTGTTATGAAGCGTACCTTACTGTATACCCTTGCAAAAGTAACGAGGTTTTTTAAGGAGTTTATTTAAACAACCGGCAGTAGAAAAAAGTACTCAATGAACATTCATTGAGTACTTTTTGTTACATACTTTATAAATAAGCTCATACAACGATCACATCACGTAAATTATCCTCTTTTATTTATTGGGAGAATTAGGTAGTATAAACATAATAAACAAAAAGGAGGAAGGTACGTGGAAACCGCTGTTTTAATTAAACCAGATGCAGCTTATAAAAAGGCTTATATGAGCTTTTATCATGAATGGAAAGCAAGCGGAGAAAAAATGATTCCGTGGGTCATTGCTAAAGATCCTGCTTACTTTGAAAAAATGGTTCAAGAGTTATTAGATGCAGAAAAAGGGATCGGATTAAAAAAAGGATTTGTACTCGATTCCACATACTGGCTAATGCATCACGAAAGAGTAATAGGCGTAGTTAATATCCGCCATGAGCTAAGTGAAATACTTCGAAACAGCGGAGGACATATAGGGTATGGTATCCGGCCAAGTGAAAGACAAAAAGGATATGCCAAGCTGCTACTGAGGTTATCTCTTCAAGAAATTAAAAAGCTGGGAGTTCAACGGGCATTAGTTGTGTGTGATGATTGGAACACTGCTTCTCGTCGAACTATTCTGGCAAACGGTGGTATACAGGACGAGGATTATATAGAAGAGGACGGGGCTATTGTTCAACGCTTTTGGATTCATACGGATAAAATGGCATAAAAAAGAGATGAATTTTTTAATTCACCTCTTTTCTGCTTAGTCATATTGTTTTAAAGCTAACTTCAGCCGCATATAGGTATACATAGCGTATGCCTGTCTTCCTTTTAAACTGTAAGGATTTGCTTTGGAGCAAAGACACTCAAGAAATTGCTCATCACATGAGCGGCATGATCCGTAATCTTCATAGCATAAATCATGGTATTTACAGCAGCAGTCTACATCATTTACAGGACATCCCGGACCACTGCATCCGGGGCCACACCATTTATAGCCGGGGAAGAGGCAGGGCGTGGCTTTCCGTTTATTCGGAACAGACATAATCATACATCCTTTTCAATAGTCTCTTTACATTAAATGCAAAAAAGAGAAAAGAGAAAGGGACAAACACCTTGCAGCAGTAGCCTAATTTTCATGAATTTCTATTTAATCGATAAATGCGTCATTCATCCGCATTAATAGTTTGCCAAATAGCTCCTTTTCTTCACTTGACCATTTTTTTAACATACTATGATAGCGTTCAAGGCGCATTTGCTTATCAGTTTGCAGCATTTGTTTCCCGTGTGTTGTGATGTCAAATAGGCTGACTCGTCCATCCGAAGGATCAGAGGAGCGAGAAATAAGCTTTTTATTTTCTAAAGCAGCAGCCTGTCTAGAAAGAGTTGAAATGTCGAGTTTAAATGCTTCTGCCAGTTCTTTTACACGAGCTGGTCCAAATTCATCTAATTGCCGCAGCAATAAATAAGCTGATCTTTCTAGGTTTCCTATTTTATTTTCGGAATTATCAAGATAGACCGCTCGTCTAATAAAGGTAGTAAGTTCATATTCAATCAATTCAATTGAATTCTTTTCTTGCATTATAATCGCCCCTTACAAAATCATTCATTGACAAAGAAATATATACTTGTATAATACAAATGTATATATAGTTGTATAGTACAAGTAAAAGTAGGTAAAGTAAAGGTGTTTATATAGTTAAATGTTAGACAACATGACAAAATAAAGAGAGGAGGGCAGCTGTTCTTTATTTATAGGACAGTGACCTATAATGAAAGTGATACGAATCATTTTACAAATTGCGATTCTTTATGCTTTTTCTATGATTGGCGAAGCCGTTCACCATATGCTTCATCTACCTATTCCAGGCAGTATTATAGGCTTAATTTTAATGCTCATTTGCTTAACGTGCAAAGTTGTTCCCATCAAAATAATTGAAGACGGAGCAAGTTTCTTGTTATCTTTTTTACCGCTATTATTCATACCAGCTATGGCAGGTGTGATGAATTATCCTTCGCTTCTTTCAAGCAGCGGAGCGGTTTTATTTTTAATTATTGTGCTTAGTACGATTGTTACGATGGCCGCTGCAGGGACTGCTAGCCAACTTTTGGAAAAGAAAGCGAACAAACGAAAGGAGAAACAACAGTGCAAGAATTCTTTATCGCGGTCTTTATAATCGTAGCTACAGTTGCTTTGTATCTAGTCATGGCAAAAGTATACGTGCGGTTCTCCTATCCAATTCTTATTCCTGTTTTAACTACAACCATATTCGTTATTCTTCTTTTGCTTGCTTTTCATGTTTCCTATGATGAGTATATGATTGGAGGCAAATGGATTAATTCACTTCTAGGACCAGCGGTTGTTGCATTAGCGTATCCACTCTATAAACAGCGTGAGATGCTAGTAAAATACAGCGTTCCTATTATTGGAGGGGTATTTGTAGGATTATTCGCAGGCATGATCAGCGGACTTGTGTTTGCTGAAGTATTTGGCGTTGATCGAAGCCTGATTTTATCCATCATTCCTAAGTCTATTACTACTCCGGTAGCGATTCAGATCGCCACAGGGCTAGGGGGCGTTCCATCGATGACCGTGGTATTTGTTATGATCGCAGGTTTTTCTGGAGTAATCCTTGGACCGCTACTTTTAAAATGGATTCGGATTAAGAGTTCTTTAGGAAAAGGAATTGCATTAGGCAGTGCTTCTCATGCGCTAGGAACTTCTAAAGCATTTGAATACGGTGAGCTAACGGTATCGATGAGTTCAGTATCAATGACGTTAAGCGCTGTATTAGGATCCGTTTTTGGGCCAATTGTTGTCTGGCTATTCCAAGTGTAAGGCGAGATAAAAGAAAGTGAATATAAAAAACGAGGCTGAGACAAAAGTATGTTAGTTAAAGTTGAACACGAACAATCTATTGAAAGGTGATGGATAGTTCGTGTTTTTTTATGCTCATCGTAAACGTAGATTTAATGTATGTACTGGCTTCTAACTGTTGATTTCGTTATGCCCCCATCTCGCTTTTTATATAAAAGTATAAATTTTTTTCGAAGCAAATTTTAAGTTGTGCGGCTCTTGCTCTGGTACTATAATGAAAAGAAAGAAAATTCATAAAATAACCGCTTTTTTGTTATTTTTAGGAAGGCTAGTCAATTTTCGGATGGATAAGTAGGCTTAGTCAAGGTTATATACGCAGTAAAAATAGCAGAAAAGAGGAGCTGAACGTATTTTATGAAAGAGGAGCTCGTGTATATAGGAAAAAAGATTCTTGAACATAAATATAGCTTGTCAGAAAAATTAGCCGAACGTTTAGATGCTACACATACGCTAAGTCTAGAGGAATTGAAAGAAAAGAAAATTCTGAAGTGGCGAGTGTCAATTATGGAATACTTTGGGAGAGCTCTATTTGAAGAACAGGAGGCTGTACTTAAACTTGTTAAAGAATGGGCACTTGATACGGGTAAATATGCAGTGGAAAAAAATATTCCTTTAGAAAAAGCACTCGGTATCCTTCCAATCTATCGCAGCGTTATTTGGGATGTATTTACAAGAGAACTAGAGGAGCATCAGTTTGCTGCAATTACCATGCTGCATGTCAGTGAACGAATTGATCCACTTTTAGATACGGTAACATGTGTTTTTGGTCAAATTTATGACGAGCATAATCGATATATGATGAATTTAGCTTATACGTCACTAGAAGAACTTTCAGTTCCGCTCGTACCTGTCACAAAAGGGATTGCTATTATGCCGATTATTGGAGAAATTGATACCCACCGCTCGCAAGTTATTATGGAAACCTGCTTGAAAAAAGGGACAAGCCTTCAATTATCTTATCTTATTTTAGATATTTCAGGTGTCGTGATTATTGATACAATGGTAGCAGACAATCTTTTTAAAATTCATCGATCGCTTAAATTGGTGGGAGTGGAAGCTATTATAACGGGGATACGACCGGAAATTGCCCAAACGGTAGTGAAACTAGGAATTGATTTTAATCAAATTAAAACAGAAGCAAATTTAGAAGCGGCGCTTTTAAAAATTGGGTTTACACGTCCTGAAGAGCATAGCCGCACGCATGTGTCATCGCGGCGCATAAAATGACCGGCCATAAATATGGATTTCAGCATGTAGAAAGTAAGTGCATAGTAAAAAAGCGGATGTTAATCAACATCCGCTTTTTTACTTAATAAATGCGATATGCCATGGCAGCACAAAAGCATAAACGAGGAAGTATACCGCTATTGAATAGATAAAAAACCAGCCGTTTAAATAAAACAAGGGCAAGAATAAATAAGCATAAACTAACAGTAATCGGAAACCACAAACCGTGTGCAGATAAGTCTAAATGCTGAATTGCTTGCTCCAACATTGTTCACCTCAAAAGGAAGAGTTAGTGTTGAAGTTAGCCTGTGTTATGGAAAGTATTTTATACATTTTCTACGCGTTGCGCGTGTATTCTTCTCGCAAGATTGAATATAACTTTAAGTCTTGATGAGCTCCTTTAATAAACATGGCTTTTCGAATTGTTCCTTCATAAGACATACCGATTTTTTTCATCACTTTCTCAGAAGCGGCATTTTCAACAAAGCACCTGGCCTGAATGCGCACTAAATCCATTTCTTCAAATCCAAACGCAATTACTTTTTCAGCTGCTTCCGTAACAAATCCCTTATTCCAATATGCTTCAGAAATCGCATAGCCAATTTCCGCAATGCGATGAGTAGGGTTCCAAGTGACAAAGTCAATGGTGCCAATACATTTTTTCAGGGCTTTGATTTCCATAGCCCAAGGAGAAATGGATTGGTTGCTGTACTGCTTTAAAACGAAGGAAACAAATTCTTTTGTATCTTGAAGCTTTCGGTGCTTTTCCCAATTTACATATCTGCTTACCTTTTCATTTGAGGCATATTCAAACATGTCACGCACATCTTTTTTGGTAACTTTCCGCAAGCGGAGTCTTTCTGTTTCTAGTGTGGGTAAATTTCCGTATATATCTTTTACTTGAATCATAAAGTTGTCTCCTTTCTCAGCAAGAAGTGGATGAAGTGTTGATAAGAATGTTTCATAGAAGCTGCATCCAAGAAAGATCCTTTTCATTTCATGTACTTGATTCTTTAATTGTAAAATATTTCATTGCTGAGCGTAAGAGGTCAAATAGCTTTTTAAAAAATAAAAACATTATTTTCACTGTTCATAATCAGTTCACATAAGCTTGTTAGACTAAAGTCAGAAATTACGAAGGAGTGAAATGAAACACATGAACAGTGAAGTGAAAGAAGAACGGACTTCAAACAAAAAAAGAATAGACTTATTTTTAGTTCCAATTGTTTTAATTGCAGCGTTTTTGAACTTATTTAAAATTTGGACAGATGAATACGCCAACGCTTATTACACGGCAGCTGTCAAAAGTATGCTTCAAAGTTTTCATAATTTCTTTTACGCATCTTTTGATCCAGGAGGCTATGTAACAATTGATAAGCCGCCGGTTGTGTTTTGGATTCAGACAATTAGCGCCAAAGTATTTGGATTTCACGGGTGGAGCGTCATTTTACCGCAAGCATTAGCAGGCATCGGTTCAGTTCTTTTACTATACGTACTCGTAAAACGTACGTTTGGCGTATGGGCTGGGAGGTTTGCTGCTCTTGCGATGGCTCTGACGCCAATTGTACCCGCGGTAAGCCGAACAAATAATATTGATAGTATGCTTGTGTTTACATTATTAGTAGCAACGTGGATGTTGTTTCGTGCTGTGCGTACAGCTAAATTTGGCTGGGTGTTAGCGGCTTTTGCGATGATTGGTGTTGCATTTAACATGAAAATGCTTCAAGCATACATGGTTTTACCAGCATTCTATGTTTTCTATGTAGTGGCAACCAAAATTACGTGGAAAAAGAAAATTGCTTTTTTAACAACAGCAACTGCACTGATGCTTGCTGTTTCTGTCTCATGGGCAGTTGTAGTAGATTCAACTTCGGCTGATAAGCGTCCTTATATGGGAAGCAGTCAAACAAATTCAGTTCTAGAGCTTGCTTTTGGATATAACGGTATCAATCGTTTAACTGGAAATACAAGCGTGACGGGAAGCAGTCATAAACAGCCTGCTCAAGCTCAGCAGCAAACAGCAAGCAGTGAAACAAAACAAACGAGTAATTCAAATGCTGAGTCTTCACAAAGCTCAAATCAAAGCAAGAGCAGCTCTTCTCAAAAGATGCAGGCTCCAGATGGAGGAAATCAAAACGGAATGTTCAACACGGGGAACCCTGGTCCATTCCGACTGTTCCAAAAAGGGTTATCAGATCAAATCAGCTGGTTATTACCATTTGTAATCTTTTCAATCGTGGGTCTATTTGCTGGAGTGAAATTTAAAGGGCCTTACACGGCAAAACAAAAAGAAAGTTTATTTTGGTTAGCTTGGCTGCTGCCGGTAGCTGTTTTCTTTAGTATCGCAGGATTTTTCCATCAGTATTATTTAATTATGCTGGCACCTCCAATCGCAGCATTTGCAGGAGCGGGAGCAGTAGCTTTATGGAGTATGTACAAACAGCATAATGGCTGGAAATCATGGCTGCTGCCGAGTGGTATTTTAACAACAGCAGCGCTTCAAGTATATATCATGTCTCCTTATTTCAGCTCAATCGGCGTAGCGCCAATTGCAGGTGTAGGGGCACTGGGCGTCATTTTAGCTCTTGTTTTAGCTATTCGTAAAGAGCGTAAAAATTCTGTAACGAATTATTTAGGAGTAGCAGCAATGGTTGTCTTGCTTGCAATGCCGGCATACTGGGCGATGACACCAATTATTTATGGTGGAAATAGCATGCTTCCAGCAGCAGGTCCTGATTCTTCAAGCGGTATGGGAGGACCTCCAAGCACAGCTACAAATAGCAAACAGTCTGGCTTTAACGGCATGCAGCCTCCAGGAAGCTCTGGCAGCAATTCATCTTCAAACAATCAAATGCAGCCGCCAAGCGGTTCATCGAACGGCGGTCAAATGCAAATGCCGGGCGGTTCGTCCAATAATGGTCAAATGCAGCCGCCAAGCGGATCGTCAAACAGCGGTCAAATGCCAGGAGGCTCGTCCGAAAATAATGGTCAAATGCAAATGCCAAGTAGCTCTTCAAGCAAATTATCATCTTCAAAACGAAAAAGTGGAGGGATGAACGCAGAAGTAAACACAAAGCTACTAAACTATTTAACAAAAAATAATACAGACGAAAAATATTTATTTGCCACAACGGATTCAACTTCAGCTGCGCCTTACATTATCAAAACGGGCAAGCCAGTCATGGCAATGGGAGGATTTAGCGGTTCAGATCCAATTCTAACGGTGAGTAAATTAAAATCTATGATTAAAAAAGGTGAAGTGAAATATTTCTACCTGTCTGGAATGGGTAAGGGAGGCCAATCTGACGTTATCACGTGGATTAAAGAAAATAGTAAGGAGATCCCTTCTTCCAAATGGCAGTCTACTTCATCAAGTTCTCAGCAAGGACCATCTGGAAACGGAACATTATACGAAATAACGCTTAAATAAGGAGGACATGAACATGAGTTCAATTATTAAATATTCTATTGTTGTTCCTGTCTACAACGAAGAAGAAGTGATTCATGAAACCTATCGCCGTCTAACAGAAGTGATGCGTTCAACGAAAGAAGCTTACGAGCTTCTTTTCGTGAACGACGGCAGTAGAGACCGAACGGCAGAAATTATTAAAGAGTACAGTGAGCAAGACCCAGCGGTTGTTTTATTAGATTTTGCCCGTAACTTTGGTCATCAAATTGCTATTACAGCTGGTATGGATTATGCACGAGGAGAGGCGGTCGTTGTGATTGATGCTGATTTGCAAGACCCGCCCGAATTAATTTTAGAGATGATTGAAAAATGGAAGCAAGGATTTGACGTTGTATACGCTAAGCGTACAAAGCGAAAAGGAGAAACATATTTTAAAAAGCAAACAGCGGCTATGTTTTATCGTTTCTTACGTGCGATGACCGATATTGATATTCCGCTCGATACAGGGGATTTTCGTTTGCTAGATCGTAAAGTGTGCAATCAAATGAATAGCATTCAAGAAAAAAATCGCTTTGTTCGCGGATTAGTAAGCTGGGTTGGCTTTAAGCAAATAGCAGTAGAATATGAGCGAGACGAGCGTTTGGCCGGGGAGTCAAAATATCCTTTGAAAAAGATGCTGAAGCTTTCAATGGATGGCATTACGTCTTTCTCCTATAAACCGCTGAAGCTAGCTAGCTATGCTGGTGTAACGCTATCAGGTGTTGGTTTTATTTATCTTTTAGTGGTGCTGTATTTGAAGTTATTTACAGACAGCACCATCACAGGGTGGTCGTCATTAATTGTCATTCAGCTATTCTTTAGCGGCATCATTTTAATCATTCTTGGTATGATTGGAGAATATATTGGCCGCATCTACGATGAAACAAAAAATCGTCCACTCTATATCGTCCGTGAAAAGTATCAGCTTGAAACACGCAAGGAAGTATCACTTCGTGACTAACAAATGGATACCCTTGATTAAATTTGCGTTAGTAGGAGTTGTAAATACACTGATTGATTTTGCAGTATACGCACTTTTAACAACAATCGGTGTGAACTACATACTAGCGCAGTGGATTTCATACAGTGCGGGCATTTTAAACAGTTATGTCATGAATCGTAAATGGACGTTTGAGAAAAAAGAAAAAAGCAGTAAGCGTGAAGTGATTTCATTCGTGATCGTGAATTTAATCACTTTATCCCTAACATCTTTTCTGTTGACTGTTCTATATAATAAATGGGGTATACCACTGCTAATCAGTAAACTTTTAATTACAACCGTAAGTGTCGGTATCAATTTTATTGGCACCAAATTATTTGTATTCACTACTAAAAAAGAAAGAGGGATTCATATATGACGATAAAAAAAGCAGTTATTCCAGTAGGCGGTTTAGGAACTCGATTTTTGCCAGCGACAAAAGCGCAGCCCAAAGAAATGCTGCCAATTGTCGATAAGCCTGCTGTACAATACATTGTAGAAGAAGCTGTGAAATCAGGTATTGAAAGTATTATTTTTATTACAGGTCGAAATAAAAAATCAATTGAAGACCATTTTGACAAATCAATTGAACTAGAGCAAATGCTTGAAGAAAAGCACAAGTTCGAAATGTTAAAAGAAGTACAAACGATTTCATCAATGGCCAGTATTCACTATATTCGTCAAAAAGAGCCGTTAGGACTTGGTCATGCTATTCTTTGTGCTGAGCAATTTATTGGAGATGAGCCGTTTGCCGTTCTTCTTGGAGACGATATTATGACTTCTGAAGAACCTGCGCTCAAACAGATGCTTCAAGCGTATGAAACGACTAATCAATCAGTTATTGGAGTTCAAAAAGTGGGTGTGGAAGAAGTATCAAAATACGGCATTATTCAGCCGAGAAATAAATCTGGCAGCCTTCATGAAGTGAATGACTTGATTGAAAAACCATCAATAGAACAAGCTCCGTCAACGATTGCCGTTATGGGCCGCTATATTTTAAACCCTTCTATTTTTTCTTATCTAAAAACGATTGAAAGAGGGGTAGGAAATGAATTACAATTAACAGATGCACTGCGCGTGGTATGTGAAAAAGAGCGATTGTTTGCTGTTGAACTTGAAGGGCAGCGCTTTGACATTGGAGATAAGGTAGGCTATATGAAAGCAATGGTAGAAGTGGGGTTAAAGCGTAAAGATTTACGTCAAACGTTTTTATCGTATTTGGAAGGAATTGTAGAAAAAGAACGAGCAAACAACTTCAGCTAATAAGAGTTAATCAGTTTGTTCATATTCAGTTCATATTTGAAGTATAAAATCATTGTATGTTCTTATGTGGCTCTCTGTTTGGTATAAACAGAGAGCTTACTGTGCGTAAAAGCTGGACAAACTTAGGAATAGGGAGAGACATGTATGATTCAAATATTAGTTGCAGATGATGATCAACACATTCGAGAGCTGATATCATTATATTTAGAAAATCAAGGATTTAAAATTATAAAAGCAGCAGATGGTGAAGAAGCGTGGGCGAAAATGGAAGAGTTTCGAATTGATCTAGCGGTCGTTGATATCATGATGCCATTTAAAGACGGATGGGAACTAACAAAGGAAATTAAGGAGTATTTTGATATACCGGTTTTGATGGTAACAGCTAGAGGCGAATCGCATGATAAACTAAAAGGATTTGATATCGGAACAGACGACTATGTCGTGAAGCCTTTTGATCCTCAGGAAATGGTTGCTCGTGTAAAGGCCCTTTTACGCAGGTACCGAGTAGAAGCTAACAATGTAATTTATATGGGGAATATAAAATTGGATCGTACCAAATTAGAGATGAGTGCAGGAGAAACAAGCGAACAGCTACCGTTAAAAGAGTTTGAATTACTGTTCACATTAGTTAGTTCTCCAGGAAAGATTTTTACTCGTGATCAGCTTATTCAATTAATTTGGGGATATGATTATGAAGGTGATGAGCGCACGGTAGACGTTCACATAAAACGTCTGCGAGAGAGGCTTAATCATATGAAAAACGTCGGTATGGAAATCAAAACAATTCGCGGACTAGGCTATAGAGCAGAAGGGTGTTAACGTGAAATCAATTTATGTAAAGCTGGTTCTGTCGTTCATCATTACAATTTTATTGAGCGTTGTGATTACCGTTGTCGTCACGACATTTCTTAGCAAGCAGAAGCTCGAAATGCGATTAGGTCAGGATATGGTGAAGATGGGAGAAGATTTTATCGATTTGTACGGAGCAGAAGACTCCGATAAAGCTGCAAGGTTTTTATCTAATTCATCATTCATTCATTTTTCGTTTATTATTATTGATGATCAGCATAAAGAGAAAGTATTAGGACAGCCGGGACCGCCTATTCCAATTACACCGAAAGAAGTAGATCAAGTATTAGACGGGAAGCGTTATTCTAATTTAAACGAGGAAAAAGGTGATCGTCCACAGCCAAACGTAGTGGGTCTTCCTTTTAAAGAAAATGGACGGTCGTATGCTCTATTTATTCAGTCTCATCCACAGCGGCAATTTTCAGTTATTCAAGATGTTCAAAATATCCAGCTTATTACGATTTTATTAGTAGGTATTGTATTGTTTGCATATGTTTCAACGATTATTATTAAACCGATTAAGCGTCTCAGTACAGCGATGAAAGTTGTCGGACAAGGCGAATACAGTGTGCAAGTCGAACACGCAGCGAATGATGAAATTGGTCTGTTAACTAAAAACTTTAATCAAATGACTAAAGAATTAAACAAAATAGAAACGATGAGGCAAGAGTTTATTGCTAGCGTTTCGCATGAAATTCAATCACCGCTGACCTCTATTCGCGGTTTTTCAGCGGCACTTAAAGATGATATCATCAGTGAAGATAAAAAGATACAATATTTAACGATTATCGAAAAAGAAAGTACAAGACTATCTCAGCTTAGTTCCAATTTGCTAAAGCTTGCTTCTCTTGACTCTGAACATCAAACGCTAATGCTGCAGCAATACCGGTTAGATGAACAAATCAGGCATGTGGTCATGGCTTTAGAACCTCAGTGGATAAAAAAGAACATAGAAATTGACCTTGATTTATCCAATGTTCAAATAGAAGCAGATAAAGATTTGTTAGAGCAAGTTTGGCTAAATTTAGTAACAAATGCTGTTAAATATACGCCTGAAAATAGATTTGTAAAAATATCCATTCATCAAAAAAACGAAGAAATAGACGTGAAAATAAAGGATAATGGAATTGGTATTATCGAAGAAGATCAAAAATATATTTTTGAAAGCTTTTATAAAGTAGATAAGTCCAGAACGTTAAAAGGAAGCGGCCTCGGTCTAGCTATTACAAAAAAAATTGTGCGACTGCATGAGGGCGCAATACGTGTTGAAAGCAAAAAAGAACAAGGAAGCATCTTTACGGTAACTTTGCCTATCCAAAAAAATAGGAATAAAAAAGACTCGTCTGTGTAAGTTCATGCAGATGAGTCTTTTTTTTATTAGGTCAAAGATATAAAAAAAATTAATAATATCTATTTATTTTTTTAATCCCTACTTGACATATAGGTAAAGTGTAAATAATATAGATAGTATAAATCTTTTGAAAAAATTGGGATGCTAAAGAAGCTGATCGGTCAACTGAAGGCTCATACTTGTTCGCTACTGGTGTGGGCCTTTTCTGTACATTGGTTGTGGTCATTAAAATCTCAATCTTCAACTGAACATATGGGGAGGATTACGATGTATTTATCTTCTGCACATTATACAAGTACTTATAGATGTTGTTCGCTTTGTTTATTCAACTGCAACTAAAATATAAATTTATCTATGAATAGGAGAATGATAAAATGGCTTCAATTACACAAGAAAAATTAGATTATATTGTTAAATTACTAACTGAAATCAACTATGGATCTGTACTAATTACTCTTCACGACGGACAAATTACTCAAGTGGACAGCACGGAAAAAAACCGCTTTTTAGCTAAAAGCAAAGTAGCAAGCCACAAATAAGCCTATTTCAATACGTATTTAGAGAAACTGAAGGGCCTGTCTATATAGCGAACGTTTGACGGCGGGGCAAGCAAGTACTGTATTAAATATAGAAAACGTGCGCATTCGAAGAAGAATTGACTTTCTTTTCGGTCGAAGATTTAGAATTTTTAGAATTAAAATTGAGTTATAGGTTGTATGAGTATGACGATGAAAAGTGTAAAGCTGCTAAAGCAGCAGCTTTATACGTTTTAAAATTATGAAGATCTGACAGTTTCATTCCTGTGCTGATCGGATTACCGAAGGCTTCTGACCTGTGTTAGGAGTCTTTTTTTATTCTTAAATTAATATAATAGGAGGAGAAAAGATGGAAAATTTATTACGAGCAGCGGTGCGCCAAAGAAAACAATACCTCATTGAAGAGTTACTGAAAAAAGGGATTTATAAAAAAGAAAATCATCATCTTTTTGAACTCACACTCTCTGACTTAGAAAAAGAGTATCAGGCACGCAGTAAGTAAGGAAAATACGTAAAAAGAACTAAAATAAGTGTAAAAAAGATTCAAAACCTAGTTGACTAATGGGTAAAGTGTGTTTATTATAAAAACAAGAATAAATTGTCTTTTCAGAAAGTATCTTCTTTTTATTCTTACGAATAAATTTAATAAGAATAATTTAAGAGCACATACGCTGATCAGACTAACTGAAGGCTGCTTCTCTTTTTTAAGAGATAGCGGCCTTTTTGTATTTTTTTATAAAAAGGGGAGTAAAACATGAAGAAAAAAGCAGTTCAGTTTTTAATGGTGCTGACAGCACTGCTCGTGGTGCTAGCAGGTTGCGGCAATGGAAAATCTACTGAAACAGCAGGGAAAGATAGTTCTGCGAGTAAAAACGATTCAAAAAAACCAGTAGAACTTTTAAACGTTTCATATGATCCTACACGTGAGCTTTATCAGGAGTTCAATAAGAGCTTTGCGTCTTATTGGAAAGATAAAACAGGGCAAGACGTCACTATTCAGCAATCACACGGTGGCTCTGGTAAGCAAGGCCGAGCAGTTATTGACGGTTTAGAAGCGGATGTAGTAACGCTGGCGCTTGCTTACGATATTGATGAAATCGCTCAAACTCGTCAATTATTAAACAAAGACTGGGAAAAAGAATTGGCTCATAATTCTACACCATACACATCAACGATTGTTTTTTTAGTTCGTAAAGGAAATCCAAAAGGAATTAAAGATTGGGATGATTTAACGAAAAAAGGTACATCTGTTATTACGCCAAATCCAAAAACTTCTGGAGGCGCGCGCTGGAATTATTTAGCTGCATGGGCATATGCGAAGGATAAATATAACGGCGATAACAAAAAGATTGAAGACTTCATGAGTAAGCTTTATGGAAATGTCGAAGTGTTAGACTCAGGCGCACGCGGAGCTACCACTACCTTTGTAGAGCGAGGCATTGGAGACGTGTTAATTGCATGGGAAAACGAAGCTTACTTATCGTTAAATGAGCTAGGAAAAGATAAATTTGAAATTGTAACACCGTCATTAAGCATTTTAGCGGAGCCACCTGTTGCTGTAGTAGATAAAGTAGCTGAAAAGAAAGGCACGACAAAGGTAGCAAAAGCATACTTAAAATACCTATATACAGAAAAAGGTCAGGAAATCGCAGCGGAAAACTACTATCGTCCTCGAAATAAAAAAGTATTAGAGAAACACAAAGATCAATTCCCTTCGCTTAACCTAGTCACTATTAAAGATTTTGGCGGCTGGAAAAAAGCTCAAGAAACGCATTTTAATGATGGGGGAACATTCGATCAGATTTATCAGCCAAAGTAATATGATTCATTAAAAAAGTAGAACGAGGAAGATACGAATGGTGATTCGTATCTTCTGTGTACATGTATCTTGAAAGCAGAGAGAGGTGTAAGACGTGAGCGTGTTACAACGACAGAAAAAAAAGAAAAGCATCTTACCTGGATTTGGGCTTTCTTTAGGTTTTACGATGTTTTATGCAAGTATCCTTGTGCTTTTTCCGTTAGCTATGATTTTTTTAAATACGGCATCTATGGGATGGAGCGACTTTATTAAAACTGTTACAGAACCTAGAGTAGTAGCGTCGTATAAATTAAGTTTTGGAGCAGCATTTGCAGCCGGCATCATTAATGTTATTTTTGGAACCATTATTGCGTGGGTATTAGTGAGGTATCATTTTCCTGGAAAGAGGTTTATTGACGGACTTGTGGATTTGCCGTTTGCCTTGCCAACGGCTGTTGCTGGCATTGCCTTGACCACTCTTTACGTTCCGAAAGGATGGATTGGTCAATTATTTACGTTTAAAATCGCATTTACGCCTATCGGAATTATTATCGCTCTTACGTTTATCGGTCTGCCGTTTGTCGTCCGAATGGTGCAGCCGGTATTGCAAAACTTTAATGCAGAGATTGAAGAAGCATCTGCTAGTTTAGGAGCCAGCCGAATGCAAACGTTCAGAAAAGTTATTTTTCCGGAGCTGGTGCCGGCTGTTTTAACAGGTTTTTCTCTTTCATTCGCAAGAGCGCTTGGAGAATATGGATCCGTTGTTTTTATTGCTGGAAATATGCCGATGAAAACTGAAATTACGCCGCTTATTATTATGACAAAACTCGAGCAGTACGATTATGCGGGAGCTACTGCTATTGCATCAGTCATGCTCGTTGTATCATTTTTTCTGTTATTACTTATTAATATTATTCAATGGTGGACAAATCGTAAATTTATACATAGTTAAGGAGGGATGACATTGGCAGGACATGTTCCAATGCAGCACGCAAAAACGACTGTTGAAATCACTCATTCTAGTTTAAAAGAGCCCAAAGTCGTCCGGTGGCTGCTTACATTTATTGCACTGGCTTTTTTAGCTCTATTCTTAGTGCTTCCGCTTATCACGATTTTTATAACAGCCTTTCAAAAAGGGTGGGAAACATATCTCGCTGCGATTACAAATCCAGATGCCCTGGCTGCTATTAAACTAACGTTAATCGTCGTGCTGATTACCGTTCCGTTAAATGCCGTTTTTGGCGTGGTAGCTGCATGGTTAATTACGAAGTTTGATTTTAAAGGAAAGAATATTTTAATTACGCTTATTGATTTACCATTTGCCGTTTCGCCTGTTATTGCTGGATTGATTTTTATTTTATTATTTGGTGCACAAGGGTTGTTCGGAGAATGGCTGTTTAATCACGACATCAAAATTGTCTTTGCTATTCCCGGTATTATATTAGCTACCCTTTTTGTAACGCTTCCGTTTGTTGCCAAAGAATTGATTCCACTCATGCAAGCTCAAGGGTCAGCCGAAGAAGAGGCATCGTTAACGTTAGGAGCCAGCGGTTTCAAAACTTTTTTTCTAGTGACATTACCTAATATTAAATGGGGCTTATTATATGGAATCATTTTATGTAATGCGAGGGCGATTGGAGAGTTTGGAGCTGTTTCCGTTGTGTCGGGGCACATTCGAGGAATGACAAATACGGTGCCTCTTCATATTGAAATTCTCTACAATGAATATCAATTTGCAGCAGCGTTTGCGGTAGCATCTTTAATGTCAGTTTTAGCTATATTTACATTAATTATAAAAAACATTATTGAGTGGAAAGCCAAACATATTTAAAAAGGAAGGAGCTTATGAGATGAGTATCCATATTAAGCACGTATCAAAGAACTTTGGTGATTTTAAAGCGCTGGATTCTATTAACATTGATATTCAAACGGGTGAATTAGTAGCTTTACTTGGTCCGTCCGGTTCTGGAAAAACATCTTTGCTTCGCATCATTGCCGGTCTTGAACATCTTGACCAAGGAGCTATTTTATTTGATGGAAAGGAAATTACGCACGTAAATCCAAAAGAGCGGAATGTAGGGTTTGTTTTTCAACACTATGCTTTGTTCAGGCATATGACTGTGTTTGATAACATTGCGTATGGTTTAAAAGTACGACCTAAAAAAACAAGACCTTCTAAAATGGACATTAACAAGAAAGTAACCGAGCTGCTGCAGCTTGTGAAACTAGAGCCGCTTGCAAATCGCTATCCTTCTCAATTATCGGGAGGACAGCGCCAGCGAGTAGCGCTTGCTCGAGCGTTAGCAGTGGAACCGAAAGTACTGCTATTAGATGAACCTTTTGGCGCTTTGGATGCGAAAGTTCGTAAAGATTTACGCAGATGGCTGCGTAAATTGCATAATGACTTTCATATTACGAGTATATTCGTTACGCATGATCAAGAAGAAGCTTTAGATGTAGCTGATCGTATTGTTGTAATGAACAACGGGAAAATTGAGCAGATTGGAAGTCCTGAGGAAGTATATGATCATCCTAACAGTCCATTTGTGTACGATTTTTTAGGAAACGTCAATTTATTTAAGGGTCGCATTCATAAAGGCAGGCTAAAACAAGGAAGCTTTGAAATGGATGTTCCAGAATTTAGCGGAAGAAATGAAGAAGCAGCTGTTGGATATGTGCGACCTCATGATATTCACCTTGAAAAAGTAAAAACAAGCGCAGATGCCGTTTCTGCAACCGTTAGCCATATTCATGTGATAGGACCTATCGTGCAAATTGAATTAAAAAGAGAAGATGCAGAAAAATTTTTAGAAGCTGAATTAAGCAAAGAGCATTATAAAACACTCAGCCTTCAAGTAGGAGAGCAGGTGTATGTAAAGCCTAAGCAGCTAAAAGTATTTATTCCAGAAGATTATTCTATTTAATAAAAAGCGTGAAGGGTATACCTTTGCGCTTTTTATCTATTAATAAATTAGTACCAGATATTAAAAGTAGATGTTATAATTAAGTATCAACTGATTTGAGGTGGAGAAATGATGCAATCAAAAGCTAGAATCACAGGAATGGGGATATATACACCAAAACAAAAATTAACGAACGACCATTTAAAAGAAATGGTTGATACAAGTGACGAATGGATTGTACAGCGCACGGGAATGAAAGAACGGCGAATTGCTGGTGAAGGCGAATACACGTCTACGCTTGGCATTCGAGCAGTTGAAAATTTGCTCAACCGATATGATGTAGAAATAGAAGATGTAGATGCAATTATTGTTTCGACAACAACGCCGGATCATTTTTTTCCTAGCGTAGCATGTCAGGTTCAAGATTACTTTCATATTAATCAAGCTGCTGCATTTGACTTAAGTGCCGCATGCGCCGGTTTTACATATGGACTTCACGTGGCGAACGGCTTAGTAACGTCCGGATTGCATAAAAAGATTTTAGTTATTGGTGCCGAAGTCATGTCGAAAATTACAGATTATACGGACCGGGCCACCTGCGTGCTGTTCGGTGACGGAGCGGGAGCGATGCTTGTAGAGTACGACGAGTGTAATCCAAGTTTCTTAGGATGTCACTACGGAACGGATGGGAGCGGAGGTATAAATTTATACCGTTCTAATTTATCTGATACTCTTTCAGGAAAAGAAATTAACTCCAGTGGAAATTTAGTTCAAAATGGGCGTGAAGTATACCGCTTTGCTGTCCGAACGATTCCAAAAGGAGTAGAAGCATTATTAAAGAATACTTCTATTTCTCTTTCTGATGTAAATTGGTTTATTCCGCACAGTGCAAACCTTCGGATGATTGAAGCTATTTGTGCTAAAACAGGTGTTTCAATGGATAAAACGTTAACGAGTGTACAATACTGCGGAAATACATCTTCAGCTTCTATTCCACTTGCCTTGAACGAAGGAATAATGACAGGAAAAGTACGGGATAATGACCTTCTTATTCTCTATGGGTTTGGAGGAGGATTAACGCATTGCGGTTTGTTAATTAAATGGACGTGTAAAGAAAAAAGCTAAAAGGCGTCGCCTTTTAGCTTTTTAGGCTTTTATCGTTAACAATAATTCGATAAAATGGAAAAAGAAGTAAAGGGGGTGTGCGCATGAATCACGTTTTATACATTGAAGACAATGAAGAAATTGGATTAATGATTCAAAATGAGCTTAAAAAGCAAAACTATGAAGTTACTTGGTTACAATCAGGAGATATCGCCAGTCAGTTTATTAAACAAACGGATATTGTCATTCTAGATGTAATGCTGCCTGGGTTAGATGGATTTACAGTGGGAAAAAAGCTTAAAAAACTAGCACCTGATGTCCCGATTTTAATGCTTTCAGCTCGTACAGCCCTAGAAGATAAGATCATGGGGCTAGAGTTTGCCGATGACTATGTCACAAAGCCGTTTCATCCAGAAGAGCTGCTTGCAAGGCTCGAAGTATTGTTAAGGAGATTTTCAAGAAAGAAAGAAGAGCTTATTGTAAAACATTTGCATATTTCGATGATAGACTATCGCGTGATGAACAGAGAGACAAGTGAAGAAATTAGTTTAACAGGTAAGCAATTTCATATTTTTACTTATTTCCTTCAGCATTTAAATCAAATTTTAACAAAAGAACAAATTTATGAAGGAGTATGGAAAGAGCGTTATATAGAAGGAGATAAAACATTAATGGTACATATTCGCTATTTACGAGAAAAATTGGAGAAAAATGCAGCTAAGCCTGAAATTATTGAAACAATACGAGGGATTGGGTACAGGGTAAAGCAATGAACGTTACACAGTCTCTTATCACGAAGTATATCTTAATTATGCTGTCAGCTGTACTAATTATACCGGTATCATTTTTTGCAGGCTCATGGCTGATCACCGTCCCTTTTATGCACATTCAAGGATTATTAAATGAAGAGTATAAAGGAAAAAGCTACTACGAACAAATGTGGAATGAAGAAGCCCGAAAGCTAGAAGGAGCAAATGAGAAAACAATTAATCAAAAGCTAAAATTATTAAAAGAAAAATACCCTGAAGCTTCAATGTTCTGGGTAAACGAAGATGGACAAACACAGCTTCCGCTTCCTTATCATGCAGCCCTTCCGAAGCAATGGTCATCGTCTTATACGGCTGAATTTATAAAAAAACGATACGGAAACAATCCGTATACGGTTATTACCTTTATTGGAACAGATAAAAAGCAAGGTTTTATGGTCATTGAAGTGCCAGAAAAAGCCGTTGAGCCTCCTATTCAAAGGCTAGACCCAGCCTACTATAATATTTATTTAGGATTTGTTTTTATTATTGTGCTTTCTTTTATTGTACTTTCTCTGTTCTTTTTTCTTCGAATTCGAAAAAGGCTGCGAATGTTACAAGCTGCTATGAACAACAAAGGCGAGCGAGGAATTCCTTTACCTGTTGTATCTGAGTCCACGGATGAAATTGGTCAGCTAGAACAATCCTTTAATCAAATGGTTAAACAGCTTCATGAAAGCCGGTATCGAGAGAAGCAAGAAGAACAGCTGCGGCAAGACTTAATTATGAGTCTATCGCATGACTTACGAACACCGCTCACGACTGTTCGAACGCATATTTATCAGCTGAAAAACGAAGAAATGGCCTTGAACATTCAACAATCTCTTGAGGTAATTGATACAAAAGTAGAATTTGTTAGTGATTTAATAGATAATTTATTTTCCTATACGCTGCTGTTAAATGGAAAATATCCATATCGGGAAGAGGAAGTTGATATGGCTCGATTTCTTAGAAAAAGCATTGCGCAATGGTATCCATTATTTGAAGAAGAGAATATGGAAGTAGATATTCAACTGCCTTCTCAGTCCATATATTGGCGCGGAGATGTTCAGTGGTTAGAAAGAATAATAGATAATTTATGTCAAAATGTCATTCGTCATGCCAGAGAAGGTAACTTTATTAGCTTTCGTCTTGTTCAAGAGCATGATTTATCTTCTCTCACCATTTCTGATAAAGGGTCAGGCTTTAAAAAGAATAGCCATACGAAGCAAAACGGTGTAGGTCTAGCGATTGTGGATGCGATGATTAAAGAAATGGAGTTAACGTGGTCAATTCATTCTACAAAACATGGAACGGATATTCAAATTGTGTACAAAGCGAGTGATTAATTCACTCGCTTTTTTAAACGAATTTTAACCTTTCTTTTCCGTCCTCTTAACTTTGGCTGTTTATAGTAAAGGAGAGGTGATAAAAGTGGAAATTGTTAAAACGACTCAGCTGATAAAAGTATTTAAAGGAGCAGAAGCTGTAGATGAAGTGAATTTATCCATTAAAGAAGGAGAAATCTACGGGTTTTTAGGGCCTAATGGAGCAGGGAAGACGACAACGATCCGAATGTTGCTCGGGCTAATGAAGCCAACGAGCGGGGAAATTGAGCTGTTTGGAGAAAGAATAAAAAATCACAGGCAGCATATTCAAGCCTTAAAAAAGATAGGTTCACTTGTAGAGAGCCCTTCCTATTATGCGCATTTAACTGCAAGAGAAAATTTAGAGGTACTTCGTAAAATACTAGGTGTATCTAAAAACAGAGTGGATGAAGTACTAAATATTGTAAAATTAACAAAAGAAGCAAATCGCCTAGTCAAAGGCTTTTCTCTTGGAATGAAACAGCGGCTTGGTATTGCTTCTGCACTCCTTGGAAATCCTCGTTTATTAATCTTAGACGAACCAACCAACGGACTGGATCCTGCAGGAATTCAAGAAATTCGTTCATTAATTAAAGAAATGCCAGGGGAAAACGGAGTTACCGTATTGATTTCAAGTCATTTACTCTATGAAATCGACCATTTAGCGACTCAAGTAGGTATTATTACAAAAGGAAAGATGCTATTTAATGGCTCGATTGAATCGCTTCGCAAAAAAGCTAAGCATCAAGTGGCATTTACAACAGGAGAGATAGAAAAGGCTAAAACAATACTATTAGCAAACGGGTTTGTACCTACTATCGATAAACATAGTCTTCTTTTAGATTATATTGATCATGAGCAAGTGGCACATCTTGTTTATCAGCTTGTGCAAGAAAATGTCTCAATCTACCGAGTTGAAGAAAAATCGAAATCATTAGAAGATATCTTTTTAAAGCTGACAAGCGAGGAGAATAGATATGTTCACAAAAATACTGCAGGCTGAGTGTATAAAGTTAAAAAGAAAATGGCTCTGGTTTTTACTATTTTTAGGTCCAGCGGGTGTAATTGGCTTAACTCTAGTTGATTATAGCGTTCGATATGAATATTTAATTCAGCAAAATCCGAATGTGTGGGAAGGTCTTTTACATGAACTAAACATCACGCTTCCAATAGCTTTTTTACTGGGAGGAACGATTCTTGCTTCAAATGTAGCACATATTGAATATCATAGAAGCTCATGGAAGCAGCTGCTGAGCTTACCTGTGAGCAGACTGAGTGTTTATACAGCAAAATTTGTAGTAGTTATGTTTATGCTACTTATCGCTTCTGCTGTTCTATTAATCGGTATAATTGGGTTAGGCTGGTGGTTAGGATTTGGTTTTCCGTCTTCTTGGAAAAATCTTTTCGTGTATACCTTTTATCCGTTTTTTTCTGCCATTCCATTTGTAGCTATTCAAATATGGTTATCTATGCTTTTTAAAAATCAAGGCCGCTCTCTTGCACTAGGTATTGTGATGAGTGTGACGATGAGTGGTATGAGAGAATTGCCGAGCTGGTTTTTCTGGCAATGGCCAATGCTAGCGTTTTCTGACTATCGGAATATGTACATAATAGCAGGTGTAATTATCGGTATTTTCCTATATGCTGCAGGCGCCTTGCACTTTATCAAAAAGGATGTGGCCTAAATGTTTTTGCAATTATGTAGGATAGAATCGTTTAAATTGTTTAAAACAAAAGCCTGGACGTACCTTTTTGTGAGTCCTATTCTAATCGCTATTATCCTTTTTGTAGGTGATCAGGCAATGCCAAGCGGGAGAATGAAATGGGCAATGGCAGATGCCTTGATTGCCAATGTTCACGGATTGCTGTTTTATCCGTTAATTGGCGGATTAGTAACATCCTTCATCTGTCGGTATGAACACGAAGCGGGAGGATGGAAGCAATTATTATATCTTCCTGTGACAAGGACATCGGTATACGGAGCAAAATTGATTACAGCAGCAGCTTTCATGGGGATTCTTCAAGTGCTTGTATTGGTTGTTTTATTAGGAGTTAGCATGTTAAAAGACTATCCGAGCGCTGTGCCATTAAAGATGATAGCTGGAAATATGCTAGGCGGATGGGTTGCGGTGTTGCCCATTCTTGCGTTTATGCTAGCTGTGTCAATGGCATGTTCTAGCTTTGGAGCATCTTTGACAGTCAACGTCATCTTAACACTACCGAATTTATTAGTTGCTAATTCTGAACGATTTGGCCCCTGGTACCCATGGACTCAGCCAATGTATGGAATGTTAGGTGTAACTGGAAAAGCATCATGGGGGTTGATGCTGACTACACAGAATTTCTTAGTGGTTGTTATAAGCAGCTTTCTGCTTTTTGGAGTAGCAGGTTTACTGTATTTTCAGCGCAAACATATATAATAGAAAAAACCCGCTTTTTTACAGCGGGTTTTTAGCTGGCTTTTGGAATAGTAAAACCTACTCCAAAGACGTCTCGCACATCGTGGACAACCACAAAAGCCTGTTCATCGACTTTATGAATAATGCGCTTTAACTCTAATAGTTCTTGTTTGTTCACAACTACGTACAATACGTCTTTTGCTTCTTTTGTATAGCTTCCATGAGCAGAAAAGACAGTGACGCCTCGCTGCATCTTTTTGTTAACTTGTTCGGCTACTTCAGCTGAACGGTGTGAAATAATAGTGATTGCTTTGCGGGGGTTGAGTCCTTCAATAATATAATCAAGCACCTTTGTTCCGATATAAAGAGAAATAACCGTGTACATCGTCTTTTCTCCACCGATGACAAAATAGGCGCTTGCTACAACTAATAAATCAATTGCTAGCATCGTTTTGCTAATATTCCAGTCTAGATATTGATTAGCTAAGCGGGCGATAACTGCCGAGCCTCCGGAAGTTCCGCCACCTCTAAACACAAGCCCGAGTCCTACACCGGCTAAAATACCAGCAAAAATAGCCCCCAGTAGCGTATCGTCAAGAGGATTTCCCAGTCCTTCAGTTATATGTAGGAATAGAGATGTGAAAATAATACATATAATTGTGTAAGCAATCACACGTTTGTGAAGCAATTTGTATCCGATCAGTACCAGCAAACCGTTTAATATAAAGTTTGTGATACCAGGAGACCAGCCTAGTATATAATAGGTAATCATTGTTACACCGGTTACGCCGCCTTCTGCTAATTCATTTGGAATAGCAAAATAATTAATGGCCAGTGCGAAAATGAGGCTTCCTAGAATAATGAGGATAATTTCTTTTATTTTATTGATCATGAACGTTACCTCCAATCATCAAAAACTCCGAAAACACAGTCATGACAATGTATTATACCAACTCTAGAGGCTGAATTAAAGATGGGATATTATTATTTTTTAAAAAATCAATTTCTGCTATCAACATAAAATCTTTTGACAGTTTTTATGGAGTATGAAAAAATGAATTGTTTGCTTTTATTTTGATTAAAAAGTTTTGCAATGAGAATGTTCGTTCGGTAAAATAGAAGCAAGAGTCAAGGGGGAGAATGAACGTGTATCAAGATGAATTAAAACAGTATGCGAAGTTAGTAATGCCTGAGCATTTAGAGAAAATGAAGAAAATGTACAGTCCCGAGGCGCATAAGCAGTCTTTAGGGTTGAAAAAAGAAAAGATTGAGCATATTGAAAATGTCATTATGAACAGTTACTCGGAGCATCATCCAGTAACCCTTCACGTCTATGAAGCAGGACATATTCAAAGATATGAACGAGTGACAATCGATAAAGTTTCTCTGCAGTCGAATACGCTGATGGTGACAGGGCCTTGTTATACATATTCGATTCGAGCGGATGCAGTAATTGAAGCAGATGTATGGAAAGATGAAAGCTACTCTAGCTAAGAGTAGCTTTTTTGTTGAATTTGTATCTTTTTTTTAACGCTTGCATACAATACATAAAAGCATATTCTGCGAGTAGTCACTTTTAGCTACTAGGAAATTTTGATTAAAGAAGGGATATTGTATGCAAAATGAAAAAACTCAAGTAAGAGAAATTGAATTAACGCAGTTCATTAAGAAAAGACTCGTTCGGTTTATCTCAAGTTTGGCTATTTCTTCTGCCCTTGCTTCTATATTATATATGCTTCTGTTTTTATTTAAATGATGGGTCACTTTGAGTTGTCCAAAAAGGTGGACAACTTTTTTGATGTATAGGCTCTCATTAAAACAGGACAAGCTAAACATAATTCAGTCAAGAGAAATTAAATCGGTCAAGAAATAGTCAAAAACAGTCAAAGCTAATTAGTTGCAAGAAAACCTTTACATATAATGAGAAAAGTAGACAAATTATTGAATTACCAGCTTATTTCCTTTTGTATAAACTATTATCAAAACAAATGCAAATCTAATTGTTCGTTCAAAAAACTTTATTTTGTAATTAAAAAAATGAATGTTTTTGATTTTTTATGATTGATTTTGAATGTAAACCGTGATAAAGTAAGTACATGAAATAAATGAAAACGCTTTTTTGAAAAAGGAGCTAGAACATGTTAACGCCGGAGAGACATCAACTAATCTTAAAACTTTTAAAAGAGAAAGAACTTGTAAAAGTGCAAGAGTTTATCGAAGTTACAGGCGCTTCGGAATCCACAATTAGAAGAGACTTAAGTCAACTAGAAGAAGAGCAAATGCTCAAACGTGTTCACGGTGGCGCTTCGCTTATTCGCAGTAAACGAATCGAACTGAGCGTTATCGAAAAATCTGCTAAAAATATTCAAGATAAACGAAACATTGCAGAGTATGCGGCTTCCATTATAAATGAAGGTGACTGTATTTTTTTAGATGCAGGAACTACAACGTATGAAATGATTCCTTTTTTGAAGCAAAAAGATGTAGTTGTCGTGACAAATGGTTTAATGCATTTAAACCCGATGCTAGAACAAGGTATCACCCTCTATTTAATTGGAGGATCTGTTAAACATAAAACGGGCGCTTTAATCGGCAATGGAGCTCTTTTAAGTCTTGAGCAGTATCGTTTTGATAAGTGCTTTATGGGAGCGAATGGGATTCATCATCAATATGGATATACAACTCCTGATCCAGAAGAAGCATTGATTAAGCAAACGGCAATGAAGCTTTCTAGAGAATCTTATATTTTATCAGATTCTACTAAGTTTTTTGAAACAAGTTTTGCGAAAATAGCCGATTTACATGAAGCAAAAATTATAACAAATGACGTACCTAGTGATGTACTTATACAGTATGCAAACAAAACAGACATAAAGGTTGTGAAATCATGATTTATACATGTACGTTGAACCCATCCGTTGATTACGTAGTACATGTTTCAGCATTCGAAGAAGGCGGACTTAACCGCACAACGAATGAAGCCAAGTTTCCAGGAGGGAAAGGCATTAACGTCTCTCGCGTTTTAAAGCGATTAGATGTTGATAATAAAGCTCTCGGTTTTGTAGCCGGCTTTACAGGAACCTATATCGAAGACTACTTAAAAGCGGAGAATATTGAAACAGCTTTTACAAGAGTTGATGGAGATACCCGCATTAACGTAAAGTTAAAAACGGAAAAAGAAACAGAAATTAACGGTCAGGGACCTGCTATTACAGACGAAGCGCTTCAGTCTTTATTGACTCAAGTAAAGCAAATGACTGAAGGCGATATCTTCGTATTGGCAGGAAGTATACCGAAAACGCTTCCAAGTTCTGTGTATGAAACGTTAACGGAACTAGCAGCAGCGAACGGAGTAAAAGTAGTAGTAGATGCAAGTGGAAAAACCTTGCTAGACGTCGTGTCTCACAAGCCGTTTTTTATCAAACCAAATCATCATGAACTTGCAGAATTGTTTGATGTAGAAGTAAACAGTGCAGAAGATGCGCTAGTATACGGTAAAAAACTTGTGGAACAAGGAGCGCAAAACGTCGTTGTATCCATGGCAGGCGATGGAGCACTTCTTATTAACGAAAGCGGTGTCTACAGTGCCACAGTCCCTAAAGGAACAGTGAAGAATTCTGTTGGAGCTGGCGATTCACTTGTAGCTGGATTTATTGCTTCTTATGTAAAGCAAGGGGATTTATTAGAAGCCTTTCAAACAGGAGTTGCTTCAGGAAGTGCCACAGCATTCTCACTTGAATTATGTACAGCAGAAGATGTAAAGACGCTTCGTGAACAAGTGTCAATCACAAAGGTAGAGTAGGGGGAACCGAGAATGAGAATTACAGAACTATTAAAAAAAGATACAATCATTCTTGATTTAAAAAGCACGTCAAAAGCTGATGTTATTGATGAGTTAGTTGGAAAATTAGACGAAGCTGGTCGCTTAAGCGACCGAGCTGGCTATAAAGAGGCAATTTTAAATCGTGAATCTCAAAGTACAACGGGAATTGGGGAAGGCATTGCCATTCCGCATGCAAAAACAAGCTCCGTAAAAACACCGGCCATTGCATTTGGACGCTCAACAGAAGGTATTGATTATGAATCATTAGACGGACAGCCTGCACATTTATTCTTCATGATTGCAGCGAGTGAAGGCGCGAATAATGCTCACTTAGAAACATTATCTCGTTTGTCTACGTTATTAATGGACGAATCGTTCCGAAAAACGTTGCTAACAGCATCATCAATTGATGAAGTCATTAAAGCAATTGATGATAAAGAAACTGAAAATGAAGCGCCGGAAGAAGAAGTGGATACAGCTTCAGATCAATTAGTGCTTGCTGTAACGGCTTGTCCAACGGGAATTGCCCACACGTATATGGCAGCGGATAGCCTAAAAGCAAAAGCGAAAGACATGAACGTGACGCTCAAAGTTGAAACAAATGGTTCCAGCGGTGTTAAAAACGCGTTGACGAAGGAAGAAATTGAAAACGCTACCGCTATTATTGTTGCAGCGGACAAGCAAGTAGAAATGGAACGTTTTGCAGGTAAAAAAGTTATTCAAGTTCCAGTAGCTGAAGGAATTCGTAAGCCCGAAGAATTAATTAACCGCGCGTTAAAGGGAGACGCTCCTGTATACAGCGGCGGCGGTGGCAGCAAAGAAGGCGGAGAAAGTAAAGGATCAGAGCGTACAGGGTTTTACAAACACCTAATGAGCGGTGTATCAGCAATGCTTCCGTTTGTTGTAGGGGGCGGGATCTTAATCGCCATTTCATTTATGTTTGGTATTCACTCAGCAGAACCGAAAGATCCAACGTACAATGCGTTTGCAGCGGCGCTAAAAACAATTGGCGGAGATAATGCATTCTTTTTACTAGTACCGGTACTAGCAGGGTTCATTGCAATGAGTATTGCTGATCGTCCTGGTTTAGCTCCTGGTATGGTTGCAGGTCTTTTAGCAGCTTCTGGCGGAGGCGGTTTCTTAGGTGGTTTAATCGCTGGTTTCTTAGCGGGTTATGTAGTAGTGGGATTAAAGAAATTGTTCAGCGTCCTGCCGCAAGCTCTTGATGGAATTAAGCCAGTTCTTCTTTATCCGCTATTTGGGATTTTTATCTCAGGATTGATTATGCTTTATGTTGTAAATGAGCCAGTTAGTGCAATTAACAAAGGGTTAACGCACTGGTTAAGTGGATTTGGCACGGGTAACTTAGTATTATTAGGTATTATCTTAGGCGGTATGATGGCTATTGATATGGGTGGTCCTATTAATAAGGCAGCCTTTACATTTGGTATCGCAATGATTGATGCTGGAAACTATGCTCCACACGCAGCGATTATGGCAGGCGGTATGGTTCCGCCACTAGGTATGGCTATTGCGACAACTTTGTTCAAAAACAAATTTACTCGCCAAGAGCGTGAAACAGGTAAAACGTGTTATGTAATGGGTCTTTCATTTATCACAGAAGGTGCGATTCCATTCGCAGCAGCTGACCCAGGCCGTGTTATTCCCGCATCGGTTATCGGTGCTGCAGTAGCAGGTGCTTTAACAATGATGTTCCACATCGGTTTACCAGCACCACACGGCGGTGTATTCGTTATCGGAATTGTACAAGGAAATCCTCTTTTATATGCACTAGCAATTTTAATTGGTGCCATTGTGACAGCGGTCCTTGTAGGTGTATTAAAAAAACCAAAAGCGGAATAACAAATAAAGACTGATTTTACATCATGTAAAATCAGTCTTTTGTGTTTTTGTGGTAGACATTTGTTCTTTATGAGAGTACAATTACGGTAGTATTCCTTTAATTTTTAGAAAAGTTAGATAGATAAGCTTTTCTACTTGATAAAATATGGTACAATAATCGAATATTAAAAACAAAGTAAGGAAGTGTCTCAAACATGAAGGTTGCGAAGTTTGGCGGGAGTTCAGTTGCAAGCGCAGAGAAATTTAAACAGGTTGCGCATATTGTAACGTCTGATAAAGAGAGAAAGCTGGTAGTTGTATCAGCTCCGGGCAAGCGATACGGAGAAGATACAAAAATGACAGATTTGTTAATCGCACTTTCTGCCAAAATACAGCTTGGAGAAGATTACGTCGATGAGTTTGGGCAAGTAATCGATCGCTATCGTGAAATCGTGGTTGACTTGTCTATGCCAGAAACGATTATTACTGATATTATTGCGAATTTACAATCACTTATTGATTTACATAAAAACGATCCGTTTCGCTTATTAGATTGTCTCAAAGCAAGTGGAGAAGATAATAACGCAAAGGTAATGGCTGCTTATTTAAACCATTTAGGGTTTGAAGCTCATTATGTAAATCCAAAAGAAGCAGGTATTTTTGTTTCTGATGAACCAGGAAGAGCAAGAGTGCTTCCGCTGTCTTATGAAAAACTGCCGCAGCTAAGAGAGCGTTCGGGCATTTTGGTGATTCCAGGATTTTTTGGCTACTCTGAAGAAGGGAACATGGTTACGTTCTCGCGCGGTGGGTCAGATATTACAGGTTCAATTGTAGCAGCAGGAGTAAAAGCTGACTTGTATGAAAACTTTACTGACGTAGATGCTATTTACAGCGTAGATCCAAGACTTGTGGAAAAGCCTCATGAAATGAAAGAAGTCACATACAGAGAAATGCGTGAACTATCCTATGCAGGTTTTTCTGTCTTCCATGATGAAGCGCTAGAGCCGGTTTATAAACTAGGCATTCCTGTATGTGTTAAGAATACAAATAATCCTGAAGCAAAAGGTACATTCATTGTAGCTGAGCGCCCTCACGGCGATACGCCAGTAGTTGGAATCGCTGGTGACAAAGGTTTTTGCAATATTCATGTGAGCAAATACTTATTAAACCGTGAAATTGGTTTTGGCAGAAGATTGCTTGAAATTTTAGAAGATGAAGGTATTTCATACGAACATACTCCTTCAGGAATTGATAATATCTCTGTCATCATGCGCGAGCATCAGCTTACGCCAGATGTGGAAAAACGCGTATTTGCTCGAATTGAAAAAGAACTTGAAGTAGATGAAATCTTTATTGAACGTGATCTTGCTATGGTTATGGTAGTAGGAGAGGGAATGAATAGTACAGTAGGAATTGCTGCGAAAGCTACAGAAGCTTTTGCTCGTGCTGAAGTGAATCTTGAAATGATTAACCAAGGTTCTTCTGAGGTAAGCATGATGTTTGGTGTGAAAGCAGACGCTTTAGACCGTGCTGTTCAAGCTCTTTATAATACGTATTTTAACAGCATGTACAGTATTTCTTATTCTAATGTAAAATAAACAAGACGAAAAACCCCGCTTTCTTTTTAGAGAGCGGGGTTTTCTAGTGAAGGCGTATATAAATTGAATTTGTGGACATAAAGGGAAGGAAGAGTGAAGTCAAAGGAGGAAATACAATGAAGAAAAGACCCTTTTTCATATTCTTTTCCCTTATAGGTATGAGCGTACTTTCAGCATGCCACAATGATGATGCGGCACCCGCAAGAGAAGCTCAAAATAAACAAGGCGTGACAAATGGCGGAACGCCGATGAGCTATGATAATCAAAGTGAAAACACATCTTTTAACTTTTCAAAATTTGATTTAGAAGTAGACTACAAGGGGCTTAATAATGATTATGAAGCCGACTATGAAAATGAAAACGATGAGATAGAAGCCAAAGTGGATGATAATATTAACGATGAGCACTTGAACGGAGACAAAGCGTTTAATAAATTATCTTCAACATTTAAAAAGTTAAATTTTGATCAGCGCACCCCCGATGAAGATGTAAAAAAGGAAGTAATCGATGCGTTTGGCCTAAAAAAAGATTTTCAGTCGTTTGAATTAGAAGTTCGTTTTTCAAACGGAACGGAAAAAGAATACAACTTTAAACAAAAGTAAGACGTTAAAACAAAGTATTTTAGTTGAAGGAAAATCCGAACGATGAATTGAGGTTCTTCATTAAGAATCCAACTCGTTCGGATTTTTTCTTTGGTAAGGTGAACGTATGTCTCAATCTTATTTTTGATGTCTAAAAAAAGGAAAATAGTGAAAGGATGGTGATAAATAAGCAAAAGGAGGAATCACGGATGCAAAAGTTGATAATGAACGGATGCGTAGTCTTTGTTCTGTTATTGTTAGGAGCATGCAGCATGGTAAAAGAGCAAAATAACGCTCATGAAAACCACCTGAAAACCGAGGAAGCGAAAGAAACGAGCGAGGTATCGGTAGGACCTGTTAAAGTAGATTTAACGAATACGTCAGGCAAAAAAGTAGGAGAGGCTACGCTGACAGAAGCAAAGAACGGTGTGCAAATTAAATTAACTGCTCAAGGTCTTTCACCCGGGAGACATGGATTTCATATTCATGAAATAGGAAAATGTGAGGTGCCGGATTTCAAAACAGCAGGGGCCCATTTTAATCCTTTTAAACGTGAACACGGCTTTAAAAATACAAAAGGCCCGCATGCGGGTGACTTGCCCAACTTAGAAGTTGCGCCAAATGGAAAAGTAGATACCGAAATTTTTGCTTCTCTTGTGACGTTGCAAGAAGGAAAGCCGAATTCTCTTATAGATATGGATGGGTCGGCATTAGTGATACATGATAAAGTAGACGATTACACAACAGATCCTTCAGGAAACTCAGGAGATCGAATTGTTTGTGGAGTGATTACGAAATAAGCCAAAAAGCTGTGAGATCATTCACAGCTTTTTTATTGCCGTAACGAGCCGCTTCTAAATTGCGGTGAGCTTCTTTTTTTTGCACAATAGAAGAAAGAGTTAAAGAAGGTGAAAACATGCATAAGCAAGTTGTTGTAATAGGTGGAGGAATAGGTGGGTTAACAGCGGGAGCGCTTTTAGCTAAACATGGCCATGAAGTGACGGTTTTAGAAGCTTCTCGAGAGTGGGGAGGCTGTGCCGGGAAATTTCAGCGCCATCTCTATACATTTCCTGTCGGAGCGACGCTTGGAATGGGGTTTGAGCGCGGAGGGATCCATGAGCGAATCAGCACGTACCTGGGCCTAGAAATTGAAAAGATTTCTCTTGAGAAAATCATGAAAGTTCATCTTCCACATCGTACACTAATTTATTATCAAGACCGGTATCAGCATATTTCGTATCTTCAAAAACAATTTCCTCATAAAGCGAAGAATATTAGGAGCTTCTATGAAAGTATTTTTAGAGTTGCAAAAGAAATTCGCAAGCTCATGCGGCCGCTGCCGGTTCTTCCTCCTCTCACAATCGGTGAGTGGAGTAGGCTGGTAAGTTCGTTAAATCTTGGGTCTGTGAAGTTATTACCTTATTTTCATCAATCGTTTAGTCATTTACTAAAAAAACACAGGTTGCTAGACGAAACGGACTTTATTCATTTTATTGATGGTCAATTAATAGACAGCATGCAGACAACGAGTGAGAACTGTTCAATGCTTATCGGATGTCTAGCGTTGGATATTTATCACGAAGGAGCTTTCTATGTGAACGGTGGCTTATACAAAGTCGCAGAAGCCCTGCAAAAATCTATTAAAGCCAACGGAGGAAAAACGACTCTAGGAAGGAAAGTAGTAAAGATAGAGCGTGATAACGACGAGTGGATCGTGCATGATCATAGAGGTAACCGCTACCGCGCTTCAGACGTTGTATGCAACGCGCCAATTCAAAGCTTAAAGTCTTTACTGCATGATGAAGATTACCAACATATCCATAAGAGGGCCAAAGAAAAAAGCGAGCTTCCGCAGTGGGGAACGTTTTCGATGTATGTTGCGATTGATGAAAGAGATCTTCCGCAGAAGGTAGAGTTGTTTCAGCAGGTGCTTCAATCCGAACAAGGCGAGATGACGGAAGGAAATCATTTATTTATTTCCGTGTCTCATCCTGACGATCGTTTTCGTGCGCCTCAAGGCAAGCGTACAATTACAGCATCTACTCACATTGAGCTTAGCAAGTGGAGTAACAAGGAAACCTATGATGTTCAAAAACAAGTTCTTGAGAAAAAAATGATAGCAGGAATTAAAACTATCATTCCTAACATTGAAGAAGCAGAGCATCAAATTTCAGGAGCTCCTAAAGCATGGGAAAGGTTCACTTCTCGCCCAAACGGCGGAGTGGGAGGCTTTCCGCAAACGTTAGATCATGCCTTGTTCAACAGCATTTCGCATCGATCTGGCTTACAAGGGCTGTGGTTATGCGGAGATACAGTGTTTCCGGGAGCGGGGACTATAGGCGTATCGATAAGCGGCTATCATGCTTTTCAAAGTATAACGTCTCATCAGCATAGGTTACCTTAACGTTTCGTACAGACAAACTACTAGTGCTTATACCATCAAAAAACACCGGCCCTATTACCATAGGGCCGGTGTTTTCAGGAGAGAAACAGCTTCCACCACTTCCGTTTTCGCTTCATATCAGCAGCGGCGGTTTGTCTAAAGGTTTGGACAAAATCACTAAACATTTCTTCGCGTTCAGCTACGCTTTGACGATGAAGCTTACGCTCTTTCTCCATTTCTTTCAAATAATAGACTCGTTCTTCATTCATCGAATCAATTAAATCACGAAGCTCTTCTGTCGTATTAGTTGAAGAATTGTTTAGTTTTTCAACCATAAATTTTACTTGATTCATTGCAACGGTAGAATTGCTTGAGAATCGGTCTAATAAATACTGCATTTCTTTAGAGGATTCATCCGCATTCTCCATGACATCTTTCATGAACAGGCGCATATCCTCTGTTTTTTCTTCCGCAATTGTTGAATAATCTTCAATCAAAGAAGTGACTTCATCAAACGATTTTTCGTTAGAACGGATAATTTTTTTAGACATATTTTCTACATCTCTTGCGCTGCGTTCTGAAGACTCAGAGATATATGCCCCGACCGACTCCACCATTTCTACAGTTTGAGTAGCACTTTTTTCAAGCTCTTTTTTTACTTCTCCGACAATTTCTTCCCGAACTTCATTTCGCATTCCTTCTCGCATTTCTTTTAACAAATCAGCTTTAAACGTATCAAGTACTTCAAACACATCTTCATAGCGGCGAACAGCTTCTACTAGTTCCCCTTGAAGCAGCTCTTTTTCATTCACGACAAGGTCGTTTGGTTTTGGTTCTTCAATAGAAGCAGAAATAGCCTGCTTTTCTTCTTCAGTAGCTAATCGTGCTTCAGGTATAGGAGGGGTCTTCTCTTGCTTATTCTCTGAAATGTTTTCCTGCTTTTCAGCAGCTTTTTTCTTTTCTTGCTTCATTTGTTTATTGGAGTGTTCTTGAAAATCAATGACGTTTTCTTTTTTAGCAGTTTTCAACTTTGCTGGTTCTTCTTCTTTTGAAACCGCTGCCTCTGATTCCATCACTAAATGCTCCTGCTCTTCTTGTTCCTTTATCAGCAGCTGAACATATTCTTTGACTTCATCTAACGTACATTGTTCATCAAACAGCTGTTTAATATCATTAAATAATTCAATTTGTTCCTCTGTATAGACACGGGCCCCATCTACTCGTTCAATTGTTAAATAGCTGCCCAATAATTTTTCCCATTGTTTTAACGTTTTCTTTTCTACCTCTAATTGATCACTTACTTTTTTAATTGTATACGTCTCCATCATTTTTCATTTCCTCCCTTATCTATTTTCATCCAACTATGTAATGGATTATTTGTTGTATGTTGTATTCACCATATCTTCACTTGTTTTCCTGCTAGGTGACAAAGGTTGTCAAAACTAGACGACATTAGCCTTCTATGTAAAGAAAACGCATATTTTGTAAAAAAATGTACAGAAATGCGCAAATGGCAAAAATGGAAAACATAAAAGAAAAGGAGAGTATAGAAAACAGTTGACGGGAAAAAATGAATCCTATAAGATAAGTTTAAATGTTTAAGTTCTTGAACGTATAAACATAAGGAGTGAACACTATGTCACAGCATTATGCGCTCATCACCGGTGCGTCCGGAGGAATAGGTAAAGAGTTAGCTTATCAATTCGCAAAGGATGGCCATTCTTTAATTTTAGTTGCCAGAAGTGCTGATAAACTAACAGCGATTAGAGAGAATTTAAAATCTACTTATAATATTGACGTAATAACGGTTGTAAAGGATTTATCAAGAGAAGAAGAGATACAGTCACTGTATGAAGAACTTAAAAATAAAGAAATGCACGTTGATTATTTAGTGAACAATGCAGGTTTTGGACTATACGGTAAATTTATTGAAACAGCTTTAGATGAAGAGTTAAACATGATTGACTTAAATATCCGAGCATTAACTCATTTAACAAAATTATTTTTACCCGATATGGTCAAAAGAAATCACGGGAAAATTTTAAACATTGCGTCCGTTGCTGCATTTATGCCGGGTCCGCTTATGACAGTGTATTACGCAACGAAAGCGTACGTATTATCTTTCACAGAGGCCCTTGAAAATGAATTAAGAGGTACCAATGTAACGGTAAGTGCTCTATGCCCGGGTCCAACTAAAACGGGTTTTAGCGACCGGGCTCAGCTGAGCAATTCCAAGCTTTTTCAAAGCGGTGCAATGGATGTAGAAGCAGTTGCTAAAGCGGGCTATAAAAAATTTATGAAAGGGCAGACGGTTATCGTACCAGGAGTACAGTTTCGTCTCGCCACCTTCATCCCGCGCTTTGTACCAAGAAAGTGGCTTTCATCCGTTGTCCGCAGAACACAAGAAATTAAATAAAGGAGAATATTTATGAGTGAAAAAGCAGTGGAGTTATTTCGTGCCAGCATTCCTATTTTTCAGGCTCTAAGTGATTCAGCAAGACAAGATATTATTTTGCTGCTCGCGGAAAAAGAGCCTTTAACCGTTAATGAAATTGCAAACGAGTCTACTTTATCACGACCGGCAATTTCTCATCATTTGAAAATTTTACGTGATCAAAAGCTTGTGCAAATTGAGCAAAAAGGAACGCAGAGATATTATTCATTGGCTTTAAACGAGGCAGTTGAGCTATTAAAAAGCTTGCTTGCTACAGTTGAAGCTGAATGTTTATAGGGAGATGAAATAGATGAACCACGAGCAATTCTATATCACAGATGAAACGGTCATTGAACATATTGTCTCTACACAAAAGCAGTATTTCTATGAACAAAAGACAAAGAGCATCAGCAGCCGCATTCAAGCGCTGAATAAGCTCAGAGACGCAGTCAAACAAAACGAGCAGAGAATTATGGATGCTTTAAAACAAGACTTGAATAAATCTGAAGTAGAGGCGTACACGTCGGAAATTGGGATTTTACTAGAGGAAATTCGGTTTACGCTTAAGCATTTAGCAAAATGGATGAAGCCTAAAAAAGTAAAAACCGCTTTAACACACGTGGGCTCTAAAGGGAAAATTGTTCCTGAACCGTATGGAGTCGCGTTAATTATTGCTCCGTGGAACTATCCGTTTCAATTAGCGCTGTCTCCTTTAGTAGGAGCGATTGCCGCTGGAAACACGGCGATTATAAAGCCTTCTGAATTAACGCCTAGCGTATCTCGGGTTATACAAGAATTACTAGCTGAGGCTTTTGATCCCGCATTTGTGACGGTGATTGAAGGCGCTGTAGACACGACGAGCATGCTTTTAAAACAGCCCCTCGATTATATTTTCTTTACGGGAAGTGTAAATGTAGGGAAAATTATTATGCAAGAAGCAGGGAAGCAGCTTATTCCCGTCACGCTGGAGCTAGGAGGAAAAAGTCCGTGCATTGTACATGAAGATGCAAACCTAGATCTTGCAGCGAAGCGAATTATGTTTGGCAAAGGAATGAATGCAGGCCAAACGTGCGTTGCTCCCGATTATTTGCTCGTGCATAAAAAGGTAAAAGCGCAGCTAGTGGAGAAACTTCGCGAAGCGATTTATCAATTTTACGGTAGTAATCCGCTTGAAAGTGAGCGCTACGGCCGTATTGTCAGTGAGCGCCATTTTATTCGGCTAGTTGAGTTTTTAAAAGACGGAAACGCTATAGTTGGAGGCGGGTATAATAAAAGTACGCTCACAATAGAACCTACGGTGTTAAGTGAAGTAAGCTGGACATCAGACGTTATGCAAGAAGAAATTTTTGGGCCTATTCTTCCTATGATTGAATACGAAACGCTAGACGAAGTTATTCATAAAGTTCAAGAAAAAGCTAAGCCGTTAGCTCTTTACTTGTTTACGGAAAGTGCAAATGTACAAAATGTCATAACGGAGCGTCTTTCATTTGGAGGAGGCTGTATAAATGATACGCTTATGCATATCGCTACGCCATATTTACCCTTTGGCGGAGTTGGAGAAAGCGGTACGGGCCAATATCATGGAAAAGACAGCTTTCAGACATTTTCTCATTTTAAAAGCATGCTGTCTCAAACAACCAAGTTTGATTTGTCATTCCGCTATCCTTCAGAGAAGCAAAACTTGAAAATGATTAAAAAATTATTGAAATAAAAAGCCTCCTGATAGGAGGCTTTTTCGTTATTTTGAAAGTGAAAGCTGAGAAAGCGGCCATTTTTCTTGTGTATACGCCATTTCCCAAAATAAATACTCCAGCTCACAGCTTTTGATAAAGTGATCTTTCATACGATTACGTTCTTCTTCAGTCGCTTGTTCGGCGAGTTCATCAAGCTTGTTACAAAACCATTGTGTTGTGCCATTCATTTCTTCATTATTATAAAACTGAATCCATTCATAAAAAGGATGAGAAGGAGATGGATTTACTTGTTCCGTAATGCGCTGGCCAATTTCAACGTACGTCCACGGACATGGAAGAAGCACGGCAATGATTTCCGCTAAGCTGCCTGTATGCGCAACGCTTGTCATATGGTTAATGTAGTGGCTGGCCGTTGGTGAAAGAGCCTCAGTGTGGAGGTCTTCATAGCGTACGCCTGCTACGTCACAAAAATTATTATGAGGGTGTACTTCACTATGTAATACCGTAGAAATGCCGGCATTAAAGGCTTCCATTTCGGTACGCGTGCGGCATTTTGTTAAAGCAGCGCCGTAAATGCGGACAAATGCTGTTAAGTATTCGTAGTCTTGAGAAACGTAGTGAATAAGCGCCTCTTTTGGCACGTCTCCTTCAGCAATTCCTTTAATAAAAGGGTGGTTAAAAATGGCTTCGTAAATATAGTTTGCTTCTTGTCTTAATTGAGATGAAAATGACATCAAAATCCTCCTTTAATATGAGGAAGTCACAAACAAGCACATAAAGGAAATAAAAAACACTCCGTTTATAAACGGAGTGGCAAAGGACAGTACAAAACTGAACATTGCCACTTTCCTACGCTGGTATGAGCCAGATCAGGTTCAAAGGGATCAAGAAAACTTGTCTCAGCCAGTCGGCACCCCTAGTGGACTTCCTATTAGTCTATGTTTAACTTACCATATATTCTGAAAAATAGAAAGCGTTATGGAAAATTGTTCCCTAACGGTTTTTATCTCTTAAAGAGGTAGCTTCTTGAAGCTATTTTTAATCATTTTTGTTTAAAAATGCATATTTTTAGGGGAGAAGAGGTATTAATGAAGGGAAGAGCCGTTTTCGTCTCCGAAACATTCCCATATAAATAGAAGAAAGGAGAGAACAAAATGGCAAAATTTCGTTTGTATGCTGTATTAAATACAGTAGGCTTGGCTATTACACTTCTTGTGAATTATTTAGCAAATGCGATTCCAATAGGAGGCAAAACAACGGCAGAGGCTTCTGCGCAAGTTCCTACGTTGTTTACACCAGCCGGTTATGCCTTTGCTATCTGGGGCGTTATTTATTTGTTATTAACCATTTGGGTTATACGCCAATTTTTTGCAAGAGAAGATCAAAAAGAAATATATGCACGTATAGGCATTTGGTTTTTTCTAAACTGTTTGTTAAATAGTGCGTGGATCTTTATTTTCCAAAACGATTACTATAAGTTATCCCTTTTAGTTATGCTCTTTATTTTAGGCACATTAATGATTGTATATTCCATTATTCAGCATTCTCGGATGACGACATGGTTTATGCGTCTGCCGATTTCGCTTTATCTTGGATGGATTTCTGTTGCGACTATTGTTAATGTATTTGTCGTATTTCAAGCAAATGGAATACAGCACTTGCTTGGCCTAAATGAATTAGCATGGACGATTATTATGCTGCTGGTAGGGGCTGCGCTGGGCATTATGTTTACATTAAAAAACCGAGACGCTGTTTATCCGCTTGTTTTTATTTGGGCTTATATTGCCATTGCGGTGAAACAAAGTGGAAATCAGCCAATTGTCATTACTGTTATCATCTCGATTGTTTTATTAGCAATTGCTATTATTGTGGGACTGATTAAACGCTATAGACGTTTTTAAAAAGAAGCTCTAGCTTTTGTAAGCTAGAGCTTTTTATGATGCTCTTTTGATTGTAAAAAAGCAGCTGTAAAAGCAATTAAGCTAATTAAAATACCAAAAGGAACAACAATTGGTACGAATGATAAAATAAATGTCATAAGCGTAACCTCCATGTTGCATCGGTGCATAATGAAAAATTCAACTTTTTAAATTGAAGTTCCGCTATTATAGTATGCTAGGCTTTATGTTTGGAGCCTATATGTTTAGAAATAAACGAAAAAGGCAACATACGTTACATATAGTTTATATAGGAGGAGTTAAAATGGAAACATATTTAGTGGCTTACACAGATAAAGACGATATGGAATATAAACAAGTGACGTGCGAGAGTTATGAAGATGCAGAGCGTACGGTTCTTCGTTTAGAGAGAGAAGGGCATATGCATATTGAAGAAATATCAAATCAAGAAGCCTACCGTGGAGACGAATCATCGTACAGAGAATAATTTTTGAATAGAAACATCAAACTCAAAATGAAGAGGCAGCTGCTTCTTCATTTTTTCTATTCTATATAGATATCGTTTTATAGAAAAAAGTAAAACGGGAATGATTTTCTTCTGCATTTATGGTACAGTACTAATCAGGTGAGTTTTGAGTTTAGAAGAGGAGAGAGTAACATTATATGAGTAAAGGAAATCAGTGGTCTTCACGCCTCGGTTTTATTTTAGCATCTGCTGGGGCAGCAATTGGTCTAGGAGCGATATGGAAATTTCCATACGTAACCGGAACCAGTGGCGGTGGAGCATTTTTTGCGTTGTTTATTTTATTTACAATTTTTATTGGATTGCCGCTTCTGTTGGCAGAATTTATCATTGGAAGACATACGGGAAAAGAAGCGATTAGTGCTTATAAAGCAATTGCTCCAAAGTCCGCTTGGGTATGGATTGGCAGGCTGGGAGTACTCAGCTGTGTCGTTTTGCTTTCCTTTTACAGCGTCGTTGGCGGCTGGGTGATTTTATATACGATTATGAGCGTAACCGGTATGCTAAGCGGAAAAGAGTACGGTCCGTTGTTCAATGCCGTCATTAGCCAACCTTATGTGGTATTAGGTGCACAGGCGCTGTTTTTGTTAATTACAGTGTTTGTTATTTCAAAAGGCGTACAAAAAGGCATAGAGCGTGCTAATAAATACATGATGCCGCTGTTATTTATCTGTTTTATTATCATTGTGGTTCGCTCTTTAACATTAGACGGAGCTATGGACGGAGTAAAGTTCTTTTTAAAACCGGATTTTTCAGCCATTACAGGGTCATCTGTTCTCTATGCGCTCGGTCAGTCGTTTTTCTCGCTTTGCGTAGGATTATCCTGCATGGTGACATATAGCTCTTATTTAGGGAAAAAAGTAAGCTTGACGCGTTCAGCTGGCACCATTGCTATTTTGAACTTGTTTGTTTCGCTGCTTGCAGGCTTGGCTATTTTTCCAGCTGTTTTTTCATTCGGATTAAAGCCAACCGAAGGACCTGGACTTTTGTTTGTGGTCTTGCCAACAGTATTTGAGAAAATGCCGTTTGGCACCGTCTTTTTAGCACTGTTTTTAATTTTATTTCTATTTGCTACGCTTACGTCTGCTTTTTCACTGCTGGAAATTATCGTAGCTGCTTTAACCAAAGACGATCAGACAAAACGAACTCGCTACGCTTCTTTAGCAGGGATTCTTGTGTTTGTAGTAGGTATCCCATCAGCGCTTTCGTTTGGTGTACTAAAACATGTCTCACTTTTTGGCAGAAGTATATTTGACGTAGCTGACTTTTTTGTGAGCAATTTAATGCTGCCTCTTGGAAGTTTAGCCATTGCAATTTTTGTGACATTTAAAATGAAAAAAGAAGCCGTGTATGAAGAGTTTATTTCAGGAAGTACAAAAGGCGCTAAATTATTCAACGCATGGTTCTTTCTAGTTAAATATGTATTACCTATTATTATTATAGCTGTTCTGTTAAGCTTACTTGTTGCATATTAAAAAAGCACTCATCTGAGTGCTTTTTTGTTTATTTTGCAAAAACGTGATTTCCGATTGTAATCGTAACCTGTTTTTGACGAAGCCATTGATCGCTTGTTTTATCTGGGTTAAAGAAGAATAACGAACCTTTTCCTTGACCTCTAAACGCTAGTGCTTCATTTACAGCTTTTTTTGCTTCAGCATCCGCTGCTTTATTAATTTCACCGTTTTGTACAGGTGTAAACTGTGTACCTTGATAAATGACATCATGAATAGAGTTTGGGAAAGAATCGCTATCCACGCGGTTTAAAACGACTGTTGCTACAGCCACTTTGCCAGCGTAAGGTTCACCTTTTGCTTCAGCTTGTACAAGGCGAGCTAACAATTCTTTATCGCTTTCGCTAATAGAGTTAGGGATTGTTAATGTTTCATTTGCATTAATAGAGTCGGTAGATTTGTGATTCGCTTCTTTTAACTGTTTAACCGTAACGCCGTATTCAGCGCCAATCTTGTAAAGAGTCTCTCCGGCTTTTACGCGATGGGTTGTTTCAGCGGCATTTGCCCCGTGACTCATGCCGAACATAGGAACTGCTAGTGCTCCAATAATTGCTAGTTTCTTAAACATAAAGTAAGTACCTCCTGAAATCCTTTTGAACGCCCCTTTTATCACGGATCGGTGCGTGCTGTGCACCGAACTTTATATGTACGTTTCAAAGATTAACAGGTGTCAATACATCTTGTCACTGCTTAAAACATACCAATCTAGGAAGATATTATAATAGTTAACAGATAATTTGAAAAATACGTTGACTGATAATAAAGGAGTGAATTATAATGAACGAGTAAATAGTTAACCGTTTAACTGGAGAGATTTTATGGGAGAAAAGATAACGATTCGTGATGTAGCAAAGCATGCAGGGGTGTCTGCAGCTTCAGTATCTTACGTCTTAAACGGAATTAACAAAGTATCCGATGAAACAAAAGAGCGAATTTTAACAGCGGTAAAAGAATTAAACTACGAACCAAATTTAACCGCCGTTAGTCTTTCGAAACAAAAGTCAAATATGATTGGCGTGATGTTCCCGCTTACAGATGATTCACTTTCTACTATATTTAAAGATAACCATTATTACAGTGAAATGATTAGTGGAATTGAATATGTAATCCGTAAGCATGGTTACGATCTAGTCATATCTGGAGTGAGTAGCCCAGCTGATTGCTTAAAATGGATTCGAACGAGAAATATTGATGGTCTTCTGTTTTTAGGAGCCTTCCCGCATCGATTATATGAAAAAATGAAAGCGTTATCGAATCCGATTGTGTTAGTAGATACATATGAAAAGTGCGAACGTGATTATCATCATATTTCGGTAGACGATGAGTATGGAGGATATCTCGCTACAACACATTTAGTGAGTTTGGGGCATAAAGAAATTGCCTTTGTTGCTCATCACCTCGTCAATAGTCCAGTGGATAAAAAGAGGTATATAGGCTACGAGAAAGCATTAAAAGAAGCGGGCATTACACCATCAAAGACGTTTGTTTTTGAAGTGAACGAAAGCTCATTTGATAACGGTTACAATTTAGGAAACAAGCTGTTGCAAGATCATAAGGATATTCGGGCGGTTTTTGCATCTTCTGATACGCTGGCGCTTGGAATTATGAAAGCACTGCAAGAAAAGGGGAAAAGAATTCCGCAGGACTATTCAATCGTAGGGTTTGACGACATCACGTTTAGCAGCTATGCATCTCCAAGTCTAACAACCATTCGTCAAGATGTATTTAACAAAGGAGTCGTCGCCGCGACGTCTGTTATTCAAGCAATCGAACGCCGTTTCAGCACGCTGCAGCATGTAAAATTATCGGTTGAACTTGTTATTCGAGATTCGACTGCTAAGCGCGAGTGAACCACAGTAAGTTAACCGGTTAACCAAAGTTTAGCATTGATAAAAAAAGGGGATATAAGTTAGCATTCACAAAAAAAGGGGATATGAAAATGATTAATGTTACAGTATGGAACGAAAATCGTCATGAACAGAAAAATCCGGTTGTAAGAGAAATTTACTCTGAAGGCATTCACGGTGCCATCGCTTCTTTCTTAGAAGAAGGAGGATTTCGTACGCACACAGCAACATTAGACGAAGTAGAACACGGGTTGACTGAAGAAGTATTAAATCAAACGGATGTTTTAGTATGGTGGGGTCACTTAGCGCATGACGAAGTAAAAGATGACATCGTTGAGAAAGTAAAGCAGCGCGTGCTAGACGGTATGGGGCTTATTGTCTTACACTCGGGTCACTTTTCCAAGATCTTTAAAACGTTAATGGGCACAAGCTGCGACTTAAAATGGCGTGAAGCAGATGAAAAAGAGCGCTTGTGGGTAGTAGAACCGAGCCATCCGATTGTGGAAGGTATTGGTGAATTTATCGAGCTTGAGCGTGAAGAAATGTACGGAGAGCACTTTGATATTCCAGCACCCGATGAACTGATTTTCACGAGCTGGTTTGAAGGCGGAGAAATTTTCAGAAGCGGCTGCACGTACAAACGCGGAAACGGAAAAGTATTTTATTTCAGACCTGGACATGAAACATATCCAACATACCATAACAAAGACATTCAGCGTGTCATTATGAATGCTATTAAATGGGCGAAGCCAGCAGAGAGAAAACGTCCTGTTTACGGCAATGCGCAACCGCTTGAATCAATCGCTGTTAAAAACTAATGAATAATGCTTAAGCAAAGGGGATAGGAAAGATGGCAAAAGTAAAAATTGGCGTTATTGGGTGCGGAAGCATTGCGCAACACCGTCACTTACCAGAATATAAGATGAATGAACAAGTAGAATTAGTAGCCGTTTGCGATATAAACACAGAACGTGCAAACAGCGTAGCACAGCAGTACGGTGTAAAAGCGTACACAAACTATGAAGAACTTTTAGCAAGCGGTACAGTGGAAGCAGTGAGCGTATGTACGCCCAATTATCTTCATGCGCCTATTTCGGTTGCAGCGTTAAACAGCGGAGTTCATGTTCTGTGTGAAAAGCCGATGGCAACATCAGAAGAAGAAGCGAAAGCGATGATTGAAGCAGCAAAAACAAACGGTAAAAAACTAATGATCGGACATAATCAGCGCTTTGTAGCTTCTCATCAAAAAGCTCGTGAACTTATTGAAAAAGGGGAAATCGGTAAAATTTATAGTTTCCGTACGGCTTTTGGCCACGGTGGTCCTGAAGGCTGGAGCGTGGACGGAAAAGAAAGCTGGTTCTTCAAAAAAGACGAAGCGTTTATTGGTGCTATGGGGGATTTAGGCGTTCATAAAACCGATATGCTCCGCTACATATTAAATGAAGAAATTGTAGAAGTCGGTGCATTCGTGGAAAGCAATGCAAAAGACTTTGCAAATGTAGACGACAATGCTGTGTGCGTATTAAAAACGGAAAGCGGGATTATCGGGACGCTTGCGGCAAGCTGGGCTTACAATGGAAAAGAAGATAACTCCACGATTGTTTACGGCGAGAAAGGGATTCTTCGTTTAGAGGACGATCCGACGTATTCATTAGTTGCACAATATGCAACGGGTGAAGTGGTGAACTATGAATTAGGAAAAATCCAGTCGAACGATGAAGGCGGACAAAGTAATTCTCACGTCATTGAACAATTTGTAGATGCAGTTGCAGAAGATAAAGAATCTCCGGTTCCTGGTGAAGAAGGATTAAAATCACTTGCTGTTATTTTAGCAGCTTTAAAATCAAGTCAAACGAAACAAATTACGCGCGTGTAAGAGGTGAAAAACGTGAGAATTGGCATAATCGGAGCAGGAGGGATTGCTGTAAGCAGGCATATCCCAGCATTCAAACAACTGGGTGATGAATGTGTGATTTGGGGGCTTAGCGATATTAATAGTGAAAGAGCCACAGAGGTAGCCAATGAACATAATATCCCTCACGTATTTGTTGATTACAAAGATATGTTTAAAGAAGTGGATGCTGTATGTATTTGTACACCGAATAAATTTCACGCCGAGTTTGCAGTAGAAGCGCTAAAAGCAGGCGTTCACGTTCTATGTGAAAAGCCGATGGCGATGTCTAAAGAGCAAGGTGAAGAAATGCTTGCTGCTGCTAGAGAATCAGGTAAGCAGTTAGCGATTGCGTATCACTACCGATTCATGAAAGAAGCGCAGGCTGCGAAAAAAATGATGACAGAGGTAGGGCGTCCATTAGTTGCACGTGTCAGAGCAATGCGTCGCCGTAAGGTTCCCGGTTGGGGAGTATTTACGAACAAAGATCTTCAAGGAGGAGGCAGCTTAATTGATTACGGCTGCCATTTGCTTGATTTAACGCTTTGGCTAATGGGAAACCCAAAGCATACTGAAGTACTGGGAAGTACATATAATGACCTGAGTAAAACGCCTAACCAATTAAATCAATGGGGAGCATTTGATCATGAAACATTCGGTGTGGATGATCATGTAACGGCCTATATTAAATTTGAAAATGGAGCTTCGCTTCTTTTAGAAACTTCTTGGGCTGCTAATATCGAAGATGATGAAGAGCACGTAAGCATATCAGGGGTAGAGGGCGGTTTAAGCGTGTTTCCGTTTGAACTATACACGTCCAAAAACGGTATGCTCATGAACAGTACGTCACCTTGGATAGATGGAGAAGATGATTACAGCTTAAGTCAGGCTAAAAATTTCGTTGAAGCGTGTAAAGGAAATGCTGAATTAGTAGTAAAGCCACAAGAAGCGCTTCAAGTCTCAGCTATTATTGATGAAATATATCGCACAGGGGGAAATTAAAATGAAACTTGGAGTATTCACGGTCTTATTTGCGGATCTTTCTTTTGAAGAGATGTTAGATAAAGTAAAATCAGCAGGTCTTCATACTGTTGAAATCGGAACGGGAGGCTATCCGGGAAACAGCCATTGTCCGCTAGATGAGCTGCTTGAAGATGAAGAAAAAAGAGAAGCATATATGAAGCAGATAAAAGACCGCGGACTTACAATCAGCGCATTTAGCTGCCACGGCAATCCTATTTCACCTGAGGCAAGTTTTGCAAAAGAATCTGACGAAACGCTTCGCAAGACCATCCAACTAGCATCATTAGTAGATGTTCCAGTGGTTAACTGCTTTTCTGGAACAGCAGGAGATCACGAAGAAGCGAAGTACCCAAACTGGCCTGTTACTCCTTGGCCTAACGAGTATGGAGACGTATTGAATTGGCAGTGGGAAAATAAGCTTGTTCCTTATTGGAAAGAAATTGGAGAACTAGCGGATGAGCATAACGTAAAAATTGGTTTAGAACTTCACGGTGGATTTTTAGTTCATACTCCGTATACGCTCCTAAAGCTTCGCGAAAAAACAAGTCCAGCGATTGGCGCTAACCTTGATCCAAGTCATTTATGGTGGCAAGGAATTGATCCGGTAGGAGCTATTAAAATTTTAGCAAAAGAAAATGCGATTCATCATTTCCATGCAAAGGATACGTACTTGGACCAGGATAATATTAACATGTATGGACTGACGGATATGCAGCCATACGGAGAAGTCCAAACGCGTGCATGGACGTTTAGATCCGTAGGATGCGGACATGATGTAAAAGAGTGGTCTGATATGATGAGTGCCCTTCGCACATACGGATACGATTATGTAGTCAGCATTGAGCATGAAGATCCAATCATGTCGATTGAAGAAGGATTTAAACGCGCGGTTACAAACTTACAAAGTGTATTAATTGAAGAAACTCCCTCACAAATGTGGTGGGCGTAAGCAAAAAGAAGCATCTCTAAAAAGAGGTGCTTCTTTTATTTTCGTTGATAAATTATTTGCCTTTTGTTCACCTGAATTTCGATACAAACGGGTGATTGGTAACCCAAAAGCGCCAAGGGTAATCCTTCGCTTCACCAGAATTATCAATGCCAACGCGAGGTCCGGCGGAAATCGCTGAAGGAGTGAAGCCACGAGCAATATAAAGAGGAGGGGTGGTTAAATCATGACCGTACAAATCCATTGAAACCCCTAGTGCTTTTGTTAGTTTCCCAGGACCGTTTGTCCAATTTATTTCATTTTCCATCCCTCGACGTCTAGTTTTCATCAAATCTTTTCCGCTAAATGGCTCAATAGCTCGAATGAGGACGCCTTCTGGACAATCGATGTCGCTGCTTACAACATTGAGTAAACAATGTGTATGCATTGTATGCGTATAGGCATGACCAGGAGGACCGAACATTACCTCTGTTCTTTTTGTGCGCCGGTTATTAAAGCTATGAGCTGCTCGGTCGAAAGGCCCTTTATAAGCCTCTGTTTCCACAATAAAACCAGATGCAGCTCCTTCTGCCGTTTCGTGAACAAGAAGACATCCTAACAGCGACTGGGCTAGTTCAAGCGTAGGCTGTTGATAAAACGAAAGAGGAAGTGGTTCAATCGCTAAAAGAGAACGCGTCATTTGCTGTAGTCCATCCTTTCAAAGCAAAGTCATTCACGCTGTTATTGCGCATCTTTTATTATGATGTTTTCTTTTTTATTTTGCAAAGGGAGGGACTGATTCATACAGTAGTCTTTCTTACCCACGTTCAAGTATTTATCATGATTCAACTTACTCTATGAAATTATTTTAAAGAAGGGTTTCGTTTTGCACGTGTAGGGGGAATATTTTACTACAATACTTTGCTTTTGTTGCTGGTATGATATACACAGTTCATCCATATTTTACATGCTTTTAGTTTTTAAAAATAGTGATCCGTCTTTTCTTTATTTTCGTTCTACACATGAAAGCAAAATAAAAAGATTGAATTGTAGAAAGCTCTTTATAAATGGAGATAAAGAAAAAATATCCTTCAAAGAGTATTTAAGGGATTTTAGAACATATTAAAAATAAAATTTATACACTGTGAGGAATAGCTATGAACATCCACTTTGATACATTAACGAATTTATCAATTAAACATATTTTTGGGCCTGCATCTCAAACAATCACCCATCTCACATATCATTCAAAACAAGTTCACGACGGATCCGTATTTTTTAGTATAAAAGGTGAAAATGAAGATGGACATCAATATATTAAAGAAGCTATAGCTAGAGGAGCCGTAGCAGTCTTTGGGACAAGCATCGAGGAGCTTCGTCTTTTGAGCACTCAGTATTCTCACTGTACGTTTTTAGCTGTTGACGACGTTCGCAAAGTAATGGCGTCTTTTTCTAAAATGTATTTTGATTATACGGATGAAAAAATTGAGACAATTGGCGTTACAGGTACAAATGGCAAAACAACCGTAGCAGCTTACGTAAGGTCGCTTTTAACTCTTTTAAAATTGCCAACAGGATCGATTGGAACGACCGGCATTTGGTCATCAAAGCAGAAGTTAGTTTATAAAAAGAGTACGCCTACAACACCTGAGTCGGTAGACTTGCATAAAATTTTTTATGATTTGTATACAAGAGGTGATGAAGCGGCAGTGATGGAAGTATCTTCGATTGCGATTGATCAGCAGCGAGTAGAAAATATTTATTTTGATGTAGCCATTCATACAAACTTATCGGAAGAACATTTAGAGTATCATAAAACGTTTGAGCACTATAAAAAATGTAAGATGAAATTATTTCAACAGGCCAAACATGCCGTTATTAATATAGATGATCAGGACATGGGCAAAGACTTAAGCAGGGTATTTGAAGGACCTAAAGTCACGTATAGTTTATTAAATAACAAGGAGGCAACTCTGCAAGCAACAAACATCACCGTCAAAGAAGGAGGCTCTTTCTTTGATTTACTTTATAAAGGACAGTCATACAAAGTAGCAGTGCCTGTATATGGTGATTACAACATTGCTAACGTGCTAGCGGCCATTGGTACAGCTGTTCACTTTGAATACCACATTGAAGATATTATTAGCGTACTTCCTCAATTGGAAAGTCCAGAAGGGCGATTTCAGGTGATAGAAGGTCCTAATAACCAAAAAGTGATTTTAGACTATGCCCATACGCCCGTTGCCCTTACGCGTTTGGTAGAAGAAGTAAAAAAGATGGAGTATAACCAGCTGATTGTCATGATTGCAGGGATCGGCATTCGAGATTTTAATAAAATGCCTAAAATGGCGCGTACCATTGAAGGAAAAGCTGATGAAATTATCGTAACGGTTGATCACCCAGGTTATCATGATCCCAACGTAATTGTAGATCAAGTGATGACAGGTTTTTCGAATCCGAGCGCAAGCAATATTCACCGCGCCCCTACTCGAACAGAAGGAGTATTAAAGTCGCTTTCTTTGGGAAAGGCGAATGATATTATTTTACTTACAAGCGGCTGTATTAACGGCGCTCAGCTTGTAAAAGGAAACGAAATTCCGCATTCAGATGAAGACATTATTGCCTCTTATTATGCATCGTTAAGCAATATTTCCTGATATTCTTCTTCATTTATTGAACGAACGTGGAGAAATTGAAACATCATACGAAAGAAGGTCTCTTACTGTTTTTAGAGACCTTCTTTTTGCATCAAAACTATAGGCTGTTTTCGCGCTGTGTTTTTGGTTCTTCAATTTTTAAATCATGTTCTTTAGCCAGCTTTTTAATAGCTGCATTGTAATCGCGTATACCTTTTCGTGCTTCATCAAGCATAGCGTTTGCCTCAGCAATAAGGTTGCGGTCCTGCTTTTCCAAAGCACTGACAATTTTAATAAAAGCATTATACTGGGTATTGGCAGCCTTTATATAGCCTTCATGAACCTTTCGAAGATCGTCGGTTTCTACATCGATGTTTTCCAGTTCGTCAACAAATTTACGATAGGTAGGAATGACTTCACTCGTCATCGTATCGTACATAACAGCGTCACTTGTGTAGTTAGCGCCTGTAACGGAATCGTATGCGTCAATCGCCTCTTTTTCAAGCTGAGCGGCTTTCTTTAAATCTTGATTGTTATAATCGATTAAATCATCTTGAACAGGATCACTAAAGCAGGCGGATAATAAAAACAAAAGAGGGACAAGACAAAATAAAACTTTCTTCAACGAATTTCACCTCCGTTTAACAATGTATGAAACATCTGCTTGGCAAAGTCTGTTTTAATAACTGGAGAAAAAGAAGGGAGTGTATAAAAGGATTTTTAAAGGTCGACAGTGAATGTATTCATAAGTCGGTTTGTAGTTGACCACCCTTTAGTAGCAGGAAGGAAGAGAAGATGATTAAAATAAAAAGAGACCACTTAACGAACAATGAAGTTATTGAACTAGTAAGTTCTCACCTCCAAGGAATGAACTTACATTCCCCCCCTGAAAGTATTCATGCTCTAGATATTGAAAGTTTAAAACAACGTCATATTACGTTTTGGAGCGTGTGGGAAGGAAGTCAGCTAGCAGGGTGCGGAGCTGTAAAAGAGTTAGATGAGCACCACGGAGAAATTAAATCGATGCGAACAGCTACCGCTCATTTGCGGAAAGGAATTGCTAGAGAGCTGCTGCAGTACATAATAAATGAAGCGCAAAAACGAGGGTATCGACGCTTAAGCTTAGAAACAGGATCCGCACCCGCTTTTGAACCGGCTAGAAAGCTATACGCCAGTTTTGGATTTTACGAGTGCGAACCGTTTTCTACCTACAAAGAAGATCCATACAGTGTGTTTATGACAAAGAAATTGAATGAGTAAAAGACAGGAAAGAAGGCGCAGATGATTTGTTTATTTGTATGCAAACTGTGCGGGCAAGCAGCGGTCATCTATCCTGTTAGCAAGTAAGCTTTTTAGGCAAAGCCTTTTTAGGAGGCTTTGTTTTGGTCATGATTCATATAAAAAGGTATAAACTAGGTTTTCTCACTAGACAAAAAGGTTTTTCCTATGTAGTATAGGTGTCAGATAATACAAAACGAATGTTCAGTATAAATAATAAATGTACGGGGCGGTGGAAATAGCTTGAATAAAAAAAAGCTTCAAAGTGAACAAACCAAAAGAAAAGTAGCAGATGCCGCTAAAGCATTGTTTTCTCAAAAAGGCTATAAAGCTACATCTATTGAGGAAATTGTAGAAGCTACGGGAAGCAGTAAAGGGAATATTTATTATCACTTTAAAAGTAAAGAAGGGCTTTTTCTTTATTTAATAGACGAATGGGATCTTGAGTGGGAACGAAACTGGAAAGAAAGAGAGTCTCTTTACAAAACAACAAGAGATAAGCTTTTTGGAATAGCGGAGCAAATCATTTTAGATGATTTGAATCATCCTCTTACGAAAGCTGCCGATGAGTTTTTTAACAACGAGGAAAAGGGCAGCGACATCGAAGAGCGAATTGATGAGATGGTGAAACGACACGTGGAGTTTAACCGGGAACTTTTGCAACAGGGCATCGATGAAGGCGAGTTTTCTCATAAAAATGCAGAGCAACTTGCAGTAATTTTAGAAGGGTTGTTTGTTGGAATGAGCCGCATGTCTCGAAAAACGAGTACGGAAAATGCCCTGCAGCTTTACCATTCAGCAATCGATGTATTTTTAAACGGAATTATAGCAAGGTCTTCTTAAATAAGCGGGGATGCTTATTGCGGCAATGAGTAATCCCTCATTATTTTGTATTTTTATAGACCGAACGTTCAGTATTTTTGTAATCAGGAGGTTTATATGTCATTATTGTTAAGAAATCGAGCGGCGATTTTGCTGCTCATGCTAAATATTTTTATTATCTTTACGGGAATCGGTCTCGTTATTCCAATTATGCCAACCTATATGACGGAGCTTCATATCAACGGCAGCGTGATGGGGCTTTTAGTAGCGGTGTTTTCACTAACTCAATTTCTGTTTTCGCCTTTAGCGGGGCGATTATCAGATTCGTTAGGGAGAAAGAAAATTATTGTAGCGGGAATGATTGTTTTTGCCCTGTCTGAATGGTTCTTTGGTTCAGTGAGTACACCTCTTTTATTATTTGTATCCAGAATGCTAGGCGGGGTCGGGGCTGCGCTTATTATGCCTGCTGTTATGGCCTATACAGCGGACGTGACGTCTGCTAAAGAACGCGCTAAAGGAATGGGCTATGTGACGGCAGCGATTACAACAGGATTTATTATCGGGCCCGGTATTGGAGGCTTTTTAGCTGAATACGGCATGCGCGTGCCATTTTACATGGCCGCAGTAGCAGGAGGCTTGGCTGCAGTGATTACGCTTTTTGTTTTGCCGGAGTCTCGTCCTGTACAAGGTCATGCTGTTTCAAACAATGAGAATCCAAAAGAAGATCGGCTGCTACTGCAGCTTATGAATTCCTACAAAGAACCTTATTTTTTAAGTTTAATTATCGTTTTTGTGACATCGTTTGGATTATCCAATTATGAAACGATCTTTTCACTATTTGTTGATCATAAATTTAGCTTTACGCCAAAAGATATTGCGTTTGTTATTACGTTTGGCTCTATTGCAGGGGCTGTTGTGCAGGTTACGATTTTTGGCTGGATTTTAAATAAATTCGGTGAAAAAAGAGTGATTTCGTTTTGCTTGATGATGACGGGACTTTTTATTTTACTTACACTATTTGTGCACACGTACTGGCTTATTATTGTTGTGACATTTATCGTCTTTTTAGCAACAGATATTTTACGTCCGGCAATCAGCACGCAAATGTCGATGATGGCACAAGACGACCAAGGGTATGTAGCCGGACTAAATTCTGCTTATACAAGTCTTGGTAATATTATTGGACCCGTTGTAGCAGGCTTTCTTTTTGATATAAACATTAATTACCCGTACGTATCAGCTGCACTTGTACTTCTGCTTTGTTTTCTTTTATCTTTAAGAGCAGGGAAGGACCGAAAAACAGCTGTGAGAAATCAAGCGATTCAAGAGAAATGATAGAATTTTTAGGGGATAGAAGACCTCCAGTAGTTTACTGGAGGTCTTTTAATGATGCTTTTAGTAAAGCTGTAAGATTTACAACACCACTCAGCCTATAACGAAGATTTATTTTATGGGCAAAACAGTGAAATGGTTGCAAATAAAAAAAGTTAATAGTAAACTTTAAACGTAGTAATAAATAGTATGGGAGCTTGCGCGGGGCAGGCTGAGAGTACAGGGGCGCCTGTTGACCATTTGAACCTGTTGGATAATGCCAGCGCAGGGAATGTGAGTACATACCAAAGCACTTTGCGCATGCAAGGTGCTTTTTTGTCTTTTTTTTGCAGTGTTAAAACTAAATGAAAAGAGTGAGAGAACATGGATATTAGTAAAATTTCAGCTCAATTAGAAAAAGTAAGAGATACAAGTCCGCTTGTTCATAATATTACGAATGTTGTGGTAACCAATTTTACAGCAAATGGACTGCTTGCCATAGGAGCGTCACCTGTTATGGCTTATGCGAAGGAAGAAGTGGCTGATATGGCTCGAATCGCCGGAGCGCTTGTCTTAAATATGGGTACACTGACGGCTCAAGAAGTAGAAGCGATGAGAATAGCAGGAAAATCAGCAAATGAAAATGGCGTGCCGGTTATTTTCGATCCTGTAGGAGCCGGAGCGACACCGTTTCGTACAGAAGTGGCACGTCAGCTTGTAGAAGAATTAAATATTGCCGTTATTCGCGGTAACGCTGCTGAAGTTGCGAATGTAGTAGGCGAGTCATGGCTCATTAAAGGCGTTGATTCATTAGAAGGGCAAGGAGACGTCATTGAACTTGCTGAGAAAGCAGCGAACAAATTAGATACAGTGATTGTTATTACGGGGAAACAAGATGTGATCACCGATGGAAACACAACGTATACAGTAGACAACGGTCACCCGTTATTTACGAAGGTGACGGGTACTGGATGTCTGCTGACATCAATTATAGGAGCTTTCGCGGCTGTAGAAAAAGAATATGTCGAGGCAAGCGTTGCTGCTTTAAGTTTTTACGGAGTGGCAGGTGAAATCGCCGCAGCGAAAAAAGGTGAAGAAGGGCCGGGGAGCTTTCAAATTGAGCTGTTAAATCAGCTTCATCTTTTATCTGGACAGGATATTGAATCATATGCAAGAGTACATCAACGTTAAAAGGAGCGGGAAAATGACAAACGAAGAAATTAAAAAGCTGCTGAAAGTTTATTTTATAATGGGCAGCAATAACTGTAAAAAAGATCCGAAAGAAGTATTAAAAGAAGCAATTGAAGGCGGCGTTACCGTGTTTCAATTTCGTGAAAAAGGCGAGGGTGCCTTAACAGGAGAAGCGAAATATCAGCTGGCGAAAGAACTTCAGCAAATTTGTCAGCAGCACAGCGTTCCTTTTGTTGTGAATGATGATCTTGACTTAGCGATCCGCTTACAAGCAGATGGCGTTCATATTGGACAAGAAGATGAAAAAGCTCATATTGTTCGAGAAAAAATAGGAAAAGGAATTGTGGGCGTCTCTGTTCATAATGTACAAGAGCTGCAGCAAGCGATAAAAGACGGGGCGGATTATGTAGGAATGGGACCTGTTTTTCCTACTTCTACAAAAAAAGACGCAAAAGCAGTGCAAGGTACAAAATTAATTGAAGAAGTGCGAAACCAGAATATTGACTTTCCAATTGTAGGAATCGGTGGCATCACGCCTGAAAATGCCAAACAAGTAGTAGAAGCAGGTGCAGATGGTGTTTCTATTATTACCGCGATTAGCTTAGCAGCGTCTCCAAAAGAAAAAGCAGCTCAATTGAAAGAAGCGGTAGGAAAATAAAAAAAGCGCACAGTGTGCGCTTTTTTATTATAGCTGAACGGTTTGAGGAGTTTCTTCGCCTTCATTCATAAAGCGAATTTCGTTTGGTGTAATTTCCAGAACAACATACTCAGGGTCATTTGGACCGTCAAACCATTCTTTCATGTGATCGTTCCATATACGTCCTTTTAATTGATCACCGGTACGAAGAACAGCTGTCCCGGATAATTCTAAGTATTGATCGCCATATCCTTCGCCGCTGTAGCCCAATAGTACGTGCACGTTTGGATTGGCTTCGATTTCTTCTGCCTTATGTGTATTGATATTTGTTGGTGTGTAAAGAGCGATACCATCTTCATCGCTGAAAAATGTCATATAGCGAGAGTGGGGTTTGTTGTTTACAACTGTGGCTAATGTTCCTACACGATTTCCTTCTAATACTTCATTTACTTTTTTAGCAATTTTTTGTTCATTCATTTTATCCATCTCCTTTATTACTTTTTATGTTCCTCAATCGAAGATAAATAAAACATATATGTCTAAAAAAAATATAAGTTAACAATAAAATAATTATGTAAACTAATAAATAAAAAAAGCTAGCTACAGCTAACTAAAAAATAAGCCCGCACTGCCGTAACCCTAAGTGTCTTAAATACCCAGATCTACTAGGTGGGTGCCCTCATAGCCGGGTTTAGCGTCCCAAGAAGGGCGTGCTATCTGCAGCTAAATTTTGAGCTCCCTTTTAACACTCAAAGGTTTAAGACAACATGAGTATACGCACAGCGCAGGTATGTATAACAAATGTAAATAAAATGCCGATATATAAATGTTTTCTAATTAATCAACTTTCATCGTACAAGAAATGATTATAACGGAATAATGAATGGAACGCAAGACTTTTATTTAAAGTTTTTCTTCTCTAACATCTTGGCGGTTATGCCGTAACAAAATAAAAAAAGAGCCCGCAACTGGAATGAAACATAAGAGAAGGTAAGGCCGGGATGCTATCTTTTCTTTTGTCATAACGGAATAAGAAAGCCACGTTAAAACAAAAAAATCAGCGGTCATCACGCTAACAAGCTGTGACTGCATAAAAGCATCTTCATAAGCTCTTATTGAACCTATGGATAGTCCGTATACGTAACCAGCAATCGTGAGTGCTAAGCATAGTCCAATCCATAGACGAGAAGAAATGATGGCAATGAAACGTGAAGGAATACGCGAACGTGTTCGAACTTTTTGCCCTTTCCAATGATAATAGAACAAAAGAGAAAAAGCTCCAAGCGCAAATGATAGGAGAGAAAATGGCCATCCAGGCAGTTTGTACGTATCTTTTTTACAAATCATTACCATGAACAATACTGGGAAAAGTCCTAAAAAAGAGAATACCATAACTACGAGCGGATCTACCTGTTGAAAATTTCCTGTGACAAGGTTTTTAAACAGCATATCATCAGCGGCGCTTGCTCCCGGAGCTAGCAGAAAGGCGTATAGTACAAGCATAGTCCATACAATGATGTACATATTCTCAACTCCTTTTAATTGTTTTAGTATAAAAAAACCATTTCAGCATATTTCCCCGTTTTGTGATGAAGGGAAACGCTTGAAACTCTTCTTTAATTAGGTGTAATATTACACTAAAGACATGTGCGTGTATAGAAAGAAAGGGCTGTAAAAATGGATAAACAAGAAGTGATTAAATCCGTATCGGATAAAATACGATTAATTCGTTTAGAAAGAAACTATTCACAAGACAGAATGGCTGAAGTTATTGGTATTTCAAAAAAAACATTGGTTCAAATTGAAAAAGGGCGCACGGAAGCAGGGTGGACGACCACTGTTGCAGTATGCGGTTTGTTTCGTGACAGTGAAATCCTTCAATCGGTTTTAGGAGACGTCCCCTTAGAAGTAGTAGAAATCATTGCTCATAACGGCGTATCTTCTCCAAAAGATAAAACGCTCGGAGGAAGAGTATGGTGGAAAGAGATTCAAAAAGAAGGTTCTTTTCGTCTGCAGCAAAATATGATTAGTCAGCACTATCGTATTTTAGATGACCAAGACTATCGATGGTTTAGTTCATTTGATAAAAGCGAAGCTGTAGAAAGGTTTGAAGAATTAACGAAGAAATAAAAACAAGCACTTGTTTTCAAGTGCTTGTTACTGATTCATTAACGTGCCGGATGAAGGGCGGTTGAACCAATTCCATAGCTCTACATCCCCAAGTGACGCGTAGGTGATAGACGGATCATTTTTTAATTTCAGCAGCTTTTTGGTAGGTCCTGTAATCACAACGCCGTACACACCGACTCCATGTTTCTTTACATAAGAATATCGCTGCTTTAGCAACAAATCGGAATGGTCTAGCTGACGAACTTTTTGGACTGTTTCTTCATTATCGGCTAATAGTTTCATCATATTTAAAACGTTCGACTTGCTAGTAGAGTGCGTTTGATTTCCTTTGTGCTCGTAAGGCAAGTCTAAAAACTCTGGAAAACCAAATGTTGATGTTAAGTCAATTAAGGGCTCATCTTTTGTGCTTGTTTTTTGTTCGTTCCCTGTATTAAGCGCGTACCAAGAGGTAGAAAAATCACGGCTGTCGATGGCATTCATTTTTTGCTGAACTTCTTTTAGCGAATACGTGTTATCAAAAGAAATAGCCACTTCGCTTACCGTTCCTTTTGGTAGGTTTTCTAATGCATTCCATGTTTCATTCGTCCATTCCTTATACTCTTTTGCATGCAGCTTTAGTTTTTTTGGATCAGGATAGACAAAGGAAAGGTTAAGGTCGTATTTACCGCCGGAAAATTCTTTTTCTACACCGCTCGTTTTATCAAACAGCTGATGAAATGTAAACGTCCCAATGGCCTGCTCTTCACGTCCAATTTGCTTATAAGCTTCCATTTGCGACTGCATTCGGAAAAAGGACTGTGTATCAGAAGTGGTTTCACGTATATGAACGTTCGGAAAAGCAGATTCGATAGCTGCTTGATTGACGCTGTTTATGTATTCGGTTTTTGATTGATGATAATATACAATGGATAAAAAGCTGCCAATCATCCATAGCAGAACGACAGAGCTAATGACAGTTGTCACATTTGAAAGGCGCTGCTTCCATTTAGCCATATAAATGGACTTTTTCACTTTTTTATTATCCAACATTGTATCGTCATTTAGTGAAGTAGTTGATGTAGTTGGCGATAACGGTTCATCTTCAGTTAGCAAGTGCTCTAAATGAGCTGAGCATGCTTCACAATTTTCCGTATGTTGTTCAAGTGTTTCTGCTTCTTTGTCTGTCAAAGTGCCGTTTTTATATTTTTCCCATTGATGCTTCATATCTTGACAGCTCATCCGTCCTCTTCCTTTCTTTTTTTCAATTGTTGACGACCACGATACAAGTCCATTTTCACTTTTGACAGAGTAAAGCCAGTCATTTCTGCAATCTCTTCATATGTGAAGCCATGATAATCTCGTAACAGTACAATATTCTGCTTAGCCGGAGGCAAAGCAGATACATCAGAAAGCCAGCCGTCGATTTCACTTTGAATCATCACTTGTTCTTCAGCACTTGGCTGAGGAGTAAAGTGCCATTCTTCTATTTCGACAGTAGGGCGTTTTTTTTCTTTTCGATACCAGTCAATAAAGGCGTGATAAGCAATTTTGAACAGCCAAGGCTTTACTTCCTCGCCTTTATACGTTTCTAAGTGTAGAAGTGCCCGGTAAAAGGTCTCCTGCATTAAATCTTCCGCTGATTCTTTTCTGCGAGTAAGAGAGAGAAGATAGCGCAGCAAATCATGCATGTGCTGTTTATAAATGTGTTCAAAGTTATGCTGTTGTGCCATTTTCTCCCCCTTTCATTTAATCAACGCAATTTGTGGATAAAAGTTTCGGTTTTTTTATCAAAAATCGTATGTAATAGATAAAAGATGCTTAAAATACGATATATAGCTTATCATACTAAAAAGAAAATCATATGAAATTCGACATAATTCCGTGTAATTTGTCATTTTTTTAAAAAACTAAAGGGTAATTGGTGTTCGAAGGAAACAGAAAATGTTATGATAGAACAAGGATGTGCTCTTACAAAAAACAGCAACATACATAATAAAAAATACAGCGTTTGTTTGCAGAATGAAATTGGACAAACACATGGTGTTTAACCATGGATGTTTGTGGGAAAATAAACTAAGTATTTTCAACAAAAAGTAAATTAAATTGTGTTTTCACTTATAAAAAACACGGTAAATTGGAAAAGGTGGGGTCATGATGGACGTAGAAAATACACAAGGTACAGAAGAACAAGCACCTAAAGTCAAGGCAGCTAAAGTTGGCGATACGATTCAGCCTAAAAAAGGCGACTATAAAGGATTTAAAGGAATTGTTATGGTAGTGCGAGACAATTCGGTTATCGTAGATTTTGGAAAAGATGCTGAAACGGGCGAATCCATGAAAACAGTCGTTAATCATAAAAACTATAAAATCGTAAAAAAGTAGGTGAATAACCTACTTTTTTTTACTGAATATATGTTTAAAGACGGCGATTTTTCTACCGGAAACTTTAGAGAAACGCATAGGTAAAGCAATTCTTTGAGAAGAAGAATGTTTTTTAGTAAACTATAGAAAGTATGTAGAAAGAAAGGATTTTTTGTTATGTCAATTCAATTATCACAATTATCATTACCAAAAGAGGTTCTTTCGCTTTTAGCGAATCGTAAATATGAAAATCTGTCTCATGCTGATCAGCTATTAATCGGAAAAGGCGGCTATACAGCAGAAGAAGCAGATATTTTAGAAGATGCCATTATTGCCTTATCACTAGGGAAAAACGTACTTTTAAAAGGGCCAACAGGTTCAGGTAAAACAAAGCTTGCTGAAACGCTGTCGCATTTATTTTCTCAGCCGATGCATAGCGTTAACTGCTCGGTTGATTTAGATGCAGAAGCGCTGCTTGGCTTTAAAACAATTTCTGAACAAGAAGGGAAAACAGGTATCGAGTTTGTAGAAGGACCTGTTATTCAGGCAATGAAAAAAGGCCATTTATTATATATTGATGAAATTAACATGGCGAAACCTGAAACGCTTCCTATTTTAAACGGGGTACTTGACTACCGGAAAATGATTACAAACCCATTCACTGGAGATGTAGTGCGCGGTCAGCAAACATTCGGCGTAGTAGCGGCTATTAACGAAGGGTATGTTGGGACTGTTCCATTAAACGAAGCGTTAAAAAATCGTTTTGTTGTTATTGAAGTGCCATATATTCAAGGGAGCAGCTTAAACCAAGTTCTAATGTCTCAGTCTCAGTTAAAAGACGAAAAATTAATTGATAAATTTGTCACGCTCTCTGCAGATTTAATTACTCAAGTTCAAAGCGGCCATGTATCAGAAGAAGCTGCGTCTATTCGTGCGCTTATTGATACGTGTGATTTAGCTCTTTATATGCCGCCTCTTCGCGCGATTAAACGCGGTATTATTGAAAAGCTAGAAGATGAAAGGGAAAAAGCCGCCATTCAAAATATTGCTGAAACATTATTTGAGTAAGGAGTGGCGCTATGCGATTTATTAAATTTAACGACAAAAATGTAGATTCCTTTCTCTATATGGAGCTGGCAGATTTAACGAAAACATTAACAAAAAATGATGAAATTGAAGTAGAGTATCGCGTTTCATCTTATTATGATCCTGTACACGGCATTATTTATCTCAGTCACTTTTGGGATAACCGTCCAGAAGAAGACAAAGTGTACGGCTTAAAAAGTGATGTATTTTTAAGAAGTATTGGAAGCTATAAGCATTCAAACTTCAAAGAAATTAATGCATATTTAAAGAAAATAAATAAAACGTCGGTACCTAGCTTAGCTAAGCAGCTGTTTATGCTGTTTGAAGATATTCGTTTAGAAGAAGTATGCAAACGCGAACGTCCTGGAACGAAAAAAGCCTTCGCCGTCAGAAGGCAGCTCTATAGAAAATATTTTGCCACACAAATGAGCGCAAATTTAACAAAAAGCGTGTACACGGATGCACTTTTTAACGGCATTTACTTGCTATTAACGGCTGAAAATCCGTTTGAAGAAATTCCTTCAATGAGTGAATCGATTAACTTAGCGATGCCTTTTATTCGCAGACAGCTAACAAATGTATATGAAGCGAAAACAACAAAAGACGTATCGCGCATCTGCCTTGAACTCGTAGATGTTTTTGATGATATTATCGAAAAAGATATGCTTAATACTTATTTCTTCTTGGCTGAACTTCAGTATGATCAGTTAGAAGAAGGGTTAACATTTGAAGATTTAAAACGCAAAGATTCATTAGTGAACGATGATATTTTAGAGCATGAAAAAGACGGAGATGAAGACATTCACGAAGAGAAAATGGAAATGTGGCATCGAGAGACAAGTGAAGCGACGCAAAGTTTTCTGCAGTTTGATATGGATCAAGGTTCAAAAACAGATATGTTAGGCGATGGGGTTCGTGAAGGCGACGATGGAGATCAAGCAATGGGCATGGTGCAAGGATCTTCTCAAAAAACATCCCGGAACGATTACTCTCAAATCGAAGCCATGGAGCAAACGCATCCGGAAAAAGACGGGGAAGCGGATTATGAGTATGGGAAAGAAAATAAGCATGCCTATGCTGTTTTTGTAGATTCTAAACTTCCAAGCGACGATCACGTTGTTCAGTATGATGAGAATAAAAAAATCATTGCATCGTATCAAAAAAAATTAAAGCAAATGATTGAAAAAACGCTTGAACATAAAAAAACGCTACCTAGAAGCGAGCTGCACTTTGGCCGATTAAATAAAAAACTTCTAAAACTATGGACGGATGATAATCCTCGTTTGTTTTATAAAAAAGATGAAGATTCTGCCCAAATTGATGCTGTGTTTTCTCTTCTAGTTGACTGTTCGGCATCGATGTACGACAAAATGGATGAAACGAAGCTCGGGATTACGCTATTTCATGAAGCGTTAAAGTCTGTTATGGTGCCTCATCAAATTGTTGGATTTTGGGAAGATACAAATGATGCTACTGAAACAAGCCAGCCTAACTACCTGCAGACGGTGATGGACTTTCAAGCATCATTAAAGCGTAAAAGCGGTCCTGAAATTATGCAGCTTGAGCCTGAAGAAGACAACCGTGATGGATTTGCCATTCGCCATATGACACGTCGCTTGCTTCAGCGTTCTGAGCAGCAAAAGTTTTTACTTGTGTTTTCAGACGGTGAACCAGCCGCTATGGGATATGAACAAAATGGTATTGTAGATACGCACGAAGCGGTATTAGAAGCACGCAAGCACGGAATTGAAGTCATCAACGTCTTTTTATCCAACGGGGAAATTGATGAAGGACAGAAGAAAACCATTCAAAATATGTATGGCAAATATAGTATTCTAGTACCAAACATCGAAGAACTTCCCGATGTGCTATTTCCTTTACTCAAGAAATTACTTCATAAAAGTATTTAAAAAAAGTCGAAGCATATTGCTTCGACTTTTTTTGCTATTGACCGTTAATGCGGAGGGAGGTAAGTTAAATATATATAAAAAAGAGAGAAGGAATGGTAAGTGGAAGGAGTTCAAACTTCATCTAAAAGAGCGTGGGGGCTGCTGCTTGTAATCATTGGTGCTACGATGTGGGGAGTGTCTGGCACGGTAGCTCAATATTTATTTCAGCATAAGAGTTTTAACGCAGAGTGGCTGGTCGTCGTTCGTATGTTAATATCTGGATTTCTGCTTTTGGCAATAGCCTCTAAGCAGCGCAATATTTTTGCAATTTGGAAAACAAAAGAAGAGAGGACTTCGCTGCTTTTGTTTGGTGTAATCGGTATGCTCGGCGTGCAGTATACATATTTTGCAGCTATTGAAGCAGGAAACGCTGCTACAGCTACAGTGCTTCAATATACGTCGCCAATATTTATTATTGGCTATTTAGCCGTGCAAGCAAGAAAGTGGCCGGTGAAAGTAGAAATGATTTCTGTTGCGCTCGTCATAACGGGGACATTTTTTCTTGCAACAAGCGGAAATTTTAACGATCTGTCTATTACAGGATGGGGGTTGTTTTGGGGGATCGGGGCAGCTGTGACGTCTGCTTTTTATACGCTTCAGCCTAAACGTCTTCTTGCAAAATGGAGCTCAGTTGAAGTAGTAGGCTGGGGAATGGTAATAGGCGGCGTAAGTTTTTCATTTATTCATCCGCCGTGGCATATAGCCGGTGAGTGGTCGCTATTGTCGCTGTGTGCGGTGCTATTTGTGATTATCTTTGGAACGCTCATTGCCTTTTATTGCTACTTGGAAAGTTTAAAGCACATTAGCGCTTCAGAAGCCATTGTTCTTGCGTCAGCAGAGCCTTTGTCAGCAGCGGCGCTCTCTGTTCTATGGCTTCATGTGACTTTTGGGTGGACGGAGTGGCTAGGTACAATTCTTATTATCGCTACGGTATTTTTGCTTTCTCAGCGAAAGCCAGAGGTGACATCATAAGTAAAAAGGACTTTCATTTGAAAGTCCTTTTTATTTTTATAGAGGTTTTAGCGTAAACGTGTTTGTATACGAGCGGTTGGCGTATAGTGTGTAATCAGGATGTGTTTTAGCTCCCCAGCTGTCGTCTCCGCCAACGCCCATTTGCTTGTAGTTAACCCGCACGGTTATGGAATCGCTTAACGGCAATTTGTGAAAATGATCGTAAGCCTCCAGTTCAAAAGGTGAGTAAGGTAAAGCATTCAGCTCGACTGTTGGCAAACCTTTTAGTAAAAAGCCGCGTCCTTGATCGTTTGTAATAGTTGCCCATCTAACGTCCGTTTTGTTTCCGCATTCTTGAGGGCGTAAATACGGTGTAACTTGCTCTTTTACACTGCCTTTATGAAGGCCAAGCTTAGCGCCAGTTTTACGATCCCAATAATTTTCATGAGGGCCTCTGCCGTACCATGTTAAAGAATCAAAAGCCGCATCCATCGTAAACAGCATCCCAATTTCAGGAATTTCAGGCATTGCCTCAGAAGGTGCTAAAGATTGTTCAATCTTCATTTCACCATCGTTATATAGCGTATACGTTACATAGCAAGAAGCAAGAGAGATGTCTAAAGCTAGCTCAACCGAAATGATAACAAAGTCAATTTGCGGTTGAACACTTACTTTTTTCACGTGCTGCTCTAAACTTACTTGACGCCATGTTTGAGATCTTTCATGCAATTTATTGCCGAGGTCATTATCGGTGACTGCCCGCCAAAAGTTCGGACGGAAACCCGATGCAAGCAGCTCGGTATGCTCATAGTTGTAAGAGATAAACTGCCCTTTTTGCTTGTCAAAAATAGCCGTGAAGTTAGTTCCTGTAACCGTCAGCGTTTGTTCGTTTTGGTCAACTGATAAAGCAGGATAAACAGCTTTTACTGAAGGTACAGCGGTTTTGGCAGGCAGTACAAACTGTTCGTACGCCACTTCATATCCAGCTGAAGCCCAGGCTGTATCTTTGGATAATCTGATAGAAAGAGTTAAAACAAATTCATCAGTTTCGTTTTCTTGCTCGTAAAGAGGATAAGAAAGCGTCAGTTCGTCTGTACTATCAGGAGCTACATTTAAAAGAGACGCATGCTTTTCAACGAGTTCACCGTTTTTTTCAACAGTCCAAACAAAATCATAGGCGTTCAAGTTTGTAAACAGGTGTTTGTTTTGAACGGCAAATTTTCCTTTAGAAGCGTCTACTGCTGTCCACTTTACAGGCTGATAGCATTTTTTTACTTCTGCAATTTTCGGGCTAGCTGTCCCATCAGCAAAGATTAAGCCGTTTCCGCAGAAGTTGCCGTCGTTAGGCGTATCACCAAAATCTCCGCCGTAAGCTAAGTAAGAAGTACCGTCTACTGCTGTTGTTTGAAGAGCTTGATCTTTCCAGTCCCATATAAAACCGCCTTGCAAGATTGGATATTGATCGAACAGCTCCCAGTATTTGTATAGATTTCCGCAAGAATTACCCATCGCATGACTGTATTCACACAGAATATAAGGTTTTTTCGGATTCATTAAAGCATAGCGCTCTACATCTGCTGGCTTAATGTACATCGTGCTTTCTATATCAGAAGCATCATAGTCGCGGTGATGGAAGATTCCTTCATAATGAACAAGTCTCGTGGAATCTTTCTCTTTAAAAAAAGTATACATATGCTGAAAGTTTTCTCCGCCAAATGATTCATTGCCAAGCGACCAAATAATGATAGAAGAGTGGTTTTTGTCACGTTCGTACATCGAACGACAGCGATCTAGTACGTTTTCTTTCCATTCTGGCTTGCTTCCTGGAACGGCTTTTTGTTCGCCTTCTTGTAAATAAGTCCACGTTCCGTGCGTTTCTAAATTGGTTTCATCAATCACGTACAGTCCGTATTCATCACACAGCTCATACCATACTGAATCGTTAGGGTAATGGGATGTACGCACCGCGTTAATATTATGCTGTTTCATCAGCAAAATATCGTGAATCATGTCTTCGCGTGTGATGCCTGCACGGCCTTTTACTGAATCAAATTCGTGGCGATTTACTCCTCGAAGTACAATACGCTTGCCGTTGATTGTCATAAGGCCATTCTTTAGTTCAAACGTACGAAAGCCGACTTTACAGCTTTCCGTTTCGATAATAGAACCAGCAGCATTCTTTAAGCTGAGTACAAGGTTATACAAATTAGGACTTTCTGCGCTCCATTTTGCAGGGCTTTTAATGTGTGTACGTAAGGACGCTGTATATTGATCGCTCACACTTACATTTGTTTGCAGCGGAGCTTGTAGTACTTCATGGCCATTCGCGTCATACAGCATGACTTCAAATGTTAGATCTTGAGTATCGTGCTGAAAGTAATTTAAAATATCAGCTGAAACGCTAAGTTCACCATCTTCGTAGTTGTTATCAAGCGACGAACGAACGCTAAAGTCATAGATGTGAACCGGTGGAGTAGAGTACAGATACACATCTCGGAAGATGCCGCTCATTCGCCAAAAATCTTGGTCTTCAAGCCAGCTTGCGTCACTCCAGCGGTATACTTCTACTGCTATCGTATTTTCACCATCTTGAAGATAAGAAGTTATATCAAATTCAGCTGGAGTAAAGCTGTCTTCGCTGTATCCAACAAACTCACCGTTAACCCAGACGTAAAAAGCAGATTCGACGCCTTGGAAGCTGACGTACACCGGCTGATTTTCCCATTCTGATTTAGGTGTAAAAGTACGGACGTACTGACCGACAGGGTTATATTTAGTCGGTGCAAAAGGAGGTTCGAGGTTTTCGTTTTCAACCCAAGGGTATGTCACGTTTGTATATTGAGGATAGTCATATCCTTGCAGCTGCCAGTGTGAAGGAACTGAAATAGAGTCCCATTTCTTATATGAAAATTCAGGAGCGAAAAAGTTTTTGACGCGGCCATCCGCATTTTCAGCAAAATGAAAGTACCAGCTTCCATTTAAGCTTTGGTAGTAAACAGAAGATTTTCTATCATTTTTTAAGGCCTCTTCGACCGTTTGATAAGGCATTAGTAAAGCGTGTGCTTTCGAACGGTTCAATTGAAAAATTTCAGGGTTGTTATTCCATTCAGGGTATCCGTTTGCAGGTGCTGTATAATTAAATTTTTTGCCGGTTTTTAACATGTCGATCCCTCATTTCTAGATTACTAGGTTATTAGTTTATATGAAAATGATAACGTTTTCTGAAAACCTTATCAATCTAATTATTTTCATGATAATATAACTATATTCACATAAAAAGGAGGAAGTAATGTGGACCGTATGTACTTTCCGGCTCTTTCAGATGAAGATATGAAACTGCCATTCTATGCTACAAGCGCTGGAAGCTGGAGACATCAAACGCATATTAAACGTCAGGGAGAGTTTCCTGATTATCAATGGATTCAATGTATAAAAGGAAGAGGCGAGCTTCGTGTAAATGACGAGGTTTATATTATAAAAGAAAATGAAGGGATGTTTCTGACGCCGCATGTTCCGCACGAATACTACCCCATTACGAGCGAATGGCAAGTATGCTGGGTTTCTTTTAATGGAAGTGTAATTGATGATATCATGCTTTCTCTTCAATTTATTAATTCCGGAAAAATCGTCCTTACACATGCTGAAAGCCTTTATAGGATGCTGCAAGAGATAATGAATTTGTTAGAAGAAAATCATACCTCTAGCACCATGAAGTGCTCTGAACTACTATATAGCGTCATTTTGAAACTTCGCCAAGACAGCGTATATATAGAAAGCAAAAGTCGCCTGCAGCAAATTACTCAGCTAAACCCAGTCCTTCGCTATATTGAGGAATATTATCATCAGCCGTTAACGCTAGAAGTACTGGCGAAGCAGCTCAACGTAACAGAGCAGTATACGTGTTTGCTTTTTCAACAATCTCTTGGTATCCGGCCGTTTGAATACGTAACGCGCGTCCGAATTCAAAAAGCAAAGAAACTGCTGCTTAAAAACAACCAAATCTCTGTACAAGATATAGCAAGACAAGTAGGGTATGAACATCCAAGCTATTTTATCAAGCGCTTCAAAGAACAAGAAAACGTGACTCCAACTGTTTTTCGGAAAATGTATTTTTCATAAGTTACATACATTGGGTTTTATCTAGGTTATAAGAAATGATGTGGATGCTAGTTATTTCGTATGAGTTTTAAAAAAAGAATTTAAATGTAGTTTTAAGTAAAAACGGGGAGGAAAAGTAGAGAGAAGAAACAAAAAGGAGGGATAAACGTGTTTGGGTTAAATGATCTTCCAAAGTTTGTGTGGTCATTCTGTATTGTATTGCCACTTGTATCATTTGTTCATCAGCTGGGGCATTCCGTCATGGCAATTATTTTCGGAGGGAAGGTCGATTTTACTATTGGGCGGGGGAAAACGATTCTTAAAATGGGGAAGTTTAAAATTAAGTCAGTCTATTTTCTAGACTCGTTTTGTAAATATGAAAATCTTAAGAACGACAGTCGCTTTTCCCATGCAGTGGTGTATGCGGGCGGTGTACTGTTTAATTTACTTACTATTTTTATAATAAATGGATTAATTATGGCTAATATTCTGCCTGAAGATATATTTTGCTATCAATTTGTTTATTTTTCAGTCTATTATGTTATTTTTTCACTGCTGCCAATTCAATATACAGAAACATCTGCAAGTGATGGACGTGCTATATATAACGTATTACGGTACGGGAAAACGTGTGATCCAGATTAAAGGGCTGTGTGTAGCAGCCTTTTTTGGTGCCTTTTTTCTGTTTCATTTAAATAAAAAAGGAAAACTTTACGAAAAGAAAATAGTAGCGGATAATAAAGATAGTAGATGTTGGAATGGAAGAAAGGAGAGGATTTATACGATTATTGAGACAGAGCGAATGACGCTGCGAGCTATGGCTGAAAGCGATGCAGGCAATTTAATGAAAATATTTGAAGATGCTGAAGCAATGAAGTATTATTCTTCTACTAAAAATGAACAAGACACATATCGCTGGATTCAATGGATGAAGCAGCATTATCAAACATATGGCATTAGCATGTGGATCGCTGAGGATAAACAGAATCGAGAGTTTCTAGGGCAGTGCGGCATGGTTCTTCAAAAAGTAGACGGCAAGGTAGACCCGGAGCTTGGCTATTTATTTTTACGCAGCCGCTGGGGAAAAGGCTATGCGAGTGAAGCAGCAAAAGCTTGTTTAGATTATGGCCTTCATACGCTGAAATTTCAGAAGATTATATCATTGATAGATCCTCACAATTATCCATCGATTAAAGTGGCTGAAAGAATTGGCATGAAAAAAGAAAAGCAAGTTAACAAATGGGATAAATCATTATTCTTTTATAGTATATATAATGAAAAATGAGAGTAAAGGAGTGTTAGCATGATTAACATTAACAACGTTTCGGTAAAACGAGCAGAAAAAGAAATTTTAAAAAGCGTGTCGTGGTCAGTGGAAAAAGGGGAACATTGGTGTTTGCTTGGGTTAAATGGTTCCGGAAAAACGACGCTTTTAAATATCATCAACGGATATATCTGGCCTACAAAAGGGGAAGTAGAAGTTCTTTCAAGGAAATTTGTGGAAACAAATCTGTCTGAGCTCAGAAAAGAAATTGGATGGGTAAGCTCTTCGCTTCAACAGCGGTTTCGAGATGACGATACGGTTGTAGAAATGATTTTAAGCGGAAAATTTGCATCTATTGGGTTATATGAACAAGTGGAGCAAAAAGATATGAACCAAGCCATAGAATTAATGAAGCTGCTAAATTGCGAAGATTTACAAAATCAGGCCTACGGAACACTTTCTCAAGGAGAGCGCCAGCGAGTGCTAATTGCTCGAGCTCTTATGGCTTCACCAAAGCTTTTAATACTTGATGAGCCATGTACAGGTCTAGATATAATGGCCCGAGAACAGCTTCTTCAGCTGATTGCAAAAATGGCAGAGCAGCCAAATGCTCCTACGCTTATTTATGTTACTCACCATGTAGAAGAAATTTTGCCTTGCTTTACCCATACGCTTTGTATGCGCCAAGGAGAAGTGTTTTCTTCTGGAAAAACGAAAGACCAGCTCACTGAGCCGCATCTTTCTAAATTTTTTAATCACTCCGTAGAGATTCAGCAGCAGAAGGAACGCACTTGGCTGTCATTAAAAGAACCGGTAAAAAGCTGAGCTAGCGTCGAGAAACCTTCTTACATACCACGGGAAAAAGAGCGCTGCTTGCAATGGAAACAAGCTCATTGTGGAGATAATGTTTACATGCTACATAAATAGTGGTGCTGCAAATAATATCAATGAGTAAAAAAGCAGCAATGTCATGTTTATCAATGGTTACAAATACAAAGGAAGAGGAATCATAAGCTGTCATCGTTGGCTCCTTTGGTTATATCGTTATGTTACTTTATTCACAAAAGGCTTGGGCTATACGAACTTTTAAAAAAGTACGATGATGACAGCTGATTCTCTCCTCTAAAGCTGATAATACTCTTGTTCGAGTATACTCATGATAATATCTGTCTGAAATGCTTCTTCAATAAAAGCACCTTCACGCTCTATTCCTTCTTTTACAAAACCGCATTTTTCATAACAAGCAATGGCTCTATGGTTGTATTCGAGCACTCGTAAATCGACTCTGTGCAAGTGAAGGTGTTCAAATGCGTAGGCCAGCACCAATTTTGTAACTTCAGTGCCGAGCCCTTGATTCCAAACGGAAGAATCGAATAAACCAATAGCATACCGTGCGCGCTGGTCGTACTCGTTAACGGTCAGCCGGGCTTCTCCAACAAACTGCTGCTCATATTCAACACACCAATTCAGCTTTTGAGACTTTATGTACTCGACGTGCCGCTTGGCATCTTGTAATGTAAGAGGTTTTAAGTTTCGGGTATCGCCTCCGTACATACGAATAAGCTCTTTTGTTTGCTTGCACGCTAGATAGTCATGTACATCGCTGTCTTTTGGTTTTCTTAGTATCACGTTTTTTCCTTTTAAAAGTGGTGAAACATTATTCATTTGATGCATCCTTTCTTTCCCAACATTAAAAAGGTATTCCACTTGTCTCCTAAAAAAACCTGCTTTTATGTACAAAAAGAGGCTGGAATAAAAGGATTTTAGACAAAGTGAAAAACGAACCATTGATCAAGATGTTTGATTCGTGGTTCGTTTTTTTTGTTAGGGTAAACATAGGTTTCATGTGTGTAAGTCTTTCTAGCAGTTGATTGGAGGGCAAGGCGAAGACTCCCGCGGAAAGCGAAGCCTTGCACGGAAATCAACTGCCGTGTCACAAGCGATCCATAGGAGCTCATGTATCCTATATGTTCGTCTTTAGATTGGATTCATTTCGTCATGTCTCAACCCCTTTATGAAGAATGTTTTTTTGCGTAGTGGGCAAGTGCAAGAAGAGGAAAAATATCATTGTAGCTGTGGTACTGAATATAAAATTGTCCAGGAAGACCAATTCCCGTGGGATAATGAATTTGCTGCTCTGTAAGATTTGGATTCAGTAAAAATTTAATTCCTTTTTCAACTGCTCGATCTTTTAATGGACATATTGTCATTAAAGCATCGAGAGCCCAAGCCGTTTGAGAAGGAGTGCTAAAGGGTAAAGGCACATATTTTTTTAAAGAAGCGCTATAGCATGATTCTCCGAATCCGCCGTCTTCTTGTTGAATGCTTTTGAGCCAATTGATGGCTTTGATGATACGCGGATCAGAAGCAGAAATTCCTACAGCACGGAGTCCAGTAATAGCGGCCCACGTTCCGTAAATGTAGCAAACACCCCACCGACCGTACCAGCTTCCGTTATCCAATTGATGATCAAACAGCCATTTTACTGCAGCTTTAATCGAAGGGTGGGATTTATTCATACCGGCAAAGTTTCCGAGGCACTCAAGCACTCGACCGGTTAAATCGGCAGTAGCCGGATCCGTTGCTGCGTCTTTTGCGTTTTCAAGCGGCAGATAAGTAAATAAAACAGAATCGGTATTTTTTTCAAATGCAGCAAAACCCCCGTCTTTGTTTTGCATGGACAACAGCCAGTTAATGCCCCTTTGCCAAGACTCCAAATAATCTGTATCGGTTTGCGCTCTTCTAGAAAGAGCTCTAATAGCAGCAGACGTATCGTCTAAGTCAGGGTTATTCGTATTGATATCGGAAAATCCCCAGCCTCCAGGCGCTGTATTTGGGTTATGAAACTGCCAGTCTCCAAGCTTTGTATGCTGTCTTTTCTTTAAGTAACGAGTTGTGCCTTTAATCATGGGATCTTGCTGCGGTACACCTGCTTCTTGTAGAGCGTAAGAGAGCAGAGCGGTATCCCAAACGGTTGACGTGGAGTTTTCTACGTGCACGTGGCCGCCGCATCTACTAAGTAGTGAACAAATACCGTCAATTGCTTTGTGAACTACAAATGAATCTTTTTTATAGCCAAGAGCCAAAAGACCGTAAATCATAAAAAAAGTAGAGGTGGCGTAGCTGTAGAGTGTACCATCTTTTTCGATTCTTTCCAGCATGTAACGCTCGGCTGCTTGATAACCAAGCTTGTGGATGTAAGAAGGTAAAGAAGCCAGCTGTTTTAAATGGTCGACTAAAAAAATAGAAGCGCGTGATTCTTGAGCCGTTTCATCCGATTCCTGTTTCTGTTCTCTTACATCTAAATGAGAAAGAGAAGGTGTGTGCCTAGAAGTAAGTGAAAATTTTTTGTTTCCAGCTACCATCATCGGGACGAAGTGAATTCTGGCATAGGTGCTTAGTTCATAAAAGTTAAGCGGTACATAGGTAGGCACGAGCAAAAGAGAAAGCGGGAGGTAAAATAGCTTTGGCCACTCGTATAAGCCGTTAACACAAAGCATCCATCTTGTGAGAAAATGAGCGCGAGAAATGCCTCCTGAATCTATAATATATCTTTCTGCTTTTCGCAAAATCCGGTCGTTTTTTTGGTAATAGCCTGAATATAAAAGAGCTGTATAAGCTTGAATAGTGGCGGATAAGTTATGTTCTTCATCATCAAACAATGTCCAAAGACCATCTTCATTTTGAAGGGAAACGATCCGTTCGGTTAATTGTTTAATCAACACTTCTTTATCTAAATCAAAGGTGCGAAGAAGCATAATTAAAAACGCATCAGGCATAACGCCTGTTTCAAAACAGTAGCGAAATGACCCGTCATTTTTTTGTGTTGGGCGCAGATAGGCGATTCTTCGCTGAATCTCTAGCTGAACTTCCTTTAGCAATATGATCACCTCTTATGATAATGCTTTTCAATCTTTCGACCTGTTTCTTTATAACTGTATTCAAAGGAAGAGAGTTCTATGAGAAGAGAAAGTTGCAAAGAATAGAGCGCTTGCTGCACAATAAAGGTACTGGAAAATTGGAGTGATAGAAGTGAAAGAAATACAGGTAGACGTTATTCAAGGGCGAGGCTCTTACCGAGAGCTTGGTAAAATGCAAGGGGAATTACATAAAGGGACAAAGCTGTTTAAAAATCATCAAAAAAGAAGAAAAAGTTCATTACGAAGCTATCAAACGATAGCAAAAGAAGCTCGTCATTATTACGATTTATTTGCTCCCGGACTGTGGGATGAGCTAGTGGGCTTAGCAGAAGGCTTAGATTGGCCTCTTGAAGACGTTATACATGAGTACAGCGGGTATCAGCAAGAGTGGAAGAAAACGGGATGTTCTGCTCTTATGCAGCACGGCGTGTATGTGCGAAACTACGATTATCATCCTAAAACGTACGAAGGTCGATTTTTGCTTTTTCAGCCAAATGAAGGATATGCAAGCGTCGGTTTTGGGACGAGAATGATTGGGCGAATGGATGGAATGAACGAAAAAGGATTAGCAATTGGCTATCATTTTGTTAATCGCCGCCGTCAAACGAACGGATTTATTTGCTGTACGCTCGCTCGGTTTATTTTAGAAACATGCGAAACGACAGAAGAGGCTATTGCTATTTTAGAAAGGGCACCGCACCGTCATGCGTTTAATTATTCCATTTATGACCGCAGCGGACAGGGAGCAGTAGTCGAAGTATCTGGACGAGGCGTTCATGTACAAAGAGGAACGATGATGGGGTGTACGAACCATTTTAATCAGCTGGTCGAAGAAAATCGTCATCATTTGGTAGAGTCAAGGGAAAGGCTCGATCATATTCGAGATCATATTGAAAAAAAGCTATCGCCTCTTGAAGCTTTCTCTTTATTTAATGAAGATGAATACGGTATTTTTAAAGAAGATTACCGGAATTCTGCTGGAACGCTTCATACAGTGGCATATGTACCGGAGACATTGCAAGTCATTGTGGGAATTGGACGAAAAGCAAAACCTCTTATTTTCTCGTTTGAGGATTGGGTGAAAGGAGAACAATTAACTATAACGAAAATAAAAGGAACGGTAAATACAGACGAACCATTTCCGTTTCAGTAAGGAGCAGCATAATGAGAATTGTAACGAATCAAGAGATGTATCAAGTAGATGATTATATGACGAATACAATTGGGATGAGTGAAGAGTCCCTTATGGAAAATGCCGGACAGGCTGCTGCAAACGCGCTGAGTGAGCGAATCGAAAAACATGAAAAAATAGGGTTGCTTATAGGAACGGGAAACAACGGAGGAGACGGCTTTGTTATTGCCCGTGCTTTGAAGTCAAAAGGCTATGAAGTTGACGTCTGGGTAGTTCCTGCACGGGAGAAAATAAAAGGCGCAGCTAAAAAAGCCATGATCATCTATGAAAATGCTGGATTCGCGTGGCAATCGGCGGGAGACAACTTCTCTGTGAAAAAGTATACGGTCCTTATTGATTGTTTATTAGGTATAGGCGTAAAAGGCAGCATCAAATCTCCTTATGATAACATTATAAAAAAAATAAACGACTCTAAGGCTTACATATACAGCATCGATGTCCCAAGTGGAGTAATGGAACAGAAGCAAGATACGGTACGTGCAGATGCTACGATTACGATTCAGCAGCCAAAGATCACGGCATTTACATACCCGAGCAAAGAAAGCTATGGTGAATTGATTGTAGTAGATATCGGTATCCCACCGCTAGCAATTGAAAAAAGCTCATCTCTTAAAGAGGTATGGTCAACTCAGCATATTAAGAAATCTTTTCCCATTCGGAATGCTTCGTCCAATAAAGGTACACATGGAAAAGGAATCGTAATAGGAGGTTCACTTCAAACACCCGGAGCGCCGATGCTAACGTCAGAAGCAGCACTCACAAGCGGAGCAGGGCTTTTAACGCTTGCGCTTCCGAATGATATTCATGCGATTGCAGCTGCTCACATGTTAGAAGTGATGTATAAGCCATGCCCAAGCAAAGATGGCTTTTTTGCAGGCGAGATTCCTTTAGAAGAAGCAAAGTACGATGCAATTGCAGTTGGACCAGGGCTTGGGAGAACGGAAGAAACGAAGAAAGTTGTCGAACAAGTACTTCAACAGCCCGTTTCTGTTGTAATCGACGCAGATGCTCTTTATCATCTGCCGGATTTGATGAAAGAAGTAAAAGAAAGAGAACACGCAACGATTTTAACACCTCATCCCGGAGAAATGGCTAGACTCGTGGATACAACAATCGCAGAAGTAGAAGCAAATCGATTTTCGATATCTAGCCAATACGCAGTGGAAAATGGTGTGTATCTTGTATTAAAAGGCCCAAACACGATCGTTACAACGCCGGATGGAAAACAATACGTAAATACCACTGGAAACGCAGGACTCGCAAAAGGTGGAACGGGTGACACGTTAACCGGAATCATCCTCGCTTTTATTATGCAGCATGATTCTCTTCAAGAAGCAATCAGCAATGCGGTATATGTTCATGGAAAAGCAGCGGATGTGCTGCTCGATCAGGGGCATACAATGATAGATATGTTAGCAAGTGACGTTATTTCTGCACTTCCGGCAGTCTTCGGGCAGCTGAATAAGAAGTGATCTCTTCTGGATTATTAAAATTTGTTGACAAAATCCTTCAAAAAGTTGTCAAAACTCTGTGTAAATGATAACGTTATTTTACGTAAGATTTTACATAGAAAGAAAGTGATGTTGTGTACTACTCAATGAGACCAAGAGGCATTCATTTAGCTGTGCCTACACTTTTCTTCCTTGTTACAGTCGTGTTATTTGCGATGATGCAGTTTGGTTTTTATTTGGATTCCAGCATTCTTCGTAAAATTTGGGTCATCATTATGGCTTTATTGCCCATTGCTGGACTAATCACGGCTATTAAAGGTAGAAGAGGAAGCGCAAAGCCGTGGTTAATTATAGGGAACGTGATTCTTATTTTAACCGTTACAATAATGAGCGTACAGGCTATTATTTATTAAACAAAAAAACGTGTTCGCCAAACAGGCGGACACGTTTTTATTAAGAAAGAGAAACGATTTGCTTTGTTACATAGGCAGCTTCTCCTGCGATTACCACACCATACGTATTCTCTTTTTTTGTAATTTCTACATGAACGAAGCCATCTCTATCTATTTCCTGCCCTTGTTCAATCACAAATTGCCAGCGGTCGATTTTTTGCTGATCCACATATCTCGCATAATAGGCGCCCATCACGCCAGAAGCTGTTCCCGTTACAGCATCTTCTACCGTACCTGAAAATGGTGAAGAGAAATGTCTTCCGTGCATATGAGCTTCTGGATGAATCGTTTCAAAACAAAAGGGATGAATAGATGCTTTTGGCATATCAGTTAAAATAAGAGGGAAATCTTCTTGATTAGGCTTCATCTTTTTACAGGCATCTAAACTTTTTAAAGGTACAATAAGCGTCCAGTTTCCTGTACTTCCATATACAATAGGAAGTCTTTGATCAAGGTCATCAATATGAAGATTAAGAGCTTTTGCCAGCTTTTCTGTTGAACCTAAAAACGGATGAAACTGCGGAGAAGCTTGAGTCATGGTGATAACAGGTTGTCCGTTTCTGCTCTGTACAGTCATAGGCAAAATTCCAGCATTTGTTTCCACTGTGAATGTAGTCTTTTGAAGTTTGTTTTTACTATGTAAAGCATAAAGAGAAGCGACAGTCGCATGGCCGCACAAATCTGCTTCTTGTCCGGGCGTAAAGTATCGAATTCGTAAATCAGCGCGGGAAGACTTCATGATAAAAGCCGTTTCGTTAAACTGTGCTTGATAAGCAACCTCCTGCATTTCTTCAGTTGAAAAATCATCTCCGTTAAACACAATTCCCGCAGGATTTCCTTTATTAGGGCGGGTGCTAAACGCGTCGTATTGATACACAATCGCTTCTTTCATAAAAATCCCCTCCATTTTTATATCATTATATGAAAGCTATAACCATCGTTATTTAGAATAAAAAAACAGCAGTTTTTACCTGCTGCTTTTCATTTTGCAAAACTATTCTTGCATCGCGGCATTTATTCCTTCTTTTCTAACTTCTAGCATATGAGTAGCTTTTTTATCAATACCTTTAGCTGTATCGGAAGAAATGACGCCTACGCTGCTTAAGTCATAGGCAAGACTTGTAACAAGCAGCTGCTCTCTTTGTGCGAGTGTGCCGTATGTAAGTGCAGCGGTTTTAGCTTGAATGCCACTCATATTTAATTCATCAGTAGAAGAAGCTGCTTCTTTTTTTGCGGCTATTGCTTCTTGATAAAGGGAATCATATCCTCCAAACCCTACTTGGGCAATTAGAAAGTTATAAATGTCATCGGCCGATTTTTTCGAAGGCTGAGAAAAAGCTCTTTGAAATTTATTGCGCGGTAAAAAGTTTAGTGCCGCCTGTCTTCCGTCTTCATAAATTTTTTCTTGTATTTCTTTAGTAGCTTTTTCGTCATTTTTTTTCTGTGCTGCATCTAGCTGTTTGCGATATTTTTGAATAATGACTCCGTCCTGCTGATTGTTTCCCTCTTTGAAAGTAGCTGCGGCTTGTGGAACATCTGACGTTGCTAGCGTCTCAGCGGCGTTCTCTGAAGAAGAAAAGAACGTATTTTTGACAAAAATAAGTGCAAAGATCAGCAAAATAAACCATAAAAACCTAAATTTCTTAAACAAAACGTTCACCTCTGTATAATATTTCTAATTATGTAAAACAACATCGATCAGTATACAACAATTTTAGTGTCTTTTTACACATTTACCCAAAAATAAGAAAATAGTAAGAGGTGGTTTTATTAATCTAATAGATATATAGGTTCATTGTTATAGTTCGAAAGAAACCATTGATCTATTTGTACTGATTTACATAGTCGAATATATTTTTGCTAATAAGGCTTAAAGTGACAAGAATAAAAAGCGTTCGGACGTACGTCACGCCTTTTGATAAAGCGACGTTTGATCCAACGAAAGAACCCACGATCATCGCAAACCCCATAATTAATCCGTAAGAAAATACAACAGAATCAAAATACAAAAATACAAGCAAAGCACCTAAATTACTGCCGAAATTTAAAAATTTTGCGCTACCTGCTGACTGCAGGAAATCAAATCCCATAAATAAAAAAGCAAATAAAATAAATGAACCTGTGCCTGCTCCTAAAAATCCATCGTAAAAGCCAATGATAAAAATAAGTGCAGTAAAGAAAATAAGTTTCTTAATAGACAGCGGCTTATACGTGGACGTGGTGCCCCAGTTTTTTTTGAAGATTGTATAAATAGCAACTAAAACAAGGAGAATCAAAATAACAGGTTTCAAAAAAGCAGAGGATAGAAAATGAACGGTGATTGAACCTCCCAAAGAGCCAATAAATACAAAAGGAAACCATTTACCCACAACGCGAAAATCGACTTTTCCGGATTTGACAAATCGAATGGTACTCGTTAATACGCCCATCGTTCCAGCTAATTTATTTGTAGCTAAGGCAGCAGCGGGCGGCAGGCCTAAAAATAAAAGAGCGGGTGTAGAAATTAAACCGCCTCCGCCCACTACGGAGTCAATGAATGCAGCTAAAAAACCAAAGAGTAAAAGCAAAAGAACAATCTGTAAACTTAATTCTTCCATAAAGCACCTTCCTCATGTCATAATATATATATAGTGACTACTTAAATAGTAACTATATAAAAAGCAGTTGTAAATATGTAAATGATGAAAATTTCAAATAACTTAAAAAACAGGGAGGTTTCCTTTATGGAAAATATTATTCAGCAGCTGCAGTCGCTTGGATTTAATCAGTATGAATCAAAAGTATACGTGACGCTTGTCAAAAAAGGATCTTCCACTGCTTATAGCATTAGTAAACATTCAGGTGTGCCAAGAGCGCGTGTATACGATATTTTACAAACACTAGAGGAAAAAGGCATGGTGTTAAAAGAAGAGAGTAATGATGGCACCCAGTACACGTCGCTGCCCGTCGATGCTTTTTTGCATTCGCTGCAGAAAAAATGGAACGAAACGTATGAAGGCGTTAGCGAAACGCTTAAACGTCTTGAAGCTGCAGAGTCTATAGAAGAAAGCCGGGTTATGACGATGAGAGGAGAAACAGCCATTCTTGCTTTTTGTGAGTCGCTATTGTTAAAAGCAAAAAATAAAATTGTCATCTCGCTTTGGCCTGATATTTATAATGAGTTGAAGCCTCTTTTATTACAGCTAAGGGAGAGTGTCACACTAAAAGGAATTGTGTTTGAACAAGATGAAGCGATGGAGGAATTTGACCGGCACCGCCATACAAGCTATACCGAAAATATTGGGAATCAAAACTGGTTTATTATATCTGTTGACAGCAGTGAAATGATTTATGGTCATAAAGAAATGGCTTACTATACCAATAACGGAGTTAACATTAATTTACTTGAAAACTATATTTGGCATGATATCCTCGTTAACAGACTTGTAGAAAAAAGTGATCGAGAAATGGACAGGTGGATCGAAAGGGAAAGAGAAAGCTTTTTTGCGTAGAAAAGAGACTTAGACATAACGAAATCACTTCCATCGAAAGACGAACAAACGGGATAAATGATCCAGTATGAATGGCTTGTTACATCGCAGTGAATTTCCGTGCAAGGCTTCGCTTTCCGCGGGCGGCCGATGAGCCTCCTCGTCGCTTACGCGCCTGTGGGGTCTCATCTGTTCCGCTTTTCCCGAAGGAGTCTTCGCCTTGCCCTCCAATTAACTGCTGGAAGCAGCCACCATGCATGAAAGCTACGTTCACTTTACCAACAGAAAAATCCGAACAAAGTTGATGCTCCATTAAGAGTCTCAAGTCCTCGTTCGGATCTTCCTTCAATCAAAATATTTTTGTTACAGCCTCTTTATATTAAAAAGTTTGGGCAAGTTTTTTTGCTTCAGCTATTCCTTTTTCTTTAATTTCTTGGGCTTTATCTGGCATTGCATTATGCCCTTCCACAAAAATGCCGTCTAACGAAGGGACTCCGAAGAAATTCATCATAATTCCAATATAGCGATGCCCCATTTCCATATCAGCTGCAGGACCTTCAGAATAAATGCCTCCGCGTGCTTGAATATGAAGCGCTTTTTTATCCGTTAATAGTCCAACCGGACCTTCGGCCGTGTATTTAAATGACTTACCTGCTACGGCTACAGAGTCTAAATAGGCTTTCATAACCGGCGGAAACGAAAAGTTCCACATAGGCGTTACAAAAACATATTTGTCCGCTGTTACAAACTCTTCGCTCAATTCTGCAAGGCGATTGACCTTTTCCTGTTCATGAGAAGAGAGTTCCGAGCCAGACTGAAGTTTGCCCCAGCCGCTAAATACATCCGCATCAATATGAGGGATATTTTCTTTATAAAGGTCAATATGTACAACTTCGTCACTTGAATTGTGCTCTTTGTAAGCATCGATAAATGCTTTTCCAGTTGCCATACTGAATGATTGAGACTCATCGTGAGGATGAGCTGTAATATAAAGTACTTTTGCCATGTCTTATCATCTCTTTCTTGTTTGAAATAATGTACTGTCTTATCGTTATCACTCCAATAAAAAACTATACGCGCTTTGTCAGGCAAGCTAAAAAAGAACGCAAGAAAGGGATGTCTATATAGAAAATAATGGTATAATAAGTGTTTGAATATTTACATAACAAGTATGTCTAACAGAAGTAAATAAGAGGTGTCGAGATGAAAGGAAAATGGATAATCGTTACGGGTGCAGGTGCTGGAATTGGCAAAGAAATTGTAAAAGAGTGTGTGTCGAAGGGCTATTCAGTTATTGCTTGTGATATTAACGATGGAGCTTTGAGACAGATGGCTGAAGATACAAAGGGCCAGGGCCATATTGAAACGTATGCAGTAGATGTTAAAAAAGGAAAGGATGTAAAAGATCTTTTTTATCAAATAAAAGATAAAAATTTGTATGGGTTAGTTAATAATGCAGGCGTGTATTTAGGGAAAAATTTATTGGATTATGAAGAAAACGAAATAGATTTTGTGATGGATATTAATATTAAAGGATATGTTTATTTCTCCAAGTACTTTGGCGAATTGTTAATGAAAAAGGAAACAGAAGGAGCAATTATTAATATATCGTCCGTGTCAGGAATGGAAGGAAGCTCTGATGCTATATATGGAATGTCTAAAGCAGCAATATTAGGATTAACCAAGAGCTGTGCGATGAATTTTTCTCCTTATATCCGGGTGAATGCGATAGCACCTACAATGGTAAATACCGATATGATGAAAAATATTCCAGAGTGGCGCAAAAATGAATACATCGCTCATCAGCTGGTTCCAAGCTTTATTACGCCTCAAGACGTGGCAGATACCGTTCTTTTTTTACTGAGTCCTCAAGCAAAACATTATACAGGAGCTACCTTTGATTTAAATAGCGGATGTTATTTACGATAAATTATCTTTTAAACGAGTAATTGAGGCTGGACAAAAATATTTTAGTTAAGAATAAATTCGAATGATCAATCGGTATTATTGACTGACCATTCGGATTTTTTACTGTTATTATAAACGTTGGTTTCACCGCTTCTAGCTGTTGATTGGAGGGCAAGGTGAAGACTCCTGCGGGAAAAGCGGAACAGATGAGACCCCACAGGCGCGTAAGCGACGAGGAGGCTCATCGGCCGCCCGCGGAAAGCGAAGTCTTGCACGGAAATCAACAGCGGTGTCAAGAGCAATCCATATGAGTTTATTAATCCAATTTGCTCGTCTTTAGATTGGGTTAATTCCGTTATGTCCCATCCTCCTTTTTGTTTTCTTAAGAATTCTTAAGAAATTTACTTAACGTTTCTTTAGATTTTTTTTCTATTCTAGAAAGAAAGAGTAGAAAGAAGGAATAGAAAATGAATTTAGCTTTTATGTATCAATATTTTCACCAGCCGCGAACGGTAGGAGCGCTTTTGCCAAGCTCTACGCACTTAGCGAAAAAAATGGTGAAAGGGATTGATTTTGAACATGCAGCCTGTATAGTAGAGTACGGGCCAGGAACCGGAGTTTTTACCCGTGAATTAATAAGAAGACGAAGCGCTTGTACAACTTTACTTCTTATCGAATACAATCGGCATTTTTACGAAAAAGTAAAGGAACAAGTAAGAGATGAAAAAAATGTGTATGTGATACACGGCTCGGCTGAACATGTTCAAAAGTACTTGATACAGTATGATATTTCAAAAGTAGATTACGTACTATCAGGTCTTCCTTTTGCTTCTTTAGCAGCTGAGGTGTCAGATTGTATTTTGCGAAACACGCAAAGCGTATTAGCTGATGAAGGGAAATTTGTTACGTTTCAGTATACGAATTTAAAAAAAGAGTTGATCCGCACGTTTTTCCCCCACATTAAAGTTGAAAAAGAGTGGAGAAACGTGCCTCCCGCATACATTTTTTCATGCGAAAAGAATGAGGTATAAGGAGTTTGTAAATGAAAGACAGAATTTTAATTATAGATGACGATGAGCAAATTCGTAATTTAATTGCTATTTACTTAGAAAATGAAGGATTTGAAACGCTGAAAGTTTCTAATGCTGTATCTGGATTAGCGCTTTTAGAGGAACAAGAAGTAGATTTAATTATATTAGATATCATGATGCCGCAGATGAATGGAATCGACGCAGCTTTTAAAATACGTGAAGAAAAAAACATGCCCATTATTATGCTTTCGGCGAAGTCAGAAGATATGGACAAAATTTCTGGTCTAACAGCAGGCGCAGATGATTACTTAACAAAACCATTTAACCCACTCGAACTCATCGCACGAGTCAAATCACAAATTAGACGCTATAAAAAATACAATGAACGCGCTGAGCGTGACGTTATTCAAATTGGCGATTTGGAAATTAACCGCAGCACCCGCCTTGTATTTGTGCGCGGCCAAGAGATTCGTTTAACGCCAAAAGAGTTTGATATTTTAGAGCTGCTGGCACGCAACAAAGGAACAGTGATGAGCATGGGGAAAATATATGAAGCCGTGTGGCAAGAAGACGCGTTTAAATCGGATAATACTGTAATGGTCCATATCACAAAAATTCGTGAAAAAATTGAGGATAATCCGAAAAAGCCCATTTATATTAAAACCATATGGGGCGTAGGATACAGGATATGAGAAGAATAAGTGTAAAGCTTCTTTTTGCTATCATTATAAGTTTTTTGGCTACCAATTTAATTTTTATTTTAATTGCTAGGCTTGTTTTGAGCAGGTATATACAAGAAGAGAAAATGAATGTCCCTGCATATAATGTATTAGCGTTTGGACTTTTCTTTATCGCCGTTGTGGTCTTTGTTTTTGTTTTTTTAGCACTTATTCGTTCCCATATTCGTTATCTGAAAGAAATCTCTAAACAAGTTCAAAAAATCTCAAATGGAGATTTAGGCGCAACCATCCATGTACGAGGAAAAGATGAGCTGGCTGAATTAAGTCAAAACATTAACAAGATGTCTGCGCAGCTTCGTACAAAGTTTGATCGTGAACGAGAGCTGGAGCAATTGAAAAATGAGCTAATATCAAGTGTGTCTCACGATTTGCGTACGCCTTTAACTTCCATTGTGGGGTACCTCGATTTAATCAAAAAAAGAGAAAGTATGGATGATCAAACATTAGATAGCTACTTATATATTGTGGATTCAAAAGCAAATTATTTAACGGATTTAATAGACGAGTTGTTTGACTATACAAAATTAACGAGTCCGGATTTTCAGCTTCAGCGAAATGAGGTTGATATGAAACGTTTGCTTCAGCAGGTAATAGGAGAGTACGAGCCGATGTTAAAAAGAGAGGGCATTGACGTTCAGACTAACTTTGCTTGTGAATGGCATGCATTTATTGATGTAGAAAAAATGGTGAGAGTCTTTCAAAACTTGCTCGAAAATGCCAAGAAGTACAGCCAAAAGCCTTCCGTATTAGAGGTGAATCAGGAAATTGATGAGGATTCGTTGGTAATTTCCTTTAGTAACAGCATTAACATCAGTGAAAAACTTGAGGTGGAAAAGTTATTTGATCGATTTTATCGAGGTGATGAATCAAGAACGAACGTAAATGGTTCAGGTTTAGGGCTGGCTATTGCAAAACAAATTATTCAGCTGCATCAAGGAGAGATACGAGCAGAGCGTCAGCATAATAAGCTCACTTTTTCGATAAAGCTGCCGCCTAACACAAGAAAGCCTTAAGAATCACTTGTAAAGATTCTTAAGGCTTTTTGCGACTATTTTAATGCCGTATTCAAATTCTGCAAGCGTCGCATAAGAAAAGGATATTCTGATATGCTGTGACGTTTCATGGTCATACAATGCGCCTGGATTTAAAAGAACTCCTTCGTCGAGACAGTGCTTAAATAATTTCCGCATCGAAACAGGCTTATGCAGCGTCAGCCAAAAATAAAAACCTCCGCTCGGAGTATTCCACGCAGCAAGACTTTTTAAATACTTCTCTAAAATAGCCTGAGTTTGCTGAGATTTTTCTTTTAATTTATAGCGTATGCTAGCCACATGCTGGTCATAAATCCCGGTTTTTAGAGCTTCAGCAGCTGCCCATTGAGATAAGGAACTGGCTCCGTAGTCAACTTGCATTTTAAGGTCGGCCAATCGCTCAATTACATGTTCAGGCCCTACAATCCATCCAATTCGAAATCCCGGACTAAATGTTTTAGAGAACGTTCCTAAATAAAGAACCACTCCATTTTTATCTCGAGCTTTTAATGAAAGCGGAGGCGGTGAATGGAACCAAAGCTCTCCGTAAGCATCATCTTCAATAATTGGCAAATGCATTCTTTCACACTGGCGAAGCAGCTCTTGGCGCCTTTGTTCACTCATCGTTACATTGGTGGGGTTATGAAAGTTCGGTATTGTATATAAAGCTGTGCCTTTTTCTTTTTCGTGCTGGTCTTTTAATGAAGTTAAATGCATTCCTTCTTCGTCTAATGAAACGCCCGTTAGTTTCATTTGTGCGGACTGAAATAACGGTAGAGAATAAAGGTAAGAAGGCTTTTCAGCTAATATATTGGCACCTGGAGGCAGCAGGCCGATTGAAATTAACTGAAGGGCTTGAAGTGAACCGGATACAATTAAAATAGATGAAGGAGACGTTTCAATGCCGCGTTTTTTTACATGCTTCACTAACTCTTGTCGGAGTTCATCATTTCCTCTTGGGTGCTCGTAGCCCAAGTGTAAGCTTCTATGGTTAATTCCGCTAAATAGTTCCGCAAGATGATGGGAAGGAAGCAGGTCAGGTGCTAACTCTCCAGTTCCTAAACGAATAATGCCCGGTTGAAATTCAGCTTCGTTAATATGGCGGATAGTCGGAGAATTTGGTTGGTATATTCCTGCTTCTACATACGAATTCCAGTTCATCTGAGAACCTGATGCTAGTAAGCTCCACGTATTGTTGATGACCTTGGTGCCGCCTCCTTTGTTTCCGCTGAGCAGTCCTTCAGCAATTAAGTTTTCGGTTGCCGTCACCACCGTGCTTCTATTTACAGAAAAGCTAGTAGCTAAATGGCGCTGAGAAGGAATTTTCGTTCCAATAGGCCATTCTCCATTTATGATTTTCTCTTTCATATACTCTTGAATTTGTTTGTGCATTGGCTTTTTATCAGCCGGATTTGGAGTCCAGTTCATGTGAGACCACCTTTTTATAATTTGGTTGGTATTATAAATCAAAATTTGGATGGAGACAACAAGGGATGTCAATTGTAGGATAAAAGAGAAAGGAGAGAACAACATGTTTACAGTGGTTATACATGCTTTATTGTTAGCATTTGGTTTGATTTTACCTTTAGGAGTACAAAATGTGTTTGTTTTTAACCAAGGAGCAAATCAACGAACGATCAAACAGGCGCTTCCTGTAGTGGTAACGGCTTCTGTTTGTGATACGATTTTAATTCTAGTAGCAGTGCTGGGAGTTTCAGCAGTAGCCGCTACCTTTTCATTTTTTCAAGCGCTTATTTTTGGGATAGGTTTTCTTTTTTTAGCGTATATGGGCTTTGTGACGTGGAAGAGCGAACCTTCAAAAACGTCAGTAAAGGAAGGGATGACGGTGAAAGCCCAAATTTTATTTGCTGCTTCTGTATCTCTGCTAAATCCTCACGCGCTGATGGATATTATGGGTGTAATCGGAACAAATTCTCTACTGTACAGCGGAAAAGAAAAATGGATTTTTACGCTCGTTACGATATCCGTTTCGTGGATATGGTTTTTATCCTTAGCTTTTGCAGGAAAAGCAGTAGGGGAAATGGATTCAAATGGGAAAATAATGATTTGGGTCAATAAGGCTTCTGCATGTATGATTTGGGGAGTAGCTCTTTACATGGCAAAAAGTATGTTTTTTCAGTAAAATAGGTGCTAAAAGAAAAGTTATATAATAGAAAGCGAGGGGTAAAGATGATTCAAGGAATTAATCATATATGCTTTTCTGTGTCAAATTTAGAACGGTCCATCATATTTTATCAAAAAGTGTTAGGGGCGGAACTTTTAGTAAAAGGAAAGTCCACCGCTTACTTTAGTCTAAATGGAATGTGGCTCGCGTTAAACGAAGAAAAAGATATTCCTAGATCAGAAATTCATTATTCGTATACTCATTTAGCATTTTCTATTTCCATTGAAAGTTTTGACCAAGCAAAAGAGCTGTTAAAACAGCATAATGTAAATATCTTACCTGGAAGAAATCGTGACGAGAGAGACAAAAAATCTATTTATTTTACGGATCCTGACGGTCATAAATTTGAATTTCATACTGGTACGCTCCAAGACCGTTTAGCGTATTACCAAGAAGAAAAGCCTCATATGACATTTTATTCGCCAAAAGAGTAATACTAAAATAGTTATATAAGGTTACAGTTTTATTACATTCGCATTCCTCGCTCAGTTATCATTAAATAAACGATGCTGTTGTGATATAATGGAAAAAAAGTGAGGAGGAGGAAGAATGTATACCGCAAAACAGGTGAAGTTTGGTTCGCATATTGTGATAGGCGTACTTTTCGGCATCCTAGCTGCAATGTTAATCGGCACTTTTTATCAAAATGTACCAGGTGTATTACCGTACGGGATGATTAGTGGACTTGCAGTAGGACTCATAGCAGATACATATTATACAATTAAAACAAAAATAAAGGTTATTTAATATAGTGTAGTACTATTCTCAGGAGAAATAAAAGATTCCTTTTGAAAATAGTACTATTTTTATGAAGAAAATGGTTAATTTATATTTTAAAAAACAAGTAAACCCGCTAAAAAGATTACAAATTTATTATTTTAAATCAGAAATAGGGGGTGAAATATCAAATTAACTCTAAGTATAGAATTATATGTTAAAGTAAATAACCGTTTTCTAAACAGTGAAACGGTTTTTACTTTTTTTCTAATTAGTTTCGTTGCGCGTCAGATAAAAGGTCTAATAATTAAGCAATTGTTCGTAAAACTGAGGATAAGAGATTTTTTAAAGCTGCTACTAACAGATAAACTACTGTTGCTTTTAATGGTCTATCTATAGAAAACTTGATAATTTTTCTAAAATCGTTCTTTTGGAGTACATAATATATGCTATCATTGTTTGGTGAAAAAACTACATACCAAAAAAAGGAGAAAAAATGAAGAATTTAAGAAAAATCGGCCTAGGACTTGTAGCATCTTTGCTATCTATTAGTTTAGTAGCTTGTGGATCAACGAAAGAAGAACAAAAACAAGGATCTGCTAAGCAAGAGCAGAAACAAATGGGGAAAGAGCAGAAAAAACTCGAACAAAAACTCTCTAAATTAGAGAGTGAGTATGAAGAATATACAAAAGAAAAAGGATATATGGAATCTGATGATTATCTTGTTTTTGAAGCAGACTTTAACATACTAGCAAAGTCAATTGAAAGCAAGAATATTCTTCAGGGCGATGATGGTGAACTAGACAAACATGTAAAAGACTTAAAAACTGAGATAGACCATTTAAGTAATGATCAAGCAATAAAAGCTCAGAAGCGTTATGGTTCGGCAGTAGATGTGTACGAGGCTGCAATTGGTACTCATATGCATATTGTGTTAACTAAAGCGGATATTACTCAGCACTTTAATGCGGTGAACACTATTGAGTTAGACAAAGATTTTAATGCAGATAGCTACGATTATGAAAAAATTGATGCAGACGCAACTGAGGCTATTAAGTCTATACAAGGAATGCCTATGAAAAGAATAAAGCTTATTAAGGAAGAGTTGGAGAAATATAAAGCTAGCTTTAGTACTGAAGAATATAATCAATTAAATTCCGCAGTCACTAGCGTGACTTCGTCATTAAATAAGCAAGTTGAAATGCTAGAAGTTCTACAAAAAGAAAGTGGTAAGGATAAATCAACTTTAGAAGAAAACACAAAAGCTGCTGAAGTACAATTTTTAGATGCTAAAGAAAAAGTGTCTGCATTTGAATCTAAATATGATATCCAAATGTAAAATATATGCTTTAAATATAATTGTTTATTAAAATAAAAAGCCGTTTCTTAACCAAAGAAACGGCTTTTTATTATTTCTCTCTATTGATCTTTGGTGTACGTAAGAAGAGAGAGAGTAATAACGCAACTAGAGTCAATAGCGTCGCAAATAAGAATACATCGTTACTACCATATCTATAGTCGAAGTTGTTATTGCTTTAGCGAGGTGTTCCGTAGTTTGTTGCGTCATAATTGTAACAAGTATAGCAGTACCAATTGAACCTGCAACTTGACGAATTGTATTATTTAAAGCTGTACCGTGAGAAATTAAATGTTGAGGTAATTGGTTGATGCATTCAGTCACAATCGGCATCATAATTAATGCACCTGGCAATAATAGTAAATCTGATTGAAGCGGCGTAAAGCCTCGAATGCTTTATAGATAGATTGGCAGCGGTTTTGAAATTATTTAGGATGAAACATAAAAAATTATAATAAGATTTGTTGAAAATCAACTTGGGAATTATTGATGTAATTTTCTGAAACTTTTATTAGTGCTATAACGTATAGTAAGTATAGGGAATGTTAATTTAAATTCCTTTTTGCGGAAAAACGTTTAACATAAAGTCGAATCATCTGTTAGTTCTGTTTTGTTTAAAAGAATGTGGAGGGGATAGTTATTAAAAAACTTGCCATTTTACTTGTTGGAGGGTTTTTATCCTGCGGAGGATATATGCTGTATTACGCGACGCTAGGTGAATTAAAGAAGAAAAAGGGGGTATTAAAATGACAATGTGGCTATGGGCAGGCGGATGTATAGTGTTTTTGTTAGCAATGGGTTACATTGCAGATCGTGTAGCAATAAGGAGAAACATTGAATTTAGTCCGGAGGATGGAATTAAAAATGCTACAGATGCAGAACAAATATATGTGGAGAGCTATTTGAATGAAACAAAAAATACGAATAATAATATACCGCTTTAATAGAAATTATAAATAAAAGGTTTATCCGCTGCTACTTGCATTAGGGATAAGCCTTTTTGTTTTATACTTAGTTCCAAACTTCGTCTAAAGTATCTCTAAATAATTGATCTAATTCATATGTAGGGTCATCTAATTCTACAGATAAAGTTCTGACGTATTTGTCTAAACGGTCAATTTCTATGTTTAAAAATTCATTAATAACATTGATGCGTGGTTCTAAATCTAGCTCATCACCACTAATTTTACGCTTTAACAGCTTACTAACCTCTTCTTTTAATTCTCCTTCTGGTAACAGTTTCTCTAAGAGAATAGGGAATTCTAGTGGAGGAAATTCATTATATTGTTCAACCCACTTAGCAGCTAACACGGGTCTTAAAACGTAAAAATATTTTTTGATTTTTACTTCGTCACCTTGTAAATACTCTCTAAAGTTATTTCTAGCCATATTTAAATAGTGGTATATACAAGAAGTAGGAGTAAAGATGTTAGAATGTAGTTTTTTCATTTTATCAAATGTTGAATACGCCTTGTAATATACAATGTTTGATTGCATCCATTCTAGTAAAGGTGGGTTTGATTTTCTAAAAAGTTTTAATGTCTTGGTTAAGTCCCAGCCGCTAACATCTAATAGGTCATTAATAGGTAGCTCTATTACATCTCGCTTTTTACCTACACCGATTGGGTCAATGCTTAAGTATTTATTTTTCTTATGAATATAAATAAATCTAACATCATAATCGCTATCTTTAGATGGAAAGTCCCACGCTCTACTTCCAGATTCACAAGCGTATAATACCTTTACGTCGTAATCTTCTTCAATTTTCTTTAAAGCTGCAACAATTGTTTCTCTCATAACCCAACCTCATTTTCTTTTAATGCTTTCTATATACAAAAGCTATTACTATTTCTCCTATTATATTTCATAATGTATGGAAAATGGTAAATAAATAAAAAAAGCTTCCTTTAAGCCTAAGCCTCTAAAAATCTACGAAAATATAGAGAGTGAAAACTATATCACTCAAAAAGCACTATATCCAATCCCTTTCTGCGGTAACAGGTTAGAAGTGTATATAGTTCTGCACGGTGATGGTATAAATGAGACTGAATTTCAAGCAGCCACTCAAAACGTGTATACGTGCATCCCCAATAGGACGTTTGCAGTGAAAAAAGCTTTCGTTCGTCAAAAGAAGAGTAGGCCGCTTTTAGCTGGTTAAAACCATCTATTAAAGCTGTTTTGAGTTCAAGCTTTGTATAAGCTGGATGCTGCAGATAAAAGTCGTTCATTTTATCTGCAGAGTAGCCTGAGGAAATAGAATAGTCTGCACTACAAATGAGACATAAATGCTGCAGCAGCTCTTGAATAGACCGCTTGTGAGGGAGGGGACGATAAGCAAGCTCTTCTTCTGTAACCTCATCAATGATCGCGGTGAGAGACTGGACGTTGACGTGTATTTGATTAAACACCATCTCACAGTACGAATTCATGTATTCACATCCTTTTTATTCAACTAAATACCGCATTTTTTGATCGAGCCAGTACTCTGATTTTTCATTGTTATCGAGCTTGATATAGCAATCGACAATTTCATCATAAATGAATTCCTTTTCTTCTACTAAATCAATAAATTTAATAAGTAAAAATACGGCTTTTGAAACTTTTCCATTTTCACAAAGCCATTCTTTCATCCATATTAATAGATCAAGAAGAATAATCTCTATTTTCACTCGGATATCAAGGAACCAATCGTCATAAATCGTTGTTAAATAATGAGGAACTAATTGATGCAGTCGTTGTTCAGCTTCCTTGAATTTCAGCGCCGGGTCAGACTGTTCGGTTATCCACTGAAGGTCAGTTAGTAAATCTAATCCATCGCTTGACACATCTGCATTTAAAGAAATGAGCTGCCTGTTAACAAGTAAAACCGGCTCTGAATTTTCTGCGTTCAATAATTTTTTTAAATGAGACAAGTAGACGCGTAAATTTTTTTTGGCGTTGCTTAAAGGCATTTCGGGCCACAGCGCTTCGCATAGCTGTTCTCTGCTGATAGAATGGTGAAAAATAAGATATAGTAAAATTTCTTGAGCAAAGCGCTTATTCCAGCCTTCTGTAATAGGCTGACCATTTACATAGACGGAAAAAGAGTATAAGAAATCTACTTTAAGAGAGGGTGTATGGGCATGAAAATCTTTTTGTATGTCTATAGCCGTATCACTTTCCCAGTTTTTAAGTATTTTCATAGAATCATTCTTTAAAGAAGGCAGCTGGCCTGTATTACTTTTAATAAAATCTATGACAATTTCTCTGAATAAAGCTGTTTTTTCTTTTACTAGAAATAGAGAATGTGCGTTAGGTATGGTCATATGACTGTAGTTTTTTAAAAACATCGTTTTTGAAATCAGATACTGAGATGAAAACAGCAAATCATGTTGGCCAGATACAGTGAGTACAGGAAGTGAAATGCTGCTTAGCTCTTGAAATAGACTGGCTGTAATAGAAAGTTTAACAAAGCGGAAATATACATTGGGATCCATTTGTTTAAGTCTTTCAATAACCTCTTGCATGTTTGTATATTCCAGACTTTCCAGTTTGCCTAATTCAAGGATTTTATTTACCGGTATTTGATTTTTGCTTTCTTCGTTGTAACATCTCTTAATCTTTTGAATGGTGCTATCTGAATAAAAAGGAAGAGACAGTAGTATCAGTCCTTCAACAAGAAATTCATAGCGGGCGGTAAATTTAACAGCGATTTGTCCTCCAAATCCCACGCCAACTAAGTAACATTTCTTTATATGCAACGTATGTAATAAGTGGAAAAGATCTTCAATATGAGTCTCAAACGATATTTCCCCTGTAGCGGAGGCGCTGTTTCCTGTCTCTCTCAAATCGTACTGAATAACACAATAATGTTGGGTTAATTCTGCAGTAATAGAATCAAAAAGCGTATGATCAGTGATAACAGAATGAATCATCACAATGGTGTCTGTCTGGTCAGTGAATACAGGCGAATGAACTTCATAGTAAATTTTTTCTGTCGCCGTATGCAGAAAAGGCATAAAAACAATCCTCCTAGTGTCTAACTGTAGCGTTTGTGTAACGGTAAAATCATTATGATAGGAATAGACAAAAAATTCAAAAAAATTGGTGCTTTTAGTAATAAAAAATGTCTAATGTTCTGGTAATATCCATTATACTGTAAAAAAACAGGGAAAAATAGGTATTTTTATTTAATCACATTTTTAGAAAGCGTTATCAAATTTACGATGAAGGGGACTGGAATGATGAGCGCGAATGATAAAAGTACTATTGATTTAGAGTGGGTTCATTTAATGCTAAAAGCCCAAGATCAAGGAATCAGCATACAAGACGTTAAGGAATTTATCTCTAATCCAAACCAATTTAATAAAAAAGAATATAATAAATGAGAAACTTTTGTGAAAGAATAAAAAAGCTGGTATAAGAAAGGTAATTCAATACAGCTCCCTTTTTTGGTATTTGAGCGTAGGTAATGAATGATTATTTTTTTCTGAAAAGTACAATGAGTGAAAAAATCTACTATATAATTACAATAGCTTTAACGGATTGATTGTGCAAAACAGGTAAGTAATATCTTATTTCGAATGCATCATAAGGTTATTTCAATCCGTTTAAGCAGTTTTTCATAGCTCGACGATAATTTAATTTGTTATAGGATTTAGCATGGAACTGTGGTACAATTATCCTTATAAGCATTTATTAAGGGTGATAAATATGACAATTGGTCAACGTATCCGAGAACTTCGAAAGAAACAAGGAATATCATTAACTGAGCTTGCTAACCGTGCTGGAGTAGCTAAGTCTTACATCTCCTCTGTGGAAAGAGATATTCAATTAAACCCCTCTATTCAATTTTTAAATAAGATTTCAACTTCTTTACATGTTAGTGTAGATAAGTTAATTCATGATTCTTCCGAGAGTGATAGCTCAATCTCAATAGACAGTGAATGGTTAGATTTAGCAAAAGAAGCGGCTGAATCTGGTATCAGCAAAGAGCAGTTCAAACAGTTTCTTGAATTCCAAAAGTGGCAGCGTTCAAATCAGTAAGTCTAAGAGCATTTGATTTAAAGGGCAGTAGAAACTGATTAATTGCAACTGCCCCTAAAGGTTCTGCTATGATCAGTAAAGAAAGTTATTATTAAGTAAATTTAAATTAATTCCTTCGTTTAGCTCAACGAGGTAAGAGGCAACTTCTTTTAATTTCATCTCTTTTCCTTCCTTCTTATTCTAACCGTATTGTTACAAATTTCTCTTTTTATTTTGATAACAGTAAACACCTCCTAAAGTATAGCTTCTACAAATGAATACACTCTTTTAATAATTCTCACCTCAAAAAAAAGAATCTAATTCCTGTGTGAATTAAATCCCTCGTCTCTTCCTTTTTCCTTTTAGCTAGGTTTATTATAAGCAATAAACCTTCTTACTTCTTCAATAGAGATACCCATTTTATAAGCGGTATGCATAAGCTCAACCCATTCTTTATCTAGCGTCTCTTTCTTTTTATTTACTTCCACAACGTTAGTACGATTCAGCATTATTCTACCTCCAGCTTTTCTCTATCAGGTAACCCGGCTATCCTAGTCTTTTATATTTTATTCTATGACTTTAGACCCGCAGCTTTGCGTCCTGACCTTTCGAACAGTTTGCTCTTTTCTGAATCATTTGTATTACGAACATTTTACTACAAGAAAATACCTGAATGTGTCATAATTTGTCGGTTTTATAATAAGTAGAATAAAAGGATATACATACATGGAAAAAGTTAGTTTGTTATAATTTTTCACAATTGAATACGCTTCATATTTTTAAAAAGAATCAACAATTTTGTCTGTATAGGCAAGTGTACAATCGGTTTTTTTTTTTAGGCATAGCATGTACAAAGGAGTACTTAAAATGAATTTTATATACTTGTTTAAGTACTCCATAATTAATTGAAGTAACTTTTAAAAGTTCCAATGATGTTTTTAGCAATATCTTTATGAATGAAAGAATTAGTGTGTATTTAGTAATTTAGGTAAGAGAAAGTAAAAAATAATTAATTATTTACAAAAGTTATCAAGTGGAGGGTAGTTTTGATGTCATTAAAAATTGTAATTAGACGAGGATTAAAAGTTCATCTTTCGACATTAGCCGAAGGTGAGTTTGGCTTGTGTAACGATACAAGTGAATTATATATTGGTACGCCTAACGGTAATAAACTTTTAAAAAATGTAGAAGGTATAGAAAGTATTGATCAGCTAATAACAAATATTAGAGTTTATATACTTCAAGAAATAAATGAATTAGCGGAGAAATTTAGATTATATGAAGAAAAAACAGAAAATTTATATATTTCAGATTTTGAAATAATGATTATAGATAGCACAACTGAAGAGAAAATTATGGTCGACAGTAAATTAGTGCAATCATATAAAAAAGGCCTTCAAGAGGATATTTCAGAGGTTAGTGCTCACTCTCTTGTCTATAACGACACATCGAGTAATGCTTTTAAAACTCAAGAGGTACTAGCAGGGTGTGTAACATTGGCCGATTTTCCTTTGCAGTCTGTTAAACGACTAATGCCTTATGATGTAACTAATTTGATAGTCGCAGATACGAATCGTACTAATTTGACACTTTCGTGGACTGCAAGTCAATCAGCAGACGTCAAAAATTATAACATCTATGTAGGAACATCTTTAATTGGAACCACAACAGCTACAACTTTCATGGCAACAAATCTAACTCCTTCAACAAATTATAGTATTACTGTAAAGTCTCAAAATGGTGGGGAGATTGAAGGGTATGGAACTACAATTAATACTAGAACATTGGGAAACCTTTCATACACAAAATTAGCTAATACTGACTATGTAGAAGTCCCTTCTATAAGCTTTACATCTATAGAACTGACTGTAAAATTTTTAACTTTAAAAAATGCTTGGACAAATGTAATTGTTGAAAGTTTAAAATCGAATCCCACTTACAATTTGTACTCTCAGTTTAATGGAACACAATATGCGCGGTTAGGTTTTGGTGATATGTATGTAGATGGTGTTTTAAAACCAGACAGAAATTATGCAACTATACCAGAGAACACAAAAGTAGTCATTCGATTAGACACATTAGGAGAAACACTTATAACAGACAAATGGAATATATTTGCTTCTAGATCGGGGACATCTGTGATAAGAGGCAATATTTACAGAGTTAAGTTTTACAAAACAGATGATCAAGGTAAACGGGTTCTTGTGTCAGATTACGATTTTTCTTCTCAAGTAACTGGTAGTAAACTTAATGATCTTATGGATAATAACGAACCCATGACATTACATGGAGGGGCATTTAGTGCTAACCAATAAAAGGAGGTGCTGTGGATGGATGGTAAAATTAAGAAGCTGATAGACAGTGAAGGGGTAGATGCTTTTCCTGTTACAATAGCTGATGCAGTTTTTGTGGATGAATCTACCAGTCTCGCGGAAAAACTAAAAGCAATTAGTGCAGGTTCATCATCAACCTATGTGATAGATATTAAAAGGTTTGGAATCACGAAAGGTATTCCTTCAAAACCATATAAAAATACAGACTATGAAAAAGCATATGCAAACGTATTAGGAATAAATCGAGCGATTAAATATGCAAGTATTAATGGGTTTACTGCTGTAGTTCTTCCTAAAGAGAGTTATGCTATTTGCTATCCTCAAACCATTTTTATGGCAAGTAATATGACCTTAAACCTCAACGGTTCGACTTTGAAAGTGATTTACGATTCTGATAATAAATCACCGTACGATACAAGAACAGGAACAGATTACTATAATTTTGCTGGAGTATCTTTTACGTTTAGTAGAGTAAATCATGCACATATTATAAATGGTAAAATTATAGGCGATGTATATGATAGGAGCTTCGTTAACCCAAATGAGAAGGCGGTTGAAGGTAGTTATGGAGTGTCGTTTACTGACGGTTCCAGCTACTGTTCTGTTAGTCATTGCGATATTAGCGGATACATGGGAGACAATATAAATCTTACTTCACAAGGTATAATCAGAAGCGTTCCTACAGGAGCAGTATTGGGAGATATAGATAGTAAAGGAATTATTATACCAGCAACTACTACAGTTGTGACAAACCTTATTACAATACCTTCCTCACCAGATGGTCTTACATTTAAAGTTTTTTCTATTGCTGGGCAAGGGTATTCTAGACAAACAAGTCTGAATAAAAAGGAATTTGATGTTTTCTACTACGGAGCAGACGATACCTATATAGGTGTTTTAAGAAATATGAGAGTTCAGTTTCCGGTGTCTATACCTCCTAATGCTGCAAAGTATAAGTTGAAATTTTATAATGAAACAGACCCTGCTAAAAATTTTAATATTTTCGTCGATTACGGCGGAGTGCCTAGTCATAACGTTATTGAATATAATGAAATTTACAATGGGCACCGAGGCGGTATAACAATGGGAGGCAGTTATTGTGTTGTAAGAAGTAATCGCATAAGAAACAATGGTAAATTCAGTAATGTTTTTTTAGATGGCGCTCCTGCATTTAATGATACGACTAGATACGCTATAAACCAAGAAGATTCTTACGGAGATAACAGTATTATTAAAAATAATTTAATAACAGGTGGCTATCATGGCATTCTTACACGAGGCTACTCAGTATTTGTAGAGGGAAATGTTATTACCAATATGGATGGTTATGGAGTTGTTGTATACGATCAGCAATATACTAGCCTTACTGAAAACTACATTCGCAGAGCTGGAATTCTTCTGTTTGGAGCTTCTGGTCATCAAAATGCTGCTGTAAATATAACTGGAAACTATATACAAGGTTCGTTTGATGTAAGTAATCCTACTTATGATGTAATTTGTGAGGGCAACTATTTTGTAGATACTATTGGGAGTTTAGGGGGTGCTAAATATGAAAATAATATTGTTAGATTAGTAAATGTCACAGGTGCCGTAATTCCTACTGGAACTAGAATTAAGAATAATCTTTTTTTTGCTAATCCTAAAGATGTTGTTAAGCCAGACATTGTAATTAACACTATTGGACCATTCAAAAATAATGAATTTTATGGACTTACAATAAAGTTTAATAGAACTGATACAATGGCGCTCAATTTAAATGAGTGTACATTTACTAACTGTGATATTACTAATCAATATAACTATAACTCTATTATTCTACAAAATTGCGATTTAAAAGACACAGTATTGAAACCTATTAACATAAATGGGTCTAGTAATAATAATTTCTATACTTTAACTAATTGTAATATTGAATCGACACAATTAATCAACTTTTTTTATCTGTTATCAAATGTAACTAGCGGTGGTTCTGTTATGACTCTAGAAAACTGTAATTTATTAATAAATAATAGTGATTTTAAAGCCATATTTGATAACAAATATCCTACTAACTCTATTTCTGCAATAGTAAAAAATAATTATATAGAGTATAAAGGCGTAACAACTCTTATTGCTTCTTATTATGATAGCAGCGCAGAGGTAAATAGTTCTATCATTGCTAATAATACACTCAAGAATATTTCATTTTCACCTCTAATAGGCGATAAATATATTAATTATGATTCTGAAGTTTCTAATATTATAGAGCCTAATAGCGGATATTTTAATGTAGGTAACATGATTATAAATGCTGCGCCTGCTCCTGGAAAGAATATAGGGTGGATATGCGTAAAGGCTGGTATAGCAACTGATATAATGTGGAGTCCGTCAATGTCATATACTATTGGAGCTAAAATTTATTCAGGAACTAAAATATATGAGGCACAAAATACGGGGGTTTCAGCAAGTACTTTTCCTGAATTTCCTTTCAATCTTAATACTACAATCATTGATACAAAGGGTATACCCACATGGTCTGCTAAGACAGTTAAAGTAGGGGATAAGGTAATGCCTAACACACCTAACGGCTTCTATTACGAGAGTGTAACTGCTGGGACTACGGGTGATAAGGAGCCTATATGGGTAGCAACTGCTAATGCAATTTCTGATGGAACAGTCGTTTGGAAAGCGTTGAAGATTATTACATGGAAGAATATTGGGGATAAGGCTGTCTTTAATTTATACGGTATAATTAATTAAGATTAACCAACCAGATTTATTCAATACGGATGTTAGATGAAGTTAAGGGGTCAAGTATTTAATTCTATTATGTTCTTATAGATAAAACTCACAAATATTTGTATATCTTTAGGTTCCTTGTTCCCTTGACTCTCTTTAATGCATACATAATAAATAACCGTACATTTTAGCAACTAAAAGGATATTAAGATGTTCTTTATAAAAAACAAATAAGCAGTATGAATTTTCTTTTTTTGTGGATAAAACAAATTTAATAGAGTGTTATATATTCTTGGAAGAAAAGCAGATTAGTATTGACTTGTTCTTTATAAAGAATTAAAATGAAATAGAACTTTAACTTACTTATCAAAATGTATTAGTACATATACAACTAAGAAGTGTAAAGTTTAATAATGTTTTTGTTCGTTATAAAGAATATTTGATATTGAGAACACTAAAAAATAATTCAAGTAAAGGTGGTTCTAATGAGCACAATGGAACAAAGGAATTTTCTCCACCAACAAAAGAGTAAAGACATTAATTTAAAAGAATACTATGAAGTCATCAAAAAACGTATTTGGCTTATCATTATCATCACTATCTTTACTACACTGGCTGGCTTTTTTTACAGTCATCAAAATAATACTACAGTATATTATCAAGCTTCCACCAGAGTGATTGTAGATGTAGATACACAAAAAATGAGTACGCTTCTAGTAATGGTTAAAGATCCTATAGTGATGGGAAAAGTAACAAAACAGTTAAATTTGAATCAGCCTGTAGAAGCCACAGCAGGTCAAGTGCAGGCGGCGAGCCTTGATGGATCACAAATCATTAGTCTTTCCGCAACAAGTACGGATCCAATAACTGCTGTTAAAATTGCCAATACAACAGCTGAAGTATTCAAAGAAGAAGTAGGGAATATTCTAAATATTAAAGGAGTCCAATTATTATCTCCAGCAAAGAATTCTTCTCCTATTGATGGAAATCAAAACCGCACCATCATGCTTGCTTTGATTGCAGGGATTGTAATAGGACTTGGGCTTACTTTTTTACTAGATTCTTTAGATGGAAGAGTAAAAAAAGACAGTGAAGTGGAACAATTATTAGGTGTACCGGTAATAGGAACGATTTCAAACATGAACAAACAAAAATTTAAATCATCTGCTAAAACAGGAACAGACGTAGAATTAAGGAGTGAGACCGTTGGCAGCAAATAAAAATTCTCAAGTAAAAATGTTGAAAACACCAATCCTTTTTACCCACTTTCATCCTAATTCCATTATTTCTGATCAATTTCGTGCGATTAAAGCAAACCTTCACTTTTTAACAAAGGAAAAAACGTGCAAGCTTATTCTTATTACTTCTCCTGAAAAGGGAGAAGGGAAATCAACTACGGCAGCTAACCTAGCTGTTTCCATGGCTCAGAAAGAAGGAAAAATTATATTAATTGATGCAAATTTAAGAAATCCAGCAATTCAAGATATTTTTAACGTTCCAAATAATAGAGGGTTAATAGATATACTAAAAACTGAAGAATCTTTTGAAGAAGTTGTACATCAAACGAGGATAGAGAATTTAGACGTCTTAACGAGTGGTTCTTCTTTGTCTCATTTTGTAGAATTATTAGGTACTAACACGATGCAAAATTTACTGACTAAATTGTCTGCTTGTTATGATACTATACTAATCGATTCTTCCTCTCTATTAACATCTCCTGAAACACGAGTATTATCAACATACTGTGACGGAGTAATATTAATTTTGAAGAGAGAGAAAACAAAGGTAGAGAAGATAGAGGAAACAAAAAGAGTGTTGGATATTGCAGAAGCTAAATTAGTAGGTGTGGTTATGCATGAAAAATAAAGATATAATTTTTTTGGACAATAGTTCTCAATTAAGAACATAATTGTTCTTTAAAAAGTTATTTGATGAAATAGTTTGGCGATGCCTACTTGCCATTATCAACGCAGGCACTCGATCATGCTGTGGGTTGAAAGAAACCTTAGACGCAAGTCGTCGAAAGTATGGTGTGAGGATGGGTTAGATGCCTATTTTAGTGTTAATAAAGCTTTTATGTATACGGTTTTACAAAAACCGTATACATAAAAGCTTTATTATTTTTATAGTGAAGGAGATGTAAGGTGAAATGGGGAGTTTTGATAATCATCCAAAATCTATTAAAAAAGCTGTTAGGTATATTAAACAAGATGCATCTAAAGAGCAGCTGATGGAAATTAGAAAGTTGTTGAATAATACGATTCGAAAAAGGATAACGGCTCTTGAATTAGACAACCAAAAAATCATCAGCTAAAGAAAGGAGAACGTGTATGACTTATCGCCAAAGGTTGTCTTTATTTATTGTAGTTGATTCTTGTATTGTGATGTTAGCTATTTTTATGAGCCGCTTTCTTGTAGATGCAAGTATTTACGTAATTACTTTTCCTGTTGTTGTAAGTTCACTTACGTTTTTGTTGAGTCATCATTTTTTCTCGATTAGGTTTAAACTTTATAAAAAATCTTGGGAATATGCAAGTATTGGAGAACTAGTCATCATTTTTAAAGTTGTCTCTTATTCTATTCTCTGTGCTGCCATCATTCAGCAACTGGTTTTTAAAGAAACATTTTTTAGACTGTTAGCCGTGACATGGCTGCTTCATATGTTATTAATGGGGGGATCACGATTTGTATGGAGAATGTATCGGGATTCTATTATAAACAAATCAAGCAATAAACAAAGGACGTTAATCATTGGCGCTGGATCTGCAGGTACTATGGTAGCCAGGCAGCTTTTGAAGAAAAATGGAAGCAATCTTCTTCCTATTGGTTTTATCGATGACAACATAAAAAAGCATCACCTTGATATCTTAGGTCTTCCTGTCCTAGGTGGAGCAGAGAAAATAGAAGAAACTGTTGAAAAATTTGCCATTGAAAATATTATTATTTCCATTCCTTCCCTTAGTAAAAAGGAATTAAATATCATCTTCCAGGAATGTGCTAAGACAAAAGCGAGAACTCAAACACTGCCTATGCTTGAGCATCTTGTTACAGGGGAAATTTCAGTAAATCAGTTTCGAGATGTGCAAGTAGAGGATCTTTTAGGAAGAGACCCTGTTGAAATGGATGTTGAAAGTATCTCTGGTTATGTTACGAATAAAGTAGTTTTGGTGACGGGTGCCGGCGGATCAATTGGCTCTGAAATTTCTAGACAAATCTCAAAGTTTAGTCCCAAAAAGCTTATTCTACTTGGTCACGGTGAAAACAGTATTTATTCAATTGAAATGGAACTAAAAAATATATTTAAAGAGACAAGTATTGAATTTACAACAGAGATTGCTGATCTACAAGATGCTAAGAGAATGATGTCGGTAATGAATATACATAGTCCAGACGTTGTATATCACGCTGCAGCTCATAAGCACGTGCCGCTAATGGAGCGTAATCCAGAAGCAGCTGTTAAAAATAACGTAATTGGAACGATGAATGTGGCAAAGGCAGCGAGCTGGCACGGCGTAGGAACTTTTGTCATGATTTCTAGTGATAAAGCAGTGAATCCGACAAGTGTGATGGGGGCAACGAAAAGACTGGCAGAAATGATTATTCAAGGAATGGATGCACATAGCGCTACAAAATTTGTTGCAGTCCGATTTGGGAATGTATTGGGAAGTCGAGGAAGTGTCATTCCGTTATTTAAAAAACAAATTGAAAAAGGAGGACCGGTAACCGTAACTCACCCGGATATGGTTCGCTACTTTATGACAATTCCAGAAGCATCAAGACTTGTTATTCAAGCTGGAGCGTTAGCTGGCGGAGGAGAAATTTTTGTTTTAGATATGGGAGAACCCGTAAAAATAGTAGATCTTGCTAAAAACTTAATAAAGCTATCTGGAAATTCCATCGATGAAATTGGCTTAGAATTTACAGGTATGAGGCCAGGTGAAAAGCTTTTTGAAGAATTGTTGAAAGAAGATGAAATTCATGAACAGCAAGTATATCCAAAAATCTATGTGGGCAAAACGGCAAAACTATATGTAGAAGAAATTAATGAGATCATTGCAACATATGAAACGATGGATAAAGAATCTTTAAGGGAAACGTTATTAAATTTGGCAAATAATAATCTAACTTCGGCTTCTAAACAGATTGTTTCTGTTTCAAGCTGAAGAGGTTGAAACATTATGCAGATAGGTGATATGAGTGACTAAAAAAGTATTGTTTTGTGCAACTGTAGATTTTCATTTTAAAGCGTTTCATCTGCCTTATATGGAATGGTTTAAGGAACAAGGATGGGAGGTTCACGTAGCAGCAAGCGGAAATATGGAGCTTCCTTATGTTGATAAAAAATATAACCTTTCCATTCAAAGATCACCCTTGCACCGAGACAACTTGAAAGCTTACAAAGAATTAAAAACGGTGATTAATCATAATAAATACAACCTTATTCATTGTCATACTCCAATGGGGGGAGCGCTAGCGCGTTTAGCGGCACGACAAGCAAGAAAAAAAGGAGCGGCCGTTATTTACACTGCTCACGGTTTTCACTTTTGCAAAGGGGCATCTTTTGTGAATTGGCTTCTTTATTATCCGATAGAGAAAATACTCGCTCGTTATACAGACTGCTTAATTACAATCAATCAAGAAGATTACCAATTGGCAACGAAGCGTTTTAAAACGAAACATATTGAACATGTTCACGGAGTGGGAATCAACACAGACAATTTTAAGCCTGCAAACGAAAAAGAAAAAATTCAGCTTAAAAAGTCATTTGGGTATCAGCCAAATGACTTTTTACTATTTTACGCAGCGGAGTTTAATAAAAATAAAAACCAGCAGCTTCTTATTCAGTCGCTAGCACTTATAAAAGATAAAATTCCGCAGGCAAAACTTCTTTTAGCAGGTAAAGGACCGTTGCTTGAAAAATGCCGAGAGCTAGCAGCAGACTTAGAAATTTCTCATATGGTTGACTTTTTAGGTTATCGAAACGATCTTCATCAAATTGTTCCAATGTGTGACGTGGCAGTGGCATCAAGCTTTCGTGAAGGACTACCTGTGAATATTATGGAAGCTATGGCTTGTGAACTACCGATAGTAGCTCTCGATAATAGAGGTCATAGAGAGCTTATTCAGAACAATAAAAATGGTTGGATTATTGACGATAGTGATCACACTACTGTATTTGCAGATAAAATAGAGATGCTTGCTAGAATTAAAACCTTAAAGTGCAAACTTGGCAAAAATGGAAGGGATATTATTTTGAAGAAATATAGTATTAATAAAGTGCTAATAGAAAAAAAGAAGATATATAGATCTTATATGCAAGAAACGGAGGATATTAAGTGGAAGGTCCATTAAGGGTATTACATGTTGTAGTCAATATGAATCGAGGCGGCGCTGAAACACTAATTATGAATCTATATCGGAATATGGATCGCTCTAAAGTTCAATTTGACTTTTTGACATGTAAAGAAGGAGTTTTTGACTCAGAAATAATGGAAATGGGAGGGCAAATTCATAGAATCCCTTATATAACAGAAGTAGGCCACGTTGCTTACTTGAAACAGCTGAATCAATTTTTTGAAGAAAATGCCGGCTATACGATTGTTCATTCTCACATGGATAAAATGAGTGGGTTAGTTCTTCGTGCAGCAGAAAAAGCAAACATTTCAGTAAGGATTGCCCATAGTCATAATACTCAAAGTGAAGGAGGATTGGCATCGAAAGTTTATAAATGGTATGTAGGTACCAATATTAAAAGCTCTGCTACTCACCTGTTTGCTTGTTCAAAAGCTGCTGCCCAGTGGTTATTTAAAGAGCAATCTAATGAAACATTCATTCTTAAAAATGGAATTGAATGTAATAAATTTAAATTTTCATCAAATGTTCGAAACCAAATTCGTGAAGAATTGAAACTTGATAAAAATTCATTGATTATTGGCCACGTAGGAAGATTCAACCATCAAAAAAATCATTTGTTTTTACTAGAGGTATTTTCTCAACTAACGAAAACTATTCCAGATGCTAAGCTTTTGCTAGCAGGTGGCGGTATATTACAGTCTAATATTGAAGAAAAAATAAAGGAGTTGCATTTGGAAGAAAAAGTAAAGATTTTAGGGGTAAGAGAAGACATTCATTTACTGCTTCAAGCTTTTGATGCATTTGTTTTCCCATCTTTCCATGAAGGGCTTCCGGTAACTTTGATAGAGGCTCAAGGAGCAGGGCTGCCTTGCATTATTTCTGACGTAATAACAAAAGAAGTAGATATGGGGGTTGGGCTAGTTCAATATCTGCCTTTAAATGATAAAAATGAGTGGGTTAAAACTATGTTAAAGGTAACGAGTAGCAGTTCATCCAGGAAAGTATCAGAGGAACGTTTAAGTCAGAAAGGATACAACATACGTAAAACAGCGGAATTTATTCAAAAATCGTATATGGAGATGGGAGGAACGGTTAGTTGAAAACATTAACAGTTTTTACTCCAACCTATAATCGAGCATACTGCATTCATCAATGTTACGAGAGCTTAAAAAGACAAACTTGCAACGATTTTATATGGCTAATCATTGATGACGGCTCAACAGATAATACAAAAGAGATTGTTGATGGCTGGATTAATGAAAATATCATTAAAATAAAATACCATTGGCAAAATAACCAAGGAATGCATGGTGCACATAACACGGCTTATGAACTTATTGATACAGAGCTAAACGTTTGCATTGATTCTGATGACTATATGCCAGATGATGCAGTGGGAAAAATTATAAATATGTGGAAGAAGTATGGAAGTAATGAAATTGGTGGAATCATCGGTCTTGATGCTAACCATAACAATGACATTATTGGTACACGATTGCCAGAACATATTACATGTTCCACATTGTTCGATTTATATAACAAGTACAGTGTAACAGGGGATAAAAAGCTGGTTTATCGAACGTCATTAACAAAAAAGTATCCATATCCGTTATTTGAAAATGAAAGGTATGTTGGGTTAGCTTATAAATATCATATGATTGATAAACAATACAAAATGTTACTAATGAACGAAATAATATGTTGTGTAGAATACCTAGAAGACGGATCGTCGCGAAACATGTTAAAACAGTATCGTAAAAATCCAAGAGGTTTTGCTTTTTATCGTAAAGAAATGATGAAACTTCCCTTCGCCAGTCGTTCGTTTAAGTTCAGACAAGCAATCCACTATGTATCAAGTAGTTTGATAGGTAAAAACAGGAGTTTTTTACAAGATACACCTAGTAAAGGTTTAACCTTATTGGCAATGCCTCTAGGAATAGCTTTATATTTTTACATTATAACAAAAACAAGGATTGTTTAAAGTTAAAATACTATGATGATCCCTGTTTTTGATTTGAAAGGATTTATCGTATGACTTTTCTTTGGATTAATCTTTTTTTAGCATTTATTTTTGCATTTTTTGCTAGATATTTTGCAACTACTTCCATTAGCCATGATTTTACGATTTTAATAAGGCCTAATAAAATTTTGATGTTTGGGGCAGCATCTACGTTGATAGCTGTTGCAGGTCTTAGATCCAATATAGGTGATACATTTAACTATATAAACATCTATACTTCCAATGATTTTACGTGGGAGTATATTCTAAACAACAAAGATATTGGCTTTGGAATTCTTCAAAGGCAATTAAAAAAAGTATCAGAAGATCCTCAGATACTGATATTTACTACTGCTTTGATTACAAACATATTTATTATTTTGGTTTTGTATAAGTATTCAAGGATGTTTGAGTTGAGTCTGTATGTATATATAACTGGTGGATTGTTTTTAGTTACAATGAACGGGATTAGACAAACTTTAGCCGCAGCAATTATATTTACAGCAACAAAATTTTTGATAGAAGGAAGTTGGAAAAGGTATTTCTTAGTTGTTATTTTTGCATCTTTTTTTCATCAAAGTGCCCTTATATTAATTCCAATTTACTTTATTGTTAGAAGTAAAGCCTGGTCCAAGGCTACGGTTGTTCTCATAGCTTTAGCCATTATAATTGTTTTAGGGTTTAATCAATTTTCAACACTTTTGTTTTCGGCTATTCAAGATACGCAGTACAGTGATTATCAAAATGTTAACGAAGGTGGAGCTAATATTCTGAGAGTAGCAGTGAACGCTGGGCCTTTACTCATTGCTTTTTTAGGACGAGATAAATTAAGAAGAATATTTCCTAACAGCGATCCTATTATCAATATGGCTTTAATTGGCTGCGTGTTTATGTTAATTTCTACTCAAAATTGGATTTTCGCAAGGTTTTGGATTTATTTTAATTTATATCAATTAATTGTGATTTCATGGATTGTAAAGCTATTTCGAGAAAAAGATGAAAAACTTATCTACTATGCCATCTTGGTTCTTTACTTTATCTATTACTATTACGAAAATGTAATTAGCTTAGGAATATTTTATAAAAGTGATTATTTGAATTTAATTCCCTAAAAATTGGAGGAATGAATGAATGGCGGTTCTTGTTACAGGAGGAGCAGGTTATATTGGAAGTCATACGTGCGTAGAGCTGTTAAATGCAGGTCATGAAGTCGTGGTTGTAGATAACTTTTTCAACAGCAAACTTGAATCATTAAAACGTGTATCTGACATAACGGGAAAAACATTTAAAACGTATAACGTGGATTTACTCAATCAAAAAGGGCTTGAAAGAGTATTTTCTGAAAATAAGATTGAATCAGTTATTCACTTTGCAGGGCTTAAAGCTGTAGGTGAATCTGTATCTTTTCCTCTTTGGTACTATCATAATAACCTTACGGGTACGTTTGTACTGTGTGAACTGATGAAAAAATACGGAGTGAAAAAACTAGTATTTAGTTCTTCAGCAACCGTTTATGGATCAACGGATCAAGTTCCTATATCCGAAGACGTTCCATTAGGAGCTGTAAATCCATACGGAAAAACGAAGCAGATAATAGAAGAGATATTAGGAGATTTATATATTTCCGATGAGGCATGGAGTATTACTCTTTTACGATATTTTAATCCCATTGGGGCTCATGAAAGCGGGTTGATTGGAGAAGATCCAAATGGTATTCCAAACAACTTAATGCCATATATTTCGCAAGTAGCAGTTGGTAAATTACAGAGCCTTAATATATTTGGGAGTGATTATTCAACAAAAGATGGAACAGGAGTTAGAGACTACATTCATGTTGTTGACCTAGCCAAAGGGCACTTAAAAGCTTTAGAGAAAGTACAGTCATCAAAAGGTGTGAATGTTTACAACCTTGGGACAGGAAAAGGCTATAGTGTATTAGAAATGGTTAAAGCATTTGAAGCGGCTTCTGGGAAAAAAGTTTCTTATACCTTTACGGATCGACGATCAGGAGATGCAGCCATTTGTTTTGCAGATGTTTCAAAAGCAAAAAATGAGCTTGGCTGGGTTGCCGCTAAAGGAATTAATGAAATGTGCCAAGATACCTGGAGGTGGCAGAAAAATAATCCAGATGGATATGTTGAAGATCATGACAAATTAATCGAACATAATTTTCCGGTGCTTGCTTCTGCAGCGGGTTTTTTAGTGTCTAATTAATGAGAAATCTCGATGAATATATCTAATATCCTTACTGAAAAAAAGCTGCAGGAAATTCTAATCCGTTTTTATGAAAAAGGCAATCAATCTCATGATATTAAACCAACCGATATTGTAAATGAGATTAAACAAACGATTTTAACTGTTAATTCTTCTGATTAGCTAAATAAGCAAAGTAAGAAATAAAAAGAAATAGAGGGTATGCATGATGAAACGAATAATGGATTTAGTCATTTCATTGACTCTATTAATATTATTGTCTCCTGTTATTTTGTCCACTGCCATATTGGTTAGAGTAAAGATGGGTGCGCCTGTTTTGTTTAAACAGCAGCGTCCTGGGAAAGATAGTAACCCATTTTACCTTTATAAATTTCGTACAATGGCTAATTTAAAAGACAAGCAAGGAAACCTGCTATCTGATCAAGCCCGTTTAACAACAGCCGGACAGTTTCTGAGAAAGTATAGCTTAGACGAACTTCCACAGCTTATTAATGTAGTAAAAGGAGATATGAGTTTAGTCGGACCAAGACCATTATTGATGGAGTATTTGCCTCTTTATACAGAAGAACAAATGCTTAGACATAATGTAAAACCAGGAATTACCGGGTGGGCTCAAGTAAACGGCAGAAATGCAATTACATGGGAAGAAAAATTCCACATGGATACTTGGTATGTAAGGAACCAAACCATATTTCTTGATTTTAAAGTCTTAATTCTAACGGTTCTTAAAGTTGCGAAAAAAGAAGGTGTTACTCAGCAAGGGCATGTAACGATAGAAAAATTCAAAGGAACGAAAGACGTGATATAACTTGAAAGTTATCGTAATAGGTAATGGCGGACATAGTAAGGTCATTCAAGAAATGATCTCTTCTTTACGAAATTACGAAATTATCGTTATTTTAGATGATAAATATAAAGAAAAAAAAGAAAGAAATGGAATTACGTATGCGCCTTTTTCGTCTCTAAATAAGCTACTTGATACAGATGTAAAAGTTGTGATTGCAATCGGCAGCAATACAGTAAGAAAAAAGCTAGTGGAAACATTAAATTTACGAACAGACCAGTATTTATCGGTTATCCATCCAACGGCAGTTGTAAGTTCAACAGCTATGATTGGAAATGGAACTGTTGTAATGCCGAATGCGGTGATTAATGCAGATGCGGAAATTGGAGAGCATTCCATTATTAACACCGGAGCCATTGTTGAACATGAAAATAAACTTGCAAATTATGTCCACATCTCGCCTAACGCTACCTTAACAGGAAATGTTTCGCTAGGTGAAGGTGTACATATAGGAGCATCCGCTACTGTTATTCCAGGAATAGAAATTGGTGAGTGGTCGGTGATTGGAGCCGGTTCAACTGTCATCCATCATATTTCTTCTAGTTGCAAAGCCGTAGGATCTCCAGCCAAAGTTATTTATAGCGATTAAACAAAATAAGTAGAAAAGGTGATGACTTTTAATGACTAACTCCAAAATATATCTTTCTCCTCCTCATATGAGCGGAGATGAGAAAAGATATATAGATGAAGCATTCGAAACTAATTGGATTGCGCCGCTAGGGCCAAATGTAGATGCTTTTGAGAAAGAACTTGCTTCTTATGTAGGGGTCAGTGAAGCGGTTGCAGTAAGTTCAGGAACTGCAGCGATTCATTTGGCTCTTTCTTTATTGGAAGTGACAAAAGGAGATATCGTATTTTGTTCGACTCTTACTTTTGTAGCAAGTGCAAATCCCATTATTTATCAAGGAGCGGAGCCTGTATTCATTGATTCAGAGCCAGAGACATGGAATATGTCACCAGAGGCATTAAAAAAAGCGTTACAGGATGCTTTTATACAAGGAAAGCTTCCCAAAGCAGTGATTGTCGTAAATTTATATGGTCAAAGCGCAAAAATGGATCAAATTCTTTCACTGTGTAATCAATATAACGTTCCTGTCATTGAAGACGCGGCTGAATCACTAGGGTCTACTTATAAAGGAAAAGCAAGCGGTAGTTTTGGTAAGTTCGGCGTATACTCTTTTAACGGAAATAAAATTATTACGACATCTGGCGGAGGAATGCTTGTTTCTAATGATATAGACGAGTTACAAAAAGCGCGCTTTTTAGCAACGCAAGCACGTGACTCTGCTCCTCACTATCAGCATAGTCAGCTTGGGTATAATTATCGGATGAGTAATATTCTCGCAGGAGTCGGAAGGGCACAGTTACAAGTGTTAGAGAAAAGAGTAGAAACACGAAGAAAAATTTTCGAGCGTTATTATCAAGAATTATCTAGTTTATCAGGTATTGCATTCATGCCCGAGCTATCAAATACGAAAACAAATCGTTGGCTTACTGTTTTAACTGTTAATGAAAAAGAAGCAGGAACATCTGCAGCAGAGCTGGTACAAGCGTTCACGGAACAAAATATTGAAGCGCGCCCGGTATGGAAGCCCCTCCATACGCAGCCTCTTTTTAAAGGAGCACGTTACTATCACCATGATGCAAATAAAGACGTAGCCCAACAGCTATTTAAAACCGGAATCTGTCTTCCATCAGGTTCAAGTATGACGGAAGATGAACAAAACAAAGTCATTGAATGCCTAAAAAAAGGATTAAAAGTCTTAAATAAAGAAAGAATCGTCCAATATTAGAAAATATGAGGTAAGGATGAATGATTGGAGACAAAATCCATAAAATCCGCAAAAAAAAGGGACTTACATTATCTGAACTGGCTGAAAGAGCTAATATGTCCAAGTCGTATTTAAGTAATATCGAGCGTAATTTAAATGATAATCCTTCTATCCAAGTAGTTGAAAGAATTGCGGCCGTGTTAAATGTAGATTTACATACACTTATCGAAATTAAGCATGAACCCTCACATTTTTTAGAAAGTGAATGGATTCATTTCGTAAACGAATTAAAAAAACTGGGGATTAGAAAAGAACAGCTTCCAGAGTATAAAGCTATTATTGAATTTATAAAATGGCAGAATGAGAAGGTGGAAAATAGAAATGATTAGTAAATAAACCTTAACCGGTTAATTATAAACCAAAAGGAAGAGATCAATGAGTAATTCCAAACCAATAAGAGTTCTTCAAGTTGTAGGAGCAATGAATAGAGCAGGGACAGAAACTATGCTAATGAATATCTATAGAAATATTGATCAAAAGAAAGTCCAGTTTGATTTTATTTCGTATAGCCAACAAGATGCCCACTATGACGAAGAGATAAAAGCTTTAGGTGGTAGAATAATAAAACTATCGAAAACTCAATCCATAAAAGAAATATATAAAGCAATAAAAAAACATGGCCCTTACGATGTTGTTCATGCTCATACTTTGTTTCATTGTGGAATTGCCACTGTGGCTGCTTTTTTAGCTGGTGTTAAAGTAAGAATCTCTCATGCTCACACAACTTTAGACAATAGTGATCATTTTATAAAAAAAATTTATATTCAGTTAATGAAATCTATGATTAATACGTTCTCAACGAATTTGTTAGCTTGTAGTGCCGGAGCAGGAAGCTATTTATTTGGAGAAAGAAGCTTGACTAAGAAAAGTTATTCCTATTTTCCGAACGTAATTGATTACTCGCATTTCTTAAAATATTCTCAACCAGAAGTTAATAGATTTAAAAATAAAGAGGACCTAAAAAATAAAGTGGTCATTGGACACATTGGAAGATTTATGGAAGCGAAGAACCATATATTTTTATTGCAAATTATGAAAAGAATCCTTAAAAAGAATCCTGACACTGAAATGCTATTAGTTGGAGATGGGGTTTTAAAACAACAAATTGAAGAACAGGCTAAAAAAGAAGGAATACATAACAGCATTAAATTTATGGGAATAAGAAAGGACATACCAACTATGTTTCATAGTATGGATGTCTTTGTTTTTCCCTCTTTATATGAAGGCCTAGGACTAGTGCTGTTAGAAGCTCAGGCAAGTGGATTACCATGTGTGGTATCAGAAGCTATTCAGCCAGAAGCTGATTTGAATATAGGGTTAGTGTCAAAACTTTCACTAGCGGATGGGCCTGATGTGTGGGCTGACAAAATAATAGGACAAGTAAATAAAAAGGAAAAAGATACAGATGTAATTATTAATGCTTTCGAAAAAAATAGATATTCGTTAAACTACGGGATTTCCCACCTAATAAATATTTACAAATCATAATAAATAATGGAGGAATATATGAAAAAGGTATTAATTGCCTCCTTTGACATGGAAGTTGGGGGAGTGGAAAGAAGTCTTATCAGTATGCTAAATAACTTCGACTATCAACATCATTGTATTGATTTGATGCTATACAGTCATACTGGAGATTTTATGAACTTGCTTCCAAATCAACCACACTTATTAGAAGAATCTGTAGCCTATAAAACCTTTCGAATGTCGATAGGACAAACTTTAAAATCTGGAAAAATGTTACTCGGACTAGTAAGGCTAATGGCCAAGTATAAAGCGAATTTAAGCCGGTCTTCCGAAAATGGATACAAACAAATGCAGTATATGTGGAAATATTCATTGCCTTTTCTCCCTAAGTATACAGAACAATATGATCTTGCTATCAGCTATTTATGGCCTCATTACTTTGTCGCAGAGAAAGTAGAAGCAAAGACGAAAATTGCGTGGATACACACCGATTTTTCTACAGTGGATACAGATGAAAAAGTAGACATTCAAATGTGGAATAAATTTGATTACATTGTAGCAGTATCGGAAGAATGTAAGAGTGCATTTATTCAAAAATATTCTGGTTTAGAAAAGAAGGTTATTGTTATGGAGAACATTACTTCTCCAGATTTTGTTAGAGCCTTAGCCAATGAACAAGTTGAAAATCCTATGCTAAATGATCAAAGGTTCAAAATCATAACAGTGGCAAGATTATCTTATGCTAAAGGAATTGATAATGCAGTTAAAGCTTTGAAACTATTAAAAGATAAAGGTTATAAGGATATTGCCTGGTACGTCGTTGGATATGGCGGAGATGAGGCAATGTTAAAAGAGCTAATAAAAGAAAATAGCTTGGAAGATTGTTTTATTCTTTTAGGTAAACAAACCAACCCATACCCTTATATGAAAGAAGCCGACCTATATGTCCAACCGTCTAGATATGAAGGAAAAGCTGTTACGGTCGGGGAAGCTCAAATTCTTTATAAGCCGGTCTTGATTACTAATTATACTACTGCTAAAAGTCAAATCCGTAATAAATATGATGGATTTATATGCGAATTGTCAGTTGAGGGAATTACGGAGGGGATTGAAAGATTATATAAGGATCACCAACTGAGAAAGACGTTAATAATTAATTGTGAAAAATCTAGTTATCACAATGCCTATGAACTAAGTAAATTATACAAATTGATAAAATAGTTTTAAGGGAGTGACATTATGAAAATTTGTACAATAACATGCCATGATGTTTACAACCATGGTGCTTCCTTACAAGCATATGGACTAATGAAATATTTGATGAACTGTGGTCATGAGGTCGAAATAATAGATTACAAACCAGATTATTTAAGTAATCATTATAATTTATTAAGCATTGATAATCCCAAATGGGAAAAAAATATTATAACAAAGTCGATATATCTCACATTAAAAGTTCCTACTAGAATATCTGGATTAAGGAGGAAAAAAGCGTTTGATAGGTTTACTTCTCACTATTTAACAGTGACTAACTCGCGATTTATTTCTAATTATGAGTTAAAACAAAATGTTCCTTATGCAGACGCATATATATGCGGCAGTGATCAGATCTGGAATACTTTACACAGAAACGGAAAAGACCCTGCATTTTACTTAGACTTTGTGCCAAATGGAAAGATAAAGGCTTCCTACGCAGCAAGTTTTGCGACTGATACAATCTCTGATAAATATAAGCCTATGGTAAAAGAGAGAGTAGAAAGACTAGAGGGTGTAGGCGTAAGAGAAAAAAGTGGAGTGGAAATATTAAAGAAGCTAGATGTAAATAAAGCAGTTCATGTTGTAGATCCCGCTTTTTTATTAGAGAAAGAAGAGTGGAACAATATAGCTACAAGAGAATTCAAAGAGAAATATATTTTAATATATGATTTTGATAACAGTGTTCTGATAAAGGATGTAGCCATTAAAATTGCTAAAGAAAAAGGATATAAAATATATAATATAAATCCCAGTAAACTTACTTACGCTGATAGATACTTTAAATTTGATGGACCTGAGACATTGGTATCCCTTGTTAAAAATGCACAATTCATTATATCTAACTCTTTCCATGCTGCTGTTTTTTCAATAATTTATGAAAAAGAATTTATTATTGTTAACAGAACTGAAGCCATAAACACAAGAATGAGGGATTTATTAAGTGATTTAGATATTACCGAAAGATTAATAAGCGAGGATTACAGTCTAAGTCAAATATTAAAAAAAATTGATTATGAACGGAGTAAAAAAATATTAAATGAAAAGATAATGTTTTCTAAGGAATATTTAGAAGGTGTGTTATCTAAAAATCGAAACGTGAGAAACGTACTATGAAAAAGGTGTTATTTGTTATAGATTCGTTAAGTAGCGGAGGAGCCGAAAAAAGTTTAGTATCATTATTGTCATTATTGGATCACAAAAAATATAGTGTAGATTTATTAATGTTTTCTCCCAAAGGATTGTATCTACCACTTTTACCTAAGGAAATTAATGTATTAGAGGTTCCTAAGTTTATTAAGATACAAAACAATAATATAACGTATTTAATAAAAAATAAAAATTTTAAAGAGCTGTACTTAAGATTTGGAGCATCTTTCTCTCTTAGAAATCCATTAACTAAAAAAAAGATGCATAGCGCCCAAATAAACTGGCGTTGGATGTCTAAAGGTATAGAAAAATTAAATAAGAAATACGATATAGCTATAGCATATAGTCAAGGCACACCCACTTATTTTGTTGTAGAAAAAGTAGATGCTGCAAAAAAAATATGCTGGGTCAATACAGATTATAAAAAAGCATCGTATAATAAAGCGTTTGACGCAAGGTACTACAATCAATATGAACATGTAATAGCAGTATCTGATCACAATAAAGAAGTCTTTATAAATGAAATGTCTAATGCAAAAGAGAAAACTACTGTTATTTATGATATAGTCTCACCCAAACTCATCAAATCTATGTCCACAAATAACGGTGGATTTCAGGATGGTTGTGATGGTATAAGAATACTAACGATTGGAAGATTAGTCGATGTAAAGGGGTATGACATGGCAATTGAAGCCTGTTATAAACTAAAAAAACAAGGATATAAATTTAGGTGGTATGTCATTGGGGAGGGCACTTTAAAAAGTAAGCTCCAAAACATGGTTAGGGAGTTTCAGCTAGAAGATACATTCATCTTTCTAGGTACATTTCAAAACCCGTACGTATTCTTAAAACAGTGTGACATATATGTACAACCTTCAAGATTTGAAGGTTATGGGCTAGCAATAGCTGAGGCTAAAATTTTGCAAAGACCTATAGTAGCAACCAATTTTACAGTAATACACAATCAGATTCAAAATAGAAAAAATGGTCTTATAGTTAATATGAATGCAGAAGGAATATGTCAAGGTATCAAAGAAGTTATTGAACACAAGAATCTAAGGGAATATTTTTATAAAAATTTAAGTGCTGAAGATGTAGGTACTGAGGAAGAAATTAATAAAGTATGTTGTTTGATAGAGAATGTGTAAAAATAACTTACTTAATAGGTTCATAAGGAAAATAATTATGTCTAAATAAAAATTATCAATCATTAGCTGTAACAACCCTATAATTTCTAGGAGGTAGCATGAGAAAAAAGATCGTTTTTATGATTATAAACATGAATGTAGGTGGAACTGAGAAAGCATTGCTTAACATGATGTTAGAGATGCCAAGAGATACATATGAAATAACAGTTTTAATGTTAGAGGAATATGGAGGATTTCTGGAACATATCCCGGGTGATATTAATATTGAGTACTTCAAAAACTATAGAGGTATAAAAGACGTATTGAACAAACCTCCTAAGGTAACAACTCTACAACTCTTTAAAAATGGTCAAATCATCAAAGCTTTTAGTTTACTAATGATGTACTTAATATCAAAGATCGTGAAAGACAAGAGTATTTTCTTTAAATACATTTTAAGTACTTGTCCTGAAATGGAAAGTGAATACGATATTGCAGTAGCTTACGCTGGACCTATGGATTTTATAAGTTATTTTGTGGTAAATAAAATAAAGGCTAAAAAGAAAATCCAATGGGTTCATTTTGATATTACCAACATAGGTTTCGATCAAAATTTTGTATCTAAAATATATAAGAAGTTCGATAAGATTTTTGTAGTATCTAATGAGGGAAAAACTAAGTTAATTAATTTATTGCCCAATATTAAAGAAAAAGTAGATAATTTCACCAATATTATATCAAAAGATTTTGTAGTTAAAATGGCGGATAAAGGAAAAGGATTTGACGACGACTTTTGTGGAGTAAGAATCCTTACTGTTGGACGATTAAGCAGGGAAAAAGGGCAGGATTTAACTATTCCAATATTATCAAAGCTCAAAAAAGCTGGATACAATGTTAGATGGTACTGCATAGGTGATGGAAGTGAGAGACTAGAATATGAACAACTCATAAGAGAGCATAATGTTGAAAAAGATTATATCCTTTTAGGTTCTATTTCTAATCCATATCCTTATATGAAGCAATGTGATATATACGTACAATCATCACGACATGAAGGGTATTGTATAACACTTTCAGAAGCAAGATGTTTTAATAATCCTATTGTTACAACTAATTTTACAGGAGCAAATGAGCAGATTTCTAATGAAGAAACAGGGTTAATAGTAGATTTTGATGAGAGGAAAATGTATACAGCATTGCAAAGACTCTTAAATGACGAAAGAATAAGAAATAAATTTAAGTATAATTTGCATCAAGAAAGTGTAGATACTACCAAAGAAATAGAAAAACTATATAAAATAGCAGATAATTTTTAATGGTATCCTAAGTTAATAATTGTTACTTAAGGTACCATTATTTATTGTATTTTAAAGGATAATAATCGGGAGACTATTATGAAAAAAATATTATTTATGGTAAGCAGCATGAATATTGGTGGTGTAGAAAAATCACTCCTCTCACTTTTATCAGTTATTCCAAAAGAAAAATATGATATTACCCTTTTGTTGTTAGAAAAAAAAGGTGGCTTTTTAGAGCATATTCCGGAATGGATAAAAGTGGAGGAAGCTACTTGGTTTAAAAGTATACGTCCAATTATTACACAGTCACCACAACACACAATCCGTCATTATTGCGATAATAGAGAATATATGAAAATTCCATTTTTTGTATGTTCGTATTTCATATCCAAAACACTAAAAGATCGCTATATATATTATAAACAGATTTTTAGGGGGATTCCCCCAAAAAGGAATACGTATGATGTTGCAATAGCTTATCAAGGACCTACTGAAACTATTGATTATTATGTAGCAAATAAAATATCTGCAAAAAAGAAAATATCATGGATACATTTTGATGTTTCTAAACATCAAATTAATCAAAAGATGTATAACAAACTGCAAAAATCGTTTGACAAAGTCTTTGTAGTCTCAGAAGAAGCAAAAAAACGTTTGATTGAAAAAGTTCCTAAAAGTGGAAAAAAGGTAGAAGTTTTCAAAAATATAATATCTACCGAGTTAATATCTGAACTTTCTAAAGAAGATATTGAATTCGATGATGATTTTAACGGAACAAAAATAGTGACAGTAGGAAGGCTTTCTAAAGAAAAAGGCCAAGATATCGCAATCAAAGTATTATCCAAGCTACGTAAAAATGGATGTAATGTAAGGTGGTACTGTCTTGGAGATGGTATAGATAAAAAAGCATATGAAATTTTGATAGAAAAATATGATTTAAAAAATGATTTTATATTGTTAGGATCAAAGCACAATCCTTATCCATATATATCTAATGCAGATATCTATGTTCAAACATCAAGGCATGAGGGATTTTGTCTAACCTTAGCAGAAGCAAGATGTTTAAATAAACCTATAGTAACGACAAACTTTATAGGAGCATATGAACAACTTACGGATGGTTATGATGGATTGATTGTTCATTTTGATGAGGAAGAATTATATGAAAAAATCAGGCATTTAATTAAAAATAAAAATGAAAGGGAACGTCTTACTACCAATCTGGAAAAGACCTATGTAGATACGACATCAGAAAGTATGAAATTAATTAATTATATTGGCTAGAGAGGAAAAAAGATATGAACCCCAAAATAAGTATTATTGTTCCTGTATATAAAGTGGAAGCTTACATACACAAATGCGTGAATTCAATATTACATCAGACACTTAAAGACTTTGAGCTTATCCTTGTCAATGACGGATCACCCGATAATTGTGGGAATATTTGTGATGAATATGCAAAAAAAGATTATAGAGTAAAAGTAATACATAAAGAAAATGGTGGGCTCTCAGATGCACGGAATGAGGGTTTAAGTATAGCAACAGGAGATTACGTAGGCTTCGTAGACAGTGATGATTGGATTGAACCTGATATGTATGAGCTTCTTTATAATATGTGTGAAGAAAATAAATGTGATATAGCAAATTGTACAAGCACAATTCACTTTAAACATAAGGTGGTAAAAAATGGTACTCACCCTCTGGAAATCCACAATAGAAAACAAGCTATGGAATTCATGCTTAAAGGAGAACTATATGACGAGGTAGTTTGGACAAAGTTATTTAAAAGGAGTTTATTAGAAGATATAAGATTCCCGGTGGGCATTATATATGAAGATACTGCGTTCACTTACAAAGTTATCCACAAGAGTGAAAGAATCTGTTGCATAGGTGCACCTAAATATCATTACATCAAACGTGATGACAGTACCATGGATAGAGCTATAAAAAATATTAGAATTGATGGTGTATTGATATATGATGAAATGTATAAATTTATGGATAAGCATTATAGCGAATTACGAAATATAGTAGCTTTAAAGTTAGCTAATAGTGCAATGACTGTTATGAACTTAATGTCATTTCATTCAGACTTTCCTAAGTATAAAAAGCAGTATTATGAAGTTGGACATTTATTAAATGCTTATTTTAGTAGCACAGTAAAGCTTCAAGAATATCCTAGCACAGTAAAATTACTTTTGGCTGCTACGAAAGTGCATCCATTGTTATACAAACTGATAGTAAACGTAGCCTTAAGGAGAAGATCAGTGTGAAGAAGCATTTGTTGGAAATATATTATATAATACTTAAACTTAAAGATTTTAAAACCATTGTCTGTAATCATTCAATAGCGGCAATAGTCAAACCACCTTTAGTGAAGTCAACAGATGAAACGTTAAGTAAAATAATAAATGATAAATGTTCAGTAAGTAGATTTGGAGATGGGGAGTTTTCACTTATTTATGGGAAAAGTCTATTATTTCAACCTTATAGTGCTGAATTAAGCTCAAGGTTAAAAGATATACTTAAAAGTAATCAGAAAAATCATATAGTATGTATTCCAAATGTCTTCAAAAATCTTGATTGGTGTATGGGAAAGCCAAAAAAATACTGGGAGAAATACTTGAGTTTAAATCTTAGTAACATTTTTAAAATATTAGATAAGGAAAAAGTATATTATGATTCACTTGTGACGAGGATATATATAGATCATATCGACAAAAGTAAAGCAGAAAATCGATTTAAACAGTTTAAGAAAATATGGAATAAGAGAGAGATTATAATTGTTGAAGGTCAACAGAGTAGATTGGGGGTTGGAAATGATTTTTTTAATAACGCTGCTTTAATTGAAAGGATTGTTTGTCCAGCTACGAATGCCTTTGAAAAATATGAGGAGGTTCTTAAGAGGATTAAAGAACACGATAAAACAAAGTTAATTTTAATTGCACTTGGCCCGACAGCCACTGTTTTAGCTCATGATTTATCGATGGAAGGGTATGAAGCTATAGATATTGGTCATATTGATATAGAATATGATTGGTTTTTAAAAAAAGCTGTAGAGAAGGAACCAGTTGAAAGTAAGTACATCGGTGAGATAACTGGTGGTACTGAAGTTAAAGAGGTTAAAGACCAAAAGTATGAGGATGAAATTATTACTAGAATAGTATAAATGTAATTTAGTAAACAATCAAATTTAAAAAGGAATTAATTAAATATGAGAACTGAACAGTCTATAAAAAATATATTTATAAGTATATTTTCTCAATTAATTATTGTCGCTTTAGGTTTTATATCCCGAAAAGTTTTCTTAGATAGTTTAGGTGTTAATTATTTAGGAGTTAATGGGCTTTTAACCAATGTGTTATCTATGATGGCATTAGTGGAAGGAGGAATAGGATTAAGTATTGTATACAATTTATATAAACCGTTGGCAGAAAATGAAAGAAAAAAGGTAATAGCCCTGGTTCAATTATATAAAAAAATATACAAAATTTTAGCTTTGATTACCCTATTAATTAGTCTGTGTTTATATCCTTTCTTAAATCATTTAATGAAAGAAGGAGAGTCTATATCACATATTACAATTATATATTTCTTATTTGTTGCAAAAAATATAGTCTCATACTTAAATGCACACAAGTGGTCGTTAATTAATGCAGATCAAAGAGGATATGTGATAGTTAGAATGGAGCTTTTCTTTCAGATAACTACCACTGTAGCAAAGATACTTATTCTTATTAAGACTGAGAACTATATTCTTTACCTATTAATAGAATTTTTTATATATATAATTCAAAATATTGCAAATGGGATAATTGTAAATAAGCGCTATCCCTATATAAAAACCCAAACAAAATATTCGGTAGATAATGATACCAAAGAAAATTTGCGAAAAAATGTAAAAGCTTTATTCCTCCATAATATAGGAGGTTTTTGTGTGTTTGGGACAGATAACATTCTCATTTCCTCTTTTGTTAGTATATCTACTGTAGGTGTTTATTCTAATTATACCATGATAACTCAACAACTGGCTTCTTTGATAGGCCCGTTGCTTGGAGGTATTGGGGCCAGTGTTGGAAATTTAATTGCTACTGAAAGTAAGGAGAAAAATTATTCTGTTTTTAAAATAGCCTTTCTAATGAATTTTTGGATATATTCATTTAGTATAATATTTTTGTATAACTTATTAGAACCTTTTATTAATTGGTGGCTAGGAGACGGGTACCTTTTAAATAATAGTACATTTATTTTTATATTAATAAACTTTTATTTGAATGGAATGCGGACTGCGATAGCAACATTTAAAAATAAGGCGGGTTTATTTGTTCAGGACAAATATGCACCATTAGTAGAGGGTTTAGTAAATTTAATTTTTTCTTTAATTTTAATAAAGTACTTCGGGTTAATAGGAATATTTATGGGAACGGCAATCAGTACTCTTTCAACAGTGTTTTGGACTCAACCAGTTATTGTTTATCAAAATGTGTTTAATAAACCTGTTTGGTTATATTTCAAAAAGTATAGCCTTTACGCTATCTTAACAGTCATAACTTGTCTTTTAACAACTATGATATGTAATACTCTTGTAATAGGCCATAATTTTATCTCTCTATTATTAAAAGGAATTGTTTGTTTAATTGTACCTAATAGTATATATGTCGTATTGTTCTTTAAAACAAAAGAATTTAAGTATATATTGAATGTCCTGAAAAGTAATGTATTCAAATTAAAGAAGAGTAAGCAGATCCCTAAGGAAGCATAAAAGTATATAGAGATTAGAATAGAGTATATATTTCTGATCTCTTTTTATTATGGTAAAAAATGCAAAGGAAGAGGTTGTTTATGAGTAAAGTAAGTGTAGTAGTACCAATTTATAATGCAGGAAATAAGCTTAATAAGTACATATTTTTTATAAATATATTGAAATGATAAAATTTCAAAAGCATTTTAAGTAATAATCCAGTTCTTTTTTTTTGTATACTAATATGTCAACTGTCAAAATAACAGTAAAAAAACTTTAATAACCATAGCTCAAAACTACTCATGAAAAATACACCAATCCCATAATGAAGAAATAATTATAAATAAAGAAAATTAAATTTAGTATTGTATTTCTACTGAAAGTATAGTATGTTCTTTATAAAGAACATGTTTATTTGAAACTAATAAATAAGATTGTAAACATAACTTTAACGAACAATTCTTCTAACCAAATAAAGTTAAGTATATCATTTTTTATAACTAATTAGTTCTTTATAAAGAACGAAGGGGGTGCTTTATTTTACATCTGTTAAACGTAAATCTTTTGAATCGGAGAGAAAAACAATGAGCGCAATCGCTGGCGTCTATCATTTTAATAATGAACCTGTACCTATAGAGCATGTAGGAGGGATCATGGGGTCCTTACGAAAATATCCTGCTAATGATATTAAGGTATGGCATAAGGAAAATATCTTTTTGGGATGTCATGCGCAGTGGATCACACCAGAATCAGTTGGAGAGCAGCTGCCTTATTACGACTATGAAAGACAGCTAGCCATTACGGCAGATGCTATTATCGATAATCGGGATGAATTATTTGACCAGCTGCAAGTTGAACGATCGCGAAGAAAAATGCTGCCAGATAGCCAATTGATTTTACTTGCTTATCAAAAATGGGGAGAAGAAACACCTAAGTATTTAATAGGTGATTTTGCTTTTATGATTTGGGATGAGAAAAAACGTAAGCTATTTGGAGCAAGAGATTTCTCCGGGGCTCGAACTCTCTATTACTATCATACGCAGCAGCAACTTGCCTTTTGTACGACAATAGAGCCACTACTTACCTTACCTTATATTGAAAAACAGCTGAATGAACAGTGGCTAGCTGAATATTTGGCCATAGCTGGAATGATTGATGCGGCAGATGCTTCTATAACGCCCTATAAGAAGATACAACAAGTACCTCCATCTCACTGTATCTCGATAACTAAAGATAAAATAAATTTTACAAGGTATTGTCATTTGATTTCAGAAAAGAAACTAAACCTAAAGTCAAACGAAGAGTATGTAGAAGCATTTCAAGAGGTGTTTCAAAAGGCAGTAACTTCAAGGTTGCGTACACACTTGAATGTCGGAGCACAGTTAAGTGGAGGTTTGGATTCAGGGGCAGTGGTTAGCTTTGCTGCAAAAGATACCCAAGAGAATAACAAAAAATTACATACATTTAGTTATATTCCGCCAAAGGATTTTGTAGATTTTACGCCTAAACAATTGCTTCCTGATGAAAGACCTTTTATCCAATCAACTGTACAATATGTAGGAGGTATCCAAGATCACTATTTAGATTTTGCAAATAGGAATTCCTACTTAGAAATTGATAGTTTACTGGAAACAATGGAGATGCCGTATAAGTTTTTTGAAAATTCTTTTTGGTTGAAGGGGATGTTTGAGAAAGCTCATCATGAAGGATTAGGAGTATTATTAAGTGGCGATAGAGGTAATTTTTCGATATCTTGGGGGTTTGCTCTAGATTATTACGCAGTTCTTTTAAAGAAGTTAAAATGGCTTCAGCTGTTCTACGAATTGAATCAATATAGTCAAAACACAGGCGGGGCTAGGTTACGTATGCTCCCAGTTGTTGCTAGAGTGGGTTTTCCTATAATCGATAAAATTTTTCCAGAAGGTATATCGTATCAGCTTCCTAAACTTCTTAATCAGGAATTTGCAGAGAGCACAGGTGTTTTTAATAAACTTAAAGGGTACGGCATAGACCAAACAGGCTGGTTTCCTGGTGCAAATATATTTGAAGAAAGAAAAAGGCATTTTGAAGATGTTTTCCATTGGAATGCGGGTAATACACTTGCCGCCAAACTGTCTTTACGCTATGCCGTATGGAAGCGCGATCCAACCAATGATTTGCGTGTAGTGCGTTTTTGTTTATCTGTTCCTGAAGAACAATACGTTCAAAATGGAGTAGATCGCTCTCTTATTCGAAGAGCAACAGAGAACTTCCTTCCTGATGAAGTTAGGTTAAACCAACGTATTCGGGGAGTTCAAGGAGCTGATTGGGTTCATCGAATGATTCCCCATTGGGATGCATTTGTGGATGAAGTGGAGCAGCTTAGTGCAGATGAAAGAGTTTTAAGGTTTTTAGACGGTCAAGTAATTAAAAAGGCTCTGTTAAAAGTCAAACAGGGAGCGCAGCCAGAACATGCCACTGACCCCGATTATAAGGTTTTAATGCGCAGTTTAATTATATATAGATATATTAAAAAATTTACTTGAAAGGAGGTGATAACATGAAAAAAGAATGGCAAACACCCGTATTAGAAGTACTTGATGTGAAAATGACAATGCTTGGAAAAGATGGAGATTATACTGATGCTGCTTTTCCTCAAAACACACCTAAAGGTAAATTAACTTTTAGCTAAATGATCGGACAGAGCTATTCATCCAAATCTGCGTGGATTTCGTACATATGAAATTTTGCAGTGCAGGTTTGTAAGATTCAAAAGTTAAAAGCCCTTATATTTTAAAAAACATATAGGGGCTTTTAACTATTTAAAAAAGTCACTTAATTCTTTTTTAAAGTAAATTATTTCACAAATAAAACAGTTCTTTGTTCTATTGACAAGATAATTGGAAAATGTTATATATTAAGTAGTTGTTCTTAATTAAGAACCATTTATCTATTATAAAGTTTTTCTTAATAATATTAATATAAGTTGGTACAGAATTATTTTTTTGATTTAATTGTTCTATATATAGAACTTATTTGATTATATCGGTTTTAAAACAGGTGACTGCCTCCTCACTGAATTTAGCTCTTATAGCTAAGCGGATATAAGGAGAAGTACATGAGAAATGGGGACGTGTTAAATGATAGACACTGTAAAAAGGACTGCTTACAAGGCGTTTGGATTAACCGTTTCAAGTGAGCTTTCTCTGCCAGAACTGCTGCAAGCGGGCGTAGATGAATGTGAAGTAGATGTTGTGATTAAAGAGGCCGATCTTTTCGGATTATGGTCTGAAAGATCTGTTCCAGATGATGATTTTGTTATTCAAGAAAATTCAGTTATGTTTCATATTCCCGAAACAGCTTTCTTTTTGGTCGAAAACGGAAATGAAATTCTTTTCTCCCCAATGGAAGGTGCCCATGAAGATGAACTGCGTCTCTATATTCTTGGTACTTGTATGGGGACTGTGCTGTTACAAAGAAATATTCTCCCTTTGCATGGCAGTGCGATTGCTATAGATAACAAAGTGTATGCAATAGTAGGAGAATCTGGTGCTGGGAAATCAACTCTTGCTTCAGCTTTTTTGAAAAGAGGCTATCAACTTCTGAGTGACGACGTTATAGCGATAACTGTTACTGACGAGAACGTGCCTGTAGTCATACCCGCTTACCCACAGCAAAAATTATGGATGGAAAGTTTAAATGAATTTAAGATGGAATCAAGTAATTACCGGCCTATTATTGACAGAGAAACAAAGTTTGCTATTCCTGTTCAATCTCAATTTGCAAATCAACCACTGCCTCTTGCAGGTGTATTTGAACTAGTTAAAACAGATGGGGACGAAATAGAACTACACTGTATTCAAAAACTAGAACGGTTTTATACTCTGTATACTCATACTTACCGCAATTTTTTTGTGCAAAAGGCAGGCTTGATGGAATGGCATTTTAGTACTTTAGCAAAAATCATTAACAAAATTGAGCTTTATCAGCTTCGTCGACCTACGTCTCGTTTTACGGCTCATGATTTATCAGATTTAATTTTAGCTACATTAAACAAAGGAGAGGTATTAGATGATTAAAAGTATTTCAATAAGTCAATTTGTTAGCCAAGGAGAAGGAAACATTGTAAGCGATATGGATGGAGAAAAAGTGATGTTAAGTATTCACAACGGTAAGTACTATAACCTCGGGGAGCTCGGAGGTGAAATATGGGAGAAGATAAAAGAGCCCGTTTCCATTCAAAACTTAGTAGACAAACTAGTTGCTGAGTACGATGTAGAACTAGATACGTGCAAGGAGCAAGTCATTTCGTTTTTAGCCTTGCTACTTGATGAAGGTCTAGTAAAAGTTGAAGGCGAAAAGGCATCGTAGTTTTTATTGTTTTGAAAGGAATAATCATATGGCACTTATAAAAAAATTAAAAGCTTTCTTATTATTTGATTGGAAGACAAAAAGTTTGTTATTGGAGTCTTACCTTTATTTAGGGTGGTCTCGTTATTTAAAGAGTGTTCCTTTTTCAAAAGTGGCGCCTACTTTAGGTAATCATATGGAAGAGACATCTTTTACTCTTAGTTCATCAAATAAAGAAGTATTAGCTAGTGTAGCGCAAGCTATTCATATTATGAGTCGCTATACATTTTGGGAAAGTCAGTGTCTTGTAAAAGCCATTGCTGCGATGAAAATGCTAGAGAAACGCCAGATTGAAAGTACTCTTTATTTAGGTACTGCTAGAGAAGAAAACGGAGAGTTAGTAGCGCATGCGTGGCTTCGCAGCGGTCCTTTTTATATTACTGGAGCAGAAGTAATGGAAAGGTTCACCGTCGTGAGTAAGTTTGCTAAAAAGCTCTGATACTAAATGATTGAAGGAGAACTCAATGGATAATCAATTCTGTCTGAATGTATCGGGCATCCCTAATGAATTAAATTTAATCATTGAATTGCTAAAAAGTAGTGAGACCGGCGGTACGCTAACTAACAAATTGGAAGTATGCAGAGGAATTGATTGGGATCTTTTTGTTAATCAAGCGGAACATCATCGTATTTATCCAATACTCTACTCAAAGTTAAAAACAGCGGATGAACATATTATTCCTACCTACGTTATTCAAAGTTTACGTCAAGCATATAAAGGAAACACATTTCACATGCTTCATTTAAGTGCTGAAATGGAGAGGGTGGCTAAATTATTTACAGAAGCGCAAATACAGCTTCTGTGCTTAAAAGGTCCGGTACTTGCTCATGAATTATATGGTGATATCTCTCTTCGCACATCTGGTGATTTAGATGTCTTAATTCCTATTGAAAAACTCGAACAAGCAGATGAAATTCTCACAAGCATAGGATACGAAAAAGATGATTATATTCAAACAGTCTTAAACGACTGGAAATGGAGGCATCATCATGTTACGTATATTCATCCTAGAAAACTGATTAAAATTGAAATCCATTGGAGATTAAATCCAGGTCCAGGAAAAGAGCCTAGCTTTAACGAATTATGGGAACGGAAAAGTAAAAGTGAACTGATTGGTTATCCCGTCTATTTACTCGGAAAAGAAGATTTATTTCTGTTTCTCATCTCCCATGGAGCCCGTCATGGGTGGTCGCGCCTTCGCTGGCTTTTTGACATCCATCAAATGATGAATCAAGAGGTGGACTGGCAAAAGGTTTATGGCTTACTGAATTGTTATAATTATCTTCCTATAGGAGGACAGAGTATTATTCTAGCATCGCAGTTATTTCATACAGAAATAGCTGAAGAAATGAACTCTTTGGTTGCAAGTAAACGTCCAAGAGAGTTAGCTCAAGAAGCAATGTTTTATCTCGAAAATATGATAAATTTACATAATGAACCTGTTCCTGAAAATGTGGCTAAATACCACAGCCGTCATTTATTCTCATTAATGTCTACTCCACAAAAATTGGCCTTTATTGTGAGCTTTTTATATCCTTATCCTGAAGATGCAGAGACATTGCCATTGCCGGAAAAACTTCATTTTCTCTATTTTCCTTTGCGTCCTTTTTTATGGGCTTGGAGGAAGACTAGAAAAGATGAGTTACGTAAGGGGAGAACATAATGAAGCAGCTTGTATACTTCTTGAAGCAAATTCATTCGTTTGCTGGCAAAAGGCTCTATATTAACCTCTTAGCAACGGTATTTATGAGTTTACTTGAAGGTATTGGGATTTTACTATTAATCCCAATGGTTAGTCTAAGTGGTATCGTGAACTTTGGGACAGGAGAATCATCAATTTTAAGGGCATTTTCATTTTTTCGAGACATTCCTGATGCTATAAGCTTGCTTCTAATTTTGGGTAGTTATGTGTTAATAGTTACTGTTCAAAATATATTACAAAGGCAGGTAACTGTTCAAAATACCGTTATTCAGCTTAGTTTTCTAAGATATATGCGTTTAGAAACTTATAGAGTTCTACTTCATGCAGATTGGAATTTTTTTATCCAGAAAAGAAAATCTGATTTAATAAATATATTAACAGCAGAGGTTACTCGTGCTGGTGCGGGCACAACCTCGTTTTTACAGTTTATAGCTTCTCTTATATTTACGTGCATACAAATTGGACTGGCATTTTGGCTTTCACCTAAAATAACCCTTTTTGTATTACTTTGCGGTGTAGTGATTATCTTTTTAAACCGTAAATTTCTCAAACGATCGCTGGCATTGGGCAATAGAAACTTTGAGCTGGGAAAAAGCTATCTCGCAGGGATAACCGATCAGATTAACGGAATTAAAGATATTAAAAGTAATACTTTAGAAGAATCGAGAATGAGCTGGTACCAATCGATTACAGAAGAAATGAAAAATGAGCAGGTTGAATATACTAAATTAAAAACAACGTCACAATCTTATTATAAAATCTCATCTGCTGTATTAGTTGCAGCCTTTATATATGCTGCAGTGAAGTTGTTTCATGCTGAGGCAAGTCAGTTAATGCTTATTATTCTAATTTTTTCAAGGTTATGGCCAAAGGTTGCCGGTATTCAAGCCTCTATGGAGCAGATTACGACAACTCTACCAGCATTTAAAGCTGTGAAAGCCTTGCAAGATGAATGCAAAAATGCAAGAGAATTTGAAAAAGAAGCTAATCAAAGTGTCGAACCAGTTCAATTTAAAAAAGACATTCAGTGCAGAAACGTTTATTTTCGCTATAACCAAGGTGCATCTTACGCTTTGCAGCATATTAATTTAATCATTCCATCTAACCAAATGACAGCTTTTGTAGGTCGGTCCGGTGCTGGGAAAAGCACGCTGATAGATTTGTTGATGGGGCTTAATCAGCCTGAAAAAGGTCAGGTTTTAATTGATGGGATTCCGTTATCAAAAGATAATTTATTATCGTTAAGACGAGCTATTAGCTATGTTCCACAAGATCCTTTTTTATTTAATGCGAGTATAAGAGAAAATTTATTGTTAGTAGAACCTAACGCAAGTGAACAGCAAATGTGGGAAGCGCTTGAGTTTTCATCGGCTGCAGAATTTGTAAGGAGGCTTCCGCAAGGTCTAGATTCATTAATTGGAGACCGAGGAATTAAGCTTTCAGGAGGAGAAAGGCAGCGGCTTGTGCTAGCCCGCGCTATTTTACGCAATCCATCTATTTTAGTCTTAGACGAAGCAACGAGCGCGCTTGACACGGAAAATGAAACGAAAATTCAAGAAGCATTGGAACGATTAAAAGGAAAAATGACGATTATTGTTATTGCTCATCGTCTGTCTACAATCCGTAATGCTGATCAGGTTATCGTGCTGGAGCAAGGTGAAATTATTCAACAAGGCGGCTTTACTCAACTTGCTGAAGAAAAGAGTAATACATTTAGTCAATTACTAGGAAAACAAATGGAAGCTGCTCATTAGACCTTTACTAAACAGCAGTGAGTTGAATTTTTAAAACCAATCGTTCTTAATAAAGAACTAATTGAAAGGAGGTGATCATATGCAAGAGAAGACTTATAGTGCTCCAGAAGTGTTAAATCATCAGCCAATCCGTTTTGAAACCGCTCAAAGCTGGAATCCTGGAAAAGGAAACTTAGATCATCCTGGAAAAGGAAACAATGGTTCTAACTGGCCGTCTACGAATCCGAATCCTACTCCAGGTGGTGCAGGTGCGCCAGGAAAAGGAAAAGGGAAAAATAAATAAAATATTCTTTAGCTATTTTATTTACTTAATACAGCAATATATAAAGCAGAAAGTCAATGGTGTGCCATTGACTGCTGTTTTAAGAGAAATTGATTGAGGAGACGAATAATGAAGACGTTGCATACAAAAATAGGGGATCACTATATTGATATTAAAACAGAATTTGATGACGTATGGAAAATAATCAAACAATATTTTTTATGTGTTAGTATAGCGGAAAACCAGCCGGATATGACGGTCACAATCACAAATGGCTATGGTGTTTCGTTTCAAGATTATGAAGTCGCTATAGAAGAAAAACTCAATGCAATTACTTTTAAAAGAGCAGATTACTTAATTGAAGTAGATTCAGAGTATAAATCGGCTAACGTAGCTATCCACGATGAATTGGCTTTAAAACATGCTCTTATGAACTTATACAGTTCGTTCATTGTTCATCACAACTGGGGGATTCTGCTCCATTCATCGTGCGTTATTAACAGCGGCAAGGCGCATATTTTTACAGGGCACTCTGGAGCCGGAAAGTCGACTGCAGCAAAGTTATCAATGCCAAGGGAACTTCTTTCTGATGAAGCTACGATTTTAAAGATTACAGAAGAGAGTGTAACAGTTTTTAACTCACCGTTTAGAAGTGAGTTAAAAGCTAAGGGAAGTGAAAAAAACACACCTTTAGGAAGTATTCAGCTACTGCATCAGGCATTATCTAATCAACGGATAGAGGTAAGGAGAATAGAAGCGTTAATGAAGCTGATAGATAAAGTGTTTTACTGGTCTTATAAACCTGAAGAAACGAAAACAATCATGGGCCTGTTACAATTGTTAGTTAAACAAGTGCCTGTGTATGAGCTTCATTTTCAAAAAAACAATACATTTTGGGAGTTGATGTCATCGTGACAAGCTATATTCAAAAGGGTGGTTATGAAGTAATGGAAGTAGACTCAGAGTGGGTGATTTTAAATTCGCATGCCTATACAGTGACTACTTTAAACGAAGTAGGAGGCTACTGTTGGAAGGTAATAGAAAACAAAAAAACGCTTGCTGAAATTATTAAAGCTGTTGCAGGTTATTACAATACAGAAGCTGAAATGGTTGAAGGAGATATACAGCATTTTTTAAATAAGTTAATTGATTGCGGCCTTGTTGAAAAGTATGCAAGCTAATAATAAGCAGGGGCATCTATTAAAAGCTTTGATTGATCGGAATGGATTGCTTGAACTTCCTGCTGAAGGAACAAGTATGTATCCTCTTATTAAACAAGGAGATATTTGCGGGTTTACTTCAATAAAGCATTCTCCGCTAAAAAGAGGAGACATTGTTTTATTTGAAAGTCCAGCTAATAAACTCATTGCTCATCGACTTTTAAACTGTTCCTACGTTCAAGAAGAAGAATGTTATATTTTTAAAGGTGATACGAACTACGGGGTGGATGATCTTGTTACCCGAGAAAAGATTATCGGAAAACTTGTTGTTATTCAAAAAAAATCAGTGGCGATTCAAGAAAAAAATGTAGCTGCTGTTTTATGGGGAAAGCTCATTCTTGCTTTTCCTCTCCTGTCAGTGCTGTTACGAAGGTATATAAACTATCAAGAATGGAAAAAAGCAGATTGAAAGGAGGATGTCGTTATGATTAGTTTAAAAAAGATAAAGCAATTCGACATCCGCGAATATATTTCTATCAAAGAGACAAAAAGCATGGTTCAGTGGCTCTGGCCATACGTAATGAAGCATAAAGGTGCTTATATTGGACTGTTTATTTTGTTATTTGTTGAAATTACCCTTACTTTAGTATCTGCATGGTTTATCGGAAACATTACCGATGCTGCTGTTCATGGTAATTTTGAACGGCTTAAGTGGCTAGTAGCTATTGGTGTAGGGTTGTCAGTAACAAGTATTACAGCTAATTTTATTGATACATATCTTGAAACAATTGCGGTCAATGCCGTCAAGCGAGACTTGAATTTGGATTTATATAAACATATTTTACTTTTACGAGAACGAGACGTTTCAAATTTACATTCTGGTGAATTATTATCTCATTTCACTAACGATATACATAATGTTGAAGGTGTAATTGGACGAGGTTTGATTAATTTAGTTAGATTTCCAATCATTTCTATCGCTGCATTTATTTATTTAGTTCAAATTAATTGGAAATTATCATTATCAATTGTGCTCGTATCTCCTATTGCGATTGCTGGTGGAGCTATATTTGGGATTTTACTTCGAAATAATAGCCGTATCATGAATGAATTAATTAGCAATATTATTAAAAAACTGAATGATACGTTTCACGGATTTACTGTAATTCGATCTTTTACATTGGAAAAGCTGTTTTATAAAGATTATGGACAAAAGAATGAACAGCTTTATTCATTGGAAATGAGAGAGGCAAAGTTAAGAGGCTGGTTTTACGCTGGAAGCGAAGCAATTGGAGCCATTGCGTTTCTTATTAGCTTAATTATAGGCGCATTTTTTGTAACAGACAAAATTATTACGATTGGTGCATTATTAACATTTGTTAATCTTGTGAACCAGTTGATTTCTCCCTTGACAGGACTAGCTGGACAGTGGGCTGGCTATCAGCGGTCTGTGTCAGCGTTAGAAAGAATTACTAAACTACTCAATTATCCAACTCAAGCGAAGGCGCTGCCTCACTATACTTCCGCAATGCTTGTTCAAAAGGATATACACGTTAGAAATCTTACATTTAGCTATGATGAAAGCGCGACTGTGTTTAAGGATTTCAACTTATATATTCCTGCTGGTAAAGCAGTAGCGCTAGTTGGTCCAAGCGGTGCCGGAAAATCAACGCTTTTTAATTTGATTCAACATTTTTATGAACCTCACTTTGGCACCATTTCGATCGATGGATGTTCAATTGATGAGTTAACCATTTCAGAACTAAGAAGTTCAATTGCATATGTTCCTCAAGAGACATTTCTTTTTAGCGGTACAATAAAAGATAATCTAATGATAGCAAGACCTTTGGCTACGGAAGAAGAAATGATTAACGCTGCTGTTCATGCAAATATCCATGATCATATTATGACACTGCCTAACGGCTATGAAACAGAAGTCGGGGAACGGGGAGCTAAGCTGTCAGGAGGTCAAAGACAGCGATTAGCCATCGCAAGAGCCATTTTAAAAGATGCGCCTATTCTTCTATTAGACGAAGCAACTTCAGCACTAGACAGTGAAACGGAACATTTGGTAAAAGAAGCATTGGACCGTTTAATGGTCAATCGTACAACTATCATGATTGCCCATCGATTGTCTACTATTCAACATGCAGATCTCATTGTGGTAATGGATCAAGGAGAAGTTGTTCAAAAGGGCACCCATGAAGAGTTAATGAGACAAAGTGGAATGTACCGCAGATTAAATAACGCACAAGAAATCAGTGAACAGAATCCAATCATGCTGAAAGCTAAATAATAGGAAGGAAGAAGTGCTTTGCTTGATAAACTCATAACATACCTTTACGATCCTAACGCTAATCTACCAAGTGATGATGAATTTTATGATGAAGTAATAAAAAAGATTGAATTGTATTTCATTTCCCCACAAGTCTACTCCTTATTGAAAGAAAAAGGAAAGCTAGGAAATACTCCTTTATTTTTTCAAACAAGACTCAAGCAAAAATATCAAGAAACACTATATCAAAATTTATTTATTAAAAATCAAACGGATCATATTATTCGAAAATTTGAAGAAGAACAGATAGAAGTTATACCTCTTAAGGGAGTCTACTTTGCTGAAAAATATTTTGGTCACATAGGTGCTAGAGGGACTTCAGATATCGATATCTTAGTTAAAAGGAAAGACATAAATAAAGCGAAAGAAGCAGTAAAATCCATGAATTTTGAAATTGAAGAAGAATTTATTCCTTCTCACTTTCACAGTAGTTTTAGTAAAGAAATCCCTGGATCGGCTATCCCGCTAACAGTTGAAATTCATTGGGATATATTGAAAGAAAAAACTGCTAACTTCAACATCCAAGAGTTTTGGGGTGAAGCAGTAAGGTTAGAAGGCTTTCAGTTTGTAAAGACTTTATCCGACTATCATACGTTTTATATGATATGTCTTCACGGTTGGAGGCACAATTTAGATTCGCCTAAGCACTTTTTAGATATTATTCAAATAATTGATGTTGTAAAAGATAGGATAAGCTATGAAACTCTCTTTAAGGATGCAAAACGTCATCAAACATATAAGAGGATGGTTCGAACATTGTCCATCGTGTACAGTCAGTACAGCATATTGAACGAAATAAAGAAATTAAGTTCTATAGAAAATCAATTTAAGGGTTCTATGTCTTCAACATTGGAACAAGAAAAAAAAGGAATTAAAAAATATTTTGCCTTTATGGATTATCAATTTTTTAGCTATGATTCTGTTTGGCATAGTTTAATTGAAATGCGCAGCTGGTTATTACCGAATAGGTTTGAAGTAACTTCTCAGTTAAAAGAGACATCAAAACAACGTTCGTATTCTTATAGTTTACTCATGTTATATAAGCAGAGATGTAATAGTTTGGTGAAAGTTCTAGGGTCTTAAGATTCGAATTTATAGAGAGTTTAACTTATAAAGAAGTCTGTACCACTTTTTAATCTTCATACATAGGAGGGGATGCTAGTGAGAAAGATGAAAGGAAAAGTGATAGCAGCCTCTTTCTTTTTAATAGCTGTAGTAGTTGGATATACAGTTTGGGATAATCAACGAATTACTATAGCTAAGCAAGACATCATAATTAAGGACTTACCTAAAGAGCTTGAAGGACTTTCTATTGTTCAAATTACAGATTTGCATGAAAAAGAATTTGGGGAAAATCAAGAAAGACTAATAAATGCTATTAATTCAATTCATTATGATGCTATTGTTTTTACTGGTGACATGATGAAAAATAATAGCACAAACGCCGTGCCGTTTTACAGGTTAATAGAAGGTATTGAAAATAAACGATATGCTTTATTTGTACCCGGAAATACAGATCCTAAAAGCTATCGTACTTCTTCAAATCATCTTGAGAAAAGTGAATTTGTTAAACATATGGAAAAAAAGGGCGTTAAGCTTCTTGATTCCACGTACACAGTAAAGCGAGGAAATACCTATGCTCAGTTTGTTAACTTTGACTGGTCGTTGAAGACAGAGAATAAATTAGAAAAAAACAGAAATAATTTGTTGAAAAACAAAGATTATCCGAAAAAGGAAACCACAAATCTTATTATTGGGTTGAATCACTTTCCAGTAGTTGATTCTCACATCGATGCTCTTCTTAGAGATCCCAGCGTTACATTTAGGTATTATGATTTAATTATGGCCGGCCATTATCATGGAGGGCAGTTTCGCATCCCTTTTTTTGGTGCACTTTTTGTTCCGGAAGCTTGGTATGAAAAGAGTGGTCTGTTTCCTCCTCAAGACCGAGTTAAAGGCCTGTGGGAATACAAGCATATTAAGCAATACGTTAGTGCAGGTTTAGGAAGCAATGGCCCCATCCCATTTTTGAATTTTCGGTTCTTTGACTCGCCTGAAATCAACGTACTAACATTTAAAAGTGGGAAAATTGAATGAGAAAAATAAAGGTGTTGGGCTGAATTTGAACAGTCTGCTTATAAATTATGAGGTTTATTAACAATAAAGCTACGCTCGACAAGGAGGTAGCTTCTTGTTAGTTTATTGAAAAAGAGGAAGCCTTTCTTCTTGAATCTTTAAGGTAGCTGAAAAATTTTCTATAAAAGAAGCTTCGGTCATCACTTGTTGATCCTGCAAATCTTCTACTATTTTTCTTCGTGCATTTTCAATTTTTTTTAATTGGCCAGCTTCTAAGGAACCGTGAGAAAACAATTTAGGTAAAATCTGAGAAAGAACATCAGCATCCATTATAGCGGCATTCATACCATATGCGCCCGTTGGAGTCATGGTATGGGCGGCGTCGCCAATGATAGCTAATCCGTCTTTTACCCAAGTATCACAGTGAGAGCTATAAACAGACAATAAAATGAAATTTTTCCATGAATGAAGGTTCTGCTCAATACTTTCTTTTAATTGAGGAAATGCCAGAATTAGCTGATCAAGAAAAGGCTGTACAGACTGCTTCTTTAGAGAAGTATAAGACCCTTTTTTAATATTCCAGCCTATTTGAATAAAGCCGCCTGTCTGTGTAAACAGTGCCATTTGCTGATTGTTCACTACCGTAAAGCGAATAGTAGGTTCCCATTTCTCAGGTGCAGGAATTTTTGCCCACAGCAAATCGTATCCATGATTATGAATATTGTTTTTTATGTGCGCAAGTTTGCGAACAGTTGAATATCGGCCATCTGCTCCAATAATGATTTTACTTTCAACTATTATTTCACCCCGGCCTTTTTGCTGAGCTTTTATTCCAGTATATTGTCCATTTTCATTTTGCGTTAGCTCCGTTACTTTTGTGCCCAGCATAAGTTTGTAGGAGGGATGGCTGCTTGCTCGTCTATCTATAGACTGAAGAAGATGCTGCTGTGGAACATGAATTCCTGCATGTCCAAGTTCAGATTCTATCGTTTTGAATACATGTCCATCTTTCCAGTATTCGACCCTAGACATTCGAAGGAGGCCTAAGCTTTCAATTTCTTCAAATATATGATGTTTTTTAAGAATCATTTCTCCATCTTCATTTAAATGTTCGCCTCGAAATTCTTTTCCAAGCTTATCAGATTTCTCTATCAGTATAGTTGATATATTTTGTTTAGCCAGTAGATAGGCTAGTAGAGCACCGCCTGGTCCGGCTCCTATTATACACACATCTGTTTGATAGTTCATTTTCTTCACCTTGTTTGTTATATGCAATTAAGTTACTTTTAGTAAGTATATTAACTTTTATAAATGTTAATGTCAACTTTTTTATAGCTTTTCTTCTATGGAATTCGTTCTTTGGTCGAAACACAAATAAGGTTTTACATAAACAAAGTCAAAGATTAAGTTTTATGGTAAACTAAAATACACAAATTATTTTGAATAATTTGTATAAAAAGGTGAAATTTAAACATTGTTGAGAAAAAGCACGGTTGGAAAGCTGCAGGATTTTTAGCAAGAAGAGTAGAGAACGTCTCTGAAAATTCTAGCAAACTCCAATTTCGACTGGAGGATGATTATGACAAAAGTAGAACATTATATTCAAACATTGGGTAACAGTGCAGATTTGCTAACGAAAAAGCAGACAAGCATTTACTTCGAAAAACTTTCAAACACCTTTCCTTTTTTAACAATCATGCAAATTAATTGGAGAAAAGTATTAATTAAAAAGTCCGCCCGGCATATTGAAGAAATCAAAAAATGGCTTCAAGAGATGAATATAAAAGAACATCAGGTTGTTTTATTTTGGAAACGAGCAACTAAAGCCGTAAGCGTCGATTTAGCTCAGGCTCTAACGTTTTTCCAACAAACAGCTGATCTTACAGAAGAAGCGTTTATTTACTGTCCGTCTGTTGACTATGTCATTGAATATTTTAAAGACGGTAAAATGATGATTGGTTTAGCAGCACGTTAATTAAAAGGGAAAAAAGCTGAGGGAAGAGGGGGAATGAGAACTTCTTCACTCGGCTTTTTATGCATATAAACTCTAAAAAATACGAAACATAACGTTATTTACAACATAAATTACCTTCTCTTTATAATTAGTGGGAAAAGTATTGACATTTTCCATAAAACAAATATAATTAACATTAATCATATTGTTAATTGTAAAAAGAGTGATCAGGAGAAATGCTGAATGTCGAACAAAAAAGCAATGACGAATCAAATGAAAAAAGAATACCCTAAACCCTATGGCTATACGTCAGATATTGCTGTATTTACGATTGTGACGGAAGAAAAAGAACCATACAAACCACCTAAAATGAATTTAAAATTAATGCTTATCCAGCGAGCAATGCTAAACGCGGAGGGAGAAACGAACAGCGAAGCAGGAAAGTGGGCGCTTCCCGGCGGATTTGTCCATCCTGATGAATCAGCTTTTGAAGCGGCTAAAAGAGAGCTCGAAGAAGAAACGGGCGTGAACGATATCCATTTAAAACACTATGGTGTCTATGATGAGCCCGGAAGAGACGATAGGGGATGGGTCATCACAAACGCACATTATGCAATTGTCCCGGAAGATAGTCTAATAAAACGAAAAGCGAACGATGATGCTGCTCGAGTTGAATTATTTAAAATAGATGAAATCTTTTCATTGCCTTTAGCTTTTGATCATGAAATCATCATTCGAGATGCAATCAAGGAAATTAAGAAAGATTTATTGCAAACGACTATTGCTCAGAAGTTTCTGCCTTCTCAGTTTACATACTCTGAACTGCAGGCTGTGCTGCTTACCGTAACGGATGATGCGGCAATTAAAAGTGATCAGGCGTTTGCACGAAAAATAAGAATGCTGCCATTCATTGAAGAAGTAGACGGAAAAACAACGACGAGAACGTCTAAAAAGCCAACAAAGCTCTACCGGTTTGTTGAGATGAATGTGATGAAGCCAATCTATACAGCACGCTATTAAAAGAAAAAACTTTCAAATCAAATAATTAACAATATGTTAACTGTTAATTTTTATTTATGAGGGGGAAACATAATGAAAAAAGCACTGATTAACATTGATTATACCAATGATTTTGTAGCTGAAAACGGAGCTTTGACATGCGGAGAACCAGGGCGACACATTGAAACATCCATAAGCGATATCACGCGTCAATTTATTGAGCAAGACGAGTATGTCGTGTTTGCCATTGATTTTCATAAAGAAAATGATTCCTTGCATCCAGAATCAGCGCTGTTTCCGCCTCATAATATTGAAGGTTCTGCAGGAAGGAAGCTATACGGAAAGTTAAATGATTTATATAATGTGTATCAATCAAAGGCAAATGTAGAATGGATAAATAAAACGAGATACAGCGCATTTGCTGGAACAGATCTGGAGATTAAACTGCGAGAAAGACAGATTACCGATGTCTACTTAGCAGGTGTATGTACGGATATCTGTGTACTTCATACAGCAGTAGATGCCTATAATAAAGGATTTACTATTTATATTTATGAAAAAGCCGTAGCGAGCTTTAATCAAAAAGGCCATGAGTGGGCGCTCGAACACTTTAAATCTTGCCTCGGAGCAGAAATTATTTAAGGACATAAAAGTGGAGGAAATCAATGAATATGTTTACAGATGACAGCGTAATGCTACACACCGATCTATATCAAATTAATATGGGAGAAACGTATTGGGAAGATAACATTCATCAAAAGAAGGCTGTTTTTGAAGTTTTTTTCCGCAAACTTCCTTTTGGAAATGGGTATGCTGTTTTTGCTGGATTAGAAAGAATTATTGAATATATTAAAGCATTTAAATTTAGCGAATCTGATTTAACGTACTTGCACGAAGAATTAGGTTTTAAAGAAGATTATTTAGCTTACTTAAAAGACCTTACATTCACTGGGACAATTCGATGTATGCGTGAAGGTGAGCTTGTGTTTCATAATGAACCAATTTTACGTGTAGAGGCACCGTTAATTGAAGCTCAGCTTGTAGAAACAGCGATATTAAATATTGTGAATTACCAAACGCTGATTGCAACAAAAGCAGCCCGAATCAAACATGTAGTAGGAGATCAAGTGGCAATGGAGTTTGGAACGCGACGCGCTCAAGAAATGGATGCTGCTATTTGGGGAACAAGAGCAGCCTATATTGGCGGATTTGGTGCTACTTCTAACGTGCGTGCAGGAAAGAAATTTGGAATTCCAGTTGCAGGAACGCATGCCCATGCAATGGTGCAAGCTTATAAAGATGAATATATTGCATTTCATAAATACGCTCGTCGCCATAAAAACTGTGTGTTTCTAGTTGATACGTACGACACCTTAAAATCAGGAGTTCCCAATGCGATTAAAGTAGCAAAAGAATTAGGAGACAAAATTAATTTTACGGCAATTCGTTTAGACAGCGGCGATTTAACTTATTTGTCTAAAAAAGCTCGTCAAATGTTGGATGAAGCAGGATTTACAGAGACAAAAATTGTTGCTTCCAACGATTTAGATGAAGATACGATTATGCATCTAAAGTCGCAAGGTGCACAGATAGACATGTGGGGAATTGGTACGAAGCTCATTACTGCATATGATCAGCCGGCGCTTGGAGCAGTGTATAAACTCGTCTCTATTGAAGGAGAAAATGGCGAGATGATGGATACGATTAAAATTAGTGCGAATCCTGAAAAAGTCAGTACACCAGGGTTAAAGCGCGTATATCGTATTATTAATAATTTGAATGGGAAATCTGAAGGGGATTATATTACGATGGAAGACGAAGACCCTCAAAGCGAAGAGCGTTTAAAAATGTTCCATCCTGTTCATACGTTTATCAGTAAATTCGTCACAAATTTTGAGGCAAAAGAACTTCATCATGATATCTTTGTAAACGGAAAGCTTGTGTATGAAACAGAAGAACTTCAGGAAATTCAGCAGTACGTAAAAGATAATTTAGAGCTGCTTTGGGATGAATATAAGCGCACGCGCAATCCAGAAGAATATCCAGTAGATTTAAGCGAAAAGTGTTGGGAAAATAAAACGCGTCAAATTGCGTACGTAAAACAAAAAGTAGCGGAAGCCCTAAATAAAAAATAGTAGGGAGCTGGAGACATGTCAGATACGCTTGCTTATTTTCAACAGCTAAACCCTGATAAGAAAATAGATAAGCTCCTAGAAAAAGGAGCGAAAATTGGGATTTATGGTTCTTCTTTTGATCCGGTTACCAACGTTCATCTTTGGACGGCATCAACGGTTGCGCATCGAAAGAAGTTAGATGCTATTATCTTCTTGCCTTCATCGCACAAACGGACAGATAAAAAGCTTCAAACGTCCGATGAACACCGTGTAAATATGGTTAGCTTAGCGATTAAAGACAACCCGAAATTTTTGCTCGATACGTATGAGCTAGACGTATTGCCCGGCTATCATTACACATACTACACTATGGAGCACTTTAAAAAATTGCTCCCACACGCTGACTTATTTTTTATTATGGGAGCCGACTTACTGCAAGATATTGGTGAGGGCAAGTGGAAGAAAGCAGATGAACTTATTAGTGAAAACCAGTTTATCATCATGGCAAGAGAGGGAATAGACATGTTGAAAGCTATTAGTCATTCTCCTTTGCTTCGAAATTATGACGACGGCCGGTTTCAGCTTCTTGATAAGGGGCTAGCAATGGAAATCAGCTCTACTTATATTCGTCAAGAATTTGCCAGGGGCGGAGAACCACGATATTTAATGCCTGATCTCTGTTATTTTTATAGTAAAAAACATGGATTGTATCAGTAAGAAATCTACATATAATGGAAGGAGAGCATGTATCATGTCAGACATGCAAGAAAAAATAAAAAAAGAGCTACATGTGAAATCTGAAATTGATCCAGCACAAGAAATTCGTGCCCGCGTTGATTTTTTGAAAAACTACCTAAAGTCAGCAAATGCAAAAGGCTTTGTATTAGGTATAAGCGGAGGGCAGGACTCTAGTTTAGCTGGACGATTAGCGCAGATTGCTGTAGACGAATTGCGAAAAGAAGAATATGAAGCAAAATTTGTAGCCGTTCGCTTGCCTCATGGCACGCAGCATGATGAAGCGGATGCGAAGGCGTCACTAGAATTTATTAAACCTAATGAAACATATACATTTAATATTAAAAACACGGTGGAAGCATTTGAAAGTTCGTTTACAGGTTCTACAGATATAGCGCTGTCTGATTTTCATAAAGGAAATGTCAAAGCACGTACGCGTATGATTGTACAGTATGCAATCGGAGGAGAAAACGGCCTTTTAGTTATCGGAACCGATCATGCAGCAGAAGCAGTAACAGGCTTTTTTACAAAATACGGAGATGGCGGAGCAGACGTGCTGCCTCTAACGGGATTAACAAAACGTCAAGGAAAAGCATTGCTAAAAGAATTAGGTGCAGATAAACGATTGTACGAAAAAGTACCAACAGCTGACTTATTAGATAATAGTCCTGGTCAATCTGATGAAACGGAACTAGGAATTTCTTATGATGAACTAGACGATTATTTGGAAGGAAAAGAAGTATCACAAGAAGCCGCTGAAAAAATTGAACAGCGCTATCGTATTACTGAACATAAGCGTCAGTTACCGGCTAGCATGTTTGATGAATGGTGGAAATGAGAGAAATGCCCATATTAGGTATATCTAATATGGGCATTATTTTGACTGATTTCTTTCAAAAAACAAAAAAGAGGCGGAAAAAGTGTAATTTAACAAATTGTTTTCTCATACACACTTTGTTATTCTTACGCACTTTGGTATAATGAAGTGCTTTTAATATTATTGAGGAGGAACATTTTTTATGGCAGTTGAAGTAGGTAGCAAGGTACAAGGTAAAGTAACAGGTATTACTAATTTTGGAGCATTTGTAGAATTACCTGGAGGTCAAACTGGGCTTGTACATATTAGTGAGGTAGCTGACAGCTATGTAAAAGACATTAATGACCATCTTAAAGTTGGTCAAGAAATTGAAGTGAAAGTCGTTAATGAGAAAGACGGAAAAATTGGATTATCGATTAAAAAAGCGATAGATAAACCGGAAAGACCCTCATCTTCTTATTCACAGCGCCCGCCACGTCAGGCAAGAAATAATGATAATCGTTCTAAAAGCAACTTCCAACCAAAGGAAAACTTCGAACAAAAAATGGCGCGTTTCTTAAAAGATAGTGAAGATAATTTATCTACACTAAAACGCAGCACTGAATCAAAACGAGGTGGCAGAGGCGGAAGACGCGGATAAATCCCTTCCACTCTAACTACTTTATTATATAGTTGAAGCAAGCCAGTAAAAATTGGCTTGCTTCTTTTTTGTGATAGCTTAAGTACATACGCTAGAAGAGTAAAAAGAAGGTTAAGCATTTACTTAGTTGTAAAGTAGATGCCAATCGTGACAAGCGATGAAAGAAGATCAAGGATGAGTAGGATGAAATTTAAATCTATCATAATCATACCTCCCTTTTTGCGAGCGTTGACGTTAGTATCTGCACGAACTACTTTTATTATTCGTAATTTTTAAAAATTTCATTTAATTAAATGCGATATTTAATATTTAATTAAACTGTGTTCTAAATAATAATTAATAAAATAAAAAACGCTTATAAGAACAATTTTCTTAAAATAATAAAAAAACCTTATAAGTAAACGAAGAGAAAGTAGGAATGAGTCCCTCATCGAAATAGCTAAATTAACAGAGAATCGTCAGTATTCTTGTATATTCATCTAATTCCTTCATAATTTTAGGAATAAAAAAGTGCTGAAAAAGCGAAAAACAGACAAAATTCTTCCTTTTTTGAGCAGTAGTGCTCAGTTTGGAGAAATATATAAAATGATTCCATAGACTCAAGGATTTTATAGTAATATATAGAACTTCCATACTATTCTAGTTTTTAGCACATTAGCTAAGTAAAAGATGCGTATGTTTTGGGGATGAAGACATACATAGTCGTACGAATTATAGAGAGAAATGGAGAGGGAAAAACGATGAAGAAAGTATCAATTCGGGCTGTATTGAGTACAGTAGCATTTTCGGTTGCTTTATCTTCTTTTGCAATGGGAGCATCGGCTAACGGGAATTCAAAGCCGGCGCTGGAACCGTCACTAGTTAAAATTCAAGGAGACTATAACTTAAAGTCGGCTAAAAAAGTAAAAGTTATTGTGGAGTTAAATGAAGAGTCTGTAGCGGAAGCAAAGAAAAAAGGAGTAGCGCAAAGTAAAGGAAAGATTAAAAAAGCGCGTGACGAAGTGAAAAAAGAACTTTCAAAAGCTTCTAAAACTTCAAAAGTAAAGCGAGAATACGACCAAGTGTTTTCCGGGTTTTCAGCGGAACTTCCGGCTAATGACCTTGAAAAAGTAGCAAGTTTACCCGGAGTAAAAGCTATTTATCCAAGCGTTGAATATCATACAACAGAAGTAAAATCGAAAGAAGTGAGCGCCGAAGAATACGGTTCTGAAATGGATAAAAGCATTTACTACGTGGGAGCAGATCAAGCGTGGAAATCAGGATATACAGGTAAAAATATGACCGTAGCCGTTATCGATACAGGCGTTGATTACGACCACCCGGATTTAAAGTCCGCGTTTGAGAAATATAAAGGATGGGATTTTGTTGATGATGACAAAGACCCTCAAGAAACGCCGGCTGGAGATCCAAAAGGCGAAGCCACAACGCACGGTACGCACGTAGCGGGAACAATTGCAGCGGACGGAAAAATTAAAGGGATAGCTCCTGATGCTCATTTACTTGCGTATCGTGTATTAGGTCCAGGAGGAACGGGTTCAACCGAAGACGTGATTGCCGGTATTGAACGTGCGGTAGAAGACGGGGCGGATGTAATGAACCTGTCGCTTGGAGATACGATTAATAATCCGGACTTGGCAACGAGTATTGCATTAGATTGGGCAATGGAAGAAGGAGTAGTAGCCGTTACATCAAATGGAAACAGTGGACCAGCTAACTGGACAGTAGGCTCTCCGGGAACGTCTCGTGAAGCTATTTCAGTTGGTGCGACTCAGCTTCCTTACAATTTGTATAAAACGACATTAACCGTAGATAACGCAAGCTATGCTTCAGCTGAAGTAATGGGCTTTCCAAACGACAAGGCGTTACTGGATGCAAGCGGTAAAAATTATGAATTTGTACCTGTCGGACTTGGAAAACCAGAAGATTTTGAAGGAAAGGATGTAAAAGGAAAAGTAGCGGTTATTTCCCGCGGTGACATTGCATTTGTAGATAAAGTTGACAATGCGAAAAAAGCTGGCGCTGTTGCAACAGTCATTTACAATAACGTAGAAGGAGCAATTCCTGATATTCCAGGTACATCTCTGCCGAGTATTCGCCTATCGAAAGCCGATGGACAAGCTTTGATATCTTCTTTAGCAAAAGGATCCGTCACAGGCTCTTTTACTGCAACCTTTAATCAGACAGTCGATGAAACAATGGCTGACTTTTCATCTCGCGGACCGGTTGTGGATACGTGGATGATTAAGCCGGACATTTCGGCACCGGGAGTCGATATTATCAGTACAGTGCCAACCAATGATCCAAGCAATCCTCATGGATATGGATCAAAACAAGGCACAAGCATGGCCGCACCGCACGTAGCAGGAGCAGCAGCGTTAATTTTACAGGCGCATCCCAATTATAAAGTAGAAGACGTAAAAGCATCTTTAATGAACACAACGGAACTGCTTCGTGACCGCAACGGGCTCATTTACCCTCATAATACGCAGGGTGCAGGAAGCATGCGCGTAGTAGATGCAATTAAAGCAAAAACGCTTATTACCCCAGGAAGTCACTCGTACGGCGTCTTTTATAAAGATAAAGGGAAACAAGTAGAAAAACAAAGCTTTAAGATTAAAAATCTATCAAATCACAGTCAAAAATACTCGGTCAAAGTGAAATTTAAGAAAAGCCATCAAGCAATTGACGTTAAATCAACAAACGATTTAGTTGTTAATGCAGGAAAAACGCAAAAAGTAAATCTCAATGTAAAAGTAGATGCAGGGAAATTATCTCCTGGCTATTACGAAGGCACAATTACGGTAAGTAACAATAAAGAAACGTACGATGTTCCAACGATCTTATTTGTAAAAGAGCCGGATTATCCTCGCGTTACTTCTGCGTATGTAGATGTACTAGGAAATGGCTCGTTTGAATACGGCAGTTATTTACCAGGAGGAGCAGAGAAGCTTAGCTATTACATTTACGATGCAACGCTAGAAAAAGGGGAATTGTTAAGTTCGTATACGAATGTAGGAAAAGGATTCTCTAGCGCAACGTGGGACGGAAAAATTAATGGTGAAGCTCTTCCAGCGGGAACGTATTATTTATACGCAGAAGCAGTAAAAGCAGGTCAGACGACCGGTTCTTTAGGAGAATTTGAAATTCAATAAATAAAAAAAGAGTGCCAGTCTAACTGACACTCTTTTTTTATTGAGCCGTATATCCTCCATCAATCACAGCAGCTTGGCCGGTGACGCCTTTTGCTAAATCACTTGCTAAAAACATTGCGTAGTCTGCAATTTCATCAACTGCCAGCAAGCGTTTTTGAGGAACAAGAGGATAAATAACTTCTTCTAGCACTTTTTCAAGCGCTACATTTCGCGTACGTGCTAAATCTTTTAATTGATTTTGAACAAGCGGTGTATCAACATAACCAGGGCAAATCGCATTTACCGTAATGCCGTGCTCCGCACCTTCAAGAGCAGCCACTTTCGTTAAGCCAATCACGCCGTGCTTAGCACTGTTGTATGCCGCTTTTCCTGAGAAACCAATCAATCCGTTAATGGAAGACATGTTCAAAATGCGGCCGAATTTTTGCTTTTTCATAATAGGAAACGCATGCTTAGTCGCAACAAAAGGTGCAACAAGCATAATTTTCGTTAAAAGTTCAAATTTTTCAGTAGGAAATTCTTCGAGCGGGGAAACAAATTGCATGCCAGCATTGTTAATTAATACATCAAGGCGGCCATATGTTTCAACCGTTTGAGCAATCATTTGTTCAATGTCACTTTCATTTGTCACATCTGCTTTAATGCCTAATGCTTCGTAGCCTTTTGTCTTCAATTTGTCTGCTGCTTTCTTAACTCCGTCTTCATTCAAGTCAGTTAAGACAACAGTCGCTCCGTCTTCAGCAAAGCGCTCACCAATTTGATAACCAATACCTTGAGCTGCACCTGTAATTAACACAATTTTGTTTTCAACCATCGTTTTTTCCCCCTTATATGTAGATGATATAAAATCGCTTACTTTTCCATTTTATCAAAAATTATCTTAATTTAGCGAGTATTTTAACTGTACTTTACGCGAAAAGAATGGGTGTGGGAAGGGGTGTTTACTACCTTTACTTCCACATTGCTGACAGAAGCGAACGGCGAGGGACCTTTTTTTATTTCTTCAATAAATTTTTGGATATTACTTTCTTCACCTTCAGCATCAATTTCTACTTTTTGATCGTCTCGATTTCGTACCCATCCGTTAATGGAGCATTCCATTGCTTTTAGCTGCGTGTAGTGACGGAACCCAACCCCTTGAACGCGTCCGTCTACAATCATATGCACATGTTTCTTCACTGTTCTCACCTCACAGGCAATTTTCCCTTTTTTATAAAAAAGAAAACAACTATAATCTTACTTTTCACTGTATAATAGAAAAAGACATTGTAAGACTTTAACAGTTTTAATGTAGATTAAATAAGAAAGAAGGGTTATGAATGCAAGCAGCAGCACGAACGCAGCAAGCGCAGCCGGCGACAATTTACCGTATTTTATTTGCTATTAGTTTAGGACATTTCCTAAATGATTGTATGCAGTCTGTTATACCGGCACTTTTTCCAGTCCTTGAAAAATCGATGAATTTAAACTACACGCAAATCGGCTGGATTGCCTTTGCTTTAAACATGACGTCATCGATTATGCAGCCGGTATTCGGCGTATTTGCCGATAAGCGTCCCTCGCCGTTTTTATTGCCAATTGCAATGTGTTTAAGCATGATTGGTATGGTTGGACTCGCTTTAGCGCCAAATTTTTATTTTGTGATTATATCTGTTTTATTTGTAGGATTCGGATCCGCTATTTTTCACCCGGAAGGTTCTCGCGTAGCGTATATGGCAGCAGGAGGAAAGCGGGGGCTGGCACAGTCTATTTATCAAGTTGGCGGGAATACTGGACAGTCGATGGCTCCGCTGTTTACGGCATTTATCTTTATCGGACTTGGTCAGTTTGGAACAATTTGGTTTACGTTAATTGCAGGTATCGGCGTAGTGGTTCTATACAGCGTCTCTAAATGGTATAAATCAGAGTTAGCTACTCGTCAACGCTTGAAGAAAAAGCAGTCAGATGCTTCATTTACGATGAACAAGCAAATTATTTTTGCGATTGGACTTTTAATTTTTCTTGTTTTTGCACGTTCATGGTACGGAGCCGGCATCCTTAATTTCTTTCAGTTTTATATTATTGAAAAATTTAATTTGCCTATCAAAAGCGCTCAGCTTTACGTTTTTTTATTTATGATTGCAGGGGTGTTTGGAACATTCTTTGGAGGTCCGCTTGCCGATCGTTTCGGAAAACGAAATATTTTATTGTTTTCTATGTTAGGGTCAGTACCGTTTACTTTATTACTCCCTCACGTTTCTCTCGGAGTCGCAGCGCCTCTTTTAATACTAATCGGCTTTATTCTCCAGTCAAGTTTCAGCGTCACGGTCGTCTATGCTCAAGAGCTGATGCCGGGGAAAATTGGCTTGGTTTCCGGCTTAATTGTAGGTCTTGCTTTTGGGATGGGAGCTTTAGGAGCTGTTGTATTCGGTAAATTAGCCGATGTCTTCAGCCTTCAGTTTATTATGCTGTTTTGCAGCTATTTACCAATCCTAGGGCTGTTAACATGGCTGTTGCCGAGCGATAAGCGTGTGAAAGAAATACACGAAGCAAAATAAGAAAAAGAAAAAGCAAACGCGCCTTAGCGTTTGCTTTTTTTATGAGCGTGAAGCAAATTTCAAGACGAATTCATATTTTTCTCCTACAATAGATACAATAGAAATTGAAAATCGAAAGGAAGAATCAGCTATGATTAAGCTAAGCGTATTGGATCAGTCTCCAGTTTCAAGCGGATCAACACCAAAGGAAGCGTTAAAACGTACGGTGGAACTGGCAAAATTAACGGAAAAGTTGGGCTACCATCGCTTTTGGGTAGCGGAACATCACAATACGAACGGTCTTGCAGGCTCATCTCCAACTCTTTTAATGACGCACTTAGCTTCTCAAACGAGCCGAATCCGAATTGGATCTGGAGGAATCCTTCTTCCTCAATACAGTCCGTATAAAGTAGCAGAAGATGCTCAGTTGCTTGAAAATCTGTTTCCGAATCGAATTGATTTAGGTCTTGGACGCTCACCGGGAGGAGATGCGCTGACGCGGCTAGCGCTTACAGATGGAGTACGTAAAAGCCTCAATGAATTTCCGCGGCAAATTCAGGCGTTAAAAGGGCATCTTGAGCATAATTTGCCGTCTGACCATCCGTATTACGGGGTGACAGCTTATCCGTTAAGTGAAACAAAACCGGAACTGTGGCATCTTGGTATCAATAAAAGAGGAGCAAGATCAGCTGCTGAGCTGGGCATTTCTTTTACGTTTGGACACTTTATTTATTCAGTTGGTGGACAAGAAGCCATTCGTTATTATAAACAAGAATTTATCCCTTCTTCGTATCAATCAAAGCCTAACACCAACGTATGTGTATTTGTTGTATGTGCAGAAACAACAGAAGAAGCCGAGGAACACGCCAAAACGTTGGATGATTGGCTGTTGAAAGTAGCCAAAGGCGGAGACACAACGGTTTCATCGATAGAAGAAGTGCGTAATCGTTCTTATTCAGAAGAAGAGCTTAAAAATATAAGCACGAATCGTCCTCGTATAATCGTAGGAAATCCAGCTGAAGTAAAACAAGGATTAACTCAGCTTCAGCAAAAATACGATAACGACGAATTTTTAATTATTACAAATATCCATGATTATGAAGCAAAAAAGAAGTCTTATGAACTGCTTGCAGGGCTATTTCCTCAACCCTCATTTTTTTAAGAAAAAGATGGGGTTTGTGAGTAAGCTATTGATATGAGAGGGGTTTAAGAGGGGGGATTAGGCGTTTGCCCCATTTTTGCCCCACTAATTACTTAGATAACGATCTAGCTTAGTAATGTTTTCAGATTCATATTTCTTTGTAATATGAAGATATACATCAGCTGTCATTTTAATGTTTGTATGTCCTAGCCGATCACTTACAAATTTAATATCAGCTCCGCTCTCTAATAACATAATTGCATGAGTATGGCGTAAACCGTGAGGGCTTATGTGATGCAGTTTAGCTTTGTTGGTAATAGCCTTCATAATATCGTTAATTCGAAACTCACTAAGCGCTTTACCATTGGCTTGGGTAATCATGTACTCTTGTTCAATATAATTAGCTCCATATTTAAGTTTATTTCTTTTTTGCCAAGTTTGATATTTTTTTAACTCAGTTACCAATGTATCATCAATACTTATTGTCCGTATACTGCGTTTCGTTTTAGGAGGCTTTACGCCGTGACTGCTCCGTGTTTTAGTGATGCTAATAGTTTTATCTTTAAAATTAATATCGTCCCAATGCAGTGCAATTAATTCACCTTTTCTCATGCCTGTACGCAAGAGGGTAATAGCTACGATATATTGATAAAAAGGGCACTGTTTTGCTGTATCCATAAAAATGGTAACTTCATCTCTTGTAAGATAATTAATTTTTCTCTCGGAAAGATCCTTTTCTTTTTTTATAGAGATATTTCTATATTTGTTGTAGGTTAGCATTTCTAGCTCTACCGCTTTATTTATAGCAATACAAAAAATCGAGTGAATAGCTTTAACGGTACCTAGTGAATAATTCTCAGTTAATCTATTGATGAATTTCTGATATTCTAGTCTAGGTAATTGATTAAGCTTGAAATCACCTAAGTAAGGGATAATTTGATTATTAACGTAGGTTTTTCTGTTTTTTAATGTTCGCAGCTGAACTTGACTACCATATACCTCGAGCCATTCGTTAAACCAATCTTTAATTAATTTTTCCCGGTTCTCTAAAAGGGAATATTTGCCCAAATATATTTGTTTTTCTAATTCACTGGCTGCAAGTTTAGCTTCTGATTTAGTTCTAAAACCACCTTTTGATATTTCTTTCGTTTTTCCACAAGCAGGATCTACATATCTAATTCTGTATTCCCACTTCTTTCCTCGCTGGCGATAGCTTGCCAATCTAATCACCTCTTTAAAAAATATTAAGTCAATCGATAAGAATTTCTGTTTCACCTCCTTTAAGTAACTTGTGTTTAAAATTAGTTGTTTTTATGTATATGGATAACCCCGTTGGCGCTATAGAATATTTCGACTGAAGCAGGTTGAGCCTTTAATATTTTCTTTATTGCATATGATACCTCAGATTGTTTTACGTCTCTTTTAAGATTCGATATACTGACTTTTTCAGACTTTTCGCTGCTAGTGTAAATAATCTTAGTTACTCCATTACTAAAAATTTTGATTGTATTCGTATCTTTACTTTGATTTTTAAAACAAGAAACGAACGTTTTTCTTTCTGCAGTTACATCTTTAAATCTCAAGTAAATCACCTCTGTTAGGAATGTATGTTCTGTTTTAAGGTAAAGTTAATCCTTCATTTACTCGTGAAAGAGTAAGTTTAGAGGATAATGGTTTAGAAGTTTAGCTTTTTAATCAAGCGCGGAATAAAGATTATACATCCCATTAATTAGATTCAGAGTTAAGAGGTAATTTTTCTATAATTAGCGGATCAAATCCTATTAAGTAACCATCGTAAAAAGTGCAAACACCATATTTTTCTTTATACCAATCTAATGCTTCTTGTAAAAATTTTTCTGTTACATTTAAAAAGGAAGCAGTTTCATATCGATTTGTACAATTATTATGAAAAGCTTCAATGAGACGAGACAAAAATAATATTTCGTTGTAGCCCCAGCGGCGAGCTAACTTTTCCTGTTTTCGGTTTACGATGCTATCCTGGTTAAGGATATTTCCAACAGTTGTAAAGTGGTGACCTAACTCTTCAGCTAAGATACAATATTTTTCTGTCTCATCCAGATCTTTATCAATTAGGATACGACCGTCATAATATAGTCCTTTGAAGCCATGCATTAAAGGAATCTCATTCATAGGAATATTGCTGTATTTAGACTGTAACTTTTCATATGAACTTAACATTGAGTGTACTCCTTTTATTTATCAAACTGTTTGCTGAAGACATAATCGATATAGTTTAAAACTTCCTTCATTTTTTCTTCAGTTATATCTTTGCCTTCTAAATGAGCAGCAATTGTTTGAATAGGAGTGGGTTCCTTTTTATTGTTTAGCTTTTCAATTCCAAGTAAATAATCAAGCGAAACATTAAAATAATCAGCTAAGAATCTTGCTGTATCAATCCTTGGTTCTTCTTTATTATTTTCCCATTTGGAAATCATGCTTTTATTAATTGATGTTCCATATTGATCATTTAACGCCTTTGCTAACTGATCTTGAGTGATTTTACCTCTAAGCTTTTTTAAAGTTTCCCCAAAAGAATATTTCATTTCTTTACCTCCTTTTCTAACAATTTAGATGCAGTTTAATTATAAGTTATTTGTTTCGATACCGCAATATTTATTTCGATATAAGTTAATTAAGTTGTTGACATCGAAACTTTTAAGATGTATATTTGCATTGTTAAGTTTCGGAAATGACAACTTACAAGGGGGTGATGAAGTGTATGAGATTAAACGGAGACATCTTCCTTATTCAAAATTAAAAGCTTATATGGTGGAAAATCGCATTACGCAAAAGGAATTGTCTAACTTACTTAAAATTTCAGCAGTTGCATTAAATCAGAAGATTAATGGGACTGGAGGAGATTTTAACTTGAATGAAGTACGTAACATATGTCGACATCTTAAAATTTCATCAGATGAGTATTTTATTGAACCTCAAGTTTCGAAAGTGAAAACACAATTAATGGAGAGGGTAAATAGTGATTAATGTTGAGATTGATGAAAATGAAGTTAGAGAACTGTACTTAAAAACTCTTAAAGAAAAAATAGACGAAGTTGATGCTGAACTTATATTTTGGGATACCAAAGAATTAAAAAGAAGGACCTGTATGAGTTGGAATACTATACAAAAAGAATTCTTCTTTGATCCCCGCTTTCCAAAAAGGAAAGTAGGGGGGAAATGGTATATTTATGCTCCGAAAGCAAAAGAGTTTCTGGAAAATTGGTTGTTTGAACAATGTAACTTTTAAAAGGGGTGAAGGGATGAAATTTATTGAGACTATTCATAGTCGACTAGTATGGAACAAAGAGCAAATAAATCGTTTGAAAGTAGAGCTACTCACATCAGATACACCAATAGCAATTGAAAAACTGATATATGGATATGAACAGCAAAATTTAGCCCTGTCTTTTGTATTAGAAAGAGCAGGTGAATAGGGAATGGAAATTACTCTTTCGTTATTTACTTTTTTGTTCTTAATGTTCCTAGGTGGTCCATCAGTAATGCTATTAGTCTTTTTAATAATCTATAACTCTTTCACAAGAAGAAAGGAAGTTTAAATATGAGTAGAGTTTTGATATCTACCTTTAGGTATTTTTGTGAAACATGTAGCTATGAAATATTGAGCTGTAGTGTTGAGGTCAAACTCAAATGTTTATGTAACTTACTTGTTGAACATGAGGAAATAGAAGAAGTCATTAATGAAATTTATTAATAGATTAAGAGAGGGAGAAATAAAGGTGAAGGAATTAGTTAGTATACAAAATGGGAAAGCTGTCACGGATTCTTTAACTATTGCTGAAGTTTTCGGGAAGCGGCATGACTCAGTAATGAGAGATATTCGTAACCAAAAAATGAAGTTAGTTGAAGCAGGGATGGATGAATTTATATTCCACAACTTTGTGGAACGCGAATATCAATCTCAACAAGGTAACTTTTACAAAAAATATGAATTAACAGAGGATGCATTTGCGTTAGTTGCTATGTCCTATGTAACACCAGAAGCAATGAAATTTAAAGTGGAATTTTTACAAGAATTTAAACGAATTAAAGCAGAATTGCAAGGGAAACCCAAAATCTTAACGGAACGAGAGCAATTAATGGCCTCGATGAAGCTAAGCATAGAAGTAGCTGAAGAGATTCCTGTAATAAAAAAAGAAGTAACAGATTTAAAACGTGTCTTTTCTGAAGAACTAACCCTTAATCATGGGCAACAGCAATCTTTGCATCATGAAATTAAGAAACGTGTTGAATCACTTATAGGAGATTATAAAGAATGGGGTTTTACCAAACAAAGAATGTATTCAGAGATTCATAAGAACTTGAGACGAGCATTTTCAGCACCTAAATATATCTTTGTGAAACGGAAAGATTATCAAGAAGCTATCGCATGGGTCAAGTCCTGGAGACCATTATTATGAATGATAACCTAATTGATGTCTTATTGAGTGAAAAATAAAAGCCTCTGCTGCAACAGAGGCCCAAAAGAAAAAATTCTTACGGATAGTATAACACGAAGAAGGAGAGCTTAACATGGCTAAATATAGACAAGTTCATACAACTTTTTGGCAAGATCCTAAAGTTTTGGAAGAAATGACGCCAGAAGATAAGTATTTTTATTTATATCTTCTTACTAACCCAAACACTACTCAAATTGGTGTATACCAGATAACCAAAAAGCAAATAGCTTTTGATTTAGGTTATTCTACGGAATCAATTAATAGCCTCTTACATCGTTTTATTACACTGCATAAACTTATTAAATATAACGAGCAGACAAGAGAATTAGCTATCCTTAATTGGGGTAAGTACAATTTACATAAAGCTGGAAAGCCCGTAATTGACTGTGTAAATAAGGAACTAAAAGAAGTAAAAGACAAAACATTGTTACTAGATATCATGAAGCACATTCCTAATGATTCAGTACTTCAAGCTTTTTCACGACACGTAGACCATACGCATAGCGATACGTCAACGAGGAGTGGACAAGAAAAAGAAGAAGAAAAAGAAGAAGAAAAAGAAATAGAAAAGAAGAAGAAAAAAGAGAACCCCACAGCTTTCCAATTCTATGAAGAAAACTTCGGTTTACTTTCATCTCACTTAATCCAAGAAATTAATGCTTGGTTAAATGATTTTAAAGGGAACCATGAAGTAATTATTGAAGCTTTAAAAATTTCAGTTGAACGCAATAAACGAAATTGGGGATATGCAAAAGCTATATTAAAAGATTGGTATGGTAAGGGAGTCAAATCTTTATCAGATATAAAATCTCTAGAAATAGAATTTAAAAAAACAAGTATATCTACAAATAAAAGAGTTGTTCGCAGAGAGATAGTGCCTGAGTGGTTGAGTAATAACAATGAAATAGAAGAAAAAGTAACACCCGAGTATGATCCTTCTTTCGAAGAAGAAAAAAGAAAGTTAGAGGTTGAATTAAAAGCACTTGGTGAAGAGTTAAGAGAAAAAAGGTTATAAGTAAGAGTTAAATCAATGCCAAGGGGAGAGGGAGCCGCACTACGAGCCCCTTTCCTACAAGATGACATTGAACCCTGTTTGTATAAAGAGTATATAAGAACAAGCTTTATTTTAAGGGGGAATTCATTTGACTACAGGGACTAACGATTTACCAGAACAAATGATAAAATGGCAAATTGAAGAATGGATTCGTGATTATAACTTTATGTTAAGAGAGATAGCTCGGCTTAATGTAATATTAAATAAGCCTGAATTTAAAAAACAAAAATTGACTGCAACTTATGGATATGAAGCAGCAATGCCTAAGGGAAGCATTGGTATTAGTCAGGCAGAGTTAAATCAATTAGATCGACGAGAAAAACGTTTATATAAATATCTTGCTATTGTTGAATACTTAGATGAAGTAGTAGGGGAATTAGATAATGATAAGCAAAAAGTCATATATGATTGTATGCTAGAGGGGGTTTCTTATACAAAAATAGCTAAGCATTTAAATTGTTCACGTGATACCGTTAGAAAGGTCAAAGAAAATATAATCGTCAAGATAGCCAATAAAGTACAAAAAGACAGCTTTCTTTATAAGTTGAAATTTCTAACTAAATTTTCTTAAAATAAAACAAATATCTATTGTAAATAGTATGTAATTTCTAAGAATCATTAAAGCAATAAATCAATTTAATAACCAAAAGATGTTCTATACAATTAAAGATACATTTTTACTGTTAACTTTTGTATAAGAAAAAATATAGTTTAGGTAATTAGTTTCATATCATGGATTTTTATGGTATCATTTATAAAAAACTGTTTGGCTTAGAAATGTACTGAACTGGGGTAGATAAATGTTATACATAAAGAAAATTAAAGATAGAAGTTTCAGACGATTCATTTATAAAAAGAGGAAACAAGACAAGCTTTCTCGAATAAATAAAGATAAGAGAAGGAGAGCAAAAAAAGCAAAGTACAAATATTTAAAATATAAAGGGAGTAATTGGAATAGTCAATCTTTTTATAATTTCCTAAAGCATACCCCTTTTGCAAATAACAAAAAAATAAGGGCTAAAATCAATGGGGATGAAGCCACAGTGAAAATACCTGAAGTTTTTTCTTTTATGGATAATCCCGATGAGACTATTAGTGTCTACAATTTACTGTATCAAATATCTAAGAATAAACAGGTTACTAAGGTATTTATTGACCATCGTAATTGTAAAGTATTAGGCTTAGGTGCTTCTACTGTAATGGATGCTTTTGTAATGAATCTTAAAAATCATAAAAAGCAACAGAGCAAGAAAATACAGATACACGGTAGATTACCTAGAGATCCTTACATTAATATGGTTCTACAAGTTAGTGGGATATTAAAGAATTTAAATATTATTACTGACGAGTTAGACCAACTCTTAGAAGATACTTCAGGAATTGAAATTCTAGATTTAGTTTTAGGTGGTAAGCACTCATCTACTTTAAAAGTTTCGCCTCAGGCGACTTCTGCAGAGATTAGTACTCTGATTTCTGACTATTTCAATAGATGTTTGCAAACACAAGATTATTCCTTAACGGATGAAGGTTACGCACTATTTTGTCATATGGTAGGAGAAGTAATTGATAATTGTGAAATTCATTCAGGAGATTTTTGCCAATGGTTTACTTTAGGCAATTATTTTATAATTAACAAAAATGAGGAATATGGAGAATGCAATTTAGTGTTGTTTAATTTTGGTCAAACAATCTATGAGGGTCTTAAGAAGCATATAAATTCTTTAGGTGATAATACTACTAACAAAATGGCAGAACAACTTAAATATTCTTTAGAAGCATTGACTAGTCAGCATTTAAAAAAAGGTTTCTTTGGTCCAAACTGGAATGAGGAAGTTCTGTGGACACTTTATGCTTTGCAAGACGGTGTCAGCCGATGTATCAGTGAAGATGAACCTGATCGCGGTACTGGCACAGTTAGGTTAATTGAAGCTTTCCAAGAAATTGGTAATACATACGATGGTAAAACATCAGAAATGTGTATTATTTCAGGAAGAGCACAAATTAAATTTACTGGGAATTACGTAATGAACAGTGAAATGAAAGAAAATGAAACTCGTCAAATTATTGCTTTTAACAGTCAAAACGATTTAAATTTACCTCCCGATAAAAAATGTGTTAGATTATTAAAAAATCATTTTCCAGGCACTGTTATTTCAATGAAATTTTACTTAGATAGAAAGTATTTTGATGACGTACTAAAGGAGGAATAAAATGATTATGACGCAAATCAACCTAGGCACCTATAGAGGAAAGAACTCCAGAGTATTTTCAGGTCGTGAAGAAGGGAAGGCTGCTCGTAAAAAATTGAATTTAGATTTATTAGATAAAAATCAGGAAGAAGTAGAATTTGTTATACCAGTAGACACTTTATCGTTTAATACGTCTTTCTTTCTTGGATTATTTGGTAAAAGTGTTAGAAATTTAGGCGAAAATAAATTTAGAGAAATTTATCAATTTCAATGCAAACCTATTATTAAAAAAAGTATTGATGACGGTATTATTAGAGCATTGAAGAGTTCTAATCCTTTAGGTTAAAAAATGAAAAAATTGGCTAACTTTAAAAAAATAAATATTTTTTTCTTTATTTTTAATGTGATTCTTTTCTTACTTATTATAAACCCTCAAATTCGCCATATATTTTATAATTTTATTCAAAGTATAAATATAAGTTGGATAAAAAAAATAAATAGTGAAGGTATAAAAGTTTTTTCTAGTATTGTTACTTCCATTACTGCTACTATAAATATTTTGTTGGTTATAACTTTTTATAGAAAGAATTTGAGGAAAGATAATGAAGAAAAGATTTTAACTAAAAAATCTTATTGGTTTAGGGATGTAATATTAGATTCTCATATAGACGATGTAAGAAAGTTTTTTACTTATTTAAGGGAACTTAAAGGTATTTTAGAAAATCAAGATGAAGAAGAGTATATGCAGACTTTTTTACATGTTAAAGAAAAAATCACAATTTTAAATGGTTTGTTCGTACAACTATTAAAAGTGATTGATGAAGAATTAGCAGAATCTATAGAAGAACTTTTAGAAGAAATGGAAGACGGGTTTGTAGACTTAAGTGTTGTTGCTTTAGAGTTAAAAGGTTCTGAATTTAGAGATGCTATTAACAAAATTTCTACATTTATTGACAATGAAGAAATTAAGATGTTGAAACTTTTGTATAGCTATGAAATGGCTAACTATGATACAAAAAAAGTAAGCTAGAAGCCCAAGGTTAAAAAATACATATATTACATAAAAGTTCTGAATCTTTGGCACGAAAGAGCTGTTTTAGAATATACCTTATACCTTAGAGCTGCTTAGTCATTGTTTACAAGTTAAATTACAAAATAAAAAGCACCCTTACCTAAGGGTGCTTTTTATTTTGTTAGTAGAAAGAGTCAGAGTTTGCAGATAAAAATATATTAACTTGCAGTAAATATCAGAAGGGTCAAGCTGTAATACATAGTGAATGATGGAATATTAGCTAGAGAAAGATAATATATTAAATAAATATTTTTAGTGTTAATATAAAAAGAAAACATTAGGTTTAATTATTTTGTAGAAGGGATTTGGAAATAGTATGCAGAATTTATAGTTCTAGCAGCTCCCTTTTGTTTCCTTTTTAGCAAGTAGAAAGCAGGAAGTGATTATGAGAGAAATCGATATGATTAGTCCATTAGTCCAAACCTATTTAGAAAAAGGATTTAAGTCTTATGCTGAAATTCGCTTGAGCTCACGTTGGATAGATATCTTTATGATAAATGAGAAGACACAAGAAACTATTGCAATAGAGCTTAAGCTTACACAGTGGAAAAAAGCTTTTAAACAAGCAAAAATATATCAAATGGCAGCAGATTATGTTTATGTAGGAATGCCAGAAGAATATATCCACAGAGCATTAGGAAATAAAGAACTATTTCAAGAAATAGGTATTGGTCTATTATCAATCAATGGGAAGGCAAGTACCGCTTTAAAAGCAGAAAAAAGTCAGATTGTTATAGAAGAAATAAAGAGGGAGCTCATCGAAAACTTAAATCCAGATCTGGAGGTTATTCTTGATGAGCAAGGAAATCTTACCAAAACATTTCATCCGTGTGGGCGCAAGCAACGAACTGAAGTACGCAGATGATGCATTGAAGTATGGAGAAGCTTTAATGATTTCACAGCCATTTTCACTAAATGCTAGAAAGTCTATTCAAAGATTTTTGGAGGGACATGGAACCCCTTTTTTAATTGATCCAGAAACGTATAGGTATTTTCTTCCTCACAAGTATCACTTTAAAGGTTCAAATAAAGATAAGAAAATTAGAGCTTGGTTAGATAGAATGTCTAATCTTTTTCCAGAAGAAATTAGAGAAACATTTGGTAAAAGGGCTGCACGAGTAGAAAACTTTGATGCTCTTCAACTCTTGGAATTCTGTCAATCAAATATAGAAATTCAAACTGCTATGGAAAAAGAAGATGGCACACCCCTGTTACCAAATGGTATTGTTGCCCCATACTTACGTTTAACTAATGAGAAAATGGCTAGTAATTTACTTTTTCAAACTCAAGTTATTTCCACCACAGTTAAGGTGAATAAAAGTTCTTTACCAGTAGTTGGAGTATTTTATTTTTCAAAAGATATTCTTACTAATAACTATGCACTTCGTCAAATAAGACAAGCTATGAAAGAAGTTGAATGTGAAAATATTGCAGTTTGGGTTGATAATTTTGATGAAAAGAATGCGACGGAAGAAGAGTTATATAGTCTTAATGATTTGTATTTAGAATTGTCTAAAACCAAACATGTATTATCAATGTACGGTGGTATGGCCCAAATAATGATGATGTTTAATGGATTAGGCTCTATTACTCATGGTATACATTACCAGTTACATAAAAATGGACTTTCTAATGGTGGAGTACCAGCTTACTATTTTTATCTTCCTAATTTATTTCAGCGAGTAAGAACCATTGAAGCTTCCGCTATTATTAAAAGACAAGGTTTCTCAACACAACAATATTTAAAAAAAAGTTGTAATTGTCAAGTTTGTGAAGAGATATTGTCAATTCAAGCAGCTGAAAGGATATTTAATTTGGAAGGAAATGAAAGTGATATAGTGAAAATACTAACTAATCATTTTGCATTTAACAAGAGCTTAGAGATTGCCAATGTATTTAAACTAACAAAAGAACAATATGCTGATTGGGTTTTAGAAAAAATACAGAATCTTCATTTGACAATAGACGAGCGGGAATATGCTGACTTGGTTATAAATTGGGTGTCAGTAGTTTTAGATATAGATTTAATCAAACAAAGCTAATAGTATTTAAAGTTTGTAGAGCTTATATTACTATCGAAACAATGCGAGAGCATAAACTGTATGCATATTTAAATTCTGAAAGACACTACCTGAGGAGTGTCTTTTTATTTTCGGCAAGAGTGAAAAGTATAATTAATACCTTTAATTGATATGTCTTTGCTAGATGTTATCATAGTCACAGCCATATAGAATTAACTTTGTTTGAGAGCTTTATTAAGTACTGTAAGAGAATAAGGAGCTATATAAATATCATGTCTAGGATAGAGAATAAAATATGCTTACTAGAAATGGGCACAATAGAATATAAAAACAAGAAGCAAAAGCTAAAGTTCTATAAGTCTAAAGAGTGGAAAGCAGTTAGGCGTGAAGTATTGAAGCGAGATAACTACGAATGCCAGGAGTGCAAGCGGAACGGATCAGTTTATACAGATGAACATGATCCAGAGAAACATAAGCGGCTAGATGTTGACCATTTAAAAGAGATTGAAAATTATCCTGAACTTGCTTTAGACATTGATAATTGTGAAGTTAAATGCGTTAGATGCCACAACAAAAAGCATAATCGTTTTCAGAAACGTAGAAAAAAATTTTTTTGGGACGATGAAAAATGGTGAGCACCCCCCCATAAAAAATTTTGATCAAAAATTTTTGTCCTGGGGAACGAGGAGGGGGCTCGATTTTCCAAATTTGCTGCGCTTTTTCGTGAGACTACTAAATTGGGATTAATTGTAAGTTGGAAGGAGGGGACCAGGTGGCTAAAATCAAGAGGGAAACATTGCGGAAACGGATTGAAAAAGATCTAAGAAATCAGCTAAGTGAAAAAAAGATTGTAGGAAATCACTATGAAGATTTGGTACAAGATTATTTATCTTTATGGGATTTAAAATGCAATCTTATTGAGGACATCGAAACGAACGGAATAAAAGTTACTGGTATGCATGGCCCTAAGTCCAATCCTTCCATAAACGATTTACATAAAACGAATGATCGAATGCTAAAGATCTTAGATGCTCTTAGTTTAGAAGCGTCTCCAGAAGAAAAGAATTCTCCTTCAAAACCTAAGCGCTCTGCTAAGGATTTAGTATGATAAGTAACAAATACGTTGATGAATATATTCACCTCTACGAAACTGGGAAAATTAAGCTAAATAAAGAGCGCATTATGCTTATTAAGTACCTACAGAAACATGTACTTGTTAGGGATGATATATATTTCAATGAGGAAATGATTGAGAACTATATAAAGTTCACAGAGAAATGGTACTTCAAGCTGCAACCATTTCAGAAGTTCATAGCGCCATTTGTTTTTCTTTATTACCAAGAAGATGACAGCGTTTTTTATGACCAGTTTTTTATAACCATGTCCCGTGGTGGCGGGAAAAACGGTTTTATCTCTAGTTTAAGTCACTTCTTTATTAGCCCGCTGCATGGTATTCCTAAATACAATATCTCTATTGTTGCTAATAATGAAAAACAAGCAAAACTTTCTTTTAAAGAGGTTTATGATTGTATAGAAAATAACGAAGTGCTCGAAGATCTTTTCTATCGTACCAAAGTCGAAATAATGGGCTACGATACAAAAAGCATTATGCAATACCATACATCAAATGCCAGTTCTAAAGATGGTTTACGTGATGGATGTGTTATTTATGATGAAATTCACCGATATGAAAATTTTGATGTTGTAAATGTATTCTCTAGCGGGCTTGGTAAAGTACCCAACGCTAGGGAATTTTTTATTGGGACAGATGGCTATGTTCGTGAAGGTTTCTTAGACAAAATGAAAGAACGGGCCATGAATATTTTAGAGGGCAAAGATTTAGATGATCCTCTTTTTCCGTTCATCTGTAAAATCGATGAAGCCGAAGAAGTTAATAACCCGGATATGTGGGAAAAGGCTAATCCAATGTTTAGTGAGCCAAGAAGCTCATACGCAAAAGGCTTATTTAAAAAGGTTTTAAGACAATTTAAACAGCTAGTTAATAATCCATCTAACAGAGAAGAGTTTATGACCAAGCGCATGAACTTTCCAGAAACAGATCTTTCAAAAAGTGTTGCGTCCTGGGAAGAAATTTGGAGAACAGGTTATGAAGAGGACGGAAAATCACTTAGAAAGGTTCCTGACTTAAAACATCGTGTAGCTGTAGGCGGTCTTGACTTTGCAAGTATCAAAGACTTTGCAGCTGTTGGCCTTTTGTTCAAAGTTGGAGAAGATTATATTTGGAAAAGCCATTCTTTTGTTCGTAAAGGGTTCCTGGACAAAGTGACGTTGAAGGCTCCTATAAAAGAGTGGGAAGAAAAAGGACTGCTTACAATCTTAGATGAACCAGTTGTTAATATTAAACACATAGTTGATTGGTTTGTAGAAATGCGTGAGCTATACGGGGTTAATACAATTGTTGGTGATACTTTCCGTTTAGATCTAGTCAAAACAGCTTTAGAAGCAGAAGGATTTATATTGCTTTATATAAGAAATCCAAAAGCCATTCATTCTCTTTTAGCTCCAAGGGTAGAAACGCTATTTGCTAATAACCATATTATTTTTGGTGATAATCCAATGATGCGCTGGTACACAAATAACGTCCTGGTGAAAATTAAGCCGGATGGCAATAAAGAGTATTTAAAGAAAGATGAATTTAAGCGGAAAACAGACGGATTCCAAGCCTTTATTCATGCCTTATGGCAAGCGGATAATCTTCTCACTGATGAATTAGATTTCATGCTATCCGACATTAAGTTTTAAAGGGGGTGAGAACAATTGGATTATTAGATGCCATTTTTAAAAGAGATAGTGAACTTGGATATATGTTTGATGTAGAAATGTTTGTCGAAACAGCAAACAGAGTCCATATGAAAAAGTTAGTTTTAGATACTTGTATTGCTTTCTTAGGAAGAACAATTAGTCAATCAGAATTTAGGGTTAAGAATGGCAAAGCATTTGTGAAGGATGAACTTTATTATCGGTTAAATGTTAGGCCAAATAAAAATATGACAGCTAGTACATTTTGGGAAACGTTTGTTCACAAATTGATTTATGACAATGAGTGCTTGATTATTCAATCAGATGATGATGATCTGCTTATTGCTGATGATTTTCAGCATAATGAATATGCGGTATTTGAAGACACGTTTTCAAATGTAACAGTCAAGGACTATACATTTAAGCGGGTTTTTAAGCAGAGTGACGTTATCCATTTACGATACCGAAACGAGCGGTTAACACCATTAATTGACGGTCTTTTTACTGATTACGGGGATCTATTTGGACGCATTTTAAGTTCCCAAAAGCGAAAAAATCAAATTCGCGGTACTGTCGATATGGATATGATAGGAGCTAAAAGCCCGCAGCATCAAGCAAAGCTCCAGGAATTCATTGATAACATGTACAAGGCTATCGGTGAAAAAGATGTGGCTATTATTCCGCAGCAACCAGGCTTTAAATATTCGGAAACGTCTGGCGGTGGAACCACTGGCCAAAGTGTAGATGAAATTAATAAAGTGACAAATGGTTTCTTTAATCAAGTAGCAATGGCTTTGGGTATTCCTACTAGCCTTGTATATGGAGATATGGCGGATATAGAAAAGCAAACGAAAAATTACATGCTTTTTACTATTAATCCTTTGCTTAAAAAACTAGCCGATGAAGCAAATGTGAAGTTTTTTGAGCAAGAAGAATATCTATCTGGCCAAAAGATTGATATTAAAAGCATTTCTTATCAAAGCTTATTTGATCTTGCTACAGCGATTGACAAACTTATTTCTTCTAGTGGCTTTACTGGTAATGAAATTAGATTGGAGGCGGGTTATGAACCTTCCGATGATCCGAACCTGGACAAACATTATATTACTAAAAACTATACTGAAATGAACAAAGTTGAAGGAGGTGAGGAACAAAATGACGGTGAAAATTGACGTTAAAGGGCCAATCATTTCAAATGATGAAGCTTGGATTTATGAATGGTTTGATATGGATTTTACTAGTCCAAAAACAGTTATTGACCAGTTAGCTAATGCAAATGGTGAAAATGTAATTGTATCTATTAATAGTCCAGGCGGTTATGTAGATGATGGATCAGAGATTTATACAGCTCTGAAAGCTTATCCCGGCCATGTAGAAACTCAAATTGTAGGTTTAGCTGCAAGCGCAGCATCTTTTATTGCTACTGCTGGTGATAAGGTAGTAATTGCACCAACAGCAAAATTTATGATTCATAATGCTTCTATGGGTAACTTGGGAGATCATCGTTCAATGGAAAAAGCTTCTCAAATGTTGAAAACAACTGATAGAACCATTGTAAATGCTTATGTATTGAAAACAGGCAAAGATGAACAAGAGCTATTAGATATGATGGCAGAAGAAACATGGATGGGGCCACAAGAAGCATTAGAACACAATTTTGTGGATGAAATCATGTTTATGGATAATCCAATTAAATTAACCGCTTCTAGTGCTGCATCTGCAATGATTCCACAAAAAATTATTGATGGCTTTAGAAATGGAATGATGAACAAGGGTAAGCCTGAAGGTGTAACAAAAGAAGATCTAAAGGCATCACTTGCAGAATTCAAAAATGAAATTCTAAACGAATTACAGCTTAATAAAACAAACGAACCAAAAGAGCCTACTCTTAAACCAGCTAATAAGCGGGATTTGAGTAAGCTCTTTTTAAGTTTATAAAATTGGAGGAAGTCATAAATGACTATTAAATTTAACAAATCAGAAGCTATGAATGAGGCTAAGTCAAAATTAGCAGCGGTTTTAACAAATGCAGAATCTACAGAGCAAGAGCAAACAGCAGCCTTTCAAACTTATTTTGATACCTTGCAGCACGAAGTTGCAAACAACGTTCGTAAACAAGTAAATGATGAAATGCTTGACCGCTCTATTCTGCAGCAACGTGGCCAAAATGTATTAACTTCTGCTGAAATGAAGTTTTTTAATGCGGTTGTACAAGATGGCGGTTTTAATGATGATGCTATTCTTCCAGAAACAACACAAGAACGTGTATTTGAAGATCTAGTAACAGAGCATCCATTATTAGACGCTTTAGGGTTACAGGATCTAGGCGCAGTAACACGTTTTATTTATTCAGATCCAGAGGGCGCAGCTGTATGGGGGCCATTATTTGGTGAAATCAAAGGGCAAATTAATGCTGCCTTCCATGAAAAACAAATTGGCCAATTAAAACTAACTGCCTTTGCTGCTATTCCTGATGATATGCTGCAATTAGGCCCGGTATGGGTGGAGCGATATGTACGAACAGTTATTGTAGAAGCTTATGCTGTAGGTTTAGAAAGTGGATTTGTAAATGGTAATGGTAACAATCAGCCAGTAGGTCTTTTAAAAGATGTTAACGCTGAAACGGGTGCAGTAACAGATAAAGCATCATCTGGTACATTAACTTTTAAACCAGGTCGAACTACTGTAATTGAATTAAAAGATGTTGTCAAAGGTCTTTCTAAAAATGCGAAAGGCAAAAACCGAAAAGTTGCAGGGAAAATTGTTATGGTTGTTAACCCATTTGATAATTTTGATATTCAAGCCTCTGCTACTACTCAAAATGCAAATGGTGTATATGTAACAAATTTACCTTTTAACCCGCAAATTGTAGAATCTGAATTTGTTCCTGAAGGCAAAGTTATTTTCTTTGTTAAAGGTGAATATATCGCTGCTGTTGCTGGTAACTACCAATTGAAAAAATTTGATCAGACTTTAGCTATTGAGGATGCAATTCTTTACACAATCAAGCGTTTTGCAAATGGCTTGCCAAAAGATAATAAAGCGTCTGCTGTTTATGACTTAAAAATTGATGAATCTTTAGAAACAGAAGCACCAGTAACAGCGTAAGGAGCTGAAGTGATTGGAAATCACAGATAAATTACTTCAGGAATTTAAAGATAGGATGCATTTTACACATAAAGGAGAGGACAGCAATTTAAAAGAGTTGTTGTCCTTTTCTATTGACGATATTACACGGAAATGTGGAGCATTTGACATTGAAGAAAACAAGGGAGCAAAGGAATTAGTCTTTGAGCGTACCCGCTACGCTTACAATGATGCTCTTGAATACTTTGACAAGAATTTTCAAAGTCAAATTAACAGTGTAGGTTTTTCTATAGCTATGGAAACTAAAGAAGGTGATCCAGATGCAGCCGTTTAAATATACGCCTCCAAGGATTCATACAGGAGAATTAAAAACATGGGTTACTTTTTATGAAGCTAAAGAGAACGAAGGGCCATTGCCAGGAGAGAATCCAAGGAACGTTCTTTATGAATGTTGGGCCAAAGTTGATGAAGTATGGACTAAAGATATAGAAATTGCTAAGTCAAATGGTACTTTATCAGACTTAACAATTTCTATTAGAGATCCTAGAGGTGATTATTCACCAACAAACAAACATTATGTGCAAGTTCATACCCCTGAATATGAGGGTTTAAGATACAACATTAAACAGGCTTTTCCTGACTTACAGAACCGAGATTTCATTAAGGTTATAGCCGAGGTGTCAAAATGAGTGTTCAAATTAAAGGTTTAAATAACCTGTTAGCAGATTTAGAAAAACGCTTTGGCCCTGCTAAAGTAAAAAGCATTAGTGACAAGGCTTTAAAAGAGGGCGCAAAAGTTTTTGTAAAGGAATTAAAGGCGCAATTTGAATCTTTTAAAGATACCGGGGCATCCATTGATGAAATTACGATTTCAGAACCAGAGTATATTGCTGGTGTAAGAACAATTAAAATACATTGGCGTGGCCCTAAAGACAGGTATCGGATCATTCACCTTAATGAGTGGGGAACAGTTAAAAACCCTAACCCTAAAGGTAAAGGGGCTATTGCCAGGGCCATGCGTAATGCGGAAAATGCCTATAAAGCAGCGGTGAAAGAAGCTGTAAGGAGAGGTATTTAATGCTCTATAAAGTATACGATGCACTAAATACTAGTGATCTTATCAAACAAAAGGTAGGCAAAAGAATTAAGTTTTATGAATATCCGTCTACTGATAATATGCAAGGCGTTTATATTGTCATTGATCCGCTAGATGTACCTAAGCCTGGTGATTATGCAGATAATAAATGGTTAACAGACGAATATTTTTATCAAATTGAAGTCTGGTCTATGAATCTATTTGATACACAAGCTGTTGCAAAAGAGGTTCGTAATATTATGTGGAAGCAGCTTGGCTTTGCTCAACTAATACCAGGTCTTGATGAATTTGATAAAGATACAGGGATTTACCGTGATGCTAGGCGCTATCGTGGTAAAGAGTATGTAGAAATTTAAAGGAGGAATTTATAATGGCAGGAGAAACAAAGAATTATCATGCTTCTACAGGTGTAGATGAATTTTACTATGGGGAAGTTGGAGACGGTACAGTTGCCTCATATATTGAACGAGTGGAATATTTACAAACTATTGATGTAGATATGCCGCAAGAGATTACCCGTGCTTATGGAGATAATAAAACAGCGGAAATGGCTGTATCAAATGGTGATATTAAGGTTACTTCTGCTTTTCATAAAATTCCTATGGAGGACAAGCAAAGACTTTTAGGGCTTGAAGTTAAAGAAGGTATTACTTATATGGGTAGTAAAGATAACCCTCCATATGTTGCAACTATTTTTGCTAAAACGTATGAAGATGGATCAAAAGAATACGTTGGTTTGCCAAAAGGATTATTTACAAGACCAAAAATTGCAGGAAAAACAAAAGAGGATGGAACAGAATTTTCTTCAGAAGAAATTGAAGCACAGTTTATGGATCGTAAAATCGATGGACTAGACGAAGAAAAATCTGTTGCTTTTGCCGTGGACAAAAAAGGAGAAACAATTAACCGAGATCTTTTATTCCAAAAGATATTTGGTAAACCATATCCGACAGGAGAGGAGGGAGGCGTTGAAGCCTAATGAGTACCTTTCAAGTGAAAGCAGCCGAAGTTATTCAGCCTAATAGATTGTTAACTTTATCAAGCGACACTAATGGAAGTGCTATTATTTCTTTGACTAAAGCAGGGGGAAATCCTGATTTTCATTCAACTAGACAAATTGCAAAGGATCAAAATGTAACAGTTAGTTTTAACGGGAAAAAGGCTTGGATAATTGAAGCTGGGGAGAATTTAAAAACAGGTCAAAGAGTGCAAGCCGGTCAAGATGGAAAATTAGTTAAATCTACTGGTACCGGGATTGGCTATGTATACGCAGATGCGACAGCTGGTGCATTAGCAACTTTTATTCGTACTGCCAGCGGGAGCAACAGGGCCACAAGGGCCAGCAGGAGCAAAAGGAGACAAAGGCGATACAGGAGCAGCAGGGTTTGGTACAAAGGCACAGTATGACGATATAATTGCTCGTCTAACAGCACTAGAAAGCAAGTAGGCTAGATGATAATATCTAGCCCTTTTTTTATTTTTATCTAACACCAAAAGGAGACTAAAAAAATGGCAAATTTAAAACGTAACATGATTGAATTAGTAAAAGAAGTAACAGCAGATGGAGAAGTTATTACAGAGAAGTTTTTAACCCCACCTTTTATTCCTCTATCTGTTGTTTATCAAGCAATGGATTTAGTGGAAGAAGCACAAAAAGGTGAAACAGCTGAAAGAGAAATGTTTGACCGTATGATTGATTTTGTAGTGAATGATATTTACGGTAACAAATTCACTAAAGATGAATTAGTAAATGGGTTACATGCTCCAGATGCTGTTGAGGTAATTAATGACCAAGTTTTATTCGTGTCTCAAGGGAGACAAAGTGATGAAACAAAAAAGTTCCTGGAGAACAAACGTTAAGTGATGAAGATTTCACAGCAGAAAAACAAAAAGAATACCTAAACAAGCTCATATTGTCCTTGATAGAAGAAGGTAAGGACATTAATGAGGTATTAGCCATGCCTTACCACTTTGTCTTGGAAATTTTACGCGAGCGAAATAAACCTAAACAAGAAAAATCCTTAATTGCTGCATTTGGTGGTTAAGGATTTTTTTGTTTTTCAAGAAAGGGGGTAAGTGTCTATGGAAAGAATTGAAGGTATGTCCATTGGCTTGAATTTAGAGACGTTGCAGCTTCAGCGAGGGTTAACAGGTCTTAAAGATAGAATGAAAACCCTAAATTCTGAAATGAAAGCCCATCTGTCTGCTTTTGATCGTGGCGATAAATCCATTGAAAAATATGAAGCTACCTTACAAGGCTTAAATAGAAAAATGGAATTGCAAAAGCGTATTGTAAGTGAATCCAGGGCTGAATATGAAAAAATGATCAAAGACTATGGCGAAGGATCTAAAGAAGCTGAAGCAGCTGCAAGGTCTTATAATAATCAAGTTGCATCTTTAAATAATTTAGAGCGTGCCGTTAATCGTACTAGCCTTAGTTTAACTGAACTAAAAGCGGATCAGGGAGCCTTGCAGAATAACTGGAGTAAGTTAGGGCGCTTATTTGATGAAACTGGCTCAAAATTAACCGGGCTAGGTTCTAAAATGCAGGGTGCAGGATCTGCCTTAACATCATCTCTTACTTTGCCTATTGCTGGTGCTGGTGCGGGAATAATGGGTTTAGCTACCAAATTCAATAACTCTTCTGTAAAAATCCAAAACTCTTTAGGCACAACTGCTAAAGAGACAAAGAAGCTAACTCAAATTTCAAAGAATATCTATAATGATGGATTTGGAGAAAGTTTAGAAGAGGTTGACACAGCTTTACTTGAAACAAAGCAGAATATCACTGATTTAAACGATAAAGACTTAGAGAAGATTACTAAAAAAGCAATGACTTTGGCCAATACATTTGATGCTGATGTAAACGAAGTTACCAGAGCAGGAAATACCCTTATCACAAACTATGGTATGGATGCAGATGCAGCATTTGATTTAATGGCAAAGGGCGCACAAAATGGGATGAACTTCTCAAAAGAGATGTTTGATAATATGGCAGAGTATTCTATAAGCTTCAAAGAGGCTGGATTCTCTGCAAATGAAATGTTTGCTATTCTTTCAAATGGTGCTAAGAAAGGATATAACCTAGATCGTTTAAATGATACAATGCTTGAATTTAAGCTCCAGGCCGAGGATTCAAGTAAATCTTATGTAGCCGCTATGGGTTCAATGTCCAAAAGCACGCAAGAGGTTTATAAGGAGTATGAGAACGGAAATGCAAGCGTAGCGGATTTATATAAAGCTGTAATACCTGACCTTCAAAAGATGAAAAAAGAGCTGCCAGCTAAAGAATTCAATACGATAGGAAAAGCGCTTTTTGGCACGAAGTGGGAAGATCAAGGGGCAGATGTTGTTTTATCCATGAAAACCATTAATAAAGAGCTACAAAATAATAAAGGTACAATGGATAAGATGACTAAAAATGTAGAACAATCCTTTGGTGCTAGATTAAAAGGAACTCTACGTGAAGCGGGAACAGCATTGTTACCTTTTGGGAATATCCTTCTTTCTGTAGCTGAAAAGATTCTTCCTAAAGTATCATCTGGTGTTCAAGCAGTCTCTAGCTTTATATCTGCATTATCTCCAGCCGTACAAACAGTAGGGCTTATTTTTGCTGGACTGTTAGCAGCACTTGGCCCTGTACTTACTATGGTAGGTATGTTTGTTGGTGCCATAGGTAATATTTTACCTGTTTTTACGCCAGTGATGGGGGCTATTGCACGGGCCGGAGGTTTATTAAATGTTCTAAGAGCGGGGCTTGCTGCTTTAACTGGCCCGGTGGGGATAGTCGTAGGTGCAATAACCTTATTAGGCGCTGGATTTGTGGCCTTATATCGCAATTCTCAAACATTTAGGGATGGCATTTCTGGCGTAATGAGCGGTATACAAAAGCTTGGACAAAGTGCGCTAAATATCTTAAAACCAGCTATTGAGTCGGTTAAGCAATTCTTTCAGAGTCAGCTATCCGTGATAAAGAAATTTTGGCAGGACAACTCTAAAACAATACTTCAAGCTCTTTCAAATATAGGCAGCGTAGTGAAGGTAGTTTTTCAGGGTATTTCCGCTGTAATTGGCTTTGTCATGCCCTTTATACTTTCCATAATCAAATCCGTTTGGGGAAATATACAGGGTGTCATAAGCGGAGCGCTAAATATTATTATGGGGCTAGTGAAGGTTTTTTCTGGTCTTTTCACAGGCAATTTTTTAAAAATGTGGGAGGGCTTAAAGCAAATATTTAAGGGAGCTGTTCAATTTATTTGGAATTTTGTGCAGCTGCAAATGTTCGGTAAGCTCCTTTCTCTAGGAAAAGTCTTTATTACCTCTTTCCGTGGTGCCTTTGTCGGATTGTGGAACGGTTTGAAATCGTTATTTTCTTCAAGTGCAGGAGCAGCAAAAAATGCTGTAGTGGGATCTTGGAACATACTTAAATCAGTAACGACAACTATTTTTAATGCGTACCGTTCTTTCCTTTCAGGAATATGGAATTTCTTGAAATCTATGATTACTAAAACGGCATCTGGAATAGTTTCTGCTGTTCGTGGTTCGTGGAATTTACTTAAATCAGTAACGACAACTATTTTTAATGCATACCGCTCTTTCCTTTCAGGAATATGGAATTTCTTGAAATCCATGATTACTAAAACGGCATCCGCAATAGCTAATGCTGTCCGTTCAGCTTGGAATTCCTTGAAATCTGCAACAACAAGTATTTTTAATTCTGTCCGTGGTTTCCTAACTTCATTGTGGACAGGAGTACAAAAAACGGTAACTAATTTAGCTTCCAGAACAAAAGATGGGGTAGTAAATGCCTGGTCAACTTTGAGAAACCGAACAACTGAAATTTTTACAAATATTAAAAGCAAAACATCGAAAATTTTTGATGATATAGTTTCTGGGGCCAAAAAATTGCCTGGTCGAATTGGCAGCGGGATCAAGCAGATGGCTGGAAAAGTAAAAGATGGCGTGTCTGCTGTTGGTGCAAAGCTTGCTGGCGGTCTTGAAACGGTTCTTAATAACATTACTCAAAAGGGTATTAATGTTGTTTTAGATAAGATCGGTGTGAGCAAGAAAAGCCAAATTCCTAGATTAGATATTCCCGGTTATGCAACAGGTACTGATTCACACCCAGGCGGTTACTTTTTCGCAGGTGATGGGGGAAAAAATGAATTAATACGTTTCCCGGATGGACGAATTACAATGAGTCCCAACAGCACTACTTTATATTGGGGGCCTAAAGGTACTCAAGTATTAAGTGGTGAGCAAACGGAACAGGTAATGGGCGCAGCACCTCCAATGTATAAAAAAGGTACAGGCGTTAAAAATCCACTAAAAGCAGTCGGAGAATGGACAAAAGAAAAAGGCTCCCAAGCTTTAAGTAAAGGGAAAGATCTGGCTGGAAAAGTAGCTGATAGTATTGGTGATGTATGGTCGTATATATCTAATCCTAAAAAGTTAGTTGATAAGATATGGAAAACCCTTAGCATAAAAATGCCAAATGTAGGCGGGATTATGGGCCAGATTGCAAGTTCTGGTGTTAGTAAAATCAAAGATGGAGCTGTTAGTTTCCTTCAAAGTAAGTTAAGTGAATATATGCCTAGTGACGATGGTTCCTCTACTGGAATCGGTAGCTATTACTTGAACAGTCCGTTTAGAATCACAACACGTTTTACGCCTAACGGAAATAAAAACGATAGAGTACACAAAGGCGGAAAACATAACGGCCTAGATTTAGCTGCACCCGCTGGCACAATTATTAAGTCATTAACTGATGGAATTGTACGAGAAGTATTAGTAAACAATCCTACTGGTGGTAATCTGGTTCGTATTGCTTCAGGAAAAGACTTATTATCTTATGCTCACATGCTTACAGCTCCACCTGTTAAAGTGGGACAAAAGGTAAAAGAAGGGCAAAAAATTGGCCTTGTGGGTTCAACAGGGTTTTCAACAGGAAACCATTTGGATCTTAAAATTAAGAGAAATGGAAAGTATATTGATCCGTTAGCTTACTTAAAAGGTATGGCTGGTAGCGGCCCTGCTGGTAAAGGTGCAAAAGCATGGCGCTCTTTAATTTACAAAGCAGCAGCACAAATGAATGAAAAAGTTACAGAGCGTGAAGTTAACGGGATTATTGCCCAGATTGACAGGGAATCCAAGGGTAACGAAAAAATCATTCAAGATTCAAGATTACGTGATATTAACGTCAGAAATGGAAATCCGGCAAAGGGCTTGCTCCAGTACATCCCGCAAAGCTTTATGCGCTATGCCTTAAAAGGACATACCAATATCTTTAACGGCTATGATCAATTATTAGCCTTTTTCAATAATACATCTTGGAGGAAGAACCTAAGATACGGGAAATCTGGTTGGGGGCCTACTGGAAAACGTAAATATAGAATGGGTACCGGATTGTTCGGACACATCGGAGGCGATGCAATACTAGGTGATGGAAATAAAAAAGAACCTTTCTTGCTTCCAGATGGCACTTTAGGATTAAGCCCAAGCAAAGCAACATTGTTTCCTAACCTTCCTGCTGGAACAGTGGTATGGTCGAGTATTCAAGATTTTTTAAAAGAATACGCTGGCTTTGCAGCTCCAGCTAATAACAATAAAACAGATGCTATGAAACTGATAGCTCTGGCTGGAAAAGAGTTTCAACAAAATAAAGGCTCGAATCCGTTATCTACCTCTACAGGTAATAATACAAGTACGAAACAAGGGCAACAGCAAGAACAATCTATTCATGTTGAAAACCATGTTTCTGTTTCTTACGCAGGTTTGCCAAATAGGGATGATGTCATTAAGTTTGCTAAATGGCTGCAAGAGATAATGGACGAACAAACAGAACAACAGCTAAGAGCTAAAGGAGTAAGGTGGGTAGTACATGGCCAGTCTTATTAAAAGTTTTGCAGGGGTTAACACCCCTGACTTTTTAATTATAGATAAAGTTCATTTGCCGCCTTTGCCGCCTTCTGAACTAACATCTATTGATATACCTATGAAAAGTGGTTCGCAGTTTGTAAATAAGAAGCATGGAAACCGAACGATAACTATTGATTTAACGATTAAGGCACCGGGCCGAGATAAAGTAATGTCAATGGGGGACCAACTAGCCGATTTTTTACAGCATGACGAACCACAACCTATTATTTTTCGGGATCTGCCAGGGCGTAAATATTATGCCATTTTGGACGGTGACACGGATCTTGAAAAGATTGAACATCTAGGAAAAGGCAGTATTAAGTTAATTTGTCATGATCCGCACGGATATGGAGAGCAAAGATCCTATAATATCACCTCTGACACTACTATGTTAGTGAATTACGGTAATAGGCAAACAGCTCCACAAATTAGCATGACATTCACTAAAAATGTAACTGACTTTTTTATTGCAACAGACAAGCAAAGCCTTTATTTTGGGGAGCCTTTTGATCCAACAGAAAAAACAGTAACCGATACAAAGCCAGTTATTTTAAATGATCCTGGCAGCAGTACAACAGATTGGTTACAAGCAACAAACTTTAATGTAGATGGCGGGCGTGTATTAGGTACCATTGGTTCTAATGGCTATTCATTTAGCCAGGCAGGAAAAGATTATGGTACACTAAGCGGCTTATGGCATGGCGGCAGTATGGTAAGAAGCTTAACAAGGCAAATTCAAGATTTTGAATTGGAATGTCAGGTAGGCTTTGCATCCAGTAATAAAAACCAAAAGGGCAGAATTGAAATTTATCTGCTCGATATTAATAATAATCAGCTTGGAAAAATAGCGATAAGAGACATCTGGAATAACTTAGATAACCCACAATTTGAATTTTGGGTAGGAAAGGTAAATGGTGGCGGTGTTTCTGTCACAAATACCTACGGAGCTTATAAAGGCGTATTTTCTAATTTTAATGGAATTATAGAGATGGGTAGGATCGGCAAGAAATGGCATTGCTACATTGCAAAGGTTGATTCTAACGGCAGAGCGCACACCAGACACTACAAAGCCTTTACTGATTGGCAAAATAAATATATGCAAAAGGTAGCCAAAATTCAGCTGCATATTGCTGCCTATGACAAAGATCCAGCAGTAGATCAAATGTGGATCAGTAATGTTTACTTTAGAGAAATTTTATCTAAACAATCTAACCAAGTTGATTATGTATTTAGAACAGGTGATAAGCTGCTAATCGATTGTGAAACAGGGGAGATTTATAAGAATGGAAAACTCTTTCTTGAACGGTTATATCCAGGATCAGAATTTTTACTTTTAGATAAGGCAGCAAATGGCCTTGTGGTTTCTGATTACTCAGCTATTAAGGATGGAAAAGTAACCTTTACAGAAAGGTGGCTATAGATTCTAATGTGGTATATTTTGAACAAAACTTATGATGCCGTAGGCGTTTTAAACAATAAGATTCCTAAAGGCTGTCCCATTCTTAGAGATAGCTGGAAAGGTCAGCTAGAGGATGGATATACGACATTAGAGTTTGATGTCTATGCTAGTCACCCACAAGCCAGCTTTTTGAGTAGGGGAGCTTTTATTATTTATACCGATAATCCAGATGGCTATGAGCTATTCAGGATTACAAAGACTACGGAAAGTCATGGATTAGAGGAAATAAAAACAGTTTATTGTGAAACAGCAGCAACCCAGGATCTAATTGGCCAGATCATTGAGCCAAAGTCTTTTGTCGGGGCCAGCTTATCCGATATAGTTAAATTTCTTTTGAGTAATACAGGATGGGAGCTAGGCGTTTGCTATTATGGTGAAATCATTTCAGTAGATTTTGACGATTACCCAACAGCTTTAGAAGCCATCCGAAATACGATTAAACAATTCGGTGCAGAAATTGAATTTAAGGTAGAATTCGATGGACAAGAGGTTGTGCGGAAAGTTGTAAATCTCTATGAAAAACGGGGCACAAAAACAGGTGTTAGCTTTGAATATGCAAGGAATTTAGAGGGTTTACGCAAAATTGAGGATGGAAACAAAATTGTTACGGCCATGATCGGCATTGCTAGTAATGAGGACAAAAACGGAAATCCTATTTTACTTATGAATGCTCAAAAGAAACCGCCAGAGGGTTTTGAAGTAGTGGGAAACATGATTGTGGATGTTAATGCCCTTCAGGAATATGGAAACAATGGCGCAAATGTAGTCGATAAATTTATTGATGAAACTGCCACAAATCCAGTAGAGCTTTTTGATAACACAATAGAAGCCTTAAAAAAAGTAAATCATCCCGTTTTTTCATATGAGGCAACAGTCGTAATGATGGAGCAGCTAGAAGGGTATGAGCATACAAAGGTTTCTATTGGCGATACCATTTTCATAAAAGATATTTCATCCGAGCCGCCTACTTATTTAGAAGCCAGGATTTTAAATAAGGAATTAAGTACCGTCCAAAAGGATAAAGGATCTATTGTACTTGGTGAATATGTTCCGCTTACAATTCAACCAATTCAAGCAGTAGAAAAAGCGCAGCGTACCCTTCAGTTAAAGGAAAAAGTATGGAATGCAACTATTGACCGGGCAAAAGAGGCCCAGGAAGGCGTAGAAGAAGTAAAAAAGCAAGTTCCTTATAAGGTAGAGCTTGTTTCTAGTAACGGCACAACATTTAAAAACGGCCTGATCGATACAGAGATAACAGCTATTGTCTACAAAGGAAAAGAGAATATTACCGCTACACTTCCAAAAACCGCTTTTATCTGGACGAAAAAAGATAAAGACGGTTTTTTTGATGTGGCTTGGAATTATGAGCATGTAGGGATAGGTAACAAAATCACTGTTAGTTCGTTTGATGTTGTTCAACGAGCTGTCTTTACTTGTGATTTAGATTTACCAGAAGAAGAATAAAAAACATAGAAAAGAGTGAAATGTTTATGGCGACAGTAGCTACAGGCAGTATGACGTTAATCGATGTAACAGATGCAAAACAACTAATAGCGTTTATTGGTTCATCACAACAAAGACAGGTTATTTATAATCCTAATGGCGGTTCATATACACCGAACTATGCTAGTTCAAATAACGTGTTAACACCTCAATTGTATATTGCAGGGACTAACACAAATATTGCAGATAAAGCTAAATCAATTAAATGGTTCTATCAAACAAATAGCAGCGGCAATTTCACTGAAATTACAGCGAGCGATACAAACTATACGTTAGGAACTACAGCACCTAAAACATTAACGATTAAGGGAAATGTACTTGCTTCCGCTAACTCAATGACTTATATGTGTGAGGTTATTTACACAGATCCAGACACGGGATTTGATGTAACTACAAAAGCAGAATATGAAATTATTAAAGTAACAAATGGTACAAATGGCTCCAATGGTGCAGCTGGTCAAGATGCTGTAAGAGCTGTTGTATGGACACCAGATGGAAATGTTACACGTAATTCAAATGGGACTGTCAAAGCAACTGTTGATGTATACAAAGGAGCTTCAAAGGTAACACCAACAGCTTTTAAATGGTATATCCAAGATCCTGCTGCTACAACTTCAAGCGGTGGAGATACAGACGGGAGCGCTGGTTGGCGCTTACTTACTTCTACATCAAATGCAGGAGTAACAGGCTATACAACAGATACAATTACGATTCCAGCAAGTGCAATCCCTAGTGTAGAGGCTTTCAAGTGTGTTGCAACATATAACAATGTGAAATATAACGATGTCTGTACAGTGGTAGATGTTAGTGATCCATATGTAGTTACAATTGTAGGGACAAATACTTTTAAAAACGGGCAAGGAAGTACAACTTTAACGGCTAAAGTATTCCAGGCCGGGGCTGAAGTAGATGCTGCAGGAACAGCTTTTACTTACAAATGGTCTATATATGATGCAAACAATGTTAAAAATACAAACTGGAGTAAAACAGGAAAATCAATTACTGTTACCGCAGCAGATATTAATGTTCGTGGTAATGTAACATGTGATATAGATAAGGCTTGATAAAAGGAGTGGGAAACCGCTCTTTTTATTCGTTCTTGAAAGGAGTAAATAGCAAATGGCACCTTTAGCAACAGGAACAATTTCACTAGTGGATATGAACGATGCTATTGTTTCAGGAACAGCACCAGCAAATCCTACTGTTGGGACATTATGGCTAGATACAAGTGTAACCCCTAATATGATGAAAAAATGGGGCGGTTCTTCATGGGTGGATATAGGAGAGCTTGATCCTAACTATTCGGATACGATTGAAAACATAAACAAAAGCATTGATGATATTACAAGCGACAGTGTAATTGATTATACGGAACGGAAAATTTTAAAAGACCGTATTACTGAAATCATCGGTTATGTCATTGCGGATAATGCCACAACCTTGCCAGCTGCTTCTACCCTGGATAGTAGCGGTAAAGGAGAATTGTATACTGTTCGGAAACAGGCATTAAATGCGGGCATTTCAACAGCTGATACAACTTATATTGAGGTAGCTACTCAATATACGAATTTAAAAACCTATTTAGAAGGTCTTACACCTGTTGACGTTTGGGATCTATCTACGGCCAATAAAGCAAAAACAATCGCTGTTACAAAATCAACGTTTCGAGATAAGTTTTTGCAATACGAAAATGCAGTCAATGCACTAGTAGTTGCAACAGCTGCCAAGCAAAAAGACAATTCAGATGCAGCGGATAAGAAGGGCCAAGATGCTCTGGATGATTTGGGCCTTTATGGTGAGAAGTGGACCGATGCAGCAAATAAGGTCGGTCTATGGAAATATAAAGGTGATGAAACGAAATTTAACGGTGGATCAGTAGCAACAGGAACCATTTTTGCACAAGCTCTTTTACTAGCTGATTGGACAAATTTAGTTGAAAATCCTGACTTTGAAAATGATACCATAGGCGAGTTCCCCAACGGTTACTATCCAAGTTATGAAGCAAATAGATCTAAAATTAGGGTAGAAGATATTTCAAGCTTTCAAAATGGGAACGGATCAAACAAAGCATTGGCCCTAGATGCTTTATCAAGCTCTAATAACAGCATCTATGTAAATAACCTTATACCTGTTAATCCTGGTGAAGAAATGTTTATCCAAGCGGAGGGCCGCTATTTAAATACAGCTGGTTCAGGTGATGGACGAGTGGGCTTTTTATGCTATGACGCTAAAAGACAATCATTAAACATCTGGAATACACCTTTAAGATGGAATGAATCAACGAAAAAAACCGCTTTTGTTAAAAAAAGTGGTTCTTTTGTTGTTCCTGAAGGTACCGCCTATTTACAGTTTTACATGAGCTTTTCGTCTAATGGAGAAACGACAAACAAATTTTATGTAGACAATCTTATTTGGCGAAGAAAAGCGGGTGGCGATTTAATTGTTGACGGTGGCATTGAGGGCCGACACGTTAAAGCTAAATCAGTTTCTTTTGACAGTTTACAAGGTGGCATAGCCCAGTTTGGTGGATCTGGCGGGAATGGTCGAATTGAGGTTTACAATGCAAATGATGAATTAATTGCTTCACTGGATGCTGCCCAGGGAGGGTTTAGTGATTTATATGTAGGTAATTTTGATAGTCCTACAGTGGTAGAGTATGGTGCGGATGATATAAACCTTTTTGTCTCTGACAGGCTTTTAGAATATTCAGGGGCCATTGAACCTAACGATGATAACGAGGGTACGGGATGGACAAAGCCGCTTGCAACAGTAACAGAAGCTATAAGACGTATTCCAAAGTATTACGATGGAAAAGCCACAATAAACGTAGCTTATAACTCTCTGATGTATGAAAGCTTTGAAATCAGCGGCTTTTTAGGTGCAGGATCTATTAATTTATCACTAGGTAGCTCTAAATTCTATGGGAATCCAGTGATAAAAAATAACTTGTTAAATATCTTTTCCACTGGTGGAACAATCAACGGTAAAAAACTTGATTATGCAGTCGTAAGCTTATTGCGTAATTCTTATGTGCGTTTAGAAAAAATGAAAGTGTATGGTAATGGATCTAGCATGAACTTTGATACATCGGCAGGATTTACAGAAATGGATCAATGCGAAACATACGGTGCTGATTTGGGTATTAGTTCACGTTATGGTGGGCGTGTTTTCCTCACTAATTGTAAAGGAAGCGCCACAACCTACGGTTTGCATTGCTATGGCGGTGATATTTTTGGCCAGGGCACAGCTCCAAGCGGTGGAAATAATAACATAGGAGAAGTTGCAGGGGGCAAGGTTATGGGTGCCTTCGATTACCAGAAAACTACAGGGAGCACAATGGATGCTCAACCTACTACTGTAACAATTAATGCAAGTAGCGGTGATAGCTGGCGTGATAACTTTGGCGGTCAGTGGTACGGGCAAAATGAAGTTGTGCAAGGTAAGTGGGGCAGCTATGGCATTTATCGTGGTCTATGGTTCTTTTCATTACCTTCTCTTACTGGAAAGACGATTACACAAATTAGAATGTATGTACATCGTAAAAATGCGGGTGGAAATGCTGCACCTGTTACTACGTACTTTAAACCGCATACGTATACAAGCAAGCCGAGCGGAGCACCTTCTTACCAGTCACCGCAAACAACAGCAAGCTTTAAGCTCAATGAAGGTAAATGGATTACTATTCCTAGCTCATTCTATGCTGGATTTGTTAGTGGATCTTATAAAGGCATTGGAATTTATATTAACTCAACTAGTCAAAACTATTATGCAAAATTCGATGCAACAGCAAAATTAGAAATCACTTATAAATAAAGACTGAAGGAGCAAAAAAACATGAAATTTGTATCTTTAAATATTGAAAACAAAGTAGGAAACATAATTGAAAACATTGTGAATCACACATCTAAACTTGATCAGTTTGTTTATACAACAGCAGAGGGTGAATATGGTGTTTTATCTGGATTCCAGGTAGGTTATTGCGTGGGAGAAGATAACTTAGATCCTGACACTGTAACCCCGCAAGTCGTGGCCAATTATTTGAAGCCGTTCAAAATTGAAGAATTGGAACAGCAATGTAACCTGGTCATTGCTTCAGGATTTGAATATACAAATGGAGATAAGTTTTTATATGGCCCGGATCAGCAAAACGATTTCTCTCAAAAGCAACTCTTACTTTTATTAAATCCATCTTTAACTACCGTCCAAGTTCAAACAAAGAACAACGGTATTAAAAAATATACAAAAGAAGAATTTATTAGCCTGGTCACTTATGCAAATTCCTTCAAGGATCAGCTTATTAGAAGGCTCGATGATCTAACTAGGGAAATTGATGAAACAGAATATACCGATGTCCAGGAGCTAAGAAATTTAACGTTTGTTGAAGATGTATCCATTCTTACATTAGATGCTGAATAAGCATCTTTTTTTAATTCTTAAAGGAGGGAGTAAAGGTGGAACAAATTTTCAAATGGTTACTAACCGTTTCTGGTGGAGTAATCGCTTTTTTATTTGGAGCGTGGACACCCATGTTAAATATTTTAGTGGCGTTAATGGTTATTGATTATCTGTCAGGTATGGCAGCAGCATCCATGAACGGGGAATTAAAAAGCCGTGTTGGATTAATGGGTATAGCCCGTAAAGTATTTATTTTTGCAATGGTAGCGGTCAGTCATTTGGTGGATTTATTGCTAATTGAAAACAAAATTGAAGTTGGTTATCTAGCTATGAGTGTTGTAATTACCGCTTATTGTCTAAACGAAGTGCTTTCCATTGTTGAAAACGCTGGAAAGATGGGTGTTTATGTTCCAGAACCATTAACCAAAGCAATTGCCGTTTTAAGAAGCAAGCCACAAAAAGAAGAAAAACCTGTTGTACCTTCAACTTTAGAAGTTCCAGCAGAAGTCAAAAAGGAAGAAAAAGAAGAGGTTAAGTAAGTCGCTGTTTATGCAGCGGCTTTTTTATATCAAAATTTTGAAAGGAAGATGAAAATGTATAAGTTTGAAAAATTACCGCAGTTAGTTGATAAACGAGGAAAATTAGTTCATAAAGGTTCATACAGCAAGCGTACAAAAACTATTACTACCCGTGTATGGCATCATTCATTAACAAAATTATCAGCTGGTGGATCTAAAATTGAATCATTCGCTGATTTTCATGTAAGAACAAACGGCTGGCCAGAAATTGCTTATCATTTAATCATTGATCCTAAACACGTTGTGAATGGCAAAGCCACTATTTATTATTGTGTAGATATTTCTAAGAAATCTTATCATGTAGGTAACAGTAATAACATTGGCTTGGGTATTTGTGTTATTGGTGATTATCGAACTGATAAACTCACTGATCCTACTATTCATTCAATTGTTGATCTTCATAAAGCTCTAGTTGCTGATGGAATTGGAAAGTACGATAAAGCCCATAATGAAATGCCTGGCTACTCTTGGAAAGCATGTTGCGTATTTGATTATAATAAGGCTTTTAAAGATGTCTTAGATGATATGCTGCCAGGATCTAAGCAACCTGATCCAGTACCAGGATTATATACAATTCAAGAGGGTGATACATTTTGGAGTATTGCTTTAAAAGATGGAAAAGAAGGTATTACTGTTGAGGATTTAATTGCTGCAAATCCTGGTGTAGATCCTAGTAAGTTGAAAGTAGGCCAAACGATTAAATTTGGGTCAGCTCAAAATTCATATACACCAAAGCCAGAAACACCTAAAAAAGATCAATCAGAATATAAATATCCTTTACCTTCTGGAATACTTAAAACGGGATCAACAGATAAAACAGGAATTAAACAACTTCAGAACGCTTTAAATGCTGTTTATTTTAAATGTGGTACAGTAGATGGAATTTATGGAGCTAAAACAAAGGATGCAGTTACACGTTTTCAAAAAGTCTACTTGCCATATGAAGTTGACGGAGTATTTGGTTCAAAGACAAAAAAAAAGTTACAAGCTGTCTTAAAATCCAACGGCTTTTAGTTGGTTTCTTTGCTCAATAAGTTTTATCAGAAAAATTTTTAAGGTGAACAAATTATGTTGTTTTTTAACAAATATTATCAAGTGGAAAATATATGTGTGTTAGAGTAGTACACATTTATAAAAAGTAAGTTTTTTATACATTTTTTGTTTATTGACCTTTTAATGATGTAAAGGTATATCATGAGTATGTATAATGTTTAAGTAGGAAGAGAACCCTTTACCCGAACTTTTGCCGCTCGAAAGTGGGTGAGCGGTTCCAATCCTTGAAGAGTAATTATCTTTATGAAAAATTTATATAGTATAGCTAAACTTATTTGAGTTGCTAATTATTTTTTACTATATTTATATCTTTTAATTAAAAAATGAGTAAAAAAGGTTCAGGTAAATTTGGATTTTTAATAAGGTAACTGTGCATATAGTGTAGAGGAACAGCACGACTGAAATTTTTAGAAGTCTAGATATAGGGAAAAACACCGCATTTAATAAATTGAACGATTAAATGTTTTATAAATAAGGAATTTAATATGTTAATTTTCTTTTTAGTCTAGATTCGTTACAGAGGTGTTATCCATCTAAAGAGGGGGACATTGTATGGATAGAGAAAAACTAGGGAATATCGTTGTCAGTACTTATAATGAAAAAGATCTTTCTCCAGTTTCTAACGCTCAAGTTGAAATTATGGATATGGAAGGGAATTTAGTTAAGACTTTAAAAACAAATGAATATGGTAATACAGAAGAGCTCGTTTTACCTGCTCGTTCACCTTATGATACCTCAGGAATCACTGGTAAGTATATAATATACGTTACACACACTAATTATCAGCCGGTAACTTTGAAGGGTATACAAATATTTGAAGGGTCTAAATCATTGCCAACAATTAAGCTTTCTGCTGTTAGGAATGATTCTGAATATGTTAGAAATAAGGTTTTAATAATGGAAGATACAAGATTACCAATAGAAAAAGAAATTCAAAGCTCTTACAATCTCTCTCATTTCTCTTTAAGCCCGACGTCTCTTTTACCCTCTACGTCTCACCATTCATATCATTCACCTGGTCTGTCGGATTCGGCAGCTCCTATCTTTTCTATAGGTCTTATAATCCCTGAATTTGTAAGATTACAGTTATTCTCTTCTAATGGAAGTGCTCGCACTGTAGAAGTTCCATTTATTGACTATATCAAAGGTGTGGCACATATTGAAATCCAAGGCTTTACAGAAGATGAAGCAATTAAAGCCTGTGTCATAGCAATGGTTTCTTTTACGTTAAATCGTATATATACAGAACATTATAGAAGACAAAATAAAGATTATGATATAACTAATAGCACTAAAGATCAAGATTATGTGGAACATTATACTCCTCAAGAGCCCTTAATTAGGAATATAGAAGAGGTCTTTAGTGACTATGTAGAATATCCTGGAGGGCAATCTTTTCCCTTTTTGACTCAATATTGTGGCAACTGTGGAACCCCGGGGTTATTAAATTTGACAGCAACTAGAGAATTAGCTAAGAAACAACAGCGATACATTGATATCTTAAAACATTATTATGGGCAAAACTTTAATACTCTCTCAGCTACTGGAATTATTATCAAAAATAGATTTTATAGTTTTATAGCTCCCATAAAATTAGGTAGTTCAGGGCAGGATGTATATTTACAACAACATTATTTGGAGGTTATAGGTAAAAATTATGGTATACCGACTTTCACAAAAGCCATTGATGAAAAAGGAGAATTTGGAAAGAAGTCTGAGGAAGCAGTTAAGTTGTTTCAGCGTCAAGCTATGAGGATGTCGAAAGAAAAGGCAAATGGAATAATTGATCGAAAAACCTGGTATACAATTTTAAATCGTTATCACAGTATTGTTGAAAATACATCTAGTAGGAATTATCATCCTATAAGCCCTCCACCTAAAAATATTCCTTTAAAGAAAAAAAAATTAAAAGAGACTGTAGAGTTTTTTCCATACCTTGCTTCTTGGATTTATATATGGACTAAAGAGAGTAATGGAAAAGAAGGCTTTTGGTTCTGGCCAGCTTATATTGCGATAGATCACTTTCAAGGTTATACTTGGAAAAATAATGACTCGGATTATATTCAGATTTATGATCGTGATATTTATGCAGTAGGGTACCCGCCCCAAAATGAATACGGAAGAAATTTACATCATCGAAGTAAATTCCAGGACATCACGGGGACTATGCTTATCACCAAAAAAGGTATAAAAAGGCTTAATATTTTACCTAATACGAGCTTATATATTTGTCAAACAATTTCAAACTTAAGGAATCATCAACAAACTTTCGTTGTGCTATACCCCAAAGTGGATATGTGGGGTAATTATACAAACGGAATAGCTAAGATTACTTTAGAAGAACTTTTAAAATCTTAAGCTGTTTGAGTCGGAAAAAATTTGTAGGCTTAAAATAGCTTTGAAAAATATATAATAAGAATTTCTGGCGTAAGCATATTTTCTAAGAAAATATCTTTTTAACAAAAGCTATCTAACTACAAAAAACATTGGTTAAGCCTTAACCAATGTTTTTTGTAGTTGTGAGACCCTTTATTTTATCTTTTATGCTTAATTTCCAACTTTTGTGATTGGGGATAACTTTTATAATGTTAATTAAGTTTGTATACTCTGGAGGAGTTTATCATGCAAAAAGAAGTTTTCTCATGATAAATTTTTCAGCAGTTGAATTTAACCCAACTAAGCCTTATTTAACTAATACTAATATTTGATTAGGCCCTGTACGCTTTATAACGCGATAACCAGTGTTTGAAGCTGTAGCAATCCCTTCATCATTTGGCTTACAATAGCTATTTACCTGTGCAGTTCCATCATCTCGAACTAAAAGTTTTCCAACAAGCCCAACAGGGACCCATTCTGCTCTTTGCAAACGTGGGATATATTCTTTTGAAGAGTCCCATTCAGGGTTTAATATAGGTTCAGTTTTTATAAAAGAAGATTGAATGACTTTTCCGTCACCATCTTTGATTTCTGGTACGACGACCTCATGGTATTGAACTTTTCCCCATTCATCTTTTACAAACAGATTATGCCAACGTAAATCACTAGCATCTGCAATCATTGCTGGGTTCGCACTAACTACCCCAAGAATATAATCATCCTTCGCATTTGCTTTTCGTATTTTATCTTCTTCTAAGGTTACAAAATAACCAAAGTCAATTGAGTTACCATCAACTGTTTCAAACATTTCAGCATAATCGGCTTGAGAACCAGCCAATACCGTGCCATCGAGATAAAGGTTTCCTGTCGCTCCTTCTATTACAGCTGAGTTTAATGTTGGTCCAACAGCAAGGCCATTTGCTAGATGCCAGGAAAAAGGGAAACGTGTGGTTCCATTTTGTCCCATTATATGAGAACCAATATGAAGGGCATTTACAACTGTATTTTGTCCCTCAGCATGAGAAAAATTGGCTTGTGCTTGTGTATTAAATCCTTCAGTATGAGAAGCTTCTCCACTTGCTTGTGTAGCATTTCCTTCAGCGTGGGAATAAGCCCCACTGGCAATTGTTGATCTTCCTTCGGCATGAGAAACGTCCCCACTAGCAGTTGTGAAAAGGCCTTCAGCATGAGAAATAGTCCCATTTGCTAAAGTGCTTGACCCCTCAGCATGAGAAACACCCCCAATGGCTTTTGCATCAACTCCTTCGGCGTGAGCAGCTAACCCAGCGGCTTCTGTAATAATTCCTTCGGTATGTGAAAAATTCCCACTTGCTTTCGTGCCATTCCCTTCAGCGTGAGAACCTTGACCAATAGCTTGGTTAACAGCTCCTTCAGCGTGAGAACTTTGACCAATAGCCTGTGTGCTAGTACCTTCAGCATGAGAAGCTATCCCACTCGCTTTTGTATTTAGTCCCTCGGCGTGAGAGCTATCGCCGCTTGCTGTATTGGGCAAATCACCTACTATATTGGTACCGCCTCCTTCAGCGTGAGCAGCTTTCCCGCTTGCTATGTTACCCAGTCCTTCAGCATGTGAAACATCGCCGTTCGCTTGAGTGAGACTTCCTTCCGAATGTGAAGCTATTCCATTAGCAGTAGTTTCTCTTCCTTCGGCATGAGAGCAATCTCCATTCGCTACAGAGTTACAGCCTTCAGCATGTGATCCAAATCCATTAGCAATTGTGTTGCTTCCTTCTGCATGGGAGCACGCACCTATTGCTTGAGCATTACAATTATTTGTTGGGTTTTTCTTTAATATTAAAATTAAGATAACTAAGACGTTAATGTTTATAAGACCGTTTGAATTTGAAAGATTGGTACTGGATGTATTGTTAAAAAGATTACTCACCTTTCCTATATTATTAAGTAACTGTATCCTGTTCATTAGCAAAATTCCTTTCCCATAATATAAACTCTGACACATTATATGTGATTTGATAAAGATAGTTTGTGTAAAAGCCTATTAATGAATAGATTAATCTTTTAAGAGGAGAACAGGTGATGTTATACAAAAAGCTTAGAGTATAAATCTTATGTAGGATGGAATTATAACCGTTATATGATGGTTTATATTTGGTATTTCTTAATATGAAAAGGGGATGTGATTAGGATTCAAAAAAAATCATCTAAATTTGGACTAGCTCTATCGGGTGGAGGGTTTCGGGCAGCATTTTTCCATATTGGTGTTCTTGCGAAAATGGCAGATTTAGGTCTCCTTCGTCATGTAGAAGTCATATCAACAGTGTCTGGGGGTTCAATAATTGGTTCCCTTTACTATCTTCATTTAAAAAAGCTGCTTCAAGAAAAACTAGACTGTGATATAAAAGATGAAGACTATCAAGAAATCGTTAAAAAGATTGAAGTTGACTTTCTTCAAGCTATTCAAAAAAATTTGCGTGCACGTACTTTTCTCAATCCTTTAAAAAATCTAAGGATGAGTTTACCTAATTACTCCCGGAGTGACCATATTGGAGAGCTTTACGATAAGTATTTATATCAAAAAGTTCTTGATCCTAATAACAACAGTCCTATTAAAATGAAATGTTTAAAAATAAAGCCTTATGGTGAAGAAAAGTCTTTTCATCCAAAAAAACATAATAAAAATAGAAAAGCAAAAGTACCAATTCTACTTATTAATGCTACAGTTTTGAATAATGGCCATAACTGGCGTTTTAGTGCAACGGGTATGGGTGAAACAAATACATGTAAATCAAATAATGAATTTTATAAAAATTTCCAATTAAAAAAAGTAAATTCTTACGAAGAAATAAATAATAAACATAAGAACTTTGAACTTGGTTGGGCTGTGGCTGCTTCAGCTTGTGTTCCTGGGATATTTGCGCCTCTAGCTATTAGCAATCTTTATCATGAGGGAGTTCGTGTACAATTAGTTGATGGTGGTGTTTATGATAATCAAGGAATTGATGGATTACTGGATGAGGAATGTACGCACTTTCTCATAAGTGACGCTTCAAAACAGATGGAGGATGAAAAAGAACCAGAAATACAACTAAATAACGTAATAAAACGTTCTAATAGTATTCTCGCAAATCATGTACGAGAACAACAACTCTCAAGAATATTTAAAGATTATGCAGATAATACCATACTCTTACATTTAAAAAAGGGAATTAAGCGGCGAGAAATATCTTATTATGAGAAAAATCCTAAATTCAAAAATAAAACTAAAGATTGTGAAACCGAATTACCGTCAGAAGTTTATGGTGTAAATACAGAGGTTCAGATACTTCTTTCTCGTATTAGGACTGATTTGGATTCATTTTCGGATGTAGAAGCTTTTTCTCTCATGTATGATGGTTATAAAATGGTTGAATTTGAATTAAATAAAAAGAGTATAAGAGACTTTGTCATAAATACCACACTAAGGAAGAAAAGTTATAATTTTTTTAAGGTAGAAGAATGGATGTCTCCTTCAACTATTGACTCTTATTATAAAAGTATTCTTGAAACCTCCAGTCAAAGACTTTTTAGAACTATGAAGTTAAATTCTTTTTTTAAAATTGTAACTATGCTAATGTTTATTTCGCTATGTGTAATCTTTGTAAGTGCTTTCGAATCCATATTTACTGAATGGGCAAATGATTATATAACAAAAGGGAATCTATTGTTAATAATCTTATTTACAATTACTCTCTTGGTTCTTAGAAAGAGGTTGTACGATAGCTTAAATCAAAATCCTGTTGTGAGGTTTTTACTAAGCTTTATACCAGCCATTTTTATATCAGTAGCTGGTCTCATCTGTGTTGGAATTTACCTCATTACATTTGATCGGCTATTTATATACTTAGGAAGTCTCAAGTGTTTAAATAAGATGCAAAAAAAACGAAGGTTAGCTAATAAGCAATTATCTTGATGAATAATGCAGAAGAACACATATTTAAAATAAATGAGTTGACCACGTAAATAACCAGATACTATCTAAAAAATGCTAAAAGATGCGAATGTAAAATAAGATATATGCAGGGAAGATGACGAATCTTTACTAGTTCATGAGCTACTTTGAAAGCCTTCGGTATTATACCTAAGCTATTCTATATAATTCTTGAATTTCAGAAAGAAAAAGAAAATGGGGCAGAAGTTTTGCCCCATTTTTGCCCCATATAATTTAATTTATAATGATATGTTTTGAAAATTAGAACCTAATAAGAATCAATTAAATAGCTCTACAATAGCTTCACTACATATTATGAAACCCGCTTGTTTTTTTAAGAAAAAGATGGGGTTTTTTTACGGGATTAAATGTTAGAATATTTAAAAAGGAGGAGTGACATGCAAGTAGAGCAAAAAAGTGTAAGCAGCCAAACTAATAAGATTACCTATACATATATTAAAACAGGAGGGCCTCGCATTTGCTTTATGTTTTCAGGGCTAGGCTATACGTACGAAAAGCCCCTGTTGTATTATGTAACGATGCTGATGATAAAACACGGAATTGACGTGGTTCAGATTCACTATACATATTCAAAAGAGCTGATGACAAAGTCTACAGATGAGATTGCAGACGTTATGATGAAAGACATTTGTTTAGTGCTGCAAGACGTTTTGCCTCAAAATAGCTATAAAGATATCATATTTGCAGGGAAATCGCTTGGGACCATTCCTCTAATTCAGCGAGTTATGAAAGATGAAGTTTACAAAGACGCAGTGATGCTTTTACTGACGCCGCTTTTAACAAGAACAGAACTGTTTGAAAGTTTACTAAAAAGCTCTCACAAAGGTCTTCTTGTAATAGGAAGTGGTGATCACTATTATACTGAAGAAGTTTATCGATTAAAAACAAATCCAATGAATATTGCGGTCATCGAAAATGCCGATCATTCATTGGATGTTTTATATGCTCCAGCAGAATCGTTAAGGGTGCTGGGAACCGTTTTGGACGGCATAGAACAGCTTCTGTGAGACAGGAAATAAGGAAAGGAGAACAAAATGGATACGCTACGTGAAATTATTTGCGAAAAAAGAGCCTACAGCTATTCACCTCATACTCATGATCATAACTACAGTCAGCTTTTGTTTCCGCTAGCAGGCGCTCTTGATATTCAAGCAAGCGAGCAGCACTTAACGCTGCAAGAAGGATGCTTTTACATTCCGCCTCGTCAACTGCATACGTATCAAGCTAAAAATACAAATGAATGTTTGGTTGTTGATATTCCTTTGAAATTTACAGAAGGTGCGCATCTTTCTCAAGAAGCAGCTTTTATTCAATGGGATTCAACGTGGAAAGCACTTCGCTATCTGTTACTTGAGGGGCTTCAAAAAAGCACTGACAGGGGGGCGCTTGAAGATTTAGTCCGTTACGTTCAGCATTATTTACCAAAGAAGCAAACGTTTAAATCCATTGATTACCTTCATGCTAACTTTAATCAAGAGTTAAACATGGAAAGTCTTGCTAAGCTGGAAAATTATCATCCTGCCTATTTTTCCACTTGGTTTAAGCAAAAAACGGGTTATTCGCCTCAAAGTTATGTAGCGCATATACGTTTAAATAAAGCAAAAGAACTGTTAAAAGAGAAGGACTACTCGGTAACGTATATTGCGCATGAAGTGGGCTATCACAGCTTGTCTTCATTTACGAAATGGTTTGTAAAACAAGAGGGAGTCTCACCGACGCGATATCGAAGTATCTTAAAAACAGACAAATAAGATCATAAAAGCGGAAAAACTTTTTTCTTTCTTTTAGCTATGATAAAAGAAAGGAGATGAAACGATGAATACTTCATTATCAAAAATACTTATTTTATGTGCCGCAGTTTTGTGGGGAACAACAGGAACCGCCCAAGCTTTAGTATCTGCTGAAGCGCATTCCGTGGCTATTGGAGCCGTACGTTTAGCGGTAGGGGGACTATCGCTTCTTACAGCTTGTCTTATACAAAGAAAGAATGTGGACGTAAGACGTTTTCCTATTTTGCCTCTTGCGGTTGCTGCAGCAAGTATGGCCGCTTATCAGCCGTTATTTTTTTCCGCTGTCATTAAAACGGGTGTTGCAGTAGGCACAATGGTGGCAATTGGCAGTGCGCCTGTTTTATCAGGAGTATTAGATTACATAGTGTACCGCAAGAAACCTACAAAAAAATGGTTGCTTGCTACGGTTACTGGTATTATAGGGTGCAGCTGCTTGTTGTTAAAAAAAGATACTCAAATCGACGTGATAGGTTTGGGTATGGCGATAGGAGCAGGGGCGTCTTTTGCTTGCTATACGACTGTCAATAAAAAAATTGTTCAGCATGTTAATCCGCAAGTAGGAGCTTCGCTTGTGTTCACAGCCGCCGCCGTTTTACTGATACCATGCTGGTTTATGTACGATATGAGCTGGCTAGTCTCTTTAAATGGAATGGGGATTGCTCTTCATTTAGGAATACTTACGACGGCGATTGCTTATGTATTATTTTCTACAGCGCTTAAGTCAGTGCAAGCGTCTACCGCGGTAACGTTATCGTTAGCAGAGCCCGTTACCGCTTTTTTACTTGGCGTCTTTTTCTTAGGAGAGTCTCTAACTTTGGTCAACATATGCGGAGCAGCACTAGTATTTGCTAGCTTAGCGTTTTTAACGTATTCTCCGAAGTCATCGCTAAATCAAGAGGTGCGTATATAAAAAAATCCCCTTTCTCTATAGAAAGGGGATTTCTTATTAAGCGTACATACTAGCTACTTGTTTTTGCAGGTTGCTGTCTTCTAAATACTCATCGTACGTCATTTGCTTGTCAATTACTCCATTTGGCGTAATTTCAATTACACGATTTGCAATCGTTTCAACGAACTGATGGTCATGAGATGTGAAAATCATTGAACCTTTGTAGCTGATAAGTCCATTATTTAGTGCTGTGATTGATTCTAAGTCAAGGTGATTCGTAGGGTCGTCTAGTAAAAGAACGTTTGAACCGCTTAGCATCATTTTAGAAAGCATACAGCGAACTTTTTCTCCTCCGGAAAGAACGTTGGCTTTTTTCAACACTTCTTCACCAGAGAATAGCATTCTACCTAAGAAACCGCGTAAGAAGCTTTCGCTTTGATCATTAGGTGAATACTGACGCAGCCAGTCTACTAGGTTTAAATCTCCGTTTTCAAAGTACTCGGAGTTGTCTTTTGGGAAAAAGGCTTGAGACGTTGTGACACCCCATTTGTACGTACCGCTGTCTGCTTCCATTTCACCCATTAAAATCTTCATTAATGTTGAATTTGCAAGTTCGTTTCGGCCTACAAGAGCAATCTTGTCATCTTTATTCATAATAAAGCTTACGTTATCGAGTACTTTTACGCCGTCAATTGTTTTTGTTAAACCTTCAACGCGAAGTACGTCATTTCCAATCTCACGTTCCGGCGTGAAGTTCACGTATGGGTAACGACGAGAAGAAGGACGGATGTCATCTAATGAAATTTTATCAAGCAATTTTTTACGAGACGTTGCTTGTTTTGATTTCGATGCATTTGCGCTAAAGCGAGCGATAAAGGCTTGAAGCTCTTTAATTTTTTCTTCTTTTTTCTTGTTTGCATCTGACGCCATTTTTTGTGCTAATTGACTTGATTCATACCAGAAATCATAGTTACCAACGTAGACTTGGATTTTACTGAAGTCAAGGTCAGCAATGTGCGTACATACTTTGTTTAAGAAGTGACGGTCATGTGATACAACAATGACTGTGTTTTCAAAGTTAATTAAGAACTCTTCTAACCATTGAATTGCTTGGATATCCAAGTTATTCGTAGGCTCATCTAGAAGTAATACATCAGGTTTTCCGAATAAAGCTTGTGCAAGAAGCACTTTTACTTTTTCACTACCCGTTAGTTCAGCCATTTTTTTGGCGTGAAGATCTTCAGAAATACCTAATCCTTTTAAAAGAATAGCCGCTTCTGATTCTGCTTCCCAACCGTTTAATTCAGCAAATTCACCTTCAAGCTCAGCTGCTTTCATTCCGTCTTCATCTGTGAAGTCTGCTTTCATATAAATAGCATCTTTTTCTTGCATTACTTCATAAAGGCGAGCGTGCCCCATAATAACGGTTTTCATAACTTCTTGATCTTCATATTCGAAGTGGTTCTGTTTTAAGACAGCAAGGCGTTCGCCAGGGCCCATATGTACATCACCAGTCTGAGATTCAATTTCACCAGATAAAATTTTTAAAAACGTTGATTTTCCAGCACCGTTTGCGCCGATTAATCCATAGCAGTTACCAGGCGTGAATTTAATATTCACATCTTCAAATAACTTTCGGTCGCCAAATCGTAAACTTACATTACTAACTGTAATCATGTATGAGCAGTCCTCCAAATTCAATATCTATAAAATTATACCATTCTTTTGAGATAAGAGCGATATGAATACAATATTTCAAACATAAAGTGTAACCGACACTTTAAGCACTCGTCAACCATTTAAGGGATTTTTTGAGCGGTAACGCTTGATTATTCTAGCATTCACCAAAACTTTGAGCAGCAAACTAATATATTCAGGGAAACAGAAATTGTTGAATATATATTGTTTTTTATTGAGCTATACGGATACAATCTATGAAAAACGTAGACGGTTTAAAAAACGACTCTTCACGCTTCACTTTTATGTTCAAAACGAAAGAAAGCTCTGAGGAATAACCTGAGAGCTTTCTAAATTTATTATTCAAAAATATAAGCCAATGCTTGAAGAGCCTGTTCTGCCGTTTCGACTACAACTTGCGCTTTGTTTGATAGTTCTTTAAGCGGGTGATGCAGTTTTTCAGGGCGAACCAAAATTAGCGGTTTATCTAATGCGATGGCTGTTGCCGCATCCATTGCGCTGTTCCACTGTTTGTATTTTTCACCAAATAAAGCAATGACCACATCAGATTTTTTAAGGAGAACCTGTGTGCGTAAATTATTAATTTGAGAAGCAGCTTCATCTTTTAAGACAGCGTTAGGCTGTTTTCCTAAAATTTCTTCTCCAATGTTGTCGGAGCGGTCATGGTCTGTCATGGGACCGACAAAGGTAAGGGGAAGGTTTAATTGTTTTGCTTGGTTTTTAATTTCGTCTCGCCAGTTATCGTGAATTTGCCCGGCAAGGTATACGGTTAAGTTCATTATGTAGAAGTCCTCCTCTAACTAAGATTTGTTTTATTTTATCAAATGTAAGCGGATAATACGAATGATTTGAATGGGCTACTTTTCCAAAAATAAGGTTATAGTAGACAAATAGTTAAAAAAGAGAAACAATAGAAGGCGTATTGCTAATTAAAGAAAGGATGTACATGATGACAGAAACAGTGCTACAAGTAGATCATGTCAGTAAAGTAATTGGGAAGAAAACCATTTTGCATGATGTATCCTTATCGGTTGAGCGCGGTGAGATTTTCGGATTGCTTGGTCCGAACGGATCTGGAAAAACAACGCTCATTCGTACCGTCGTAGGACTCATTAAAGAAACAAAGGGAACAATTACCGTCAATGGTTTTCCTTTAAAAGAACAGTTTACATCAGCTATGAAATCAATTGGAGCGATTATTGAAAATCCTGAGTTTTATGATTATCTGACGGGCTATCAAAATTTAAAACACTTTGCGAATATGCATGAAGGGATCACAGCAGAACGCTTGGATGAAGTGATTGCGCTAGTAAAGCTTGAAAACAGCATTCATGCAAAAGTGAAGACGTATTCCCTTGGGATGAGACAGCGTTTAGGAGTAGCTCAAGCTATTTTACATAAGCCTGCATTGCTTTTACTAGACGAACCAACAAATGGTCTAGACCCAGCGGGAATGAGAGAATTTCGTACATATTTACAAACCCTCTGCAGGGAAGAAGGTATTTCAATTTTAATCGCGAGCCACTTATTAAAAGAAGTGGAAGCATTATGTGACCGCGTTGGTATTATTCAAAACGGCGAGTTAAAAGCTGTTCAAGATCTATCTCCAAATCGTCAAGATCAAGGGATGTATGTAGAATTTGAAGTATCTGACGTGCAACAAGCAGCGGATCTTTTATCTCAAGAATTCCAAGTAACAATAAAATCCGATAGTATTGATGTAGTGATTATGAAAGAACAAATTCCAGCTGTGAATAGAAAATTAGTGGACAGCGATATTTTAGTCTACCGAATCACTCCTGTTTATGAGACGCTTGAAGATTCGTTTATGTCCGTTACGGAGGGAGAGCACCATGCTTAAGTTAATTCAAAATGAACACATGAAATGGTTTCACAAAAGAAGTACAAAAATCACGTTTATCACAATCGGTATTTTAACTCTTTGTATGGCTCTTTTAATGAAGAAAGTGGCAAACAGCGCAGGAACGGAAGACAACATATTGAATTTCCTGTCATTTAGTGCAGGCATGCTGATCCTCGTTCAATTTTTCGCGCTTGCTGTTGGAGGATCAATGGTTGCAAAAGAGTTTGAAGCGGGTACCATTAAGCTTCTTTTAATTCGCCCTGCTAGACGTTCAACGATTTTAACGTCCAAGTACATAACGCTCATTTTAATTAGCTTGTATTATTTGCTGAGCTATTTGCTTTTTTCGTTTGTATGGGGAGCATTGTTCTTTGGATTTGCCAGTCTAGAAGGAGATGCGCAGCTGCTTAAAAACATTACGCTTACGTATGACAGCGCGTATATGGAAACGTTTATGATGATGACGTTCGCATTCATGCTGTCGTCTTTATTTAGAAACAGCGCGCTTGCTTCAAGTCTAGCTATTGTCGTAAGTATTGGGGCGAAAGCAGTAACTGGGATAGTATCACAGTTTGGTCTATGGTGGGGGAAATTTTTACTGTTCGCCAACACAAACTTTGTGCAGTATATGGACGGAATGAAGACGATGTTTGACGGAATGACAATTCCATTTTCAATCTTCATCTTAGTTGCACACTTTGTCTTCTTTATGGGCGTAGCATGGGTGGCGTTTTTAAAACGTGACGTAGCTAATTGATGTGAGAATTTTCACACTATATATTTTTCTAAAATAGCATTTGACAATTAAATAAAAAGAGATTACAGTAGTGAAAGACTATTTTTAAAACAACTACAAACTTCTTATCAAGAGAGACGGAGGGACTGGCCCTACGATGTCTCGGCAACTGGCTGTACGCAGTGCGGTGCCAAATCCAGCAGACGATGTTTCGTTTGGAAGATGAGAAGGGTAATCTTATGATACAAATAAGAGACCTCTTCTTATCAATAAGAAGAGGTCTTTTTTTATTACGTAAACAAGAGGTGTTAAGAATGGAACAACAAAAAGGAAACGGCTGGGCGCTGTTACCGCTGGGCGTCTTTTTAGTCCTGTTTGTCGGATCAGGAATTATAACGGGAGATTTTTATAAGCTGCCTGTATTAGTAGCTATTATCATTGCAGCCATTGTGGCGCTGGCTATGAACCGCAAAGATTCACTTAATGTAAAAGTGGAACGCTTTGCTAAAGGAGCAGGGCATCCTGATATCATTATTATGGTACTTATTTTTATTTTAGCAGGTGCTTTTTCAGAAGTCGCTAAAGGCATGGGAGCTGTTGATTCAACGGTAAACTTAGCTCTGTCTGTGCTTCCGCAAAGCTTAGTGGTAGTCGGAATCTTTGTTATTGGCGCATTCATTTCAATTTCGATGGGAACGTCAATGGGAACGATCGCTGCGTTAGGGCCTATCGCTGTAGGAATCAGTGAGCAGGCGCATGTATCCATTACATTGGCAATTGCTGCTGTTGTTGGTGGTGCAATGTTTGGAGATAATTTATCCGTAATCTCTGATACGACCATTGCGGCAGTTCGTACGCAAAAAACAAATATGTCAGATAAATTAAAAGTAAACTTTTTCATTGTCCTTCCTGCAGCGATTGTTACAGTGATTTTATTACTTGTAATGACGCTAGGCAATACGTCATCAGTAGAAATTAAAGATTTTAGCTGGTTTAAAATCTTGCCTTATGTCGGCGTACTCGTTGCTGCCATATTTGGTGCAAACGTATTAAGCATTTTAACCGGAGGAATTGTATTAGCCGGCGTAATTGGATTAGCTGACGGAAGCTACACGCTTTCTTCTCTTGCTAAAACTGTGACAGAAGGTATTGGCGGAATGTCGGAATTAATTATTTTATCTCTTTTAATTGGCGGAATGGTTGAACTCATTCGCTATAACGGCGGTATTCAGTTCTTATTGAACCTATTAACACGACGCATTCAAACAAAAAAAGGCGGAGAATTCAGTATCGCCGGATTAGTAAGTTTAACCAATTTAGCCACGGCTAATAACACGATTTCAATTATTACAGCAGGTCCGTTAGCGAAAGAAATCTCTGATAAGTATTCAATTGACAATCGTAAATCAGCCAGTCTGCTCGACTTGTTTTCATGCAGCGTTCAAGGGCTTATCCCTTACGGTGCACAAATGCTTCTAGCAGCAGGATTTGCTAAAGTTTCACCGATTGAGATTATTCCATTTACATTCTATCCAATGTTAACAGCGGTTTGCGGTATCATTGCAATTGTAATTGGCTTTCCTCGTTTAAATAAAAAATCAAAATCATCTAAAGAAGCTGCGTAATATCAAACCCTTAAAAAGAACATTCTTTTTAAGGGTTTTTTACTGTTTGAAAAAATCAGTCGGCTTTTTTTCATCTAGCTCCTTCCAAAGTGTCTCATTTTGTTTAAGTGCATAAGCCGCTCCTCCGATTTCAATTCCGCATAATAAAATGAATAACAAAATACCCATGATATGACCTCCTTATACAAGTGAATAAAAACATGATTGTAACGGGTTTAGCTTATTGCTTTTTCACTTTATAATGAGAATAAAGTATGAAACGCGTTTCAGCGCAAGAGAAAAAGGTGAAAACATGACAAATATCCGAGATATCGCAAAAAAAGCTGGTGTATCTGTTTCGACCGTGTCACGGGTTTTAAATCATCATCCGTATGTAAAAGAAGAAAAGCGCCGTCTGGTAGAAGAAGTAATTCAAGAACTTAATTACGAACAAAACATTAATGCCGTTCACTTATCAAAAGGGAAAACAAATATGATTGCCGTCGTCTTGCCTTTTATTAATCATCCTTATTTCAGTCTGCTTTTAGAAGGAGTGGCCTCTCAAGCGTTAGAAAAGCAGTATCAGCTTGTTATTTGTCAGACGAACTATGATGTAAAAAAAGAAGAAGAAGCGCTTCATATGCTAAAAACAAAGCAGGTTGATGGAGTGATTATTTGTTCTAGAGCAAGCAGCTGGAGCACGATTGAATGCTATCAGCAGTACGGGCCGATAGCCGTGTGCGAAAACGTACAAAATCGTTCTATTCGCTCCGTATACGTTGATCATTATGCAGCTTTTAAGAAAGCGCTCATGTATTTGAAAGAAAAAGGATATACGGATATTGGCTACTGTATTGGAAGAATGACGGGTACAAATAGTCAACAGAGGCAGCAAGCATACAAAGAATATGTAGAAAGAATAAATGAGCCTTATCATCCGGAATGGGTGTTTCAAGGCTGTTTGAACGTGACAGATGGTGAAAAAGTGGTAAAAAAATTGGTGCAGATGAAAAATCGGCCTCAGGCGCTTTTAGTAACAAACGATCAAGTCGCTATTGGTATAAAAGCTCAGTGCGAACAAGCGGGTATATCAGTTCCAGGCAATTTAGCTATTATTGGTTTTGATAATCATCCGCTTTCTTCTTATTTACAAATCACAACGATCGAACTTCCTCTCAAAGAAATGGGCGAAACGCTTTTTAAACTAGTCAGGAGCAAGGATCCTCAAAAAATTGAGCTTCCTTTTCGGTTTATTGAGCGTAAAAGCGTATAAATTCTTGATGATCTCACCACGTGTTTTTATCGGATAAAATGAGTAAAAGCGGACATCATACGAGTAAAGAAAGAAGAAAAGGATGATGATCGTGGAGAAAAAAGAATATCAAGTAGGAGATCAAGTATTTGTTATTTACCGAAATCCTCATACGGCAAACGTTGCTAATATTAATCAAGCTGAAATTGTTGAACACCCTGAAAATAAAGGTGAAAAAGCGCTGTTTCTGCATGAGTCTTATCATTTGTTAGCTGAAGATGATGCTGTGTATTCAACGTATGAAGAAGCAGAGAACATGTATAACAAGATATTTGATTATGAACAATATGATTGACGAAAGGCTCTCTTAAATAGAGAGTCTTTTTTGATGTGGAAAATAATTACCATGGATAGAGTCTTTTTATTTTTCAAACGCTATTAGTATTAGAAAAAAGGAAGTGTACATGATGATAAAACCTTTTGTACCTCAATTAGTATACATTGAGCCAGGGGCAATGGAGTACCCGCTTGGTGTTCAATTAAAAGAAAAATTTGAGAAGATGGGAATTGAGATTCGTCAAACAACTTCTCATAATCAAGTGCGTAATATACCGGGAAAAAATGATTTGCAAAAATACCGCAATGCCAAGTCCACTTTAGTAGTTGGTGTGCGTAAAACCTTGAAATTTGATACATCTAAACCGTCAGCTGAATATGCAATACCTTTTGCAACAGGGTGTATGGGGCACTGTCACTATTGTTATTTGCAGACAACAATGGGAAGCAAACCATATATTCGCACGTACGTGAATGTGGAAGAAATATTAGGTCAAGCAGAGCAATATATGCAGGAAAGAGCCCCTCAAATAACGCGATTTGAAGCGGCTTGTACATCTGATATCGTAGGAATTGATCATTTAACACATTCATTAAAGCGCGCGATTGAATATTTTGGGGAAAGTGAACTAGGTCAACTGCGCTTTGTGACTAAGTTTCATCACGTGGATCATTTATTGGATGCTAAACATAATGGTCGCACGCGCTTTCGCTTTAGCATAAACGCAGATTATGTTATAAAAAACTTTGAACCTGGTACATCTCCTCTTGATTATCGGATTGAAGCTGCTAATAAAGTTGCAAAAGCCGGATATCCACTTGGCTTTATTGTGGCGCCTATTTACATTCATGAAGGTTGGCAAGAGGGATACCGTCAGCTGTTTGAGAAGCTTGATGCTTCTATACCTGAAGAGTCAAGAGATGATATTACATTTGAAATGATTCAGCATCGCTTTACCAAGCCGGCCAAACGAGTGATTGAGAAAAACTATCCGAAAACAAAGCTTGAGATGAATGAAGAAGAGCGCCGCTACAAATGGGGGCGTTACGGGATTGGAAAGTATGTATACGCAAAAGATGAAGAACAAGAATTAAGAGAGACGTTGGAATATTACATTGATCAGTATTTTCCAAATGCGAAAATCGAGTATTTTACGTAATTATTCTACAGTAATTGAAAAGTTATTTTGACATCTTAGTCGAGATAGCTTTTCAATTTTTAATGTGCAAAATAAATTGGTTGCTAATAAGCTGAAAAAAGAGGTTATTTGTATCTCTTGTCGTATTACATACATAAGGGAGGTGACTGAGATGTTAAAAAATGAAGAGTTTGCGCTAACAAAAGAATTAACAAAAGAACAGCAAGAAGCTGCACGAAATTTTATTCAAGTGTTGTTCCAAGAAGGTTTATCTGAATTTTGGAACATATTATGTGATATCGATAAGTCTCGTATTTACGGCTTGTATGAAGCAAACCACTATTACGATTCGGATGTTGAACTACATGGATTTGTACAAGAAATTAGAGATAATGTAAGAGCGGTTTATGCGCCTCTTCAAGGGCAAGGAGGTATTTCGACGAAAGTTCGATATACAAGCGAAGGAAAGATGTATGTATACATATTAGGAAGTGGTGAAAACCCGAGGGTATATCCTGTTGGATTAATGCCCGAGACCTACATTGAAGAAGAACGTTTTTCTCAGCGTCTTCAAATTAGCATTTATAACGATGAGTTTCGAAACGTTGCGCTGTAAATTATATATAAATGGAAAAATAAAGAATAATAAAATTAATTTGTTAAAATAGCAATATTTGGGGTATGTAATAGGTATAACATTAAAAAGGGGTGAAAGAAATGCATTATTATCGTATTTCAGAGGGAGACCATGAAGAGTATTGTGAAACGATTCTGCTTCATGAAAAGAAGTTTTGCAAAGAAACATTTCAATCTATGGTGCGAGAAGCAATGAACAATAAGCCAGGTAAAATTGACCGTGTGGATATTGTTAAATATTTAATTGGTCATCATAGCTTTCAAGTAGCCCACATCGAAGCGGGATTTCACAGTACATACAGCGAGAAAGTGACATAAAAAAGGCAGCACATCCTATACAACGAACTTTTCTTTTGAAAAGGGCGCTGTATTTTTTTTTGCTAAAAATAGAATGTTTCTAAGTAATATTCCTTTTAATGGTATAATAGTTAAGTGTTGTAAGGTATACATATAAAAATCACAAATACTTTAAAGAGAAAGGGTGAGGAAATATGGAAAACGAAAGAATAGAAGAGCTTGAACGAAAAATAAGCAGTTTAGAAGAAGACGTAGCCAAGCTAAAGTCGCTTGTATATAAAACAAATTCTCCAAGACCAGCAGTTCACGCTCCTCCCAAACAGCGCGAGGAGACGACTAAACGTCCTGCTCAAACAGCAGCTAAAAGCTCACAGGCAATAGAAGAGCCTGTTGATTGGGAAAAAGTCCTTTTTCAAACATGGCTGCCGAGAATTTTTATTTTCGTATTTATTATTGGCGTGCTATGGGGATTTAAAGCAGCCTCTGACTATGGATTAATGAATGAAAAAGCAAAAGTTGTTCTCGGTTTCGTTGTTTCGATAGGTTTTGCTGTGACAGGTCATTTCCAAATCAAAAAGGGTAGGCTGGTGCTCGGGCAAGTACTTGTAGGAGGAGCTATTCCTATTCTCATGTTAACGACGTTTGCGATGCATAGCCTATATCATTTAGCAGGACCAACGCTTGCTTTTATGCTAAATGCGAGTTGGATCATCTTAGGAATTGCAGCAACAGTCTTTTATCGTTCACAGGCATTAGGGATTATTAGCGCGGTTGGAGGCGTACTAGTTCCTTTTCTTATTGAAAGTAATTCGCCTAATGCTCTGGTTTTCATTGGCTATGAAACGTTTCTGTATATTGCCTTTTTATATGTGGCAATCAAACAAAAATATTCAATTTTATATGTTCTTTCCGCGGTACTATTAAATCTTACGCTACTCATTTATTACTCGTTTGTTGGTGATAATGGTGTAAAAGCGTTATTAGGTATGGCGATTCTGATTCAGCATTTATGCTTAATTTCTAGCTTTTTTCTATCACAATCCGTACTCCAATTATATGCGTTTACCCTTCTATCGAGTTTAGCAGTTACGTACGGCTGGCTGCTTGCCGTTTTTGACGATGGCATGACCACCATGGTGCTGCTTGCGCTAGTTATTATTTACGCATTAGGTGTTTACACAGTAAGAAGTTCTAAAGAGAAATTTGAATTTTTTATTACCTATTTAATTGTTGCAGTAGCGTTTTTTATTCATCAGCTCGTCGATTTAAGAGAAGGAGTCATTTTATATGTGATTCAAGGACTTGCTGTTTACTATATCGCCATGACGTATAAAAATCTACTTCATCAACTGTTTTCTTATACGATTTATATACTGAGTGCCACGTATATCTTAGTTACACCAATCGAACAAGTGCTGTCTCTTCCGACATTAAATTGGGTTGTTGTGTTAGCTTCTATTCTAGTATTTGTATGGATCAGTATTCAAAAAACAGAAAAAGATGAGCACGATACGTTCAAAATTGGAGGAAGTATTGTTTTTTCTATTCTTTCTTTAATTTTTGCAACGGAAGTGACGGCCGCTGGCACCAATGATCTTTCCGCTAATACGCAAACGCTTATTATGACGGCTGTTTGGCTATGTTTGGCCATTGCTGCATTCGTAATAGGATTACTTCGAACCTTTAAAACAGCCACGTATATCGGTGTCGGCCTGTTATTTTTAACACTTTTCAAACTTGTTTTATATGATTTACCTTTTATTCCAATGGCTATACGTGCCTTACTATTTATCGTCTTAGGAGCCATCGGTTTAATTATTTCGCGCCTATTTTATAAAAAGAAGTAGCTAAAAGCTGAAGAGAAATTCTTCAGCTTTCTTTATTATAATATGATTATGTAAACTTAGCCTTGAAGTCGTACAAAAGGTATCCAATCATGTATAATGGAACAAGTGAATTGGAGGTATACATAAAATGAAATCACTTGTATTAGCAGAAAAGCCAAGTGTAGCACGTGATCTTGCGCGCGTGCTTGGCAGCACACAAACAAAAAAAGGGTATATTGAAGGGCCAAAGTATGTCGTAACATGGGCACTCGGCCATTTAGTTGAATTACAAACACCAGAGGATTATGATAACCAATATAAAACGTGGCGATTAGAAGATCTGCCAATTATGCCTGAGAAAATGAAACTAAAAGTAATTCGTAAAGTAAGCTCTCAGTTTCGCACAGTATCTGATTTAGCAAAAAGAAAGGATATTGGAGAGTTAATTATTGCGACTGATGCAGGGCGTGAAGGAGAGCTTGTAGCACGTTGGATTATGGAAAAGGTACGCTGGAACAAGCCGTTTAAACGCCTTTGGATTTCGTCTCAAACGGATAAAGCAATTCGTGACGGGTTTAAACAGTTAAAACCAGGAAAAGAATTTAATCGCTTGTATGATTCAGCGGTTTGCCGTTCAGAAGCCGATTGGCTTATCGGTTTAAACGTAACGAGAGCGTTAACGACTAAATACGAAGAACCATTATCAGCGGGACGTGTACAAACACCGACGCTTGCGATGATAATTGAGCGTGAACAAGTAATTAACACATTCAAACCTAGTGAATATTGGACGCTTACAGCTCAGTTTTCGTCGTTTGAAGCAGCTTGGCAAAAGGGTAATGAAAAGCGCATTTTTGATGAAAAACGTGCAAAAGAGCTGCATTCAAAATTATCAGGTGAAGCAGTTGTGAAAACAATCAAGCGTAAAATGCATAAAGAAGCGCAGCCGCTTCCTTATGACTTAAATGAACTGCAGCGCGACGCTAACAAACGCTTTAACTTCTCTGCTAAGAAGACATTGAATGTACTTCAAAAGTTATATGAACAGCATAAGTTAGTCACGTATCCACGTACAGATTCTCGTTATTTAACAACAGATATGGTTTCCACTATGAAAGAGCGCTTGGAAAGCATCTCTGCTGTATATAAAGAAGAAGTTCGTCCAATTTTAAAAAATGCACAGCTGCCAAAGCGAGTGGTTAATAATGAAAAAGTAAGTGATCACCATGCGATTATCGTAACGGATCAGCCTGTGTTTTTACAGGACTTATCAGCTGATGAACGAAAGCTGTATGACTTAATTGCAAAGCGATTTATTTCATTGTTTTATCCTGCATATGAGTATGAAGTGGTTAAAGCAGAGCTTGAAGTAAACGGGGAACTGTTGGTAGCGAGCGGAAAGCAAGTCGTGAATGCAGGCTTCAAAAAAATTTCTGGTGGAGACTCAGAAGCAACGGTGAAGCTGCCTGATATGAAAGAAGGCAGCAAGCTACTCATTCAAAATGTAACGATGAAAAGTGCATTTACAGAGCCGCCGCAGCGCTATACAGAAGCCGATCTTCTTGGACAAATGGAAAAACACAACTTAGGTACGCCGGCAACACGCGCAGATATTATTGAAAAACTTCTGCAAAACGAATCCATTGATCGCCAAAATAACCGTCTGCACGCAACAAAAAAAGGAAAGCAGCTGATTGACTTAGTAGCAGACGAGTTAAAGTCTCCTGAGCTTACGGCTAAATGGGAACGTGACTTAGAAGCAATTGCTAAAGGAAAAGGAAATGCAAAAGAGTTTTTAACGAATATTCGCGAACAAACAGAAAAGCTTGTCAAGCAAGTAAAAACAAGTAATCAAACGTACAAACCTCATAATTTAACGGGCTCTAAATGTCCGGAATGCGGTTCGTTCTTAAAAGAAAAGAAAACAAAGCAAGGAAGAGTGCTCGTTTGTTCAAGCCTTGAGTGCAGCTATAGACGCGCAAAAGACCCTAAACTATCGAACCGACGCTGTCCGCAGTGTCATAAACGAATGGAAATTCATTCAGGAAAAGCAGGTACGTACTTCCAATGCCGTTCATGTCAAGTAGTGGAAAAAGCCGAGGACAAAAAGAAAAAGATTTCAAAACGAGAAGAACGAAAGCTTCTTAACAAATACAACGATGACGGAGCATTTGGTTCAAGCTTGGGAGATGCTTTAAAACAAGCTCTTCAAGATAAAAAAGATAAGTAAAGTAGAAGTGCGATACCATGGTATCGCACTTTTTTTGGTATAATATGGATTAAGTGATGAGTAAGCAAGGTGGCGTGGAACAATGAAAAGAAAAAGCAGGGGAATGAATCGGTTAATCGCGTTCTTTATAGTAGGAACGATGGTACTAATCATTTTAGCTATCTTAATGGGAAGCTACTTTTTTGGTTTTATAGGCTTCCTTAGAGTGATGGGAGTGGAGTATGACTCTTACTGGGCCATATGTTTATTTCTATTTTTTATTTTTGTGTTTGGCTCTATCACAGAGCTTTTTTCAAAGGCGCTTATTTTTTTAATGAAGAATGCTAGGATGAACAGAGTATTATTTGTAGCATCTGCAGCTTTTGTGGACATATTTTTTACTTTTCTATCGGTTTATATAGCAGACTTGCTTGTAAGCGGAATCCGTGTATCTATTTTAGCGATGATTATTTTATCCGGTTTATTTTTTTTGTTAGAGAGTGCATTGGATAGTGAGTTTCTACGTAAAAAAACAAGCTGATGAAATTGTTCATCAGCAGCGCATCAACAAAAAAAGCGCATCATATCAAGCTTCAATGCTATTTAAAGAACTCTGTAACATATTTTTTAAAAAAAGTATGTGATTTTTTTCACATATCTCTTGAAAAAGAACAAACATGTTTGTATAATAAGAATTGTAAAAGATATGTGAAATATTTCACAATATATGTGAATAACTTCACAATATCGTATTTTCTATAATCCTAAGGGGGATATCATCTATGAAAATTGCAGTAGTAGGGTGTACACATGCAGGAACAGCAGCAGTAAAAAATATGGCAGAACTTTATCCAGAAGCTAAAATTACAGTTTATGAGCGAAATGATAATGTTTCATTTTTGTCTTGTGGAATTGCGCTCTATGTAGGCGGGGTCGTGAAAGATGCAAATGGTTTATTTTACTCTTCACCGTCTGAATTGCAAGAGATGGGTGTAAATATGAAAATGAAACATGAAGTGACGAATATTGATACAGAAGACAAAAAAGTAGCGGTGCGAAACTTAGAAACAAACGAAGAATTTGAAGATACATTTGATAAATTAGTGATGACAACTGGATCATGGCCGATTATTCCAAACCTTGAAGGCATCGATTTAAATAATGTTGTGCTTTGTAAAAACTATCAGCATGCTAATCACATTATTGAAAAAGCAAAACAAGCAAAAAAAATTGCCGTAATTGGTGCGGGTTATATTGGTGCAGAATTAGTAGAAGCCTTTGAAGTGTATGGAAAAGAAGTCACGTTCATTGATAGTGCTGATCGTATTTTAAATAAATATCTTGATCCAGAGTTTACAAGCTTGATGGAAACTGAATTTAAAAAGCGCGGAGTCACATTAGCATTAAACCAAGCGGTTACTAAATTTGCAGGCAGCGATGGATCTGTTGAAAAAGTAGTGACAACTGCAGGTGAATATGAAGCGGATCTTGTTATTTTGTGTGTTGGCTTTCGTCCAAACACAGACTTAGTAAAAGGGCAGGTAGACATGCTTCCAAACGGCGCAATTGTGGTTGATGAATATATGCAAACAAGCAAAAAAGATATATTTGCGGCCGGAGATAGCTGTGCGATTTACTACAATCCGATTAAGAAACATGCCTATATTCCGCTTGCTACAAATGCGGTTAGAATGGGAACATTAGTAGCTCAAAACCTTGTTAAACCGACGATTAAGTATATGGGAACACAAGGAACATCAGGGTTGCATATTTATGATTACAATGTTGCATCTACCGGCATAACTGAAACAGCGGCTTCTCTTTTTGATATGAATGTGAAAAGTATCACAATATCAGAAAATAACCGACCAGAATTCATGCCAACGTACGAAAATATTACGTTAAAAGTAGTATATGAAGAAGAAACGAGACGAATTGTAGGTGCACAGGTTATTTCTAAAATTGATGCTACTCAAGCAATTAATACATTGTCTGTATGCGTACAGCAGGAAATGACGATCGATGAGCTTGGCTTTATGGACTTTTTCTTTCAACCCCACTTTAATAAGCCTTGGCATTTCTTAAACCAAGCAGGGCTTCAAGCGCTTCAAGAATAAAAAAGCAGGTGACTACCTGCTTTTTTTATGTGGATTTTATTATCTTTTTTATTTTTATTTTAGCAGGTTTAAAACGGATCCATCCTATGATAAGAAGAATAAAAGGATATAAAGCTCCTAGCAAAAAACTATAGGGAATCCACGTTTCGGCTAACCATGTTTTTTGATAGGTAATGGTTGGGTACACAATAATGGAAAAAGTCGTAACAATTAATCCCATCGGTAACGTTAGAAATCGAGTTTCATTGATGTTAAAAATATGACAAAGTCCAGCGATGGAAGCATGAAAATAAAGAGAAACCTTAAAGAAAAGAGTAAGAAACCATATAATAGCAATAATTACCTCGATTCCTTGCAAAAAATTTCCCACCTCAATTCGCTTAGCCATTTCATATACAGGAAACATGGTAGTTGAAGAATGATAAGAACCAATAACGATTATACAAGAAAAAATAACAATTACCATAATAAATCCACCTAGCGGGCTGCCGCTCATTAAAGCTTTAGCTCCTTTTTCAGGTTTTCTTAAATGAAGGGGGAAAATCATCATCAAAGGAGCAAAAGTAAAATAAGTAATGCTAAGAAAGATAAGAACCGAATGAGTCAGCGGCTTTAAGTGAATGTCCATTAAAGGCATAAGATTTTCAAGTTTCATTTGAGGAGTTAGTGAAAAAATAAAAATCCCGAGAAGGCCAACAAACCACGGGAAAAAGATTTCACAGCAGCGTGCAATTGTTTCTAGCCCGAGTCTTGCCCCGAAAACAACCACAAGCATAAAAATAATGTGAATAGCAAGCAGCGGCGTTTCCATCATAATATGGGTATTTAAAAAACTCCCGACGTAGTATACAATACGGCTGCACGTTATGACAGTAGATATGACAAATAAACAAGATACACCTTTTCCTAGATATTTTCCAAATACTACATCATTGATTTCTACCAGATTTTTATCTTCAAATAAAAGTCCGAGAGCAATATATACTTTCACTAATACAAATCCGCATGCTACTCCGAGGATAGAGGGAATCCAAGCAGTTTGCTTAGAATCAATAGTCATAGACGCTGGAGCAATAACAATTGTGCTTCCAATTGTATAAAGCATGACGAGCATGCGAAATTGAATCGTTGAAATTTTAACTACAGGTTTCACGGTGTTCACTTCCTCGTCTTACGTATTAAGATAATAAATGAAGTAAAAATATGCTGATTGGCCTGAAGATAGCAGCTGATAAATCAGAAGGATTTGGAACATATAAACCCAGTGCTTTACAGATGCTTACGGACATTCCAATTACAAGAACTGTGTAGAATAGCCATAATTCTTTCTTCGCTTTTTTTTGCCGTAAGTTAGGTACTTCAAACCAAATGACGAGCGTGCAAACAATAAGTAACCCCAATACCCCTAGCATAGACTAGCTCCTATACGTGAATAATTAATGTTATATTTTCCAGAAAAATAACTACTTATACTGAAGGTGCATTCTCTATTAAAGGTTTTTGATTTTTTAGTCGCTGTTAGAAGAATGCTGCTTTTTGTTTTGAATAAATCCTGCAATTAAAAGGAAAAGCGGATATAAGATGCCTACAACTAAGCTGTAGGGAATCCACGTTTTTGTATCCCAATCTTTTTGATAAGAAACGCTTGGATACACAATAAGGGAAAGTGTAATCATGATGAGTGCGACTGGAAAAGAAAATAGCTTGTAGTCCTTTATATGAAATACATTGGCAAACCCCAAAAGAGTAGCGTAAAAGTAAATGCAAAGCTTAAAAAAGAGAGTAATAAACCACAAAATAGCAATGACTACTTCAATTCCTTGAAGAAAGTTTCCTACATCAATTCTTCTTCCTAATTCATAGCTTGGAAACATGGTGATTTGGGAGTAATAAGGACTAAGTACTAAAATTCCGAGTAAGATTAACGTCACCATCACTAGCCCACCGGCTATATTCCCTATATAAAAAGATTGAGTGGACTTTTTTGTGTCTGGTGTATGAGAAGGAAAAATCATAAGAAGAATGGTATAAGTCAAAGAACTCATGCTTAAAAACGTTAAAACAGCACGAATAAAAGCTTTTGGATGTATTTCAAGCACAGGCTGAATATGCTCTATTTTAATTTGCGGAATCATAGACAAAATCAGAAGTCCGAATAATCCGACAAACCAAGGAAATAAAATCTCGGCACTTCGTGCAATAACTTCTATTCCTAGGCGTACTCCTACGATAACCACACCCATAAATGCAATGTGGATGGCTGTAAGCGGCGTGTAGGGAAGAATTTGTGTAGTGAGAAAATTCCCTACATAGTAAAGAACTTGACTGCTGATAAATAAATTGGATAATACAAAAACAGCAGAAACAATCTTTCCAAACAGTTTTCCTAAAATTTTTTCGTTCATTTCCATCAGCGTAAGCGTTGGAAACATTTTTCCTAGTGAGGTAAAAAGCAAAACTAAGCCAATTCCTGATGCTACACCGAAAAGTGCTGCAATCCAGGCGTCTTGATGAGCATCAGCTGTAATAGCGGCAGGCACAACAATAATTGTGCTCCCGATGCTATATAAAGTTACTAGCTTGCGAAATTGAGTAGCCGAAATATTGATTTCATTAAGCAAAATGAGCACATCCTTTTGCCATATACACGAATTAAGTGATCCAACGGAATAATAAGTGACTTAAAGGCTGAAACATTGCTTCTACCCAATCAGAAGGGTTCGGTAGAGGCAGTCGAAAGATTTTTGCAAGAGCGATCATCATACTGATTGTCATGAATAAAATAAAAATTTTCCGTTCCTTTTTATAAGAGGGTTGAGGTAATCTTTTTATTTCCATCCATATAATCCCTGCACAAATGATCAAAAAGGAAAGAAACAAGTGCATGCAGTCAACCCCAATATATTTTGACGTTCAAATAAGCTATTCGTATGATGTCCGCTAAAGAAAGTGATTATACATTTATGTAAAATATAGAAAGTATTTCAAGGGATAAAAGATATCATTGGATGCTCTTAAATAATAAAGGAATTCGTTATGCAAAATATTTACGCAGCTTCAAGCTATTGAAACGTCGTATGAATAAGTGGAAAAATGCCACACTATAGAGTGAACAAATAGAAAGGAGCACTATGATGAAAAAATTCCCATATAACAAAGATAAACAACAATCATTTCAAGCAGCACAGCAGGGGCATAAAGAAGCAGTAGATGCATATGAACAGGCAAATGAAGCTAAAAATGATGCATCGTATGGACATGAAGCGAAGCAAGCGATAGGTGAAGTGAACGAAGCCTCTCAGCAAATTGAGAATGCGCTTGAAAATGCTTCTGAAACACAGCGTCAGCGTTTAACTGAGTTTCAGCAAGACATAAAAGATATGGAAAACGACCTTAATCAATAAAAGAGTAGCTGTTTTACTTAGACTTACAGCAGGTTCATAATAGAGTATAAATTGCAAAAGCAGAAGATAATGAACTTCTGCTTTTTTTATTGGCAGAGTGAATGTAGGTTTCGTGTATATAATGGCTTCTAGCGGTTGTTTGGAGGGCAAGGCGAAGACTCCTATAGGGAAAACAGAATAGGTGAGACCCGGCAGGAGCGGAAGCGAAGGCTTGCACGGAAGTCAACAGTAGTGTAACAAATAATCCATCGTTCCATTCTTATTTTAAAAGGTATAGAAGTTAAAAAAGTAAGAATCCTAATAAAAACAGAACGATGAGAATGGAAAGGGATTGTGACAGGAAACATGCTAATAAATATACTAATAATGATTGTCGTATTGTACTTCATATATGTATTCGTAACTGCAGTGGTACTGTTTTATGTCCCTTTGCACAAGGGAAAAGACTTAAAAGTAATGAATACTGAGAATTTTTACGGAAAGAAAGAATCCACAGACCGCGTTATGCTTTTGGAAAACGGTTATTTTTCAGGGCTTGTTCGGATGCAGATGATTCAAGAAGCGAGGCATACAATCGATATTGCGTACTTTTCCATCGGCAAAGGTCGTTCGTCGGATTTACTTATGGGTGCTTTATTCGAAGCTGCGGACCGAGGTATACGTATTCGAGTGCTGTTAGACGGGATCTCTCATGGGCTAAAAGGCAAGAGAAAAAATGTTCTTTATGCTCTAGCTTTCCACAATAATATTGAATTAAAGTACTATGAGCCCTTTACTATTCTTAAACCTTGGACATGGCATAACCGTCTTCACGACAAAATAATAGTAGTCGATGGCCAATTAGGTATTAGTGGAGGACGAAATATTGGAGATAAATACTTGGCCAGTCAACCGGATAAAAATTTTGTCTATGACCGTGATGTGCTGATTTATAATACAAAGCAAGAAAGTAATAGTGTCATTCTTTCAATGGAGAAGTATGTAGAGAAATTATGGAACCACCCGTATACGGGCAAAGCTTTTCCAAAGCTCAAGAAAACTAAACAATTTCGTGGCCTTTCAGGAAAGAAATTGTTAATAGATCAATACGAAGAGGCCAAAAAAGCAAACGAACCCTTTGTCCATCCTTATATTGTATGGAGAGAATCAACGATGCCTACAAGAAAGGTTTCTTTTATTACAAACCCTATTCAAAGAATGAATAAAAGCCCTTTTATATGGAAAACGTTTATTAAGCTTTCCGAGCAAGCTGAAAAATCCATTGTCGTTCAAAGTCCTTATATTGTACCAACAAAAGAGATGGAACAGTATATAGATAAGTCAGTAAAATCTAAAGTGCGAAGAATTATTTTAACGAATTCTATTACGTCCACTCCGAATGCTATGGCTTTTTCTGCATACTTAGGAGTGAAAAATCGCGTCATGAAAGCGGCTTCAAAGCTTTATGAATATCAACAGCCTTATTCCATTCACGGGAAATCCGTTGTTTACGACCAGCGTTTGAGTGCAGTTGGTTCTTTTAACTTAGATTCACGTTCTGTATTTTTAAATACTGAATCGATGGTTATGATAGATAGTGAAGAATTTGCAGCCGAGCTAACAGGGGCTATTGAAACTAAAATTTCTCACAGTACGCTTGTGGGAAATGAGGGGGAACCTGTGGATTTTAATACGGATTCTCAAAAAAACGTGCCTCCTGTAAAATCTGCACTCCTCCATATTCTTTCAGTCTTCACGCGATTTTGGAGACATTTTGTATAGTTCTGCACTTTGCCTAAAAAAGGGCTTTTACAGAAAGCTTCTAAAAATAAATGGTAGAGGGTAAAAGGTGCTGCAACTGGCGGTGGAAAGTGTGAAAAGCTGTGATATGCCTCACAGTTTTTTTTGAAGTCGCCAGTACTAGTCATGATTCATAAAAAGGCCTATTGACGAAATTCCATATATGTTTTATTATAATATAGCGTCGTCAATAAACGAGGTTCTTTTGAAGAAGTCATTTCTAGGGGCATAGTTTAAAGGTAGAACTACGGTCTCCAAAACCGTCAGTGTGGGTTCGATTCCTACTGCCCCTGCCATTTTGGAGTTATTTTTCGATTCACACGCGGGTGTGGCGGAATTGGCAGACGCGCTAGACTTAGGATCTAGTGTCTTATGACGTGGGGGTTCAAGTCCCTTCACCCGCATCTTTACTTTTATATATTGCGCGGAAGTAGTTCAGTGGTAGAACACCACCTTGCCAAGGTGGGGGTCGCGAGTTCGAACCTCGTCTTCCGCTTCTTTTCAAAAGCAGTTTGCATGTGCAAACTGCTTTTTTTGTTGTAGAAATAAAGATTTTTACTATGCTGTTTTTAATTAGAAATAGTTTATTCAATCAGTGCTGCTTATACGTATCGTTTTCGTGAATATACACATATTATTGGGGTTACATTAAAAGCTAATGAACGATACGTGAAGACGTCTAATATGGTTTTTAAGATAGGGGAGAGTCCTATGGAATCTAGTTGGTTTTCAATTATACCGTTTTTAATTGTTATTCCAATAGCTATTTTCACCAAACAAGTGCTGCCAGGTTTGTTTTTAGGCTTATTAGTAGGCGCTTATTTGATTGATCATTCGATTGTCGGAGGTGTTGAAAAGTTACTTCACTACGTTGTACAAGCTCTTAGAAATAAAAGTAATATAGAAATCGTTGTCTTTTTATACGCGTTTTCAGGGCTTATCGGAATGATTAAGATGGCTGGAGGAGTTAAAGGTTTTGTGGAAACAGCTGCAGAAAGAATTGATACAAGAAAAAAAGCTCTTATTTTAACCTATGTTTCAACCATTGGAACATTCAGTGCTCCCACCTTTCGTTTTGTGACGATCGCGCCCATTATGAGAGCGCTGCTGAAAAAAGTGAAAATGACGACAGCAGAGCTAGGGTTTGTTATTGAAACAACTGCTACTCCCGTTATCGTCTTAATTCCCGTGGCAACGGCATTTGTAGGATATATGGTCTCAATCATTCAAATGGCAATTGATCATCAAGGCATAAAACAAGACGCTTATTCTTTGTTTATTCAAAGCATTCCTTATAATTTCTTTTCGATTGTGATTATTTTAGTAGGGATTTATTTCAGCTTTTTTCATCATTCAACGTCTACAGCTCCTATGAAGCTCGAGGAAGAAGACGAAAAAGATTGGCATGATTGTCATCCTTGCGTCTCGAAGGATTTGCCTTCTAAGCCTTGGAATTTGTTAGTACCTTTACTTGTTGTGATTTCACTTACCTTACTTTTAACATGGTGGAGTGGACATCGTAAGAGTCACACCTTTTTTGAAGCATTTATTAAAGCAGACGTGTTAGAAGCGATGGTAGTAGCTTTAATTATGACTACGTTAATTACGCTCATTTTTTTCTTGTTTCAGCGCTTTACATTACAGAATTTGCTTAATGGTTTTATCACAGGAGGCAATGACTTGATGTCCGTTATTTTGTTGTTATCGGTAGTATGGGGATTATCCGCTGTTACAGAAGACTTAGGTTTTTCAAATTTCGTGACGGCACATTCTAAGTGGATTCCTCAAATGTTTGTCACTCCGTTCATGTTTATCTTTGGAGCCGCTATTTCTTACTTTATCGGATCTGCTTGGGGCACGTGGGGGATTTTAATGCCGCTTGGCGTATCGCTTGCAAGTTCTGCAGATCTTTCTTTGCCGTTAATTATCGGTGCGGTGTTTGCGAGCGGTTCCTTTGGAGCGTTTTCTTCACCTTTAAGCGACGATACGAATACCATCGCCAAAATATTAGATTTATCTGTTATTGAATATGCCAAGTATAAATTAAAGCCAGCTTTAATTGCAGCGGGAATAACAGTTGCTTTCTATCTTGTTGTATCTTTCTTATTTTGAATGAGAAAAATAGCCGTCTAGTATCAATTTTTCATTTTTTTTAATTTAAAGTATGCATACAGTCCTAATGACAGGCACACTAGCATGATACAAGTAAGCGGAAATAAGATGGTATTAACAAAATGATCATAAAACCATATATACACGCACATCACCTCAATAATTTTAACGTCATTTTTTCTATTTAGTAGAGATACACTATCTGTGCTGCTTCTTCCTATTCTTCAAAAAGGCGATAATCAGAAGCAGTAGGGGTATGATAGAAAATAGCGGCATATGCAAAAGAAATCTCGCTACGTGTAATCCTTCATAAAGGTGTTCTTGAAAATTACTAGCGATTGTAATCGACAAAAACAACACAATGATGCCTAAAGGATACGCTAGACGTGAAGGAGATTTAATTTTAAATAAAGTAGCTGTACCTATTATAGAAGCATAAAACAAGATGCTAACTTTGAAATAAATCCCAATCACCATAGCGAACATAAAAAATACATCTAGACGCTCTAAAAAATCAGCTACTTGGATCGTTTGGACAGTACTAAGAAGAGGAAACTGTGACCTTGTCGTCAGATCAACTCCAAGCACGCTAATGTTAATAATCATCGTAATAATTAGATTAATTCCGCTTAATCCCGTTGCGCATAGCATGGTCACACTTGCTTTTTTGGGGTTGCTTAAGTAAGGAAGAAGCATAGTAAATACAATAGCTTCTGTGAAAGGAAAATATAGCGTTTCGGTCAAAGCAACTTTGGCAACAGGAAGTATTCCTTCTTTTAATACCGGCTGCAAGTTCTTAAAATCAACTAATCCTGAGCTAATAATTAAGATGAAGCCTGCAATAGCTAGAAAATACATAAAAATAAACAGAAGCTCTCCTGATCTCGCTATCGCTTCAATTCCTTTTCGGGTTATATAGATAATGACCAGCATCAATAAGGCATTGGCAATAAATAAAGGCGTATCCGGATAAGCAAAAGTAAGAAGCATTTCTCCGAAATCTCTTAGAACTCGTGATGCATCGTATAAAAAATAGACAATATATACGAATGCAAGAAGTGTTCCCAGTGCCTTACCTAAAATTTTCTGCATGTATTCTGTAGGGAGGAGGTCCGGATAGTAGGAATAGAGCTTATGATAGACTAAGAAGAAAAAAAAACTGCACAGCATTCCAATTAAAATAGCTAGCCATGCATCTTGCTTCGCTCTCATTGCAAGAGGAACTAATAAAGCGCTTCCCAGTTCGAATAATACCATGAGAATGAATAATTGAGTGGCGCTGATTTTTGCTTTTTCCATATAGCCAGAACCTCCTTACCTCATTGTTGTTTTTCTTTTACGCTAGAGAGAAACGATTTATTGCGCAGACCCGTTCGGCGAATGTAAGCTTCTACTGTAACGTCTACATCTAATTTTGGAAAATAAACGTCATCCCATTCTGATTTGAATTTTTCCCACTGATTGGGGCGCGTGCGTTCCAGTGCTTCTCCAAACCCAAAGATGTCAACTTTGTCTGTCTGAGCTTGTTTAATAGCTGTTTGTAATTCTTTTTTTATTTCTTTACCTGCAGCTTTTTCCATTTTTTTGATTACGGCAGGTTGACGTGTATCAACAGGGACCTCCACTTCTCCAAGATCGCCTTCTACGCGAGTGTGAACGGACACGTAAGGTTTTCCTTTTTTCATTTTTACAGATACATCCGTTTTTTGACGAACTGTTTGATAGGCAAGCGCTTCTTTTTTTCCTTTCCAATCTATATTAATATCCGTTCCTTGTATTTTATCAAGAATCCAAACGCTGCCTCTGGCTGGACTATTGTACAACCAGTCGATTAACTTTCCATTTTTAAAAACAGCAATGCCAGAAGCACGAAGGGTAGCTTCTGGTGCGCTTTGCTGGAGGTTATCTAATTTTTCTGCTTGTTGAGGATTTCCAACTAAACGAAAACCCGAGACTAGTGCTTCTCCTCCGGGAGATTCGAGAGACCTCATCACTTCTTGAAAGGAAACCTTTAGATTTTCTCCCCATTTTCTTTGAGTGAACTCCAGCGTTTTCATAATTTTGTTTGCTGGAATTTTATCGACAGGCGTTAGTGCTTTTACCAAATCAGCAGCACTTGACTGGTTTGCGATGACTAGGGAAGTCGTAATTCGAAACTCAGGATCGCGATCAATAGAATCAATAAGAATGTTAATTCCTTCTTCACGCGCTAGTTTTTCTCCGATCACGACTAAGTTGGTATGGGCATAATAAAGTCTTCGGGAAATTCTAGCTGAAGCGCGTCTGCTTGCTTCAACTAAATTATCGCCAGAAGCAGAATAGATCGTAACAGGCGGACTTTGGGTACCGCCGCCCCCTTGTAAGCCAGCTACGTTTCCCGGGTTAATAATTTGAAAGGTAAGCTCATACCGTCCGTTTTTCGTTTTATCAATGCCCATTGCCGATACAAATGCAAGGTCTGTTAATTCTTTTTTACTCCAGCAGCCAGTAAGCAATACCATCATTATGGTCATTACCAGTAAAAATAAACTTTTACGTTTCATTTTGATCACCTTTTTCAAGTTCCTGGTTAATCATACCTCTTGAAGAAGGAGGCTCAGGCTTTTGATGTTTGCTTTGACGAACTTTGTTATCACTAATTAATTTAGGTCTTCTTCTCATCGTCCACCAAGGTAACCGCAGCAATGTATCTTCATTGCTTGCAGGAATAAAGGGTGCTAATGGCGTCATGTAAGGAACACCAAACGAACGTAAGCTGCACAGGTGTCCAACTCCCATTAAAAGAATGAGGATAATGCCATAGAAACCGAATGTAGCCGCTCCTAGTATAAATAAAAAACGAATTAAACGCGCTGAAATAGCCATATCGAAAGACGGTGTAGCAAAGCTAGCAATGGCTGTAATCGATACAATAATAACCATAGCTGGTGAGACGATCCCCGCTTGAACCGCTGCTTGCCCAATAACAAGAGCCCCGACGATTGATACAGCAGATCCGATAGCTTTTGGTAAACGAATCCCCGCTTCACGCAAAATTTCAAAGGTGACTTCCATAAAAAAAGCTTCCACAAACGCGGGAAATGGAACGGATTCTCGCTGTGCTGCAAGAGCTACGATAAGCGTTGTAGGTACCATTTCTTGATGAAATGTCGTAACCGCCACGTACGTAGCAGGAGCGATAAGTGAAATCATAAACATAAACACCCGCAAAAGACGAATGGATGTGGCAATGTCAAAGCGTGCGTAGTAATCTTCGGCCGATTGGAAAAATTGAATGAACAACGCGGGAGCAATAAGGACAAAAGGAGTTCCGTCCACAAAAATAGCAATTCTTCCTTCCAAAAGGTTACCTGCCACCACGTCGGGTCTTTCTGTGTTATAAATAGTGGGAAAAGGAGTGATTGTTTGATCTTCAATCAGCTGCTCAACATAACCTGATTCCAAAATACTATCAATATCAATGTTTTTTAATCGCTTTCGAATTTCTTTTACAACTTTATCGTTTGCGATGCCATGAATATACATAACAGTGACATCCGTTTTAGTTACCCGGCCAATCTTCATCGACTCTAGCCATAAGTCAGGTGTTTTAATAATTCGGCGCACCATAGCTAAGTTTGTGCCAATAGACTCAGTAAAGGCGCCTTTTGGTCCCCGAACTACCATTTCTGTAGTAGATTCTGCAATGGCACGCTTTTCACCGCCTTGTGTACTCACGCTGAGTACGCGGTTTATGCCATCGACAATAAGAAGGCTGTCTCCTGACATCAAAGAAGACAGTAAATCATCCCAGTTGTCTGCAAACGATACATTGCCGATTGTGACAATGTCTTCGGAGATTAACTCTAATGCATTTTGATCGTTTAGGTCATTTTTTTGATTATCTTTCATCAGAGACTGCAGTAAGTAATCTTGAATAGCCTGATTATCTACAATCCCTTCTATATAGACGATAGCAGCAGCCAAGCTGTTATTGACACCTAGTTTAAAATGACGAATCACAATATCTGAGCTGTTTCCAGTTTTCTCTTTAATGAGGGTAAGGTTCTCAGACAGCAAATTCTTAAGAGAAGAAGCTGCTTGTTCGCTGCTTGTTTGATTTGCCTGAGGTTGAAGCTTATTTTTAGATTTTTGATTTTTAAAGAACGAAGGCATAAATGAAAGCACCCTTACTGTAGTTTTTATTAATTTGACCAAAAACCGTATAATTATGTAATTTTTAACAAAATATCTTTTGCATGATGGTAAATGAAAATGACTAACCTATGAGGTAAGTAATGATTAGGTGAGGAGTAGACATATGAAAATTATTGGAGTTAGCCTGCTGCTATTTGGATCTGTGGTCGCTCTTTCTATAGGAATTGATCTTTTTCAAGGAACGAACATACTGCAGGCACTATACAATGCGTTAAGCCCGTTTCGTGTAATGGAAGTAGCCGAATTATTTGTCCTTTTTTCTCTTTTATTTTTCTTTTTTGCAGAGTCGCTTTATCTTTTTTTAAAGAAGCGGCAACAAAAACAACAGTAATTTGTTGCAAAGAGGTTTTTATCTCTTCGCTATCGAAACAAGCGTATAGAAGGTAGCTTTGAGATAGGGGAGATATGGATATTGAGACTAACAGATTACTAATACGCAAATTTAACTATGAAGATTGGCAAGATGTCTACGCATATACATCTGATGCTGATGTCATGAAATACATACCAGAAGGTGTTTTTAGTAAGGATGATGCGAAGAAATTTGTAAATGAAAATATGGAAGAAAACGTTAAAAATTTTCCAGTTTTATTAAAAAACGAAAAAACCCTAATTGGTCATATCGTCTTTTTCAACTATTTTGGATACCATACTTATGAAATTGGCTGGGTATTTAATTCTCTCTATCATCAGAAAGGATATGCGTCAGAAGCGGCAAAAGCAATCGTGGACTACGCCTTTAATACAATGAACCTGCATCGGATTATTGCTACTTGTCAACCTGAGAATACGTCTTCTTATCGTGTTATGGAGAAAATCGGGATGAGAAGAGAAGGGTATTTCAAAAAATGTATTCCAACTGAAAAAGGATGGTGGGATGAATATTATTACGCGATTTTAAAGGAAGAGTGGAAATGAGCTTTACTCTTACGGAATTACATTTTCCGAGTTATAAAGACGAAAACAAGCCCAATTTTTAAAAAATGAGCAGAACAGCAAACCAAAACGTCTAGGCAGACATACAATAAGCTATCCATGAGAAACACCCCATGTTTGAACCTTCTTTGTTTTAGCAACAGAAAATCACATTGAAAGGGAGTGCTTGTATGTCTAATGCTGGATGTGGATTTGGTTCTGGTTTCGCTTTATTAGTTGTATTATTTATCCTATTAGTAATTATCGGATGTAGTTGTTATAGCGGTGGTTACGGTGGCTACTACGGCTGCTAAGTAGATCACTGAATAGCCTAAAGGATACCCTTTAGGCTTTTTTATGCTCATTATAAAATGCTGGAAAAGATGATTAATCGGTAGGCCCAGTATCAACATGTGATTCAGCTTTTTTTTCTTTCAACAATAGGTTATTAGAAGCCCAAGGCACGCGGCGAGGCTTATATTCAATCGCATCGGTAGAATAAACGGCTACGCTTACGACTCCGCCTTGAACCTGTGCTCGAATCAACAAAGGATCACTATACGTATTTTTAAAATGAAAGTCAGGTCCATACCAGCTGACGGTAGCGTCTCGCCCAGGAGGTACGTAGGAAACACTGCGGCTGTGTGAGTAGCGCTGCGTAATCGTGACGCCAGCGTTATCGACGGCGTTAAATAAAGTAGAAGAAACTTGGCAAATTCCTCCTCCAACTCCTTCAGAATACTCTCCTTTTACAATGATTGGGGCACGCATATACCCTTTTGCTGCCGTTCTTTTTCCAACGGTTTGATTAAAAGAGAAAACTTCCCCAGGAAATATGACGCTGCTGTCTAGTGATTCAGCTGCAAGAGAAATATTGTGAGAACGATTTTTATTATGGGGGTTAAATACCGTATGATAATGACCGATTTGCTTAATACGAATCGTTGCAAGCAGCTCCTTATCCACGCGAGGCGGAACAGGAAGCGTCGGGATTTCTAAGATTGACGTACCGCCGTTAAAAAAATAAGTATAAAATTTCTCGGCAAAATCTTTATGATATAGTTTGACACCCGCTTGCTCAGGAACAATTTGTCCGTTTTTATCAATGCGGGCATTTATGGGCTCTCTATATGTTTTTTTATCCAATTCTTTTAGAAGAAGATTGTATCGATCATGATCCACCATGGGTACAGGAAGAAGAGGTACTGCCACTTTGTCCCGTTCAATCCGTTCAATTGGTTTACCGTCATGAGTAATAGATAGGTGGTCTTGTGTAGAAAGAGGTTGAATAAGCATTAAAAGTCCAATCATCCAAGTGAAATTCATATCATATACCTCGCTTTCACCTGTTAGTATGAATAAAATGAACCGTTTAATGTATAGGATTCACAAGCTCTTTTTTGTATTATTTTCCATGAGACGAGCGTGTAAAAATTTCTATTTATAATTGTATGTGTACTTTCGCATATTACATAGAGAAACTACAAGGTAATGAGGGTAGACAATGATAAAATTAATGATTTTAGTCTTTATGCTTATTAGTTTTTTTGTGCATCCCCAAAAGATGAAAGCAGAAGAAAACCTTACGTACTTTCCGGTAAGCGACACAGGAAAAGTATTAAAGTGGAAACGTGTAGAAACCTTACTGCCAAAGGGAAAAAAATTTAAAGTAATCGATGTAGAAACCGGTTTTTACTTTTATGTGCAGCGAAGAGCAGGCTCACACCACGCAGATGTTCAGCCGCTTACACGTCAAGATACGAAAGTAATGAAGCACTTATATAATGGAAAATGGAGCTGGAACCGAAGAGCTGTTCTTATTCCATTTAAAGGCCAAATGCTTGCAGCTTCCATGAATGGAATGCCTCATGGAGCCGGTGCGCTTGACAATGGGTTCCCCGGTCATTTTTGCATTCATTTTGCAGGAAGTACGACTCACAAGTCTCAAAATGTAGATCCAGGTCATCAGTTAATGGTATTAAAAGCAGGAGGAAAGCTTGATGAATATGCATTAAAAGCTGAGCCGGCAGAAGTCGTCAATATGTTTTTAACCGGATTAAAGCAAGATGACGATGCCTTAATGCAGCCGGTTTTGCGCGTAAAGCAAGAGCATAAGCTATGGGCAAAGCTGCATAGTATCTCCACCATTTATTATAAAACGGACTTATTTCATGCAAAAAAGTATAAAACAAAAGAGAAAATCTCCGTAGATTGCCTTATTTATTACGAAAATAAAGGGGCTCACAAGACAACGATGGTTTTTACTTTAAAAAGAAATCCGTTAACAAACGGGTGGGAAATTTCTTCTCTTACACTGTAATGAACCATTATTTTTAAAAAACACATCTGACAGAAAACAGATGTGTTTTTAATCATTTGTTTAGCTCTTTAGCCGTTTGCAATGTTATAGTGAAAACATACTTACATACGATAGAAAAGAATTAAAAAGGGTATAAGTAATAATATTACTCTTTCTACAAAGAACTTTACAGCACGAAAGGAGAGGGTGTTTATTTTTTCATATTGGTTTAGCCGCTTAGTCGCTGCAGATCCTGGACGAAAAAGGCTCAAAACAGCTTCTAAAGCTACAATCAGTGTCATTACAGCGGTCGTTATTATGCTGATTGTATTAAAAGCAGCGGGAAGCTCTCAAATTACCGCTGCTATTTTATCCGGCGTAATCGGCCTGATGGGTATATTGGTTGTAAATGATGAAACAACAAAAGCAAAAAAAGTGACAACCGTCTTAGTAGCACTTTCTAGCGCCGTTTCTCTTGGAATTGGCTCGTTTTTATCACGATATGGACAAGCAGAAAATGTTTTTCTCGTTCTATTGGTGTTTTTGTCTTTTTATTTACAGAAATTTGGTATTCGCTACTTCTCTCTGTCGATGGTAGCATTTATGTCGTTTTATTTTGCTTCTATTTTACACGTTACATTTTCTCAGCTGCCGTGGCTGTTAGCTGGCGTTATAGTAGGAGCCTGCTGTGCATTTATCTATAATTTTGTTATTTTTAAAGACCGGCCTTCCAACGTGCTAAGGTCTTCAATGAAATCCTTTCATATTCAAGTAAATTTGGTGCTTGATTTAATTATTGAGTTAATTCAAAAGAAACAAATTGAACCAGCTCAAATCAAACAGTATAACCGCAATATTAAAAAACTAGCGGAGTATGCCCGTGTAGCATCAGAAGAGCTTGGAAATACAGATCCTCACGACATATGGCCTGGCGTAACAGCTGAGCAAATGCGCCTTTATGTATTTGATACAGTGATGCTGCTGCAGACATATTCTCCGGCGATCCGAAAACTCAGTGAATTAAAGGCATTTAATCATTTTGATATTCAGCAGGTGCTGTTAAAGCTAGTGGAATCGATTCGCGAAGCAGAGGTATTAAATGAAAATCCTACTCATTCCTTAACGGATGCAGCTCAGCATTTGCAAGAGCTGCGCCAAAAATTAAGCGAACTCGAACCTCAAGACAAAAGGTATAAAGACTGGCTTTACTTAATACGCCGTATCGAAACGATATCAAATCACGTCATTGATGAAGCGTATGAGCTGCAGCAAGCAATTGTGAAACAAGAAAAGCAGCCTCAAAAAGAAGCGGAAGAACAAGAAGACGAAGAGGATAATGATGAAGAAAAAGGATTAAAACCGTCTACGAAAAAGTCTATTCAAGCGGTCATCACTGCTGTTGCGACATTAATATTTGGCTCGTTTTTATCTCCATCGCATCAATATTGGGCGCTCTTAGCAGGCTATTTAGTGCTTCTCGGTACAGAAACGATAGGAAGTACGTTTGTAAAAGCCGTGCAGCGAAGCGTAGGCACGCTTTTAGGAGCAGCTGTCGGCTTTGTTGTTGCAAGCTACGTTTCCCCTGGAATACTTGAAGTAACGCTGCTTTTTATCTGTGTGTTTATGGCTTTTTATTTCTTTCCCATTACGTATTCGTTTATGAGTTTTTGGATTACGATGATGCTGGCCTTTATGTATGACATGCTTCTTGGCGGAATTTCAGAGAGCTTATTACTGGCTCGCGTGTTAGATACGGTCGTAGGAGTTGGAATTGGTTTAGCCGTATCTGCTCTTGTGTTTCCTAAAAGAACAAGAGATAAAGTAACCGACACTTCAGTAGAATACGTAGCGGCTTTAAAAGAATTTGTTCACACCTATTTACATCGTTTTACGAAGCAGTACGCATTTGCCAATTTAGCTGATAAAGGAATGGAATTAGAAAAAAAGCTAAAACAGCTTCATGTCGATTCCGATCCTATTATCAAAGGTTTCGTTGGCCGTTCACGTCTTCAGCAATTTTTGACCGTTTTTACCGCCATTAATTATTACGCCAAGCATTTGGTGGCATCTTCTACTAGAAACGAAGCTTTTTATAAGGAAGCAGAATTTCATGGCGTAGTAAAGGAAGTGGAAGAGAAAGTGGCAAGCAACTTCACTCAGCTTGAAAAAGCATTACGAGGAGAAAGAGGAACGTATGTATACACGCTTGAAGATGTAAGACAAAAGATTGAACAATCTTTAGATTATTTTGATACGTCCGTTCAATCAAGAAACTTACAGCATCTGCAGCTGCTGCATAACATTTATTACGTATGGAAAATCAATCAATCGGTTGTTCACTTAGCCAAAGAGCTAGGAGCAGAAGAAATAAGTAATGAAGACTAAAAAACCAGCGAATACTTCGCTGGTTTTTTAGTCTGATGAATAAGGAGACGTATCTTTTCTAATCGTTCTCCACGTTGTTTTAAGACCTGCATAGCTTCCAATTGCGGCGTATCCATAAAAATATCCCATAAACAACCCGGCAATAATATGATGAGGGTGACTGATCAATACTGAAAAAAGCACGCCGACAGCTAAAGCGATAGTCGGAACAAATTGCTTTTTAGGATGAAAAAGCCATTTGATCAGCTGCGTCACGATTAATACGACAGGAACACCAATGACTGCGTCCCAAAAATTTGTATGAATTGTAGGGAAATCCATGTTCAAGCACCTCGTTAAATGTGTTGGATGTAAGATTATCTATGCTGTTTTACCTAAGAACACTTCAATTAGAGTTATGAGGGGCTCCAGGTGGATAATAATAAGGCGGAATTTTGAGCCATCCTTTTTGCTGCATTAGAATTTTTATTTTTGATCCTAATATGACCTTTTCAGTGTGGAATTTCAACCACATTAATCCAATATCGGTTCTAATAGATTGTCCCATATTCGTGCTGCACATGACGATATTAGAGGCAATTTTTATAGATATTAAGTTAGCGATTTCAGAATCCGTGGCTTTTGCTCCTAATGGAATACTGTTAGGGTCGGATTTCGGTTTGGTAGCCGGTATTTCAGGAAGGGGAATTCCTTCTTTAATCATTAATTTTTTTAGTGTATCAATCTGAGATTCAGCCAGGTTTTTTGAGTCTTGAGCAAGCTTAAGCAGTTCACTGTTGGTTGTTGTATTAAGACAAGTTTCTAAGGCAGGTATTTCTTCCGCTAAAGCAGTAAAATACAGCCAGCATCCCATAGTCTCACCGATATGTGGGCGAGGGGGCGGATCATCTGTAGAAGAGTTCTTTATATAATCAAGTAGTGTCTCAATGACGTTAATCATAACTTTTCACCCTTTATATAGTTTATGCATCTTCATTATTACCTTCAGCAGAAAAGGATAAACACAGCTAAGAAATGTTACATATAAAATTGATTATGATGAGTGGAAGAAAAAGCATCCCATTCAGCAATTTATAATAGTGATGGTACAAACATCTAAAGGTATAAAAATTGTTGAAATGCTTAATAAATAGGTTGGTGCTAGAAGATAAAGTCAATAGAAAAAAATCTCCTTGCTCATCAAGGAGATTTTTTATCTTGAGTATTATACAGTTTTTCTCCGATACTCTCTCCATAAAGAAGTTAGCTCTTCTGACCAATATTTATAATCAAATACCGTTATATTTTTACTGGGCATAAAAACGTTTAACAGCCAATTAACCCTTAATTTGTCTCTGACGCCTATCGTTTTATCATTTTTACAGCAGCCTTCATCACAAGGTTTATCGTGTATCTTGTAAGGAATATTTTTAACGACTAATCCATTTTTCACACGCTTTGTGTACTCAATTCCTATAATCAAATGTATCACTCCTCACAGCAACTCTTATCTTCACAATTATATGTATGAATGACTTCTTTAATGAAAGGGGAAAAAGGGCAGAAGACAAAAATAAAAAAGCCCTGCTGTAGGGCTTTTAGATTAAGCAACTTTTGATGCAACCACGATTACTTTGCCGTGATCTAATTCTTCTTCATAGCGTTCAGCTTCCGGCTGTGATAGGCCTAATGAACGCATTTTGGCACGAAGCTCGTCTCCTCGAGAACGAAATACATTCGCAATCGCATCAAAAACACCTTGTTCAGAAAGGCCGATATTGTTTGTATTTGTTGCAGCTGTTAAATCCTCGGAGCGATCTTGATGGTGTGCAAGTAAATAAACTTCGTCTTTTGTAAATCCTTCACGCAAAAATTGTTCGATTGTATCTTTTGCCTGTACGCCATTTTCAACTACTTTTACATTTACCATTTCAAAAAAACCTCCTTGTATGATAGACAACTTTCTAGAATATGTTTAGTAATGAAGAGAAGTTTAAGTAACTTATCCTCTTGCTTTGTGTATACACGTTATTGGAAGAGATAAAACCTATTTCATAAAATTGAGTTAAAAAGTCTAACATAGGAGAAGAGGAAACAGCGCGGTTATCTTTGAGGAGAATCTGGCGGACAATAAGCAGAAGAAGGCTTTAGCCAGCCTTTTTCCTGCATCTTTTTTTTGACCTTTTAAGGTACAGTACAAACTGCAAAAAGCCTAGATCTTAAACAGCTAAGATCTAGGCTTTTTGCATACATAAAAATAGAGAAATTTAAGATGAAAGACGTTCTTTTTGTTTTTCATAAACAGAAGTAGACTCGTTCCATGTATATCGACCATCTTGTAATTGAATGGTTGCGCTGAATGGACAGTCTATTGACGTTTCTGCGTCATCTAAACTACTTTCAAGTAAACGTTTTTTAAATCGAAGCAAATCTTCTTTTGAAGCAACTCGAAAAACCATTTCTAACGTAAGATCATCGTCCATCGCATTGTGTAATTGACTAATACTTTTGCGGAATTCTTTATTATATTGAAGCATAATTTTAATATCTGCTACGCAAGCAACACCAAACACATCTTTCACAACAGACTCAACCGTTAACTGAGTTGTGGAAGCATATGTTGAGATATTACGCTGTGGATTTTCTAAATAATAAATCGTTTCTACAGGATGTCTCGTGATAAGCACCTCTTTCCTATTCTTAAGTATACAGGAAAAAAGAATGGAATGGGGAAAGATTTTTAGGAAAGGAGTCCTGACATACATAAAAAGATTGTTTGTGATAGGAAAGATTGTTTGTGATAGGAAAGAGAGTTATAAATTGATGGCTTTTCGCTTATCATTTTTGCTATATCCTTAAATCAACGAATTCTGTGCAACTTCCTCTAAGATTTGATAAAATAAAATCCTACGTCTCAATTCCTTCTAATGAATCCCTCAACTACCATTTCTACTTATTTTAAAGGAGGACGAAATTTTGCAATTTGAACAAGCTTTAACACATTTACAGTCCTATTTTGGCTATGATTCATTTCGAAAAGGACAGGAAGAGTCGATTCGTTATGTTTTAGAAGGGCACAATACCGCTTGTATTATGCCAACAGGGGGAGGGAAATCACTTTGTTATCAGATTCCTTCCTTGCTATTAGAAGGAACGACACTGGTTATTTCTCCGTTGATTTCTTTGATGAAAGACCAAGTGGATACGCTGAACGCAGCGGGTATTCCGGCCACATATATTAACAGCTCGCTGACGTACACGGAAGTGCAGCAGCGCTTAGAAGAAGTAGCACTGGGAGAATATAAGTTGCTTTATGTAGCACCGGAGCGACTGGAGTCTCCGCAGTTTTTAGAACAGCTTCAAATGCTTCCTATTCCGCTTGTAGCGGTAGATGAAGCGCACTGTATTTCACAGTGGGGGCATGATTTCAGACCGAGTTACTTACGCATCAATGAACTAATCAGCAAGCTGTCTAACGCGCCGATTGTGATGGGGCTGACGGCTACTGCGACGCCTCAAGTGCGTGAAGATATTTGCCGAGCTCTTCATATTAACGAAGAGTATACAGTGATGACTGGTTTTGAACGTGAAAATTTATCGTTTGCGGTTGTGAAAGGTCAGGATCGAATCAGCTATATTGATCAGTATATCCGTAAAAATGATCAAGAAGCAGGCATCATTTATGCCGCTACGCGTAAAGATGTTGAAGAGCTTCACGCTAGATTGCAAAAATCAGGAGTTAACGTATCAAAATACCATGCTGGTATGAACGCAAACAGCCGTGATGAAGAGCAAAATCGCTTTCTTCAAGATGATGTTCAGGTAATGATAGCCACTTCTGCGTTTGGGATGGGAATTGATAAATCGAATATTCGCTTTGTTCTTCACTATCAGCTTCCAAAAAATATGGAAAGCTATTATCAAGAAGCAGGACGTGCTGGTCGTGACGGACTGCCAAGTGAGTGTATCGTGCTTTATTCACCTCAAGATATTCGCGTGCAGCGCTTTTTGATTGAACAGTCAACGTCGAATCCTAAAAAGCAAATTCAAGAACTTGAAAAACTGCAAAGTATGGTGAACTACTGTCATACAGAAGGCTGTTTGCAGGCGTATATTCTTCATTATTTTGGAGAAAGTGAAGCGCATGAGTGCGGCCGCTGCAGCAACTGTACGGATGATCGTGTAGAAATAGACGTAACGGTCGATACGCAAAAAGTGTTATCTTGTATGATTCGTATGGGCGAACGTTTCGGTAAAATGATGATTGCTCAAGTGTTAACGGGTTCTCGAAATAAAAAAGTAGTTGATTTTGGTTTCGATAAACTGAAAACGTACGGCGTCATGAGCGACCGGTCGGCTAAAGAAGTGAGCGATTTTATCGAGTATTTGATTTCAGAGCAGTTTATTTTAGTAGGACAAGGGTCATTTCCTACTTTATCCGTAGCGGCCAAAGGAAAAGGTGTGCTTCTTGGTACGGAAAAAGTGATGAGAAAAGAACAAATGGAAGTGAAGCAAATTGTCCAAGACGACGAGCTGTTTGCTCATTTGCGCTCCGTTCGAAAGCAGCTAGCAGACGAAGCCGGCGTGCCTCCTTTTGTCATTTTCTCAGACGACACTCTTCATGATATGTGTACAAAACTTCCGGTAACGCTTGAACAGTTTGCCACTGTAAAAGGAGTCGGAGAGCAAAAACAAGAGCGATACGGAGAACGATTCACGACTGAAATCAAACAGTTTTGCGAAGACCATCCAGACCGAAAGCGAGAAGTGTCAGCTCCTGCTCCGAAAAAAGCAAGAGCATCATCAAAAGAAGGCTCTCACTTAATGACGTATGAGCTATTTCAGCAAGGAAAATCGTTAGATGAAATTGCTGAAGAACGTGAACTGAGCCGCATTACCATTGAAAACCATTTGTTTAAATGCGCGGAAGAAGAAAAAGAAATCGACTGGTCACCTTTTCTTTCGGATGAAGACGAACAGCTTATTTTACAAGCCGCTTCGTCAGTAGGCGATGAAAAGTTAAAGCCAATCAAAGAAGAATTACCTGAAAACATCACTTATTTTATGATTAAAGTAGCTCTATTTAAACAAAAAATGAAGCAGCTATCGTAAACAAAAAGCTCCTATTAAAGGAGCTTTTTGTGTTGAGTAAGCGAGTTTACTGATAAAATAATATGTGTAAATGTTAGAAAAATCAGATTACATAAAAAGGAGGACTGAATGGAGATGATTGAACGAGAGCTTGAAGCTATTTTGCATGCTTCTCACGACAATATCGTGATCACTGATGAAAAAGGGTGTATTTTACGAGCAAGTCAAAACTGCCGTGATATATACGGGTATGACGTGTCAGAGTTAGTGGGACGAACGGTATACGAATTGCAAGACCGTGGGATCTTTTCACCTTCCGTTACGATTGAAGTGTTAAAGAAAAAGAAAGAAGTACAGCTGATGCAACAAACAGAAACGGGAAAAGTTGTAATGGCAACCGGTATTCCCGTGTATGATGAACATCAGTGTATGAAAAGAGTCATTAGCTTTTCGCATGACTTAACAGAGCTTCAGCGCTTAAAAGAAGATTATCAGCAGCTCGAAGTGAAAATGAAAACATATCAGCTCGAAGTGGAAGAGCTTCGGGAACAACAGTCAAATGAGATGGTCATACGAAGTGGATCGGTGAAAAAGGTATGGTCGATTATTAATCGCGTGGCAGACAGCGATGCAACGGTTGTGCTGCTAGGTGAATCGGGTGTTGGTAAAACGGCTTTTGCCCGTGCTTTACACTATGGAAGTGATCGAAAAGAAGAGCCGTTTATTGAAATTAACTGCGGAGCCATTCCAGCTAGTTTGTTCGAATCTGAAATGTTTGGATACGAAGCAGGCTCTTTTACAGGTGCCAGTACAAAAGGGAAAATAGGAAAGTTTGAATTAGCTCATAACGGCACGCTTTTTTTAGATGAAATAGGGGAACTTCCTCTTGATATGCAAGTGAAGCTGTTAAAAGTGCTGCAAGAAAAAACAGTCACCAAAATTGGAAGTGAACGAGCCAAACACGTAAACTTCAGGCTGATTGTAGCCACAAATCAGCCGCTTGAAGAAATGGTCAAAAAAGGAACGTTTCGTGAAGATTTGTTTTATCGTTTACACGTTATTCCGATTACCATTCCGCCGCTTCGCGAGCGAAAAGAAGACATCGCGGCACTACTTTATCACGTGTTACATAAACAAAATGAAAAATATAACATGAAGAAATTTTTTCATGCAGAAGCATTAAATCTGCTTCTTGAACATCCGTGGCCCGGAAATGTGCGCGAACTTGAAAATACAATTGAACGCCTCGTGTTAACAACGGATGAAAACAGCATCTCGCCTCAAGACCTCCCGTTTTATTCAGAAAATAGCAGCAGTGAAAAAGAAGAATGGGAGCCTCTTGACACGTTAACCTCTCAGGGAATGACGCTTCAGCAAGCACTTGCAGAAGTGGAGAAAAACTGGCTGATTCGCGCTTATCGTCAGTGTCAAACAACGTATGAAATGGCAAACACATTAGGAATCAGCCAGCCTACGGTCGTAAGACGTTTACGAAAGTACAATATAAAATAATGAGACTTTAATTCAAAATGAATTAGCTGATTCAATACTGAATCAGTTTTTTTGTTTTGATTCTATTATGAATTAAAAATCGTCCATAATTGCGCGGAATAAGATAATAAAAATTGGCATGCATTTTGCATTAATAAAAAGTATCTAAATAAAAAGCGTCAGTATTTAAAATAATGATGCGGCGCTAATGAATGAAACCCACTAGGAGGAATAAATTATGCCAAAATATCAGCCGAAAAATTCATTTGAATCTCCGCGTTTTTGCGGACCACGCACATTTATGAGACTTCCGTATGTAGAACAAGTAAATTCAGAAATGGATTTTATTGTCACAGGTATTCCATTTGATTCAGGTCAATCTTTTCGAACAGGAGCACGTTTTGGACCGGAAGCCATTCGAGATTTCTCCATTTTGCTCCGCCCGTATAACCCAGAACAAAAGATTAATATTTTTGATTACATCTCAGGCGTGGACTACGGCGATTTATCAGTGGTTCCCGGGTATATTTTAGAAACGTATAAAAAAATTGAAGAAGGGCTAGCACCGGTTGTGAATGAAGGAATTATTCCTATCTCACTGGGCGGTGATCATTCGATGACCCTTGGTGAACTTCGTGCCATCGCGAAAAAGCACGGACCGGTAGCACTTCTCCAGTTTGATGCTCATTCTGATACGTGGGATAGTTATTTTGAACAGAAATACAATCACGGTACGGTATTCAGACGAGCGATTGAAGAAGGGTTAATCGACGTATCGCGCTCGATTCAAATCGGTATGCGAGGCGGTCTGTACGGTATTGAAGATTTAGAAGATGCAAAGAACTTAGGTTTAGCTTTGTATACGACAAATGAATATAAAAAAATGGGCGTTGATAGAATGTTAGACATTATTCATGAGCGTGTAGGGGAAGGACCCGTATTTTTATCGTTTGACATTGACTTTTTAGATCCAGTTTACGCGCCGGGAACAGGAACGCCTGAAGTCTCAGGTGCAAGTATTGACGATGCGCTTCAATTCGTTCGAGGCTTAACAAATATTGATTTTGTCGGTTTTGATTTAGTAGAAGTACTGCCAGCTTATGATCATGGCCAAATTACAGCAGCGGCGGCCGCTAATATTGTCTATGAATTTATCACACTTATTGCGTTAAGAAAAAAAGCAAAAGAAGAAGAAGCGCTGTTAGTGAAAGCACGCGACTGAATATAAGCAAGACGGTAAAAGTGGGAAGGTACTATTATCTTCCCATTTTTATATAAGAGTTCTCTATGAGGGGTGTTTGACTATGAACGGGCAAGTAAATGTAAAAATAGATAAGAAACAAGCAAAACCATGTAAAAGAGAAATAATCAACCCAGCGACCAATAAGATTATAGCGGAAGTGTTTGATTCGTCGCTTCAACAAGTAGAGGAAGCGGTAGGTAAAGCAAAGCAGGCTTTTGAACAAAGTGAATGGAAGAAAAATAAATCACTGCGTGTAGAGGTGCTTACGAAACTAGCAGACTTATTAGAAAGTGAAGCGAGTATATTCGCTGAAACAGAAACATTAAATACTGGCAAACTGATAAAAGAAGCGCAGTTAGATATTGAAGATACAATTAATTGTTTAAGATATTACGCAAATTTAATAGAAGAAAATCAGCCGTGGACAAAGAACATGTTCGACGACACAAGCAGTAAAATCATTCAAGAACCTATTGGCGTATGCGCGCTAATCGTTCCTTGGAATTTCCCTTTGTTGCTTGGCATGTGGAAGCTGGCTCCTGCATTAGCAGCTGGAAATACGGTGGTGTTTAAGCCGTCAGAATTAACGCCGCTTTCTTTTTTAAAGTTAGCTTCACTATATAAAAAAACTGGTATACCAGAAGGCGTGTTTAATTTACTTACAGGAGATGGTGAAGTGGGAAGTGCCCTTGTTGAACACAAAGACGTAGCCAAAGTCTCTTTTACAGGAGGATCAGAAACAGGCAAACGTATTTATCAGCAGTGCGCAAAAGAGATGAAAAGAGTTTCGCTTGAACTGGGAGGGAAATCTCCGCTTCTTATTTTTGAAGATAGCGAAATTGATATTGCAGTAGACTGGACAATGTTTGGCTCATTTTTTAACCAAGGACAAGTGTGTGTAGCTTCATCGCGTATACTCGTACACGAATCTATTTATAACTCGTTTCTTTCTGCTCTTACGGAAGCTGTTGCTGCTATAAAAATTGGTAACCCCTTAAGAGAAGAAACGGAGATGGGCCCGGTTATTAGCAAGGAGCATCTGAATAAAATACAGAGTTTTATTAAGCTAGGTCAAGAAGAAGGTGCGAATTTATTAACAGGAGGAACGTTAATTGACTGCGAAGGTGGAAACTATATAACGCCAGCGGTGCTCGTTGACGTGGAGCAGCATATGAAAATCGTCCAAGAAGAAATATTTGGTCCCGTCATTACCGTTCAATCTTTTTCAAGTGAAGAAGAAGCCATAGCACTTGCTAACGGTACGAGATTTGGTTTAGCTGCAGGGATTTTAACGAATGATGTAGAGAAAGCAGAGCGAGTTGCTGAACAGCTTCAAGCGGGAACGATTTGGATCAACGGCTACCATACGCCTCATATTGAAACGGCTTGGGGCGGTTTTAAAGAAAGCGGCATTGGCCGGGAGCTAGGTCCATCAGGATTAGCTGCTTTTACTGAAATAAAACATGTGAATACAAATTCCAAGTTAGCTCGAGCCAATTGGTATCAATAAAAGTGAAAGGTGGAAAAGGAATGACAACAAAAAGTGGTCTCGCCCATGATGATGTGCAGCCGATTGCAGTGAATAAAAGAAGTATGGGCTTCTTCTCTACATTTTCCATGTGGATAGGAGCCAACGTGGTAGTAACGACCGTTTTTACCGGAATGCTGTTTGTACCCGATATGACCTTTTTAAAGGCATTATTTGTGATTGTGCTTGGCTCTTTAGTCGGTGCCATACCGCTCGTGCTGATGGGGAATATCGGAACTCGAACCGGTCTTCCAACCATGGTTTTGATGAGACCTGCTTTTGGACAAAGAGGGGCTATGCTTCCTGCTGCTGTTAATCTTATTACATTAATAGGATGGGCATGGATTCAAGCCTACATGGCAGGGCTAAGTTTAAATCATGCCGTCACCTTTTTGACCGGTTACAGCAATATCAATCTATTTACGATTCTTACTCAAGTACTAGTAGTAGCTATTTCTATATATGGACACAAAGGCATTGAAGCAACGGAAAAGTTAGTAGCTACGCTAATGGTCATTTTAGCAACCGTTGTGTTTAGCTATTTGTTTATCGAATTTGATGCAGCAAAATTAATTCAAATGAAAGCAAGCGAAAATCCTGGTATTACAGGAATGTTAGCTTTTGATATTGTAGTAGCTACAGCTTTTACGTGGATTCCTATTGTTTGCGATTATAACCGAAACTGTAAATCTGAAAAAACGGGAATTGCGGGAACGTATTTAGGCTATAACGTTGCGACTTTGATTGCGATGGGATTAGGCGCAACGGTTTCCGGCTTTTCAATTCTCGGAAATATGACGCAAACGTATGACCCGGTAAATTTAATTGGCGCATATAGCCCGCTGTTGGGATTAGTAGCAGCCATCGTCATTTTTTTATCGGTGTTGTCAACCAACGTAATGGTACTGTATAGCGCAACAATGTCTTATTTGTCTATTTTCCCAAAGCAGCGCTTTTGGATACCGGCACTAACGATGGGAGTTGTCACAGTCCTAGGTTCTTTATTAAAAGAGTGGTTAATGACAAATTTTCAAAGCTTTTTGCTTATGATTGGCGTCTTATTTATTCCTATTATTGCGATTGTTCTTGTTGATTACTATATCATTCGCCGAAAACACTATGACATTTCAGCTATTTTAGATAAGGAAAATAAAATATATTGGTATACAAAAGGATTTAACCTTCATGTGTATCTATCATACGTAGTGGGGGCTATATTTGCCTATTATTTTACGTACGTTCACCCGCTAGCCACAGGAGCAACAATCTTAGCTTTTTTATTTACAGGTGTTTTACACGTATCGTTCACCAAGCTTTCACAGCTCTCCATCACTTACTCAAAGGGAATCGACAAAAATGCTTGATAGATATTTAAAAAAGACTGAATTATCTAAAATATATTGAAAGCTCCTGTTTAAAGGAGCTTTTTGTCTTGAAAATAGGTGAGAAATAAGCAAAAGCATGGGGAAGAGAAGTTCTTAATCCAGCCTCAAATAAAGTAATAACAATGTATTTGATTCTATAAGGGGTCTTTTCTATAATAAATGTAGGAAAACTTTCCAAAGGAGAATTTTATGCTCGAATTAGAGGCTATTCAAAGCAGGGCCATTGAAAAAACTAAGCATACATTGCTACAGGATATAAAAAGCGTATTAGGTGAACAAGACGAATGTCCGGATTTAGAGACGTATTTAACAGACAGGCACTCTTTTATTAAAAAAGCCTGGGGGACTGCGTGGAGAAAAATAGTTGTTTCTTCTGTATCTAAGAAAAACAGAAGATCGTATTTAACAGAAAGAGGCTTTGAGATAAAAGGATATAAACCTCAAGCTATCGATAAGTTATTTGCTAAAGAAACGAGAAAAGGTATAGAATTTGATGCTTTTTCTTGGTTAGAAAAGCAGTACGGAAAGGGCAATAAAGCAGAGTGGCCATCTCTATACGGAGAAGCAAGAGTTGAATTTGCCAAAAAAGAAGAAGAAAGAAAAGAGAAAGAAAGACAGCAAAGTATTAATGATCGAAAAGCCAGATATCAATTACAGTTAAATTTAGAAGCAGCTCCTATTTTGGAAGTAAACAAAGAGCTGTATTACCTACATATAAGAGAACAGCTTTCACATCAGCTATCAAAAGACATTGAAACAAACTCAAAGTATATTGAAAACTATGCGCCGCATACTGAGCTTGAAGATGAATTAATAGAAAACGGTGATTTAACACGCCATGATTATGAAACGGTTCATGACTTTTTTCAAGAGCTCACCGGGAACGTAAGCTCAGAATTAGACAGATATTCAACGATTATCTTGTTTGAAACGTATGAAGATGTATACGAGGTATTTATCACCGATAAAATTTATGAAATCATTCCAACTATGATTATGGATGACCTTCCTGCTTCATTTAAAGAAGAGTATAAATCTTATACAAATGATTCGGTAACACGAATGGATATTATAAAAGCACTCAGAAGTGATTTATCGGATTTAGTCTATGAATATAAAAGAATGCTTGTAGAAGAAAAGCTTTCCGATGTACTAGAAGTTTCAGATCACAACTTAACGATCGAAGAGCATAAAAAGCGATATGCACAGCAGCTGGAAGAAAGACGATTACAACAAGAACGTGAACGTGAAGAAAAGAACAAGCTGATTGAAGAAGAACAGCGACAGTTAAATTATATTTTTGGTGCAGAATACGAAATGGATCCAAGAAAAGAAACGGAATACATTCTTCATCTCGGTGATACAAACACAGGAAAAACGTATACGGCATTAAAGTCATTAAAGAAAGCTGCTTCGGGTAGTTACTTAGCGCCGCTTCGCCTGTTAGCTTTAGAAGTCTTTGAAAAGCTGAACAAAGACGGAGTTGCTTGTTCGTTAAAAACAGGTGAAGAAGAAAAGATTGTTGAAGATGCTCAGCACATGGCCGGTACGGTAGAAATGTTTAGTGAATTAGAACATGGCGATGTAACCGTAATTGATGAAGCACAGATGATTCAAGACCGAGATCGGGGGTTTTCATGGTATAAAGCCATAACCCGAGCTAATGCCAAACAAGTTCATGTGATCGGAAGTTTAAGCATTCGAAGTATGTTAGAAGAGATGTTAGACGGTGTGATCTCAGAAATTTATGAGTACGAAAGAGATATACCTTTAAAAGTAGATCTTCGAAATTTCAAAATTGAACAAGTGAAACCCGCAGATGCTTTAATTGTTTTCTCGCGTAAAAAGGTGCTCCAGACAGCAGCTAAGCTAGAAAAAGATGGTCACAAAGTGAGCGTGATTTATGGAAGTATGCCGCCTGAAACAAGAAGAAAACAAATTGAGCAGTTCATTAATAGAGAAACAACTGTCATTGTGTCTACAGATGCAATTGGAATGGGGTTAAACCTTCCAATTAGACGAATTGTGCTTTTAGAAAACATGAAATTTGATGGGCAAAAACGGAGGTTGTTGACTTCTCAAGAGTTAAAGCAAATTGCAGGTCGTGCTGGAAGAAAGGGTCTCTATAATGTGGGAGAAGTTGCATTCGCTAAAGATGCCAAGCAAATGAGAGAACTGTTATTTTCAACAGACGAGCAAATCAGCAAATTTTCAATTGCGCCTACTTCAGATATGCTAAGAAGATTTAAAGAATATCATCATGACCTCGGAACGTTTTTTGACATATGGGCTAAATTTAAAAATCCAAAAGGTACACAAAAATCAAACCTGGCACAAGAACGTGAGCTTTATGAGGAAGTGAAAGACACGCTGATTGAGGCGAAAATGCCCATTGTTGATTTATATGGTTACTTGCAGCTGCCGTTTTCAGCAAAAGAAAGCTCTTTGAAAAAGCAGTGGGTGGCTAGCATGAATGCAATTGTTAACAGAGAAGAGTTACCTGAACCAAGGATAATAGAAGGTTCACTGGAAAAATTAGAGCTGTCTTATAAGGCGATTGGCCTGCATCTTTTATTTTTATATCGAATGGATAGAAGACCGGAAGCTATTTACTGGGAGCGTGTCCGAGAAGAGCTTACAAACAAAATACATGACGTATTAAGAAAAGATATGAAAAAATTTAAAAGAACGTGCAGTGCGTGTTCTAAAGACCTTCCTTGGAATCATGATCATGCGATATGCGATTCATGTTTTCATAAAAGATTTCGCAGAAGACACGGGGACGACGGTTTTAATTACTAAGATGTAGTGATAAAAAAAGAGGCTTGTATGAACGTATGTTAGTTAAAGGAAGATCCGAACGAGTTCGATTCTCGATTGAGAATCCAATTCGTTCGGCTTTTTTTATTGTGAAGATAGCTTTCATGTGTTTCGTTCCTTCTAGCAGTTGATTGGAGGGCAAGGCAAAGACTCCTGCGGGAGAAGCGGAACAGGTGAGACCCCGCAGGAGCGTAAGTGACGAGGAGGCTCAGCGGCCGCCCGCGGAAAGCGACGTCTTGCACGGAAATCAACTGCGGTGTAACAAGTACCCCATACCAAATCATTTATCCTATTTGTTCATCTTTAGATGAGATTGATTTAGTTAAGTCTCAACCTCACTTTTCGTATAAGCTTTTCATCTTTTTATTATAAATTTCTGCGTCAAAGCAGATTTTTGCAGAAAAAAGCCGGAAATGTATAAGCGGTCATCTTGTAAAAAGAGCAATAAATTATTATGATATAAGATGGAACTTATATTTTAAAGGATTCCGTGATTTTTTTGTTGGGCGGACGTGTATTGTCTTAGAGTAAGTTTGCTATCATTCATTATGTTAAAAGCAGCACTTTTAAATAGAGATACGGTTCGTAATAGAAGGGAAGAGGATGATGACAAGTCATAACAAAGAAAACAAAGCTGCAGTCGAGCAGTACAGTAAAGGGAAAATTTTGTGGCAATTAACCCGTCCTCATACGTTAACGGCATCGTTTGTACCCGTTTTGATTGGAACAGTTCTAGCTATGTTTTATGGCCATGTGAACGTTTGGATGTTCCTTGCGATGCTTTTTTCATGTTTGTGGATTCAAATTGCGACGAACGTATTTAACGAGTACTATGATTTTAAACGCGGGTTAGACACAGAAGACTCCGTAGGAATTGGAGGAGCCATCGTCAGACACGGAATGAAGCCGAAAACGGTATTAAATTTAGCACTGATTTCTTATGGAATTGCTCTTATTTTAGGCGTATATATATGTGCAAACAGCAGCTGGTGGCTTGCTTTAGTTGGATTAGTAGGTATGGCGATTGGTTATTTGTATACAGGCGGACCGCTTCCGATTGCGTATACGCCGTTTGGAGAATTATTTTCAGGTCTGTGCATGGGCGCTATGTTCGTGTTGATTTCATTTTTTATTCAAACAAATACCGTAACGTCTGAAAGCATCTTTGTATCACTTCCTATTGCGATTTTAGTAGGCGCGATTAATTTGTCTAACAACATTCGTGATATAGAAGAAGATACAAAAGGCGGACGACGTACGCTAGCTATTTTATTAGGTTCTAAAAATGCGATTAGATTTTTAGCTGCTTTGTTCGGCATTGCGTATATTTGGACCGTTGCATTAGTTGTATTTTTCGATATTAGCCCTTGGATTTTCTTAGTGTTCCTTAGTGCACCTAAGCCCATTCAAGCCGTACAAGCATTTGTACGCGGAGAGCTTATTGCAATGAAAGCAACTGCTCAAACAAATACGTTTTTTGGATTTACTTTATCAATTGGGTTATTAATTGGCTATTTAGTAAGCTGATTGTGTTGAAAAAGCCTGTCTTTTTAAAGACAGGCTTTTTGTTATGCTCCAGTTATTTTTTCTTTTACTGCGCTAAGAAATGCGTTCATATTTTCAGAAGATGAAAAGCTGGCTTGAGCTTGTTTTGGTCCGCCGCCGCCTTTTCCATCGTAAAGCGGAAGCAGCTCTTTATAAAGTTCTCCGCATGTTACCTCACTGCCGCTGTGAGCCAGTAAGACTTTTTGATCACTTGAAAAAGCAAAAAGAAGCGTTGTATCAGGCGTTTGAAGAAGCTGCTTTGTCAAAGCTTGCACATCTTTTAGTGTACGATTTTCAAAGTGATGGTACAGAAATGATCCTTCTTTTTTGGCTTCTAATTCCCTTGCTAAAAAAGCTGCATTTTCATTTTTTAATTCTTCTAGTTGTTTTTGCAGCTCTTTTTGTTCAGTCTCCAATTTTTTAATTCGTTCTACAACTAATTCACGGCTTGTGCTGAATTTGTTGCTAAGTTCTGCTACGATTTCTTGAGACTGCTGATAATCAGCTAATGCACGCATACCGCATTTGAAAAAGAGGCGTGTATTGCCGCGCTGCTTTTCTGTTTTCGTAAGTTTAATGAGACCCAGCTCTCCAATTTGGTTCACATGAGTACCGCAGCAGGCAGAAACATCAATGCCTTCAATTTCTACGATGCGTACCACTTCGTCTTCTAGCTCGGGCACTTTGCGAAGCGCAAGAGTATGTAAATCTTCTTTTTTCACTTCGTACGTTTTAATGGGGCGGTTGCTGTAAATAGCATTGTTTACAACTTTTTCAATGTGTAATAGCTGCTCATGAGATAACTGAGGTACATTTAAATCGATAGAGACTGCTTCGCTTCCTAAGTGAAAGCTAACGGTGTGAATATTATATGTATCGATTAATAGAGCCGAAAGTAAGTGCTGTCCGCTATGCTGCTGCATATGATCAAAGCGGCGGTGCCAATCAATTTCACACGTGACGTTCGTTTGTGCAGGCAGTGTGTCAACGAGATGATAGACTTCTCCATTTTCTTCGTAAACATCTTTTACGTCGATTCCGGCAATAGTACCGTAGTCAGAAGGCTGTCCGCCGCCTTCTGGATAAAAAGCGGTTTGTTTTAACGTTAATGCGTAGCCAGTTGAAAGAGCGCGCGTCTCTGTCACTCCTGTTTCCCACGTTTTTATGTAGGGATTGCTATAATAAAGTCTTTCTGTCATGTTCATCATCCTTTCTACTAAAACCATATCTAACTTTTTCTATAGTATCAGAAATATGTTTCTTCGAACATGGATAAGCTAACTTGTAATAATAAAACTGGGTGGGACATATGAAAAATACTGTTTATATTTATACGCGTGACTTAAAAAGGATTTTTACCAATTGGGCGATGATTATCATTGTGCTGACGCTTATGATTCTGCCGTCTTTTTACGCATGGTTTAATATAAAAGCATCTTGGGATCCATACGGGCGGACTGAAGGTATTGCCATTGCAGTAACGAGCGAAGACGAAGGTTCTACGATAAGAGGGCAGCACGTAAACGTGGGAAAAGATATTATTGCAACGTTAAAGAAAAATAAAACGCTTGGATGGACGTTTGTCTCCAAAGAAAAAGCTGATCACGGAGTAAAGCACGGAGACTATTATGCAAGTATTGTTATTCCAAAAGATTTTTCACAAAAGCTTGGTACCGTTCTTCAAGATCGTTTGGAAAAGCCGGTCATTATTTACAAAGTAAACGAAAAAATAAACGCCGTAGCGCCTAAAATTACAAGCAAAGGAGCCAGCAGCTTAACACAACAGATTAGTGAAAAATTCGTCAAAACAGCGAATGGAGCCATTTTTTCTGTTTTTAACGAACTAGGTATTACCCTCCAGCGGGATTTACCGACCATTCAACAAGTTGAACAACGGATTTTTGAGCTTGAAAATCGTCTTCCTGAAATTAAAAAAGTAATTAATGAAGCGAATGACACCACTCAAAAAGCTGGAGCTATTGTATCGAAAGCTCAGGCCGCTCTTCCTGAAGTAGAGAGATTAACAGCTGACGGCGCACAGATGACTCAGCAGCTAAACACTTTTTTAACTAAAAGCGATGAAGTGTTAAAAAACGCTGAGCCAACGATCAGCGAAACGCTGCACCGTGTTCAACAACGAGCTCTCGGAGTTCAAGAATTGAAGAATCAGCTGATGGAAAAAGATATAGCGCCGGCTGAAGTCAGCGCAGCAGCGGAACAGCTAAAAGTGCAGTTAACAAAACAAGTTGCTGACACAGGAGAGATCCTTACGCTTCTTACGGATTTAAATGCGGTGTCTCAAGGGAACGTTCTTTCACCGGTTATTAATCAAATAAAAAGTGTACATACGCTTTTACAGCAGCAGCTGTCGGATGTAAACGACTTACAGCAGCAAAAAAAAAATGGAGATGCACCAGATCCAAGTGTGCTTGAGAAATTCAGCTCTCGCATCGACCAAGCTGTTTCTAAATTAAATACGTTAACGAATTCGTATTCTTCTACGATTGTGCCGGCTATTGAACAAGCTATCAAAGAAGCGAAAGATAAAACAGCAAGCGCAAACGCACTGCTTGATGAAGCTAATAAAAGCATGCCGGATGTTTCGAACGTGCTGTCTAAAACAGCGAGTGGCATTTTGCTCGGACAGCAGGAGCTTGCGAAAATAACAAAAGACTTTCCGCGAATTGAACAAAACGTGCACAATATAGCGGATAAAATACGCGAATTTCAGCGAAAAGAAAACATTGAAGATATTATTAATTTGTTAAAAAACGATGTGCAAAAAGAAAGTGATTTTTTTGCTAAGCCGGTTCTTTTAAAAGAAGAAAGACTTTATCCTATTCCGAACTACGGGTCGGCTATGTCACCGTTTTATACAACGCTTTGCTTGTGGGTCGGGGCTTTGCTGTTAGTTTCAATTTTAAGCGTAGAAGTAGCTGATGAAGAGCGGTTCAAAAGCTATGAAGTCTATCTTGGAAGACTTTTAACGTTTTTATCTATTGCTCTTGTGCAAGCTTTTATTGTGACGCTAGGCGATTTATTTTTAATCAAAACGTACGTCGTAGACAAAGTGCCTTTTATCTTTTTAGGCTTGCTGTGCAGCTTCGTGTTTATGACGATTGTCTATACGCTTGTAGCGATATTTGGCAATGCAGGAAAAGCGATGGCCATTGTTTTGCTTGTGCTTCAGCTTTCTGCTGCAGGCGGTACATTTCCGATTCAAGTCGTGCCTGCTTTTTTCCAAGCACTCAATCCGTTTTTACCATTTACGTATGCAATAAGCATGATGAGAGAAGTTGTGGGAGGCATGTTAGCGGATATAGTAAGAAAAGACGTTACGGTTCTTCTTTGCATTTGGCTTGGCGTGCTGCTGGTGGGTATTTTCCTTCATAAGCCTCTTAGTAAAACGAGTGCAAAATTAACAAAAAAAGCGCGTGAAAGTAAATTAATTCATTAAAAAAACGTTTTGGGTTTCCAGACAGAACAAAATGCGGTAGTGTAGATAGAAAGGAGTGATAAGCATGGGTATATTAGATGGACTATTAGGAAATGCATCAGAAGCAGATATAAGAGGAACTGAAAAAGATTTACAAAACATTTTAATTGCCAACGAGCGAGTGGAACAAGCGTATAAAGTCATTCGCGATTTAATGGTGTTTACGACGAAACGTTTAATTATCGTTGATAAACAAGGAGTGACGGGAAAGAAAACAGATTATCATTCCATTCCTTATAAGACGATTACCCATTTTAGCGTAGAAACGGCTGGAACGTTCGATTTAGATGCCGAATTAAATATTTGGGTATCTGGTTCTAGCGCGCCAATTTCAAAAGAATTTCGTAAAGATAAAAGCATTTACGACGTGCAAAAAGTATTAGCATCTTATGTATTGAATTAAAAAGTTGAGCCATGAAAAATTGGCTCGACTTTTTTTATGCTTGTGTAAAACGGGAAGAGATAATATCTTCTTTCTCGCATGCAGCTGTTTAAAAATAATCAGGTTGTTGTCCTTCTATATTTGTTTATTTCACTCATTACTGAAATGCATGAAAACGATTTACATAATGAATTATACAGAATAAAAAAACCGTGATATGCTTTTTTTAGAGAAAAAAGGAAGTGACCAACTGTGAGTTATACCGTAATTGGAACATCGGCTTTTCGCAAAACAAATGTTGCGCTTTTTGCAGCAGGCTTCAACACATTTTCAATTTTATATTGTACACAGGCCATTTTACCCGAGTTTTCTAAAGAATTTGGAATATCTCCGGCTTTTGCGAGTTTATCTCTTTCGTTAACAACCATCACGCTTGCGGTTAGTATGCTTTTTTTAGGTTCTTTGTCGGAAGTGTGGGGACGAAAGAAACTGATGGGCCTATCGTTAATTTTTGCGTCATTGCTATGTATCATGACAGCATTTAGCTCTACCTTTGAAACGCTGTTAATTTTTCGCGTTATTCAAGGAATCGTGTTAGCAGGGCTGCCTTCTGTGGCCATGGCTTACTTAGGAGAAGAAATTGAACCCGGAAGTTTAGGAAAAGCGATGGGGATTTATATAAGCGGAAACGCCTTTGGAGGCGTAGCGGGAAGACTTATGACAGGAGTGCTCACGGAGTATTTTAACTGGTCTGTAGCTCTTGATGTTGTAAGCGCAATCAGCTTATTGGCCACATTTGTTTTTTTTATGAACTTGCCTGATTCACAGAACTTTACTTCTCGGTCATTTGAACTTCGTCAGCTTACCGGCTCTCTTCGCAGTCATCTTCAAGATAAAGGGATGCTTTGTCTTTTTGCTATTGGTTTTGCACTGCTTGGAAGTAATGTAGCTTTATACAATTATATTGGATACGCTTTATCTGCTCCTCCGTATTCTTGGAATCATACACTTGTAAGTTTTATTTTTGTTATTTTCTTTGTTGGAGTATTCAGCTCAGTCTGGATGGGGACGCTGGCGGATCGATACGGCCGGAAAAAGGTGCTGTTATGTACGATTGCTGTTACGCTTATAGGTTCAATCGTTACGCTGCATCCCGTTTTATGGATAAAAATTACCGGGCTTTTGCTGCTGACGTTTGGCTTTTTCGGAAGTCACTCCATCGCAAGCAGCTGGGTAGGAAGAAGAGCAACGCATGACAAAGCGCAGGCTTCGTCTTTGTATTTGTTTTTTTATTATGCAGGATCGAGCATTGGAGGGACTGCGGCTGGCTTATGCTGGAGCGCGTACGGCTGGAAAGGTGTGATTGCTCTAATTGGTGTGTTTCTTACAACAGCCTTTTTCTTAGCTGTTCGTTTATCAAAAATGCCGGCTCAGCAGACGCACGTTCACTAAGAAAATGTAAAGACATATAGCTATTGATTTAAAAAAAGAGGCCGGTACAAAAGGATTTTAGCCCAAGTGAAAAACGAACCATTGATCAACATGTTTGATTAGTGGTTCGTTTTTTTTGTTATGGTGAACATAGTTTCATCTGTTTCGTTCCTTTTAGCAGCTGATTGGAGGGCAAGACGGAGACTCCTGCGGAAAAGCGGAACAGGTGAGACCCCGCAGGAGCGGAAGCGAAGTCTTGCACGGAAATCAACTGCGGTGTCGCAAGTAATTTATACTAGCTACTTTAGTCTTTAGATTGAAGTAATTTAGTTATGTCTTAATTTCATTACCTAGTTTAAAAGCTGGATAAAAAGCTCCGCTACTTTTTTATGAGCGCTGTTAGCAGGATAGATATAAGAAAAACGGCGCTTAAAAGGAGCGGTGTTAACATTGAGAATCGACAGGTGCTTTTGTTCTACATCTTCTTTAATAGCACAAAGCGAGAGTACAGACATTCCTAAATCGTGAACAATCGCTTCTTTAATTCCTTGATTGCTGCTGATCGTTAGCATGCTTTTCATTTTTAAACCGTTGGACATTAGAACGTGATCTAAATATTCTCTTGTTCCAGAGCCTTTTTCACGCGCTACCCACCGCTGATTTTGTAAATCATCAATTTCTACTTTTTTAAGCTGAGCCAAAGGGTGATCGACTGAAGCAACGATGGCAAGCTCATCGTCCATAAAGGATTGAATATGTAAGTCGGACTCTTCCGTGTGACCTTCAATAAGCCCTACATCCACTTTGAAATGACGAACAAGCTGAGCAATTTCCTTTGTATTGCCGATCGTCACTTCTACATCAATATCAGGATATTGTTCACGAAGCTTTGCTAAAAAAGAAGGAAGAATATATTCGCCAATTGTAAAGCTGGCGCCAATCGTTAGCATTCCTTTGACACGGTGATGGTGTTCATAAATATCTCGTTTCGTATGCTCATATATTTGAATCATTTGTTTAGCACGATCGTATAAAATTTCGCCGCTGGGTGTGATTTTTAACATTTTAGGTGAACGCAGGAACAGGGAAGTTTGAAATTCTTTTTCGAGATTTTTGATGTGTACGCTTACGCTTGGCTGTGAAATCATTAATTTTTCTGCAGCTTTTGTAAAGCTTTGCTCTTCTACAACAGAAACAAACGTCTTTAACGCATCATAGTACATAGAGTATGGCTCCTTTTATATTAAAAAAATTAATTATAAACATTATAAAACATTATTATGGTAATAACTAGAGGCACTTGGTTAAGAAAAGTAAAACAAGGTGTTGACTTAAAGGAGTATGTTAGCTTGCAACGAAGGCAGCCTGCGCAATTTGTTTACAGTTATTTTTGTTTCATCTATAAAGCTATTAAACACTTTTTTGTCATCTATTTGTAACAAAAGTAAAAAAAGTACTTGTTTTTTCCAGAAAACATACTATAATATTAACTGTAATGCGATAAGTAATACAGTTAATACACCTAGTACACACATCATGATTTTGGGTAGATGAAGGGAGGCAGACTATGTTCGATTTAGATATTCGTAGTCGTAAGCCGATATACGAGCAATTAGTAGATAAATTGAAAGAGCTTATTATTCATGAAGTCTTTAAGGCCGATCAAAAGCTTCCATCTGTTCGGCTGTTAGCAAAAGAATTAACGATTAATCCAAATACAATTCAAAAAGCGTATCGTGAACTAGAACATCAAAACTATATTTATTCAGTTCCAGGCAAAGGAAGTTTTGTAACGCCTCAAGTTGATACACTAAATAACGAGAAGGTGAAAAAGATGAAAGAAGAATTAGTAAAGCTGTTGGCAGAAGCTATGTATTTAGGAATGGACAAAGATGAAATTCTATCACTTATTTCACAGGCTGAAAAAGCAGTAAAAGGAGGAAGCGATAGTGATTGAACTGAAGGCGATAAAAAAAGAGTTTGAAGAAATGGAAGCTCTAAGAGACGTCACGCTTTCTATAAAAAAAGGATCTATTTACGGACTGCTTGGCTCCAACGGGGCAGGGAAAACAACGCTATTAAAAATCATTGCAGGTATTTACAAGCAGGATCACGGAAAGATTGCCATAGACGGCGAGGAAGTATTCGAAAACGTTGGTTTAAAAGAACGTATTATTTTTATGCCAGATTCTCTTTATTTTTTCCCTCAAACAACGATTAAGCAATTAGCGTCTTTTTATAGAAGCGTCTATCCGACTTGGAACGAAGAACGGTTCCAAAAATTAAAAGAAGCTTTCCCAATTCAATTACATAAAAAGGTACATAGAATGTCCAAGGGAATGCAGCGTCAAGTAGGATTTTGGTTAGCGCTGTCTGCTATGCCTGATGTACTTATCTTAGATGAGCCGCTCGACGGTTTAGATGCGGTAATGCGTCAAAAAATCAAAAACCTTCTTGTTCAAGACGTGGCAGAACGGGAAATGACGATTTTAATTTCGTCACATAACCTGCGAGAAGTGGAAGATCTGTGTGATCATGTAGGCATCTTGCATCACGGTCAATTATTAATTGAAAAAGAGCTGGATGATTTAAAGTCTGATGTGCACAAAATTCAAGTTGCATTCGAAGGAGATGTGCCGCTAGCGCTTTATGACACGCTAGACATTTTATATCAAGAAAAACGAGGAAGCGTCTTGCTTTGTATTGTTCGAGGAAAAGAAAATCACTTAGTCAACAAAGTCCGATCGTATAAGCCTTTAATTTTTGACATCTTGCCACTTACGCTGGAAGAAATCTTTATTTATGAAATGGGGGATGTGGGTTATGCAATCGAAAACATCATCGTTTAACCGCGGCATGTGGATTCAATCCATGAGAAACGTGGGATGGATTGGGCTTGTATACTTGCTAGTACTGCTGTTCGCTTTACCTTTACAACTGATTTTCACTTTCACAGGAAAGGTAGAGCCTTATATAGAAAAACCAGATACGCTATTTAACGTATTGGATGGGCTGGAATTTGTGTTTATGTTTGTTGTACCAGTGTTACTTGGTATTTTTCTATTTAGATATATCCAAACGAAGGTTGCGGCTGACTATATTCATAGTTTACCAATTAAGCGTTTTACGCTGTTTCATCAAAATATGCTTCTGGGCGCGTTGGTTTTAGTTGTTCCTATTTTAATTACGGGAGTCGTTACTTTTGCCGTTAAAGGAGTTTTAACCGTTGAGGATGTTTATACAACAAGAGATGTTCTAAGCTGGGTCGGTTACAGTATTTTAATTAACTTATTTGTGCTGACTGGAACTGTTTTAGCGGGAATGTTCACCGGAATGTCTGTCCTCCAAGGAATCTTTTTATATGTTCTATTTCTTCTACCTGGCGGAATCTCTTATTTAGCTATATCTAATGTAAAGTTTTACTGGTACGGTTATGCGTATGACTATTACGTGAACAAAAATGTTGACAGCCTTGTTCCGTTTTCACACGTAGCGCAAATGGTAGCTCATAAAAGCTTTTCTACTAGTGCATTTGTTTATATTGGACTCATTGTCTTATTTTACATCATTGCTTTAATCACCTACCAAAAAAGAAAAGTAGAAGCTGCTACGCAAACCATTTCAGTTAGCTGGTTAAAACCGGTATTCGTATACGGAGTAACCGCTTGTTCACTCATGTTAGGCGGATTTTACTTTATTAGCATGAAAGGTGAATTTTCATGGATGGTCGTGGGCTATATTATTGGTTCATTAATAGGTTATATAGTTGCTCAAATTATCTTAAATAAAACGTGGCGGATCTTTACGAAATGGAAAGGGTATCTAGGCTTTGTTATAGCCGCAGCTATTGTGGGCTTTATCATTCATTTAGATGTATTTGGCTACTCTACTAAAGTACCGGCAGCTTCAGAGATTGAAAGTGTATATTTCGATGAAGATATATATCCATTGACTGATAAACCTGAAAACTATGCAAATGGAATGAATGGCTATTATGAAGCTCCATATTACTATACAAGTAAAGAAACGATTCAGAGTGTTCGTCAGCTGCAAAAACGAATTACAGCATCTAAAGATAAGAAGCTGGATCCTGATAAACAAAGTGAAATAGAAAGCAGAAACGGTAAAATGGCTGTATTTGCTTATAAATTAAAAAATGGAAAACAAATGGTCCGAGAATACTTTATTCCATTTTCAGACTATAAAGCTTTTTATAAAGAAATTGCAGAAACAAAAGAATACAAAGAAAATTTCCATCCGCTTTTACGAACAAAAAACACGGATAAAATTAAAAGCGTGAGTTTTTCTGTTCAAGGAAAGTCAAATTCAATCAACATTACAAATCCAGATAAAGTACAAGAACTTATACACGTAGTCAAACAGTCGATGATGAACGAAACGTTTGATGAAATGTACAGCACAAAAGAAAGCTGGGCTTCAATTGAGTTTATGGATGGAAAAGGACAGTATGTACAAACTGCATCTTGGGATAAGTCTTATAGCGAAGTAGAAGCATGGCTGAAAAAAGAGGGTTTATATGAACGTGCTCGTCTCATGCCAAAGGACGTAGAAAAAACCGAAGTGTTTAAAAATTCTTCTCATCTTAAAAACGATTATCGTCTTCAAGAAGAGTTTACATCTCTAATGAAGGATGAGAAAGCAATTAAAGTAAAAAACAATCAGCAGGTAGAAACACTTCTTCAACATGCGAACTTACGAGACACGGGAGATTATCTTGTTGCTTTTTATTACAAAGACCAAGTAGATACTCCTCAGATTTATATGTTGAATGAAAATGAACTGCCAGCAGAACTAAAAGAAAAACTAAAATAACAAGGGAGAACTTATTATGTGCGGCGAGGAATTACAAGATTATTTAAATCAGGTGCTGGCTTATTTATTAAAAAATGGTGTGAATAGACAAGACGCCGAAGATATTACGCAAGAAGTAGCATTAAAATATTTAGAAAAACAAGAAATGGTCGATCCTGAAAAAATAAAAGCTTGGATGTTTCGCGTCGCATTAAATAAACGCTGTGATTTAGGAAGGCGTAAAATAGTGAAAGACCGCTATACGTCTTCTTACAAAGAAGAACCCGTTATGTATACGCCTATTCAGCAGGTCCTCAGAAATGAAGAAGCGGCTGAATGTCAGGCGATTTTAAATCAATTGAATCCTAAGTATCGCAATTTGCTTCTGTTAAAATATGGATTAGGATTTAAATATGAAGAAATTGCCGAGTTATTAAATATGCAGATGACTACGTTAAAATCAGCTCTTTACCGCGCGCGCAAATACTTTGTGAAGGGATATAATGAAGTCATTTAATATAAATAAAACAGCAGCAGTTTGTGAAAAAGAACTTTTTTACACAAACTACTGCTGTTTTTTTCGTATTTTTCTTCTTTGAACGACATAGATAATCAAACTGATCGCACAAAAAGCTAAAGTGATCTCAATCACATCAGTATAAGAAGATGTCGTATTAAAAAAGGAACCGAAAATAAATAAAGCCAGCGTCCAAATGAAACCAAAAGAAAATGAGACTTTAATGTAATGACGATGCTTCATTCCGCTTGCCCCGAGAAAAAAAGGCATCACATGTCGCATTCCTGGTAAAAAGTAGCTTGCGATGATGGCGTGAGATCCATATTCTTGAATCGTTCGCTCAACTTTCATAACATTCTTTTCCCATCGCGGGCGTTTTAATAGCGCAAGCGCCTGAGCTGAAAAAAGACTGGCTATCAAAAACTTGAGGTATAAGCTAAGCATCATGCCGCTGTAGGTAAGTATAAAAGCTGGAATATACTGAACGGATGGAGACGTAGCCTGGCTGCCTGCAAGCATAATATACACTGGGTCAGGAATAGGAGTAAGGTTGGCTCCGACTAAAATGATAAAAAAGAAATATCCGTAGCCTAATTGGTTAATGGCTCCGATAAGCTGATCAATCACGTTTTCTTCCTCCTTTCTTCATTAGAATACGAGAGAGTGACACACAGTGTTCGCTCAAAATAAAAATAAAGTATAGGTACGCACAACTTAGGAAAAAAGAGTTATAATAAATAAGAATGTACGTTCTTCTTTCGGGGATTAATTATACAGAAAGAGGTGATAGTATGAAAATGATGTACCCTAAAAACGGCAAAGTTATTCTTCATATTGATGCTAATGCTTTTTATGCATCTGTTGAAACCGCACATGATCATACGCTCAAAGATAAGCCTCTTGCTATTGCTGGCAATCCAAAAGAACGAAGAGGAATTGTTGTAACCTGTAACTATATTGCTCGTAAACGCGGAGTGTATGCGCCTATGCCTCTTTGGGAAGCGAAAAGAAAATGCCCCGAGCTGGTTGTTATAAAGCCTAATTTTCCATTATATCGCCAAGTGTCCAAAAACATGTTTGATTATTTAGTAACCATTTCACCTCTTTTAGAGCCCGCTTCAATTGATGAAGGCTATTTGGATATTACAAACTGTGCTGAATTAGGCTCTCCTCTTGACATAGCAAAGTCCATTCAGCAGCATTTAATACAGACGCTGCAAATTCCTGTGTCAATTGGAATCGCACCGAATAAATTTTTAGCCAAAACGGCAAGTGATATGCAAAAACCTTTAGGAATTACCGTTCTTCGAAAAAGAGATGTCCAAACAGTTCTTTGGCCAAAAGCCGTAGAGGAAATGCACGGAATCGGTAAGAAGACAGCTGAAAAGCTAAATGCGATTAAGGTGGTGACGATCGGTGATCTAGCAAATGCCGCTCCCGGTCTTCTTAAACAAACTCTCGGAGTAAAAGGAGAAGTTATGAGAGACCGAGCGTGGGGCCAAGATGATCGACAGGTGAACCCTGATCGCCAATCACAGTTTAAATCAATTGGAAACTCTACGACGCTATCTCAAAATGCAGTAGATGAACATGAAGTTCTGCCTATTTTAAATAAACTATCGCACTCAGTGAGTTCTCGTATGAAAGCGAAAAAAGTTGTAAGCAAAACGATTCAGTTAACGATACGATATAGTGATTTTAAAACCATTACTCGAAGCCAAACTATTTCTAAAGCAATTAGCGAGCCAAACGATCTTTTTCATTACAGTGCGGTATTATTTCAAAAGCATTGGAACGGAGAACCGATTCGTTTATTGGGCGTAGCTGCTCTTCAAGTGAGTCACCAGCTTCAAGAAGAAGAACAGTTGGATTTGTTTACATACGGAGAACAAGCAAAAAAAGAGCCTTTATACAAAGCGGTCGAAAGTTTGCGTGAAAAATATGGAGATAACATTATTCAAAGCGGTTTAAAAAAACAAAGAGGAAAAGAAGAGAGGTAACTCTCTTTTTTTGTATAAAATAATAGGTTTACACTCATTATAGAAGGGGAAGTACATTACTATCACGGTAATCAAAGTGATTACAAAATGAATTTGATTGCGACTTTTTTGATTGTCTGCAATGAAATTACATAAAATAATCTATGAGGTGATCTTATGTCAGACGCACTATTTACATCTAAAGCAACAGCGGTTGGAGGCCGAGATGGTCGAGTTAAATCAGATGATGGTATTATTGATTTAACCCTTGTAAATCCTTCTCCAAATAACAAAAAAGAAGGAACAAATCCCGAGCAGCTGTTTGCAGCAGGATATTCTGCTTGTTTTGACGGCGCTTTAAATTTAATCGCTAAAAAACAAAAAAAAGACATTGATTCGTCTATTACTGCAGAAGTAAGTCTACTAAAAGACCACACTGATGATGGATTCAAAATTGGCGTGGTGTTAAACGCTCATATTAAAGGCGTTTCACAAGAAGTAGCTGAGAAGCTAGTAGAAGATGCACATCAATTCTGCCCGTATTCTAAAGCAACGCGCGGAAATGTTAACGTAACGTTAAATACAACGGTTGAGTAAATAAAAAAACGCTTGGATTTTTCTGAAATCCAGGCGTTTTTTTTATGTGCAATTTTATATGGTCTATTTTTGATTGTACGTATGCAGTGATTGCAGTAACTCCTGCAGCGTTTCTTTCAGCTTTTCTAATTCTCCCTGTGACTTATTTGTCATGCTAAAAACTTCTTCTGGAATATGACAAGCTTTATCACGTAATTTTTTTCCTTTTTCGGTTAAACTAATAAAAACAACGCGTTCATCTTCATGAGAACGCTCACGAATCACTAATTCTTGATCCTGCATTCTTTTTAGCATAGGAGTAAGGGTGCCTGAATCCAAATACAGAAGTTCGCCCATTTTTTTCACGCTGAGTGTTTCATGTTCCCATAAAACAAGAAGGGCTAAATACTGCGGATAGGTTACTCCTAATTTATCGAGCAGCGGCTTGTACACCTTTGTAATTTCTCGAGACGTGGCGTAAATTGAGAAACAAAGCTGATTTTCTAGCTGCAGCTGCTTATAAAGTTGTTCCATTCATGTTGCCTCCAGTCTATTGCTTTTTATTTAATTATACACAATTAAATAGGGGTGTCCAATAACGCTGGATGAAAAAGTGATCAAGCTGTAAATAAAAAATGGGAATTTTACATATACTAAGAAAAAAAGGGAGCTGTGCACATGTATTTTGCAAAAAAAGCCGTAGAAGAAGAAGTAGATCAAATGATGGATACGACTGTATATGCGTGTCAATCTGAATCATGTAATGGGTGGATGAGAGAAGATTTTGTTACGGTTGATTATAACTGTCCGATGTGCGGAACAGGAATGTCGCAGGAAGTACGCGAGCTGCCGAAAATTAAGTACGACCACCAATTTTATAATAAATAAAAAAGAAGCAGCTGCTTCTTTTTTATTTTTCACTAAAATTTCATTAAGCTTAGCTAGACTAAGAACCAACATATGATGAAGGTGAGGAATATCAGAATGAATCAAGGGAACTTTTTGAAAGGTTTATTTTGGGGAACCTTATTTAGTATTCCTATTTGGATTTCATTGTTTGGCTGGTTCCGCATTTTATCACATCTTGCATAGTTTCGTTTTATAAATCGTCATATGCGCCCTTATCTTTCTATTTCCGCTATAATAAGGGTGATAGAAAAAATAAGGAGCTGTTCTCTATGATTCAATACAAAACGGAGCAAATGACGGTTTTTGAAAGCGCGCTATTTCAAACAACATCTGCAGTGATTGAAACAAAAGACTGTGTGATTGTTGTTGATCCAACAAGGCTTCCTCACGAAATTAATGAAATTAAACAGCATGTTCAAGAGATCTTAAATCATCGCAAGCTGTATGTATTTTTTACTCACGGAGATTTTGATCATGTCATTGGGTATGGCGCTTTCTTAGAATTAAATGCCACCTTTATCGGCAGCAAATTTTTAAAAAATCATCCGGACAAAGAAGAAAAAGTTCAAATGATTAAGCAGTTTGATCATGACTATTATATAAAAAGATCTCATGATATTATATTCCCGGAGCTGGATATTGTGGTAACCGAAAATGAACAGCACATTACCTTAGGTGAAACATCTATTACCTGTTATTTTGCAAAAGGTCATACAAACGATGGACTATTTATGATTGTCGATAATTCAATATGGATCGCAGGGGATTATTTATCGGACTTTGAATATCCGTACATATATGAAAGTGTAAACGATTACCGCGACACGCTTGCTACTGCGCGACACATTTTAGCTAAGCACCAAAATCTAACGCTAGTTCCCGGACACGGAAAAACGACACATCACCGAGCTGAAATTCAAAGACGAGTGGAGATGGCCAGCTCTTATTTAGATGAACTGCAAGCTGCAGTGAAAGAAGACAGTAAAGAAGCGCTTGATAAGCTAAACGATAAATTGGCATTTCCATCTGATTTCACGGCACAATGTCATCAGAAAAACGTTGAAATTATGAAAAGAGAATTGCTGTTATAGAAATCGAGTGTACAGTCATCCCGTTGATATTAAAAGTAAGAAACCGCATCTTCTGTTGGAGATGCGGTTTCTTACTTTCCTTTATTTATCAATTTAATGAAACTTTTTCCTTTTATATCCGTTTATATAAATAGGAAGTTATTTTATTTGTAAAGGAGTATGACAATGGGGAAAAACGGTTGTGTAAAATGCGGACATACAGAAGCAAAAACAAAAGAAATTGCTACAACGGGAACGGGGCTGTCTAGATACTTAGACGTTCAGCACAATCAATTTACTGTGGTATATTGCACGAGCTGCGGGTATTCAGAGCTATATAATAAAGCATCTTCAAGAGGCAGCAATATTATTGACTTATTTTTCGGAGGATGAAAATGAGTATCGACCTTATTGAAATTGATAAAGACCGGCACGCTTCCTATCTAAACCTGCTATTAATAGGGGATGAAGACGAAAAAGTAGTGAAGTCGTATATAAATGAAGGTTCCTTATTTACCATTGTGTATGAAAAGAAGGAGATAGGAGTTGTGCAGTGCCTCACCGATGAAGAGGAATCGGTAGTAGAAGTAAAGAATATCGGTTTAAAAGAAGCATACAGAGGAAAAGGAATCGGCAGCAAAGTCATTAAAAAGTTAGAAGTACTGTATGAACGTAACCAATATTCTAAAATGATTGTAGGAACAGCGGACTCCAGTCTTGAAAACATAGCATTTTATAAAAAGGCAGGCTTTTATCAAAGCGGTGTCAAAAAGAATTTCTTTTTGCAGTACGCTCCACCAATTTACGAGAATGGCCTGCAAGCTATCGATATGATTATGTTTGAAAAGAAATTAAAAAGCAGAAGCGACTAACACGCTTCTGCTTTTAATGATTAATCTAAAATTTGAAGTTTTACCGTTTTGCGTCCCCAATTTAAAGCTGAGCTTTGAGATGCCATAAATAAATCAACGCGAGTACCTTTAATGGCACCGCCAGTATCTCCAGCAATTGCTTCTCCGTAACCTTCTACGTATACGCGAGAACCTAATGGAATCACGCGAGGATCAACTGCAATTACTTTTCGATTAGGATTTGACCTTAGGTCGATGCCTGTAGCAGTGATTCCGCTGCAGCCCGCACAGTAAGCAGTATAAGCTGTTGCTTCAACCGTAATCTCTTTCGAAACCGACTTACTTTCTTGCGCTGGAGCAGGTGCCGGTGTTGAAGGAGTAGCAGGTGATGGCGTTGATGGTTTCGCCTGAGCTGCAGCTTGTCCGCCTACTTGTAGCACTTGATTAATGTAAATCGTATTAGACGATAAGTTATTCCACTGTTTTAATTGTGAAATTGAAATGCCGTGTCGCTGTGCTACGCTCCACATTGTATCTCCAGGCTGAACTTTATAACTTTTACTGTTGCTAGGAGCCGGGGATGCCTGCGTTTCGTTTGTTTTTTCTTGTACAGGTGCTGAAGGTGATGATGAAACTGTTCCTGTTCCGTTTATTTTTAATACTTGATTCACATAAATTAAATGATTAGATAAGTTATTCCACTCTTTTAGCTGCTGTACAGAAGTACCGTTGTTTTTAGCGATACGATAAAGCGTGTCACCTGATTTTACTGTATATGTATGATTTGAAGATGTTGTAGTTGGAGTTGAACTAGATGAAGAGTCAGTAGATGTAGATCCAATTTGTAATGTTTGGTTTGCATAAATTAGTGTGGAAGAAAGACCATTCCACTTTTTTAAGTCCTCAACTGTTACATTATGCTGCTGTGAGATGCTGAATAACGTTTCTCCAGCTTTTACTTTATGCGTGTCTGTGTCAGCCGATGCTGCGTCTGCAATTCCAATTGATACTAAAGCTGTGGCCCCTAATGTAAAAATGTGTTTTTTCATCTAATAATTCTCCTTTATTTCCAATAGTTGTCTCTTATTCTATCAGCAATATGTAACAAACTCATGACAAAATGGTAGGTTTTATATTACAAGTTTGTAACAATACGTCTAAAAATATAGAAAAAACGCAGTTTTTTTACGATTATGATGAAAAAAGTCTTAATTTGTCTGGAGAGATATACTAGTAAAAAAGGTATTCTGCTTTTATAAAAATGAAGAAGAAAGAAGCTATGCTATATTCAAATGACATGATAGAATAGACAAGTTAGAAATGAACGGATAAAAAGGGAGTTAGACATCTATGGAAAAACGCTCTATCTCTTCATATTTAAAAGCATGGGTGCGCGCACTTTCAATTGAGATTAATTATATGAAGAAACACGGCGGAGAAAAGTATACGGTAGGAAAAGGAGAGTACTTAGGGCAGCAGGGAGATGCGTATCTTTACCGGTTTGAACGCACAGCCGATTTATACCTTTTTGATGGAGCTCAGGTACGCCTTGTCCACCAGCATAAAGAAAGTAAAGGAGAAGTTATCGGAACGGAAGGATTTGATTTGTACCTTAAAATAGATGCGTTTATTGGACAAGAAGTAGACGAACTCGATATATATAACGAACCATGGGAATTATTGCAGGCGCTCATTGATAGACTGACGGAAGCAAAAGACTACAAGCAAAAAATAGTAAGAATCAAACGTCTTATGAGAGGCGATAGTCCTGTTCGTCATAAGGAGTATACGTCTAAGAACGCTCTTCATGAAGTGTTGCTGCGAGCGCGTTATAACCGTACTACTTATATTTGGGGGCCTCCTGGAACAGGGAAAACATATACGCTGTCCAAAATCGCGGCAAGCTATTACCGGAAATCAAAGCGTGTCCTTTTATTATCTCACAGTAATGCAGCGGTGGACGGTTTGCTGCAAGAAACTGCACGTCAGTTAAAAAAGAAAGAAGCTTGGAAAAAAGGAAAACTCATTCGATACGGCGCAACAAAAAGCAGCGGCTTAGAAAATATAAAAGTAGAAGAAGTCATTGGAGAAGGTGATCCGGATTTAGCTCAGGAGATGCGTGATTTGCAAGAAGAACGAGTTTACTTAAGCAGGTATCCCAATAGAGCTCACCAGCTTCAGCAAGTTAATAAAAAGCTAAACGCCCTTCGTAACAAGTGGATTGAAGCGGAGAAAAATGTTTTTGATCAAGCGTATATTGTAGGCACTACTTTATCAAAAGCGGCTATTGACCGATTACTTTATCAAAGTGAATTTGATATGGTTGTGGTAGACGAAATTAGCATGGCATATGCACCGCAAATTGCTTTTGCAGCTACGTTAGGAAAACGAATTGTCGTATGCGGCGATTTTAAACAGCTTCCCCCGGTATCTCAATCTTCTCATGCTGAAGTGAAGAAGTGGCTGCAGCGAGATTTATTTGAGCAGACGGGTCTTGTAGAGCAAGTAGAAAGCGGTGAGATCCATCCGCATCTTTTTATGTTGAAAAAGCAAAGAAGAATGCATAAAGATATCTCAGCTTTTACAAATCGCTATATTTACAGCAATCGAGTAGGGAATCATCCATCTGTCACAACAAGTCGAGAAGTAGTAGCAAGCAGCCGGCCGTTTGCTCATGAAGCAGCGCTTATGCTTAACATTGGTCAGTTGCATTCTTCCGCTATGCGAGATGTCGCTTCCGGTTCACGCTATAATGTGATAACAGCTGTTTTGGCGGTAAGTTTGATACTGCGGGCACGCAAAGCTTCTTCGGCTACTATTGGCTATGTGACTCCTTATAAGTCTCAAGCTAAATTGATTAATGCATTTCTTCAAGATATTGAACCAGCCAGCGATATAATCGCAGCAACCGTACACAAATTTCAAGGCGCGGAACGAGATATCATGATTTTTGATACGGTCGATACAAAGCCGCAGTCAAAACCAGGTTTACTTTTAACAAATGAAAATAGCGACCGATTGGTAAATGTAGCGGTGACGCGTTCAAGAGGAAAATTTATGATGCTTTCAGACGAGTCGTTTGTCCAGCAGCGTGTACCAAAGGAGCGAGCGTTCTGGAAGTTGGTCAACCACTTTAACGAAAATCAAAAAGTATACCAACCTCAGCAATTTTTAAAAGAAGTCATTCAGCATCGGAAATTGATTTGGTACCATCCATCGAACAGCAGTCAGTTAAAAAAAGATTTATATCAAGCTCGGCAGCAGATTTTATTGTGTATTCCTTATGCTTCGCTTGTTCCTCAAGAAATACGGGAGATGTTACATTCATTTAAAGGTGAAGTGACCATTCTTACTCGTGAACCAAAAGAAGTTCGAATTGACGGTGCTCATGTCATTTCATCTGCTGTTCCGATGTCACTGCTTATCATCGATGAATCCACTATATGGATTAATATGCCTTACGGCGGAAAAAATGAAGCGTTTATGGCAGCTAGAATTGAGTCAAAGCTAGGCGCTAAACAGCTTATTCGGTCAATTGATTTTACAGAAGATAAAACAAGAAATCAAGAAACAAAAATGTATATAGAAACAAATAAACCACAATATTCTTTGAGTAATTACCTTCGTAGCTGGGATCGCTGTGAATCCTGTCAGCATATGCGAGAAGTAGAGATAACAAAAAAAGGAAAAGTAAGGTTTATTTGCTATTATTGCGGGAAAACAAGTGGGGCAACACGTTTATTAGTGGAAAAATATTTAAACTACGTACATGCTGTATGTAGAGCATGCAAGCAGCCGATGAACGTAGAGTATGATGAAAATAAAGGCGTCTACGCATGTTGTCCATCTTGCAAAAAAGAAGTTTTGCCTAGAGATCTATTGTAACTTTAGGAAAAGGGCGTGATCTTATCGTTTACTCTCGTAGTGTAGCGGCTTTAGCTGATTGTTTGCTAGAAGGAGACGTTCAAAAAAGCTGGCTGCTCATTGCTATATATATAGAAGAAGGCCATTCTTCAACTGACGTATATACGTTTCTGACAGAAGCGATGTATGAGATAGGGAAAAGGTGGCAAGAAAATAAAATTTCAGTCGCGGACGAGCATTTGGCTACTGCAACCTGTGACTATGTGTTAACTCGCTTTCAGCTATCACAGCATCAATTGCTTCAGCGTAATCGAGCACTTCTTTTTTGTATTGAAGGAGAAGAGCATTACTTAGGCATTAAAATGATTGCAGGACTTATGAGCGAACACGGATGGGAAGTTAAAAACTTAGGAGCAAACTTGCCGCTGCCGTTCGCTCTAAAAAGCATTGAAAGATGGGATCCTGATGTAGTATGTTTGTCCGTCTCACAAGTGCATTTGCTGCCTGATTTACAAAAATACATTGCTGAGATTGAAAGCATGTCGCAAAGTCCTCTTGTATTAGTGGGCAGCAGGCTTCTCAGCACGCATGATTTATCGGCTTCAGGATCTTCAAAAACTATATTCATTAATCATATTCAAGCTTTTAAAGACTGGCTTCTAATCAACAATAAAGAAAGTTCGACGCAAGATAAAATGTTAGTAATGGGGGAAGAAATATGATCAGTTTGCCGATTCAACACATTCCGGTTCCAATGTTTTTACTCAATAAAGACAACGAAATAATTGAATTTACACCAAGCGTCACGAAAAATTTCCCGCCTGTTCAGAACTTTTTAGATCTAGTTGATGAAGACAGCCAAGAAAAAGTAAAAAGAGCACTCCAGGGAAAGGAAGAAGTGCAAATCGAAGTAAATATGCGCACGTTTTCCAACCCGGTTGCTCTTTTTGATTTTCATTTTAAGCCTGAAGCGTACCATTCGCTGCATGCTGTTTTCTGCTATCCTATTCATGAGCATATGATGAGTGTTCAATCAACCCTTCAACAGTTTCGCTCTATACTTATGCAAGACTCACCACAAGTGAACCAAGGTTTTTCGGTCAGAGAAACAGATGTAGAAACGGCGAAAAAAATGCAGCTAGTTGATCTTCAGCGTCATTTTCGAGAAATGAAAACAAATGTGCTAACCATTCAAGACCTCCTAAGTATTATCCGCTCCGACGTAATTGAAGCAGGAAAAGGAGAGTATATTGAATTGGTCACTACACATTTGTTTGACATTCAAGATTTAATTAATCAGGAGCTTGACTGCTTAAGACAGAAGAACAAAGTACATTAAGAAAGCGGCAATCGGATTTCTACCGTTGTTCCTTTGCCTTCTTCACTATCATACGAAATGCTTCCTTTATGATTACTAATGATTTTATGACTCACCATCAATCCTAATCCTGTTCCTTTTTCTTTTGTTGTATAGAAAGGCTCGCCAATTCGTGTTAATCGATCTTTCGGCATGCCTTTTCCTTCATCTATCACTTGGACGACTACTTGATTTGTATCTGGATCAAATTTAGATACCACTAGAATAGACCCGGGGTCATCCATCGCTTCAATAGAATTTTTCACCATGTTGATAAATACTTGTTTCATATCTTTCTCAATACAATGAACAACAGGTAATTTTTCTTCAAAATCTGTTGAAATAGTAATGTTTTTAAGAATGGCCTGTGTATGCAGCAGTGTACATACGTCTTGAAGAATTAAATTTATCTGCTTATTTTCATATTTTACGACTTCGGGTTTGGCTAGAATGAGCAGTTCGCTAATAATCAGCTCTAAGCGGTTAAACTCGGACATCATGACGTCCATATATTCTTTTTTATACGTTTCTTCTTGCATCATAAGCTGTAAAAAGCCCTTTAATGATGTAAGAGGATTTCGTATTTCATGAGCAATGCCGGCAGCCAGCTGTCCAAGTGCTGACAGCATCTCTGAATTTTTGAGCATCATTTCCGACTGTTTGCGCTGGGAAATGTCTTCACTTAAACCAATGTAATGGATGATTTCATCCTGATCATTTTTAACAGGCATTAAGGCTAACTGTTCCCAAACGGTTTCCCCGTCTTCTTGAACGTAGGAAATTTCTCCGTTCCATTTTTCTCCTCTGTATACTTCATTCCAAATTTTAGGGAATCTTTTAACGCCTAGCTTTTTTGTATACAAGTCGTAGAGGTGCAGCCCAAATACTTCTTGCGGCGCATGCTTTTGCTCCATGAATTTTTGATTAATGTACTTAATTTTACCTTGATGATCGGTAATAAAAATGCCCGTAGGACTGTGAGCTACTGCAAATGATGTAATAGCCAATTCTTCATTTGAACGTTTAATTTCTGTAATATTAATAAACGTAATAACTACACCGTTAATTAAATTTTCGTTCGTACGATAAGGCATCATTTTCATGCTATACCATTGGTTATCGTAGCTTTGAATTTCTTTTTGAAGGGTGTTATTTGTTCTTAAAACGTGCATTGCGTCCTCGATTAGATGGTCATATCTAAAGTTATGCGAAATATGAAAGAAAGGTCTTCCGATATCTTGATGAAGAACGTTGATCACTGTTTTCGTTTCCGGCGTAAATAATTTAATATTCAGCTGCTCGTCTAAAAAGATGGTAGCAATAGTTGTACTGATTAATAAATTATCAATATCGTTGTTTAAGTCCGTTAATTCTTCAATCTTTCGCTCGTACTGGTTGTTAACACTAATTAACTCTTCATTAACAGACTGCAATTCCTCATTTGTGGACTGCAGCTCTTCGTTGGAAGCAATCAGTTCTTCGTTCGTGGACTTTAGCTCCTCATTTGCTGTTTCTAGCTCTTCAATCGTCGTTTGCAAATGCTGCTGTGTGTAATGAAGCTCTTGCTCTAAATCTACTACAAGCTCACTAATAGAGCTTGTTTGATTAAGAAACATGGGCTCTTCCTTATCAATAATGGCACTATCTGTCTGTTCATCAAACATAAGTAAGTAAAGAGAGTGATTTGTTGGAAGGGCAGATATAGTAATATTAAAACGGCGCTGCACGTTGTTTATGACAAATTCAATGTGCTGACAGCATACGCTCATACCTTGCTCTTTTACGCGTTTAATAGCTGCTCCAATGGCTAAAGAGACGTGAACGGGAACCATTTTGAAAATGGTATAATTAATCTTCCCCACAGGAACGTTAATAAGCTGAGTCGCTTCTTTTGAACAAAATATCACTTCGTTGTATTCATTTAATACAAGACAAGGGCTCATAAAATGATCAATCATTGACTGATACATCTCATCCAATTTAAGCGAAGGAAGAGGCTTATAAAGTTGACTTGGCAGCGGTACGCTAGAAAAATCACCTTCATGCAAGCTGGATTTTGAAAGATTAAAAGCTCCTGTAATTTGTCGGCTGGGCTGCCCCGAACGTTTAAATATTTTCCACTTACTGTTGATAGGGCGGAACAAATCAGACAAATTTCCCGTTGTTTCACTAGGGCCTAAAAAAAGTACGCCTTCTTCTGTCAAAGAAAAATGAAAAAGAGACAGAATGCGCTGCTGCAGTTCAGCTTGGAAGTAAATCATCATATTTCGACAGCTGATTAAATCAACGTTTACAAAAGGCGAGTCTTTTCCTATATTATGCGGGGCAAAAACAATCATTTTACGGATTGTTTTTTTAACTTGATAACCACCGTGTTTTGTTTGCTCAAAATATTCATTAATTTGAGCTGCTGAGAAGGAATGAACTTCCGCTTCTTCATAAATGCCTTGACTCGCTCTTTTGATTGCATGACGATCGATGTCCGTAGCAAAGATTCGGACATCGAAATAACGGTTGATTGTTGATAAATAGTCATGAAGCAAAATAGCTAATGTATATGCTTCTTGACCAGTAGAACAACCTGCTACCCAGATGCGGATTTCATCTTCTTGGCTATGAATCTTTCTTTCAACTAATTGAGGGATGACTTGTTCTTCAATAATAGAGAATGCTTCTTTATCTCTAAGAAATTGCGTCACTCCAATCAGCAGGTCTCGCTGCAGTTCGACGATTTCTTCGGCTTCCTTACATAAATAGTCCCGGTACTCTTCCATCGTTTGAGAGGGCGGATCGAGTAAAGCCATTCTTTTTTCAAGTCGTCGCAGCACCGTGTTTTTTTTGTACATAGAGAAGTCGATGCCTGTTTTCTTCTTTATTAATGAATAAATGTATTGCAGCGTTTCTTCATTATATGTAAATTCAGTTTGGCTGACATGCGTTTGCACAAGGTCAGGCATATCAGCAGGAGAAAGAATATAATCAGCAAGGTGTGCATCAATAGCGCTTAGGGGCATATCTCTGTACTTTGCTGTGCTTTCATCTTGTACAAGTACAGTTCCGCCATACTCTCTTATCGTTTTTGCTCCTCCTGTTCCATCATTTCCTTTTCCCGATAAAATAATGGCTGTGCACCGGTGTTTTTTTGCAGCGGCCAGAGAATGAAAAAAGGCGTCAATCGGATACTTTACCTGATCATTTTCTTCATAAGGACGAAGGCGAAGAGTATGATCCACAACGGTCACATAATGATGGGGAGGATTTAAATAAATTGTGTCTTCTTGTAAAGTCATCCCGTCTTGTGTCAGTTTGATATTCATTCCTGTTTTTTTTGCTAAAAGTTCTGGCATAAAACTTTTATATTTAGAGGAAAGGTGCTGTACAATAATAAACGCCATTCCATTTGGTGAAGGCATATTAGCGAAAAACTGCTCAATAGCTTCTAACCCTCCGGCAGAAGCGCCAATTCCCACAACGTGTAAATCCTGTTTTTCTATTCCTTCTGAAGACGATGGAACTGTAGAAAACGAGTTGTTCTTCATAATAGAACCTCCAATAATGTTTCGACACTTCCTAGATTGTATGTCGTTTTGTTTATTTTAATGTCGACAGCACAGCGTGGTTTACATCAAAAGTAAATTTTTCAAAAAAAACCAAGATGCTGGTACATAGGTTCATTTTAGCAAACCTATTATATTGTTCAAATAACGTTTTCAAAATTCCTCTATTTTTCGCAAAAAAATTTTAAAGTCCAAACTATATAGTATGCCCCGATTTTCCTTATATAAACGTATTTTTATAAAAAAATCGTTTTTTTTTGCAGAAAAAAATATTTAAAAAAGTTTTGTTTACGCTTACATACGCATAAGGTTATACGCTCAAGGAGGAAAAAAACGGTTAAATTCAACTTGACACTCTTTTTCAGCATGTTACTATAGGAACCGTTGAAAGAAACGAGAACAAAAATACGAACAAATGACAGGGGAGATTTGATGGATCAAAAACAAAAAGTTGCTTTTTTAGGTGCTGGATCAATGGCAGAAGCGATGATTTCTGGTATGGTCAATGCAAAGAAATTACCTGCTGAAAATATTATCGTAACAAATCGCAGCAATGATGCGCGACTGCACGAACTTGAAAATAGATATGGTATCAAAGCAGTAAAGCGCAGCGAGCTGAAAACAGATGACATTGACGTTTTTATTCTAGCGATGAAGCCAAAAGGCGCTGAAGAGGCATTAAACGAATTAAAGCCTCAAATCAACAAAGACCAGCTTGTCCTATCTGTTCTTGCAGGGATTTCATCTTCTTACATGGAAGAGTTATTGCATGATGAACAGCAGGTCATTCGAGTGATGCCGAATACATCAAGTATGATTCAGCAATCAGCAACGGCTATGTCTCCAGGTCAATATGCTGCAATGGATGCTGTGCTAACAGCAAAAGAGCTGCTTTCTGCAATCGGAAAAGTGTACGTGATTGATGAGCCTCAAATGGACATTTTCACAGGAATTGCCGGAAGTGGACCCGCTTATTTTTATTTCCTTATGGAGCATATCGAAAAAGCAGCTAAAGAAGAAGGTCTCGATCCTGAGCTAGCACGTGAAATTGGCGCCCAAACCATTTACGGTGCAGCAAGAATGATGATGGAAAGAGATGAAACGCCGACGGAGCTTCGTGAAAATGTGACGTCTCCAAACGGTACAACAGCAGCTGGTTTAGACGCCTTAGCTAAACACGGCGGCGGAGAAGCAATGATGCAAGCAGTCAAAGGAGCATCAAAGCGTTCAAAAGAAATGAGTGCTCAACTACAAAAAGTGGCAAGTACTAATTAATTCGTCACTTATCTTCTTCGTGAATTCCTCACCACAAAAAAATAATCATAAACAAGAAAACATACAGAACACACTAGGAGTGATTTGATGAGTCCCGACAATAAGAAGCGGGTTGTAATTAAAATTGGAAGTAGTTCATTAACAAGTTCACACGGTGAAATCAGCAGACGGAAGCTCGAGCGCCTTGTGGATCAAGTCGTAGACTTAAAAGACAGCGGTCATGAAGTGCTATTGGTTTCATCAGGAGCTGTAGCTGCAGGATACCGCAAGCTTGGCTGCTTAGAGCGACCTAGCTCTTTACCTGAAAAACAAGCAGCTGCCTCAATTGGTCAAGGACTGTTAATGGAGGCTTATTCAGAACTGTTTCTATCACATGGATACGTTGCTTCTCAAATCTTAATTACGAGAGACGATTTTTCAGACGAAAATCGTTACAACAATGCACGAAATACAATTAATGTGCTGTTAGAACGTGGTATCGTACCAATTGTCAATGAAAACGACACGGTAACCATCAATCGATTAAAATTTGGCGACAATGATACACTTTCAGCTAAAGTTGCTGGACTAGTGGATTCCGACCTGCTTATTATTTTATCGGATATCGATGGCTTATACAGCGCAGACCCTCGTCAGGATCCAAATGCAAAATTAGTTCCTCACGTAGGGGAAATCACGCAAGACATCGAAGAATCTGCAGGAGATTCAGGAAGTTCAGTTGGAACAGGCGGTATGCGCTCGAAAATTGACGCGTTCAAAATCGCTATGGCGTCAGGAATTCCAGCATTTTTAGGAAGAGCTGGCGTGCCAAAAATTTTAACACAAGCGGTTGACGGAGATGCAACAGGAACGTATTTTGAATCTGAAGATGATTCTGCGAACCTTAATCAGAAAAAGCAGTGGATTGCGTTTAACTCTGGTCCTGAAGGGGAAATAGTAGTCGAAGATGCCGCGAAACGTGCAATTATTGAAGATAAAGAGCCTTTACTTCGCGAGCATGTTAAATATATTAAAGGACACTTTAGTGAACGAGCAGTTGTACGTATTCTAGATAAAGATGACAATGAGCTGGCTCTTGGCGTGACAAATTATTCATCTGATGAACTTGCACTGAATGAGCCAATTGATCAACCGATTGTTGACAGCGAAGGTCTAGTGTGTCACTTAGAAATTCCAGTACCGGTCGGTTTGTAAGCAAACATGCTGTAAAGAAAAGGAGCCCTTCCTTTTCTTTGCATGATTGCATTTACCTCTTATGCCTCACACTTTAAAATCAAACAAAACTAAAACGAATCCAGGAGTGATTTGGTGTTACAAACAAATGAAACGTATTCAGTAGAAGAACAAGCTATTTCAGCAAAAAAAGCAGCTAAGCAATTAAGTTTACTAACAACAAGGCAAAAGAACGATGCGCTGTTAACGATTGCTTCTACACTTGAAAGCAACACGGAGTATATTTTAAAAGCAAATGAAGTAGACTTAAAAAACGGGAAAGAAAAAGGTTTTGACGAAGCGCTTATGGACCGCCTTGCTCTTTCAGCGGAACGTGTAAAAGAATTTGCAAACGGCCTTCGTGAAGTTGCTGAGCTAGATGATCCAACAGGCGATATTTTATCAAGCTGGACATTGGATAACGGTCTAGATGTAAAGCAAGTACGCGTGCCTCTTGGCGTGATCGGAATGATTTATGAAGCACGTCCAAACGTAACGGTAGATGCAACAGGGCTAGCGTTGAAATCTGGAAATGCTATTGTGTTAAAAGGCGGCTCTTCAGCTATTTCATCTAACCAAGCTATCGTGGACATTATTCATAAAGCTCTTGATGAAACGCCAATTCCTAAAGAAGCGGTACAGTTTATTTCAAGTACAGATCGTGCGGCTACGCAAGAATTATTTACAATGAAAGAGCATATTGACGTGCTGATTCCGCGCGGAGGGGCTTCATTGATTCAAGCGGTCGTCAATAACGCAACCGTTCCCGTGTTAGAAACGGGAGTCGGAAACTGTCATATTTACATCGATGAAAAAGCTGACGTTAAGAAGGCCATTCCGATTTTAATTAATGCAAAAACAGATCGACCAGCGGTGTGTAACGCAGCAGAAACGGTTCTTGTACACAAAAAATGGCTCGATTCTCATAAAGATGAATTGATTCAAGCATTCAACGATCATAGTATTGAAGTATATGGTGACAAAGCGACAGTAGGTGAAATTCCTGGAGCAAAACCAGCGGCTGAAAAAGACTGGGCTGAAGAGTATTTACGCTTAGCAATTGCGATGAAAGTAGTAGAGAGTGTGGATGAAGCGATTGACCATATCGAAACATATGGAACAAAACACTCCGAAGCCATCATTTCAGAAGATGAACAAGCCGTTTCACGCTTTATGTCATTAGTTGATGCAGCCGCACTGTATCATAATGCATCTACGCGCTTTACTGACGGAGGAGCTTTAGGATTTGGAGCTGAAATTGGGATTTCAACTCAAAAGCTTCATGCACGTGGTCCAATGGGACTTCCTGCACTTACGACAATTAAATATATTATGAGTGGAAACGGACAAACTCGATAAGAAATCAAAAGCGAGCCTAATCATGTGCTCGCTTTTTTTTATGAAAAGCAAAACAAGTAAATGGAAGCTGATTTGTAAAAAATTATAAACTCTGTTATAATAGTAAAATATATAATTTTTGTGATCTTCATTTTTGTTCTTTTCAGACTATCCCGTTGTTTTAAGAAAAGCAACTGCTATCTGCTTTGTTATAACTTCATTTTTATTTTAGTCTTTCAAGACGCCGTATTATTCCTCAAAGATTGATTTACGGATGTATAGTATCACTTTATCTTGCACCATTTACCGCATTTACACGCTAAGTTAATCTTCATTTATTATCCACTTAAAAAGTACTGTTTAAAGGAGACGATGTGTATGTATAATCGTAAAAATTTAGAGCCGGCTGTTATTGAAGAAACAAAAGTTTGGGAATGTACATCAGATACGTGTAATTGTTGGGTTCGAGATAACTTTAAAAGCGGAGATCAGCCAACTTGTCCAATTTGCAAAAGCGAAATGAAGCAAGCTGTAAAAGAGCTGCAGGTTATTCATAATCCTAGAGTCATTGATTAATAACTTTTAGGAAGACGTTTTTTGAAAGGGGTTTGTGGATGTTTCTGGGAATTGATCATGTTCAGCTTCTTGGTCCAGAAGGATGCGAGCAAGAAGCAAGAAATTTTTATGAAAATCTTTTAGGAATGAAAACTGTTCTTAAGCCGGAAAATTTAAGGCACAGAGGTGGCATATGGTTTCAATGTGGGACTCAAGAAGTGCATATCAGTATTCAAGATGACTACATACCTGCTAAAAAAGCGCATCCAGCTTTTGTCGTGGAAGATATCAAGACGCTTAGACGTAAATTGGCACATTCGGGCTGCGTTCTTTCAGAAGAAGAGCCTATTGCAGGGAGAGAGCGTTTTTTTGTCCATGACCCGTTTGGAAATCGATTAGAATTTTTACAATATGACAAATAAAAGACCTCCAAGCGGAGGTCTTTTATTTTAGGGCTTTATCTAAATAGGTATATACCGTTTCTTTGCTAATTAATACTTCGTTCTCTCGGTCTTTATCTTTTTGCCATTTTTCTCGCGCTTTTGCTAATACTTCTTCGGCTTGTTCCTTGGGAATGACAATCACTCCACCGTCATCACCTGCAATAAAGTCCCCAGGACGGATTTTTACGCCCCCGCAGGAAATGATCTCGTTTACCTTTCCTTTTTCTTTTTTGCTGCTTGCTGCGATCGTAGAGCCCTTACAAAATACGGGGAAATCGAGCTTTTCGATGTCTTCTTGATCTCGTATAACCCCATCTAGTACAATACCGCTTATTCCAACAAGCTTCGCCATGGCTACTACGAAATCTCCTGCTAAGGCATGGTTACAGTAGCTTTTACCATCAATAACGAGCACACTTCCCGGCTCCGCTAGTCGAATCGCTTCAAGCACTGAGTAATTATTGCCAGCGGGCGTATCTACGGTAAGAGCCGGCCCGAATAGTTTGTAATGACGCTGCAAGGGCTTAATAGAAAAGTCTAAGTGGTTGGCACCTTCCATTGCATCTGATAAATTTGCTGTTGATAATGGGAGCTGTTCATTCAACATCATATCTCTCCTTTGTAACTTTAGTTTATCTATACATATTCATATAAGAGAAAGCTCTTATTTATGAAAGGGCAAGTATATAATATGAAGTATTGAAGACGAATTAACTACAAACGTGCAATGTTAGAAGCTTTCAGAGACAAATTTCATCCATTCATTAAATCTTTTTCCTATATGTTATTCGTTATATAAGTATATAGATCCTTTAATGTTACTGTTTGAATGTCTCTATTTCCAAGAATTTCTTGAATCTTTTTAAACTTCAACCAAGAGGGAAGTAGTTGTGGGAAGCAAAGAATGGGGTGTAACAACTGTATTCCAGGATGTTTTTTGTACAGGTTTTAATAGGGAAAGAACAGAATTTCTTCTGGAAATCTAAGAATGGAGCAGAGAAATTTTGATTATAATGAAAGGAGAGTTAGTTATTTAGGAGATGACAAGATGATTTATATTTATAACTGCTACGGAGGCACACATTCATCAGCATTGGCAGCTGCTTACCATCTGAAAAAGCTCCCTGCTAATAGAGAACCAACTGATAAAGAAATATTAAATATTGATGTTTTTAATAAATTGACTTCTAAGGATATGGGGAAGTTAATTTTTCATGGATATGATGAAGAAAAAAATGAAGTATATACATTAGGGAGAGGGTCTTCAAAAGTAGTAGTTCCTGCTATGTATGAGTTAGCCAATTTGCTAAATAAAAAAGGAGAATTACAAACGAAAATACTTTTTTCCAATACATCTCCCACCGTGCCTTTATCTATGACACTAGGAGGTTTGTTTTCAAGAAGGTTAAAGATTAATGTAATAGGTGTTCCTTTATTAATAATAGGTGCTAAGCAGGCCCATAAAGACATTATTAAATTAGTGGAGCAAACAAAGAATTCTGCAAAAGTCACTACCTCAAAAATAGAAATTTTAGATAATGTTTTCGGCGAAGTGTAAAATAAGCTATATATAATAAAGATGAAGGACCTTTGTTAGTTTTATGAATGCCTTTGATTTATACTTAACTGATGTTATATAAGCACGAAATACGTGCAAATGTTTAATCCTGTGAACATTTAATGGAGCTTTATGCATTTTTATATAAAAAAGTGAAACCTTTTGGTATGATGAAACGTAGGAACATATATGGAAATCATATATGAAAAAACATATGTGACGTTAGTCATTTAGTGGAGGGAAAGCAATGGTAAAAAAATTATTGGCCGCATTTATCGCATTAGCGGTTGTGTTTTCACCAATCGGTGGATCACTTATTCATGACGGTTCAAACGTAGCAAGTGCAAAAGGGTATAAATCAGGAAAGCGCTCTTTTGACAGCGGAAGCAATAACCAATCAAGCTTATTTAAAAACAATAACAGTAATTCGGTTAAGCAAAACAATACGTCTAAAAACTCATCATCTAAAAGTACAGCGGCTGGTTCAAAGCGCGGCGGCTTAATGAAAGGTCTTTTAATGGGAGGAATTGCGGGCTTATTATTTGGAAGCTTATTATCTAGCTTAGGACCATTAGGCCCAATTTTAGGCTTTATGGTAAATATGCTTGTGATTGTAGCTTTAATTCTTCTTGTAGTAAAGTTATTCCAAAGCGTACGTAGCAACAAGCGTAAAAATGAGGAAGTGAAATCTTGGAGACAATAAAAATTTCTGAACAAGATATTATCAATGCGATGTGTTTGTATATCGCAGAAAAAAAACAAGTTCAGCCTCAAGAAGTAGAGATTGAGCTAATGTATGATGATGACTACGGTTTTTCAGCAGAGTCATACGTGCATGATCGTAAACAGGTTCATATTACTTTGAACATTATCGAAGCCCTGCGCTATTGGCTGGATACGGAAATGAACGTAGACCCATACGCAGCAGGACTAGAACTGGAATTAGACGATGAAGAAGGCATTATCGCTTTTGCTAAATTAAGTCGATAAAGAAATCTTCAATGAAAAACCCGCTCAAGTGAGCGGGTTTTTTTATTATGATTTTACCTGTTCGTTGGAACTGGACTTATCGCTTTTTTTAGTGAAAAACCACCAGTTGGCATCTCCAAGCAATTTCATAAGAGAAGGGACAAGAAGCATTCTGACAATCGTTGCATCGATAAATATAGCTAAAGCAATTCCTACACCCATTTGTTTAACAGGCGTTACGTCTGTAAAAGCAAAGGCTCCTGTAATGACAATCATGATTAAAGCAGCGCTCGTAATGATTTTACTAGTGGAAGCTAGGCCTTCGACCGTTGCTACATTGTTATCCTTCGTTTGATGATACACTTCGTGAATGCGTGAAATCAAAAAGACTTCGTAGTCCATGCTAAGCCCAAATACAAGGCCGAAAACAAAGACCGGCAGCACTAAAGCGATATTGGATTGGGTAAGACCTAAATGTCCATTTTGAAACAGCCATACAAGTAAACCAAACGTAGCTGTTAAGCTTAAAATATTCATAATGATAGCTTTTAAAGGAATCAGGACGGAACGAAAAGCAATCATTAAAATGACATACGTTGAAAATAAAACAAGAGCCAGTCCATAAGGCGCCTTTTCATAAATTTCATCAAATATTTCTTGTTCGAATTTTGGATAGCCGCCAATATGAACGGTGAAAGGTGAACGTTTCTCTTTCCATTTTCGAACAAAATCTTTTGCTTGATCTGAATTTTGGTCTGTATCTAGCGTAGCTTTTATGAGCATATAATGTTCGTTAATAAACGAATCTACAGCTGGCTTTGTCTGCGCGCTTATCTGCGGGTTGTTCAGCATAGCTTGAAGCTGATCACTGGATTTTACGTTTAAAGCGGTAGAAATAGAATCAACTTGCTTAACTAACGAATCTTCTTTTAATTGTTTTATAAAAGTAAAGGCATTTGTTAAAGGCTTTTCCTTCAGCATATCTTGCTTAGCTTCTAACACAAAATAAACGTCTGCCGCGTTTTTATTTATAAACGTATCGTTATACGTGTCAAAAGCTTGACGAGACTCGTATTTTGTTGGCAGTGCTTCTGAAGACGGTATTTCTAGATGCATGTCTCGAACGGGAATAAGTGCTACTAACAGAATAATAAGAGAAACAATCGTCATAGCTACAGGCTTTTTCATGACAAATGTAGCGAATGAACGCCACCTAGATTGACCGCCTTGTTCACTGATTTTTAAGATGCGTAAACGATTGATGCGTGTACCTAGTATAGCCAGTATGGAAGGAAGCAGCGTAAGAGCTGAAAACACAGCAATAAAAACAACAGCCATTCCTCCAAGAGCGACGTTTTGAAAAATATCAACTTGAATAAACAGCATTCCCGCTAATCCAATAAATACACATAATCCGGAGAAGATGACTGAGCGTCCCGCTGTTTGAATGGTGATTTTGATTGCTTGCTCTACCGATTTTGTTTGAATTTCTTCTTTAAAGCGATTAATAAATAAAAGGGCAAAGTCAATACTAAGAGCTAATCCAATCATTGGAATCACGTTTAAAATGAAGATGGACAGCTCTGTGTACGGATGAAAGAAATAGACAACGCCCATGGTGGTAACGACGGTTACAATTCCTATCATAAGAGGGATTGTAGCGGCTACCACGCCACCAAAAGCTAGAAGAAGTACAACTAAAGCAACAGGAATGCCGATTGCTTCCGCTTTTGCTAAATCAGCTTGGCTTGCTGTATTCATATCTTTTTCAATAATAGGACCACCGGTTAATTTTACACTCATTTCTTTTTCTTCAGATGAAAGAGTTCTGATCTTTTCCACTCGTTTATCCATCGTTCCATCATCGTGATTAAAGTGGATAATTCCATACGCTGTGCTTCCTTTTATCATCTTGTTAGAAGCCGTTGGTATATCAACTTTCGACGCGTCTGATTTGTCTTTTGCTTTTTGCATATACTGAGCGATAGTTTGCTGGAATTTCGAGTCAGAAACTCCGTCTTTTTTTTCAAACAAAACGATGATCTGAGCTTCGCTAACATCAAATTTATTAACTAAAAGCTGCTCGGTATCCTTATACATTCCTTTCATTTCAAATCCGTTTCCTCCTAGCACAGAAGGAAGCTTAGCCGCATAAAAGCCAAATCCGACAATTAGGATGATCCACAGTATTAATAAAATTTTTCTGCCCGCATATAATGCGTTCGCTATTTTATTCATATTAACCTCCAATTTTTTGTACAGTTACTAGACTATTTTATACTAACAGTTATTGTAATTAGAAGAAGTATTGTGTTTTTTTGTTTTTTTTGCCTGGAAAAGCTTTTCAGATAGATGCGCAGGGGTGTTTCCTTAGCAAAATCGTGTTTATGTTTCAGGCGATTTAGGGAACACTGTACATAAATGCACGAAGGGGGATTTAGAAAGATGCAAATGAAACAGCCAGCTAAAATGACGAATAGTTATGGATGTAAAAATGAGTATGATACATTAAAACGTGTGGTCGTTTGTCCACCTACATATATGAAAATTGAAGAAATTATTAATGAAACACAAAAGCATTATGCGGACGAAAACATTGATGAGAGCTTAGCTTCAAAGCAGCACCGTCAATTTGTCGAATGTCTTCAAAAAGAAGGGATTGAAGTCATCGGACTATCTGCACAAGAGCCATTTCCAGAACAAGTATTTACACGGGATATTGGCTATACGCTCGGAGATACCGTTATTGTCACGAAAATGGGCAGCGAAATTCGAAGCGGAGAAGAACAAGTGCTAGCCGATTGGCTGCAGCAGCAAGGTATTCCTTTCCATCAGGTACCGGACCACTCCATTGAAGGTGGAGATGTGCTGATTGATGGACAAGCTATTTTTATTGCACTCAGCGACCGTACAAGTAAAGAAGGCGTGGAGCATATCCAAGAGCTGCTTCCAGCGTATGAGGTTGTTCCGATTCCTATTGATCGGTCTTATCTTCATCTTGATTGTGTGTTAAATATTTTATCACCTACAGAAGCGCTTGTATTTTCACCTGCTTTACATGAGAAAGAATTAAATTTACTTCGCATGAAATATGACTTAATTGAAGTAACAAAAGAAGAGCAGTTTACGATGGGAACCAATGTATTATCCATCGGTAATCAACGGGTGATCAGCTTGCCAATGAATACAGAAGTGAATGAAGAGTTAAGGAAACGAGGCTATAAAGTGATTGAAGTTGATATATCTGAAATTATTAAGTCCGGCGGTTCTTTCCGCTGCTGCACTATGCCTCTTGAACGAGTGTAAAAAGTGTAAAAAGCTTAAAAAGAAAAAAAGATCTCGGCGATAGCCAGGGATCTTTTTTTGAGGGATGTTGTATAAAATTTCAAGTGAAAGGAACATTAACCTATATAAGCTGTTGAAGGAAAGGAGTGATAAACATGGCAAATCGTAATCCTATTTTAGTTCAAGGTGCTGAACAGCTTCTTGATCAGTTAAAAACGGAAATCGCGGGAAGACTTAACGTTCAGCTTGGCGCTGAGCAAACGGCTCGTGCAAATGGTTCTGTTGGTGGAGAAATGACGAAGCATCTTGTTGCAATGGCGCAGCAGCAATTAAGCGGTGCACAAGGACACATTCGCTAGTCTGCTCTACATAAATACTTTGATGAAAAGTTCTGGCTCTTTTGAGCCGGAACTTTTTTTGTGTAGGAAACATCATTCTACTTTCTCATGGTCGCTTGATTTGAGATTTTGCTCGAAATTCTCCACTTTCAAGGTTGAAAAGTGCATAAAATGGGAAAAGAACAAAAAAAGAGAAAGTAGAGGTTTATCATGAAAAAGCTATTATCATTCGGAAAAAGTCTTGGTAAAGAAATTCAAGAAGATCAAGCAACGGGACTAGCGGCTGAGCAAGCCTATTATTATATGCTATCATTATTCCCTATGCTTATTTTACTGATATCGATTGTTCCGTATCTATCGATTAAACCGGCAGAGGCAATCGATCTTCTTCAAAGCGTTATGCCGGGAGAAACGGCTGCAATCTTTAAGGATAACGTAGCTCAATTTGTAAGCCAACCAAACGGCGGGTTACTGACTGTAGGGATTTTAGGAACCATTTGGTCCGCTTCAAACGGTATGAACGCCTTTATTCGTGCAATGAACCAAGCCTACGACGTGAAAGAACAGCGCTCGTTTATTAAAGTAAGAGGCTTGTCCATTCTTTTAACAATTGGATTAATTGTAACAATTGTTGTATCGCTTCTTTTACCAGTGTTCGGAGGGGTTTTGTTAAATTGGATAAGCGAATGGTTTTCTCTTCCTTCAGGTACAACAGTGGTTTTAAATATTCTGCGCTGGATTGTTGGTGTCGGCATTATGGTACTTGTTTTATCCGTATTATACAGATTAGCGCCAAATAAAACATTTCCTTTTGCTCACGTATGGCCCGGAGCACTCGCTGCTACGCTACTATGGCAGCTGACATCTTTAGGGTTCTCATTTTACGTAAGCAACTTTGGCAATTATTCTGCTACTTATGGAAGCTTAGGAGGCGTAATTGTTCTGATGCTTTGGCTATTTTTAACGGGGTTAATTCTCGTCATTGGAGGAGAGATTAATGCTATTTATCACCGAAACAAAACGGCTGCACCTCCTAAAGATACGTCTCAGGCGATGTAATAAAAAAGGAAACCTGTATAAAGGTTTCCTTTTTTAACGTTTAAAGCTATTCACAAGCTGTTTAAATGAGTTGGCTGTATATTTGACCGAATCTTTTTTGTACTGTATATCCGTTTTAATCGCTGCTTGTGTTACTTTTAAATGGTTTGTTTTTTCTTTAATATGATCAGTTTCGTTTTGAAGATGTTGAGAAGTGGCATTTACAGAGTTCACAGTTGGCTTGATTTTTTTATTAAATGATACGCCTGCGTAAATAAGATACGCAAGTGATGCCAAAACAACAGCTAAGCTTATATAAACAATAATCATCATTGTGCCTCCTTTGTACGTATTTATATTTATATAGGTGAGAATAAAATATATACGAATATCATCCTCTTTATTTAATTGTTATACCCATTTTTAATTAAAACAAACAAAAGCCTGCCGAGAAGACAATATATTGGATTTTTTCTGAAATTTCATTCATCATTACATATAGAGTTACCTTGAAAGGAGAGAGAAGAAGAATGCCGTTAGATTCGCATATTCAAATATTTCTAAATCAATATAACGAAATGCCCCGTCCTTCTTTAGAGGACGTTACACCCCTGCAGCTGAGGGAAATGGAAAAGATGTCTTTAACTCCTTCCAAAGAAGCAGTTAAAAAAGTATATAATGAAGAAATCCAATTAAATGAACGTACCCTCACTATACGAGTGTATGAGCCTGAAGGAACAGGGCCATTTCCCGCTCTTGTTTATTATCACGGAGGAGGCTGGGTATTAGGAAGCCTGGATACTCATGACTCCATATGCAGGTCGTATGCAAATGAAACAAACTGTATTGTAGTGTCTGTTGATTACCGCCTTGCTCCTGAGAGTAAATTTCCCGCTGCGGTGAACGATGCCTATGACGCCCTGGATTGGATTTCAGCTCACGCGTCTAAATTAAATATCGATTCAAACAAAATTGCCGTTGGAGGAGATAGTGCTGGTGGCAACCTTGCTGCGGTTGTAAGCACTTTAGTCAAAGAAAGACAAGGTCCACCCATTGTTCATCAGCTGCTTATTTATCCGTCTGTAGGATTTAAAAATCAGCATCCTGCCTCTATGAAAGAAAACGCCGAAGGATATCTTCTTTCAAAAGATCTCATGGATTGGTTTCGCCTTCAGTACTTAAATAATAAAGAAGAAGAACAGCATCCCTATAACGCTCCGGTATTACTAGAAGATTTATCGAGCCTGCCAAGCGCTACCATTATTACAGCACAGTACGACCCTCTAAGAGATAGCGGAAAAGACTACGCGGACGCATTAAAAAATCACGGTGTTCCCGTCACCTACGAAAATTATGAAACGATGATTCACGGATTTTTAGGGTTTCATGAATTTGTCCCACTTGCTCAGCAGGCGATCAATAAAAGCGCAGCTCAACTGCGTCAAGTATTTGATTCTATTTAAGTTGAAAAGATGTACAGTGTCATAAATCATATGAACTTGAGGGAAACAGCACATGGATGTGCTGTTTTTCTTTATTGATAGGTAGAAAAGATTGACAAGAATTTCAAAAAATAGCCCATTATCTCTTTTAAAGTCATTTTATTTGGAGTATAGTAGAAAAGTAGGATAAAAACATTTATTTACATTAAGTAAGGTGATTTTTTGAATGATAAAAAACAAGTAGGTCAGCTGATTCAAGATCTGCGAAAGATTGCGGAAATGACAACTGTCGAGTTATCAGAAGGAATTTGTACAGAAGAAGAGCTACATCGATTTGAACAAGGTGAAATTCATGCAAGCAGTGAAGTTCTCTATCATTTATCGAAACGCTTAGGGGTTCCGATGAATTATTTCTTTGAAGCAGGAGAGCTAACGCCCAACGATTATTCAAAAGAAATTAAATCGACCATTAGGCATTATATACGAAAACGCGATTATGAAACCGTGTTACATATGGTGGACAAAGAAAAAGATAATCCTATGTTTCAAGATCCTTTTCACGCACAATTTTTCCTATGGCACGAAGCCATATGTGATTATTATATCGGAAATAAATTTGAACAAGCGCTTCGTAAATTGGAAAAAGCCATTGCGTTCACGCGTACGAGCGAACAGTTTTATTCAGAGAAAGAGATTGCTATTTTAAATAGTATTGCCATTATTTACGAAGAAGAAGGTCATTTAAAAAAAGCGTTCAGTACGTTTATGGAAGGATTGCAGCATATTGCTTTGCTTCCTAAGTTAAAAGATCCTCTTGTCAAAATTCGAATTTTATATGGATTATCACATGCGCTTTTGCAAATGGAACGTTATGAAAAGTCGGTTAAATATGCACAAGCAGGACTAGAGCTGTGTATTCAGCATGAGACGCTTTATTTATTAGGAGAACTGCACTATCAAATTGGAGAAGCACTCTGTCAGCTTGGTGAGCTTAAAGAAGGAATAGCTTACCTAGAAAAAGCTATTACTGTTTTTGAAATTGAGCAAAATGAAGCGTTTGTGACCATTATTAAAGAAGAGATGTTTAAATATCAAGAAACAAAAAAGAAGAGCTGACAGCTCTTCTTTTTTTATCTCCAATACACTGGGTGTGGGTAAATCGGACGAGGACGAGGGTAAAAGTAAGGGGGGTGGTAATAAATAGGACGTGGGTAAGGGTAAGGATAAAATGGCCGAGGGCGAGGATATGGATAATAACCATAAGGGAATCTTTCTTCAGTTTCCTGGGGATTGGAATAATAATCATAGCCATATTGATACTCTTCTAAAGGTTGTTCCGGGTAATATGGGTAATTCACTCTTTTCACCGCCTAAGTTTTTATGCTTTTTACTGTATTCAATATAGAAAGAATTGGAGTATGTACCCATCAAACTTTTAATTTGAAAAAGGGGGGAGACAAGGAGTATTTTGAAAGCAAAAACAAATTAACTTTCCTTCTCGTTTTCTTGTAAGTTATCAGCACCGGGAAGGTTGGGAGGTTCAAAGCTTTTAATAAAAGAAGCGTAAGCAATCGTGTCTTTAATAGGATTTACATAAGATAATGGTTGACCTCGATAGCTGAAATTAAATGTAATCCAAGCAAAATCTTTATTATTGTTAGAAATCAGTTTTGCATTATGTATAAAAGCAGATGCGGCAATCATCGCATCTGGGCCTTTAATTTTTTTATTGGATTCTATTTTAGCTTTTCTGCGAATTTGAGCTGCTAGCTGCGCAATTTCACTTGTAACGTCCACAATCTTATCTGTCATATCGTAAATATAATGATTTTTTACTGCTTTGACTTGAGGATTTGTTTCTACTTCCCAATGCGACAGAAGTTCCATTTGTACAACAGTAGGCATTAAAAATTCCGCATTATTTGAAATAAGTTCATTAATATATTCTACAACTTCTGGATAATTAAGCGCATGTGAAGCCCAAATGTTTGTATCAATGATTACTTTTTCACCCAACACAAATCGTTCACTCCTCTCTACTAGCCATTCGTACCAGCTCTTCTAACCCAAAAGATGAGTAAAGAGCCGCAGCTTCTGAAAGCTGGTTGCTTAATAGAAGCTTTTCATATTTAGTTAATCTAGTTTTTGCAGATTTTATAGGCTTTTCTTGTGTATCATTTAATGTTTTATCATACGTGCGTAGAACTTTATGTTGAGGTTTGTATTTAAGATTTTTCTTCTGTATAGGGGATGAGGAAGGTGATTGCGGTGAGGGTTGTGTGTAAATTTTTCTATTTATTTTAAGGTTAAAGTGCTTCTGAACTTCCTTGCTGTATGTTCCTTTTTGGTCATCTACCAAGCGCTGTGCTTTCATGATATCCCTGCCTTTTATATAAATTTATATAGTATATGTGATGAAGTTTTCTCTTACTATTCCTTTTACATAAAAAGATTAAAAAATTAGCTTCCGGGAGTTATTAAATTAACTAACGTTTGCCTGGTGAGTGATAATCTCAGCCAATACCGGACAAAGATTTAAAAACATGATATCGTGTAAGAGAAATAAATTAGTATAGGTTAGAGAAGGAACTAGGCAACAATACGGTGTTTTATTACCGATTTGGTCCGTCCTCATTTATGAGATTTTGCTAAAATGTAAAAACCTACATATTTCCTTCCGAGATCATCCATACTTTATTGACAAAGGAAAATTAATCATGGTATATTATCTTTAATTAAAGATATTCAAATTAAAGATAAATAATAAATGATAAACTAGACGATTTATCCGGAGGAATGTAGAATGAACCACTTAAAAGGAATACACCACGTAACGGCTATTACAAGCAGTGCAGAAAAGAATTATGAATTTTTCACATATGTGTTAGGCATGCGCTTAGTTAAAAAAACGGTCAATCAAGATGATATTCAAACGTATCATTTGTTTTTTGCAGATGATAAAGGCAGCGCTGGAACGGACATGACTTTTTTTGATTTTCCAGGTATTCCAAAAGGGTTTCACGGAACAAATGAAATTTCAAAAACATCTTTCCGCGTTCCAAATGATGCGGCTTTAGACTATTGGGTAAAGCGCTTTGATCGCTTAGAAGTAAATCATACGGGGATTCAAGAGCTATTTGGGAAAAAGACGCTTTCGTTTGTTGATTTTGATGATCAGCAGTATCAGTTAATTTCCGATGAAGGAAATCAAGGAGTTGAATCAGGCACTCCTTGGCAAAAAGGCCCTGTCCCTCTTCAATACGCTATTACAGGACTTGGTCCTATCTTTATTCGTATTGCCGAGTTTAATTACTTTAAAGAAATGATGGAAAAAGTCCTTTTGTTTAAAGAGATTGCTCAAGAAGGAGACCTTCACCTATTCGAAGTAGGAGAAGGAGGAAATGGTGCGCAAGTAGTAGTAGAACACAATGAAAAACTTCCACAGGCTCAGCAAGGTTTTGGAACGGTTCATCACGTTGCTTTTCGCGTAGAAAATCGACAGGCTCTTGAAGAGTGGATTAATCGAATGCCAAGCTTCGGTTTCCATACGTCTGGTTATGTGAATCGTCACTTCTTTGAATCGTTGTATGCAAGAGTGGCTCCGCAAATTTTATTTGAATTTGCGACAGATGGACCAGGATTTATGGGAGATGAACCTTACGAAACGCTCGGAGAAAAATTATCACTGCCTCCTTTTTTAGAGCCAAAACGTGCAGAAATTGAGAAGCTCGTGCGTCCGATTGATACAGTAAGAAGTACAAAAGAGTTTGTGAAAGAATAATACACAAAAAACACTCAAATAGCTATTTGAGTGTTTTTTTGCTGTTTCAAAGATGAATCAGCTTTCAAAACGCTAAAAAAGAATGTGTTTTTGATATCTTCTCCTTTTATATATACCTATCGCGAATGTTTGCTTAAAAACTGCCAATGTCCTACAAGGAAGGAGTAGGAGTGGGTTGTGCATAGCCTTCCTTATATTTTTCGTCGATGTCTTTGCGGATATCCTTTATTGATTTGCCTCGGTTATAGTCGAGCATAGCTTTAGCTGCAATTTCTATACACAATCCGCATTTTGTTCCATGATCATCCCAGACAACTGCTCCATTTCTTTTGTTTTTAAAAATAAAGCAGTCATAGCTATTTTTGTGATTCGCTTCCATGCCACATCCACAGTAGCAAGGGATTTTTTCAAGTAGTTCACGATTTTTAGCAACGGATAGATAAACTAGTTTCATATCTTTAGGCTGGTTCTTCAAAAACTGTGGCAAAACATCTGCTCCCGGAGTCTCTTCGCGAATATCAGCAACTGCAGCTTTATGATGTTCATGACCTGAATGTGCAGAAGAGTTTGTGGCAGAAGAAGTTGTTGTATTGTTTGAACAAGCGGATAATCCAATACTTGTAGCGAGAATCCCCAACAAAATAATTGATTTTTTCAATACAATTAACATCCTTTCATGTGAAAATAAATGATAGCTGCATCATACACGGCAGTTTATCTATGTAGATAATCAAACACCTGCTTGTTTATATCTAATTCTCTATAAGTATGCAAAGCGGTTATCGTGTATGATAGAGATGGACGAGGAAAAAATATGAAGCATGAATTTATCATAAGGTGCGTTTTGTAAGTAAGTGGACAGAAGGAGAAAGTGAACGGAGGTTAAACAGTAGTGAGTGAACAAAATCAACGACTTTTTGAATATATTTTAGAAAATTCAGCCTCTATCAGTGAAGAATGGCTGCGCCAAAGAAGTAATATTAAAGGATCGATTTACTCAAAGGACGCAGATGCTTCAGTTGAGAAAAAGCTGCGTGAGCAGCATCTTTATACGATTGGAACAATTGCGAGCGGCTTTCTTGACGATCAAAAGATTTTTAAACAACGTATGGTGAAATGGACGACGGAAGTAGTAAACAGCAGAATTAAATTTGATACGCCGATTTACGAGGTAGTAGAAGCGCTAAGCAAAACAAGAAAAATTATTTGGACGTATGTCAAAACATATAGCCTGATACATTCATCTATTAAAAAAGAAGATATACTGTCTTGGAGCGAAGTTTATCATACAACATTTGATAAACTCCTTAATGAATTCTCCGAACAGTATTATAAAATCACAAGGCAAAAAATAAGTCTTCAGCAAGAGCTAATCGACGAAACGAGTTTTCCTGTCATTCCAATTGTAGATCACATCGCGGTCTTGCCTTTAGTAGGGCTTATTGATGAAATCAAAGGTGATTCTATTATCGAGGTTGTTCCAAAAAAGTGTGCAGAAAAACATATAAGGCATCTAGTCATTGACTTATCGGGTGTAAATTATGTAGATACGTATGTTGCTCACAAATTTTTTGATTTGATTAACATTTTGCAGCTGCTAGGCATCCATGCGATTATGTCAGGAGTGAATCCTGACATGGCTCAGACGACTGTTAATGTAGGAATTAGTTTTAATAAAATTGAAACGTTTGGACATTTAAAACAAGCTCTCTCTTCGCTTGGTGTAAAGAAAAAAGAAGAGGAATAAAGTATAGAAATGCTAGATCGAAACGGAACTGTTTGAGACCTTTACTTTCAGTTCCGTTTTTTGTTTGTCTATATTGTGTATATGAAAATATGAAATAATATTCTGCTGCATTCAAAATCTTGTAAGCATGTCTTACAAACTCCTTTTCATATGGGGACAAATGGAAGATACTAAGGAACAAATAAACGGCGGTTTTCTATGCCAAACGTCTCGTTTAGCTCAAGAATGGAGGTGTAAAGAGAAGAATAAGAGAAGTACATAATGAGATAGTTAAAGTGTTAGATAAGTACTGATAAGCCGTGTGATTAAGGAGGAGTTCTATGAAAATAATTTATCTTCTTTGCTTGCTTCCATTTGTAGGAATATTAGGTTTATTGCCTTTTGTTAACAAAGTAACGCCGTTTATTTTAGGGATGCCTTTTTTTCTCTTTTGGATTGTTATGTGGGTAATCCTTACGTCTTTTATTATGGGCATTGTGTACAAGCTCGATCCTGCTGTTAAAGGAGGAGATAAATAATGAATACTGCTCTGATTATTATTTTTGGCTTTTTACTTTTAGCTATTTATCTTGGAATTCGAGCTACGCGGGGCAAAAAAATGGATTTAGAACAGTGGAGCGTAGGGGGCAGAGGTTTTGGAACCGTTTTTGTATTCTTTTTGATGGCGGGTGAAATCTATACTACTTTTACGTTTCTAGGTGGAAGCGCTTGGGCATATGGGAAAGGAGGGCCGGCGTTTTATATTTTAGCCTATATTTCTTTAGCGTACGTTTTAGGGTATTGGATTGGTCCGCAAATATGGCGATATGCGAAGCAGCATAAGCTCATGTCTCAGCCGGATTTTTTTGTTTCAAAATACAAAAGTCCGTTTCTTGGTATCGTTGTTTCATGTGCAGGGGTGCTGGCAATTGTTCCTTATATTATTTTACAGTTCAAAGGCCTAGGCATTATTGTATCTGAAGCTTCTTATGGCTCTATCTCTTCAACTGCAGCCATTTGGATTGGAGCCATATCATTAACGGTTTACTTAATGATATCAGGCATACATGGTTCCGCTTGGACGGCTATTGTGAAAGATATTATGATTTTTATTGTTGTCTTATTTTTAGGAATATATATGCCAATTCATTACTACGGAGGCTTACAGCCGATGTTTGAGGCTGTGCATCAAGCAAATCCAACGTTTCTTACTCTTCCCAAGACAGGTCTAAGTATTTCGTGGTTTATTTCTACAGTCATGCTGACCGTATTAGGATTTTACATGTGGCCGCATACGTTTAATGCAACATATTCAGCTGAAAACGAGAATGTATTTCGAAAGAATTCTATTATAAGTCCTATTTATACGTTAATGCTGCTTTTTGTCTTTTTTGTAGGGTTCACTGCTCTTATGCAGGTACCTGGACTACAAGGTGCAGAAGCGGACTTGTCACTGCTTCGTCTTTCCATTCAAACATTTGACCCGTGGATTGTCGGCTTTATTGGCGCAGCCGGTTTATTAACAGCACTTGTACCTGGATCGATGCTCTTGATGGCAGCTTCTACGTCACTATCTAAAAACGTTTACGGCGTGCTTGTTCCCTCAGCGACGGGCAAACAAATTTCGATACTGGCTAAATGCTTCGTACCAGTCATTGCGCTTGTTTCAGTCTATTTTACACTTCATGGAGGGAATACAATTGTAACGCTTTTACTAATGGGTTACAGCATTGTGACGCAGCTGTTTCCTGCTTTTATTTTTAGTTTAATGAAAAACAATATCGTGACTAAATACGGGGCGTGTGCAGGTATTGTTGCCGGCATTGCGTCTGTGATGTATATAACGATTACTGAAACAACGCTTGGCACGTTGTTTCCTGCGTTGCCACAAATCATTAAAGATACAAATGTCGGCGTCATTTCTTTATTTATTAATTTAGTTGTATTAATGGTGGTTAGTTTAGCAACAAAAAAAATCGCCGCACAGCCGCATTTTGAAAGTGGGGCAGTAGATGGCAAACAGATTTTATGAAAATCTTTTTCCAATTGCGTTTTAAGAACATCATGAAGGGTATAAAAGTAGTGCATCACCAAAATGTTCAATATGGCTGCAACACGTAAGCAGCCTTCTCGATAAAATGTAACGATTGCGTTGTTTTTAAACATAGGTAACGAGTGTGAAAAGCAACAAGACGTATGCCACAAGCGGTGTACGTCTTTTCTATGAAAGATATTCACCTAAAAAAGGAGATGATAACATGACATCTGAAAAAGCATTTGAGCAAAAGAAAGATCTTTTAATGAATCAAATTATTGAATCGGGTTACTTTAAAGCAGAAGACGGGAGACATTTGTACGAATTGAATTTAAGTGAACTAGAACAAACGCATCACGACCTTCAAAGCCAAAAGGTAAGAGAAGTATAATTTGAATCTTCTAGATTATTAGCAATTCAGCTGATTTCGTATATGTCTGTAAACACCGGCTGTTCAGTTTGTTCCTCCGCGATTTTTTTGGTTTGAAAGCAGGCACTTTTCTTTTTCTTCCGGTGCGTTTACAACCTCGCTGTTTACAACCATATTCCTCAAACATATAACTCAACACTTAAGAAATAGGCAAATAAAAACAAAAAAAGCGCAGAAGCTGCGCTTTTTTTATTAAGTTAAAAACGAGTGGAAGCCGCTGTTTTTTTAGGTTTGCTCATTGCTTTTTTTAATACTTCAGAAAAATAGGGCTCTCCGCTAGGATTTTGCTGTCTTAGCAAGTCAATGGTTCCTTTCACGTCATCCATAGCTCTGTGAGCGTTCTCTCTCTCAATCTTATGATGGTCAAGAAGTGTTGTTAGTTTTTTATTAGGAAAGCCGTACTCTTTCCATTTGACAGCACGCATAGAGCAGTGCCATTTTTGGTTAAATAAAGATGGATACCGTTTTAAAAGAAAACTGCGATCGAAAGAAGCATTATGAGCGATGATAGCCGAAACGCTAGTTAACAGCGATTCCACTTTTTTATCGTCTAATGTTTTATTTTTGACCATCTCATTTGTAATTCCCGTTAAGTTTGTAATGTACGGGAAAATGGGAGTTGAAGGCATATTAAATTCTTCATATTCTTCTACAATGTCGATTATTTCTCCGGTAGCAGAATCATAAGAAACAACAGCAATTGCCAGTTCGATAATATCGCATGTTTGAGCACTTAAGCCCGTTGTTTCAACATCTAAAACGGCTGCTAATTTCACTTGTTCAGTTGACAACTCGTCGCCCTCCCTTTCTATTTATCATTCTATTAGCTTATCATTTTTTAACAGAAAACGTTAGTAAAAAAGATGAGCAAGCATGTACACGGGTTTATTTTATACGCCCACGTGGAAAAGGAATTCACTTTTTTAAAGGAGATGACGATAGCAAAGGAGAATAGTAATATTTACTCATCTAAATTAAGTCTTCATTGAAAATAATGAAATGAAGGAAGAAGGGGATCGTTATCATGCAATTGCTGTATATGGTACTTTTTCTTGTCTTAATTTTTTGGGGAATTACATCTTTTATTCATTACAGGAATCAAACTATTAAAGTTCGTTTGAACAAACATTATACGAATGCAGTAGAATGGATTGAAGCTGTTAAACAAGAGCTGGAAAAGCAAGGGAAATCCGTGAGTTATGAAGGGGATTTCTTGTTTAAAATTGATGAAAAACCTTATGAAATCGCAGCGCGCAATATGTCTATTTGGAGCACGTCGCTCTATCATATCTTGCTGCATCGTCAAAAAGAACATTCTTAAATTTGCTTGCATACAAAGGTTATCACTTCTCGTCTATCGAGAAGTGATTTTTTTATCTTTCTGTATCCATAATGGGGAATTTTTTGTTTTTATATAATAGTAATACGGAAAAGGTGGTTCTAATTCCCTAAAAAAATACGCTTCATACAGTTTTAGTTGTGGTTATCGATTTGGCATGGAATTTGCATACGCAAGAAGGGTTTATCAGACATTTTAATTGTCAGGCAAAGAAAACTAGTTACATACTATAAAACTATTTTACATTATCTACTAGAATCAAAAAATTTTAATAATATAGTAAAATGTAGTTGACCTTCCTAGTTTTAGAATATAAAATAAATCTTGCTAATAGTTTGAAAATTCTAAAATGGAGGGGTTTACTTGAAAAGCTGGAAAAAGATTTTGGGGACATCTTTTCTTGCCACAACTGTTACATTAAGCGGAGTGGGACCAGTACTTATGAATGGAAGTACTGCTTCAGCTAAAACCGCACAATCGGAAGAACTTCCGAGTTCACCAATTGATATGAATACAGTACCGGAAGAAAGATTGGCTAACGCACTGAAAAACCAAGGAGTTATTTCTCAAAGTGCAACACCGCAAGAAGTGAAGAAAGCCGTTACTTCTTACATAAACAAAAAAGATGCACATAAAGAGAGCATGAAAGGACATAAAGCTAGCAAAATTGATTTGAAAGCGAAAGAAATGCAAACAAAACAAAAAGAAAAGTTTCAACGAGGCGAATTTGCTAACATTAAGTCTCAAGGAAACAATTCGGGGAACGGGGTAAACGTTAAACCTGCAGCTCAGGCAAAATATAACGGACAAGTGAGAAAAGATAAAGTTCTTGTACTTTTAGTCGAATACGCAGACTTTAAGCACAATAATGTCATTCAAGAACCTGGTTACATGTATGCAAAAGACTTTAACCGAAATCACTATCAGCAATTAATGTTTGGAAAGAAAGACTTTACGCTATTCAACGGAAAGAAAATTAAAACGTTTAAACAATATTATGAAGAACAGTCTGGAGGTAGTTACACAGTAGATGGAACGGTTTCTGACTGGTTAACCGTACCTGGAAACGCAAAAGAATACGGAGCAGACAATCCAGCGGGAGGAAACGATAATGCGCCTGGATCTAAAGGGCCTCGTAACCTTGTAAAAGAAGCGCTTGCTGCAGCAGCAAAAAGCGGCATTAACCTTTCAGATTATGATCAGTTCGATCAATATGATATCGATGGAGATGGCAACCGCAATGAGCCTGACGGCATAGTGGATCACTTAATGGTCATTCATGCTGGAACTGGGCAAGAAGCAGGTGGAGGTAAACTAGGAAACGATGCTATCTGGTCTCACCGCTCTACTTTGGGACAAGTATATAAAGTTCCTGGAACAAACATGGCTGCTTATGATTATACAATCGAACCGGAAGACGGAGCAGTTGGGGTTTTTGCTCATGAATTTGGCCATGATTTAGGTTTGCCGGATGAGTATGATACACAGTATACGGGTCAAGGTGAGCCGGTAGGCGTTTGGTCAATTATGAGCGGAGGGAGCTGGGCTGGTGAAGTAGCTGGAACAGAACCGACAAGTTTCTCCCCGCAAAATAAAGAGTTTTTCCAAGCAAATATGGGTGGAAACTGGGCAAATATTCAACAAATTGACAGCAAAAACATTACAAAATCGGGCTCTGTGAGCGTGGTTGATCAAAGTGTCACAAAATCTAAACGACCAGGTATTGTAAAGATTAATTTACCTAAAAAAGCTGTTCAAGGGATTAAGCCTGAGTTTGGAAGCAACTATTATTACAGTAAACGCGGAGACGATCTGCATACGACGATGACAACGCCAGAGTTTGATTTAACAACGGCCAACACAGCTAAATTCAATTACAAAGCGTTCTATGAAGTAGAGGCAGAATACGATTACTTATATGTAAATGCGATTCTTCCTGACGGTTCAAAAGTTCTGTTAGATACAATTGGTGATAAAGCGAATAATGCAGATGGTTCTGCTGAAACATCTAACGGAAAATGGGAAGATAAAAGTTATGACTTAACGCAGTTTAAAGGTAAAAAAATCAAGCTTCAATTTGAATACGTCACGGACGGCGGACTTGCTCTTCAAGGATTCGCTCTTGATAATGCTAGTTTAGTAGTAGATGGAAAAACGGTATTCACGGACGATGCTGAAGGAGCTCCAAAAGTAACGTTAGATGGATTTGAAAAGACAAACGGCATCAGCTATAAAGATAACTATTATTACCTTGAGTGGAGAAACTATGCAGGCAGTGATAAAGCACTTCAATTCGCGCGCGGTGCAAAATATAATACAGGCATGCTGCTTTGGTACGCAGATGAAAGCTATCTTGATAACTGGGTAGGACAACATCCGGGTGAAGGATTCCTTGGTGTAGTTGATTCACATGCTCATAAAGTTCTTTACTTTAATGTGAATGGTATTAGCACTACAGCAAATTCAAGCCGATATCAAATTGCAGACGCGGCGTTCTCATTTGATAAATCACCTGCTTGGTCATATTCTCATAAAACGTGGGGAACGATTTCATCTAAAGAATCAAATGGTGTTACAAGCTTTAACGATAAAAAATCGTATTTAGATGAAAGAATTAAAGATGCAGGCCGCTTGCTTCCTCAAAACGGATTAAAATTAGACGTAATTGGTGAAGCAAAAGACAATTCAGCTGGTGCTGTATGGATTCATAAGTAAAATTGGACGTATTAAAAAGATCTGAAGAGCGTATTCTTCGGATCTTTTTTTGTATCATAAAATCATAATAAACTATGAGCTAAATAATCAAATAAGTTAAGCCCGTTTAAAAAATAGAAAAAAGGGAATTTTCAACAGTGAATAATTGTTATTATGTCATGAAATTCATCCATATAATCAATACTAATAGGTAAAGAAAATATTGAAAAGGAGTTCTAACTATGAGCTATCGTATCGAAAGAGATTCAATTGGAGAAATCAAAGTGGCAGAAGATAAACTATGGGGAGCGCAAACGCAAAGAAGTAAAGAAAACTTTCCAATAGGGATTGAAAAAATGCCGATTGAAGTAATACGCGCTTTTGCGGTTCTGAAGAAAAGTGCGGCTATTAGCAATCATAAACTAGGCAAACTATCAGCAGGGAAATCGGAAGCCATCGTGCAAGCTGCTAACGAAATTATTGAAGGGAAATGGAATGAACATTTTCCTTTAGTAGTATGGCAGACAGGAAGCGGAACGCAATCAAACATGAATGTAAATGAAGTGATTTCCCACCGGGGAAACCAGCTAATAAACGGCGACGAAACGCTCCATCCAAATGATGATGTTAATATGTCACAAAGCTCTAACGATACTTTCCCTACAGCTCTTCATATTGCAGCTGTACTAGAAGTCGAAGATCAATTATTACCTACTCTAAAAACATTAAAAGAAACGTTTGCTGCGAAGCAAGAGCAGTTTAAAGATATTATTAAAATAGGAAGAACCCATTTACAAGATGCTACACCGCTAACACTAGGACAAGAAATTAGCGGATGGCATCATATGCTCGAAAAAAATGAAGAAATGATTAAACAAAGCGTAGAGTATATGAAGGAGCTAGCTATTGGCGGTACAGCTGTTGGGACGGGGATAAATGCACATCCTGACTTCGGCGATGAAGTAGCGAAAGAAATCAGCAGCACGCTTGGAAAAACATTTATCTCAGCACCTAATAAATTTCATGCATTAACAAGTCACGATCAAGTGGTTTATGCCCATGGTGCACTCAAAGCCTTAGCAGCTGACTTAATGAAAATCGCCAATGACGTACGCTGGCTGGCAAGCGGTCCTCGGAGCGGATTAGGTGAAATCACGATTCCTGCCAACGAACCAGGAAGTTCTATTATGCCTGGAAAAGTAAATCCAACTCAAAGTGAAGCTCTAACAATGGTTTCTGCACAAGTGTTAGGGAATGACGTGACGATTGGCATTGCGGCTAGTCAAGGAAACTTTGAATTAAATGTATTTAAGCCGGTTATTATTTATAATTTTTTACAATCAGTCAGACTGCTGACAGATTCCATGCAGGCTTTTAACGATAAATGCGCAGTAGGAATTGAACCCAACAAAGAGAAAATCCAGCATAATCTAGAAAATTCTCTTATGCTTGTAACAGCGTTAAATCCGCACATAGGGTATGAAAATGCGGCTAAAATTGCCAAGCTGGCTCATCAAGAAGGAACGACATTAAAAGAAGCAGCGGTAAAAACAGGCCTTCTGACAGAAGAACAATTTGAGCAATGGGTAAATCCAGCTAATATGATTCATCCATCAAAATAAAACAAGAAGCCAAGCAGCTCAGAATGCTTGGCTTCTTGTTTTATAATAAAATGAACATTGTTCTAAATAAACATATAAAAAGAGAAAGCGGATTAAAAGAATTTTTACACTACCTTGTACTAGATTCAAGTACATACGATTAGGGTATTTACATCTTTATAAAGGAGGGATTCAAGTGACGTACGAAGTGAAGTTTTATTTTGGAAATGAAAAATCAATCAGTACATTGGTTGAATCAGAAAATGTAAAAGAGCTTGAGGAATCTATTATTCATACGCAAGGATGGTATCGTTATTATGACAAAAAACACGAAGCTTATTTAGCTATTCAAATGAGCAACGTTTTACACATCGTTATAAAAGAATATCAAGATCCGGAAAAACAGGGGTTTTAAAATATTCGTCGTATACATAAGGAAGCTAGCAAAAGAGGTGAAAACTATGCAAAGTCGACATTCAAATAATCCTATTATTCTCGATGTTTCTCATCATCAAGGAATCATTAATTGGAAAGAAATAAAAAACACCTCAGTGAAAGGGGTGTATATAAAGTTAACAGAAGGCGGAACTTTTGTAGACCCTAGATCTTATGAAAATTATATAGGTGCTAAAAATGCGGGCTTGAGAGTAGGGTTTTATCATTATGCTCACTGTACAAATAGCCCGGAGAAAGAAGCTGCTTTTTTTATTGCTCAGCTTGGACAAATGAAACTAGACCTTCCGCCGTGTTTGGATCTAGAAGAAGATAAGAAAAAATCCAAAGAATTTGTTTCTCGCTTTGCCGTAAGCTGGCTTGAGTATGTTCACAAAGCAACAGGGATTAAACCTATCGTATATACGAATTATCATTTCGCTAAAACTTTTTTTACAAACGAAATAAGTAAGTATCCTTTGTGGGTAGCAAGATATAGTGCAAACAACAGACAAGGCGGTATGCAGCACCCTGGTGAGCTAAGTCAATGGCAGCGATGGGCAATGTTTCAGTATACGGATTCTGGCAGAGTAAAAGGAATTTCTACAAATGTGGATATAAATGAAATGGACTGCTCATTTTTTAAAGAAGTCACAACAAATCTCTCTATGACGAATAATACAAAAGGACCATTTGTCTATTCCAAAGGTGATAGAGGGTTAGGAGTCAAACAAATTCAGCAAAACTTACTTACGCTAGGTTTTTCTCTTCCGAAGTTTGGAGCAGACGGTTTCTATGGAGATGAATTAATCGCTGCAGTGAAAAAATTCCAGAATCAGTATGGCCTTTTTTCAGATGGAATAGCAGGAGCGGACACGCTGCAGCGTCTTATTAAAGAAGTGAATAATCTGAATAATCGGGTTTGAGAGAGTACCTGAGAGGGAAAAGTTATTGTAAGATTCAAAAAGGTACAAGGAAGGAGTTATTATGAGAAAACGAAAACAAAAAGCATTGATATCAGGTATTACGCTATCAACGGTAGGAGTCGGCATTACGTCTTATCTATTAAGCGATGCTGCGAAACGACGAAAAGTAAAAGGACTTGTTCGAAGTGCCAAAGTAAAACTTTCAAGTTTATCTAAAAAACAGCAGGTAAATGCTAGCCTAAATAAAGATGCGCATTCAGATCCTACGTACGTTTCTGAAAGCAATATGATTTCAGAAGGACCTATGTATCAAGATCAGCATAGATAATAAAAAAACTAGTCTTGCCTCGGGCGAGACTAGTTTTTTTTATCAATTTCATAAATAGCAGCGCTTATTCATGTTACACTCTCTATATAAGGGAATTATTTCACGCATATTTACAAGTAAAGGAGGAATAGAAGGAGTGATTAGTAGCGGATTATTTGTTAACTTATGTATTTTTTCGTTTTTTGTCAGTATTATGATTGCGATACGAATATTTTTGCTGCAGCGTCTAGCCCATAAATACAAATGGATGAGTGGTGTTTATGCAAGTATTGTTTCTGCTATTCTTATGATATATAGCGTTACGTATCAACAGATTACATATGATTTACGTTTTCTTCCTCTTATTTTGACCGTTCTATACTTTGGTTATAGAGCCGGTGCAGTTGCAGGTATCACTATGGCTGTGTGCAGTATCTATTTAGAAAGTCATTGGTTACTGACTATCTTAATTTTAATCTTTACCTTTTTATTTTCCCTTCCTCTTATTCGATATAGAAAGCAGTTTTCTTTATTAAAACAATCTCTTCTTTGTTTTTTTATTCATTTTATCGTTCATGTCTTACTGACGAATTACTTCTGGAATACACCTATTCAGTCGCCGTTTTATAGCGAAATAGAATATTTAGTGTTCGGAATTCTCGGACTGGGAGTAGCTGTAGCGACGATAGAATTTTATCGTAAATTTTACGCTGTAGCAGAAGAAGCTGCTTATGCTGGATCAGATTCATGTAAGGATGAAGAAGATTCTTTTTTTGTCAGAATAATGAAAAAAGAACTGGAATATACGAAAGAACAGCTGGAGTCTTTTATTAATCATCACATGGATGCGGTGATCATAACTGATTTAGAAGGTCGGATCTTGCGAGTTAATGAAGCCTACGAAAAAGTATATGGCTGGAAAGCCCACGAAGTAGTTGGGAAAACATATTACGAAATAGCAGGGGCTTTTAGTGAGGACGTACATGAGAATATAAAAAAGACGGTTGCTGAAAAAGAGGCAATCAATCGAGTAGAAGTTGTAAGAGCTCGTAAAGACGGAAGTTTAGTAGATCTTCGCATCACTATTTCGCCAATTTTTAATGGGAAAGATGAGTTAATAGGTTTGTCTGGAGTATGTGTGGATATATCTGAGGCTAAAAAAGCGAGAAAAGAGCTTGACTTGCTGCATCGTAAGCTTAAGGAAAGTGAGTTGAAATATCGAACGTTATTTGAATATGCAAACGACGCAATTTATTTACTTGAAATAGGTTCTAATCATTTTCCTTCTCGTTTTATCGAAGTAAATGAAGCTGGATGTAAGCGCTTTGGATATACGAGAGAAGAGCTTTTATCCATGCCATGCCAAGATATTATACCTAGAGATTCTGACATTGTTCGAAAAACGGTTGAAGAAATTCGCCAAGGAAATCTTTCTTTCACGCTGCAATCACAGTTTACATTTAAGTCTGGAGAAGTAAAAAAACTAGAATATAGTGGGAAATTGTTCAATATAGAAAACAAAAAAGTGCTTCTTATTGTTTCAAGAGACAGGACAGAATACCTAGAAACAGAAGAGCTGTTGCAGAAATCTGAGAAATTAGCAGCGGTCGGTCAGCTTGCTACAGCTATTGCTCATGAAATTAGAAATCCTTTAACGGCCATCAAAGGGTTTATGCAGCTATTAACTGAAAAAGCGAGTAAAGAAGAGTTAACCTATATGAACATTATATCCTCTGAAATTGAGCGTATTGAAATGATTACAGATGAATTCATGTCTGTGGCAAAACCACAGGCCGTAACATTTCAGTCGATTGATTTGCAGCTGTTAATTCAACAAGTGATTTTATTGCTGCAGCCTCAAGCAACCATGAAAAACATTTTTATTGAACTTCACTCATATGGAGAATTGCCTCTTGTATATTGTGAAAGCAATCAAATGAAACAGGTGTTTATAAATATTCTTAAAAATGCGATTGAAGCAATGCCTTCCGGAGGCGAAATTAAAGTTGAGCTGAGACAAAAAGACAACAATCACCTTCATATTCAAATTATTGATGAAGGTGTAGGAATTTCAAAAGATCGCATTAAACATTTAGGTGAACCATTTTACAGTATTAAAGAAGACGGTATTGGGTTAGGGTTAATGATCTGCTTTAATATTATCCAGCAGCATAAAGGAACTCTTAGTATTGAAAGTGAAGTAAACAAAGGGACGAATGTGGAAATTTGTTTACCGTTAAAATAAAAGGTAATCAGTTAAAGGCAGAAGAAATTTTGCAACAAGTTGTTTAGTAAAGTTATAATATTCTATGTTGGAGTAAAATAAGCAAAGGAGTGGTTACGATTAAACAGAAAAAGTGGATTAACATATTTCGTATTCTGTATATTATTTTTGCTATTATTGCAATTGGAGCATCTTTTGGAGACTATTCTTTCGGGCTTAATAATCCCCGCATAGTCAGTTTAACGGCTCTCGTTTTGGCGGTTATTTGTATTGTTCCGTATTACATACTTCGCTTTAAAGAACAAGCTTCTAAAAGTAAATAAGTTAATATTTGTTATCTTAAAAGAGGCTGTGACAAAAGCAGTTTAGTTGAAGGAAAATCCGAACGATGAATCGTTCGGATTTTTTCATTGGTAGGGTGAACGTAGGTTTCATCTATTTAGTTGCTTCTAGCTATTGATTGGAGTGATTTCGTTATGTCTCAATTTCTTTTTTATCGTTATAAAAGGGCGATAAATGGGCGAGCATTTTTTCTAGCCTGTACATATGCTATAGAGTAAACAGGCTACGGAGGTGAAGTGAAATGGGATTTTGTAACTGGGGTTACGGCGGTGGTTATGGCTACGGCGGTTACGGCGGCTACGGTAGTTACGGTGGCGGTTTTGCATTAATCGTTGTACTATTTGTTTTATTAGTTATCGTTGGTTGTGTATGCTTGAAATAAACAGAAAAAGCACGGATTTACAAAGATTTTAGTAGATTCGTGCTTTTTTACGTTCATAAGAAGTACAGTACTATAATAAAATAATGTTGTGCACGTACATAAAAAACATATAAAAAATTTAATTAATAGATTAAAAAAATAAAAAAAATGAAGAGGAAGAGTATATTTAAGCCGAAAAAATGGTCTGAAATTTATAATTTTCCTTATAAGTAATTTTTGTAAAATGCTTCATAGAACTGACAGTAAGAACGAATAACGCTACCTATCCTACTAGTTTTTATTAGCTGGCTAGAAGAATTATTTTACTTGTATGAAAATCAACATAAATGATTTTCATATAGTTTAAATAGGTAAAAAAGACTTATTGCAGAGGACTTATTTTTAATTTTCATAATAATAGGAATATTGAAATAATATATAGACGTAGTAATTTTTAGTTGCTATAATGTTGCTAATTATCGCAATTAACAGAAAAATTGGGGTAATTAAATTTACTAGGGATAGGGAGAAAAAAACTATGAAAAAGAAAAAACAGGCTTTAAAGGTATTATTATCAGTTGGTATTCTTTCTTCATCATTTGCTTTTGCACATACGAGCAGTGCTGCGCCAAACAATGTACTTTCAACTGAAAAGTATAACAAAGAAATTAAATCTCCTGAGTTTATTTCCGGAAAGCTCTCGGGCCCGTCATCGCAGAAGGCTCAAGACGTCGTATTTCACTATATGAATACAAATAAAGACAAATATAAATTAGGAAACGAAAATGCTCAAAACTCATTTAAAGTGACAGAAGTGGTGAAAGATCCTATTGAACAAGCAACCGTGGTACGCTTGCAGCAAGTATATAATAATATTCCCGTTTGGGGATCTACTCAATTAGCACACGTAGCGAAAGATGGAACCTTAAAAGTTGTATCAGGTACAGTAGCTCCTGATTTAGATAAAAAGGAAAAATTAAAAGGCCAAAAGCAACTTGACAGCAAAAAGGCGATTCAAGTAGCTGAAAAAGACTTAGGCTTTAAGCCGACGTATGAAAAATCTCCTTCATCTGAACTGTATATTTATCAAAATGGTTCAGACACTACATACGCTTATGTAGTAAATTTAAATTTCTTAAATCCTGAACCAGGCAACTATTATTACTTTGTTGATGCTACTAGCGGTAAAGTACTGGATAAGTACAATACAATTGATTCCGTAGCTGGTCCAAAAGCCGACGTGAAGCAAGTGGCAAAGCCGGCAGCGAAACCTGTAACAGGCACAAATGCTATTGGCTCAGGTAAAGGAGTTCTTGGAGATACTAAATCCTTAAAGACAACGTTATCTAGTTCTACTTACTACTTACAAGATAATACAAGAGGCGCTACAATCTATACGTACGATGCAAAAAATCGCACATCTCTTCCGGGTACGCTATGGGCCGATACCGATAATACGTACAATGCAACTCGCGATGCAGCTGCAGTAGATGCTCACTATTATGCAGGCGTGACATATGATTATTATAAAAACAAATTTAACCGCAACTCCTATGACAATGCAGGAGCTCCGCTAAAATCGACTGTTCATTATAGCAGCGGCTACAACAATGCGTTTTGGAATGGCTCTCAAATGGTATATGGAGATGGAGATGGAACTACTTTTGTTCCGCTATCAGGAGGATTAGATGTTATCGGACATGAATTGACGCATGCGGTGACAGAAAGAAGTTCTAATTTAATCTATCAATATGAATCAGGTGCATTAAACGAAGCGATTTCCGATATTTTCGGAACGTTGGTAGAATACTATGACAACCGAAATCCAGATTGGGAAATTGGAGAGGATATTTATACGCCTGGAACAAGCGGCGATGCACTTCGTTCAATGAGCAACCCAGCGAAATATGGAGATCCGGATCATTATTCAAAGCGCTATACAGGTTCTAGTGACAACGGCGGGGTTCATACAAATAGCGGTATTATCAACAAAGCTGCCTACTTGCTAGCTAACGGAGGAACTCATTACGGAGTTACTGTAACAGGCATCGGCGGCGATAAGCTAGGAAAAATTTATTACCGTGCCAATACGCTATACTTCACTCAGTCTACAACGTTCAGCCAAGCGCGTGCAGGTTTAGTACAAGCTGCTGCTGATCTATACGGTTCAGGCTCTCAAGAAGTAATTTCAGTAGGCAAGTCATTTGACGCAGTTGGTGTTCAATAAGCTATAAACCAAAAGTCGCAAGATAAATGAGGTATCTGGCGACTCTCTATACTACCTAACTACCAATAAAGGAGTACTCGTATAAATATATTACAGTACTCCTTTATTTTATGTTAATAAATAAGGAAGATAGATTTCTTCCCAATCCATAAAAATCCACTTCTTATTCCTCCCTTTTATATCCATTCGAATTATACCGTTGCTTGTTAAATGAAGAGGACCCGTTTTAGTAAACGGTCTTATCATAAAATGTTATAATAAAGAAAAGGCTTGAATACATACATATGAAAAAGGAGTGGAGGAATCAATGGACAAAATTGCTGTTATTTCAGATATCCACGGAAATCTCCCTGCATTAGAAGCAGTTTTAGCTGACATACAACAACGAGATATCCATCGCATCATTTGTCTAGGTGATTTAGTAGGAAAAGGACCGGATTCAAGTAAAGCAATTGATATCATAAAAGAAAAGTGCGAAGTAACAGTAATGGGGAACTGGGATGACTTCATTACAAAGCCTGCGGAATTTGAAGCGTTAAAATGGCATCAAGAGAAGTTAAGTTCAAACCAAGAAGCATACTTAAAGGAACTTCCTTTTTCTGTTGAGTTTATGATGAGCGGGAAATTAATTAGAATGTTTCACGCTTCACCTAGAAGTCTTTATGACCGAATTCAACCCTGGGATTCACTTGAAAAGCGCCTTAGTCTATTTGCTAATACGGAATATACGGAAAATATAAAAGGATCAAGAGAACCGGATGTCATCTGTTACGGAGATGTACATAATGCATTTATTCAACATATTAAAGGGAAAACGCTGTGTAATGTAGGAAGTGTAGGAAACCCGCTTGATTTACCACAAGCTTCCTATCTTATCTTGGAAGGAAGGGATCAAGACGAAAGTCCTTCAGCATTTTCTATTCAATTTGTGCGTATTCCATACGATATTGAAAAAGCAATCGAATTGGCGAGAGCTGTAGAGATGCCGGACTTTGAACCCTACGTTCAAGAATTAAAAACAGCTCGCTATAGAGGACTAAAAAATTAAGAGTAGAATGTATCTTAACCTTCAGCATAAATGCTGGAGGTTTTTTAGTTGAGTAGATGATAGGTTTTTCAACATCATTAGTATGATACATACAAATAGAAGTTATTCAGATGAGTTTAAAGAAGGGAAAACTTGGAGAAAAACATACAGCATTTGAAAGGAAATAAATTTTATTTTATGAAGACAATATGAAGAGGGCAATTCCATTTGAACATAAAGTTATGCAAAAATGCCCCTGAAAAGCTGTTTTTAACATAACGAGTGGAGGAATACATGATGAAATTTTTTATTGATACAGCTAACCTGGAAGATATTAAAAAAGCATATAAAATTGGGGTATTATCAGGTGTTACCACAAACCCTTCGCTAGTAGCTAAAGAAGGCGTAAAGTTTGAAGATCGCATCGAAGAAATTTTAAAAACCGTCCCGGAAGTAGAATCCGTTTCAGCAGAAGTCACCCCCGACACAGTAACAGCAGAAGACATGATTGCGCAAGCAGAAAAGCTTATAAAAATTAACGGAGGAGACAAAAATATAACAATTAAACTTCCTATGACCATTGCTGGATTGGAAGCAACCCGTTATCTAGCTAAAAAAGGCGTGAAAACAAACGTAACGTTAATTTTCACAGTGAATCAAGCGCTTCTAGCAGCCCGTGCTGGTGCGACATACGTATCGCCATTTTTAGGACGCTTAGATGATATTTCAGAAGACGGTGTGTATCTGGTATCTCGAATTGCCGAGCTATTTCGAATTCAACACATTGACTCACAAATTATAGCAGCGTCAGTCAGACACCCAGATCACGTCACACGAGTAGCTCTTGCTGGGGCTCATATTGCGACCATTCCGTATGCTGTAATTGAACAATTAGTAAAACACCCGTTAACAGAACAAGGAATTGAAAAGTTTGCATCAGACTGGGAAAAAGCTGTGAAAAGTTAAATTCACTTAAGGAGAAGACATCATTTGAGTGTCTTCTCTGTTTAAAGGGTATACGAAGATTCTTTTTTCTATTTTGCAGCAAACAACTTATCATCAATAGGCGAACATCCTATACATATATACAGAGATGACATACGTTAATAGAAACGAAAGAGGTGGTAAAATGGGATGTATTATTAACATTGAGAATATCGTGACTAACGGGTTAAAAGACAATTCAAATGTAAGCGTAGGTTGTGTTGTACAAAATAGTCACACGGCCAATACAAAATTGGTAGGAGCTTGTTTTTCGTTTGGAAATGGCTCTCCTGCTATTGCCTCTATGACAAACAGTAATATCGATTTTTGCAAAGATGAAGAAAATAAAGAGCAACAATCTTAAAAACAATTCCAGAAAGAGTATTTCTGGAATTGTTTTTTGGTAAGTGATAGAGTTTTGTTAACGAGATATTTTATGCTCCAAAAGGAAAATATTCATAAAGAAGGGGAGCTGTACTATGAGCATTATTTCTATGATTTCTTATACATACGTTGAAAGAAAAATAAAACGAACAAAAAAAGTGACGATTCAGCATTCAAAAGACATGTGCTTATATACTGATAATATTGAAACAGAGAATGAGTCCTTTCACATTAACAGCGTATTTGACATCTCTTACAAATGCGTTTCAAAAGAAAGCGGCTTTTTGTACTTACATACAAATCAAGGAATGTTCGCTTATACCATACACACCGATCCTGGTGATTTTATAGCAGCATATAAAGATATAAAAAAGAAGAGGTGACGTTGCTCACCTCTTCTTTTTTTGGTTTATTATTTGATCCACTGTACAACTTGATCCATACTTCTTCTTGTTTTTTCGCGTTTAGGTTCGTGAATACGGTAGCCGAATGCAACCATAACAGAAACATCAAACTTGCCGTCTTCTAGTAATCCTTCTTCTTTTAGAATTTCATGTACTTGGTCATAGTTAAACCCTTCAATTGGGCAAGAATCAATGCCAATTTGAGCAGCTGATGTCATCATATTAGCTAGTGCAATATAAGATTGTTTGCTGGCCCAATCAAATAGTGCTCGCTTGCTTTCGAACAAGTGAAAATCATTTTCTTGGAAATCTTTGTAACGAGGCATTAATGTCTCTAATACATCCTCCGGCATTTCTTTTACGTTTTTCTGAAGATTTAACACATATTCAGAGTCATATCTTGCGTCTGTACGAGAAAGAATAATAACAAAATGACTTGCTGTAGGAATTTGGCCTTGTGCTCCCCAAGAAACAGCTTTTAATTTTTCTTTTAAATCTTCATTTTCAACGACTAAAAATTTCCACGGCTCGTAACCTACTGAGCTTGGAGATAAGCGCCCCGTTTCTAAAATGAATTGGAAATCTTCATCGGAAATTTTCTTCGCTGGATCAAACTCTTTTGTAGCATGACGAAAGTTAAATGCGTCTAAAATTTCTTGTTTCTTATCTGTATTGTTCATGTGTAAACAACCTTTCTGTAAAAATATTTAATGATGAACTGTTCAGAGTAATCTATACCCTGTATAGCTTACAACTAACAGTCAGTTAACATACAATTTGTCGTAAAATCCGTTTGCAGATTTATCATAAATCATATAATTCATCCTAACAAGTACGCACATTTTTGTTGTATAGTATACTTTTTTATACTATTGATACAGTTTCATAAGAAGCAGAAAGGAGTCAACAATCTGGGGAGTTTCGTTTTCGAAAAAGTAATTAAGAGGAAGAGAGGAGAAGAGTGATCTTCTCCTTGTTAATTAAATTTTTGTATTTGACTTTTTCGCTTTGTTTTCAAGTTCACTTTTCGGTTCTGTTGAAAATTCAACATCTTTTCCGTGTCCTTGAGGGTTAACTCCAGGAGCTACTTGACCGCGGTTAGCAGATTTTTTTGTACCCATTTTCGTCACCTCCGTTCGGTTAGTATGTACAAAAAGCAAAACAAAAATTAGGAAGTGAAGCGTGGAAAGATAAATAGGAAAAGATTATCTTTAAGCATCTTCATTACATAAACAAGATAGTTACTCATTTAAACGGACATAAAAAAACACCCTTGGAAGGGTGTTTTTTGTTTAAGAATCTGAGCTTGTCGCTCTGTCTGCGTATGGATAGATAGGATCTTTTAATTGAAATTCGTAAGTCACGCCATCTACAAGTCCTACCGTTTTATTGCTATCATAAAGGTCCAGCATAAAAGCAGCCATTTCTTTTGACGTATGAAACTTAGGTACTCGTCCTTCGTATTCAAAATCACTCATATCCATCGAACGCTGTGCAAATTCTGTTTCCGTAGCCGCTGGAGCTAGAACTTTAGCCTGCATTTTTGATCCTCTTCCTTTCAATTCTTGAGAAAGACCTTCTGTAAATGCACTTACATAGAATTTTGTTGCGCAATAAGTGACTGCATCAGCAACAATGGTGTAGCCGCCTCCAGAAGAGACATTAATAAGCTGTGTACCTTCAACATTTTCATAATCTCTTACAAATAGAGAAGAAAGAATGGTTAAGGCTTCGATATTTAAGTGAAGCATTGTTTCAATTTTAGTTAATTTTTGTTCACCGACAGAAGCAAAGTTTCCAAATCCAGCATTGTTAATCCATGTTTCTAACTCATATTCTTTAAGCGACTCATAAAACGTGTGAGCATTTTCTGCCACGGATAAATCAACCGACTGGATAATAACATTTACATCTTGGTTCAGTTTTTCAATCTTTCCTTTTAACTCATCCAGCTTGTCTTCTCTACGTGCAGCTAATATAAGGTTTTTTCCGCGCGCTGCGAAAGCTAAAGCTGTTTCATATCCAATTCCCGAACTTGCGCCAGTGATTACTGTATATTTCATGTTAATTCCTCCATTTGCGATGTTTTCGAATTGATTATAATTGTTAAAGTATACTTTAAGTCAAGCGTTTATTCGATTTATTTTTCCCTTTATCAGTCTGATTGTAAACATTTGAAGTTTGGTGCTAAACTTCCTTTTTTTTATGCTAAACTTAAAACAAAAGACGGTATTTTATTTCATTATTAATTCCTTAAAAGGAGGAATGTATGCGTTCTCTTTACGTGAATAGAAGACTTAGTTTACTTGCCCAAATTACATTACTCATCACTGTAGTTATTCTTGTTAGTACCGTCCTTGTATGCATCTTATTTTCTGCAATGGTAGATGAAATTGTCGAAAAATATGTAGGTAATCAAGCTATGACAGTAGCAAAATTAGCTTCTGAAGATAAAATGATTGTAAAAGCTTTTAAGCAGAAAAATCCTTCTGAGCACATCCAACCTGTTGCTGAAAAAATAAGAAAAACCACAGGGGCAGATTATGTCACCATCGCCAATGATAAAGGAATACGCTATTCTCATCCCAATAGTAGTTACATTGGAAAACATACCAAAACAAGCAATGAAGCTTCTTTAAAGAAGCATCAATCCATTATTTATAAAGGAAAAGGAATTTCAGGCTTTGCAATTAAAGCCAAAACCCCCATATGGGATAACCAAGGAAACGTTATAGGTGTTTCTTCGGTAGGATTTCTTGTAAGCAATATAGAAAAACAGATTAATGATTATAGAATAAAAATTATTAAATTGTCCTGTATTCCTTTTCTTATTGGAGCATTTGGAGCTTTCTTTATTGCAAGGCGGGTAAAAAGACTAATATTTGGACTGGAACCAGAGGAAATTTCCTTTCTTTTTAAAGAAAAAGAGGCTACCCTTGAATCTATTCGAGATGCTACTGTTACTGTAAATGTCGAAAAATATGTAACGTCGATGAATAGAAGGGCTAGAGAGCTCTTTGATAACCTTCATTTAGCAATAGGAGGAGAGATAAAGAACACCCGTTTAGGACAGCTAATTGATCAAGCAATAGAAGAGAAATGCGTGTATTCTAACCAATCCCTTCTACTAGATGGTCAGCAGTATATTTTAGATTTATCTCCTATTGTAAGAAAAAAAGAAGTGCAAGGTATCGTTCTTACCATAAGAACTTTATCACAAATTGAAGAATTGACTGAAGAGATTTCTAAAATTAAAATGTTCTCTGATAATTTACGCGCTCAAAATCACGAATTTTTAAATAAGCTGAACGTGATTTACGGGTTATTAAGGTTAAAGAAATATGAGCATGTCATGCAAATGATTTCATCAGAGGTAAAGGAACGCCAAGATATTCTTTCTTTTTTAATGTCTTCTGTGAAGGATCCTTTGATTGCTGCCTGCTTACTTGGGAAAATCAATCGTTCGAAAGAATTAGACGTCACTTTAGAAATTGATCAAGATAGTAACTTAACAAGTACTTTAGATATCGAAGAGGCAAAAAACGTTGTTTCCATCTTGGGGAATTTAATTGATAATGCGCTCGAGGCTGTGCGAGAACATAAAGGGAACGTGCTAGTATCTTTTACAGATGTAGGAAACGACCTGATTTTTGAAGTTGAAGACAATGGACAAGGGATATCAAAAGAAGTAGAAAATATGATTTTTATAGATGGTTACACAACGAAAAAAGGTGAAAATCACGGGATTGGATTGACCATTGTTAAAAGATCTGTAGAGTTGCTTAAAGGTGAACTATACATAAGCAAAAGTATGTTACAGGGAGCAAGATTCACATTAGTTATCCCAAAGCTATTAAATAATGAAAAGGAAGAATCGATATGACTGAAAATCAAATTAATGTCATGATTATAGAAGATGATTCTACAGCTGCACAAATTTATGAACAATTTACTAAGAAACTAGAGCATTTCACTGTTGTTGCGACAGCAGGATCTGGAGAACAGGCTTTAGAATTACTGACAATATTTACACCGCAATTAATTTTATTAGATGTCTTTTTGCCAGATATCAATGGAGTAGAACTGCTATGGGAAATTAGAAAGAAGTATCGAGGAATCGACATTATTTTAATAACGGCAGCCAATGATGTTGAAACAGTAGGAGAAGCAATAAGAGGCGGAGCGTTTGGTTATTTGGTGAAACCTGTAATTATTGATAAATTTTTATCTACTTTAAAACATTATCAGTCTACGAGAATAGAATTAACTGAAAATAAAATGATTAATCAAGAAAAAATAGACGATTTATTTAGAACACATCATAGTCGCCGCAATCAATCAGCGGCTGCAGTAACAGCATTTCCTAAAGGTATTGATAAACATACTCTTCGTTTGGTAAGAGATAAAGTTTGCAAAGTTCAGGAAAGCTTGAATGTAGATGAGTTTGCTCAATTAGTCGGTATCAGTTATTCAACAATGAGAAGGTATTTAGAGTATCTAGTATCGTGTAAGGAAATGCAGGTTGAAATAGTGTATGGAAGTGTAGGGAGGCCCGAACGGAAATATCGAGTAACTAATCTTACATAAAAACGAGATAGTGGGTTTTTATCCGCTATCTCGTTTTTATGTAGAAATGATGCATGAAAAAAATGAAAAAAATTACTTTTATAAAAGATATTAAACTTATGTTGGTTATCTATGAACCAGCTTCAACAAGTGATACCTTTTTAGTAACGTGTAGCAAATAAAAATGAAAACGTTATCAAAAAAGGAGGAAAAATATCTGTGCTTTCTTTATTAGGATTTTTAATGGTTGCAGTCTTCATGTATTTAATTATGTCAAAACGACTTACCCCAATGGTTGCTCTTATCATTATCCCCATCATATTTGGTCTAATAGGCGGTTTTGCTAGTGGAATGGGACCTATGATGCTCGAGGGTGTAAAAGACATTGCGCCTACAGCTATTATGATTTTATTTGCTATTTTATATTTTGGGTTGATGATTGATTCAGGATTGTTTGACCCTCTTGTTTCATTCATTTTAAAGGTTGTAAAAGGAGATCCACTAAAAATCGTTGTAGGAACTGCTGTGCTTTCAATGATGGTTGCTTTAGATGGGGATGGAACTACTACATATATGATAACGGTTTCTTCTTTGCTTCCGCTATATAAACGCTTAGAAATGAATCCACTTATCCTTGCAGGAGTAGCGATGCTATCTATGGGAGTTATGAATATGACTCCGTGGGGAGGTGCTTCTGCTATGGCTATGAGTTCATTAAATTTGGATTCATCTCAGTTGTTTTTGCCTTTGATACCTGTAATGGGTTTTGGGCTTCTATGGGTTCTATTTGTTTCTGTTGTACTTGGAAGAAGGGAAAGAAAAAGGTTAGGAGTTATCAATATTAAACATTCTGCAAATGAAATTGCACACGCACATGAAGTAGAGGGAACAGTGCAATATTCAGACTATCGACGTCCTAAGTTAGTATGGTTTAATTTTCTGCTTACCGTTAGTCTTATGGTGTGCTTAATTATGGACTTCATGTCGCTGATGCTTTTGTTCATGGTAGCATTCGCTATTGCATTACTAATAAATTATCCAAACATCAAAGATCAACAGCAGCGAATTTCATCTCATGCAAATAATGCGGTAGCCGTCGTTTCAATTGTTATTGCAGCAGGTATTTTTACAGGAATTATGTCTGGAACAAAGATGATTGATGCTATGGCAAATACACTTGTAGGAATAATTCCAGATGCAATGGGCCCTTTTTTGCCAGTTGTAGTAGCATTTTTAAGTGCTCCTTTTACATTTTTTATGTCTAATAATGCTTTTTATTTTGGCGTATTGCCGATTATTGCTCAAGCTGCCGAAAGTTATGGCATTAGCGCAGCTGAAATTGGAAGAGCTGCTATCTTAGGACAACCTGTTCACGTGATAAGTCCCTTGGTAGCAGCAGCTCACTTATTAATTGGAATGGTAGGAATTGAATTTAGTGATTTGCAACGATTTTTAATTAAGTGGGCGCTAGGAACTACGGCGGTGATGACACTAGCTGCATTAATCTTAGGTGTTATTTCTATTTAATAAAAAAAGACCCCTCGGGGTCTTTTTTTATATTCTTAATCTTAAGTTGAACTAGACTGTTCGCTGCAGCTGCTCTTTTTAAAATAGAACTTATAAATTAAAAATCCGCATACAGCCACTACCGCTGCAATTAGAATATAAGTTTGTGCATCTGAGATAAAAGACTGAATGGACTTAAAGTTTCCGATTTGTCCTAGCCAAAGCATGGCAATATTCAAAGGAAAGATACCAAGAAATGTGAGCAGAGCAAACGGCATAGGTTTTACTTTAGATAGCCCTGAAAGGTAAGAAATGTAGTTGCCGAGCCCTAAAGGACGAGCAATCGCAATACTCCATAATCCGCATTTTTTAAACCATTTTTGCGATTTCTCAAATGCTTTTTTCTTTTTTGATAATTTTTTCTTTACCTTATCTTCTAATTTATAGCCTATCCCATACGGTATAAAGCTAAAAGCTGTATAAACGGCGCTTCCTGCAAGAGCGATTAATAATAATTTCACTATGTGCATGTTTAATAAGTATCCGTAGGTAAGGGTGAGAAGAGAACCAGGAAACGGCAGGGAGGAAGCCTCAATGGCCAGTCCGCTTAAAAGTCCCCAAATTCCAAATTGTTTCAGTAAGTCTGTTATGAAGTGTAGCATAAGATCGCCTCTTTTTCTGTGTCATAACATTCAAATACCCATCTATATGTTCGGAAAAACTTATAAGAGAAAAGAAAATAAAGGAAGAGCGCGGGATATAACAGAAAAAAACTTAGCTTGTACAAGGAAAAAAGAAGGAAGTATATTTTATAGCTTCTACTCAAAGTGAAATTATAGAAAAAAAATAATTGAGTGTGGATTTTTAAATAAACTACGACTTTTATTCATAGTTTTGATTCCTTTTATTCATTTTACTTATAAAACTAACGGGTGTAAACTTGTTGTGTTGTGAAATAATCCATTATGTATATGTATTAAAAGGAAAGGAGGTTACCGTGTGGTTATTATTGTAGGATTGTTATTGTTGATGTTTTTTGCTTATCTAGGATGGTCTATTATCTGGGTGGCACCTGTTGTCGCTACGTTTGTTGCTTATTTTAGCGGTTTAAAAGTACTGCCTACTTATACAGATGTGTATATGGGAGGGTTTGTAGATTTCGCTGCAAAATGGTTCCCCATCTTTTTATTAGGAGCCGTCTTCGGAAAGCTAATGGAAGATACAGGCGCAGCTAAGTCGCTAGCGCAGCGTATTGCTAAATTGTTTGGAAGTAAAAGAGCCATTTTAGGGGTGCTGATTGCTTCAGCCATTTTGACATACGGCGGAGTCAGTTTATTCGTTGTTGTCTTTGCGATTTATCCTTTAGCAATCGCATTATTTCGAGAAGCTAACGTATCGCGAAATTTACTGCCAGCAACCATTGCACTCGGAGCATTTACATTTACAATGACAGCGATTCCAGGTACGCCTCAAATTCAAAATCTGATTCCGACTGCTACATTTAAAACCAATGCAATGTCCGGTTCGATTATTGGAATTGTCTCAGGTCTTATTATGGCAGTGGGAGGCTATTTATGGTTAGCTTATCGCGATAAAAAATTAAAAGCTAAAAATCAAGGGTTTACTGAGCCTAATGAATCATCGGTTGCCGCAAGTGAAGAGCAGGACTCGATGAATGTAATGTTAGCTATTTTACCGCTGATTATCGTTGTCGTGACATTAAACGTTTTAAAATGGGAGCCTATCGTATCATTATTAATTGGTATTTTTTCTATTTTACTTATTAATTTCAAACACTATAAGACGTTTATTTCTTCTATAAATGAAGGAGCAAAAGGATCCGTAATGGCTGTTATTAACACGAGTGCAGCAGTAGGCTTTGGCTCGGTTATTACAGCAGTTCCAGAGTTTAAAGATGTCACGCACGTACTACTAAACATTTCGAGTAATCCGCTCGTTTCAGAAGCGTTAAGCGTTCAAGTGCTAGCGATGATCACGGGTTCAGCATCCGGTGGTATGGGTATTGCGCTTCAAGCATTAGGAGATACGTGGTATCACTTGTCTCAAACGACGAATTTAAGCGCCGATGCGCTTCACCGTATTGCAAGCGTTGCGTCAGGTGCATCTATTTTACCGCATAACGGTGCGTTGTTAACGCTATTAGCTGTAACTGGTCTTCGGCATAAAGAAACGTATAAAGACGTATTTGTTGTTGCATTTATCATCCCGACAATCGCTTTATTTGCAGGAGTCGCATTAGCGGCAGCCGGTATTATTTAAAAACAGGAGGAGAATACACATGGTTGAAAATCAAGTAATTGTAATCACAGGAGCAGCAAGAGGAATTGGATTTGAAATAGGTAAACGATTCGCTGAAAACGGCGGGAAAATTGTGTTATCTGATATTGATCAAACTGCCGTAGAAGCTGCAGCACAAAATCTTCGTGAAGCTGGATTCGAAGCACTTGGTGTCAAAGCGGATGTAACAAAAGAAGAAGAAATCAAACATTTAATTGAAACAGCAAACGCACATTTTGGAGCGGTTCATACGTTCATTAACAACGCTGGTTTGCAGCATGTTTCTCCAATCGAAGAGTTTCCAACTGAAAAGTATGAGTTAATGATTAAAATTATGCTAACAGCTCCATTTATGGCGATTAAGCACGCGTTTCCGATTATGAAAAAACAAGGGTTCGGACGTATTATTAACGTTTCTTCTATCAACGGTTTAATCGGTTTTGCAGGCAAAGCAGCTTATAACAGTGCCAAACACGGTGTAATTGGGCTAACAAAAGTAGCTGCTCTTGAAGGTGCAGCACACGGTATTACGGTTAATGCACTTTGTCCTGGTTATGTGGATACACCACTAGTGAGAGGTCAGTTAGATGGTTTAGCTAAAACAAGAAACGTACCATTAGAAAGCGTTCTTGAAGAAGTTATTTATCCTTTAGTCCCTCAAAAAAGATTACTAGACGTGAGCGAAATTGCTGACTACGCTATCTTCTTAGCGAGTGATAAAGCAAAAGGTGTAACTGGTCAAGCGGTAGTAATGGACGGCGGATATACAGCTCAATAAAAATAGAACAAATCATTAAAAGCATAAATGAGTCCAACGGGCTCATTTATGCTTTTTTAGGTTATATCTATTCTATTGAGTTAATCAACGTTAAAATATAACTAGGCGATACATAAAAAAAGCCTCATATGCTATTTCTACTGTCAAGATAAATAGTAGGATAAAAAAGCGTACAGATTAGAAAGGATGATACATATGGTGCAAACAGTAAATGAATTAATTAAACATCCGGTTTTCTATTTCTTTAACGAAATCTCAGCTATTCCTAGAGAATCTGGAAATGAAAAAGAAATTAGTAACTATTTAGTTTCTTTTGCAAAAGAAAGAAGCCTTGAGGTTATCCAAGACGAAGCTTTAAATGTAATCATTAAAAAGCCGGCAACTAAAGGATATGAACATGCTCCAGCTATCATTTTGCAAGGACATATGGACATGGTATGCGAGTTAAATAAAGGAACTGTCCATGACTTTGAAAAAGATCCTCTTCAACTGCGAATTGTTGAAGATATGCTTTATGCAAATGGTACTACGCTAGGAGCTGATAACGGGATTGCCGTTGCATATGCACTGGCTTTACTAGATGCTCAAAATATAGCGCACCCCTCTCTTGAAGTAGTCATTACCACTGAAGAAGAAACGACTATGGGCGGAGCCATTGCTGTAAATCCAGCTTATTTTGAAGGGAAAATCTTTATTAACCTTGATACAGAAGAGGACGGAAAGCTCCTTGTCAGCAGCGCAGGCGGGGTAAAAGGCGTGCTTCGTATTCCTATAAACTGGGAGTCGTCTTCCAATAACTCAGAAACATATAGCTTAAGCATCGGAGGACTGCGCGGCGGACATTCCGGAATGGAAATTGACAAAGAAAGAGGAAATGCGAATAAACTGCTAGGGAGAGTTTTATATGATTTACAACAAGAACTTCCCTATTCTTTAAGCAGCATTAGCGGAGGATTAAAATCAAATGCAATTCCCCGTGAATCAGAAGCAATTCTATCAGTTGAGCCTTCTGAGGTAGGAAAGCTAGAAAATAAGATTCGTGAGTGGAACGAAATAGTAAAAAATGAATTACAAGCGGCTGATCCGAGCGTATATGTAAAAATAAACAAATTTTCTTCCGTTGAGAAATGTTTTACAAGAGAAACGACAGAACGAATTGTACAAGCTATTATGCTAACACCAAACGGCGTTCAAAGCATGAGTATGAATATTGAAGGATTAGTAGAATCTTCTACCAACTTAGGTGTGATCACGACGACAGAATCTGAGGTTGTTTTTCAAAATGAAATTCGCAGCTCAGTAAAAAGCTTAAAAGAAAAAATAGTAAGTCAAGTGCGCATACTTGCTCAGGTAGTCGGGGGAAGAGTTGAAACAAAAGGTAATTATCCTGAATGGGCGTACAATGGAGATTCAAAAATTCGCGAATTATGTAAAAAGGTTTACAAAGAAAAGTATGGTGAAGAGGCGGAGATCATCGCCATCCATGCTGGAATTGAATGCGGTATTTTCTTAGAAAAAATCCCTGGATTAGATGCCATTTCGCTCGGACCCGATATGTACGACGTTCATACACCTGATGAACACCTGAGCATTCCGTCTACTCTTAAGACATGGGAATACTTATTAGCAGTATTAAAAGAGGCAAATAAGATATAAAGTTATCAGCATCCCTATAATCTTAAAAAGAGAGCTTCTGTAAAGGAGCTCTTTTTCATTCGTCATTTATCAGATAATAAATAGGGTTCCATCAACGCGTCAGGCAATTGAGAACATTTATGTAAGCGTTTTACAAATAAAGGTTTTAAAACGGTCCTAAAAGAGGTAAACAATTATTAAAACGATAGACAAATGAATTCAAAACAAGCTCTGCAACTAATAAATTAGTAGGGAGAGAATGTATATGAATGATAATAGTCTTATCAAAGATCCTTTTTTAGAAAAAGGAGAAATTGAATTTTTAGAATTAAAGAAAGACGAAATACGTTATCTAAAGTTCGATCGATTTTTAAAAGTCATTAAAGCACTTAATCAACGCAGTGATAAAGGCTACCAGAGTCTTATGCTTTCCGTTGATGGCTTTAAAGGTACTTCAAGAGAATTATATGAGATAGAGGAGTTTCGCAGGTATGTAAATTTGTTAATTAATCAAGTTCCTCAAATGTTATTTTATATTCATGATAAAAACAAAATGACCAATCAAATTTTAAAAAGTCTATCAAACAATAGCAGCCAGCCGGCCTCTATAGATCCTAAAAGAGCACGTTTAATGATTGATGCCATACAAGAGCAAGTAGCGAAAACAGAGGATAAAGAGATAAAGGAGAATCTTTCTGAATTCGTATGTAAAATCCAGAGCTTTGTGAATCAGTATTAACAGTTCCCAATAGAAAAGCAGAATCCATATTATAAAAAAGTACGAGAACTTAAAGCTTCTCGTGCTTTTTTTGTTGGGAAAACTGTAGAAAAAGAAAAGGATTATCAACATATATTGATAAATAATAAAAGTAAAGCTTCATATTTGGCAGTGAAATAATCAGGAGGGATGAACATTGAATCATATTGAAATAAGAAGACCAAAAATAGAGGACAGCGCAGAACTCCACGAGCTTTTTAATGAAGTGATCACAGATACCTTTCATAGAGAGGGTCTATCTGACATGGTGAACGATATACAAATAGAAATTGAAAGTAAAGAACAATATTTAAAAAGTGACCTTGATAGCGATGGGAAATGTCGATTCTTTTGGCTCGGAATAGATACGTGCACCAATAAGATTATTGGCTGCATTGAATATGGCCCTGTTAGTGAATTAATTATGGCGTGTACAAAAGGGGAGCTGCAAGGATGGATTGAAATCGGCACAGTTTTTGTTCATCCAAAGTACCAAAGAAAAGGGGTAGGAACACTGCTTATACATATTATGCTGCTTACGCTTCAAAGCAGAGAAATTAAAAAAATTTGTTTGGATAGCGGATACAAGAATGCTCAGAAAGTATGGAAAAACATATTTGGAATTCCCGATTACTTAGTAAAAGATTACTGGAGCAAAGGATATCATCACATGATTTGGAAAATAGAAACAGAACGTACACCGATGGTATTTAAGTTCAGTCATAACGGATAATAAGATGTCTTCTAGAAAATAGCCGGTAGAAAGGTACCGGCTATTTTCTACTGATTGAGCTACGATTATTTAAAGATAAAAAAGACCTCTCTGAAGGTCTTTTTTTTATGGACATATAACAATTCTTTTTAAGAGCGAGCAGGATAGTTTATTAGAGAGCTAGAATACATTCATAATACGAACGATTACGGCAACAAGCTGAATATGAGAAAAACATATTCGTATCTTTGAATAATAAAGCTTTTATCACTTATGTGGAGGAGTATGGAAATGTCTATATATGAAATTTGGAATGAAGTGGATCTTTATATGAATGACAAGCTCATACAACCTGACCCTATTCTTGATGAGGTATTGAAGGCAAATCAAGAGGCTGGATTACCTGCCATCGACGTATCGCCTAGTCAAGGAAAGTTTCTGCATTTGTTAGCTTCATTAAAAGGGGCTAAACGCATTTTGGAAATTGGTACTCTTGGAGGGTACAGCACGATTTGGCTAGCCAGAGCTCTTCCGAAAGATGGACAGCTGATTACGCTCGAATTAAGCGCTCAGCATGCAGAAGTAGCACGAGCTAATTTAAAAAGAGCGGGAGTAAGCCACTTAGTAGAAGTCATTGTCGGCCCCGGGCTTGATACATTAGCTGTATTAAAGGATAAGGGAACAGAGCCGTTTGATCTTATCTTTATTGATGCTGACAAGCCGAATAACCCAAATTACTTAAAGTGGGCTCTAGAATTATCGAAACGAGGAAGTACGATTATTTGTGATAATGTTGTTCGTCAAGGGCATGTGGTGAACTCAGAAAGTGAAGATGAAAATGTAAAGGGAATTCGACAATTTATGGATGCTCTGGCTCAAGAAAAACGAATCAGCGCCACGGCTATACAAACCGTTGGAAGCAAAGGCTATGATGGATTCATTGTAGGGATTGTTGAATGATAGAACTCGTGTTACATATAAAGAGGCTGGGACAAAAGTAGTTTTGTTGAAGGGAAATCCGACCGATGAATTCAAATTCTTGATGGAGAATCTCGATTCCTCGGTCGAATTTTTTCATGGTGATAGTGAACGTAAATTTCATGTGTGTAGGCGTAGGTGCTTCTAGCTGTGGATTGATTTCGTTATCTCCCAGCCTCTATTTAATTTGCGTCCAACTTATTTGTTATTTGCTTTGCTGTCAGAAAATTAATCAACTCTCTTACAGCGAATGAACTGTAGCGTTCTTTTAACAGAATAATTCCAAGTTCCCACATCATTTCAGGATCTGCAATAGGTACCGTAATAATATTGGAATCTTTCACTTTGGCATAAAGCGATTCGGGTAAAATAGCAATACCTAGTTCTGCTGCTGTTAATTCAATAATTAAATCCCATTGAGAACTTTTATATGCGATAGAAGGCATAAATCCTGATTTTAAAGCATCTTGAATTAACCGGTCGTGCAGCGTAAATTCTTCACTGAACATAATGAATTTTTCATGCTCCAATTCTTTCATCCAGACGGAAGAACGTTTCACTAAAGGATGGTTTTTATGGGCGTATAAAAGGAATCTCTCCTTAACGAACGGGTATACGTGAAAATGCTCATCATGACCGCTTGTGAGAGGAAGCATAACAATCCCCATATCTACACCAGCCTCTTCCACAAGGGCTTCAATTTTTTTTGCTCCAAATTCAATAAGCTCTAGAGATACTTTAGGGTATTGTTCATTAAATGCTTTTGCAATCTTCGGGAAAAACAAGGTCCCGATGAGCGGAGGGATTCCCATCTTGATTTGCCCTGTTTGCAAGTTCATTAAATCGCCCAACAAGTGAGGCATGTCTTTTAACACCGACAGCGCTTTAGTTGCCTGATGATACACGACTTCTCCTGCATCGGTTAGCTTTAATTCTCTTGTTGAACGGTCAAGAAGCTCAAATCCTAGTTCATTTTCTACTTTTTTGACGGCTTTACTTAAAGCCGTTTGTGACAAATGAACTTGCAGCGCTGCCTTTGTAAAATTTTTATGATTCGCTACCTCTATAAAGTATTCTAAGTCTCTGATTTCCATGTGAAACTCCATTTCTGCAAACTGCTTATCCTTTTTTTTTACTCTTTATTTTAACCATTAAATTATTTACTGTAAATGCGCTGATTAAAAAAGGGAGCTATCCAATGAATAAAAACGAGGAAAGGAAATGAACTAAAGTTTCTGTCGAAATTGATTTATAAAACCAATAATCTTTTTATAGAGAAACATAGATTTTGCTACTAGCTGATGAGGAATATAAAGATTTTTGCCTGTACGTTCGGGCAAAAATGCAAAACTTATCAAAATAACTGAAAGCCCAAAGGCTGCAGCTGTAATCTCTATCCAAGAAAACACCATATCATTCCTCCTTTTACAAACCTATTAATAGAATATGTAAAAGTTTGAAAGGAGGTTGTACGATAGACCTATAAAGAGCGTCGTCATTAAGCTCTCTCAAAATAAAATGACGTCAAAGAACGCAGGGCCTGTGCCAAACGTTCTTTGACGTCATTTTATTTTCGCTCTTCAGCTTGATGCTCTTGTTTGTTTTGCTCAGTGAGACGTTTTTGATGAGCTTTTGTTTCTGCACTTACGTGATTCGCATCATTCGGTTGATTCTTCTTTGAACCTCCTGCAGCGTTACTCATTAGACGACACCTCCAGTCCGGTTATGAAACATACCTATAGAATGTGCGTATTTACAAACTTTATACACGGCTATCGATATTACTGCACACGAAAAAAGCAAAGGGAGAGTCACTAAGACTGTTCCCTTTGCTTTTTTACTAGGCAACTTTATCGGTGGTGATAATTTTGTTAATCCAGTCTTTTCCTTCTGTAAACCTTGTAACAAGCATCGCTGTTACTGTATTTCCCGTACTGTTTAAGAGCGTAGCAGGGGCGTCAATAATTGTGGAAATGACCGCAATGATGGGCAGAACTTCTGGCGAAAATCCGTAAATTGTAATGATTAACATTTCGCCAATCATACCGCCTCCAGGAATTGCTCCCATTACGGCTCCAACTAAAAAGGCTACGCCTAATATGCTCAAAATACTCGTAGCAGACGTCATATCTTTGCCGAACAAACTGAATAAGAAAACAATTTTTAGAATACCACCGATAACAGAACCATCTTTATGGGTGTTTGCTCCTAATGGAATCACTGTTTCAGCAATATCCAGCGGCACACCCATTTTCTTTGTTGCATCTAAATTGACTGGAATAGATGCAGCAGAAGAACACGTAGCAATAGCAGTGATAGAAGGAGCAGTTGCATTTTTCCAAAACAGCTTAATTCCTGCTTTACCGCCAGCAATCCATGCGTATAGCGTAAAGAAGCCAAAATAGTAAACGATTGCAATTAATAAATAAAGAATAAATGCTCTAGCATACCCTTGCAAGATCTTTGGTCCAAGTTCTCCTACTACAGTAGCAAAATAGCACCCTAAACCAATTGGAGCATAGTACATGACAATTTTAACGACTTTCATCGATACTTCTTGACCCGAAGTCAGAAATTTCGCCATAGGCTGTCCTTTTTCACCAGCCATCGTGGTAGCAATACCGAAGATAACGGCAAAGACAATTAATTGTAAAATATGCTCTTTCGAAAATAACTGAACAAAATCAGGTACAGTAAATGTACTAACAAGCTGATTTAAAAGCGTCATTTTTTCAGCTGTATTTTCACTGTCACCCATTAATTCTTTAATGGCAGAAGTATCTACGTTGTGCAGCGGATTGTAAAGTGATGCGCCTAAAAAGCCTAGAACGGCTGAAACAGCAGCAGTGGCGACAAACACAACGGCGATACCTAGCATAATTTTACCAAGACGTTTCATTTCGTTCATGTTTGCGATCGCCGAAGCCACACTAAAAAAGACAAGGGGAACGATAATCATGAACATTAAATTAAGAAACAAATCACCAAAGGGCTTTACGACTGCCACATCGGGCCCGATAGCATATCCTGCTATCCCGCCAATTAAAATAGCGAGAAGCAGAATAAGCGATGATCTGTACGTTTTAAATACACTTAAAACCATATAGATTTCCTCCAAACAACAATAGCTTCTTTACTACGCAAGAACAGCTATCATTTGCTCATTGCATACGTAGTAACGACTGGCTTTACATCTTTACGCACCAAATCTTCGTATGTTTCTCGCTCTACAGCAAGACGAGCTTCTCCATTTTTCACAAATACAACAGCAGGGCGCGGAATACGGTTGTAATTGCTAGCCATTGAATAGTTGTAGGCACCTGTAGAGGATACTGCTAGTAAATCTCCTTGATTAACGCGCGGTAAATCGATATCCCAAATAAGCATATCTCCTGATTCACAGCATTTCCCCGCAATTGATACTGTTTCATCTTTTTTATCCGTCACTCTATTAGCCAAGACAGCTTCATGTTTTGCATCGTAAAGAGCAGGACGGATATTATCGGTCATACCGCCATCAATTCCTACGTATTTGCGTACACCTGGAATCTCCTTCGTTGAGCCGATTGTATAAAGCGTTGTACCTGCTTCTCCTACGATGCTTCTTCCAGGCTCAATCCAGACTTCCGGAAGGGTATAATTCTGTTCAGTTAACGTGCGGCTTAGCTTTTCTGTCAGTGCATCTACATAATACTCAACTGGAAGTGGAGAGTCGCTTTCGGTATAACGAATACCAAAACCACCACCTACGTTTAAAACTTTTACTTCAAATTCCATTTTATCACGAATACTGAATAAGAAATCAGTTAAAATATCAATGGCGCGAGAAAAACCATCTACTTCAAAAATTTGCGAACCAATATGACAATGAATGCCTAAAAGATCGTAGTAAGGCTTTTCTAATGCAGAACTTACCGCTTTCATAGCCTGGTCATTGGAAAGACCAAATCCAAACTTGGAGTCTTCCTGTCCGGTCATAATATACTCATGTGTGTGGGCTTCAATCCCTGGAGTAACACGCAGAAGAATAGATGCTTTCTGTTTGCGCTCAGCTGCTAAGGCATGTAAAACTTCAAGTTCGGTAAAGTTATCCACAACAAAACAGCCAATATTCGCATCAAGAGCCATTTCAATTTCTTCAATCGTTTTGTTATTTCCATGAAAATGAATGCGTTCAGCTGGATATCCCGCTTCAAGAGCTGTAAATAATTCGCCTCCTGAGACCACATCTAATGACATATCAAGCTTCGTTAAAAGGCTAGCCATTTCCATACAAAGAAACGCTTTCCCTGCATATGCGATTTGATATGAAAATCCGCTTCTTTGAAAGGCTGAATGGAAGGCCTTGCATTTCGTCTCAATTAATTCTTGATCGTAGATGTATAGGGGAGTGCCGTATTGTTTTTTCAGTTCGACCGTATCGCACTGCCCAATTTCTAAATGATTGCTGCTGTTAATTTTACTCGTTCCATGTAAGTACATAATCCGTATCCCTCCATTTAAATCATTCAACTATAACTTTGATGGTCAGTAGAAAAACACAAAAAAGACCCGTGAAGTGATGTTCACGCGTCTTGGTTTCATAATAATAAAGTATTATTACATTCTAGGCATCAACATCTCTTCAATAGCTCTCCACAAACCAAGTGGTTTGTGACAGCTCAGCATTTATTCAATACTGAACCAGTATATGAACACAATGGATGTTTATATACTTCGGCACGAAATCCCTTTTACTTATCTTCACAGACTCCATTAGTCTCCAATAAGTGACTCTTGATTTCATGCACCTCTATTCTCAGAGAGGAAAATTATATTTAAATGTAACTCCTATTATATTTCCTTTTCCTCCGTCTAGTCAATGAAAAGTTAAGGCATAGGAATATTAAAGAAGATAAATAAAAAAGCTATGAAGCTTCCAGATAGAATCCAAGCAGCCAGCGCTGTCTTCTGATGAATGACTAAAAGTGAGAACGTGACAATATTGAAGAGAAAAGAACATAGCAGCGACCATCCATAATGATGAGTGATACTGTGATTAACATAAGCAATGAACTCAATCACAGTAAATAAAAGCGCCCACAAAAGAATCCACCACAGCCGGCCGCTTACATGCAGCGGCAGCCTTCCTAAAAAAACCGGTATAACAAACGGATAAATAATTAAGGTTATTCCAAGAGAAACCATTAGGTGATCGGGTAGAAAAAGATGATCAATACCAACAGGGTGAAATACCCATACGCGGTGATGAAACAGCAGCACTTCATAAAGCAAATTCCCCGTGACCCAAAACAGCAAAGTAGGGTAGTATTCTTGATACCTTCGCCACTTGCCAAATAGTAAACCAAGAATGATAAAAAATAATACAAATGAAGATTGCATACGCTCTCCTTAAAATAATGGTTATTTCTTTTTATTTACATATTATAGTGGTTTTATTCTTTCATTTTTTTATTCAGCACCTATAATAGAAAAGCCGTAAGCCACAGCGTTAAAGACGTATTACCACTATTTACGGCTTTCTTCACCCTGTTATAATCTTGGTAAAAGAACTTCTACCGCTTTTGTTTACGAGACGAAAGGAGCTATATGTCAAAGTCAGCAAGGCTTAAAAATAAGCTTAAAATAGCTTCGCCTAGTATGTGACTTCTTTTTTTGCTATGCTAAAATTGCATACATATAGCATGAGAATACTAGAAGAAAGAAAAGGGTGTTTTGGTATGAAAACATACATCGTAGTTGGAGCTGGGGTACTTGGAGCTTCTACGGCATATCATTTAGCAAAAGCAGGAGCAGATGTGACATTGATAGATCGCAAGGATGCTGGTCAAGCTACTGATGCAGCAGCAGGAATTGTTTGTCCGTGGCTTTCGCAGCGTCGAAATAAAGCATGGTACCGATTAGCAAAAGGCGGCGCCAAGTACTATCAAACATTAATTCAGCAATTAGAAGAAGATGGAGAAACGGATACGGGATATAAGCGAGTAGGAGCAATTAGTTTACACACTGATGAACAAAAGCTTAAAAAAATGGAGGAACGAGCATATAAGCGTCGGGAAGAAGCCCCCGAAATAGGCGAGATTACACGTTTATCCGCTAAAGAAACACAGGCTTTGTTTCCGGCTCTTTCGGAAGAATACAGTTCAGTTCATATTAGTGGAGCCGCTCGCGTTAACGGAAGAGCTCTTCGAAACGCACTTGTGAATGCAGCGAAGAAAAACGGTGCAAAAATAATAGAAGGAAACGCAGAACTACTTTATGAAAATAATCAAGTAACGGGCGTTGCCGTAAATGGACAAACCCTTCTAGCAAGTACAACAATCGTGACAGCAGGAGCGTGGGCAAATCAATTACTAGAGCCTCTTGGAGTGAAATTTTTAGCAAGCTTTCAAAAAGCGCAAATTGTCCACTTGCATCTTCCTGATTTAGATACAAAAGACTGGCCCGTTGTAATGCCTCCAAGCGACCAATATATTCTTTCGTTTGAACAAGGTCAAATTGTCATGGGAGCAACACATGAAAACGACACGGGTTATGACTTGAGGGTAACGGCTGGGGGGCTTCATGAAATTTTTTCAAAGGCCTTATCAATTGCTCCTGGCTTAACAGAAAGCACAGTCTTAGAAACAAGGGTAGGGTTTCGACCATTTACTCCAGGCTTCTTGCCAGTCATTGGGGCTCTTCCAGCTTACGAAGGAATACTAGTAGCGAATGGTCTCGGAGCTTCAGGCTTAACGTCGGGCCCTTATCTTGGTTCAGAGCTTGCTAAATTAGCACTTGAAATGGAAATGGAAATTGATCTTAGCGATTATGATGTAAGAGGAGCTATTGAGTCCTAAGCAAATAGAATGAATGAAAACAAATAGAAGTTCGCAAACTATAACTACTATATGATGAAAGGAAGTAGATTGTTTGCGAAAGATTATGATAAGTGCAGCAGCAGCTTTTTTATTTATGAGCGCGACACCTGTATTAGCGGAAAACAATCCTCAGCCAGAAACAAAAGACGTGCAGCTGACGTCTCAGCAAAAGCAGGAATTATCCGTTCTGTACAAAGAAATGTTCGAAAAAAAGAAAGAAATACTTTCAAAATATGTGGAGTACGGCGTGCTAAGCAAAACGGAGAGTCAAAACATTTCTTCACATATGGAGAATCGCTATCAGCATATGGAGCAAAATGGTTTTGTCCCGAAGCGTCACTGTCATAAAATGCATCATTCAAAGTAATTCCTATTCACATAAAAAAGCGCCTATACAGGCGCTTTTTTATGTGAATGAATGGAAAATATCCGCTTCTTTATCTAGTAAATTTTAAACACCTCATGTAAAATTAAGAGAATGAGAACGAGTAGGAAAGATGCTAGTGAGGGGTAGGTAAATATGAACGATGAACGAAAATAAAAAAATAGTCCGATTACATGCAGAAAATCATTCAGCTGAGGCTCTAGGAATCATATTTGCTTACAAACAAAAAGGTGACCATCTTGTTTACAGTATGTATCAAGGAGAAAGCGTTTCTGAGCAAAAAATACCTCTAGAAGAATGGGTCTCGTATGAGCATTTTTTTGAAGCGCTAAATAAAAAGAAAAAGCTTATGTACGAGCTTCAAATAAATGATAAACGCTATGTAGTAAACTTAACCCCTTTATCTTACACAGAAAAACCTGAAGTTATGGGACATTGCGTGAATATAACTAGTTATCAGGAGAAAAAAGAACAGATTCAGCCTTTTATTTATCATAACGCAGATGCTGTTGCTATCGTTGACTTAGAGGGTAAAACGCTTCAAGTGAACCCTGCGTTTGAGAATACATTTGGCTGGACGTTTGAAGAACTTCATCAAAAGCCTCTTCCGATTATACCTTCGCTTTTAAAGGAGCCCGTGTGCGAACTTCATAAGACTATTCAATCAGGGGAATCGAAAACGGAATTTGAGACGGTCAGACAGCATAAAGACGGGCATTTAATTAATGTAAGCGTCACACTATTTCGCGTTGAAAATATGAATGATTGGCCGTTATGCATTGCGTTTGTCTATCGAGATATAACATCGCGCAAGCAGGATGAGACGGCTTTAAAAGAAAGCGAACAGCGCTACCGAAGTTTGATTGAGTTATCCCCGGAAGCGATTATCGTTCATAGTGAAGGTAAAATTGATTATATCAACCCTGCAGGAGCTAAAGCATTAGGATACAAGAATCCTCAAGATGTATTAGGAGCTTGTGTTTATCAGTTTGTTCACCCTGATTACTATGATGTTGTAAAACAGCGAATTTATCGAATGAAAACAGAAAATAAATCTGTGGATCTGCAGGAAGAAAAGTTTATTCATAAAGACGGTCATACGATTGATGCCGAAACCATTGCCTTTCCTATTCCCTATATGGGAAAGCAGGCCATTCAAGTTTTGTTTCGTGATATTACAGAACGTAAAAAAACTGAAAAATTGCTGCGTGAATCCGCTCAGCTTTCCTTAGTCGGACAGTTAGCAGCGGGTATCGCTCACGAAATCAGAAACCCTCTAACAGCGGTAAAAGGATTTATGCAGTTATTAGAAGAAACGAGCGGTCAGCCTTACTATGTAGAAATGATAAATCATGAGTTAGATAGAATCGAATTGATTGCCGACGAGTTCTTGAGTCTTGCAAAGCCTCAGGCGAAAACCTACAAAGACAAACACGTCCAAGATATCTTAGAGAACACGTTAAAGCTAGCTGAGGTGCAGGGGATTACAGAGAAAATTCACGTAAAAAAAGAGATTGATCTTCATCTTCCTCTCGTATTATGCGAAGAAAACCAGTTAAAACAGGTCTTTAGCAATATATTTAAAAATGCCGTCGAATCCATGCCAAGTGGAGGAACTGTAACGATTCAACTAAAAAGATTTAATCAGGAGAACCTTGTTGTCCGGTTTAGCGACGAGGGGCCAGGCATCACGCAGGAACGAATGCAGCATTTAGGAAAACCTTTTTATAGTACGAAAGAGAAAGGAACGGGGCTTGGACTGATGGTGTGCTATAAGATCATTCGAGAACATAGAGGAGAAATTAATTTTGTAAGTGAACTTGGAAAAGGAACTACCGTAGACATTCTTTTGCCTTTTAAAAAGTAGATTCTACTTTTATAAGCATGAAACCTTTTCTAAAGGGGAATACATGTTAGTGAACGAATAATGAGGTTAAAATAGGAGGGAATACGATGGAACGTATTGAAACGGGAGAGATTTTTACAATTTTAGATGAAAATGATCAAGAGCAAGATATTGAAGTGCTTGGAAAAATGACGATTGAAGGCCACGATTATATTGCCGTTGCGTTTGTGGAAGAAGTTTTAATTGAAACAGAAGAAGAAATTGATGTTTTCTTTTTAAAAATTGAAGATGATGGTGAATGGTCTTCAATTGAAGATGATGATGAGTTTGAAAAAGTATCAGCCGTATTTGAGGAAATGACATCCGCGTAAAAAGAGAGGTTACAACCTCTCTTTTTTTTGTTTCTAAATAATATAATATTTAGAATTTTTCTAAAAATATCTTGCTGAATTATTTCCCTTCATTTATGATAAATATGTAACATACCAACCGGTTAGTAAGTAAATGAAAGCGAGGGACTACCGTGTATTTTTCTTACTCTGACAAAGTAGTGAAGCTGCAAAAAGAATTGAGCTCTTTTGTGGAAGAGCATATTTATCCAAATGAACGGCTATACGAACAACAGCTGAATGAACAGCCATCTAGATGGTCAGCTGTTCCTCCAATCATGGAAGAGTTAAAAGAAAAAGCAAAGCGAGCTGGGCTATGGAACTTATTTTTGCCAGAAAGCGAATACGGAGCAGGTCTAACAAATGTAGAATACGCTCCTCTTTGCGAAATTATGGGCCGTTCTATTATTGGGCCAGAAGCTTTTAACTGCGGAGCTCCTGACACTGGCAATATGGAAGTGCTGGTTCGATACGGAACGCCTGAACAGAAAGAAAAATGGCTAAAGCCTCTGTTAAATGGAGACATTCGCTCCTGCTTTTCTATGACAGAACCGGATGTAGGTTCTTCTGATGCCACAAACATTCAGTGCAGTATTGTAAGAGAAGGCGATGAATATGTAATCAATGGAAGAAAATGGTGGTCTTCAGGTGCGGGAGATCCTCGCTGCAAAATTGCTATTGTCATGGGAAAAAGCGATTTTAACGCATCTAAATATGAACAGCAGTCTATGATTCTAGTTCCATTAAATACTCCGGGAGTTAAAATTGAACGAATGCTGCCAGTCTTTGGATACGATCACGCTCCTCATGGACATGCTGAAATTCATTACGACAATGTGCGTGTGCCAGCATCCAATATGCTTTTAGGAGAAGGAAAAGGGTTTGCTATTGCTCAAGGTAGATTAGGGCCTGGACGTATTCATCACTGCATGCGTCTAATAGGAGCAGCTGAAAGAGCGCTCGAAGAATTATGTAAGCGTATTCAAAGTCGTTCTACATTTAATAAGTTGCTTTCTCAGCAAGGGGTTATTCAAGAATGGGTTGCAGAATCGCGTATTGAAATTGAGCAAGCTCGCTTATTAACATTAAAAGCTGCTTATATGATGGACACAGTTGGAAATAAAAAAGCGCGGAAAGAAATTGCCATGATTAAAGTAATAGCTCCTGCTATGGCTTTAAAAGTCATTGATCGTGCCATTCAAGCATTTGGAGCAGCAGGTGTTTCAGAAGACACGCCGCTTGCGGCACTTTGGGCAAATGCCCGCACTTTGCGCCTTGCCGATGGTCCAGACGAAGTGCACAAAGCACAGCTTGCAAGACTTGAGCTAAAATCCTATCAAGAACAGGAGGCAACCTATGCACATAAAGGATCTGTTTGATTTAACTGGAAAAACAGCTATTATTACCGGAGGAGGCAGAGGATTAGGAGAGCAAATGGCAGAAGGGCTTGCAGAGGCAGGGGCAAATATTGTTCTATGCTCAAGAAAAAAAGAAGCATGTCAGCAAGTGGCTAATCGATTGGCCACCATGGGCGTAAAAACCCTCGCTTTAGCATGCGACATCAGTCAGCCTGAAGATATTAAAAATGTCGTGCATCAAACGATTGAAACATTTGGACGCATCGATATTTTAATTAACAACAGCGGAGCTACGTGGGGAGCTTCGGCTGAAGAAATGCCTCTTGAAGCATGGCAAAAAGTGATGAATATTAATGTGACGGGCACGTTTTTAATGTCACAAGAAGCTGGAAAAGAAATGATTAAACAAAAAGCTGGTAAGATTATTAACATTGCTTCAATTGCGGGTCTTGGAGGAACGGACCCTCAGTATATGGATACAATCGGGTACAACACGAGTAAAGGAGCGGTCATTACGTTCACGAAAGATTTAGCTGTCAAATGGGGACAGCATAATATTCAAGTTAATGCAATTGCGCCGGGATTTTTTCCTACTAAAATGTCAGGTGCGATTATGGAACAAGGAAAAGATTATTTTCTAAGTCAAACCCCTTTAAAACGCTTTGGCTCCGAAGCTGATTTAAAAGGAGCGGCTGTTTTTCTTGCTTCTGCAGCGTCTAATTATATTACGGGCGATATTCTGACAGTAGATGGTGGAGTTCATGCTATGTGAATAAGAAAGGAGTTACTCAATGGAAGACGTTAAAAAATGGTTTACACCTTATCCAGAAGCCTACACTCATGACATTCACATCGAAGATATTTCACTATTTGATATGCTGAAAGAAACAGCCGAACGTTATCCTGCTCACACAGCCACGCGCATGTATCAGCATACGTTAACGTACCAGGAGCTGTACCACTCAGTTCGCGTATTTGCAGGAGCACTGCAGAAAAAAGGGATTAAAAAAGGAGATCGTGTAGCAATTATGCTGCCAAATTGTCCGCAATATATAATAAGCTATTTTGGCATTGTAGCAGCGGGCGGCATTGTCACTCAGGTCAACCCCATGCTTGTCGAACAAGAACTAGAGCATATTTTACACGATTCCGGCGCAAAAAAAATAATTCTACTCGATGATTTTTATACGAGACTTCAAGAGATAAGGAATCGTGTTGAGATAGAAGAAGCGATAACCGTCAGTTTGCAAAAACCTTTTGTTCCTACATCACCAGACCTTTCCTTCTTAGATTTTCTAACCATTAAGCATGAATTTAATCAGCCGGTCATCCATCCAGCACACGATATTGCTGTTCTTCAGTATACGGGAGGAACGACCGGACCATCTAAAGGTGCGATGCTTACACATACAAACATTTACACAAACGCAGTTCAATCATACGAAATATTTAAGCATGATATTGAATTAGGAAAAGAAAAATGCTTAACCGTTATTCCATTGTTTCACGTATTTGGCATGACTTCCTGTATGCATTTATCAATTCTTTGCGGGAATGAAATATTGCTATTGCCGCGTTTTGATTTAGAAGAAGTACTAAATACAATCAAAAAAGAGCAGCCTAGTATTTTCCCTGGAGTGCCAACTATGTATGTCGCAATTACCAATCATCCGCGGGCAGAAGAATACAATATCGAAAGTATTCGCATCTGCAACAGCGGCAGTGCGCCAATGCCTGTTGAGCTGATGAAAGAGTTCGAACGAAAAACGGGTGCTAAAGTGTTAGAAGGGTACGGCTTATCAGAAGCGTCCCCCGTTACCCATTGCAACCTGCCGTTTTGTGAACGAAAGCCAGGCACAGTCGGACTTGGCGTTCCGCAAACTGCTTATAAAATTGTAGACGTGGCTACAGGAACAAAAGAACTGCCAAGAGGAGAGCTTGGAGAAATAGTGATTAAAGGCCCTCAAGTTATGAAGGGCTATTGGAATCAGCCTGAAGAAACAGCTCACGCGCTTAGAAACGGCTGGCTGTACACAGGAGATATTGGACAGATAGACGAAGATGGTTATTTATCCATTGTTGATCGCAAAAAAGATATGATTATTGCGAGTGGTTTTAATGTATATCCTCGAGATATTGAAGAAGTTTTATATGAGCACAGCCACATTAAAGAAGCCGTTGTCATTGGCGTTCCGCATCCTTACAGAGGAGAAACAATTAAAGCGATTTTGGTAGTGAAAGAAGGAAAATCTCTTTCTGAAGAAGAGCTTACTTCTTATTGTCGACATCATCTTGCAGCTTACAAAATTCCGCGAATCTTTGAGTTTCGCGCTGAGCTTCCTAAGACCAATGTAGGGAAAATTTTACGAAGAGCACTGCGAGAAGAAGTGGTGAAAGAAACGATGTAAAGAAGCTGAACATAAACAAACTTTTTCAAAAGCTCCCTCTAAGCCATGGTATAATTTGTGAAAATGAGAAAAGACAGAGAGGGTTTGACGATGAAAGATTTGATGATGGAACGAAGCATTCAGCTTTTTGCTCAAAAAGGTTTCAAAGAAACATCTATTCAAGATATTGTAAATGAATTAAACGTCACAAAAGGAACGTTTTATTATTATTTTAAAAGCAAGCAAGAGCTTTTAATGGATATTCACCTTCAATATATTGAAAGATTAATAGAAAACCAAGAGACGATTCTTGCAGATAAGACAATATCTTATCCTGAAAAGCTGCACAGCATTATTTTTAAACTTGTTCATGATATTGAGAAAGAAGGTCTTCGAGCTAAAGTGTTTTTTCGAGAGATGCGTCATTTGAGTGAAGAACACTTACAGCAAATCATTCCAAAGCGCGATTGTTTTAAAGAAAACGTACAGGAAATTATTGAAAAAGGAATGGAAGCAGGGCAGTTCCGTTCAGATTTGCCTTCAGATATCGTAACGCTAGGCATATTAGGAATGACAAATTGGAGCTATTTTTGGTTTCAGCCGGATGGTGAGAAGTCAGATCGAGAAGTTGCGGCTATTTTTTATAAGATGTTAATGAAAGGTATTCAGTCACAGTAGCTGCTAGGCTGGACAGTGCTCGTAAAAGGTGGGAAAGTATAAGCTCTTTCTCTCCTTTTATATTAAAAGGAGGCTATAACATGAATAGTAAAGATATACAGCGTATTGCTGTCATTGGCGCAGGACAAATGGGACATCAAATTGGTATGCTTTGTGCACTTGGAGGATATGAAACAATTATTCAAGATATGAATGAACAATCACTCATTGAGGCGAAAAATAAGCTGGAAGCAATTATAGACAAGTGGGTTCACAAAGGCAAAATCTCCTCTGATGCTAAAGAAGTCGCATTTCAAAGGTTGTCTTTTACAAGCACATTAAAGGAAGCGGTTTCAAGTGCTGATTTTGTGATTGAAGCTGTTGTAGAAAAGTTAGATGTAAAACAAAGCGTCTTTAAAGAAATAGATGAGTACGCACCAAGTCACGCCATTTTAGCATCGAATAGTTCAACAATTGTTAACTCGCTTATTGCAAGTGCAACAAACCGTCCAGAGCAAATCGTTAACATGCATTTCTTTTTTCCTCCTCTTGTAATGGACTGCGTAGAAGTTGTGATGAGTGAAAAGACAAGTGAACAAACAGCTCAAACGACAATGGAAGTTTGCAAGCAAATTAATCGCACAGCAGTCCTTCTGAAAAAAGAAATCTCAGGTTTTATTGCCAATCGAATTTTAGGAGCGCTGCAAAAAGAAGCCGTTTTCCTTTACGAAAATGGATACGCAGATTTTGAAGACATTGATACGATTTGCAAAAAAGCGCTCAATCACCCGATCGGTCCTTTTGAATTGATGGATCTCTCAGGAATTGACGTCGGATATTTTGTGATGCAGCAGCGCTATAGCGAAACAGGGGACCCTGAGGACAAGCCAGCTGCGTGCATAGAAGAAAAAGTTCAAAAAGGCGAGCTTGGACGCAAAACAGGAAAAGGTTTTTACACATACCACACACAGGGAGTGAAGCAATGATGAAAAAATTTGTACGTATTGAAAAAGAAGAGAAAACAGCTATTGTAACCATTGATAATCCGCCTTTAAATGTAATGAGCCAGGCTGTTGTGCAGCAGCTTGAAGAAACGTATGAAGAGCTTAGTAAAGATCCTGATGTCATTACAATCATTTTAACGGGAGCGGGCGACCGGGCGTTTATGGCTGGAGCTGATATTAAAGAATTTCCACAGCTAATGGGACAAAGCGGTATTAAAAAAGAGTTTATGAAAACCCATCGTGTTTTGCAAAAACTTGAAAACATTGAAAAACCAACAATTGTCGTGTTAAACGGTTTAACGTTTGGGGGAGGGTGCGAACTTTCACTAACCGCTGATATACGCATTGCTGAAGAACATGCTCAAATCGGTCTTCCGGAAGTGAAGCTCGGATTGTTTCCCGGAGGCGGCGGAACTCAGCGTCTTCCGCGCGTAATCGGCGCATCTAAAGCTAAAGAATGGATGTTTGCCGGCAGTCCTGTTTCGGCGGAAGAAGCACTTCATGCAGGCTTTGCCAATCATGTAACGCCTAAAGGAAAAGGGCTCGAAAAAGCAAAAGAGCTGGCTAAGAAATTTAACCGTCACTCTCTTCCGTCACTTTCTCGAATTAAGGCAGCGGTAAACGAAGGAATGAATCGTACACTATCTGAAGGTCTTGAACTTGAGGCAGAGCTGTTTGAAGAAGTCTTTCAAACAGAAGATATTAAAGAAGGAGTATCAGCATTTATTGAAAAGCGTCCCGCTGTTTTTTCACATAAGTAAAGGAGGAGAAAACCATGTATGAAACACAGGTCAAAGTGCGTTTTTGCGAAACAGACGCACTCGGTCACATTAACAATACGAGCTATTTCATTTATTTAGAAGAGGCACGCATTGCTTTTTTTGAAGAAATGGGAGCATCCATGCATACAAAAAAGTGGGAGTATATTTTAGCGTCTACTAAATGTGATTTTGTTGCGCAAGGATATTTTAATCAAGTGTTAACGATTAAAACCTTTGTATCTAATGTCGGCAATAAAAGCTTTACAATTGGCCATGAAATTACCGACAGCAAGACGGGATCGCTGATTGCTAAAGGAGAAGCTGTCATCGTGTACTTTGATTTTGATGCACAAAAAAGCATTTCTATTCCAGCGGACATTAAGCAGTTTTTGATGAATTATAAAGTAGCTGTTTAACTATAAAAAAGCAGGTGGTAAAAGAATGTCACAAATCATTCCTGTACGAAAAGGAGAGGAATTAAACACGGAAAAACTGCATCAGTTTCTCCGTGTTTCGATTCCTGATTTACCTAAAGAGCCTCTTTTAATCAAGCAATTTGGATCGGGTGCGTCCAATTTAACCTACGCTCTTTCAGTCGGAGAATGGGAGGCGGTGTTGAGACGCCCGCCATTTGGGCCAGTTGCGCCAAAAGCGCATGACATGGAAAGAGAATACAAGATTTTATCTGTTTTATCGAAATCTTTCCCTCTCGCTCCTAGGCCGTATGTGTTTTGTGAAGATGAAACGGTGGTCGGGAAACCCTTTTTTTTAATGGAGCGAAAGCACGGTGTTCTCATCGACACAGCGTTTCCAGAAGACGTGAAAGGAACTAGCGAACTTTGCCGTCGTATTTCAGAACAAATGGTAGATGTCCTTGTTCAGCTTCATGACGTTCCTTATAAAGGTACGCTCCTTGAAGAAATCAGCAAGCCTGAAGGTTTTTTAGAACGTCAAGTACACGGCTGGATTCATCGTTATGAAAAATCAAAAACAAGTGACATACCGGAAGTAGAAGCACTAAAGAAATGGTTGACCACACACATCCCCACTTCACAGCATTCAACCATTATTCACTATGATTATAAGCTTAACAATACGTTATTTTCACCGGATGGAAATAAAATTGTAGGATTATTTGACTGGGAAATGACAACCGTTGGAGACCCGCTTGCTGATTTGGGAGTGGCGATGAGCTATTGGATGGAAGACAGCGACCCTGAACTTTTAAAAAGAGGATTGGGGAACCCACCTGTTACTGTGCAAAAAAGCTTTTATTCCCGTCGAGATTTTGTGGAAGCGTATGCTAAAAAAAGCGGACGAGATGTGTCACACATTGACTTTTACCTGAAGTTTGCGTACTTCAAACTTGCTGTCATTTGTCAGCAAATTTATTACCGTTATAAAAAAGGCCAAACAAATGACAAACGGTTTTCACAATTTGGAGAGTATGTAAAAACGCTGATTATTCATGCTCTGCATACAGAACGCGGGCATATATGAAAAGAAAAGTTCACGTAATACTCAAAAAAGAAGAGCTTCTTGCCAAAAAGCTAGAAGGAAAAACGGTCGTTATATTTGACGTCTTATTGGCTACTTCAACAATTGCGGCTGCTTTACAACAAGGAGCAATAGAGGTTATTCCCGTAAAAAACGAAGAAGAAGCGCGCAATAAAGCAAAAACGTATAAGCCTGACGAAATTGCGCTTGTAGGCGAATATAGAGGGAAAACGATTGAAGGCTTTTTTGATCCAAGCCCCAGCACGATAAAGCAGCATGTTCAAGATAAAACGGTTATTTTGTCCACCACTAATGGAACGGTGGCCATTCATAACGCTGAAAAAGCAAAACATGTCTATGCAGCTTCACTGTTAAACGGAGAAGCGGTTGCCAGTGCTGTTTGTCAACCAAGTCAAGATGAAACTGTTTTATTGGTTTGTTCAGGTTCATCCGATCGCTTCTGTTTAGAAGATTTATATGGAGCGGGGTACTTTATAAGCTGTCTTCTGCAACTAAAAACATTTTATTTAACGGATGCTGCAAAAGCCGCACTGCTTTTGTATAAGGCTTATGAGCATTCATCTGTTGAAATATTGAAACACTCAGCCGTAGGAGAAATGCTCACTCAGTATGGCTTTCTAGACGAAATTGGCTTTGTAAGCCGGAAAAACGTCTATTCTGTAGTTCCTAAGGTAGTGAAGAAAAAGCTAGTAAACGGGGAGGAAATGATATGTCTGAAATGAAAACCGAAGCAAAAGGCGGATCATTTTTACTAAAAAAAACATCTGCGCAGCACGTCTATACACCTGAAGACTTAACGGATGAGCATCGTATGATCGCTCAGACAGCAAAGCAGTTTATTGAAAAAGAAGTCGACCCTTACCACAGTGACATTGAGCAGCAAGATTTTGATAAAGTAGTAGAATTGATGCACAAAGCAGGCGAACTCGGACTTCTTGCTCACAGTATTCCAGAAGCATATGGAGGACTAGGTCTTGATAAAGTAAGCAAAGGACTCGTCGGTGAAATCATCGGCCGGACAAGCGGATATGGAGTCGCTCATTCTAATCATACATGCATTGCGACACTTCCTATTACGTATTTTGGTACCAAAAAGCAAAAAGAAAAATACTTGCCCAAATTGGCAAGCGGTGAATATATTGGCGCCTACTGTTTGACAGAGCCAGAAGCTGGTTCTGATGCTCTTGCAGCCCAAACAAAAGCCGTATTAAATCCTGAAAAAACGCATTATGTATTAAATGGAACGAAGCAGTACATTACCAATGCTGCCTTTTCAGATACGTTCATCACATATGCAAAAGTAGACGGAGAACATTTTACCGCTTTTATTGTAGAAAAAGATTTTGAAGGACTGTCTCTCGGGCCAGAAGAAAAGAAAATGGGGATTAAAGGGTCGTCTACTCGCCCGGTTATTTATGAAGATTGTTTAGTACCCGTAGAAAACGTACTTGGACAAGTAGGAAGAGGTCACTTAATTGCGTTGAACGTCTTAAACCTTGGACGTTTTAACTTAGGTTCTGCATGTATGGGCGCAGCAAAATATGCGTTTGAACTTGCTTTAGGTTATACAAAAGAACGCAAGCAGTTTAAAACAGCTATTGCGGAATTTAACGCTTCAAAAGAAAAAATAGCAAAAATGGCGGCTCGTATTTTTGCATCTGAATCTATCCAGTACCGTACAGCTGGTTTACTAGAAGAGGCGCTTGGTGGACTATATGAAAGTGAAAATCATAAGTTAGTAGCTAAACAGCTGGCTGAATTTGCAATGGAATGTTCAGTGTGTAAAGTGTATGGATCGGAAACTCTTGATTTAATTGCCGATGAATCGCTGCAGCTTCATGGCGGAGCAGGATTTATTCAAGAATATAAAATCGAACAAGTATACCGTGACTCACGCATCAATCGTATTTTTGAAGGTACAAATGAAATCAACCGCCTTTTGCTTCCAACTCAGCTTCTAAAAAAAGCAGGCAAAGGAGAAATAGAGCTGAACAAACGAGTAGAACATGCCGTTAGTGAATTGATGAGCGGTCAGTGGGAAATATCTTCAAATGAACTTCTAGCACGAGAAAAGCAGACTGTTATTACAACAAGGCATTTATTTCTTGCATTGCTAGGAACAGCATTCCAAACGTTTCAGACAAATCTAGCGCAAGAACAAGAAACGCTGATGAAACTAGCAGAAATTGCTATTGGGCTATTCGCTATGGAGTCATCTGTGCTGCGCGTGGAAAAAGCTGTAACCAGAAATGGAGAAGAAAAAGAAACGTTAAAAAGCAAGCTCACAGCAACAGTTGTTAGTGAAACGCTCTTTGAAATTGAAAAGCAGGCTCGACAATTAATAAACGGGATGTTAACGGGTGAAAAACACCGACAGTACCGCACAATTCTTGGAAAATGGATGAATGATTTGCAAAGTGAAGGAGAGTTCATGCGCAATCGAGACATTGCCCGTGAATTTATCGACAGCGGACGATATGTTGTATAAGGAGGGGTATTATGATGCGTTTTGAAGGGCAAATAGCTGTTATTACAGGAGCTGGAAGCGGCATTGGAGAAGCGACCGCTCAAAGAATGGCGAAAGAAGGCGCTCGCGTCATTCTTGTGGGGCGAACGAAAGAAAAACTAATACAGGCTGCATCCGCTATTGACACACGGTGTGAACGAAAATGTACAGATATTTTCCCAGCTGACGTAACGAAAGAAGAAGACGTCAAAGAGCTTGCTGAGTTTATAAAAGAAAAGTACGGACAAATTCATTTATTAATTAATAATGCAGGCGGATCTGTTAATTCCACAATCAAAGAAACAACGCTTGAACAGTGGAAACAGGTGCAGGACGTCAATTTAACAAGCGTATTTCTTGTAACAAAACATTTGATTCCTTTTTTAACTGAAGAAATAGCAGAAAATCGCTCTATTGTTAACATCGCTTCTCTTTCAGGACATAAAGCAGGTGCGCAAATTCCCCACTATAGCGCTGCTAAAGCTGCTTTAATCAACTTTACAAAAGCAATGGCATTTGAATTAGCACCTCACGGAATCAGAGTAAACTCTGTGTCTCCTGGATTCGTAGAAACACCTTTAACACAGCCTGGACTTGAAAATGAGCGCTTCACTAAGGCAATCGAAAAAAATACGGCTTTAAAACGTGTAGGTAAACCAGATGAAATTGCAAATGTTATTGCTTTTGTAGCGTCTAAAGAGGCATCGTATATGACGGGAAGTGATTTATTAGTAGACGGCGGGTGGCTTATCGTTTAATACAAAGCAAAGAGGAGGAAGTCGAAATTATGAGTGATTTAGTAGTAGAAAAGCAAGGGACTATTTTATCTTTAACGTTAAATCGACCGGATCGTTTAAATGCATTCAGTGAGGAAATGATTGAAAAGTTAACAGCTGAAATAAAACAGGCACAAAGCGATGAGTCTATTAAAGTGGTTATATTAAATGGAGCGGGGCGCTCGTTTTCTGCCGGAGGCGATGTAAAAACGATGGGTCAAGCATCGGGAGCTGATGTTTATGTACATATCGGCCGTTTAAATGAATGTATTTTAGCGATGCAAAATCTAGAGAAGCCAATTATTTCAGCAGTTCATGGGTTTGCAGCAGGAGCTGCTTTTAATTTAGCTCTCGCTTCTGACTTTATCATCGCATCACAAGAAAGCCGATTTGTATTAAGCTTTTCTCAAGTGGGATTGATTTCAGATGGAGGAGGTCTTTACTTTCTCACAAAGGTCGTTGGGCCCCACAAAGCTAAAGAACTGCTATTTTTAGCAGAGCCTCTGGATGCCGATACGGCTTACAAAGCCGGTTTTTTGAACCGTGTAGTGCCGTTAGATCAGTTGAAAGATGAGGTTACGTCTTTTGCAAGCCGTTTATCACAAGGGCCAACGAAAGCGTACGGAAAAATGAAAAAAATCGTCAACGATTCATTCCATTTAACGCTAGAACAAGTGCTTGAACAAGAAAGGCTAACGCAAGTTCTTATGGTAGAAACGAGTGATCATCAAGAAGGAATATCTGCATTTAAAGAAAAAAGAAAGCCACTATTTCAAGGGAAATAAGAGGGGGATATAAAAGATGAAAGCTATTCAATTCACGCAGTATGGAGGGCCTGATGTTCTGCAAGTTATCGATATTGCACGCCCTGTACCTAAAAAGAAAGATGTGCTCATTAAAGTTGCGGCAATTGGCGTTAATTATGCCGACGCTGCGCGGCGCGAAGGAGCATATGTAGTCGAAACGCCGCTGCCTTTTATTCCAGGCTCTGAAGTAGCAGGCGAAGTGGTTGAAGTAGGCGAGGATGTACAAGGGATAAAAGTAGGTACAAAAGTCGTGACACTGCTGGGATCTAATCGAGCAACAGGATACGCTGAGTACACGCTGGCAGATTCAAGAGGCCTTATTCCGTTGCCGGAGAATGTGGATTTAACACAGGCCGTTGCTTTGCCTCTTCAAGGACTAACGGCTTATCATATTTTAAAAACAATGGGTCGCCTTGAAAAAGGAGAAACCGTCATCGTTCATGCAGCAGCAGGCGGCGTCGGAACCTTAGCTGTTCAGCTTGCGGAAATTTTTGGAGCTGGAAAAGTTATTGCTACAGCGAGCTCTAAAGAAAAGCTTGAGCTTGCAAAAAATCTTGGAGCCGACGAAGTGATTAACTATACAGAAACAGGCTGGGAAAAACGGATTTTAGAAGTAACAGAAGGAAAAGGAGCCGATATTATTTTAGAAATGGTAGGAGGGCATATATTCTATGAATCTCTTCAATGTCTTGCACCATTTGGGCGCCTCGTTTTTTACGGCATGGCTAGCGGAAAACCTGTAAAGTTTAACCCTGCTCGCCTGATGGAAAAAAATCAGTCGGTTCTCGGCTTTTTCTTACCTCAAATGATGGCAAAACCAGCACTTTATCAGCAAAGCCTGCATGAGCTATTAAACTACGTGAATTCCGGTCAGTTAAAATTAATGCTGGGCGGTACATTTTCACTTGAAGAAGCAGCACATGTACATCGTCTGCTTCAAGGAAGAAAAACGACCGGAAAATTAGTGTTAGTTCCTTAACAAAACAGCTTCCGTCTCTAATAGGGATGGAAGCTGTTTTAGTTTAAAAAATTGGCTTTCGCCTGCCAAATTTTTAAAAACTGCTTAATAATTTGGCATAAAAATCAGTACTTTTTACTAATTTCTTCTATATTTTAACACTGGCATGGAAGTTGCATAATAAGTGTTTGAACATATAAAGGAGGAATTGAATATGGTGAGAAATGGAACGGACCGCGTGAAGCGGGGAATGGCAGAAATGCAAAAAGGCGGCGTTATCATGGACGTGATCAATGCAGAACAGGCAAAAATTGCAGAGGCAGCAGGCGCTGTTGCTGTTATGGCATTGGAGCGTGTTCCAGCTGATATTCGTGCAGCAGGCGGCGTGTCTCGTATGGCAGACCCAACAATTGTTGAAGAAGTGATGAATGCTGTGTCCATTCCAGTTATGGCAAAAGCTCGTATTGGCCATATTGTTGAAGCACGCGTGCTAGAAGCGATGGGTGTAGACTACATCGATGAAAGTGAAGTGTTGACTCCAGCTGATGAGGAGTTTCATTTAAATAAAAATACATTTACGGTTCCATTTGTGTGCGGTTGTCGTGATCTTGGTGAAGCATCCCGCCGTATTGCTGAAGGAGCTGCAATGCTTCGTACAAAAGGCGAACCAGGGACAGGAAACATCGTGGAAGCAGTGCGTCATATGCGCCAAGTAAACGCTCAAGTACGTAAAGTTGTGGGCATGGACGAAGATGAGTTAATGACAGAGGCAAAACTATTAGGCGCGCCTTATGAGTTATTACTGCAAATTAAACGTGAAGGCCGCCTACCGGTTGTAAACTTTGCAGCGGGCGGTGTAGCAACACCAGCAGACGCAGCGTTAATGATGCAGCTTGGAGCAGACGGCGTGTTCGTGGGTTCAGGAATCTTTAAATCAGACAACCCTGAAAAATTTGCGCGAGCAATCGTTGAGGCAACAACCCATTATCAAGATTATGAACTCATTGCAAGCTTGTCAAAAGGGCTAGGAAGTGCAATGAAAGGAATTGAAATTTCATCATTATTACCAGAAAATCGTATGCAAGAACGCGGCTGGTAATAAGTAATAACTTTTAAACTTAGTTAGGAGAATGATCATGGGGAAATATACAATAGTCGATAAAGAAACGTGTATTGCGTGCGGCGCATGCGGAGCTGCGGCACCTGATATTTATGATTATGATGATGAAGGAATTGCGTTCGTTATCCTTGATGATAATCAAGGCACTGTTGAAGTGCCCCAAGAGTTAGAAGACGATTTAATAGATGCGTTTGAAGGCTGTCCAACAGAGTCCATCCGTATAGCAGATGAAAAGTTTGATGGAGATTCGAATAAATTTCAATAAAGCCGAATAAATAAAAAAATAGAAAGTTTTTTTAAAAGAAAAGAAGGATTTTGTCTAGAAAAGGCGAAATATTAGTTGTGTAAGAACATATCTTTTTAAAAATGAAAGCACTTACATAACTAAAAGCATATGAGTTAGTCTCATTTGACCTTTCAGAATTATTAGTGTAAATGTGCGGAGTAATTAAATAGTTTTTAAAAGGAGATTAAGGGGCATGCAAATACTGAATACAGTCATTGTGACAGGATATGCAAAAGCTCCACAGGGAACTTCCATGTATGAAATGTATAAGCATGCGGGAATTGTACTAGAAGTGGATCTGACAGAGCATAAAATTGTAAATGCTGAGTTTACGTTTATTACGGAGCTGACGCAAAATTTTTTCCGGAAGCTGCTTATTGGTTACTGCCTTGCAGATGGAATTGAACCTCTTATTGAACGTATTCAAAATTATTATTTTGCTCCATCTCAACAGGCGATTATCGTAGCGCTTCAGGCTGCAATCCAACGTTACTGGGATAATGTGAATCAAAAAATTACATAGCGTTTGGTTAGAATAAAGTGAGAAGACAACCTCTTTTCATGGTCTTATTAAAACCAAGCAGACACACACGCTTTACAAAGAATGGGGGACGTCCCTGTTTCTTTGGGGAGTCATTGTGTCCTGCTTGGTTTTTTTCGTGTAAAGCGCTGTGAAATATAAAAAGAAAAGGAGGAAACAAAATGAACAAAATCATCACGCGCGAAGAAGCAGTAGGAAAAATAACTGATGGCGCACGCATTATGGTAGGTGGATTTGGTCTTGTAGGAAGCCCGCTTAGTCTAATTGAGGCGATTGCCAAATCAAACCTTAAAGATTTAGAGATTATTAGTAATAACCTCGGTGAACCTGGAAAAGGATTGGGTATATTGGTTCAAAGAAAACAAGTAAAAAAAGCTATAGGTTCGTATTTCACTTCCAATCCTGAAGTTGTGCATGCCTATCAACAACAAGAACTTCAAGTGGAGCTTATCCCGCAAGGAACAATATCCGAGGCTATTAGAGCAGGAGGTGCGGGCATTGGAGGATTTTACACGCCTGTGAGCGTAGGGACTCAGCTCGCTGAAGGAAAAGAAGAACGAGTATTAAAAGGAAAGAAATATGTTTTGCAAGAATCGCTGCACGCAGATGTAGCGCTTATAAAAGCTAAAAAAGCAGACCGACTCGGAAATCTTATTTACAGCAAATCAGCAAGAAACTTTAATCCAATGATGGCAACGGCCGCTGATATCGTAATTGCTGAAGTAGAAGAAGTGGTTGAAGTTGGACAAATTTCTCCTGAAGAAATTATCACTCCTCATTTATACGTTACTTATATCGTAGTGAAAGGAGAAAAATAAGATGAACGTCAAACAATATATTGCTGGGCGCGCTGCAAAAGAGCTTTGTCACGGAGATGTAGTGAACTTAGGGATAGGGATTCCTACTTTGGTTGCTAATTATATTTCACCCGATGTTCACGTGTTTTTACATTCAGAAAACGGAATTCTCGGCGTTGGCCCTACTCCTGAAGAAACCTATATAGATCCAGAGCTTGTGAATGCTGGGAAGCTTCCCGTCACGGTCTTGGAAGGTGCCTCATTTTTTAACAGCGCCGATTCTTTTGCGATGATACGCGGAGGTCATGTGAATGTATCCATTCTTGGAGTGCTTCAAGTAGATGAAGCAGGGCGAATTGCGAACTGGGCTGTCCCTGGGAAAAGTGTTCTTGGCGTAGGAGGAGCAATGGATTTATTAGAAGGATCGAAAAAAGTGATTGTGACGACTCTTCATACGAATAGTCATGGAGAGTCAAAGCTAGTTAGGAATTTAAGCTATCCGATTACTTCAGAGCGACGAGTCGATATGATTATTACGGAATTAGCTGTCTTTTCGGTAACCGATCTTGGTCTTGAACTTCTTGAAACAGCTCCGGGTGTTTCTTTAGAGGAAGTAAAACAAAAAACAGAGGCTTCTTTTCATGTTTCTACATTGTTTAGCAAAGACAATGAGGTGACGGCATAATGGCAGTGATTGTAAATGCATTTCGAACTCCTATTGGAAAGTTTGGCGGTTCGCTTGCAGATACGCTTCCAGAAGAACTAGTCTCTCTTGTGATGAAAAACAATTTGTCTTCAGCCGGATATACATCAGAGATTGTTGATGAAATTATTGTCGGACAAACGAAACAAAGCGCTCATGCTCCTAATATAGCGAGAGTAGCCGGGCTTAAAGCTCAATTCTCTGAACGTATTCCTGCTTATACCGTGCACCGCCAGTGCGGCTCGGGCATGCAGGCTGTGATGAATGGCGCTATGTCCATTTTATCAGGTCAAGCCGAAGCGGTATTAGCTGGAGGAGTGGAAAGCATGTCTCAAGCACCGCACTATACGGTAGGTACTCGTTTTGGTTTTCACGTTGGTGATTTAACACTCTATGACTCTAACACAGAAAGTCAGCCAAAATCACAGCCTGAAACGCTATACGGAACGTTTACAATGGGACAGACGGCGGAGTGGCTTGCTGAAAAGTATAGCATTAGCCGTACGGAGCAGGACGAGTTTGCTTTTTATAGTCAGGAAAAAGCTAGGCGGGCTATAGAACTTGATTTGTTCGAAGAAGAAATTATACCGGTTCCTGTAAAAGAAGGAAAAAAAGGAATGAGGCATTTTGCAACAGATGAATTTCCTCGTCTTACTAGCAAAGAAAAGCTTGGTACGCTTAAGCCCGTTTTTCAAAGAAATGGAACGGTGACAGCCGGAAATTCATCCGGAAGAAACGATGGCGCTTCGATGCTGCTGATGATGTCGGAAGAAAAAGCTGAGCACCTCGGATTAACACCTATGGCAAAGATTGTGTCGTTTGCCGCAGCCGGCGTCTCTCCAAAGGAAATGGGAATTGGCCCCATTTCTGCTTCGCAAATTGCTTTAACTAAAGCCGGTTTAAGCTTAAATGATATGGACTTAATTGAATTAAACGAAGCATTTGCCGCCCAAAGTATTGCTTGCTTAAGAGAATGGGACATCACATCAGAGAAAGTGAATGTAAACGGAGGAGCAATTGCGCTTGGACATCCTTTAGGCTGCTCCGGGGCAAGAATCATCACAACTCTGTGTCATGAGCTCCACAAGCAAAAGAGACGATACGGCCTTGCTACTATTTGCGTTGCAGGAGGATTAGGAATGGCGATGGTGGTGGAAAGATGGACGAAATAAAAAGAGATTATGTTTTTCATAGAGATTTAACAAAAAAGTACCCTATGATTACGCACGGTCAAGGAAGCTACTTAATAGATGAACAAGGAAAAAAGTATTTAGACGGCTGCTCCGGGGCCGTAGCGGCAAACTTAGGGCACGGCATTGTAAAAATAGCCGAGGCGATGGCTGATCAGGCTAAAAAAGCTGCGTTTGTTCATACATTACGTTTTGAAACAGATGTTTTGCATAAACTTGCAGGAAAAATCGGTAAAATGGCTCCACTCCATTTAAACAAAGTCTATTTTACATCAGGAGGATCAGAAGCCAATGAAAGTGCATTAAAATTAGCAAGGCAATATCACAGAGATGCCGGAAAGACGCAAAAACACATCGTAATCGGAAGGTGGCAGTCCTATCACGGAAATACGATAGGGGCACTATCAGCTGGAGGAGATGTAAAAAGACGATATCCTTACACACCTAATCTTTTACATTTTGCGCACGTTTATTCTCCTTATTGTCATCGCTGTCCGTATAATCGCAATCAAGAAGACTGCGTGGCAAATCAAAACTGGAGCTGCATCACCGATATTGAACGCACCATTTTAGAGCTTGGTCCAGAAAATATTTCAGCTTTTATCGCAGAGCCGATTGTAGGAAGTCAGCAAGGAGCTGTCGTGCCTCCGCTTGACTATTTCAAAAAAGTACGTGAGCTTTGCAGCAGCTATGACATTCTTTTGATTGTTGATGAAGTGATGACAGGCTTTGGGAGAACAGGAACTGATTTTGCAGTGGAACAATTCGGAATCGAACCGGATATTTTAACGTTTGGTAAAGGAGTTTCAGCAGGGTACGCTCCTTTAGGAGGAATGGTTGTTCATGACCGTCTGATTCAAGGACTGTTAGAAAATAGCGGCGGAAAATTCCTTCACGGCTATACGTACAGTGGACATCCTGTTTCGATAGCGGCAGGACTTGCTGCTTTGGACATGTATGAAGAAGTAAATATCCTTCAAAATGTAGAAACTCAAGGTGCGTATTTAATGGAATGTTTAGTAGCGCTGCAGCGCAAGCATCCGTATATTTCAGATATTCGCGGCCGCGGACTTTTAATTGGATTAGAACTAATGAAAGACGCCAATCAACAGATATTTTTCGAGCCAGGCGAAGCAGCCAGCGAAAAGCTCAATGAAATTTGTATGGAGCTTGGAGGCGTATTTTATCCAGGGTCCGGATCTGTAGATGGACATAAAGGAGAACATATCATTATTAGTCCTCCTTTAAATATAACGAAATCAGAAGTTGATGAAGTAGTGAGATTGCTAGATCATGCGTTTTCTATTTTTCATCAGCACATAAGAAAGGATGAGTCATATGAAAGTGCAAAATAAAACAGAAGAGCTTCAACTCAAAGGCAAAAAACATTTATCACCCGTGATGACAAGAGTAACAGAGCTTGTTATTGAAAAAGCGCACGGTGCGAAATTTTGGACAGCTGATGGCACGGAATACATTGATTTTGTATCAGGAGTAGCTGTCAATGCAGTAGGTCATACACATGAAAAGATGGTAGAAGCGATTAAAAAACAAGCAGATCAGCTGCTTCACCTCGGTTTAAATTACGGATACTATGAAACAGCTGTGAATTTGGCGGAAAAACTTGCGCAAATTACGCCAGGAAACTTAGATACGGTTTTCTTTTCAAACTCAGGCGCAGAAGCTATTGATGGAGCGCTTAAGTTAGCAAAAGCGGCCACTGGCAGACCAGCGATTATTGCTTTCGAAGGTTCTTTTCATGGCCGTACATTAGGAGCTACAGCTATTACGGCTTCAAGCTCCAAGTACCGAAGCTACTACGAGCCGATTTTGGGAGAAGTGTATCACGCGCCTTATCCGTATCCAAGTCAGCTTCCTAATATTGACGAGGAAGAAGCGGAAGCATATTGCTTAAATCAACTGCAAAAGCTGTTTGAACTGCGAGTGGATCCTTCACGCGTAGCGGCGATTGTTATTGAGCCAGTCATGGGCGAAGGAGGCTATTACCCTGCTCCTTCTAGCTTTTTACGCGCACTGAGAGACATAGCGAATGATTATGGCATTCTGCTTATCTTTGATGAAGTGCAAACGGGATTCGGGCGCACTGGAAAAATGTTTGCCGCAGAACATGCTGGAGTCACACCAGATATTTTAGTTTTAGCAAAAGCTCTTTCCGGTGGTATGCCTTTAGGAGCGATTGTAGCAAGCCGAGAACTGCATGAGAAATGGCCAACAGCCGGACATGGTTCTACTTTTGGTGGAAATCCAGTATCGTGCGCAGCTGCTTTAGCTAACATTTCAATCATTGAAGAAGAAAAGCTTGTAGAGCGCAGTGAAAAAGTAGGTGCCGATATTGTGAAACGTCTTCAGCATTCTATCGGACATTTACCGGCTATTAAAGAGGTTAGAGGAATTGGGATGATGATTGGCATTGAATTTCATGTTGAAACAGCAGCTGCTTATGTTCCTGCCATTAAATCAAAAGCGCTGGAAAGAAGACTGCTTATCATGAACTGTGGAGTCAAAGGGCAAACCATTCGCTTAATGCTGCCGCTGAATATTGATAAAGACGTGCTGAATCAAGGGCTGTCTTTATTAGAAGAAGTCATCACAGAAGCAGTTTCAATTAACTAGCTTTTTAAATGAAAAGGAGGGTAACGATATGAGTCAAACTAAAATCGAACTGTTACAAGGAGATTTATATATTAACGGCGAGTGGGTAAGTGAAGAGGAGCAAACCTATTTTAAAAGTATAAACCCTGCAACACAAGAGCTCGTCGGAATGTGCGCAGCCGCTACGGCTAGTCAAGTCGATGCTGCCGTAAACGCGGCTAGTAAAGCCTACAGCCACTGGAAAAATATATCTATTCCTGAACGTGCAGCATTTTTAACAAAAGCAGCTGGGCTTTTTGAAAACAGAAAAGAAGAGCTAGCCCAAGTAATGACAAAAGAGATGGGAAAACCGCTATCAGAATCCATAGGGGAAGTTGGTGTCGTCATTGCAACAGCTCAGTATATGGCGGGAGAAGGAAGACGTTTGTTTGGCGAAATAGTGCCCGCTGGCTTTCCTGACCGAGATATAAAAATGGTTCGCGAACCGCTTGGAGTTGTGGCATGTATTACACCTTGGAACTTTCCTGTTTCTCTCGCTTCTTATAAAATGTTTGCCGCTTTAATTGCTGGCAATACCGTTGTCTGGAAGCCGGCTTCAGAAGTGGCGCTCTCAGCGAAGATTTTTATGGAAGTATTGCACGCTGCGGGGCTTCCAAAAGGAACGATTAACTTGCTTACAGGATCGGGCAGAATCGTTGGACAAAAGCTTGCTACGCACTCTGAAGTGAAAATCATCTCATTTACAGGTTCTACGGAAGTTGGTCAGCAATTAGCAGAAATGAGCAGCAAAACCTTAAAGCGTATTTCTTTAGAGCTAGGAGGAAAAAACGCGGTTATCGTATTAAAAGATGCCAATCTGGATAAAGCAGCAGAGGGAATCGTTAAATCAGCATTTACGACAACGGGGCAGCGCTGTACCGCAGCTAGCAGAGTCATCGTGGAGCGTTCAGTAAAAGAAGAGTTGTTGAAAAAAGTAATAGCTCTTACAGAAGAAATGAAGATTGGAAATGGTCTTGAACAAGGAGTTGTGATAGGACCGCTTGTTAATGAACAGCAGTGCCGTTTAGTAGAAGATTACGTACAAAAAGCGGTAGAAGAAGGCGGGAATATTGCGCTCGGAGGTCGTGCTTTATCAGAGTTAGGAACTTGTTATTACATGCCTACAATCATCGATAACGTCCATTCAAATCACACAATTGCTCAAGAAGAGATTTTTGGTCCCGTGCTTGCTTTTATTGAAGTAGATGGCTACGAAGAAGCAATGAGCGTCAATAATGGAACGGTGTACGGACTTTCCACTTCTATTTATACAAGCAGCTTGCACTATGCCAGCCGAGCTGCCAAAGACGCTGTTAGCGGATTAGTCTATATCAATAACGGAACATCTAATGCTGAAATGGGGGTAGCATTCGGTGGAATGAAAATGTCTGGCAACGGCCACAGGGAAGTTTCTCATCATGCATTTGATGTGATGACAGAATGGAAGTCTGTCTACACCAACTATTAATCTCGCACCTTAGCGAAAAGGAGGAGCACATGTCTTCATATCGCATTGGCATTGCCTTTTTTTATCATGAATCTCACAGCTTTAGTCCATTAAAAACAGAAATAGAACAGTTTGTACAAGAAGGATATTTTGTTGGAACGGAAATATATAAAGCATACTCAGGAACCAAAACAGAAGTAGGGGGATTTTTGGATGTATTAAAGCAAGAGAAGCAAGTAGAAATCGTTCCCCTTGTTTGTGCAGCTGCAATTCCGTCTGGGGTTGTATCTTCGGCAGCTTATTACACAATTGAAAAGCAAATGCTGCATATGCTTACTCACGCCGGCCCGCTAGATGGCTTATTAATCGCCTTGCACGGCGCAATGGTAGCAGAGCATCTTTTCGATCCGGAAGCTCATTTGTTAGGTCAAATAAGAAGCTGTATAGGAAGTGACGTTCCCATTGCTACTACGCTCGATATGCACGCAAATATCAGTGAAGATATGCTTACGTACACGCCGCTACATTTCGGTTTTAAAACATATCCTCACGTTGATATGTATGAACAAGGAGTGAACGCAGCGCGAGCGCTTTTAACACAGGTAAAAGAAAGCGCTATCTATTATGCGTCTTTAAAAAAACTGCCCATGCTTTTGCCGTCGATTAATATGCGAACAGCAGAAGGACCGATGAAAAAAATGATTGATCTTGCTAAGCAAGCCGAGCAAGAAGAAGACGTATACAATGTTTCCATTTTTGGGGGCTTTCCGTATTCTGATATTCCCATTGCGGGAGCAAGCGTGCTCGTAACAGCTTTGAATCCGGAAACAGCAGAAAAAACAGCAAATAGACTAGCTTCTCAATTTTGGAGTATAAAAGAGGAATTTATGGTAGATTTGCCTACCGTTGAAGAAGGTCTGCAAACAGCGTTAAAACGATCAAACGAACAGCCAATTGTGCTCGCTGATATAGCGGACAATCCTTTAAGCTGCGGAAGCGGTGATACAACAGAGCTTTTAGAATACATGCTGAAGCTAAATATGCCGGGGACACTGTTTGGAGGTCTTTATGACCCTGAATCTATTAAACAATGCGTGCAAGCAGGAGTTGGAAGCTACGTCTCTCTTTCCTTAGGAGGAAAAGTTTCTCCTGAGTTTGGAAAGCCCGTTGAAGTTGAAGCAAAGGTCATTGGCTTATCAGAAGGTGAGTTTTACAATTCGGGACCGTTTAATCAGCATTTAAAAGTAAATGTAAAAGGCGCAGCTCATATTCGAGTAGGAGAATTGGATATTTTGTTGATTGGAAGGCCGATATCAGCAAACGATCCTGAACTTTTTCGCCATATCGGTATCGAGCCAGCAAGGAAAAAAATCATTGGTTTAAAAGCTAAAAATCATTTCAGAGCCGCTTTTGAACCGCTTGTAGGGTCTATCATCTATGTGGATGCTCCAGGCGTAGCGTCAAATCGCTTAACGACCTTTAATTATCAGCACCTTCCAAGTCCAATATGGCCGCTGCAAGATGCAAAATATGAAAGTGAAAAAAGGAGGAAAGAAAAATGGATGCATTAAAAGAGCAGTATTATATCGAAGTCCCAGAGTCGTTAAGTCCCGCGCAGCAAAAAATGATGATTGAACTTGAAAAAGATGCGTTTCCGGGCATGGGAGCCGTTGATGAACAGACGCTTGTACCTTTAGCGCGCTACGGAAAGCTCATTCAATATTTCCAGGAAAATGACGCAAGGCCAATTGCCATTTGCGAGCTGCTTAGAGATTACAAAGATGTCACAAAAGCTTATATCTTTGGGTTCTACGTCCGCTCTGATAAACAAGGAAGCGGAATTGGACAGCTGTTCTTAGAAGAGATATTTTCGATTCTACAAAAAGATAATTTTGAAAGCGTTTGTTTGACTGTGAATGTAAAAAATGAAGGCGCTGTTAAGCTGTATAAAAAAATGGACTTTACGATTAAAGAAACGCGAGCAGGAGAGTTTGGCGAAGGAGAAGATCGCTATTATATGGTGCGGTCAATTTCTTAGTAGAACATCTATTCAAAAAATGAACCTTGGAGGGAATATAAAATGAAAAATACATTATATAAAGCAAGCAGACATTGGAAAGAAATCGAGCTTTGGAAAGATGTAACGGACGAGCAGTGGAACGACTGGGTATGGCAGCTGACAAACACGATTAAAACATTGGAAGATTTAAAGAAAGTGATTAATTTAACACCTCAAGAAGAAGAAGGCGTTAAAATTGCAACTAAAACGATTCCGTTAAACATCACTCCTTATTACGCATGGTTAATGGATGAGAATGATCCGAAATGTCCAATCAGAATGCAGTCCGTTCCTATTTCAGAAGAACTGCATAAAACAAGGTATGATTTAGAAGATCCGCTTCATGAAGATGAAGATTCACCGGTTCCTGGCTTAACGCACCGTTATCCCGACCGCGTGCTGTTTTTAGTTACAAATCAGTGCTCCATGTACTGCCGCTATTGTACAAGAAGACGTTTTTCAGGACAAATCGGAATGGGCGTTCCAAAAAAACAGCTGGATACAGCGATTAATTACATTGCAGCCAACCCTCAAATTCGTGATGTATTAATTTCCGGAGGAGACGGCCTATTAATCAATGACAATATTTTAGAATATATTTTGAAAAATTTGCGCGATATTCCGCACGTAGAAATTATTCGTATCGGTACAAGAGCGCCGGTCGTGTTCCCTCAGCGCATTACAGAAAATCTGTGCAACATCTTAAAGAAATATCATCCGGTTTGGCTAAATACGCACTTTAACACATCAATTGAAATTACAGAAGAATCAAAGCGTGCATGTGAAATGCTTGCGAACGTAGGAGTTCCAGTTGGAAACCAAGCGGTTATTTTAGCCGGAATTAACGACAGCGTGCCAATCATGAAGCAGCTTATGCATGATTTAGTAAAGATCCGCGTGCGTCCTTACTACATTTATCAATGTGATTTATCAGAAGGAATCGGCCATTTCCGTGCGCCAATCAGCAAAGGGCTAGAAATTATGGAAGGACTTCGCGGCCATACGTCCGGCTATGCAGTTCCTACGTTTATCGTGGATGCTCCTGGAGGAGGCGGTAAAATTCCGCTGCAGCCAAACTATATTATTTCTCAAAGCTCCAATAAAGTGGTGCTTCGAAATTTTGAAGGTGTTATTACGTCTTATCCAGAGCCGCAAAATTACCAAAGTGGAAGCGCAGAAGAATTTTATAAAAAAGTATATCCTGAAGTGTTTGAAAAATTTGAAAGCAACGGTGTTCTTTCGATTATTGATGATACAAAGTTCAACTTAACGCCAGAAGGTCTAAACCGTCTTGACCGCCGAAAAACGTATGACCAAAATCCAGAGCATAGCTCTTTAAAAGACAAGCGTGAAAAGCGCGATCAATTAAAAGAGAAAAAATTTGAAACGCAAATGAAAAAATACGAAACGGCAGGAGCGAAGGAGGAATAATATTGAAGTGCCAATGGTGCGAATCATATGAAGCCAAGGAGACGGATGCAACGGTTTATTGGGAGCTTCCTGACGGTACAAAAGCTATAGAAATTAAAGAGACGCCTTCCATTACATGTTCAGAATGTGGAATTACGTATCAAACAGACAAAACAGTTGGACACATTGAAGATCAACTGTTTTTAATCAACACCTCTGCCTTAGAAAAAAGTGTAACGTACGAACAGCTTATGAGCCTGCCTCGTCTATTAAAACGAAACTACTTTGATTTTTCAAAGTGAGCAATAAAGGATCCATCTCCTACTTTTTATAGGAGATGGATATTCTTATACGCTTTACGTTAAACATGTTCGCATAGTTCTTTTATGAAGGTGGGATAAGTATGGAAGCGGTCGATATAAATCGTAATGAAGAAGAAAAGAAGCAGGACGATAAGCATATAAAACGCCATTTAAAAGCTCGTCATATGACCATGATTGCCATTGGAGGTTCAATAGGAACTGGCTTATTTCTAGCCACGGGATCTTCCATCCAAACTGCTGGACCGGGAGGAGCGCTGATTGCTTACGGGGCTATTGGAATTATGGTTTACTTTCTCATGACTAGCCTTGGAGAAATGGCCACGTTTATGCCGGTATCAGGTTCTTTTTCAACGTACGCCAGTCACTATGTAGACCCAGCTCTCGGCTTTGCGCTCGGCTGGAACTACTGGTTTAACTGGGCTGTTACGCTCGCTGTAGAAATAGCTGCTTCTGCTATTATCATGAAGTTTTGGTTCCCTGATGTGCCAAGTATTATCTGGAGCGCTTTGTTTTTAGGCTTAATTTTTTTACTTAATTTCCTATCTGTAAAAAGCTATGGAGAATCTGAATATTGGTTTGCTCTCGTAAAAGTAGTAACCATCATTGTATTTATCGGAGTGGGCCTTCTGACGATCTTTGGCATCTTCGGCGGTGAATATATCGGCTTTAAAAACTTTACATTAGAAGAAGCGCCGGTCAACGGCGGATTTCTGTCCGTACTAAGCATTTTCTTTATCGCGGGATTTTCTTTTCAAGGTACAGAGCTAGTCGGTATTGCGGCAGGGGAAAGTGAAAACCCTCAAAAAAATATACCAAAAGCCATTCGCCAAGTCTTTTGGCGCATCCTTCTATTTTATATTGCAGCCATTGCTGTAATCGGGCTTATCATTCCTTACACCAGTCCATCTCTTCTAGGAGGAGATGTGGATAACATTGCGGTTAGTCCATTTACGCTTGTTTTTGAAAAAGCAGGAATTGCTGCAGCTGCTTCGGTGATGAATGCTGTTATTCTTACATCCGTTTTATCAGCCGGAACATCTGGTTTATATGCTTCTACGCGAATGTTATGGTCAATGGCCAATGAAGGGCAAGCGCCTAAAGCGCTTCGGAAAATTAATCGTCGAGGAATTCCAGTAAATGCGCTTGTTTTAACCACTATTATTGGCGGTCTTGCCTTTTTAACATCCGTTTTTGGTGATCAAATGTATATGTGGCTTTTAAACGCTTCAGGTATGAGCGGATTTATTGCGTGGATTGGTATTGCCGTCAGCCACTATCGTTTCCGAAAAGCATATGTTGCTTCAGGACAAGATCTAAATGATCTAGCCTATAAAGCAAAATGGTTCCCTCTAGGTCCTGTTCTTGCATTTGGAATGTGCCTCATTGTTATTTTAGGACAAAACTATCAAGCGGTACTTTCCGACAAAATTGATTGGTACGGCTTAACGGTCTCCTACATTGGCCTGCCTCTCTTTTTAGCGACGTGGTGGGGATATAAAATAGCAAAGAAAACCAAGGTTGTACCTTTGCACGAGTGCATTCAAAAAGAGGATAAGAAATAAAAAGGCCATAGTGGCTAACGACAAAGAAAAAAGGTGAACCCCGGACAGTGGGGTTCACCTTTTCATTTATAAAAATCGATTATTTTACACTCTATTATACAAATATCATATCATAAAAAGTGATTTTTTTCCAGTCTGGTTTTTATTTTGTTTATTGATAAAATTCAAGAATACCACTGCATGCTAAGCAATTGTGGAGGTTGGAAATCTTTGTACTTTAATAAGAAAAGGGGTTCGTAATGAGAATTTCTGCAGGTGTTGAGATGCTACAGTTGACTGCCAGAGCTTTTGACCAAGATATAATATTAAATCCTACGTTAGTTTGGAATAACGATGAAGCTATTCTAATTGATACAGGAATGCCTGGGCAAACCGATCAACTGAAAGAGATCTTGGGTGAATTGAATATATCTATTGAACAGCTAAAAGTAATTCTTCTAACGCATCAAGATCTAGATCATATAGGGTGTGCGACTGATATACGAAAAAAATCAAATGAAAATATCATCGTATATGCTCATGAATTTGATAAGCCGTATATTGAAGGGAAACTTCCGCTTATTAAAACGAATGCGAGCCGAATGAGTAACGAAGAACTAGCAGCTATACCTGATGAAATAAAATATTTATATAAAAATCCTCCAAAAGTTGAGGTAGATACAGTATTAAAAGAAGATCAACTGCTTCCATATTGCGGAGGCATTGAAGCTATTTTCACTCCCGGACACACGCCTGGGCACGTTAGTTTTTATTTAAAAAAATCAAAAACGCTGGTTGCGGGAGATGCTTTAGTATTGGCAAATGGAAAGCTAATGGGACCTGTTAAAAAAACGACTTTAAATATGGACCAAGCAGTTCACTCACTGGAAAAATTCTTACACTACGACATTGAGCATGTTATTTGCTATCACGGAGGTTATTTTCAAGGCTGTCCGAAAGAAGCGATTTTAAGGATAAAAGAACACGTTGCAGAGAGACAAAGTTAAGATAAATAGAAACCAAAGGGGATGGATAAAATGTTTACACCAACTATTAGCGTTCAAAAAATAAATGATAGCCTCATTATAAAATGGCAGCTTGCACACTTTACGATTCCGTTAGAAGACATTCTTGAAGTAACGGAAGATGACACGTACGGAGGCAAAGAAGCAAACGCCATTCGAATCGGCCCTCCGTATGGAACGACTGACCGCATCTTTATAAAAACGACCAATAAAAACTATCTATTATTTACCTCAAACGCACCGGCTATATTAAACGAAATAAATTCATAACGACCACTACTAAATACGAGATATATAGGAGAGAAAAAATTGAAGATTAGCCGTACTTTCGATGCTGATACAATTGCCAAGCTTAATCAGTCTGTTCATCAACTGCATGTAGAATTATCCCCCGAGCGCTTTCAAATATATGATTTTCAGAAGATACATGAATTTTTTAAGAAAGTGATGGAAAACGATAGGTTTATCTTTCTTTTAGCAGAAGATGAAGGACAGCATGTAGGATTCGCTTGGGTTGAAATAAAACAGTATTCAGAAACAGTGTTTAAAAAAGCTTACAAGTCAATTTATGTTCATCAAATAAGTATCGCAGAACTCCACAAAAACAAAGGGTTTGGTTCAAGTTTGATGAAAGAAATTTATAGCATTGCCCGTACTCAAGACATAAATACAATTGAGTTGGATTACTGGAGTGACAATACGGTTGCGGAGAGCTTTTACGAAAAAGAAGGCTTTGTTACGTATAGAAAAATGGTTTATAAAGAGCTTTAAAGAGAGCATTTACTTGCTCTCTTTTTTATGTCTAGGAAGCCATTTTCTTCATTTTAATCACTCAATAAAACAAAGTACGCGATTTGAGAACTTAACTCTTGAAAAATTTTTGTTTTACATTTATACTTACATTCTTGTTCGCGTAATGCGACAACTTACTTTATATTCAACTAGGAGGTATACAGATAGTATGGAAAATTTCATTTATCACAATCCCACAAAACTAATCTTCGGAAAAGATCAGCTTCAAGCATTATCAGAAGAACTCCCGAAATACGGAAAAAATATTTTGCTTGTATACGGTGGAGGAAGCATTAAGAAAAACGGTTTATATGATCAAGTTCTTACGCTGTTAAAAAAGCTAAACGTAAACATACACGAGTTAGCGGGAGTAGAACCTAACCCTCGATTATCTACGGTACGAAAAGGAATTGAAATTTGCCGAAATGAAAACATTGACTTCATGTTAGCAGTCGGCGGAGGAAGCGTTATTGACTGCACAAAAGCAATCGCTGCCGGAGCTGAGTATGAAGGCGACGTTTGGGATATTATTAACAAAAAAGTAACGGCTACAAAAGCACTGCCGTTTGGCACGGTATTAACATTGGCAGCAACAGGTTCTGAAATGAATCCTGATTCTGTTATTACGAATTGGGAAACAAATGAAAAATACGTTTGGGGAAGCGCCGTTACGCACCCTGTATTTTCTATCCTAGATCCTGTGAACACGATGTCTGTTCCTAGAGATCAAACTATCTACGGCATGGTAGACATGATGAGTCATGTGTTCGAACAATATTTCCATAACGTGAAAAACACGCCTTTACAAGATCGTATGTGCTATTCCGTATTACAAACAGTAATTGAAACAGCACCGAAATTGCTAGAAGATCTGCAAAGCTACGAACATCGCGAAACGATTTTATATTCCGGAACAATCGCATTAAACGGAACACTTCAAATGGGATACTTTGGAGATTGGGCTTCACATACAATTGAACACGCGGTATCAGCAGTATATGACATTCCTCATGCGGGCGGTTTAGCAATCCTATTCCCAAATTGGATGCGACACGTTGTAGATCAAGATGTAACTCGTATGAAACGCGTCATGACAAACATGTTTGATATTGAAACTGCAGGTAAAAGTGACAAAGAAATTGCGTTAGAAGGAATCGATAAGCTAAGCGCTTTTTGGTCAAGCCTTGGTGCACCTTCTCGCTTAGCAGATTACGATATCGGAGAAGAGCGACTAGATGAAATTGCTGGAATTGCTGCTCGTGAAATGGAGCACGGAGGTTTCGGTAACTTTAAGAAACTAAATAAAGATGATATTTTAGCTATTTTAAAAGCATCACTATAAGGTGAATAGCAAAAAGAAGGAGACATAGATCTCCTTCTTTTTGTTTTATCTTATAAATGATTGGAACTTAAGTAGCGTATGGAGAAATTTTTTTCTAGGATTTCGGTTAATAATCTAAGAAAAACCTTTATAATTGAGTACAGAAAGAACGCTTTAGAGGATATAAGGGAGTGGGAAGATGAAAAAATTTGCGCTAGCTTCATATGCGCTTTATTTGTTGGGCGGATTAGTCATTACAGCCGTAGGATCCGTCTTACCGCAATTGTTAACACATTACCATGTGTCTTATACAGTTGGCGGGCAGCTTGTATTAGTAGGTTCTTTAGGATTTTTGATAGGAGTTCCGCTATCTTCTTTTCTATTAGGACGCTTCAGCGAAATGAATTTACTTACAATTTCCGCATTAATGATAGCGCTATCACAAATAGGTATGCTTTTATTGCCTCCATTTGAGTGGATTATCGTATTCAATTTCTTAAATGGTATTGGTGTAGCGGCCTTGGAAGTAGTTGTAGCTACTTTAATGATGGAAGTATTTATCGGTAGAAGAGCTATTGTTATGAGTTATTTAGAAGTATCATTTGGCCTGGGTGCGCTGTTGATGCCGTTAATAGCTAGCTTATTGATTTCACAGAACAGCTGGAGGTATTCATTTTTTATAACCAGTATACTAGCTTTACTAATGGTTGTAGTCTGTAAAATGATTCCTTTTAAAAAAGAGACTGTTTCAACTTCAGAAAGCGGTGCTTCAGACGCCAACTCAGAACCTGCGCCTGTGCTTGCTAAAAATCAAAGATGGAAAATACTCGCTCTTTTTAGTGTAATGATTTTTATGTACGCCGGAGTGGAAAGCAGCATGAATAATTTTCTTTCGTCTATTTTTATCGTGTATCTAGATGTAATTCCATCACAGGCTACTTTAAGCATAAGCGTTTTTTGGGTGGCTATGCTAATAGGACGAGTAGCTACTGGATGGGTTATTCGAATCGTTACATACGAACGCTATCTTTTTGGCAGCATTGGAGGAACAATTGTGAGTTTAGTGCTGTTTATCTTGTTAAAAGAAGCAGTAGCAGGCTATATTTTATTAGCGTTTTTAGGGCTTGCAATGTCAGGTATCTATTCGATAACGATGGTATATGCTAACCATACGTTTACCGGATCTGCTCGTATTGTCACCAGTTTAATTACTGGTTTTTCAGGGCTTGGAGGAGCTATTTTCCCTGCACTTATTGGCTTTACTATGGACGCAAGCGGAATTATCTCAGCACTTTGGTACATAACAGCTTTTGCATGTTTATATCTTCTGGCGCTTTGCATCATTTTTTTCGTTCAGCGTGATGCAAAACAAAAAGCTAATAATCATTTGCAGCCTATGAAATAAATTTTACGTCAAAAAAAGAAGTGAACTTATAAGTTTACTTCTTTTTCTTTTTATTTTCTCTTTCGTTATAGTAAACAAAAAGGGTTCACATAAATTCAAACAAGAAAGTGAAAAATGGATATATCTATGAAAAAGGAGCGCAATATGAAAGAAGTGAATATAAAGGATCCCGCATTAAACCCCGACGTGGCATTAAAAAGAATACTAAATGAGATGGCTGAAAAAGATGTAACTTTATAAATGGTTACTATCTATTTTAATAAAAAACATAAAAAAGAAAGGTTGAACCTAGGTCGACCTTTCTTTTTTTATAAAAATTCTCATTAAATTTTTTCTAACAATATCTTTATAATCAAATAGCAAAATTCCTGCTTTTAATTTCGCTTTAGTATTAACCCTACAAACCATTCTTTTCTTTACTTTTTACTAATATACCAAATATTCTATATATTCCTAATGTTATATAAAATTAAATTGACAAATATATGAAGCGATCATTAGAATTTAGTCATCGAACAGTGAAGAGCTGTTTAAAAGTAGGGGGGAAGTAAATGCCGTTACAAAACAAGCATCTAGCAGTTGTGTTACAAAATACATATTTACCGTTTATTTTTGAAGAAGCAGAAGCTCTCGGAATTAAAGTGACGTTTTTTTATAACCAAGAAGAAGTAGAACCTAAGCATCTTAAAAACGTACAAAATTTCATACCCATTGATTTATTTCACACCCCAGACAGAGCTCTTGAGATTATTAAAGCAGAGCATCACAAAAATCCTTTTGACGGCATTATGACATTATATGAGCCTGCGTTAGAGTTTGTAGCTCAGCTGACAGAAGAATTAAACTTACCGGGCTTATCACCGTTTGTGATTAGTAACTGTCGCAACAAACAGAAAATGAGAGAGGTTTTAAAAGATAATGATCTTAACACTCCGTATTTTAAAGAGGTTGAAAATACGGAGGAATTAACGAATCTTTCACTGCCTTATCCTGTCGTAGTAAAACCTTCTAACGGATTTTCCAGTCAAGGTGTATCACGAGCGAATAATAAAAAAGAACTGATTGACAGCATAGAAAAAGTGAGACGCGTAAATGAAGAAGACCTAAGTAAATTCACAAAAAATAAAACGGGCATGGTAATTGAACAATTTGTAGACGGACCAGAGTTTGCTATTGAGACGTTTTCTGTAGAAGGAGAAGTTTATGTACTTTCTATAGGTTATAAAGGAAATTCCAAAGGCCCTTTTTTTGAAGAAGGTGTTTATATAGCTCCAGCTCCCCTAGAAGAAAACGTTTTGGAATCTATTTCGCAAGAAGCAGCTAGGGCAGCAACCGCTTTAGGGATTGAGAATGGCCCCGCCCATATTGAATTACGCTTGGACCCAGCGGGAAAACCTTATGTGATTGAAATAGGAGCGCGCATTGGAGGGTCTGGGATTTCTCATTATATCGTAAAAGAAAGTACAGGTATTAACTATATGGAGCTAGTTTTTCACTATGTATTAGGATTAAAACCTCCTGTATTAAAAAAGGAAAGAAAACGAAAGAAAGTGGTGGGCAACTACATTATCCCTGTGCAAGGCCATGGGATTTTTAAAGAAATTCGAGGCTTAGAAGACGTGCGTAGAGACACTGAAGTAAAAAGGGTTATTCAATTTATAACTGAGGGGACAGACATTTTACCATATCCGCACTTTTCAGGTTACCCTGGATTTATTTTAACCACTCATGACTCTTATTCCGACTGTGAACAGTATTACAGCTATTTAGATAACAAAGTAAAAATCGTTTATCAAAATAAAGTAAACGCATAGGGGGTATCAAAGGCTATGATAGTTGCAGAGTCGTCTAGTAAGAAAAATAAGCAGCTTCAAAAGATTAGCATTATCCATACCTTAGGGCCTGAAGGAACAAATTGTGAAAAAGCAGGCTATCTGTGGTTTGAACGCCAAAGCATACAAGGTCAGGTCTTTTTGCATCAAACGTTGGAAGAAGCTTTAGTTCATGTAAAAGAAACGGAGAGTTCTGCTCTTTTAGGCTGCGCGGTATATCCTTACTTACATGATATTGTGTTCAAAAATTTAACTAGTTTAGAGCTAGTAGATAGCTTTATTATGCCAACGTATAACATGGTGCTTGCCTCAAAAGAAGAGGTGATAGCGAACAACAGTTTATTAATCGCTTCACATCCTGCCCCTGTTGATTTAGCTCATTCTATCAGTCCCAATGTTCAGTTAGTAAATAGTAATGCTCAAGCGGCGATTGATTGCTTAGAAGAAAAAGTAGACGCATGTATTACAACAAGTAAAGCTGCTAACGAGCAGGGGTTAACAGTTTTAAAAGATTTTGGAGAAGTGCCGATGTGTTTTACGCTCCATGGAAGAAAATAGGCTTAACTTTAAAAAAGAAATAAGGTGAAACAGTGATTTCTAAATTAACCCGTATTCATGTACATCTTTTGTTTTGTCTATTAGCCGTCATCGGGGGAACGACATGGGCTTTTCAAAAGACTGGATTAAAGGATAGCTTGCCTCTATGGTCAGCAGGTATGAGGTTTTTAATTGCTAGTTTAATAATTGCCCTCTACCTCTTATTCACAAAAAAAATGGCCGTTTCAAAAGAAGTAGTAATCATTTCAGCATTAAACGGAATTTTGTACTTTGCTCTACCGTTTGGTTCTGTTTATTGGGCATCCGTCTATTTGCCAAGCGGGCTTGTTTCCGTTTTAGCTGCCAGCATTTCAGTATTTGCTCTTTTATTTAATCGCTTATTTAAAGGAACACCCGCTACAAAAGGGCAAAAGATAGGTGTAGTCATGTGCCTAATTGGTATGAGCGTTGTATTTGGAAATCAGCTGTTTATACAGGGAAATGTTACTCAAATAGTAGCCATGATTGTCATTTTAATGGCTATGCTAGGTTCTGCTTTTATAACTGTTCAAGTTCAATCTCGCATAAAATCCTTGCCTATTATGACCTTTAATTCTTTTTCGATGCTAAGTGGAGGCGCTTGTTTACTGATTGTTAGTTTATTTATAGAGAATGGAAACCGCACTTTCTCTGGGGTTAGTCTTATCTCATTATTGTACTTGGCTATTATAGGATCGGTCTTGGGGTTTTCTATTAATATTTATTTATTAAAAAAATGGCATATATCAAAAGCAACGGCGCATCTATTTATTTCACCGGTTATCGCCTTATATGTAGGATTTGTCTTTTTAGGTGAAACATTAAACAAACAGGTCTATATGGGTACAGCGTTTGTAATAACGGGGGTTATATTTATTAACTTGAAAAAGCAAATAGAGAAAAACACACATAACTCTACTCTTAAATCATCTAAAAATATTTCTGCTAAGTAGCTGTTCTAAAAAAAGGAGGGTTTTAATCATGTTAACAAAAAATCATACTCAAAGTTTAGTGGAGTTATTAAACGATAAAATAGTACCTACTCTATATGAGATAAGAAAATATCAGGGCCCAAATGGAGAGGTCAAAAGAAATTACGAAACAGCTAGAGAGCTCTTATTAAAAGTAGTTACTGAAACTGAAACAATATATAACTCTTTAAATTTACCTGAAGTGTGGAATGCATTAAAAAATGACGTATGTGATTGGATTGAAAGAGGACTCGATCAATCTCCTTATTTTGATCAAACGTTAATTGCTTATAGCCCGCCTGCAAACGGAGAGGTGACGTTCTTTTTAGGACCGATTGTAACGCCTAATGGCCCTACAAAAAGAGGGTTTTATTTAGAAGCCTTTATCGCCGTTCGTGATGAACCTGAAATCATGAACTCCATTGAAGCAGACCTTCCTCATCCTAAAAATGGATGTGAATCTTTAAAGCTGTTGGCTGGTACTCAAGGATTTATGGAAGGGAAGTGTATTGTATTTTTCCCTGAGAATGTAAAAACAAAAGAAAAGGTAACAAGTCAAAACTTCGCGATATTTTTCTTTAATAAATTTCACAGCATATACAATGATGATACATTAAAAAGAGCGTATTCTATCTTTCCTGATTTTAACTTTAAATCTCATACTATGAATAGAGAAGACACCTATCAGGCAAGGGTAATCTGGGGATATCTACATGATTATTACCATCACTGCGGAAATAAACCTTTTGACCAGCATATACAGGCAAAAATGAATTTTTTTGCAGGCATACTGGAAGAAGTTAAAGTAGACTGTCAGACGGTGCTGACTCTTCATAAAAGAAAATATCCTTTTTGGGAAGAGATAACAGAATTTGTTCTCTTTGAACGTCTATTAAGGTATCCTAGTCAGCATAATGCACCTCGAAACTTTGATTCTGGCACAGGATTTTTTCTTTTTAGCTGGTTAGTTGTAAATGGGCGTTCAATTTCCCGAAAAGAAGACCATGCTTATTTAGATTTAGACATGTGTTTGAAGGAACTAGACCTTTTAGTAAAAGAAATTGAACAACTTGAAACAATTCAAAGTGACTCTGGCTATAAAGAAAAAGCTGAACGCTATGTTCGAAAATACTTACTGCCTAGTGAGAACGGTGATAAATTTGTTATCCCGGACAATTACTTTATTAATCAGCAAAATAAAAAGATTGAAGTTCCATACTTACTATTCGATGACCATAATCTTTAAGGAGAAGGTGCACTAGTGACTGGTTTGCATTTAAGTAAAATAGGAAGCAAAATGACTAATAAAGTAGGCGTTCGCGCTATTATGCATGACATCCAAGAAGTGCTCAATTCTGGTCTCAATCAATATGTGAATTTAAGCGCTGGCAATCCTGCCATACTCCCTCAAGTTTATGAAATGTGGGAAGAAGCTTTAAGAGATATTGTGAACGACAAACAACTAAAGAATTTGATTAGCCAATATGGTTCTAGTTACGGTACGTATGAATTAATTGATTGCATAAGAGAATACTTCTTTAGGAATTATCGTATTGAGCTGGACAGAGAACAAGTCTTAATCACTTCAGGAAGTCAAAATCTGTTTTTTTTAGCTATAAATTCATTTTGTGGTACAAGTAAAGAAGGAAGAGTTAAAAAAGCATTAATACCTATGCTGCCAGATTACGCTGGGTACAGCGGAGTGGCACTAGAGGAAGCTATAATAGAAGGAATTCCTCCTATCGTCTCAAAGCTTGATCATCATACGTTTCGTTATGAATTTAACAAACAGGCATTCAAAGATAAAATAGCACAGGACCCAGATATCGGAGCTGTCGTATTATCAAGACCTAATAATCCAAGCGGCAACATTCTTTCAAAAGAAGCCGTACACTTTATATCCCAAGTATGCAAGGACTATAACATTCCATTGCTAATTGATTCAGCGTACGCACCTCCTTTTCCGGCTATGAACTTTGTTGAAATGAATCCAATTATACATGACAACATCATTCACTGCATGAGTCTTTCTAAAGCCGGATTGCCTGGAGAGAGAATAGGAATTGCTATAGGAAAAAGTGACTTCATAAAAGTAATGGAAGCATTTCAATCAAATATTTTGATTCACTCTTCTAGGTTAGGTCAGCGGATGGTGGTTAACACCTTAAAGAACGGAAAGTTACCTGGAATTTCAGCTAACTATATAAGAACTCATTATAAACAAAAACATGACTATTTAAAAAATCTTTTAACTACACGTATGCCGGATGATACTCCTTGGTATTTACATAAAGCGGAAGGTTCGTTGTTTGGTTGGCTTTGGTTAGAAGGTTTGCCTTTCAGTGATAACGATCTATACAATAAATTAAAAGCAGAAAACTTGATTGTAGTACCAGGCGGATCATTCTTTCACGGCAACCGGTCTTGTCCTCACAACCAGGAGTGCATTCGTATAAGTCTTACTGCTACAGATGAGGAGTTAAAGAAAGGAATTGATATTCTTTCGTCAGTAGTCAAGAAAGTATACAGTTCAGATTTTATATGTGAAACAGAAAAAATCTAATTTCTTAAAGATTTAGAAGTGCAACTAATACGTAATCATAAAAGGTCCAAGTTTATAAGTTAAAGATTGCTTAAAGAAGACAATGACATCCAATTTCTTTTGGAATTGGATAATTTTTTGCAATGAAAGACTCCTATATTTCTGCTAGCATATGAACCACGTCAAGAAATAGCAAGGAGGCTTTTATTTTTATGATGAAAAAACTAGTAATTGCTATCGCAATGCTTATCCCGAGTTTTGGTGCAGGTTACTCAGCATTTGCTGCAGCACCCGCTCATGAACAGCACATTCAAGTAAATAAAAATGATAAAGAACTATTAGCTCGTCTTGTATCAGCTGAAGCCAAAGGAGAGCCGTACGCAGGCAAAGTAGCCGTGGCAACAGTTGTATTAAATAGAGTCGACAGTAGCAAATTCCCTGACACTGTAAAAGGCGTTATTTATCAAAAAGGTCAGTACAGCCCAGTCAGCAACGGTCAAATTAATAAACCTGCAGACAAAGGTTCAAAAAAAGCTGTGGAAGAAGCCATTAACTTCCAAGGTCAAGGAAAAGGTTCATTATTCTTCTTTAATCCTGATAAAACGGGAGATCAATGGCTGCGCCAAAAACAAGAAACAATTAAAATAGGGCATCATGTATTTGCAAAATAATAAAAAAGCTAATGGCTAGCTACGTGCTGTCATTAGCTTTTTTAGTTATTAAAAATATGAGGTGATAACTTGAAAGAGAATATGATGTTTGCTTGGATAGCTTCATGGTTAGCTCTTGTTGGTCAGCTCATTTTTTTATGGGAGTAGCGCTTGTTACAGGGGATTGGCGCTACATGATGTGGAGTTTTATGATAAGCGTAATCGTAGGTATACCTAGTATAATGGGTACCTATAAACGAAATCAGCAGCTAAAAGCATACAAAAAATAAGGAATATCGTATTGAAACGCGTTATGAAAGACTTAGAGAAATCTTCTAAGTCTTTTTTTGTTTGGGTATAAAAAGACATGAACCGTACTCCGTTCTTCTAAAAAAAGTACTTTTTACATAGTTTATCAATACAGAACATTTGATAAACACGCGGAGGAGTAAACATGAAGGAGCAGCCTAATTTTTTGTTGATTATGGTGGACGAAGAACGATTTCCACCCGTATATGAAAGTAAAGAAGTAAAAAAGTGGCGAAAAAAACATTTAAAAGCACATGAATTTTTAAAACAGCATGGAATGGGGTTTACTCGTCACTACGTCGGTTCTACAGCCTGTTCACCGAGTCGAGCTACATTGTTTACAGGGCAGTACCCTTCCTTGCACGGAGTGACCCAAACGCAAGGTATCGCAAAGAAGTCACAAGATCCTGATATGTTTTGGCTGCAGCCTAATACCGTCCCAACGATGGGAGATTATTTTAAGCAGGCTGGGTATCAAACCTTTTATAAAGGAAAATGGCATATTTCTGATGAGAACATCTTAATTCCAGGAACACATAACGTTTTTTCTAGCTACCAGATGCAAACAGGAATACCGGATCCAGAAAAAGAGCGCCTCTATCAACGGGCTAATAAGCTTGAAAAGTTTGGTTTTTCAGGGTGGATTGGTCCAGAGCCGGAAGGGAAAAACCCGCACAATTCTGGTTCATCTGCGGCCATTGGAGTGAGTGGACGAGACGAAATATATGCAGAGGAAATCATGGAGCTTATTCAACGATTAGAATATCAAAAGACTGCGCAGCCTTGGCTCATGGTAGCTTCGTTTGTGAACCCGCATGACATTGCGCTGTTCGGAGCGATCACCAAACACCTTGCTATGTTTCAGTTTTCTATTGATGAGACAATTCCGAACATTGAGCCGCCACCTACTATTAGAGAATCTTTACAAACGAAGCCTAGCGCTCAAAGCAGCTATAAATACATCTACCCAAAAGCGCTGCAGCCGACGCCAAATTCTAGTTTCTACCGGCGCTTATATTATCAGCTTCAAAAAAATGTTGACAAACAAATTTTGAAAGTCCTTCAGACTATAGAACAATCTTCGTTCTATGACAATACCATTATTATTTTCACGTCGGATCACGGTGATTTGCTGGGGGCTCACGGAGGACTACATCAAAAATGGTACAACATGTATGAAGAGTCGATTCACGTGCCGCTTCTCATTCATAACAAGCATTTGTTTCCTAGTTATCAACGTACAGACGTACTGACTAGTCACGTTGACTTGATCCCGACAATGCTTAGCTTGGCTAATATCGATGCTTCCGCTGTTCAAAAGCAATTGCAAAAAAGTCATACGGAAGTACATCCATTTGTTGGGCGAGACCTCTCAGGAACGTTGAGAGGAGAAACATCGCTCTATCAAGAAAAAGCACCGATTTTCTTTATGACGGATGATGACCCGACAAAAGGACTTCACCAAACAAATTTTTTAGGAGAAAGCTATCCGTCAGTCGTTCAGCCTAATCACATTCAAGCGGTCATTGTCGAGTTTCAATCAGCCGCAGGAAAGGAAATCTGGAAATACGCTCGATACCATGATAATCCGCAATTTCGGTCAGCACCTAACGAAAAAGATGAAGTCATCCACCGAGAGCAATATGAAAGTTACCCTGTAGATCTTACTAACCTTAAAGAAACATCGGTTCCGGATCAAATTGAAATGTACAATTTGACCAAGGATCCGTTAGAAACAGTAAATTGGGCTTACCCGTATTTTTCAACAAATGAAACAAGGAAAATTCAGCGGCAGCTTGATGTTATTCTTAAAGAACAACTCAGGAAAAAACGGATTTTTCCGCAAAGTGGAAGCATGTACCAGGAGCTTCCGTCTAAAGATAGATAAAAAATAGTTTCGACGAGTTCAAGCCTAATATTGGTGTAAGTAGAAAAAGGTATATTTAATATTTTAGTATATAAATAAAAAAACTGATGATACTTGTGCTATGTTACTTATTCTGATTTGAGCAGTACTGGATTTTAATTCGTTAATAATACTTAGATAAAGCAAATAAGTGCTTGTAATATCTTTCTTTTTTGCCTTTATTTTTACACAATAAAGGTAAAAACAAAATAAAATGCAGGTGTTAATATTATAATAAAAAACTTTTTAAGCCCATATATTCCTAAGTAACTTTTCGGAAATTTAAGCATAAATTAATTCTATAATATTAAAAAATAAAAATTATTTCTTGACTTCTGTAAAATTTATACACTATAATCACTTTTAACAACTAACAAACATTATTTGGCAATGAAAAGGACATGAATTAGGTGCCGTTTTCTTCGCAGAGAATAGGGTCAGCGGCTGGGAGCCCTTAAGAAATCATCTAATTTACCACCTTAGAGCTATTGCAGGGAATGTGCATAACTGAAACTGCAATCGGTAAAACCGTTATCTTTTTTGAGCGTAAAATGCATACAGGTATTTTACGGAATTAGGGTGGTACCACGACCGCATTCGTCCCTTCACTAGGGATGAGTGCGGTTTTTTATGTAGAAAAAATGAATATACAAGCATTGAAAAGGACATGAATCATTTTTGGATTTTCTTTACAGAGAGTAGGGTCACTGGCTGAGAACCCTTAGAAAACGAAATGAATTTACCACCTTGGAGCTGCGGCGGGGAATGTGTATACACTGAAACTGCAACCGGTAAAACCGTTATCTTTTTAAGCGTAAAATACGTATAGGTATTTTACGGAATTAGGGTGGTACCACGACCGCATTCGTCCCTTCACTAGGGATGAGTGCGGTTTTTTATGTAGAAAAAATGAATATACAAGCATTGAAAAGGACATGAATCATTTTTGGATTTTCTTTACAGAGAGTAGGGTCACTGGCTGAGAACCCTTAGAAAACGAAATGAATTTACCACCTTGGAGCTGCGGCGGGGAATGTGTATACACTGAAACTGCAACCGGTAAAACCGTTATCTTTTTAAGCGTAAAATACGTATAGGTATTTTACGGAATTAGGGTGGTACCACGGCCGCATTCGTCCCTTTACTAGGGATGAGTGCGGTTTTTTTGTTGAATAAAAACATATTGGAGGAATGAACATGTCAAAACAAATGGAAGCAGAAAAACGAAATCATCAAAAATTAGGTCAAGAACTGGAGCTGTTTATGTCGATGGAAGAAGCTCCTGGTATGCCGTTTTTCTTACCTAACGGAATGATTGTTCGAAATGAGTTAGAAAACTACTGGAAACAAAAGCATTACAAAGCAGGCTATCAAGAGATAAAAACTCCCATCATGATGAAACAGGAGCTATGGGAACAATCAGGGCACTGGGAGCACTATCATGAAAATATGTATTTTTCAAATGTTGACAAACAAAACTATGCGATTAAACCGATGAATTGTCCGGGAGCCATTTTATTGTTTAACAGCAAGCGAAGAAGCTATCGAGAACTTCCGGTTCGATACGCAGAACTTGGATTGGTTCACCGCCACGAGCTTTCGGGCTCTTTAAACGGACTGCTAAGAGTCCGGTCATTCACACAGGACGATGCGCATTTATTCGTAGAACTTAATCAGATTGAAGTTGAGATTAGCCGCATTCTAGCGTTTATCCATGACTTTTATTCACATTTTGGCTTTGATTACAAAGTGGAGCTATCCACACGTCCTGAAAAATTTATGGGAGATATTGAAACATGGAATCAAGCAGAAAAGTCGCTTCAATCGGTGCTAAATGAAAAAGGCTTAGACTATCAGGTAAATGAAGGAGACGGAGCTTTTTACGGGCCGAAAATCGATTTTCATATTTTAGATTCCCTAGGCCGCAGCTGGCAGTGTGGAACAGTTCAGCTTGATTTCTTAATGCCAGAGAAGTTTGACTGTATGTATATTGGAGAAGACAATAAACCGCACCGTCCCGTAATGATTCACCGCGCTATATACGGTTCCGTTGAACGATTTATGGCCATCTTGATTGAACATTATGAAGGTCAATTTCCTCTTTGGCTGGCTCCTGTTCAATTTAAGCTTTTGCCTATTGCACCGCCGCATGTGGAATATGCATACAAGGTGAAACACGAGCTGGAGTCACAAGGGTATCGTGTTGAAGTGGATGATCGTATTGAAAAAATAGGTTTGAAAATTAGAGAAGCCGAAATGCTCAAAGTTCCTTATATGGCCGTAATAGGAGATAAAGAAGTAGAAAATAAATCGCTTGCTATGCGAAAGCACGGGAAGAAAAACATTGGAACAGTAAGTGTTGAAGAGGCAGCTGTACACTTGAATAAAGAAAAAAATTCAAACGGAGTTTATTGAAGCCATTTACCTTGCTAAATAGAAAAATCCGATTTTTTAAGTCGGATAGTGATTCCCTTCATCTTGTCTTACACCAAAATGAAGGGAATATTGAACTAGAAGGGTATAAGATAATATATATCAGCAGTATAACTTTTGCCTTAGACAAACGCCGGTATTTTATGAAAAAAATTATCTTGTTCCATTCGAATCGTTTGTACGGGGGAAAGCTGAATCTTCATTTGACAATTTGTTCATAGGTTGCTGACCTCGCTTCTTTTTAGAAGGAGAATAAAAAAGAAATTTAAACATAAAGTACACTCCTAATGCTAGTAAAATACAGCCAATAAGTAAGTTAAGCATCTCTCTCCGCCCTTCATACGCTTCAGTTTTCATCATTATAACACCCGTTGAGGTAAAACATTCATCGTTCTGTAAATAATCCCTATGTCAGGAATTTATATTTGAAGATAGGTAGCGAAAAAAACTATCTGGAAATGAATCTATTTATTTTTTAGAATATTAATTTTATTCAAACTTATTATACATAATCACAACGATGATTTCTTTATTTAGTTGATAAAGACAAAATAGAGAGAGATTAAGAAATCGCTTACAAAAACTCTTGAAATATATATAATGATATTAGTATACTAATAGACAAGTTAGTAATTATTTCTATATAATTACTTCTGTATCTGAAGTAAAAACGCGTAGTCAAATAGGAAAAGACGTCATTTTTAAGTTTTTTAATGGATGAGTGGCAACAGAGAGGAGAGAGTGCAATGGGAAAACTATTTAAAAAGAAGTCAATCGAGCAATTATTAGAACAAAGTCAAAACAAATCTCTAGTCAAAACATTAGGGGCATTCGATTTGACTCTTCTTGGTATTGGAGCCGTAATAGGAACAGGGGTTTTAGTTTTAACAGGCTTAGTAGCTGCTAACGATGCGGGGCCAGCCGTTATTTTTTCTTTTATACTGGCTTCTATTGTATGCGGTTTTGCAGCGCTGTGCTATGCGGAATTTGCTTCAACTATACCTGTATCTGGGAGCGTTTACACCTATACATATGCAACCATCGGCGAAGTGGTAGCACACTTAATGGGATGGACATTGCTTTCCGTCTATTTATTAACGATGTCAGCAGTAGCAAATGGATGGTCTTCTTATTTTAATAATTTTTTAGAAGGCTTTGGTTTTTCACTCCCAAAAGAATTGATTACGATCCCTGCAAACGGAGGCCTGGTGAACCTTCCTGCTATTTGTATTACCCTTCTTATTACATGGCTGCTTTCAAGGGGAACTAAAGAAAGTAAAAAAGTGAATAATTTCATGGTGCTTGTTAAATTATTTATTATCCTTCTCTTTATTGTTGTAGGAGCTTTTTATGTGAAGCCATCTAATTGGACTCCTTTTATGCCTTATGGAATTGAAGGTGTTGTGACAGGGGGAGCGGCCGTATTTTTTGCTTTCTTGGGTTTTGATGCTTTATCTACATCAGCAGAAGAAGTAAAGAACCCGCAGCGCAATTTGCCAATTGGAATCATTAGCTCACTCGTGATCTGCACAATTATTTATGTAGCAGTATGCCTTGTTATGACTGGAGTTGTTTCGTACAAAGAACTGAACGTTCCAGAAGCAATGGCTTATGTTCTTCATTCAGTAGGACAAAATGCAGTGGCAGGAGTTATTGCTGCAGGAGCTGTCATTGGAATCATGGCTGTTATTTTCGCCTACATTTATGCAGCAACACGAATTTTATTCTCAATGAGCCGCGACGGCTTGCTACCAAAAGCATTTGCTAAAACAAATGAGAAAACGGGAGTTCCGACTCTCTCCACTTGGCTAGTAGGAATTATCGGAGCGTTAATTTCAGGATTTATCGATTTAAAAGAACTTGCGAATTTAGCAAATATCGGAGCACTTTTAACTTTCGGTATGGTGGGCGTCAGCATTATCATCTTACGCAAAACGCACCCAACTTTAAAACGTGGATTTACAATGCCGTTTGTCCCGGTTTTACCAATTTTATCTGTATTATCTTGTTTATTTTTAATGATTAATCTTCCTAAAACAACATGGCTATATTTTAGCATATGGATTGTGCTTGGTATATTTGTGTATATAGGTTATTCTCGTAAACACAGTCGATTAACAAGTAAAGAAATGAAAAAAGCGAGTTAGAAGCAAAAAAAAGAGCCTTTCATCCAAGAAAGGCTCTTTTTTTTGCTTTTTGTTCAGTTGTTAGACAGTTAGGACGATTGTTCACTATGTTTTTTGCGTGTTTCCACAATAAACAGACAAGTGCTAATAACAAAAGCCGTTCCTACAAAAATAGCGCCAACCCAAGGAAGTGAAGTAAGTCCCATATGGTTAATAATTACGCCTCCGAAAAAGGCGCCAAAAGCATTTCCCAAGTTAGCAAATGAGTGATTCGAAGTAGAAGCTAAAGCAGGTGCTTCCTGTGCTAAGTTCATAATTTTCACTTGAATACCAGGCATTACAGCAAAAGCTGCTGCTCCCCAGAAAAACAGCGTGATAATAGCTGCTGCTGGGCTTTTAACAGTAAACGTAAAAATAGTCAGCACAATACAAAGAAAAGCAAATATACCTACAACCGAAGGCATTAGCTTCCAGTCTGCAAGCTTGCCTCCAACAACGTTTCCAAGCGTAACACCACATCCGTATAATACAAGTATCCACGTAACGCTGTGTTCACTTACTCCCGTAACGTCTTCAAGAAGCGGTGTAATGTACGTAAACACAGTAAATAAACTACCGCATCCTATTGCGCTTAAAAGAAGCATTACAAGAAGTTTTGGTTGGGTAAAAGCAGCAAACTGCTGTTTTAGACCTGTTAATTTGTCTTGACCAAGCTTTGGGATAAACAGAATAATACCGATAAATGCAATAATCCCCATAATCGTGATAGCTCCAAACGAAGCTCTCCAACCTAAGTGTTGACCAATAAATGTTCCTACAGGAACGCCGATGATATTTGCAATAGTTAAACCTGCCATCATCGTTGCGACAGCACTTGCTCGCTTATGCGGTTGTACGAGCCGTGAAGCAATAACAGCGCCTACTCCAAAGAACGTACCGTGACATAATGCCGTAACTAAACGAGCTCCCATTAAAATTCCATAGTTGGGTGCAATAATAGCAATTGCATTTCCGAGAATAAATAAAAGCATGAGTAAACAAAGCAGAAGCTTTTGAGGAAGTCGATGAGTAAAAATAGTTAAAATTGGCGCGCCGATTGCTACTCCTAAAGCATAGCCTGTAATGAGCTGACCAGCAGTCGAAATGCTAACATGAAGATCTTCTGCAACGTTAGGCAGTATCCCCATAATAACAAATTCTGTCATTCCGATAGCAAAAGCTCCAAGAGTTAACGAGATGAGAGCAATTGGAAAGGAATCTTTCTTACTGACCTGCTCATTAGCATGCATTGTATCCATGTGTGTTCACCCTTTCTGTGTATAAAATTTATATCTCCTTGAAAAGAAGTCAATTACTAATAATACTTAAGTGATTGAGCTTTGACAACCAAAAAAGCTGATGTAAGCGGTATCTTTTCGAATTCCATTTATCTTTATCATATATGAAGACAGTCAGACATAAATTTATTGACAGAATAAAGTTTAGTCCTATAAACTATTTTTAAAGTGGGATAGTTTATACCTATAAACTAAATGCGCAAAGGAGAGAAAGAAGTGACGAAAAGCAAGTTATATCAAGCTGTAGAACTTTTTGAAGAAGTGCTGTTTGTAGGAACAGAAGTCATTCACAGAGAGATAAGCCATAACCTCTTCGAACATGTCTCTAGGCAGCAGTTTGATTTGTTAAATAGTTTAATGATTAAAGGTCCGTCTTCACCTGGCAGTCTTGCAGTCTTGCAAGGTGTTCATAAAAGTGCCATTTCGAATCGAATCAAAAAACTGCTCGAAAAAGGGCTTGTGGAGTGGGACACTAATGAACTAGAGAGCGATAAACGTTCTAAGCTTATTAGGATTACGGCTGAAGGCGAAAAGGTAATAAATGACGGAAATGCCGCGTGTTTTAGTATCATTGAGAATTTGTTTGATGATGTAGAAGAAGAAAAAATAGATACATTTATTGAAATTCTTACGATGGCAAAAGAAAAGTTAACTACAAAAGGGGAAAGCAAAGAATGAAATTTATTGTGAAATTTAAATGGGTGATTGCGGCCTTCATTTTAGCTTTAACAGTTATATTGATGCTAACGGCACCAAATTTAACAAAGCTCGCAAGTGAAAAAGGACAGTCTCAGCTTCCTGATGATGCCGTTTCATCTAGAGCCAGCCAAATTCTCAAAAATGCCGGGGAAGACAGTAACACCATCAGCATGGTGATCAAGCTAGATAACGCATTAGATAAAGATAGTGAGAAACAAATACAGAAAATCATTGATAAGACAGAGAAAATTAAAGGTATAAAAGATGTTACAACGCCTTTAACAGATGATCAAGATGTTCGTAATCAATTAATGTCTAAAGACAAAAAAACCGTTTTAGTTCCGGTTACTGTCAGTGGATCGGATGAAAAAGTTGAAAAAATAGCGAATCAGATTTATGATAGCGTGCCAAAAGACACTACGGTATATGTAACAGGTGCATCTCTTATTAATCAGGATTTTGCACACAGTTCAGAAGAAGGGTTAAAGAAAACCGAGTTTATTACTATCTTCTTGATTTTAGGTTTGCTTCTACTCGTTTTCCGTTCAGTCGTGACGCCGTTTATTCCTATTTTAATTGTGGGAATCACATACTTAATCAGTCAATCGTTACTAGGTATTTTAGTTAAAAATGTCGATTTTCCAATCTCAACGTTCACGCAAACGTTCTTAGTAGCTATTTTGTTTGGAATAGGTACGGATTACTGCATTCTTTTACTTAACCGTTTCCGTGAAGAATTGGCTAACGGACATGATAAAGTAGAAGCCACGATCACGGCTTACCGTACAGCAGGAAGAACGCTATTTATCAGCGGAATTGCCGTATTTATTGGTTTTGCAGCCATCGGATTTGCCAAGTTTGCTATTTTCCAATCGGCCGTTGGCGTAGCAGTGGGAGTTGGTGTGCTGCTAGTGATTTTATTTACTCTGCTGCCACTTTTTATGGTTACGCTTGGAGAAAAATTATTTTGGCCGTCTAAAAAAGTGGCTTCTCATAGCGATAATAAGCTGTGGGGATTTTTAGGAAGAAAGGCAGTAGCGCGACCGTTCGTATTTTTAGTCATTACAGCGATTATTACCGTGCCTTTTATTGTAACGTATGACTCAAAAGTATCGTTTGATTCTACTGCTGAAATAAGCAGTGATTATAAATCTATAAAAGGACTAAATGCTATCAGTGACGCACTGGGAGAAGGAAAAGCATTTCCTGTCAATGTTATCATTAAAGGAGATAAAGAGTTAACAAAGGCGGATGTTATTCCGTATTTAGGAAATATAAGCAAAGCAATTGAAAAAGTGGATCACGTGGATTCTGTTATGACAATCACACAGCCTACCGGAGAAAAGATTGATGATTTATATGTTAATTCACAGCTGGGCTCTGTATCAGACGGAATCAAAGATGCTGTTAAAGGAATCGGAGATGTACAAAAAGGATTAAGTGATATTGAAAAAGGGCTAAATCAAATAGCTGACCAAACGGGTTCTGCTTCTAAAGAATCTGGCGGGTCACTTGCACCTGCCGCAGACGGATTAGCTCAAGTTAATCAACAGCTGCAGCTTGTCAGCACTCAGCTCTCTACAACAGGAAATGTGCAGCAAGCGGTTCCTCAGCTTGCAGCAATCAGCAAACAGCTTACTACCATTCAAACCGGTCTTCAACAAGCAAATGAGAATCTTTCAGCTCAGCAAGGTCAAGTTGGAACGTTATCAGACAGTATCAACCAGTTAGCAAAAGGCGTTAACAGTGCGAATGACGGACTGACGAAGATCTCAGATGGCTTAACAAAAGCAACAGGTATGCTTGATAACATGAGTGACAGCTCAACAGTTAGAGATACGGGTATTTATCTTCCAACAGAAGTGATGAAAGATAAAGGGTTTAAACAATCCATCGACAACTATTCTTTTGCAGATGGAAAAGGAGTTAAGCTCAGCGTAGTGCTTGATCAAAATCCATATTCTGAAGAAGCCATTTCAACCGTAAAAAATATTGAAAAAGCGGTGGCAAGCGAAGTCGTTGATACGCCGTTTGAGCATACAGAAATTGTGTACGGAGGCGTATCGAGCTCGAATGCAGATTTAAAAGATTTATCCACAACGGATCTTTCACGCACAATGGTTGTTATGATGATTGGACTGTTTATTGTGCTGACCATTTTATTCCGTTCAATGATCATGCCTGTATACATGATTGCTTCACTGTTGCTTACGTATTATACAGCAATGGGAATCTCAGAGCTTCTATTCGTTGATATAATGGGGAATGACGGAATCAGCTGGGCCGTGCCATTCTTTAGTTTTGTTATTTTAGTTGCTCTTGGAATTGACTATTCTATTTTCTTGTTAGACCGTTTTAACGAAGAAGTGAAAAGCGGCGTAGCAGAAGGCATGGTTACGTCTATGAGTAAGATGGGTTCGGTTATTATTACTGCCGCTATTATCCTAGCCGGAACGTTTGGGGCTATGATGCCATCAGGTGTATTAACGCTTGTTCATGTAGCAACAGTTGTTATCATCGGTCTTTTACTTTATGGTCTTGTTATTCTTCCGCTTCTTATGCCAGCGATTGTCGTGACGCTTGGAGAAGGAAACTGGTGGCCGTTTCTTCGAAAAAAAGAAAAATACAAAGTAGAAGAATAACTTATATATGCTGGATTTTATCACCAATCAGATATAACGTTAAGCATTAGATAGAGTAAAAATGAAGGATAGATGAGCGTCATGAGACTGCTTTATCTATCCTTTTTTTGTGCTATTAGAAAACTTGAGCATGATTAAAAGTAAACTTAAGAAGGCGCTGTGATAAATATACCGGGTCGAATAAAAGGCTTCCTACTAGGAAAACCTATAGTCAAAAACATGCGGAGGTCTTTTTAATGAAATTTGTAAATCTTTTAGCTAATCAGCGAGAAAAACGACGCGAACAAATGCGTGAAGCAGGCACATGTCCAGACTGCTTAGGAAAACGTTTTCACCATGTTGGGCTTTATTTTGTGCACGTTTATGAATGTCCGAGCTGTCAGGGGAATGAGGAAAACTAAATAATTCAGCCGAAAAGCTTCTTCATAAAATAGAAGCTTTTTTTATTTCACCACTATTACAAGCTCAGTAGGTTGAAAAGAATTGTTCCTTTAGAGCTAATAATGATAAGATTAAAAAAAGCAGCATCCAAGGTAATTCATACTCACTTTTACGTAAAAACCACTATAGTAGAGAGACTATATAAAAAGGAGATTCCGGCATGGGTGAAAAAAAGAATATTGATATAGGTGGTCTTAGTTTTGCTTGGGATTTAGAAAAAGGAAAATTTAGCTTTGAAGGAGAAGATGCGATTCTTTTTTGGATTTCTTCGGCGATGAAAACATTGTTTGACACAATCGAAGAAATATCTGGAGAAGAGGCAGCTTCGGTAGTACTGGAAACTACTGGTTTTCGACAAGGATTAGTAGTAGGAGAGTACTTTCAAAACATGAAGGGCGTAACGGTTTTTGAAGCGGCTGAGTTAATTACAAATACATACGCTTCGGCTGGATGGGGAAAAACTACTATAAAATATTTAGATCCTGAAAGTAAAACTCTATCTGCTGAATTAAAAGACAGTTGGGAACATAAAATTAACGTGGCCCAAAAGAAAACAAAGGGAGGAAATTTTCTTCCGGCCCATTACGCAGGGATTTTCACAGGACTATTCGGAACAAACATTTGGTACAAGGTGATTCAACATCAAATAGAAGGGCATGAATGCACCACAGTAGAATACTTCCCTTCCAACATTGATATCACTCAAAATATTCATCAATTAGCGAGAAGAAAAGAAGCGCAGAAAATAGAACATTTGCAAAACATTGTAGCAGAAAAAACAGCAGAGTTAAAAGATCTTATTAAAAAGCTTTCTTCTCCTATTATTCCGGTTTTGGAAGGCATAGTCGTCGTTCCTTTGATTGGCAAGTACGACGAGGATCGAACGGAAGATTTGATTGTCAATACATTAAATAACCTCCCAAAACATCAGGCTAATTATCTTGTGCTGGATTTAACCGGATTGGATAAAGAACTTACTGAATATACGGCAAGTCTTATTGAAAAATTAGGTGCAGCAGCGTCCCTGATTGGTACGAAAACAATTTTAGTAGGAATTTCTGCTGACTTAGGCTTAGTTATATCAAAGACTCATATTGATTTATCAAAATATGATTGTTTTCAAACATTGCAGCACGGTATTCACTATGCATTGGCACAAAGCGGACGAAGCATCGTTTAAAAGATATATTTGAAATATAACAAAATGCACTCATTCAACATCATAACAAATTTCTTTATCAAAGAACGGAGATGTATTGAAGGATTTCATTTTTCGAAAGAAAAATTGACATGAAACCAAAAGGTGTTATATTATTTTTATATAAAACCTTTTGGTGTTATTTTTGGAAAAGGAGAATGAAGACAACGATGAATGATAAAAGTGTAGTAGAAGATGTAAAACAGACGATAATATTTAACGCGCCGATTCAAAAAGTTTGGGATAAAGTAGCAACCGCAGAAGGGCTCCAACAATGGTTCATGCCTAATGATTTTCAGCCTCAGGTAGGATATGAATTTCATTTGCAATCGCCTTTTGGACCATCTCCGTGTAAAGTATTAGAAATAGATGCACCAAACTATCTTTCTTTCTCTTGGGATACAGATGGATGGGTCGTTTCGTTTACCTTAAAAGAAATGGGTAATCAAACTGAATTTACGCTTATTCATAGCGGCTGGAAAGAAGCTGAAACACTTCTTGAAAAAGCAAACGAAAAGAGTTCAGTGGTACGAGATAGAATGAGCTACGGGTGGACTAGTCTCGTGAATGAAAAACTTCGAAAGGTTGTTGAAAACTAAATGACTTCATCAGCTGCCAAGCATGATATCTTTCAAGCCATTGCTGATCCTACTCGAAGAAAAGTACTTGAGCTGCTTTCTGAAAAAGAATTGCCTATTTCAGAAATAACGTCCCATTTTTCAATAAGCCGTACCGCTGTTGTCAAGCATCTTCATATACTTTCAGAAGCAGACCTAGTCCATGGACAAAAAAAAGGCAGAGAAAAAGTGTATCATCTTCAGCCAGAGCCTTTGAAAGAGATAAAAGATTGGCTTTCTTACTACGAACAATTTTGGACAAACAAATTATCTATTCTTCAGCATGTTGTTGAAAGAGACGAAGAAAGAAAGCAATAGAAAAAGCATAAAAACGTTTTTTATAAGGAATATAGCAAAGCCAGTCGTTAAAAAGACTGGCTGTTTTACATAAAAGCTGGTTTTATTCTAGAAGGACAAATAAAAGAAAGATGCAGAACACCATAGGGCATTTCTTAAAATAAAAAGATAGACCTTTAGAAGAAAAAAAGGGGGAAACAGAGCAATGAACAAGCTTTTATTTTATGGGACGAGCGATGCTCAAGGAGTGCCTCGATTATTATGTGACTGTAAAGTATGCACGCAAAAAGATCCATTAAATCAGCGCACAAGACCTAGTGCACAGTTCACACTGGACGGTAACGTGTGTTTGATTGATGTATCACCTGATTTTAAACATCAATTTCATTTATACAATAACAAAAAAATCCCTTCTACCGTGTTTATTACTCATCCTCACAATGATCATGTTGCTGGTTTAGGGGATTTAGCCGACTTATGCTACTGGAATAATGTAAGTACAGAAGTCGTAGGAGCGCCTGAAGTCATCAATGAGTTAATCAAAAGATTTCCTTATCTCGCAAAAAGAAAAGGGCTTACCTTTAATGGCACGTTAAAGTGGGAAAGCGAAGAAACGGCCATTACGTTTCATAAAGTAAATCACGGATTTAACGGTTATTCCTACGGCATTGTGGTTCATCAAAAACAAGGCGAACGCTGGGCGTATGTATCCGATTCTTTTAATGTGACAAATGAACAGTGGAAGCCTTTTTACCACTTAGATTTACTGATATTCGGTACATCTTTCTGGAAAGAATATCTTCAAAAAGAAAAAAGATCCGTATATGATGTGACAGAGGCAATGGAGATTAAAGTGAAGCTACAGGCAAAAAACATGGTGTTTACTCATTTATCACATGATATCGATATCAGAAAGCACGCTGAGATGCTTTTAGATAAAAACGTAAGCTTTGCCTATGACGGACGCGAGATTTCATTACCTTATTTGTGTTGAGATTAGTTAATATTATATAGAATAATAATTTCAAACTAGGAAGGTAAAAGGGGTTAATAAGCAGGGATAGCTTGAAGTAGGAACGAACACGACACTAAATTGGAGTTAAAGAAGGGGATAGTGTTATGGATGCTATTATAGAAAAAGCAAATAACCTCGGTGAGTTATCTCGATTTCTATCAGAAACAAATAGTCAGAAAACATCACATATTAGTTATTGTGGTGAAAAAGAAGAAGAAATCTACCAGACATTAAAAGAAGCTTTTATTAGTGACGAGGGCGATATTAAATTTTTAATCGCTAGAAATAGGACAGGAGAAATTTTAGCGGCTATTGGATTTGATATCGAAGAAACGGTAGCAGAAGTGTGGGGACCTTTTAATAAAACATCTTCTATTTATTTGCAATCTCAATTATGGAAACAGTTAGTTAATGAAAATCCTTTGATTCAAAAATTTCATTTTTTTATCAATGAAGAAAATGAGCTGCAACAAGTATTTATGAATGAAATAAAAGCAAAAAAGACTGGTGAACACTTGATCTTAGAAATTAAAGAACAAAATTTTGATAAAGTTATTGAAATGAAAAGCGAGCCATTTAAACATAGTGATTTTCAAGCATTTGAAATGCTGCATAACGCAATGTTTCAAAATACTTATTATGATGGAAAAACAATTATTGAGAGACTTAACGATAGAAATATGTTAAAGATACTTAAAAATATGTCTAATGAGTTGCAAGGCTATGCGTACTTTGAAGTCGATACTGAAATGCGAGAGGCTTCATTGGAGTATATCGGTGTTTCAAAAAATGCTCAGAGTCAAGGTCTAGGAACGAGGTTGTTAAAGGAAGTTTTAACAGAGATGTTTTCATTTCCACAAATTAATGAAATTAAACTAACCGTTGATAGAGCAAATAGTCAAGCAAATCGAGTATATATGAAAGTTGGTTTTGAACCAAGAGATATTCTTATAAGTTATCGCCTCAAACTGTAAAAGAGTTAAGTTCAATGAGGGCGGAGAACATTAAGTGTAAAAGCGCTCGGATTTTTTTCGAGCGCTTTTACTTACCATTTATATTGCTGATTTGTAGTTCTAACTTATGCTTCTTTCTATCAACCGAATCCGTTAGAAACAAGGCAATTCTTTTTTTGTTGTAAATTAGATGCGCTCGATAAAATCACTCACAACTTTGTTAAACCGATCGCTTTCTTCGAGAAAAGGGCAGTGACAGCTGTTCTCAAAAACTTCAAGTACAGAACCTGAAACCAGCTTTTGAATATGCCTTCCAGCCGCTACAGGAATGAGTTTTTCTTCTTTTCCAAAGCACAGTAAAGTAGGAATTGTAATAAACGGGAGGAATTCTCGATAGTCCACAATGGATTGATCAAACAAAATAGCACTAGCTATCGACTCGGGCATTTTCGTTACTTCTTTCATAATCCAATGTTTATCTTTTTCAGTTAATTCATCCTTAAACATAAGCGGAATAAAACTCTCTAATGTACTTGTTCGATCAAGCTGAATACCTTGCATAAGCGAAATAAGGGCAGGTAAATCAAATGCACCGATTGGAAAGTCTGACCATTTAAAGTCTGAAGCCATTTCATCTACAATAATATTCCCTTTTACATTTTCTTCACCAAATTGTTTCAAATATTCCCACACAACAAAAGCACCCATCGACCAGCCTACTAATATGACGTCTTTTAATCGATTATTATTTATAAACTCATGCACATCGCGAGCATAAGTGGAAATTGTGTGACCATATGGAGTATGACTTGAATTTCCATGTCCTCTTAAATCCAAAAGAATAGTTTGATACTGTTTCGAAAAAAAAGAAAGCTGGTTGTGAAAAAAACGACTGCTCATCCAAACTCCGTGAATGAAAATAATAGGTGTTCCTTCCCCTTGTTGTTCATAGTATAAAGTTGCACCGTCTTTTAATGTATAAAAAGGCATCATTTCCGCCTCCAATCTCAAAGGTTCATATCTCATCATGTATGCGCAGAAAAGCTCAGGTAGAACGTATCTCCGCAAGAAAATGTTCATAAAAAAACAAATCCTAGAAGTGTTCGCCTTGATATGTTATACTATTACAGGCTTAAATACTGTATGTTTTTGAAACAATCATTCACTGTAATACTTTTTAGATAGAAGCATCCTCATAAAAAGGATGTTGTTTTTGTCGTAATGTACCTTTAAGTAATGAATTGTTACCATCAATTCGGTTCACAATAACCGACCTACATGCATTATATCTTGCAAATATAAACAGATAGGTGGAAGAAGCAACATGACTGAAAGAAAACCATATCAAGTACTACTATATTATTTGTACACTCCAATTGAAAATCCTGAAGAGTTCACAGCTCAGCACTTGGCATTTTGTAAAGAGCTTGAACTAAAAGGACGCATTTTAATTGCGGCTGAAGGGATCAATGGAACAGTATCAGGAACAGTTGAACAAACAGATAAATACATGGAAACGATGAAAAATGATCCTCGTTTTGAAGGTATTGTATTTAAAATAGACGAAGCAGATGAACATGCGTTCAAAAAAATGCACGTGCGTCACCGCAAAGAATTAGTAACTCTTCGATTAGAAGAAGATGTGAATCCTCTTCGCGTAACGGGTAATTACTTAAGCCCAAAAGAATTTTATCAAGCGATGCAAGATGAAAATACGGTCGTAATCGATGCACGAAACGATTATGAATACGATCTAGGCCACTTCCGAGGAGCTGTTCGTCCGGATATTCAAAACTTCCGTGAGCTTCCTGAATGGATTCGCGACAACAAAGATCAGTTTGAAGATAAAAAAATCTTAACGTACTGCACAGGCGGTATTCGCTGTGAAAAATTCTCTGGATGGCTTCTTGAAGAAGGTTTTGAAGATGTAAGCCAGCTTCACGGAGGTATTGTAACATACGGAAAAGATCCGGAAGTACAAGGTGAACTATGGGATGGTCAGTGCTATGTATTTGATGAGCGCATCAGCGTACCAGTTAACCAAAAAGAGCATGTGATTGTCGGGAAGGATCACTTTACCGGCGAGCCTTGCGAACGTTATGTTAACTGCTCAAACCCAGAATGCAATAAGAAAATCTTAGCTTCTGAAGAAAACGAACACAAATATTTACGCGCTTGTTCACATGAATGCCGAGTAAGTCCCCGTAACCGCTATGTAAAAGAACATGGTTTAACAGAGGAAGAATTTGCAGCACGTGTTAAAGAGTTAGAAAACGAACACGTAACTTTATAATAAAAAAACAGCACGCTATATACAGCGTGCTGTTTTTTTATGAAAAGATTCTCTTGTAACCTAGTGTTTAGAGAAGGTTATGCAACGGGTATTTATAAAAAGGAAACATATTCCTGTTTTTTGTTTTGCATACTTAAAGGAATATTTTTTAGAAAGCGATTAAAAAACGGTTGTACATAAAAACAATAAAGGAGCATGAAAATGGAAGCGAAAATTGAAAAAAAGTACGATGGACGTTTACTGGAAGGACCCCTATGGGATGAAGAAAATCAAAGATTAGTGCTAGTAGACATTTTAGATAAAAAACTTCTTACGTACGATCCAAAAACGACAACATTAGAAGATATGGATCTTCCTTCAGTTGTTACAAGCGTTTCTACAACCAATCATTCAAAATTGGTCGTCTCCACTCGTAATCAGCTGCTTTTAGTGGATAAAAACAAAAAGAATCATGAAGAGTATATCCGTTTAGATACTCTTGAAAAAAACATGCGTTTTAATGACGGGAAATGTGATCCATATAATCGCTTTTGGATTGGCACGATGAGTGAAGAAGATGAAGAAGGAAAAGCCCAGCTGTACGTAGTAGATGAAAAAGGTGTAATTAAGAGTGCTAAAGAAGGATTAAGCGTGTCAAACGGGCTAGCTTGGAATCGAACAGGAGACAAATTCTTTCTGGTTGATTCCCCAAAAAATAAAATTATGTCTTATTCATTTTCTAAAGAAACAACAAGGCTCGAAGATGAAAAAGTGGTGATTGACCTTTCAGATATAGACGGGTTTCCTGATGGAATGACAATTGATGAGCACGACCGACTGTGGGTAGCGCTTTGGGGAGGTTCGAAAGTTATTTGTGTAGATCCAGAGAAAGGAGAAATTATAGAATCTATTCATCTTCCTGTTTCCAATGTAACCTGCTGTACATTTGGAGGAGACGATTTACAAACTTTATTTATCACCACAGCTAAGGAAGAAGAAAAATACGAAGAAGCTGCCGGCTCTCTTTTTTCATGCCGAGTAGGAGTAAAAGGCTTACCGGCTTATACTTACGTATATTAGACCAGCACTTATCAAAATGTAATGATTCAGACCAGTAACGATAGATATTAAATGCAGTTTCTACAACTCCTTTGCACTGCGTTCATTCCCTTTACATTTTATTCATTATGAGGAAGAGGAATAAAACATGACGATAACGAATTCCCATAAAGAAGCCTTTCAAAGAATATGAATACTTGTATTGGGTAATAATGGTTAAAGGTACAAAAGGAGGAATTGTTTTGAAACAAACATTGTATGAAAAAGTGGGCGGACAAGAAGCGATTGAAAAAGTAGTAGACTATTTTTATTCTGAGCTTGTTTTAAAAGACGAAACAGTTAGTCACTTTTTCGAGCACACGGATATGGATAAACAACGTCGACATCAAGCTAAGTTTATAAGCTTTGCCTTAGGTGGACCGAATCAATATTCAGGAAAGTCGATGGCTAAAGCGCATGCAAATATGAATATTCAGCCCGAACATTTTAATGCAATTGCTAAGCATCTTCACGATGCACTTGCTCACTTTAATGTTGAAGAGCCTGATATTGACCAAGCATTAAGTAAAGTTGAATCCCTAAGAAATGATATTCAATATAAATAAATCATAAAAAAAGAAGGTTATTGTGACCTTCTTTTTTTTATGCGCAAAGCTGTGATGTATGAAGGAAACATGGAAAAGACATCGTAATATGATAAAAATGCAATAGGTGAAAATATTTATTGAAAGTCTGGGAGTGGGAGTATGTCAGCAATTAATGGGAAGCAATACGTAGAGAGAATCAATCAATTAAAAGCAAATGTATGGGTTGATGGCAAACTCGTAACAGGCAATATATCAGAACATCCGGCTTTTAAAGGAGCCATTAACAGTCAAGCTAAACTTTATGATCTTCAGCATGATAAAAAAATTAAAGATATCATGACATACCAATCTCCGGATTCCGAGGATTTTTTTGGTACATCTTATTTACAGCCTACAACAAAAGAAGAGTTAAAAAAGAGACGAGAGATGACTCAGGAGTGGGCTCGCTTAACTCACGGTATGATGGGGAGAAGTCCAGATTATATGAATACCGTATTGATGGCTTTTGCATCCTCTGCAGAACTCCTGAGAGGAGAAGAAAATTGCTTTCCTGAAAACATCATTTCTTATTATGAATATGTGAGAGAGCACGATTTATCGCTCACTCATACATTCATCGATCCTCAAGTCAATCGAATCCAATTTTATTACGAGCAAAACGATGAACCGATAGCAGCAAAAATAGTTGATAAAAACAATGAGGGAATCGTTATCCAAGGTGCGAAACTGCTTGCTACACAGGGCGGCATGACGGATGAGCTGCTCGTACTGTCTTCAGCGGGCATTCAAGGAAAAGAAAAAGGATTTGCTTTTTCGATTCCAAGTAATACAAAAGGAATTAAATTTATTTGTAGAGAATCATTTGCAGGAAAAGATTCGACGTTTGATTATCCATTAAGTTCTAGATTTGAAGAAATGGATACAATTGTTGTCTTTGACCATGTATTAGTACCGTGGAACCGCGTGTTTTTCTATGAAAATGTAGACGTATCAAATACATTCCTTGCTTCTAGTTCCTTCTCAGCTTTTGCACTGCATCAAGTAACTTCAAGGAGAATTGTCAAAACAGAGTTTGTATTAGGGATTGTACAATCTCTGATTGAAACCATTAACATTATAGACTATCCGCATGTACGAGAAAAAGCAACAGAGCTTATTATTGCGTTAGAAACGATGAAAGCTCTCGTGATGAAAGCAGAAGAAGAAGCGGAGATTGATACATGGGGATACATGCGTCCGAATGAAACTACACTTCGTATTGCCGCAAATATATTTTCAAAAACATATCCTACCTTTACAGAGATTATCCAGCTTTTAGGTGCAAGCGGACTAATGGCAATACCAACGGAAAATACGTGCCGCTCGTTGGTTAAAGAAGATATTACGCGTTATTTGCAAGCTAAATCGAGAGGTGCAGAAGATCGAATTAAGCTTTTTCGACTTGCATGGGATTTAACGATGAGTCCGTTTGGCACAAGGGAAACACTGTATGAACGTTTTTTCTTTGGAGAGCCTGTACAGTTAACCAGTTATCTGTACTTATCTTACGATAAAGAGCGCTATGTGCAGAGAGTAACCGATTTTTTGAAAAGTTAACGGAGAAAACGAATCTCCGCTGGATATGATAGTTTAGTTGCAAAAACAGCGGAGATGCTTATTGAATAAATTTGAAAAATCTGCAATAATTTTCAGGGAATCATTCTGTGAACACACTAAAGAATACTATAAAGATAGGATGTTACAATGAAGCAATTAATCTATTTTGGTTTAGAACAAGCAAAATCTTGTGTTTTTCCTGTTATTATTTTTCTTACATTGGCCATGACAAAAATAATTGAAGTACCGTTCATTTCTAGATATGACCTTATTTTATTAGTCTGTCTAGGAACTCAAGTTTTAATGGTGATGTTTAAACGAGAAACGCTTGATGAAGTAAAAGTCATTGCAGTATTTCATTTAATTGGACTAGCGTTAGAACTCTACAAAGTTCATATGGGCTCATGGAGCTATCCGGAAAAAGCTTTCACTAAAGTCTGGGGAGTTCCGCTGTACAGCGGATTTATGTATGCTAGTGTAGCCAGCTACATGTGCCAAGTGTGGAGAAGGCTTGAATTAAAGCTTACGAATTGGCCTTCTACGTGGATTGTCAGTATACTAAGTATGGCTATTTACCTTAATTTTTTCACGCATCATTTTATTTACGACTTCCGCTGGTTTTTAAAACTTTTTACTTTACTTATTTTTTATCGAACTTTTGTATATTTTACGGTTAACAAACGTACATATCGCATGCCTTTAGTATTGTCTTTTGTACTGATTGGCTTTTTCATTTGGATCGCTGAAAATATCGCAACATTTTTCGGAGCATGGCAGTATCCAGATCAACAGCAGCAGTGGACAATGGTTCATATAAGTAAAATTAGCTCTTGGCTTCTTCTTGTGATTGTTAGTTTCTTGATTGTTGCTTTACTAAAGCATTTAAAAGAAAATCAAAATCAATTTAAACAAAGTAAGAAATCAAAAGAAACAAACGAAATATATGAAAGATAGAAACATAACTATGTACATGCTGTTAATATAAGGTACAGAATCTTTGGAGGCTTATATGCAAGAATATATCTTTTATCTTCCCTATTTTAAATCAGCGGGAAAGACCGTAGCAGTTACAAATGAAAATGGAGAAAATGTCGGACAACTTAAGAGAGTGCATAAAAACATGTGGACTAAAAGTATTGATTTTTTAACTCGTGATGGACTTCCAGTGTTAGATTCTATTTCTTGGTTTCCTATCTTTTCCTGCGGCTTAAAGGTACATGTACAAGTTCAATGGGAAGGAAGAACGGTGTTTATTGATCACGTGAAAAAACACCGGTGGGTGATAAAAGAAAATGGAAAAATAATAGGGGATTTATTAGGTAAAGGAATAATTAAAAACGAAGGAGCACAAGAAATTAGATGGGGAAATAACGTCTACATGTTAAGCAGTCATGAAGCCGTAGAGGAAGCGTGTATTTTTAATCAAAAAAGAGAAAAAGTCGCGGAGTTTAAATCAGACCTTTTTCATTTTAAACAAGGAAAACACTCAATAAGAGTAACAGAAGAACTGCCCGTACCCATTTTTATCGCTTCTTACTATATAACTACTTTTATTATGCCATACATATAATCAGGCGCAGAATGATTCTGCGCCTGATTTTTATATCATGATTTTACAAATATCATTTGTGAATTCAACGGGATCACTAATAGATAAGCCTTCAATTAAAAGAGCTTGGTTATATAATAAATTTGTATAAAGGTCTAGTTTCTCTTTGTCATTTTCAAATGCATCTTTTAAAGAAGCGAATACATCATGATTTACGTTAATTTCTAAAACTTTTTCTGCTTTTACATGCTGATTATCAGGCATAGCACTTAAAATTTTCTCCATTTCAATCGTTACTTCACCATCAGCTGATAAGCAAACGGGGTGTGTTTTTAAACGTTTAGACGCGCGCACATCTCCTACTTTTCCCGCCAAAGCTTTTTTCATATAGTCAAATAGCTCTTTATTCTCTTTTTCCTCAGACTCATTGAGCTGTTCTTCTTCTGCTTCAATCCCTAAGTCACTACTTGAAACAGACTTAAATTCTTTTTCTTTGTACGTCATTAACATTTTAATCGCAAATTCATCGATATCTTCTGTAAAATACAGAATTTCGTACCCTTTATCTGCAACTAATTCTGCTTGAGGAAGCTTTTCAATGCGGTCGTACGATTCTCCTGATGCATAATAGATATACTTTTGATCCTCAGGCATGCGTGATACATACTCGTCTAGTGTTACGAGCTTTTTCTCTGTAGAAGAATAGAATAAAAGCAGGTCTTTTAATACATCTTTGTTGCTGCCAAAGTCACTGTAAACGCCGTATTTTAGCTGACGGCCAAATGATTCATAAAACTTCTCGTACTTTTCACGTTCGTTTTTAAGCAAACTTTTTAACTCATTTTTGATTTTCTTGCCGATGTTTTTGGCAATCAGCTGAAGCTGGCGATCTTGCTGTAAGATTTCACGCGAAATATTAAGAGATAAATCTTCAGAATCTACCATACCTTTCACGAAGCTAAAGTAGTCTGGAAGAAGATCTGCGCATTTATTCATAATTAATACGCCGTTTGAATACAGTTCAAGTCCTTTTTCAAATTCTTTTGAGTAGTAATCAAACGGACTATTTTCTGGAATAAATAAAATAGCATTGTAGCGAATCGTTCCATCCACATTAATGTGAAGGTGAGTGAGCGGTTTATCAAACCCGTAGCGCTTTTCTGAATAAAATTGCTCATAGTCTTCTGAAGTCAATTCATTTTTATTTTTCTTCCAGATCGGTACCATACTGTTGATAACTTGCTCTTCTGTATAATCTTCTAGCTCGTTATCAGAACCTTCTTTAGGACGTTTTTCCGTTATGTCCATTTTAATTGGGTAGCGGATAAAGTCTGAATACTTTTTAATGATCTCTTTTAAACGATACTCTTCTAGATACTCATCATATGTTTCATCTTCTGTATTTTCTTTGATTTTTAAAATGATTTGAGTTCCAACCGTTTCTTTTTCGCAAGGTTCGATTGTATAACCATCAGCACCAGTAGATTCCCATTTATAGGCTTCATTGCTGCCTAACGCTTTACTAATCACCGTTACGACATCTGCCACCATAAACGCTGCGTAAAACCCAACGCCGAATTGGCCAATAATCGTGTGTCCGTCCTTTGTTTCATTTTCATTTTTAAACGCAAGGGAACCGCTTCGCGCAATTGTGCCCAAGCTGCTTTCAAGCTCTTCTTGCGTCATGCCAATCCCAGTATCTGTAATGGTTAAGGTACGGTTAGTTTTATCTGGTGTTACTTTTATGTAATAGCTTTCTTTGTTAAAACGCAAGGAGTCGTCTGTTAAGGCTTTGTAATAAATTTTATCGATTGCATCGCTTGAATTTGATAGAAGTTCTCTCAAAAATACTTCTTTTTGAGAATAGATGGAATTAATCATCATCTCTAATAATCGCTTTGATTCGGCTTTGAATTCTTTTTTTGACATAAGAAGTTCTCCTTTCCAAATAGGGCTTATAAAATAATTAGCACTTGAGTGGATAGAGTGCTAATCACTCTTTTTATTTAACATGTATTAGGATATTTGTCAATATATTAGGAGATTCACTAAAGAGATTAAAAATTTGACTGAAAAAAGCAAACTTTTAAAAAAAGGTTGAACGTTCTGAAAGAGTTTGCTAGAATATACTTAATTTCAAAGACTATATGTGACTGGCGAAACGCGGATAACCGTGAGGAAGCATATAGTGACGTAGCCGTTCGCCTGGGCAGAGGTAAGGGATTAATACATATCTCTTACCTCTTTCTGTTTAGGGGGAGAGGATATAGAAGTTATCAGACATGTAGGCTAAAAAACCAGACTTTTAAAAAAATTAAAAATGAAGTTCCTTTATCCAAAGGTAAAAACATGTAAAACTACGATGATAATCAGAGGAGAGTACAAAATGAGCACATTAACATTAGAAAAAGTACAAACAATCAAAACATTAAACAACATTGCACAAAAAGGTCTAAATGTTTTTAATCAAGAAGGTTATCAAATTGACAACGACAGCGAAAATCCAGATGCGATTGTCGTGCGTAGCTTTAACATGCACAGCATGGCATTTGACCAAAATTTAAAAGCTATTGCACGAGCTGGAGCAGGGGTTAATAATATACCGGTGGACGCTTGCACAGAGCAAGGTATCGTTGTATTTAATACGCCAGGAGCTAATGCAAACGCAGTAAAAGAAATGGTTTTAACTACAATTATGGCTTCTTCTCGTAACTTATTTGCTGGAGTTGAATGGACAAAAGGATTAGACGGCCAAGGTGATCAAATTCCTAAGTTAGTTGAAGCAGGTAAAAAACAGTTTGTTGGAAAAGAAATCAAAGGTAAAACATTAGGCGTTATTGGTTTAGGTGCAATTGGTGCTCTTGTAGCAAACGACGCGCTTGATTTAGATATGGACGTAATTGGTTTTGATCCATTCATTTCTGTTAATACAGCTTGGAATTTGTCTCGCAACGTACAGCGTGCAATGTCTCTAGAAGAACTATTTGCAGCATCTGACTATATTACGGTTCACGTTCCATTAACGGACGACACAAAAGGTGTTTTCAATAAAGAAACGTTTAGCATCATGAAACCTGATGTTCATATTTTGAACTTCTCACGCGGTGAGCTTGTAAACGAAGAAGATATGAAAGCTGCTCTTGAAAGTGGAAAAGTTGGTCGATATATTACAGATTTCCCAAATCAAAATGTCTTGAACATGAAAAATGTTGTGCCAATTCCTCATTTAGGGGCATCAACTCAAGAATCAGAAGAAAACTGTGCGGTAATGGCAGCACGTCAAGTGAAAAATTTCTTAGAAACAGGAAACGTTAAAAATTCAGTGAACTTCCCGAATGCATCTCTACCTTACACTGGGAAAAAACGCGTAGCTGCTTTCCATCACAACGTGCCGAATATGGTAGGACAGCTTACGCAAGTATTCTCAAACTACAATTTAAACATCGCAGATATGGTGAACAGAAGCCGCGGTGAATATGCGTATACAATGATCGATATTGACAATCAAGTAAGTGACGAGATTGTGCCTGAGCTAGAAGAAAAAATTGGTCAAATTGAAGGGATTATTACAAGTCGTATTATCTAATTTGGTTATCATCATATTTTAGTGTTTCAGCCCTAACTTTTCTAAGTTAGGGCTGTTTTTACATGGTATTTATCCTCATATCATTTCCTTCAGTCCCATAGCATATAGAAATACCTTTAAAGAGGTGAACGTTTTGTCAGAAGAAATGATAGGGATTTTGATAGGGTCACTCATCGCGCTGGCAGGAACATTCATTACGTCTGTCGTAGCTATAGCGATGTCGAAAGAGCAATACAAGCAAGAGCTTCGCAAAGCATTTATCCAAAAGAAAGTTGATGCCTATACCCATGTGTGTCAGGTTATTTTAGCTATAAAAAATGATTTACTGACAATAACCGTTTCTTCAGCCGGCTTAAACTGGACGGCCCAATCTATTAACAAACTAGCAGATGTATGTATTACGGAAGGACTGTGGATCGATGAAGAAGACAGCAAAAAGCTGGAGGTTCTGCAAAAGCAGCTTTCAAAGTTTGTATTGGATGAAATAGAACTGTCTAGACATGATATCCTCACAACCTGTTATGAAATTATTGAGTATTGTGAAAAAAAGGTAAGGATTCTTCATTTTATGACTAAAAAAGAATAGGTGATTACTACTTTAAGAAGGGGTAGTAGACGGATTAAAAAAGAATCGGAATATAAGGTCAAAAAACAATCCGTTTATACGCCAGCAGTCGACGAGGGCATTAGTAAGGAAAGGGCCAAGGGGGAATTTTTTGTAAAAACGATAGAAAAAGATAGGCTCAGTACCGGGTCTATCTTTTTGCGTTTATATAAAGATTAAATATATTTATATATGCATGTGTCCAAGCATTTACAGAAAAAACTCCTAAAATATAGTCCAGAAAGGAGACGATTGTATGTCAAATTACGAGTCGAGCAAACCGTATATTAAATCCGTTAATATACCTAATCCTTTATATCAATCGTTAAAAGGAGACTATTTTGTTGGACAAACTGAGCCTATTCGTTTTGATGGAAATAGAAACGCTTCGGGCGGATTAGTGAACCCTTCCGGCTCCGGAGTAGATTTATTTGTGAATGCTTTTACTATCACTAACTATTCAAACGAACCTTTTACTGCTGAAATTTGGTTTAATTCTATCCCCCCTGGAAAAGGAACAACTTCAGATAATGTGAGTCCAGCAAATACTACAATACGTTCAAAGCCAAAAGGTAAAATTAAATTTGCAGAAATGGTAAAAGGCGTTCCTGCTAAAGGGGTAAACGTATTTAACCGTGTTGTTCCGCCGAAAAGTACATTAGTAAGTGATGAAGACGGCAAATTTATCTTTCCAAACAACGGTTCATACGTTATTTTCTTAGTTTCTCCAGAAAATAAAGAAATTGAAGCTGAAATTGCATATGGATGGTTGGAGAAAAAACGTAAGAAGGACTGTTAACTGAATAGGTCTTAGCGATTGTATGAGAAGTGTATGAGCTATTTCATATTTAATACAGTTCTTAACAAACGGTAAGTGTTTATGAAAAGAACTTTACAGTAGCATCCAAAGTTCTTTTTTATAGCTTGCGTTTTTTCGTTTGATTGTAGATATAACTAAAGAAAAACAAGCAAACGTATAATTCCGATTACGCAAGCGATTTGAACGGCATTTAAAGAAGTTGAGGACTCAAGAAGCAAAGCGATAATACATAAGTAGAATGAAGTAACTTTTTTGTCCAGGATATAAGCATGCTTAACATCTCACGTTCATGTCTACATTCACATTATCTTAAGTTTCAATTCATACTGGCTTCATATAAATGAATCATACTGAATGTATTAATGAAAGATACGAGGTGAAACAATGTTAAACAAGCTTTTTAGACTATTTACACAAGAAACCAAGATATCTAAAGATAAAGAAGGAGATCTCCAAGAAGAGAACGATTTTAACGAAGTTTGTGATGATCATTTCATTATAGATGAGTATTAGAAACCTTATAAAACGCTGCAAAATTTCAAGGATTGATTGAGTATATCTGTACAACCAGTAATCGTACAAGGATCGTAAAGGTATACTTTTATGGCCGATTAATATTGATAAATTGCTTTTTACATGAAACAATGCGAAAAAGATGGGCACCCTAAAAGCAAAAGGAGGGGATAAAATGGGCAAAGAACCAAACGATGAAACAAGTGAAGGGCTGAATCAGCTTTTTGAAATCATCAATGCAAAAGGCGATGAGGGCGAACTTAGAGAAATTGTAAGCAGGAGCAGTGAAAAGAATAATTATAAAAATCATGAGGATCAATCGTAAAAAGAAAATAAAAAACCTCTTCATGAAAATCATGAAGAGGTCAGATGAAATAGTATTACACCCATTCCATCCGGCAGAGTTTTAAAGTGTTTTAAACTCTTGATGCGACTGGTTTTATGGAACTGATGGGATTCGAACCCACGACCCCTTGTCTGCCAGACAAGTATTCTCCCACTGAACTACAGTCCCGCTTATGTAGAGTCTTTATTGCCTGTTGACTCTACTATATTTTAATACGTATGACGCACGTTCGCAATAGTTATTTTCAGTTTTTTCTAATTTCTTCATATGAATATTAACTTCTAAAAAAATCATTTACTTCTTGTTTGTACGTATTAAAAAAACTTGGAATTTGGCTTGGTTCCAATCCTTTTTCAGCGTATTTGCTGATGGACTCGTAGTACCATTTCTGTTTTTCGAATCCTCTTTTAAAACTATTCCAAATTGTATCTCCTTGCTGATCGTAGCTTTCTTTTAAAGACCGTAAATTGTCTAATTTATCTGCTACAATTAAAGATTTCACTTCAAGAGAACCAGTTTTCACAATTTGAATTGTATGCTGTTTACGTTCTTCCCAGCTTTTGGATTTGTCTTCTGTATGAGCTTCAACAATCTCCGCTACCTCTAAGCCAAATCTTTGTACAATTTCTTCGAGTGTTAAACTTGTATCTTCTACAGCATCATGCAGATAAGCTGCTGCAATTACTTCTTCACTAAAACCTGCTTTTTCTAAAATATTACCTACGTTAATAGGATGAACGATATAAGGTTTATCAGACAGCTTACGCATTTGGCCGGTATGAGCATGTTCTGCATACCTACGTGCTTCTTTTATTAAAGACATCATATTCCTCCATTTTTTATACAGTATATCTTCATATTATTAGTATAAACGAATATAGCTCTTCTAACGTTATGAAATTGCACAAATTCATTTCTTATAATAAGGTAAGGCTACCAAAAGCCCTTCTTATTGTACGGTTTTTTATAAAGCCTAATATCTATTTAATAGGCCTGTATCAGTTGCCATTTCCTTTTTTATTCATAGTTTGTATGAAGGAGTGATAGCAATGCAAAACCGTAATAATCAAAATATTAAGGTCATTGATGTTTCTCATCACAACGGAACAATTAATTGGGCAAAAGTGGCGTCGGATGGGGTAAAAGGCGCGTATATTAAATTAACAGAAGGTACAACCTTCTTAGATAAAAAATCATATGATAATTATATAGGAGCAAAAAATGCAGGTCTACGTGTAGGCTTTTATCACTTTGCTCATGCTGATAATGATCCTATTGCAGAAGTTAATTTCTTTTTAAATAAATTAGGCAGCATGAAGGTTGATTTGCCTCATTGCTTAGATTTGGAAGAAAATAAAGGGAAAACAAAAGCGCAGGTCACAGCCTTTGCAGTTAGATGGATGGAATATATTGAAAGGAAAACAAGCATTACGCCTATTCTTTACACCGGGTATAGTTTTATTAAATCCAATTTTACAAGCGCCGTGGCAAGATATCCGCTATGGATAGCTCGTTACAGTGGAAGTAACCGTTCCAAGGGATTTACTAATCCAGGTGATACGGCCATTTGGGATAGATGGTCTATGTTTCAATATACAGATCAAGGAAAAGTAAACGGGATTAAAGGCAATGTTGATATCAATGAAATGGATCTGGATTTCTTTAATAGTATTAACACAGGGGTGGCGGTGGTGGAAAATAATCAGCCATCAGCACAATTGCAGCAAGGTGATAGCGGACTAGCTGTAAAAGAACTGCAGCAAAACTTAATTAAATTAGGATTTGAGCTTTCCCAGCAAGGAACCGATGGCCAATATGGCAGTGAAACTGTTGCAGCTGTTAAAGCTTTTCAAGAAAAGTATGGATTAACGTCAACTGGAAAAGCTGATGAGAAAACATTAGCTAAAATGATGGAATTGCTTAAGGGTGTAAGTAATCCTATAGAAGAATCATTACCAAAGGTTACTTCACTCGGAGATAAATATTCTTTTCAAGTAAAAGCGAAGAAGGATATTGGAGTCTACAAGTATGCGAATGTAACAGAGAATTTCAGAACTATAAAAAAAGGCACGGTATTTAGCGTATATGGCTATACGAGTGCAGCATGGGCTGTTCCAGGCGGATTCGTGCAAATGAAAGACGTAGAACCTATCCCAGTTACAATTAAAACAGGCGGATTAAGTAAAGACATGGAAACAGAGTTTCGTGCTTTCTTAAAAAATGAAGGAATTGACAGTGAATTAAACGTACATGCAATAGGTAATCCGTCAGCTGAACTCACAGCAGCTGGACTGGATTTTGTAAAAGTTAAGCAATTTTTAGATAAAAAAGGCTGGTACTACAAGCAATAAACCCCCGCTCTGAAGAGTAGGGGTTTATTTTGAGGTTTTATAAAAAAGAAGAGCAGACATCAATTAAGTAATTAAAATATGTTCTAAATAACAAATTAGGTGGCAACAAAAAAGTTTTTATGTATAGTCGACCTCTAACAGTCATATTTTTAGTCAATGGCTCATGGAGGGTGAATGAATATGAAAAATACGCAGATTCGAATTGAAACACTATCCTATCACTATGAAAGCATTATGGTGAATAATGAAGTAGAGCGTGCGATAAAAAGTATTGAAGTGACGTATCGAGCATATAAACATAACCACGTTTTAAACGGGCACGTAGTACTTTCAGGAGAAGAGATTTACGATCTTCAGCAGCTGACTCACGCAGTGGCTGGGAAAATAAAAGCAGAATTAGAAACTACATAAAAAAGCGCCTTTCTTTAAATTTCAAACATTAAAGAAAGGCACTTTTTTATATTAATTATTAATTAAACTGCAAAAAGAAGAAATTAAAGTATGTTCTAAATAAAATATATAAATAAAAAACATAGCATCTAAGAGAATTCCCTAAGCCCTACGCATTACCTTTGCATTGTGAACTTTCTCTCTTTTACTATGTGTAAGCAACACGCCGCATAACGTAATGATGCTTCCAACAATGGAAGCTGCACTCGGGATATCTTTTAAAAGCAGCCACGCTAAGAAAAAGGACAGCGCAGGAGTTAAGTAAAGAGAGATGGCAGCCTCAGCAGAACCTATACGCGATGTCAGATAAGCGAGTACCATATAGGGAATAACGGTTGGAAATAATCCTAAATATATCACGCTTATTGCTGATCTGACAGAGATATGTGCAAGTTCTGTTTCTAACCCAGGTAAAAAAACAAGCATAGAAATTGTAGCCCCCCAAATACTGTACGTCACAAAAGAAAGGAAACCATATTTTTTTAATAAATTTTTTTGACATACTATATAGACGCTTTCTGCAAGGGCAGCTAGCAGAACCAGTAAGATTCCATTAACTGAGTGTACAAAATTCTCTTTGCTGAAGGTTAAAAGTACAATACCCGCAAAGCTTACTGCAGATCCAATCCATTTTCTTTTTCCGAACTCCTCCTGAAAAAGAAAAATAGCTAAAAGCGAAGAAAAAATAGGAGTAGTCGAGATCAGTAAACTCGCAATACCCGCACTTACCGTTTTTTCTCCAATGTTTAAGGCCGTGTGATAGACGGCAAAACCTAAAAAACCGAGAGCTAAAAGAAGTGGAATATCTTTTATGTCAGGCAAGGGCATGCGTGTGGCTATTGCAATAACTAACAGCACTACAGAAGCAATACTTAACCGAACAAAAGCGAGGTGCTGAGGAGAAAACGATTCCAGCCCTATTTGAATAACTGGAAATGCTGAAGCCCATAAGCTAATCATCAGTATATGTAAGAACACCAGACTAAACGTTAATTTCATACCTATTCATCTCCATTTTTCATTTTGAATCCAACCAGTATCTATTGTGGTTCCCATGTTAATAAACATTTGATAAAATGTCTTCAACCAGTTTGAAAGCAATTAACCCAACCACTTTAAAAACAGGAGTACGTGTATGAATCAAGAGAACAGTTCGAGTTATCCAAAATACAAGCAAATCATTGATTTTATGAAAGAGAAAATTGCGCGTGGAGAATGGCCGATTGGAAGTAAAATTCCTAGTCAGCGAAAGCTTGCTGCTATGTTTGATGTCAACCGAAGTACGGTCATCACCGCATTAGAGGAATTAACAGCGGACGGTTTAATTGAAGGTAAGATGGGAAAGGGAACCATCGTTATAAATAATACGTGGACACTTTTGGCTACAACTCCGCCCGATTGGAATGTTCATGTGAAATCAGGCATGCATCATCCGAGTCAAGCAATGGTACAAGATATTAATGAATCCGAATTTAACTCAAACCTTATTCAATTAAGCAAAGGAGAGCTTTCACCTGACATATTTCCTAAAAACAAAATGAAATACGCCGTAGAAAAAGTAGCAGAAAATATGGAGGTTCTAGGATACGAAGAACCAAAGGGGTATTTGCCTTTACGAAAAGAGTTAAGTGCATATATGAAAACAATAGGGATTGAATCTTCTCCAGATTCTATTTTAATTGTTTCCGGCGCTCTTCAAGCTCTTCAGCTTATTTCAATTGGACTGCTGCAAAGAAACTCTTCGGTTTTGCTCGAAAAACCTTCTTATCTATATTCCTTACATGTATTTCAATCAGCCGGAATGAAACTCAAAGGCCTTGCTATGGATGAGGAAGGAATAAAAGTAACAGCTATAAAACGCGCCGACCCTCAAGAAGGGCAAGCTATTTTATATACAAATCCATGTTTCCATAACCCAACGGGAACATTAATGTCACAAAATAGGCGTTACGATTTGTTGAAAGAATGTGAGGAACATCAGCTTCCTATTATTGAAGATGATTTATACCGCGAATTATGGCTAGATAAACGGCCTCCGCTGCCATTAAAAGCTTTAGATAAAAATGGACACGTGTTATATGTTAGCAGTCTTTCTAAAACATTAAGCCCGGGATTACGGATCGGATGGATAGTCGGCCCAGAACCAGTCATTGAGCGTTTGGCGGATATTAAAATGCAAACAGATTATGGATCTAGCTCATTATCTCAAAGAGTAGCAGCAGAATGGTTTAAAAATGGCTTATATCAACAGCATATGGAAACTGTACGAACGGAATTGCGAACAAGAAGAAAAGTGATGCTGAATGCTTTGGGAACATACGCAGGAGATATAGCAACATGGACGAATCCTGAAGGAGGCTTTTTTATATGGGTGCATATTCAACCTTCTATTTCAATGAAATCTTTATACTCTCGTGCTTTAAAAAGAGGGATATTGCTTAACTCTGGAAGTATTTATGCACAAGAAACCGGCAGTTATCTTCGGCTTTCTTACGCCTATGCCTCTTTACCAGATATCGATAGAAGCATTAAAATTCTTGCTGAACTGATTCGGGAATTGCAAGTATAGTAAAAAAAGGAATAGTGGATTACCCACTATTCCTTTTTATTTGTATCAAACTCTTCTTCTTATAAAAAACATCAAGTAACAACTGACTATATATTACCATCTATAAATACGTGTTATTTTTTATGGAAAAAATAAGTTAATAAAACTTTTAATTGACTTTCTGTACGTTTTACATGTAAATCGTGAATGGTTTTAACTACGTAATCATTATCAAACATTTCCAACACCTCAATTATTGTTAAGTTTCCTGTTTGTTATAGTTTATGAAATCAGCAGATGCATATCATCGGCCATCAGCTGTAACTTTACGGTTTATCTTTTACAACTAAAGGCTGAAACGTACGTTCATGATTGAACGCACGAATAACAGGATATGCAAAAAAATGAAAAGTGTGCACGTTTTGTTTTAAAAAAGCTATATCTTTAAAAAAAGAAAATTGTCACACACATTTATGAATATGTATCTACTAAGTAAGAAGACTTTTTTAGTTGGTGGGATTGAAGGTGAAAAAGATGGATGAATTATTTAAAGATCTTGATCTGTACAGAACGCAAGAAGAAATGAAGCAGTATTTTGAACATACGCAGCAAATTATTCATCAAAACAAAGAGTATATAAAATTAGCCAGACTTAAAAAAGGGCGTTTCAAAAAGTTTTTTGAAGAGTTTTATCCGCTTTATTGCTTCAGCCAATCTTCTTATTGTCCGAGGAATTCAAAATTGAAGCTTATTATTGGAAGTCAAGGATACGACGGATTAATTATTCAGCCGGATGGTACTGAAAAACGAATTGAAATTACTTCTTACAAAGATGGGAAACTGGAATTTGAAGATGCACAGAGGGTCAATTCAGGAAATTTTGCTCTACCCCGTATCCAGACGGAAGGTTCTGTGGAAGAGTATATAGAAAAAGTGCTAGAGAACATTCAAAAAAAGAGCAAAAAAGATTATAGTGGCGCATCCATTTTATTTGTTGTACACACGTTTCATTATTTTGAAGCCTATGGAAAAAGTTCAGCTGCCTTTATTCGTACCTTAAAAAAAGAAATGAAGAAGACAGATTTTCGAGCGGATGAAATTTATTTATTGGAATTAAATCAGCCAGAAAGTGAAAGTGTTAAGCAAAACATTCATTTCATTAAATAAGAAGACACGCTGTAGATGTTGAGGTGTGTCTTCTTTTCTGATAACAGTAGAACTTAATGCAGGTTGATAATTTTGAAAATTACAACAATTAAGTGCTATAATTCAAGTATGAATATGCATTCAGAGGAGGAAAACCAATGGATTTAGCTTATAGAGAGAAAGCGTACGAATATGCCAAAAGATTCGAATCTAGCTATGACGATTATGATGAACGCTATAAGGTGCACAATAATCCGACGGTATGGCGATTTATGCCGCTGGCTGATTTTCAAGATTTACTAGAAACCAATGCGCTTTTTTTCGCAAAACCTGATGCATTTTCAGACCCCCTTGAAGGATGCTCTTCGATGTGGAACATAGAAGAGTTAAGAAAAAAAGGCGAACGTCATAACCGTACCTCTAGAACCTATATAAGAAAAATCCATGAATTTTCTGCTGTTTCATCCTGGCATATCAATGATTACGAAGCCGCTGGAATGTGGGATCTATATTTAAAAGGGAATGATGGCGTAGCTATTAAAACAACCTATGAAAATTTATTATGCAGTATTAAAGATTTACGCTATAAAATCTTCTCTGGAAAAGTGCAGTACATAGACTTCCAAAAAGAAATGATCAGTCACTCTGTATATGACACGTTATTTTACAAGCGCAAATCCTATCAGCATGAAAATGAATTGAGGCTTGTTATTGTAGCAAGTCGTATACACGCTTGGAAGCTGCAAAAGCTATTCGAAATTCAAGGTATTTCCGCAAATCAATGGCAAAAACGAATGGATATCCTCGAAAAAAGATCGTATGAGTTTTCTCACGAGCATGGCAACCTCCTTACATGTAATTTACATCAGCTTATCAACGATATTTACGTATCGCCAAGAAGCGCTCAAAGCTGTGTAGATGAGGTAAAAGCTCTTACTAAGAAACACGGTCTCGCTTATAAAAAGGTTATTCAGTCTGACTTGTATAAGGACTATATTTACTAAATGCTAGCGAAGTACACAAAGGCTTAATCAAAAAATGATTAAGCTTTTCGTGTTACACGTTTTATATTCCCATACATTTCCTCATATAAAATAAAACAAACCTTCAAAGCCTATATATACATATTAGACGAATCAGGAGTACAGTATGGTTAAAAAAATGCTGTTTATTTTAGTATGCGGGCTTTGTTTGTGTTTGTTTTTTCAATGGGACGTAAAAAAAGGCTATAACGCTTATGTTCGCGTACATCCGCTTATCGAAACGCCTGTTTACCAAGGCAAGATAGCGCTGTATACACAAGGAAGTAATTTATATCCTACTTTATTTGAGGATATTAAAAAAGCAAAAAAGTACGTGTACATTCAATTTTTTATTATTCGAGCGGACAACATCAGCATGAAGCTATTTGAGCTATTGAAAGAGAAAGCAGCTGAAGGGGTAAAGGTTAAACTTTCTGTAGATCGTTTTGGAGGAAACGATCTCTCCCGAACACTCATAGATGATCTTAAGAAAAATGGAGTTGAGTTTACCTTTAGTCGAAAAGCAAGCAGGCAGCACTTTTTTTATAGCATTAATCATCGAAATCATCGAAAGTTTGTCGTAGTAGATGGCCAAGAAGCCTATCTCGGAGGTTTTAATATAGGAGAAGAATACTTAGGGAAGCATAAAAAATTGGGCTATTGGCGTGATTACCACTTGCGAATTAAAGGAGAAGGTATTTTTGAAATTGAAAAGCAATTTTTGAAAGATTGGGAAGAAGACACGGGACAACATATATCTCCTCAGCGAGTTCCTATCGCTCGCTCTCACGGAGCAAACTATCAGCTATTGTTTTCAACTGGAGAAGAACTTGAGCAAAAGATGATTGATCTAATCAACCGTGCCAAAGTAAAGCTTACCATTGCTACCCCTTATTTTATTCCAAGTGAACATTTAATGAATGCACTTATTTCAGCAAAAGAAAAAGGCGTTTTAATCGATATTATACTTCCGGACAATACCGATGCGTGGTTCACTAAACCGCCTAGTTACCCTAAAACAGAGCAACTATTAAACAAAGGTATTCGAATTTTCTTATATAAAAAGGGGTTTTTTCACGGAAAAGTAATGGTCATCGATCATACGATTGCCAATATTAGCACAGCCAACTGGGATCCCCGAAGTTTTTATTTAAATGATGAAGCGAGCTGTCTTATTTATGATCGCGAGATGATTGCACACATAGAACGAGAAATTAATGAAGATAAAACAAACAGCCGCAGATTAACCAAAACAGTAATAGATGAAATCCCTAAATGGGAACGTTCTCTTAAAAAAACACCGGAATGGATTTATTATTATTTTTGAAAAAATACCCAAATCAAGTTTTAATTATTTTTCCCCGGGTATATATTCTGTGTAAGGCCAATACAGGAAAGGAGAGACTGTACACATGCATTGTTTTACAGCGACTTCAAGAAACGTATTGAGCACCTTAGAAGGAAGATTTGCTTTAATTACAAAAGGAACATTGGTAAACAATCGTTATACTAAGTGCTAGGCTGTCTAATTCAGACAGAATACTCGACTATTCTATTCAAACATAACATTCAGTATAAAAAAGAAGATGCATGCTAAGCGCATCTTCTTTTTTGTTGACTCTATTTTCTCTCTCTTTTGTACTTCGTCTTATTTTTACGCATAAAATAATAAAAAGGAGGGGGTTATGCTGTTTGATTATGAACGGGAGTTAACGATTGACCGAAAAGATGCTACTCGAAAGACTGCAGTCACTAATGCTGAGACTTATAAAAAAATAGACTGGGAACAAGTGAAATCAGAACAAAATCTTGCGGATGACCAAGCCCTTGTACGCGTACCTTTTCCGCTGATTTTCAAAAAAAATCAGCTGTATCCTGTATGGGATTTAAGAAAGTACGCTTTTTTATTTGAACAATCTACACCTGCTACTGTCCACCCTAAACTGTGGGAACAAGGAAAATTAAATGTACAAGCCGGTTTATATCAAGTAACTGAAAACATCTTTCAAGTAAGAGGCTTTGATATGGCTAATATTACATTTGTTAAAGGGAAAACGGGGTGGATTGTTATTGATTGCTTAACATCCAAAGAAACGGCAGAAAAAGCGCTTGAACTAGTAAACCAGCAGTGCGGGAAGCGTCCTGTTAGAGCTGTTATCTTCTCTCATTCGCATATAGATCATTACGGCGGAGTTCTAGGGATATTACCTGACTCAACACAAAATAAAACTAGTAAAGTTTATGCTCCTGCTGGATTTATGGATGCGGTTATTGATGAAAACGTCACGGCGGCAACAGCAATGACACGAAGAAGTCAATACATGTACGGTATTCGACTGCGACGCGATGAAAAAGGCTTAATTGACAACGGCATCGGAAAAGAAATTTCATTTGGAACAATCACGCTTATTAAAGGAATAGAAGAAATTCATCCTTCCGAACATCATTCTTATGTAAGTAAGAAAATTGACGGCGTCTCATTTCAGTTTCAGCTTACGCCAGGGACGGAGGCGCCTGCTGAAATGAACATCTATATTCCTAGTGAAAAGGCTCTTTGTATTGCAGAAAACTGTACGGCCACTCAGCACAACCTCTATACCCTTAGAGGAGCAAAAGTAAGAGACGCAGCAGCGTGGGCAAAATACTTGCAGCAAGCAATCAATTTATTTGGCCAAGAACTAACAACTGTATTTGGGGTACATAATTGGCCAAGGTTCAGAAACGAGTCGTGCATCACATATATCGAAAATCAACGAGATGTTTATCAATATATTCATGATCAAACATTAAGGCTGATGAATCAAGGCTATACCATCGACCACGTCGGCCGAATGATGAAGCTACCGGAAACCCTATCTCACGAGTGGTATACAAACGGCTTTTATGGAACGGTTAACCATAACGCAAAAGCGGTTTATCAGCGCTATATGGGCTGGTATAACAGCAATCCTGTAGATTTAAATAAACTGTTTCCTGAAGAGTCAGCTAAGAAATATGTAGAGTATATGGGCGGAGCGGACAACATTGTCCAAAAAGCACAGCGCTGTTTTCAACAAGGCGACTATCAATGGGTAGCTGAAGTGACCAAACAAGTTATTTACGCTGATCCTCACCATGTGAAGGCAAAACTTTTATGCGCAGACGCGCTTGAACAATTAGGGTATATAGCTGAATCTGGTCCTTGGCGAAATGAATATTTAACAGGAGCCAAAGAACTTCGTTTAGGTAATATACCGCTGCCAGTCAACATTATTACAAAAGAAGTATGGGATACACTTCCTTTGAAAAATATTTTAGAACTATTTAGCATTCGCGTAGATGGATTAAAGGCGGGCGCATGTAACTATCGTATATTGTTTGTGATACCCGATCGTAATGAAGAAGCTCTCACAGAACTTAAGCATGGAATCTTTAGGTATCTTGGAGATACGCGAAAGAAAGCTGAGGTGACGGTAACGATGTGGCAAGATACCTTATACCGGCTAACAACTACAAATGATCACTCTTATAGCTCGGTCATATTTGTTCAAGGAGATAAATCAAAATGGGATTTCTTTTTGTCTTGTCAGGATTCTATTGATCCAAACTTTAATATTGTGACACCTGTTTCTAAAAAATAGAGTACCTGATTACAGCTCAGAAAGCACATCGTTGACTTTTTGTTCAAAACAGCTGTCGCATGTGAAGATTTCTTTTTCTTGAAAAGATGTTAGCCTTTCTCCACAGATGGAACAGCATTCTATATAGTGATTGTTTCGCTCTTGTTCTTTTCTTTCATGTAACATAGCACTTTCCTCCTTTTCAGTATAAATAGTTTGTCTTATTTCTTTAAGTATATACTAATATCAGCCTATGCAGGGAATATAAGGCTTGCTAATGCAGATTATTTATAAAATAAAAGCGTTGTAAAACCGCCGAAATTGGCACAGGAATTGCATATTAAATCATTGAGAAATTTGAATGATTAATATGAGGTGAACAGAATGTCCATTACAAAAACAGCTAGTGAATTAAAAAAAGAACAGCAGCAAGAACAGGAATCACTTAATTTATTTTTATCTACTCAAACCGTTATTCAAGAAGCGCTTCAAAAACTAGGGTATGGTGAAGAAATGTATCATTTGTTGAAAGAACCGCTGCGCATGATGACGGTTCGTATTCCAGTTAAAATGGATAACGGATCGGTAAAAGTATTTACGGGCTACCGCTCTCAGCATAATGATGCTGTCGGGCCTACTAAAGGAGGCGTACGCTTTCATCCTGAAGTAAATGAAGAAGAAGTGAAGGCATTATCCATTTGGATGAGTTTAAAATGCGGGATTGTCGACCTTCCGTACGGCGGAGGTAAAGGCGGAATTGTATGTGACCCAAGAAACATGTCGTTTGGTGAACTAGAGCGACTCAGCCGCGGCTATGTAAGAGCCATCAGTCAAATAGTTGGGCCTACTAAAGATATTCCTGCACCGGATGTCTATACAAATTCTCAAATCATGGCGTGGATGATGGACGAATATAGCCGACTGCGTGAGTTCGATTCCCCTGGTTTTATTACCGGAAAACCTATCGTACTCGGAGGATCTCAAGGACGCGAAACTGCAACGGCTAAAGGAGTAACCATTTGTATAGAAGAAGCTGTTAAAAAGAAAAACCTTAACTTGCAAGAAGCACGGATTATTATTCAAGGCTTCGGAAATGCCGGCAGTTTTCTTGCTAAGTTCATGCATGACGCAGGAGCAAAAGTAATTGGCATTTCAGACGCGTACGGAGCTCTTTATGATCCGCTTGGTCTTGATATTGATTACCTGCTTGATCGACGCGACAGTTTTGGTACCGTAACGAATTTATTTACAAATGTGATAACAAACGAAGAACTATTAGAAAAAGAATGTGATATTTTAGTACCCGCAGCCATTTCGAATCAAATTACGGTTCGTAACGCTCATCGCATTAAAGCTTCTATTGTAGTCGAAGCAGCGAACGGACCGACTACACTTGAGGCTACGCGCATTTTAGACGAAAAAGGCGTGCTTTTAGTGCCAGATATTTTAGCGAGTGCTGGAGGCGTAACGGTTTCATACTTCGAATGGGTGCAAAATAATCAAGGCTACTACTGGTCTGAAGAGGAAGTAGCTTACAAATTACGCAAGGTAATGGTGGATTCATTTGAAACAATCTATCAAATCGCTCAAGAAAATGACGTAGACATGAGACTTGCTGCTTACATGGCAGGAATCAAAAAATCAGCTGAAGCTTCTCGTTTCCGCGGCTGGGTATAAGATGAAAAACGATTTGGACTACATGTTCCAAATCGTTTTTTATTTACCAGAACTGCCAAATAATTAAAAGAAAACCTGCTAAAAAAACAAACATGCATAAAAAATTGGCATATTTATTTATCGCAACCCGAATGATGGCAAAACAATTGACAGTGAGAATGATTTTCAATTATTCTATATATAAGATATATACATACCTATACTAATAAATTGAATGTAGAAAAGGAGACAGACAGCATGAGCGTATTAGATATTATTAAAGCCAGAAGAACGATTGGGGCTATGCAAGACAAAGACGTATCAGAAGATGCTATCAACCTTATGTTAGAAGCAGGCACTTGGGCTCCTAACCATAAAAAGACAGAGCCTTGGAAATTCCGAGTGTTTACAGGGGATTCACGCGTTCGTTTAGGAGACGAAATGGAACGTATTATGAAGCAAAAAACTGCTCACTTAAGTGAGGAAGAAGCGTTGAAAAAAACAACAAAAGCTAAAAAAGGCCCGCTTCGTGCTCCTGTCATTATTGCTGTAGCAGTAAGTCCTTCAGGAAAAGTGCCTGAAATTGAAGAAATCTCTGCCGTAGCGGCAAGCATACAAAATATGCTATTAGTAGCGGAAGAACAAGGTTTGGCTACAATTTGGAGAACGGGTGATATTGTCTATCAGTCAGAACTGAATGACTTTTTATCTCTAGAAGAAGACGATAAGCTCTTAGGCTTAATTTACGTCGGACACCCTAATAAAGAAGCTTCATCAAAACGTATTCCATATCAAGATAAAACGATTTGGTATCGTTAAAAGGTTCTTCCTGTGCTTCTATAAATATTAAAGTAAAAAGGGGCAGTCACTTATACAATTGTGAGCTGTCTTTTTTATTGTTTTTAAGAAGTGGCAGAAGGGAACTTAACGGGAATATCAAATGATTATTTATGATAAAACAACAAAAGAGAAAGATAAGATACCTTAGATATTTTTCTTTTGTTTACTTTGTAATTAACGCTTTACTGATAGTTAATGCCTTTACAGAAGCAATAGATGGAGGTAGTCTCTTTGGGTAAGGGGAATAATTTTATGTGCCATTATGTTATCATTTCCCTTTGCTTACATGATTTTAGGAGCTCTGATATTCGTCCCATAACTTATTTATAAAATTGAATAGTAGAAAAGATAATGGTTAGGAACCGATAAAACAGTTCATAACATCTTATTCTCCCGAGTGACTAACCTGTATCTCTGTCGTCGTAATTTATAGCTCTTGCCTAGACTTAGGTAGGGGCTATTTTTAACGGGGTGAAAAGGGGAGGAGTGTCAATAAAATTTAAAATTCCAAGCTAAGTAACCGCTGCTTTTTTTCTTCAAAGTTATTGTATAACTTTTTAATATCTTAATATATGGAACGGAATCATAGTCCAATTCTATCTCAATGTGTTGCAGGTGAATAACCTCTATCTAGAAGTGAAGTTTGCTTGAGATCCTATATAAAGCTGTCCTTTACTGGCTGTATGCTTTGCATTGACTGCTTTTTAAAATATAATGTATAGTAAAAATATACTGTATATTCCAAGGTGATTCCAATGAGATTTTTAATTGAGTATAAGGATTTTAAAACGAAAGAAGAAGATAACTTTTCTTTGCAATTATTAGATACTTTTTTAAATGAACATTTAATAGGAGAGTTTCACGGAAGCACGTTTGAGTGTATTTTAATCCGTTTTATAAACAATCCTACCTCTAAGAAGAAGTACAAATTACGTGTTCTCTATGAAAATATAGCCGAAATTGAGTTGCCTGGAAATTTTATCAATAACAAAAATCTTAATATAGAGGATTTCTTAACAGGTCTACATAGAGTTGAAGAGGCTATTGTGCTAGTTAAAACTATAAAACTAAAGTCAGAACTCGACTTTAGTGAAGATAAACTTCTATTAGAGTTTCAACAATCGATAAAAGATGCACCGCGTACACTCGAGGAGCTAAAGGCATACTTCAAGAAGCAAAAGCAAACAGCTCAAAGTAACTGGGCTAAACTAGCTGACCTTTCAATGAAAAGGTCTTTGGCTAATCCAAAACCGCTAACAAAGCCATTAACAACGATTAGTATTTCTGCTCCTATCGAAGAAACAGAACCAAACCACTCTTTTATCTACACCGAAGTTTTCAGCAACCTGCTAAGGAAAGCAGAAGTGATGCTGCCGGGTTATAGTCACATCTTTATACATTTAGCGGATACACTAGTGGAAGCTAAACAAGAGTTTGCCCCGAATCACCGGATAAAAGATGCATTTTCGATAATAGATACTAAAAAATATATGGCGAGTGACAACGAAACTAAATCAAATATGATGTTTAATAGTATAGTTTCAGCATTAAGAAGCATTACGAAGTTTGATCACTTAGAAGAGCATAAAATAGAATCTGTTATTGAAAAAATAAAAGAAGAAGGCACCGACATTGAGCTCACATACTTCTCGAAACAAAATGGTAAGTATTTAGCCGAGGTCATTTATACAGTGCCCAAATCTCATCTTACAAATGCTCCATTTAAACTGCGTGTTACGGACCTTAATTCTAACGTTGTTAAAACTACAAAAATAGATGATATTAATTTATTTTGGTGCCCGTATAGCTTCGGAAGCATAAATATAAAAAAAAATTCAGTTGTTATTAACGGGAGAAAGAGCCAGAGAGCAGAGATTTCAAGGAGAGCTGACAAATTACCGGATGAATACATTTTTAAGATTAAAGATATATTTATTTAACTTTTTATAATGACTAGGAATAAATTTACAATCAGGAACAAAATAGTAGTAAGGATGACCGTTCTTATCCCCAATTTTTTATAAATATCTTATACCCTAAAAAACAAAACAAGCTGGCATTTTAAATGCGCAGCTTGTTTTGTCTGTTTTCGTATTCTTTAAAAACGATTAATACAGGCATCTAATATATCTTCATACTGTGCTTTTGTGTCATCTTTACTAAACTTTGTTCTTCTCGAGAAGTATGAAAAACTCCTTTTCATTATCTTTTTGCAGGATTACTAATAGCTAAGAGATGCTCGTATCTTTTTTATTTGTTACTAGCTATTGGTATCTCTACTATGATTGGCATCCAAACATTTGTTAATCTTAGTGCAGTGTCAGGAATCTTACCAATCACCGGAGTAACACTTCCTTTTGTCAGTTACGGTTTTTCCTCAATTACTTTGCTATTGTTTACAACTGGTGTACTTCCCGAAATCTCTATGTTGGACAAGTTTAAAAATAAGTACAAACAAACTGGTACAGAACCAACTCAATTGAAAAGTGTCTGATTAGAAGATAGCGGCTTACTTCATACCACTATCTTTTTTATACTAAAAGCGAACTAAAGAGACGATATCTTGTTGTGTTTCTTATAAATAATTAAAACTTTTTTACCTATTTTCTTTAAAATGTAAAACTATTCCTGTTTTGAAACGTACTAGATATAGTAGAAATTTACAAAAGGAGAGGCGATATAAGAGTTAACTATCTTTGTTACTACAGAAAAAAACTTACTTCGAGGTGAAGGCGTGAAAAATAAACATATTTTAGAGGTGAAAAATTTAACTAAAGTTTATAAAGGAGAGGGTTATGAAGTTACTGCACTAAATAATATATCCTTTCAGTTAAGGGTAGGTGAAATGGTTGCTGTTATGGGAACAAGTGGTTCAGGAAAAAGCACACTGCTGAACATTTTAGGAGCACTGGATGAACCAACTAGTGGAACAATTAAATTAAAAGGAATGTTTTCAAAAGATATGTTCCAAGAAACTCAAGCTTCAGCGTACAGAAGAGATAATATTGGATTTATCTTTCAATCATTCCACTTATTAAAAGATTTATCTGTAGAAGAAAACATAGCTCTGCCGCTTGTTTTAAAGGGACTTACATCGGATGTAATTGATTTAAAAGTAAATAACGTTGTCGAGCTCTTGGGCTTAACAGCTTGGAAAAAACACCGTCCTGTACAACTATCAGGTGGACAACAGCAGCGCGTAGCTATAGGAAGGGCTATTATAACTGACCCACCTATTATTCTGGCAGATGAACCTACAGGTAACCTTGATTTTAATACTTCCGAAGGCATACTAGACACACTGGTAACCACAAAAAACGAACTTAGCCAAAGCATACTTCTTGTTACTCACGACCCTAATGTAGCTACTTATGCAGATCGCGTTCTATTCTTTCATGATGGCTCTATTGTCGATACGTATATCTGTAGTGGAAATAGTGATTTGGATCATATACTAGAGAAGTTTAAGCTGATTACAAAAGCCGAGAGTCTTAAGATATGAAAACACTACGAGGTTTAGCTTTTCGTTTATTTAAGTCCAATAAATTCATTGTGTTTTCGTCTATTGTAAGTATAGCTATTTCTACCATGCTTGTACTTAGTATGGTTTTATTCTCTTTTAATGCGCAGGACACATTAAAAAGTCAATTAAAACAAACTTACGGTGCGATGGATTTGTCCGTAGGGTTTGATATGAATCAAGGCAAAATTTTGACATCAACTTTAGTTGAAGAAATTCACCAGGATAAAATGGTAGATAAGGTATCAAAAGTATCTATTGCTCATTTAAACCTAAATCAACTACATGCCTCTATCTATACAGTAGGTGTTGAAAATGATTACTTAGCTAAAAGTCGATATCACTTTTCCAAACCTCTAAATAGTAGCTCTGTGGCAATGAATAAGAGCTTAGCCCAAGATTTAGACATAAAAACTGGAGATAAAGTCCTTATTGAAAACAGAACATACACATTAGCGGAAACCGTAAATAATTTATCCGCTACTGGAGTAGCACCGGATATGCTGATACTTAATCAAAAGAATGTAAAACGCTATATTCAAACAAAAGAAAAAAGCAGCGCAGAAGCGACTTATTTATTAATAAAGGCACAAAAAAACGAGAGCGCCTTAAAGTTGGCCAATCATATTAAATCATATAACAAGGACTTACGTATTGATATAGCTGAACAAGATGCAGGCGTGCAAAATAATTTACAATCCTTACATACATTTATTATGGTTTTATCGGCATTGGTATTAATCATCACGTCTCTTATTCTCATTTCAAACTTTGAGCTTTTGCTTTACAAAATGAGAAATCAGTTCGCCATTATGCGGTCGATAGGAGCCACTGCTAAACAGATTAGAGAGATTATCACACTTCAAAGCACCGTTATAAACACCGTAGGTACAGGTGTCGGGTTTTTGCTAACCTTTTGCAGTCAAAGGTACTTATACAGCTGGTTAGGAAAAGTGTCGAAAATAGCTTCCTCTCCATCTGATTTTAACGTAGGTACTGCCGTTATCATTACAGTTGTAATGTTTGTTATTATTCAATTCTTTTTACTCATTCCAGCTTATCGAAGTACAAAAGTATTGCCACTAAAAACAATGCAGAAGAACGAGAAAATTAACTATGGTTTTTCCAAGACAAGAATAGTAATTTTCAAGGTACTAATAGCAATGTCCTTATTTTTAGTTATAGGAAGCCAGGTATTTCCTACAAGAGGCACATACGGACCTGGGATGTTACTAATTACAGTTATTTTAGTCTTGTTTGCCTTTATACTAATCTTTCCTATCCTAGTGACTAAAGGATTAAAGTGGTTTTTACCATATGGAAAAAAACTATTTGGGAAAGAATTTTATATTTCCGTTAAAAATCTAATTCCTCAAGTTAGAAAAAATACAATGATTATCTTAATAATATGCGGATTAATGGTCATTACTGTATTTGGGTCAATTACATTTAGAACCATTCAAAATAATGGACTAACCTACTTAAAAAAAGAATATGTAATGCCGATTATTGTGGAAGCTCGTTCTGACAATTTAAAGATAGATACGGAAGAACTGATTAAAAAGGTAGAAGAGTTACCTAATGTAAAGAGTGTTAGTAATATTAGTTCTCAAAGTACAGCTCGACTTCTAACGTCAGAAAAAAACACAGGTATTAATTACTCGGTAGTCGATATTAAAAGGTTACAACAACAAGGTCTGTTAGAACAGTTTCCTTACAGTAAAAAAACAACTTCAAATAACAAGATTGTACTTTCAAAAAAGTTTGCTGAAAAGAATAACTTAAAATTAGGACAGACAATACATTTAGGATTATACGCACAAAATCAAAACGGATTTTATATAACGGAACAAATAATACCTAAAGGCGATTATGTAATATCCGCTACACCTGACCACCTTCTTGACCATAACCAAGCATTTTTAGACTTAAAGAACAACTTTGAAGGTTTAGAGTTCTATCGATTATATGTGGATTCAAAGAATGTAAAGGCCGCTGTAAAAGAAATTGAGGGCTTAAAAAGCCAGTATCCCGAATTAAAGGTAAGCAGCTATGATCAATCTTTTAAAGAGACAAACGAAATGTTTTATCAGCGTTGGGGAATTTTTATAGTTGTTATTTCCACATTGGTTATTTCTACCATGTTAGGAGTATTTAATTCATTGGCAAATAATATTTATTCAAAACGAAAAGAATTTGCTGTTTTACGCGCGATGGGCATGACGCCAAAATCCATTCGTAAAGTCATTCTTTCACAGGTGAATTTATATATTACGATTGGAGTAATATGTGGAATTGTAATGGGGCTTCTAGTGACATTAATTCTGCTATTAATGGATCCAGGGAAGTTTGTTATAGATTATAAAACAATTCTTTCTGTAGTAGTATCAATGCTTGTAGTTAGCACTTTTTTATTCTCATACGTAAGTCGAAAAATATCTGGACAAGATCTTTCTATAGAGCTTACTAATGATAATAAGTAACTTCTCATATAGATATATTATAATATTAATAAAACCCAATCTCTTTGTAGAGGTTGGGTTTTATTAGTTTCTATAGTTAGTTGCGACTAATAAAAACATTGCTGCTTAATTTCTTGGAACAGGGGAGAGGTAATAATAAATATCATATTCTTTATCAATATGAGGGACTACTTCAGTATCGGTACGGGTTTCAATTGTCATATTTGATTTTGTTGGGGTACCGGCATAAAAATCGTACTTTACACCTTTTGGAGTCGTTATTTCACTAGTGATATCTGTATTTCCCTTTGATTGTTTGATAATAGCTGGATTCCCATTAAAATACCAACGGATTTTTTTATCCTTTTGAGTTAATGTAGCTGTCCCAATACCTATATTGGATTTTTCTTTAATTGTGTAAATAACAATCTTTTCGTTATCTACATATTTGCTTTCACCGATAATGTCTTGTATCCCTGTAGACTCTTTTTTTGCATTTTCAAAGGCTTCATCCTCACTAGAATAGAATTCCACATCTTTTTCACCGTTTACGTTCGTTTCTGAACAAGCCGTTAGTATACTGGCTGACAGTAGAGATGCGAGTAATGCAGAATATAACTTTTTCATACAAACCCCCATTTTATTAATTTCTTTAATTTTAATCTTAATATAAATAGTTAAAATAATCCATTTATGTGATATAGTTGTTCAGTATGTAAAAGTTAAACAACAAAGAAATGGAGTTTCACGATGAAGAATTCAAGGAAGATAGCAGCAGGAGCAGCAATTCTAACTGTTGCTTTTAGTTTAATGGGATGTACCTCAAAAGAATCAATTAGCAAAAGTACAAAACAAGAAGAAGCCCAAAAAGAAATAAAAATAGAGTTAACGTTTCTCCAAAATGAATGTGATCGTCTTATTAATAAAGATGAGGACATAGAAAAAACGTTTCAAAGTTACAAAAATGATTTTAATTTGTTATCTACGTCCGTTAACAGTACTGCAAAGGTTAATAAAATGAATAAGGACGAGTTAGAAATAAGTATCAATAATCTTGAAAAAGATGTCGATAAACTAAATGGAGAAGAGGCTTTCAAAGCTTATACGAAATACACTTCCCCTAAAACAATATATAAAGTAACAATGATGGACAATATGCATTCGGTTATAGAGGCCACTAGAGGTTGGGATGACGGCAAGGATCTAGGTGTATCATTCTTCTACGACCACCTCCATTCCTCTCAAGAAGATATTAATAGAGACATAAAACCTACAGTTAATGACATAACAAACGGACCAGTATACAAACTGCGTATAATAAAAGATGAATTACAAAAGCATCGAGATGCTTTTAGTAAGGAACAGCTTGAAGAGTTAGAAACAGCAATGAAAGGTTTTGATTATTCCTTGGATACTCAATTAAAAACCATCAGATCATATAAAAACATTGTTAACAATCCGTACACAAGTAATAATTATGACTATGAAGAAGAAGAGAAATATAACGGAGCCCGCACGTACCTTACTGATTTTGAATCGAATTTAGGTGTTGCTAAGCCTGAGTATTAAAAACGCATCCTTCCTATAAAGTTTTTGGAGTTTGAGGGGATTAACAAAAAGTGCGTGGATATTTAAATATCCACGCACTTTTTGTATGAATTATTTTAACTAGAAAGATTAATTAGGTGGCAGATACCTAAAATTTACAAAAAAGTGTAATTATTATAAAATTTAGTTAGGTGTACGTTAAACAGAAGTAATTTCTATAGGGGGGATAGTATGAGTTTAAAAGAGAGAGCAACTAAAGAGTTTAAAGAAAGGGTAGATAGCGACGAAGAAATTAGAGAATCTATTTTAACTTACTATGAATGTGAAAGTGGATTTTCGGGACTTGTAGGTGTACCAAATGGAAATTCTGTACCTATTCGAGGTGTTTTAGCTTATACAGAAAAAAGCCTACTTTTTTACGGAGAAGTTTTCTCTAAGCTGCCTATTGTATTACATATCCCATTTAATAAAATCAGGGAAATAAAAACAGGAAAGCAAATCCTTACAATTTTCAAATCAACTTTTACGATGGTTGTTGTTCATGATGATCAAGAAGTTTTCTCTACACGGGGAAACAAGGAGGACTTTTCTAGGTTGGAGTCGTTTTTTGAAAATGTGAATGAAGAAGTATTTCTTGCTAAATAGGTAGTACCAAGATAAGCCTAGACTTAAAAATTAGGCTTATCTTGGTATGGCGTTCGCTAATAACGTACTTTTAAGAAAGGATTTGGTTGTGTATATAGAAAATACGTTAGACGTTAGGATGCTATTTCAGTTCAGAGAGAGGTGGTAAGTATGCGCAAAAGAGATAAAGGGTTTTGGATAGCTTACCTTGTGTTTGCAATTATTATGCTATTAATCTACAAATATATACCGGCTGAAAACGGGTTTCTCGTTATCGTTTTATTTCCTCTAATTTATTGGTTCATCTACGAATTTATATTAAGACCTAAGAAAAGAAGAAGCAATGGTTAAGGAGGGGCGATTTGCTTGTTTTGGAATTATCTTAACATGTCAACAGGACTTATAATAGCTTTAGCAAACATTTTTAATTCTGCATTCCAAGGAAGTATGCGTTGGATTATGGTTGGGTGTGGTTTGTTAATTTTTATATACAATTTAATAGTAACTTTTGATCAAAAACAAAGTGAAGCGGCTAATCAAAATACTGTAGGAATTGTATCTAGAAAAAAGCGTTAATTGTTTTAGGCAGTTCAAAGTACTTAAATTTACTTTTTTTATAAGTGACGCAACGAAGATTCTGGAGTGAAAATTTTATAAGAAAGAGGGAAGTAATGGACGTTCAAAAGGTAGCAAATTTATTTTCGATTTTTGTCTTAATTGCAGCAGGCATTTCATTGGTAATTGGCTTTGTTGTTGCTGTGAGAAGTACAAACTATAAGAAGGGATATATAAGTACTTTTATATCCAGTGTTGTCTTTTTAATAATTATTGTGAGCTGGTATGATAAAGCATCTTCAAACGTTTTTATGGGGACAATACCTTGGATTTTAAATGTTATTGCCGTCATTATTGTGTTACCACTGTACGTGTTAGTTGCTCGCTTTATATTTAAAAAGGTGACAAAAGGACAAAAAGGAACAAATGAAAAAATTAGCGGTTAACTTACTTTTTTTATCGTTTTTCCTAATCTTCACGATTTTAAATAAATGAAGATACACAAAATAATTTTTTATCAATATCCTGTTAGAGAAGGTGATTGATATCATTTTCTGTAAAGGAGAGAACGTCTATGATTAAAGTTAATCAACAAATTGTGAAAATAAGCGATTTAAATAATAGTTCGTTAACAAAAGAAAAAGCAGACATTTTAAAACAAATGGATGCCTATAGGGAAGTGTATGAGTATGCTACATTTGACCAGCTTGATTTTGATGTATCTGTTAAATTACAAATTATTGAATCGTCTGTATTATTGCGCAAAAGCGGCGCTAGGTTTGCTACATTCGCCCGTTCTAGGTGCAACGAAAAGTATTGGAAACGAACCGATAACGGAGGGTTTCAGCTACTACCTACCGTTTCTCCTCATCAGGCCATCGATGATATTTTTTACAACGGACACGAATACGCGTTTGAGTGCGCGACGGCTGTTATCATCATCTTTTACAAAGCTGTATTAAATAATATTGGAAAAGCAAACTTTAACAGGCTTTTTGCTGATCTTTACTTACACGATTGGCAATACGATGAAGATCTTGAGCTCCATGGTTATAAAGGATCTGACTACTTGCCCGGAGACTGTGCGTATTTTAAAAACCCTGATTATAACCCTGATACTCCCCAGTGGAAAGGTGAAAACACCATTGTATTAGATGAAACTCTATATTTTGGTCATGGAATTGGAATTACGACGCGGGAAAGAATTATTGAAGTGTTAAATTTAAAGAGAAAAGACAACGCAAAGCAATCAGCTTACCTGTCAGATGAAATTGTCAGGCTTCACACCGCTCACCTCAGTTATTTGGCGGTTAGATACGAACCTGTTGTTTGGTATGACAGAAACAGCGCTATTATTTCCACTATTGGATCGATTACGTATGTAGCTTGAATGATCAAAGTTTTGATACTTTGGTCTTTTTTTGTAAAAAGGAAAGAATTACATGAAGGTAAATTTGAGAATTCAAAAGGATTTTATGTATAAAAGAAGAATCCATTTAATACACAGGTCTTAAAACTAAAAGGAAAGGAGGAGATTACTATTAAAAATCGTGATAAAAGACGCAAGAGAAAACGCGGCGCATTAAAAGATTATCTGAAAAATAAGCTTGGTCAGCTAAAACCGAAGCCAAACAAAGGACCTGTCTCAAATTTAAAGTCTTCTGCTTAAAAAATCCCCCTAGTTTTTATATAGGGGGATTTTCTTTTGAATTTTCTTTTATTTTAAGGTTTAAATGTTATGAGTGGCATTTAAGGGGTAATTTGTGCACAATAGACATTGAATAGTTTATCTAATACGACAACGTAAGGAGAGATTAGACGATGGAAAACATGATTTTAAAACATATGGACGTTGTAAGAGGAATTACGATTAGTATCCTTGAAAAAACAACAGAAGAGGCAGCGGACATCACACCAAAAGGGTTCAATAACAATATTCGCTGGAATCTTGGACACATTGCCTTTATTCAAGAAAAGCTTGTGTTTGGCTTAGCTGGTGAACCGATGCAAACGCCAGAGAGTTATGAAAGCTTTTTTGGTGCCGGAACAAAACCTGCTGATTGGAACGAGGCTGCTCCATCTCTTGAAGAAATTGCGAATGTGTTGAAAGACCAAGCACGCCGTATTAAAGAGTTCATGCCGGGGCAGTTTGATAAGCAGTTGATCACACCTTTTACAAATAAAGCGGGTATCAACTTTACAACAGTTGGCGAAACGTTTTTATTCAGTTTCTATCACGAAGCGATGCATGTAGAAACGATTAAGCAAATTGGGAAAGCAGCAGCTGCACAATAAGGAAATAAAAAAGAATAAATCACATATTCTTTATAACTATTTTACATAGCGCCTATGCATATACTGATCTATACAGCGCATAAGATGTAACATGAGCTGCTTTTCCTAATGCAGTTCGCAAGGAGGTGACAACGTGAAATTTCTTTCAGGTTTAACGACTCTTCTTGTGATTTTAGGCGGTTTAAATTGGTTAGCTGTAGCATTAGGCGTGAATGTAGTAGAAGAGCTATTTGGCTCTTGGGATTGGTTAGTAACAACGATTTATTGGTTAGTTGGCCTGTCTGCTCTTTATCAAATTTTTGATAAGTTCTTTGGAACGGGAGCGAGTGTCAAAAGCAAAGCGCTATAATAAATATTATTTTTTATTATCTCTTTAGGGGGTTTGAATGTATATTCAAACCCCCTTTTTCATGGATAAAAGACGTGACATCTTTACAAAATACGGTAAAATAAGGTAATAACCAAAAAGTAGGAGGGATGAGATGGAGCTTTGGGGTGTAGTACCTATCTTAGTGTTTGGAGTTCTTTATATAGGAATCATTGCTGGTATGATAGCTGTTATTGTTATAGTGTTAAAGCGAATGAAAGAGAGAAATCAATATTTACGTGAAATACGGGATGAACTGAGAAATCAAAACAAGATAACTATAGCAGAAAATAAAGAATAGAAGAGGGTTTAATAGATGAATAAAAGTGTACTTCCTATCTTTTTTATCGTAAATCTTTTTTTTATTTACTGTTTATTATTTAATCAAGGATACATCTTTCAACTAAAGAATCTACCTTACATATGGGCTATTTATTTACTTATTGGCACCCTTTTAGCTTTTTATTATATGCTGCGATACAAACAAAAAAGAGACGGACAGGTGCTGCTTTCAATCGGTATTTTAACTACAAGCATTAGTTCACTAGGCTGTTTGGGTTTCTTTTATTTCTTTTATCGTGCGATGGGTGGATAAGAAAGAGCACCAAAAGCAGAGACTTCAGTGAAAGTCTCTGCTTTTTATATGGAAATCTATTGTATAATAGAAAAAAAAGAAATGGATGCAGGAGGGGAAATATGCGAATTGTTTCGCTTTGTCCAAGCAATACAGAACTAATAGCGTATTTAAAATGTGAGCATTTGCTCGTAGCAATTGATGATTATTCCGATTGGCCGCAGTCTATTCAGAGTCTGCCGCGTTTAGGTCCCGATTTATCTATTAATATGGATGCGGTGGAAGAAGCCAAGCCAGATTTAGTCCTAGCTTCACTAAGCGTTCCTGGAATGGAGCGAAATATTGAAGAACTTAAAAAACGAAAGATACCTTACGTCGTATATAATCCTAATTCGCTAGAAGATATCCGTCAAAATCTACAGGATTTAGGCCAGCGATTAAATATTGAAACAAAAGCAGCTGAACTGTTAGAGCGGTATGATCAGTTTCTTTCTACATATAAAGGAATGGCACGTCAAATCGAAAAAACCACTGTATACTGGGAATGGTGGCCAAAACCCGTTTTTACTCCTGGAAAAGCAAACTGGCTGACCGAAATTAGCGCGTTAGCGGGAGGAGAAAATATATTTGCTGATCACAAAGAAGCAAATGTACAGAGTGATTGGGAAGAAGTGCTCAAACGAAATCCACATCACGTGTGTTTGGCTTGGGTAGGCGTACAGACAAACAAAGTAAATCCAACGATTTTACACAAGAGACCGAACTGGTCTGACATGCCGGCCATAAAAGAACATCGTGTATATGTACTAGAAGAATGGCTGTATTGTCGTCCTTCACCTCGATTGCTGTTAGGGTTAAAAAAACTCGCGCCGCTTCTTCATCCAGATACGTTTCCTGCATTTGACGGTAAGGACCCTTTATTATAAGAAAAAGGAGCGATACATATGAAAGATATTGAACAAATAAAACATACCCTTCAACACCGCTATCCTTTTTTACTTGTTGATCGCATCTTAGAGCAAGAAGAAGGAAAGCTTGCTGTAGGAATCAAACAAGTAACAGCAAATGAACCTTTTTTTCAAGGTCACTTCCCGGACTACATGGTAATGCCTGGTGTACTTATTGTGGAGGCTCTTGCTCAGCTCGGCGGATTTGCCATGGCTACGGATGACCACCAAAAAGGAAGACTTGCTTTTTTAGCAGGAATAGATGAATGTCGCTTTAAGCGTCAAGTAAGGCCAGGAGATACACTACGCTTAGAATTTGAGATTCTTAAGCAGCGCGGAAAGATTGTAAAAGGAAAAGGAAAAGCATTTGTAGGCAGCGAATTAGCTTGTGAAGCGGTCATTACCTTTGCTCTTGATATATAAGCGTATTGAAGGAAACCGCCTTATGGCATAAGGCGGTTTTTTGTAAATACCTTAGTCAAACTTCCTTTTGATGAAAGAAGAAACGGGGTATAGAAGAAAAAAGGGAGAGGGGAGAATGCGGTGAGAACACTAACGGAAATTGTTGTATTACTCACACTATTGGGTACGTATATAGGCATCTCACTACTTGTCTACAAACGGAAAAGAACGAATCCGTTTTTCTACAGCATTTACTTTTATTTAGCTACCAGCGTCATTTTGATTTGCTTGGTTATCTTTTGGCTTCAGCTTCGTTTTGGACTCACTGATAAGCAAGTAGGAGGATTGCTTATCAGTGTGGTGGCATTCTTTTTACTTATTTATGGTTTGTTAAAAACAAGACAAAAAGACAGGTAGCCGGTGCTATCTGTTTTTATTTATATTTATGTTATATATTTTTATCAATTGTAGTGTCAATTCAATACATCTCTTCATATAATAAAGATAACAGCTTTCTTTTGCAGGTTAGTTGACATCGCAGCTTATAACTCGCTATTCTTTTGATAATTCATTTTGTGAAAGGAAGTGGACGTATGGATGCATCCCGCATTATAGCTAAGTTAGAAAACCGGATGCCGACAATCCTTGGGATGGAGCAGTTCTCCCGCTTCGGCATTCTTGTTCCGCTTATTGAAAAACAAGGGGAACTACAAGTCTTATTTGAAGTAAGAGCGCTCGATTTACGTAGACAGCCCGGAGAAATTTGTTTTCCAGGAGGGCGTGTTGAAAAGACGGATGTAGATGAAAAAGAAACGGCTATCCGTGAAACCTCTGAAGAGTTAGGGATTACACCCCAATCTATTCAGCACGTACAAGCTTTAGATTATATTGTTTCTCAATTCGGAACAATCATTTATCCTTATGTAGGTTTCATTGATGAGTCGCTTGAACTTCGACCGAATCCTTCGGAAGTAGCAGAAGTATTTACCGTGCCTCTTTCTTTTTTTCAGCGTACCGAACCTGATATACACAATATTAATTTCAGAGTAGAACCCGAACATAATTTTCCTTATGACGCGATTATTGGTGGTGAAAATTATAATTGGCAAACAAGAGAGATGGAAGAACATTTTTATTACTATGAAGATCGAGTCATATGGGGACTGACAGCAAAAGTAATTTATCATTTAATACATGTATTAAATGATAAATAAAAAGCAGCGAATACGCATTCGCTGCTTTTTTATATTAAATAGATTGAATAGCTTCTGTGATAGGTGTATCACCTGAAACTAAATCAAAAGAACGTCCGAATGTATGATCTTCACTTAACGTTTCTACTACCACACGCGCGACATCTTCACGAGGAATGGATCCGCGCTCTTTGTTCTCACCGGCATCTACACGTCCTGTTCCTGGTTCGTTTAACAATCCGCCTGGACGAACAATTGTATATGTTAATCCGCTTGCTTCTAAGATTTTATCTGCATAATGTTTGGCTACATAGTAAGGAATTAGTGAAGTATTCCAGTTTTCACGGTGATGTGCTTGAAGGGCGCTTACCATCACAAATCGTTTAATTCCTAAATCTTCTGCAGCTTCCATCGCTTTTACTGCTCCATCTAAATCAATTAAAAGTGTCTTATCATGACCTGTGCTGCCGCCTGACCCTGCGCTAAAGATAACGGCGTCACAGCCTTTCATCACTTCCTTAATTTCATGCACAGTGCCTTCTAAGCTTGCAAAAGCCGTTTCTACACCTCTTGCTTCAAGCTCTTTTGCTTGTTCTTCTTTACGAACCATCGCACGTACAGTGTGCACATCACTTTCATTCAAAATGTTTACAATATGTTTGCCTACTTGACCATTCGCACCAATTACAAGAACTTTCATGTCTAAATTTGCTCCTTTCAAATCCAAATACTTATATATTACTGTTTCATATTCACCGTTTTCATTCAATGAATGAGCTCAAAATCCGGTGAATAAGGGGAAAGTAAGAAAATATATTAAAAAAATGAAAAACAAGAAATAAAAACTAATTTACAAACAAAAAAAGGAAAAAAATAGTTCATTAAACCCAGTGTCTGAACTGTTTAAATTTTGTAAATTTTTCTCAAACCCTTGGTAATACAACACTTCTTAAAAACAGCATCTCTTTTAACATTTCCCGATACAACCTATATAAACACATTTTGATAATTTTAAACTTTTACTTCGGAAAAATTTTTTGTTATTATGTTTTAGTCATTAAAATATTCATGAACGAAATATTTAGTCCGAGCGGACAAAGGAGAGGATAAAATGAACACATTACAATACTTAGTCGCAGAACGTGCAGAGATTTCTCCTCAACATGAAGCACTAGTTGAACATAATGAACGTTATACATTTAATGAATTTCATGAAAAAGTAAATCAATTGTCTCATTACTTCTTAGAGAAAGGAATTCAAAAAGGAGATCGTATTGGTATTTTAGCTCATACAAGCATTGCTTACCCAGTTGTTACAATGGGAATTTTACAAGTGGGAGCAGTCGTTGTTCCATTAAGTAAGAGCATGACACCTTATGAGCTTGATAGCATTATTACAAGCGGACAGTTAAAAGCGATTATCCACCACAATGAATTTACGTCTGTATTAGAAAAAGCGGAACAAACGGCTGGACTTAGCTTTACGTTAAAAATTGAGGATGCAAAAGAATTTACAACTCAATTCTCAGCGTATAACACAAACACACCAGAAGCACTTCCTGAAGTACTTCCTGAAGATTTAGCATTAATGATGTTTACATCAGGTACAACAGGTAAATCAAAAGGATGTATGATTGCACACGGATCGGTAAGTGCCTTTTTAAACTCTGGCGGACAGGAAGAACGTGCAAATATTGATAAAAGCATGCGCTATTTATTTGTTCATCCATTCTTCCACATGAGTTCGATGAGCATTTTATTTATGTGCATTAACACAGGAAACACAATGGTATGTTCTGAAGAAACAGATCCCGCTAAAGTAATTGAGGTAATCGAAAAAGAAAACATTAAAATGCTGTTTGCACTACCACCAGCATTAAAATACATCGTAGAAGAGCTTGAAAAAGGAGATCACTATGATTTCCCTCTAAAACTTGCTGTGTCAGGCGGAACAAAAGTATCAGAGTCTTTAATCGAACAATATGACCGTAACGGAATGATTTTAGCTCAAGGATACGGAAGCACAGAAGCTTGGATTATCAGTTCATGGCATCCTCAAATGGGATGGAAGAAAGTAAGCTCAGCTGGGAAACCGGCTCCACATGTGGAAGTTAAAATTGTAGACCCAGAAACACGTCAAGAAGTTCCAACTGGAGAAAAAGGTGAAGTGCTTGTACGAAGCCCTTATCTATTTAAAGGCTACTGGCAAAACGAAGAAGCAACAAATGCTGTCTTACAAGATGGCTGGTTAGCGATGGGCGATGCAGGTCGATTAGATGAAGACGGATTTCTTTATATTGAAGGACGCTATAAAGATGTAATAGTATATGGAGGAGACAACATCTACCCAGATCAAGTAGAAGAAGTTGTCCTAGCAGCAGACGGTGTGTTAGAAGCGACAGTTGTCGGCATGCCTGATGATGTGTACGGCGAAGTTCCATATGCATTTGTTGTTAAACAAGAAGCATCTGCTTTAACTGAAGAAGATGTAGTGAACTTCTGTAAAGAACGATTAGCACCATATAAAGTGCCAACTGTTGTATTTGTTTCATCACTTCCTAAAAACAGTGTAGGAAAAGTGTTGAAAAACGAAGTGAAAAAACAAGCCTTAGCACACGCATAATAAAAAAGCGGCCTTATAGCCGCTTTTTTTATATTTATTGCTGTAATTTTTGAGATATTTTTTTCATAATGTGAAAGTATTGATCTCTTTCTTCTTCTGATAAGTGTGAAAGTAAATCTGACCAAAAATCGACACGAGTAGCTTGCAATATTTCGACAACTTTTTCGCCTTTTTCCGTCAACTCTACCCACACGCTTCGGCGGTTTTGCTTTTTATATATACGATTCACAAGCTCATCATCTTCTAATTGATTTAATACAATGGTGATAGCACCGGGTGAGAGCCCAAGTACTTTTGTGATATCGCTAACAATACAGCTTTTTTTATCGTGAATCGTCTTTAAGATTGCCTCTTTTGTTGAAGTTAAATGGTAGGGAAGCAAATCATATTTCTCACCGATTACGGTGTTTTTATATTTTAAAAGAGCTTCTTTTACATGATCTATACTTTCTAGCTGATGACTAATCTCTTCTTTGCTATAACGTTCAGTCAAGCGTAAATCCTCCTCATAAAACAAATTCCATTTTTACCATTATACCATGTATAATGCCCATAGAAAAATGAACAACACCGCGAAAATTGTCAGAAAAATTTTAAAATAATTACCATAATTCGTTAAAAAATCCTTGTTTTCGTGCTATTATATATAAGAATAGTAATAACAGGAAACGCATACAACATTTGTTTTCTATTGAGTTCATAAGAAAAAATGGGGTCTATGAACATCATTCCGCTTTACCTCATGTGTTGAATAAAGAAAAAAATATAAAAAATGGTGATTATTCACTTTGGCAGATCGTCTTTTATAAGATGTTTGTATAAAATGAATGTATACATATTTTTATAGAAAAAACATATTGAGGTAAAGCCGAGATATGGGGGGATTCAATTACATGAAGAAAGTCTTAGGGGCGCTCTTGCTTGGCGCGACAATTGTTAGTGCGTTTATTGCGTACGGCATGTATACAAATCATTCCGCAAAGCAAACAGCTGCGATAGAACAAAAACAAGCGGCTAAAAAACCAGAAAAAAAGGCTGAGAAAAAGAAAAAGCCAGTCCTTAAAGTCGAAGAACTGACGTATCAGTTAAAAGATTCCCGTACAGGAGAAGTAATGAAAGAATTCAAGCCGGTTCATTACAAGGATAAAGGTGTATATGATCAAGAAATTAAACAGTTAGCGTCTGAGCTGGCAAAAGGGATCGATACACCTATGCAAAACATAAAAATAGATGAAAATGGATCGTTGACTGGCGGATCCAAGCAAATCATCTTAAAAGAAGCAGAACTTGTTAAAAATCTGCAGAACTTAAATACGAAACAATTGGAGGTAAAGGTTCCGATATACGAAACCGCTCCAAATGTCACGGCAGCATCTGCTCAAGGGATCGCCGATGTATCATTAGCTTCGTATTCTACACGTTTTCGTCCAAGTGATACAAGCAGAAACAGAAATGTTCAGCTATCAGCAGAAGCAATTAATAACGTTGTGTTAGGACCAGGAGATTCATTTTCTTATAATCAAACAGTTGGGGAGCGCACAGCAGAAAGAGGCTATCAGCCTGCTCCTGAAATTATCAATAAACAGCTGGTGATGGGAATTGGCGGAGGTATTTGTCAAACATCTTCTACGTTATTTAATGCGATTGACGGCGCTGGTCTTCAAGTGACAGCTAGGTCTCACCATTCAAAACATGTAGGTTATGTACCTGCGGGAAGAGATGCGACCGTATCGTGGGGAGGACCTGATTTTAAGTTCACAAACAACAAAGATTATCCTGTCATCATTAAAGCATATGCAAACGTAAATACAGGTGTTTTAACGGTAGATGTTCGTACTTCACAGCGTGCTATCTAATAAAAAAAGACGTATCCTAACAGATACGTCTTTTTTTCATTTATTATGCTTTTTGTTGCTCGCGTTCACGAAGTTCCACACGTCGAATTTTACCTGAATTAGTTTTTGGTAATTCATCAATAAATTCAATTACGCGAGGATACTTGTAAGGTGCAGTAAGAGTTTTTACGTGATTTTGCAGCTCTTTAATAAACCCTGTATCTGTTGTTTTCACATGATCAACAAGAACAACATACGCTTTTACTACATGGCCGCGATCAGCATCTGGACTAGCTACAACGGCACATTCTTTCACTGCTGGATGCTTAATTAACGCATCTTCAACTTCAAACGGCCCAATTGTATAGCCGGAACTGATAATAATATCATCTCCGCGTCCTTGGAACCAGTAATAGTTCTCTTCATCTTTAGAAGCGCGGTCACCTGTTAAATAGTAGTTTCCTTTATACGTTTTCTCAGTGCGCTCCATGTCTTTATAGTAGTGCTTGAAAAGAGAAGGGAGGTCTCTACGAACGGCAATGTCTCCAACTTCTCCAGGCTCACAAGGCTCGCCGTCTTCGTTAATGATTTCTACAAACCCTTCAAGCATTGGTTTACCCATTGAACCAATCTTCGTTTTTACACCTTTTAAGGTACCAATCAAAAGGGTATTTTCCGTTTGGCCGTATCCATCACGTACTTGGATATTAAAATATTTTTTAAACACATTAATTACTTCTTCATTTAGCGGTTCTCCGGCAGATACAGCGCTATGAAGGTGAGACAGGTCAAAACGTTCAAGTTCATCAATTTTAGCCATAAAGCGATACTCTGTTGGCGTGCAGCACAGTACGTTTACTTGTTCATCCTGTAAAATTTCTAAAAACTTTTTAGGTTCAAAACGTCCGTTATAGATAATGCCTGTTGCACCTTGTCCAAGTACAGATAAAAACGGAGTCCAAATCCATTTTTGCCAACCAGGACCTGCTGTTGCCCAGACCGTATCGCCTTTTTTAATATCTAACCATTCAGCAGCAGCGATACGAAGGTGAGCATAAGCCCATCCATGAGTATGAACAACGCCTTTTGGCTGTCCTGTTGTACCAGATGTATAAGGAAGGAATGCCGTATCATCCTTAGTTGTTTTAGCTGCATGGAACTGTTCTGATGCATCCGCTGTAAGTGACTCTAAGCGCGTCCACGACGTAACATCAGCACCAAATGTAATTTTATGTTGTAGAGAAGTAGGGAAGTTTTCAATCTTATCGATCTCATTGCAGAAAGGATGGTAAGAAATAATCGCTTTTGCTTCAGCGTGATGTAAACGATATTGGATATCTTTTGCGCGTAATAGTTCTGAAGAAGGAATTACAATAATACCTGCTTTTAAACATGCTAAGTAAATAGCATACGATTCAATAAGGCGAGGTGCGATAACCAACACGTGATCACCTTTTGTTAATCCTAGCTCCGTTAGCCCGTTTGCCACCTTATTTGCTTTTGCTAACAGCTGGTTATATGTAATTTCCTCACGCACACCGTCAGCGTCCTGCCACTTTAGCGCAAGCTGATCGGATGCATGTTTTTCAATTTCCTCTGTTAAGTTGTAATGTTCACTTGGAACTAAATCTTTTAGTTGAATCATAAAAACGACTCCTTATATTATAGATATCAATGATTTTTTATCATTACTATTATTATATTACTAACTATTAGTACTTGCTACTAATTTGTTTTGGGTTTTAGTAAAAAAGCAAAAAAAGACCCGCTTGTCTTATTACGACAGCGGGTACAATATATGTTATTTAAATAAGCTCCATTTTGTATGAATAGGTACTAGCTCTTCTTCAGACTCGTCCTCTTCGTATAAACCACGTTCTTTTAAGTATTCCACAAAATATAAGTCTGCTTCCTTACGTTCATCATAAGGCTTAATCGATAAAACAAACCCTACTTTATGCTGATCTTCATTTTCAACGCCTGAGAGATACGCTTTTACATTATGCTGCAAGAATAGCTCTTTAGCGGGAATAATTAAGTCCTTGACGAACTTCGACAGTAATTCTAACTCAAAGTCGAAGGTGAACTTAGCAATTTTTTCTAGATCTGCAAATACCACGCCGATAAAACTCGTATTATGTATTTCGTAGTCTTTCGTTTTTTCATCCCATTCAATATGTCCGATTTCCTTTAAGTAATTAATAAAATACCCAATGCCTTCATCGCGGCCAAAAGGTTGTTTAGAAAGAACCAAACCGATCTTTTTGTACTTAGGCAGATACACGCATGAGATAGCGGCTTTAACTTTATGCTGTTGAAATAAGTGCGTTGCCCCTTGAAGCAAAGCATCTAAGACATGATGGGTAATTTTCATTTGTTTACGAGGAAAGTGATATTCGTTGCGTGCTAATTCATCTGTATCAGCAAACGTTGCTCCAATAAAGCCTGTATTGGATAGGGTAGGAGGGAGCTTCTTTCTTTTTCTTTTTCGTACCGTCATTCAAAAACACTCCTTGTGATCATCAATACGATAAAAAATAAATCGAACGTATGTTCTTATCTAATGATACAAAAAATGTGTCGAAAAGTAAAGAGAAGTTAACGGAGAATTTGAAATTTTATAATAAAAGTAGCTAATGATCTTAAAACGCAGCGGTCATTAAAAGGTGGAAAAGAAGAGGGGGAGCAAAAAAATAAAAGGCTGCAGATGAAAAGCATCCACAGCCTTTTATATATTCATTAACGAGCTTCTGTTAAAGCTACCATATCTTCATCATCTAAATCGATATCTACGTGACAATCCATTGTGTGAATTGTTTTATCTTCATGATTTCCATAATAAATTGTAATGTTCATGAGTATCGCTCCTTTAAAACTGGATAATGACATCCAATTTATACCGTCATCTATTTGTTTAATATTATACCCGATGAAAAAGGAAACTACAACTAAAATCACTAAAAAGCTGATAGGAAAGGGGTTTATAGTGATTTTAACAAGGAATTAGGTGGAATAAAAATACTTATAACTGTATTTTATTACAGAAAATACGAGGTTTTCACTTTTGTTGATGAATAAAAATCCATTTAATGCAAACTTATGTACTAAATGAAAAATATACGTTCAGTGGCAAATAAATCCTTAATATATTAATTACAAACAGATTTCATCGTTTTGCAAAAGGTTCATTGAGAATACGATGAGAAAAAATGAATGAGTGTAAAACTTAATTTCTATAAGTAAACTCATTCATTTTTCAAACTCTCTAAATATAATCTAAACATCAATCGAACTGATCAATCCTAAAAATAAACTGGTGAAATTCATATGTATTTCTATAAAATCATATCTGCAATTGTTCAATTAGAACAAATTTTGTTGCTAATTAGTTTAGTGAGTTAGATCATATAAATACGAACCCTATCTCATTTTTAAATTCTGTCTCACTATCATAAGTATACTTTTATAACGAGACAGAATTTGTGTTTTATCAATTGGTTCCTAGAATATATATTATGTAAACTAGAAAAAGAAATAAAATCGTTAGGGTCTCCCTTGCTCTTAAATCCTTGGAATACTTTGCTTTTCCTTTAAAATGTGTAGGTTCCTTTTAAATCAGCTGTTTTTGCTTTCGGGATTTTAATTTTTGGGTTGTGAACAGAACTCTCAAAGATCGCCTGAATGACGCGCTTAAGGTCAAATGAATTAAATTATGTACAAGCTATGGATAGATTATATCTTAGAAATGGTTAAAATGACCGCTCACTTAATCGCAATCTCCTGAATACGCCAGTACGTATCATTTTATATGTAATTAAGTAATGCCTTATGCTTTATCCTAGAACTTTACAATTTTGCATCCCAAGTTTAAAGTAGCTATGAATCAGTGTGATAGTAGTTGATTTAATGTAGAAGCGAAAAAAAGGAAAAAGAACAACTTCTTCCCCTCCATCCGCTTGTCATACAAACTTTTCGAGTTACTAGTTTCAAGGCTTCACTCACTAAGGTACGTTTCCTAATCGTAGTCATGAATTTTATCAAATAGCCCAAATTTATTTCTTTTGTAAGTAAACAATGGTGATTCATTAAGAATACAAACTGATTGAACATTAAGTGAAAAATAGCACATGGTGTAACCAGAACACCATGTGCTATTTTTAATTATTTCGTTAATCCGCAAAAACCTGAATCATCCACTTCCTGCATACCATTATCTAGCGCGTACCGAACTTGTGAACACTTCCATAAAGTTCTACTAAATCCAGAAGGGTTTTCCTTCTTTTCCTCTGCCACTTTTTTCTGTGTTTCAGTAGGTAATTTTGGAATAAGATAAGCCGCTGCTTTTTCCTCTTCTACCATGACGGGTGTTACTTTAATGAATAACCCATCTTCGGCAATAGACTTTTCTTCATCTTCGGCACGATCACGTTCACTTTTTTCTTCCGCTTTTCTAGTTCGTTCTTGCTCCTCTTCTGCATGTTTCGCGATAGCTGCTGAATCTTCCCACAATGGTGCTTCTTCTTCAGAGGGAACAGTCTTGTCTTCTCCTTGTAGGGAGGATTCTGAAGAATAATGATCGCTCTTTGATTGTTCCTTTTCTACTGAATTACTTTTAGGGTGTTCTGTTGCGGACCCATGGGCATTACCTGCAGGAGTGTTTCCTTCTTTTGATGAAGGTGTCTCTTGTTTATACGTTGGAGACTGCTCCGCTACATGAGTTGAATTAGTTTTATTGTTGGTTGTTTCTTCTTTTTTAACTTTCTCTCTCTCTGTTTGGTCCGATGACGTAATTTCTTTTTTTGCAGTATTTGATTGATTTTCTTGAGATGTTTGCGCACCTTCCCCACAGCCTGCCAAAAATCCTAGTGTTAAAAACGGAAGTGCCAGTAAGCGTTTCATCTTCATAACAAGTTCCTCACCTTCTTATTCATTGGATGATTGACTTCAATGCAGCGAACTACTTAAGTTCGTACCTACCTTTGTTTCGTTTGCTTTATAGGTTGGATCAGGTGTTTTTAGACTTCGCATCTATTTTTTATATAAAGGAAAATCAACTGAAATTCACTTGCATATAAGCTTATTCTAAGATGAATTTGTAATTATATTTTTCCGCAACATTAACTAATTGTTGCATCTGCTCTGGAGTTGGACCTTGGAAATCTGGTAGCCCAGAATCTTTTGGAACTTGTAAGCCTAATTCTTTTACAAAGCTGTCAAATTTAGCTGGTGATGCTGTGACAATCATTTCTCCACCGTCAATTCCGGCCTCAAATCGATGTGGAATTCCTTTAGGAGCAAAAACGTACTCGTTTTCATTTACCTCAAAGATTTCATCACCTACAAAAAATATAAATCTCCCTTTTTTTATATAAAAAGTTTCATCTTCATTTTCGTGGACATGCAAAGGAGGCCCCATTTTGGGAGGTTCTACAAGGTGAACAACTGAAAAGGCACCATTAGTATCTTCTCCTGAAGCTAATATCGTAATTGTCTCTTGCATAAAATGATACGTATTTTGGTCATTTGGAATTCCGTGTAAAGGTTTGATTACTATATTTTTTAACTCACTCATAAATTATCCCTCATTTGTAATTTAATTTTAAAGGTATTCATCTATCATCTAAAAACCTACTACAGTATTAGTAACCATCTACCGTAACATCAGTAATTGACCCATCACTAGGACTTACTTGATACCAACCTTGTGTAGCTGTATGTTCCTCTCCTGTATCTTCATTACCCACAACATTTTCATAAACATGGATAATATAGTTTCCTGAGTCGTCAAGGTGATCGTATTCTACAAGAAGAGGTGAATCTTCAGATATGCCTTGTTGGTCACGAACTAGCTGGATAGCTTGCTCTTGGGAAACTGTTTGTTCGGCTGGTTCCTCTTCCTCAAGGGTTTCTGTATCTTCTTCTTGCTCTGATTCTGATTCTGTTTGCGCCTCATCTTCCGAATCAGCCTGAGCTTCTTCCTCATCCGCTTTTGCCTGAGCTTCCTCCTGCTGTTTCTTTTCTTCTTCTGCTAAACGTTCTTCTTCCGCTTTACGATCTGCTTCTGCCTGAGCTTCAGCTTCTGCATCAGCCTTTGCCTGCGCCTCTTCTTCTTTTTGTCGGTCTTCTTCTAGCTGCGCGTAGTAATCATCTAATTCTTTTTCCATTTGCTGCTGCTCAAGGTCTGATAATTGCTTTTGTTGTTCTTGTATTTGGTTTTGAAGCAAAGCAATTTGTTCTTCTGAAGCATTATCAACAAAATTGATGTTTTCTACATAATCACCACTGGCGTCAAAATTAACTTCCATCATACAAAAAACATTTTGCTCTTGATTAATCCCGTAGTAAATATACTGATTGTCACCTACTTGGATATACTGATAACCATTCATTACGTTTAATAAGTAGTCGCGATCAGCTTCTTTAGAATTAACGGCTTTTTTAATGGTTGATGCTTTTGTTTGTAATGTATTTGGCGATGATTCTTTTACAGCCGTTTTGTTGCCGTTTTCTTTCGTATGAACCGCTGTTGATTTCTCTGCAGACTCTTCTTTTTGCGATACCGTTTCACTGGACTCATCACTACACCCTGCTAGCAATACGGCTAACAACGGAATACCAAAAGCAACTTTCAACATTTTCATAGACTATTATCCCCTTTTTTTAGGTTTTTTTAGGTTTTATATAATTCTAAAGAACTATAAAACCTTAGGGGTTATTATACCAAAATTAAGAAAATATAAGAATATTTTCTTGTTTGATTTATGTTATTTTTTTGAAAAGATTATCTTTTTATACATAAAAAAACACAAAGCCATGTACTTTTCATAACACGGCTTTGTGTTTTTGTAATCGATGTTAATGATGAAATCCATTGTCGTATTTCGTGTCTTTAAGAACAGGTCTATCCAATGAGTTAAGAAATTCAACGGCTTGTTTGAAATTAACCATAAATAAATGAGCAAGGTCTCTTGAAAATCCATTTCTAACAACAATGCGCATGATTGTGATTTCTTCCATGTCTGCTGGGAGTGGATAAGCAGGCACTTGCCATCCATACGTTCGCAGTTGTCTAGACAGGTCATAAAGAGTCCAGTTTGGCGTGTATCCTTCTTTTAGCTTCCAAGCAAGCACTGGGATATCTGAACCATCTGCGATAATTTCGAATGCTTCCATTTCTCCAATTTCTTTGCTGAGAAACAGCGCGTTTTCTTGGGAGGTTTTTTGCACGGCATAATAGCCCTCTTTACCTAAACGTAAGAAATTGTAGTACTGTAAAAGGACTTGTGCTCCTGGTCTAGAGAAGTTAAGTGCAAAAGTTGGCATGTTGCCTCCTAAGTAAGAAACGCGGAAAATAAGATCTTCAGGCAAGTCTTCTTTTTCTCTCCAAATCACCCATCCTAAGCCAGGATAGACTAAACCGTACTTGTGTCCCGATACGTTAATGGACTTTACTCGCGGCAAGCGGAAATCCCAGATAAGGTCTGGTTGAAGAAACGGAGCGATAAAACCTCCAGAAGCAGCGTCTACGTGGATAGGAATATCTAATCCTGTCTTTTCCTGCAACTCATCCAATGCTTTTGCAATAGCAGCAATTGGTTCGTAAACTCCTGTATATGTGACTCCAAGAATCGGTACGACACCAATTGTATTTTCATCAACCGCATTAATGACGCCTTCTGCATCTAAATAAGGATGATCTTCATTAATGTTCACATAACGAGGCTCTACGTCCCAATAGTTTGCGAATTTCTCCCATACCACTTGAACGGATGAACTAAATACAATGTTCGGCCGTTCTGTTGATAGCCCTTTACTTTTACGCAGTTTTTGCCAGCGTCTTTTTAACGCAAGTCCGCCAAGCATACATGCTTCAGATGAACCCGTAGTTGAAACGCCCATCGTTGTATCTGGATTAGGAGAATTCCACAAATCCGCTAAAATACGTACGCATCTCTCTTCAATAGCCGCTGTCTGCGGATACTCATCTTTATCAATCATATTTTTATCAAAAGATTCGCCGTACAAACGCTTTGCATCAGGCTCCATCCACGTAGTAACAAAGGTAGCTAAATTTAAGCGGGCATTCCCGTCTAAAGCAATTTCATCATGAATGATTTGATAAGCTGTTTCGGGAAGCATACCTTGATCACTAATACGAAGCCTTGGAATCGTCACTTCTCCTTGTCGAGAAAAAAGCGGATTAACAGGAAATTCATCAGGTAAATTTTTTTGTTCACGATGCGGATGCCATTGAGGCATAAAGTATCATCTCCTTATGTATATCTAACAAATTGCTTTACGTTCCACCTGGTGTTGTAACAAGCAGGTCTCCTTTACACATTATGAGCTTTGAAACCTATTTTCATTCTTTTCATTATTCGCAGCACGTAAGGACGAACTTTATTTAATAATACCCATGAAAATAGTCTTATCAAACTCAAAAGGCGTAAGATATGGTAATATATTCTAAAGGAGGTTTTTAGATGGAGAAACAAGGAATTATTTTGCAAGACAAGTTTTTCGAATTAGGTGAATCTCCTATTTATAATGAATCACAAGACATTGTTGGAAATGTCGCATATAAGTTATCTATTGCTAATAAATTTGAGATTTTGAAAAACGAAGAGACCGTGTTTACAGGTAAATCTAAAATGTTTGCCCTTATGCCAAAGCTGATTATTTCAGATCACCACGGAAATGAAGTTGGAATGATTCAACGGAAATTCACTTTTTTTAAAAAGAAGTATCTTTATATTAGAAACGACGGCGATACATATGAAATTACGGGGAATATAACAGATCGTAAATTTGACGTTTTGCGTTCCGGCGTTCCTGTCATTCAAGTCCGCACACTTTCTTCGTTTCTGTCATTACGTCCACACACGTTTGCTTTAGAATTTCTCGAACCTGACCTTGATAAGTGGGAAGGAATTGCGGTTGTACAAGGTGTAAGGATGATGGTAAAAGACGAAAACAGCAGTACAGCTACTGCTCCGGCTCAATAGTGGTTATGTGATATCAAAAAACGAACAAACTTTATATTGAAGTTTGTTCGTTTTTTGATTAAGGACCGAATACTAACGTACCGATGACATGGTAGCCAATTGGTACAAGAAACAAGATGATATTTAAAATAATCGCCCATAGACAGAGCTTGTCTTTTTTTATAAAAAAACCAATAATTGCAGGAACAACCATGAGCGGAACTAAAAAGATAGGTGCGATAATAGGAAGACCTTGAAGCTTTTCAGCCGCAATAAGTCCTGTAAAAAAGTTAAGGATCAATAAAGTATTAATAATGACATATAAAAGTGAAATTCCTCCGAGAATTCCACCTATTATCCCGCTTTTAGTTGTTTTAACAGTAGTATCCATGCTTCTATCACCTCATTTCTAGAAATATAAGTAAACTATACTATAATGTGGTTTTTATTGTAAAGGTATGGAGAAAGCAGCTGGTGAAAGCATATGACGAAAAAAACACTGTAGCGATTGCTACAGTGCTTGTTATAAACAGTGCATTTTTTCTTCTGCTTCTTTCCAAGGAACCGTATATCCCTGTCCTTTGGCGCAAAAGACAGAGGATGAGCTGTATTCCGGATCTGCCTCTTTATTGTAGCGGATTCGTTCAATAACTTCTTCTTCATTATGACAACGTTCATACCCTCCGAATAATAGAGACATCGCTCCTTTTCCGTGCGTAAAAGATGCTAGCGTCGAACCGTAGTTCATAAAAGTAGCAACAGGAACTTTCCCTGTAATAATCGCTTTGTTTTCGGTTGTTACAGGAGAATCAAAGCGGCCGTGTGCGCTTTGAACATCAGCTAATACCCTCCCCATTTGATCAATATCCACTTTAATTTTAAAGTCATAATACGGTTCTAGCACAATACTTTTGGCTTTTTCTAACCCTTGTCGTAATGCTCGGTACGTTGCTTCTCTAAAATCTCCACCGCTTGTATGCTTGTTATGAGCTCGTCCGGTACACAACGTCACTTTTAAATCAGTAATAGGCGACCCCGTTAGCAAACCGTGATGCGGCTTTTCAAATATATGCTGACGGACTAGATTTTGATACCCAACGGATAAATCATCGGCGTGACAAGCATTTTCAAAGGTAATTCCGCTGTTTCGTTCCGCTGCTTCTATTTTCAAGTGAACTTCTGCATAGTGTTTCAACGGTTCAAAATGCCCGTAGCCCATCACTGTATTTTCAATGGATTCTTTGTACAAAATTTCTGGTTCTTCAAACTGTACGTTTATATTAAAACGTTCTTTTATCAGTTTTTCGAGAACTTCAAGCTGAATGGCTCCCATCACATGAATATGAAGCTCTTGAGTCCTTTCTTCCCACGTCACATGTAAAGAAGGATCTTCGGCATCTAATTTTTGATTTTAACGTAGGCAAAAGTTCGTAGGAGCGGCTTTCTTTTAACGTTCCAAGACCGTTTCCAACGGAGGCTGAAGTCAATCCTGTAACTGCAAAAAGTTCGCCGGCTGAACCTTCATTTACGTTTTTGAATGTGCTTCCGTTATAAGCACGAATTTGAGTGATTTTTTCTTCGTATAGCTCTTCGTTTTTTTCATAAGCCACTTCATCACGCACTTGCAGTGTCCCGCTTAGAGCTTTGATAAACGTGATGCGCATGCCGTTTTCATCGTGCCGAATTTTATATACACGCCCTGAAAATGCTTCTTCCTGCGAGTAGTGAGTTTCTGTTAGCAAATCGAGCTTTTCTAAAAAACTTTCAATACCGATGTCTTGCAAAGCTGAGCCACAAGCACACGGGAAAATCCGATTGGCTTGAATAAGCTTTTGCATAGCCGCTTTCCAATAAGCTTGATCATTCTTGCCTTCCATAAATGCATCTAAAAGCTCTTCATCTTTTTCAGCTGTAAATTCAATAAGTTCCTCACTTAACGAGCCGTCTATAAGCTCTGAAGTTATGTCAAAAACATCAGGGGTTAAGTTATGTTTAATATCATTTATAACACGTTCAGGATCTGCTCCTACACGATCGATTTTATTGATGAAAAAGAATACGGGCACACGATGTTTTTGAAGCAGCTGCCAAACCGTTTCTGTATGCCCTTCCACTCCCTCGACTGCGCTTAAGATAACAATCGCATAGTCCATCACTTGAATAGAACGTTCCATTTCAGGTGAAAAATCGACGTGGCCAGGCGTATCAATTAAATAATAAGTAGAACCGTTATATGAAAAAGTTCCTTGGTCAGCAAATACCGTAATGCCCCGTTCTTTCTCAATCGTATGAGTATCAAGAAACGAATCTTTGTGGTCAACTCTTCCTCGCTGTTTAATACTTTTTGTGTGGTAAAGAAGCTGCTCGGAAAACGTAGTCTTCCCTGCATCCACATGCGCTGCAATACCGATTGTTTTGTTAGATTGTTTCATTGTTAAATACCACCTTACTGCTGTATGTATAGCTGTTATTCTCTATTTTATAATAATCGTAAGAAAAAGTGGACGACAAAGGCCTAGAGCTGCTTACATCAAAAAAGAATGCGTGATTAAACATCGCATTCCTTTTTTGTACGGTGTTTGATATCTTTTTTGCCTTTTGCTATAAAAATAGCTACTATAAGGCACCCAATTCCAGCTAAATGCATGATGTTATTACCTGTTGCGCCTAGACTGTTACTAGTCAAACCAACTAAAATACTACCAAGTATAATCAATAAAACAGCAAGCATGAACTTCATTTTTTCACTCTCCATTAGCGTTAGTAAGTTATTAAATATGATTTGCATATGAATCATATAAAACAGTAAGTAGTACTAGATATTCAATTGCGAATGTATTAATCAACATCTAGTTAACCATAATATTATTATGGAAATAATATTATGGATTCAAACGCTCATCGTACCATATTCTAATCGATTTATATGTTATCATACATAAATTGTTAAAAGTACATTTTTTCACCTTTCACTATCAAAAAAGCAGCCTCTTTACTAAGAGACTGCTTTTTTAATGACAACTGATAAATCCTGATTAAGAAGCTTTTTTTAATCGTTCTTTTTGTTTCTGTTGATAAGAAGAAAAATAAATAAGGCCTACAAATACAGCACCACCTATCATATTTCCAATAAAGGTAGGGATAATATTTGTCATAAAATCAATCCACGTAAAGTGACCTGCAAAAATAGCGGCGGGAATAATAAACATATTGGCTACAACGTGCTGAAAGCCAATCGCAACAAATGCCATAATCGGAAACCAAATACCAAGAATTTTCCCCGTAACGTCGTCAGCGCCGTATGAAAGCCAAATAGCTAAACATACAAGCCAGTTGCAGCCCACGGCAGAAATAAGCGTTTTAAAAAATGAGTCGTCAATTTTAGCTTGAGCAATTGCTACCGTTTTATCTAAAAAAGGCCCCGTTTCTGTTAGCCCGACAATATGTCCAAAGAAATACGCAATAAATACGGCACCTAAAAAGTTAGCAAGCGTGACCCAAAACCAGTTATGAAGCAAGTGACGAAGCGAAATTTTTCTTGCATACAGGGCAATAGAGACAGACATCATATTCCCCGTAATGAGCTCTGCTCCGCCAAGTACTACCAGCATAAGACCTACAGGAAAGACGGCCCCTCCTAAAAGATTTGATAAACTTCCCCATTCAGCTGGTAAATTACCAATGACGCGCACATCTAGTAAAAAACCAAGCGCAATAAATGCGCCTCCTAGAAACCCAAGCATAAGAATAGAAGAAAGGGATAACTTCGTCTTTGAAACCCCCGCTTCTAAAGCGATGTTTAACATTTTATCCGGCTTGTGAAATGCCATAAAACTCCTCCTTAATTAAAAAAGGCAGCACTCAAAAACACCTTTTACACAAGGTTTTTGAATGCTGCCTAATAATCCTGCACTTTCTTTACAGTATATCAGTCATCATTATTTATAATAAAACTAAATAAAAAACAAGCAGATCCTACTTCTCTTTCATTTAATTAAATTATGTATTTTGCGTTGTTCTACTGAATATTGGTTTCGAACACAAATACGGAAACGGCGATATCTTCTTCCACTTTGATATCGGAAAATAAATAGTTCAGCTTAGCTCCTAACAAGTCTTCAAGTCCTTCTGGAGGAGATGAAGCATAAAGGTTTTGAATAAGCTTCGTTCTTGCCATATGTACCGTCTCTTTACCTTCGGTTGTTCTCGCGATAAATTGTTCAGCTGGCGTTAAGTTGCCGTACAAAGTTGAAATAGCCATGTTTTGAACGAATACAGTATGAATTCGTTCTGGACCTTTTCCAAAAAGTTTTTTGCGCAGCTTTCGGATAATATCATTAAAATCATGTATTTTTTTAGACACCGGTGTATGCCTCCGCTTATCTCGAGTATGTCTGTCCTGCTCATTCAAGTTTTCAACTAAGAATAAGTTACATTATACATGACGACGTTTACATTGTATACAATGTATCTGTTTTATCCCCGTTAATCCAAACAATCGCAAAATCATTACGAAATGATAAAAAAAATCCTTCACTTATTAAAGTGAAGGATTACCTTTATATCTCTACTTAAAGGTTACAAATGAATTCTCAGTTATTAAAGAAATAACTAAGAACTTTGACAAGATAGCATGTCAAAATAGTCAAGTGGTATGTTTGTACCAGTACTTAATGCTATCACGTTAAAGTCATGGAATCCACTTAGTTTACTTTCATAATACTTTATTTAATTTAAATATTCTTTTTTGATAGGTAGCCCTTAATCTTCATCACGATCTGCTCTAAATTCATCATCAGATAATGAATTTAGTTGATGGCTAAGCTTTTCGTAGTTATCTTGTTTTTGATTTTGTTGTACATCATTAGATATAGGAGGTTTACTAGAAACAGTAGATTTTTTTCTAGTCTCTTCGCTTCCGTTAACTCCAAACCCAACATTGTTATCTGTCATCGGATTCACCTCTTTAACTGTTATTATGGAGAATTGCTCTAAAAAAATAACAGGAAACAAAAGGGACTCCCACTTAGCTAATAGCGGTCCAAGCTTCCTTATTTAACCTAAACCGTATTTAAATAAGAAAATGACCCGCTTTAACTCCATAGACAATACCGATAAAAAAACTTGCTATACCTAGTGTTTGACTTTTACATAAATACTTTATAGTTAAGCCTGGAATCAGACCCCATATAATGATGAAAATAGCGAACGATACTATAATAGAAGACCATGCATCTTGCCCTGATATACTTATACCTTGCATAAACGTTTCTCCTTTCAGTACTTATATCGGGAGAACATAAATTTTTTATAGTATCTTACTGTACGAACTAAAAAATTCAGGTGACCTGTCCATATATGCTTTTACAGCGAATGGTGGCGTTCAAGCTCGATTGTTTTTGGTTTTTGCCATATTAATACCCCTGCCGCTACGTACATAAACGAAGTGATGTAAAAAAGGCTTCCGATTGTCAGAAAATCAATGATATACCCTGTTGCAATAACGGCCAAGGCTGCCCATATAGAGGTCCATAAATGATAGTGTCCTACTTGTTTTCCTGTGTGATCACGATCTGTCTGCCTAGATAACGCTATTTTTTCTGCTGTTTTTTGAAGAGCTCCAAGCAGACCCATTATAATTTGAATGATATACACCTGTGTGATCGTTGTTAAAACAGGAATCACAATCATAACAACGGCCATCCCAAACGTATATAAAAGAAGCAAGCGCTTTTCTCCTACTCTGTCACTCCATGAACCGATCAACGGATGACTCAAAGCTGCGGTTAAAGCAAAAATTCCGTAAGCTAAGCCAAATTGTGAATAGCTATCGCCAAGATTTCGAAGCAGTAAAAGGTAAAAAGGAAACACAATACTGCTTGCGGTAATCATCAGGCTTTGTGAATGTAAGAGTTGTTTGTACGTCATTTTCCATACTCCTTATAAAATAAATTAACGAACGTTTCGTTCCGGTCATATTTTCTTTTCAAATTAAAAAAGGCGGTTGTATGAGGGTAAGCCTCTTCTAATTGCTTCTTGCTTGGGTAGCCGTAGTAAGGCAAGTAATAGCTTCCCTGATGCTGCAGCGTCACATCCACCATTTTTCGGACAACTCTTTGTGTATCAGAGATGCCTTGATTGTCTCTTTTCTGGTTAATAAGTAAAACAAGAGCAAACATATCGTCTTTTGCATAAGACATGACGGCTTTATTATCCTTCTCTACATAGCGAACGGTAATGTTCAATAAATTTAATTCCTCAGTTGATAACACTTGACGTAAATCATCGATGTAAGAAGCAAATTCATCAACTGGAACAAAGTATTCTTGCAAAATTTCCGTCTGGCTAGCACTTTCGTATTCCATAAAATCACTTTCAGAACGCATAACATTATTTCTTGTTTCAAGCCGTCCATTTTGTTTTAAGAAATAAGCCTTTTGTGTTTCCCACAGCATATCTTTGCCCCAGTCGCTATACCGAGACAGCCCTAGCATAAATTTAGGAAGTGCCACTATTTTTTCTGTCTTGAGCGGTTCGTTTGCAGTAGAAGTATTTTGAGAAGATAAACAGTAGTTTGTGACGTACATATCTGTTAGCAATTGATTAGGAGAAACAGAAATACGCGCCATATGCATACGAACGTCAGGGTTCTGCTGTACGTAGTTTTTAAAATACGCTGTATACTGCCTATAATCTAAGCGAATAATTTCATCTTCGTACCATTCATCGTCCGTCAAACGAAGCGTCACATCTAAAATGACCCCAAATAACCCGTAGCCTCCGTTTACTAAAGAAAACAGCTGGGGGTGTTTCGTCCGGCTAATTTCGATAATAGATCCGTCCGCCTGCAGTAGACGCATAGATTTGACCGTATCCATTAAAGAACCGTATCGAATATCTCTGCCGTGTACGTTCACGCTGATAGAACCTCCAACGGTAAAAATATTTTGTGATTGCATAACCTGAAGAGCAAGGCCGTCTTTATGTATATATTGCTGAATATCATTCCACGTTGTCCCGCTTTGAACCGTAATTTCTTTTTGACGGGGCTTGTAATCTATAATTTTATTGTACTGCTTCATATCAAGTAAAATAGCATTAGGATAGTACGTCTGCCCTCCTTGGCTGTGCTGCATCCCTGAAATCGCTATTTTTTCATGATGCTGTGAAGCAGTTTTCACCCAATTTTTAAGCTGTTTTTCAGTGGTCCCATGCTTTATTTCTTTAACTTTTGTAGGAAGAAGCTGTGCAACATCCTCCGTTACAGGACGGGTTTGCTGCTGTTTATAGATATGATATGAGGTATACGAACCTACTAGATAAAAAGATAAAAAAGATCCTAACAACAGGTTTTTCTTCATCACAAACTGTAAGCTCCTTTCTTTATTTCTGTGAAATTATACCATACAAAAAGTGAAATAACACTAATATAGTGTATTTTTACACTATATTATAACTTATTTTGAGAAAGTATATGAAAAAAGCTTGTAATTTAATGTATGTTAACCTTATTGAAACAAAAAAAGAAAAGACACTAGGTCTTTTCTTTTTTTGTTTTTTTATTTTTCAGCTTCGTATGCAACTAAAGCTACTCTTTTTCCCAACGTTTGTTGAAACTGCTCTTCTAGTTGTTTAAGCTTCGCATGCATATCATCGTTAATTGAAGCTGGCTCAAAGGTCATTTTTGTTTGCTCCATCGGATACTGTCACCTCTTTCATATGTGTATGTTCTACTTTTTCCAATATAAAAGAGGTCTATGACGATTTGACGAAAGTTTACAAATTAAATTTGCTAATGAGTGCTGTCAATTGTTCTGCCATTTGAGACAGAGATTGTGCGGAAACAGCAATTTCCTCCATTGAAGCCAGCTGCTCTTCAGTTGATGCAGCCACTTCTTCAGATGTAGCTGCATTTCCTTTAGCAAGGATTGCCATTTCACCTGCTGTACGAGCCACTTCTTCAACCGCTGCTGAAATTTGCTGAGCAGTCGCAGCCACTTCTTCTACTTGCGGAGTCGTTTCGTTCATGCTGCTTAGAATTTGTTCGAACTTTTGAATAGCCGTTTGTGAAATTGTTCGTCCTTCTTCAACTTTGTTTGTAACTTGCTCCATTGTATGTACAGATTCCTGAGTATCTTGTTGAATAGCTTGAATAAGCTCAGAAATTTGAGACGCGGACACTTGTGATTGTTCTGCCAGCTTTCTTACTTCTGCTGCTACAACGGAAAACCCTTTTCCATGTTCTCCAGCTCGTGCCGCTTCGATTGCAGCATTTAAGGCTAGTAAATTTGTTTGAGCAGCAATGCCACTGATTACTTCTAAAATGGTTCCAACTTCTTTTGAACGTTGAAACAAAGTGCGAATCGTTGCATTAGATAGCTCGACGGATTGAGAAATGGATTCCATTTGTTCGACCGTTTCTCTCACGGCTTTTCCGCCTTCTACAGCTTCAGACGTTGTGTGATTTGATAGCTGAGAAACAGTTTCTGTACGCTTGGCAATGGTAGAAACTCCTTGGACAATCTCATCTAAAGAAGCTGCATTTTGGTCAATAACAGCCGTTTGTTTTTCCGCACTAGAAGCCACTTCTTGTATCGCAACCGATACTTGTTCAGTCGCAGCGCTCGTTTGCTGTGAACTGGCCGTTAGCTCTTCTGAAGAAGCAGCCACTTGTTCTGCACTCATTTCAACATTTTGAATTAATGTACGAAGGTTGTTTTGCATCTGACTAAAAGCATACCCTAACTCACCGATTTCATCCTTTGAATTGACGGTAATCGCTGTTGTCAAATCTCCTTCACTAACGCTTAGAGCCTGATTCTTAAGCTGTTTGAGCGGTTTAATAATCGATTGTAACACCACAAAAATGGTAAGACTCCCGATTATCAGACAAACTACAATAATAAATAGTGTTTTGTAAAAAATAGGATGTGCTGCTTCACTCACTTCTGATGAATACATAGTGCCTGCAACTTTCCAGTTCGTTGTTTTATTTGTCGTAAAGACCATCTTTTTTTCATCACCGTTAAAGGTATATTCAAAGAATCCGGATCTCTTTGCATAAAGCTTGTCAAAAAGAGAATCTGTTGCTTTTGTACCTGCTTTTTCCGTAGGGTGAACAATATATTTTCTTTCTCCATCTAAAAGAAATGGATATCCTTTTTCTCCGATTTTCACTTTGCTGACAGCTTTATTGATGCGGCTTATATCTAAATTTAAAGCAATAACCCCTGTGCCATCAGCCATTGTTTTTGCTACAGTAATAACGGTTTGACCTGTAGAGGCTGAGGGATAAGGTTCAGTGACAACTGTTTTCCCTTTGTTTTGCATGGCTAGCTTGTACCAATCTCGTTTTCTGGGATCATAGCCTGCTTTTGTCACTTTTTTAGGCGCTTGAATAAACTTCCCCTGCTGATTTCCTGTAAAAATGCTGACGGCTTCCGGATGAAGCGAAGCATATAAGTTAAAATCTTTGCTTAAAGTAGCCATATCTTTTTCATTGTAGCGCTCGTTGTTTACCACTGATGCAAAAAACTCTACATCATGAATTTTTGGTCCAATGGTATCGTCAATCACCGAATTAATGGACTGTACATTTTGCTGTGCTGTGTTAATAATTTGGTTTTCAATTTCATGTTTCGCTGTTATGTAAGCTGATACACCTATCGTAACAGATGGCACTAATAAGATCGCTGCAAATGCTAGCACCAGCTTTGTCTTAAAGTTATTAAGGGACCTTTTTTTTCTTACTCTCTCCATGCTATGTAGCCTCTCTCTCTGTAGTTAAAAGTGATCGTGCACTTCCTTTCTATCGGCAAGACTTCATATTCCTTTAGTCATCGAGTGTATACATAATTAACAATGGGAGTGAAAAGATAAGAGTACGATAAAAAAAGTAGGTGATTTTAATGGAAGAAAGTAAAAACAGCAAGTCTTTTTCAATGTTTGAAACAGAAAAGGTTCAGCGCGGAGAAGAAAAAGATATTTTTAATATCTATAAAGAAGGAGTAAAAATTGCGGAAGTAAGAGGAACGGATCCTCAAACTCAGCAGGTTATTCCGATGCATGACTTAAACGACTATGAAGAAAATAAGCTTCACGAATATATCGCTCATTTAGACCACACAACGTAAACGTAAAAGTGCTAAAACAAGAGTACCCTCTTGTTTTAGTCTTTAGAATCATAAAAAACATGTTCAAAGTGCGGCGTGTCTTTTTGTATGTACAGCAGTCCAAACGAAAATTGCTTTTGACGCCGCTTGTCAGTAGCGGAACCTGGATTAAACAATGTAATATCACCAATTTGTTTATGAACAGGAATATGAGAATGACCAAAAATTATTGCATCGACTTGTTGATGTTCAAATGCCAAAAGTGCACGTTTTTCAGTCGTTTTTCCTTTGCCATGACCGTGGACTACGCCAATCGTAACATCATCAAACGGAAGAAGTAATGAAGTTGGAAGTACTTGCTGAAGCTCTTCACTGTCCACATTTCCAATCACGCCGTGTACAGGAGCAAAAACGCGCAGTTCATTGTAGACATCTATCGTTTGAAAATCTCCGGTATGAATAATCGCATCAGCTGTTTTCAGTTCGGCTAGGAGTCTTTTTGGAAAATGTTTCGCTCTTTTGGGGATATGAGTGTCACCTAAAATAACGATCTTCATTTATGATACGCTCCTTTTTCATTCAATATGGTGTAGTGTAGCGTATTATGTTGTAATGAAGCAACTCTATACGGAGCGTCAGGCAAAAAATTTCTCTTTTTCGTTTAAGTTTGCGAAAATACTTTACATACTAAGTTACAGAATGGAGTTTTCGAAATGGAAGTAAAAATTAATCGAAACGCAGCAAAAGTATTAAAAAATGCCTTGGCTAGCCCAGAAGGTCAAGGAAAAATGATCCGTGTATATGTAACTATCGACCACGGTGATCATGCGCATTATGATTGGAAATTCGATACGCCGACTGAACATGATGAAATCGTAAAAACAGATAAAGATATCGATATCGTTTTAGATAAACGCGAGAAATTTTTAGAAGGCGTATGGATTCAATATTTCCACGTTCCAGAGCCTGAATTTGTGATTAGCAGCCTTTACCACGCGCATCACCATCATTAATACAAAAAACACACCTTGTTTTATAGGTGTGTTTTTTCGTTTGTGCAACAGGCAAAAATTTTATTGATGAAAGAAGAGATAAAATTTTGTTGAAGCAATAAAAATGAGCTATAGTGGAATTACGGATGAAAGAAAAGAGGTTAGCGTATGAAAGTAAGTGTGTTAGTAAGGTCTATTTTAGTTGTTATTTTATATAATTTATTCGTTCTGTACATCGGATGGAACGCTTGGGTGTGGCTTCACACAATGTTTGAAGTGGAAAACAAATGGATTCTTACGGTGATCGTTGTGTTTTTTGCTTATTCCTTTATCATCAGTCGTGCCTTTCAACAAGTGAGCATGTTTAAGGTTGTAGGATCGTATTGGTTAGGATTTATTCAATATTCAGTCCTTTTGCTTCCTATAAGTAATCTAGCCGTATATATTCTCACTTTTCTAGGCGCTTCGCTTTCTACAGCTATCGATTCAATCGGACTTTTCATGATTGCTGCTTTTTTATTCATTTTTGCTTACGGTACGTATAATGCTTACAGTCCTGTAGTAAGAAAATATACAATTTCGCTTGCTAAAAAGACGAATCGGAAAAACCTTCGCATTGCCGTAGCATCTGATATGCACTTTGGCACATTGTCCGGCAAAAAACATTTACAGCGGCTAATCACTCATGTACAAAAGATACAGCCAGATCTTATTTTACTTCCTGGAGATATTATTGACGATGATCCCCACGTATTCTTTAAAAAAGAAATGGATTATATGATGAAGCAGCTCAAAGCGCCTTTAGGCACATATGGAATTTTGGGAAACCATGAGTATTACGGTGGGAAGATCCCTCAGTTTGTGGAAAGAATGAAAGAAATGAACATTCCTATTTTAATGGATGAAGTGTTAAACATAGGCGATAGCTTGTACTTAATTGGAAGAAAAGATAAGACGGATAAAAATCGAGACAGCTTTTTCGATTTAGCGAGTGAAACGGATCGTTCTCTTCCAGTCATTGCGATGGATCACCAGCCGCTTTCTTTAAAAGAAGCGGAACAAGCAGGCGTAGATTTACTTTTATGCGGTCATACTCACAGAGGACAAATGGCCCCTAATCATTTGATCACAAAGCGGTTATTTGAAATTGATTGGGGCTACAAACAAACTAATCAGCTGCATACCATTGTCTCTTCAGGATTTGGCTTTTGGGGTCCTCCTCTTCGAATCGGAAGCCGGTCAGAAATTATTCAAATTGATATTTCATTTACAAAATAGAGAAAGCCCTAAGGCTTTCTCTATTTTAATGTACGCAGCAACTTCGGAAGTTCTGCGTAAATAGCCACTACTTCATCTATTTTCATCCGAACGAGCCCGCTTGAAGACGGGGCAACAAAATCCATTATTCCTGATACCATCGATTCTTCTTGTTTGCCCCACCTCACTTGCTTGCGTCCGCTGTACTGCTGATAGACACCTTTTCCAACAAAACAAACGATTTTAGGCGTGTATGTAGCGATTTTTTTCTTTAGGATTTCTCTGCCTTCTGCATATTCTTCTTTTGTAATCTCATCAGCTGCCTTTGTAGGACGCTCCACAATATTTGTTAAACCGTATCCTAGCTGTAACAGCCAGTGATCTTCCTCGGGATGGTATTTACGATCTGTTAAACCTGCTTTATGAAGAATCGTCCAGAAACGATTGGTTGGATTAGCAAAATGATGACCCGTTTCACCGGAACGGATGCTTGGGTTAAAACCGACAAATAAAATATCTAAGTTGGGCTGTATATGATCAAAAATAGAGTTCATAGTCATACGCTCCTTACAATGTAAAAAGAAAACATCCAAATTGGATGTTTTCTTTTTACTATACCCTATTAAATACGAACTACGCGTCCGTTGAATTTTTGTTTCCAGTAGCCGCTGCTCATGTTTGCAATTGCAACACCTGTTGAGCTTTGAGCACCGATGAACTTGCCGCCGCCTACATAAATACCAACGTGTCCGTCTTTTTTATATGTATCGAAGAAAACAAGATCTCCAGGCTGGATTTGACTAGAAGACACTTGCGTTCCAGCATGCTTTAACGTTTCTGTACTTACAGATCCAAGAGGCCCAAGGTTAACACCAACTTGAGAATATGCCCAGTGTACAAATGACGAGCAGTCAAATAAACCGTGGTTAATATCAGACTGGCTGCGTCCTCCGCCAAATACGTAAGCAGAGTTTCCAATCCAGCGGTTTCCTACCGTTACAACATTGCTAGCTTTTGGAGCCGGAGCGCTTGTAGGTGCAACATCATTGCTGCTTGCTTTTGGTGCTGCTTTAGGAGAAGGCGAATCAGCTTTTTCAGCTGGTTCTGCCGCTGCTTTTTGAGCTTGTTCGGCTGCTTTCTTAGCTGCCTCTTTAGCTGCTTGTTCAGCTGCTTTTCTTGCTGCTTCTTCCGCCGCTTTTTGATCTTTAATATTTTGTTCAAGCGTAGACTGTTCATTCGCAAGAGAGCTGTCTTTTGATTGTAGAGAAGCTTTTAGTTCTTCATTTTTTGCTTCTTTATCTTTTAGTTCTTTTGCCAACGCATCTTTTTGTTTCTTTTGAGCTGCTAGCTGGACAGTCATTTCATCCAGTTCTGCCTTCATATCTTCTAAGCTAGCAAGCTTAGATTTAACATCTGCTTGTTTTGTTTTTAGTTCGTCTTGCATATTTTTAGTTTCTTTTAAAATACCGCGGTCTGCATCTACAATCGTCGAAACAGCTAGCGCGCGGTCTACAAAATCACCAAAACTTGAAGAACCGAGTAAAACTTGTAAATACTCTACGTTACCGCCGCTTTCTTGCATGGAACGTGCACGATCTTTTAAAATATCATTTCGCTTTTCAAGTTTTTCTTGAAGCAGCTTAATTTCTTTTTCAAGCTGGTCTACTTGTTTAGACGTTTCTTTAATATCCGCTTCTGTTTTTTGGGCTTTTTTATTATTTTCTTCTTCTGCTAATGTTAATCGCTCAAGCTGTGCTTTCATTTGATCTTGTTCTGCTTGAAGGCGTGTTAATTCATCAGAAGCTGCTTTGATGTTAGATTGCACATCTTGGCGTTGATTTTGAATTTGAGATTTTTGTGATTCCATATCCTGAATGGTAGAGGCATACGCTGGAGTTGATAAAACTCGTCCTAGGCCTAATAAAACCATTGTGTTAAGTAAAAGCATTTTCTTTTTCAATATGAATTCCTCCGCTTTCTCGCTCTGTTAAACTAGTAATTTCTAATTATGTATCAATATGTATAAAAGTCTGACAATTTATGTAAAGTTCACTGTATTTGTCGATAAATAGCTAAATATGCTAATGAAAATCTACGAAAATTATACCACGATAAACGTTCAAAAAAAGAATAACAATATTACAATTGTATTTCAGTAATGTAACATTTAACGCTTGTGTATACATTCACTTCTTGCCTGCAAAAATATACCTTTATTTCCCCATGCCAGTGAAAGATCTATCAAGCTTCAAACAGCAGTGCTTTTAGCGTTATAAAGTAGATAATTATTATTGTTTAAGCTGTTTAGATTTAAGATATTTCTAAAAGAAACGTAACAACTCTTTAACATATTCGTCTATTTTTACCCTTTATCTACCATTTTTACAATATTTGAAAATGATTTTCTGGAATAACAATGAATTTATTTCTATTCGATGTTTGAAGAAGTTCAAAAAGAGGACAATAGGCAATTTTCAAACAATATTCGACAATGCTTGGATGAAGCCATACAAAAAACCTTCTCGCCATGAGGCGAGAAGGTTTTTTTAATCACGCTGCTGATAATAGTGTTCTAAAGCTACAATTGCGCTTCCCATTCTTTCTTGGTCAGGAATAACAATACGATCTACTCCTTCTTCTTTTAAAGCAGCAGCGGTTACTTTCCCAACGGCCACAGCTACTACAGAGCTTTCAAAGAGTTCTCGAATGTGATCAGCTTGTCCGTGTTCTCTTGCAAACGAAAATAAAAAGCGGGCTTGGGGAGCGCTTGTGAAATTAACAGCATCGACTTTCCCGCTTGTTAATTCGTTTATAAGCTGTTCCATGACTTCTGCTTTTGGAGGAATATGCTGATACGGTAAAATCTCTTTAAATTGGGCTTTTTGATTCGAAAGAAAATCAATCAATTTTGGTGCAGGATCTCCGTGAAGCTGAAGCGCTACATGCTTTCCTTCAAAAGAAAACGAATGAAGCGCTCTGACTAGGCCCGCTGTACTTCCATCATCATCTCGAACGGTTGGAGTAACACCGAGCTTTTTTAACATATTTACGGTTTTATACCCGCGTGCAGCAATATTAGCTGCTTGTAAAGAAGAAAGGAATTCATCAGCTAGTCCTAGCTTATCTGCTGTTTTATATAAAATTTCCGTCCCGACGCCTGTCGTAAAAATAAACCAATCATAATTTCCTTTTACCAGTTCTTTAATATCTGCTTCTAAGTGTGTGTCATCTAAAAAGATGGTTCCTTGTGCAGGTCGTACAAGCGGGGTCCCGCCAAGGTTTTCAACAATTTTGCTGATTTCTTCTACTTTACGCTGACCTACGAGTGCGACTGTTTTACCTTCTAATCGTTTCAATGGTTTACCTCCATTTTTCTATGTATGCTACTTTAATGAACCTTGATAACCGAGTTTTTCAGAAATTAGGCTCGCCGCTTCTGTTACTTTTTGAATAATGAACGGCAGTCTGTCTCCTTGAAATCTCGCTTCAATTCCCGCTACGCTAATGCCTGCAACCACTTCATTTTGATGATTTACAATCGGCGCGCTCACGGATGTTGTAAAGTTTTCTAATTCAGAGGTGCTAATGGTATACCCTTTTTCTTTTGCTTCTTTTAATACATTTCTTAGTTTCTTTTGATCTGTAATGGTTCCAATACCTATTGGAGTTAGCTCCGTTTGAGTAATATATGCCTCTTGTTCTTTTTCGGGTAAATGCGCCAAAATAATGCGTGAACAAGCTCCTGCATAAAGAGGTGAACGCCTTCCAATTGATGTATAGAGACGCACGGGATGAAGCGTATCTACTTTTTCAATATACATGGCTTGATCCCCATCTCGTACAATTAGATTAACCGCTTCTTCTACTTCGTCTCGGAGCGTTTCCATTACGGGCTTTGCGATATTTCTAATATCTAAGCGATTAGCCACTAGCTGACCAAATTGCAAGAATAAAAGTCCTAGCGAATAGTATCCTTGCGCGTCTTTTGTTAAAAATCCCATCTCTTCAAGCGAACCAACCATCCGATGTAAAGAAGTTTTCGGAACGCCTGAATATTCCATCATTTCTGTGAAGGTCAGCTTAGGGTGGTTGATAAAAAGCGTGAGAATCTGCATGGATTTAACGACTGTTTTATTATTAGCTTGCATAAAACCTTCTCCCTTATTTGTGCGAATACATGTATTTGATAGACGTATAGCTTACTAGCTAATCACAATATGTTCTTTTTATTATACATGAAGAAAAAAAGGAAAGCACTCCCTTATAAGAGCACTTTCCTTTCTTACACCGTTTCTAGTTCTTTAATTGAAATAGGGTTACTTTCTAGAAATTTGGTTGTAAAATCCCCTTCGTTAAAAGAAGGATGATTCAGTAATTCTAAATGAAAAGGAATGGTTGTGTGAATACCTATAATGATGAATTCTTCTAGCGCACGTTTCATTCGTTGAATCGCTTCATTTCGGTCTTTCCCTGTTACAATTAATTTCGCCACCATTGAATCATAAAATGGAGAAATTTCATAGCCTGGGTAAACCGCGCTGTCTACACGAACGCCGTAGCCGCCAGGAGGTAAATACATCTCGACTTTTCCAGGAGAAGGCATAAAGTTTTTAGCCGGATTTTCTGCGTTGATTCGACATTCAATTGCCCATCCCTTTAACTGAACATCCCGCTGAGCAAATGATAGCGGGTAGCCTGCTGCTACTGAAATTTGTTCTTTAATTAAGTCGATGTTTGTTACAAGTTCTGTAACAGGGTGTTCAACTTGAATCCGTGTGTTCATTTCCATAAAGTAAAAATGTCCGTGTTTATCTAACAGAAACTCCACCGTTCCCACACCTGTATAATCGACTGCTTTAGCTGCCGAGACTGCCGCCTTGCCCATTTTCGCACGAAGATTTTCATCTACTGCAGGAGACGGAGCTTCTTCTACTAATTTTTGATGACGTCGCTGAATCGAACAATCTCGCTCACCTAAATGAACTACATTACCTTCTTCATCAGCAATAATTTGAATTTCGATATGTTTTGGTTCTTCTAAATATTTTTCAAGGTATACTCCGCCGTTTCCAAAAGCTGTTTCTGCTTCGTGCTGAGCTTGACGAATCGCTTTTTCTAGCTCCTCTTCGCTATGAGCTAGCCGCATTCCTTTTCCGCCGCCGCCCGCTGTAGCTTTTACAATGATTGGATAGCCTATTTCTCTTGCTACTGGAATAGCGGTGCTGCTATCTTCAATCAGTCCTTCCGTGCCGGGTACAATAGGCACACCGGCTTGTTTCATTGTTTCTCTTGCTACAGCTTTTGCTCCCATTTTACGGATGGCTTCCGCTTTTGGACCAATAAAGGTAATATCATAGGATTCACACATCTCAGCAAAATCAGCATTTTCAGCTAAAAATCCGTAGCCGGGATGAACAGCGTCTGCCTTGGTTACTTGTGCTACGGTAAGCAAATTCCGAATATTTAAGTAGCTTTCTTTAGAAGACGTTTTACCAATACAAAATGACTCCTCTGCTAGCTTTACGTGAAGTGCATCTTTGTCTGCTTCTGAATACACGGCCACGGTTACAATTCCCATCTCTTTACAAGCTCTAATGATACGAACTGCAATCTCACCGCGGTTTGCGATTAACACTTTTTTGAACATAGTGGCTCCTCCTGACAATATGTATACTTTAATACGTATACTTTAATATGATTTTACGGTAAATAGAGGCTGTCCAAACTCAACAACATCTCCGTCTTTCACAAGAATTTCAAGCACTTCTCCGTCCATTCCTGCATCTACTTCGTTAAACAGCTTCATCGCTTCAATTACACATACAACATCTTTACGTTCAATAGTTTGTCCTACTTGAACAAACGGATCAGCGTCTGCTTCTGGCTTGGCGTAAAAGGTTCCAACCATTGGTGATAAGATTTGTTTTTCATTATTCTCTGCTGCGTTTACAGACATAGAATCTTGAGGCGTTTGCTCAGCAGCAGCGGCTTTTACTTCCTCTGTTTTTACTTCTGTAACAGCTGTGTCTTCTAAAGGAATTCCCGCTTTATCAATGACAACTTTTGTTCCTTCATGTTCAATATGGAGCTTTTGAATACCAGATTCATTCATTAATGAAACAACTTCTTGCAATTCACGTACGTTTATCATTTCTTGTCACTCCCGTTTTATGTTATTTAGTTGACGCAAGGTTAATAGCAATCTTCAATTCTTGAAGCAGCTGTTCTTTTTCTAAATAGATTTTTTCTGCTTCATGAAGCGAAATGTGAGAAAAATAGATGGATTCTCCGGGCTTTACTTGAGCTAAAAGCGGTAAATCCGCTGTGATGACTTGAGCGATTTTAGGATATCCTCCTGTAGTTTGGCGGTCTGCTAACAGGATAATGGGATTTCCATCTGGCGGGACTTGAACAGAACCTTGTGAGACGGCTTCAGACAATAGCTCTTTTTTTTCTTGAAGCTGAAGAGAAGGTCCATCCATTCGATAACCCATTCGATCTGATTGATTTGATACTTTAAAGGGTTCTTGAGTAAAATGACTTTGGCTTTCAGCTGTAAATAAATCAAATTGACCCCCATTTATAACACGGACACTTGGTTTCTTTGTAAAATGGACAAATTCTTTATAATTTACGGACCATGAAGAAGTATATACTCCGTTTATCAGTTCATTGGAAAGAAAAGCAGGCTTTGAAGCAGCAGGAACAGATACAGGTAAAACGTCGTCTGTTTGTAATGCTCTTCCTTTATAGCCACCAATTTCGCCCCTCAAATACGTGCTTTTACTATTTAACACTTCATTAATAGAAAATCCTCCAGCTACAGATAGATAAGAACGACAACCAGTTCTACAAGGCCCAAATGATAAAGTGCCTCCTTTTGGAATAAATAAAGGTTTCCACATCGGGACTGGCTTTCCATTGACCGAAGGAGTTAAATCTCCACCTGTGATCGCTACTAAACAATCACTTTCTATTTCAAGGGTAGGCCCCATTAGCGTAACTTCAAGTCCCGCTTCTTTTTCATCGTTACCAACTAGTAAATTAGCAATTCGGAGAGAATAAGAATCCATTGCACCGCTTACAATTACACCGTGCTGCTGAAATCCTTTTCTTCCCAAATCTTGAATGCTTGTTAATAACCCGGCTTTACTAACTCTTATACTCATTTTTCCCCCTCCTTTGCCTGCAGTTCTTGATACTCTTCTTTAGAGATAGGCTCAAATTTTACAATATCTCCAGCCTGCAGCAAACTTGGAGGATTTTGCTCCGGCAAAAACAGTTTAATCGGCGTTTGACCAATTAGCTGCCATCCTCCGGGAGTGGAAATAGGATACACTCCTGTTTGCATTCCTGCAATACCAACCGAACCTGCAGGAATAGAGGTGCGAGGAGACGAGCGGCGAGGCGTAGCAATTTTTTCAGATAGTCCTCCGAGAAACGGAAATCCAGGAGCAAATCCAATCATGTACGCTAAGTATTCGCCTTCAGAATGAATACTTATTACTTCTTCAGGTGTTAAGTTATGGTGACGAGCGACATATTCAAGATCAGGTCCATACTCTCCTCCGTAGCAAACTGGAATGGAAACCGTACGATGGTCTAACTCTTTTTCTGTCTGTTCGTTCTCTAATTTACTTTGAAGGATAGAAGACACTACTTCAAAAGGAGACACAAATTCTTTTTTCTCCTTCTTTTTCACGGCTGCTACCACTTCAAGAGGGTTATAAAAGATCGTAAGGTTCGTAAATGCCGGCACGCATTCAATAAACCCAGGGAAAGGATTTAATTCTATTGAATCTTTACACGTTTTGATTTGTTTATGAATATCGTACTGAATACTATCTCCAAACGTTATAACAAGCGCTGAGTCGCCAAGCGGAGAAATAACAGCTGACGCTTTTGTTACGGTTTGATTCATATCTACACCTCTTTCTTTTATAAAACACCTAGTTTTTCATCTCGAATATCTGTAATAAACATATGTCCAGGAGCATGTGTAATCATAATAGAAAGTTTTGTTTCCATTGCTACAGCTTGAGGAGTTACACCACAAGCCCAAAACACGGGAACTTCGCCTTCTTTGACGGAAACAGCATCGCCAAAATCCGGAGAGTGAAGGTCTTCAATGCCTATTGCAGCGGGGTTTCCAATGTGAACAGGTCCTCCGTGCACAGCTGGAAAACGTGAAGTTACTTGCGCTGCCCGCACTACGTCTTGCTGAGGAATTGGACGCATACTAACGACCGTCGAGCCGTGGAATATTCCCGCTTCAGCGCATGAAATATTTGTTTTATACATAGGAACATTACAGTTTTCTTCAATGTGACGAACAGGTATGCCGTTGTTTAAAAGTGCGTGTTCAAATGTAAAACTGCAGCCGATGAGAAAAGCTACCATATCTTCTGTCCAATAGCCTTTGATATCGGTTACTTCTTTTACCAGTTCCCCATTTTCATAGATTCGATACTTCGGAATGTCTGTACGAATATCTCCGGACGGAGCCGCAAACTTTGGAACAGGAGATCCAACGTCCGTTACATCTAAAAGCGGACAAGATTTAGGATTACGCTGACAGAACAATAGAAAGTCAAAGGCTTGTTTCTTTGGTAAAATAGCTAAATTAGCTTGAGCATAGCCGTTTGCCATGCCTGCCGTTGGGTGAATAAGCTGGTTGTTACGGATTTGCTGACGAAGTTCAGCTGGAGTTAGTTGTGAAAGGTTTGACATGTTTCTATCTCCCATCATTACCCGCACACAACTTGCGTGCGGGCACATTGTTTTATTTAAATAATTGAGGAAGCTGATCCATTAACGTATAACCGCCCATTAAAGCCATTACAATAACGACAAGTACACCAGAAATGGTAAGCCATAAAGGATGCTTATACTCACCAACGATGCTTTTTTTATATGCAGCAACTAGTAATGTTCCAAGGGCGATCGGCAGAATTAATCCATTAATTGCTCCAACTAATAGAAGAACTTTTACAGGTTTTCCAATTAAGACAAACGACAGAGTTGAAATAATAATAAATCCAATAATAATCCAGTTTGAGTTTTTATTAAGTTTTTCACTAAACGTTTGAATAAACGAAACGGATGTATAAGCAGCTCCCACTACAGACGTAATAGCAGCAGACCACATGACAATACCAAAGATTTTATAACCGACGTTTCCTGCTGCGAGCTGAAACACGGATGCTGGAGGATTGGCTGGGTCAATTTGTAACCCTTTAGATACAACGCCAAGTACAGCTAAAAACAAAGCGATTCGCATAACGGAAGTGATAAGAATTCCTGTTACAGAACTTTTAGTGACTTGAGGTAAAGAATCGATGCCTTTTACCCCGGCATCTAAAAGACGATGTCCGCCTGCAAAGGTAATATAACCACCAACAGTACCTCCAACAAGCGTAACGATCGCAATGATGTCGATTTGATCAGGTTTAAAAGATTTCACTACAGCTTCTCCAACGGGAGGTGAAGTAGTAGCTGCTACATATAGCATTAGCCCAATCATGACAAAACCTGCAATTTGCGTGAAGCGATCCATTGCTTTTCCAGCTTCTTTTACAACGAAGATTAGCACGGCAATAACTGCACTAATTGCAGCTCCGGCTGTTGGAGAAATACCTGTAATCGCATTTAATCCAAGACCGGCACCGGCAATATTTCCAATATTAAATGCAAGTCCTCCAATTACAATTAAAATAGCGAGCACGTATCCTAATCCGGGAAATACCATATTGGCGATTTCTTGTCCGCGTTTTTCAGAAACGGCAATAATCCTCCATACGTTGGTTTGAGCAAAGATATCAAGAATAATTGAAATTAAAATAACGAATCCAAAGCTTGCGGCTAAATTTTGTGTAAATACGGTAGTTTGAGTTAAAAAGCCTGGTCCAATAGCCGATGTGGCCATTAAAAAAGCGGCTCCAAGCATTAACGTCCAGTTTACTTTAGGTGCAGCCGAAAGCTTTTGCTGAGGTGTTGATTTTTTTATTGGCTCCAATATCATCTTCCTCCTGATTGTATGTAGTTTTTATTGTGAAATAGCCTTAACTACCACTTCTGATGCTTGTAAAGAACGGTTGACATGACGAGCAAATTCAAGTGCGTGAGCCCCGTCTCCGTGAATACAAATCGTGTCTGCCTGCAATTCTACATCCTTGCCTTGCTGAGATTTGACTTTCCCTTCTTTCACCATTGTAATAACTTGAGAAACAGCTTCGTTGTCATTTTCAATTAAAGCATTTGGTTCTGTACGAGGCGTAAGAGAACCGTCTAACTGATAGGTACGGTCTGCAAATACTTCGTTGGCCGTTTTCAAACCAATTCTGTTACCGGCTTGAATCAGCTCACTTCCAGATAATCCAAACAAAATCAGCTCAGGATTTACGTTGTAAACAGCTTTTGCTATTGCTTCAGACAACGCTTTATTTTTAGCAGCCATGTTATATAGTGCACCGTGAGGTTTTACATGCTGCATTGATAACCCTTCTGCTTGCAAAAAACCGTTTAATGCACCAATTTGATAGACTACGATATCGTAGGCTTCCTGAGGTGAAATATTGATGTTTCTGCGTCCAAAACCGATAAGGTCCTGTAGACCAGGATGAGCACCAATTTGCACTTTTTTTTCAGCGGCCAATTTTACCGTTTTTCTCATGACGCTTGGATCCCCTGCATGAAATCCACAGGCTACGTTCACAGACGTCACGTGTTCTAAAATGGCTTCATCATTGCCAATGCGATAAGCACCAAAGCTTTCCCCTAAATCACAGTTTAAATCTACTTTATTCAATTCGTTCTTCCCCCTTAAAAACTTCATTGTAAGCGTAATCATTTGCAGATAGTAAATAAAATCCAAGCTGAATTATCTGCATTAATACTTCAAGTTCCGTTTTTCGGAACTTAAGTACCGTTTTTCAGTTATATTTGGATTTTAGCACGAGATGATGAATTGAACAACAACATTGTCAGAATATTTGACATAGTCATTATTTTTATTTGGATAATACTCCCTTATTTTATTTGTGTTTTCTATCTATAGCCTTAATATAATGCAGCTTCTTAATGTCATTGGACACAGTAAATAACTAGGTTGTCAGAATAATTACTAGTTCAAAATAATCAAAATGAAATTTTCATTGTAATCGTTTTCAAATAGGTGCTATATTTCAATTGTAGTCAATTTATGCAAACGATTGCAAAAAAAGGGGATGAAACGATGAAAGGGAAAAAATGGACAGCTTTAGCTCTAACACTGCCGCTGGCTGCTAGCTTATCAACAGGCGTTCACGCCGAAACCGTACATAAAGGTAAATCTGCAGCTGCAGATAAAAACGGTGTCTTTTATGAGGTGTATGTAAACTCTTTTTACGATGCAAATAAAGATGGACATGGTGATTTAAAAGGTCTTACACAAAAACTGGACTATTTAAATGATGGCAATTCTCATACAAAGAATGATCTTCAAGTAAACGGGATTTGGATGATGCCGGTCAACCCTTCTCCTAGCTATCATAAATATGATGTAACGGACTATTATAACATTGATCCTCAGTACGGAAATCTGCAAGATTTTCGCAAGCTAATGAAAGAAGCGGATAAACGAGATGTAAAAGTTATTATGGACCTCGTTGTGAATCATACGAGCAGTGAACACCCTTGGTTTCAAGCTGCGTTAAAAGATAAAAACAGCAAGTACAGAGATTACTATATTTGGGCTGATAAAAATACCGATTTGAATGAAAAAGGATCTTGGGGACAACAAGTATGGCACAAAGCTCCAAACGGAGAGTATTTTTACGGAACGTTCTGGGAAGGAATGCCTGACTTAAATTACGATAACCCTGAAGTAAGAAAAGAAATGATTAACGTCGGAAAGTTTTGGCTAAAGCAAGGCGTTGACGGCTTCCGCTTAGATGCTGCCCTTCATATCTTTAAAGGTCAAACACCTGAAGGCGCTAAGAAAAATATTGTGTGGTGGAATGAATTTAGAGATGCGATGAAAAAAGAAAACCCGAACGTATATCTAACGGGTGAAGTATGGGATCAGCCGGAAGTGGTAGCTCCTTATTATCAGTCGCTTGATTCCCTATTTAACTTTGATTTAGCAGGAAAAATTGTCAGCTCTGTAAAAGCAGGAAATGATCAAGGAATCGCCACTGCAGCAGCGGCAACGGATGAGCTGTTCAAATCATACAATCCAAATAAAATTGACGGCATTTTCTTAACCAACCATGACCAAAATCGCGTCATGAGTGAGCTGAGCGGCGATGTGAACAAAGCAAAATCAGCTGCTTCTATCTTACTTACGCTTCCTGGCAACCCGTATATTTATTACGGTGAAGAAATCGGCATGACTGGTGAAAAGCCTGATGAGTTAATCCGTGAACCGTTCCCCTGGTACGAAGGAAACGGACTTGGACAAACTAGTTGGGAAACACCTGTATACAATAAAGGCGGCAACGGCGTGTCTGTAGAAGCACAAACCAAACAAAAGGACTCTTTGTTAAATCATTATCGTGAAATGATTCGCGTACGTCAGCAGCACGAAGAGTTAGTAAAAGGAACGCTTCAATCTATTTCAGTAGACAGTAAAGAAGTTGTTGCTTATAGCCGTACGTATAAAGGCAACTCCATTAGTGTGTATCATAATATTTCAAATCAACCTGTAAAAGTATCTGTAGCAGCGAAAGGTAAATTGATTTTTGCTAGTGAAAAAGGTGCTAAAAAGGTCAAAAATCAGCTTGTGATTCCGGCGAATACAACGGTTTTAGTAAAATAATTCAAAAAACCTCTAAGTAATTACCAGGTAGTCACTTAGAGGTTTTTTTACCTAGAAGGAATAAAAAAAGGATTCTTTTTATTTATCTATCAGTTAATATACAACGGGTTTCCTTCATTTCAAGTCCCTAAAATTCAATATTTATCTACCACTGCTCCCAAACTAGCTGCTTTAACATATGGTTTGTTTTTCAAAGAAAGCAGTTCTTCTTTTGTTCCTGTAACAACTACGCCTATAATCAATCCATTTTTCTGTCTGTTTTTTAAATTTTTCACTTCTCCTGGATCTGTTTTTTGGAGCTCATTTAAAAAGTCTGCTTCTGTTTTAATTTTAGTAGTCGTTAGTTTTGCTCCTAGTTGTGGTGATGGTTTAGAAATACCTAATAGCCATCGCCCATTTTCTGGATTGTTTCTGTAACCAGTAGACTTTCCATAGTTATCTACCCAATACCACGTTTGGTGAGTAGATGTAGGCAGCATCTTTTGTACTTCTTTCAATGTGTAATTTTTATTGAGAGATATGGCCATCTCCATGTATTTATCATTTGGATATTTTTTAATCATGTCAAAGTCATTCGCATACAACTTATATTTGTATTTGGGTACGTAAAATAACATCTCACGTTGCCCATTAGGAATATGATAAACTGTCGTTTCATTGACAATTGTACTACTCATGGAGAATGATGCATTCAAGTTTCCGAGTAAATCATACGTTATTTCTTCTGTATCCCAAGGTATCACTTTGTTTTTAATAACTTTAAATACTTCACTCTTAATAGTCCCCTTTAAAACTCCAATTGAAATTGTATCTGTACTAGTAAATGTATTTGGAGACATCCTCACATAATTTTCTGTGATTAACCGATCAGCAATTTTTTCTCCTTGTGTGTTAATAAAGTAATTATTCCCTTTTACAAATATACCAATAATAAAGCTGACTACGAGTGCGGAGATAAAAATTGTTCGTGAAATTGCTCTATACTTTGCTTTTCTAAGTGTTCTATGTAAAGACTTTTCATCAAAAATAGAATCTAACTCATCATTCGTTTTCTTCATTATATTCTCTCCTATACATCTCTTTAAATGTTTTTCTAGCACGAGCTAAATATGTTTTCACAGCCTCAGGTTTCATATCTACATATTCCGCAATTTGTTTATATGACCACTCTAGCTCGTATTTTAAAAGAAGCAGTTGCTTAAAGGTGGGAGACAACTTTTGAAGTATACTTCTTACTAGAAGCTGATTTTCTTGTACAATCATTATCTCTTCAATTAATCGTTCATTGGTAATAAGGTAATCTTCTACTACCACGTACTGAGATTTTTTGTTCTTTCGACAGTGATCGTAATATAAGTTTATAGCTACTTTAAAAAGCCATGATTTATATTTATCGGTATCAATCGATTCAAGATGAAGAAGTAGTTTACAAACAGCTTCTTGAACAATATCTTTAGCTGTTTCTTGGTTTGCACCTTGTTTAATTAAATATGAGTAAAGTTGATTCATGACAATTTTTAGTTGATCGTTTGATAACCGATTTTTCAAATGTTTTTCCTCCTTCCTGTCTTATAACGTCTGAACAGTGAAAAAGTATACAATTATTTCATATTTTTCTATAAAAAAAGAAAAGTAATTGCTTTTTAGGCAATTACTTTCTTAAACAAAAAATCAATTTAGTTAATATAAAACAGAATATAGGTATCTACAAAAATAAAAAAGAAAATTATTGTAATCCACCTTGTATATAATTAGGAACCTATATTGAGCTCATTAACTGAAAAAAGTATTCGGACTTCTGAGTTTTATTTAAGCTATACCATGAATCTAATGTATTTGATGCAAATACATCTAATTTTTTTAATACGTCCCTCGCGAATTCTAGAGGTGCTACTCCTGAAGCAGTAATCATGTTATTATCGGATACTACAGGTCCAATCTCATACAACTTCTCCCCTTTATAATTAGGACAGACCATTTGCGTATATTCTAAGTTATTAAGCGTATGCTTTCTAGAATCTAAGTATCCACTATTTGCAAGGGCATCAGTAGCACCACAAATTGCAGCTACAATAGTACCAAGCTCTAAAACTTCCCCAACTTTTTTCAATATAGGTTGATGAATCTCCTCACTCCATGTATTTCCTCCCGGTAGAATTAAAAGATCTTTATCCAAAAGAGTGCACTCATCAAGAGAAATATCTGGCTGTATACTCAGCCCCCCCATTGTTTTAATAATTTCTTTATTAACTCCTACCGTCATTACTTTTAAAGGGGCTAAACCTTGTCTGAAATATCTTCCTGAATTTAGTTCAGCAATTAAATATCCATACTCCCAATCTGACATTGTATTAAATACATAAATATAAACTTTTTTTGTTTGCATATTAAGCCTCCCGAACTGACGTTCTCTATATTATACCATTTTAAAGGTATATATCTATAAAAAATGTTAAAATATTCAGAAAAAACAAGGAGATTGAGAATCATTTGAAAGAAAACAAAATAGAAAAAGTCGTAATAGCGTAATAGTAGGATTAACAACTCCACATTATGTATCAACTTTTACTCGAATGAGTGATAATTTAGGATTTGAAACGTATCTCGTATCAGATGCCACAGCTACATTTGCAATAAAAGGAGAAGATAATGCATATTATCCAGCTGAACAAATACATACTGTGTCATTAGCAACTTTAGATAATGAGTTTGCCAAAGTTTTAACAACTGAAGAATTGATCAAAAAGTTAAATTTGACTGAAGCAATACAATCATAAGATCTTTATTTTAACTGTATATCTTCTACAAGTGGAGTTACCATAATGTGACTTTTAGGAATAAAAAAAGAACCTTTGTAAAATTAGGGTTCTGATTAAGATTTATTATTTGTCGTATGCAGCCTTTTACAAGCATATAGCTACTTAAGCCTAATTAATGGTTATCGTAAGTTACTTTTAACATGTAATAATAAATTTATAAATTCCCAAATCGCTAATACCACGCCTAATATCAACAAAAATAAACAAATTGAAGAGAAAAGTTGTTGTATCAATTTCACATCACTTTGCTCCTTTAATTAGATAAGTCCCGTATCACTTAGGTCTTTTATAAAACAAGTTTTTTCATGAGCAGTATGAAGTAGAAATAATATCACGACTCATTTTTATTTCTTTTCACCTTGTAGAAAATGAAGCATAAAAGGGCAATAGCGACTAATGGTAGTACGATAGACAAGGGTTGATGTAACCAAAGTAACACTAATTTGATCCCAATTTTTTGGTTAAACTTATAAACCATAAAAGTCCAGCCGCCCGAATATAGGGAAGATGCTAAAAAGTTAGCTAGCAAATATTTTTTTATCGGAAACTTTAAAATTCCGGCTATATAATGAATAGGGTGTCGAACTCCAGGTGCAAAAAAAGCTAACATAATCGCCCCAGCCCCAAAATGATCAAGTAGCTTTTCGGCTTTTTGTAACCATTTCTTCGCCATCCATTTTTCAATTAGAGGCACCTGTCTAAAGAATTTTCCTACTAGAAAGAACCATAGAAAAGCTATAAAGAGTGTAATCCAAGACGATACCCACACTACATAAGGGTTGATGCCCTTAGAAGCCCAGATACCGACTTGAGTTAGCATTAGAACATCATCAGAAATAGGCGTAAACATAATTTCTACTGATAGTCTAATTAGTTCATAAATCTTCATAAATGGTCTCTTTCTCCTTTGTATCTTGGTGCAAAGGCAACACAACATACATCGTTATCTTGTTTTGCTCGCTTTCTGCCCATATTTCGCCTTGATGAAGTTCAACAATTCGTTTGGCAATGGAAAGGCCAATTCCCGACCCTACGACTTTGCTAGAGCGTGCTTTATCCATTCGATAAAACTTATCAAACAGATGGCTTAATTCTTCAGAAGCAATTTGATCAGTTGTATTAGAAATACGTGCAATGACTTGTTTTTCGTTAGTATAGAGGACTATCTCAATATCTCCACTTTCATGACTGTATTTTTCAGCATTCGAAAGTAAATTATCGAAAACGCGAATCATTTTCTCAATATCTATGGAGATAAAAACAGCCTCATCAGGAATCTCTACTTTTACGGAAAGCCCACGATTTTCAAACATGGGAGTATACTCTCCTACAAGCTGATATAACACCCCACTTAAATCGACTTCTTGAAATTGCATGTCTACGTCAGGTAGAGACAACTTCGTATATTCGAATAGTTCATCCAATAAATTTTTCAATTTGAATGAAATACCGTAGGTGGTTTGAATGTATTGCTCCAGCTCTTCACTATTTTTATACTGTTTATCTTTCAAGAGTGTTAGATATCCAATAATAGAGGTCAATGGAGTTCGTAAATCATGCGAGAGATTTGTAATTAATTCATTTTTGGCTTGTTCCACTTTACGTTCTTTTTCAAAACGTTGCCTCATTTGTTCGGTCATCCAATTGATGTTTTTAGCTAAGAATGACAGTTCATTTTTTCCTTTCACCGGAATGGAATACGTCCAGTCCTTGTTCACAATCCTGTTGATTCCCTCTTCAATCTGCTTAATGTACCGTGTAATAGGCCTTGTCCATAATAAAAACAAGACAAAAAAGATGAGCACACTACCTCCAAGTCCCATATAGACTTGATAAATATATCTATTCGGACTGAAAATAGGATCAAAAGAAGGTCCTTCAATAACGAGGTATCCGATATCATCTTGAAGGGAAAGGAGCGATATAAAAGAAGAATAATGTGTATTAAATGATTGATTGCCCGTAGATTCAGCTGTAAGCTTTTGTTTGAGTAAATACTTTATATTGGTACTTTTTATTTTTTTGTTATTTGAATGAAAAAGAACGTCTCCTTTGGCATTTGCTACTAAGAACCCTAAGTTAGGATGAGCATCCGTTATAGGATTTAGCGTTGAAGCAATGTTATCTATATCATCTAAGTTCATGTGCTTCTCTTCGATTGAATGAGTGAGCTGAACAAGGAGCTTTCTAATAGTCTCTTCCTCTTTTTGTTGCTCTATTTGTTGGTTACGGATATCCCCAAATTGGGGATTTATGAAGATAAAAAGAAAAAAGCTAAGGATAGATACAATCAAGGAGATAATAAAAATAAGGAATAATTTTGTGTTCAAATTGACTGATGGTCCTCCAATTTTGTCTGCATTATTTCTCGTTTTCATGCTTTATAGCCTACGCCCCATACAGTCTGAATATAGATTGGCTTTTTAGGGTTCTCTTCTATTTTGTCTCTAATTTTTGTCATATGGACCATAATTGTATTATCCGACTTATAAAAAGGTTCTTTCCATACAGTTTCATAAATCTGTTGAATACTAAATACTTGTCCTTGATGCTGAAGTAATAAAGAGAGAATTTGAAATTCTTTAGGAGTTAAACGAACCTCTTGATCTCTTACAAACACTTCATTTGTTCTTCCGTTCACTTTTAAGTCTCCCTTTTCTAAAAAGTGGGAAGAAACCTCTCTTTCAGGCGCCATATAGTATCGACGAAGTTGAGATTTTATACGCGCCATCAGTTCTAATGGGTTAAAAGGCTTCGTAACATAGTCTTCTGCTCCACTGGCTAGGCCGTGAATTTTATCCATGTCTTCTGATTTAGCCGATAAAAAGATAATAGGCATGTTATATTCCTCTCTAATTTTTAAGCACGCATCTATCCCATTCATCCCTGGCATCATCACATCTAGAATAATCAGGTCAATTTTTTGTTTTTTTAACATATCTATAGCTGTTGCAGCATTCGGTACATCTACTACTTGATATCCTTCATTTTTTAAATAAATGGACATAAGATTTCTGATTTCGTCTTCATCGTCGACAATAAGGATGGTTCTTTCTGACATGTTTCTTCACTCTTTCTATTCTTAAATTCAATATAAACTAGAGAACATGAATAGGATTAGTTATTACATACGAATACATAAGCTGGTGGAACATTTCTATACACTTTTTCATACTGAATCGTAGTAAAAAAGGATTCAAAGAAAGAGCGTTTTACTTTCGAATATTGGAATGTAATGAACTTGCCTTCTGGTCCCAGCAAAGATCCTGTCTCATGTAAGATCTGTGTAGAAATAGTTCCTGGTAAGCTTGTAAAAGGCAATCCAGATACGATATAGTCTACTTTTTCAATGCCATATTGTTTTAAATAGGCACTTATATTTTCAGCAGAGTCATGAATAATGTACACATTCTCGATATGTCCATATTTCTTCTTTAATATATTATAGAATGTTTCATTGGCTTCTATCGCTAAGAAAATGGTGTCTTTCCGTTTATTTTGAACAATTTCTTCTGTAAATACGCCTGTTCCTGGACCATATTCAATGATACACGTTATTTCCTCAAATGGTATAGGCTTCATCATTTTCTTAGCTAATGATTTAGAGCTAGGCATAATAGCTCCAACTGCACGCGGGTGTCTCAAATATTCTTGAATGAAATGCATGGCATTCATTTATTTCTCCTCGTTTCTTCAGGTGATAGGTTATAAGCAGTAGTTTAATGCCAAAACCTTAATACGATACGAGGAAAAACCTTAACAATTCTTAAGAAATACTTATGAAAAGATAACTTTTATAAAGAATCTGAAAGTAAACGTTATTTGCTGGTCTTAAAAAAGGAGGGCATTAACTTAACCTAAACCTTCAGTCATTCAGAGAAAACAACCTTTTTAGCACCCCATTTCTTTGCTTGTATACTTGTTAACATAAAACGTCTTATTGGAAATAATGTCTCTATAGAACTATCCCTTCAGTTTTCTATATATACTGAAGGGGTAACCTTAACCCTAAGTATTAATTTTTAAATGTCTAATTCTAGCCATTCATCAGCCTCTTTAAAACCAAACTTTTTATATACGGGCCTACCTAAATTTGAGGCTCCAAGCCAAATTTTTATAATACCTGCTGTTTTCGCCTCAGCAACTAGTTTAGTTAATAACTTAGTGGCAATTCCTTGTCCACGGTAACTTTCTTTCGTATACATATTGGTAATATAAGCTTTTTTGCCACTCTTGTTGGTGTAGGTAGGTGGAAATTCATAAAAGACGATAGCACCAGTTGCAATTATTTCTTCATTATCTTCTACTATCCATTCAATTAGAGAACCATCGCTCATTTTATTAGTAAAGAACTCTTTTAGTTCCGTATCAATCTCTTGATTAGGCTCAATTCCTTCATCAACTAATTGTTTCTTTCTTAAATAAATCAATTGATCAATTTCATTGACAGTGGCTTTACAAAATTTCACCTTTTCATCATCCTTATCTCATATAAAATGGGTCAACAATATATTTTCTTTCCTGCTAACGGTTGTACCAATACCATTTGGTGTATAGCTAAAAATTAATCGTTTTAAGTGGAATATACATGTTTTATTTCTTCTCTTAACACAGAAAAAGCATTTATAATTTTCTGTTGTTCCTCCAATGAAAGTCGCTCTAAAATCATTTTTAACTTTTCTTTATCTAATTCTGTGTTTCGTTTCAAGACTTCTTCGCCGTAAGGAGTAAGTTTTACATAAACAACTCTCTTGTCATAAGCAGAACGTTCTTTTTCTAAGATCCCTTTGTTAATAAGTCTCTTAATATGTTCAGAAGCCGTATGATGGGTAACATCAAGCACTTCTGATAAATCCTTTACCGTTACCTCTTTTTTCTTCTTAATCATTTGCATACATCGAATATTTTGGTGGGTTAACGTTTCTTCATGTTTATAGTGCAAGTAAAAATAGATATCGGTTAATGAGTCATTAATTTTCGTAACATCCATATTTTAGTCCTTTCTTATACATCGTTATATACGATATATTAACGATTAATAGGCATAATAACGAGAGAAATAGATATACTAACGCTTATTCTATTAAAAAATGATGCCCTCTAATTATGTCGTCATATGCGATATAATAACAAAAGAAATCAAAGTACACAAGTCCTATATCACATAAAACATTTATCTGTATATATATAGGTTTAGTTCACATAATACGGCTTCTAGGCAACAAAAAAGCTAAGGGTTTAACCCTTAACTTTTTTGGATGTATTTCTCAAATATTTTAAAAATCTTTTATAGTGCGTGATTTTTGACATTAAGAAATCTCAATATAAATTTCTTATCAGACTAATTTTACAATCGTTCTTCCTCTTACATGCCCTTTTAATATGTTAGGAAGAACAGTAGGAAGCTTATTTAAATTAATTTCTTGTGAGATAAAATCTTCAAAATTTGATGGTTTGAAATCTGTTGCTATGCGTTTCCATATTTTCAAACGTGTTTCCATTGGGCAGTATACAGAGTCAATGCCAAGTAAGTTGACGCCCCTTAAAATAAATGGAAAAACAGTAGAGGCCAGTTTTGTCCCAGCTGTTAACCCACTAACAGCAACTGAACCACCATATTGAATCTGACTTAAAACAGAGGACAGAGGATCTCCACCAACAGGGTCAACGGCTGCAGCCCATTTTTGTGCCCCTAAGGCTTTAACCTTTCCTCCATACGTCATATCCCTTGAAATAATGGAATGAGCTCCGAGTTTTCGTAAATACTCATACTCCGATTCTTTCCCTGTGCTAGCTTCTACTTTATAACCCAGAGAGTTTAAAAATGAGACCGCAAAACTGCCAACGCCACCGGTTGCACCTGTCACAAGAACTTTTCCTTTGTCTGGTGATACCCCATTCTCCTCTAGACGTTGTATAGATAGGGCTGCCGTAAAGCCTGCTGTTCCTACTACAATGGCTTCTTTAAGAGTCAAATTTTCAGGTAAAGGTACAATCCAATCACCTGGAATACTGGCATATTCGCTGTATCCACCAAAGTGGGAAACACCTATATCGTAACTTGTTGCAATGACTTCATCTCCTTCATGAAAGCGAGGGTCATTAGAAGAAACGACTACACCTACTAAATCTACTCCTGGTATAAATGGATAATTTCTTACGATTTTACCATCAGGAGTACCTGCTAGCCCATCTTTATAGTTAATCCCTGAATAATGTACCTTGATTAAGACATCACTCTTAGGCAAAAATTCTAGAGAAATATTTTTTACATTCATTGAAAATTCATCATTAACTTTGTCTACTACTAGCGCTTTGAATTGATCTTTCATTTTGTCATTCCTCCTTTGTGAAACTACTTCTAGTATACATTATTATTCTGACCGGTCAAACTTTTTTGACCGGTCAGAATAATTTTTTGTTCAAATTTTATAAAATGTTGTATACTAATTTGTACGTTTAGTTTGCTGGAGGTTTATTATGAAGAAAAAAGCAGAAGAGAGAAAGAATCAAATATTAAGAGCAGCTTTCCAAGCTATGTCAGTACAAGGTTATAATTCGGTTACCTTACAGAGTATTGCTGATCATGCAGAAGTTAGTAAAGGAGTCGTCCATTATTATTTTGAGAATAAGGAAGATACCTTATCTCAACTCCTTGAGTGGCTTACAAATAAAATCTATAACTATGAGCTTGCATCAGTGAATTCAGAGTCTACTCCCTTGGGTAAATTAAAAGCTTATGTAAACTCAGTGTTTGTCGCCCCTGAGAAAAATGCAAAATTTTATAGAGTTTATTTAGATTTCTTGTCTCAGGCAGGTCAAAATGAAACATATAGAAAAATTAATCATCATTTTTATCAAAACTGTTGGGGCATTACATCTGACATTATTACTTCTGGTCAGAAAACAGGAGTGTTTGAACAAAATATTAATATAGAAAACACTTCAAAAACCATGCGCGCTATTATAGATGGATTGCTCATTCAATGGCTAATGAACGAAGATATAAATTCCCATCAATATTACAAAGAGACTTGCTATCAAAGCTTTTTAGACTTGCTAAAAGTTAATTAGATGCTCTTTTTGACTTTTTAATCTGTCTGAACTGTCTACCTTCTATACTTTAAATGATAAACAAGAAGAACAAAGTCTAAAATCAAATGACGCTTTGCTCTTTTTTATAATATGTAATTTCCATAAAAATTAGATAACTAAGGATTTTTATCATAACAAGCATATGTGTTATAAGCTATCGGTAGAAACAATCCAATAATCAAAGTTAGACATATCATATGCAAAGCTAGTCACCATAATGTGAATTATAAGAAACAAAAAACCTGTATTTAAAAATACAGGTTTTTTCATATTTCTCTTCAAAATATCTATTTGAAAATTATTATTGTTAATAAAAATCATTCATTTCCCACCTCTATAATACCACATTTTTGTATTTTTTTTTAGTCTAGTATTTAAATCTTTTTTCAATAAAATACAGAATATGATTAGTATTCATATAAAAGCAATGAGGGGAGAATTTAAAGGTAGCTAGTGAAGTAGAAATTATAGAATAAAAAATTACAGCACTTGGTTACCAAATTTTATTAAATCCTCCATCTGAAGGGGTTTCCTATAGTAAAAGTAATATAAGGTTATACCACCAACGGGCCATTTTCTGGAATAATCCTTTAAAGGTAAAATAGTATTTGAATGTTAAAATCAAATGTAATTGCAAAAGGAGATTCATAGATGAAAGAAAACCAAATCAGTTTTACCGCGATGATGACAGCTTATATTCGAGGTATTCACTCAAAATATGCAAACCACAAAATTTTCAATGACTTTTTGGCATACGAACTAGTTCCTGAAGAACAAAAAAAATTAATAGAGAAGATTATGCCAAAAGAAGCCTTAATGAATTCTACAGCCTCTATCACCCGTTCTCGATACACAGAAGATTGTTTTATGAAGGCGATTGAAACTGGTGTAGAACAGTATGTAATCTTGGGTGCTGGCTTAGATACTTTTGCATTTAGATATCCTGATTTGTTAAAGAGTCTTAATGTATTTGAACTAGATCATCCTGCGACGCAAAGTTTTAAACGTCAACGTGTCGATAAGGTGGGTTGGGGTCATCCAGAAAACCTACATTACATTTCTATTGACTTCACTCGGGAGGATATAGTAAATAAACTCAATTCATCACTAAACTATTCTGCCTTATCCAAAAGTTTTTTTAGCTGGCAAGGAGTTACAATGTATTTATCCAAAAAAGAAGTATATAAAACACTGACTAATATACCTAAAGTAACTCCCTCTGGGAGCATGATAGTATTTGATTACTTCAGTGTAGATGAATTTGATGAGGAAACTACTTCCACTGATTTGAAAAAGAAAGAAAAAATGATGAATAAGATAGGAGAGCCAATGAAAACAGGTTTTGATCCAGCTAGTATGAAGCAAGAAATGGCAGAACTCGGATTGAATTTGCTTGAGAATTTAAGCCCGACGGATATTGAGAAACGATATATGACAGGATTAAATGTGAACTTAAAGGCGCATAAAAACGTGTACTTTGCACTAGCTGTAGTTGAATAAACTTTCATACTCTTTAATTTAGAAGTGTAATACTTTATAGAAAAATTGCTAATTTGCCGCCGATAAGAGTAAATAATAAAGGTAAATACTTTTAAATTTAATATCTAGTTAATATAACAGTTGATCAAAAGATAAGAGATACAATGTGTTATCTGTCTGCAATATCTGATATTGATATTTTGTAATTTTTATGAAAGCTCACTCACAGGGCATACGTTTTAACACGTATGCCTTTTGAGGTGTTATATTCTTTAATTTTTAACTAATCTTAAGTCAGGAGCATGCGTATTAGTTTATTTACCATAGTACGCTAGTCATGACCTGCTTAAGAGTTAGATGAGGATTTGATTCGCCTTCTTTTGTACGCCATGCTACAAAACCATCTGGTCTTATTAATACAGCTCCTTGAGAGGTAACATCGTACACTGCTTCCCAGCTATCCTCGTCCTCATCCTCACACTCAACACAATCTCCTTGTAAACCAATCCCATAAACATTAATAGGAACACCTAGGTGAGAAGATACATTCCGGGTAGCAGTGCGCCAAAGGCTATTATCTTTTCCCGTAAATAAGACGAAATTTTCACCTATTAGATCTAAGGTAGATATACGCTTACCTTGGTACTTCAACCACATATGTGGAGCACGAGTACCTGGCCTTCCGTTTAGTTCTAATTGATCCATTCTATGCGGTGTATCGGAGTTTTCCTTGATAATTGCTGTTGAGTTATATTTATACCCTACAGTAACTGCAGTATGGTCCATACTATTGAGGGTGCTTACACCTTTCTTTATAACATTAAATAACAAATCACTGGCATATTTCGTTGTTACTTCTGCAGCATAGTGTCTTTCATTATGATAAGTTTGGAGCAATCGTGGATGAGCTTGTTTGTGTATCACTGCAGCAAGTTTCCAAGCTAAATTATGAGCATCTTGAATACCTGTATTCGAACCAAATCCTCCGGTAGGTGGCATAAGATGAGCTGCGTCTCCAATTAGAAAGACTCGACTATCTTGAAAACGAGTGGCTGTCTGTTCTGCAGCTGCCCAAGGTAAAATACTGAAGATGACAATATCAAGATTTGAAACTCCTATAGCTTTTTTTAAAATCTCACAGCATCGCTCTTCAGAAAAATCTTCTGGACTTTCTCCAGTTGAGGGATTATAGGCCACATGATAAATCCATTCATCACGATTGTTAACAGTGATGAGCGCACCAAATACTTCTGGATTTAGGATTTGAATCCAGCCAAACTGGCTCGGTTTCAGAAAGCGACTTAGATCAGCCTGAAAGTAGATGTTGATATAATGTCCGCCGATCACTCCTCTTCCTGTAGTTGGAATTTTTGTATGTTGACGAATTGTGCTTTTAGCACCATCTGCCGCAATTAAATAATCACTTCGAATTTTTTCTTTCGTTCCTGTCTCTCTATTTATTATAGTTGCTATAACTCCTAAATCGTCTTGTTGATACTCTATAAGTTCAGTATTATAGCGTATATGCCCTTTTCCCTCTTTAGCAGCTTGAAGAAGGATAGGTTCTAGTTCAATTTGATAACAAGATGCTGGCTTTGAAGGGCTCACCTTTTCAAAATTTTCTATTCTCTCTTTTTCAAGAGCTTTTTGGGAATTCTCCGCAGTTTCTAATTTCTCAGGGTCTATGCTTTTGATTGTCTCTACAGCAATCCTTCCACGAATATTATCTAATGGTTCGCTAGCAGTCCGGATAGCTGCCTCCAATCCAAGTTGTCGAAATATTTCCATCGTACGAAATGTAATCCCTCCAGCTTTTGGATGGATAGCTGTACCAGTGTGTTTTTCAATCAGTAAATAATCAACGTTATGACGTGCCAAAAAGAGAGCAGAGGTAAGTCCACTAAGACCACCACCTACTATTAAAACAGGAACATGTTTGTGTATCATAGAAATTTTCCTTTCAAATTTAAATGTACCCATGGGTCTTACTGAATTCAGTAATCAAACTATAACCTAAAAAAAAATGAAATTGTAGACTGTTTTTAGGTTATGTTTTATAATGATAATAGAGTACGCCCCAAATAAGGGGCGTTTTTTTCTATAACTTTTAAAAGAATATTCACTAATGTTAATGGAAACAACAAACACTTCCTGACTTTATACATGTGTTCTATTCTGTATTATCTTACTGTCTGTGTTCTTCTATTTTATACATGTTAAGTTCTCATAATGGATTTTATCGGTAGGAAATATAAAAGTAATCGTTTTCATTTTTTACTTTCTCAAAATGATTTGATAGGTTATAATAAATACCTACAAAAATATTAAATGATATGTAAGTAACAAGCAATTACACCCTTAATATTTAACTAAAAGAAAAATCCACCTCTCAAATTAGGTGGGTTTTTCTTCTTTAAATGTATGTGATGCACATCCTTAGTTAATATAAAACACATTCAGGAACCCAACCAAGAAAAGCTTGCATGAGAAGAATTCTTGAGATAATAAGAATAACAGCTTTTCATTGATTACTCATTATCAGCAGGTTGTGTGGAAATTTGCCAAGTAACACCGAATTTATCTGTTACTTGGCCATATGATGGGCTCCAAAAAGTTTCTTGAAGTGGCATTCCTACTTGACCACCTTCTTTCAGTTTTTCAAATACTTCTTTTGATTTTTCTACACTGTCTATAGTGATAGCTACCGTTACTTGTGATCCAATTTGGTATGGTTGACCCGGGAATGTATCAGAAAGCATCAAATCATTATCACCAACTTTTAAGTGCGCATTCATTACACGGTCTATTGCTTCTATAGGAGTAGGGAATTCTGGATTTCCAGGCATTTCTCCGAACGTTTGAACTCCAATAACTTTTGCATCCAATGCTTTTTCGTAAAATTTAACAGCTTCTTGTCCATTACCGTTCATAACTAAATAAGGATAAATTCCTAAAACCATTAAAAACACCTCTTTTAAAATTTTAGTTAGACTTTACTAAATCACAGTTAGATGAAAAAAGAACTCACGTTTGATTTAGTCATAACTCTCACTACATATCTATACAACAAATTCATTGGGTTATCCTGCAGCGTTAGTTTATTAAGAAAAAAGATACACGTACATCTGAAAACGTAGATTTCTATGTACACCATATACAAACCTAGTTACCATAAAACGTGTTATCGGAAATTATTTAAAAAACCTATTCTCATTTCTCCGTCATGATAAATTTCTATTACGTATTTATTTTCTACATAAAGAAAAGTGTCACTACCTACAGCTACAACATCGTCATATACGCTTAAGATGTTCTCAAAGTTTGTCTTTAGTACAGGAAAATTGTTTGTACTCCAATATATCTCAAGATCATCGTCATTTATTAAGCTTTTTGCATCTTATAAATAAGTGATTACGCAGTATTTATCAAATTTATCCCATTCTATCCTTCCGTAAAATGTGAATAGGACCTCTTTTTGAAACGAGTAATATCTTTCTTCACTTTTTTCAGGAGAATAAATAATAACGCCTTTACCTAAGGCATTTACACATTCTGAAAAAAGAGGCCCTTTATCCTCTTTTTTCTCTAATTCTTTTCTCATTGCAAATAGAAACTCTAATCTTTTTTGTCGGTCTTGTTTTTTTATCATACAATACCTTTCTTCATATTCTTGTCTTATTTGGAGGTCAAGAAATAGTTAGTATGAGACTCTAGTTATCATAACTAGGATTATAAGAACCACTAGCTATTATAAATAATCTATAGGATTATTGTTTTGAACGTAGCCATAAACTTTTATAACATCATCTTTTGTTTCTCCTGGTATGTTAATTGTTCTAAGTATATTTATCACCTGATCCTTCTCTTCTAAATTTTCGACCTTTATTTCTAACCACTCAATGTTTTTATAATTACCTTTGAAATGATAAAACCAATCTCCATCCCAATTACTTATATACTTAGTTTTGAAATTCTGTATTCTCCAAATTGTATTTATAGAACAATTGTTCATTGCATTTCTAATTTTTTGCCATTTAGTGTTATTCATTACTGATTGATATTCATAAAAACTCATGAAAAACTCCCCCTTAGTGGCCCTAAGTGCGTTATTGGTAGTAGGTGTGCTAAAACTTAATGTCTATCCACTTTCCATTTACGAATTCCTCATAAGTCCCCCATTGAGGATTACAAGTATTTATAGCTTTAATTCTTACTGGTTTAATAATATCTTCCTGACAATCCTTAGTTGGATTTGGTACATAAATCCAGGAAGCTATACTATCTTTTTCTTTTGAAAATTCCTTGCTAAAAAAGTCTTCAGCTTCTTGTAATGTTTCAAAACTATAGTCTACGATTGAAGGTACATCATCTGACGTATTATAAAGAAACATATTTACTTCATCTTTGATGTCCACTATCATAACTTTCTTAATGTCATTTATAGGCATATCTAATATTATGTATTTTCTCATTAAATCTCCTTACTAAAGGTGTATAGTTTATATATTTTATGTTCCTTCTAGGAATCTGAAACCTCTTTTAGCACAACTTTAAATTTGGGTCTAAATACTAAATCCATAATCATTATAAAACGGTCAATTCCTTGATCTATAAATAATCGAATTGCTTTGCTTTCTTTATTATCATTCATGATCTCAATCTTTGTAACCGATTCGAGACTGTAGTAAAAGATCTCATCATCTTCTAAATCCTTTACTGAAAGCGAGAAAAAATTATAGAATGGTGAGATTTTCACTTCAAACCTGTTCATTTCGCTCGTAAAGGTAAAAGTGGACTCATCGTACAAAAAGCTCTCATTTTGGTCCTTTTTAATTGGAATACATTCAAATAATGAAATAAAGTCTAATTCTTCGGGACAATCTCGCATTTGTTTGCTCCTTGGTCGTAACTATTTATTTAAATAGATTCCTTTGCACAATATTAAAAAACAAAAATTCCTCAATTATTTTCCCATATACTTTAATACTCTTCAATTACCTTATGTATATTCCATACAAAGTTAGTTAACGTAATCACAGTGATTAGTAGCATTTCTAAAATTAATGTTTAAAATGGTAGTTAGCTAAGTAATATTTAATTTTTATTTATAAACAAGAAGGGACACCATTTAAATGTTTGATATTCATATTATGGATTGGGCAAAGAAAAGACCTAAAAAGCATTACAATAATATACACGGACTTAGGGTTTTCGAATTGATTTTTTGTAGGGAATTAGAGGATCTAGGATTACAATTAGACGAACTTAACAGTATTACTTTATATTGTCTAGCCGACCCCAATAAGGACATATCATACTCAGAAATGAAAGCTTTTCAGGAGGTTGAAATCCTTCTTCCAGATGATTATATGTTATTTATAGAATTAGAATCTGTTGAAGAAAAATATCAAGCATTTTGTAACATAGTTAGAAGCTATGTAGTACCTGTCTTAGAAAAATACTCTTCATTTTCTTTAGTAACTACACAGAATTATGTAGAAGAAGCTCTAGAAGAAATAGTTAGCCAAGGTTATGAAGCCAGTTTTTTAGTTGCAAAAACACCAAAGAAAAGCCCTAATCGCAAGCTCTTAGCAATGTTAAGGGGAGTACATAGATATTCTGGATTTCAATTATGGTGTGAAGTGTACAATGAAAGAGGCTTAAGAATAATTAATGAGCTACTGGTAGAAGAAGTTGGGAATGAAGTTGTATATGCTAGATTCTTAGGACAGTTGAAATGGGAAAGCAATCAATTGATTACTATTAAGTCTAAAACAAGCAGTTGGATGAAAGAAGTCCATATCCCTTTATAATATAATTTCTACTTGTATATGGTATCCACATCCTTAGTTACCATATACAAAACTCTATGAAGAAGTAAAAGGCTTCCTTTATTGAAAGTCTCTTACTTCTTCATTCTTCTTCATCTTCTACGTAAAATTCCAATAAAACAGCAACAATTTCATTTTGATCATTTTGTTGAACAAAAACGGGGTAGTATCCATCACCTATACCAGACATTGAAACTGTACCACCTGCTACGATGCCAGCTTCGTCATCAGAAGAAGCGATAATGTCTGAGCACGCAACATAATATTTCATGCCTTCTTCATCCATTTCTATCTCATAAATATTTTTTACCTCATATGAAATAGCTTCATCTCTACCGAAAACGGATGCATCAAATATACCCGCCATAGCAGAATCAACGCCGATATTTTTACCTGTTTCTGTCCATTCTGAACCCAATTCAACATCACGGTGACAGGCTATTAATTTAGTTATCGTAAAATCTTCAGTGAAGAAGACAATCGATTCCCATTCTCCACTTTTAGCTGGCTCCAATACCCAAGATAATATGTCACTTTTGTCAAAAGCGTCCTCTACTGGATAACAAGGATCTGAAACAATAAGTTGATTTCCTTTCACCTCGAAAGAACCTAATATTTTTTTATTCATATTTTTACCCCCATTTATCTAATAGTTTAATTCATCTAGTTCTCTAAATGAAGGTGCATAGGATATGCAAAACAAGTTCACATAATCAATCTAAGTAGAAGTACAAAAAGCCCGTAAAAGGGCTTTTATGGTTTATGTAGTTGTTATGTACCTTGTATCTCTGTTTTTAGGGTTAAACATTCTTTACAAAAATAAAAGTATATAATCATTTCTCCCAGGAAAAGGTCCACTACGGATACAAGATCTACTTCAAAATCATGAGTAATACTGGAAACATATTGCATGTCATGGTTACAGATTGGACAGCTTATATCATTTGGCTTGTTAACGTATAGAGGTGCTCCCAACACTCTACATATGTACTCCTGACCAAATAAGTCAAATGCATCGTAGTAGGCATCTTCATTGACTGGTATATCTTCTTCTAACATATCGATAAGTTTGAATTTCGCATAAGGAAGAGGAACAGTTATTTTACCTTCTTCGTCTTGAATCCATTTTTCCTTATCATTTTGAATCAAAACAGTAACACTTTTTGTTGCAGGATTTAATTGAAATAGTTGAGGCTCCCATAAAGTAGAACAATTTAGGCATGATGTTAAAGGTAGTTCTTCTAGTTTAGAAGTTCTAAGTTCACTTAATCGATCATCCTTTAGATCAAAACATAAAATCTGATGTAAATCTTCCCCACATAACCGACATTTTGGTACATTCCACTCTTGTCCTCCAAAACGATGATTATAAACATCATTACCTTCAATAGCTCTAAAGCCTTTATGCCCCTTCCAATGCTGTCCATAAGGTCTATTTATCATTGTAAGCACCCACTTTTTGTTCTTAAAGAGTATTTGACCACCCTTCTTTATTCGAAAATGTCTCATAACTACATCCACTTTCATATTCGAATTCTTTACCCTTTTTTACATAATAAGCTTCTGATGAAAGAGACAATAAAATTTCAAATTCAGTGTCCTTAAGCATTTTTGAAGGATTGGATACGATATCTTCAAAAACTTCTTTACCATGAGCGACGACTTCAAATCTGGCATATAAGAAAAGGTCAGGTGAAAAGTGTTGATCTTGTTGAGAAAAACTGTATTCACCAATTTCTTTTGCATGTTCTTCTGTATCTAATAAGAAAAGCTTATAAGAGAGAGTTTCTTCAAAATGTCTTATTTTCCATGCAGTGAAAGTAGAAAGTTCCTTAATAACAGCCTCTACAATCTCATCTGCATCTTCTTTACTCCAGTCTAATAAAGAAATAATGTTCCAGAAGACTTGATCATCTATCATTTTCTTTGGTTTCACAATCTTGTTTCTACCAGCATAGGCGTCAGCTTCTTCTATTTTCTTCTGCATCTCAAGTTTAAACCCTTGAGGATCTGTTTCTTCTCGCCATTTATAGTAAACATCCATCGCACATTCTTTTGACCATATCCCTCCATACACATTTGACTCTATACCTAATTCCTCTTGAGATAAAGGAATGTTTCCAATATAGATTAACTCTTCAGGTAATCTTCCATCTACCCACTTAAATGTAGGTTCTTCTTTTTCATTAAGTAAAGACTTTGTAATTAAAATCTGACAAACATTCTAATCATCGATTGCAGGCATCTGTTCACCTATATAATTTGTAATACCAAAAAGATAAGAGCGATTAATGATATCCATTACTTTAACTGCACCATACTTATTCATCGGCAATGGAGCAGCAAATATATCTCCTACTTGCACGGTTCTCTTTGAGTTCAATATATGTCATTCCTTTCAATTAAAAGTGTAAGTATAAGTAGAATAACAAGGAACGTTAAAAGAACCTATCATATATAAGCTTATTTAAAGTAATGTATCAACAGGAAGGTTTTATTCCTCATCAAGGACGAAATTACCTTTTTCATCACGAATATATGCAGTACCAGGTTCTGCATCAAGAAACGGCATTATATCTGGATCATAATTGCATATTGTATTTACCAGATAAACACCATGTTTTTTAGAGTTATTCATGTAACGATCATCTTCATCTCCAGAAAGAAACCTCCAACCACTATCTGCTTCGTTATATTCATAGGGTTCTTCTCTATACATATAACCAACCTTACAACCATCTACTGTAATCCTATCAGTTGCAATACATCCTTCATATGAATCAATAAGTTGTTTTATTTGGCTTGCATCTAAATAAAATTTCTTCTCTTTTTTTCTAAAATTAAACATGTTTTATGCTCCTCAATTAATCTATCATCTATTCAGCTTTATTTAAGATACTATAATTCTATTGAATATGTATATCTTATTTATATAAAATGTATTTTAGGTAGCAAAAGACGTTAGAACATTAGTCTAACGTCTTTTAGAAGTTAATTTATTTTAAAGAAGTCTTCAATTATTTGATTAGTCTCATCAGGGCTTCGTAGTTCGACTATGTTATCATTTTCATCGTACGTATAATGATTCTTAAACTGGAAGGGCATAGCTTCATACTGTTTTTCTACTTGCTCTAATACTTGATGAAAGCAGTTATAATTATATTCCTTAATTAGATAAGGTAATCCACTTGGTGAACGCAAATATTCATATTCTTTATAATTGTAAGGAGTGTGTTTAGGCCTCTTTATCAAGATTTTCATGAAATGATTCATAATTTTACGTATTTCATTTTCTTCAACGTATTTCACTAAACCACGTACAGCTATTAATTTCATTTCTAAATCTCGCTCTTTCTTATAGGCCTTTTGAAAAAATTCACCAAGCTGAGAATTATAGATATCTCGTAACACCAAGAGTAATTTATGACGTAGAGAAATGTCCTTTACTTTGAAATATAAATACTTCAAAGTTTCAAGATCATCGAGTTCTATCAATTTTGGCTCTAAATTAAAAATTGATTCTCTAAAGTCCATATTGCCTTCATAAAAAGAACCAGTTTCGTAAGCACTAGATAAAGCTTTATTTATCAATCCCACCAAACTCCGAACACTTTATGATTAGGATACAACTCTGGAGCAATAGGGGGGGGACCAAACATATAATCTTCTTCTATTTCGTCAGGTTCTAAGATTTTAACCCATTCCTCTATTTCTTCGGGATTAGCGCTTGATAGGATATATATTCTTTCCGAAAATGGCCAATATTCCTCGTCTTCCACTTCCATAATTTCAACAAGTACGTCTTGTACACTTGGCTTACTTTTAATTTCCAGTAAAACAGAATAAAAAGTATCAATTCCTGGATGGTCCATAAGATTACAGCCAATAGAACCTTCATCTTCATTACCTTTAAAAAACTCTTCTAGACACACTAAAGGTGCAGTTTGTGCATTAGGATAGCCCTGTTCATATATCTTCTTTATCAAATTATCTTTCATACAATATCCCCACCTTTTAAGCACTTATAACTATGAATATCATATACAACTTAAGTGTACACAACAACTCTTATCGTTACTTAATTATGTATATTAAACCCACCAATTAGCAGAAGAATTCCAGCATTCTTCCCCTTCTTTCAATGATTCTCTCACGTTCAATGAAATCACTTCTGTGTTATCTTTATTAAATTTAAACATTTCATCTATTTCTTTTCCTAACCTTTGTCTATGGGCGGTATCAATATTATAGACCTTTACCTTGCTAGGTGTATAAAACGTTTCAGATACATCTATATGACCTTCTGGAGAACATTTAGAAACCTCTACGTAGAGCACTCCACCCCAAGCACTAAATTGAAACATTAACAAATCAACACGATTCTCCAGTTTTCGATAAAAATGAGGAAAGGAACCTTTAAAACCACGATCTCTCAAAGTAGGAATAACATTTTTTCTTAAAGAATTAATCATATTATCTCTTTCAACAGACACTTTAGCACTCCTTACTCTTTTCTTTGTAATAGCCCTAAGCCTATATACTATAGTCTTCTAGTTATCATAAAATCTATTCTAGGCCCCTACTAAAGGAACAAACTAGGGGATACTTCTTTATCACATATTAAAGCTTCAAGATTGTGGGATTTAATTATATCCTCAATATTTGTATCCTTAGCTAAAAGCAATGTTATAAACGAATCATAGATCCCCATAAATGCAAAATCCATATTTTCATCTGTGATAATTGACTCGTTAGGAGATAAGTTAGCTATTTCTAAAGGTGAGATATCAATGACTTTAAATGAACCATTTGTGTCATGAATAGGTTCAGAAAAATATAAAGTATTTGCCCCTTTTGAACAAAGAACCTTTAATAAACTATCTATTATAAATAGTGAAGTGCAATCAGAATCTGGATAATATAAATCAGGAATAGTTTCAAGATAGGAATTTAATAGATTGGCTAAATCCTCCCTTTCATATTTATATCCAAGCGCACCAGTAGAAGTTTGCAACGCTAAGGATAATTCCTTATAAGACTTTAAGCCACTCTTAGACATTACTTCTATCCATGATATTGGTTCGCCAAGGTTAATCATTTCTTCATCACTAGGATATATATGCTGATAAGGATTTTCTCTCTTTGTTTTTTCCCAACCATAGGGCATCTGAATAAAAGGATGAAATAGAATAGCAGCAGACTTAAAGCCATTAGGTAATTGAGGTAAAATAGGTAAATCCCAGTCTAACCGTATATAATCCAACAATATAGGAACATCTCCTTTTAATGTACTTAGTTAGGTATATTTTATATGTATAGAACATTTACTTCTAGTTACCATAATGTTTTTTTATCGACACAAAAAACAACCTGACAACTAAAATATATTTTAATTGTCAGGTTGTTCTTCAAGATCTATTTTATCAATGCCATATAAAAATACAGTGAAATATATTGAAATATAAAGAATTATAAAAATAGCAGTCCTGTAACCATTGGTTATAAAATCTAAAAAGTGAATCTTCCCTATAAGAATGTCTATCAACATAGGTATAAACATACATAACCATATAAAATTTCTATCTTTAACAATGTTGAAGATAAAAATTATTGAAACTATAATTGTGCAAACTAAATAAATCAAGTATATCCCCCCGATATTATTAAATTTAACACATTTATCTAATAGATTGTTAATTACCATAATCCATATTCTCCGTAGTAAATAAAAATAAAGTGTTTATTTACTAAAAATGCTATTATATATAAATTAAGAAATTTAATAGGAGATTATATTATGTTTAAAAAAATCATATCAGTGCTAATTTCTTCTCTATGTGGTAGTTTAGTAGTTGCTGTAGGAGCCCTTGATACTTCTTCCTATGAACAACTTACTTTTAGTAATTTGATAGCTGGGTTAGTTCTTGGATTAATGTATGTTGTTCCAGTCGTTATTGTTTTAGGCATCCCCTCATCTATTTTAATTGATATTGTAATTAAAAATAGAGATAAGAAATATAAACAATTAATTGAAATAGCACTATACATTATTTTTGGAATGATAGGTGCAACGATAGTTTCACTTATTATCTCATTAGATGATGGTACAAACGGTATAAATCTGTTGGCATTCAAACCTATTTGTATTCTCGCTTTAAGTTGTTCCGTTCCCTTCGGGATTTGTTCGATTTTATTGAACTATAGATTAAAAAAGAGTTCTGTACAGTAGATAAACATTATCCATATTACTCGGTAGTAAATAGAAATAAAATGTTTATTTACTTAAGGTCCTAATATAAATAATAAAACTCTATTGGGAGACTACATTTATGAAAACAAAGATTATACCAGTGATTATTTCATCCATCTGCGGTAGTTTAGCTTTTTCAATTTTATTCCTGGAAGGCAGATATATAGATTTTACTGATTTTATTGACCAATTCGTGACTGGATTGATCCTTATTCCATTTGTTATAGTATTTGGCCTTCCATTTTCTATAATGATTGACACGATTATAAGAGATACAAAGAAGTATAAAGCTTTATTTGAATTCCTACTGTACGTCCTTTCTGGAGTTGTAGGGACTTCAATCATTTTATTAATATTTTCGCTAAGTGATGGTATAAGCATTTTCCTAGAATTTAAACCATTTCTTATTCTTGCCCTAAGTTGCTCAGTCCCCTTTGGAATCAGCTCAATTATATTGAAATATGTATTTAAAACGGTTCCCTCTCACTAAAAACAGTTTGTATGCGCTATACACCTTTAGTTACCATAACGTAGCTTATAGGAACTTATTTACATATCAGTTATAATTATACTTAAAATACACTTTAAGTATTGAAGGAGAATATATAATGGATATTGAAGTAGGGTTTCTTTCCAAAAGCTACATAGGTGATATTCCCTCATGGGGTGGTTTGTTTCCCTTCGGAATAGATGGCGATGCACCTTACATTGTAGAGTATGAAGGTCATGATGTAGACATAGAAACCTTTATTAATAAATGGATGAAAGAATTAAACAGTTTTCCGATATATGCACTTTTTACATATATAAGCTACGATGCAGAAGAAATAGGTAATGTATTTTCATCTGCTAATATTGAATATGTAAAACTAAAAGTAGACAGAGAGACTTTTATTAAAGCTAAAATTGAAGATTATACACACTTTAAAGTCGTTATGCCTTTTTTATATAGCCAAGGAAGTATGAATTGCTTTGCTGCTTGGTCTCTTTCGGAAGATTTATTTAGCTTTGAAAAACGGGATATGAAAACCTTATTTGGGAGAAAAAAGGTTCAAATGCCTATTGTTACATTACGAAAAGATTGCACAGTGTTTTGGATTTTTTACGATGGTGCATCTGTTGTTTCCCTATCTAATGACGATTTATTTTCTTCAACTAATTCAATTATTAGCTCCTTTCCCCAAAATATTAAAGGGGCTGAGGTGGAATATGAAGATTGATTCTTATATCTTATAAGCTTTACAAATCTAATTACCATAATCCATACTCTAGGAAGTTTATTAAAATAAAAAGAGCAAACCCATATTTTTATGAGTTTGCTCTTTGTCATTAACATAGAAATATAAAAATAAGCTCTATTAACCTGCTGCAATAATTTTAAATCTTTTTGTAGGTGAATGTATATCGTCAGTATCTTCATCCGTTCCAAGCCATTTTTTCGAACCACTTTCGTAATATCTCCAATTAGCTGTACGTCCATGACCTTGTTGCCAGATACGAGTTAAATCTCCTTCATTATCACGTTGGAAGGTCCAAACAGTTGCATTATCTTTTGTATCAAGATAAATCCATTCCTTACCTGATTTTGTTAGATAATTATAGTTATCCCAATGAGAACCAGTCATTCGAATTTTATATGATCCAAAATCGTCCACAGGTTCAAATTTTAATGCTGTTCCTGCTCCTTCAACTTCTCGAACATAATCGTAACTTGCATAAACTTCGTAAGATAACCCTTTTCCAGAATGTACATCAACAAGATGATATGTTTTGTTTGGATCTAAACTCATTTTTTCTCACTCTCTTCCCTTTGGAATAATTTGATTTAAAACTACAAAAAATAACAAAATATGATATTTTTTCTAGATAATTAGTTTACAACACATTTTCATATTTTAAAAATGTATGTTATATACATTTTTAAAATATGAAAATGTATGTTATATACATTTTTAAAATATGAAACATTTTTATCGGAAATTATTATTCTTCCATCGTCTCCTCTAAATTTCAGCTTGATACTTAGGAGTGGTAATTCTATAATATAAGTTATTAAAATAACTAAAAGCTGTAAAAGTCTGTTTACAGCAGGTGGATTTTTCGTTTAAATTGATTCTTTTACTTTTCGCCACCCATCTCCTATAGGAGATGGGTGGCTTTATTGTATTTTATGGAGGATTTTATAATGAAGATTTTCAACTATGCCTTACTTGTTTTTCTAGGGGGGTGCTCTTATGGATTCGTATCAACGTTTGTTAAATTGGGGTACAGTAAGGGATTTAGACTAAGTGAAGTGACAGGAAGTCAATACTTCTTTGGTGCTATCATGTTGTGGATTATTGCAATCTTTGTTCCAAAGAAACGTTTGAAATGTAAACAATGGCTTACTTTGACCATAGGAGGCATACCGATGGGGCTAACAGGTATTTTTTATAATCAAGCACTTGATTATATTAATGCCTCATTTGCTATCATTCTTCTATTGCAATTTACATGGATAAGTATGGTTTTGCAATATGTCTTTACAAAAGAAGCACCAAGTCGAAAAAGCTTAATGTCAACGATAATTATTCTTTTCGGCTCTGTCCTAGCTTCTGGATTATTGCAAACAGGAATCATTTTTTCTTTGGCTGGAATTGGCTGGGGGATACTTGCTGCTATTTCCTTTTCTTTTTTTATTTTGATAAGTGGAAACACCAATATACCTGTGCACCCTATTTATAAAAGCGCTATTATGACAACCGGAGCGTCATTACTTATCTTTATTTGTTTACCACCAGTATTTCTTATAAATGGTGAGCTTACAGGTGGGCTATTTATGTACGGTCTTCTTACTGGACTATTCGGTTCACTTGTTCCACCTCTTTTATTTAATATCGGCATGCCTAAAGTAGGCGGAAGCTTAGGAACGATTCTAAGTGCATCAGAGTTACCAACGGCCGTAATTCTGTCTACACTTGTTCTCCACGAAACCGTCACCTTCCTTCAATGGATTGGTGTAATTGTCATTCTAAGTGGAATTGCTTATCCAAATGTTCAGAGTCATAAGACCACTCGTATAATAAAGAAAAACGTATAACATTGATACTTACTATTTCTATAATTTAAAAATTACGCTTCCAAGCATCGTCTAAAAATAGTCACGTTCATATCAGTAAACGCTCCTCAGCAGGAACCAGGAGCATTTGCTGTTTTTATTTATAAAACGAATAAGGCAGACCAACATGAGCAAGCTATTCGAGATGTTTTAGGGCATCTACTCGTAGAACTCACTTAAATAAAATCAGAAAAAAAGATTATCTTCCTATTCAGAAGGTAGTCTTTTTTCTTTATTCTATGTAATAAGATATTGCGAATTTGCTCTGTGAAAATGGCATACATGCTGTGACACTTGAACAAGCTACTTAAGACGCTTTGTACGCCCTGAGGCATCCAATATGGCGAATACTGTATAACATCCAAAAACAGAAAAAACGCTTCTTCCCCGATGGTAGTTTTCTGTTTTATGAGTATATACCCTATAGGATTGTAGTTAACATAAAACATTTTACCGGAACAAATTGAATTATTAGATTAAGAGTATCCAAATACTCCATTTTAGTGTAAAATTACACTAAAATGGAGTATTTATTTTGATCATAAAGAGGAGTCAATGTAATGAAAAAGATAGTAATTATAATCTTATTTTTAGCACTTGGAATAGCTGGTTTTTCTGGTTATATAAATTACAAAAAACATTCTGCTAAAGCAGCAGTAGAAAATTATCTGGTAAACGAGAAGCATATAAGTGAAGATAATATTGAAAAAATAAGTCCCTTTATGGGGAATCTCCAGGGTGATAAAAATTGGTTGGTTTATGTGAAAATTAAAGGTGACAAAAAGAAATATTACTATTACAAAAACGCTAAAAACAATAAGGTTATTCTGGAATCCTATATTTTGAATGGAAAAGAATACGGTAAATGAAAAAGATTCTGTACTAAATACACATGTCTTTATTTCAATAAGTTGTAACCTGATACCAATACAGTTCACATAATGTACCTTACCAGTAGCAAAAAAGAGCTTGGATCAATTGATCCAAGCTCTTTACCAGTTATACCAAATAAAAATTCCGACTATTATTAAAGGCACACAAGCCATTAAAATTCCATAAAGCGAGAACTCAAATTTCTCTGGGTTCCCCATATAAGACCTCATCCCTGCTCTATCTAGGCTAGGCTTTTCAATTTCTGATTCCTTTTTCTCTTTATCAGACATACTAATCCACTCCTCCATCAGGCAATAACATTACTATTAATTACTATTTTATCAGAAAATGGATTTAATTGACGTTATATACTATATTCATTTCTAGTTACCATAATCCAGATTACCAGCACCAAAAAAGGCTCTGAAAAGAGCCTTTTTTAGTAATTAGGTATGTCTTCAAAGGTCATAATCCCTTCAACTTCACATCTCAATTTGTAAAACGCTAAGATTAATGGATGAACACTGGAACTGTATCTCAAATTTTTTAACTTTCTCTTACCTAGCCTTTTATCCAACAGTGCAAAGGCTTTGATAATAACACTCTCAGAATTTAAAGCATTGTCAATGGATAGTTGAGGATACTCAATAAATGCATCATAAACTAGATCGACATTAAAGATACCTTTATCCTCTAGAATCACTGCAGTGTAGTCTGAATCGTTCGTCTTGCCAATAAACTGTGGAAAACATTCATATAAACAGTCGGGAAAAGGTTTCTCAGTCTTCTTTCTTATTTCCGCCCAAAGTTTATCATGTTCCATTAAATAATTTGCTGAAGACGCATTGAAGACTTCCTTTTTATTTAGAGTAATCCATATACGCTTTTGCTCACCAAGAGAAACATTATATTGCGTCAAATGGATACTTAATCTGTGTTTTAATTTATCGCAAATTAAACTCTCTATATTTCCTTTTACTTTTGTCCATTTCATAGTATTATCTTACTCCCGTTTTTTGTTTAAAACTAAATATTACAATTGAGATCGTAGAAATACATTATACAAAACATTCTTATTTTAAATGATATTTTTCCTGTATACTCTATACAAAGATAGTTTACATAAACACTCTTTCCGGAACACATCACAAAAAGAACCCCTTGGCGCACAAGGGCTCGTTTGCTTTTTAATTTTATCGCTTATGCAGCTTTTTATACATCGTTGATCTCACAAGGTTTCTCTTGAAGACGGAGGTAAGAGACATGTATAAAAAGCGAACGTTTTATTCATATGCTCGTACAGAAAAATATAGTCCGTAAGGTAAAAAATGTGTTATTATATGTCTGCACATGCATTTTATAGTAAAAAGCCACCTGTCCTGCAAATAATGGGTGGCTTTTTATTTTGTTAACTAATTTAGTATCCAAGGAACGTAACATATAAATACCATTTCTTCTAATTCTGGTCGTGCAGTAGCTTCTTCATGAAAAAAATAACCATGTTTATATATTAAACCTATCCTTTTCTCGCTTAAAAAATTAAGTATTCCACCTGCTTCTTTATTTCTCCAAAGATGTGATTCCTCATTTTTTAAATAATCAACTATTAAATTTTTAGAAATGTCTTCTTCAGAAAATAAAATAACTGTATCTAAACTTTTGTTAAACAGATCAAGAGTGAATTGTTCATCATCATACTTAGTTAAGTTCTTATAACAATATTTAATCGTTCGAATCTCTTCCGACACAAAAGGTGTGTAATCCTTTTCGTCCTTTACATAAGAATAGTCTAACTCTTTAAATCCATTCTTTTGAAGGTTTCTTTCATATAATAGTTTTTGTATTTTACTCTGGCCCTCAACAGCCTGCAGAATATAAAAAAAGTAACCATTATTACTCAAAAACGAGAATAGCCTATTTTTTTCAATTAGATATCTATTTACTAACCGCATTGCTTCAATGCTATTATCAAATTTATAGTCCCACTTATAAGCCCCTACTTTTGATGCAGGTTCATACTTAGCTAAAAACCGTTTGTTATTTACATTCATCTCTACCTTTTCCTTTGTAACCTTTATATTCTGCCATGTAAATAGACTAAATTACAGGTTTATTCCCTTTAAATCAAACTATGTGATTATTTAAATTCAAAATATATCTCATTAGCTATATTATCTTTACCTTCTTGAACAATCTGGACAATAAAATCTTTAAGAGTATCGTAGCTTTCTATTACTTTTTTTGTTTTACAATCAACTTCCACTACATTTTCATCCTTATTCATTACATAATAAGTATTTTTCACCAAAGAATCTGCAAAAATGAAATGTTCTTTAGGCGTACGCTTTCTCAAATGTATCCCTTGAATATCCTCTACATCAACAGTAGAACGTACTTGTTCTTCAATAGTCAAGCCTTTATAACTTTCAAGTTCTTTTCCACCCATTCTTAATAAATCAAATAAGTAACAACCATTGTAGAAAGAAAGAAATTCTTTATATGCTGAAGGAAAGCTAATTCCTACCCTTGACTCAAACTCTTTTACCTCTTCCCTTGTCAAACTAGGGTGTAGATACGTATGCCATCTATGTTCGAGTTTCCCATACATTACTGTTTTTGTTCGTAATTTCTTATTATCATCTTGGTATATATTTTTTATTTCTTCTTCTAGAAACTCATACATTGTCATCACCTCTGTAACATAATTTTAAATCTTTCAAGGTGAACATGATATACAAAATTAGTTAACATAATACCTCTTCTGGTACACCTCAACAAGCCCTTGTGTAACAAGGGCTTGTTGAGGTGTTAAATTTATCGTTCGTACAGCGAATCCATGTCACTTTAGAATAAAGCTTGATCATGTTTAAATATACCTCATTAAAACGACATGCTATCTAATCTAAAGAACTTATTCCATATTAAGACTCATTTTCTAATAGCTTTTCTTTAATATCTCCAACATATGCTCTAACATCACTATCAGAGTCACGTTCAAACCTACTCATTAATTGCTGAAGGATCTCACTTTCGCATACATCCATAAAGAAATTCCAAACTAAGTTAGCTACTTCAATCCTCACATTCTCATCAAAATGGCTACTAAGATTCAAGAACTTGTCTCCTAACCACTTAATGTCTATTGGATTCTCTGAAAAATCTACGATTTCTTGTGTTATATAACTTAATGCGCCTTTTAATTGATCAATATCATTAGTTAGCATTAATCTCTCTAGATCTGTTTTGGTATAATCCCATTCCAAATTATCATTTAGTTCTTCTTCATTACTAAAAGCATCTTCAATATATAATCCACTTAAAAACAAGTCAAAAGAATTAGCTATCTTAATTATTTGATTTATTTCATTATCGATATATACAATAGGTGGATTACTTCTTACGTGCCGATAATCGAATGCAAGCCAAGTATGACCTTCGCCACTAAAGAGTATGAACCCTTGAGGAATTCCCCATTCTTTTAAGTAATATGGAGTTTTAAGAATGCCATTTTCTTTACTAATCCCCATGATAAAATCTACATTTACGTGTGTTTCAGCCCAAGAAGTAGCAATAGGACATGGATGAGAATTGCAGTTAATTTCTCCTCCATTTTGTAATCTAAGCAAATCAAGATACTCTTTTGGTAAAGACACATTAAAAAATAATTCTGCTTGTTTAATATCTTGTTCTGTAAGAGAGTTTAATCTGTATGTATCTTCAGCAGTTTCTTTCCAAAATTTCATTTCGTCGTCTCCAAATACTTTTAATATTTACTTGCTTTAATAAGTCCCTAAAATCATAAAATTAACCATAGGCACAAAACAAGCTTATAGGATTATACATTCTACAAGCTCTGGACGTTAATACAACATAATTTCTACCTAATCAGATACTAAAGTTGATTTCTATTAGGTAGCAGCATGTAGCTAAAATATTCTTGAAAAACACCCGTCCCTTTAAGCATATTCTTAACAGTGGTAAAATGCTTTTCTACTGCGTTACTATAAGCCGGATTTCTGGATGGAGTTCGTCCGGAAAGGTAAATAAGCTCTATAAATGGATCTTCTTTGTTCAAATTGAAGGATTTATTAATCAGTGAGTCACCGAACTCTTTCGTTTTATCATAATCTTCTCCAAAGTATTCTGGAAACAACTCAATCATAAAACCAAAAACAGCATTAAAAAATGCATCTTCTTTAAAATGGATGATTCCATAATGATAAAGTTCCTGCAGCAATTCTTCATAGTCATCATAATCACTTTCTTGTACTTTACTCGTGTTTTCTACGCCCCATTCTACAACTAAATACCAACACAAAAAGCTAAGTTTGAGAAAAACCTTTAAGTCCTGGGGATTTTCTTTCCAATTATGATATAACTTATTCCTTGCTGCGTTCCAATTAGATTCTTTTTCTAACTGATCGGTATCTTTCAGTTCCCAGTTTTTCATAGATTACCTCCAATTTTCTTTTAGTCTCCTAATATAGATATTTTTTGGATTTCATGATTACTTAATATTTTTATTAATTTGCTCAATGCCGGATGATAATCTCCAGGGATAAATATTTTTATGTTCTCTAAATCCTTTATAAATTGATCAATTTCGTCTCGATCAAATTCTACGTTAGTCAAATAGTAATCTCTAATTTTTCTTAAATACAAATAACTTCTCCAATTATTATTTGTGTGAAACAGAGCATCATGTAATGACCCCTCAATTTCTTTAAAATCAAGAAACCGATCTTCTTTACCGTACATCTCAATATCAAGTCCCATGTGCTTACCTCGCTTTCTGATTAATTTATCCAACTAAAGTAATTATATCGCTTTATAGATAAGTATCCTCTAATTAAATTTAATAAGGACATCCACGATAAAAAAGACCTTAAACTTTAAAAGAGTAGCTGTTGGTAAACAGCTACTCTCTTTGGTACTTTATATCCAGGCCAATCAAGGTTCTCCCATGTAGCCACAAAAAAGCTTTTATAAGAATCTTAGTACTAACTAACTGACCAAAGGGACTTTTTAAAAAGCCCATGATAACAAGACATTAAAATTTCTAAAGCTCCGAAGTGCTGAAATTTGCATCGAATGATCTAGTATACACAAAATCAAACTTGATTTTCTCAGAGAGCGTTTCTCTGCGTATTAAATGCAGGTATCTAATTTTTTTCTTACTTTATACAATACCTTTAAAGAGACAAATTTATTAATGAGCATCCAGACATCTATGCAACTATTTTTTAATAAAACCATTTTTAAATAAAGCGTACCATTCTTCTAACTCTTTCCCTTTTAAAACATCCAATTTACTTAGAATGTCTCTTGAAAATTCTAGTGCACCACTACCGTTAGCTGTAATTAGGCAACCATCACTAACAGATTGTGCTTCTATATAGTTTTTGTCACCTCGATAATTAGGGGCTCCTTCTTTTAAATAAGGTAATGAATTTCCTGTATGTTTATTTTGATCAAGAAACCCGTAATTACCTAAAAAGGTAGTTGCATCACAAATCGCTGCAACAGGAATATTACGTTCAAAACAAAAACTCACAAGTTTCTTTATCTGATGATTTTTCTCTTCTCTCCATCCAGTTCCTCCAGGAATAATTAACATAAAAAATTCTAATTTAGAAGAAAAGTCTTGTAAGCTGTAATCTGGAAGAACAGTCAATCCCCCCATTGAAACTTTAGGATTTTTGTCAATTGCAATTGTTTGAACTTGGAATCCTGCTTCCGGTTTATTTAATTCAGCTGTCACATAACTGGCTTCCCAATCAGCAAAACCATCTGTAATAAAGACCAACACTTTCTTCATGTATATTTCCTCCCTAATTCTTGATTAGAAATATAACCAAGTACATTATCAATCTTCTGTTTAAATTTACCACATTCTAGATATTCCATAAATTAGAGAATTATAACGTTCATAAAAGTATACTTTTGCGAACTTTTGATTTATATAGACAATCTATCATTTTCACCGTTCGTTTAAGTTTTGAAATATTATACGAACGCTCTCTAAAACACATAAAACTTTGCGAACGTTCTTGTTAGGAAAAAATGATGGATTCAAATCGAATCTTGATAGTGTGTTAGAACAAATAGCTTAAAAATAGTAGGATTCTACATCAAACTTTTAATATAAGTTTTGAAAAAGAAATGTGGCCAGCTTGAGATGAAAAATAATTGATTATAGTCATATCTAAAAAAACGCACCTTATTTAATTAATAGTATCTTCTCTCATTATTTCTTTATATTGAAAGAGCTTTATTTACATACGGTGTTTTACACCCTTAATCATGTGAAAACCCATAAGTACAAAAAAACTGGACCTAGATTTAAAATAATCGAAGGTGCAGTTTTTATTAAACATTGTAATTTAATCTTCCTTATTCAATTCCCCAATAGAAAATTGAGTCCATTCCATACTCATCTTCACTGATGAAAATGCCAAATTTCTCATCAACATTTATGAGTATGAACCAGAAATAAGCTCCAGAATTATTAGCTTCTGTATAATATAATACACTTTCTAAGCTTTCATAAAAATCTTTTAATTCAATTGTTAAATTAGGCAATTGTTCATGTTTTCTACCATTATAAATTACAATTTTTTGATTGAGATAACCCTTTATTTTGTTTTGAAATTCTTCTAATTCAACTTTTATTCTTTGTTCATCATGTTTGAAGAATGCCTTAATTTTAAGCTTCGACGAATAAATAAACTCTAGTTTGTCCAGGTAAACTTTTTCGTTATTTATCTCAAACGATGAAATATCTGGAATGCTTTTTTTGAAATCTTCTTCAGCTCTTTTTAAGTAGTTTTTTCTCTTTAATTCAGCTATTTTTTCTTTTCTTAAATAGTTATCTATTGTTCTTCCCTCGCTTTTTGTATCCTGAACGATTTTCTGGGTAATGGGTGCTTCTTTAATCATATCTACCTTTTTTATAAGGATTTAACCCATCTACCACGTGAAAATACGGACCTCTTCCATTTGCATTCCAGTACAGTAAAAAATCCGCGGATATAATCCACGGATTTTTTTACAGCCCTTTTTCCAAACAGTTAACTTGATTATGATGCAGCGGCTTAGTGGCGTACTGGGTAAAACCAAGGCGTTCCCAAAACAGCTTGGCTCTAGGATTTTGAGACAGAACCCCAAGACGTAGAACGGAAATTCCCTCTTCTTTTAGCTTGTCTTCAAACGCTAGATACGCTTGCGTTCCGAAACTGAAATTGTGATAGGCGCTATGAATAATAAAAGCTCCAATCCACGGATGATCATCGTTAGGATTTTGCTTCATGTAATCAATAACCCCTACGTATGTATCGTCGGCTTTTATAAAATAACTGTCTGTTTTTTCATTCATGTATTCTTTAAAAAGTTCTTCTTCCCTCCGCTCTTTCTTGCCGTTTTCTAACACGTTATAAGCTTCGTTTGAATTGATAATCTCTGACACAATATACATCGTGTCAGCTGTAACGGGTTCAAATGAAATCATATGTCTTCCCTTCTTTCTCTGTAAAGTAGCTGTATATCGTTGCTTTGTCAATTTTACCATTTTTCATTCGCGGAAAGGACGTTAAAACTCTCCATACGCGCGGGATTTTATAAGGGGATACTCGTTTTGACAGTGCTTGTCTCACATCAGAAAGAGAAATGTTCTCTAAGACAATTGCTGCACCTACGACTTCTGAACGTTCAGCATCTACTATGCTAAAGACAGCTGCTTCGCTAACGCCCGGTATTTGTAGTAGCAGCTCTTCAATTTCTTCAGCATATACTAAGCTTCCGCTGCTTTTGATTACATTTTTGTCTCTTCCTACGATGGTAATGTTTCCGTCTGGAAGCTGAACCGCAATATCATGCGATGTAACATATCCGTTAAAAAATGAGCGGTTCGTTTCTTCGCTGTCATTAACAAACCCTTCAAATGCTTGAGTTGTTTTCACAAACAGTATTCCTTTGTCTCCTTTTTCTACTTCTTTTCCACGTTCGTTCAGGATTAAAACGTCTACACTGTCAACAGGATAGCCTACTGTATGAGGCAGCGTTTCAGCGGTATCTGGTGAAAGTACCGTAACAAATCCCATTTCAGAAGATCCGTAATATTCATAAAGAGAGGAGTTAGAAAACGCTCGTGAAAATTTCTTTCGAACGGAAGGCGATAATTTATTTCCTACTGAAATCACGGTTTTTGGCAAAAGTCGTTTTTCTTTCGGTCTGCTTTGTACATAACGAAGCAAAGGAGAAATTAACGCGGGTGTAATAGACATACAGCTAGCTTCCTTGTTAAAAACAGCAGAAGGTGTAAACGCTTCTAGCATGATAGCATGCATGCCGCTGCAAAGCGCATGCAAAACCGGATAAAGCTGGGCGGAATACGAAATATGTAAGGGGATAAGTACTTTTTCATGTTTCTGTAAAGAAAATACGTCCGACCATTCTTGAAATGATGAAGACCAAGAATAATGCGATTTTACAAATCCTTTCGGTCTCCCTGTTGACCCAGAGGTAAATCCAAATAAAAATAGATCGGACAGTGCATTCACTTGCCGTATAGGCAGGATTGGTTTTTCTTTTGTTATGTTAGTTAAAGAAGACGTTTTCCATAGCCAATTCGGGGATTGAATAGAAAAATAGGTATCTACTTCAGCATCTGTTAGCTCATTATGTAAAAGCAGCACAATTCCACCGGCTTTTAAAATCGCTAAAAATGACACAACAGCTTCTGCATTGTTTGGCATGCTTAACGCAACGAGCTCTCCTTTTTCCATCCCTTTTTCTTTCAGCCGTTTTTCGGCTTTACATACACGATTCCACATTTGACCGTAGCTTAACTTATTAACAGAATCCGATAGTGCGAGTCTGTCCGGCGTTTGTTGACACTGATTAAAAACTAGTTCTTCAATTCGATTCATTACTCCGTAAGCTCCTTTTTATTTTACTTTTAGTGTACCGTAAATACGGGTTTGAGAAAAGAAAAATGTAAACTTTAATAAAAATTAAGTTGACTAATTTAAGTTTAATAAGATACGATAGTCATGTTTTATCCTACATAGCGGAGGTTTACGATGAAAACAAAAGATATGACGTACGTTGCTTTATTCACGGCTATAATGGGAGCACTAGGACTCGTCCCTCCTATTTTTTTATCTTTTACACCTGTTCCAATTACTCTTCAGCCTATGGGTGTTATGCTGTCGGGAGGAATTCTTGGCGCTAGATTAGGAGCTTTAAGTCAATTTCTTTTTTTATGTTTGCTAGCAGCTGGCGTTCCTTTACTTGCTGGAGGACGCGGAGGAATTGGGGTATTTTTGAGTCCGAGTGCTGGATATATCATTGGCTATGTGTTTGCCGCTTTCTTTATTGGCTGGACGTTAACAAAGTTAAAAAATGTAACGGTTGCAAAAGTTTTTGCTGTCAATGTGTTATTTGGGATTGTGTTAGTCTATGCCTGTGGTATTCCTGTGCAGGCAATGCAGCTTCACATTCCGTTTCTGAAGTCCCTTCAGCTAAGCTTTGTTTACCTTCCAGGTGACTGTATAAAAGCAGCGGTCGCGGCTTATTTAATTACAAAAGTTCGAAAAGCAGTAGCGGTACCTGGCCGTTCGAACACGGCTTCTATGTAAGGAAGTGATGACTTATCTATCAAGCAGCAATTGTAAAAGCGAAGCGTACGGTCATTGGAAAAGAAAAAGGTCTACTGAAAGATTTTCATGTTCAAGAGCTAGCAGCTCCTTTATTAAAACAGCTTAGCGCTGGAATTGAACATGAAATTGATGACGTTATTTTAGGAAATGTTGTAGGTCCAGGAGGAAATGTAGCCAGGTTATCCGCTTTAGAAGCGGACCTCCCTTTTTCTATCCCGGGAATGACCATTGATCGTCAGTGCGGAGCTGGCTTAGAGGCGATTCGAATGGCCAGCTATTTGATAAAAGCAGGTGCAGGAACGTGCTATTTAGCTGGAGGCGTTGAAAGTACAAGTACTTCTCCTTTTGAAAAACGAGCACGTTTTTCTCCTGATAAAATTGGTGACCCTGACATGGGAATTGCAGCAGAAAACGTAGCTCAGCGATACAATATATCTAAAGATCAGCAGGACAGATATGCTCTTTTAAGTCATAAAAGAAGCTGGGAGGCTTTTGAAAAAAGATGGTTTGAAGAAGAAACGCTTCCTCTTCCAAACGTGATGCACGATGAAGCATTTATGAAAAAACGAAACCTAACGAAGCTTCTTCAAAAAGCCAGCCCCATCTTTTTAAAAAATGAAGGCACCGTCACCGCAGCCAACAGCTGTGGAATTAACGACGGAGCCTGCATTGCGCTTGTGATGGAAGAGCAAAAAGCACGCGCTTTAGGCTTTCAGCCCGTTTTGCGTTTTATTGACGCTGATATTTCAGGAGTGTCACCTCTTTACCCTGCTATTGCACCAGTTTCTGCGATTAAAAATATCTTGAAGCGAAATTCTCTTACGGTAGATGATATTGATTTATTTGAAATCAATGAAGCATTTGCTGTTAAAGTTGTCGCTTGCATGCAAGAACTGGGAATATCAGAAGAAAAAGTGAATATTCGCGGAGGAGCGTTGACCCTAGGACACCCTTACGGAGCATCAGGAGCTATTTTAGCTACGCGTCTTTTTTATGAGAGCAAGCGCCGTGACGTGCGATATGTCATAGCAGCTTTAGGAAGCGGAGGCGGAATAGGAACAGCGGTATTATTTGAAGTAATCAAATAATACCGCTGTTTTTATGCCTTTTTTATTACATTATGTTGCATCAAATATTGCTCAATATCTTTAAATGTCTCAACCGGAACAAATGAAACGTTTTGTTCGCGCAGTAAATCTTGCAAAGAATCTTTCGCAAAGGTAACATCTGCATGTTTTGCGGGATGTGAATCCGGTTCGCTGTCTCCAGCAAAATAAATCGTTTCGTATGTCTCTTTTAGTTCTTGAATAACAGCCGATTTATCGATGCCGTAGCGTTCTGAATGCCATCTGTGAGCAGGGTCTAGACGCAAGTGAACATTGTTTTGATGGAAATATCCTTCATTCGAATAAACTTCCACTTTTTCAACACCGTATTTATCTAAAATCGGTTTAATATAGTACGTTGTTCCAGCGCTTAAAATATAAAAATCCCCGCCGTTTTTCTGGACAGCTTTAATAAAAGCGGGCACGTATTTATCAATTGGAATATTCGCTACTTCTTCTAAAATTTTCGGTTCTTCTTGGTGAATGGATTGAAAAACAGTAGATAAAAAATCAATATCTTTCATTTCCCCTGCTTTCCACCGATGGAAAAGTTCTTCACCTTCTGGAAAATACTTTTCAATCACAATCCAGTAAAAATCTTTTTTTGAAATGGTTCCATCAAAATCTGATACAAACGCCCATTTTTTCATTCCTCACACATCCTTTGCTACATACTAAGCAGTTCTCGAAGCTCTTCTTCTGTCAAACTAGAAAGCATTGTTTCTCCCGGCTGAATAACCTGTTCAATGAGTTCTTTTTTCTTTTGCTGTAAGCCGTAAATTTTTTCTTCGATGGTTCCTTGAGAAATAAGCTTGATCACCTGTACAACATTTTTTTGGCCAATGCGGTGTGCACGGCCTGCGGCTTGTTCTTCAATCGCCGGGTTCCACCATAAGTCATATAAAATAACCGTATCGGCTCCCGTTAAATTTAAACCCGTGCCTCCGGCTTTTAATGAAATTAAGAAAATGTCTTGTTCTCCATTATTAAACCGATCCGCCATTTCCACTCGTTCTTTTGATGGCGTTTGACCGTCTAAATAAAAGTATGAGAGATTTTCTTTTTGAAGCTCTTCTCGAATAATATGAAGCATGCTTGTAAACTGAGAAAAGATTAACAAGCGTTTTCCGTTGGCAACCGCATTTCTTGTAATCTCAAGCAGCTGCTCTAATTTGCTTGAATACCCTTCGTAATTTTCAACGAATAAAGACGGATGACAGCAAATCTGGCGAAGTCTTGTTAATCCCGCCAAGATCTTCATTCGGTTTTTATTAAAATCTTCACCGGCTAAAGATGATTTTAACTGCTCTAAATAGCCTACATACAACTCTTTTTGTTCTTTAGTTAGCTCAGATAAATGAGTGGTTTCAATTTTATCAGGCAGTTCTTTTAACACATCTTTTTTTACTCGTCGCAGTAAAAATGGTCTTACAATTCGGCTGACCTGCTCCGATGACATGTTTTTAAACTGGCGAAGCCCTGGAAATAAGCCAGGAAGAATGGTCTGGAAAATTGACCAAAGCTCATCAAGTGAGTTTTCAATAGGAGTACCGCTAAGCGCAAAACGTTTTTTAGCTGAAATAGTCCTAACAGCTACTGCTGTCTTCGTTGTATGATTTTTAATACTTTGAGCCTCATCTAGAATTAAAGCATGAAAATGAAGATGCTGATACAAATCGATATCTTGACGCAGCGTTGGGTAAGATGTAATCCATACGTCAGCTGTGCGTTTTAGCTTCTCCTCACGCTCGCTCGGCGTTCCTGTAATGGTTTGAACCGTTAAATTCGGTGCAAATCTCTCCAATTCGTTGCGCCAGTTATAAATCAAGGAAGCCGGCACAACAATTAAAAAGGCATTGCTGTCTTCATCAAGCTCTTTTTCAGATAAGATATAGGCAATGCTTTGAAGCGTTTTTCCAAGCCCCATATCATCAGCCAGTACGCCTCCTAAAGAGTAGTGAGACAGAGATTTAAACCACTTAAATCCATTACGCTGATAATCACGCAGGGATGCCTGTAAGGATTCCGGTACTTCCCAATCCATTTCCTCTGGAGATTTGAGCTGTGTAAGTAATGTTTTAAATGCTGAGCCAAACTTAGCCGCTGATTTATCACCTGCACTCATAATTTCTTCCACTTGCATTCCTCTGTATAAAGGTACTTGCAATGAGTTATCCTTTAAATCTTTTTCCGTTACGTTCAGCTCCCGAAACAGATTTTGAATATGTTCAAAGCCCTCATTTTCAAGAGGGATAAACGCACCGTTATCTAGACGATGATAGCTTTTCTTTTCTAAGACAGATTTTAAAACATCTTGAACGGTCTGATGATCAATGTCTCCTAAATCAAAATTAATTTCTAATAGCCCATTGCTATTTTGAATGTCAACCGTTGTTACTGGCGCAGAAAAATCCGTATAAGCATAATCTTTCATCTCATCCGTAATATACACATCCGCTATTTCATCAAGCTTTGGAACAATATGAAACAAAAATTCATATAGAGAGTATTCGTCTTGATTTAAGTACAGCTGGTTTTTATAAATATTTAAAGGAGCCGTTTCAATTAAGTCCATAACGCGGTCTTCTTTTTCTAAATCTCGTATCAAGATTTTATCGTGTTTTTCAGACTGGAGTGAAAATGGATTAATCGAAATCTCTCCGTAGTTGTACCGAAGCGTCACAAACAGCTGTTCATCCTCACGGTCAATAAATACTTTTGCTTTTAGTTCAGGTGCAATAATTTGATGGGATACTTCTTTTGCGATATCCACTTTCCCCACTTTTTTCAGTCCCGGAACGACGTGAGATAAAAAATTGCCCATCTGCTCTTCTGCTATAGGTACGACTGGCTTCAAAGGAGCCGTTTTCCGAAGGCCTTCAAGAAGCATACGCTGATCTTGAGATAGCTCATAAAACGTCCCTTTTAAAAATAGCCAACCGTATCGATCAAAAAATGAAGCTTGATGAAGTTCCGTAAAGTCTAGCTCAAATCCAGCTGCCGAGTGCTTATTTATTTGAAATGAAAAAGGAGCTGAACTTTCAGCAAAGATAATATTTTCATATGAATGCCCTTCATGAATAAATGTAAAGTTCCGATCTTTAAGGAGTTGAAATAACTCTTTGGCTACGATAGATGGAATGATTAGTTCTCTGTTATTTGCGGACGAACGATACATAGAATAGGAATTTTTATAAAATGATTCATTCGTCATAATATCCATCAGCATCTCAATGATTTTCTTATCTTCTTCTATAAAAAAATGTTCTGCAGGATCATATTCGAAGCGCTTGGTAAATTCGTGAGTTTGGAATTCTTTAGCGTCTGTTAAGAATTCTTGAATGTTTTTTACTACATACGTCCGATCGACGCCTACTTTCATTTCAAGCGCTACGTACATTCCTTCTGAACGTAAAAATTCTTCTGAGTAAGACTTGCAAATAAATTCTACTTTCAACGGATCTTTATCTGCATATTTCTTATGGTCGCTTATGGTTTGCTGATAGCTCGAAAATAAGTCGATAAAATGATTTACATTTTCGTATTCTTTGCTTTGGCGAAAAGGCTTTGTTTTAATTGGCTGCGGCTTTGCGCGCTCATCGCAAATGGTTAATAAAACAGCTACTTCGTGTTTGCATTCTGAAAACTCGTGATAAGCAGGACAATCGCAGAATGAATAAAAAGAATTTCCTTTTTGTTCAACCATTACTGTATACATTTCCGCTCCTCGAACGGATGCTGTCCACGTAGTGGTCTGTTCATTGTATTCCAAATCAAGCACACGCCCCTGCTTGTAATACGTGTGTCCTCTATAGTACGTTCTGCTTGAGTACGAATCTTTTAATTGTTCTTTGTTTAATGTTTTATTTATCATCGCTTCACAATCTTCCAATCGCATAACAGTCAATGCTGTTGCTGTTTAATTTCTATTCAGAACAAATAATGTCCAACGTCATAAACGTTGAACATTATTTGTCAATTCTTCTATTATAACATGCAACAGACATTATAAAACACTCTTAAGCAGTGCAGACTGTTTTCGTTGTTTTCTTTTGTAGAGTGTCCAGCCTGCCACAGCGGATGATAATAAAAGCAGGCTAAGTCCTAAAAAAGCCAGTCCTATACGATCATTAGCCGTAACGTACGTAAAGAAGAAAATCAATAAAATACGAATCCCTAATGTGATAAAGCGAAAACAGCTGTCGACTCTTCCCACGATAATATTCGGTATTTTTTGCATCATAAACGTATTTCGAGCTACTCTTGTACCTGCATTTGCAAAAGCAAGAAGAAACACAATAGAAAAGTAAACGGGCAGAAGCTTCATAAAGAAGATGATCGATATTCCAAGTGCAAAAAGGCTTATATTCAGCATAATAGCTAGCTCAGTGCCTGTTCTTCTCATAATAGATACGATCAATATCCCTGCGGTTAATGCTCCGAAACCATATACAGCACTTTCAATCCCGTATGCTGCTGGACTTGCGTTTAATTCTTGAGTCAGATAAATAGGAAACAAATAGTTCGTCATCATCACAGCAATGAAAGGCATAAAAGAAAGCAGTAAAAAAAGAGATACCGAGCGATTTTCTTTTATGAATGCTAATCCCTCTTTCATCGCAGTGTGTTTTTTATCGCTTCGTTCACTGCTTTGTTTATATGGAATACTCAATAGAAAAAGGAATGCAGCTATGTACGTAGCTGCATCTACTGTTAAAATCCATTGAAGCGACCAACGGGTAATGACTAGACTCGCTGCAGCCCCTGCAAGCATACTCGATAGCTGGCCTTGTATTTCCATAATACTGTTTAATGATTGAAACACATCTTTTGAAAAAACTTCTTGATTTAATGCAAAAATCGTTGGATAAAAAAACGTGTAGTAAAGGTTTCCGGTTCCGTACAAAATGATGTAGTGAATGGTTGAATAGTCTGTCATAAAACCAACGATAACAAATAGCATGACCGTGATAAAACCTATCAATTCTACGGTTAACAACATTTTCTTTCGTGACATTCGATCAATAAGAACACCTATATACGGAGTAGCCACAAAGCTAATCACCGTCATAATCAGCATAATCGTGCCAAATAGTTTATTTCCATCTGGAGATGCAACTAACAGTAAAGGAATGGCAAGCATCGTAATACCGGAACCAATAGAGGATAAAACATTCGCAGCAACTACGGCTTGAAAGCGACGGTCCTTATAAAGCGCCTTCATCAAACATTTTGCTTAGCTTCTAAAATTTGCTTAGACACTTGTGTATACAGAGTCAGCTCATTAACTAATTCATGAATTCCGTCAGCGGCGTTTTTTCGTAAAGTTCCTTTTTCCACGATGTCTGCAGGGTCTAATACCAACTGCTTAGATAGAACATTCGCATACAAAGCGCGTGTAACGGTTCTAAGGTTGTTTAAAGCATTGATACCTCCTTTTCCTCCTCCTGATACGGCTACAAGTGCGACGGGCTTATGTGCAAAATACGCACTGTTTAAAAAGTCAAACGCGTTTTTTAATGCTCCGCTCATAGCGCCGTGGTACTCAGGCGTCGCAAGTAAGATACCATCCGCTTTTTCTATTGCTTCAGTCAGCACTTTCACTTCTTCTATTTCATACTGATGAGGTTCACCGGTGAATATAGGAAGTGATAATTGACTTAAATCTAGAAAAGAACTTTGATAGCTTTTGTGAAGTTCTCTCGTTACTTGTGTTGTTCGGCCTGTTTCTCTAGGACTTCCGTTAATAATAAGTATATTCATATTTATCTACCCCTCTGTCGTTTGGTTATATGTATAGTATAGGGATGATTGAACTTTTTTCCGTCATGCTATTGATAGAAAGAAAGCTACCAATATAGACTGAGGTGAACAGAGAAAAACCTACAACTAAAGTCGTAGGTTAGGAAATTCCATGCTGAACAGCATATAGAGCAGCTTGCGTGCGGTCTTGAACCCCAAGCTTCGATAAAATATTAGACACATGTGTTTTTACTGTTTTTTCTGTAATATGTAAGGCAGCACCAATTTCTTTGTTGCTTTTGCCTTTTGCAATTTCTTTTAATACGTCTTTTTCTCGTTTTGTTAAGTGATCAATAAAATTGACTTTCTTTTCGCTGCTTTTGGTTAACCGTGTTAGCAAGTGCGTAGTGACTTTGGGATGAAGCTGATTTTCTCCGTTCATTAGCTTTCGAATAGCCGCTACAAGTTCATCTGGATCGCTTTCTTTTAGCTGATAGCCTGAAGCTCCTGCTTCTAATGCCGGTATCACGTGATCTTGATCTGAAAAGCTTGTTAGAATCATGACTTGTATATGCGGTGCTTGTTTTTTTAGTTCTTTTGTTGCTTCGATTCCATCGAGAACCGGCATCGATAAATCCATTAACACAATATGAGGCTCTAGAGATGTCGCTAACTTTATAGCTTCTTCCCCGTTAGAAGCTTCTCCTACAACTTCTAAATCAGGCTGCGTTTGTAAGAAAAAGACAAGTCCTTTTCGGACAACGTGGTGATCATCTGCAATTAAAATCTTTATTTTCATGTGCGCTCCTTTCCGTTATGAAAGAGGAATAGATACTTCCACAATCGTTCCGTTTCCTATGCTGCTTGTAACAGATAGTTTTCCATTTAATCTTTTTATTCGCTCCTGCATGGTTTTTAGCCCAAGCGTCGGCAATTCTGCTGAAGGGCTATACATAAACCCATTGCCGCTATCCCGGACTTTCATAATTACTTGGTCTTTGCTTATATTTACGTTTAGATGTACCTCTGCCGTACCCGCATGCTTTCGGCAATTATTAAAAGCTTCTTGTCCGACTCTCCACAGTGTCTCTTCAATCACAGCAGGCAAAACGGACACTCCTTTAATTTGTTCTTTTACGTTAAGCCCTAGCATTTGACCATAGCTTTTTAACGCACTGACAATGCCGTTTTCTAATCCTTGAGGACGAAGTTGCCAAATTAAAGCTTTCATTTCCACTTGAGCATGCTGAGCGGTTTCTTGGATTAAGGAAAAAGTCTCTTTTAACTGCACATCTTTTGCTAAGCTGCTTCCGGCTTTGGCTGTGACATTAATTGAAAACAACAGCTGATTAACAGAATCGTGAAGGTCTTTTGCCAGCCTGTTTCTTTCTTCAATAAGTTTTACTTCCTGCTGAGATTGAGTCAGCTTAATCCGCTTGATAGCCGTGCCAATTTGAAGAGCGACGGATCCTAATAAATCAAGCTCTCGCTGTTCAAAATGAATTTTATGAGGGGCAGCTACATTTAATAATCCAAAGCGTTCATCCCCTGCTTGTAAAGGAACCGTTGCATGATGAGTAATGTCATGTGTATCTCCCCACTCATGAATGACGGAATCTTCAAGTCTCTTACACTCCATAATATTAGACGCTTTTTGAAGCCGGCCATCCATATACCGGTCAACACACCAGCAGCTTCCATTACACATAGGCTGAGCGGTTTTATTTAATAAAGCTGGCGGTAAATGCTGAGCGGCAATCATCTCATGCTTTCCATTTTCATCAATAAAAAAGATCCATCCTGTTTGTAAATCTGTGATTTGCAGCAGTTTTAAAAGCGCATCATGAAGCATGGTATGTAAATTAGTGCCTTCATTTAAAATCTCGGAAATGTCTTTTAAAATCTTCAGCTCTGAAATATGATCTTTTTCCATAGCCTCTCTCCTATATTATATGATGTATTTTCCATTTTTTATTTTATCACAATTAAAGCTGCTTCCGACTCACAGAACGTTATTTTTAAAGCATTTCCGCTTAGATATGTAAGACCTTTTAACATCAATAATAAAATTTTCAAAAAGTATGTCAGGTAGTTTAACAATTAGCTAGAGTCTTTACGTAAAACGAACTATACTACAGATAATTCAAGTAAGAACAGAAAAAATGAAGGGAAATGAGAAGAAAAAAATATTAAAATTAATCCATTGAAAACGCTTCCAAATATGAAGGCATAGTGCTATTATATAATTATTAACAGAATAGGGATGTGAGAAAGATGAATAAATTATTTTTAGAAGAGTTACGATACATTATCTTGTGTGAAGTGCCTATGACAAAGTACCGAGTAGAGCAGCTTCAAGACAAATTTGATCAAAGCCCATACTTAATTAATGAACTTTATCAACTCCTATTCGAAAAGCGTCACATTTTAGCTTTTGTTGATGATATTGAATCATCCCTGTATGACTATATTGTGAATAAAGAAATGATGGATGCTAAAACGTATTACGGAGCTATTGCACATGCAGCAAATCTTTTCGGCGAAACGCCTACATATATAAAATGCAAAATAAAAAAATATAGACAGTCTTCGATTTCAAGTATCAGTGCCTAAAAGTTGTGCACAGCTGATTCAAATAAAAAGCAAAAAAGAAATCCTAGCACAAGGGTTTCTTTTTTGTACCACTAACATATAGGGAGGAAAATAAGATGAAGACATTTTTTATCACAAATCGCTATTCGTTTCTTGAAACGCAAGTAAATGAATACATGCAATCGTTACTGGTAAAAACGCCTGAGCAAGTTATTTTATATTTCGAAAGACAAATTCGAAAGTATAAAGTGTATTTACAGAAAAAACATCATTACCCAGAGTGTATGGTTCAATCTATCCACCGATTAATTGAAGAATATTCATTAAGTATCATTAAAGTAAAAAAATATATTAGCTATCAAAACAAGCTGATGAATAAACAGCTATTAGAGCCGCAGTAAAACGAATCATTTTTTATGGTTCGTTTTACTGCGGCTCTGCCGCTTTACTCCTCATATTTTAGCAGTAAATGCAGAACAGCGGGACGTTCTTCAAGATTTTTGTAGGAGTGTACATGACTTCCTTCAAATTTTATAGAGTCAAATTGTTTTAGCTCGTATAGCTCTTCTTCGATTTTCATTTCGATTTTTCCTTCCATTACCGTTGCTACTTCAATTAATCCTTTATGATGAGGTTCGGGACAGTATGTAGCAAGAGGAGAAAGAAAGGCTCGGTACATTTCAATTGTCGAATCTATCTGATTTTGAAAAATAAATTCTACTTTCCAAGTTTCGTCCGGTCCTTTGAGAGAAAAACCTTCTCCACACTTAGATAGGGATACTGAAGGCTCCACTGATACTAATTTAGTTAAAGGGATATTTAAGCCTGTTGTTATTTTCCACATTACTCCTAGGGTTGGATTAGTCTCCCCTCTTTCAATTTTCCCTAACGTGAGTTTGCTGACTCCTGTCTTTTCAGCTAGTTCATCCAGTGTCAAATGATTTTGTACCCTGATTTTTCGTAATTCACTGCCTACTTTTTTAATCATCTCTTCCGTATGCATTTCTTCCTTCCTTTCTGATATATATTATGATAAACTTTTTTTAGTGATTAACATATTATAATATATTTAATAAGGAGGGTAAACAATGAAAGCAATAATATGGGGACTATTATCTTCCATGTTCTTTTCCGCTACGTTTATCATTAACCGAGCAATGAATGTATCTGGAACGAGTTGGGCATGGACTGCATCCCTCCGTTTTTTATTCGCTATTCCTATTTTACTCATTTTAGTACTGCTGCAAAAGAAATTTATGCCTCTGTGGAAGGAAATGAAAAAACATCCTTGGTCTTGGCTGGGCTGGGGTACACTTGCAGGAGTAGGTTTTTATTCTCTCTTAAGTTTTTCCTCGCTTTTCGGACCATCATGGCTGGTGGCGGGAACGTGGCAAGTGACCATTCTAGCAGGAGCTCTACTTTCTCCGTTGTTTTTTATAAAAGTTCAAACTGCAGAAGGATATAAAAAAGTGAGAGGAAAAATCCCGCTAAAAACGCTTAGCGTTTCAGCGTTTATTTTAGTAGGCGTGATTCTTATGCAAGTAAAAGAGGCAGAAAATATTACGGCTATGCAGTTTATATTAGGATTTCTGCCTGTTGTTGTCGCTGCTTTTTTATACCCGCTTGGAAACCGTAAAATGATGGAAATATGCAGCGGGAAGCTTGATACGTTCCAACGTGTTTTAGGAATGGCGTTAGGAAGCATTCCGTTAAGTATTATTTACGCTATATACGGCTTCTTTACTACAGGTATCCCGAGTGGGCCACAATTTTCTCAAGCCTTTATCTTAGCAATGAGTTCAGGTGTAATTGCTACGATGACGTTCTTTTACGCAACAGACTTGGCAAAAGAAAATTTAGGTTTGCTTGGAGCGGTTGAAGCAACTCAATCAGGCAGCATGATTTTTACCGTGCTTGGCGAAGTGTTTTTATTAAATGGACGTATGCCAACAGGGATTGCGTTAGCTGGTATGACGATAATCGTAATTGGAATGATTATGAACAGTATGCTAAACAAAAAAACAAAACTGTCTTCGGCCCCTCCGTCGCGTACTCTATCAAAATAAAAAAAGAGGAGATGAAAATCTGTTTAAAGGTTTCCATCTCCTCTTTTTAATATTCGAGATGATTGTTCCAATAGCGGCTCCAAAGCACAGGGAATCGCATCTGTAAACCATCCTCATCATCTTCATCCCAATCAAGATCCAAATCTTGCTCATCGTACCACACTGGATCAAACTGGTCATATTTATCATAATAATAGTCGTTATCTAAACCTGTCTTTTCTTCGTAAGCTTCACACGCTACAGAAAGTAATTCTTCTAATTGAGGAGCATAGCCTTCTGCTTCTAATGGTTTAAGTACAGAAATCATCGTCTCAGGAGATTCAATCGCTTTATAATATATGTCTTTTCCCTGATATAAAAGCCACGCTCTAAAATAATCAAAACAATCATCTGAACAACCGCCCATTACAATATAAGCTGCTGCCCACAATGAAGAAGTATAGGATTGATCAAAATGCTGATTTAGTAGCTGATCAAAGCGAAAAATGTCCTTTTCAGAACGCTTCGCTAGCGTGGAGCGGAGCCATTCCATTTGCTCATCGACATCTAATTTTGTCTTCGCCTTTTTTATCAATTCCCAAAAGAGAGACTCTGACATCGTGCTGTCTTTCATTACTTGCATCGAACAAGTTAAAGGCTTATATCCTTTCTTCAATTTTGCACGAATCAGCTTTTCAGCTTCTGCTTCACAAGCTTCTGCGGAAGCAAACTCTTTCACTTGCATGCGACCGGCTGTATCAACTTTTCCAAAGTGAATGATTAACTTGCTGTCTCTTCTTTCAACTTTCCAAAATTTATTCGATTGCTCATCTTTATACACTAAGGTTATTTGCATGATACATTCCCCTTTTTCATCCCACTACTATTGTGAATAGTTCTCTTTTTACAATTTATGTAGATTCACAGCGATTCATAATCCATTTTCTTTGCTTTTTTAACGTGTTTCAGTTGATTTTACTATTGTTGAGGTCGTTTAAACAGTGAGTAATGACCACAAATTTGTGTAAAATGTTTATTGGTTGCTTTTTGTTGCATTTACAACATTTTATTTTTCCTTTATACTCTTTTTATATCACGTATTTTTATTATACAAAAAAGAAGCCTAAATTCGTAGAAAAGGAAGGATTTTAATGAAAATTGAGCATGTTACAACAAAAGAGCAGCTTGAAGAAGTATTCCGTATACGTAAAACAGTGTTTGTTGAAGAACAAGGCGTGCCCTTAAAAGATGAATTTGATGAGCATGAAGAAACGGCAAAACATATGTTGGTTTATTATAACAACGAACCAGCTGCTTCTGGTAGATTCCGCATAGTAGACGATTACGCCAAAATAGAGCGAATATGCGTATTAAAGGAATTTAGAAAATACGGGCTCGGAAAAGAAGTGGTGACCAGCTTAGAAGAAGCAGCGAAAAAAGAAGGCTTAACTCAATCTAAGCTTCACGGTCAAGTTCAAGCTGAACCTTTTTATCATAAATTAGGGTATAAGACTGCTTCTGATGTCTTTATGGAAGACGGTATTCCACACGTTATTATGAAAAAAGAGTTTACGTGTTAAAAAGGCTTCTTTGCACAGTTGCTTTAGTAAAGAAAAAGGCTCTCCGTAGAGAGCCTTTTTTGTGCTATTAGATTTTCATAATTCCGCCTGTGCTTGCAGAAGTTACAAGTTTAGAATATCTTGCAAGATAGCCTTTTTTCACTTTTGGCTCAAAGCCTTTCCAGTTTGCTTTTCGTTCTGCCCAAACATCTGGAGAAACTTGAACATTCATTGAACGATCTTCAATGTCAATCACGATGTGGTCGCCATCTTCGACAAATGCTAGCGGTCCGCCTTCAGCAGCTTCTGGAGATGCGTGGCCGATTGATAATCCACGTGAAGCGCCAGAGAAGCGTCCGTCTGTTAATAGTGCTACTTTTGCACCTAGTCCCATTCCCATAATTTGAGAAGTTGGAGCTAACATTTCAGGCATTCCCGGTCCGCCTTTTGGTCCTTCATAACGAATGACTACGACATGTCCTTCTTTTACTTTTCCGTTAGCAATACCATGCAGCGCCTCGTCTTGAGACTCAAATACAATTGCTGGTCCTTCATGGCGAGTAATGCCGTCTTGAACACCGCCTGTTTTAATGATCGCGCCGTCTGGAGCTAAGTTACCAAACAATACAGCAAGTCCGCCTTTTCCTGTGAACGGCTTATCGATTGGATGAATAACGTTATAATCTTTTACATCGCATCCTGCAATGTTTTCGCCTAGCGTTTTTCCAGTAACCGTCATCGTATCTAAATGAAGAGCTCCTTCTTTTTTAGATAGCTCGTTTAAAGCAGCCGATACGCCTCCTGCTTCATGTAAGTCTTCAATAAATACATCCGAAGCCGGAGCGAGTTTTGCCAAGTGAGGCACGCGTTCCGCTACTTCATTAATGCGTTCTAACGGATAATCAATTTCAGCTTCATTCGCAAGAGCTAGCGTATGAAGAACTGTATTTGTAGAACCACCTAACGCCATGTCTAAAGCAAATGCGTTGTCGATTGCTTTTTCTGTTACGATATCACGTGGTTTTAAATCTAGTTTAATTAATTCCATAAGTTGTTTAGCTGATTTTTTAACAAATTCTCTACGTTCAGGAGCAACTGCTAAGATTGTACCATTTCCAGGTAAAGCAAGTCCTAACGCTTCAGCTAAGCAGTTCATTGAGTTCGCTGTGAACATTCCTGAACAAGATCCGCATGTCGGACAGCCAAACTGTTCTAATTCAAGTAATCCTTTATCATCAAGTTTACCAGCTTGATGAGCTCCTACGCCTTCAAATACTGAAGAAAGAGAAATCTTACGGCCGTCGCTCGTTACGCCAGCCTTCATTGGTCCGCCGCTAACAAAAACTGTCGGAATATTCAGACGTAACGAAGCCATTAACATCCCAGGCGTGATTTTATCACAGTTTGGAATACATACCATTCCATCAAACCAGTGAGCAGATACTACCGTTTCAACTGAGTCAGCAATGATTTCACGACTTGGTAATGAATAACGCATACCGATATGTCCCATCGCAATACCGTCATCTACACCGATAGTGTTCATTTCAAAAGGTACGCCACCAGCTTCGCGAATCGCATCTTTTACGATTTTACCAAACTCCTGTAAGTGAACATGACCTGGTACAATATCAATATATGAATTGACAACCGCAATAAACGGTTTGCCGAAATCCTCTTCTTTTACACCAGCTGCACGCAGTAGGCTGCGGTGTGGTGCTCTGTCGAATCCTTTTTTGATCATGTTACTTCTTAATTCTGCCACAATAATTCCCTCCGTATTCATCTAACCTATTAAAAACTGAATCTTTTTAAATTGTTTAATAATTTTTAATATAAATACTAATTTAACAAATCACACAAAGGTTTGTAAAGGTTTATGACAAAATAATCATTTTTTATTTTAAAATAGTAAAATCACCTGCATAAATTAGTATAATATATACATATATCCCTTATTTTACAGGAAAACAGAAGGTGGATGCTGAGCATGAAACAATCCTTTTATTACAGAGGTCATCAGGAAAAAGAAATATTTGCACAAAAATGGAATGTTGAAAACCATTCTGCAAAAGGCGTTGTCCAAATAGCCCATGGGATGGCCGAACATATTGGACGCTACGAGTACTTTGCTAATGTATTAACGCAACATGGATATATCGTATATGGGAATGATCACCGAGGTCATGGTCAAACAGCTTTAAAAGATGAAGACAAGCGTTTTTTTGCTGAAGAAAATGGTTTTGATACAGTAGTCTACGACATGATTGCTCTGACTAAGCACATTTCGACGGAACACTCGGACCTACCGATCTTTCTTTTCGGTCACAGCATGGGGTCTTTTCTAACGAGAAGATATATTCAATTGGATACGGATCATATTCAAGGAGTTATTTTAGAAGGTACAGGAACGGTTGATGCGCTAGCTAGAAATGGAGGAACCCTTATAGCTAAACTACAGATGAAAGTAAAAGGAAAACGGTCACCAAGTCCTCTTCTGGATAAACTATCCTTTGGGAAATATAATAAAGCGTTTGAACCTGCTCGTACGTCGTTTGACTGGTTTACCCGAGATCATGAAGTGATTGATGCCTACATAAATGATTCAAACTGCGGAGGAGTTTTTACCACAGGTTTTTTCTATGACTTACTAACAGGAATCAAACAAATCTCTAACTTAGCTAATATAAAGTTAGTTCCATCAAGCCTGCCGATTTATTTGGTATCTGGAGAATATGATCCAGTAGGCAACTATACAAAAGGCGTAGTCAAAGTATATAACGACTTTAAAAAGGCAGGATTACAGGATGTAAGTTATCGTTTTTTTAAAGAGTGCCGTCATGAATTGCTGAATGAATTAAATAAAGATGAAGTGATAGAAGATATACTAAATTGGCTTAACGTGCAAATAGACAAAAAAACGGTTCGTGTGTAGACACGAACCGTTTTTTTGTTAAGCAAATACAGATGTTAATACAGGTACTACTTGTTTTTTACGTGATACAACGCCTTCTAAGACAGCTGTATTGTTTTCAAGCGTTACATTGTATGCTTCTTCTACTTTTGAAGCAGCAGAACCTAATGCTAATGCAGTAGAGTTGCTGTTTAAAATATCTGTAACAACTAAAAGGAATAATTGTAATCCTTTTTCTTCGATTGTTTTAGTAATCGCTTCTTCCAATTCAACTTTGCGCACTAAAACGTCGTTTACGTCAATTGCATTCACTTGTGCAATTTCAACTTTGCTTGTGCCCATGCTGAATTCTTTAGCATCTAATGAAATTAATTGTGAAGCTGTTTTATCACCTAAGTCAGCTCCAGCTTTTAGCATTGCTAATCCGTACTCTTCTGCATCTACGCCTGCAATTTCCGCTAATTCTTTAGCAGCTGCAACGTCTTGGTCTGTGCAAGTTGGTGATTTGAATAATAAAGAATCAGAAATGATAGCTGATAGCATAAGACCTGCGATGTTAGGTTCGATTTCTACGCCGTTTTCTTTATACATCTTGTTTAAGATCGTTGCCGTACATCCAACTGGCTCTGCACGATAGTATAAAGGATCTGCTGTTTCGAAGTTAGCAATACGGTGATGATCAATTACTTCAAGCACACGAACTTGATCAATATCGTTTGCACTTTGCTGGCGTTCGTTGTGGTCCACTAAAATAACTTCATTTGTTTCTTTAGATACTTCATCAACGAAACGTGGTAGTTCAGCGTTGAACTTTTCAAGAGCGAATTGCGTTTCACCGTTAATATCGCCTAATCGAATTGGTTCAGCGTCTACACCTAATTTATTCTTTAAATCAGCGTATGCAATTGCAGAACAGATTGTATCTGTGTCAGGATTTTTATGTCCAAAAATTAACGTCTTTGCCATCTTAAATCTCTCTCCTTCTTACGTATGTAAATAGCATTCTTGCGTAAAGTTAGTTAATTCGTTCACGCAACATTGCCATTTTAACATAAACTTTTACATTATTTTAATTTTTTTGCGAAAAATGATGTTCATCCGCAGATATTTTGCCATTTTGTATCTTTTTCACAGTAAAAACACCTCTATTTCCGATATAAATAGAGGGTTTTATACGTTCATTATATAAAAGTTAACGATAAAACACAACCTGTCTCTCTATCACTTGATAGATAACTTAAACGCAGTATCTTGCCACTTTTGATAAAGAAAAAGTAGAACAGCAATAACCATCATTAGTACAAATAATAAAAAATGATTCATTCCCTTCAGTGTATAAATGTCTAGTTTTTCAAAGATAGGACTCATGACAAATGCCTGAAATAAATCGAACGCTGCATTGATAATCATAAACATCCAAAAGCCAGGATAGGTAAAATAAAAAATAAAAAGCGTTCCTATTATAAATATGCCAAAAGGAAAAGGCGTCATATTAACAAAGAAAAAAAGAGTTTCATTGACTTCCCACCAGTTAAAGCGATCTGCGATTTGAAAAACCACCGTTAACAATACCACTCCGAATAGCGATACAGCCATATACCGCTTTACTCGCTCTTTATCAACTGCAAAAAGCAATAGCCAAGGACCGATAAAAAGCACCCACATTACGATTTGCGCCATGAGCTTTCCACCTTTCACTTTCAAAAAGAGAATATATATTATTCTGTCCTTATTTATGTAAAATAACCAAGAAAAGCACCCTTGTTAAAGGATGCTTTTCTTGGTTATCGTCGCAGTGTAAAGTTGAAATGTTCATTTACTATAGCTCCTAGCTCTTCAAGAAACTGCTGAGCAGTCATTTCCTCTACGCTTTGGGTATACCAAGCAAGCTGAGATTTTTTATGAACATTGTTGTAATATACATCTCTTGACCAATATGTTTTTGATCGGTATGTATAATTAAAGTGAATGAATAGTTCACTCCCGTCTGGACACTGCAACAACACGCGGTAATGTGGATTACGACGATTTTTATCTAAACTCATTTCTTTAATCTGCGCTAACATTATTCACCTCTAAAGCCATTACTTAATCATTTAAAGGTAAATGCCACACCACGCTATATCCTAGCTCTGCCATCAACTAGAAAATCATATATTTTCTAAAATTCTACACGATATAGGACAAAAGAGGAAGAGATAATTTATTGGTGGACGTGTAAAGTTTCATATAAATCTTTTAGCTGCTCAGGGTATTGAGACCTTACGTAATAACCTGTAGGACGGTGCTCGATTAAATGAGAAGCAAATAAGTAGCCGATGAGCACGTACATTTGTTCATCTGAGGTTTCTTGGTTTAATTCCCATTCGAGTCGTTCAGCTAAGTGTGAAGCCAGCTGTTTAATTTTTTCATCATGTGATAAAAAGAGCATTTTGTTCTCCCCCTTATAACGAATAAGTAACGCGGCCAATTCTAATAAAGACAAAGTCTTGCTTTTATAAGGATAATTATATTTTATTTTACAATAAAAGTATATAAATAGTTCAAAATATTCAAAATATAATTTGTTTCTTTTGGACTATTCGGCAACAAACAAAAAAAAGAAGCGGGACAGCTCCCGCTTCTTTTACGTAAAAAGATGTTCGATTATCGAAATTTATTCCACTTCCACTGCCCAGCCGAATGGATCTTCCACTGTACCATTTTGAATACCTGTTAGAGTGTCATACAGTTTTTGTGATACTTCTCCTGTGTTTCCACCGTTGATGACCATTTTCTCGTTATTCCAAAATAGCTCGCCAATCGGAGAAATAACTGCAGCTGTACCTGTTCCAAATGCCTCTTCTAGTTTGCCTTCCGAATAAGCTTGCTTAATTTCTTCCATAGAAATACGGCGCTCAGTTACAGGCATATCCCAGTGTTTTAGCAGCTCAATGATGGATTTACGCGTAATTCCTTCTAAAATGCTTCCGTTCACAGATGGCGTTACTACTTCTCCATCAATTTTGAAGAAAATATTCATGCTTCCTACTTCTTCAATGTACTTGCGTTCAACTCCGTCTAACCACAGTACTTGTGAATAGCCTTTTGAGTCAGAAAGCTGCTGAGCTTTTAAGCTTGAAGCATAGTTTCCGCCTGTTTTAGCAGTCCCTGTCCCTCCGGCTACAGCACGAACAAATTCGCTTTCAACCGCAATTTTTACAGGAGCAATCCCTTCTTTATAATATGAGCCAACTGGAGATAGAATAATGATAAATTGGTAGCGGTCAGATGGCGCTACTCCTAAGTAAGGCTCTGTCGCGATGACAAATGGACGAATGTATAGTGATGTACCTTCAGCAGTAGGAATCCATTCGCGGTCAATTTTAATCAGCTGTTTTAACGCTTCTAATGCTAAGTCTTCGTCAACATGAGGAATACAAAGACGATCGTTTGATTTATTTAAACGTTTGAAATTCTCATCTGGTCTAAATAATAATACTTGCTCTTTTTTTGTTACATATGCTTTTAGTCCTTCAAAAACAGACTGCCCGTAATGAAAGATCATGGATGCAGGATCTAATGTGATAGGTTGATAAGGTACAATACGAGCGTCGTGCCAGCCTTGGCCTTCTGTATAATCCATAATGAACATATGGTCCGTGAAGATTTTCCCGAATTGCAATTGATCAGATTGCGGCTTTTCTTTTTTTGTTTGACTTAGTGTTACATCGATTGAATAAGTTGTCATAGTTGTTTCTCCTTGCTCTTTATATTTACGGGTTTTTCGCTTAAACCTCTATATAAGTTACATTGTACAACTTTAGGGAAGCGTGTCACAATAGTTAGAGACGAAAAATTCTAAAAATTTTATAAAAACTATAAAGAAATAGCACCTAATCGAATTAAGTGCTGAACTGAAAAGGTTTTCTTTCTAAAAAAACTATTTCTACATTTTATTTACAACCATTTATAAACCAATTTTCACTCGGAGCTTTTCATCTTGTATTGAAAATTGTTTGATTTTCCCTACTGGAATGACCTTTATTTTATCAATTTCATTGAGGTTGATATGAATTTGTTTTTCTTCATACGTAGTAACAGGCGGCTTATGAAAAATTCGATAGTTGATCCAATTTTGATTAAGAGGTTTCATTTCATGGATTTTGAATAAAAGCGTACGTTCTTTTGCTTCAAGAGGTTCTAGCACAATGGAAAATGGAATTCTCACCAGAAATTTTTTAATAATTCCATTCACGTGAATATAGGAGTCTTGAAATGAAATAGAAAATTGCTGAATTTGATCTTGCTTTGTCATTTGTTTTTGAAAAATTCGCATGAGCATAGAAGCGGATATAGGAACGGTTACACCGCTTTCAGCCATCTTTTCTTTCATTTTCGCCTGCACATCATCACTAATCACATCGTTTAGCTTTCTCTGTACCCAATCCTTCATGATGCACCTCCGCTATGAAGTTATGTTTCTGTTTCCTCTAACGCACGAATCGAAGCTGTTAAGTGATTTGACACGTCAGCAAGGCGATCTTTTGTCAGTTTGCCTTCAGCAAGGTAGATAGGCTTTCCAAAGGAAATGACAATGGGATCTTTTGAAAATAAATCTTTTACATTTGCGGGTCCTTTGTAAACTGCGGGTACGATAGGAACCTTTGCCATACTTGCTATAGTGACTGCTCCTCTTTTTAAGGGAACGTCTTCCTCCGTTCGCGTACCGCTAGGAAAAATCCCGACGATATGTCCTTCTTTTGCTAATTTAATAGGTGTTTTAATGCTGCTGGGTCCAGGGTTGTTACGATCTACTGGGAATGCGTTAAGTTTTTTTAATACATTACTAGTGAGTATATGATTAAAAAGCTCCTTTTTTGCCATAAAATGAATTTGGTGAGGCAAAATAGCCGCACCAAGCGCTACAACGTCTACCCATCCCTTATGCGAACAAGCGATCACAAAACCTGTGTCTGTTGGTAAAGACTCTTTATTCCTTATGTAAAGCTTACCTCTTCTTTTTAATAAAAATTTACATGCGTGAGCCGCAAGATTATACATAAACATTTCCTCTTCCCTCTATTATTTGAAAATATATACAAAATTATATCACTTGATATTAATATCTGGTACTAAAAAATAAATGTAACATCTTTTTACACGGTAGCTTACCTACTTCTCTATATATTGTAAAAAAGGAGATATTGAAACCTCTGTTTTTGGTCAACTTGACTAATGACATCCCTTGAAAAACATTTTACTATTAATGTATCATTCTAAATGTAATATTTATTAACATTACATGTGATATAATTAAAGGAGGTTTTTAGGTGAATAACCAAAATCGGCCGTTTCGACTAGCTTCATTGGGATTACAGCACGTACTCGCTATGTATGCGGGTGCCATTCTCGTTCCGCTGATGGTAGGACGCGCATTAAATTTAAATGCACATGACTTAGCCTATCTCGTAGCCATTGATTTACTGACCTGCGGACTAGCTACGCTGCTGCAGGCTTGGACGAACAGGTGGTTTGGGATTGGTCTTCCTGTTGTACTTGGAAGTTCATTTGTAGCGGTGACTCCTATGATTGCGATTGGAACTCAATATGGAATTAGCGCTGTTTACGGAGCGATTATTGCCGGTGGTATTTTTATCGTACTGGCAGCAAGTTTTTTAGGCAAAATTATTAAATTTTTTCCTCCAGTTGTCACAGGAACGGTTGTGACGATGATTGGTTTATCACTTGTACCATCCGCTGTCCGAAATATGGCAGGAGGAGTAGGAAGTAAAGATTTTGGTTCTCTTTCTAATCTTCTTCTATCTTTTGGTGTTCTAGCGCTTATTTTAATTTTAAATCGATTTTTCAGCGGTTTCCTTCGTTCTCTTTCTGTGTTGATTGGAATTATAGCCGGAACAATAGCCGCTGTATTAATGGGAAAAGTTAATTTCACTAACTTTAATGAAGCTTCTTGGCTGCACATTCCCACTCCTTTTTATTTTGGGATGCCCACTTTTGAAATTGGACCGATTTTAACGATGATTCTCGTATGCTTGGTCATTATTATTGAGTCTACAGGCGTATTTTTAGCGTTAGGAAAACTGTGTGATCGGGAATTAACTGAAAAAGATTTTACAAAAGGCTACCGTGCCGAAGGAATCGCCATTGTTCTTGGAGGGCTATTTAATGCTTTTCCTTACAATACATTCGCTCAGAATGTAGGACTGGTTCAATTATCGAAAGTAAAAACAAAAAATGTAGTGGTAGTAGCCGGCTTTATTCTCGTATTATTGGGACTTGTTCCTAAAATAGCTGCTTTTACAACCATTATTCCTACTCCTGTTTTAGGAGGAGCAATGGTCGTGTTGTTTGGTTTAGTTATTTCATCAGGCATCAAAATGCTAAGCGCTGTTGATTTGGCTAAACAAGAAAATTTGCTGATTATTGCGTGCTCTCTTTCGCTGGGTCTTGGTGTAACGGTGGTACCCGATTTATTCGCCCAGCTCCCAAATGCTTTGCGTGTAATTGTAAGCGATGGAGTTATTACTGGAAGTTTAGCTGCCATTTTATTAAATCTCTTTTTTAACGCATCGGTTGAACGAAAAGTACCTTCTGTCTCTTTAGAGAAGACAGATTATTCAGAAGTAAAGTAAAGGTGGTTTAGTATGAATAATGTATCTGTGCAGTATGTAAATCAGCTTAGCAAGCAGCATTTTGTCTCATTAGTTGGCGATATATTTGAACATTCACCTTGGGTTGCAGAAGAAGCTTATTCTAAGCGCCCTTTCTCTTCCGTTGAACAACTTCATGGAAAGATGAAAGAAATTGTAGCGCAAGCATCTGTAGAAAAACAGCTTAAGTTGCTGAAAGCTCATCCAAATCTAGGTGAAAATATCGCTATGACATCTGCTTCTACTGAAGAACAAACAAAAGCAGGCTTACAAAACTTAACACAAAATGAGTATGAACAGTTTTCTTCTCTTAATGGAATGTATATGGAAAAGTTTCCTTTCCCTTTTATTTTGGCAGTACGAGGTAAACAAAAAGAAGATATTTACGAGGCAATGCAAAGTCGCTTACAGAATACCAAACAAACGGAGTTTGCTACAGCGTTAGAAGAAGTATATAAAATTGCTTTCTTTCGTTTAACTGATAAAATTACTGAAGATAAGGAGACAAAGAAACGAGCATGACTAAAATTACAACGCATATTTTAGACCTCACTCACGGATGTCCGGCTGCTTTTGTCAAAGTTGATTTCTATCACATCCAGTCAGAAAGTAAACGAATAAAGCTTTCTCATGGTACTACAAATGAAGACGGAAGATTAGCAAACCCGCTCTTCTCTTCTGAAGCGTTTGAATCAGGAAATTATGAACTTTTGTTCCATATTGGGGAATACTATAAAAAACAAGAAGTCCAAACAACAAATCCGCCCTTTTTAAATCAAGTTTCTGTTCGAGTCGGATTGTCTTCTGAACAAGAACATTATCACATCCCTTTGCTTGTGTCACCGTGGGGGTACCAAATTTATAGAGGAAGTTAAAAAAAGAAACGGCGTCTTTAAACGTCGTTTCTTTTTTTAGTTGAGCAATTTAGACATATAGTACTCATCAATAAACAAACCGCCAATTCGCAGTGAATGTTTCTTTGTTCCTTCGATTCCAAATCCTACTTTATCATATAAAGAAAGAGCCTTTTCATGCTGTATAGCGACTGTCAGTTCAAGACGATGAATATGGTGTTCTCTCGCCCATTCTTCAAGTGCACCGATTAAAGCCGTCCCAATTCCTTGATTTTGAAACGTCTTTCGAATACCTAATGTCAAAGAAGCGATGTGAGCGTTTCGGTTAGCTTCGCCCCCTGTTGCAGCTATATATCCCACAAGCATCTCGTTTTCTTCTGCTACAATAATCGTAGAGTTTGGCTGCTGCTTAAAGATTTCGATGTTTTTCTCCTGCTGATCCGTACTCAGCTTTCGCTCTCCACTTTCGAACAGCATAAACTTACTTTCTTCTTCAATCTGTTTAAGCAAATCTACAAAGTTTGCAGCATCATGTAATTCTAGTTCTCTAATTTCCATGCTGATCCCCCTTTTTGTGTGTCCCTTTTGTTTGTATATGTATTGGTTCACCTTTATAAAATATAGCTTTACAGTTTCTTACGAAAAATACGGCTTTTTAAGTAGCTGCAGTAGAACGAAAAACCTACTAATCTCCCTTTTTTTGAAATCCTTTTTTCCTCTGTATAATTTTAAATCACTTATCAACTTCTGTAAATTTTTTAGATTCCCTCTTTTAAATTCCATTTATCTTCCTTTTATATGGGTTTGAATTGGATATAAGGAGACCTTTTATAGAAAACACATGACTATTATCCTGTTTTTTGTGAAGAAAGAAAGCAATAAATGTAATTTCACTTGTAATCGTTTAGAATAGAAAAAGTGGAAATTTTATGTACCTATCCTCTTTAATTATTGGTCTGTGAAAGGAAATTATTATGAAAGTACAACCCGCAAAATGTGGTGTATATGTCTTAAGCGGTCTAGGAGCTGTTACGGTGTTCTTCTTACTCTTACTTAAGAACAGTGCTTTCTTTCTAGAGGAAGAATACGACCAAAACAAACCTGAAGCTGCGCTTGGGGTCAACGAACATACCTATCACCTTCACAAAGGTTCTATTAACTGGTCAAACGGCCGTTCAACAACAAAAAAAGAAATAAATGTATATGATTTATATACATACATATCGCAGCAAAAAAGTATCCCTTTAAAGCAGCAACAATTGGTTAAGCTCCATTTTTCCAACCTAGACGGCGCTTATATTCGCGGCGTGAGCGTGCATATATGGAAAAATAACGGTGAAAAAACCAAGCTGTTTGTCAAAAATAATGAATTTAAGATTCCTGAAAATCAAGGTTTTTACGTTGTAGATATCGTGATTAACTCTACAAGAGGAACAATGCAATATGCGGCAAATGTGCAAATACAGTAAGTTTGGCTGCAGTAAATAAAAGGGGCAGAAATTATAGAAGGGATCAAAAAGTTACCACAAAAAAAGAGAGCAATATGCTCTCTTTTTTATAAAATGAAAAAGACGTCCACGCAGGACGTCTTTGATGCGTTTGTGGCGGGGACCGTGTGACCACATTCACACGTTTAGCTCGAAAGCATGTCCTTCGACTTACACAAATTAGCTCATCGCTTTATTAATATAACATCTGCCATAGAAAAAAGCAACCAATTTTTAAATAGTTTTTTCTATTTATACATATTTCGCAAGAATCCACAAAATAATATGCATGCGTAGCTATTCACTCTCTACACTTTTAGTCTATTTTAACTCATATACGAATACACTAATAGACCAACCTATGCGCAGTTTTTGAAAAAGGATGTGAATAGCTTGTTTCAAATCACTGATTTCCCTGAATTTTCATGGTCCTATTCCAGGCATAAAATGATCACACAGTGCAAACGAAAGTATGCATATCATTATTATGTCTCACACAACGGATGGCTTGACAGCGCTTCTGCACAGTCTCAAAGCGCTTATCGTTTAAAAAAGGTTTCTACTTTATCTATGTACGCAGGACAAGCCGTCCGTCAGGTGATTACAGAAGCCATTTCTGACTATACATCTACACAGATTGTCCCGGGTGAACAAAATTTAGTGAAGAAAGTACAGCAGCTACTAAATAACGCACTGCGTGATTCTACTGACTATGGAGAGCTTTGGTATCATAAGCCTGCTCAGTATAAGATGCTTTTAGAATTCTACGAAAACGGCTATATTTCTAAAAAAGATCTTAAAGACATGCAAAAGCGGGTACACATTTGTGTACATAACTTTTTACAAAGTAAATCGTTTTGCGACGTGGTGTCTTCACCTTCTTTAGAAGTAGATTCTCCTCAGTCGTTTCGTTCTATAAATGTGTATGATCATAAAGTATATGCGCCTTTTCATTCCCTTTTTAAAAATCCAGTCACAGACGAATTTACGATTGTTGATTGGAAAACAAGTAAACAAACAAAAGATGATTTGTTTCAACTGGCAATTTACGCTCTCTACGTGCTAGCTGAATATAATATTTCTGTTGATCAGATAAAAGTCCGAAACGAATACTTGCTTTCAGGCAGTGCGCGTACGTATCAGCTTACTCTTCACGAAATTGAAGCTGTTCTTCGGCAAATCGATACAAGCATTGACTATATGAAAACTTTTTTGGAACACTCAGAGGTAAATCAGCCTCTTCCGCTTAAGCATTTCCCTCAAGCAGATACGCCTTCCTCCTGTCACGGGTGTGCATTTAAAGAATTGTGCCAAACGGGATAAAAAACAGCTGAAGATGATTTATATTTTTTGCTAAACTTTTTTATTGTCAAAAGAACCTTTGCTAGCATATAATTTGCATTAAGGAAACATTTTATACTTCATATAAAAAAATTAGCTTGGGCTATTTATTGTTCATCAAAGAAAGGAGCACTAGACATGAAAGATCAAAACGGCAGTAAAGCATTATCAGCTATGCAGCTAAGTGCTCAAGACGTATTGTCGGGTAAAACAAAAGGAATTAAGCGATTATTACCTTTCTTAGGGCCTGCCTTTATCGCAGCGGTTGCCTATATTGACCCAGGTAATTTTGCTACTAACATCGCAGCAGGCTCTCAATACGGATACATGTTGCTTTGGGTTGTATTAATTTCTAACTTAATGGCTGTCTTAATTCAATCGTTATCAGCTAAATTAGGTATTGCAACAGGCTTGAATTTACCCGAGATAGCACAGGAACACTTCCCGTCCTTCGTTTCTTTTGGGCTTTGGATCCAAGGGGAATTAGTCATTATGGCGACGGATTTAGCAGAATTTATTGGGGCTGCTCTTGGAATTTATTTATTATTTCATATTCCTTTGTTCCCAGCTGCACTCATCGCAGCGGTAGGTTCTTTTGCTATTTTAGAGTTACAAAGACGAGGTGTTCGACTGCTAGAAGCAGCGATTGCAGCAATGGTTTTTATTGTGGTATTAGCTTTTGGGACTCAAATGTTTCTTGCGCATCCAGACGGCGCAAGTGTTGTCCACGGCTTATTTGTCCCTCAGTTTCACGGGACAGACAGCGTGCTGTTAGCTTCTGGGATTTTAGGTGCTACAGTTATGCCGCACGCGATTTATTTGCACTCAGCTCTTACGCAGCGCCGCGTGGTAGGAACTACAGAATCGGAGAAAAAAGCGATTTTCCGCTTTGAATTTATCGATATTGTGATTGCCATGATTATCGCTGGTGCAATTAATGCAAGCATGCTGATTGTCGCAGCCGCTCTATTCTTTAAAAACGGACTAAACGTGCAAGATTTGGACGTGGCTTTTACACAATTTGAACATTTAATTGGTCCTTTTGCAGCTATTGCGTTCGGTGTTGGATTATTATCTTCAGGACTTTCAAGTTCTTCGGTCGGAACAATGTCTGGAGATGTCATCATGCAAGGATTTATTAAACGCAGAATTCCTTTATATCTTCGTCGTTTCATTACAATTATTCCGCCGCTTTTGATTATCGGACTTGGCGTAAATCCAACAAGTGCACTAGTTGTCAGTCAAGTTATTTTATCGTTCGGAATTGCATTTGCGCTTGTACCTCTTATCATGTTTACAAGTAATAAAAAAATCATGGGCGGGTTGGTTAATCATAAAGCAACAACTACTGTAGCTTGGGTGATAGCTGCATTAGTCATTTGTTTAAATATCTTTTTGATTTATCAAACATTCGCATAGTAAATAAATCAAACTTTCAAGAAAAAACAAAAAAGAGACCCTGAAAAGTTAGATATAGTCTAACAATTGGGTCTCTTTTTTATTATTTTTTTATTAAACGATAGTAAAAATGAAGTAGACGAGAGTTCCAATAATGGCCGACAGTACTAAGCAACCTAGTGGATATAAATAAGAATAGTTTTCTTTACGGATTGAAAGAAGGCGATCCACAATAAAAATAAGAATGACGCCCAACATTCCGAATTCAAACATTAATAACCCAAAAATGGCGTGAAATATGAATGACATGATAAAATCAATTTTTTTACTACGGTCTTTTACAAAAGCACTGACTAATAAATCAACGATAACCGTGCCTAACGTCCCCATTATTAAAAAGAAGGGTGTAAAAAATAAAAGGTATAAAGGAAATAAATCAATGAAATTCTGACTGGTTTTTTTAATAGAAAAATTAGGAATTGATTCTTTTATACCTGGCATAAAACAAAAAAGTAAAGTAAAAAGAAACGCAGCTATAATGGCGGCTGATAGCTTTCTATTTAAATGCATGTTTATTTTTTTATTACTAAATTCAGTAGTTGTTTTTGTATGTTTATGATTCATATGTCTTTAACGTGATGTACGCACCTTTTCCTTTCTCATAACTTTTTTATTTATATTTTATGTCTATCTTTTGGTACCAGTAGTTACAATGATACACGTTCTTTTTGAACTTGACTACACTAACGCGTTTTATGTCTATTCTCTTTTTCTTTTTATGTCTATCGTTTGCTCTTTCTATGAGAAACAAGATAGTTTTACAAAAAAACGCCTTCTTTTTCTATACAACAAAAGATAGGCGTTTTTTTCTGTATGTAATTAATAATCTTGTTTGGCTTCTTCAAACTTAAACACATCTGCTCGTTCTGATTGCTGTGTAATTAACAGGTTATACGTATGGTTGGCCTTTTTTGGAATTTTAAATGCAACATCGAGGTTAAGTGGTTCGTCGTCAGATAATGACGGTGATGAAAAAGCTGTCCACAGGGTGTGCGGGGTTTCTGTCAATAAATTTCCTCCATCAGACGGTTCGTAGGTTTGATAAGTTGCTGTGTCTTGTAATGTAAACGTTGTGTCGTTTAATACTACAGCCGAATGTTCATTAGGTGTTCGCTGAAACTGAACGGATACGACAATGTACTGGGTGTTTACTTGTTTAGCTCCTTTAACAGGATAAAATTGTGCATCCGTTGTGGAAACGTAATATTGACCGTGTTTTGATCGTTCTCCAAACGCTAATCGATCATCGGTTTCATCTTCTGTAGCTACCCGGCTTACAGGCGCCATCGTTTCATCTGTTGCTGAAATGGTGTCTGCTCCAGGGGCATGTTTAGGTTGAGGGTTTTTGTAAGTGACGTGCGTATCGCCTTGTTTGTCTTCACAAGCGGCGAGACTTGTGAACAAAACAGCCGCTACAAGGCTTCTGGTAACTATTTTCTTCATGTTATTCCTCCAATGACTAGTCTATATACTATGCTACATGGTATTTATCTGGGAATCAAGGATAAGATTGGTTTACTATGCAGGAAGAAGAAAAAGTGACTGAAGTCAGTGAGGTTTGGAACGGATATAGGACTTTCAGAGACTTTTGTACTTGTTTTTACAACAAAAAAGAGACGATTTACGCCTCTTTTTGTTTGTTCGTATTACGAATTTAGTTCATCTAAAATTGAATGCAGTTCACTTAAATGGGTAATTTCATAAGTAGGAATGACTTCATTTCGCTCTTTATCGTGACGATTAATCCATACAGATTTCATTCCAACGCGAGAAGAACCCAGTATATCTGTCATTAAATTATCTCCAACCATGATCGCTTCATCTTTCTTTAAATCCATAAGTGATAAAGCATGGTCGAAAATAGATGGATCAGGCTTACCCCGGCCAAATGCCCCTGAAATCACAATCTCATCAAAATATGGAACTAGTTCCGATGTAATATCTAATTTGGTATTTTGTAAGTCAGGTGAACCGTTTGTTAACAGCAGCAGCTTGTACTTTCCTTTTAATTGATTAAGCACTTCAAACGTTTCTTCGTATACAAACGGTGTTTTGCGGCGCTCTAAAGGAAAACGTTCAGCTAATTCCGCTCCAAAAGCATCGTCGTGAATTCCTAGAGCACGAAGGCCTCGAGTCCAAGCTTCTTTGCGATAAGTAGGAACAATATCTTTCATTTTTCGGAATTGATCATGATCGTCTAGAAAATTTCCCCATAACCCTTCAAATGGATTAATGCCAATCATTTGCGTAAATTCATAGGTTTCATACGAAGCATATAATTCTCTTGCTTCTTTGCGCACCGCTTCTTCTAGTTCTTCAGGTTTTAGATTATATTTTTCACTTGCATATGTACATGTTGCAAAGAATGCTTCTTTTACGCTTTTTTGATCCCAAAGTAGCGTGTCATCTAGGTCGAAAAATACCGCTTTAATCATGGATGTGTGTACCCCCTACTATTTTTGAAAAAGTTTAACTATTCTTACACTAGATTACAAGGATACACACAATAAGTCTAGTGTATTTGCGATTTATTGTGTAAATTTATTTTTATAAAGGATCACCTTTACAAACAAATTTACAGAAATAAAAACAGCTGATATAATCACAGCAGGTATATATGCAGGAGGTTTTATATGGAATCGTTAGAAGAAATATTCGGCATTCCCACCGTTCGTACAAGTAAGCGCTTAAGCAGAGTCGTTGCCGCACACTTACGTCCTTTTGGGATTACGCCAGAACAGTGGACCGTTTTAAAGCGCGTATCAGAAGCTGAATATAGTACACAGAAGCAATTAGCTGAGCGAGCAGATAAAGATCAAGCGACGCTGACTAAAATTTTAGATTTACTAGAAAAACAAAATTGGATTCAGCGTGTTAGAAATCCAGAAGATCGCCGCTCGTTTTTTATTCAAATAACAGAAGACGGCCTGCGTTTAAAAACGGAAGTGACACCTGCTGTAGAACAGGTATTTTCCGAATTAACGTCCCAGCTAAACGAGCAGCAGGTAAAGATTTATACCGACACTTTACAAAAACTTGAATTCCGCGCCGAACAATTGCTTCAAGACGCAGAAAACCTGCGTTAGATACCCAAAACCCCACAGGTAACATTCTGCGGGGTTTTATACGTAGTTGGCAATACATAATACTTCTTTAATTTTTGAAATCACTTGTTTGGTTTCATCTGTTAAAGAGGTGAATTTAAACGCGATGGATTCTGCATTTGGATTAATGAAGGGTTCTTTATTTGTGTCTTTGCGGTAGTCTTCAATTTGTTCTAAACAATATTTTAAAATAAACGACAAGTTTGCACGTCGAAATCTCAAACTGACGGTAGAAGGCCATCTTTTTTGAAACTGATTGCTCCCTTCATATTGAATCGCTCCGATATAGCGTTCTCCGGATAAAAAAGATTCTTTACTTCGATATAGCTGAACGGTTTGGGCTGTTCCGCTCCAGTCGATATAAATACCTGCTGTTTCACAAACTTCGTATATGTAATGAAAAAGCTCCGTTACTTCTCCGAAATGGTAGTGAAGCGGATGTTTAGCCGTCATAGGTAGCTCCCTCCTTTATCGACTTTCTACCATTATATTGTAGGAAAAGTAACTTATTCATTTATACAACTTATTTCATACGCATAAGCAGTAAAAATGAAAATATATATTTTTTAGTTTACATAAAAATATTATAAGTGATTAGCGATAGCCCGACTTTCGAAACGCGTCGTATACCGTATCCTCTTGAAGTTTTTCAAGATAAACGTTCGTTGTAGCAATAGAAGAATGCCCTACTACTTGTTTCACAACCGCAAGCGGAACGTCATTAGCTAAACTGTTTGTAATAAAGGTATGACGAAACCAATGAGGAGAAATAGACGCGTTTCCTTTCACTTTATAAACAGCTGATTTAATCGTTCGATACAACGTTGTATAGGATAATCGCTTTTTTTCGCCGGTACGATAATACTCTTTAATGGAGTAAAAAAGCGGTTCAGTGTCAAAAGGACTTAGTTCGGTGCTTTCATTTAACGCTTGCCGATAAGTGAAAAGCGTTTCTTTCACATCATCAAACACGGGAATAGTGCGTTCTTTTTTTCCTTTACCAATCACATCTACAACCAAATTTCCGCGGCGGTCTTCGCGGAAGCTTCCCCAATTTAAACTTAGCAGTTCACTTGAACGCATTCCACTCATATACAAAAGCATTCCCATTAAGCGATTGCGCGCTTTGAATTCCTTTTCATGCTGGCGAATGCGCACGACGGATTCTAACGCATTTACAATCACCTGGGCTTCGCGATCGGTTAGCTCTCGGTATTCGGTACGATTTTGTTTTTCCTTATCACTGTAATGTCCTTTTGCGATAGATGGTTTTTCAATCCACGTCGTATACAGCGAAGGATAAAAATGAGTAGCGTGTCCAAACTCTAGCATTCTTCTAAAAAATTCTAGTTTTCTTGCAGCAGTGCGATTGGCATATTGATTTATCATTTCTTCATTAAATAATTTGACTTCCATAAATCCAATCGATTTTAATGTAATCTCTCGTTCATAGAAAAAAGACAGAATCGTTTTCATGTCTTGATTATAAGATCTGATCGTATGAGGAGAAAGTGATTTTTTGATAATACGCATTGAAAAAAAGAGCTGAATAAATTCTTCATCTGAAACGTGCTTTAAATTCAAGTTGTTATCTTCATCTAACAGCTCTGCCTCTTCCCACTGCTCTTTTAGCTGGCGAAACGAATTTTTCGCAGGCGATAATTCAAATTCTTCCATTTTAACCCTCCTAATTACCACAAATAAAGAAATACCTTTTAAATGACCCAAAATTGTATATAACGAATTTTTATCAAACTGCAACAAATACCATTAAAAGTTTTCAAAAACCTCTCAAAACTTAATTTAGAAAGTCGTTTTTTAAAGATTCCAACATAAATATCCATTATATGTAAAATTTCTTCTATTTTCTGCTTATTTTTATACTTTATCATATAAACGCTTGATAAGGAAGAGTTATCTTGCGTTAGTATAGTAAAGTGTTTTTTTAAAATGCTCTTTCTAAAGATTTGCTTTTTATGGTGGAACGTTAAAATCTATCATGATAGGAATTACACAAATTGTGTATACATAAAAACATCACGCAAAGCGTGATGTTTTTTAAAGTGATTCAATTTTTGTCAGATACAACTGTTTGTTGCTGTAAGAAACGGTATACGTTCGGTAATACTCTTTTTCTTGACTTTGACCGTTCGTTGTAATGGAAATAACTTCTTTTGTTTGGATTGTATAGACCGTTTCATCATCATCTTCTTCTTCACTCACAGGTTCAACGTCTAATACCGAATAATCAACGAGTTCTTCTCGAATGTCTCTTTCATACAGCATTTTCACAAGCTGCTTTTGATCATTCCACAAAACACTGTCACGCTGGATATAAGGCTGTACGTGTTCGAATTTATTTGTGTTAATGGACTTTGTTAAATCTCGCAAATAATGTTCAATAAAAATATCTGCTGTTTCTTGATCAACTTTTGGGATATTTTTTAAATTAAACTCTTTTTCTTCCTTCTCTTCTTTTTCTTTTTCATCTTCTTTAAAGTCGTCGATTCGCTGAGAGCTGTTTTTGCTGATGGCATACTTTGTATGGTTCTCTTTGAAAACCATGATTTCTTCCTTTTCCCCTTTTTCATTTGTGCGGGTTGTTTCGCCTTGGTATGAAATATCACTAGAAGGATTAATTGACTTCACGTATTCCATATATTCATCGGCCGTAATGTTGAGGTATTTTTGATGATAGGTAACTTCATCCCATTCATTTAACTTCCATTGCTTATTAACGTATTTAAAATTCATGTAAATGGTCAGTCCGCCGCTTCCTTCTTTACTAATTGGCTCAATGGCTGACACCGAAAATTGCCCGGCGTGATTGTTAATAAGTTCAAATCGAATAAGATGATTAACATCAGGGAAAAAGCTCATATTACATTCTTTACAGTAATAGTTAGTGGAGATACTTTTTAACTTTGTTGCAATTAAAGATGATGTTGCATATGGCGTTAGCGCTTTTTTTAACGTTTCATAATCAGCAGGGTTAGATTCATTATCCCATTCATACTCTTCACCTAATTCTTTATAGGTGCTTGAAATTTTATTCATCGTCTCAACTGCAGTTTTTTCTGCTTTTTTTTCTGATACAAGATCAGGCTTGATAGATGACTTAGCTTGATCTTTTGGGATCACTTCATCTGAGGAAGGTTCGGTTGGTTTGGATAACTTAACTGTTTCTTTTTCTTCACAGGCCGTCAAAACCATTAGCAGCAGTAGAACGAATGCAATCGTCCATTTTTTATGCATAAGGTGTCCTCCTCAATGTCGAATTTAGTCTGTTCTTAAAAGGATTTTTAATTCTCAAACGTATCAAGTACGTAATCACCGCTTGGAATTCCCCATTTTGCCTTTTTATTTTGATCTGTTTTAGCGAGTAACGAAATGGAGTTTTCTTTAAGCGTAATGACAATGGTTCCTTTATTTCCTTGTCCATCATTTTCATATTCAATGGCGGCTTGGTTATTTTCAAAGCGAATATTTTTTTGTTCAACGGTTGACACGCGGATTTTGCTAGGTGGCTGGTACGAATTTATTTTAATCGTCGCTTCCGAGTTGGATGTAGCAAGAAATTGAATGATAGGAGATCCGTTATCATTGCCAGTGGTCCATTTTCCATCGTAGTCGTGTAAATCTGTTGTTTGTGTAGTGGGAGTTTCAGTGTGTGCATTTGGTTTAGATGAAAAGTCGAATGGTTCTACACTCGATAGCTTTAACGTATCGTTTTGGTAAACAGCTGTATAAAGGCGGTCGCAAACTTTGCTGTAAGGATCTTTACCCGGCTGCTTTAATAAGCTTTCCTCGTGGGTTTGTATTTTGAACACATGGTTAGGTTCTTCATACCAATTGACAATATGAAACGTTTGCTTCTTCTGCTCGATGCCTTGTCGTGTGAAATTTTCAACAAGAAGGTTCTGCTCTTTATAAAAAGAACTGTCCGCTTTCAAGTAAGCTTTTAGATCATTAAAAGAGTTGTCATCAACTGCTTTTCCAAACGCTGAAAAATAATCAGTCATCCAGGCTGTGATAAATTTTCCGCTCATTGCTTCTTTATTCAAATCAATTGATTGAATGCTTTCTACCTGTGTTTTTGGTTCATTTAGTACTTTTTTTGCATCTTTTTCTACTATCATTGTATTTCCGTCTTTTATTGTCTCTTCTTGCTGACAGGCTGATAACAGAATAGATGAAACAACCGTGATAATGATTGTATTACGTTTGTTCATCATAATTGCCCCTTCTTTATCTAATATAAATGTATGTATATTCTTCCAACAAACAGACCTAGTATATCATTCTACAAAAAAACGCTCAACCCTTTAATTTCACAAGAAAAACGGCTTGCCTTTACAGCAGCCGTTTTTCTTCTTATTTAATAGATGCTTCTTGATATGAATTGGATGCCTCTTTTTTAAGCTGTCTTGAACCATAAAAAACATAGTAAATAATTGAAAGAAGGAAAATGCCAAGAATCACATACATTAAAGGTAGAGAAACACCAAACAGCATTAAACTTGTTGTAAGCACACTGTATTTTATAATGCTGTATAAGCACAGAATCCCTAATACTAAAGCAACGCTTGGCACTACCGGGTAATTTACTTTAAAAGGACGAGACAAGTTAGGTTCTTTTTTGCGTAAAATAAAAAGAGAAACTAAACTGATGCAGTACATCATCATTGCTCCGAATACAGATAAGATAATAAGGGCATTGGCAAACGTGGCAGATCCAGCGCAAATCACACCGATTGCTCCCGGAATCAACAAACCGCCGACAGGAACTCCTTTTTTATTCGTTTTAGCAAGAAATTTAGGGAAGTAACCATCTCGTGCAAGCGCATAGGTTTGTCTTGAAAATCCCATGATGATTCCATTTAAACTAGCAATCAATCCGAATAGCCCGATAATAGCAACAACGGTTGAAATGCCGTTTCCATATACAGAAGACAGTGCCTGCGGAAGTGGATAATCGGCTAGCTTCCCGCTTCCTCCGCCAAGTCCTGCTGTTACAAATAGTGTAAACAACGTTGCGGTTGCAAGAGTAATAATCGCTCCAATAAATCCTTTAGGAATGTTTTTCTTAGGGTTTTCCACTTCTTCCGCTGCCATTGCTCCGCCTTCTATTGCAAGATAGAACCAAACAGCGAATGGAATAGCCGCTAGTACCCCTGTTGGCCCGTTAATAAATGAATGAGCGTTGAAAATATTTGATGTTTGTACATGAGGCAAACCAGCTACATAAAAAATAGATAAACCAATTAGTGCAACAATGGTAGCTGTAAGCTCAATCACCGCTACTTCTTTTACCCCGATTAAATTTAGTAAAACAAAGAAAATAAAGGCACCTACCGTTGCATATACAGGGTTAACGGCTGGGATAAGAAAGTGCAGGTATGCTCCTGTTGATACCGCAATAGCAGGAGGAGCAAAAATAAATTCAAGCAAGCATGCAATTCCGGCGATATATCCGCCGAAAGGTCCAAGTGCTCTTCTTGCATAAGCTGAAGGTCCACCAGCTTGCGGGATAGATGTTGAAAGCTCTGCATAGCTGAACATAAACGTTGTGTAAAACACGGTTACAATTAAGGTTGCAATTGCAAGTCCGATAATCCCGCCTTGTTCAAACCCGTAGTTCCACCCAAAGTATTGTCCTGAAATAACCATACCAACTGAAATAGCCCATAAATGAATAGGTTTTAATTGTTTTTGTAACGCCATACGTTCTCCTCCTTTTGATGTTTAGACAATAAGATGTACACCGCTTGTTTGCTGCTTAATCATTTTGTCAATCATGGTACCGATATGTGCGGCTGCCTCAATAGGAGGCGTTCCTCTTTTATGAATATTAGAAATAACCATACGATCAGACTCTTTTTTTCCTTTGCTAGGTTCATAGCACATGTAAGCACTCATGGATTCAGCACTGACCAGCCCAGGTCGCTCTCCAATCAATAGCACAAGTGCTTTTGGCTTTATGATTTCACCAATTTCATCCATACATGCAACTCGTCCTCCTTTTACAAAAAACGAAGTCCCGATACGAAGTCCATATGACTCCAGTGAATCAATTAAAGCAGGATACACGTCGCTCACGTTTTCTTCAATTGCCTTAGCACTCAGTCCATCTGATACCACTACTTGTACATCAGGCTGCTGCACGCAGTTTTTTAAAATCTCTTTCTTAGCGTCATCTGCTAATAACCTCCCTTGATCCGGCCGTTTTAAATAATGTTCTTTTGACTCCGCGCGTGTATTCACAGAAAAAAGGTTAAACTCAGATAGAATATCTTCTGAAACTGAGCCGTATACAGAGTCTACGGCTGCGGCATGATCTGTGCGAAAAGATAAAACGTCTTTTGTTAGCGGCCTTGTTCCCGTACGGCCAACACCTATGCGGGCAGGGGTAAATTGTTTAAGTGTTTCAAGAGGATCGCGATTTGACTTTGGTATCATAGTAAGCACCTTCCTTAAATCAAATTCATAAAAATAGTTGGGTCTCCAGCTCTTGATGTGAAGCGTCCGTTTTCCATAATACGCTGATCTTCAAGCCATTTTTGAAATAACGGCGTTGGGGTACGGCCGAGTACATTGCGCACGGTTGCGATATCATGATAACTAAGAGACTGATAGTTTAGCATGCAGTCATCAGCCATGGGCACTCCTATTACAAAGTTCACCCCAGCTGTTCCTAGAAGCATACTTAAATTATCCATATCGTTTTGATCAGCATCCATGTGGTTGGTGTAACATACGTCTACTCCCATAGGTAAGCCGTGCATTTTGCCCATAAAGTGATCTTCTAGCCCAGCTCGCAGGACTTGTTTGCTGTTATATAAATATTCAGGTCCAATAAATCCAACAACCGTGTTAACTAAGAAAGGCTTGTAGTGGCGAGCTAAGCCGTAGCATCTAGCTTCGAGCGTTACTTGATCAATATTATAGTGGGCTTCTGCTGACAATTCAGAACCTTGTCCTGTTTCAAAATACCAGCGGTTCGGACCTTTTGCTGTCCCTTTTTCATGAATTAACGCTGTCGCTTCATCGAGCATAGACAGTGAAATCCCAAATGAATCATTACCGGCTTCTGTGCCTGCTAAACTTTGGAAAATCAAGTCAGCAGCTGCTCCTTTTTCGATTGCTCTCATTTGGCTCGTCACATGTGATAATACACAGTTTTGAGTAGGAATTGACCATTCGTTGATTATATTTTTTGTTTCATTTAAAAGCGCGTAGATATTATCCGTTGTATCAATAACAGGGTTAATTCCGATAACCGCATCTCCAATTCCATAGCTTAACGCTTCGTAGAGAGATGCTCTCATTCCTTTTAAGTTATCTGAAGGATGATTAGGCTGGGCTCTTGAAGCCAATACGCCTTTTTGACCGATAGTCGTTTGACAAGTAGTTTGCACTTCTATCTTGGCAGCTCCTTGAATTAAATCTAAATTGGACATAATTTTGGTAGCTGCCGCAATCATTTCGCTGTTTAATCCCTTGCTAAGCGCAAGAAGCTCTTCTCCGGTATGCTCATCAGATAAGATGTATTCTCTTAACTCCCCTACTGTCCAATTTTTAATAATGTCGTAAACCGATGAATCAATCTGACTTTCGATTAATGCCGAGACGTTGTCTTCATCTGCGCTTAGCAGCGGGTAATTTCGAATATCAGCAAGTGTGATATCAGCTAGCACTTGTTTGGCTGCCATTCGTTCTTTCATTGACTCAGCGCTAACTCCTGCGAGCTGATCTCCAGAACGTTCTTCGTTTGCTTTGGCCATAATTTCTTTCAAGCTATAAAATGAAAATGTTTCTCCTAACAACCGGGTAGTTTTAAACATCGTTTCCTCCTTGTATGTTCAGTTGATTATGATGAAAAAGCGAGTGTTTTAATCGAAACAGAGATTGCCTCTCCAGCTACGGGTAACCCTAGATCGATATAATCTCCGTGGGTAAAGTCAATTTGATCTAAACAAATAATTTCTAATTCGTTCTCCTGTTTGGCTAGTGCTTGTCCTAAAGCTTTAGCAATATCCTGCTCGCATAAAACAACGAGGCACTTAGCTCCTTTAAAACAAGCACCAAATTCAGCGCTTATTACTTTTGCTAATTCTTGCAGCATTCTATAGCTGCAGTAAGGGAAATGAGATAAAGCAATAGCAACGGGAGGATCTTCTGCGCTGAAAACAGTTGAAGCCTGCATACATGCCGTTCGAGCTCTTTCTTGAAACAGCTGCGGATTCCACTCCTCCTCTTGCTGTACGGGTATCTCTATAATCGGAATATTTTTTAGCGGCAGCCGCTTTGATTCAATGTATACGGTTGATCCACTAACTTCTGTATTTTGCATACCAGCTCCAATGACAGTGGCTCGCGTTGTTTCAGCGGCTTGAGATACCTGTATGGCTTGAAACTGATAAGCTAGCAGCGGACCAATGTCTCCGTGTATGGCCACTTCCTTCACTGTTTTTGGTTTCTCCTTCTCTATCATGGCTCCTACTCCTCCCGAGACCATGATTGTCTCTGGCCGAGTAGAAGATCTTGTATGAGGGGAAACGAGCAGCAAAGAGGTTTGCTTCAGTGCGCTCACATAATCCACGGTTTCTTTAGCTAGCAATTTGCAAATAGACGAGAGTTTTTCAAATGTTGCTTTTTCGCCTTCTTGAAGCATCAGAGAATTATTTTTTAAAAATTCAGTTAAATAAGACGAAACGTAGGTAACAATACCATCTTCGTTTAGCCGAATTAATCTTCCGCCTACATGCAGGGTAAACGTTTCAATCACTTTTCCATTTTGACATAAGGCGATGTTAGCAGTGCCTCCACCTACATCAATGTTGGCAATCACTTTATTGGTTTCAGCAGAATGTTCGATTGCTCCCGATCCTTTTGCCGCTAACATTCCTTCTAAGTCAGCACCAGCTGTTGCAACAACAAAATTCCCAGCGTGTTCAGCTAGATAGTGAACGATACTCTCTGCATTTTGCTTCCGAGCCGTTTCTCCTGTGATGATCACAGCACCCGCCTCCACCTGATCTAAGGAGATTCCTGCTTTTTTGTACTCTTTTTCTAGTAATAGCGTTAACCTCCGAACATCGATTTCAACCTCGTTTACCATAGGTGTTGTATAGATGGAACTTGCATACGTTACGCGACGATCAATAATTTGACAGCCTGGCAGCGTAAACTGATTTTGTTGATTTGCTATTAACAGTTTGCTTACAATCAGTTTTGTTGTGCTTGTTCCAATATCTAAACCTATGCTCGTGATCCATTTCTGTAGCATACGATCAACCCTTTATCTCGTTTGAATATGTTGACTATCATAAAACAGTTTTTTGAATATTTCACTAACTATGTTATCAAACCTGACACACTTTTGTGTAAACAAAGGTGACAAATAAGAAAAAAGACTAAATCTTGGCAGATTTAGTCTTTTTTCTTATGATGAGTGTGATTTAGTTACAATCATTCTTGATGCCGATGGAATTAACAATGAAAGAATGACTAAGCAGGCTATTAGTGACCCTACCATTGAAATACCGTTCATTGAAAAAGAATACCACAGAGCGGACATACCCTTTGGTGCGTACGATCCCCAGAAAATAATACCAGCAATAAAGTGCCAGAAATAACGTGCGAAGCTGCCGATAATAAGGGATAAAACAATTAAAACAAAAGCTTTTGATCTGTTATTGGTAGCTAAATTTGTTTTAATAGATTGTGAAAAAATACCTCCAAAACCTATAAAAGCAAAAGCTACAATATATTCAATAAATGTTTGTAGCGCTGTTAAAATATAAGCTGTTCCTGTCGCTAACTGCAAAAGCCCCCATAATAGACCGGATAGAGCCCCGCCTTTTACTCCCCAGCGAAAGCACATAATAAAAATGGGCACCATGGAGAACGAAATGCTCACAGCCGTCGCAATTTTAATTGAAGGCAAAAGGTCAAGTAGAAGTGCCAATGCTGCAAAAATAGCTATTTCAATTTTAGCCTGTAAAGGTAATGCTTTATTCACGTTTCTCACTCCTGTTTTTGAATCATTCATATCAAACGGTTTACACAGGAGTAAGCAAATATATGCTACTATTCCCACATTCCTACGCTAGCGTTAACTAACAGGTTCAAAGGGTCTGAACATTTCGTTCACTCTCAGCACGGCGGCTCCCCCTGTGGTACGTTTGGATATTTATGTAGTATAAAGACAATGTTTATTATACCATACGTAACAAAATAGATTCGAGAGATTTCAAAGATGTTTCTATTTTCTGAATCTATTTTTTATAATGACAATCGTTTTAGTATTTGTTATACTTCTTTTATGTCAATTGAATATAAAAAACCCTCATCCTAATCGATGAGGTAGAGGTCGCAGTTTTTAATAGTAAAGTAACGGAAATGCAGAGAACATTGAGGATGTTGCTTGAAAGGAAAAATTGCCGAAGTTTAAATCACTTCTCGGTTGATTTAAGCTGGGGCTGTCTCCGAACAGGAACAGAACTGTCACATCATGCGAGTGATGTGAAGAGCTATCTTCACGGAAGGTTGACGCGGTTTTCAGATTTAAAAGCGCGCACATATACTGCGGGCTTTTTTTATGTTATCCCCGTCTCTTTCCGTACATTCGAAAGGAGTATTTATCTATGCAAGAGCAGCAAGAATTAAAACGTGGGTTGAAATCTCGCCACTTAACGATGATTTCATTAGGAGGAGCCATCGGAACCGGCTTATTCCTAGCAAGTGGTGGAGCAATTCACACAGCAGGACCTGGGGGAGCGCTTTTAGCTTACGCTATTATTGGCGTAATGGTTTACTTTTTGATGACCAGCCTAGCAGAGCTAGCAGCTTATATGCCTGAAGCTGGTTCATTTAGTACGTATGCGTCTCGTTTTGTAGATCCATCCTTTGGTTTCGCTCTCGGCTGGAACTACTGGTATAACTGGGCTATTACGATTGCAGCTGAATTATCCGCTGGAGCCCTTATTATGAAATTTTGGTTCCCGAACTCTTCTTCTATTTTATGGAGTGCCCTGTTTTTATTAATTATGTTTGGGCTTAACTACCTTTCTGTAAAAGGATTTGGTGAATCTGAATTTTGGTTTTCGTTAATTAAAGTAGTAACGGTTATTATCTTTTTAGTTATTGGTATTATGATGATTTTTGGTATCTTTAACAATGAAGCACCAGGTTTTAAAAACTTCACGCTTGGTGATGGACCGATTCACGGTGGATTCTTCACTGTACTAGGTATCTTTATGGCAGCTGGTTTTTCATTCCAAGGAACAGAGTTGCTTGGAGTCGCAGCTGGAGAAAGTGAAGATCCGGAAAAAACGGTTCCTCGCGCAGTTAAACAAGTCTTCTGGCGCATCTTGTTATTTTATATTTTAGCTATTTTTGTTATTGGGATGCTTATTCCATACACAGCGAATTCATTAGCAAGTGATGACGTGCGAGTAAGTCCGTTTACTTTAATATTCGAACGAGCAGGTCTGGCGTTTGCAGCATCAGCGATTAATGCCGTTATTTTAACAGCTGTTTTATCTGCTGGTAACTCAGGCATGTATGCTTCTACGCGTATGCTGTGGAACTTAGCCAAAGATGGAAAAGCACCAAGGTTCTTAGCAAAAGTGAATAAACGAGGCGTTCCAGTTAATGCCTTAATCGCAACGGCACTTGTCGGTACACTTGCATTTGGTGCTTCATTTTTTGGAGACGGTGCGGTATATACGTGGTTACTTAACGCTTCTGGTATGTCTGGTTTTATTGCTTGGTTAGGAATTGCGATCAGCCACTATCGTTTTAGAAGAGCATTTGTTGCTCAAGGTCATGATTTGAGTGAACTTCCATATCATGCAAAACTTTTCCCATTTGGCCCTATCTTTGCCTTTATTTTATGTGCCGTTGTTATTTTAGGCCAAAACTATTCGGCGTTTATGGGTGACTCGATTGACTGGTACGGTGTACTTGTTTCTTATATCGGACTTCCTTTATTCTTAATTGTTTGGTTAGGATACAAATGGACGAAAAAGTCGAAGCTTATCCCGTTAAAAGAATGTCAAGTAATAGTGAAAAAATACGAATAAAAAAAGCTCTCTATTCAAAAGAATAGAGAGCTTTTTTTATATGAGCTGATCGGCAAAATGAAGAGATATATAAGCGGGTTGGTTTTTCATAACAAGCATATAACCTTTGAGGGGACGGTTATAGTAATCAGCAGCTTCGATATAATAAATACGCTGAATTAACCTGCTTAAATGAGTTGCAAAAGATGGAAGTTGGTGATTAGGAATGGTTTGGATGTAGTCTATGATTTCTTGTTTAGTTTGAAGGCCTGAACGGGTACATTCTAACAGATGAAAAAGCGGATCTGCTGCTATAGTAGATAGTTCAGAATTGTGTTTGATTCTATTCAGCTGGATATGCAGTTCTTTTTGAGACCATTTTTTCGGCACAGCTCTTAGATGTTGATATTGAAAATGTGTACTCATGATAGCTAACACCTTTCGTATTAAAATAATAAAACAACTTATTATTTTAATAACCTTTACACATGAAACTAAAACGTTACAATGTGTAAAGGTGTCATACATCTTATAAAATAAGCTGATAAAAAAGTACATCTTGCCACTGATCAAATTTCCAGCCCACTTCTTTAAACTCTCCGCAAAATGTAAAATTAAATTGCTCATGCATTTTGATACTGATATCATTCCCTTTTGTAATTCCTGAAATGACAACGTGATGGTCGAGCTCTTTAGCTAATTCCAAAATGCGCTTCATAAGCTGTTTCCCAATACCATGCCCTTGTTGATTTTTATCAATATAAATCGATAGCTCTACTGTTTGAATGTACGCTTCTTTATCTCGATACGAGGAAAGCGAAGCATAGCCCGCTACTACTCCATCTTTTTCCGCGACAATAAGTGGAAAAAGTTCATTGCTAATATGATTATTAAACCAGCCCCTTCTTTGTTCTACTGTTACAGGCGTTAAGTCAAAAGTAGCAGCACTTGTTTGAACGGACTGATTATAAATTTCAACAAGCATAGGTAAATCTTCTTCTTTAGCATAACGAATGATCATATGTACAAACTCCTTATAGTATAGAATTATCTTTATTTTACTTCTTTTAAGAAACATAATCTACATAAAAAACCGATGTGCGTATGCACATCGGTTATTGGTTTTGGGCATATTGAAAGGTTTGAAGGACTTGAAGAGTCTCTTTTGTAGAAACGACCGTTGCAAACTCTCCGTGCAAGGAAGACAGTGCGAATGTATGTACATCTTCTGCAAGAAGTCTGGTTTTTCCATCGTAGGACATACAATCAAAACAGGCCGTTGCATCGTTCACAACATACGTCCTATACCCTAGATTTCCAGCCATGCGCGCAGTCGTAGAGACGCAGTGATTAGTAGTTAGTCCTATTAAGATAAGCGTATCATAGCCATTTGCTTTTAAATAGCTATCTAGCTCTGTTCCAATGAAGCAGCTGTTCACGTGCTTGCGAATTAAGTATTCGTCTTCTTGTGGACCAAATCCTTCTTTGAACTGAAACCCCTTTGAACTTGGATGTAAAGGAGAGTCTGGATTTTCTGATGCATGCTGCACGTGAATGACAGGATAGTCTTGGCGCCTCCATGCTTGCAGTAGCGTCAGCATATTCTTTTCTGCATCTAAATTGTTTCTTTCTCCCCACTGGGGTGAATAAAACCCTTCTTGTACATCGATAAGTAGCAACACTGGCCGGGAACGTAGCATAAGCATCATCTTCTTTCGTCTTTATTTTAAAATGGAAATAACGTATGTGCATCCATCAGGACCGGCTTTTGAAGAATGAACCGTTTGTTTCGGTAAATGTATCCGATCTCCGGCCTGACATAGAACCGTATCACGTTCAACTGTAAAGTAAATAGATCCTTCAAGGATATGAAGAATTTCATCAGTTGGATGCGTATGAGACGGATGTGTTTGAAAAGCAATATCGTGCTGTACTTCAACGTATCCAGTATACGCCGGAAGCAGCTCTTTAATTACTTCTTCAAACTTTCCGCCAACTCCTTTTTTAATAGAGGCTTTTTTTACGTCCATGCTGCTCACTCCTTTTTAATTTAAATGGACACTGTCCGGTAGTATGGTTATTATCATCGTGTAAAAAATATTGCTTCCACTCTCTGTTTTCCTGCTGTCCATACCAGCCTAACTCAGGGTGAGCTGATACGTCATCATATGTTTTTAACCGATCGCGGACGACTTTTTGTACATGCTTCCCTATTTTTGAATCTCCTGTCATACCTTCAAACACCCACCGCGGCTGAAATGTAATCATAAATCCTCTGCTCTTACGGCTTTTACGTAGAGAATGAGCAGGCGTATTACAGACGACAAAAATAGGTTCTCCGTGAAAACAAAATTCCCATAATGCATCTTTTGGGTCTTTCGGAATATCTTGCGGCCATTTCTTTTGATCAATTTGATGAAGAAACGTCAGCGTATCCCAAAACATCGTTTCGTACTCTTCGATTGACCGTTCTTTATGTTCAGGCTTAAAAAATAACACAAAGGATGTATAGCGACCTATGGTCTTAAATGTATCTATGTATTCTCTAAGTGCCGCCGCTGCATGTTTAATATCTTGATAGTTATAAGGAGTCGTCACAAATGAAAAACGCAGTAAATCTTTTTTAAAGCCTTCTACCCCTAATATACAGGGAAATGGATTTTCTTCTGATAATATATCGCTTTGGAAATATTGAAAAGCATCTTTCCCCCAGAACGGGACATGCGTTGACTCTAAAATCTCATTAGCTCGAAAAAGCATTTTTGATGCCATTAAAACCCTCCTTATGGAACTCAACGTTACATGTGTATTAAAAAAAAGAAAGTTTATGAGTATTTTTAACTAAATCTCGCTTCTAAATTATAAAATTCTAATCTATATATATATAAGCTACTATTGGACAAGTTAGAAAGGAGGCTGTGTTTGTGGAGTGGTTTTTGATTGCTATAAAACAAATAATTCTAGGTATTAGTCTCGCAGCACCGGTAGGTCCAATTAATATAGAGATGATTAAAAGAGGTCTGACAAAAGGATTTTGGGCTTCTTGGCTAGTTGGTTTAGGAGGAATGACAGCCGATATCTTATTTATGCTTCTCATTTTAATAGGGTTAACCCCTTTTGTTCAGATGCAGGCTGTTACGGTTGTCCTGTATGCAACGGGTTTTGTCATGCTCACATTTGTTGGCTTTCAAAGTATGAAACAAGCTGTCTCTCGTTCCTTTTCAGTAGATGTAAATAACCCTTCTGCTAAAAAAGATAAGTCGTTTTTTACAGGTTTTTTTATTGCTCTTATGAACCCTTTAAATATTGTGTTTTGGTTCGGTGTATTTGGATCAAGCTTAAGCGAAAGCCTTCAAAGTCAAACGTGGCTATCCGTCTTTTTTCATAGCTTCTTTATTATTTTTGGCATTATTCTTTGGAATTTAAATATTGCGGGCAGCATTCATTTTACAAGAAAATTTATCACGCCTAAGCTTTTTCGCCTCATTACGTTAGGTGCTGGTTTTTTACTTTTTTTATTTGGCTGCCAATTCGGTTTTAAATGTGTATCCTTACTTATCGGCTGAGCTTTTATTGATGAGTTCAATAAGGGTGTCATTTACTTTCTCACGTTCATCATAAAAAAGACCGTGTCCACTATTTTCAAATGGGATCAGTGTAGAAAATGAAATGTGGCGATTCATTACTTTTGCAAGATCAAATGGACAAATTTGATCTTTTTTTCCGTGTAATATATATGTCTCAGCGAAAATTTGACTCAAATCTTCCCGTAAGTCTTCGTCTCGTAAAGACACCGCAGTTTTAATCGTTCCATGGCCAGATGCCTCTAAACCTAAATCTTGAAACCATCCTCTAAAAGCTGCGCTGACAGGCTGATTAAAAAATTTTTTCCCAAAGTCTTCAAGCATGTTAGGACGATCTCTATACGTATTTTGAATAATTGTATTTACTTCTTCAGAAGGAAGTCCGTATGGAAAATCAGTTTTTTGAATAAAGCTTGGAGCCGCTGCCCCTAATAAAATTAACTTCTTCACGCCATATCCTAAGTGTCTACTCATATATCGAATGGCAATGGCTCCCCCCATAGAAAAGCCTACTAGCGTATAATTTTTAAGTCCTAATTTTTCTACTAACATACGAATATCATCCGCTAATTGATTGTAAGAATAGCCGGTGAAAGGCGTATCTGATTTTCCAAATCCCCGAAGATCAGGAGCAATACACCGAATACCGCAGGCCGGCAGCGTTGTAAATTGGTATTCGTACATTTTAGCGTTAACAGGCCACCCGTGAAGGAAAAGAACGGGTTCCCCTTTTCCAATATCCCGAACAAAAAGTTTAGTCTTAGGAGTTACGTGAATAAAATAGTTCATATATAACACCTCCTAGATGTTCTTATATATATATGTTTTGGACAATTTGAACATTCAAAAGTTTCTTAGAGGCTTGTGTAGGAGATGTATGATGTTTATTTGGAATGAGGAGTAGGAAAATCATTTTATATTGTTTATTTAGAACATAGTTTAATTTAAAAATATTGAGTAAAAAAAGTAGTAAAGCTTTAAAAACTTTACTACTTTTTTTGTTATTTTTCTTCCAGCCACATATCAACTAAATTCCCAGCTTCGCTTTGGTCCAATACGAATGAACCGTTGCTGTATCGGTCACTAGCTCGCATTGTAGATGGATCAACCTGCTCGATTTGACCTTTAGATGATTCCACTATCATGTAATGCTCTTTAGAGATTACTTTTACTTTTGCAATTTGATGCGGATTAGATTTTAGTTCCCGGACCATCACTAGCCCTCGTTTTGCTCGTGCTGATTCTTCAAACTCAGTAACTTTTGTCTTTTTCACAGCTCCTCGCTGCGTGGCGATAAATAATTCAGTTGATAGAGCTTCATCTTCATCGAAGATAACGCCGCTTACAACATAATCATCGTCTTTTAAGTTAATTCCTTTTACACCAGAGGCGCGAGTTCCTACAATATTGATTTCTTCTTCCGAAAAACGCAGTCCGTAGCCAGAGCGAGTGGCAATAAACACTTGTTTTTTACCATCCGTTTGATATACATCGACAACTTCATCATCGCCTTTTAAATTAACGGCGACAAGAGCCTTAGAGTAGCGCTGTGCTTTATATTGAAGTAATTCTGATTTTTTGACCATACCATTTTTCGTAAAGAAAAGCAGATACTGATTTTCTTTAAACTCTTTTACCGGTATAGCCCGTACAATCTGCTCTTCTTTATCAATTGGAACAATGTTCATGATATGCTGACCCATGTCTTTCCACCTGATATCAGGAAGTTCGTGCACTGGCATATATAAATAATTCCCTTTGTTTGTGAAGATGAGCAGCGTTTCGGTTGTATTAATTTCATACTTCGCTAAAATTCGGTCCGTATCTTTCATACCGAAGTCTTGCCCGTTAGACGCGGCGTAAGAACGAAGACTTGTTCGTTTTACATATCCGTCTTTTGTGACTGTTACCATCACTTCTTCAGATGGAACCATCACTTCTAGATTAATTTTAATCTCTTCGATTTCCGCTTCAATTTTTGAGCGGCGTTCTGTACTGTATTGCTTTTTTACACGGCGTAATTCTTTTTTGATTACATTAAAAAGTTTTTTCTCGCTATGTAAGATTTCTTCTAACTCGTTAATTTTAGCACCTAGCTCTTCAGCTTCTGCTTGTAGAGCTGTAATGTCCGTGTTTGTCAAACGGTATAATTGAAGCGACACAATCGCTTCTGCTTGAGGTTCTGTAAATTCATATTTGCCAATTAAATTATTTTTAGCGTCGCGCTTATCTTTAGAAGCTCTAATCGTCGCAATAACTTCATCTAAAATCGACAGTGCCTTAATCAATCCCGCTACAATATGTTCACGTTCACATGCTTTTTGCAGTTCGTATTTAGAACGATTTGTTACTACTTCTTTTTGATGATCAATATAAGCATCAAGAATGTTAGCCAAACTCATAAGCTTTGGTCGCTTTTTAGCAATGGCAACCATGTTAAAATTATACGGTACTTGAAGATCCGTATTTTTATAAAGGAAGTGAAGTACTCCTTGAGCATTTGCGTCTTTTTTTAATTCTACTACGATGCGCAGACCCGTACGATCCGTTTCATCGCGAACTTCAGCAATACCTTCCACTTTTTTATCTAAACGAAGCTCATCCATTTTCTTCACAAGGTTGGCTTTGTTTACTTCAAACGGAATTTCCGTAATGACAATTTGCTGTTTTCCGCCGCGAATGGACTCCACTTCCGTTTTTCCGCGAATAATAATTTTCCCTTTACCTGTCTCGTAGGCTTTCTTAATCCCGTCTACACCTTGAATGATTCCCCCTGTAGGAAAATCAGGACCTTGGATAGCCGTCATTAATTCTTCAATTGTACACGTTGGTTTATCAATTCGCATGATCGTTGCGTCAATTACTTCACCTAAATGATGAGGAGGAAGTTCTGTAGCATAACCAGCTGAAATACCCGTGGATCCATTCACTAGCAAGTTAGGAAACATAGCTGGTAACACAGTTGGTTCGCTGCTTGTATCATCGAAGTTAGACACAAACTCAACCGTTTGTTTGTCAATATCTCGTAGAAGTTCTGCAGCAATCGATGAAAGGCGAGCTTCTGTATAACGCATTGCTGCTGGGGGATCTCCATCAATACTTCCGTTGTTTCCGTGCATTTCGATTAATACATTTCTAACTTTCCATTCTTGACTCATTCGAACCATGGCATCATATACAGATGAATCACCATGAGGGTGATAGTTACCAATTACGTTCCCTACAGTTTTGGCTGACTTGCGAAACCCTTTTTCTGCTGTATTTCCATCTACGTGCATTGCATATAAAATACGGCGCTGAACGGGTTTTAAACCGTCTCTTGCATCCGGCAGTGCACGCTCTTGAATAATATATTTACTGTATCGACCAAAACGGTCGCCTAGTACATCCTCAAGAGGTAAATCTAAAAAGCGTTCTGTTTGTGTCATTGTACGTCCTCCTCTGCGACCGTTAATACATTTTCATTATCTAAAATATTTGGATCTTCTTCTAATCCAAACGCTACGTTGCTTTCAATCCATTTTCTGCGTGGTTCTACTTTATCGCCCATCAAAGTGGTCACACGACGATCAGCGCGAGCAGCATCATCAATACGAACACGAATCAGCGTACGCGTCTCTGGGTTCATTGTTGTTTCCCAAAGCTGATCTGCGTTCATTTCACCGAGACCTTTATAGCGTTGAATCATATACCCTCTTCCTACCTTATCGATAGCACCTTGCAACTCTTCGTCACTCCATGAATATTCAACCACTTCTTTTTTACCTGACCCTTTACTTACTTTGTAGAGCGGTGGAAGAGCAATAAACACTTTTCCTGATTCCACAAGCGGTTTCATATAGCGGTAGAAAAACGTTAGAAGAAGCACTTGAATATGAGCCCCATCCGTATCCGCATCGGTCATGATGACTATTTTATCGTAGTTAATATCATCGATTGTAAAATCTGCGCCTACTCCTCCGCCTATCGCGTGAATGATCGTACTAATTTCTTCGTTTTTAAAAATATCTTGAAGTTTGGCTTTTTCGGTATTGATAACTTTCCCTCGCAGCGGCAGCACAGCTTGAAAGCGGCGATCCCTTCCTTGTTTTGCTGAACCTCCGGCGGAATCCCCTTCGACTAGGTACAGTTCGTTTCGCTGAGGATTTCTTGATTGCGCAGGCGTTAACTTCCCGCTTAGAACAGTTTCTTGACGCTTTCGTTTTTTCCCGTTTCTTGCGTCTTCTCTCGCCTTACGTGCCGCTTCACGCGCTTGAGCAGCTTTGATTGCTTTTTTTACAAGAAGAGAGCTTACGTCTGGATTTTCTTCTAGGAAATAGGCAAGTTTTTCAGAAATAACTGCATCTACCGACGAACGAGCTTCACTTGTACCTAACTTTCCTTTGGTTTGTCCTTCAAACTGAAGCAACTCTTCAGGTATTCTAACGGAAACGATGGCTCCTAATCCTTCTCGTATATCCGTTCCTTCTAAGTTTTTGTCTTTTTCTTTTAGCAGGCTTACTTTACGGGCGTATTCATTAAACGCACGCGTCATAGCGCTTTTTGCACCGGACTCATGCGTTCCCCCGTCTTTGGTACGAACATTATTAACAAATGATAAAATGGTTTCAGAATAACCATCGTTAAATTGAAACGCAAATTCAACTTCAATATTATGATGAATCCCTTCAAAAAAGACGACTGGATGAAGTGAATCTTTTTCTTCATTTAAATATGAAACGAAGGCTTGAATACCTGTTTCATAATGAAAGATATCTTGACGATCATGCCTTTTATCGATTAACTCTATTTTGAATCCTTTTAATAGAAAAGCCGATTCGCGGAGCCGTTCACAAAGCGTATCATAATTGTACACGGTTGTTGAAAAAATCGTGGCATCCGGTTTGAAATGAATCGTTGTTCCCGTTTTTTTTGTTTTCCCTATTTTTTCTAGCGTCGTAACCGGCTTTCCTCCATTTTCAAAACGCTGTTCATAAATAAATCCATCTCTATGAATGGTTACAGTCAACCATTCAGACAGCGCATTTACAACAGATGCACCTACTCCGTGTAAGCCTCCGCTTGTTTTATATCCACCCTGTCCGAATTTACCTCCTGCATGCAAGATGGTTAAAATAACTTCAGGCGTTGGTTTTCCTAGTTTATGCATGCCCGTTGGCATACCTCGACCTTTATCTTGTACAGAAATTGAATTATCTTTGTGAATGGTTACAATAATTTCTTCTCCGTAGCCTGCTAGAGCTTCATCGACAGAGTTGTCGACGATTTCATATACTAAATGATGCAGACCTCGTGTATCCGTACTTCCAATATACATACCAGGACGTTTACGAACGGCATCTAATCCTTCTAGTACTTGAATTGCATCTTCATTATAATTAAATTGTTGTTTCCTAGCCATTCATACTACCCCTTTCATCACAACGAACATTACTACTTTATGTATGAAACACAAACGTTTGCGCTTCGTGTCTAAGAATAAATGATCATGTATCCTATCTTTTAATTTTATAGTGTTCGCATCAATAGAACGTATGTTTCTATTTTTGCGTACTTACAAGATTTTAGCACAAATTTCCGTATTATAAAAGCAATATCTTGTGTATTCATGGATTATAAGCCTTATAAAGTTAGCTGTCTAACGTCTATTGTAGCGGAAACTCTCTTACTATTTCAACGCATGGTGAAACCCATGCAAGCAGTGTGCATGGGTTGGTTGTTCTGCTTATAGATCTTACTTTGTTAAAGCATGCTCGACTTTTATACAACGATCCATAACTACAGTATACCCTTTTTTAGCGAGCAGGTCATATGCTTCTTCATTAATTAAACCAGATTGTGCCCAAAATACGTCTGCATCTACTTCTAAAAACTCTTCTGCAACTTCAAGCAAATGCTCAGAGCGACGAAATACATTAACGATATCAATATGCCCTTCAATTTCTTTTAATGAAGATACGGCTTTTACGCCGAGCGCTGAATTGATTGTTGGGTTCACCGGAATTATCTCGTAACCTTGCTGCTGCATGGCTTCTGAAACCATATAAGACGTTCGATGAGGATTATCTGATAAACCTACTACAGCAATGCGCTTGCTTTTTTTTAATATTTTACCAAGCTCTTGACGGGAAGGAATTTTAATGGACATGTCTATTACCTCTCTTAGCTATATAATATGTACTGAACAACATTCGCGATTTACAGTTGATTTCCTGCATATAGTACCCGTTTTCTCTACTTTTGTAAACGCCTTCTTTTTTTAAAATAATTGTCTCTCACCCAAAACTAACTATGTTTTTTTAAGTATCTCATGGTAAAATAGAAACGATATAGAAATAAAGGAGCTTTCAAACATGAATTATTTATTACCTATTCTTGCCTATATCTTGGGCTCTATTCCTTTTGGACTAGTTGTTGGAAAACTAGGATACGGCATCGATATACGAGAGCATGGAAGCGGCAATTTAGGCGGCACCAACTCGTTTCGTACATTGGGTGTAAAAGCCGGAATTATCGTTACGCTTGGAGACATTCTAAAAGGCACCTTAGCAGCTTCTTTACCGCTTTTATTTGATACAAATCAAAACATTCTCTTCATTGGTTTATTTGCTGTCATTGGTCATATTTTTCCTATTTTCGCGAAATTTAAAGGCGGGAAAGCTGTTGCCACATCCGCCGGAGTGATTTTATGTTATGAACCTCTTTTATTTGTTTTCGTGCTATTATGTTTTTTTATCTGCTTATACATAACGAAGTATGTATCACTGTCATCAATGGTTACTGGGGTATTAACCTTTATCTACACGCTATTTAAACAAGACTACATGCTTATTATGATTATTGGTGTAATTGTAGCCTTTGTCATTTACAGACACCGCGCAAACATTACGCGAATTCTTAACAAAACCGAACCGAAAGTCACATTTTTTTCAGGTAAAAAGAAATAAGAGGCTCTTCCTCTTATTTCTTTTTTTATAACCACTTTGTAAGCGAATACATTTCTTGTTTATTAGTTATACTGATACTAAAATAAGGAGGTGAATACTGTGAAGAAAAAATGCCCTATTTGCAAACGTAATAAGAAAATGGATTCACAGCTAGAAGGAAGCCGCTACTGCGTTCACTGCTGGGAAACCATTGGAAAACAATATGATTTTAAATGAAAGAATGAAACGATTTAATATAGAAATGAAGCATTCGCCTCTATATTAAATCGTTTTATTTTATTTTATCTTATTCCTTCCTAGCTGGATTCGTATATATTGGTAATTTATCTATCTTTCTACTATAATAAATGTATCCGCAGTATTGGAAGGAGCATAATTAATGAAATTAACAGTAACAGAAGCAGCAGCTACGTGGTACAAAGACGAAATGATGCTAGAAGGAAACGAAACAATTCGCTTTTTTGTTCGCTACGGCGGATGCAGCAACGTTCAAAAAGGTTTTTCTTTAGGTGTAAACACAGATTCTCCTAAAAACGTTGGCGTTGAAACAAAAGTTGACGGTTTAACATTTTTCGTAGAAGATGAAGACCTTTGGTACTTTGATGGTCATGATTTGACCGTAAATTATAATGAAGAAACAAAAGAACCTGACTTTCATTACGAAGCGTAAGAAAAAAGCATCGATTTATCGATGCTTTTTATTCTTACGCTTAACCCTGCTTTTTGGCGTCTTCATAGGCTTTATGCCATTCTGGATAATTACGGCGAATCGAAATAGGCTTAAAGTTTTCTTTTTTTACACATACGTGTGACGATGTTCCTGTTAACGCAAGTTCTTCATTTGAATTAAAAATTTCGTATCCATACACAACGCGTAGACCGTCATAGTTCTCAACCCAAGTATGTACCACAGCTGTCTCGCCATAATGAAGCGGCTTTTTATATGATGCCTGTATATCAATAACTGGCGACAGCACACCGTCTCTTTCCATTTGTGCATAGCTAAAACCTAAATCACTGATAAACTGTGTTCGGCCTATTTCCATCCATACTAAATAGTTAGCATGATACACAACGCCCATCTGATCGGTTTCTGCATAGCGCACTTCGATTTCTTTCTTCGATACTAGCATGATTCTACCTCCTCTTGCACTGTTCCTGTTTTATCTTACCATATAAGGAGAATATACTCCTACTAGTTTGGTCCTGACTCAGTAGGTTGTAAGACTAAGCGCTTCTTGAATTCGGTATATCAGTGTTTCCAGCCCCGTCATCTTATTTTCATACTTTTTATAGGGAAGCGTATATGTGTGACCTTTATTTGTCCATAGACGCTCAAAATAAGCGTTTAGTTCGGTCATAACCTTTTCGTTAGAAGGTCCTGATACTTTAATATCCGTTTCTAAGTTCAAATCATCCAAATTTCGTTTTGTGAAATTTGCTGCTCCTGCAATAATCATTGCCTTTCTTTTGTTTCGAATAAATAAAGTTTTAGGATGATACTGCTCTTTTCCCGTATGATACCAGCGAACTTTAATATCGCCTTTAGATTTTTTCACAAGTTCTGCTGCGACTGGACGGTTAGGCAGTCCGAACTTTTTTCTTCCGAACGCATTTTCATTAGGGTCTAAAATTAATCGTACGTTTGCCCCTTGTTCGGAAGCTTTCAAAAGCGCCTTTATTACGTCTCGATCTCCAAGATAAAACATGCCAAGCCACACATCATCGCCTTTTTTAGCATGACGTAAATCTTGTAATACGTGCTTATAGATTTTGCCTTCTGTTAACAGCTGAACATAGAGGTCTCCCTTTTCTTTTTCTTTCTTTTTATATAGAGGTAAATCTCCTCCGTAAGAAAAATCAGACACGGCTTGTTCGCTTTTTACAACATCTCCAATGATATTCCCTTTTACTTCAAAGGCCATGTTGGAATTATAAAAGCTTGCATCATGAGGATTGGCAGAGGAGATAATAACGCTTTGATCGGTTGCTACTACTTTTCTGTGATTAGCTTTTACATTTAACAACTTAAAATAAGCACGGGCCGTCACGTTAGGCGCATTATTTCCGAAAGGATTCGTGATCCATCCAGTTCCTTTTTCACCAAACCACTGAACAAAAGTTCTCCACACTGAAGAATATAGTGGAATGGAGTCTCTGAGCTTAGATAAATTGGTTTGCACCACTTTGATTCCGTTTAGCCGCAGTGAATCTAACCACTTTGAATCATGTGAGCCGTAGGTTGTGTTTATTTCATCCGTAATAAAGACTATTTCGACATTGGGATGTTTTCGTTTCTTCTCAATCAGCTTACTTGCAAGCGTATCACTAAGGTGAGGAAACGTTTCACCTTGGTTATAGTAGCCATTAAATAGAAACATATCCATAATAATAAAAGCTTTTGCGTCATCAATCGCATTCGTAACTGCTTGAAAAATATGTTGTTCGGAAACCGACGTCTGCTGGTCTTGATACGTTAGGTCCGATAAAAGAAATACATCTTCTACTTTGTGAGGCTTACTTTCGTATGAAACTCCTTTAGGCAAGGGCTTATGCGTTTGATAAGAGCCCACAATAATCAAAACGACAAGTAAACTGACCAAAATCCTTACTATTTTCTTTTTCACGTGCTTTTTCACCTACATAAACCTCTTCGCTAGTTTATATTATTATTCACCTTACTAAAAAATATAGAAAGAAAGCAGCTAAAACCGTTTATTTTTAGCTGCTTATTGTCGCTGTTTTACTTATTAAATCGTACCTTCGTAACCATTTTGACGAGCTTCTGATTCATCTTTTATTTCGCTGCGCATTGCTTCAATGCTTACTTCGCGATTGTGATTTTTTTGCTGAATGCGCTGACGTTCTTCTTCAGTGCTGCATGCAGCAGCTTCTTCTGCTTCTTCAATGTTTTTCATTGTATTTTGTACCATTGTTTGTAATTTTTCAACGTTATCACTACGATCGTCTGGATTCGGTTTATTCCATGCCATTGTATCTTCCTCCTCAAAATAACTTTGTTACAATTGTAGTATGCCGGATTTGTTCATCTCTATAAGTGGAAAAAAATGATTTTAGTTTACATAATATAATTATAATTAAGTTAAAATATATATATAAAACATACATAATATGGTAATATATACATACAAAGGGGGAATCGCTATGACCAAACGAATGATAACATTACTAAGCGTCATCTTTATTGCAGTGCTTGCCGTATTTTTTATGTCGCAAACTTCATTGGCATCAAAATTGACAATAAGTGCCTCTATCAAGCCTCACCATTACTCAAAACATGAAGAAAAAATGTTAGCCGTGACAAACTTAGACTACAAAAGCAATATCATGGCATACGATGTTAAAGCTCCTAATGGAGCAAAAGAAGCTTATGTAAAAGCTACTTATTATGAAAAGGGAAAAGCCAAACAACCTTTATTCTCAGGAGGGTTGACTGTTTCAAAAGAATTTGACATGTTTGCTATTACATATAAAATCGATGATGATACTCACAAAGTAATGTTTAATGTGGGAAGCAACGATACAAACCTAGGGATAGAAGCGGAAAAGCCAAAGAAAATGAACGGCTATTCCTTTACTGGATTAGAGAAAAAACAAAAAGTGAAAATGAATAAACCATATCCAGTTGCTGCTTTATTTGGTGACGATGGCAGTGGCATACGAGTTGCTCCGCTTTCAACCGATGACGGAGAAGTTGTTAAAGAGCTTATTTCGAGCAACCCTTACGTTTATTTATTCACAGTAGAATTCAAAGAATAAAAAGTCGCTGAATTCAGCGACTTTTTATTCATTCACCTTTGGTTTGAATAACTTGAGGATGCTTGCCGGATGTATCTTGCATTTGTTTTCCGTTATTTCCACCAGCTTCTCTCGGTTGAGTGCCGATGTGATTCGGAACAAAACTTTTGCTTTGTTTTTTAGGATTTCCCATGCTTATCCCCTCCTCACCGTTACTCTAACCAACTTACTTTAAAGTTATTCAGCTCTTTCAAGCATACGATCTTCTAACCGCTTTTCAATTTCCAATTCAATGCGTTCAATTTCTGACTGATCTTTTAACAGCTGCGTTTTATTTTCTTGCACTAACTCTTCAAATGAACGTTTGCGTAATTTTCTCATGATTCCAACACCTACTTTATGTAATTTTTATGAAAAATCTGAAAAATCAAAAGAAACTGATATCATATAACTATCTATATTGTAACCAATTTGTCAGATAAGTAAACATACTTTTTGAAAAGTTGTAAGAAAGTTTGACATATTTACTGACTTATCTATATATACGATGGTAAAGTAAATAAGTTTCATTTTTAATAAAACAAGCAGCGAAGTTAATTCGCTGCTTGTTGGGCAAAGTTTTCCATTTGTTTAAGCGTCATTGGACCATTCACTCGCTGAACAATTTTCCCTTCTTCATCTATAAAGTAAGATGTCGGAATGGTGGACACCCGGTATTTTTTACTTCCCACAGTATCTTGGTCGTCCAATAATACATGAAACGTAAACTGTTTTTCTTTCAGAAACTTAGATACTGCCTGTTTACTACCTTCTGATGAAGTTAAATTAACCGCAAGCAGCTGTACGTCGTTTCCATATTTCTTATAAAATGCTTGCATATCGGGCATTTCTTTTTGACACGGCGGACACCATGTGGCCCAAAAGTTTAAAATAACTTTTTTTCCTTTAAAGTCCGATAATTGAACAGTTTTTCCGTTCGTATCTGAAAGTGTAAACGGAGGTGCTGTATCTTTTGGTTCTAACCCATAAGCTTGACCAGAAGCCTGACGAGCACTATCGCCTTTTTTAATATTTAAATCCTTGTATTCGCTTAAGTTAGAATTATCGGATGCTTCATTTGGAGAAAGCCCTTCCCAAAGTGCGTAGCTAAGAAAGCCTACTAGAAGCAAGACCGCAATTATTTTTTTAACCATATGATCGGCTCCTTTATTTCTTCTAAAAAGTGATAATCTATGTACTAATAGATATGTGCAATATCTACTAAAATAATCCTTTTATCGGGCATTTTCTTTTATAATATAGCATATTTCCCTCTCACTTTTTGTCGAAAACGGTGCGTTTGCATAAAAAAAGAGCGGCTCACGAGAACCGCTCTTTTTCTTTATACCTTACGCATGTGTTTTAGACTGTAATTTATCACGAAGCACCATTTGAAGGATACCACCGTGACGATAGTAATCAATTTCAACTTCACTATCGAAACGAACCAGTACTTCAAATTCTTTTTTGTTTCCAGCTTCATCAGTTGCTGTTACTTTTACAAGATCACGTGGTTTTACTGTTTCATCAACTGCTACTGCAATTGTTTCTTTTCCAGTTAAACCTAATGTATCCGCGCTTTCACCATCTTTAAATTGAAGAGGTAAAACACCCATTAATACTAGGTTTGAACGGTGAATACGCTCAAAGCTTTCAGCGATTACTGTTTTAATACCTAAAAGATTTGTGCCTTTTGCTGCCCAGTCACGAGAACTTCCCATGCCGTAATCTTTACCTGCAAGTACAACAAGACCTGTACCTTGCTCTTTGTATTTCATACAAGCATCATAAATGCTCATTACGTCATTTGTTGGCCAGTACGTTGTCCAGCCGCCTTCTGTACCAGGAGCTACTTGGTTTTTAATGCGGATGTTTGCAAACGTACCGCGCATCATCACTTCATGGTTACCACGACGAGAACCGTATGAGTTAAAGTCTTTTGGTGCTACACCGTTTTCTTGAAGGTAAAGACCTGCAGGTGATGTTTTAGCAATTGAACCCGCTGGTGAAATATGATCCGTTGTCACTGAGTCACCAAATTTCGCTACTACGCGAAGCTTATTTAACGGTTCTACTTCACCTGGCTCTTCTGATAAGCCTTCAAAGAACGGTGGGTTTTGAATGTATGTTGAATCATTCTCCCACGTATAAAGAGCATCTTCGCTCGTTTTAATTTCATTCCAGCGCTCATTGTCATCGAATACACGCTCATACTCGTTGCGGAATAGTTCAGGCGTTACGGTACGGCTAACCACTTCTTTAATTTCATCTTGAGAAGGCCAGATGTCGCTAAAGAATACTTCATTGCCGTCTGTATCAATGCCGATTGGATCTTTTTGTAAATCTACATCTACCGTTCCAGCCAGTGCATATGCTACAACAAGCGGCGGAGAAGCAAGGTAGTTACCTTTTACTAATGGATGAATACGTCCTTCAAAGTTACGGTTTCCTGAAAGAACAGACGTTACAAGCAAGTCGCTTTCTGCAATCGCTGCTTCAATTTCAGCTTCTAATGGACCAGAGTTACCGATACAAGTCGTACAGCCATAACCTACGATGTTAAAGCCAATTTTATCTAAGTATGGAAGCAGCCCTGAATTTTGAAGGTAAGCCGTTACTACTTTTGAACCTGGTGCTAAAGAAGTTTTCACGTAAGCTGGAACATCCAATCCTTTTTCTACCGCTTTTTTCGCAACTAAACCGGCTGCTACTAATACGTAAGGATTTGATGTGTTCGTACAGCTTGTGATAGCCGCAATGGCAATGGCACCTGTTTTCATTGTTGTTTCTGAACCGTCTGCAAGCTTAAACGTAATTTCTTTATCCGCGTCTTTAGCATCAAGTCCGAAGCTTTGATTGCTAACAGGAGCTGTTAAAGCTTTCTTGAATTCTGTTTGCATTTGAGAAAGTGGAATTAAATCTTGCGGACGCTTTGGACCTGAAAGATTTGCTTCAATCTCAGCAAGATTAATCTCAACAACATCAGTGAAAACTGGATCTTCATTTTCTGGTGTAAAGAATAAACCGTTTGCTTTTGTATATTGTTCGACAACCTGAATGTCTTTTTCATCTCTTCCTGTTAAACGCATGTATGCTAATGCCTCTGCGTCAACTGGGAAGAATCCACATGTTGCACCGTATTCAGGAGCCATATTAGCAATTGTTGCACGGTCAGCTAATGGAAGTTCTGCTACGCCAGGACCGAAGAATTCAACGAATTTTCCGACTACTCCTTTTTGACGAAGCACTTGCGTAACTTTTAACGCTAAGTCTGTAGCTGTAGTACCGTTTGGTAATTCACCAACAAGTTTAACACCGATTACTTCAGGAACTGGGAAATAAGAAGGTTGACCAAGCATGCCTGCTTCCGCTTCAATACCGCCAACACCCCATCCTAAAACACCGATACCATTAATCATCGTTGTATGAGAGTCAGTACCTACTAGAGAATCAGGGAAAGCTACGAATTCACCGTCTTCTTCAACAGCATGAACAACGTTTGCTAAATATTCTAAATTTACTTGATGCACGATACCAGTAGCTGGCGGAACTGCACGATAGTTATTAAATGATTTTTGAGCCCAGCTTAAGAAATTATAGCGCTCTGTATTACGTTGAAACTCAAGGTCCATATTAATTCGTAATGAATCAGCTGTACCTGCTTTATCAACTTGTACGGAGTGGTCGACAACGAGGTCTACTGGAATTTCTGGATTGATTTTGTCAGGATCTCCTCCTAAATCAGCCATTGCTTTACGAAGTGACGCTAAGTCTACAACCGCTGGAACTCCAGTGAAATCTTGAAGAATAACACGAGATGGTTTGAAAGGAACATCGATATCTTTGATATCTTTTGTTCCCCATTTTGCAAGGTTTTCGACGTGTTCTTTTGTAATAACACGGCCATCTACCTGACGAAGAACAGATTCTAATAATACTTTAATTGAATACGGCAGCTTAGATACGTTACCTAAACCTGCTTCCTCTAAAGCTTGTAAGCGGTAATAATTATATGTGCTGCCATTAAGATCGAATGACGAACGAGCGTTAAAAACGTCTTTTTTAGTCATTGCTTTTACCCCCTTAAAATTCTATGTATAAAGGATTTTCTTACCCCATCCTCTATTCCCTTCACCATCTATCTTAATATAATATTATACATAAGTAAATAAAAAGAATGTTATTAATTAACATAAGTTTCACTTATAACCTTTTTCCATCTTCCTTTTATTTTTCTAATAATTCATATTTCATTGATTTTTACGCATGCTAGAAACGGAGGTGATTCAACATGGCTAAACGCAAGTCAAACCACGTCATTCCTGGAGCTAACGCGGCTAGCGCTCAAGGAAAAGGAGCGGGTTATAATGAAGAATTTTCAAATGAACCATTAACCGAACAACAGAAACAAAATAATAAAAAACGCAAAAAAAATCAATAAAACACTCTCTTATTGGATATACTAATCACTAGTTAGAAAAGCAAAATCGTTTAACTCCATGAAATCTAACGAGAAGGCGTCATTATATATGGCGCTTTTTTTCTGTTCCCATTTCCTGTTTTTGCTAAACCTATTTTTAGAAAGGGGAATTTTTCATCGGATAAATCCCCTGTCACTATCCCACCCTAATAAATGAAAGGGAGGGTTTAACTATGAACAAAAACAGCAGCAAAGACATCAGAAGAAATGCGCCAAAAAGCAATTCTGGACAGCCCGAACCGCTAAGCGGATCTCATAAAGTAAAGAACCGTAAGCATTCTCGTCAAAAACACAATAGCGGACATGATATGTAAAACAGCGGCAAGCTCTCTACAGAGCTTGCTTTTTTATGCATGGAAAAGACAGCTAGGACTTCAAGCTTATTCTTTGCGCAGGAGTTCACTAAGTACATAAACGCGCATATGATAGTAAAGTGAAACAGTTTAAATAATGGAGGAACGCAGAAATGAAAAACAAGCGTCTGCCAGCAGACCAAATGTTTGTAAAAGGCTTTCAAGAGTTGTTAGAAATCATGCTTTCAAATCCCTTTATGAGTTATTTAGATTATGATTCCGTTCGTATAGATTTATTTGAAACGGAACAATCATTTATTGTCGAAGCTGAATTATTAGGATATCACCCTAAGGATATTATCGTTCAGATACAACCTGACCATTTACAGCTGACAGCCAAAAAATACTGTATTAGAGAATTTCATGATGAAAAGCAAGGAACGCTTGCAAGAGAACAAATGGAAGAAAGCGTTGAACGTACAATTGACTTTCCATTTTTATTGTTGAATAAAAAAATTACCGCTACATTTAGTAACGAAATCCTCGAAATTACGATTTCTAAACATGAGACAAATGAATCTAATCAGCAAATAGTCCCTATTGAGTTCCAATAAAGCTGCAGATGTTGTCTCTGCAGCTTTATTGGAACTATTTAATTGTTTATTTAGCACATAGTTTTTTTAGAAAGTTTTCCTTTTCAAAACCCTAGGATATCTAATTGGTTTTACGGCACACTACTAAAAAAGAGTAAAAGGAGAACGTTTATGCTTCATACTGCTTGGAAAGGTAAAATCAGCTTTGGATTAATTGATATCCCTATTAAACTCCACGGAGCAATTGAGGAAAAAGATGTAAAGCTGCGCACGCTACACTCCGTTTGCCATACACCTATTCATCAAGAAAAACATTGCCAAACGTGTGGACGAGAAGTAGAATCCGATGAACTGGTTAAAGGATACGAAACAGCGACCGGTCAGTTTGTTGTACTTTCACAACAGGAAATTGACAGTGTCAAAGGACCCTTCGCAGCAAACAAAGCTGTTGAATTGTTACACTTTGTTTCATTAAATGACATTGATCCCCTGTTTTTTGATAAGCCCTACTATATCTCTCCTGGAGAAACGAGCCTAAAAGCTTATTATACGTTGTTAAATGCGCTTGAAATAACGAATAAAGTCGGTATTGCCAATGTATTTTTATATTCCAAACAGCAAATCGCCATTATTCGTTCCGTGGGCGGCTCTCTCGTTCTTCACACGATGCATTTTGAAGAAGAACTTCGTTCAGTTACAGATGTGCCTAACTTATCTAGTACTTCTTCTATTAATGAAAGTGATACCCAAGTGACGGTGGAATTAATTGATAAGCTATCTACTTCTTTTAATCCGTCTATTTACAAAAACAACTACCGAGACGCCTTACAAAACGTCATTCAACAAAAAATAAATCAAGGCGAAGTTACAAAAAGCAGCGAAAGTGAAGAAAGAGACATTCGACATTTGATGGAAATGTTAAAAGTGAGCATAGATCCTTCTACTTTACAGCCGACAAAATCAACAGCAGAGAAAAAAACGTCATCTTTAAAAAAGAAAGCATAAAAAAAGCTAACGAAGAAGTTCGTTAGCTTTCATTTGCAACAGAAGTCTTAGGAATAATTGCTCCATATGACGCCGGTATTTTTAAATATTGCGTTACTTGATCATTTTCCACAAAAACAATAAAGTTATCTTTTTTATCTTTTCCAATACCTTTTGCTTTTGCTTCAGACCAATTGAAGCCCAGCTTTTCATTTACCTCACTGCGGGTCGTTTCCGGTCCAAAAACATATACTTTATCCCATCTAAAATCACATAATTCATTAAAATCAAGGATGGAAGCTTCTTCTTTACTTTGATTTGTTTTTTTAATTTCATTAATTACGGTTTGCTGAAGTTGCGCTTGGTTGCGTTCGCTGTATACCCTGTCAATAAAAAAAGTTGCCAATAGCGCTACTAACGTGAATAGTAGAATCTTTTTCACTTCGTTGTCCTCCTGATACGTTCTCTGCACATGATACGACTTCTTTTCGATACGGTTTTATTCTCTACTATTCTAGAAAATTCAACAGGAAAATACAACTAAAATCTCGAAATGTCATCAAAACATAAAAAACTTAACACTATGTCAACGCATAAAAAAAAGGCTTGTTCACGTTCTACCTATTTACCTAATCAGCGCTGAAAAGATTTGGTTCTTCCGTACAAATAGTTTTAATAAATTCTTCTACTAGCCCTTCCTCTCCCGGCAAAAAAGGCAGCGCACCCACTCCAACGCGTTCAATACTTTTATAAAAATGATGCTGCTTATAGCCTTCTGCTTTCCCTGGAAACAGCACAACCGCTGTTTGTACCGGTTTTATTCCATTTCCCTCTACAATAGCGTCTCGGTAACGATGCATGGTATTAATATCTTCTTCTCTAGGTGAAGGCGTATCGTGATTTGGTTTGATACGATACTTAGCGTCAAAAAGGTATACACTTTTTTTCTCCCCTTGCTTTACTTCAAGCAGTAAGTCAGGCTTTTGAATAACAGTATGAGTATGATGGTATGCTTTCTGATACCATAGCGTGACTTCTGCTTTCCCCACTTGAAAACGATGATAAGACGGCTGCATCCTGACGTTCAACCCTTGTTCTGTCGTTGTCATGATGTTTTGTTCTATCCGTTTGCCGTAAATTTGCAACTTCTTTAAAAGACTAACATACGTCCAGTATTCATAGAGAGTTGCGATATCTTTTAATGAAAGGTGGTAAAACTCTCCGTTAAGAGCCAACCCTCGCGTTAAGAACATAAAGTATCTGCTTGCTTCCCGGTAGCGGGGTGCCGTACGCAGTGTAGAAGAAAGCGTTGAAACTTGTATGGTCTTCACTCTTTGCCAGAACACATTGTTTAGCAGCCTTTTTAATTCGGTATGATTAGTTTCTAGAGCCGATACGGCTTCTTTTTTTACATATCTATCTTCTATCAATTTGTCAATTAGTGTAGTTAGCTTGTGATACAGCTGCGTCATCATCCATTTTACACTTTGATTTTCCAGATTATCGTAAGTAGACACATGCCTGGTGCCAATCGCTTTTGTGGGTACTACTTTTATATTTCGATCAATTTTAATCCCCCTGCTTGAAGGTGCAAGATAGGTAGGGTGGGTTCGGACAAAAGATATAGCACGGCTATCTTGTTTTTTTATTTGATCTCCTCTCATGAGCTCATGTTCAACTTTTACCGATTGAAACGGCTGATTTTCAATCTGACGCACAGAATGAAGAAAGGGTTTCATATAGTGAGAGAGAACATGATAAAATTCTGTCCATGTTGCTTGCTTAGACCAAACAGATTTGGCTTGAATATATGTTTTACGAAGCATATCGTATGCCAAATCATGAATGTATTCGTTCACTTCATCGACCATGTGTACATAGTCTGTCTTGTAGCTCATCTTTGAAGGGAAAATTTCAAGAGTAAAGGAGAGCTCTTTTTCTCTTTCGCTGTAAACATGAAACGTAGAATACCCTACCTCATTTTGAAAGCTTATATTTCCCGTCAAAATGTAGGGAAATCCTACGCTTTGAAAGCTTTGTTCAACCCCTTTTGAATCGTGGTTAACAAACAGTCTTGTTTGATTTTTAGAAACAACTGTAATTTGATAGGTTTCATTTTCAAAAAATAAAGGCTCAAGCGGCGGTTTTGAAGTCATCATGCCTTTTGTTTGATTTAATACTTTTACATGTGTAATTCCTTTTCCTGTACAAGAAAAAAACATCATTTCTTCTGCAGATTTTATTTTTTTCTTATTTTTCCCTTTTATAACCACCGTACACGTGTCAGTTTCAATTTCAACGTACGGTATTAATCCAAAATGACGTGTATCCGTATACTTCAAAACGTCTCATCATCTCCATTATTTTGCGTGCGCTTTTAGGAAATCTCATCCCATCTGCATTTACGACAGCTGTCTCAAATTCATCATCGAGCAGCGTATTTGTACAGTAATAATAAAGATTTTTTAATAGGTCAAATGTGTACCCATCGCTTCCTGAAATACGAGGCAAAACTTTTTGCAAAACCTGAAAATCAAACGCCTGATCAAATGTAAACATTCCGCTTTTCACCGCGTAAATTAAATAAAAGCATATTTCGTCGCGTACGCGGTAACCTATTTGTAAATCGACTTCTATAAGCATCTCATTGATGGTTATCAGTTCATTTGTTACTTCGTGAATGAGCTCAGCATGTTCAACATACGCATCTTTTAAGTGAACGTATTGACTGTGAATTTGTACATTTTCAATACTGTGCCGAGGTGGATCTCTATCATCTAAAAAATCAAAAGAATCTAGCTGAATCTTATTCAGCTCAATGGTGTTGGTACGATCTAACAACTTTTGACTGAACCCATGAGTTGTTTCATCCATATTAATCGTACCAATAATGAGAAGGTTAGACGGCAAATAAATATCTCGGAACATCTTATGTCCAGGAAATAAAGGAGCTGTTTTGATTTTCCCTTTTGACCAGCTTCTGCTTTCCATCACGCTTAAAATATCGCTAAAATAATGTTCAACTCGAGCTAAGTTCATTTCATCCAATATGGAAACATATGTATAAGCTGGATGCTGAATGGCTTGCTGTATAATCGACAGAAACGATCCTCTGCGAAAATCTCCTCTTAAATCAATATACCCTAATAAATCTGAACTATCGTGCCAATCGGGCCGAACTGGAATAAGCACTTGTCTTCCATTTTCAATCGTAGCACCGATACTATCTGCCAAGAGCTGCGCAAGCTTTGTTTTTCCCGTCCCGCTCATTCCTGATAAAACAATAAACGGCTTGGTCTTTAAAGCAAAGTAGGCGTTGGCTATATCTTGTCGTTCGTATGTAAATCCAGATTTCTTAATATACTCATGAATGTGGACGATGGCGTTTTTATCGCCCATCATCTCTTTGCTCATTCCGTATGTTTTTATATACTGTTCATGCATACTCAGCAGTAAATGCAAATCATCTTGAAGCTGATCATTGTTAGGTAAGTCTGCTATATTGTAAGGAAGGTAAAGAGCTACTCTATCCTCAAAGCTTTTCGCTTCCATGCTTGTACCAATGACAATATGATTATCTTTCAATACGCGGGCATGTTCAGGAGTAAAAAAACGAATGTCTTTCAGATCAGTTCCTTCCCCTGCATCTCCTTTCATCATGACTAAGTAAATGCGCTGACCGTCTTCACTGAATAAATATGCTACTATCACATCACTCTCTATATTCTTATTAGCAAGAGTCACGTAAGGAAATGTTTCAGCGTGGTGGCCCGATATACGCATTTCTTCTCGATTTATATGATCCAATCGATAAAGAGAAATCGGAAGCCTGCGTGTAAGCATATTTTCTACTTCGTGTTTTACAAGTACGTCTCCACCCATTTGTTTATAATGTTCCGCTACATAAAGCAGCCGATCGCGCAAACTCATCGAATTCTCTCCTTTCTGCCTTCACTGCAGTTTGTAAAAATAAAAAGCATCGTCAGCTGACCACGCAAAAGTTTCGTTTCTTTTATTATAGACGCTTTCTTCGTATCGTAAGCTATTTTATAACGTTAGAAAACACTACATTATTCTTTTCTCTACTTATCTCTACATATATGTTTATGTTCATTTTAATGAAACATGACAGAAAAGAAAAGCGTTAGGGGGCTTAATGAATGAAGAGGTAATGATACGAACAGAAAATTAGGCAGCTTCTGTACGCAGTGATACAATCGCCATTATGCTACACGATTATTTAATGTCTGATGCTTTTGGCTGAGTAAAGAAAAAAATAAAAATAACCAGCGGCAGCGCCATAAGAAAAATACTCGTCTCTGAAGGTCTTACTGTAGGTATATCCGTTAATGACATCTTGATCAGTCCTTTGTAAATTTTTCAACTAAGTCAGGATTTACATAAAAATGTTTTGATACGGTACGATGAAAAAACTGAGAGGATTGATTTAGTTCACTTAATGCAGGTTCTGTTTTAGGAACGCCAAAAATAGGTCCACTTACATTAATGGTAAACCTTCCAGAAGAAATAAAGGCGCCCGACACATTAATCTGGTTATTAAGCAGCAACGCCGCAAGAATTACATCAATCATATCAATAATGATATTAATTCCCGCATCTCCGCCTTTTCCTTCTATTCGGCTAGTTCCTGTAATAGGTCCCCCTACTGAAATACGAAAAGCTCCGGGTGTCACAAATACGCCTATAATTGTTATTTGGCCAGTTAATAATAATATAGCTGTTACTACATCCAGATTTCGTTGAATGGCAAAGATCAGTTCCCTTTCTTTGTCAAAGCCGCTTTTCCATTCCACATTCTCCACACCCTTAGCACATACTATTCTAAACACGTGTAAATGTTATTCTATTTTTTCTTTTTCCTGTCTCACTCCCGCTCCGAAAAGTGTAAAACAGATTTTACTGCGTCTTCAATTTCTTTATATCCTGTACATCTGCATATATTGGAAGCAAGCCACTCCTTTATAATATCGTCACTGCCTGAAGGATGGTGTTTGGAAAGCAAATGAGCATTCATGATAAAACCCGATGTGCAATAACCGCACTGAAAAGCAAAGTGTTCAATAAAAGCTTTTTGCATAGGTGAACTCTTCAGCCCTTCTATAGTCATTATTTCTTTCTCTTCTGTTTCTGCCGCTAACATGAGGCAAGATTTCATTGGCCGCTGATTTATCCCTACTGTACAAGCTCCGCAGTCCCCGTTTAAACAGCCTGGTTTTGCTCCGGTAAGGCCCAGCTTTTCTCTTAATACATAAAGCAACGTATCTGCTGTTCGGATATCAACCATTTTTTCTTCACCATTAACCTTTAGCTTAATTGTTATTCTATACCGTTCATCTTTTAGCACATTACGTTCCCCCCAACTCTGTGAAAATATCAAACAATAAATTTTTAATCACAAATTTGCGATAGCGATCCGACCCTTCTCCATCATTCAAAATCTGAGCGGGTATATACTCAAGAGCAGTTTGAATTCGAGCTTCTAATGGCGTTTCTTTATGATTTAGCACTTCTTCTATTTCTGCTGAGCGAAAAGGAAACGAACATACTCCGCTGAAAGCTACTCGAATGGTTCCTTCTGTTTTTAACGCTGCTATTGTCACTAACGGATATCCTGTATCCCACTGCTGGCGCTCTTTTATACTCATATATGGCCGGGCAGCATACTTCGTTTCAACAAACACCTGAACAAGAAGTTCTCCGTTTTTCAGCTGTAAACGCCGGTTAAAAAGGTCGTGAATCGAATAGATATTTGTTCCAGCAGGACCTGCCACCGCAAGTTGACTATCCGTTAAAAGCAGCGGCAATACCGCTTCTCGATAAAAAATATGCCCACAAATATTTCCTCCTAGCGTTATTTTATTTCGAGCCGTGTGATCAGCCACTTCGCTAGCAGACTTACTTAATAAAGGAAATAAGTTTTTCTCTTCCAGTTCAGTTAACGTTACTCCTGCACCAAAAATCATCCAATCTTCATTAGCTTCGGTTTGTTGAAATTCAGGTATATTTTTTATATCAATAACAGCATGGGTAACAAACAAACCCAATCTGCCTAATGTCAGAACTTCGGTGCCGCCAGCATAATACCGCGGCTGTTTGCCTTGATTCTCTAACTCTTGAAACAAGGCAACTGCTTCTGAAACAGTTGCAGGTTTATAGTATTCAAAGTCAAACGAAATCATCTGCATTCCCTTCTTTCATTCTCCAAATCAATTCTGGAATAAGAGGAAGTTGATTTAATTCTGTTTCTGCTGCCACCGTTAAGCTGTTTCCTAAAGAAGCCGGCATACCAAGCAGCCCGTGTTCTCCGACTCCTCTAGCTCCGTACGCCGCATCTAATTGAGGCGTATGAACAAAATCTACTACGTACTCCGGATGCTCTCCGTAGCGAAGAGGACGATATTTCCGAAGCTGAGGATTTAAAATACGGCCATTTGAATCAAACCAAAATGTTTCTCTGCCTGCAAACGATAGTCCCATACTCATCGCACCCATGACTTGCCCTCTTGCCATTTTCTCGTTTAGCACGGTTCCTATATCAATAACAGAAATAGCTTTTACAATACGATATCTATACGTTCTAGGGTTATATTCCACTTCAACTCCTTCAGCTGCTACCGTCCATTCAGGCCCTGGACGCCCAGCTCCTGTTTCTTTATCCAAGTAGGTCATGCCTCTTAAAATATAGTTTCCTCTCCCTATGATTTGCCCTCCAATTGCATTTCCGTTCGGATATTTATAGCCATACACAATTTCTTTAAATTTCAAAGAAGTCTCAGGCTCATCCCGTAAAAAAACTTTTTCATTTTTTATTTCGATATCTTCCTCAGAAGCTCGAAATATACAAGAAGCTATCTTTTTTAATTGATTAATCACATCTTCAGCCGCTTCTAAAACCGCTCTTCCTGCCATAAAAGTGCCTCTGCTAGCCACCGTTTTCCAATGTTCAGGAGTCGTTTGAGTATCTACTTCCATTCGCACATGAATACGTTCCACGGGCATCTGCAATTTTTCAGCCAGTATTTGCGCGAGCACGGTTTTTGTTCCCGTGCCTAATTCAATAACGCCAGACATTAAATTTACGCTTCCATCCGGATTGAATGTGAGAATAACACCGGAACCTGCGTTTGTTTCAATAGTGGAGGTTTTCCAGACGCAGCTAATCCCTTTGGCAGTAATAAGGCCGTTTTCATGAACCGTTCTCTGTCCTTCCTCCCATTTGATCAGCTGCTTCAAGCGACGAATACATTCCGGTAAGTTACCGACGCTGCTAGAAGTTAAACGGACTTGCGTAGGCGTAGTGTCGCCCGGCAAAATAGCATTTTTTTCTCTAAACTCCAAAGGATCTATACCTGCTTTTTTAGCAAGGATGTCCATCGTGCGCTCAAACGCAAATAATAGTTCGGAGTGGCTAAATCCTCGAAAAGGAGAAGCGTAAGGGTGATTTGTATATACACATAATGAATCACAAAAAATATGTTCAAGCCGATAAGGTCCCGTACAGTCAGCTGCTGCAGCTTTACTCAGGTCTGTTCCTTTATCTGCATAAGCACCGCTGTCAAACAAATAAAGAATGTCAGCAGCCTGCAAGAGTCCCTCTTTAGAACAACCTAGCTTGATTTTGGCATCTAGACCTATGTGAGCAGGCGAAGTGAGCATATCTTCTTCTCTTGTATTTAATATTTTAACCAGTCTTCCACCAACAGCTTTTGAAGCTATATATGCAAGCAGCTCCAGCTGGACAGCTGCTTTTCCTCCGTAGCCTCCTCCTACTAGCGGTGTTTCAACAATCACTTTTCCCGCTTCAATTTCAAAGTACTCACTGATTAATTTTTTCACCATAAAAGGAGCTTGAGAAGAAGTAATAATTTTAACTAATCCATTTGGAAGAATTTCAGCAGCCGCGCTTCTTGTTTCCATTGCCGCGTGATCTGAAGGAGATAAAGAAAACGTTTCTTCAACTATTAACTCGCTTTTTTGCCAACCTTCTTCCATATTGCCTTTTCGTATTTTAACTCTGTTAGCTACGTTGGTCCCTGGCTCTGGATATACCGTTTCATCATGCTTATAGATGTGCATATTTTCATGCACCAAAGGAGACTCAGACTTAATTGCTTCGCTAGGAGAATGAACGACAGGTAACGGCTCATATTGAATATGAACAGCACTCGCCGCACGCTCAGCGAGTGCAGGATTTTCTGCTACTACAAGGACTACCGCTTCTCCGTGATACCGCACTTTTTCAAACGCAAGCGGTCGCCGGTCACGAACTCCTTCCCCGGTTAACGGCAAATGCTCACCGGTCACAACCGCGTGAACACCGGGAGTAGCAATCGCTGCTTGAACGTCTATTGCTTGAATCCTTGCATGAGCGTAAGGGCTGACCACTATTTTGGCATGCAGGGAACCTTTAAAACTGTAATCATTTGTGTACCTAGCCGTACCCGTTACTTTTTCTAACGCATCTTTTCGAATCACGCTTTTCCCAATAACATCCACTCTTTTCACCTCCATCAATCAAACCCGTCTACATTTCTCTTTATATATCTTTTTAATGAGTTCATACGCTTGTTTTGTATCAACATCCATAAAAAAGGAAGCGTCGGTACATTCATAAAACATTCCATTTCCAGGTCCGTTTTGCCTTATAATTTTTCTTGCTCCTTGATCTCCTTGCAGCTTATCCAAGCTTGAAAACATTTGTTTTGAAAATAAAACCGGTGCTCTGGCAATTCCTTGATAAAAAGAAGAAATAAACGGAGAGGAAAAATGGTTCTCAAACAGAGAAACAAATGTATCTATCAGCACGATACTTATAAGAGGCTGATCTGCCAGCAGCACAATAATAGCATCAGCGCTTAATTCTTTTGCTTTTTTTAATCCGCATTTTAAAGACGCAGACTGACCTTTTAAGGCGCTACTACAAGAAGTATGACTCCACTTCTGCTGATATGCTTCTGAAAAAAGAATAGGGTCAATCCACTCAAGAGAATCTCCTTTCTTTGTGACTACTATCGTATGATTTACTTTTGAACAAACCGCTGTTCGTAAAGCTTTACTCCCTAAACATCCATTCCCTAAAGGCAGCAGCAGTTTATTTCTGCCCATCCTTTTACTAGCTCCTGCGGCAAGATAAACAGCAACAATATTTAACCCGGACATTTTCATCCCTTTTTTTCATCATACATTCGGAGGTTTTGAATTAGTTCAGCAAGAATACTAACAGCAATTTCCTGCGGTCCTACCGCTCCTATAGAAAGTCCCACCGGGGAATGAATATGTGAAGAAATATCAGTATTCAATAATCGAAGTGTTCGCTTTTTAGATCCTAAAACTCCTATATACTTTACAGATTTTGATTTTAATAGCGAGAGAATTTCTTGATCGCGATAAAAATTATGCGTCATGATCACAACAAAATTATCGCTCTGCACGGACAATTGTTTGTCTACTTCCTCTGGGAATCCAATCTGTATTTCCTCTGCTAGCGGAAAATGTTCCTTATTACATAAAGCTGGTCTCCAGTCGCATAAGGTAACAAAAAAACCCGTATTGGCAGCAAGTGATACTAAATATTTTGCATCAGCACCTGCTCCCCATATAATTAGACGAGGCTTCGGTTTATATAGATGAGTATATGTGAGCAGAGAGCAATTTGAAAGTTGAGTACCGCTCTTTTTCCCATTCCAATCATCTGTTGCAAAAGATGATTGGTCGCTATTTGCACCAAATGTTTCGCCCGTCTTTTCTACATAAAAAGAAGTTGTTTGAATAAAGTCTTTTTCTAATTTTTTAATATGTAAAACAGGATTTCGGTTATCTAACTGACGTTTTACCCGCAGAAGATCTTGCTTCATCTTCGCAGTTACAGGTTCTAGGAGAATATAGAGAATTCCATTGCAGCCTGCTCCTTGTCCCCACCCCGCATCACCTTCTTCTTTTAAATTGTACGTAACGGTTAATACGTGCTCAGTATCGAACAACTCTTTTACGCGCTCAGCAAGATCTGCTTCTACACAACCAGCGCTTAACATCCCAATGTTCTCCCCGTTTTCTTGAAACAGCATGGACGTTCCTTCTTTTAAATAAGAGGATCCTTCTACATGAATAATCGTTGCCAACACGCTTTTTACTGTTGATTTTTCTACAGTATGTAAAATGTCGTGCATTTTTATTATTTCCTCCTTTTACTACTGATTTTTTAAAATCTTTTCACGTTTTGTGGAGAACTAAAATACGCTACAGTAGGCTACTTCTGCTCTCGGAATGAATCCATGTATTATTCATATTTTCAACGAAGCTACAATAAGCTTTTAAAGACTTAGAAGAACTGTCGTTTGAAAGGAGAATAGTATGCTATTTGACTCAACAAAAATCAACCTAGGAAAATTGAACGTTCGCAGTGCTGATCAAGCAAGCAGTATTTCTATTGGAAATACGTCAAAAGTTACAAGGTATGTAACAGCAAAGAAAAATCAGGCCTTCGGACAGCAGCTCGCTGATCAATGTTTTTCAGCAGGATCTGCTTACAAAACTGTAGATAATGATTATGTGGATGCATTTGCAACAAAAAATGATAAATAAGGAGGAAACCATATGATTTTTTCACCTATGGTCATTAACTTACAAGCCTTCAAAGTGAACGTTCTGGATAATTCATCCGTTTTAAGTATAGGACCTAATCAGCAGCTTGACGTGTTCGTATCTTATAAACGTAATCAAGGACTAGGAGAATCAAACGGAGATTTTTCTCCAAACGTAACTCCGTTCTCATGGATTATAGATTCAGATGTAAACGATTCAAACTCAGTTAAAAACAGCGTAATTTAAGCTTCTACACCGCCTCTAACGAGCATGACTACTAGCAGCATACCTTCATCTATTCGTCTACTAGTATTCAACCTGATGCCTAATAAATATAACCTGCGTCTGAACTGGCTATATTTATTAGGCTCTTTCTATGAAATGGGTACTTTTTGAAAAGACGATGGGCTATCAATTTGATCACGATCATCAACACAGCTTCTCGTTCCTATAAACCCGCTATCATCACCGAAATTTTGCCCAAACCCCTGTGTTTTTTTATCTGAATTATTCCAGTCTGCTAGTAAATTCTGTCCGATATTTACCGCAGACGCATTTTCAAAGGAATTTATCTTTAGCATTAAAATATTAATATTTATAGATGCACCTGACATTTAAACCACCCCCTTTTCAAACTATATTCAAATTCCATCTTTTTATGATGTGTGGTAAGGAGGAAACCATATGGACTTTGATAAACTTATGCAATGGATGGAATTTGCTAAAAAATATCAAACAAACGACTTTTGGAACGGTGTTTTTGATCAAACTGCTTTTAACGAATTTATGAAAGAAAATATGGATATGACTGCCCAGGATTCGCATCAGGCTCCTCAACCTCCTAGAAGTAATTTTCCACCTATCGACATTTATGTTACTCCTCACGAGATCATTGTTATCGCTGACCTGCCTGGTTATCTAAAAGAAAACTTGCACGTTTCTGTTTCAGGCAGCCGGCTTCTATTAAAAGGCTCGCCCCACCCTCTCATTACAGGGCAGCCTGTTGTACAAGAACGACCTTCTGGAGATTTCAACCGAATTATCGAATTGCCTGAGCCTACAGATGCGCATCATCTGCGTGCAAAATTTGAAAATGGACTGCTTATTCTTTCTTATCACAGGCAGTTTTTTCAAGAAGAGCGTATTCATATTGAATAAGGTTTAGTAGTTTTACGAATGAAATGTAATGCTGCACATAAGCATTTATAAATGCAAAAAATTTAATATTAACTCCCAAACTGAATCAATATGTATTTATCTAACTGTGATTACAGAGGAAATAAGCCCAAGATGAGGAGAAGCGAAATGTCTATGAAAGGATTTTTCAACCCCAAACAGACTAACCAACATCTTCAAACTGAGCTAGCGGACTTCAAACATCAAATCAAGCGTATTAACACGCTTGAAGTTCACATGAACCGTTTTTTAAAACTCGAACCGCAAATGGGTTCTCTCATAATGTTCAAAAAAAAGCTGGAGGCTCAGCCAGTGCTTTCCAACGATTCTTCATCTTCACAAAGAGATGCTCACAAAAACACTGAACAATCATATACAAAAGACATGCAAGAGACTGCTAGGCAGCTTCATTTTTTAAAAGAAAAAGTAGCGCAATTGGAACAAATCATCTCCACGCAAGACCCTCGCGATAAAAAGAAAGAAGCTGTGCCTTATCCGGATATAGCTAGCTTAGTAGAACAATCTGTAGAGAAACAAATGGCTCCTTATCTCGAAAAAATGACCGAACTAGATAACAGAGTTTCAGCATTAGAGCGAAGCATGTCGCTTTTAACTGAAGTACAGGTGGACATGCTAAAACGAACGTCTTCTCTTCAAGAAGAAGTAAGATTGATTCATCAAAAAGCGGCACTTTTAGAAAATGCTCCTCCGCCTATTCATATTGATAAATTTTTTCTTGATAAATACGAACAAAACAACAATATTGGCCAAGTGGGCATTAAGGAGCTCGGAGGTGCTTTAAACATCGGAGCTACATACGGAAGCGGAGCTATACCAAAGGATTTTACGGACCAAATCCAAAAAGATATGGAAGAGTTAAAAAACGCTAAATCAGATATTTCTTCTGGTAAACCGAAGCCTGCACAAGAGGATAAAGAGAATTCTTCTTCCGCTTTCAAAAAAGAAGAAGCGTATACAGAAGTTCCTATTTTTGATGAAGATGATCCAAAGGAAGAGTCAGTCTAAAAAAGTTATAAAATTATATTTAGTTATGACTAGAATTTTTGCAAGCTATTCTTTACACTATAGGTAATAACTTCAAAAAAGGAGATATGCTGATGCCAAAGCTTTTATGGAGAATAGGTGCTGTCATGTTGCTAATGTGTGGAGGCTTTATCTTTTTATTTATTGCTGCTTCGCAAATGATGGTTCAGCAATACAAACCTTTTTTTAGACGCGAGAGTGCATAACTCTCGCGTTTTTTTATTGAATAATATCCTGTTTATGGTAATATATATATCAAAAAGATATAGGTAAGGAAAGTAAATGAAGGAAAATCAAACAACATATGCGATTTTAGGACTGCTTACCACTGAATGCAGAACTGGTTATGAAATTAAGCGGTTAATGGATCGAAGTTTAAATCATTTTTGGAAAATTAGCTATGGTCAAATTTATCCCACTTTACAAAAGCTTGTGAATGAAGAACTAGCGACGGTAAATTCCGTTGCTCAAACTGATAAGCCGGATAAAAAAGTGTACGCAATAACAACTAAAGGAAAAGAAGTTCTGCAAGATTGGCTGCGTGAACCTATTAAGCAGCTCCCCTCAGAACGAAATGAACTTTTGTTAAAACTATTTTTTAGTAGTCACCAAGAAAAGCAGCTCACAATTTCGCAGTTAAAAAACGCTCAGCAGAAACTAACTGAACGCTATCACATGTATTGCGGAATCGAAGACAGCATTTCTAAAAGCCCTTCTCCTGACAGAACGTATTGGCTTATTACCCTAGACTACGGTAAACGAACAACTCGTGCTTCGATGGAATGGTGCAAAGATACGATTAATAAATTATATGATGAGGAGGCGCAGAATTTATGATTCATTCCAATCGTGTAATGGCTAAGCCCGGTCAGGATCTGGTCGTCTTTGTTATAGGAATGCGTATTAATAAATGGACAGCCGTACACAAATGGCTCCCTGTATTTAAAGCAATGCCTCCTATGATTCGAGAGTTGTATGCAAACAAAAATCTTGGCTTTTTATCTTTGCAAGGATCTTTTAATTTAAGAACCATTACGCTGATTCAATATTGGGAGTCAGTTGATCAATTGACCTCCTATGCCAAAGGTCCTCAGCACTTAAAAGCTTGGAATTCTTTTTATAAACAGGCTTCAAAAACGAATGCAGTTGGCATTTATCATGAAACTTACGTCATTCCTGCAGGAAATTATGAATCAGTATATGTGAATATGCCTTCGTTCGGCTTAGCTAAAGCGCTTGGATCCGAAACCATAACGAAGCATACTCAAACTGCTAAAAAACGTTTGAATGTTAAAAGAGGTTAAGACATGACGAAATGAATCCAATCTAAAGACGAACAAATGGGATACATGAGCTGAACCGCTTGTGACGCCGCAGTTGAAACATACGTTCACCCTAACAAAAGAAAAAAAACGAACCCTTGATTAACATGTTTGATCAAGGGTTCGTTTTTCACTTGAGCTAAAATACTTTTTCCTCAGCTTCTTCATTACATTTGTTATACATATATTTTCAGCATTTGATTGGCACCTTTTTGAAATTCATACGGGACATCTGCTATTTCTGTTCCTTTTACTAGAGGTGCAATCTCTTCTAAAAGCTGCGGCAAATAGGTAGAAATCTTGCCGCTCAGGTCCGTTAAAGGAAACAAGCGCACTTCCTCTTTTGTAACGCGTATCAGTTCTTTTAAAGCCTCTAAATGAAACGTATAATCTAACCGGTCGCTGTACATAAATAAAAAGTTTGCACAAAGCGTTAAATCAAACTCGTTCTTTTGAAACGGCAAATTAGGAAGCGCTCCGTACTGATAGGCTTCGGGGCTCTTTTTCATATGAGCAATACAATCTTTTAATGCTCTTTTTCGATGTTCAGTTAAATTATCAATAGATGAAAAATATTTCCACACATATTGCTCCTGTACGTGCTGCATTTGATTCATCGTATGAATTAAATCCAGGCTTCCCTTCTTTTCAAGCTCTTCTGCCGTAAATTTATAGGCAATATCACAGCTAGTAGCCGCCGCACCTTGCTGCAAGGCATGAGCAGTAAAAGAACAGGCTCCGCTAGCACAATCTAACACTTTTTTTCCTTTTAAACGCTTGTCATTCAAATTAAACATAGCTCTATACTCTTCAAACGTTCTGCCGATAAAAACAACTCGGTCAATTCCTAACTTTTTCTCTGCTAAACTCAACTCTACTCAGCTCCTATCTTTTACTTAGACCTTTATTTTACAGAAAATTGGATTAAATTCCAATAGTTTATGTAGTAATTAGGTTAATCACCATCTTTTGAAGCACTAAAAACAAGGCCCAACACATAACTCCTATGGATAAACTCACAAACAAATGAAGGGAGTTTTTTACACAAATATAGACGACAGCAAGTAATAAAATAGTGCCTGGGAGTCCATAAAGAACGCCAAGTGTAAACTGACTGACCACTTCCTTTTTTTCTCCTTGCACTGACAACCATATAATACTTAGTAAGCTCACAATTGGAAGAGCAGCCACGATTCCACCGTATGCCGGAAATCTTTTGGCCATTTCTGTTACCCCTGCAATAATAAGAGCCGACATTAAAATTTTGATGATACTATACATGTTCTGCACGCTCGCTCAATAACTGAAAAGCCTGTTGAATTAGCTGTTTTTCAGATGCTGTCATTTCGCGTAAAATAGCTGATACTTTTTCTTCATCCAAGCTTGAATTCCGTTTTAAGATGTCTTTTCCTGCTTCTGTTAAATGCAGAATTACTTTTCTTTCATCCTGTATATCTCTATTTTTATACACATATCCTTTCTTGATGCTTCTCTTTACATGTTCAGATGCCGTATTATGTGAAATAGTTAAATAATCTGCGATTTCTCTTATTCCAACCGAAGATGATTTGTCGATATGCTGCAAAAGACGTATGGTTTGGTGCGTAATTTTCTCTTGATGCGTATAGTGCAAATGATAATAAATAGACGTCCAATAGCTGTTTAACTCCTCTACTTTCATGATCCTGCTCCTTTATATCGTATTTTTAGTTATTATCGTATTATACGATATATATTACAGAAACGACAGCCAGTTTTCAATACTCCTTTCTTTTTATCTTGCATCTCACATAATAATACGATTTAACAGTTACACTAATTGTACACACTGTGAAAGGCGGTTGTATGACATTGATTCTTCGACTGTTAAAATGGGTTCCGAATCTCTTTACGATTGGAAATTTGCTAAGCGGCGTATTTTCCATAGCCTTTAATATGAACAGCTACGAACGCTTAGCTGCTCTTTTTATTTTTCTAGCCGCTTTTTTCGATTTATTTGACGGCAAAATTGCGAGAAAGCTAAAAGTTAACAGTGAGTTTGGTGTAGAGCTAGATTCTTTGGCTGATATTATAAGCTTTGGCGTAGCGCCTGCAATGCTATTTCATACTCTTTCTCCCCACTCTTGGCTAACCGTACTCGCTTTTATGATTTATCCAAGCATGGGTGCATTAAGGTTAGCTAAATTTAGCGCAAATCCAACCGTAGGTTATTTTATAGGACTGCCTATTCCTTTTCCAGCTCTAATTATCGCACTGCTCGGCATGTTTTATTATGTGAATCCTTATCTTATGATTATTTTAGCCATTTTGATGGTGAGTCCTATCCGGATCATGAAAATTTAGATGCCATAAAAGACAGACAAAATGCCTGTCTTTTATAGCGCTGTCCATTCCTCACACAGCATTTTATGCTTAAATCTCAGCTCATGTTCTCTTTTTTCAAGCTGAGCTTGTAAAGAAAGCCACTCCTTATTATCAGGTGCTGAGCATAATTTTTCTTCAAGAGACAGTAAGGAATCCAGTACGTCTTCAAGCTGAGCAGCAACTTCTCTTTGCTGTTTCATGTTCATTTTTTTCAACAGCAGTTTTTCATTTTTCTTCATTTTTTTCACCTCTTTCTTTTCTTTACCCGATGATGAGTGTTTTAGTATGAAAAGCACGTGATTAAAAATAGTTTTATCGTAGTAAAGACCCTTTAATAGCCTATTTTTTATCTTTGTTGATTATTTAGAACATAGTTTAATAAGATATAGTTACAATTAGTAATACTTTTACAAACCGTGATATACTAAAAAAAAGAAAGGATGATGAATAGAGAATTATGCTGCAAAAATTTGGTTTTTCTCAGTATGAAAGTCAAGTATATGAAGCGCTGCTTGCGAATGAAGGTCCGCTGGATGCTAGTTCGATTGTTACGTATTCGCATGTTCCAAAAGCAAAGATTTATGAAGTACTTAATCGTTTAATTGATAAAGGCATTGTAGTAAATACATTGTCCGGGAAAAAGAAACTTTATTCAGCGGTAGCCCTTCAAACCGTCATTCAAAAACTTACTGCTGATTTTGAAAATGACATTAATGAATTAAAAACATATAAAATTAAAAGAACGTTTACAGATGATCATGTTTGGAGTTTAAAAGATAAATCCTCTATTTCTGCTCACATTGAACAATTGATTCACGAAGCGGAATCTTCTATTATTTTATCGGCTTGGAATGATGAGTTGGAACATTACCGCTCATTGCTAGAAGAAAAAGAGAAACAAGGCGTAAACGTCGAGGTCTTAACCATAGGAAACTTGCAGACTGCCCTCAAACATTTACATACATTAAATCCAATAGATGATCATAAAAACCTTGAGCCGTCGCAGTTGATTATTGTTGACGATGCCTACCTTTTATTTGCCGGCATTGAACATGAGACATGGAAAGCAATAAAAACCATGTCGCAGCCGCTTGTAAAAGTTTTTGCTGATTTCTTTTATCATGATGTCGCACTTACCCATATTACAAAGAAATATCAAGAGCAGCTTCTTCAGGATTCTGAGATCATGGAGCTGCTTACTCGACTGCGATATTAAAAAGGTTACTAATTCATTAGTAACCTTTTTAATATTACCTATTGAAATCCACTCTAAAAAAGGTTACTATTCTAGTTGTAACTTTTTAAAGAGGGGGTTTTTTGATGAATAAAAAAGTTTACATACTTGCGATTGCTTCTTTTGTTGTTGGAACGGTCGAATTAATTCTAGGAGGCATCTTGGACTTAATTGCCGATGCATTTCATGTATCACTAGCAAAAGCAGGTTATTTAATCTCTATTTATTCGTTTGTTTATGCTTTGTCTGCGCCGATTTTACTAAATGTGACGGCTAAGATAGAGCGGAAAAAAGTTTATATGTGGACATTATTTATTTTCTTATTGAGCAATGTATTTTCAGCCTACAGTTCAGGTTATTATATGCTATTAATCGGGCGTATCCTCGCTGCTGCGAGCGGCTCTTTTATTATTGTCCTATCTACCACAATGGCCTCTAGAATGGTAAAGCCTGAATATCAAGGCAGAGCAATTGGCGTTGTGTTTATGGGAATCAGCGGCTCACTTGTTTTGGGTATTCCTCTTGGTATTTTGATTGGAAATGCGCTTGGCTGGCGTCAAGTATTTGTTATGATTGCAATCTTAACTGCTATTATTATGATTACCGTTTGGTTTACAATGGAACGTCTAGCTCCCGCTCCAATTGTACCTTTAAAGACCCAGATAAAAGCTTTACGCAATAAAAAAATGCTTGCTATTCACCTAGCAACATTGTTTGTACTGGCGGGCCATTTAACGCTTTATGCGTACTTCACGCCATTTTTACAAGAAACGCTAGGATTAAATACAACGATGGTGACCATTATTTATGGTATTTTCGGTCTTGCTGCAGTGGCAGGAGGAGGACTTGGAGGAGCTGTTTCTGATAGATGGAACCCTTCTTCGTCTGTTATCACCATGATTGCTCTCTTTTTTGTTAGCATGATTGCTATGCCGTTTGGCGTTCATTTGCCATTCGTTGTGTTCTTGCTTCTTATGATTATTTGGAGTGCGCTCAGCTGGGCGGTCTCACCGGCTCAAAGCAATTTAATTATTCATAGTGCACGCGACACGTCGGACATTTTAATCAGCACCAATGCAGCGATTTCACACGTAGGAATTGCGATCGGCTCCTATGTCGGAGGAATTGTCGTTAATCAATACTCTGTTATTTATAACGGCTGGGTCGGGTCTATTTTTGTATTGCTTGGTCTTTGCTTCTCTCTTTATGCGGTAACACGAACAGAAAGCAAAGCAGATACGCTTCACAGTAAATAAGCTTTTAGAAAAAAAGCGTACACACATAGTGTACGCTTTTTTTGATTATGATTGGTCTCCATGCATTTCAGCTGCAAATTGAGATTCGGATATAACGATAAAACCATGCTTTCTTAACAACGCAGTCGTTACCCCTTCACCGGCTATTTTAACACCTAGAAATGCTCCGTTATATATATGTTCACTTCCGCATGAAGGGCTGTTTTCTTTTAGTACAATAACAGTAGCTTTTATTTCTTTTGCGATGCTCAGTGCCTTATAGGCCCCGTCTATGTATATATCTGTCACGTCTTTTCCCGATTGTTCAATAACTCGCGCATGTCCGTTTATTACGTCTATTCCCGTTCCTTTTATAATTTCTGCCGGTTCTCTGGGCGTGTGAAATCCACCTAATAGCTCTGGACACATCATCACCGCTTCTTTATTTTCAACGAGCGCTTCCATTTCCTTAACTAAGGCACTGCTTCCATTATATCTGCAAGCTTGACCTGCTAAGCAGGAACTAACTAAAATCACAGAATTCTCCCTCCCATAAAAAAACACTTCTCATTCATCATACAGAGAATATATGACGAATGGAAGTGTTTACCTTTTATATTCTATTCGAGATCGCGCTTTGCCTCCTGCTCTTTGTCTCGATCCGTTTTCGCTTCAAATTCAGAGCGAGTCATTACGTCCTCTACGTGCATATTTACTTCTACTACTTCTAAGCCCGTCATATCGTGAACTGATTTTTTCACGTTATGAACAGTTTCAGAGAAAATGGCTGGAACGTTTTTTCCGTATTCAACAATTACTTTTAGATCAAGGGCAACTTGCTTTTCTCCAACTTCAGCGTTAATCCCTTTTGTGATATCTTCCGTGCTGCGGAAGCGATCTGTTAACCCGCTCATAAATCCGCCGCTCATAGATAAAATCCCTTTAATTTCATTAGCTGCCATTCCAGCAATCTTTTTAATAACTTGATCTTCAAATGTTAATGTATTTTGATTTGTATTTTCCTGAGATTTTACTGCTGTATTTGTTTCATTAACTGCCATAACTAACATCTCCCTTAAAGTGATTTTCTATCTTCCTTTAGTAAAAAATCCTACCCAATTATTTAGGTCTAAATGACCATCTCGCCACTTCCCAATTACATAACCAATTCCCATAAAAGCTACAATTAGCAGCGTGGGGCCAAAACCAATTGTTAATAGTAAAATTGCCAACACTAAACCTGCCAAAATACCAAGTACTCGGCCACGGTATGGAATCAATTTATCTGGAGTACCCATTATGTCCCTCCTTCATCACACAACACGCTCTTTCTTTCGCGTTTGTGTGTCTGTTAAATCGATGCGGACGGAGTGAACGGGAAGCTCAAGTAAAGCCTCTACGGCACGTTTTGTTTCAAGCTGCATCTCTTTTCCTAGTGTTGGTAGTCCATCTCGTCCAAACAGCGAACAGTTAATATATAGACTAACTCTTTCTTTACGAGAATGAATAGATGCTTGGACTTCAGGAGAGCGTATTCCCTGAAAGCTTCTAATTGCTCGCAAAGCTGTAGATTCAATCGTGGCTTTAGAAATGGTTATTTTGCCTTCGCCTGTCACAATTGCTAAATTCTTTTTAGGCGGCCTGCTAAATATGCCTGTTAAAAGAAAAATAATAAAAATAACAGCTAAAAATGCGCTTATTGACAATATTGTGTAGTAAAACCACTCCTGATGCTGCCACTTTTCTACCCAGTTTGAAAGGTGAGGAACCCTATAAACCATCAGTGCTAACATACCGGAACAAATCAGTCCTGCAATTCCAATAACTGCGATTAAAAACCGATTAAAATTATTCAATTTTCCACCTCATCTCAACGTGAACTCCTGCTGTTTTTTAGTTATGTGTATAGAAAAAGCAACGAGATATTCAATAGTTACCCGCGATATTTTTTTAATAAACCTTTTAACTGTAAAACTGAATATAAAAAAACGACTAGGTTTCCCTAGTCGTTTTCCACGTCTCTATACGTTGTCTCGTGAGCTTTGATGAACTTATTACCGTTTATTAAACCGCCAATTAATAAAATAGCGGCCGTTAAATAAAACCAGACCATTAAAATAATAATACTTCCAAGCTGACCATAGATTTGCGAGTAGCTTCCAAACTGGACATAGTATCCAAATCCGGTAGATACGACTTGCCATCCTAGCGTGGAGAAAACAGCTCCTGGAAGTACATCTTTCCACGTTACTCTTGCGCTTGGCATCAGTTTGTAAAAAAGAATAAAAAAACCTAATAAAAATAATGTCCCAATTCCCCATCTAATTGTCGTCCAGCTTTGAAACCATATGTCAGGAACATGGACTTTTGTTAGGACCAAATGTCGAATGACCTCTTCAATAATTGGTACAAATAATGAAATAGCTACTACAACCATAAAACCAAAAGTTAAAATTAAATCATTGATTAAACCGCGCAAAAACGTTTGTTTTCTTTGAATATGATACGCGTCATTTAACGAACGAACCAAAGATTGTATAGCCATAGATGCGAGCCAAAAAGTCGCCAATAAACTAAAAGATAAAACTTTTTTCCCGCTATTGTTAACTGTTTCAATTGACCGTTCAATTACGTCGTAGGCGCTTTTAGGTGTAAATGGTTCAATAAATATCAGCAGATTGTTTGTATCAATTGGAAAAAAACTCAGCAGAGAAAAAAGAAAGATAATAAACGGTACAAAAGATAACAAAAAATAGTAGGCTGTTTGAGCAGCCTGATCAAAGAAACGCTCCGTAAAAAAACGAGCGGCAACGGTCTTAGATGTTTGAATCATACAGCGTTCTCCTTTACTTTCGCTTCAATCTACAGTGAAATTCATATTCAATTTTTTATGTTCAACATGGATTGGATAAGTTTCGGCTTATAAAGCTTTCCTTTTCCATTATCCGCGGTTAACAAAGAATTTAACCTGTAAAATTATACAGCCGGTTCATAAAGAAGATATTATTATAATTACATCTGCCATTACCACCATATCAATAGATCTTCTTTTTCTTTCATAAAACCGTAAATTCTTTGGGGGTGTATTCCCTTTTTTCTTACACCTTAAACTTTTTACGCTATGTTAAAAAAGTAAAACATAAGAGCCCCGATCAGCATCAGCATAATCATTGAAACGAAAATAACTAAAACGTGAGAAGATTGATACGTTTGGCTGTTAATTTTTTTACGTGTTGAAAAATAATGATAGGTTGAGAAAAGAAGCAAACCTGCACTTGCAGCTAAAGAAAAGATGATAACAGCAATAATAAGAGTATCGGCTGCTTCATTTAATTTTTTTCCGGAATTAAAATGCAGGCCGCCTGCAACAAAACCAATGCCAAGTGTAGCAATAGACGTTCGAATCCACGCTAAATACGTTCGTTCATTTGCTAAATGCTGCTGAATATAAATAGATTCATTTTCTTTTTTAGTCATGCACATACCACCGTCCTTTTATATGTCTTCTATTATAAATAAATGCTCAAACGAAAATAAATTGAGGACGCTTCATGCCACATTATACCCGAAAAAAACGAATCATTACCATTTTCAAGCGGTCGAAAGAGCTTCTTCACAAACTAAAAAAAGCCAACCCCAGTTGGCTTTTTTTAGTTTGTGAAACATTTTCTTTATCTTGATCATGCTGATATTCCTCGTCCCAATAATCAGCGTTTTGAATTCCTAATTTCCCAGGAGAAAAGACAGGATCTATGCCTTGTTTTCTCTGCTCGCGATAATCTTTTAAGGTTATTGAAGCAGGCTTAGCTAAAATCAAAATTGCAATTAAATTGAACCAACCCATTATTCCAACTCCGATGTCTGCTAATGCCCATGCAGTTTCAACTGTTCGGATAGACCCGTACAAAGTAGTAGCTAAAAGAGCTGCCTTAAGGATCATGGATACTATTTTATTTTGTTTGCCTTTCATTACGTAAGCTAAGTTCGTTTCCGCAATATAATACTGTGTGGATATAACGTATATTTTAGACAGATTATCTGACGCTTTTTTCAGTGAAGCATAAGTTCTTTACATATCCGCTACTGTTACAGCATAAGGTAATGAGTGAACTAAGGGTCACTTTATGTTCTAAGCGGAGTGTAACCGCAGCACATCTTTCTGTTTTTATTTCATGTTAATAGTTCACTAAGTGAATCATTTTATTTTTAAATATTTCTGATATGTGGTATAATTTAAGCTGATAAAAAGATGCTGCATGTATGCTAAAAGAGCAGGCCATATGGTTTCGCTCTTTTGTTGTTTTTACGCTATGCGGCACAATGAAAGAAGGAAATAGAATGGAATTATGGAAACGAAACTTGTACATTTGCTGGTTCGGTTCTTTTTGCACCACAGCCGGGATGAGTTTAGTTATTCCGTTTTTACCGCTTTATATTGAAAAGCTGGGGGTTCACGATACAAGCTCCATCAGCAGATGGGCTGGTATTGCATTTGGAGCTACCTTTTTAATGGCTGCTATTGTTTCTCCTTTATGGGGAAGTTTGGCCGACAAATACGGCCGAAAGCTGATGCTCCTTCGCGCAAGCTTGGGTATGGCAATTGTTATGACTTCTATTGGTTTTGTACAAAATGTCTATCAGCTTGTCGGACTGCGCTTTTTAATGGGGGCCGTTTCCGGCTTCATCTCTGCAGCCATTACGTTAGTAGCGACTCAAACGCCTAAAGAGCACAGCGGTAAAGCATTAGGGACGTTGTCTACAGGGGCTGTATCAGGATCTTTATTAGGACCGCTAGTAGGCGGCTACTTAGGAGATACAATTGGATTGCGTCACGTCTTTTTCGTGACAGGTGCATTTATGTTTTTGTCTTTTTTAATTGTAAATTTAATTCAAGAAGACAAAAAAGAGACGACGAAAACCACGAAAGAATCTAACATTGGGTTACTTTCTCTTAAGAATTCAAAGGCCGTGATTGGTGTATTTGTTACAACTTTTTTACTGCAGCTTGCGGTTATGGCTATTCAGCCAATCGTTACACTGTATGTAAAACAACTGTCTACTCATACCGATCACCTTGCCCTTATTTCAGGTTTTGTCGTGGCGGCAACAGGAATATCAAATATTTTAGCTGCATCCAGACTTGGCAAAGTCAGCGATCGGGTGGGTCCTCAAAATGTGCTTCAAATATGCCTGCTCATCGTAGCGGTTATTTGCGGCTTGCAGGCCTTTGTGCATAGTACTTGGCAGCTATTTTTACTACGTTTTTTACTCGGTTTTGCAATGGGAGGATTGTTACCTTCTATTAATTCTTATTTGAAGAAAATTGTGCCGGACTCGATTACAGGTAAAATGTTTGGTTATAATCAAACAGCACAATACTTCGGGAATTTAGCTGGCCCAGTTATTGGCGGACAAATTGCCGGAGCTAAAGGAATTCCTTACGTATTTTTAACAACGAGTGTTCTTCTACTGTTGAATGCTGGGTGGGTGTATTATCAGCGCCATCACAGACAACAGCTAGACGGTAAAGCCGCATAAAAAACCTTCCGTGTTAACGGAAGGTTTTTTTATTACCACAAGGGTTCTTCTTCGCTGCTTACTTCATAAGAAAGTGGCATCATAACAACCGCTGCTATGAAGAAAATAAGCTCCGCGACAACAATGGATGGAAAGGAAAAGTCAAATAGTGAGAGAATAAGCCAAATAATAAGGGGTGCAAATGAGTAGATTGATAATCGCTTTTGGGATTTTGCAGAGATATACTGTTGTTTGTCACAGTGTGGGCATTCTAAAACGTTTCTAAATGTTAACAGTTGTTTAAAGGTTGTCCTCCAGTTCCATTTATGATTACAATTTTGACAGGTGGCCATGGGCATCACGCTCCTAAAAAGAATTTATGTACATATAAAGTATACGTACAAGTTGGTAAAGAGTTTCATTTTTATGATTAAAAACGTTTTTACTATTATAACATAAAACAAAATAAAAGGCTTTTTACAGGAAAAAGCCTTTTATGTCAACGTTTATTTAGAAACAGCTTCATTCGTTTGAGAAGTTGTTTTTACTTTTATAACCATAGTAACAAAAGCGAGCAATCCAAGAATCGCTGCTACAAGAAAAGGAGCTTGAGGCGCTACGGCATTGCCGATAACTCCTGATAATAAAGGAGCAAACGCTGCGCCTAACCATCTTAAGAAATTATATCCTCCAGATGTAATTCCTCGTTCATAAGGAGATACTTCCATTACATGACTCGTAAATAAGGCATTATTAAGTCCTGATACAAGACCTGCTGCCATAATTAAAACAATGCGCAACCATGTTGCATCAAAGGCAAATAAACAAATTAAAATAAGTGAAAAAACAATTAAGCTAACATGTAACACTTGTTTTGGCTGATATCTTTTTTCTAACTGATGTGCTAAAACCGCTGAGCCATAAGCTAAACATAATCCCCACCCAAAGAAAACAAAGCCAATTTGAAGAGCTCCGATCGATAGAATAAGCGGCGTATAAGCTAACACTGTAAAAAATCCGTAGTAATAAAGCATGCCTGATACAGCGCCTTGAGTAAATGGTTTTAATTTATAAAGTTTAACCATGTCTTTAAAACCTGCTGCTTTACGAGGTTTAGTGCTTGTAGGCTGTTTAACAATCGTTAATACTAAAATAAAGGCGATAAAAATTAAAGCACTTGTACCGAAAAACGGCAATCTCCAAGAAGCATTTCCTAACACGCCTCCTACAAGCGGCCCTCCGGCCATTCCCAAACCAATTGCAGCTTCATATAATCCTACTGCTTTTTTCACTTCACCTGATAATGCAATAAGCAGCGTCATAGCTGTTGCAAAGAAAAACGAATTACCAAGTCCCCAACCTGCTCGGAAAATGGAAAGCTGAGGAATGTTGTTAGAAAACCCGCATAGGGCTGCAAAAATCGTCACAATGATAAGTCCTGTTACCATTAAGCGCTTGTCTCCTACACGTGACGCTAGGATGCCTGCTGGAATCATCATAATAGCCATCATTAACAAATAGGAAGTAAATAACATTTCTACTTGCCAATGAGAAGCTCCAATTTGCTTAGCAATTTCCGGTAAAATCGGATCTACTACTCCAATTCCCATAAATGCTAAAAAAGTAGCTACTACCGTAATAATTTGACCTAATCGGTTAGTTGAATGCTGTCCTTCCACTCTTTCATCTCTCCTTTTGTTTTTGTTTTTTCATGTATTTCCATAGCAGATTCTCGCATTTCTTTTAATTCTGTTTTAAATGCCTGCATTTTTACGACTTTAAAATCAATCATCTTGATTTGATTTTCTAGCAAATCTTCTATTTGCGTGATCTCTTTCACTGACAACCCTTGCCGCTCACTTCTTTCTTCAATCATTCTTTTAAGCGACATAAACTGCTGCAGCTCCTGTAGAGAAAAACCGAGAACTTCTTTTGCTTCCGCTACTTTTCTTAGTTCTTTTACCTCTTCTTCGGAATAAATTCGTGCATTTCCTTTTGTGCGCTGCGGGGGTAAAATGAGTCCAATCTCTTCATAATACCGAAGAGCTCGCTTGGTCAAACCGGTCATTTTCGTCACGTCATCGATTAAATACATATGTTTCACCTCACCTCTCATTAACATTAACGTTAACGTTAATCATTCATATACTCATTATAGATTAACGTTAACGTTAATGTCAACAATATTAAGGTATTTTATGTAAATCTTAAAAATATGTGCACGAAAAAACCTATTGAAAAATCAATAGGTTACATCAATATGTCATATAGCTGCTGTGCTGTTTCTCCTGTTACTTTACCGTACACTCCTCTTTTTTTAGAAGTAAGTTCCGCACTATCGGAGGTGAATCGTACATTGTATACAGCGCCCTCATAAGTAAGCTGTACATCTGGGTCAAGAGCGACGCTGTAATCAGCTTTTTTCCATTGAATTTGTTTCATAATTGATTCTACAGTTAAAGCATCTTCTGAACTTAACGTTTTATCTCCTGCTTTTATAGGCTTGCCCTCCCTGTTTTTATTAAATTTTAGTTCCGAATGAGAAGATGAAAATTCAAGTTGGTTTTTATCATGCGCTATGAAATCTTGGGGTAGTTCTACATAGCGGACAACTTCTCCTTCGTATACAAACACAAGCATTTGATCAGCAGCAGATATTTTTTTCATCACTTCCTCACTAACCGGTGCGTTTACAAGTTTTTCTACGTCGGCTTTCTTGCTTTTGTTTGTGAATAAATATCCTTTTTCCCATTTAAAATCACTTAACTTCGATACATCCACTGAGCTTACACCTTTTTTTTCAAATGATTGCTGAATATTCTCTCCCATTTCTTTGTCGTTGGTGACTTGGGCATTAGAACTGCACCCTACTAAACAACAGAAAATAATGCCTATTACTATAAGAACCTTCACTTTTGCCTTCCTCCTCTCTACCATTCTTTTATAAAATCCCAACTTTGTACCATTTTAACATATAATTCCTATTTTTCGCGAAAACAAACAAAGAATACGCTTACATAATTTCACGCATATAATTTCTGTTTATTTATAAGTTTTTTCTGAATATTTTAAGAAAATTTTAATATTTTATTTAGTTCGTTTTTAAACTTTATCTTTAGACTAAAAAATAAGTTAAAAATAAATAACGCAGGAGGAAAACAATGACTTGTCTATCTGAAGTTTTAAAGTTTAATGAAAAATTTGTAACCAATAATCAATTTGAGGCTTTTCAAACATCCAAATTTCCTAACAAAAAAATAGTCATTTTAACTTGTATGGATACACGTTTGTTAGAATTACTTCCTAAAGCTATGGGGCTAAAAAATGGAGATGCAAAAATAGTAAAAAATGCCGGAGCTGTTATCTCCCATCCCTTTGGTAGCGTCATGAGAAGTATCTTAGTTGCCGTCTACGCTTTGCAAGCTGATGAAGTATGTGTCATCGGTCATCATGAATGTGGAATGACGGCCATGAAAGCTGAAGCTATTTTAGCCTCTGCTGAACAAAGAGGGATTAGCACGGAACAGATTCGTAATCTAAAATATGCTGGTATTGATTTAGAATCATGGCTGACTGGGTTTGAATGTGTAGAGGATAGTGTCGAAAACAGTGTGGATATGATTCGAAATCACCCTTTATTACCAAAAGACGTGCTTGTTTCTGGAATGGTTATTCATCCTTCAACAGGAAAACTTGACGTCGTTGTAAACGGCTATTCCCAAGACCGAGCTGAAACCGTAAGCTCATGAAGGAGGGTTTTATCGAATGCTAAAAGATAACCGATTTCAAGGCTATTCAGCAGGGCATTTACAAAAAGACATTATCGCCGGTTTGGTTGTTGGGGTCGTTGCTATTCCTTTAGCAATGGCCTTTGCCATCGCTTCTGGTGTAAGACCTGAATACGGAATTTATACAACCATTATCGCAGGGATTATGGTTTCAATATTAGGCGGATCGAAATTTCAAATTGCAGGCCCAACAGGTGCATTTGTTCCGGTGCTGCTTGGAGTTGTCATGCAATATGGTTATGAGAACCTCATTATTGCCGGCTTTATGGCTGGAATTATGATTACGCTTCTCGGAATATTTAAACTAGGGAAACTTATAAAGTTTATTCCGCGCCCTGTGACGATTGGATTTACAGCAGGAATTGCGATTATTATTTTCTCAGGTCAGATCGCTAACTTTTTAGGCCTAAAGGGAATTGCAAAACATGAGGAATTTCATTTAAATATGATTGAAATCCTACGAAAAATTGCAACGATTAACATTTACAGCGTCATCATAGCCGCTATTTGTTTAGCTATCGTGATTATAACGCCAAAGTTTTTACCTAAAATTCCCGGTGCCCTTCTAGGTCTTCTTGTCTCCACACTTGTAGCCATTACACTGTTCCCAGGAAAAGTTGCAACGATTGGCTCTACTTACGGTGCCATTCCGAGTAAACTACCATCTTTTAGCTTCCCAGATTTAACATGGGATAACATCGTGATGCTATTTCCTGCTGCCTGCGTAATTGCGATGCTTGGAGGTATTGAATCTTTACTATCAGCTGTTGTTGCTGATAATATGGCCAAAACCAAGCATAATAGCAATAAAGAGCTTGTGGGTCAAGGAATTGCTAATATCGCTACCTCGCTATTTGGCGGAATTCCTGCAACTGGTGCCATTGCCAGAACAGCTACTAATATCAAAAACGGCGCAGCTTCTCCGTTATCAGGAGTTATACACGGCTTAGTTGTTTTATTGGTCCTTGTGATGCTGGCTCCTTATGCATCAAACATTCCGCTGGCAAGTATGGCACCTATTTTAATGTTTGTGGCCTGGAATATGAGTGAACGTAAAGAATTTGCACATATTTTAAAAACCAAGTCAGCTGATTCATTTGTACTTGTAGCTACGTTTTTATTAACAGTTTCAATCGATTTAACAACAGGTGTAGGCGTAGGTCTACTTTTAGCTATTGTTATGTTCGTGAAACGAATGAGCGGATCACTGAAGATTTCAAAGGTTTTAGCGGAAACATCTGAAAACGCTCACAAATCTGAGCTGATGGAATATACCATGCAAGGATCTCTTTTCTTTGGATCAGCTGAAGTATTAGAAGATTCCTTTGATAACATCGCTGAAGCGAAACCGAAAGTTTTATTGCTTCGAATGAGCCAAGTCTCCTTTATTGATACATCTGGAGAAGCTTTACTATCGAAGGTGGTCGAACGTTTGAAAGATTCGCATAGCCAAGTCGTTATTTCTGGCTTACAGCACCAGCCGAAAGAAATGTTAAAGTCAACCGGTCTATATGATAAAATCGGTGAAAAAAATATATTTTCTTCCGAACCTCCCGTGAGTAAGATTAAAGCTCGTCATAGAATCGTTACTACGTAATAAAAAAGAGATCCGAACGATTAATCGTTCGGATCTCTTTTTTTAAATATTAAACCGGTACCCTGCTCCCCAAACCGTTTCTAGGTACTGAGGATCTGCTGGGTTTTCTTCTAGCTTTTCTCTTAGTTTTCGAATGTGAACTGTTACGGTTGAAATGTCTCCTAAAGAATCAAATCCCCAAATTTTTTCAAATAGATGTTCTTTACTTAATACTTGATTTGGATGAGAAACGATAAATTTCAGCAAATCGAATTCCTTCGCTGTAAAAAACACTTCTTTGTCATTCACAAATACTCTTCTAGCGAGCGTGTCAATCGCTAAACCATGAATGCGAATCATACGCTTTTCCTGCTTATCAGAGAGTCTTTCGTATCTCGCTAAATGCGCTTTGACTCTTGCGACCAGCTCCCCAGGGCTGAATGGCTTGGTAATATAGTCATCTGCACCTAGCCCGAGCCCTCTAATTTTATCAATTTCTTCTTTTTTAGCTGAAACTAAAATGATTGGAATATCTTTTGCAGCTCGAATTTGCTTGCACACTTCAAATCCGCTCACTTTAGGGAGCATAATATCCAAAATAATCAAATCAAAATGTTCATTTAACGCTTTTTCTAATCCCTTATCCCCGCTATATTGAACGTCTATTTCAAAATCGTTAATTTCTAAATAATCTCTTTGCAATTCAGCAATACTTACTTCATCTTCAATTAACAATATCTTCTTCATGTGTATCACCATTTTCATTCATTTTTTGCAAAGAAAAGAAAATACTTGTTCCTTCGCCAAGCTTACTTAGTGCCCAGATGTCTCCCCCGTGGCGTTCAACAATTTGTTTTGCAATGGCCAGTCCAAGTCCACTTCCTCCAGTATTGCTATTGCGGGACTGTTCTGCTCGATAAAACCGGTCAAAAATATGCGCTAATGCTTCCGGTGAAATCCCAGAGCCGTTGTCTTTTACTTCAATAATGAGTTCACTTTCGGTAGCAGAAAGAACGATATCGATTCTTCTTTTTTCTTTATCCATAAATTTAATGCTGTTGGTTGTTAAATTTATTAAAACTCTTCGCAGCTGCTCAGCATCTGCCTTTGCATACAGTGTCGTTAGAGAATCATTAGAAAATAAAACATCAATATCATGTTCGCTCATTTCAAACTGAAGCTCTTGCACATAACTTTCCATAAAGGCAGAAATATTAAGTTTTTTAAACACAAATGGAATTTCGTGCAAATCCAATTTAGAAAATAAAAACAGCTCATCGATTAACGCATTCATGTCTTTTGCTTTCGTTGAAATCGTTAACAAATATTTAGAAAGCTTATCTGGCGTATTAGCTACGCCATCTTGAATTCCTTCTACATATCCTACAATGGAAGTAATGGGAGTTCGTAAATCGTGTGAAATACTTGAAAGCAGCTGCTTTCGATTATCTTCATATTGAATTTGCAGTTCAACAGAAGATTTTAGTTTTTGCCTCATTTCTTCAAAAGCTTGCGTTAATTCGCCTATTTCATCCTTTGAATTAGCAGAGATCTCAAAGTGAAGATCACCTTGTTTTATTTTTTCGGCCGCTTCTTTTAATTCACGAATGGGTTTAATAATGCTTCTTGAAACAAGATAGTTTAAAAATCCAATAATCACAATGACTAAAATTAATAGTAGAAAGATTAAAAAAGGGAAAATCCGATTAATAATGCCTACATAAGGGCTGATTTTTCGCAAAACGTAAATGCTTCCTTTTTCTTGATTTGAGAAAGGGAAATCAAGGTTGATATATGTAAAATACTGCTTGCCTATGCGCAGCATGTCCTGCTGATACGAATGATTCCCTTTACTTTTTTGATGCTTTGGCAAGTATTTACGAAGGTTTTCTCCTTTAATGGATTCTGAAGCATATACAACCTCTGTGTTTTTTTGAATCACAATATCAATATTTTCAAATTCATATTTTTTAACTGTCTCCGGCCGCAGCAGCTGTTCTGGTTTTTTTTCACTCAATAACTTTAAATCTAAGAATGCATTTTCTTCTTCTGGCGTTAACAATTTATACTCATAGGAGTGGCTGTACAATTTTCTTACAAAATCGGCGTCTCCAGTAATGGAGAAAAAAATAAGAAAGCCCGATAAAAAAAGCAAAATAATAAAAACAAACACAATACTGATATACGTTAAAACAAAACGCAGCTGAATTGACATGACTTACCCTATGCCCCTTTGGCTTTAACAGAACTATTTGATAGACTAGTAAAGGTGAATAACAAATAGATCGTTAGACATTATACATATAGTAAAAATTAAAACAACAAAACAAATGTATATTCTCACTTTACCGTGATAGAGTGAGAATGAACACCACCTTTTTTACCATTTTATGAATTACTGGAAAATTATGATCTATTTTTCATAATATTCTTAGGCTGAAAGGTATACTATATGCCTTAATATTTTAAAAAAGGAGAATTTCTAATGAAAATTATTAAAGCTACTTCCTCTCACATCCCTTCTGTTGCCCGTCTGTACGTAGACAGCTGGCGCATTACATACAAAGGGTTAGTACCTGATGCTTATTTAAACAACTTGTCTTATAAACAAAGTGCAGAAAAGTGGTCCCTTTTTCTTACCGAGCCTTCTCATTTTATTTTGCTCGCTATCGATGAACGAGAAGAGATTGTCGGCTTTTCAGCAGGTAAACCTCATTTGTCTGCTGCTGAAATATACGCGCTATACGTTTGCAAGGAAGTGCAAAACCAAGGAGTTGGTCGTCTTCTGTTTTCTCATTCAGTAAAAGAATTTACTGATCAGCACTATACGTCTATGATTATTTGGGCCATGAAGAAAAATAAGAAAGCCGTTCAGTTTTATAAAAAATTAGGCGGCAAAAAAAGCTTGAATCGTACAAGTCAATTTGGAGAAACTAAAGTTGAAGACGAAGCATACGGTTGGGAACGTCTTCCTTCTAATAAATAAACGAGCACACTAGTGTGCTCGTTTATTTATTAGACGATAATATTATTGAGCCGTTGTCTTTTTATCCGTTGAATGAGCTTTATTACAAAGCCTATTCCAGTGCCAAAAACAATTCCCTTGACTCACTATAAAACAATCCAGCCATTTCTGAAAATTCATATGTAATACATGTGCATCTTGAAACGATGCGTTCCGCTTTTTTACTATTATATATGCAGAGTGCGCTGATTTTTTAGAGTCAATGATAATCTCTTCTTCTCCGACAGACCCAATTGTCATATAAAGACTCTGACTTTTATAAGCTGTTTCTCTTACGTCTTCTAAGCTATAAAAATTCCCTGTTATTTTTTTGTCAGCATCAATGAACAAATTACACCCATTTGTTAGCTGCAAAAACTGCTTGTAGTCTTCAGGAAGTGATACATGCATTTCTTCTTCAAAAACTTGCAGTTGGTTCTTGCTTACTCCATCAAAAAAAGTACAAGTGGTTCTGTATACTTCTCCTTCATTTTTACACACTTCTATAACATTATTGTTTTCCCACAGCCGCTTTCGAAGTGAATTTATTATTTTTTCAATCATACTCTTCCTCCAAGCGTTGGATTTAAAACGGTTACATTACATTAATTAAACAATAATGTGCTAATTCCTTCTTTCCTACTCAATTATACGATAAACTTTAGAAATTCATGTTTGCATAACATAGAAAAAAGCAGCGAATGTCGCTGCTTTACAGGTTATACAGGCGCTTTTTCTTCCTGTTCAGGATGGTGATCGTAATCAATAAGCGCTTTTGGAAGGCCCGTATATTTAGCCCAATAATAAATCCCAAGAGATACGACCGCTATGATAATTAAGTCTACAGGCGTATCAATTAAACCTTTCCCTCCGCCGAACGAACCGATATAAGAAATAAAGAGCATGATGATATAATAAGCAACTAGCCACCATGTTGATTTAATCTGCTGACGAAGACTTACTTCATTTTTAGGCACATATTTAGCAAAAATCAAATATATAACAAACATGACCAGTTGAGAAGTTAGCAGCCACGAAATAGTCTTCCATCCTGACCAGTACACAATAAAGGAAGCAAAAATAAAGGATAATGGACCAATTATACTCATTCCTCTTAATTTAAAAGGCTTTTCCAAATCTTTTGCGTTCACCATAAAGGCCGCTGATGAAATTGGTGCAATCGCGTAAGATAGAATAAGCGCAACAGAGCATACGTTTACGAGTGCATTCCACGAAGGAAATGGCAGTGTCCAAAAAATCGAAAGTCCTAATGAAAGCCATAAAGATGATCGTGGAATCCCTGTTTTTTTATCCACATGGGCAAACGTTTTAAATAACGTACCGTTACGAGACCAAGCATAGATAAGTCTAGATGTTGTATTCATAAAAATATTACCGTTACCACCCGGTGATAAAATAGCGTCTAAAATAACAAGTGTTGCTAGCCAGCCAAGGCCAAGAACAACAGCAATATCTTTAAACGGCAGTGAGAATTTATCTTGAATGCCGGACCAACCGCCTTTAATCATGTCAGATGGAATAGCTCCGATAAACAATACTTGTAGAGCAGTATAAATGAGAGCTGCTAGAATGATACAAATCACAAGAGCAATTGGAATATTGCGCTGAGGATTTTTTACCTCTCCAGCTACCGATACAATTGGATGAAGGCCTAAGTAAGCAAACATAACCCCGCCTGTAGCAATGGCGGCCTGGATACCATCAAATCCCCCGGGAGCAAACTCTCCCATCGTAAAGTTTCCTGACTTAAAATAAAATGCCAACGTTACAATTACCGTAAGCGGTACAAAATATTTGAAAATAGAAATGATAATATTCGATTTCGCAAATGCTTTTACACTCCAGTAATTGAGTAAAAAGAATAAGCAAAGCAACACAAATTGTAGAATCCATCCAGATATCGTTGGTGAGTCAGATCCGGATTTTGTTAAACCTGGAAACCAGTAAGCCACATACTGTCTCACTGCTGTTACTTCGATAGCGATTAAACTAGTGTAAGCTACGATCGTAATAAACGAAATCATATAGCCTACAAGATGACCGTGTGAATAAACAGGATATCGAATAATTCCTCCTGTACGAGGCAAGGCAGCCCCTAGCTCGGCGTATACAAGGCCTATTAATAAAATAATAACTCCACCAATAACCCAAGAAAAACTTCCTGCAGGACCTGCTTGCGTAGCGACATTACTAACGGCAAACAGCCAAGCGGAGCCAAAAATAGCCCCTAATCCAATCAATGTTAAATCTAATAGGGATATCGTCTTTTTAAACGGACCTTTATTCTCCATAAGCTTCCTCCTTTGGATGAATCATCACTTTTGTTGGTTTTTTTGACAACATTCATATATATTCGATAATATGTGTCAAAATTTTTATTACTATACCCATTCAAAATTACTTTGAATCCCTTTTCTTTATTTCTGAAGGTTAATTAACAGAAAATTCTTAAAAATAATTCTTGCGTTCAAGACACATTAAAACTTTTTCTTCTTTTCTTTAATGGGTAAAATACTCAATAAATGAAAGGAGTTAGATAAATGACTTTACCAGAGAATTTGCCAGTTGATTTTACAGCTTACAACCACTTAACATTCCTTCCGCTCGGACGTAAGAATAAATCGATTCGGTCCGTAGGAAGTAAACATACTAAAGGGTTGCTTGGACGTTTAGACGACTACTTTGAGCGAGCAATGAATGAGTTACCTCAAGAAGATATCATCCTTTTTCAAACATTCTTATATGGAAATCATAGGGGCGGTTTTCCCGTCGCAATTGATAAAAATGAAGACGTTTATCCTTACTTTTGGAAACCAACTTCATTTCTATGGAAAGAATATAATAAGAATCGCGGCATTCCTATTCATCATGATGAGTTTTATTCTCAAGATTTTACGGTTTTAACTAAAAATGAGTTGGAAAATTATCTCGGAAGCATTATGAAAGATTACATGTTTTGCGCTAGAATACATGATTCTTCAAAAGAAGAATGGATTCAACATATTAATAAGTGTTTTTTCAAACATCCCCTTATTTCTCTTTATCACCGAAATGCAGATGTGATTGAAGCAATTGAACAATCAAAAAAATCACCTTTGCTTTTTATTATGAAAAACCCTGAGCAAATTGCTTTTTGGCGCAATCGGATCGAAATCATTATGAGACCTTTTCGATCTCTTTCTTCCACCGCTTTTGAGAGAGGATTTTCAGATACGGAAGATACGGTATTAACTGTTCACGGGGAAAACGAGATCATTCGCTTAACTTCAGAAAACAGAGGTCTCGCCGTAACATATGATGTCACAGGTGATGCCATTTCACTCGATGATGAGTATAATGTAGTACTAGCAGCCAAGCGCTTAGCGACAACTCAGCGGCAGTTCGAAGAGATTATGGATGAAAACGAAGAAGTGATTCAAAAGCTTCTTGTCTTTTTTAAGTGGAAAAGTCTTTTAAAGCATCATGAAGTGCACATTAAAGAGATCCAAGATAAATTGTGCAGCCTAACCACTTATCAACTTAATCAAAGACAAGTTTTACAGGAAAACGATCCCTTTCTTTTCTTCATTCAAAACGTATTACAAGTAAAAACACCGAATGCCAATCTCAAAATTGGTTCCATACAATGGTTTTCACAGTGGGATTTTTCAGATGTCACCCTGCTGCAGGAAACAAACAAATTTACATGTTATATGGATCCAAACGAAATAGAAAAGAAACTGACAGAAATAAGCGCTAAGATAGAAAATGAACTTCATAAGCAGCGTCAGGATCTGCTTTCGACTCCGCTAAAAATCGGTCAAATAACGTTTGATTCAAACCAAATGCTACGGTTATTAACGCTTATAGATACCTTAAAGAACACGGAAACTCAGCAGAGTTACATACAAATTTTAGAAGGCGTTTCTACTAACAGCATTCGTCAAAAAGAGCTCGATAAAATACCCGCATTTGGATTATTAAATTCCGTAAAGCGCAAGCGCATTATTACGTATTTACAAGAATTACAAAACTATCAGCTGCTTAAAAAAGAGAAAAAAGGATTCAGCCTCACTCCAAAAGGCGAAGCCATCCGACGTCTATTTGAAGAAGAATCACGGAGAATATGAGATTATATCTCGCGTGATTCTTCTTTTTTGATTTTGAAGACTACTTTCTCTATTAAATGCCTATCATAATTAGAAATCTCCATTCATATAATGATTACTAGATTAGCAAAGTCCTTCATACCTATTAGCCTGACGCTGACATAGAGAGGAGATTTCGCCATTGAAATCTAGTAATCGCGCCAATTTTGTAGTGTTAACATATAAGATGGTTCTTGTTATTTTATCCATTGTTTTAATGACATCATCTATCATTGTTCTAGTAAGTTACTCGGCATTTAAAGAACAGTTCAATTCTTCTATTGTCTATCAAACGTTATCGAAGCATAAAGCGGAGAGCCTTTATTATCTGATGAGCCAAGAAAACCACCACTTTTCAACGGCTTTTGATAAAAACTACTCGCCTCCAGGTCTTTCTTCTACACTGCTAGAGTTATCAACAAGTATTCGAGCAGAAGACGCGAGAAGCTTGTTTGGTTCAGAACTTCCTGGATTCAGTATTTACGACTCCAATATTATCATCGCCGGTGAAGGTACAAATTTCACAAACTTCCCTAGAGAATCTGCACCGCCGCTAGATGAAACACTAAAAGAGAGAAATTCTACTGCAAAAGTTCAGCAGCCTAAAGAAAACAATGGTACGAACGCTCCGAATAATAATACAACTGGCGGAAAAAAGGTATTTTATATTTATCATACGCACAGCTGGGAATCTTACTTGCCACTGTTAGGACTTGAAGGTGATCCAGATGCTAATAAAGCGGTGGATAGCAAAACAAATATCAATATGGTTGCAAATATGCTAGGAAAAGATTTAGAGGCTCAGGGAATTGGAGCAGAAGTAGATCAAACCAATATTGGACAGAAATTAAAAGAAAAAGGTTGGAACACCAATCAATCGTACGCCATGTCTCGTACAGTAATTGAAACGGCGATGACTGAAAATAGAGATTTAACTTACTTTATCGATTTGCACCGAGATTCACTTCGAAAAGATAATACAACTATTAAGATTAACAATAAATCGTATGCAAAAGTTGTGTTTGTTTTAGGGAAAGCGAATCAAAACTTTGAACAAAACTTAAAGATGGCAAAAGCGCTTCATGAAGGACTTGAAAAGAAATATCCCGGCTTAAGCCGCGGAGTTATTGGCAAAAACAAATCCAGCGGTAACGGTGTATATAACCAAGATGTTTCCAAAAATGCGATTTTAATTGAAGTGGGCGGAGTTGACAATAACTTTGATGAACTAACCAACACAACAAAAGCACTGTCTGATGTCATTAGCCAATTTTACTGGCAAGCTGAAAAAGTAGATGCCCCTGCTCAATAAAAAAAGCCCTCTTCACTGAGGGCTTTTTAAAATTCAATTCCTTTTACAGCCGGAATTCCTTCGTCGTAATAATGTTTATGAGGCTTCATTTCCGTCACAAGATCTGCTGCTTCCATCACTTCTTTTTTGGCAGAACGCCCGGTAATGACCAAATGCATATGCTCCGGGCGCTTTTGAATAAGGTCAATTACTTCGTGTAGCGGTAGCACATCATCAATAGGAAATTTCTCGATAGCCAGTGCGTTATTTAACTCGTCTAAAATAACCACATCATATTCGTTTGAGAAGACTTTTTCCTTCGTTAGCGCCCAGGCTTTTTGCAAAGCTTCACGATGTTCAGGCGGTGTTTTTGTCCACGTAAAGCCGACTCCTGTTTGAATCATTTCAATTCCTATTCTGTCAAACATCAGCTTTTCGCCATATGTACGCTGAGGAGATTTAATAAATTGAATCATTAATACTTTTTGTCCGCGTCCCGTAGCGCGCAGAGCGAGACCTAAAGCAGCGGTTGTTTTTCCTTTACCGTCTCCGGTATAAATTAACGTAAGACCCCGTTTGTCTTTCAATCTAAAAACCTCTTTTTCTTCGAATTTCAGTTTACAGCCAGGTTGTTTTTTCTGTAAACGATGTTCTAGCAGGCTCTTTCATTTTTGTAAGAGACTCTTCATTTGGGTAGCCTAAAAATACGTTTCCTACCACGACTTTACCTGCAGGCTTTCCGATAAACTCATACAGTCGCTCGTCTCGAACAAGACCAACTCCTCTTGTTCTCCAAACGAATCCAAGCCCTAATTCTTTAGCTGCTAGCCACATGGAATGAATCGCGCACGAAACCGCATATTTGTTATCTTCCGTGGCTTCTTCGTCTCCTTCAACTGTATCAGCTGTTACAACAATATGTACAGGTGTATTTTTCACTGCTTTTAACGAACTTTCTACTAAATGAGGCTTTGTCGGAAAGCGCTCCTTTAGATACGCTTCAGCCAGTTCTTCATACTTCTTTTTTGCTTCTCCTTGAATCACATAAAAGCTCCAAGGCTCTCTCATTCTGTCATTTGGAGCCCACGTCGCTGCTTCAAGCAGCTGTTCAATTTTCTCTTGTTCGACTTCACGCGGTTCATGATCTCGTACCGCTCTTCGTTCTTTTAGCTGTGAAATAATCGTCATATTGTCTCCTCCTTTTAACGTTAAAGCAGAATATTTTCCGCTCTTTCTTCGAACCATTTTATTTTTTCTCTAATTGTCACTACTTCACCTACAAGCACGATGGCAGGATGAGCAATTTCTGCTTTTTTTGCTATTTCTTCGATTGTGGCAAGCGTTCCCGTTACGGTGCGCTGATACTTCGTCGTTCCCCATTGAACAAGCGCTACTGGCGTATGTTTATCTCGTCCATGGTCCATCAACTGCTTGCATATATGAGGTAAATTTCCAACGCCCATATAAAACGCAATTGTATCTATTCCTTGAGCAAGCGCTGACCAGTTTAAATAATCTTTTCCTTTTTCTTCTCTTCCATGCCCCGTTACAATCGCAAAAGAAGTGGCATGATCTCTGTGGGTAACCGGAATTCCTGCATAAGCTGGAGCTGCAATTCCTGACGTGATACCAGGCACGACTTCGTAAGGAATTCCTTGAGTAGCAAGTACTTCAGCTTCCTCTGCTCCGCGGCCAAACACAAAAGGATCGCCTCCTTTTAAGCGCGTCACTACTTTTCCTTGAAGTGCTTTTTCAACAAGCAATTCGTGAATACGATCTTGGATGACTCCGTGCTTGCCCGGTAATTTCCCGCAAAAAATAAGCTCCGCGTCTTTTTTAGCATAGTTTAATAACTGTTCATTAGCTAAGCGATCATATAAAATGACATCCGCCTCTTGAATACACTCCATTCCATATACGGTTATTAGCTTCGGATCTCCTGGTCCGGCTCCTACTAAATATACTTTTCCAACTGTCACACGGCATCTCTTCTTTCTTTTTTTACCGCTTTACACTGTTCCACCCAGTTTTCTACCATCTCCGTAGAAGAGCCGAAATGAAAGTGCGTATAGCCGGCAATTAAATTATTGTTGATATAGCCTTCTTCTTTCATTCCTCGCATCCCTTTTGTATCATAGGCAGGCGAAAACTCTTTCTCTGAATGAAAGGTTGAATAATGAAATTCATGGCCTTTAGCTTGTATATCGCCTTTAAATAAAAAATTCCCTGGCTTTCCCGTCACTTCTCGGTACCCTAAAGCAGCCAATTTTGTCTGCATTCTTACTTGTCCGGGAATAAGTCCCACCATTTCATGACATGTATCATCTGTTGTGACAATAGCATCTGTTAAAAACATAAAGCCTCCGCACTCAGCAAGTGTAGGAATCCCTTTTTCGATGGCCGCTCGAACAGAGTTTTTAACGTCGATTTGCTGAGCCAGCGTTTCAGCAAATTCTTCTGGAAATCCGCCTCCTATGTAAAGGCCATCAGCATCTTGCGGAACCGTCTCTCCTTTTAAAGGCGAAAATTCTACAAGCTCTGCTCCGTAAGCTTTTAACAATTCGAAATTTTCTTCATAATAAAAGTTAAAAGCAGCATCTCTTGCCACAGCAATTTTCACTTGAGGTACGGACGGCTTTGTAAAGATAGGATCATTAATTTCTATTTTAGGAGCTAAAGCCAGTTCATATACTTTTTCAATATCAATTGTATCATGAACAAGTTGCCCTAACTGTTCAAAAAACGGTGTTAATTCTCCTCGTTCAATCGAAGGGATCAGCCCGAGGTGACGTTCAGGAATCGTAAGATCATCGTTTCTTTTCAAGTAGCCTACTACAGGGATATGACATTCCTGCTCAATCGCTGCCTTAACAAGTTTATAATGCCCTTCACTTCCAACTCGGTTAGCAATTACACCGACAATGTTCGCTTCCGGTAAAAATTGCTGAAACCCTTTTACAATTGCCGCTGCACTTCTAGCCATACTAGCACAATTGACAACTAAAAGGACAGGACTATTGGTGATTAAGCTGATTTCTGCTGTTGTCCCTTCGTTCGTTAACGGATTTTTCCCATCAAAAAATCCCATAACTCCTTCCATGATGGAAATATCAGCGTCTTCACTAGCTCGAGCTACAATTTCCCTAACCATATCGTGTTCAAGCATCCAGCTGTCTATATTACGAGACGCTCGTTCTGTAACAGCCGTATGATACGTTGGATCAATATAATCGGGTCCGCATTTAAACCCTTGAACTCTATAACCAGCTTGTTTTAATGCCGCCATCAGCCCAATTGTAAGTGTTGTTTTCCCTACGCCACTTCCGGTACCGGCAATGACGAGTCTTCTGTTTGACATGTTGTTCTCTCCTTTAGTCATATGGAATAAGCGCCACTGAAATGGTGACATTCCCTGACTTTTTCTTCACAAGTTCAAGCGTATCAGCACCGCTGTATAACATAGCAGCAGGTTCACTGACGCCATATGCACCTGTATATTTAAAGACAGTATCTGAAGGCTGTTGGATACTTATGCTGTTTAGCTCTTGGGGCGAATAATAGACAAACTCCCAGCCGTACTTAGACGCCACTTCTAGCAGCCCTTCTTCATCTTTCTTTAACTCTATTGTACATAATGCTTTTACACTTTTCATTGAAAACTGAAGTTCAGCAAGCGTTTTTTCAATAACGGTTTCAATTTCCGCTGCGCTTGTTCCTCTGTTGCACCCCATCCCAATCGCCAGTACTTTTGGACGGTAAAGAACACCGTTTTCTAAGATCGCTTCTTCTTCTTTTTTTAAATTGCGATGCGTTACGACCAAGGCTGCATGTGGCGATGCTTCGAGAGCTGTCTGAATCGATGAGTACGTTTTAATGTTAGCTGGAACAGGGTGCTCATAGTGCCACCAGCCCTTTTCACCTGATTCTTGAACCACCGCTATTGCTTCTTCGTTTACTACAGAAGCGCTGACAGGGGTTAGCTTTTCTGCTGATTCCCACACCCATCCAAAGCGCTTACCAAATAAATCAACGGGAATCGTTTTTTGAACATCGGATGCTGTTGTAATAACAGGATGAGCTTCAAGTGCTGCCGCAACTTCACGCGTAAGCTCATTTGCTCCTCCGATATGACCTGAAAGCACGCTGATGACATTTTCGCCTTTATCATCAATGACAACAACCGCGGGATCCGTTTTCTTATCTTTTAAAATAGGGGCAATCATACGCACAACTGCTCCCAGTGAAATAATAATAATAAGTCCTTTATACGATTCAAAAAGAGAAGGCAAAAGCATCCGAACGCTTCCTGAAAACAGCTGAATGTTCTGCTCTTGTTCGTCTCCTTTTTCAAACTTGCTCATGTAATACACGTCAGACTGCTGAAAGATGCGGCCGAGATTTCTTGCAATTTCTACGCCGTGCTTCGTGATGGCCACGACAGCATAATCCCCGCGCTGTGTAATGGGAGCTTTTTTTCCTTCTTGGAGTTGAATCATTCCGACTTCACTCCTCTTCGAAAGCCATGGGTAAATGTTTTATCGTAAAGTTTTGAACGATAATCCTTGTCATGAATGTGAGGATCAAGTGCCCAGCCCGCCAAAATCATCGCCTGCTTGCGAATGCCGTTTGTTCGCATAGCATCATCCAGGTCTTTTACCGTCGTGCGAACAATTTTTTCATCTGGCCACGTTGCTTTATAGACTACTACAACCGGCGTGTCTTCACTCCAACCGGCGTTTATAAATTCTTTCATTACTTTTTTTGTGAGCGTCGCGCTTAAAAATAACGCAATCGTGCATTTATGTTTTGCTAAATCAGTTAATTTTTCAAACTCAGGTACAGGCGTTCTTCCTTCAGCACGAGTTAAAATAACTGTTTGAGTCAAATCTGGAATGGTTAATTCTGCTTCAGCCGCTGCAGCTGCAGCAAATACGGAGCTGACGCCCGGAACGATTTCAATCTCAACGCCTTCTCTTTTTAAAAGCACCATTTGTTCCATAATGGCTCCGTACATAGCAGGATCTCCGGTATGAACTCTTACAACCATTTTTCCTTCACGCATGCGATCAAGCATCGTGCTGACCATTTCTTCTAAATGCATCCCCGCTGTTTTTAACACTTCAGCTCCTGGTTTAGACTTAGCAACTAGCTCTTCACTTACTAGTGAGTCAGCGTATAAAACAACATCTGCCTGCTGAAGTAATTTTAATCCTTTTACGGTAATTAAATCTGGATCTCCGGGTCCAGCTCCGATTATGTATAACTTCATTTTCGCACCACCATTAGTGTTAAGTATTGTAAATCGGCTCCTTCTAGTTCTGAAGCTTTCCAAATAATTTCTTCATCTGACGTTACTTTTGTTACCACCGATGCTTTTTCAAGCAGATCAAGCTCTTTTAAAAGACCGACCATAAAATCGATGACTTTAGCTACTTTAATAAAAATAACGCAGTCGTTTTCCATTAATACTTTTTTCATTGTTTCATAATCTTCACGAGCAGGAACAATGGCCACGTGTTCATCACCGTCTGCTAATGGAATGCCTAAGCGAGACGCAGCCCCGTTAATAGATGAAATACCAGGAATTACTTGAATAGGAGCTTGAGGGTGACGTTCTTGCATCAGGCGCATCATGTGAATAAACGTGCTATAAAGCATAGGATCTCCCTCTGTCACAAATGCTACATCTTTTCCCTCCTGGAGCTTTTCCCATACTCGTTCCACTGTTTCGGTCCATTTTTTCTCTAAAATAGCAGGATCTTTTGTCATTGGAAACACAAGGCCTAGCATGTCTTTTTCATTTGCACTGAAATAGACATCAATAATTTTTTGGGCGTAGCTTTTGCTTCCTTTTTGCTTTTTTGGGTACGCAATAACGGGTGATTCTTTTAATTTACGAAATGCTTTTACTGTAATCAATTCTGGATCTCCTGGTCCAACTCCAAGTCCGTACAATGTTCCAATCATGTTCATTCTCCTCTTTTGGCTGTAATAATATAAATGGGGTTTAAAGCGTCAAATCGTGTTAAGTGTAAAATTGGCTTGCTTCTTGAAACTTGTGCAAGGGTAACAGCAGTCTCAAATCCTCGCTCTTTAAAAGCTTTCATCGCTTCTGCCAAATTTTCAATCGTTACGGCATTTAATACGATGCGCCCTCCTGAATTTAATCGGCTGCAGCACACGTCTAAAATGGTTTCCATGCCTCCTGCTGTCCCTCCAATAAACACCGCATCAGGATCAGCAAACTCACCTAACCCTTCCGGTGCTTTTCCGTGCACAGTATGGGCATCTACTCGAAATTTCGCTAGATTTCCCCTGCAGTTTTCCAAGTCTGCTTCGTTTTTTTCCACAGCAAAAATTTGTCCTTCACGCGCAATTTTAGCTGCTTCAATCGCGACTGAACCTGTACATGTTCCGATATCCCATACGACGCTGTCTCTCTTTAGCTGCAGGGCACTAATACTAAGTGTACGAACTTCTTTTTTAGTAATAAGTCCCTTGTCCGGCTTGCGTTGAATAAATTCATCGTCCTCTATTCCGAGAGGCCAGACTGGACTTTTTTCTACCTGTTTTAATATCACGACATTAAGCGGAGAAAAGAGTTGATTCGCCGCCTCTTCCAGCGAAAGCAGCTGACAGCGCTCCGCCTCTCCACCTAGATTCTCTGCCACAAACATCTTGTATTCTGTCATGCCGAATGATAACAAGTAGTTTGCCAGAGCACTAGGAGAATTTTGCTCATCGGTTAAAATCGCCACTTTTTTATAACCGTCAATGCGCTGAGCCAGCCCTTTTATACTTCTGCCGTGCACGCTTGTAAAATAAGCGTCTTGCCATCGCTCTTTTAGACGTGAGAATGCAAGCTGAATAGAACTTAAATAAGGATATATTTCAACGTCTAGCTTCGCAGAAAGATAGCTTCCAATTCCGTAAAATAACGGATCGCCTGAGGCTAACACAACCGCATTTCCTTCTTCGTTTTTTAAACGTTCAACAAGGGAAGAAAGACCTCCTTCAATGGCTACTTTTTCTCCTTCGAAATCTTGAAAAAAGTCAAGGTGACGCTTTCCTCCAATTAGCACATCGCTTTCATACACCCACTGTTCATACATAGGAAGTAGACTTAACTTCCCGTCGTCACCAATTCCAATAATTTTAATTGCCATGTTGCACCGCCTGTCCTAAAAAATCTCCTTTTAATGTGTAAAGAGACGTATCGACATCGATTCCGTCCCCTACTTCCTTTAATGCTGATAAACAGCAGTACTCGCACAGTTTTTCGAAAAACTGATGATGACCGCTTTGCGTCATTAAATCTCCCACTTGAGAAGCTGTGTTTGCGCCTTTTATTTCCTCTACCAGTTCAGCAGAAGCGCCTGACTCAGAAGCTGCTTTTGCTAAAAAATTAAAATCAATAGGTGCACTTTTTGAATGAACCATCATAACGCCTTGCGCGACTTTTGAAAACTTTCCCATCATGCCTACGAGCGACACTTTTTTCATTCCTTGCTTTTTACATTGTTTTAACGTAAATCCAACAAAATCTCCCATTTCGATAAATGCTTCTTCCGGAAGTTCTGGAAACTGTTTCATTCCATATTTTTCGCTTCGTCCCCCTGTCGTAATGACAACGTGCTCACAATTACTCGCTTTAGCAACGCTAATGGCCTGCACGATACTTGCTTTATAAGCAGCTGTTGAGAACGGAACAACAATTCCCCGCGTCCCCAGTATCGAAATGCCTCCTAAAATACCTAGACGCGCATTTAATGTCTTTTTCGCCATTTCTTCTCCTTCAGGAACCGAGATGACAATCTTAACGCCTTTTTGTATGTTGTATTGGGCTAGAAGCTGTTCAGCCGTTTCTTTCAGCATCTTTCTTGGCACAGGGTTAATGGCTGCTTCACCGACAGGAACTGGGAGACCGGGCTTTGTCACACGCCCTACTCCCACTCCTCCATCAATGATAATGTCTGCACCATTACACCACGAAACTTCAGAAATAATCAGCGCTCCGTGCGTGGCATCGGGATCATCTCCAGCATCTTTAATGATGCTGGCTACAGCGCTGCTTGTGCGATACTCGCATTCTTCAAGATGAAACGTAGCAAAGCGGCCGACAGGTAAGTAAATCGTTGACTCATCTTGCACTTCTCCTGAAATTAGCGTAAGCAGAGCTGCTCTCGTAGCTGCCGTTGCACAAGCGCCCGTCGTATAGCCTTCTCTGAGTTTCTTAGGTTCTTTTGGTACTTCCTTCATGTGTTACACCTGATCTGCAAGAATTGAAATTGCATTTAATGCAGCAACCGTTACCGTACTGCCGCCTTTTCGCCCAATGTTTGTAATAAACGGCACGTCAAGTTTTGCAAGTTCTTCTTTCGATTCAGCTGCTGAAACAAATCCTACCGGCAGACCAATAACAAGCCCAGGCTTCGCTTCTCCTTCTTTAATCAAACGAATTAATTCAAGTAAAGCTGTCGGTGCGTTCCCAATTGCAAAAATCCCGCCGTCTGCTTCTTTAATTGCTTTTCGCATAGAAATAATTGCACGCGTTGTATTTAAGCGCTTTGCTTCTTCCATTACGTCCGGATCTGAAATATAAACTTTGATTTCACCGCCGTGTTTTTCAATTCGCTGCTTGTTTGTTCCTACTTGCACCATTTGTACATCTGCAACCACTTGCTTGCCGCTGCGAATGGCTTTAATTCCTGCTTGAATCGCATCTGGATGAAACAGCATACTGCGTCCAAGCTCAAAGTCTGCAGACGCGTGAATTACCCGCTGAACAATTGGGTACTGTTCATCTGTAAACGGATGAGGTCCAAGCTCTTCTGTAATCATTTCAAAACTTTTCCCTTCAATTTGCTGAGGCTGAACAGTTAACGGTTTAAATTCTGTACGAAAATCCATCTCAATCAACTCCTAGTTTGGTTTACTAAAGCATGAACCACTTCTTCAAACGTGGAATACACGGTCCCATACTCAATTTTCGGTCGCCCAATCATAATGATATCTAAGCCTAACTCTTTAGCTGCTTCCACTTTTTCATCCACAGATCCAACTTTTCCGCTTTCTTTTGTGACCATGACCGTCACTCCGTATTGCGTATAAAGCGCTTGATCAAACTCTTTTGTAAACGGACCTTGAATAGCAATAATATTTTTTTGCGGCAATCCTAACTGCTGACACTTTTCCATATTATCCAGCCTTGGAAGCATACGAGCAACAAGCCGTACATCTGAAAGAGGAAGGAGCTTTTCTGTAAAAACCTGCAGCGTCTTGCTGCCTGTTGTCAGCATAATAACTCCTTTTTTCTCAGCTGCTACTTCAGCTGCTTCTTCATACGTAGAAACCATCGTCATATTGTCGTAGGTAAAAGCCTGCGAAGCCCGCTCATAGCGTATGTAAGGAATCGATGTTTCAGCAGCCGCACCGATGGCGTTTTTAGATGCTTCTTCGGCAAAGGGGTGACTTGCATCCACAATAGCTTTTACACCATGTTCGTTTATAAAAGTCATCATATCTTCTTGTGTGAGACGTCCAATTTTCACTTTCACTTCTGCTCGCTGTAATTCGATTGCTGCATTGTCGGTTACAACCGTCGCCGTAACGTCGTAACCTTCTTTTTTCACTTGAACAGCTAATGCACGTGCATCGCTAGTTCCCGCTAACAATAAAATCATTTTAACTCGCCGACCTTATCTTCATGGTGGTGATGGTCATGATGGTGATCGTGGTGATGGTGCCCGTGATCATGATCATGATCGTGATGATGATGGTGATCAATATGCTCCATAATGCCGAGGCGATATTGACATGTATCGCAGTTCATTTTCACTTCGCCTTCTAATCCTTCTTCAGCACGTTCTTTTAAAATTGTCTGCAGTTTTGGATGAAAACCGAAATAGCCGGCTAGCTTAAACTCAATGTTTTCATGCTGCATTTTATACTGCTTCACCATTTCTTCCAAACGCTTAATTAGTACTCCTGTAAATAAGAAATACGGGAGAATAACCACTTTTTTAGCGCCCAGTTTTAAACATCGTTCCACTCCTTCATCAATCAATGGAGCGGTCACGCCCATAAAAGAAGTTTCGACGATTTTGTAGTTTGTTTTTTCCCAAAGAAGGCGCGTAATTTTATATAAATCACTGTTTGCATCAGGATCGCTTCCTCCTCGCCCTAAGACAATAACAGCCGTGTCTTCAGCTGGAGTTTCTAAATTTTCTCCTGATTCTTGTAATCTCGTTTTTAAAATTTCAAGGGCTTCTTCATGAACGCCAATGGGACGTCCGTACACGAAGTTTACGTGTGGATATTTTTCCTTAGCTTCATCTATAGCCGCCGGAATATGTATTTTTGAGTGGCCAGCTGGCAAGAGCATAATTGGAACTACAACTACATCTGTCGCTCCTTTTGCCACACATGTATCAATGCCTTGACTTACATTCGGACGTTCAAACTCTAGAAAACACGTTTCTACTAAAATAGATGGGTCCCAATCATGCTTCATAGTCGAGATAAACTCGCGAATTTGATCGTTCCCTTCAGGATCTCTACTTCCATGACCGACAAATAAAACTGATTTCATATAATGCCCTCCCATTTTTAATCTCCACACGGAGCTGGTTCTACTTTTATTTTTGGTGTTATATCTTGATAGTCGAATCCATAAACATTCTTCACACGCTTAAAGAATTTATGAAACCGCTCATTTGGATGACCTTTTTCTTTATATTCATGGACAATGTTCTCCACTATTTCAACAATGTCATCGGGCGCTATGCCTTCCGCCACAATTTGACCTGAATGGGCGTTTCGTCCAACCGTTTTAGCCCCTAAAAATAAGTCAAACGCACCTTTTCTGTAGACAATGCCGATATCTTCTTGAACAGCACCGTAACAGGCCATACCGCATCCATTAATACCAAGCTTCAGCTCTTTTGGCATGTCCATTCCACCGAGACGCTTTTGTAATTGTTCCGTATGCGGGATGGCGTCACTTTTTTCTCCATCACAAAAATCACACGCTTTAATTGTAAACACGTCTCCGACTGGAGATAGTAAAAAGGAAGCTGATTGGAGCTTTTTAATAATCACATCTGGCTGAGCCGTTGGAATTTGCAGTTTGATTTGATGGTCAGGCGTATACTCCATCGTACCTTTTTCACCAACAACTTCTGCTAGTGTTGTCATTTGAACGGGCGTAAACTTCTTATTCGCAAGCCCTGGACTAACTGCCACTTCAAAAATAGACTCAATTGGCTGGTGTACGACCGGTGAAGTAGTTTCACCTAAAATTGCTTGAAGCGCTTCTTCTGCCAGAGCTCGTGAAGCTGCTTTTTCTTCTTTTGTATTCTGAACATCTTCAATAGCTGAAGCCGTTTGCTTTACAGTCTCCTCTTGATCAAGAGCCCATGGTTCTGCTTCTTTTCGAAGTCGCTGATGCGGTCTTAGCGGCTGCTCTGTTTGGTTGAGGGTATATTTCCGCTGATACCCGCGCGGTGTAATCATTAAGTCATCGTAAAAGAACGTAGATGAATTTCCGACAACAACGGTAGTCAGCATGCCTATTTCATGATTTAACATGTCTTTTAAATTGGTCATTACCACTTCTTCACGGTCACGATAAGCGCTTTTCACAAGACCAACAGGCGTATCGGGGGAACGGTATTTTAATAAAATCCTTTGCGCTTCCACAATTTGTCTTGTGCGTCTTCCGCTTTTCGGATTATAAAAAGCTACTACAAAATCTGCTTGTGCAGCTGCTTCGATTCGTTTTTCGATTAACTCCCAAGGCGTAAGGTGGTCACTTAAACTAATCGTACAGGCATCATGCATCACGGGCGCCCCAAGGAGGGATGCGCATGAATTAATAGCCGAAATGCCAGGAATCACTTCCAGCTCTACGCCCGTTTCTTTTTTCCATCCTTTTTCAATCAACACTTCATACACAAGGCCGGCCATTCCGTATACTCCTGCATCTCCGCTTGAAATGACCGCCACGGTTTTTCCCGCTTCAGCTTGCTTTACGGCTTCTTGTGCACGGCTTACTTCTTCGGTCATTCCTGTACTAATAATTTGCTGATTCGTTAATAGTCCTTGAATTAATTCCACATAGGTTTTATAACCAATGATCATATCACTTTCTTGAATGGCTTCTCTTGCTCGCTGTGTAATATGTTCAAAGCTTCCTGGACCGAATCCAATAACTAACAGTTTACCTTTCATGCTAGCTCCTCCTTTATGCGTTACTTTTTACTTTGTCAATTCCTTCTATGGAGTCACTCTTTTCCGGAGAAACAAAACCGTTTTGATCATATTCATAAATAAGTGATTCCTTTATACTGCAGCCTCCTGCTAAATGTTCTTCAACAATTCGATGAGCTACGTTTTCAGTGACCTGCTTGTACCAATCTCCTGAAGGGTACACGATAGCTACAGGAGCATCTTTGCATCTTCCGTTACAGCGCGTACGGGTTGTGTGAACCGCTTCATCTAGATTCAGTTCAGTCACTTTATTTCGAATAGCTTGCGTGGCTTCTTCTCCACCTTTTCTCATACAGCTGCTTCCATTACAAATCAATACGTGATGCTTTGTTGCATTCAAGTTCCAAGTCGTCACACTCATTCGCTCCTTTACTAAAAAAACGCCTCTATCAATGATAGAGGCGCAGAAAATTCAAACTAAGTTTTTGCACTTCCACCTATATCCCGTAGGGTAAGCTTCGCATTAGAAAAAGGCTGGTTTCCTGACTTCGATTCATTACTTGATTGCGCCTTCCCGAATACAGTGGCATATGCAATCAGCTCCTCTTCACAGTGGCGGGTACCGCGCTGGCTTCACACCAGACTTCCCATTTAACGCAATGTGAACATTGCGCACCTTTTTTGCACGATATGTAGTTTTGTGCTACGAGAAAAACCCGCTTCGCTAATATGCGAGCGGGTAAAACGTCAGAATAAAAGTGTACACGAATGCCACTTTAAGCCAACGTTTCCCTTCCCGCTCCCCGGAGAAATAGAAACTTCACAATAAAGACAGGTCTCCTGACTTGTGTATCATTCTACTTGAGAACCTTCCCGTGATTTTTCCACAGTGGTTATACTCGTTCGTCCACACTTACAGTTGCGGGGGCAGTACTGGTCTTTCACCAGTTTCCCTATTAAGCCTTCTTGGCATCTTTACTGTTGCTGTTTGATATATATGAACCTTTTAAACTATCAGAATAATAGAAGTAACTACCATATCATAGCGTACATTTTTTTTTATTTCAACTCTATTCTTTTCGTAAGATACAAGAAGCTATAAAAAAACAAGAGCATAAAGTCAGCTCTTGTTTTTTCATTATATAGCTACTAATGTTAAATGAGGATCATTATAATACACGACTTCTGAAAGAACTTTACAGCCATTTGTTTTGGCAAAAGCTTCTCTCGCCTGCGTTTCAGTTTCAAATTCAAACATTTTCATTTCTTTTCCAGCATATACCGTCAGTACCCACATGAAAAGATTCGCCTCCGATTATTGTAGTGATCGCTATATCCACATTATGACGAAACCATATCCTTTTGAAAACCCATTCTACAAAACTTGTCACAAGAAACTTTTAAAAATTTAAAAACATTTTAACTTCTGTAAATGAACAAAATGTACAAAAGGTTTAAGCCGTATTATACCTCTTTAAAAAAGGTGCTTTTTTTACCAACTGTTGCTTCACCAGTAAAAAATATATAGTATTTATTAAAAAAAGAATCCGGACAGCCGGCTTCTTTTTTAGGAAAGGAAAGTACAGACATCATAGTCCCTTCCTGCTCTTTGTTTTGCATAAAAATACACTAATTAAATATTCCTTTCTTAAAGCAGAACCATGTTCGATTGGATATAGTGGTAAAGAAGCTTGTACGTATGGTTTAATGAATCTTGATGCGTTCTCTCAAACGCATGAGAAGAATCAATTCCTGGACCAATTAAGCCGTGTACGATGTCATGCCCGGCACGAATAGCAGCAGAAGCATCTGATCCGTAAAACGGATAAATATCTAATTTGTACTGAATATCGTGCTCCTTGGCTAGCTCCACCAAATGCTTTCTCAAACCGTAATGATATGGGCCGCTTGAATCTTTTACACAAATAGACACGGTGTATTCATCAGTAGATTGTCCATCTCCCATGGCACCCATATCAACCGCTAAGTATTCTACCGTTTGAGGCGTAATATTCGAATTTCCTCCGTATCCAATTTCTTCATTATTTGAAATAAGAAAGTGCGTAGTGTATGGCAGTTCGATCTGCTCTTCTTGAATTGTTTTCATGAGCTGAAGCAATAAAGCTACGCTTGCTTTATCATCGAGATGACGAGATTTAATAAAACCGCTTTTTGTTATTTCTACACGAGGATCAAACGAAACAAAGTCGCCGACTTCAATTCCAAGACTGCGAACATCTTCTGCGCTATGTACTTTTTCATCCAATCGAATTTCTATATTATCTTGATTTCGCTCAGCTTTACCTGCATCTTTATACACATGAACAGATGTTTGATGCATAAGGATGGTCCCTGTAAATACTTCTCCTGCTGACGTTTCGATTTCACAATATTCTCCTTCAATGGAATTGTAGCGGAACCCTCCAATCAAGTCGATTTTCAGACGTCCACTCGGTTTGATTTCTTTTACCATAGCACCTAATGTATCGACATGAGCCGTCAGCATGCGGTGATGATCCGTATCTTTACCGGGAATAGTAGCGACTAAGCCTCCTTTTCGATTGCGATACGTTTGAATATTTAGCTCTTTTACATAGTCTTCGACAAATGAAATCACCTTTTCTGTATTTCCAGAAGGACTGGGAATCGAAACAAGCTTTTTAATTAACTGAACAGTTTCCGTCATTATGACACTTCCTTTGTCTCTCATTTCTTTTATTTTACCATATGTTTCAAAAAAGATAACAGGCAGCTCCAAACAAAAAAGCCAGGCAGCTGCCCGGCTTTTTTATTTTAAGCTATGTTTGATTTCTTTAATTCATTTGTGTAATTTAATGATTTTTGCTTATCAAACTCGCCTTCTGACTTGGACATTACAATTGCAGCTAAAGCATTTCCTACTACGTTAACTGTGGTACGCATCATATCAAGAATGCGGTCAATTCCTGCAATAAATGCCATGCCTTCAAGAGGGAAGCCCATAGATTCAAGCGTAGCAAGTACAACTACAAACGATGCCCCTGGTACACCAGCCATCCCTTTTGAGGTTAACATTAGCACAAGAAGGAGCTGAATTTGATCCATAATGGAAAGGTCAATGCCGTACATTTGAGCAATAAACAGCGATGCCAGCGCCTGATAAATGGTTGAACCATCTAAATTAAACGTGTAGCCTGTTGGAATAACAAACGATGTAACCGATTTAGAACAACCGAAGTCTTCCATCTTTTTGATAAGAGATGGTAAAACGGCTTCTGAACTTGCTGTTGTAAAAGCAAGAAGCAGCTCGTCTTTTAACACTTTTATGAGCGTAAACATGCTTGTTCCAGCCATTTTAGCAATAATTCCAAGAACCACAAGCACAAAGAAAATCATGGTGAAGTAAACGGCGAACACTAATTTCCCTAATGGAATAAGTGATCCGACACCAAACTTTATAATATTAACACCAATAAGTGCAAATACACCTACTGGAGCAAATTTCATCACCAAATTAGTTACCCAAAACATTGCATCCAAGACGCCTTCAAAAAAGGCTAAAACAGGTTTTCCTCTCTGTCCAATCGAAGCTACGCCTACACCAAACAGTACGGAAAATAAAATGATTGGTAAAAGATCGCCTTCTGCTACCGACTGAAAGACGTTTGTCGGAACAATATGAAGAAGCTCCTGAGCAATCCCTGTACTTTCAGACGTTTTTGCCGTTGCCTCATATTGAGAAATATCGCTTTTTGCAATATGTCCCATATCAACCCCTGCACCAGGGTGGAATAAGTTAGCGGCAATAATCCCCACTACAATCGCAATGGTTGTAACAATTTCAAAATAAAGAATTGTTTTTCCGCCAAGCTTACCTAATTTTTTGATATCGCCTACTCCTGCGACCGCTACGATTAATGCTGAAATCACGATCGGTACGACAATCATCTTAATTAAATGAATAAATATGTCTCCAATTGGCTGTAAAATAGAAATGGCCGTATCGCTTCCGTAAAAGATAGCACCTACAGCTACGCCTAAGATCAGTCCAATTAGAATCTGAGTTGCTAGACCTAACCTTTTCACTTTCTTGCTCCTTTCGCACAGTTGACTTTCACCCATCGAGCATATGCGGTTCAACGAACCGTGTATAAATATACATCCTTACAGCACCTTATGTAAACAGTTCTTTACTAATAAGGATGTAAGGCCGCACATGCAAATTTTTAAAAGCCACGGTTCTGTTTTATCATATCAAATAATTGTTGTACACTGAGATTTTTTTGCTAAGTATTTTTCTATTTTTGCTATTTCAGCGAATAAATAAAAAAAATAAAATTTTATATTGAAATATGCATTTTAGGTTAGTATAATACGATACATGTTTATTTTTATTATTCGAATATAAAATTCTGAAAATTTTAATTATTCAACACGATAATAAAAAGCATTTATAATTTTGGAGGTTTTAATGTGTCAAACAAAGTTCCTTTTTCATTTATAGTGGTTATTGGCTTTATGCTTTTTGCCCTATTCTTCGGCGCAGGTAATTTAATTTTCCCTGCAATGTTAGGTCAGTCTGCTGGAAGCAATATTTGGTCAGCAAATGCTGGATTTTTAGTAACGGGTGTAGGTCTGCCTCTGCTAGGCGTTCTCGCATTTGGTTTTTCCGGAAAAGAGGATCTGCAGTCTTTAGCTAGTCGCGTACACCCAGCTTTCGGTATTATCTTTACTACGATTTTATACTTGGCAATCGGACCGCTTTTTGCAATGCCAAGAACGGGAAGTGTTTCGTTTGAAATTGGCGTTAAGCCTTTTTTATCAGAAAATTCAGGTCACCTTCCCCTTATCATTTTCACGGTAATTTTCTTTACGATTACGTGCTTTTTTTCGCTAAATCCTGCGAAAATTGTCGATTTAGTAGGAAAAGTTTTAACACCTATTAAATTAACGTTTATTGGAATATTGGTAGTTGTAGCCGTTGTGAACCCAATTGGAAAGTTCGAAGCACCAAGCGAAGCTTATACAACACACGCCTTCTTTAAAGGCTTCCAAGAAGGCTACTTAACAATGGATACACTAGCATCATTTGTTTTTGGAATTATTATTATTAATGCAATTAAAGAAAAAGGAGCAAAAACCAACCGACAAATCATCACAATTTGTGCAAAAGCTACGGCTATCGCTGCCGTTATTTTGGCTCTTATTTATAGTGCATTGTCTTATATGGGTGCTTCAAGCGTATCAGAGCTTGGACGTCTTGATAACGGAGGTACGGTTTTGGCTGAAGTATCAAATTACTACTTTGGCTCTTACGGAGGAATTCTTTTAGGTCTGATGATTACCGTTGCTTGTTTAACAACAAGTGTAGGCCTTGTAACATCTTGTTCATCTTTCTTCCATAAGTTGTTTCCAAGGGTTTCTTATAAGTTGATTGCTGTCATTTTATCAGCATTCAGCGCCGTTGTAGCAAACTTTGGCTTAACGGAATTAATCGCTATTTCGGTTCCAGTCTTAACAGCTATTTATCCGTTAGCTATTGTGTTAATTGCTTTAACATTCTTACATCCTTTATTTAAAGGACGTTCTGAAGTTTACCAAGTAAGCCTTCTGTTCACGTTTATCGTTAGTTTATTTGATGGCTTAAATGCTGCTGGATTCAAAATTGCCGCAGTAAACGATCTGTTTACATCGATTCTACCTATGTATGGAGTGGGTCTCGGCTGGGTAGTTCCTGCTATTGTAGGAGGATTAATCGGTCTTGGCATTACCTTCCTTCGTACAAATGATAATACGAACAGAAACACTTCAAGAAAATTAATTAAATAAAAAGAGGATGCATTTGCATCCTCTTTTTATTGTGGCGTTTTATGAATAAGGAGTTTTTTTCTCCGTTAACTTCACTTCTTCCTTTAACACACGTTTTTCATATAGATATTTATCCGTTTGTTGAAAATGATATTTATCAGCTTTTTCTTTTTCAGATGTGGTCAAAAGCACTTGACCATCAGAAGCAGCTGACACACCAAACGTTTCATTTCGATAAGTAGCATACGGAGCTACAAAAAACACTTCTTCAACAGCATCACGAGGAACTTCTTTTGTAAAAGTCGTGTCATTGTATGGAATGAATCCATTTGCTACATCGCCTTTATCATAGCTAATCAGCTTTACACACCCATTTTCCGTTTCATAACATTCGTAGTCTCGTTCATTATATGCTGCATACAAACCTTTTCGAATCATAAAAAACATTCCTTTACATTGGTTTAGCAACCGCTGGCACAAATCGTTTTTCTTCTGCCACGTAGGTAGCTAAAAGTACTTCTTCCCCATTTACCACTTGATATAGTTCCGCTCCGTTTGCTGGTGGATAATAGTTATCAAATTTGAACTCTGGAACGGTTTCTCCGTTTCGAGATCCTGTAAACCCATTAAGCGTACATGGAGGTCCATAATTATTACCAATCAATCCCTTTTAGTAGGTCTCAAAAATAAAACACACCATCTAAAATAGATGGTGTGTGAAGTATAGTAAGTAATTAAGAAATTTGTTTAAGTTCTGATGAGAGTTTTAAAAACTCTTCTTTATTTTTCATCAATAGCGTGCGGTCGATTTCTTCTTTTAGCTGTGCTTTACGAAATTCTGCAATCGCCTTGTCTAAAATCATCTCAGCGAATAATGCATCAAGCACCTTTCCGTTGGATTTTTGCGGTGAATTAAGTAAATTCTTTTTCATAAGAAATCAACTCCTTGGCTTTTTTATAATATAACACAAATATTCTGACTTTTCAATCATTTAAACCAAGTATTTTACATCTATTTTTTTCCACATAAAAAGGCCGCCCTTTTTGTTATAAGGCGCGGCCTTTTATTATGAATCTGCGGCTTTTTCTTTTACTTCCGCATAGTAGTTTTCATATTCAATAAATTCAGGAGCTTGATGAGCTGCCATGATACCGTGGTAACTGATGTCTAAGCCCACTTCTTCTTCTTCTTCCGTAGATCGAAGCGGAACCACCAAGGAAATAACCTTTAACCCTATCCACGTCGTAACAAACCCCCAAGCGCATAGAGCAATTAATCCGAGAAGTTGAACACCTAATAACGTCCAGCTCCCTCCTGTAAACACACCGCCGTCTGTAGAAAATAAACCCACAGCCAACGTGCCCCATATTCCCGAAGCAGCGTGTACAGGAAAAGCTCCTACAGGATCGTCGATTTGACGTGCTTCGAGCCAGTTTGTAGCTGCCATCATTAATAAGCCGGATACAGCTCCAATAAAAATAGCAGATGGCGTATTTACAAAAGCGCACCCGGCCGTAATGCCAACCAGTCCGGCAAGCGATCCATTTATCACAGAAGGTGCATCTGAACGGTTGTAGCGAAATAAAGTATAAAATAAAGTAGCTGCTCCGCCTGCTGCTGCTGATAACATTGTGACAATAGCAATGTGACCAATTCTAACGTCAGTGGCACTTAGCGTACTTCCTGCATTAAACCCGAACCATCCAAACCATAATAAAAAAGCACCCACTGATGCAAGCGGCAAATTGCTTGGAAGAGAAACAGAACTAATTCCATTTTTCGTGAACTTCCCTTTTCTAGGTCCAATCATTATTGCAGCTGCTAAAGCTGAAAAACCGCCAAGAGCATGAATAACTGCCGAACCGGCAAAATCAAGCATCCCTAACTTACTAATCCATCCGCCTCCCCAAATCCAGTGGCCGGCTATAGGATAAATAAATGTAGTCATTAAAATCGCATATAAAAGATATGCACGGAAATTAATTCGTTCTGCCACCGCTCCAGAAACGATAGAAATGACCGCAATAACAAACGCACATTGAAACAGCCAAAATGTTTCAAGCCCAATTGGAATGTCAAGGTGCGATAAATTACCTGAGAGCGCAAAACCGCTTTTACCGAAGATTCCGCCTAAATCATCTCCGTACATTAATCCAAACCCAATTAAATAGAAACAAAGCGTTCCTATTGTAATATCAGCGAATACTTTCATAATAATATTGACGCTATTTTTATAGCGGACAAAACCTGCCTCTAGCAAGGCAAAGCCGCCTTCCATTAGCAAAATCATCGCCGCTGTTAACACAACCCACGTCGTATTTATACCTAAACTTAGTTCATTAACACTCATATCCCAACGCCTCCACTGCTTTTTAATCGTTTTATTTCTTGTACAATAGCAGGCGAAAGCGTAATTTCACTTGTTTCTTCATTTTCCGCTTTTATTAATTCAAGAACTTCATGAAGTTCTCGCATTTGTGCTTTAAGGTGATCAATTTTTTTAAAGCGTTCCTTTACGTATACCATATACTCGACCGCTTGATGCTGACTTAAAGGACGCCCGGTAAAAAATTTACGAAACGGTGATAGTGATTGGTACCAAGCTTCTTCAGCACGTTTCTTCTCTTCGTATTTACTAATTTTCGCTTTTATATCCTCTATTTCTTGTGCTTTAGCTTCTTTTAACTTCATTATAAATTCAATTAATTTTAATTGAGGCAATGTAATGACCACATTATGATAAAGTTCATCCACTATAACCATGTTATATCTCCTTACATAAGATGTTATATTTAGATTATATGTAGAACACTATAGTAAGTCAATGTAATTTTTTGAAAACTCTTTAAATAGTAAATGCGCCCTATCTTTTTACTACTTATAGAATATTAAGTTCGTATGTGTTGAAATATGACGTTATTTGTTTTATCGTAGGAAGAGGAATTATGTTAGTTCCCTATTTTAATTTTATTTACCTAGGCAATTATTCGCTTTATTTTTTATAAACTTTTATTAAACAAAGGGTTACGAGGTTCTTCACTTATTTTTTCAACGAAATGAGTTGATTTTATCTCGTATTAAAATTAAAATAGAATTATGTGCAAGATTTCACAACTTCACAATGTAGTTTGAAAGTCTAGCAGATAACTAGGAACTACATATGCAACAGTATCCAGCAAAGGAGGACTTTTCATGTCTCAATCAACTATTCAAAAATCAGCTGCAGAGGAAAATGCTGCTGTACAAACAGAAGCGGCAGTTAACAAAGGTCAAGCGGATGTGTTAGATCAATTGTTAAAGCCTGAAGTACAAGAAGCTCTTACTGTTCTTGTAGATAATTTACCAAAATTATCTGAAATGGTAACGGTGCTTACAAAAACTTACGACGTTGCGCAATCATTATTAACTGACGACGTATTAAAAGAAGATCTACTTGGTGGAGTAAAAGAATTTATCGAGCCGGTAGAAGGAACAGTAAAAGGTCTTGCAGCTACTGCAATCGAAGCAAACGATCGTGCAGAAGCAAATGCTTCTAATTCAATCGGTTTATTCGGTTTATTACGCATGCTTAAAGATCCACAAGCTCAAAAACTATTCCGCTTTGCACAAGCGTATTTAGACATTACAAACGAAAAACAAAAATAATTTTCATTAAAAAGTGTGGACGGAGGATCGACTATGTCAAAACATATTTTAATTTTAGGCGGCGGTTACGGTGGTTTATTAACTGCAATGACAGCTCGCCAACACCTAAGTGCGGATGAAGCAAAAATTACAGTAGTGAACCGTTTTGCTACTCACCAAATCATTACAGAATTACACCGTCTAGCTGTAGGCGGCGTTTCTGAACAAGCGGTAGCTTTACCACTTGATAAATTACTTAAAAACTACAACGTTGATTTAAAAATTGCAACGGTAAAAGAAATCTCACCAGATCAACGTGAAGTATCTCTTGAAGATGGTACAAAATTAAGCTACGACTACCTTGTTACAGCTTTAGGTAGTGAAACTGCTTACTTCGGTATCCCTGGTTTAGAAGAGCACAGCTTCGTTCTTAAATCAGTAAATGATGCAAACCGTTTACGTGCACACGTAGAAGCTTGTATCGCTGAATACAGCAAAACAAAAAATAAAGCTGACGGTACAATCGTAGTTGGCGGTGGCGGATTAACAGGTATCGAACTTGTTGGTGAATACGCTGACTTAATGCCAAGCCTATGTCTAAAACACGGTGTTGATCCGAAAGAAATTTCTCTATACTGTGTAGAAGCAGCTCCTACAGTTCTTCCAGGCTTCCCTGCTGAATTAGTAGAGCGCGCTCAATCAAGCTTAACAAAACGTGGCGTTACATTTGTTACTGGTACACCTGTAACAAAAATGGATGCTACAACTGTTGAACTTAAAGACGGCAGCAAAATTGAAACAAAAACAATGGTATGGACTGGCGGAGTTCAAGGTAACTCTGTAGTTGCTAACTCAGGTATCGAAGTAAACCGCGGTCGTGCACTTGTAAATGAATTCTTACAATCTACATCTCATAAAGATGTATTCCTTGCTGGTGACTCAGCGGTTGTAATGGGTCCAGAAGGTCGCCCTTACCCACCTACTGCTCAATTAGCTTGGCAAATGGGTGAAGTTGTAGGCGTGAACTTAGCAGTAGCTATTCGCGGCGGAGCAATGGAATCATTCGTTCCTGTCTTCTCTGGTACACTAGGAAGTCTTGGACGCAAAGATGCAATTGGTACAATCGGCGGAAACAAAACGCAATTAAAAGGTTTACCAGCATCACTTATGAAAGAAGCAAGTAACGTTCGTTACTTATCTCATATCAAAGGATTATTTGCATTAGCTTATTAATCCGTCTTAAAACGAAAGAGGAATTCTCCTCTTTCGTTTTTTTATTTACATAAGCCAAGAAATAAGAAGCGGCAGCGTAATCAACGATAAAATAGCACTAATAACAAAAGCAGATGCCGTTTCGTTTTCTAAGCTTTCAAACCGCAAAGCAATCATCGCTGCTACAGCAGACCCAGGAAAAGCTACCAGTAAAATAGCTTTTGTCACTTCATCTGAAGACAACCCTATCCATACTGCAATTCCGAGCATAACGATGGGTTGAACCGCTACTTTTAAGACGGCTATCCCAAGCGCCCCTTTACTAAAGTTAATTTTTCCAATTCCAATCGTTACTCCTACCGCAAACAAAGCTGCTCCCGATGTAATACTTCCGATTTGATCAAGCATATCCTGTAACAGTTTAGGTGACTGAAAACCGCAAAGGGTTAAAATCACTCCAATTAACGGTACACATGCCAAAGGCTCAGATAAACCATGCAAAATGGAATGAACCGTTACTTTAAATAAACTTGTTTTCTCTTCCCCTTCTTTTCGCCCCCGTTGTCCAACGGTTCCTAAAATCGTTGCCAGCGGATCTAAAATCGCATTCACCACGATTCCTGTGATGGCAATTGGAATCGCTACTGCGCCTGCACCAAACAATCCTCCGAGTACTGGAATGCCCATAAAAGCAAACGTTGGCTGAGCTGAGTTTAAGGCAAACATAGAAGAGGCAGTTAACGTATTCTTCCCTGCATACTTCACGACAAGCAAGATAATGAGGTAAAACCCGACGATTCCTAAAATCAGCGCTACTAAAAACGGCCATTCGTCTATGAGTGTTTTTCTTGGCGTTGTCGTTACACCTACAAATAAGTGTGCAGGAAGCGCAAACTTCGTTACTAATGTGTTGAGCCCCTTAGACGTTTGCTTATCAAATTTTTTAAAGTGCCCTGCTAAATAACCAAGCAAAATGACAAAAAAGATAGGCGCGAGAATGAGGAAAATTTGACCTATGCTCATTTATCATTCACCTCATTCATTTCTTGCCTTAACAGGTTTATAAACAGGCTGCCATACCGCTTCTTCTACAAGTTCAGCTACATTTTTTTCGGTAACAGTTGCTACGTTATCTTTTACAGCAGCATCGGCAACTGCTACAGCAACCGCCTTTGATACTTTTTGAAGATCTTTAATATTTGGAAGAAGCGTATCTCCTTTTGTATCTGTTTCTGCTATACGCGCTACTGCATTGGCTGCTTCTGCAAACATAGATTCAGTAAACTTTTGAGCGCGAACCACAATTGCACCTAAACCAAGACCTGGAAACACAAATGCATTATTAGCCTGTCCGATTTCGTAAGTGTGCCCGTTATATTCAACGGGTTCAAATGGACTTCCCGTTGCAATAAGGGCTTTTCCTTCCGTCCATTTTATAATATTTTCCGGAACAGCTTCAGCAAGTTTAGTTGGGTTTGAAAGCGGCATAATCACCGGGCGCTCTACATGCTTTGCCATTTCTTTAATAATTTCTTCGGTAAAAGCATCCGTGACGCCTGATGTTCCAATTAAAATCGTTGGCTTCACTTGCTTGACAAGCTCCAACAGTGAAATTTTATTTTCATCGTCTTTTTCCCATTCTTTAATCTCTTCATTTTGGCGAACATATGGCTGTTGAAAAGGAGCTAAATCTTCCATATCTTCCGTTAACAGACCTCTGTAATCATATGCCCAAAAACGATCATATGCTTCTTCTTCAGATAACCCTTCAAGCATCATCGCACTATGAATACGATCGGCATTCCCAATTCCAGCGGATCCTGGTCCAAATACAACAACTCGCTGATCTTTTAAAGGCGTTCCTGTAATACGAACCGCTGTTAAAACGGCTGCAAGAGTAATTACTCCCGTTCCTTGAATATCATCATTAAATGTTAAAATTTTATCGCCATATTCTTTCATAATGTGACGCGCGTTAATATTACCAAGATCCTCCCAATGAAGAAGCGCTTTAGGAAACTTGGCCGTTATTTCTTTTACAAATTGAGCGATAAAACGATTATAGTCTTCTCCTTTTACTCGTTCATGACGATTTCCTAAATACAAAGGATCTTCAAGAAGCTTTTTGTTATTGGTCCCCATGTCAAGAACAACAGGCAGTACGCGGCTTGGGTCAATTCCTGCTGCAGCTGTGTAGACCGCTAACTTTCCCACTGCAATATTTATCCCTCCTACACCCCAGTCCCCAATGCCTAGAATACTTTCTGAATCCGTGACTACAAGCAAATCAATATCTTCGCTGTCGAGCCCTAAATTTTCAATCGCCTCACTTAATCGATCCGCTTCATTTACGGATAAATATAAGCCGTCAGGACGGTGGTATTCATGGCTGTATTCTTGAATGGATTGACCTACAGTAGGCGTGTAAATAATGGGAAGCATTTCACTTAAATGATCGGTTAATAAACGATAAAACAACACGACGTTCCGATTATGTAGATCATTCAACGAATTATTTTTTTGAAGATCATTCGGTGCTTTTTTGAACTGCTCATATGCTCTTTTTGCCTGCTCTTTTAACGTTAAGACCGTTGGAGGAAGAAGCCCCTGCAGATGAAGGTCTTGTCTTTCTTCTTCAGTAAAAGCAGAACCTTTGTTTAAATAAGAAGTGGATAAAACTGATTTTCCTTTTAGTGAAGTTGAAATTGAACCATCTTTTTCTATTTTATATGCTCTCATGTTTTTACCTCTTTTCGTGAACAATTAGATAGGGTTAGGTTCAGCAAAGAGATATATTTTTAACCATTTATTTTTAATGAAAACAAAAAAAGAGATTGAAGCATAACTACATCAATACAATCTAAAGACGAAAAAACGGGATAAATGAACCCTGTGTTCAACCTAACAATAAAAAAATCCGAACGATTCATCGTTCGGATCTTCCTTACACAAAAATACGTTTTTTACACCATGCTATAGTCTTCGTGCTCACTTTCTGAGTAATTAGGTGGCTGTATATGTGAAGGCACAAGACATTCATAGCTTTCCCCTTCTAGCCTATCCTCTAGCTCTTGTTTCGCTTGACTAATCAGCTCTTGATTTTCTATCATTTCAATCGCCGTAGCCGCAATGGCTTTTCCAGCTAACAACATCGCATCGTGAGCATACTCTGTTTTCCCTTGAGCAACAGCTTGCCATGTATGAAACGGCGTAGCATAAGCCCACGTTGCAGTCACGCACTGTGCAGTTGGAACATTCCAGCTAACGTCTGCAACATCGGTTGATCCCGTCATGAAGGAAACATTTTTAGACATAGGAGCAATTTGGTTGAAGACTGGATGATTTGCTAAAGCTCTGTCTAGCAGTGAACCGACTTGTTTTTTTGCTGCTTCTTTGTCTTCAGCGGATGTAGACTCGTAAATAGCTTTGGCAAAGACTATTTCTTCATGTTTCACCTCAGCCAAATTTATCTGCATCATTTGCTTATGCATCAGCTGCTCCATTGTTTGATTTGGAATTAGATTAGCGCAGGCTCCTTGAATTTCCTGTTCCATTTGTGTTTCAGTCATTAAAGCCGCTCCCTTTGCAATTTTCACAACCCGTTCATAAAGTTCTTTTACTTGAGATGGCTTCGGAGCACGAATTAAGTACATGACTTCCGCTTCTGCTTGAACAACATTAGGAGAAATGCCTCCGCTGTTTGTAATGGCATAGTGTACGCGCGCTTCATCTATCATATGTTCACGCATATAATTCACACCAATATTCATCAACTCTACAGCGTCTAAAGCGCTTCTGCCAAGGTGAGGACTAGCAGCTGCATGACTGCTTCTTCCTTTAAATTTAAAAGTTGCTTGCATAACCGCATTCGATGACGTATGCATGACACCATTAACGGTAGCCGGATGCCACGAAAACGCGATGTCTACATCTTGGAAAAATCCTTCTCGTACCATATACGTCTTTCCGTAGCCACTTTCTTCAGCTGGACATCCATAGTATCGAACGGTTCCCGGAACATTTTTTTCTTTTAAGTATTCTTTGACTGCAAGCGCAGCTGCTAGTGAGCCTACGCCAAGTAGGTTATGTCCACACCCATGGCCATTTCCATTTTTTTTAACTGGATCTGCTACTGCACACTTATCTTTTTGACTCAGCCCGGTAAGCGCATCATATTCACCAAGAATAGCGATAACCGGATAACCGTGCCCGTAACTTCCAATAAAACCTGTTTCAAGGTTAGCAATATGTGTACGAAGCGTAAACTCTTCTTTTTCTAACATGTCGCAAATTAGCTGTGCCGACTTATACTCTTCAAACCTCGTTTCTGCATATTCCCATATTTGATCACTGATTTGAGTTAGCTCGTGTCGCTTTTGTTTAATAAGTTGTTCGACTTTTTTGACAATACCCATAAGACACTCTCCTTTTTCCCTCATTATTTAACAGCATTTTGTGCGTTCACTACCACTTTTGCAGGTCGAATCGAAAACAACGAAATAGCACAGACAAGAGCGCAGATAATTAATAAAGCAAACGCTGCATTATAAGACCCGCCAAACGATTGTACTAAAAAACCAATAAGCATTGGTGTTAATACGCCGGCTGCTTGAGCCCCTGTATTAATAAAACCATTTGCTGAACCGACCACTGATTCAGGCAGCATTTTTAAAGGAGCTGAAGCGATTAAAATCACATTAAATGAAAACAGTAAAGTTACTGCGCTTTGAAAAACGATAAACATGCCTACGCTAGGTGAAATAGCCATTAAGCAAAGAAAAACGCCCATCAGTAAACCAAAAACCGCTGCTATCGTCTTGTCTTTTCCTTCTGGAAGCTTGTCTAAAATAAAGCCGCTAACAAACATTCCTATAATGCCTACAAATGCTGGGATAGCGGAAAGAAAACCGATGTCCGTTAAATTCAAATGTCTTACTTCGGCTAAATATGTAGGCATCCACGACATGAGCCCCCAGTTAATAGCGTAAATACTGAAATAGGCAATAAATAAATTCCAAATCATCGGGGTTTTGATAATTTCTTTTAATGTCATCTGCTTAGCAGGAATAGCAGAAGCCTCTCTTTTTTCCCCCTGCTGCTTTTCTTTTAGTAAAAAAACAAACAGAACTGTAATAACAAGCCCGATGGCTCCTATGATATAAAAGATACTTCTCCAGCTTATTGTTTGCATCAGCTGCGTCGCCAGAATCGGTGTCACCACGCCCATAATCGTACCTGACGATAACAAAAAAGACATGGCTCTACTGCGTTCTTGCTGAGGAAACCACCCTGCGATTCCTTTTGACGCAGATGGAAAATAGCTCCCTTCCCCTAATCCAAATAAAAAGCGAATGATAATAATAGAAGCAAAAGACCAGGCCATTCCGGTAAAAACCGTAAACAAAGACCATAAAAGCACGGCGATTGTAATGACTTTTTTAAACCCAAAGCGGTCTGCTAGCCACCCACCAGGTATTTGCATCAGTGCGTATCCTGCAAAAAAACTGCTTAAGATGATGCCTGTAGAAGAAGCATTAAGGTGTAGATCTTTCGAGATATCTAAAATAGCGTAATTAATAATAAAACGATCTAAGTTTCCAAGCGACCAGCCTAAAAATAATAAAAATAAAATGATGTATTTCCAGTTCGACCTTGCTAGCATAAACTCGCTCATCTCCTTTTTATTCCATTTAATGTAATGTTTTGTAACAAATCGATTCGTTACATAAATATTAAAAAATTCTGACTATTTTTTCAATGTGTATTTCTATATAATAAGAACTATAACTATGTATTTTTTTACATTAAGTAGTCTATAAGGGGTTGTTAATATGAGTGATTTATTAGCTAATATGAAAGGTTATCTTACATCTATTATTAAAAACAGTTCTTATCAAATTTGGACAAGTATTGATTCTGCAAATTTTAACATGTTTTTTTCCAGTTCTTTATGCTCATCCCTGACTTACACTCCTCCCACTAGCCTACATAACGGCAGTGATTCCTTTCAAAAGCATATCGCATATGAAGAGTTCGAAGAAATTTACTTATCCTTTCCAAACCGGTATGCGTTTGTTGTTCGCATATTTGCTAAGCATGACTGGACACCACAACAAATAAAGAAGCTATCCGCTAACTTTTCTCCTTATGTGCTGCAAAAAAAGCTAGAGCGGCATGAGCACATTTTGAACGTACTTATGAAAAGCATTAAGGAAATCTCGCTTTTACAAGACTCTGACTATCTATTAACAAGAATTCTAGAAAATGCTCTTTCAGTTATTTCTGTTGCGGATATGGGCGTGCTGTGGATGTTTGATTCTTCCACTGAATTTCTTTTGCCTCGCGCCTGGTCCGGGGGGCCAAACAATGAAATTCAAAACATGAAAATGAAAGTTGGCGAAGGAATTATCGGAAAGACATTTCAGCATAATAAAAGCTATATGTATACGAACTTAGAGGATATAGTACGCGATTCTTCTACTATGACTGACGATAATATTCACTATCTTAATCAGTCCTATACATTTACAAACATTCAATCTATTATTTCTGTCCCAATTTGCATGGAAGAACAAACGGTATGCGTACTCATTATTTATCAAAACGGTACAACTCCTCTTTTAAATGAAGAGGATAAAGAATTGTTAGAAAGCTTTTCCGATCAAGTTTCGATTGCTCTCTTAAACTCAGCGCTTTTTGAAGATGTAAAAAAACAAAATGAACTTTTAATACGCCGCGATCAAATTCATCGCACATTCATGAACGTTTCACTTCAAAGTAAAGGAATTGAACCGATACTTACCGAATTACGCCGAATGGTTACATCTCCCGTCACCATTGTAGATTTTGTTGATAATAAGACCTATGGCTTTTTAAAATTTCTTGATGTAGACACAAAAACAGCTGAATTTCACACGCATTTTCTTTTACATACAAAAGCTTGCTTTTATACTATTGAGTCACACAACCAGAAGCACAGCGTCTACATTCAACCGATACACGGCATTGATACGCTCTTAGGGTTAGTTATTCTGCAGACAAATCAAGAAGATCTTTCCTCTCTAGATCAAGTGGCACTCGAACAAAGCAGCTCTGTTATTGCACTAGAAATGCTGAAAAAACAAACGTTAGTCGATTTATTTTACAAGCGAACGCATGAACTATTTAGTGAATACTTATCATGTTATGACACCACTTTACTGTATCAAAAAGCAAATGAGCTAAACATTGATACAAAAAAGCATATTCTAGTCGCTCTTATTACCATTCGTTCACAGGCGGACCTGCAGCTCTTAAACTTACATCTTCATCGCCTTGTATCTGACATCAAATCGGTTTTCAGCTTAAAAGCGCCGGTCGTATACGGATTCGACACGAAAGTAACCATTGTATTCACGCTTGATTCTTATGAAGACCATCATGCTATTATCAAACAATTAGAAGATTCACTCTCAAAATGGCGTTACTACAATGAATGTCATGTAAAAATAGGGATTGGAAGTCGTTATTCTCACTTTACCCAAATAGAAAAAAGTTATAGTGAAGCTGAAAAAGCTGTCTCTTACCTTCTGTCTCAGCAGCAAGATGGATGCATGTTGTATGAGGAAATAGGAATTAACCGGTTATTTATTAATCAATCGAAAGAAGAAGTCAAAACCTTTATTGACGAAGTATTTGTCCCTCTTAAAAACAATCATTTGAACGATGAACCTTTAGAACAAACGCTAGAAGCGTATTTTGATAACAACCGCTCGGCTTCACTTACAGCTAAGCAGCTTCATATTCACGTTAATACACTCTATCAGCGGTTGAAGAAAATCGAAGATAAAATGAACATATCATTTACAAATAGTGAACATCTATTAAAAGTGCAGCTAGCGTGCTATTTGAAAAAATTTCACTACAGCTGAAAAACCGATTCTTATTTTTAAGAATCGGTTTTTTCGGTAGAAAGAACAGCCTTAATTGATTGCTTCCAGCGGCTCAGTACCTCTTTGGAATCATGAAGCTGAAATTGAATGCCCGATGTTAAAACTGCATATTTTGCGTAATCTTCTTTAACAGCGGCTACTTCTCCCGTAAATAGCTCATAGCCTGATAACACAGGAGCTTCTTTTTTTAGCCGAAATTTAATGTAATAAGCTTTGCCTTCAACAACTAATGTAACGGTTGACTTATGATTCTGTATCATGTTTTTTGAAGACGTGGTATCTTTCCATACTAACAGCTTGACGCGCGAAGAGCTAATAGCTACCAGCTCTCCTGCGCTAATCATTGCTACATGAGGAAACCCCTCGGATGTCACTGTAGATAGCAGCATCGCATCATGCTGTTTCCTTTCTAGATCTTTTCCATTTAAAAATACGCGCACGGCTTTTGGCAGCTCTGCTTTATTCATTTTACTTACCACCTTTGCTCATTAAGATCGGGGTGGCACAGGAGGCACGTGCGTTGCCAGCGGTACGTCTTTTGGATTGATTTTAAATGGTCGAGGGTATTTTTCAGGATTGGTGATGGTTTCAGGTTCAGAAGAACGCCAAGTAAACAAACACACGTTGCATAAGTAAATCTCCCAGGCTCCTTCAACTGGTGATTTAGATACTAAGTTCGCTTGTTTGGCTTCACATCTTGGACAAGTATGCATGTCGATTCCTCCTTGTTTATTTTTGCATCATATTCGTTAAGATTTTTTCCCATTTTTCAGTTTCAAGTGGTGTATCTAAAGGCTGCGAGTAGTGGCCTCTTGTTTCTGGAGCAACCGGTGTTGTAGCATCCAAAATCATTTTATCTGTAATACCAGCCGGATCAGATCCTGGATCAAGTGGCAGAACTGAGAGATTAGGCACTGTTATAACATCATGTTTTGGGTGCATTTTTGTCGATAGCGCCCACATGACTTGCGGTAAATTAAACGGATCCACATCTTCGTCTACTAAAATAACTAGCTTGCAATATCCTAATCCATGCGGCGTAGTCAATGCCCTCATACCAACCGCCTTAGCAAATCCTCCGTATCGGCTTTTCGTTGAAATGATAGCAACAAGACCATGAGTATACATCGCGTTCACCGCTTCAATCTCTTCAGGATATGCTTCTTTTAGCTGCTGATATAAAGGAACGCTTGTATTGATTCCAATTAAATAATCTGTTTCTGTCCAAGGCATACCGATATATAAACTTTCAAAAATAGGATCTTTGCGATGGTATACGCGATTGATTTTGATAACAGGCATGCTTCTGCCACCGGAGTAATGACCTGTAAATTCACCAAAAGGACCCTCATACTCACGTTCACCAGCTAAGATTTCTCCCTCTAAAATCACTTCTGCTCCCCAAGGTACATCTAAATCAGAAAGCTGAGACTTCACAATTCTGTACGGCTCACCTTGAATAGCTCCTGCCATTTCATACTCTGATTGATCGTAATGAAGCGGCGTAGCAGCTGCTGTGACAATCGCGGGTTCACATCCTAAAGCAATTGATACAGGGAGGTTTTCACCTTTTTCTTCGGCTTGTTTCAAGTGAATGGCAATATCATGCTGTGGCACGGGCTGAATGCCTAGACGGTCTTTCCCTTTGACCTGCATACGATATATACCTACGTTTTGTTTGCCGAAATGCGCCTTATCATGCTGATCACGAGAAATAACGCACGCTTTATCTAGATAATAGCCTCCGTCTCCTTGATTCAAGCGGAACAATGGCAAAAGGTCGAATAAGTTAATATCATCTTTAATTTCACACTCATGAAATGGCGCTGTTTCTTCTCTTTTCACTTTAACAGGAAATTTTTCATATCTCCGAGCAAACTCAAAGAACTGTTCTTTTACAGGAGTTGATTTAGGCAGTCCCATCATTAACGCGTGATTTGACCAGGAACCCATTACGTTTAGAGCTACCTTTGCGTTGTTATATCCATAAATATTTGTAAATAATAATCCCGGCGTTTGATCTCCTAAATTACTGATGGCTTGACCTGCTGAACCTAAATCCGGATCTGGCTGCACTTCATCTGTAATCGTCAGCAGCTGCCCTTCTTTATGTAGCGTATCAAGGAAATCTCTAAAGTCTTTATAAGCCATGTTTATTTTCCTCCTTGTGATAAATGTTTAATTCCATTCCATCTTTTTGCCTCAGGAAGCTCAATTCCTAATTGATCTAACGTTCGAACAGCAATATGCGTGACAATATCATCAATTGTCTCAGGTTTGTTATAAAAAGCTGGCATAGGAGGCACAAGGATAGCTCCCATTTTTGAGAGATCCAGCATGTTTTCTAAATGAATCGTATTCAAAGGCGTTTCTCGAGGAAGTAGCACCAGTGGCTTTCTTTCTTTTAACATCACATCTGCCGTTCTTGCTATTAAGTTATCTGCTAGTCCCATTCGAATAGATGCTAATGTTTTCATGCTGCAAGGACTTACAATCATTCCGTCTATACGAAATGAACCGCTCGAAATTTTTGCTGCTTGGTCTTGATATGAATAACAATAATCTGCTAGCGCTTCTACTTGCCTAACGCTATACGGTGTTTCCAGCTTAATTGTGGCATGAGCCCAAGACGACATGACTAAATGCGTTTCAACAGAAGCCTTCTTCAAAAGCTCTAAAATTCGAATACCTAGAATAGCTCCTGTGGCTCCTGTTATTCCTACAGCTATTTTCATTTCTTTTCCTCCTCTCTGCTTTGGTTACACATTTAACTTTACACTTATTTTCCATACAATTAAAATATTGATAAAGTATATAATAATACCTTTAAAGTATGGAGTTGAATACAGTGGAACTAAGACAGCTGCATTATTTTATTGTCATAGCTGAAGAATTAAATGTAACTAAAGCAGCCAAGCGTCTGCACATGGCTCAGCCTCCTTTAAGCAGACAGCTAAAGCAGCTCGAAAATGAGCTGGGCCTTTTGCTTTTTGAACGAAACAATAACAAGCGCTTATTGTTAACGGCAGAAGGAGAGCTTTTTTTAAAACGAGCGAAAGAAATTGTGCAAAGGGTCGAAAAATCAGTATTGGAAGTACAGGAATGTAAAAACGTAACAAATGAAAAGCTTGAAGTCGGATGTACAATCTACTGTGCATCAACGGTTCTCGATAAGCTAGCTCTTATTCAAAAACAGTATCCAAACAGTACTTTTAATATCTATGAAAACGAACCAGCTCATTTAAATGAGTTGTTGACGGATGGAAAGATTGATGTAGCAGTCACCACTACAGACTTACCTTATCAACAGGTAAAAACAAAAACACTTGCACCAGATGTCTTTGTTGTAGCAGTTCCCAAAGAAAGTAGTTATGCAACAGAAAAGATTTCAGTCGCTGAAATCGCTTCTCTCCCTCTTATTCTTCTTCGTTCAAATCGGGAAATAAGCATATACAACCGCATTATAAAGGAATTTAAAAAGATGGATATAACACCTAACATTTTATGCGAATGCCATGACTCAGCGATGCTTCTTAATTTAGTATGTCGTGGCCTTGGTGCTGCTATTGTTCCTTATTCGATGCTATCTTCTTTTTCACTAGAACATATTAAAATTTTAAGCATAGAAGATAATCCATTTGTAATTGAGCCTTTAGTTACGTGGCGTACCGATAGTTATCTCCCCAAAATCGCTCAAGAATTTCTAAAGCTTTTTTAAGTATAGATGCACAAAAAAGGCTTTGCTAAAATAGCAAAGCCTTTTTTATTTTATATTGATATATGTGACTACATTAACCAAGAAATTAATAGCGGTAATGTAACAAGTGACATAATGGCACTAAGTACGAATGCTGAAGCTGTTTCACCAGCTAGGCTATCAAAGCGCACTGAAATCATCGCTGCTACAGCTGAACCTGGGAACGCTACTAATAACACTAATTTTACGATGTCAGCTGATGATAGACCCATTGCTGTTGCAATTCCTAACATTACAAGCGGCTGAATAGCCACTTTTAAAATCGCAATACCAAATGCCGCTGGGCTAAATTGAATTTTACGGATACCAATTGTTACCCCAACTGCGAATAGTGCCGCACCAGATGTAATTGAACCAATTTGATCTAAACTGCTTGATAGTAAATCTGGAGATTGGAATCCACATAGCACTAATACTACTGCGATTAACGGAACACAAGCTAACGGTTCAGAAAGACCGTGTAAGATTGATTTAATCGTTACTTTAAATAAGCTTTCTTCAGAATCCCCTTCACTTCTTTCGCGCTGTCCAACCGTACCAATAATAGTTGCTAAAGGATCAAGCATCGCATTTACTACGATACCCGTAATAGCGATTGGAATTGCTACTACATCCGCGCCAAACAAGCTACCTAATACGGGAATACCCATAAACGCAAACGTTGGCTGCGTAGAGTTTAAAGAGAACATAGACGCGCCTGTTAGCGAGTATTTGAATACATATTTTGCAACAAGTAAGAAAAGAACATAAAATCCAATAATACCAAGAACTAATGCTAGTAAAAACGGCCATTTTTCAATAAGCGTTTGTTTTGATGTTGTTGTAATACCAACGAATAGATGTGCAGGTAACGCAAATTTTGTTACAAGCGTATTTAACCCTTTAGATGTTGTTGCATCAAACTTTTTAAAATATCCTGCTAAATAACCTAGCAAAATAACAAAAAAGATTGGGGTTAAAATAATAAAGATTTGACTAATTTCCATTTTTGAACACTCCATTGTTTAGATTAGAATCAATCATATAAATTTGCTTTCTTAGAAAGATAATTATCTTCTAAGGCTTGTCTATGGATATTGTTTACGTCAGGCTATTCATCTCCCTTTTTGCTAAACATCTCTACAAATATGAAGTAACGTATAATGGTTCATGAAAACGCATGGACTTTGTTTTTCTGCAATCATTTATTTACTTCGAAACTGTTCATTTAATCAACATCAAATCACATAAAACTTGTCATACAATACAGTAACTCTACAACCTTAGTAAAAACTTGTCATACAATCATGTTGTTGGCTTACTTAAGCTGAAAAAAAACACCTTCAAATGAAAGATGCTTAATCTTGTGACGAAAGAAAGCGACTTCTGATTGATGAGGAAGAATCTCTAAGAGTTTGAAACTCTCAGTTAAAAAGTTCCATAATTTCACAAAGTTTTTACAAACTATCTTACTTATTTGTATATTGCTTTCTGTGACGAATTTATGAACATGTTTTAACTTAACATTTGTAGGGGAATTATTCAATTACATTGCTTAAAATTTTAATGAAAAAAATATTTTAATCCTGTTTTTTTTACATAAAACGGATTAAAATAGTCATAAAGACCTATATATTATCGGTTAAAAAGAAGATGATTCATCTATCACCTTCTTTTGCTCACTTTATTTAATAATGACATTTCGATCGTAACGTTACTTTATTTTAGCATCAATAATGGAAAAATTGTGTTCTTCTGAAAACCACGTTTTAATTTTTTCTTTTGCCTTAAGTTTAACACCTTCATCAATGTACATGGCAACTTGAATCAATGCAAGCCCTAGAGCTCCTAAATCATCTGTAAACCCAATTCCTGCTGCAAAGTCTGGAATTAAATCTAAAGGAAGAATAAAATAACCCAATGCTCCTATAATAACTGCTTTTGCTTTTGGCGGAATATCAGGCTTTTGCAGCGTGTAGTATAAAAGCAGTACGGCATAAACAACGTTTGCCCCTGCTTTTTTACCAAACTTTTTAAGCTTGTCCCAAAATTTTTCTTCCGAATAATATTTGGCTGTTTCCTCTGTACGAACGGGTACAATTTCTTGTTTCTCTTCCATATCGATCACCCTTTCATCACCATATGTACTTATTATAAACGATTATCTTTACCGAATTCCATTGAGAGCTTAAACTCCATAAACCTGCACAAAGCAGGCTTATGAATTTTTTAATGAGTAATGCTTCATAACGATAGTAACTAAGTCATTCAGCGCCGTTTCACTTTTAGAATGATTTTCAAACTGCTGAATGAGATCCATATGTTCAAGCAGCACTTCGTAATTACCCGTCATCTTTCTAAGAACTTCATATGCGGAACTGTTCAAATCCACTTGTATTTTCAAATCCTCCAGCTGTACTAAATACTCGTTCCAGCGCTGATCTTGGTCTAGCAGCAGCCATACAATTTCTTTTATCGCCTTCCGCACATTGGACTCCATCTTTTCATCTCCTTTGATACACAGATATAACAAAGTCTATGAAAAAAACGAGCTTTTTCATTCCCGTATTACACAAAAAGAGTTTCTTTTATTTTATAACAAGCCCGCTTAAGAGCTCTTCCCATACTTTATCATCGCGCAGCACGTCCATTGAAAAAATAGGTGCATGTAAAACACATGTATAAGGCAAGTCCCAGTTAGCTTCGGACAAAAGTTCTTTTTCACTGTTTGTCAGCAGCAGTATATAGAAATCGTTTTTGACCATTCCCTTTAAAACATGCTCTAATTCTTTCGCTTCTTCATACGTTCCACCCATACGAATAAACAATATACAAGAACTGGTCTCCATTGACGTTAAAAATCGCTCCGTTCTCCGTTCATATTTTTCTTTGACTTCATTATATGAAAGCCAGTTAGTCTCCGTATTAATAGACGACGGAAAATCATGAGCAGAATCAATTTGATACACCTTATCACGCAGTCTAAGCGTGGAACCATCTCCGAAAGAACTGATATAGGTTAAGTGTTCATATACAAATAAGTCTTTACAGCGATTTTTCAACAGCTGATTGACATGAGAAAGAGAAATGCTAATACACCAATCAATCACCCCGGCTTGTTTTCGCAAAGAATATTTTTTCATATATATCCCTGGAAAACAGTTATAGCCTAAACTGTATATCATATCGTACTGCTTGCTTTTTAGTTCATTTAAAGTAACCATATTCATCCTCCCTTCTTCTATAAAATATGACAGTCTTTTATAGAAAGAGGCGGCTTCTGCCTTATACCGTACAAGCTTTTTGCGTTTTAGGAGCTTGTGTAATAAAAGAGTAAGGAATTAAAAAAAACAACCGAAGCAAAATATTTTGGAAGTCGAAAGATTCTTGTTAAAATACTTGTATTCCATTGAAATAACAAGGCCTATGAAGTCTTTAAAGAAAGAAGATGAAATTGATGAGTAAAGCATTAAAAGATATTCCGATTTCCGTGTTAGATCTTTCTCCTGTAGTTGAAGGAGGAACTGTATCTGACTCACTTAGAAATACATTAGATTTAGCTCAGCACGCTGAAAAATGGGGGTATAACCGCTATTGGCTAGCTGAACATCATAATATGACAGGTATCGCAAGCTCCGCTACATCTGTTGTAATTGGTCATGTCGCTGGAGGCACGTCACGCATTCGCGTAGGCTCTGGCGGCATTATGCTTCCTAACCATTCTCCGCTTGTTATTGCTGAGCATTTTGGTACGCTTGAATCACTATTTCCAGGACGTATTGATTTAGGCTTAGGAAGAGCGCCAGGTACAGATCAGCTGACAGCGCAGGCGCTGCGACGCGACCGCAGAAGCGACGGCAGTGACTTCCCAGAACAGCTGGCCGAACTGCAAGAATACTTTAAACCTGCTTCAGAAAGTCAGATGCGTGTTAAAGCTGTTCCCGGTCAAGGTTTAAATATTCCGATTTGGCTCCTTGGCTCAAGCGGTTTTAGCGCACAGCTTTCTGCACAGCTAGGCTTGCCATTTTCATTTGCAAGTCACTTTTCGCCTAATAATACAATGACAGCTCTTAACATGTACCGTCGTTATTTTAAGCCGTCCGACGTGTTAGAGAAACCATATGCAATGTTAGGTGTAAACGTAATCGCTGCTGATACAGATAGAGAAGCTGAACGCTTGGCTACTTCTATGCAACAGCAGTTTCTAAATTTAATTCGAAACACACCGGGTAAACTAAAAGCTCCCGTGGATAATATGGATGAACTATGGACTGACTTTGAAAAAGCTTCTCTTCAACAGCAGCTGGGCTCTTCTATTGTCGGAAGTCCTGAGACGATTAAAGTCAAGCTTGAACAGTTTATTGAAGAAACAGAGGCAGATGAACTGATGATTAACGCTCAAATTTACGATCACAAAGCTCGCCTTCGTTCGTACGAAATTGTTTCTCAGCTGTTCAAATAATAAAAAGGCCGGACACGTCCGGCCTTTTTATTTGCTTTCTACTGCTTCAAGAAGTAAATCTGCAAGATGAACGGCCCTTACACTTTCTTCTACTCCTTCTCTGACTACGCCTAGCTTCATTTGAATGAGACAGCCCGGGTTTGCTGTTACAATTGTATGGGCATGGGCTTCTTTCACTTTTTCCATTTTATAATCTAAAATTTGCATAGACATCTCTTGTTCCGTTAAGTTATAAATACCAGCTGAGCCACAGCAATGAGCCGCATTTTCCATTTCATTAAACACCGTTCCGTTAATCGCTTGGATCAGTTTTCTCGGTGCGCTGGACGTTTTCATCACGTTTCTTAAATGACACGAATCTTGATACGTAATAATTTGACTTGGAAGCGATAACTTTTGTCTTTCTACAAACTGCTGCTGCAATAAAATCTCTGAGAAATCTTTGACTTTTGCAGAAAAGACCGCTGCTCTTTCTTTCCATTCCGGCTCATCTTTTAATAGATGATCGTATTCCACTAACAGCGCACCGCAGCCGCCTGCATTAAGAACAATATCATCCGCTTGAATAGATTCAAACGCCATAATATTTTGTTTTGCTAACTTTTTTGCCTGATCTTTTTCTCCGCCGTGCGCATGCAGGGCGCCACAGCACGTCTGCACTTCTGGTATAACGACCTTACACCCCGCTTTTTGTAAAAGTGCAATCGTCGCGTTGTTTGTTTCCATAAACATCGTGTCCATTAAACACCCTGTAAAAAAAGCAACCGTACGCTCTCTTGTTCCTTCTGCTTCAAATAAAAAAGGACGTTTCTTCATTTCTTTTTTTGTTGGCACAGGCGGAAGCGTTTTTTCCATTTGTGCTAAATTACCGGGCAGGACGTTTAATATATTTGTTTTTTGAACAGCTTTTTGCAAGCCGCTTCTTTGATAGAAAGCAAGCAGAGAATGTACATTTTTTAATCGTTCTTTATGCGGAAAAAGCTGTTCAAACACCATATGCCTGAGCGCTTTTACCGGCCATTTATGTCGTTTTTTCTGCTGAATAATATCACGCGCTTCTTCTAATAAGTGTCCGTACTTCACACCCGAAGGACAAACAGGCTCACACGCTCGGCAGCCAAGGCAAAGGTTCAATTGTTTTTCAACGGATTCATCCGGTTCAATAAGCCCATCTACAACTCCTTTCATCAAAGCAATTCTTCCGCGCGGTGACGCTGCTTCATATTGATTGGTTTGGCCATACGTCGGACAGCTCGGCAAACAAAAACCGCATCTCATACAATTCATTAACTCGTCATAATCTAACCGTTCTTTAAACGCTTGCTGAATGTCTTTTGTTGCCGTCATGAACGAACCACCACTCTTTTTCTCGTGTCTTTAGCAAAAATTTTCCCTGGATTCATAATTCCTTGCGGGTCCAAAGCATACTTAATTGCTTTCATCGCAGCTACTCCTTCTCCGCCCATCTTCAATGCTAAATACGGTGCTTTCATTTCTCCGACTCCGTGTTCACCTGTAATCGTCCCTCCAAGCTCAATGGCTTTATGAAAAATCGCTTCAAAAGCTTGTTCGACTCGGTGAAGCTCCTCTTCGTCACGCGCATCTGTTAAACAAGTCGGATGCAGATTTCCGTCTCCCGCATGACCAAACGTACAGATTTTAACGTTGTATTTTACAGCAATTTCATTAATCGCTTTGACCATTTCACTAATTTTAGACCGCGGGACGGTTGCGTCTTCTAAAATCGTCGTTGGCTTCATTCGTGCTAAAGCAGAAAGAGCTGATCTTCTTGCTGTACTTAACGCTTCTGCTTCTGCTTGCGAAGCCGCTACTTTCACCGATACAGCCTTTCCTTCACTGCAGATGCGTGAAATCATTTCAATATCGCGTTTCACCACTTCTGGCGGGCCATCTTGTTCAATCAATAAGACAGCGTTTACATCAGTTGGAAGCCCAACTTGGGCAAAATCTTCTACTACTTCACACGTCGGCTGATCTAAAAATTCAAGCGTAGCCGGAATAATCTTATTGGCGATAATTGCTGAAACCGTCTTAGCAGCTGCGTCCATGTGTTCAAACAGCGCAAGCAGAGTTTGTTTTGTTTCAGGTATTGGAATGAGCTTTAAAATCGCTTCTGTCACGACGCCCAGCGTTCCTTCAGAACCGACAAACAAGTTCGTTAAATCGTAGCCAGCTACATCTTTAGCTAACTTGCCTCCTGTCTTAATACAATCGCCGTTTGCAAGAATTACTTCAAGACCAAGAACGTAATCTTTTGTTACTCCGTATTTTAAGCCTCGTAATCCTCCTGAGCATTCATTGATGTTTCCTCCAATAGTTGATATTTTCATAGAGCTTGGATCAGGAGGATAAAATAAACCTTTTGCCTCTACGGCATTAATTAAGTCTAACGTGATAACACCTGGCTGCACGGTAGCGGTTAAATTTTCTTCATCAATTTCCAAAATTTTATTCATCCGGTTAAAGGTAAGAACAATTCCGCCTTGCGTGGGACACGTTCCTGCGCTTAAATTTGTGCCAGAACCTCTTGGCACAATAGGAACGTGATCTTCATTGCATATCGTTAAAATTCTTTTCACTTGTTCTTTATTTTCAGGCATAATAACTGCATCAGGAAGCGACTGAAAGTTAGGGGTTGCGTCATAAGAATATACGAGTCTTGCTTCACTGCTATCTTGAAAGTTGGCCGATTCTACAACTTCAATGAGCTTTGCTTTTGTTCGTTCATTAAGCATAACGTTCCTCCTTATATATCTCTTAATCTTATTATAGTTGCAGAAGCCACGAGGGACTATGGATAAAAAACTAAAAAAAAGCGCTTTAAAAACTCATTTTTTGTATGTTTATCTAATGAATAGCGCACTTTATTCTAGTAGAGACAGCGCAAGGTAAAAAAGCGTGAGACCCTTTACACTTTTAGGATCAATGTCTGTTAGTTCTTTCATTTGCTTCAAGCGGTAATGAAGCGTATTGATATGAATATGTAAATCAACTGCCGTTTTTTTTAATGATTGATCATTGGATAAATAGCATTTCAACGTTTCGAGAAGCTCTTTTTCTTTTAAAAGAGCTGAAAGCACTCGACTTAAGAATTCCTTTTTTACAGGTTCAGAAACGTCTTCTAAAATCATGTCCATCAGCAGTTCCTCATAAAAAACAACGGTTTGACGTTTTGAAGCTACTTTAAGCGCTTTTTTTGCTTCTTCATATGAAGCATGCAAATCAAATTGCTCCGCTGGCTTTCCTACACCAATAGTGATGATAACTTGGTTGTTTGCTTGAATGTACTGCTGACATTTTTTTAATTCTTCTTTAAATCCTTGTCTTACCTTTTCACCTACCGCTTCTTTCAGTAAAAGTAAGCGATCGTATCCCCAATTTGCGATATAATCTCCTTCACCTTTATGACTTTCAAACCAGTAGCGAATTGTTTCTTGTACCTGCTGCTGCTTCTTTTTCGAAAGAGATGAGTCAATTTGAAACAGCGTGCAGCAATAAGGACTGTCTACTTGTACTCCTAAAATATGACCTCGTTCAATAAATTCTGCATCTACCTGCTGGCTATAAATCCATTCACGAAAAAAAGCTTCTACTCCTTTATTTTCCCATTCCTTTGTTTCTATGTAGTATGCTTCGCGAATAATTAACTCTGTTAATCTTCGAATAATATCTGCAAAAGGCTCAACAGCTTCTGGAGTACCTGTAATGCCAATAACGCCAATAATGTCTCCTTGATAACTGATAGGCAAATTAATTCCTGGCTTAACTCCTTTTAAATCTGCTGCTTCTTTTTTAGAGATATATAGTTTTTGCTTTTTTTGCATCACGTTCCACGCACCTTCGTGAAAAAAACCAACCCGCTTTTCTTCTGTTGATGCAATAATAATTCCGCGTGGATCCGTTACAATTACATGTTCTTTCATCACAAGCTGCACTTCTTTTATAATTTTCTTCGACAGTTCAGAAACTAGCTGCACGTTGTTTACACCTCACCTATCATCAATTAAAAGAGCTGAAAGAATGGTTTTCTCTCAGCCCGCTTTTTTTATTATGCGTTCACTTTTTCAGCTTTTTTTAGCACGTTAAAAAACTCTTTCATAAATTTAGGTAAATCCGGCCAAGCTTGTCCGGTTACTAAGTTTCTGTCTACGTGGAGCGTCTGTTCAACAAATACAGCACCCGCCGCTTCTACTTCCGGACGGCAAGCAGGATACGCTGTCACTTCTCTGTCTTGGAGATACTCTCTAACCGTCGTTAACACGAGCTGACCATGACAAATAACGCCTAAAGGTTTGTTTTCTTTTAAAAAATGAGCAGCAATTTCCTGAACTTTTGTGTTCATTCGAATATATTCAGGCGCTCGTCCTCCAGGAATAATAAGTCCGTCAAAATCAGCGGGATCCACTTCATCTACAGAAGCATGAGAATCAATTTTATATCCCGTTTTTTCTGTGAATGTTTCCATTTCTGGAAGAAAATCATGAACAACCGTTTGGAGCTTCTTTTTCACGGGAGAGGCAATGGTACACTGAATATCTTCTTCTAAACAGCGATAATACGGATAAAAAACTTCTAAAGCCTCCACGGCATCTCCTGTTAAAATCAAGACACGTTTACTCATCTTTTATCACCTTTTCTTTTAATGTCGTCATTTACTTCTTCTCGCAAGCTGCTTTCCATTCCTGCTTTTCCCCTAGGAATAATAAAAAAGCAGGGCCTTCATCCTTTACTAGGAATGTCAGCCTTGCTTTTTATCTTGTACTCTTTTTAATTCAGCTGTTAATTCAATAAACCAAGCTTCGTCTTTTGTTAGCAGCGCAAGATCAATCAATGAAAGAATCTGCTCTTCGTGCGCCGTTTTTTGAAGGGGCAGCTTCTCTATTTTTTCATCCATCATGCCAATGGTTGTGCCGACCATTTTTTCATCATCACTTTTCACTACATTGATTAGTGCGGCTTTTTTAGATGGATTAATCGTTTTTATATATCCGTATATAAGTTCACCGTCGCGAGACTTTCCTTTGACCCAGTCGCCTACTTTTAAATTTCCTTCAAATAGCTTCACAGTCATTCTCCTTTCTTCATAAACATGCTAAGAATTAATGTAACGGCATATAGTATTCTAGAAAGTAGTGTAATCATAATACTTACAGTTTAGAAAGTCAAAGAATCTGTTTTAGAGCAAAAGGCTCGATATACAAAATCAGTGCAACAATAAAAAAATCCGAACGATTTATCGTTCGGATCTTTCTTCAACTACACTCAGCCTCTTTATTTGTTATACGAGTCCAGTTAAGCTGTAGATTCCAATGATTAAGAAACATGCAAGCGTTTTTATAACAGTGATGGCAAAAATATCTCGGTAAGACTGCTTGTGAGTTAATCCGGTAATAGCAAGCAGGGTAATAACGGCTCCGTTATGAGGAAGCGTATCCATACCGCCTGATGCCATCGCTACAACTCTGTGCATAACTTCAGGAGGGATATTGTATTGATTAATAGCTTCTACATACTTATCTCCCATCGCACTAAGCGCGATTCCCATACCTCCAGAAGCGGATCCTGTAATACCGGCTAAAATGTTTGTCGTAACGGCTCCATTGACAAGCGGATTTGTAAAGGTATGTGAAATACCATCGCGAACGGTTGCAAAGCCAGGAAGAGATGAAATAACGCCTCCAAAGCCATACTCAGCTCCCGTGTTCATCGCAGCGAGAAGCGCTCCGCCAATACTTGCGTTAAGACCCGCTTGGAAACCGGTGGTCACTCTCTTCCAGTCATACGCAATCGTCGTAATAATTCCAATAACAAGTGCTAACTCCACTGACCAAATACCAACAACTGCGGTTAAATCTACTTTTCCGAACGCTTCAAGGCCAATTTTGGCAAAATCAAAACCGTCTGGGTACCACTTTGGAATAGAAACAGTAAAAAATTTGTTTGCAACCCCTACAAGCACGAGCGGAACAAACGCTAAAATCTGTCTTGCTACGCTAGGTTCATATTTAGGTTCTGTAGAAGGTACAGGCTCTTTTTCTAGCTCTGCAGCAGCCGCTAGTTCATTATTAAATCCGTAGTAGCCTTCTCCAGCTTTTCTTGCTTTTTTACTTCGGCTTTCTAAATACCAAAGACCTAAGCTAAAGACAATAACCGATCCGATAATCCCCAGTGTCGGAGCAGCATAGATGTCTGTTTTAAAAAAAGTCGTTGGAATAACGTTTTGAATTTGCGGTGTACCCGGAAGTGCATCCATGGTAAACGAAATAGCTCCTAATGCAATCGTTCCCGGTACTAATCGTTTTGGAATATTCGCTTCGCGGAATAAGTTAGCCGCAAACGGATAAACTGCAAACGCAACAACGAATAAACTTACGCCGCTGTAGGTTAAGATTGCTCCCATTAAAACAATCGCCAAGATCGCACGTTTAGCCCCCACGACTTTAACAATTGTTTTCGCAATCGATTCAGCGACTCCAGACATTTCAACCATCTTCCCGAAGACTGCTCCTAATAGAAAGACAGGGAAGTAGTTTTTAATAAATCCAACCATTTTCTCCATAAAAACGTTTGAGAAAAATGGGAGTGCATAGCTTGGTTCTGTTAAAATAACGGCTAGCAGCGCACAAAGTGGAGCAAACAAAATAACTGAAAATCCGCGGTAAGCAACCAGCATCAAAAGCCCCAGAGACAGCAAAATAATCAGCAAATCCATAACGTTTCCCCTTTCATCCCTCATTCAATTTGTCTTGAATTTATCTTATTTCTTATAAAGTGCAGACTCAAACTCATATTCATAGGACGTGTAATACAGCTGGATAATTTCTTCTGCCGTCGGTACAACCGGATGGTTAGCAGGACTTCCGCTTTGAATCGCATCCGCTGCCATTTTCTCAACCGCCGCATAAAATAGCTGACGATCAATGCCCCACGATTGAAGATTAGGAATCTCTAAGTCGATACAAAGCTGCTTGATGGCTTTAATTAACACATCTGCTCCTTCTTTTTTTGTATATGATACGTTCGGAAAAAGAGCTTGTCCTATTTCACCTAAACGATCGATTGAAGCCTCTTTTGTATAGTCCAAAACCGCAGGCAGGAGCATCGCGTTAGAAATACCGTGCGGCACATGGAATAACGCGCCAATAGGTCGTGACATACCGTGCACTAGAGCAACGGATGAATTTGAAAACGCCATCCCCGCAAGCATAGAAGCATAGGCCATTTCGTTTCTTGCTTGAACATTTTCTCCATTTCTGTACACAAGACGAATATTTTTCATAATTAACTCAATTGCTTGAAGCGCAAGTGAATCCGTAAAAGGATGTGCTTTTTTAGACAAATACGCTTCGACCGCATGACTGAGTGCATCAATTCCTGTAGCTGCAGTTACGTGTTTTGGACATGATAGAGTTAATAACGGATCAACAATGGCTGTATCAGGCAATAATTGAGGCCTTGCGAGCATCATTTTTACATCGTATGCCGTGTCTGTAATAACCGTCGCTTTCGTCACTTCTGAGCCCGTTCCGGCAGTCGTAGGCACGGCAACCAAAGGAAGAGGACTACCTTGAAAATCTTGTTGATTTTGAAAATACGTTCGTAGATGCCCTTCATTTGTCATCATAATGGCAACCGCTTTTCCAGTATCGATACAGCTGCCTCCCCCTAAGGCAATAACCACATCGCACTGCTCCGTTTTACATATGGCAAGCGCTTCATCTAGATGAATATCTGTCGGCTCTGAATTTACGCCTGTATACACGGCACAGTCCATGCCAGCCTCTGCTAAGTAACGACGACAAGTTTCTACATTGCCTGCTTTCAGCATAACGTCATCACTTATAAGCAATGCCTTTGTCCCAAGCAGTGCAGCTTGTTCTCCAATTTTAGAAAATGATCCTTCTCCATATAAAACCGTGCGTGGTACAAGTAGTTCATAAATTCCCACTGTTTTTCCCCCTTTGTTATCTCGCTGACAATCTCTCCTTCCGTATTTTCATGCTGACTTATGTAAGCGATTTCATTTATTTGTGCAAAAAACCAACATGAGCTTCGTTTTTCTCCCCTATTTATTCTCTTTTTGTATACCCCTTTCCTCTTTCATTCTAAAATTTCATCTTATATTTTTCAATCTTTTTTTGAAACTTTTTAAAAATTACAAAAAAAGCCAGAGGTATTCTCTGACTTTACCATTTAAATAAACTTTTGAACAGTATTATTTCGATTTAATTTATAAATCGATAGCAGGAAAAAAACGAGTGCAAAAGCTAGTAAAATGCTGATATTTAACCATAGGCTGCTTAATGCGGCTCCTTGTTGAACACTTTTCAACGTGCTTAATACCCACGTTTGAGGAAGAAAGTCCGCTATTTTCTGCATCACATCCGGCATAAATTCAGGAGGGAAAAAGCACCCTGACAGTAAACAAGTTGGCGTAATAATAAGCGTTTGAAGGCCGTTTGCCGCTTTTGAGCTTTCTGTAAAAGCAATGATTACAAGCGACAAGCCGATGGCTACTAGCCCAAACAAAACTAAAATAAAAAATAGCTGCCACACAGGAATGTTCATATCTACGTGAAAAAGAGTCGTAATACAAACAAGTGTAATCATTACTTGCAAAGTTAATAAAATCATATTTGTCATAACATTAGATATCACGTATTGCCTTGCACTGACTGGCGAAGCTAGCAGTCTAAAATACGTGCGCTGCTCTTTTTCTTTTGTGATAAGAGCCGATAGATTTACGGCAGAAAAAAGCATAAACATAATTAAATACCCAATTGTCTGCTTGACAATGTTTTGATCGGTTCCTTTGTCTTCAAGTGCATGCGTGGAGACGTGGAATGGCGCTTTTTGATAACTTTCATACATTTGTTTAAACGCAGCGTCATTGCCGCCTGCTGCTTGATTAAGCGCAGAAACATTATCAATATATTGATACAAATAAGACTTAATAAAGCCCGTTACTTCTGCTCCTTTTATCGAAGTAATCGTAATATGATCTGGTTTGTTCGCTTTGACGCTTTCAAAAAACCCTTTTTCAAAAGTAATAACAGCATCAACTTTCTTTGACGTAATCTCATGATCCACTTCTTTGTCAGTGAGCATTTTAACATTTGTTTTATGCAGCCCTTTTAAAAACTGAACGGTGTCTTTTGAGATATCCGTTGAGTCGTGATTGACAACTCCGATATTCACCGAAGTCCCTGCTGTATTTCCATAAATAAGAACGGACATCAAAATACCTGCAATAGGCAAACCAATAACAAGTACAAGCGTCCTTTTGTTTCTAAGCAGCATATTTCTCAGCATATTTGTGACAAGCCACATGATATTTTTCATGTTATAACCCCTCTCTTTTTCTCAAAAGCACAATGGCTGTGCCCAAGAATAAAATAGAGAAGCCTACATTCAACCCGATAACTGAAAGAGAAGCGCCGATATCATTTGTATAAATCAATTTAATAAGTCCATTATTCATCCAGGTTAAAGGTGATACATTGACGAAGCCTTCTCCAGATCCATTTTGAAAATAGGTTCCTCCCACAATACACGACACTTGAATCACAACCATAATAATTGCTCTTGACGCCGCTTCCGTCTTCGTAAGGTAGCTAACTCCTAGTCCAAAGCTAATGGCAAAAAGAATCTGAGATACTAACATTACGAGTACTAAGAGTAAATGATCTCCCCAATTCGCATCAAAAAAATATTTAGTCGACATAATGACGACTAATACACAAATGGCGTGAACCAAAACAGTGCCTAAAATTTTCCCGACAAAAATTTCAGCGGTTTTAATCGGTGCGGCTACTAATCGAATTGCTGTATTTCGCATACGCTCTCCTCTAATTAAATAACTCGCTGAGATAGATCCGTACAAAACAATCATGGTTGTCATTGAAATAGCGTAGTAGTCTATTGAATTTGGCTGTTTTTGAGAATGAAGGGATGTTTCTTGAATATAGTCATGCTTAGACACACGCAGCAGGTTCTCGACTTGCTGAGGATTTACTTTGGCCACTTCCATAGCCACGTTATACTTATCAACAAATGTACTTAACATACCTTGCACCACGTTAAATTCAATGCTGTTTTCTTCATTTCCGTAGAGATTAATGCCTCCGTCTTTCACTTCTACATAAGCTGTATAATGCTGCTCTTTTACTTCTTTTTTTCCATCTTGATCTTTTTTCAACGCTTTAAAGTGAATGCCCGATTTTTCTGCATGTGCAGCAAACTGCTTAAAAGCAGCAGATTCTTCATTACTTGTGTCGATTTTATAGAGAACATAGCTATCGTCTATCGTCATGTCGTTATTAAAGGCTTGAGACAAAGCTGTTCCTAAAATAAGGACAAGAGCTAGGGGAAAAAGAATCATAAAGATAAATGCACGCTTATCTCGCAGATCACTTTTCATTTCTTTCAAAGCAATTGCAATAATATTCATTCGTTATTCCTCCTTTCTTTTATAAATCTCTTAGACTGCGTCCTGTGAGCGTCAGAAAGACCGTCTCTAAATTAGGGGCTTGTTCTTTAACTGCTTTAATTTCGATATGATGCGTCATTAAATAATGAATGACTTTGTTCAAGTTATTCACTTCGGCGCTTGAATTAATTTTAATGATTCCATCTTCATACGTAACGGCTGTTACGCCTGGAATTTCCTTTAGACCGCTGCAATCTATATCGTCTGCTTCTTTTACTTCAATCCAAATATCTTTTGTATCGGTGATAATCGCTTTCAGCTGCTCTTTTGTTCCTTCAGCAATAATTTTGCCGTGATCAATAATTGCAATTTTTGTACATACCTCTTCTACTTCTTCCATATAGTGACTCGTATAAATGATTGTGCTTCCCATTTCATTTAGCTTTTTTACAGATGTTAAAATATAATTTCGCGACTGAGGATCAATGCCAACCGTCGGTTCATCCATAATGATCAGCTTAGGGCGATGAGCAATTGCGCATGCGATATTTAACCTTCTTTTCATTCCTCCTGAAAAGCTTTTCGGATACGCCTTTTGTTTATCTAAAAGCCCTACAAACGCTAAAGCTTCTTCGACTCGTTCGCTAAGAAGTGATCCTCTTAATCCGTAGAGTCCTGCAAAAAACTTCACATTTTCATAGGCTGTCAAATCTTCATAAATCGCTAAGTCCTGCGGAACAATTCCGATGTTCATCTTTGCGAAATTTCGGTGTTTCTTTATATTTTTCCCAAGTACTTCAATATCGCCGCTGTTGCTTTGAAGAAGACTAGCTACCATATGAATCGTTGTGCTTTTTCCTGCTCCGTTTGTTCCTAAAAACCCAAATATATCTCCTTCTTCTACTTGTAAAGATAAATTATCTACCGCAATAAAATCTCCAAATTTCTTTGTTAATTTTTGAATGGATAATACGTTCATCATTTCACCTCTAGTGTGTTGGTATATCCTTATTTTATGAAAAAAAGGCAAACTTACGTCAGTGCATAAGTTCACCTTTTCCCCATGAGAAATCTCATTATTTACGTATGAAGTTTCTCACCTATCGGCAGCAGTGTGGTAACAGAAAATCCGTTTGTACCGTCGACAATCACCGTTCCGTTAATAGAAGCAGCGCGCTCTTCCATTCCTGCTATGCCAAGTCCTTTTTGAAACAAGTGAGCGCCTTTTCCATTGTCTTTGACTTCTACTTTAACCATTTTATTTAGTACGTGAAGCTCAATAGAAATCATCGTTGCTTCTGCATATTTCAAAGCGTTTGTAATAGCTTCTGTTATATTTTCATGGATAATTTTCCACTGAAGAGGCGTGATAAGATCTAAATTCCCTTTGTATACAAGAGGCATTGCGATACTATGCTTAGCCTCAAATTCACCAATAAATAATTTAAGACGGCTGATTCCTATTTGCTCAGCGGGAGGCTTTATACTTTTTAACGTTAACCTAATTTCTTCAATGCCTTCTTTCGAAATCGTAATCGCATTTTGAAGAAGAGACAGCGCTTTTTCCTCGTCTTGCTTCATTACGTGCTTTGCTGCCTCCATTTGAATAAGCGCTCCTGTCATTGAATGACCAATCTTATCATGAATTTCCTGCGATAGTCGATTTCGCTCTTCTAATTTTGAAGCATATTGAGACTGTCTCACATACTCTTTATTTTCATTCACGTGCTTTTGCAGCTTTTGCATACTTACTCTCATTTCATCAAGCTTTTGTTCATAATTGTTTGTCCGCTTTTGATAGATAGCTGCTCCTGTGTAAATAAAAAAAGTAAACGCAGCGACTAACACATACAGAGCTCTAATATCAGAGGGAACTAGCAGTACTGGAAGCAATACAAGCAGCACCATCCATTTTTTTACGATTGATTCTCCAATAAGCTCACAAAGGTTTAGCGGCAAAAGAAGAAAAAACAAAGGATGAAGTTGATACGCACAATATAGAATAAGGACAATTGAAAAAGCAATAAGCATGCGCTTGAACGCGCTCTTTTTCACAATAGACGCGGCGATATTAACACAGCTGTAAAGAAGCAGTGCTAACACAATAGCTGAAATGGAGTGTACATAATTAAACTGAATGTACGTAATAGCCAAAAACAGCATGAGGATGAGCTTGGTCATCATTAATCCGACTTCCATAGTCCTACTTCCCTTTACCGGTTAAATAGTAAATAGCAATTTGAGTACGGTGCTCAAGTCCCGTTTTACTTAAAATCGAACTAATATAGTTTGCTACGGTACCTTCTGAAATAAAAAGCGTTTTAGAAATTTCTTTATTTGAAAGCCCCTTGGCAATCAGCGTCATAATGCTCGTTTCACGCTCGGTAAACTGTGTCATATCCGCTTTGGACTCGCGCTCAGTTGCAGCGTTTAAACTTGATTTAATTTTATCAAGCACAACATCTTGCAGCACCGTATGTCCGTTGAACACACTTTTGATTGCGTCTCGAATGCGCTCTGGCTCTGTATTTTTTAACAAGTAGCCTTTAGCTCCGTTTTTTACAGCATCAATAATATATTCATCGTCATCAAACGTAGTTAAAATAAGCGGCTTTGCTTTCGTTGACTCTGAAATAAGCTTTGTAGCCTCTACACCGTCCATAACAGGCATTCTTACATCTAACAATGCAATATCGACGGAGTGATTCTTGCAATATTGAACGGCTTCTTGACCATCTTTTAACGTAGCGACAACGTCGAATTCCTCGTATGTATTTAATATAATTTTCATTCCTTCTCGAATAAACGAATTATCATCTGCAATAATAATAGTAATTTTCATTTCTGCAAGTGAGAAGATCTCACTTTTTTTCACATCCTTTTTTCACATCCATCCCGATGCTTCTCATTTATTGTAGCCATAATAAACCAAAAGTTCAATGCGATAGTTCGCAGTCTTTCTAAGCACTAAAAAAGAGCAAACCTCCGCAGGTTTACTCTTTCGTCCTGTTACTTCTGAGCTAACTTCATCACCGTCTCTAAAAGTACGTTTACACCTTTTTCGCATTCTTCCCAAGGAGTGAACTCTTCTTCACAGTGACTTTTTCCGTTTACGCTCGGAATAAAAATCATAGCCGTCGGAATATAGCTAGCTAAAAACTGTGCGTCATGTCCAGCTCCGCTGACCATTCGCTTGTAGGAATACCCTAGCGAACGAACCGACTCTTCTACTTCATCACAAACCGTTTTATCAAACCACACGGTATCGCGTCCCCAAAGCTTGGTCACCCGCACTTCGCACCCTTCTAACAGCTCCGCTTGATCAGGCAGTGATTGAATAATTTTTTCCACGGATGCAATGACATCTTCATCCGTATGTCTCGCTTCAAGCGAAAAAATCACTTTATTTGGAATAACGGTATGAATATTAGGCAGTACGTTCATACGACCCATTGTATAGACTAAATTTGAATCCAATCTGCCGAGCTCATGACGAGCTTCAGCAATCAGGTTATTAGTTGCAAATAGCGCATCTTTCCGCATATCCATCGGCGTCGTCCCGGCGTGATCTGACTCCCCCGTAACTTCAATTTCATAGCATACCATTCCGAGCACGCACTCGACTACACCAATTGATTTGGCTTCTCTTTCTAAAATAGGCCCTTGCTCAATATGTAATTCTACAAATGCCGATGCTTCAGTAAGACGGTTACTTCTATCGCCTTCATATCCGCATGATTGAAGGGCTTGCTTAAACGTCACGCCGTCAACATCTGTCTTCTTCATCATAACGTCTTTTTGAAACTTGCCCGATAAAATACCTGAAGCCATCATAGAAGGCTCAAAACGCGCTCCTTCTTCATTCGTAAAGTTAACAATCATAATCGGCACCTTCGGCTTAATATTATGTTCAACCAGCGTCCTTACTAACTCTAAACCTGCAACTACACCGAGGATTCCATCAAACCTTCCGCCTTTTTTTACGCTGTCCATGTGTGAGCCAATCACAACAGGCGGCTTATCTTCTAGTCCTTCAAGCGTGGCGTAAATACATCCAAGGTCATCGATTTTAATATCCATTCCAAGATCCCGGCAGCATGAGCAAAAATAATCTCGTGCTAGGCGATCTTCTTCTGACAGCGCTAGGCGGGTTACACCGTTATTAGGTGTTCGTCCATAATCGGCAAATCGTTCAAGCGTATTTTTTAACCTTTCTCCATTCACTGCTACTTTTTGTCGTTGCAACTCAACCACTCTCCTCATTATTTGGTTATAAAGTGCGTCTAAGATGCTGTGTTAATGAATATCATTCATTATGACATAAAATAGGCGATATCACTTGAAGTCTGTTAGAACCCCTTCCATTGTTTTTGTAATGAAAGTGCGCAGCTTGCCTTATGTATCTATTAGCTTCAAAACGTAAATTTCCTGCTTTTTTCTATGAATAATGCACGCGTTATTTATGCATTTTTATTATAAAAATAGCGATAGGTTTTTTTCAAAAAAAAGAGAATTAGTTATTATACTAACTCTCCTCTACACACTTACTTTTTATTTGCTTTCTTCGCAATCGCAATCATTGTAGCCAAAACACCAACTGTAATAATCACAATAGCAATTACGGCAGTGGTAATAATAATTCCTGATGTCACTTCTGAAACACCCATTAGTTTACGTTCTCCTTTTGTGCCTGACCTATTTATCTAAATCAGCATATTGATCGATTTATTCCTATTATATACGAACTTGTAAAGCGACGAAATATGTGACACATAATTGACATACTGTTTATATGTTTTCTTTTAATTCTACGTTTTATTTAAGAAAATACGGGAATAATTCAAACATATATAAGAAATACTCTTTATTTCTTTAAAGAAGTATTGTAATATAAATGTAACAATTGTAATATTAACAGCATGAATGTTACATATATTTCAATGAATGAGTAGGAGGGAAATGGAAATGAAAAAATTTGGAATAATCTTAGCATCACTTGCTCTTTTCTTTTCACTAAGCACAGGAGTTACAGCTCAAGCAGCATCACAAAATCTATCAACGACTAATGCGGTAAAAATTGCAGCAAACGCAAGCAACCATTTCTGGAATGCACTTCATGGATCTAAAGGTAATTTATGTACTCAAAAAACATTTAATTATAAAGGCACTCAGTACTCATATCTTTGTCAAGATTTTAATACAAAAAGCAAACTAGTAAGCTACTTATCTGAAACGTTTACAAACAGTGCTATTCAAAAAGGATTAACAAATTATCGCTACATCACATATAACGGAAAGCTTGCTCGTCCTGTCGGTGACGGATTCAGCATGCTAGAGTGGAACAAAGCAAAAGCAAAACTAACTTATCAGCGCGCCGATGTTCGCTCTTATCAATTTACGGTTCCAACAGTTGACGGAGGAAGTGTAAAACGCACCGTTACATTTTATAAATCTGGTTCACAGTGGAAAGTAAATAAGTTTGATGCTGTACTATAAGCGATATAAAAAACAAGGTCTTCTAAGGCCTTGTTTTTTTATGCTCTCTCTTCCGCTCTTTATTAAAGAAGTTTCACTTTATTTTCACCAACTCCCCTTATAGTATGGAGACACACTACTACTTATTCGATACATTGTCATCGGAGGATTTTATATGAACATACTACAAAAAAGAACGGCTTTTATCGTAACGGCAGCTTTTCTTTTAGCATTTGTTTTCAGTATCGTTTCACTATCACACTATAAAGGAGAAGAACATTTATTTTCAATTCAAGAAAGTCATCAGTTAAAAAAGATTACGAATGGTATATCTGCTCTTGATAATAACTCAAGAGATCATCGTCTTCCTTCAGGAAACGGTCCTGCTTCACCCAGCAATTCCGGAGAACACGTAACGCCTTTTCATAATCTATCTATGGATAACGGTGCCGGAAGTCAAGGAGCTAATAAAGACTATGAAACGCCGCTAGCTCTTTATACGGTGGGCTTTTTTATAGCAGCAGCTTTCGTTTACGGATTAGTAAAGAAAAAGAAATGGCATCATTCGATAGGGCATTCTCGCGTTATTTTATGGTCATTACTTGGCACTGGTTTATTTATTCGGATTGCGCTGATTCCGTGGGTAGGCTCTCATATGGATGCGTCGCTTTTCAAAAACTGGGCATCGGTTGCGGCTAATCATTTTTCAAATTTCTACGCTAAAAGCGGAAGCGATTATCCGCCGTTTTATATTTATATCTTGTTTATCGTTGGGAAAGTTGGCAGTTTACCGGATTTTCAGCAGTATTTTTCGCTGTTGATTAAAATTCCGCCTATTTTAGCAGATGTTGTCACATCTTATTTACTCTATCGTTTAGCTCGTAAATACTTGGCACCTTCTTTTGCATACCTGTTAGCAATTGGGTATTTATTTAATCCGGCCATTTTAGTTAATTCAACGTTTTGGGGACAAGTCGATTCATTTTTCACTTTGCTTATTGTCCTAGCGATTGTAATGATTACGGAAAAAAGAATTTACGCGTCGGCCGTTATTTTTACAGCAGCGGTCTTAATGAAGCCGCAGGCGATTATTATCCTGCCTATTTTATTTTTCGAACTCATTCGCCTGAAGCAACTGAAGCATTTCTTCGGTATTGCTTTCACTGCTGCTTTCACTGCTACAGTGATTTTATTGCCTTTTTCAGCAGGAAAAAGTCCTACGTGGATTATTGATTTATTCTCATCCACCATTGGAGAGTACCCGTATGCCTCTGTTAACGCCTATAACTTCTTTAGTTTAATAGGCGCAAACTATAAAGACAGCTCTGCAACGCTGCTGCTTTTCAGCTATCATACGTGGGGACTTATTTTTATCGTCGCGACAACTATTTTTTCATGGCTTATTTATATAAAAGGGCGCAGCTTTAAATACGCCGCTCTTGCAGCGCTTATTCAAATTTCCGGGGTATTTACGTTTTCTTCAAGCATGCATGAACGCTACTTATTTCCAGCAGCAGCGCTTGCTTTGCTCGCTTATATTTATTTGAAAGACAAAAACTTGCTTTACTTATCCCTTGGATTTAGCATCAGTATTTTTATGAACACTTTTTTTGTTTTATACGGTGACAGTAATATGCAAAACAGTACGTCCTATCCGTTTTCTATGTTTGCTACGTCGATGCTAAACGTTTTGCTTGTTGTTTATTTAGTAAAAGTTGCTTGGAATTTAGTCCAAAAAAGTACGGTTTTAAAAACGGCATAATACAAAAAGCTCAGTGAGTATGATTGATCACTGAGCTTTTTTACATAACAAGCGACATGCCTGGCGCGTCTTCTTCTCTTTCTTGAAATCCTAATTTTTTATAAAAATGATGCTTTCCTTTTGCTGCAAACAGCTGAATCGATTCAATTCCGCTTTCTTGGCATTTCGTCAACAGCTCTTGAATAATTTGCTTTCCAAGTCCTTTGTTTTGGTACGAGGGATCAACCATCACGTCGCAAATAAGCGCTTGGTAAATTCCGTCTGAAATCATACGACCGAATGCAATCAATTGTTCATTATCATAAATACCGACTCTAAACCAGCTGTTGGCTGCCGCTTCAAACAGCTGTTCTTTTGTATAATTGCCTTTTTTACTTTTATGTAATCCGCTCGCTTCATGCAAAGCAGCAAACTGCTCAAATAACGGAACCTCTTTTTTTATTACGTAAGACACGTTCATTCTCCTCTCAATACCGTTGCTTTCTATATTATATTTATACATCAAAAAGAATAATAATTCAACATTTTTATCTAGTTATCTTGTTACCCTTTCTCCAAATAAAAAAACTGCCAAACGGCAGTTTTTTAGGCCTGTGCTGATTTTTTTCGTTTTTTAAGATCAATTCCTGCAATAATAAGCAAAATGATTCCAAGAGCGATCATGATTTTACTCACTGTTTCTACCCATTCCGGTGCGCCTTCAGCAAGTAAAAGTGAAAATCCAATGATATAAACCGGAAACCCAACGAGAGCCCAAGGGGATTTCACCTTCTTTGTCTTCATATATAGGATCTCCTCCTTCTTTACAGATTCTATGTAGGCTGTATATGATGAGTTTATCAGAAAAAATTGGAAACGACAAAGGAGATAAACGCATGCATACGTTGCCTCAAACATTTTGTGATACAATTACTCACCTTCACTCTCATAAAGGCCAAAAGTGGCTAACTGACTTTCCTCAGCTGATTCGCTACTGCGAACAGCGATGGCATATCACCATTCACAGTCACTTCCCTCTTTCTTACCACTTTGTTGCTCCTGCGCGCAAAGCAGATGGAAGCGAACTAGTTGTAAAACTCTTTGTAGAGCCTTCAGAGCTGCTTCATGAGCAAGAAGCACTGACAGCAATAGCTGTTGAGAACACGGTAAAAATAGTGGACAGCGATGCTGAAAAAGGCATTCTACTGCTTGAAAAGCTGTCTCCCGGATGCCCGCTTTCCTCTTTATCAACTAAAGAAGAGGCTGCGTTAATCGCTGCTCGGCTCATGAAATCTCTGTGCCGCATGCCTCAATCAGACTCCACTATCGAAGAAACAGCCGTTAAAAGAGAGAAGCAGCTTCGAGAGTATACACAAATGTATCCAAGCGGCATTGATTTTCTTTCTTCCGAAACGCTTCAACACGCGCTAGCCGTTTTCTCTGAATTAAACCGGACTTCTCAGCAGCTTTTTTTGCTTCACGGAGACTTGCATCATGATAACATCTTACAGTCTGGTGAAGCGTGGAAAATAATTGATCCAAAAGGGTTGATTGGAGAAAAAGAGTACGAAATTATCCCTTTTCTTTTAAATCATCTGCCTAAGACAAACGTAGCAGAGGCAATTGACCATCGAATCAATATATTTGTAAAAGAACTGAACGTAAGTAAAAAACGCATTTTACTGTGGGGATACGCTCATTCTGTATTAGCCACGTGCTGGTTAATAGAAGACCGCCAAGACGCCGCTTCTTTTTTACGTGCTATAGAAGCATTTCAGCACTTATTTGAGTACTATTACGGGCATAAAAAATAAGAGCCGACATTTGGCTCTTATTTTTTGCATTTCTCTGCGACAAGCTCATATGATTTTAATCGGTCAGCCGGATCGTGCGTAATGGTGACAAGCATGAGTTCATCCGCTCCGTAGCGTGCTTGAACTTCTTGAAGACGGACGTGTACTTCTTCCGGGTTTCCGATAATCATAGCTTCTTTCATCTTCTTCATTTTTTTCTCTTCTTCTTCTGTAAGCGGATAGCTGGCCGCTTCTTTAATAGAAGGCACACCTTTTGCTTCCATTTTATCCTGTTGAATTTTCCATACGAGTGAGCTCGTTGCGATGCGATGCGCTTGCTCGGTTGTTTCAGCGCAAATGACCGATACAGTGACAATCGCATAGGGCTGATTCCCGCTCTGTCTTGGCTGAAAAGCCTGCTTGTACTGATCAATAATAGCTGAACCGTCTTGTTCACTCATAAACTGTCCAAACGTATAGGCCATTCCGTTTCTAGCAGCGAGCTCGGCACTTTTTTTACTTGTGCCAAGCAGCCACGGTTCTGGAGAGACAGGCGGAAGCGGCGAAGCTGAAAGCTTGGCGTATTCATGTTCAGCCGGAAATTTATCGTCTAAAAACTGCAGAAGCTCTTCAACAAGTTCAGGCATTTTAAATACTTGCTGCAAGAAGTTATCCGACAGCGCATTTGTTGCTTCAGCCGATCCACCCGGCGCGCGCCCAATCCCTAAATCAACGCGCCCTGGAAACAGCGTTGCGAGCATGTTATACGTTTCCGCTACTTTATACGGCTTGTAGTGAGGCAGCAGCACCGCTCCCGATCCAATTCGAATTCTATTAGTTTGTGCGCCGATATAGCCAAGCATCACTTCAGGAGCCGAACAGGCAAGTCCAGACAAATCATGGTGCTCTGCAATCCAGTAGCGCTCATAGCCAAGCTTGTCACCAGCCTTGGCCAGCTGCATGGATGCTTCTAACGCTTCCGCTGGAGTCTGATGGGATGAAACGGGCGATTGGTCAAGTATACTTACTTTCATCACGCATCTGCTCCTTATTCGTTCACTTCAATTAAACTTAATGAAAAATCCCCTACCTGGCCTTTTTCATATAAATTTGTAAAAGACGTAGAGTACTGATGAATCGTTCCTTGGAAATCCAGATCTTCTTCTGGGACATTTACATGAAAAGTACCTTTATATAAAAGTGTAGTAATATCATGATATTCCTCACTTGTTACCTTAAAATCAACTGAAACTTTTGTTTTGCCTTTTACAATTTCTTGTTCATAGCTGTAAATTTGAATAGGCGTATCATTTAATACAATTTCTTGTACCACGTTAAATCGTCTCCTTTTTTAGTGCGTATGAAAAATAATAGCACTTGAAGAAGTCATGAGCAAATAAAAGAGCTTCTGGTTGCGCATGCAAAAAAAGCATGGCTTTTCGCCATGCTTGTAGTCCAAAAACGATCTTATACGCGCTTTGTACGCGTGCGTTTGAATACGAAATAAAGAACAATAATCACAAATGCCGCAACTACAAACGGAAGCGTATATTTGCTTGCTACGTCTTCAATGTTCGCCCAGTTCTCGCCTAGCTTTCCGCCTAAGTAAATAAATAAAATCGACCAAGGAATCATCGCTAACACGGTTAAAGACGTAAACTTCCAAAACGGCATTTTAGCAATACCTGCAGGGATCGAAATCGCATGTCGAACAACCGGGACAAAACGAGCGGAGAAAACCACGCCCGCGCCGTATTTATTAAACCAGTTTTCCGCAAGGTCGATATGCTTATCATGAATAAATAAGTACTTGCCGTATTTTTGAAGAAACGGACGTCCTCCGTAGGCTCCAATCCAATATAAAAACCACTGTGCAATCGTTCCGCCAATAATTCCGGCAATGACTGCTCCAGGAAAACTAATCATGCCTTTAGAAATCATATACCCCCCGTAGGCTAGTACAATTTCACTTGGAATGATTTCAATCATTAAGCCGAGCGCAATACCTAAATAGCCAAGGCTCGTTAAAAAATCCAAAATACTCGTAATAAATGAACTCACCTTTAATCACCTTACTCATTCTTTAATAATTTTACACTACTACTATATTCCAACCATCAGTATAAAAGGAAACTATGAACTCATTATGAACAGCTTACTTCCCCGTTGACTGCCGGTACCTTTTCCGCAGCTCATGCGTATGCAGATCCGCTAGGCGGACCGGAATCGGAAGCTTACTTTCTTTTGAAATAAAATGCATCATAAGCTGATATGACATGTCCAAATCAATATAGTTTCCGCACGACAGAAAAATAGGCTTTACCCCTTTGGCTGTCCTTACTACTCTACCATAAACTTCGCCATCAATCACAATATCTTCATAAGCGCCTGCTGTATCTTCAGGCATAACGTAATCATGTCCCTTGATCTTTAAATAGCTTTTCCCAATTCCAACGGTAGGTTTATTGAGAAAAAACGAAGCATGTGTGGCTACTCCCATGTGCTCGTAGTGCAAATATCCGTTGCCATCAAATAAAAACACATCGGGCTCTATTTGAAGTTTTTTAGCCGCTTCAAGAATTAAAGGAAGCTCTCGAAAAGCTAGAAACCCAGGAAGATAAGGAACCGTTACTTCTCCTACACTGTGCACTTTTTCCACAATGCTTTTCGTCTGATAATCAACCACTACAATGCTGCAAGCTCCGTAAGATATGCCGTTTTCTTCCCAATACGCAACATCAACACCAGCACAGTTATGTATATGCGTCATTTTGACGCCTGATGTTAAATCAATTTGTGCTTTTAGCTTTTGCTGAAGCGTCCGGCACTCCTCTTTCGTTTGCATCGTAAACGTATGTATATACTGAATATCCATGTTCCATTCCTTTCATTGACTGACTCACCTATTATACAACTATTTTCTAAGAAATTCCTATTCTTTTTTTCACACCTTCTATTATAGCGCTGTTTCCTTAACGTTTGATTAAAATTCCTATTCGTTTACGCATTTTTTGTAAACATCATCATGAAAAAATCCCTATTTTTCTTTACGAAATGTCAACGTTTTCTACACACTTCCTCTATATCAGCATCACATTTTTTCGTTACGCTATTTCTATACCAACGCATAGGAGAGAAATGTGATGAAAAAATATTTAGCTGGTTTAAGCGCCGTCGCCTTGTTATGCTGTTCAATCGCCTCTTCTGCTTTTGCACGCACGGAAGAAAAACTCACAAATATCGCGCACCGAGGAGCCTCTGCCTACGCACCTGAAAATACAATGGCTGCTTTTCACCAAGCGCTAGAAATGAATGCGGATTACATTGAACTTGACGTGCAGCAAAGCAAAGACGGTGTACTCGTTATTATGCATGACCGTACCGTAGACCGAACGACAAACGGAAGCGGACACATTCGAGAGTTAACGTACGCGGAGCTTCAGCGCTTGGACGCAGGAAGCTGGAAAGGGGATTCTTTTACGAATGAAAAAATTCCAACTCTTTCGCAAGTATTAGATGAATTTCAAGGAAAAATCGGTATATTAATAGAATTAAAAGCGCCGGAACTTTATCCTGGAATTGAAAAAAAAGTAGCTTTTGAAATCAACAAGCGACAGCTCGATCACGTTATCATTCAGTCTTTTAACGTTTCATCCATGAAAAAAATGCATGAGCTTCTCCCAAACGTTCCTATAGGCATACTAACTTCTTCACAGCGAGACGCAAGCCCAAATTCAATCCAGCAATTCGCCGCTTTTGCCACTTACTTTAACCCGTCTTATGACATCCTAACGCCTGCTCTTATCCACCAAGTCCATTCTGCCGGAATGAAAATATCACCGTGGTCTGGAACCAAGCGGCTTACCGCTTCATTTTTGTGGAAAACAAAAAGTGACGGAGTGATTACAAATTATCCTGATGAAGTGAATTGGGTGCAAACATCAAGTGCTATCGGACAACAGCTCGAAAAAGGAAGCGCACGCCGAGTAATTACACTTGCCGTCACAATGTGGCCATAGTTCCTGTAATCTTTTACTAGTAACCTCGTCTTCCTTACTGCCTTTTTAACGCTTCAATACGTTTGATTTCACTGAAATACCGAAAGTTCCCTTTAAAACATCTCTCCATCGTTTTAAAAAACTGCTCCGCTCCTCCTAACACCATCATAAAAAAGTCTTGTTTCGGAAGCACTGCTTTTACGGGAGGAGATGTATGCAAGGTATACAGTACAAACTGTTCAGAAGCCGATTTTAAGGTTAATACTAACGGTTGATCTGGAAAATTCATCTCTCCATACCCGGTCTCTTTTAAACTCTCCATTGCATTCAACAAATAAAGCCACATCCCATCTATAACATCCCATGCAGATACATCAAGAAGCGGCTCACCGTAGTATTCAAGTTTAATAGCTCCTTCAAGGCAAGTAAAATCAAGCTGATTAATGTAACGAATGAGTTCTTCTTCGTTTGATATATCGATAAAATAGTGCGATTCCTTTTCATATAGAGATGATAAATCGGTAATCAAAATACCTGGACGCTTAATGAATGTTTGAACACGAAACAACATTATCCCTCCATGCTCTGTTTACTTTCACAGCTCAAATAAATTTTCTCCGTCCTTATTTACCCAATACTTTTCTATTTTTGGAATCAAACCTGTAAAGTCTTCATACGTTCCTTTCCAATCCCTTGGAATATATTCTTCAAATGAAGCCGGTTCAGGAAACAGTGAGTAGAACGTTTTTTGATCAAAGTCCACTAAAAACGAAGGGCTAAAATCTAATACGTCTTCTTCATCTACGCTTTCTATTTTATCTTCAAACAGCTTTAAAAGAGTAGTTGTATCTGCTTGATACGACTCTATACGTTTTAAAAAAAGCTCAGCATTTTCATTGCTGAGAACTTCGATCCCTTTTCGTTCAGGTTCGATGTATTCATTAACCGCTGAATCACCTTCATTTTCAAAAGCTTGTGCAAACTTTACATAATCCAAATACCATAGCTCTCGATCGGTCACATACCATTGAAACTGCTTTTTATGTACTACTCCGACAATTACGTTTTCAGCATATATGGGTTCTAGCATGAGATGGACCCTCCTTGCTTTTATTAGCTTTGTGGCCTGTTATATACGATTTAATTAATCTTTAAGCACTCTCTTTTGTACTTTTTCATTCAGCTTTCGTTTTAAATATTCAGCAATTTCTATTTGTCCAAATTCCTTAGCATATCGGTACGCATCCATCTCTTTAATATTCTCACCGGTATATTGAACGGAAATATCTATACCTTGATCAACTAGATGTTCAACTACCTCTTTATGACCACCGTAAATTGCTGCGAATAATGGATTTCTTTTTGCTGAGCTTACATCTAATTCTGCTCCAGATTGGATTAAGTACTGTACTATTTCTACATGCCCCTCACCTGCTGCCACTCGTAAGGCAGAAGCATCAAATATATCCCCTTTTATATTTACATCGATTCCTTTATGCACTAGATACTCTACTATTTCCATCTGTCCTTTTTTTGCTGCTATATGCAACCAGCTACCAAATGGAGTCATGGTGTGTAGAATTGCTTTATTACTACCTATTAATTCTTTGACTGAGTTAATGTCACCACGTTTAATTGCATTTCTTATTGCTTTATTGACACTGTTTTTCTCCAAAGCATATCCCCCTTAATTTAGCTGTTTCTACCGTTTTTACTTTTAAATAGTTGTGGTCAGTGAACTTCACTGTCGTACTTGTAGTTCTTTTAAGACTTTTGTTCGCAGATCATTCACTGTTTTCCTATTCTTATCATCATTTAATAAAGAAGTTAATCTTTCTATGTAACTATCCGCATTCTCTATACATCTTTCAAAACCATTTATAAAATGCTCTACTAATTTATCATTAACTAAAGCAATGGGTTCGGGATAATATTCCACGCCTTCTCTTTCAAATGCTTTTCTACTAGTATAGGCAACTGCATCAATAATACAGTCCCAGGCTATAACATCTGTTTTATTATCTGACGTCTCTTGAATTATTGTGATACCATTTTCCTCGTGATCTAATAATTCATAAAGAGTATCTCCACTATTTTCTTTGTCTTTTAACCATTCCCAGCATTTACATATAACTTTCCGAGCTGAAATTTGATCTTCCGTACGAGAAAGTACCGGTACTACTTTTTCTGAAAGTGCCAGAAAAAATATCACTTTATCATGTTCTAAACTATTGAAATTAGCATTAGTCATTCTTAAACTCCGTTTCCACTTCTCTCACTATGATGAGCTTAACTCCTCCGTCTATATATCTTTTGCTTTTCTATGATTAGGAAAGAAATTTTTTTATGATCTTTTTATCATATTCATCTTCTGAAATAATCCCCAAGTACTTATACTCCCAAATCACCTGTTGTTCATACGGGTCAACAGTAAGAATATCTTCATACCCGTAGTCTATCTCAAATTTCCCATCATGATCTAAATGCAAAGTTAAACTTGTCCATATCTCCTGCTTGTTTTCTATAAATACATCTAACAACTCACGAAAGCACTCTAACTGTTTGTCTAATAACACTAAGTAGCTCTGTTCTGACACCTCAAATAGTTCAGGTATATCATGACTATATATAGGTTCATCGCTTCCTTTTGGATAATAAAAGAAATACGTTGTTTGAGAACCTTCTCCTACTTCTGCATACAAATAGATTTCTCGCCAGTCTTCTTGTATCATTTCCTTTAAATTATCGGCCACCTTTTGATAAATATTATTAAGCTTTAATTCCATCTACTGTCCACCTTCTGCTTTAAATATTCAGCAATTTCTATTTGTCCTCGTTCAATCGCAAATGTGTAAGCATACATTTCTTTTATGTTTTCACCAGAGTATGTAATCGATATATTAATATGATTCTCAACTAACAGTTTAACCATCTCAAAATGACCGTTATATATGGCAGCAAACAGCGGATTTCTATCTGGTTCACTGATATCAATTTCAATATTATGGTTAATAAGATACTTAGCAATATCTATATGTCCTTTTGCAGCCGCTCTTTCTAAGGCATTGGTAGAAAAAGTTCCTCCTTGTGCATTAACATCTATTCCAGCACGAATAAGGTATTGTACAATTTCTAAATGACCATGAGCTGTCGCTACATGTAGCCATGTGCCAAAAGGTGTGATCCATGTTAACATTTCTGGTTCTTTCTCAAATAAGTCTCTTACCTTATTTAAGTGACCACCTTTTATAGCACCTCTAATAGCTTTTGTCATTTGAGTTATTTCCATTTTTCGTTTTCCCTTTACTTTCTACCTTGTAGAATCCTCTCCAATATACTTCAGCACTTCCATTATATCGTCTCTCTGCTTGGTGTAATGCGCTGTAGTGTGGAAAGCTTGTTCTCTATAGCAAGACTCCATTCGTTGCTTCTTTATATACTCCTACTAGTCTTCATTACTATGATTTTGTTTGATTTTATGTAAAAGAGCCATCACTTTTTCTTTATCATGGGCATGATCTTCAATATATACGCGGCAGATTTTGTGCAAGTAAGTTAAAAACGTTTCATAATCGACAATAACACTTTTGTCAGTGTCACCCGTACCGTCTAGAAATTCAATTCCGTTTTCAACATAACCCTCTTCCCACGGCTCTAAGTCACCTGAAAATGTACAAATGTGGTACTCATTTCCATAACCAGTTTCCTCTGAAAAATAGTGTAAGACTTTTAAAAATTTTTCATCTGATAAAGCGCTATAAAAACTTATTAATGATATTGTGGTTATTTGCTTAACAAAATAAAGAATAAATAGGGCATACGTTTAAAAGGTGTTGTACGTCCTATATAATTCGTAAAAACATAATATGGGGATTTAAGGAGTTACTTATATTCTCTGAATAAAAAATGAACTATGAGTCACTAGGTGGCCCTACCACAAAAAAGAAACCTTGAAAGGCACTTTGCCATCAAGGTTTGAAATTCATTTAATTTAAGGCACATACACAATAATTTCACCAATAGGGTATGTCCCCTTCCACCCACAAGGCCAACCTCCTTGCTTATAAACTTCAAAGATTTTTTCATAAAAATTATCTGTTTTCCCATTAACTAATCGATTTAATGCACACATCGTGAGGTCTCCCTCAACTTCCTCATTAATATCAATATAATCAAAAGGAAGAAAGTCATTCGAGTAATTGTCATGGTCACTAAAAAAATCATATAAATCATCTTGCTGAGTTACTAAATCCAAATCATATACCTTTTCAACAATACTTTCTGCTTCCTGTGATTTAACATATTCCCATACAGTATCGACTTCACTTGAGTCCTGAGACCAGGCAAGGTTTTGGGCTTCATTGAAATCATTTATTACCTCTAAGTTATTTACATGAAAGTTATTCTTATTAAACATCTTATCATTACGAATAAAATCCATTACTTCTTCTACTAATTGAGTGTTTTCACCAAATTTCATTTAGATAACCACCTTTCCCATAACTCTTCGGTTGCTCCACCGCCTCTGTTCCAAACAGGCAGTTTTTTATTTTTACCACTTTTGTAAAATTCCTCGATATTATTTATTTTAGTCTTATATAACGGTAATCCATTTTCCACTCCCTTTTTTAGCTTTTGTTGTAGTTCATATACTTGTTTTTCTAACACTGCTATATCTTGATTAACATCCATTTTATCAAGCTGTTTTCTTACAACATTGTTATAAACGCTATGAAAGCCTCTATGTCTAGATAGACTACTAACATCGTCAGAAGGTATAGGTAAAAATATACCGTTTGTAGAGTCATTCATTTCCATTCCAATTTTTTTAATAACTGGATGTTTATTTAATTGAGAAGGAATTATATGTTGTGCTTGATAACCTTTCCAACTTTTAGAGCGAGGTAACCCCATTGACTCTAGTAAGTTTTTACCTAATTTAGTTGGGTCTCCTGAGGTAGGGTTTCCAGGAGTACCTGGAATAAGTCTATTAGCATTATCTATACCCTTAGTACCCGTTTGAATTTGACGTTCACTCACACGCTCTGCTTTTACAGGCTTTTCAATCATCTGCATCGTCTGTTTCTTTACATTCTGCAAGGTCTCCCTCACCGTCTGCTGGGCAAGTGCTGGACCAGCCGGCACAAGTTCTGGCATGAGTCTTGGCATACTGCTGTCTAGGATGTTGTTATACGTTTTATGTAGCGACTGAGTCCAAGAGGCCGGTGCATTTTTGACGCTTTGGTAGGCTTGCTTTGTGACGTTGGCAACGGCGCTTGTGCGAAGCGTGTTGCGCATGTTGTTGAGCTTTTCGGTTCCTTTGGTCGCAAGGCTTTGTCCCATTTTCCCCGCTACCTTCGTAGAAAGCGCTCCAGCTCCAGCAATTCCTAATGCTTGCAGAAGACTTGCTTTACGCTGCTCTTCACTGATTTTATTCCCGAACATGTCGCGTCCGGTCATGTATTCTCCTAAGCCGTTTGCAGCCACAAGACCGTAGAGGCCTTTTTCGGTTTGCTCTAGGACTTTGAAGGATTTGGCAGATTTGTAGGCGTCTAGGGCGTGATCCGCTGCGCTTAGGCCTTTAGCCGTTTTGTAGATGGCTTTTCCGCCTTTTGCGGCTCTTCCTACCCAGCCGACAACCGGAATGAAGCCGGCTGCTGCCATGGCTCCTGCTGCGACGCGCTGTGAGGTAGAAAGTTTTTCACCCGTAACAGGGTCCACGCCTTCTGCTGCTCGTTTATAATCATAATATCCGCTGACCTCTCCTGTAAAGGTAGAAACCGCGTCCCACGTTTTTTCATACCACGGCTTGTTTGCTTCTTCTTCTTGCTTTTTTTCCAGCTCGTATACTTCTTCTTGCTGCTTGTTGTAATCAACATATGAAGTGGCATAGTCGTTTAGCTTTGTTTGAACTTTATACAGCTCGCTGTCGTGATAGGCTTTTTCGTCAAAGGCAAGCTGATAGACACTTCCTCCTTGACTCGTAGCAAGCTCTAAGCCGCTTACTAGCGTATCCACTACCGCATAGAAATCGTCCATTTCGCTGTATTCTTTTGACCATTCAGCGTCAAGCTGGTTCACTGCTTCAATTGTATCGGTGCGTTTTTTCTCTGCTTCTTCTATTTTATCGTTAAACTCACTCGTTGAAAACGCTGAAATAGAGACGATATCGTCAATGCCATTTAAAATACTCTGCAGATCGTCGTGCTGCTGCGCAACCATTTCTTTAGCATTGCTATTGGCGTTTTTTAGCTCTGTTTCTAAAAATGATTCATCTACAATCGTGCTTCCTGATAGCTTTGCTTTTTCAGCTTTAACGTGAAGCGTTGAAAAATAGCTTTGCTGCATTTTAATTAAGTTTTCCCACTGTCCGGCCGTATCGGCGTGCTGCTTATAAAAAGATTTTATATTGTCAGCGCCTTTTCCTTCTAAGCTGCCATCTAAGTCCGCTACGCCCTGCAGCGCTTTTTTCAGTTCACCCAGCTGGCTTAGTAACTCATCGTAGGCTTTTTCCCTGTCTTTTGCTACATCAAACAGCGCTTTTGCATCGTATACCTTTCCCACAGTCATCCCCCTTTGCTGCTACGAATGGATAATAGATTCGTCTTGTTCTTTTAGTAAGTCTACATTAGATTTTGTATCTTTTACGTTTTTGTTTAGTGCTTTTATATAAGTAGAAATAAGCGTTTGAATTTCTTCTTCGCGCGCTTCCCATTTCTCTGTAGTATCAAGGCTGTTTTTTCCAAGGTCAGGCATTTTGCTAATGGATAAATTTCCAATCGCTGTGCTGACTGCTTCAAGCTTTTTGATAACGTCAGCGTGATCAAGCTTAATTGTCATGAAAACAGCCCCCTTCTAATTTCACTAATCTTGTTTTCTACTGCGTCATAGGCTTCTTCACCTTTAGCTAATAAAGAATCCGCTTCTCCAATAACGGCGTTCAAGCCACTCAAAGCTCCTTTTTCAGCTTCTAGCGCCCATATCTTTGTTTCAATTTCACGAATGTATCCATCGTAATCACCGTCTAAAATGCCTTTTATGTTGTCGTAGGCTGCCGTACGTTTTTCGTCAAAATCATCCGATAACGTACCCGTCCATTTGTCTCCCAGCTCAGGCTTTTTGATGTGTTCAATTTCTTTTAATGAAACAGCTTGTTCATGCTCAATTTTACTTTTAGCCGTTCTTAGCTTAGAAATTTTCCCTTCTACATCTGAGACTCTTCCAGATACTTCACCCAGCAGTCCGTCTAATACGCTTCCTAACCCCATATCGTTCCTCCTGTTCCGCACATTTCGAGTTTAATCCAATAATTATAAGTATAAAATTTGTCTCATTATAGCTAAATAGGAAAAAACTCTCTTTTTTATGCTTCTAGTTTCATGAATTGAGATAAAAATGAAAAATAAGAGAAAAAAGACTCATGTCTAAATACGTTATCCAACCATATACCGTTATCTAAAACAAAGAATAAGTAGAATAAAACCATTCCTTTGTACCCATACCCGTTTTTTTCCACAAATTAAAGCTTTTTGCGTAAAAAGACCAGCTTCACTTCGTTTTTTTACACAGCAAAAAACCTCTGCACATTCTGCAGAGGTTTTGTTTTATACTTGAACCGGCGTTGGTTCTTCAGCTGTTTGTTCGTGCTGTATAAGTCCGTAGTTTTCCCATGCTCGGCTTTTCCAGCGAAAAAACATAATAACTGCGCGCGTCCATTCATCGGCTGCGATGGCAAGCCAAATGCCAGCGAGCCCCATGTCTAAATGGAAAACGAAGAAATAACCGAGCGGCAAGCTCATCATGACCATCGACATCGCACCAATTAACACCGGATATTTGGCATCTCCCGCTGCCCGCAGCGAGTTAATCAGCACAATGTTCATCGTTCTTCCCGTTTCAAGCACAATGCTCAGAAGCAGCACCGTCGCCCCAAGCTCAATGATATGCGGATTGTCTGTAAACACGCTGATCAGCTGTGTTCTGAATGTCATCACAAGAACAACCATCATCATCGTTACGGCACTGGCCCATTTGACGCTTTTCCATACGCGATGGTACGCTTCATCTTTTTCGTTTCCGCCTACTAAACGGCCGACAATAATCGCTGTACCCATTCCAATTGCAATGGCAAATAAGTAAATGAACATTGAAATATTCATCGCGTACTGTCTCGCAGCAAGTGATTCTGCTCCTAGGTAGGTTGCATAGTATAAAAAGACAATTTGACAGCCTTGATACATCACTTGTTCGAAAGCCGACGGAATACCGATTTTTAAAATTTTACCGATATATTCTTTTGAAAGCGTAATGTAGTATTGAAATTTCACTCTATATTCCATCACTTGATACAGCAGCCAAAAGAACACAATAAGGGCAACGAATCGGCTGAACGCAGATGAAATCGCTGCTCCTTGCACGCCCATTTCCGGAAAGCCGAACTTCCCGAAGATTAAAGCATAGTTTCCTGCAATATGAAAAATGTTCATTCCAAGTGAAACAAACATTGCCTGCTTCGTAAAGCCATGTACGCGAATAATCGCTGCAAGAGAGTTAATAATCGCTTGAAGAAAAATAGCTCCTCCGACGATGGATAAATAGCTTTGTGCATACATCAGCACGTCACCTTGTAAGTTCATCGCTTCCATCATATGCCTTGAAAACAAAAGAAAACCCGCGCTAATAACTAGCCCGACTCCTAAATTTAACGTAACGGCCAAAGCAGAAATCTTTGACGCTTCCATATACCGTTTTGATCCTAAATACTGAGAGACAACAATTGCCGCTCCGTTACCAATGACCTCTAACACCAAAATCGCAATGTGAAGGTATTGATTGGCTGCTCCGACTCCTGATACGGCATCATCCGACAGCGCACTTAGCATAAAGGTATCAGCAATCCCCATTAACATAAAAAGAAACACTTCTAAAAAGATCGGCCACGTTAAGAAAAACAAATTCAGCTTTTCTTTTGGCCCTTTTTTTGTTTTGACCGCGGTCATCCCATCACCTTCTTTACCGATATCCAATTTCAAACAAGAAGTATCTTACCACACATTTCCTTTGTATACATCCCCTTTTTAGCACATTTTTTATTTTATTTGTTTAGGCATAAAAAAAGCCGCTCCCTTAGAGGAAGCAGCTTTTTTCCGTTATTAAATTGAAATTTTCACTTCTGCATTCATACCTGGAAGAACTTTATCTGATGCATCATCAATTGAAATTTTCACCGGTACTTTTTGCGTTACTTTTGTGTAGTTTCCTGTATTTTGAGCAGGAAGCATAGAAGACACTGAGTTTGTTGCGCGACCGATTGCTTCAACATGGCCTTTAAAGACTTTACCTGAATCTCCGTCCACTGTAATGTCGACGCTGTCTCCTTCTTCTAAGTCACCTAGGTCTGTTTCTTTAATGTTTGCATTGATGTAGATTTTAGATAAATCAGCTGTTTGTGCTAACACATCGCCAGCTTTTACTAATTGATTTTGAGATGCGTTGTTTTTAATAATTGTTCCGTCAATCATAGACGTTACGTCTGTTGATTTTTCGCCTTCTTTTAAGCTTCCAACAGAATCACCTTGAGAAACGCTATCTCCTTCTTTTACATTCCATTCGCTTAACTGACCGTTAGCTGAAGCGATGACTTGTGAAAGCGGTGCTTCTACCTGCGCTTCATCTGTTTTAACGTAATTTGCTTTTTCGTAGAAATAATATCCACCAAAGCCTACTAGTAATAAAATCACAATGATTCCAACAATGTTAGTAACCAATAAACGACTTTTACTCATCGGAATTCCTTCTTTCTATAGTTAGTATATTATACAGATGTTTCTTCTGTTTGAGGTGCCGGCAGCATTTTTCTTTCTTCTTGCGGCTCAGCTTCTTCTTGAATCTCTTCTTTTTGAACAAGAATTCTATTTTCACCGCTCCACGCTTTACTTAGTGAAGCAATGAGCATAATTACGCCTAAAATACCAAGCATGAAAAATAAGTTGTGATACGCATGTAAAATCGATGCTTTTTTAGCGCCTGCTACAACAGCCGTCACAGCCGATGTTTTTGCATCTGCTTGACTCATTCCCATACCCATATAGCGTTTAATCATTTCAGACAGCTGCATCTTCACCTGAGGATCTACTGAGCTAATTTGACCTCGAAAATCTTCATAATAAATCGCGTTTTGTCGAACAACAAACCACCCAATCACAGGTGCCACAATGGCTCCTAATAAATTTCGAATGGAGTGCAGTGAAATCGAACGCATCGAAGCTTGATGTAAATCTCCGGCTAGTGCCGCTCCTAATGCACCAGATACCAGTGCCATACTAACACCCATACCAAAGAGCATAATGTGAACATATAAACTTACTAGTGATGTATCGGCTGATACGTTCACCCAGCTAAATCCTACAATGACAATAAGAAGTGATCCAATTGCTCCAAGGTAACCTGGACCAAACTTGTCATATAAGAATGTCGTTGCAAATGCTGAAATCAGTACCCCAACAAAAAAGTATAAATAAAAATAAGAAAGCGTGGTGTACGATGCATTTTGCACATTTTGCATGACGCCATTAATACCTGCAATTGCTAAGATGTATGCCATATGACCGCCAATGGCCATAATTGTACCTGCAACTGGTTTTACGGCTAGCAGCGATTTTAATGGTACTAGCGGATTTTCAGCCGCTAAATCAACTAAGACAAAAATGACAACTAACCCTGCTGCAGCTAGTAAGAACGGCCACACTTGGATAGAAGCAAATCCTTCGTATCTTAGTTCATACAGTGGATACACTAATAAAATCATAATAAGACTAAGAATAAAGATACTTTTCTTATCCACTGGACGGTCTTCTTGCTGAGTTGGATCATGAGCAGGTAATACCTTATATCCGATAAACAGAGAGACAAGAGAAGCTATTATTCCTAAAACAAAAACCCAGCGCCAATTATCCATGCTAAGAGATACAGCGCCTAAAAAAGCTCCAATCGCCGTTGAACCGAACAGTCCGCCGATCGCTAATACTAAAAAGAAGTTTCGGATTTTATTCGGAAACGAAATCAGCGCAGCTGGAATAATGGTTAAAAACAGCATTCCTGAGCTTAAGCCTTGAATCAGACGACCAAGGGATAAAAACGCCACATTTTCAGAAAAAACGTTGATAATCGAACCTGCTAAAAAGACTAAAACGAACGTTAAGTATGCTTTACGTACGCCATATTTTTTCGCAAGCATCGGACCAATTGGTACCCCAAGTCCAAATGCCAAGTTAGAAATAATAGATGGCAATAGTAAGCTTTGTGTACTCGCATCAAATCGATTTTGAATCAATACTTGATTGACCGTGTAAGATAAATTCAAAAAATACTGAGGGCCAATTGAAAATAGCGTTAAAATCGCCATAATTAAGTATTTAGGTACGCTTAAACCTTGTTTGTCGGAGGCTACTGCTGGATTATTCTGACTCATATTTATTCCTCCTTTTGTTAAATTCTTTTCATATGACTAACAATTCCTTACATATTTTATTGTACAAGTTGTATCATGCAAGTTATAGCAGCACTACATATTATACATCTTTTAATGAAGAAATCAACTTCTTTGTTTCAACTTAAAAAGACTATTTTTCAATAGCCTTTTGTTCATCTATATGTATTCGCTTTAACATCCATTACTGCGCCATCTTTTAAAATCAAGATTCAAGCGTGATAAACTTTTTTCCAGTGCCAAAACCTCTTCTTCCGACCAATTTTCTAACACTTCAGCATAGGCTTGTTTACGCTTGCTTTGTACATGCTGCAAAATATCTTTCCCTGCATCCGTCATTTCAATTAAACTAATCCGCCCATTTTCTGGACTCGGAAAGCGACGAACAAACTGTTTAGTCTCAAGCGCAGATACTTGCCGGCTAGCTGTCGATAAGCTCAGCTTTAAATTTTCAGCTAATGCATTAATCCCGAGCGGACTGCGCTGATCTAGCTCGCTTAACAGTAAATACTCAGAACGGTCCAAGCTTCCAAGCTTAGGGCTGTGCGTCGTTGTTAGACGAACAAGCAGCGCAATTTCGTGTTCTATGGTTTGCAGCGAGTCTCGCTTCACCTCTGTCTCCCCCTTTATCTCATGAAACATTCTGTACTTTTCGATATGTTTACTATACCGCAACCGTTCGCGTGAACCAACCTTTTTTCCGTTTTTCTTCTATTATATAGAAAGATATCATAGATGAGGTACATTTAATTCCAACATCACAGGACAGTGGTCGCTTCCCATTACATGCGGATGAATAATAGCTTCTTGAATAACGGATTTGATTCTCTCCGATACGATAAAATAATCAATGCGCCATCCGATATTTCGTTCTCTCACTTTGTTCATATACGACCACCACGTATAGGCTTCTTCTTGATTCGGATACAAATAACGAAATGTATCAAGAAATCCGCTAGCAAGAAGCGTCGTCATTTTCCCTCGCTCTTCTATTGTAAAACCAGAATTTCCTCGGTTTGGCTTTGGATTACGCAAATCAATCTCTGCGTGTGCTACGTTTAAGTCTCCGCACAAAATCACCGCTTTACGGCTATTCAATTTGTTTAAGTACACGAGCAAATCGTCTTCCCATTGAAGCCTTTCTTCAAGCCTTGCTAAATCTCTTTTAGAATTTGGCGTATACACATTTACTACATAGCATTGTTCAAATTCAAGCGTAATGATACGTCCTTCGTCTTCCGATTCTTTATCCACACCGTATGAAACCGATAAAGGCTTCTGCTTTGTAAAAACAGCCGTTCCAGAATAGCCTTTTTTCACGGCGTAATTCCAATACTGATAATACCCTTCTAGCTGCAAATCAATTTGGCCTTCCTGCAGCTTCGTCTCTTGAATACAAAATACATCTGCATCCACTTCTTGAAAATAATCTAAAAAACCTTTTCGCACACACGCGCGAATGCCATTTACGTTCCAGGAAATCAACTTCATAAACTGTCCACGTTCTCCTCACTTGATTTATGTATCAGTGTTTAGTGTAGACAATTTTTTGCACGAGTTCAAATAATTTAAAGAGCACCCTTCTTTTTAAGGTATTCCTGATATTTCTTCTTATTTTATTTTCTGTACCTCAAACACTAGATACAAGAGGTGAAACATAATGTCAACAAACTACACGTATGAAAATAACGAAGAAGTTTCTACTGTTTCTAAAAAAGAAGAGCACCCTACTAAAGAATGCGAAACACAGAATCAAACGGCGCTTACTAAAGAAGATTTTTCTTTAAATGATTCTGCCATTAAGCACTTTAGCAGGTAATTCATAAAAATAAAAACCCGTTAACTGGTAGCAAGACTTGCTTTCTCAAGCTCTTGCTATCCATTTCTTAAAAACAAGGTGATCATATGCTAAAAACCATTCAAATGATAGAAGCCATTAAAAAACATTCTATGCCTTTTGCTAATTTCGATGACTTACTGCCGCTTATTAACAAGTCAAGCCGCGCTCAATACGTACTTCTCGGTGAAGCATCTCACGGTACATCTGAATTTTACAAAATTCGAGCAGCTATTACGAAAGAATTAATTCAGCATCATGATTTTTCTTTTATAGCAGTGGAAGGAGACTGGCCTTCGTGTTTTGAAGTTAATCGCTATATTAAAGGATATACAAATCAATACGCGAATGCCGAAGATGTCTTAAAAACTTTTAACCGCTGGCCTTCATGGATGTGGGCTAATCAAGAAATCAAAGAATTAATTGAATGGCTTCGGGATTATAACAACAACTTACCAGCACATCAGCCGAAAGTAGGTTTTTACGGCTTAGATGTATACAGCCTGTGGGAATCGATGGAAGCTATTATTGAGTACTTAGAAAACAATCACGCTCCTGATGCAAAGAAAGCGAAAAAAGCCTTTGAATGCTTTGAACCTTTTCATCGCGAAGCACAGATGTACGGAATTTCTTCTGCCCTTTACGGAAAGAACTGCATGGTAGAAATCTTAGAGCTTTTACAAACCATTCAGCAAAAGAAAGATACCTATACTCATGAGCCTGAGGCTGCGCTTAGTATGCAGGTAAATGCGCTGGTAGCAAGCAATGCTGAAGCTTATTATCATACGATGATTACTAACGACAATGAATCGTGGAATATTCGCGATCGTCATATGGTAGAAGCTTTAAAATATATTCAAGCTTACTACAAAGATAGCGCTAAAGGAATTGTATGGGAGCATAACACTCACATCGGAGATGCAAGAGCAACGGACATGAAAAGCAGCGGCATGGTGAATGTAGGTCAGCTTACCCGTGAAGAATACGGACCGAAGCATGTTTACGCCGTCGGATTCGGGACTCATCACGGCACGGTCATTGCTTCTGATAGCTGGGGTAATCCTCAGCAGGAGTTAACCGTTCCTCCAGCTATAGAAGGAAGCTGGGAAGATACCATTCACCGAGCAGGTGCTTTTGATCAATATCTCATGTTCACAGAGGAAAACCGAAATTTTTTTCATTCAACGATAGGCCACCGTGCCATTGGTGTTGTATATGACCCAGAGATTGAACAATACGGAAATTATGTTCCTTCTCGCTTGTCAAAACGATATGATGCTTTTATTTATGTAGAAAAAACACACGCCTTATCGCCACTCATCTTTTAATTAAATAAGCGGACTTCCAACGAAGTCCGCTTATTTTTATTGCAAAAAGCTACGAATCGTATCGGTCACCAGTGCATGATCTTCTTCTTGTGACATGCCTGATACGGTGATGGTTCCAATTACACCGACGTTTTTAACCGAAATCGGAAATGACCCGCCTACCGCTTCGAATTCCTGAGGGTTCGCTGCATAAAACTGCGCGTAAGAACGATCTTTTAACTCGCAGTACAGCTTCATATAATATGAGCTGTGATGATGGCGAAGAACGGTGTTTGATTTTCGTTTAATCCATTCTTCGTGATCGGGAATGGCCCCTTCCATCGCATGGTGAAAGAGAGTTTGACCATTTCGTTTAATACTTACAGTTACTGCCTTACCCTTACTTTTTGCTTCATTAATAATTGCTGTTCCCATCTGCAAAGCTTGGTCATTTGTAAATTGATGAAAGATTAGTTCTTTTTCCTGTTGAACTACTTTTTCAAGCAGCGTCTCTACCGAATGATTACTCACTGTTTCTCGCTCCTTAGTTAAAATAAACCGCTCGTTTTTCTTTGCTGCTTTCAAATGCCGCTTCGATAACTTTAACCACGTCACGAGCTTCTTCTGCTGAAACCGGAAGTTTTTCTCCTCGAAGCAGGCTGTCGGCAATTTTTTGATAATACGTCACATAAGAACCTTGCAGCGTTTCAATTTCTGTTGTTTCTCCTTCGCCCGTTGTCAGCTTACCGTAGTGTTCAGGATGATCTGCTCCCCACGTATCATCCACAGGCTTCTTGCCGGCTCTTAGCATATCTTCTTGGCCGTCAATTCCGTATTTGATATAGCTTGCTTTTGTTCCGTGAACTTGAAAGCGCGGCCCGTTGCTTGGCACAATGGCGCTTGAATGTAAAATAACGCGAAGAGAACCGTATCCAAGCACTACGTGGAAGTAATCATCCGTACGTGCATGATCTCGCTGACCAAATACATCAGCTTGAACAAATTCAGGCATTCCAAAAAGGTGTAAAGCTTGGTCAATTAAATGAGATCCTAAATCGTAAAGCGCTCCTGATCCAGGTCCTTCATTCTCTCTCCAACGGTCTCGAACAGCTGGACGATAGCGGTCAAAATGAGCTTCATACATTTTAACGTCGCCTAATTTCCCTTCTTCAATCAGCTGTTTCACCGTCAAATAATCATTATCCCATCTGCGGTTATGATAGACGCTTAGTTGAACACCTTGTTCTTTTGCTAATTGAATTAATTCATTTGCTTCTTTTTTTGATACGACCATCGGCTTTTCAACAATTACATGCTTGCCTGCGCGTAGTGCGTCTTTCACCATTTCATAGTGCATGCCGCTAGGCGTTGTAATAATCACTAAATCAATGCTGTCATCTTCTAGAAGTTCAGACAGAGTGCTCACTACTTCAACATCTTCTAAGTCGCTCTTTACTTTTTCAGGATTTGAACTCATTACCTTTGAAATATGAAATTCGTCTAACACGCTTAAAAGCGGCGTGTGAAAGACCGTTGCTGAAAATCCGTATCCTACTAATCCTACTTTTATTTTTTTCATCGTTTTTCCTCTCCTTTATCAAAATCTGTGACGATAAGCCGCACTTGATTTTGTTCTATTTTTTCTTTTACATCCGCTTCTGGGTCTTTATTTGTAATTAAGATATCAATGTCGCTCATATCACATACTCGATGTAAAAATTCACGTTCAAACTTCGTATGATCCGCAAGCATAATCACTTGTCTTGCACATTGAATCATCTGTCTTTTTAAAAACGCTTCTTCTTCACTTGGAGACGTAATACCATCTGCACCAACGCCGCACGTACCTAAAAACAGCTGATCTACTTTGTATTCCTGCAACGTAGAAATCGTTCTTGGCCCGGTGACGTTACGGTTTTTCCCGTTAAACTTGCCCGGCAGCAAAAACGTATCACACGGGGTATATTGATCGAGCAAATCCACATTATCAATGGAATTTGTAATAACGTTTACATGCTTTACATCCATGTACTTCGCCATCAGTGCGATGGTCGAGGACGTATCTAAAAGCACGTCATACCCCTCCGACATTAACGCAGCTGCTTCTTTAGCAATTTGTTCTTTCGCTTTGGTAGGCGTCCGTTCACTGTAATCAATGATATGACTTGACGATAGCGTTGCTCCGCCTTTAACTCTCATAACCTCGCCGTTTTCTTCAAGCTTGACTAAATCACGCCTCGCCGTATCTTTTGAAACGGTGAACATATCGCAAATTTCGTCTAATGTAATCGTGCGGTGTGTGTGAAGGTATTCAATAATCGCACTCATGCGCTGTTCTTGATACACCCGAATACCCTCCTTTTTTACTTTGATATGAGCTAATTGTAGCGCAAAGAAAAGTTAAAAACCAGCAAAAAACTTAAAATAATTAAGTTTTTTGCATTTTTAACTTAAATTATAAACGTACACGAACGCCTTTTGGAAATAACTATCTTATTTTGGATAATACTTCTTTTATATCTGATACCCTTTCACGCTTTTCACTAATCGCTTGTAGATCAGACTTCTAGCAAACGTATATGCAAAAAAAGCAGGAATCGTAAAGATTCCCGCTTTTTCGTTACATCTTATGTTCAAGCGCCTTGAAGTTTTCTTGAAATTGCTCCAAGCGAACAAGTCCTTCTTCACGAAGGCGTTTATTTTCTTCTTCAATTGCTTTTGTTTCCTGCATTCCTTTCATAATAATATTCCACGTTTGTTCCATCGTTTCTACTTTTACGCTAGGGGTACCGGACATTTTGGCGATTTTAACACTTTGCTGTGAAATATTTTCTGCATTTCGAATGAGCAGCTCATTTGTGCGTTTGTCTAATTCGTTCATAGACTCCGCTACTAAATTTTGACGCTTTGCTGCAATGGCATTAATGAGTCCATTTTTAAAAATGGGAATCGTTGTAATAAACGCCGAATTGATTTTGCCGATCAGCTTTGTATTTCCTCGCTGCAGCATGCGAATTTGAGGAGCGGATTGATAAGATACTTGTTTTGCCATTTCTAAATCATATAATCGCTGCTCCATCAGCTCAACTGCATTTTTTAAGGTTTGAAGCTCCATTGCCGCCAGCTGATTTCCACTCGACGCTCTTTCTTCAAGCACCTTTAGCTCTTGTTTTAACTCTTCTACTTTCACTTCGCCCGCTACAATGTATTTTTCAAGCTCCATATAATACTGATAGTTTTGCTCGTAAAGCTGTTCAAGCGTTGTGGTTGAATGCTTCATTTCGGTTTCATATTTTGTGATTTCAACATATACTTTATCAATTTCAGAGCCCATCGTCTCATATTTTTGAAAGAGCTTGTCCACTATTTTTTGACCGCGTTTAAAAAGCTTAGAGAAAAACCCTTTATCTTCAACAAAATCCTTTGCATCAAATTTGTCCATAATCTTTCCAAGCTGCTTTAATAATTGACTTGACTCTTCCATGCTAGACGATTTAATTGTACTGAGCACTTTTCCGGAAAAAGAGGAAATTTCATTGGCTGTTTCTTTACCATACTCAAGTAAAGCCAGCTGATTTTTATAATCAATTTGTTCTGCTAAGCGACGTACTTCCGGCTCTTCTCGCAGTTTTGCTTTTACTTCGTTAGGCTTTGTTTCTAAAACTTCTTCGGCTTCGTTTACATCTAAAGGCTGTAATTCGTTTGTTGCCATTTAAAAACCCTTCTTTCTTTAAAAGATTCGTTTTAACCATTTTTGAATGAGCGACGGCTCTTTGAATTCTTCATTAAAGCTAATATCTTCTAGCCAGTGCATATCGAAATACTTTTCTTCGACGAACGCTTCTATATCCAGTTGACCCGTCGGATTAAAGAGAACAATATCAACGCCGAATTCATTTAATAGAAGCAGTAAAGCTGCATCTTCACGCGTAAACGCTTCTCGTTCATTTCCATGATAAATAATGAGACGGGGTACATGCTGCGTATAATCAAACTTTTGAAGCATGCGAAGCACGTTGTTTGGAAGCTTCAACGACTGATTAAACAAGTACATTTGATGCTGATACGCATCTTCATGATCTAACCGAAGAAGCTTTGAATGTGCACAGTACCTAGAAATAGCTGCAGCGAGCCCTTGCTGAAGCCCGATAGGCAGCTCTTTATAGCGCCACCAGTTGCTTTCAATCATTCTATCAGGACTGAGCGTGCCATCACTTCCGAGAGCTCCTTGATAGTGAAAGTGATTATTTCCTTCTATTTTTTTAGCAAAAGGAACAGAATCAATCGTCAGAGCTAACTCATCTTCCGTTTGCATGAGCTCATGAACTTTACTCCAGTACTCTTTTCGGTTTTTAGAGATACCAAGTACTTTTGAAAACAAGACCGGCACGTGTACATATGGCTTGGACACTTGAAAATTAGGACGAATAAACGCCCGTTCTCTCATTAATAAAAAGATTTCATCATACGTCGTTTTAAGAGTAACTGAAGTTGGAAAATACGAACGAAATTGCCAAGGTTTATACAGCATGGACTCCTCTGAATGAAGCACTTGCTCAATTTCTTGAGAAGCTCGAAATGCTACCGTACCTTTTCGAACCGGTTTATCCGTTGGAAAAGGTACAAGCGAGCTAGTAGAAGGAAACGTATAAACCGTTGTTAAATGCTGATTCTTATCTACTTCTTTTAAATGATCCTTTCCTTCTGGATGAAAGGTAAGGACGTCAAAACCTAGTAAAATTAAATAATGGAGAAAATACTGCTCGCTTTTATTTGCATCCCCATACCACATGATGCGAGGCGCGTGCTCAGGAAATGCTTTATCGACCATCCAAGGTTTTACATGATTCCACTGCCACTTTATTAAATCGATTAATACGCGTTGAAAATGCCCGTCCATAAAGCCCTCTGCGTGCTGTTCTTTAAAACACGTTAACGTTTCAATAAATTTCTCACGTACTCTTCTATGTATAGCGGGATTTTCTGACTTCACGATCAGCTTTTTTCCTTCTAAAAAAGCAAATAGCCGATTGACAGAAAGGCCGTGCTCTTCTTGATTAATTTTAAGGATCGTTTGTACTTCTTTTAATCTATCATTAGAAATGGACTTATCAAGCTTATCTTGCAAGACAATAATTGATGGTGATGAATGCGCAAGTTCATAAAGAAAATCTGCGTACTCGTCCGCATCAAGATGAGTGCCTAAATATCTGCCTGCCACTTGTTTATAGGTAGTTTGCTGCTCATTTTGTATAAAGTCACCTCGCAGAGAAACATCTTTAGAAAAAAGAGAAGTTCCATCCTGCTCGTTAAGATTAATCATATGAGGATCAATTAATTTACTCACACCTTACAGCTCCTTTCTTTTCAGACATATACATGCTAAAAAGAAAGGGTACTCGTTAAAGCACCCTTTCCTTTTCACTTATCCCGCGTCTTTTTTATACGGATAGTCCGTAGTTGCGGCAAAGATCGGCCAATCCGCCAGAAAAACCGCTGCCAATGGCATTAAATTTCCAGTCGTTTCCGTGCTTGTATAGCTCACACACCACAACAGCTGTTTCGATTGAAAAATCTTCGCCTAAATCATAACGAAGCACTTCTTTATTTGTTTGGGCGTCAATGAGACGAACAAACGCGTTGGATACTTGTCCAAAGTTTTGTCCGCGAGCATCTGCATCGTGAATCGTGACGCTAATTCCGATTTTTTCAACGTGGTCAGGAAGAAGAGAAAAATCAACGGCGATTTGCTCATCGTCTCCATCTCCTGCACCTGTACGGTTGTCACCGGTATGCTCCACAGCTCCGTTTGGACTTTTTAAATTGTTGTAAAAAACAAACTCTTCGTCATTTACAACTTGGCTTGATTTATTGGCTAAAAATGCACATGCATCTAAATCGAAATCTTGAGATCCAGCATATTTATTTGTATCCCACCCAAGACCTACTATTACTTTTGTTAAGCCTGGGTTCGTTTTGGTTAGGTCAATGCGCTGACCTTTTGATAAAGAAATTGACATAAAAACATCCTCCGTACATTTTCTTACTTTAATGATTAGGCGTTTAAACCAAAGTCGTTTACAAGTGCCGCTAAGCCGCCTTGATAGCCGCTGCCAATAGCATTGAACTTCCATTCTCCACCGTGTCGATACAGCTCGCCTACCACGACCGCTGTTTCGATCGAGAAGTCTTCACCTAAATCATAACGAATTAACTCTTCGTCATTTGTTGCATTTAAAATACGAACGTAGGCGTTGCTTACTTGGCCAAAGTTTTGACCGCGTGCTTCCCCTTCATGGATCGTAATGGTAAACGCAATACGTTCAATAGATTGAGGCACATTTTTCAAATCTACTTGAACCTGCTCATCGTCTCCTTCACCTACGCCTGTACGGTTATCTCCGGTATGCTCAACCGCTCCGTTTGCACCCGTCGTATTATTGTAAAAAATAAAATCAGATTCTGAAGCGCATTTTCCCGCTCCGTTTAATAAAAAGACAGATGAATCTAAATCAAAATCGTTTCCACCGTCATACTTATTTACATCCCACCCAAGACCTACTACTACGTTTGTTAATCCTGGATTTGTTTTTGTTAAATCTACTTTTTGTCCTTTTGAAAGATTAATAGCCATGTTATTCCCTCTTTTCTAGTTGTTTATTTTGTATATTTATTTGCAATTTCAGCCAATCCAGTATCTCTCGTTGCATCTCCAGTTGCTGAAAACTTCCACTCTTTTCCGTCTCGATAAATTTCACCTGCAAATAAAGCTGTTGCTCCTGAATGATCTTCAGATAGATTAAAGTGTACAAGCTCTTCGTTTTTAGCACTGTCCACAACACGGATAAAAGCATTTTTAATCATACCGAAATCTTGGTTTCGCTCAACACACTGATAGATGTTGACTACAAACACAAGTTTATGTACGTTTCCAGGAACATTTTTTAAATTAACAAAAATTTGTTCATCGTCCCCTTCACCTGCTCCGGTAAGATTATCGCCTGAATGCTTGACGCTTCCACAGTTACTATGACGATTCCCAAAATACACAACGGCTGAGTTACTTACAAGCTTATCATTCGAATTGAGCATAAGAACAGATGCATCGCAGTCAATCTCTGGGCCGCTTCCTCCAAAACCAAAAAAGCTGCGTTTTTTTACAGGATCCCATCCTAATCCAACCGTAATAGAAGATAACCCTTCTCTTCCCTTTGTTAAATCAATTTTCTGCCCTTTTTGTAGATTAATAGCCACGTTTATTTACTCCTTTACTATAGCGAACACATTCTTTTACAGGTTCTATATAACTTTACATAATAGCGTAGATAAATGAAAAAATAGTGAAATCTTTGATACTATTTTTAACGTTTACGTAAGTCTTCTTATGGAGAGAATACCACAATTTGGTGATTGTTTCAAAAATTAAGCTATGTTTTATAACGTAAATTCATTGACTGAGAGTTTAAAATTTAAGTTAAACTATTAAAAAAAGGCTGTCTCTAAACCGGAAATCCGAGTTATGAGACAGCCTTTTTTGGCTTATTGAGCTATTTTTAAAGTCGGTTCTTGCTGTTCAGCTGTTTTAGCTGCTGCCACGTTTTGAATACGACCTTCAGCTTTGTATTCAAACGGGCTCTGAAGTGTTTTAATATAGTTTACCGTTGCTTGTAAATCTTCTGGTCCCACTTCCATATCTGAAGAAAGTGCGCCAATCCCGTATTTTTCATTTCCGTACATGTAGTTATTCACTACTACCGTATATTCTTTTTCTTTGTCGATTTTACTTCCATCTGGTAGCGTAATATCGACTACTTTATTTGTGCTTCCATCCCACGTATAGTTAAAGCCTGCAATATGGAAATCTAGTCCAGATGATGTAATTTGATTGTTTAACACCGTTTCTAAATCCGCTCCGCTTAGCTTTACTTTATTTAAGACGTTGCCAAACGGCTGAATCGCAAACAAATCACCGTATGTCACATCACCAGCATCAAGCTGTGAACGAACGCCTCCGCCATTCATTAAAGCAAAGTCAGCGTTCATTTCTGCTTTCATACCGTCAGCAATTAAGTTTCCAAGCGCGATATCACCTGTTGGCCCGCTAGACGGATAGCCTTTTGCCAAATCTGTAGATGAATTCCCAACCACTTGTGCTTTAATAGGCGCTGCTAAATCTTCGTACTTTTTCATAATGCTTGAAACTTCAGGATCTGGCGTATAGTCTTTTTGGTATACGGTCACAATTTTTGCATCTTTTTTCACGATGTCACCCGTGTTATCGATTTCAACGTCTACGTCAGAAAACGCTGAGCCGTATGAATAAGCTTGAACGATTAGTTTGTTATCTACTACTTTGTTGTTGTATACGTGATTGTGAGCTGAAAAGATCACGTCAACTTCATCGTCAACTTTTTTAGCGATATCTGCTGCATCAAACTCGGTAGACGTTCCATTTTGATTAGATGGATTATGAGCAAGTACAACGATTGCTTTAATACCCTTCTTTTTCAGCTCTGCCGTATATTTATCAATTGCTTCTGCTTCGTCCGTAATTTTTAAGTTTTCATTTCCTTTACGAACAATCATGCTTGGCGTTTCTTGTGTTACAACGCCGATGAAGCCGATTTTCTTGCCGCCTACTTCTTTTATCGCATAAGGTTCTGTAATTAATTTATTCGTTGAAGTGTCATAAGCATTTGCCGCTACTACTGGGAAATTCATGCCGTCGTATCCTTTTGTTCCTTTTGGATGGTCTCCGCCTTCAATCATACGGTGAAGCTCAGCAATACCTTCATCAAACTCATGGTTTCCAAGCGTCCCTACATCAAATCCAAGCGATTCCATCACTTCAACCGTTGGCTCGTCTTGAAACAGCGCTGAAACTAGCGGACTTCCGCCAATCATGTCTCCTGCATGAACTAAAAGCGTATTCGGATTTTCAGCTTCTTGTTTACGAATAGCTGCTGCTGTATATTTCATATTTCCAGCTAACAGCGATTGGCCATTTGAATTGATTTTTGTATCTGTATCAAGCTGACCGTGAAGGTCGTTCATGCCTAACAGCTGAATCTTTGTATTATCTTTTGATTCGCCGTTTAAATTAATTTTGTAAATGCCGAATCCTTTGTCGTCCGTTTTATTTGTATACGTAATGTTACTTCCTTCAGTTAAATAGCTTTCTCCGCGCGGTGAGCTTGTGAACGTCACATTAGCCGTTCCGTTAATTGGTGCAATGGACCAGTTATCATCAGCTGTCGGCGTAATTTCTTTTTGTTCGGTGATGTAGTCCATTAGAATTTGACGGTTTTCATCCGCTGAATCCACCACAAGCTCGCTTCCTTTTAGACCAGGGAAGTTTCCGCCTCCGCCAGCTCGGTAGTTATTTGTTACAACAATAAACTCTTGATTCGGATCAACTGGTTTACCGTTATACGTTAAGTTAACAACTCGGCTTGAATCTGCGTGAATCACGTTTCCATTCACATCGTATTTTGCCGGTTTTGTGACGTCAATTTGATATTGAACGCCATCGATTACGTCGAAGTTATAAACAGGGAAGCTTGGGTTTAATAATTCCTGCTCTTCTGTTTTATTCGGTGTAATTTGATTAAACTTACCGGCAGACATATCAATCCAGTCTTTTACAACAGAACCTTTTACTTTAACCGCTTTTAACGTGTTGTCATATAGATACAGGTCGCCAGCGCTTCGGATCGTTAAATCCCCTTTTTTAATTTCCGTATATTCATCAACGCCGTTTCTTCCTGCTTTAAAAGGCGCTCCCACTGATAAAATCGGAAGGTCTTTATATTCCGGCTTGTTTTGAGAAACGTATTTTTCCACGTAGTCTTTTTGTGCATTTGTTACAACTTGAATAGAGGGATCATCTTTCACAAGAGAAAAATAGCTGTGAATATCATCCGTCGTTTTACCGATTGGTGTGTTCACATATTTAACCGTTGCATCGTGATCTTTTTGAACTGCTTTAACAACACCTTTATCCGGTTCTACCGTACTTTGCGTAACCGTTTTCCCTGACGCATCTTTTACGTCTTTATACGTTTCACGCGTGGACGATTGAGAGTTTACTACTTTCCATTTTCCTTTTTCTTCTTTTAACGTTAAGTCAATTAAACCAAGTGACCCTCCGCCGTAACCTGCTTGGACAGCCGGAACGCCGTTGATTGTTCCTTTTGCATTATCAACGCCAGGAAGAGGCTTTTTATCTGCTCCAAGGAACAAACCGTCTAGCGAAGCTTCCGTTTTAGCAGGGAAGACTTTATGCGTATGCGAAAACGTAATAGCATCAATGCCTTTTACTTCACTTAATGAGTAAATGACATCTTCCGTGTTTTGCTTATTGCTGCTAAACCCAGAGTGAGCCATCGCGACAACTACGTCCGCACCTTTTTTCTTCATTTCTGGAATATACTTGTTGGCTGTTTCTACAATACCTTTAGTAATGACTTTTCCGTCAAGGTTTGCTTTATCCCAATCGTTAATTTGAGGAGGCACAAAGCCAATGAAACCAACTTTAATCGTTCGTTTCTTTCCATTTTCATCGACGACTTTTTTATTCATAATTTTATACGGCGTAAATTTATTTTTGTCATTTTTTGGGTTGTTGTCATGATCATCAACGTAAACATTGGCATTTATGTAAGGAAAGTTCGCGTCGTTGTACGCTTCTTTTAGAAAGTCTAATCCGTAGTTGAACTCATGATTTCCAAGTGTTGCAATATCGTAATCCAGCTGATTCATGGCTTTAAATACAGGATGAACTTCACCTTTTTTCAGCGGGTTAATCTTGGCTTTATACGTGCCTAGAGGCGTTCCTTGAATGAGGTCTCCGTTATCTACTAATAAGCTGTTTTTTACTTCTTTTCGAGCATTTTTGATTAAGGTAGCGGTTTTAGCTAAACCTACTTTTTCATAAGGGGCGTCTTTGAAATAATCATAGTTTAATAGATTCGTATGAACATCAGTTGTTTCCATCAGGCGTATATTCACAAGTGCATCTTTTTTATTGTGGCCTTGATGCTTGCTTTGCTGTGAGCTTTGTCCAGGGTGACGTTCTTCTGCTCCTGCCTGTGTAGTTAGAAGCGGCATTGATAATAAAGAAAGTGCCAGTGATGTAGTTAGTATTTTCTTCGTTTTGCTGCGTTTGTTCTTTTTCATCTACCATTCACCTTTCAAGTAAGTTATCATCGCTATAAATCTAGCAACTGTTCAAAAATAGTATAGCAGAAAAGATTTATAAAGGATGTAAATTTTTTGATTTTTTAGTAAACCATTTGTATGCGTTTTATTAACTTTTTGTAAACCGAAAAATTTTTTTTAGTTTCTCTCTTTAAAACAAAGGACTATAGTTTTTATTAATTGGATGAACCCTCCTTTTTAAATGAGTCTTATTACCTAATGCATCAACGTTCCCACGTTCTCTTTTCATTCAAAAAAAATTTATTTCAAGCGGTGTGTATATATGTACTATACATAGGATATGAAAAGCAGACATTAAGTTTGTCACAGCTTCTAACAAAATTTCGTAGATATAAAAAAGAAAGAGAAGGTTTTCCCTTCTAATAAATAGATATATTTATATAATTTTACATTTATAACATGGAAACGAGATTGAATTATAAGGCATACCTACTATATCAATCCAATCTAAAGCATCTATACACATGAAACCTACGTTCACCCTACAAATAAAAAAATCCGAACGAAGTTGATTCTCCATCAAGAATCGTGATTCATCGTTCGGATTTTCTTCAATTAGCACACTTTTGTCCCAGGTTTGTTTTTTTACTGACCTAATTCTTTAATTTGTTTCATAATACTTGATACATCTTGAATTGATTGAAACAATTCACTGTTTTTTAGCGCTTCTGGATTGAAGCTGCCATCCTTTATATTGGCTTCATACGCTTCAATTCCACTAATGATTTTTTCGTTTTGCTGCACAAGCTGATCGTGCACATCAGAAGCGATGTCAGGAGCTTTGGTTTGATTAAATTCTTCGGCTTTCCCTTTCATTTCCTGCAGCTTTTGCTCGAGCTTTTTTATTGCCTCATCGTCATTAACAGCTTTTTCCGCTAGAGCCGGTATTTCTTCAGCAAACTTTTGAGCTTCACTCACGTAATCTTTCGCATCGTTTGCGTAGTTCAACGTACTGCTTGTATCTTCAAGAAAAGAACAGCCGCCGACCATAAAGAGAACAGCAGTTGACATGACCAGCATCCACTTTTTCACTTAGCACTCAACCTTTCTTATTTTCTTTTCTGCTATCTTCTTTTCGATTTTCGTTTCTTTAACTCTTTCATAATAATGGGTACAGCTTTTTTTATTCCTTTTTTCACAGCGGGGCTTTTTAACAGTCTCGATAGTTTTGACATTTTTAAGCTCCTCTCTTCTTTTGAAATAACAAAAAACACCTTTACCATATGTGGTAAAGGTGTTTGTATCCAGACCTTTACCAATGGCAACATTGGCAAAGGTCTCGCTAACAATTTGCATTGTCAATAAAGCCGGAGATAATAATCTCGAAATGACGACTTTACTGCAAGAGCTACTCCCCTTTGAGCAAAACAGCATTTTTTGTTAACACAATCATAACGTATGTTCCTGATTATCGTCAACTTATATGGAATTAATACACATCTTTTTTGGTAAATACCAGAAACGACACGAGCAGCCCGGCAAGTCCCCAAATGGTTAAAACACCTAAGGAAAATCCTAGTGTCATTCCTTCAGTCGGAGGAGCTGTGCCTTGCAGGTAAGAAGTTAAATTTAAATTGACCATAAACAAGTACTTAGCTGAATTCCACGAAGAAACCATACTGCTTAAAATCGTACCTGCAATCAAACAAGCAAGCATCACACCCATACCAGCAGCCGTACTTTTAATTAAAACGGACAGCATAAAAGCAAGCGTTCCAACCACCAGGGATACAAACCAAGCAAGGCCAAATTCCATTAAAATATATCTCCACTGCGAAATTAAATGAACGTCCGCTGTATTCAAATCATTGCCCTGCACGCTAAATCCCGTAAGAATAGGCGCTGTCCAGCCTTTAAATCCAAATACAACGCCAGAAATGAGATACGACAAAACGCCAAACATTAAAATTAAAAACGAGACGGACATGACGAGCGTGATGTATTTACTAAGCAGGATTTTCCACCGTTTCACAGGCCTCGTCAACAGTACCTTGATGGATCCCAAGCTGTATTCTGAAGACACTAAATCCGCTGCAATAATCATAATCATCAGCGGCAGCAAAAGCTGAATGGCGTTTTCAATGAACCCTCGCACAAACGTTGGGGCTCCTGGTTCCGAAGGATTAATATCGTTATCTAAGTAATACTGCTGCTGCGCCACGCGAATTTCAAGCTGCTTGCGCCAATCATCTGAAATTTGGCTTCCGCTCAGCCGGTTTTGCGTATCGATAATTTCTTGCTGCAGCGTACTGCGCCAATCAGTCGTTCCTAGCTTTTCTTGAAGGCGCTGCGTTTCGCGAAGCTGAGCATAGGTGAACATGGAAATCAAAACGCCCATAATAAGGGTAACGATTAACAGGCGCTTTTTTCGAACGAGCTTGATCATTTCATTTTGAACCAAACTAATCAATCGATTCGCCTCCTGTCATTTCGATAAATAAATCTTCAAGAGTCGGAAGCTTTCGGTTCATTTCTTTTACCGTTACTCCTGCTTGAATGAGCTGTTTGTTCCACTCTCCCACTTCAGCTTCCTCATAAAACGTCGTGACATATTCTCCCTGCACTTGCACAAAGTCCGTCACTTGTTTTAAGACGTCTATTCCCGCTGGCTGCGGATCTAGCTTCCACAGTAAGCGCTCCTGCTGAGTTAACAGGGTCTTCACCGATTCTGTGTGAATAACTTCTCCTTTTGCAATAATCGCTACTCGGTCACACATCAGCTGAATCTCGCTCAGCAAATGACTCGATACTAAGACGCTTAGACCTTCACTTTCAGCTAAAAAGCGAATAAATTTACGCATGTCCCGAATCCCAGATGGGTCGAGTCCGTTCGTTGGCTCATCTAAAATGAGCACTTTTGGTTTTCCGAGAAGCGCTTGCGCAATTCCTAAACGCTGCCTCATGCCTAACGAATACGTGCGAACTAAGTCGTGGATGCGCTCTTGCAAGCCAACTAATGCCACAACTTCATGAATGCGTTCTTCCGTCATAGAAGGAATCATACGTGAAAAATGCTGCAGATTTTCCCAGCCGCTTAAGTATGGATACAGCTCAGGATTTTCAACAATACAGCCGATATGCTCCATCGCTTTTGTAAACTGCTTCGATACGCTGTATCCACAGATAGAAATGGAACCAGCCGTCGGGCGAATCAAGCCGACAAGCATTCGAATCGTTGTCGTTTTACCGGCTCCATTGGGTCCTAAAAAACCGAACACTTCGCCTCTTTTTAATTCAAAATCAATATTTTTGATGATTTCACGTTTTCCTATTACTTTTCTCAGGCCTTTTACTGAAAGTGTTACTTCACTCATATCATTCCCTCCCTTACCACGTAATAAGCGATGCTACACGTTCTGCGATCAGCTTGTAGCCTTTTGCATTCGGATGAAACTTATCAGTATATAAGTAGTCATCTACCTTTAGCTGAAACAAATCAAAGGTCGGAACAAAAACAGTTTGCTTATAATTAGCGCTTAATTCACTGCTTTTATAATTCCATTCTCGTACAATAGCCGTTGTCGTTTTTGCATCTTGCAGGTTACTAAACGGATTATATAAACCAATTAAAAAAATCGTTGCGTCTTTATTTGCCGAACGGATGCTTTTTAAGATGCTGTCTACGTTTTTTAAATAGTCATTTTCTAGCTTTTGAATATTGTTTTTATTTAAGTTTTGCAGCGTTTGTCCACCTTGAAATAAGTCATTTCCGCCAATCGTAATCAGCACGGTATCTGCAGACTTAATCTGCCGCTGAATTTGCTGCTGCTTTACTTGACTTGCCAGCTGCGAAGACGTTTGACCTTTTATTCCAAAGTTACTTAAGAGGATTTTTTTCTTCGTTTTTTCTTCAAGATTATCTTTTAAATACCCAACGTATCCTTTTCCCGCTGCGTCTCCTGTTCCTCTTGTCAGTGAATCTCCTAAAGCAACAATCGTATAATTTTTGGTACTTTTGTTACTGCTGCTTGTTTCTTGCTTCGGCTTTGGCATTTCTTTTACAGTAGCTTTTGAGGCGCTAACATAATCATAAATAGACATTCCAAGCCCTGCTGCAAACAGCAGACACGAAATAATTGAAATAAAGGATACGATCCATACCCACTTTCCTTTCGCTTTCACTGGCTGCACTCCTTTTCGTCTTTTTAGTTATCTTTTTTTAGAGCTTCAACTGTTTTTAGTAACGCCGACCAGTCTAAATGACCCCAGCCATTTTCAATTCCTTGTTCATAATGACCTTTCACAAGCTCTCCTAACGGAAGCGGCGCGGACACTTTTTTGGCTGCATCAATAGCCAAGTTTACATCTTTTAATCCAAGCTCCAGCTTAAATCCGGCTGGATCAAAGTCTCTTTTAGCAATTAAATTGCCGTAATTTTTATACACAGGAGATGCAAATAAGCTGTTAACCACTTCAAGAAACTGCTCCGCTTGCATCCCGTACTGCTCTACCATGACTACTGCTTCAGAAATGGCTTCTAACATCGATACTAGTAAAAAATTATTGCCAAGCTTAGCTACATTTGATAAGTAAGGCTCGTCTCCTACAGTAAAAATAGTTTGACCAATCGCTTCAAACAGCGGCCAAACGTGCTCTCTTGGTTCTTTATTACCTGCAACTATTACTTTGAGAGCCGCAGCATCTGCTGCGTCGGGGCGCCCTAAAACGGTCGCTGCAACAAAATGCTGTCCTGATGCAGCATGTGCGCTTGTTAATTTTTCGGACAAATCTACGCTAATAGTACTCACAGAAACGTGAATACCGCCTTCTTGGAGGCCTGCAAGTATACCGTCTTGTGACATCGTTACTTCTTCTAAAGCCTCGTCATTGGAAAGAATCGTAAAGACAAGATTCGCTTCTTGTGCTGCTTGGGCAGGTGTCTCTACAACCTTTGCTCCTTTTTTCACAAGACTTTCCGCCTTTGAAGCAGTTCGGTTATAAATCACAAGTTCATGACCCGCTTTTATCATATTTTCCGCCATCGGTAATCCCATATTTCCTAAACCAATTAAACCCACTTTCATCTTTACCACTCCATTTCAGCGCTCAGTATGTACATTTATACTTGTTTTCTACCTTTAGAAAAACCATATTTTCATTATTATATAACTACAGTAAAAGCGAATACAAAGAATAGCCTTTCTAAAATGTTCAAAATGTGACATTTTTTAGACGTGTCTTATGAAAAACTTGTCAAAAAAATACGGATAGTTTTTAAATAAAGCGCTTGCAAGCATAGGAAATTTCTGCTAAGATATAAGAGAATTATTTTTGTTCGGTGGGGATGTATGAGTATTGTCACTTTTCGTCTTTAGATTTGAGCAAGAATAGTACCACAATGTGCGAGTCCGCACGAGGAGGCAACAATTATGGAACAAGGTAAAGTAAAATGGTTTAACGCAGAAAAAGGTTTTGGATTCATCGAGCGCGAAGGTGGAGACGATGTATTCGTACACTTCTCAGCAATCCAAAGCGAAGGCTTCAAATCTTTAGACGAAGGTCAAGCTGTAACATTTGACGTAGAACAAGGTCAACGCGGACCTCAAGCTGCTAACGTTCAAAAAGCATAAGAAACACAACATATCAGAAACAGATCCTTTAAAGGATCTGTTTTTTTGTGCACAAACATAAAAAAGCCCTGTTTTTCAACAGGGCCAGTCGGTACAAATACAGAAGTAAAGTTAATGGTACTCTTAGTATAGCACAAGATCATAACAATCTATACGAAATAATAAAATAAAACTTTCATCCAGCACGTTTACCTATGTTTATAGCTATTCCAAACTCTCTAGGGCGCTCGCAAATCGTTTAATTCCTTCTCGAATAACCTCTTCTTCCCCTCTGCCAAACGTAAAGCGAATAGCTCCGCTTTGAGAACTCAGCACGCTTCCTGGGACAAAGGCTACTCCTTTTTTAAGCGATTCTTCCAATAGACGATAGTCATCGACCGGCTGATTCACTTTGCACCATAAATGAATCCCGCCTTGAGGCGAATCGAAAGATACTTTTGATCCAAGCAATTCGTTCAAACTGGACGACATAGCATACTCTTGCTTTTTGAGCTCTTGTCTAAGCTTTTCAATATGCGAAGAAAACGTAGGAGAATCTAAGAATTGATAAGCAATCCACTGCGGAAAGATGCTGTGGCCAAAGTCAATTTGCTGCTTAGCGTCTGCCAGACGCTGAATCACTTGCTCCGGCCCCACTATCCAGCCAATTCGAAGCCCCGATGCCACGATTTTAGAAAGCGAGCTGATATAGAGGACATTTCCGTTCTCGTCCATGGATTTCAGCGTTTGATGTACATTTCCGTCAAATGCCGTGAGTGAATAAGGATCATCTTCAATAAGCGGAATGCCGTATTCTGAAGAAAGCTCTAAAAACCGCTTTCGACGCACTTCTGATAACACAATACCAGTCGGGTTTTGATAATACGGATTTAAAAAAACCATACGAATGCGATGCTTTTTATGTAATTCTACTAAGTCGTCCGGGTTGGCTCCATTTTTATCTACAGGCAGTAAAAACGTTCGTAGACCTGCTGATTGAAAGAGCGGCAGTGAATAGCTATAGGATGGATCTTCAATCGCTACTGCATCCCCTGGTTTTAACAAACACTGCACAATCAAATGAAGTGCTTGCTGTGCACCTGATGTAATTAGAATAGAATTGGAGTCAGTGGAGATTTTCCGGTACTCATAAACATGAGCAGCAATAGCATCGCGCAAACGTTCATTGCCGTGGGGATGATCATAGCCTAAATGTTCATTAAAAGGCATGCCCGCTAATATTTGCTGAAAATCTTCGCTTGGAAATAAGCTAGGAGCTAACTCTCCGCTGGCTAAGTTCACAAAATCTGTTCGCAAAGCCTCGCTTCTGATTCGCTGTACGAGCGGTAAATTAGGCAAAAATGAACCGTCTTCTACATATCTCCCCCAGTTTGGAATACGTTTTCGGGAAATCCCCCAGATGCTAGAACTCACTCGCGTGCCGCTTCCTTTTTTACGTTCTACGATTCCAAGTGCCTGCAACTCTTCATAAGCAGCTACTACCGTGCTTCTGTTCACGTTGAGCTCAGCGGCAAGCGTTCGTTCTGATGGCAGCATAGAATCCGGTGGAAAAGCTCCCGATGAAATACAGCTTTCAATATATTCTGCAATTTGTTTATAAATCGCTTTTTTGCTAGCGCGATCTGGTCTCCAGTTCATGCGGCGTCAGTCCTTACATTTAAACTTTCTTAATTAGTAGTTTATCCTTTATCTCTCTTATCTTAAAGCAGTTTTATAAAAAAAGACCATCCAATTCGGTGTTTTTTTGCTCATCCACTTTATCAAAAATTATAATAGTAGCTATTTTTCATTTTTAGGTATTTTAGTTTACATAATAATTTTATAGTTAATCATATTGAATGAATTTCACCATGAAAAAGAGATTGAGACATAACCACACCAGTCCAATCTGAAGACGAACAAATGGGATACATGAGCTCATATGGGTTGCTTGGTACACCACATTTGATTTCCGTGCAAGACTTCGCTTTCCGCGGGCGGCCGGTGAGCCTCCTCGTCGCATACGCTCCTGCGGGGTCTCACCTATTCCGCTTTTCCCGCAGGAGTCTTCGCCTTGCTCTCCAATCAACTGCTAGAAGCAACGAAATACATGAAAACTACATTCACCATGCCAATAAAAAAAACCCAAACGAAGTTGATTCTCTATCAAGAATCTCGATTCATCGTTCGGATCTTTCTTCAACTAAATTACTTTCGTCACAGCCTATTTTTTTATAAAGGCGGTAAATCTAGCTTGCCTTCTTGAAACAATTCTTTCACCATGTGCTTGGCATACCCTGTTGCTTGCCCAAGCGTTATTTTTGCTGGCATAGGCGCTTCGTTTGCATCAACGATTACATCGATAATACACGGTTTATTCTGTCTAACTGCACTTTCAAAAGCCGGCAACAGCTCGTCTTCCTTTTCTACTCGGTAGCCAACACCTCCGCAGATATCTGCATACCTAGCAAAATTCGGGTTTGTTAAATCTGTCCCAAATTCAGCATTTCCCATTACTTCTTGTTCAAATTTAATCATGCCGATTTTATGATTATTAAATAGCACTACGACTAGCGGAAGATTGTATTTAACAGCTGTAATAAAGTCAGCCATTGTCATCGCAAAGCCGCCGTCTCCACACACCGCAAACACCTGCTTCTCGGGATAAGCAATTTTTCCAGCAATTCCGCCCGGCAGCCCGCATCCGAGAGTGGCTAACCAGCTTGAAATCACAAACTGCTGATTTGTCATCCGAAAATGACGCGCCATCCATACTGTGACGTTTCCTACATCTACAGACAAGACCGCGTTATCATCCGCTACGTGCTGAAGCGCTCGAATCACTCGCTGAGGCTTGATAGGTACACTTTCTTTGGCTTCTTGGGTATCAAGCTGATTCCACCACTTTTTCATACGTTCTTGACTTTGCTCTAAAAACTGGCGATGCTCTGAGCGGCCAACGTTTTCTAAAAACCACTGAACCGTTGCTTTCGCTTCTCCTGCAAGCCCTGCATCTACAGGATATCTTTTGCCAATTTGTGCAGGATCAATATCAATATGAATCGTTTTCGCATGGTCTGGCAAAAATCCTGTAAACGGATAAGATGTCCCAATCATGATGAGCGTATCCGCTTCTTGCATCGCTTCATACGCTGGCTTTGTCCCGATTAATCCAAGTCCTCCGAGACAATATGGATGTTCATCCGGTATTGCGCCTTTTCCAGGAAGCGTAAGAACAATCGGTGCTGCGATTTTTTCTGCAAATGCAAGCAGCTCTTCTCTCATTTCATGTGTGCCTCGACCGGCTAGGATAACCGGACTTTCCGCTTTACCAATCAAATCTTTTGCTTTTTCAAGATCTTCTCTATGGGGGAAAATGTCTTGCTTGACAATGATGCTTGATGTTTCTCGTGCTTCTGATCCAACTTCAAAACGAGGAATATCATCGGGAATGGTTAACACAGCCACACCTTTTTTAGCATACGCTGTTCGAATCGCTTGATTAACAACAGTCGGGAGCTGCTCAGCGGACATGACTCTCTGGTTATATACAGCCACATCATCGAACATTCTCTCTAAATTAATTTCTTGAAACGCATCGCTGCCGATGAGATCTGATTCTACTTGCCCCGTAAGTGCTAAAACGGGCGCTTTGTCTAATTTGGCATCATATAAGCCATTTAGTAAATGAATTGCTCCCGGTCCGGCAATAGCCGTGCATACACCGATTTTACCCGTTAGCTTCGCATATGCAGCTGCTGCGAGAGCTCCCGCTTCTTCATGCCTTACTTGAATAAATTTAATTTTATCCTGGGCTTTGCGAAGCGGTTCAATAATTGAATTAATGGAGTCTCCTGGCATGCCGTAAATATGATCAACGCCCCATTCAATTAGCAGTTCAATCAGTTTTTCTCCAGCTTTTTGTTTAAACATATGACTACCCCTTTCTTCTTATATATAGAGATAGTGTGACCTGATACGCTCTTTCTTACTTATTTTCAGCCGTATAATTTTCGTTTTCTTTCGTTAAAGGAAGACAACATCTTCGTTAAATTTTCTTCATTCCTTGCAATTATCATTATCTTTTGCTATTCTATAAGAAGAATTATTTTTGTTCGGCAACAATCGATAGGTGAATACTTTCGTCTTAAAGATTTTGATCATGAGCAAGGATAGTAATACAATGTGTGCATAGCACACGAGGAGGCAACATTCATGGAAAAAGGTACAGTAAAATGGTTTAACGCAGAAAAAGGTTTCGGATTTATCGAACGCGAAAACGGCGACGATGTATTCGTACATTTCTCAGCAATCCAAAGCGAAGGATTCAAATCTTTAGACGAAGGTCAAGCTGTAACATTCGACGTTGAAGAAGGTCAACGCGGACCTCAAGCTGCTAACGTTCAAAAAGCATAAGTAGTAAAAAGACTCTGATTTCAGTCAGAGTCTTTTTTTTATGTAGAGCTACGCATAAATTTTTTTAACATGTAGTTTGTACACGTTATTATAAATAGTAAACTAAAAGAGTCTCTTCATTCCGAAGAGACCTTTTGTGGAAGAAATAGTTGAAGAAATAAAGTGTGGATGTTGCATCGTCCTCATTTTTTAATAATTAGCACCAGCCGCCGCCGAAGCAAGAAGCGCCGATGATGATTAATAAGATGAAAAGTACAATGATTAAAGCGAAACCGCCGCCGCAGCCACCGCCGCCATAACCACAACCGTATCCGTAACCTCCGTAGTATCCCATGTGTTTCACCTCCATTTGCTATACTTTAAGATATGTGGATTTAGTTAAATTGCTCCTAATAATTCCATAGAACTTTTGAAAATGTTTGTCATACACTAAAATACTGAGCTTCTCAAACAAGTTCCACAAAGTGATAAAATATCTGATTTTATGGGCATTTACTCCTCTTTTCTTTATCTTTTAAAAATGTAATCGCTCCCTTTTTCATGAATGTACAATGCGCTGAATACCTTTAGTTATGTACACTCACACAGGAGGGATTCAATATGTTAACACTCGAAATTTCAAAGCAAATCGTTAAAAACGTCTACCCTATTGTCTTATCGAACCGCAGTAAAATCTTTCAAGAGGAAGTGAGCGTCGCCGCCTTGCAAGACTACTTTGGTCTTGATCATGCCTTTAGCGTATATGCAGCTGCCACCATTATTTATCAGCTAGAAGCTGACGGATATGTATCCAAACCTCTGAAACGCAACGAATACAAGCGAATTTTGCTCAAATAAAAACAAGCATCCCCGCAAGGATGCTTGTCTTATTTATAGCTATACCTGTCGAATAATTGCTCGACTCTTTTGTGATAGTCTGCAAGGTAATCAGAGAGCTCCGTTTTGCTCAAATTATTGGCCTGCTCCTCAAATAGTGACAGCAGCGAAATTTTAATCATTTCCATTTCCGTTTCCGAACGATTTTCATTTCGCAAATCTTTTCTTAAATTCCACAGGCTTTGCTCCATTTCATGCTTTAATTGTTCTAGTGAGTGTGGTTCTTCAAATCCGGCACGAATGTCTTTTTTAAATCCACTCATCTTATCACTCCTCGCATTTGCACCTGCTAGATAGTATCTAATGTATACTATACCATAAATAACTATACGAGGCTTAAGCATGCATTTTAAGCAATTGGTCACAAAATAAAAAACATCTCTTTGGATGTCTTTACGTTACTTTTTATCTTACTTCGTCTTCTTCACCTTTTACATATTTAAAAAATGAATCAATCATTTCATTTAAAAAATCATTTCGATCTTCAAAATTCATAATTTCTAAAAACTCCACAATATCCTTATCTAAGCTAATAGCAGCAGGAACATAAGCAGCTGCTTCCCTTCTTTGCGGGAATGGAATTACATTATCTTTCTTCTTCATAAAACACCGTCCTTTTTCTGTGCTTTACTAGTGTAAGCTTTCAAGGAACGATTTGCAAGTCCCTCTGATGTAAAATTTTATATAAACATTCTTCTGAAAAGACAGAGTATATCTTTAGCTACTCAAGCAAGCTCATTTGACCTTAGCCTTTTTCGTGTTCTGGCGTCATATTAATAATTCGCCGCTGTTTTCTCTTTTCCTTTTGGCATCTTTTAGCAAATTTAAACACAAATAGTTTAAAAGAGGTTTTTATTTCCTTCTTATAGGTTAAAGAAAGGAAACAACATTTTTATATGGAGGGGTTACAAATGATTGCATTAACTGGAAAAGTTGCGCTTGTGACGGGAGCGGCATCTGGAATTGGACGCGCTTCAGCCATCACATTAGCTGAACAAGGAGCGCGCGTTGCTCTTTTAGACTTAGAGGAAGAAAAATTACAAGAAGTAAAAGAGACCATCATGGCGAGCGGCGGAGAGTGTATAGCCATTAAAACAGACGTATCTGACTCTGAAAGTATAAAAGAAAGTATCGAAACGATTAGCAGCTTATGGAGTCAATTACATATTGTTTCTATTAACGCAGGCATCAACGGTACGTTTTCTTCTATTGAAGAACTATCACCAGAAGATTGGACAAAAACAATTGATACAAATTTAACGAGTACTTTTTTAACCGTGAAGCATTCTATTCCTTATTTGAAAGCTCAGGGAGGAAGCGTTATTATTACTAGCTCCATTAATGGCAACCGTACATTTTCAAACATCGGCATGAGCGCATACAGTTCCTCCAAGGCTGGCCAAATGGCCTTCGGCAAAATGGCAGCTCTTGAACTTTCTACATACGGAATACGGGTTAACGTCATTTGTCCAGGAGCAGTTGATACAAATATTGAAAGCAATACATTCCGTCAAGAAGACAAATTAAAAGAAGTCGCGATTCCAATTGAATATCCAAATGGCAATCAACCGCTTGCTAAACGCTCGGCTAAGCCTGAAGAAGTAGCAGATTTAATTTCCTTTTTAGCTTCTGACGCGTCCAAACATATTACCGGAAGTGAAATGTTTATTGACGGCGGAGAATCGCTGCTGTAACGTACAAGCCCCTGCATTATCTGCCAGGGGCTTGTTTTTTGCTTTTATGAACAACGTCTACTCCACCCGAAGCAGATATAATGCTGCCTGTAATCATATCTGAGTTTTCATCACAAAGAAACTCAATAATACGCGCAATGTCTTCTCCCGTACCTGATCGGCCCACAGGCGTTTCCTTGTCTTCTAGTAATCTTGCTTTTATGATATCACTTTCTTTCATGTCTCCTACAATATCTCCGGGACAGACCATATTGGCCGTAATCCCGTATTCGGCTACTTCTAGAGCAAGCGATTTGGTCAGAGAAGCCAGCCCTGACTTAGCGGCACTAAAAGCCGCGCGGTCCATCCATCCAGGGGTATGCTCTACATCTTGAAAACCGTATGTAATAATCCTTCCAAACTGCTGCTTTTTCATAATAGGAACAACAGCTTTAACAAAGTGAAAAACAGAGCTTAAATTCCCTTCCACCATTTCATACCATTCACTGTCTGTGTACTCTATTAATTTTTTTCTTTCAAATACATACGGACCTGCATTATTAATTAAAACATCAATACGTCCAAACCGCTCCATAGCCTGCGCAACGACATGTTCAATATCTTCTTTATTTGTTATGTCTCCTTCTACAAACTGTACGTTATCACTATATTGATGCCATTCTTCTTGCAGTTCTCGCACTTTATTTTTATCACTGCGAAAATGGACGGTAACGGAATACTGCTTTTTTAGAAACTGTTCTGTTACTTTTTTGCCGATACCTTTATGACCTGCTGTAATTAATGCATGTTTCATCGACCTTCACCTCTTTTACTCTACTTCTCTACTATATATTAGACAGCTCCTTGATTTCTCCTTTACTAACGGAAAAAAGCCCTTGACGAAAGGGCTTTTCTTTTACGGTCTTAACAAAATTTTACCTGTACTTTTTCGGCTTTCAAGAAGCTCATGTGCTTTCGCTCCGTCTTTTAAGTCAAATACCACAGGATTGGTTAGCACAAGCTGACCTTTACTGATCCACTCAAACAGCTGCTGTGAGCGTACTTTGCGTTCTTCATAAGATACAAGCACGTTCCACAGATCTCCGCCTGTAAGCGTTTTAGAGGTATCCATCAGCATACGTGGGTCGACCGGGGCCGGATCGCCTCCTGCCATTCCGTAAAACACCACGGTTCCGCCTGTTTTTACGGCTTCAAAGCTTTTTTCTAGCGTAACCCCTACAGATTCGTAGGCAACATCTGCGCCTCGTTTCGTTACTTCTTTCACTTGTTCTAGCCAGTTATCTTCGTATAAAAAGACATAGTCAGCCCCTGCTCGAGCCGCTGCTTTTGCTTTTTCAGAAGATGACGTTAAGCCAATAACCTGTCCGCCTAATAGCTTAGAAATTTGAACTAAAAGCTGCCCTACACCTCCAGCAGCTGCGTGAACAAGTACATAATCACCCGGCTGAATGCTGTAGCTGTCTTGTGTTAAATAGTGGGCCGTTAACCCTTGCAAAAGCACAGAAGCAGCTGTATCAAACGAAATATCGTCAGGTACAGCAATTATTTTATCCTGTGGCACGGCAACAAGCTCTGCATTTGCAAAAGGAACGTCAGCAAAAGCAATGCGGTCTCCTACGTTAACATGACTTACTTCTGCTCCTACTTCTTCTACCACACCTGCTCCTTCATATCCTAAAATATACGGAGGTGTACCCGTTAAGTGGTAGTTCCCTTTTCTTCGGTACACATCCGCAAAATTAAGTCCAATTGCTTTTGTTCTTACTAGTACGTCTGTTGGATCAATAGAGGGATTCGGTATATCTTGATAGTGAAGAACGTCAGGTCCTCCAAACCTTTCAAATACTAATGCTTTCATAGATAAGTTACCTCGTTTTCTTTATGTATTCCCTTTCATCGTAATTCAAAGAGACACCAAACACAAGTTTCTTACTCAGTGGAAAAGCGCTTTGTCTCCTCATGAGACAAAGCGTTTTTTTAATTTGTTTGTGCTACGGTTTCTCTCATCGTTCCATTTTTTTGATAAGACGTATGAAAAGAAAAGGCTTTTTCAAGAACGTGCGGTGTTTGTCCGCCTCACGTGAGCGCTTCTTTATAATACGCCATAAGCTGATCGCGATACATTGGATGTGCACAATTTTCAATGATTCGTTTTGCTCGTTCTCTTGGAGCAAGTCCGCGTAAGTCTGTATATCCTTGCTCTGTTACAATGACATCCACATCGTGTTCCGTATGATCAACGTGTGAAACAAACGGCACTATGCTTGAAATATCACCGTTTTTGGCAATAGATTTTGTTACAAAAATGCCGAGACGCGCATTTCGGGCAAAATCCCCTGAACCTCCGATGCCATTCATCATTTTTGTTCCCATCACATGCGTGGAATTAACGTTTCCGTAAATATCTAGTTCTAGCGCGGTATTAATGGAAATCAGCCCTAAACGACGAATAATCTCTGGGTGGTTTGAAATTTCCTGCGGACGAAGAATGAGTTTATCTCGATAGGTTTCAAAATTAGAGAAAACTTGTTTCATTTTATCTGCTGAAAGCGTAATTGAGCAGCAGGAAGCAAACGTAACTTTTCCTGCGTCAAATAAATCAAAAACGGCGTCCTGCAATACTTCGGAATATACTTCTAAATCATGAAACTCCGAATCTAACAAACCGTGGAAAACGGCATTTGCCACAGATCCAATTCCAGATTGTAAAGGAGCAAGCGATTCAGTTAATCGCCCTTCTGTAATTTCTTGGCGTAAAAATGAAATCAAATTTTGAGCCATCACAACCGTTTCTTCGTCAGGTGCTACAATTGTAGACGGTGAATCTAGCTGATTTGTAAATACAATACCCTTTACTTTATCTAAATCAATTGGTATGCCTAACGAACCAATACGGTCATCGGATTTTTTCAAAGGAATTGCATCTCGCTGTCCTTGAGCACCCGGATCATACAGGTCGTGAATACCTTCTAACAGCTCTGGCTGCGCTGTGTTAATTTCAATAATAATCGATTTTGCATGCTCGGCAAACACCATTGAATTGCCGATTGACGTTGTTGGAATCATCATTCCGTCATCCGTGATAGAAACCGCTTCCAAAATAGCGAAATCTATTGAATCTAACACGCCTGAACGCACCCATTCAGAAGTATGCGATAAATGCTGGTCAATAAACTGAAATTCACCTTCATTAATTTTTTTACGCATCGTCGGATCCGCTTGAAACGGCAGGCGTTTGTTTAACATACCTTTTTCTGCAAATAGCTTATCCACATCTGACCCAAGTGAAGCACCGGTATACACGCTGACTTTTATTGCCTCAGTTTCCGCTCGTTTCGCTAGCGCAAACGGCACAGCTTTGACATCGCCCGCGCGTGTAAAACCGCTTAGACCAAGCGTCATTCCATCTTGAATCCAAGACGCTGCTTCTTCAGCAGAGACAACGCGATTCTGTAATGCTTCATGCTTAATTCGATTACAAACGTTTTTCATTCTGTTCACTCCTTGTTTTTGCTCTTTTTTACCATTTTACTGTAAAGAAAGCGTCCACAAGAGTTTTTGGAATGAAATGGACAAAAATAGCGACAAAACAGCATATTTGATGATAATGAAGCTAAATGACGGTTAAAACCCAAGCAGCTTTCGAAAATAACTGGCGTACGACTGACTGACCGGAATTTTTTCTCCATTGTTCATCACTAATAAAAAAGTCGAATGTGTATCAGGGTAAATTTCTTGAATTTGTGTCACATTGACGATAAAGGAACGATGACAGCGCACAAACTCTTCTTTTGGAAGCACATAATCAAATTCATTTAACGTGTATTTATGCGTACCCGTATACTTCTGTGCGTACACATAGGTTTTTCGGTCACGCGCTTCTACGTAGATGATTTTTGAGAAAGGAACCGGTATCCATCCTTCGTTCACCTTTAACGTCACAACTGACTTTCCGCTCGTTAACGCAGGAAAAATCGCCGTTACGCATCCTTGAACATCTCCTTCATCTAAAAAAGGCACGGCCATGCCGTAGTAAGGCGTGCCGAACACGTCTCGGTGAATAAATTCCGATACTTTTTGCTTTCGTTCTAATGCTTTATATGTAATCGTTCCTTTTTTTATTTGATCTCCAGGGCTGATTTTCAAATTAATTCGTTTGCTTGCTCGGTAATACACGTACGTTTCTAGATCTGAAACGGCAATCGACGCTTCATCGGAGAACAATTCACTGATAACATCTAGTAGGGCTGAGGCTTTAAATGGTTTCATGGTTTCACCTTCTTTTGTCTAGTTAAACACGTAGCTTCTTTATTGTAGCGCAAAAGCAAAAGCGATTGGGAGACAAGCATGGAATTTATCCTTTTAACTGCATAAAATTTCTATTTTTTCACAACATAAAACAATGAAATGAAGGAAGGGTGAAATGTATGGGCTATGCTGAATCGACGTTTCGAATCGCCTGTTCATTTTTTGTGCTGCTTCTTTTAACGCGGCTCATGGGAAAAACAGAAATCAGCCAGTTAAATGTATTTACATTTATTACGGCAATTACGATTGGTAATATCGCTTCTTCCCTCTCCACCGATGAGCGAGTGGAGATTGATAAAGGGGTTTATTCACTGCTAGGTTGGACATTTTTAACAATTGCTATGGGCTATATTGGAATGAAATCGAAAAAAGCACGGCATCTTATTACCGGTGAGCCTAAAATTGTGATTAAGCAAGGAAAAGTGATGGAAAAGGCGTTAAAACAAGTGCGGCTAGATATTGAATCTCTTTTAGGCATGCTGAGGCAGCAAAACGTGTTTTCCATAAAAGATGTAGAATACGCCATATTAGAAATCAACGGAAACCTTTCCGTTATGCAAAAACAAGATAAAAAGCCAAACGCATGGTCAAAAACGCTTTTATTTCCCACTTCAACCGGCGTTATTTACGACGGAAAAGCGAATGAAGATGCGTTGAAGGACCTGCATGTAGATAACAACTGGCTGCATAAGCAGCTGGAAAAAGCGGGAGTCAACTCAATTGATGACGTCTTTTACGCTGAGGTTCAGTCGGACGGATCGCTTTATATTGACTATAAAAAAGATAAGTTTAACTCATAAAAAAAATCCGTACCATATAAGGCACGGATTTTTTATTAGCTTGCTTTTTTTACACGATTTGTAATGGTATCTTCTTTTGGTGATGTTTTACGAATAAAGAAGGCTAAAACAAACGCGATTACACTTAAAATCGTTGCGATCATAAACGCATCGTTAATACCCATTGCTGTACCTTGATTCACAGCTTCAGCCATACTGCCTTTATCTGTCGGCAAAATTTGCTGATTCGTTACGATGTTTTTCACGTGTTTCTCACCTTGATTCATCATAATGGACACAAAGAACGCCATTCCTACAGCTCCGGCAACCATTCGAAGCGTATTAACCATTGCCGTGCCGTATTTATTTAGACTAAGCGCAAGCTCATTTAATCCTGCTGTAAAGATCGGCATCATGAGCAGTGACATCCCAAACATACGAACAGTATAGACAATCATGACATACATAAATGTTGTGGTTGTTTCAAGCTTTGTTAATTCATATGTTGTCACAACGGTAATTGCTAAACCAACAACAGCAAGCCATCTTGCGCCGAACTTATCAAACAGCCTTCCTGTAATCGGAGACATAATCCCCATTACAATTCCCCCAGGAAGTAGCAGCAATCCTGAAAGAAACGGTGAGAAGCCGCGTACGTTTTGCATATAAATCGGCATTAAAATCATACCTGAAAACATTGCCATTGTCACAATCACGTTAATGATTGTTGTCAGCGTGAACATACGGTAACGGAAAATACGAAATTCAAGAAGCGGCTGATCGATTTTCAACTGACGAAAAATAAAGAACAGAATTGAAATACCGCCTACAATGAACATGGCTAATACTTCAGTGCTGGTCCATCCCTTTGTACCGCCCGTAGCGAACGCATACAGTAAGCCGCCAAATCCAATTGTTGATAAAATAACACCAAGCACGTCTAGCTTAGGTCGGCTTGTTTCCGTAACATTTTTCACTAAAATAATCGCCGCAATTACGTTAATAAGTGCAATTGGAAACATCATAAAGAATAAAACACGCCATGAGTAGTGCTCAACGATTAAACCAGAAAGCGTCGGACCTACTGCCGGTGCAAAGTTCATCGCTACTCCAAAAATCCCCATCGCAAAACCGCGTCGGTCAGGCGGGAATAACGTAAAAATAACGTTTGTAATTAACGGAAATAAAATTCCCGCTCCTGCTGCTTGCACGACGCGTCCCACTAAAATAACGGAAAATGTCGGCGCGATACCGCAAAGGAGTGTCCCTACTGTAAACAGCCCCATTGCTGTAATATACAGCTGCCTTGTCGTAAATCGATTCATTAAAAATGCTGTAATTGGAATAACAATTCCGTTTACTAACATAAAGATGGTTGTTAACCAATTGCCCGTAGCCGCCGTTACGTGGAAATGATCCATCATTTGCGGAAGCGCAATGTTAATTAGCGTTTGATTTAAAAAAGCGACGAGCGCTCCCATTATCATTACGCCAAAAATAGACCGAGTTCGGGCTTGATCGGACTGTTGTGTTTGTGTATTCATTTTAACAAGACCTTTCCCTTTAAAATTATCTGTATGTAAATCTTCAGATGACAAACAGTTTAAGAATATAGTTTATGTGTTCATTCTATTAATTTATGTCACGAATATTTAATGAACTTAATTATATACCGGATAAATATATCCGTTTCCGAAATATTTGTCAACAAATATGATCATTTTCGTAAAACTTTTCCATCAGTATATATAAAGTAGCATGCCCTTTAATGAAGAAAAAAATGAGAGCCTTTCAACGAAGGCTCTCATTTCTTTAAGGAATACTTATTTTAAGATTTGAACTTTTACTGTTTTTCTTCCCCATTTTAACGCTTCTTTTTGAGAAGGAAGAAGAACATCAATTTTATTTCCTTTAATCGCACCGCCTGTATCAGCTGCGATTGCCGTGCCATAACCTTCTACGTATACTTTTGAACCAAGCTTAATCACTTTTGGATCGACAGAAATAACTTTTTGATTTGGATTCTTTTTTAAATCGATTCCAATCGCCGTTTTTCCGCTGCAGCCTTTGCAGTTCGCTGTGTACGCTGTTGCTGTTACTTTAAATTCTTTCACCACGTTTGAAGACTTCGCAGGCGCTGCTTTAGCAGGCGTGCTTGATTTTACTTGAGATACTTTTAATACTTGTTTCGGATGAATGCTGTCTGACTTTAAGTTATTCCACTGTTTCAGCTGACTAACCGATACTTTATATGTCTTTGCAATTTTGTATAGCGAATCTCCGCTTTTTACTGTATATGTATTTGTTGCAGCTGATGCACCACTTGCCACTCCGAACAGTGACATTAGAACTAAACTGAACGTAATCATTGTCTTTTTCATGTAATTGATTTCCCCTTTATCTACCAATACATAAAAAATAACACATGAATATTACAGTTATATTTCAGTAACATGTCAATATTTTGATAGTTTAGTTACAGTAAAAATAAAGATTCTTCCTTTTAAACTAGTAAATTAATCATCTTAGCATTTTAAAAACATACATATTTAGGCATATAACGGTGCTTTTACACACATTTATATTAGATTATTTCATTTGTAACATTTAACTGGTTCTAGAGGCTTATACTTTATTTTAAATTGGTTATTTAGAACATAGTTTATTTAAAATTAATAAATACGTTAAAGGATCTTAATATAAATCACTTTTTACACCGCAGTTGATTTCCGTGCAAGACTTCGCTTTCCGCGGATGGCCGATGAGCCTCCACGTCGCTTGCGCTCCTGCGGGGTCTCATCTATTCCACTATTTCTACAGGAGTCTTCGTCTTGCTCTCCAATCAACTGCTAGAAGCGTATACAGATATCACCGTCATAACAATAAAAAATCCGAACGAGTTAGATTCTCCATCAAGAATCTCAATTCATCGTTCGGATTTTCCTTCAACTAAAATGCTTTTATCATAGCCTTTTTATTTGAAATTAAAATACCTGCAATACTTGTTAATACGGCTGCCACTGAAGCATTTTAGCTGCCTCAAATCTTTTTTCTACATTGGGCCAGTAAACTATTTTCCACCAATTATCAACGTACGGATCACGTTCATTTTTGTACTGTAAATAATAGGCGTGTTCCCATACGTCTAATACGAGCAGCGGAATCGTATCCCACTGCGTGAGAAGCTGATGGCGCTCCGCCTGCAAAACTTCAAGCTTTCGCGAACGCGGTGACCACACTAAAATAGCCCAGCCCACGCCTTCCACTTTTTTTGCGGCTTGAGAAAAGTGCATCACAAATTTCTCGTAGCTGCCAAAGTCTTTTTGAAGCTGCTGCAACAGCTGTCGTCTCGGCCTTCCCCCTCCTTCTGGGCTCATAATTTCCCAAAAAATTGTATGCAGATAATGACCGGAACCATGAAAAGAAGCTTCCCGTTCCCAATGTTTTATGAGGTCAAAATTATTTGTGTTACGGGCTTGCTGCAGCATGAGCTCTGCTTTATTTAATCCATCTACATAGCTTTGATGATGTTTGCTGTGATGAAGGCGCATAATTTCCCGGTTAATATACGGTTCAAGAGCTGAATAGCTATAGCCAAGCGGCGGCAGCTCGTGCCTTCCCGGCGCTATCGATTCTCGCTCTCTGCCGTCGTCTCCAAGCCGCTCTTTTAAAACTTTATCAATATGCCGTACTGCATTATTGATTTCTTCTAACGTATATTCGTTGACATCTTCTTCACTTAAATATTCAAGAACGTCTTCTTGCGTGCGCGTGATATATGACGTTATATCTACTTCTGTAAAGGCTTCTTCAAATACAGGATCACATACTTGTTCAAGCCAGGTCTGAACTTCCATCAAGTATCTTTTTCTCTCATCTTGATCGGCCATACTTCCCCTCCTTACACCTCATCTTCACTATCATATTCAAAAGAAAAAGCAACATAACTTCTTACTTGTATCTATTGAGGTAGAAAATTCGACATAAAAAAGCAAGAGCTCCTTAAAGGATAAACTCTTGCCTTTTTTCTTATATCTTCTTTGCCATATTCACATAATCAATCGTTTCTTGCTTGCTAACAGCCGCGTGCTTCAGCTTTGAATTATAATAGAGCTCGACTTTTATATTATTGATTTCACAGTCATCTGGCATATCCTGCAAATCCGTTAAAAACGGCAGCAAGTGATTGTTCATATCGTATTCAAACGCCCCGTTTTGCAAGTAATACACCTTTGGCACATAGTTAATATGGCGAAAAAACTTCACTACGTTAATTCGCTCACCGTATGAGGCGATCACTTCATCTTCTGTCAAGTTCGGATAAGATAAATTAAACACTTGCCGAACCGGCGTTTTCAGCCACTTGGTCAAGCAAGTCTGTGGATTATTGACAAGCGCTTTTGCTCCTTTTACGTACCCCGCTAAAAACATTGACATAAAGCCGCCGCCCGAAGATCCGTAAAATAGCACATTAGACGAACTCACCTGTACTTTTTTCATGAACTTTTCAATTAAAACCGCAATGTCTTTTAAATAAAAACGGTCGCTTGTCCCTTGCCCCCACGCAAGCGACACCTTTCCTAAATAAAGCGTAGGATCGTTATAATAAATAATTGAATCTTGGAATTCATTCATCCACGAATGGCGCTGAAAATATGGAGGACCTGCCGGCATTTCTTGACTTGCTCCTCCTCCTGAACCAAACACAAGCAAATGAGAAGACTCTTTTTTCAGCCTTACTAAAAACTCAAACAGCACTCCGTTCCACTCGACTCCTACTAAAATGGGCTTATCAAACGGCAGCTGAAGTTCATCCAGCTTTTCATACGTACTATTTATCTTTTCATATTGATCAAGCAACAGCTCTGCAACTCACTTTCCTTAAAATGATCCGTCTTATGCGTCTGACATTGATCATGGCTCTGTAAAAAAAGAACCTGTTACAGTGTATGAAAATCAGTGGACAAATGTTTGTACACGTTATCAAAAATAGGCCTTACCTACATATCCTCCTAGGCTTCTGTCACGAAATAAAACTCTTCACATACGATACAGTATCATAAAAAATTCAAGGATAGGAGCTGGAGACCCTTGTCAACGCCCTATATGGATTACAATAATCCAAACGTACAATACTTTTCTGATGTGAATAAAAACAGACTTAATACGCGAAACGATCAAAATTACATTAACCGATTAGGCCGGGATGTGCTCAACACATTAGGAAACGTATCATTACTTGATATTTACTTAAGCAAAAGCCACGTAGTCGAACCGCACTATCACCAAAATGCCGCTGAGCTAGTCTACTGCATTTCAGGCTCAGCCGTCGTTTCATTAATCAATCCGTTTAACAATGAAGTGACAAATATTCCGATTACTCCCGGTCAAGTAGCTAATATCCCTCAAGGCTGGTGGCACTGGGAAATTGCGTCTGAAGACAATACGCATTTACTTGCCATTTTTGACGCTCCTTATCCGGAATACATTTTTGGATCTGATATTTTAAATAAAACGCCTATTGAAGTCCTTGCTCACACGTACTGCTTAGATCCGGAGCAGCTAAAGAAAACGCTGGCTCCGTTGAAAAATCAAACCATCGTGATTGGACCAACGGACGAATGCGGAGAAAAAGAACACTATAAAAAGAAAAAACAAGGAGGCCCTGTTCACCACCAGAAGCCTACTTATACGTATCCTCCGCCTCAAAATCCTTATTACTCTCCTCAAAATCCCTATCACTATCGATATTGGTAGAGACAAAAAAACCCCGCTGTCAGTGCAACGGGGTTTTTTAACGAATACATAACGTTATTAATCTGTATATGTACTGTGAAAAGCGGCTTCAATATATGCAACTTGGAAATGATAATGTCCAATTAGATATTTCACAATATCCACTTGATCGATTTTGCCAGGCTTATCGACCATCGCTTCTTTCACCATTTTTTCAAATGTACCTTGATCAAATTGTTCTTCATGAACAACAATTGTTTCAGAGTACGTTTCGCCTTGCCCTTCTGAAATACGGTAGTAATACAATTTCTTCACCTCAATTTATCTTAAGTGTATGTATACCCTTAACTAATAATCTTCAAACATTTTTTCAGCGTTCTTTTTCTACTTTACGATAGGCTGCGGCTTTTGCTTTTACAAGCAGCCTTGTAACCCAGTACGCCACTAACGTTATCCCTATATCAATCAGAAAAATATAGAACAAGCTCATTCCTTTTCCTGAATCGATAAATTTAAAATGGTGTTCAAGAGGGGCTAGCCCAAATGAAAAAACAGCGCTCAGCAGAATCGTATACAGATAAAAATTCTTTTGGTAATTCGTACAATATTGATAAAGCAGCAGAAAGCCTACTGGCAAAATAGAAGCGGTAACATTCGTTGCGTTCGGAAGCAGCGGCGTTAAAAAAAACGTGTGCGTTAAATGACCGCTTCTCCCAAGCGCAATATCAATATATGCCCAGAGCATGTGCACTGTGTAACCGAAGAAAAACACCTCAAAGATCCTCGTCCAATCTACGGTAAAATACAACAACACAAGAGGAAGAACGAGCGAAGCAACCACCACCCAAAACTGCCAGTTTCCGAAATCTGAGTACTGATGCCAATACGACGATAATAACTCCTGCAGCTTATCTCTTTGTTCATGTATGTTTCCCCAGTACTGTTTATAACTCACTGAAGCACCCTCCTAGATAGAATCTCTGCTTATGTATGTACGAATAAGCTCCATTTTATACAGAGAAACATGGAAAGCGGCCATTTATTGCTTATGTATGTACGAATAAGCTCCATTTTATACAGAGAAACATGGAAAGCGGCCATTTATTGCTTGTGATCACCTAAATACGTCATCAGGAGTTCATGTTCAATGATTTTACTCGCTTTTCGATCAACAGCGTACGCTTTTGCTGTTGCCCTTGAGCTAACTGACGCGGATAGCTTCTCATCTTTAAAATGCAGCGCGACTCCGTCATCTACAGCGTAGCCTTCTTTCATTTCCCCGCTTGCCATTAACTCATGATACGAAGGTCTTCGATTGCTTTCTCCGTCGTAGTGAGGACAGTTGCTGCCCGTTAAAAACCCTAAACAGTCTATTTTAGACAGGTTGTCGTTCATTGAATCAGTGACGCCTTCTTCAAACCAGCAAAGTGAACCTGCGCTTATTCCTGCTAAGATTGTTCCTTTTTTATAAGCTTCTTTTAAAATTGTATCAAGTCCCCATTCTTTCCATAAAGAAAGCATATTCCTTGTATTACCGCCACCTACATACAAAATGTCGTGCTGCAGCACATATGCTTTTAAATCTATAAAGTTTGGTGAAAACAGCGATAAATGAGACGGTTTGCATACCAACTTCTCAAACGCTTCATAAAACCTTTCTATATAATTATCCGCATCTCCGCTGGCTGTAGGGATAAAACAGATTTTCGGCACATCTGTATGAGCTTGTGAAAGTATGTATTGATCCAGCAGCAAGTTATCCGGTTCCATCGAAAAACCTCCGCCTCCCATGGCTATAATTTGTCTCATTTCTATCCTTCCTTTCAAAAAGGTTATAGATAAAAGGTAAATTCATACTATTTCTCATAGATGAATTTCCGTATAATGGAAGAGTAATACAAAGGTGGTGCAAAGCTCTTGAAAATAGTACGAACACTTTTACTAATACTAGGCATTTTTATTATTTTGTTTTGTATCTTTGGCTATATCGATTATAACGGTCAAAAAATGGAACTAGGAGCCAAACAAGAAAAAAACATTCCTTCTTCCATTAACACTAACGGGGGAACTATTAAGCTATCTGCTGTAAGCGAAAAATACGATAAAACGCAGTTTGGCTTTTTTGTTATCCAAAACAATTCGACGCATACCTTAACAATTCCTTATGAAAATACGGCGGATCACTTAAAAGACGGCAAGTGGTACGAAGTTGTGCTAAACGGATTAGAGTTTCCTGATAAAACCGTCACGCTAAAGCCAGGGAAATCACTCAAACTAGATATCGCAACTCCTAACTACAAGGTAGGAAAATACCGTTTTGTACAGCACTTTAAAGATGAAAACGGAAAAGAGTATGTGTTAGCGGCTCCTTTTGAAATCGTTTGGCCGAGTCTTAAAAATGTTCTCGGACAGTTTGATTAAAGGTAAAAAAGCACTTACCTGCTATGAGGTAAGTGCTTTTTATCAGTTCTGATTTAAAACACGAAGCGTAACTTGCTTTGTTCCGACTTTTACCGTCTCTCCGTTTTTGATGGCTTCTTTCACACTGAGACTGTGCAGCAGAAGATTTTCTTGAAGCAGCGTTTCAAACTTCGCAACGGCTTCCTTCACTTCTTCGTCTCCGCTAAGTTCCAAATCAATACGTAAGTTCACGGGTAAATCCAGCTTTTTGCGATAATCTTGAACCGCTCGAATTACTTCACGAGCGACTCCTTCCTGCACGAGTTCTTCGGTTAAAGCCGTATCCAACACCGCAGTGTACGTGCCGTTGGATGCAACTGCAAAACCTTCTTTTGGCACTTTTTCAACGAGTACGTCTGCCGTTTCAAGCGTTAGGTTTTCTCCTGAAGCAAGCGTAACACTCAGCTTGCCTTGTTCAACAAACTCTTTCCCTTTCTCTTCTGAAAGGTTTTTCAGCGCTTGGTTGACCTCATTAACTTGTTTCCCGAACTTTGGCCCAGCCTGTTTAAAATCAAGTTTTAATACGTATGAAACAAGTTTGTCGTCGTCTTGCTCCACGTTAAAGTTCTTCACATTAAGCTCATCTTTGATGACGTCATGGTATGCTTCCCACTCTACATCTTCTTCCGTTAACACAAGTGAAAGACTTTGCAGAGGCTGCTTTACTTTTAACGAATGCGTATTTCGGATGCTTCGGCCTAGCTCAACTACTTGCAGTACCACTGCCATTTCTTTTTCCAGCTTTTCATTCACTTTGGTTTGATCATACACAGGATAGTCTGCTAAATGAACGCTTTTCCCTGTCAGATTTTCATGAACGTCATCCGCAACGAAAGGAGTAAACGGTGCTAACAGCTGACTAAGCGTGACTAACACTTCATGAAGCGTATCGTAAGCCGCTGCTTTTTCGCCGCCCATCCCTTCTGACCAAAAACGATCGCGAGAACGTCGTACATACCAGTTGCTTAGCTCTTCAATGAATGCTGCGATTTCACGAGCGGCATTTGTAAATCCGTAATCTTCAAGATGTGCTGTTGCTCGCTTAACCGTACTATGCAAACGTGAAAGAATCCACTTATCCAATTTTGTTTTTTTCAATTCATACGTTTGCTCAGGGTTATAGCCGTCAAGCTTGGCGTACAGAACGTAAAAGCCGTACACGTTCACAAGTGTATCAATCACTTTTGACTTCGCTTCTTGCACGACGCGCTCTGAAAATTTCTTCGGATTCCAAGGCGCACTGTCTGCTAAAAGCGCCCATCTAAGCGCATCCGCACCAAATGTATGAATAAGATCAACAGGGTCTAGCGCATTTCCTTTACTTTTAGACATCTTTTGACCGTTTTCATCTAACACGTGGCCAAGAGACAAAACGCGCTTATAAGGCGCTTTTCCTGTAAACAGCGTTGAAACTGCCATCAAGCTGTAAAACCAGCCGCGCGTTTGATCAATTCCTTCTGCGATAACGTCTGCCGGGAACTGCTTTTGAAACAGTTCGCTGTTTTCAAACGGATAGTGATACTGCGCAAACGGCATCGATCCGCTGTCAAACCAAACGTCAATCACTTCCGGCGTTCGCTTCATTTCTCCGCTGCAGACCGGACACGTCAGCTGCACGTCATCTACATAAGGCTTATGAAGTTCAATGCTGTCATCAACGGAATGAGACGCATGATTTTGAAGCTCTTTGATACTTTTCGGAGCTACTTGATGCTGGCATGCTCCGCATTCCCATACGTTCAGCGGCGTTCCCCAGTAGCGTTTTCTGCTGATGTTCCAGTCCACCATATTTTCTAAAAAGTTGCCAAAGCGACCGTGCTTGATATGATTCGGGTACCACGTCACGCTTTCATTGTTTTTCAAAAACTGTTCCTTCAACGCCGTCGTTTGGATAAACCAGCTTTCATTTGCGTAATAAAGAAGCGGCGAGTCGCATCGCCAGCAAAACGGATAGCTATGCTCATGCTTTTCTTTATGATACAGCACGCCTTCGTTTGCTAAATAACGTACGATATCAACGTCGCAGTCTTTCACGAAACGTCCTTGAAAAGGCGGCACTTCAGACGTGTACTGTCCTTTTTCATCCACTACGTTCACAAATGAAAAGCCGTTTTCTTTTACAACTCTGTAATCATCTTCGCCGTAAGCAGGTGCTAAATGAACAACTCCTGTTCCGCTTTGATCCGTTACGTAATCAGCCGTCACGACTTCATGCCCTTTTTCCACTTTCACAAAATCAAACGGCGGCTCATACGACATCCCTTTTAACTCATTTCCTTTATGATGAGATAAAACGCTATATTCTCCTTTTAACACTTTGTCTGCGAGTGCTTCTGCCACTATATACACGCTGTCGCCTTGCTGAGCGCGAACGTAGTTCATCTCTTCATGCACCGCAAGCGCCACGTTTGACGGAAGCGTCCAAGGCGTTGTCGTCCAGCCTAAAAAATACTCATTATCGCGGTTTTTCACTTTAAATTTCACCGTTACCGTTAAATCTTTTACATCTTTATACCCTTGCGCCACTTCATGCGAACTCAGCGAAGTTTGACAGCTCGGGCAGTAAGGTGATACGCGGTGGCCTTTATAAAGAAGTCCTTTGTCATGAATCGTGCCAAGTACGTTCCATACGCTTTCAATGTATGAATTCTCTAAGGTGATGTAAGGGTCTTCCATATCAACCCAATAGCCAAGCTGCTCCGTGAACGTGCGCCACTGTTTTTCATACACAAACACACTTTCCTTACACTTGTTGATAAAAGCTTCTACGCCGTATTTTTCAATATCATGCTTCCCCGATATCCCGAGCTGCTTTTCGACACCGAGCTCTACCGGCAGTCCGTGCGTATCCCAGCCTGCTTTTCGGATCACTTGATGCCCTGTCATCGTTTTATAACGAGCCACCACGTCTTTAATCGTCCGGCCTAGCGCGTGCCCCACATGAGGCAAACCGTTGGCTGTTGGAGGCCCTTCATAAAATACAAACGAAGGATGCCCTTCTCGATTTTGAACCGACTGCTGAAACACATTTCCTTTTTGCCACTGCTGCTGGATACGCTGTTCGCGCTCTTGCGAAGACTCCCTTACATTCACTTCTTTCATGTGATACCACTCCTTTTAAAGTTAAAAGCACACAAAGAAACCCGTCCCTATGACTAGGGACGGGTTTTAACCGCGGTACCACCCTGGCTTCTATTGATCCGTTCATCAATAGCACTCAGCAACGTACAATCATACGCGTTCTTTTTAACGGTAGACTACCGTTCAAACTTACTTATAGGTTCAGTTTGACTTCTCAGAGAGGATATTCCCCTGCGGCTTGAACACTGGCTTTCAGCTATCACCAGCTCTCTGTAGAACAAACTTGCAGCGTACTGATTCTCTTCAACGAATTTGTGTGCTTTTATTAGTAGCTATTGTATGCGCTTTGGAAGGGAATGTCAATGTTTTGAAATCCTTATTGAGATCCAAAGGTTTAGATCTAGGTTATTTTGTTTCTGCACTTAACATTTGTTCGATTTTATTACGCGCTGTTATCCCGTTCTTATCTTTCCATTCAGAAGTTCCACTGCTTCTTCGCTGTGTCACAAACACTGCCGCAGCTGAGATAGAAGAAAAAATTTGATCTTGTACCAGCACGTATCTACCATCTTTTATTTCTAATACACCGTTTTCTAGAAAAGTATTAATATGGTCTTGCTGCCTTTTAAGTTTAGCTCCTTCTAGCTGTTGTTCGCTCGCAAGCAAAGCTCCTTTATAGACAAGAAATCCATCGCTAACATATTTCCCGGTCGCATACGCATCTCGGCGCTTACAATATAGAACGTCCTCTACTATTACTGATTTTATATCTTTTGACAAATGTGTCTCAACTTGAACAATCTCTTCTATCGCTTGCTCTACTTCAATCTTTGGTATGTCACCAGACTGTACAGCTTCGCTTTCATATTCTATTCCATTTGAAGCATCCGCAAAAATTGAAAAGCCTAACCCACCAAGTAAAACTTTAATAACATTAAAAATATCTGTCAGGTCGTCTCTTCTAAATTCACGCACAAACGGTTTTGTGGGAACGGTTTGATTAATATCATATGTACCAGAGCGCATGGCTGCTAGATAAGAAATATGTTCTAAGTATTTTACATCAACTTTATCTAATTGATCTTGAGAAGCATTAGAGACAATTAACACGGCCACATCCCAAAAACTTTTACCTGTTGATGGACTAGCATGCTGTCTTAAACGTTCATATCCCACTTCTGCCTCTCCAATATATGCCTCTTTATCTTCTCCAAATAAAAAATAAATGCCGGGCTTTTCTACTTCGCTTTCACCCTTTAAATCTTTCAAACTATTTCTGGGAATGAATACAGCCTGTATCGTTGTATTCGGCACCTCAGATACTTTAATCCCATTTGGATCTTCATCGTAAAACCAAGTCTGTATTCGTTTCGCACCGCTTTTTCGTAGCATCTTTCTTCCTCCGTTTATATCTTCTTGAACGTATTTTAACTGACATTACAATATGTAAATCACTTCCTAATTATAGACGCAGCAATCTATCATTCACAAAAATTAATTTATATCACCTGCTTGATATCTAGCAGGTCCCCTAAATACTTCTCTAACATGCCACCCAAGAAAATCTTCGCTCGGTTGATATGCCGGATGAATAGGATCTCTAAGCTTTTGCCCGTGAAACTTCATAAGCCATTCTTCAAATCCATTCGTCCCGTGCGCTTGAGTTGCCACTAACAGCTCATTATGATCTGAAAAAGTAAAAACTCCTCGATCAAATAATTTATGATGCATTGAACATAACGCGATTCCGTTACTTTCAATATCTGGCCCTCCCGCTTGATGCCACTTAATATGAGCGGCCTCTACACCAACTAAATTATGTCCAAGACGAACGTTAAACCCACAAACAGCGCAGCTATATCCGTAAGCTTGCAGAATTTTCTCTCGAAACTTTGGATCTCTTCTTCGCTTTAACTGTGTTTCAAAATCCAAGCCTACGGCTCTTAATATATCTTCATGAATTGTATCTGGAAAATGCTCACTTAATAAAAATTGTGCTGCGTCTTGAAGAAGCGTAGGATCATTATCAAAAAGGTTATAAACATCCTGTCTAAAACCGCCTACTATATTTGTACTCAGTAAATATTTATCTGTAAAGCTACGCTTATCCACTGCTTCGCTTAGCTCCCATATTCCATCTCCTGTCAAACGAACAAAAGGATGCTCGGGATGATAGGAACTCCGAGAAGGTCCAAACTCCATAAGCAGCTCTTTTAAAGGGATTTTCACCTCGCTATACGGCAGGTGTATTTGCTGCTTGGCCTGCAGCTGACCTAGGGCATACAGTATCAACAATGGTTTGTGCGGAGCTCTTTGATCCCTTTTTTCCAGATGTTTAAGTTCTTTATTTTTTGTAGTACTTCTTCTCTGTTCATAAGCTTGCTTTAACTCCCATCTATAAAACTATTTAAAACCTTAGAGCTAAGACCGTTTTTGAAAAAGTATTAATAAATGTAAGTATAATAGCTAATTCTATTATATGACAGCATCAGATGAGCAAGGGAACTTTATTTGCAGACTCGTTTACAAAACGCTACTTTAAGCTTTCTTATCCAAGTTGTTTTATTCAAAGAATTCTTTTTTCATATCTTCTCTGCTTTTAAAACTTACTCGTTCTGTGCCTTTAATACCTACATTAAATAATCTCTCACAAAGAAAAAAGCTCTCCAAGAAACATATAGGAGAGCTTTTAAAGGTTGCATACATTTTTTTATCGTTGGGATTCTCTATATCCAGCTGCCTGTGCATCCGCTTCTGAACAGAACCAAACAATGTTATCTTGAGTTCTGTCATAATAAGCTCCGCCAGGTACGTGGTAAATTTTCGAGTTTTTGTTACCTTTGATTTGTCCCGAACAAGACATATTAGACTGTTGATCATCACTCGGATCATTTTCAAATGGCTTATAATTTCCACTGCTGCTAGTAGAACTGCTAGTTGTAGCCTGTTGACTAGCTGCTTGTTGAGCTTTACGCTCTGCTTCTTGTTTTGCCGCTTGCTCCTCAGCTTTTTGTCTTTTCTCTTCTTTTACTGCTTTATCACTATCATTCTTTTCAACTTTTTGCTTGCTGCTATCAGCAACATCTTTTTTAGATGCAACAGTGACGCTGTTTTGCGAAGAACTTATTTGAGTTGAAGCAGGAGTAGATGTTGATTCTTCATCACTAAAGATTCCAACAATAAATAAACAACTAAGAATTAAATATAGATAAGAAAATAATATACGTTTTCTTGTTTTGACTTTAAATTTAGGCAATACCCATTTTGGCTTTATTAATCCAACAAGGAAACCTATGATGCTTAGAAGGAAAAGGAATAAAGATAGTCCCGTAATAAAATTATGAGTAGATGCTGGTAACAAAGCATTTAAAATAAATAAAAGAATTAATGTATAAACAGTTGAAGCCATAAACATTTTCCAAGTTGTCTGTGAACGATATCCTAATACCTTAGTCCAGACAGGTCTTTTTACTACGTTAACTTCCATAGAAGAGTGGTTACGAATAACTTGCTCTACTTCCTTCCCTTTTCCTTCTATTGTAATATCCCTATTTTCACCATGACCTACAAATGTAAATACTGATTTTGTAACGCTATGGTCAATTGTAACACTAGAGAAATCAGCCCATTCATACCGCTCAATTAAAATTGAATTTCGTTCAGCGTTGTTGTTAAATTCATAAAAATTCATACCTTTATCGTCTACTGACGAGTAGCATACATTTGAACTTTTTTCCCCGTAATTAGCTTTTGATACTAGCAACAGCTTATTCTGACTATTTGTATAATCGTTCTCTATATAAGCTTTTGCAATTGCTTCATTGGATTCTTTTTGGTTCTTATACCTTGTCTTAGACATTTTGACCTTTCCCTCACTCTTTCTTGATTCCTTACACTAAAAATAGGTAAGTTAGTGTGAACCTACTAATATTCGATTCATATGCAACTAATCTATCTTACAATAAAATGTTGTATAAACGGGCACTATATTTCCTTTAATTTCTTTAAAAGGGCTATTTTAGATTTGACCTGCACTTATAAAGGGAATGAAAAGATTAAAAGAAGGAACGAAATGTTATGAGTATAATATTTTCAGCGCCATCTCCCCTTGAATACTCTTTCTTACTCTTATTTTTGTAATTAAACAAAGAGATCTTCCCTCTTAACAACATCTACATAAATAGAACCATCGGTAAAGATTTAGCCGATGGTTTTTTTCGTTGGAGTCTTTATTTATTTCTAAGAATGTTCATCTACATAACCTGGCTTCTAAAGGAGCGGTAAAAGAGATAATCATACCTCTACAACACATAAAATAAATATATACAGAATGATACGTCTCATGAAATTTGAAAGGAGAAATCACCTTTGACAAAATATCGAATTATGACCTTTGATGGAGGCGGTACTTTAGGTGCTTTAAGTTTACAGCTTTTGAATAGATTGGCTTATCAAAACCCTAAGTTAATTAGTGAAACCAATGTTTTTTCAGGAAATTCGATTGGTTCATTTACTGCTCTTGCACTGGCAAGCGGAAGATCACCAGAAGAGACGTTTCAGTTTTTCAAAGATCACATCTTACCAGCGTTCAGCGTTTCCCGACCGGGGGGACCTGTTTTTAACCAACAACTACCCTATTCTGGTTTTATTAAAGCCATACGAACGTTTTTCCCCCGAGACCTTCGCCTTAGAGACTTAAAGAAACGAATTGTTGTGCCATCCTTTCACTTATTTTCACCGGAGCTGAATCGTTGGAATCCTGTGTTATTTCATAATTTTCCTGGTTCTCCCTATCTTAATGAAAAAGCAAGTGACGTAATACTTAGGAGCAGCGCTGCTCCCGCAACGCAAAGAGCTTATCAAAACTATGTGGATGGTTATACAGTAGCAACTAATACCAGTACAGCTAGTATCGCGTTTGCAGTGGGAAAAGCAAAGCAGCCGTTGGATCAAATTGCCGTATTGTCCATCGGAACAGGTGAGCAGCTCACTCAATTAAGAAGAGATACCAAGGGATGGGGAATGGTTAGTGCCGATAACATACGACCTGAAGATATGGAGGACCTTCCGCCAAATTGGGGAGTGCTTTTAGACCGGTCTCCTAATGAACCCTTGCTGCCATTTCTTCAGATTATCTCTGGTGGATCGAGCTACTATGAATCAATGGTCAGCTCTGAGCTTTTAGGCGATCAGTTTTTCCGGTTAAATCCGCGGATTCCTAATTTCTCTAAAACAGATCCTTCGGTTGTTCCCGCTCTTATTTCAATTGCTAATAAAACAAATTTACGGCCTGCATTTCATTTCATTGAAAAAAACTGGAATTAATATGACCGTACTTTAGATTAGTTTCTTGTTTCTATTTGAAGTATTTAAAATTTTATATAATAAGATATCCACGCTGGCAGCGTAGCAGTCACTCAAACCACTTCCCTCTCCCCCAACCACAACAACCGCTAGCTCCCCAAAAGGAACTAGCGGTTATTCATAATCTCTCAGAAACCGTTCACTCTTCCACCGGCTTCTGCTCATCTGTTAATGTATCAATTTTAGTAATTTGAAGTTTGTCTTTACCAGCAGTTTTCACATGGTAAATTCGTTCTTTTTTGAACTGCGTGCTCGCGTCATATGAATCAGTGAACGTGTACACTTCGTTTGTATAAATGCTGTAGGTTCCGTCATCATGTGACTCTGTTTTTGTCACAAGAAACTGATCGTTAGCAAACGATACGTTTTTGCCGGCAAGTGATGTGATGTAGCTTTTCAGCTGTTTATACACTGGCTGATTCGAGTCGATATAGGGTGCCATCCCACTAAAGTCTCCACTGTTTAAACTTGAAAAGTAAGCAGCTTTATAGGAGATAAAAAAGTTTTCAAGATCCGTTTTGCTTACTTCAGCTGGTTTAGGTTCTTCATTTTTTAACGGCTTCGTGCTGGGCGTTTCTTTTATGTCTGAGTTTGTTTCTGCCGTTTGATTGTCACGGTTTATATATACAATCGTCAGTAATAAGACAAGAACGATAGCGCCTCCTATTAAAATAGGAAAAGTGCGCCGTGATGATTGCTGCTTTTTGAGCACGGGAAAGTCTGCGTAGGATGGCAGTGTAACAGGTTCTATATCTACCTTTAACCGAGCTAACGGCTTTGGCATCTCCGTGCTTTTTATACTATTAAGCGGCTGAAGTGCTAAAAATTCTTCGTAGGTAACAATAAACTCGTTTACTGCTATTTCTTTATACATGCCGTAAATTCGGTTCCACAGTTCTCGACATCGAGTAGCCTTTATATCTTCACTCAGTTCGTTAAAAAATGGTCGTGATTTTTTAATAAAAGCCGCTAACCACGTTTGATGAGCGTCGACTTTGTGGACTGCATGTAGGTCGGTAAGTGATTGCTTTAACTTGGCGTGTTCATTGGCATCATGTTGGCAAATGACTTCTATACCATGTTCCGTTTCTTTCAGTACAGTAAAAAGACTCTTACTCATTTTTTCTTGTAGCGCATCAAACTGACTGCGAACATCCGGCCAGTGCAGTTCGAGTAACTGTTTTTGTGCAGTCGTGGCTTTTCGAATGCTTTCATTTAGCTCATGCTGCTTTGTGCGAAAGGCGGTCGTTTTTTGTTTGGTCACTACTTTATTTTTGCTTAGCTGATGCCATTCTTGCTTTAAACTCTTGTCTTCTTCGAGTACTGTGGCTGTCGCTTGTTTTACATGTTCATGCTTTTTTTGAAAGTCAACGAACGCTGACAAATACGTATTCCAGTTTTCCTTCATTTCTTTTAACGATGACGTGTTAGCATGTTTTTCTGTTAGTTGAAAAAAGTCATTTCTAAACGCCACCATATCCGCTTCGGAAGAAAGTTCTTTTCCGAAAAGCTCTGTAACACTTCTATGTATGCTTTGTTCAATCTGTTTCATATTGCTTTGACGCTTGTTTATGTACTCCGGATAGTCGCTTGAAAGAAACGTCACCATTGTATATTCACTGTTGTTCATATTGTACTCTGTCCGTTCTTTTTCCAGTTCGTCATACAGTTTCTGCAGATGACGTTCTACTATGGAGAGAAATTTTTCTTTATCCATCCCGTCTACTTCTTCTTTTAGCATGTTTAAAGATTCCGTTTCTTCAATAAGAGATTCCTTTTCTTTATATAGCTGTATCCACCTTTCTAGTAAATGTGCTGCTGATTCATTCCAGTGGCTTGTATTCATCGTTTGCTTCACCTGTTGTTTTTATTTTTATCCTTTTTTAACTATACAGGAATTTAACAGAAATTTTATTACAGTTTTATTACTCTTGAAAGATAAGGTTCAAGCTTTCTAGAGCCGCTTCTAGCGTTTGTTTATCTCCTTGATCGTAGCTATGTGCCACAAGCACTACGGTTGTAAATACGGCTTTCCATTTTGCAAGCCTGTGCGTTTCTTCATCTACTTCTCCGTATTCTTTGAAAAAACGAGCTCTTCCTTTAGATGGTAGGAAGCTATAGGCAATCGCTAGGTCGACTGCTGGGTGACCTATATGAACATCTCCCCAGTCAATGATGCCTGAAACCATATTGGTTTGATTAACAATCATGTTTTTAATATGAAGATCTCCGTGAACTAGTACATGTTTTTCTTGATAGTGAATTTCTTGTATGTCATTTACATAGTCTTCAAGAATCTCTTGTTTTGAATAAAGATTACGCTCCTTCATTTGCTTGACATACTTTTCTAACGCCGGCTTTCGCTTCATCATATCCAATCTATTTAATTTATCAAATGGAACAGCAAGCTCTTGCGCTTTTGAATACGGATAGTGATGCAGCGTGCGAAGAAACCTTGCTAGTACAGAAGCGGATTGTATGCGTTCTTCTTCTGTTAATCGTGCAGGTGGAGTTCCTTGCACGTAGTGATAGCCCATAAACGGCCAAGGATAGACTGCATTCGGCTTACCGAAAAAAATGGGTTCGGCAATGGATAGCGGCAGCTGAGAAGCAAGGCTTGGTAAAAGCCGGTTTTCCGTTTTTAGTAGTCTCACTGCGAGTTCTCGTCTAGGAAACCGGAAAACAAACCGGTCGTTTACTTGATAAACCGTATTGTCAAAGCCGTAGCCAAGCAGCGAAATTGTAGCGGGCGCAAGTTCTGGAAACTGCGTCTCGATTAGCGTTTTGGCAAGCGGTGCTGATACAATTTGTTCTGCATCCCATGCATTTGGCACTGTGATCACCTTTCTTTAACGTTTAGTTTGTATGTAAAGTATACTACAAAAGTGAAAAAACCTCTGACTCGTTGTCAAAGGTTTTTTCACTATACGTATTAGACATTCACCGAGTTAAAAAACTGCGGTAAATGAGATTTATGCGCGTCTAACATTTCGTCCAAGAGCTGCTTGGCAATAGTATCAGACGGGACTAACGGATTGATTGTCATTGCAACAAGCGCGGTATTGTAATCTCCTGTAACCGCTGCTTCGGCTGCAACGCGTTCAAAAGATTTGATTTGCTGCACAAGTCCTCGAACAGCTACAGGTAAATCACCAACTGCAATTGGCTTTGGCCCTTCTTTTGTAATCACGCAGCTCACTTCAACAGCAGAATCATTTGGAATGCTGGCAATTGCCCCATTGTTAATGGTATTTACAGGCTGGATATCGCCTTTATCATTATAGATAGATGAAATTAAGCTGCATGCAGCATCACTGTAGTACGCGCCTCCTCGCTTTTGAAGCTGAGGCGGTTTAATTGCAAGATTAGGATCTTTATAGAGCTCAAATAAGTCTTTTTCTAACGCGCGCACTACTTCAGCTCGCGTACCTTCGAGCTCAGCTGCATTTTGCTCTTCTTGCAGCATTTCGTTTGTTTTATAATAATAGCGGTGATAGCCGCATGGAATAATTCCTAGGCCTTTAATAAAGTCAGGATCCCATGAAACTCCTTTGATATTTCGCATAGACATCGCATTCGTCGGGTCTGCCATGGCGTCAATCACTTGATCTTTCACGCTCACTCCGTCTAAAAAGACATCTAATCCAAAGACCATATGATTTAACCCGGCAAAGCTCACCTGTACGCGGCTTTCGTCTACTTCTAGTGCTTTAGCAATCCCCATGCGAATACCGATTGGCACGTTGCATAAGCCCACTACTTTTTTATGATTGCTATAGCGTAAAATGGCTTCTGTCACCATACCAGCTGGATTCGTAAAGTTTACAAGCCACGCATTTGGACACAGTTCTTCTATATCTTTAACAATACTTAAAATCACAGGAATTGTGCGCAGCCCTTTGAATAATCCGCCCGGTCCATTCGTTTCTTGCCCAATCACGCCGTATTTTAACGGAATTCGTTCATCTTTCATCCTTGCGTCTAACAATCCTACGCGGAATTGTGTAGTGACAAAGTCGGCATCTTTTAACGCTTTTCTTCGATCCAGCGTAAGATGAATATCAATTGGTACTCCTGCTTTTTCAACCATTCGTTTTGCTAGGTTTCCAACAATCTCTAGCTTTTCTTTTCCTTCTTCTACATCTACTAGCCAAAGCTCTCGTACAGGCAGCTCGTCATAGCGCTTAATAAATCCTTCGACAAGCTCCGGCGTATAGCTTGAACCTCCGCCAATGGTTACAATTTTAATTCCTTTTGTCATTTCAATCCCTCCGCTATAATGAATGATTTTAAAATACGTTATACAACACTTTGCTGTTCTTCTTTTACCGGTGAACGATCTATAGAAGCTCCGGTTTCTTCTATAAGTTTTTGTTTGTCCCACATTTTAAAGAATGGAAAATAGACGCCAAACGATACCACCATTAGCACAAGCTGCAGAACAGCCCCTGATATGCTTCCTGTAATTAAGTAGCCGCTAATCACCGGCGGCATTGTAAACGGCGTTACAATGCCTATTGGCTTTGCAACGAGGCCGATATCCATCGATACATACGTAATAATGACCGATAGAAGCGGTGCTAAAATAAACGGAATAATCATAATCGGATTTAATACGATAGGCATTCCAAAAATAACAGGTTCGTTAATATTAAAGAAGCCCGGTCCGATGCTTAATCTTCCTAGCTGCTTCATCTGCTGGCTTTTCGCAAACAGCACCATCGCCAACACAAGAGAAAGCGTAGTGCCGGACCCTCCCACAAACACAATATCGTTAAATTCATTCGTTACAATATGCTTTACTGGCTCACCAGAAGCAAGAGCGGTTGCGTTTTCCGTTGTTAGCGTAAGCCATACAGGCGTCATGACAGAACCAACAATCGTCGCACCGTGTAGCCCCGTACTCCACATAAGAGTAATTAAGATAAAAATCAGAATCGTACCGACTAAGCTTGTACCAATATGAGTTAAAGGCTGCTGCAGTAAAACCGTCACGACATTATGTAAATTCCCGAAGTCTCCGACGTTTTCTACAAGCAAACGCAGCGCCCATATAACCATTACAGCGCCAAATCCTGGTATTAAAGCTGAAAATGAACGAGCGACAGCTGGCGGAACAGTTTCTGGAAGCTTAATCACAATATTTTTTTGAATAATCTTCCGGTAAACTTCTGTGGCAATAATAGCTATAACCATCCCCACAAAAAGACCTTTACTTGTAAACATCGCCGTTTGGTAAGCTGTTTCGACCATAGCCGTTCCATCTGCGTTTTCTCCAATCGTATACGAAACAAAAGGTGTACCGACAAAGAAAGCAGCTAAAGACACTGCACCTGAAGCAAGTGCATCCACTTTATACGATTCTGCTAAGCGATAGGCAATCCCGAACGTAGCTACTAAAGCCATAATTTCAAACGTTCCTCTGTACGGATATAAAATGCTTGCTTTTAGCTTAGGATGTTCTGTTAAAAAATCTGTGTAGGCTTGAAAAGGCAAATTGGCTAAAATTAAGAAAAGTGAACCGATAATAATAAGCGGCATTGTCAGGACCATACCGTCTCGTAATGCTTGAAGATGACGCTGCTGAGCAGCTTTGCCAGCAAGCGGCATAATATATGTTTCAAGTACACGATTCATTTTGCTCAATCGATTCCCTCCTATTTCGAAACTAACTGCTCAGCAGATTTTAGCACTTCTTCTCCGTTACACATTCCGTAATGAACCGGATTAATAACCTCTACTGGAATTCCTTTTTCCTCTCCTAACTTTTTCATTTGAGGAAGCAAGTAGCGCACTTGCGGACCTAAAAGTAAAATATCTGCATCATCAATATGATTTCTAACCGCGTCTCCTGGTACTGCCCAGATTTTGCACGTTGTCTCTTTTTCTTTTGCGCTTTTTTCCATTTTAGTCACTAACAAACTTGTAGACATCCCTGCTGCGCAGCATAGTAAAATATTCATTTCCAATTCCCCCTTGATCAGTGATTGATTAACATCCATAAGTGAGATAAGTATCTTGCTAAGATGTTTTCTTGTTACCTTCACTATATATTGAAAACGCTTTCAATTAAATGCAATATTTTTCCTTTGGTAACGGAAAAATATTGTTTGAATATTCTTTAAATTAAGAGAGAAAGGGATTGTAAATCAAATTGAATTGTGGTAGATTCTTAAAAAAGATAAGCAGCTCACCCATCTAGGTAAGCTGCTTATCGACCCTTATTATAACCCAGTAGAAATTGTCTCCTGATGTGAGATTCCTAGGTGGCGGTATGAGATGGTTACTTCTTGTATACTTATATTATCTGCAAGAGAAAGCGCATATATCTGATCACTTTCTTTTCCTTTGTACGATCTTTCTAGCTGTTCGTCAGGACCTGTATGCGGCTGTAGCTTCACACTTTGCAAGCTCTTAAACGTATAGCCTTTTGTTTCTTCGCTAGTAAAGTCTCCAAGAAGGAACCCTTTTTTATCATTGCTTACTTGTATTTTTGCATATTCGGGCGTTTTGTTTCCGTTGATAAGGATTTGTTCTATTTCGTGAAATACAGCTTCTTTTCATTGTCTTTTTCATACACACGCATCTGCAAATTTCTTACAAGCTCCTATCAACTCTTCTTTTTTAGCAAGCTGACAAACCCACTCTTCAGGAATGCCACCCAGCTGATAATATGCTCCTGCCATAGTACCGGTAATAAAGCCTATTGTGTCTGTGTCTTCTCCTAAATTCACAGCGGTAAGTACAGCTTCTTTGTAGTCATCACTTTGCAGAAAAGACCAAAGCGATGCTTCTAGCGAACTGACGACGTATCCGGTTGACCCGATTTCATTTCTCGCTGCGTGCGGCAAGCTTAGGTTTAACACTCGTTCATACGCAGTGAATTCTGCTTCATACTCCGTACCTGTTAACTGCTTTTGACAGAGATTTACCGCGTTTTCATATGCTTCAAAAGGCTCGTTGCCGTCAAGAAGACGAATAAGCAGCTCCACGTATAGAATGCAGCCAAGCGTAGAGCGCAAGTGGCGGTGCGTGACGTGAGCAATTCTTTCTATTTCTTCTTTTCTTTTTGTAAAGCTAGGTTCATCACATAGTGTAAACGCAAGCGGGGCAATACGCATAAGCGCTCCGTTTCCATTGTCGTATTCAGCGCTTCCTCCCCACTCTTCTTTAGGAAGTCCGCTTTTATAACGGCGAATCGCTTCGCTTGTTGCGATGCCAATATCAAACATTTCTCCGTACGGCGTCCAGTAGCCATCCGACCAATAGTTCGCAAACTTTTGCATTAAATCATATTCATCTTGTTTTTCTAGTAAATTATCAATCAAGCACATCGTCAGAGATGTATCATCTGACCACGTTCCTTTAGGCTGGTTGTATGTACCGTAGCCGGTCATATCCGTAATCCGAAATGAATCGCGTTTTTTAAACTCAACTGGAACGCCTAAAGCGTCTCCGACAGCTCCTCCTAGAATTGTAGAAAGGACTTTTTTATGTAGCGTCATGCAATCAACTCCTTTCTATTATTGTAATTGTTTGATTTTGGAATTTGCAAGAGATCTCTTGCCTAGATGCTTTTTCTTCTTTATAAAATAGGAAGAAATATAAAGACATCCCTTCATAATTCTCTAAAACAATTGACCAACAAGAACAAACGTTCTATAATTACTCTTGTAAATATATGGAGGTGAAAACAATGAGACCCGAACTTAAAAGAGACTTACCTATCAACGAATTTACGGACTTTTACTGGCTCAAAACCGAACTGCAGCAATTTTGCCGAGAAAACAACATGAGCCCGTCTGGATATAAAATGTAACTTTCAAAAAGAATTGAAGTGTTTTTAACAACCGGTAACACTCAAAAATCAAAATCACCTTCTAAAAGACGCTCGTCCTCTAAAACACAAGCGCCGCTAACATTAGATACCGTCATTGGTGAAAATCACCGCTGCAGTCAAGAAGTACGGACTTTTTTTAAGAAAGCCATTCATCCTACGTTTCATTTTTCCACGTATATTCAAAACTACTTTAAAGAAAATGTAGGGAAAACCTATCGAGATGTGGTATAAGCATGGCATGAAGAAGAAAAACGTAAAAAGCAGCCTTCTTATCAAAAAGAGATTGCGCCTCAGTTTGAGTACAACCGGTTTATTAGCGATTTTTTTTAAGATCAGAAAAACAATGGAAAAAGCCGCGATGATGCAATTGCGGCGTGGAAGCATTTAAAAGTTCAACCTGGAAGCAATCAATACCGCTCTTAAATCAAAGTCTACATATAAAGACCATTAAAACACCACCTCAAGAAAAGGTGGTGTTTGTGCACGCCTGTAGATTTCTTCACATACGCATGTGCTGTTTGTTACGGCGTAAAATCTTTAGCTATAAACGGATTCTTTTTTAATTAAACCAAGCGTCTGTGAAGTAGACGCATGAATTTCGTTAAAGAAGTCTGGATGATCAACTAACGACATGCCATAAGAAGGAATCATTTCTTTTATTTTTGGCTCCCACTTGTTCATGTTTTCTGGGAAGCATTTTTCCAATACTTCAAGCATAACGTGAACGGCCGTTGACGCACCAGGAGAAGCGCCAAGAAGTGCAGCAACAGAACCATCAGCGGCACTTACAACTTCTGTACCAAACTGAAGCGTTCCTTTTCCTCCGGCTTCCGTGTCTTTGATTACCTGCACACGTTGGCCTGCTACAACAATATCCCAGTCTTCGCTTTTCGCGTTCGGGATAAACTCACGCAGTTCTTCCACACGTTTTTCATTTGATAACAGCACTTGCTGAATTAAATATTTTGTTAACGCCATTTCTTTGACGCCTGCTGCTAGCATGGTTAAAATATTATTCGGCTTTACAGAACTGATTAAGTCCAGGTTTGAACCTGTTTTTAAGAACTTCGGTGAAAAGCCGGCAAACGGGCCAAACAACAGCGTCTTTTTGTTGTCAATATAGCGTGTATCAAGGTGCGGAACTGACATTGGCGGAGCTCCGACTTTGGCTTTTCCGTATACTTTTCCGTGGTGCTGCGCAATTACTTCAGGGTTATTGCATACCATAAATAATCCACTTACCGGGAATCCTCCAATATGCTTGGATTCAGGAATACCTGTTTTTTGAAGTAAAGGCAAGCTTCCGCCTCCACCACCGATAAAGATGAACTTTGCCGTGTGGTACTCAACTTTTCCGCTGTCTACATCTGCGACTTTTACTTCCCACATACCGTCACTTTTACGTTTAATATCTTTTACACTTCGTTTGTAATGAACGTGAACCCCTTTATTCTTCAGGTGGTCAAACAACATGCGTGTTAAAGCACCAAAGTTTACGTCTGTTCCCGAATCAATTTTAGTTGCGGCAATCGGTTCATTTGACGTGCGCCCCTTCATGATTAACGGAATCCATTCTTTTAGTTTGTCAGGACTGTCGGAATACTCCATTCCTTGAAACAACGGATTGTTTGACAGCGCTTCAAAACGCTTTTTCAGAAACGATACATTTTTTTCCCCTTGTACCAAACTCATATGCGGAATTGGCATGATAAAATCTTGCGGATTGCGAATCAACTTGCTGCTTACAAGATAAGACCAAAACTGTCTTGACAGCTGAAACTGCTCGTTAATTCGGATCGCTTTCGTTATATCTATAGATCCATCAGCTTTTTCTGATGTATAGTTTAGTTCGCACAGCGCAGAATGGCCCGTCCCTGCATTATTCCATTCGTTCGAGCTTTCTTCCCCTGCGTCTGCGAGTTTTTCAAATACTTTAATGTCCCATTCAGGTGCTAACTCTTTGAGTAATGATCCCAAAGTTGCGCTCATGACTCCGGCACCAATTAAGATAACGTCTGTTTTTTTCTGTACGTTGCTCATTATAACCTTCCTCATCCCCTATATTTGTAAAAAGATGTAGGCGCTCCTGCTTACGTAGTAAAAAAATTCAGGTGCGACCTAAGAACACACCTTTTTCTGTCTCACTTATAACTATATCACAGTATAATTGTCTGATGATTATAAACTATTCAAAAATGATAAAAAAGTGAGAAAATCGCCCACAAATTCCAAAAAACTTATTAAATTCCGTCTGCATTTTCTTTTATTAGGAAACTTTTATACCTACTTCTAAGTGGCAAAGCATTGATTAATAAAATAACAAACTATTCCAAAAATTCAGCTTAAAAACCAAAATAACTGCCTTGAAAATTTCACCTACTATAACTATACTCAGCCCAAAGAACAATCAGCACTATAAATAGAAAAGCCTTCATTCTTTTTGACTAGCTATACGTAGATGTATTCATATATGTATAGAGCACCAGCTTATCCAGGTGCATTTTTAGAAAAATAAGTATATATTGCAATGGCTAATTTCCAGCCCATATTGCAAGTTACAATATCTATGTCATATAACATACCATGAAATAAGTGAATAAGTAAATGATTATTCAGAAATTTATGTTATAAAACCTAACATGTATGTTGACTTTTACATAGGACATAGTTATTGATAAAGAGTAGCACCTTACATGCTTCTCTTATTTCAAAGTTGTTTAGTTAAATCGTTCATGCGTCGTGGTTATTATTAGCTTCCACCAAAATAAGCCACGCTTAGCACGTGACTTGTTTTGGTTCTTATTGAGCTTGGTTGAATATTCTCTCGTGTAAACGTCCAAATACCACGATTTTTACCAAAACCGCTAAATTCAAACTTAAAATCGCCTTCTTTTAGTATATCAAACATTGCAATACCGCTTTGTTTTTTCTCCTGGTGAAATAATTTCCATTCAAATAATCCTCTGTGGCACCAGAAACAACCTTGGCATTGTCCATATTCATCTAAATAAATATATTCTATCTATCGTGCACTCTGAATGCAAATACAAAGTTTTTTTGTTCTTATACTTATGCCTTTTTTAATAAATTCTTATGGTGTACCTATTAAACCAGGATTTATTTGTTCAATCCTTGCCCAGTCAAATAAACACGTAATAGACATTCTATTAGTACATTGAATTTTTATAGATCCCCCTTCCCCAATATCTTCAATTTCGAATTCCTCAATTTCATTAATAGTTCCAAATGAATTGATTTCCAATTCTTTCACACCCAAAAATGACATTTCAATATATACTATGTCCCATTCGCCCCACCGTTTAGGCTTATTTTTTACAATCTCTTTAGTAGATAATTGAATAAATAATGTCGGACCATCTCTTTTTATTTGAACACTCAATAATTCAGAATTGTTAAACATTGGCATCCTACCAAAAATGCCTGTAACTGCTTGAGGGTTCATTATCCTATTCGAGTTAATCATATATACACTCCTCTATTTCTATTAATACGTTGTCTATCTCTTACACGCTTTATAATTAATCAAGACTATATCTCTGATATAAATACAATACATATCTACATGAAATATATAACCTATTTTTTATTTCTTTTATTAAAATAATAATGATCCTCCATTCCTTCTACTTTACCAGTTCTTGTATTCTCTGGAGGCCTTACATTGTAATGAGGTGGCTGATCACCAATCCCCCCTTCTCCAAACTTATGACCTGCTGAATGATCCTGTATTATTACTGTTTGACCATTTATTTCGTATGTCAATTCTCTTGTCATTACAGGCTGTTTCATCTCATTTAATATTCTATTTCCTGCTCCATCAGTTAAAGGAACCATCTTTTGACTTATAGGGTGTTGTGTCCTTGGTATACCTAACTGTTTTTTTATTTTATTTAGACTAGCATTTCTATATTCTTTAAAATTCCCATCTGATTTTTCAGGATTACCCCTACCCTTACCACCAGGCTCTTTCACTTTCTCCAACGCATTCGACTGGCCTTTTGAAACACGTCCAATATTATACGTCGTTAACCCATGTAACGCTTCACCAAAGGTCTTTCCAGGTAACGCCTCTCCTATCCCTAACAGTTGAGGTTGAGGACGTAAAGTCGGTATCTCAGCATCTAATAAAGGTTGAAGCTTCTTCTGAACAGGTTCATATACCTTCTTCGACCAATTGCTTGCTGCTTTTGGGCTGACGACATTTCGCATATCGCTTAGTGTTTTGGTCGCTTTATGGGCAGGTACACGCGGAACGTTTGTTACTTTTGGAACGGATTTTACGGCTCCTGCGGGTTTCGCTCCTCCAATTACGCTCGCAAACAGAAACATGCTGTTTTCCCAGTGCTCTTTTGAAAGAGGTTTTTCCGGATTAAGTGCCTGCTGTCCTACATCTAAGAGTCCCATCGTTGCGTGATTGACAAAGTCATACGGTGGTGAATCAAACGATTTTTCTCCTCGCTCAATTAAGCCTTCTTTGAAGGAAACAGCGCCATCAAATCCGCCCATCGTTATATAGTTTCCAAAGTCATACAAGGAGTTGTACCGTTTATCTGCTCTCTCCCCCATACCGGCCCAAACGTCTTGTGCTACGCCTTTAGTACCCGTAACTGTACCTTTTGCTAAAGTTATAGCACCTTCTCCTACGTCCTTGACTACAGCTTTTATACCAGTTTCTTCTTTTTTAGCCGCAGGGTTCTCGCAGATTTCTGTAAAGTCAAAGGATTCAGCAGTTTTTTCAGGTGTCACATCTCTAATCTTCCCCTGACTCATCACCGACTGCATAAGCATTCCCTCAACGCCCGTAGCGTTTTGAAGAATCTGTTGAGACGCTAGCATGCCCACAGTTGAAGAATCGTTGAGTGCCTGCAGGTATGGGCTTTTTTCAAGTTCCACTGCTTGCTCTGCAGGTGACAGTTCCGCTAGTTTTTTCATGTTGGCAGGTGCTGTATCCTGCTGAATTTGCGTTAGCACTTCTCTTATGTAAGGCGAGTTTTTTTCAAGCTTGTGAATTTCTTTTAACTGTTCAGCAGGCGTCATTGCCTGAAGTTGAATCAGTTTTTTAAGTCCTACTTCTTTTATCTCGTTCTCTTGTTTTTCTTTTCTTGTCAAGACTTTTCAAATATAGGCTTACCCCTCATCAGCTACTGTCATTAATTCTTAATTACTATCTCTACTCTTCTTTGAATATCTTCTCATCACATGCAACTGTATCAAAAAACCTTGAAAGGCATTTAGCCAATCAAGGTTTAAGAATAGTATTAAGATTTATTGACTCATATACTAGTCACCTAAGTCTATTTTTTCATAATGCTTATCAATTAATTTCACTAAATAATCATCTAATTTTTCAATACTATACTTTGACTTTTTAGCTTTCACAAGATTTGAGACATTTCACCATAAGTTTACTATATCAACTCAGTCCAAATTTTAGGGAATCAAGTGATTTCGTACATTTTTTAATGTTTAATATTATTTGCAAATTTTTATAATTTGTTTTGTTGTAAAAATGCTCCTAAAATCCTTTCAATAGGTAAACTAGCATTTTTTAATAATTTCTCTACTTTGTCCTTTATTTGCTTATTAGAAGCAATTATTTTTTTATACTCTTCTCCATAAAAAGAACGTAAAGAATCTATTGCATATTCAGCCACTTCATCACTCTCATTAAGTAAATCTAATAATAAATTAAATCCATATACTCCGTTATCTTCATCTATACAGTAGGCCAATCTAATTTTATATTTATCATCTTTATCTTTTAATCCTCGAATTAAATTCTCCCAATCAATATTAGTAAACTCACTCATCAATTCTTGCACATACATAAATTCATCGTCATAAAAATAATTATCTGCGCTATTTTCAGATAATACTGCATCTACTTTTTCGTACATTCACTTTCCTCCTCTATTTACTAAAACCACCTGGTAATGGAGCATTAATTTGTCCTGTTGGATAGCCGCTAACTACCATATCACCTATTTTAATAACATCAATTTCTACACCCTCAACAATTCCCCTATGGAAAGTTGCTCCATCTCTACCTCTAATACTTATTGGAGGAGAATTACCAATATCAGTTATACTATCTAAGATTTTAATATCACTCCAACCTTCGGGAAATATTGTACTATTTTTTATTTTTGAAAGATTCCCATCCGGAAATTGAGTTATATATTTAATATCTTTTGTACCATCAGGGTTGATTTTAATAGCTTCCGTAACATAGTTAGAATGGCTATTATTAATGTTTGATGAATGCCCTCCAATAATTTCATTTTTATTAGGGTTCTTTCTCTGTCCCAAAAGGATTTTTTCCTCCATTTCAGGTGTGATAATTGATTTGGCTCCGCTGACCGGCTTACTATTATTACCCGTACCCTTGGAAACATCTTTAACCTTATGCTTGGTTACGGTCTTTTCTGCTTTGTTTACGCGAAGTACGTATTCTGCTCCTTCGCTTCCGTATTTCACCACTTTCCCTGGCACTCTCGCAAAGCCGCCAAAGACAATTCCTGCTCCAGAAACAGAACGGTCAAAACGAGATAGTTCATTCCCAGTAATAGGGTCGTATCCTACACTTGCTTCCCATCCACCTTTTACATTGGAAACCACAGGCACCATATCCGCTACAAAAGAAACAGCTGCTAGACCATCCTGTTGTTGCTTTTTGGCTTCCTCCTCATATACACTTCTTGCGATTTCAGGCTTTTTGTAATTCTCATATAGATATGGATACTTTTTCAACTCTTTTTCTAATTTTGCTTTAGAATGAGAAAGCGCCGCAAGATCGCGCTGAACCTTTGGACTGTTTTCCTTTTGAATATGTTTAAAAACTTCTTTAACATGGGGAGCTTTTTTTTCAAGCTGTTCGAGCTTCTTTTTTTGATCCAGTGGATGCATCATTTCCAGCTCTTTTAGCTGTTTTAGTCCAACTGTTTTAATAACTTGCTTTTCTTTTTGTTGAATTTATTAGCATTTTTGTGTAGTCTAAAGCATAAATTTCTTACAAAAAACAAAAAGCACCTGTTGCCTTTAATTGACAATAAAGTGCTTTAAGCTTATATCTTAAATGTATAAAACCTCTATACAATCTTATTCAATAAAACTACCTAATTCCTCTTCCCAAAAACACCCTTCAGTTAAAGAGGCAGCGTCGATTTTTTGAAGTTGGCCAGAAATCCAGTCTAACAAATCTTTAGTTGCATTTTTTTCGAGATAAGCTCTTCTTCCGTTAACAGCCTTTACTTTCTTTATAAATTCTACGTAGACAAGTAAAGCTTCTGCAAACTTTGCTATCGTAGTATTTATTAAAACAACCTTATTATCATAATCTATATATACGAGCTCTGAGTTAGATTCATCAATACATATTGGATATCCACTACCAGTAAATCCGAAATATAAAAACTTATGATACGTCGTTTCTAATTTATTGTTTTTTTCAATTAATCTTTCTCCACCACCGCTAACTGCAGATTCAAATGTTAGAAATGGAGGAGAAGATTCAGGAAAACCTGCTTCAATTAAGAAATCTTTAGTTTCTTGGGATAAGGGAAGTGAGTTAATTATTTTTTCATCATAGTTAACCAAACCATATATGTCTTTATTCCAATTGTCTAAAAAATCTTGTGGTGAAATCATTTTTTTATACCTCCACTAAATATTATTAATTTTCACTTAATACGTTATCTTAATGTTTACGGCTGCTTTTGAGACGTAAATACTTCTCCAATCTCAGTCAAGGGGTCGTTGTCTCTAATCTTGTATTCTTTTTCAAAATTGTGTATGCCTCCAAACCCCTTATGTAATGATTGTGGCACAGCAGCAGCTTGACCTCCACCACCTATATGATGATGTATCAGTTTATCACCCTTACAACCTTTATATTGAGGAAAATACTTAATAAAGTCGTCATCTACTACAGGAACTAATCCGTTTTCAATCCTCTCAATATTTGCTTCACTAAAAAATTCGGGATGCTTATCTAATAATTCATTAAAGTGCTTAGAGGCACTTCTTTCCCATCCCGCTGCATTTGCTCCACTTTTTTTCTTTCCTTTATATATAGTTCATTTCAGAAACAAGTCTAGGATCGGCCCTATATTCTATTGGTACTTTTTCTATATCAATATCACGGTAAGCACGGATATCACTATAATCAACTTCATTGACTGTTTTAATTATAGTTTCACCCGTACCCTTAGAAACAGCCGCCTGATCATGAACCCCTTCAACACCCGCCTTACCACCAGGCTTTTCCACTTTCTCCAACGCTTTGGACTGACCTTTCGAAACATTCCCTATCTTATACGTCATTAACCCATTTAACGCTTTACCAAAGGTCTATCGAGGTAACGCCTCTTCTATCCCTACCAGTTGAGGTTGAGGACGTAAAGTCGGTATCTCAGCATCTAGTAAAGGTTTGATCTGCTTTTGAAACGGTTCATACACCTTTTCCGACCAATTGCTTGCTGCTTTTGGGCTAAATCTTTTGTTCAAGACCTACTTCCTTTATCACGTTCCCTTGTTTTTCTTTTCTTGTCAAGGTTAGTTAAATCCAGACTTACCCCTAGTTAGCTACTCTCATTACTTCTTGATCACTATATCTATTCTTCTTCGGATACCTTTTTACCAAATCCAACTTTATAAAAAAACCTTGAAAGGCGTTTAGCCAATCAAGGTAGTAATAAAAAATGTTAACATAAATATTTTTCTTGTCTATGTTCGTAAAATCTCATTTCCCAGCATGAATTTCATAATTTTTTCTTTTATAAAAATTTTAGCAAATCATTCATCCATCCTAAAGTGGAAGAACCGTCTCTTCCTAATTAACACTATTCAAACATTACACCAAAACTAACATTTTCAAAATTCAAATATGCTTTGCAAATATCAGAAGTATAATAGGGTTCAAGTTCTAGAATTTTTCTTGAAGTAATAAACAATCCAAATCCTGATATATCGTTACAATTTTTTTCGAATATTTGGATTTCCGTATCTGTATCATCATTAGCTACAATTATTTCTACATTTTGATTAACTAATTGAATAATCTTTTCATGAATCTTAATCAACTTATCAATTTCTACATATATATTTTCCTTTAGAAATTCTACGTCAATTATATCAAAATCAGTTTCATAATATTTACGATCATCATATTTATAGCTATTTACTTCTATATTTTCATCATATTGTTTCTTAAATATATTGCAAATCACTTCAATATCTTCTTTCTTTAATTCATGTTCTGAGAGAAGGGTATTAACTAATCTCACTATTTTACAACTCCTTTTTCAATTAAATATTTGTATTGTGAATCACTTAATTTGAAAGCTGTATTCATAGTTCCATCTGAGTTAATAAAAGTCCATTGTTTAGTAGTTTCGTTGTAAATATGCGTTCCTTCAACGTTTCTATATTTACCTTGTTTTTGAACTCCAGTATTAATCAGCTCTGAAACATCGTTTTTGAATAATTCCACACTAGATTTGCTACCATCAGGATAACTTCCAAAATCATTTCTGTGTTTACTGAAAGCTTTATCTATTGAACTTTGTTTGAATACAACATCATCAGCATTGTTGACAAATTTACCCGTACCCTTAGCAACACCCGCCTGATCATGAACTCCTTCAGCATTCGCCTTACCACCAGGCTTTTCCACTTTCTCCACAGCTTTCGACTCGCCCTTGGAAACATCTTTAACCTTATGCTTGGTTACGGTCTTTTCTGCTTTGTTTACACGAAGTACGTATTCTGCTCCTTCGCTTCCGTATTTCACCACTTTCCCTGGCACTCTCGCAAAGCCGCCAAAAACAATTCCTGCTCCAGAAACAGAACGGTCAAAACTAGATAGTTCATTCCCCGTAATAGGATCGTATCCTACACTTGCTTCCCATCCACCTTTTACATTGGAAACCACAGGCACCATATCCGCTACAAAAGAAACAGCTGCTAGACCATCCTGTTGTTGCTTTTTGGCCTCCGTTTCATATACACTTCTTGCAATTTCAGGCTTTTTATAATTTTGCTTTAGAGTGAGAAAGTGCTGTAAGATCTTGCTGAGCCTTTGGACTGTTTTCTAGTTCAATTGCTTACTCTTAAGGTGACAGTGCGGCTAATACTATTTGTATGGTATTGCCCTTCATGAGTTATGAACTTCATACAGTCATTTTTTATATTTTTCAAAGGTGTAATTTCTCACAAAAAAGCACTTGTTGCCTAAAATACAATCAAGTGCTTACAGTTAATTTTCGTTTTTTTGTTTTATCTTATATTACAATTAATATCTTGAATATTAAAAATGTATATTTAATTCTTCACGAATTGCTTTTTCTAAATATTCCTCAAAACTCTCTGCTATGATTTCTTTCCCACCGAAATTAAAGTCAAATGTAATAATTTCTATATTCGGTGAATTAAAGCCTACTGGATTTCCTGCACCGTCTATACCAATAGCAGTAAAATTCTCATACTCTTTAGGGAGTACCTTTCTAAAATGCAGAGATTTCTCAACAAATGATGGTGTCGCAACAAACTCTGCCTCTTTCAATCCTAAAATAATAGCCTCACCAACTGCTCCAGAACCATATCTCAAAAGAAATTCTTTAAAATCCTCTGGCAATTTTACTTTTAGTTCATCTTCTGCTTGGTTTACTTCCTCGATATTAAGAGGTCCTCCAAAGGCTTCTGGACACATTTCGAACTCTTCATCGATAGCATTTAATATTTCTATCTTCATTCAATGATCCCCCTTTTAATCATTTCATTGGCATATCTTGCCTTCCAATATTCTTTACGCCACTTATTAAATTCTATCCTAGCTTCTCCACTTCCAACTCCACCTGAATTTCCAAATGGATGTTGTCTTTTATTACCTAAATCATGGTATCTATTAGGCATCTCAATTATTGGGCCCTCAACTTTTTGTTCATGATGATGGAGTATAATTGTATCATTTGCTCCATCTTTTGGTGAGTAACCTTTTTTAAATGAATATATTAATTGTTTATCAGACATATGCGATAATGAACGCTGTGCTTTTACTTCAAACCCTCTAAAATTCGCAGCGAATTTATGAGTTTGATCATAGCCTTCTAGTGCTTGGTGAACATCTTTAGGTAATACTTTATAAATATCTTTTTTTGAATTTAATCTACCCGTACCCTTAACCACTGCCCCCTGATCATTTATCCTCTCAGCATTTGCCTTGCCACCAGGCTTTTCGACTTTCTCCACCGCTTTCGACTGGCCTTTTGAAACATTCCCCATCTTATACGTCGTTAACCCATCTAACGCTTCACCAAAGGTCTTTCCAGGCAAAGCCTCTCCTATCCCTACCAGTTGAGGTTGAGGACGTAAAGTCGGTATCTCCGCATCTAGTAAAGGTTGAAGCTGCTTTTGAACAGGTTCATACACCTTCTTCGACCAATTGCTTGCTGCTTTTGGGCTGACGACATTTCGCATATTGCTTAATGTTTTGGTCCCTTTATGTGCAGGTACACGCGGAACGTTTGTTACTTTTGGAACGGATTTTACGGCTCCTGCGGGTTTCGCTCCTCCAATTACGCTCGCAAACAGAAACATGCTGTTTTCCCAGTGCTCTTTTGAAAGAGGTTTGTCCGGATTAAGTGCCTGCTTCCCTAAATCTAAGAGTCCCACCGTTGCGTGATTGACAAAGTCATACGGTGAATCAAACGATTTTTCTCCTCGCTCAATTAAGCCTTCTTTGAAGGCAACAGCGCCATCAAATCCACCCATCGTTACAAAGTTTCCAAAATCATATAAGGAGTTGAACTGTTTATCTCCTCTCTCCCCCATACCGGCCCAAACGTCTTGTGCTACTCCTTTAGTACCCGTAACTGTGCCTTTTGCTAAGGTGACAGCACCCTCTCCTACGTCCTTGACTACAGCTTTTATACCGGTTTCTTCTTTTTTAGCTTTAGGATTTTCACAGATTTCTGTAAAGTCAAAGGATTCAGCTGTTTTTTTAGTCCCGACACTCCTAACCTGACCCTGACGCATCACCGACTGCATAAGCATTCCCTCAACGCCCGTAGCGTTTTGAAGAATCTGTTGAGACGTTAGCATGCCTACAGTTGAAGAATCGTTGAGTGCCTGCAAATATGGACTTTTTTCCAGTTCCACTGCTTGCTCTGCAGGTGACAGTTCGGCTAATTTTTTCATGTTAGCAGGTGCTGTATCCTGCTGAATTTGCGTTAGTACTTCTCTTATGTAAGGCGAGATTTTTTCAAGCCTATGAATTTCTTTTAACTGTTCAGCAGGCGTCATTGCCTGAAGTTGAATCAGTTTTTTAAGGCCTACTTCCTTTATCACTTTCTCTTGTTTTTCTTTTCTTGTCAAGGTTGTTGGAATGCCTTTTTCAAAAACCGAGACGCCTCCTGAATCGGTCATCGCTTTTTTCGCCAACGCGCTCAGCTCACTTACATTGCCCGGCTGAATGGAACCATTTTGAAACCCAGCTTTCACTTTAGAAAGCAGCGAGTTTAAAGATGTCAGCTGATCTTGAATGGCTGAAAGGCTTTGCGTTTGCTGTTCGTCAAAACGGACTAAATCGTTCATCGTTTTGTCCGCTTTGTTTTTTGCTTGTTCTACTTCTGTTAGAAAACCTTGGTCGTTAAGCGCTGAAACAGAAGCAAGGTGACTGACTTTTTGAATCGCTGCATTCGCTTGATCGACAAGCGAGACGGTTGTATTTCTTGTTTGATTTAAATGCGCGGGAATAGTGTCTTGCAGAAAGGGCTGCGTGATGTAGCCGTCTTCGCTCGGTTCGAATGAGCGCAGCGCATGTGTGATTTGAGTTAGTCGAGCTTCATAGGAAGTGAGTAATGAATGATACAGCGTTAAAAAAGAAGCATGTCCCGTTTCGTAAAAAGACCGAATCGCCTCTCCTCCTTTTCCTTTAAACGCATCATCTAAGCTTGAAAATGCCTGAACCTGTGAAATCAGGCCCTGAGTTTGTTCTTTTTGACTTTTAATAGAGTCTAAGATAGCTTGAATATTTTCGTGAAAAGCATCGACATCAAGTGTTTTCAATAATCTGTAACCTCCTAGCTGTATCGATGTAGAAGAACAACAAACGGTTAACGAACAACCGCCCGTCATTTTTCTAAACCTAAGCGGACGCTCCTCTTTACAAGGCTTGCATCATCCGCTAGATAAAACCTTTTTATTTGAATGCCACATCTATGCTGGTTGAAAGGTTGTTTTTGATAGCTTTATATAAAATATGAACATTATTTAGCGGCGTTTGCAGCTTTTTCATCTGCTTCTTTTATGGACTGCACGGATTTTTTGGTGGCGTTCAAATCATCGAGGAGCGTTTGCTTGTAGTCCACAATTAACGCTTGAAGCTGCTGGTTCAGCTGGTTTAATTCATCGAGCACCTCTAGTTCTTGTCCGCTTCCTACGTGAAACGGAAAAAGCGGCTGAAACTGCTGCGCAGCAGCGCTTAGGTCACTAAGCGTTCTATTAATTTCACCATCTATTACTTTAATTTCGTCTGCCATATTGCATCACACCTTATCTTTTGCTTCGTCTTCTTGCATTTTAATGGCGCGTTCCATCCCTTGTATATCTGATTGAAGCGCCGTAATTTTTGCATCAATTGTCGTGATGGCATCCGTCAGCTGACGGGTCAGCAAATCATCGTATTCGTCTAACATAGCGGTGCGGATGTCTTCAAACCCAACAGCAAGGCTGCCTGACCAAGTGGCGGAAGTGAGCTCTGGTTCTTTTACCTTTTCCTTTGCACGTTCAAGCTCGCCTTTGACTTCCGTTAACGTGTTTTTACTAGCCGTAAGCTGCTGGATATCTTCATGTGCCTGCTTCACTTGGATATACAGATGAGCAACAAACATCTCATTCATATGATGACACTTCCTTTATATCTATCTCTTGGTTTCTCTAACAGTAATTCCCTTTTATAGCTTATCAAATAAAGAAAGAGAGCACATCGGCATGTTTTCTTATATTTTTTGGGAATAATGTAGGTTTTTAGTTCAATACCCACTCTTCAGGATAAAATAACCAAAACTATCTTACCATTGACAATTTATCAAGATTTTCGGACTACTTTTCTTGTTATTTCCACGCCACTAAAAGGCCTTTTTACACAATTTTTTTGTTAAAACGCATTCATTCTTTCTATTTCCAAATATTTAAACATGCGCTAGTATATACATAATATAAAGAGGAGGTTGAGTATGAGAGAAAAGCTCGTAAGACTCGGTTATTTACTGGGGTTGGCTCTTGTTTTGTCCGGCATTTTATATTTCTTTGCATCGAACTGGCAAGGCTTTGACCGCTACATTAAAATTGCGCTGAGCGTGGGGCTGATGCTGCTGTTTTACGGAAGTGCATTTGCAGTGCGAAAGCTGCTTCCTCAGCAGGCGTTTTTAAGTCACTGGACTCTTTTGGCCGGCGCTCTTTCATTTGGATTAAGCATCGCGCTTCTTTCTCAAATTTACAACACGCACGCTGAATCGTACTGGCTGTTTTTAATTTGGCTTGTGCCGGTTATTTTGTTTAGCTTTTTTACAAAGTATCAGCCGTTTTACGTGTTATCGTTTGTTTTATTTCAATTCACCATGGCTTTTTTCATTTCACCAACAGGCGCAGTTTCACAGCGAGGCGAACACGAGACGCTTTTACTTTACGCAGGAATGGCGTTTGTGAACTTGATTATTTTTTGGATCATAAAAAAGAAACGGCGCTCGTCTCCTGTGATCATGTATGCGGCGTTTTGTTTGTTTCACTACATTTTTTTAACTGTTTCCCTGCCGGATTTCACAGGGAGCTCTAGCTTACGGATTGGTCTTATTATTTTTTATTTGCTGTTTTTACTAAGCTCCTTTTTTTATTTTTCAAAAGTGGAGCCGCAAAGGTCGTTTTTAGGGATTTCCATTGTGGCATTTGCTTTATTTGTTATTGAACAGTTTTTCTCTTTTATTTTTAAACACTACGCTGAATGGTCATTGTTCTTAGCTTTAGGATTCGTGATTTTATTTATTGGTGCAAGCGTATGGTTTGTCAAATGGCTCACTGCTAACACGTCAGCACAAAAAACCTCGCTCCGCGTAATCAAACGAATAGCGGTGATTGGGATTACGGCCATTGCATCGGTCATCGGCAGCAGCTCTTTAGGAGGACTTGTCACACTTATTACAGGAACGTACCCAACAAACGGAATGCTTGTGACTGGCGTTTTGCTGATTGTGGCATGTTATTTGATTAAAGCAGATATTCCAACCGTGAAATATACGCTTTTAATGATGGGCGTATTAATTAGCGGCGGCGCCTCTTTTTTTGTGAACGACATTCTGTTTTTTATCTACGTCATCGCACTTGTAGCGCTTTTAGTATTCACAAAGCATACGCCCGTTCGCCTGCTGCTTTTTGTGCTAGTGCAAGGGCTTCTGTTAATAAAGGTTCCGACTACTTACTATGACACTATCAAAATAGATTATGTGCTGCTCGCTTTGTTTCTATTAAATGCCGCTGTGTACGCGATAAACATACACCACGCGTTTAAAAAAGCAGCGCTTCTTCTTGCTTTTATCTTTTTACTGTCGCTGACTGAATTAAGCGAACCGTCTTTTTTAAATATTATTTACTGTACGATGTTTTTTGTAATTTCGACCGTCTTTTTATTTGTGACGGTACGAAAAGAGCCAAAATACGATTTTATGGTCGGCATGATTTTCTGGTTTGTTTTTTTAGCGATGAAATATTACGACTTTGTGTGGGATTTATTTAATAAATCACTTGTGCTCGTTATTTTAGGTCTTATCTTTCTTTTCCTAAGCAGGAAATGGGACCTGTCACCGCCTGATCAGCCGCAGCCGTCGTTTCTTGACCGCAGACGAACCGCTGTATGGATCATCATTCTTGTTCAGCTCATTATGCTGGGCGGCATTTTCACTAAAAACGAAGTGCTCCTTCAAAACGGAAAAGAAATTAAGCTCGCTTTACAGCCAATCGATCCGCGCTCGCTGCTGCAAGGCGATTATGTTGAGCTGAATTACGACATTGCGCACGTTACCTTACCTCATGTGAAAGACGGAGAAAAAGTGAAGCTCGTTCTTCGCCCTGACAAACAAGGCGTGTATGAATACGCAAAAATCTACCAAGCGGATGATGACTGGAATAAGCCGTATACTTCTAAAAAGAAAGACGTTGTCATTACGGGCAGCTATCACGAATGGGGAATTCAGTACGGAATTGAGCATTATTTTATTCCAGAAGGAACCGGCAGCAAAGTGGAAAGCGAAGCTCGTTTTGCTACTGTACGAGTTGGAAAAAATGGAGATGCGATCGTTACAAAAGTAGGCAAATAAAAAAGCAGCCGCTTCAACATTGAAGCGGCTGCTTTTTGTTTTAATTGATAAATACGCCGATGATCATCGTTAGAATAAGAATCACAAAGAAAATAATGATTCCATAGCCAATCCATTTTATTCTTTTGGGCGTTCCTTTTACATTCATATCCGTCATTTTTCCTTCAATACGCTTTTAATGTTCAGTAACATCATTGTATTCATTGTTAGGTGAAGTGATATTACCCTTCCTTTCTATTTAATCGTTTTCTTTCTTCTAAAAGCTCTTCGTATCTTTTTTCAAGACGCTGCTTGTCTTTTCCTTCTGGCGTGATAGAAAGCTCGCTAATTACTTTTGTTAATTCTAGTTGAAGCGCAAGTTTCTCCGCTTCATTTTGCTGCTGTGACGCTTTTTTGCTTTTACCCGTATCTTCAATCGCCGCAAGCTCCGCTTTGGACTGTTTTAACGTCAAAACATGCGTCGCAAGCTTTTTAACAAAATAGCGGTCATGCGTCACAAATAAAATCGTCCCTGGATAAGCTTTTAACACTTCTTGAAGCGCTTCTTTTGTATGAAGATCAAGATAGTTGGTCGGTTCATCTAAAAGAAGAACGTTATAGTTTCCTAAAAAGACTTTTGCTAATGCCGTTTTGACTCGTTCTCCTCCGCTTAGCATCTCTACTTTTTTATACACGTCTTCACGTTTAAAAAGTAAGCGCGATAGCACCGTCCGAATAAACTGCTCGGTGTACGGACTGTCTTCTTTGATGTTTTCTAAAATGCTTTTAGCGGGATCTAGATTTTCAAGGCGCTGATGAAAAAACCCAAGTTTTACAGGCTTCGCAACCGTGATTCCTTCTGTTCGCTGCTCAATCATATTCAGCAGCGTAGATTTTCCGGCGCCGTTTTTGCCGACAATCGCTACTTTCGCTCCTGGCTTCACACCGCCTTTTAGGTTTTGAAACAAGATATGATTACCAGCTGATGCTGAGACTTTGTCAAAGCTTAGTACCTGCTTGCTATGCACTTGGTGAAACTGCGATAGGTCAAAATGAATTTCTTCCATTTCTTTTGGCTTTTCTTTTTTCTCCAGCTTTTCAATTCTTGTTTCAATTGCTTTTGCGCTTCTGTCTAGCTTCGCTTTTTGTTTTCCGACCGCTCGTTTATGAAGCCTCGCTTCAGAGTTGCCCATGCGGCTCGGCGCTTTTTTAAGCGACTTTGATTTTTGGCTTTTTTCTTCAGACGCCAGTTCAAGCCGCTGCTTTTCTTTTACATACTGTTCATATTCAAACTGCTGTCTTTCAACCGCGTGTTTTTTTTGCGTCACATATTCTTGATAATTGCCTTCATAACAGTGAATTTTGCCGCCTTCTACTTCCCAAATAGACGTACAAAGGCGGTTTAATAATTCTCGGTCATGTGAAATCAGCAGCAGACTGCCTGTAAAAGACTTCATTTCTTCTTCAAATTTTTCTACGCCTTTTACATCTAAGTGGCTCGTTGGCTCATCGGCTGCAAGCAGTTCCGCCCCGGATGAAAGAGCAGCTGCAATTTTTTTTCTTGTTTCTTCTCCTCCGCTAAGAAAGTCCGCTTCAGTTGGCACACTCCACTGACTTTTCATCTCAGGAGAAACGGCAGATGTAGGTTGAACATCAAGCTGCGGAATCAGTGAGGAACGGCCATATGTTTGCACAATCCCTTGATCTGGACTCATTTTTTTCATTAAAATATGAAGCAACGTCGATTTGCCTTCTCCGTTTTTTCCCACAATTCCAATTCGCTCTCCGCGATGTACTTGAAGTTTCTCTGCTTGAAACAGCAGGCGGTCTCCATAGCTTTTTTCAATATTTATAGCTTCTAACAATAACATAAAAAAACCTCCCTAGGATTTCTAGAGAGGATTAGAGGTCATAATTAGGCATACGCAAATATGCACCCTTTTTATAGAGTAAAAAAAGGGAGAAATCACTTCATATAAGACATATAGAAATGGCACCTAAAAATGTACAGACTAATCCTATCTAGACAAATGTTCATTTAAAATAAAGTTTTAAAAGAATGTCTAAAAAAATAGGATTACTTATCCATTGTCTACGGTACCTTTCCTTTCTTAGTATAAAATGACTTGCTTCTTACAGTGTATGATGAACATTTTTAAATGTCAATATCCATTTGGATGATATTCCCTTCTTTTCCTAAGTACAAAAGATCCTCAGCTGATTTCAGCCGAGGATTCTTTTCTTACACGTATTGATTCACTTTCCCTGTAAAATCAGGCAGCCAATCGCCGTGTGCTTCAATTAAATCATCGCACATACGAATGATGTCATCCATGGATAATTCCGCATTTGTATGAGGATCTAGCATCGCTGCTTGATAGATGTGCTCTCTTTTTCTAGTGACAACTGCTTCAATAGTTAATAATTGCGTATTAATATTCGTACGATTTAACGCCGCAAGCTGCTCAGGTAAGTCTCCTACATAAGTCGGCATAATGCCGCTTCGGTCTACAACACATGGAACTTCTACGCACGCTTTTGTCGGCAGGTTACTAATTAAGCCTCCGGTATTTAATACGTTACCGGCAAATTTAAACGGCATGTTTGTCTCCATTGCTTCAATGATTCTAGAGCCGTACTCATGTGAACGTGTATGAGTTAACTGACTGTTGTTGACCATTTCTTCTCTCATTGATTCCCAATTGCTGATTTGCTCTTCGCATCGGCGCGGGTATTCATCCAGAGGGATGTTAAACTGATCAACAAGATTTGGATATTTATGTTTAATAAAGTATGGGTGATACTCTGCGTTATGCTCAGACGATTCGGTAATATAATAACCGAACTTATCCATTAGCTCAAAACGCACCATATCGTGATGCTTTGTTCTTTGCTTTTCTTTTGCCAGACGCTTAATTTCTGGATATAAATCTTGTCCATCTCTTTTTACTTCTAGCAGCCATGCCATATGGTTAATGCCTGCGATTTTCTCTTGTATCCCTTCATGATCCATTCCGAGAGAGTCAAATAAATCTTTTGTACATACTTGAACACTGTGACAAAGGCCTACCGTCTTTACATTGGTATAGCGCAGCATTGCACCCGTTAGCGTTGCCATTGGATTGGTGTAATTTAAAAACAGCGCATCCGGACATACTTCTTCAATATCTTTTGCAAAATCAAACAGCACTGGAATCGTGCGCAGTGATCTGAAGATTCCTCCAATTCCTACTGTATCTCCAATCGTCTGACGCAAGCCGTATTTTTTAGGAATTTCAAAATCAATGACGGTGCTCGGTTTATAACCCCCTACTTGAATGGCGTTAATCACATACTTTGCTCCTGTTAAAGCTTCTCTGCGGTTCAAATAGGCTTTGACCGTAATATTCACTTTATAGTTTTCTTTTAGATTGTTTAGCATATTTTCCGAATCTTTTAAACGCTCAGCATCTATATCGTATAGCGCAAATTCAAAGCCAGCTAAAGCAGGCACAAACATGCAGTCTCCTAAAATATTTTTTGCAAAAACTGTACTTCCCGCTCCGATAAATGTGATTTTAGACATTGTCAT